>NZ_CP178245.1:0-1444 GCF_047037175.1 Staphylococcus simulans | reverse complement strand
TTAAATAAAACTGATTGGAGGTGTTAAATGTTGAGTATCGAGAGAAATAAAAGTGAAAAAAAGACTTTTACAGTTAGGTTGTTTGATGAAGAAAATGAAGCGTTGAACAGAATAAAGGAAAAATATGGTTTTTCTAAATCTGAAGTGATTGAAACATTGATAAAAAAATATGCAAAGGAGGAATATGGTTCTTTTTAAACAAAAAAGTACCCATCTAATTTGGCGGTTAGGATAGGTACAACACACTCGTTTAATTAACCATAGTTTATCATGCAGAAAACTAATAGAAAAGATTCTAGATCTAAAACATGGAATGTTATTGTATATCCTGAATCTGCTCCTGAGAATTGGAAAGAACAACTTGTAGAACAAGGTGTTTTCTTTGTATGTAGTCCTTTACATGATAAAGACGTTTTACCTACTGGAGAGATTAAGAAGGCTCATTGGCATGTATTATTATGTTTTACATCTAATAAGTCATATACCCAGGTTTTAGAGTTAACTAATACTATTAATGCTCCTGCACCTCAAAAATCTAATTCTACAGGCGGTAGTATAAGATATATGGTGCATATAGATAGTCCGGATAAATTTCAATATAATAAATCGGATATTGAAGTTTATGGCAATATTGATATAGAACAATATTTTAGGATTACAAGTGGAGAAAGATATGAATTAATAAAAGAAATGATTGAGTATGTTAGAGATAATAATATTGATGAAATTCAAGATTTAATAGATTATGCAATGGTATATAGATTTGATGATTGGTTCCCGTTACTTTGTGATAATTCAACATTTATTATGAGTAATTATATAAAATCAATTCGACATAGAAAAGATAGATAGTGCTTTTAGCTAGCCCTTGTGGCTAGCTTTTTGCTTTAGCAAAAAAGGGGGATTGGGGGGATTCCCCCAACAAGCGGATTTGCAGCACTGAATGAACGTAAGTGAATGAAGTGGCTAGCAAAGCCAATGCTTGCCAAACCTTAATTTTACTTGTGATAAGAGAAATACTTTTGACGAACAAAGAAATAATGATAGCCACATAAGTGGCGATTGGTGCAGGTTTTAACTTGGATTAATTCCAAGTTAACAACCAATCCAAATCATTACTTTCGATATCGTGAAGTCAAAAGGAAATTTTATTACAAGTAAAATTAAGGTGGTCGTATTCTTGTTATATTAGTAATGAATAATTTATAGAAAGGAAGATTAAATATGAAAATGAATAATTTTGAAAGCTATAAGGTTGTTGAAGATGATTTATTTATTAGTTTGGTGTGTTTACAAAATCCAGAAAAGTATTTTGTTATTGGCTATAAGGAGTAGTTTTCTTTTGTGAACCTAGGGGGGTACTACGACACCCCCCTAGGTAATCCATAATCCATAATCCACACTTTAAATAAAAAATTGGTTTTTGGTGTTATTTTTGTTATTA
>NZ_CP178244.1:0-3010 GCF_047037175.1 Staphylococcus simulans | reverse complement strand
TAATATTATTAAGGTGTCGAATCTTAAATAATACTGGGGGTCTTTTATATGCAATTTAATACTACTAGATATATAAACGAAAATCAAGATGTTGAAACACTGAAAGATGTGTCTAAGAGTGGTAAAGAACGTCCTTGGAGAGAAAAGAAAATAGATAATGTGAGCTATGCAGATATTCTTGAAATTTTAAAAATAAAGAAAGCCCATAATGTTAGAGAGTGTGGCAATATCTTGGAATTCAAACCAACAGAAGAAGGGTATCTTAAATTACATAAAGCGTGGTTTTGTAAATCAAAACTTTGTCCTATTTGTAATTGGAGGAGAGCTATGAAAAATAGTTATCAAGCCCAAAAAATCATCGGTGAAGTGATTAAAGAAAAGCCTAAATCTCGATGGTTATTTTTAACTTTATCAACTCGTAATGCTGTAGATGGCAAAACATTAGAAGAGAGTTTGACTGAAATGACTAAAGCATTTCATAAGTTGTTTAAATATAAAAAAGTAAGTAATAACTTAATTGGTTTTATGCGTTCAACAGAGGTAACTGTTAATCATAAAGATGGTAGTTATAATCAGCACATGCATGTACTACTATGTGTAGAATCAAAATACTTTAGAGGTGCTGAAAATTATATTTCTCAAGAAGAATGGGTTAAGTTATGGCAAAAAGCACTTAAGGTTAGCTATAAACCTGTAGCAAATATTAAAGCAATCAAGCCGAATAAAAAAGGCGATTCAGATATACAAGCAGCAATTAAAGAGACATCAAAATATTCGGTGAAGTCATCAGATTATTTAACAGGAGACAAAGAAAAAGATACAGAGATTGTGAGTGATTTAGAACAAGGTTTGTATCGGAAGCGTATGTTAAGTTATGGCGGTTTATTGAAAAAGAAACATAAAGAAATGAATTTGGATGATGCTGAAGAGGGTAATCTCATTCATACAAATGACGATGAAAAAGTAACGGATGAAGAAGCACAAGCATATTCGATTACGGCAATTTGGAATTTTGAAAAACAAAATTATTACTTGAAGAATTTGTAATGCTAGCTGATCGGCTAGCATTTTTTATGCTGGTTTTAAATTTGATATTTAAGCGTTTCATACAAAAAATACAAAAAAATGAATAGTCTATATATTCCAAGAGCTTGGAAATTTAGAATATTTGTATTCCAGACCTTTGATAAAGCCTGTTAAATCAATGAAAAAAATATTCCAGTGGAAGCCCCGAGCGGTATTTATGTAAAATGTTGCATTCTATGTAATTATACACTTTTTTGTTTTGCAAGTTTAAGAATACGGATTAACTTCAATTGCTTTAATATCAAGGCTTTTAATGTTGTTTGCATGAGCAAATGAGTGCAATGAATGTTAGGAAAATCTTTCAGCTATGCTGAATACCACCAGGGGTGGTACTGGATTTCCTTATGCTCATGCCAAATATTCTACGCAAATATTCTATTTTTTTGATGATGTATATTTGATGTATAAATCAAGAAGGTATATTTTTCTGTTATAAGCTCATATTTGCGTTTTAAATGCTTATATTGGAACTTGAGTATAAAAACATAAGAAATACAGAGTTTGCTCTAAATACCCCCTTAAAATTCAAAATAAAGGCATTTAAAATTTAAATAGTTCTTGTGATAAAGTTTGTTGAAAAAGGAGGTAGGCATATGGGGATTTTCGCTTTTATATTGTTTTGTTGTCTTTTTGGTTATCTGATAATTACTCGCTCTAGAAAAAAGTAGACTACGCATTTATGCCGAGAAAATTTATTGATCAATGAGAAGAACCCTTAACTAAACTTGAAGACGAATGTCGGCATAGCGTGAGCTATTAAGCCGACGATTCGACAAGTTTAGGGTTTGTTAAGGGTTCAGAGGCTCGTTGTCAATAAAGCAATTGGAATAAAGTAATAAGGAACATTTAAGGATTAACAAAAAAGTGTTAGAGGTTACTTACAAAACCTAAAAAGAATATTTATATAGCATAATTAAATGATATATACAACACTTTTATTTAATTATGCTTATGATAACTTGGATATAGATTTAAAAGGAGGTTTTTTATGCAGAAGAAAATGTTATTTGTTTTTGTCTCGTTAGTATGTACTTTAGCTTTTGTAATTTCTCCTTATGCTAATGCTGAAGTACAGAAGCAGGAAGAAGAAAAAGAGATTGAAAAAGTGGCACAGGAATTAGAATACTACTTTGGAGATAGCGAAGTTAAAGATGAAGAAGGCAATATTGTTTCTTATGATTATCAAAAATTAAAAACTAAATTTACAGAAGAGCAGCAACAAGAACTTGATAAAATTGAAGAAGAAAAAAGGAGTATTGCTGGAACAGCAGTTAGAGCTTGTCCTACACAAGAAGCATGTCAGAATGTTACTGATAATACAGAATGCGTAATCAATTCACTTAATATTTTTGATACTTTAGGACCGACTGCTATTGCTGAAATCGCGCAAGCTATCCAAGCTGGACAGTATGGAGTTGCTGGAACAAAACTAGTTAAGATGGGCGTTAAAGGCGGAGCATATGGTATAGCAGGATCTCTAGCTTGGGCTGTTGGTAAGTGTATGGCTAATGGAAATCCTACAAATGGAGTATAATCTAACTTCTCATCGGAGTTGAAAGGATTTTATATGACGTATTTTACAGATGCAAATCCAATATTTTATTTAGCGAGTACTTTTTTCTCGATTTTTCTTAATACATTAATTATGGGCACACTTACAAAAAATATATCCAAAACTAGTTATAGAATCTTAGCTAACATAGTGATTGGTTTACCTTTAGTGATTGTTCTTTATATCTTAATATTTATTCTTTTAAAAACATTGTTTTAAAAACGAAAAAATGCGGAGCAATTTTTGAGTTTCTTCTTGTCTTGATACTATTAGAAATAATTATCTTTTTAAAAATAGGCTATAACCCTTGATGCTAAGGGAATATAGCCTATTTTTAATGTATAAAGAAAATTTGACATGAAAAAGCCCCAG
>NZ_CP178243.1:0-8025 GCF_047037175.1 Staphylococcus simulans | reverse complement strand
GTAAAGTATAACACACTATACTTTATATTCATAAAGTGTGTGCTCTGCGAGGCTGTCGGCAGTGCCGACCAAAACCATAAAACCTTTAAGACCTTTCTTTTTTTTACGAGAAAAAAGAAACAAAAAAACCTGCCCTCTGCCACCTCAGCAAAGGGGGGTTTTGCTCTCGTGCTCGTTTAAAAATCAGCAAGGGACAGGTAGTATTTTTTGAGAAGATCACTCAAAAAATCTCCACCTTTAAACCCTTGCCAATTTTTATTTTGTCCGTTTTGTCTAGCTTACCGAAAGCCAGACTCAGCAAGAATAAAATTTTTATTGTCTTTCGGTTTTCTAGTGTAACGGACAAAACCACTCAAAATAAAAAAGATACAAGAGAGGTCTCTCGTATCTTTTATTCAGCAATCGCGCCCGATTGCTGAACAGATTAATAATAGATTTTAGCTTTTTATTTGTTGAAAAAAGCTAATCAAATTGTTGTCGGGATCAATTACTGCAAAGTCTCGTTCATCCCACCACTGATCTTTTAATGATGTATTGGGGTGCAAAATGCCCAAAGGCTTAATATGTTGATATAATTCATCAATTCCCTCTACTTCAATGCGGCAACTAGCAGTACCAGCAATAAACGACTCCGCACCTGTACAAACCGGTGAATCATTACTACGAGAGCGCCAGCCTTCATCACTTGCCTCCCATAGATGAATCCGAACCTCATTACACATTAGAACTGCGAATCCATCTTCATGGTGAACCAAAGTGAAACCTAGTTTATCGCAATAAAATTAGCCTAATTGAGAGAAGTTTCTATAGAATTTTTCATATACTTAACGAGTGCTTTCACCTTTGAATATAGTCCTTCCCACTTATCATCACACTCTCCCCGATAGCCTTTTCTAGCTATATCCAGTAAAGTTACATGCTCTTTAGGTAAAAGAGGTATAGCCCATTCTGCAGCGACATCTTTCGAGGTAATTTCACCAGTAGTCACTGTTTGCCACATTCGAGCTAGGGTTAAAATTACATTACGCTCATCACCTTTTATCCCCTCAATTAGTTCTGGCAAAGAATCCTTAATTGCTCTTCGAATATCTGTCAAAGGTACGGAGACAAGTATACTTGAAGAATCAGGACCAAATAGAGAAATACTATTCTTTCTTGCTTGTGCTAAAACAATAGCCAAATCAGGATCATAGCTTGGTTCCTGAATTTGTCCATTCTCAAATTCACCCCTGAGCCACTCACCGTATATAAATTCTCTTTTTGGAGGATATTGCCAAGGGACAACTTCACTCCTATTTATAACCGTAACTTCAAGTGGTCTAACAGAATCCGTATTTCCAATCTTTCCTGATATAGTCATTAGTCTTTCTGTTAGTTTTTTTCGAGTTAATTGAGGTAAACTATGATTCACGACGACTTTTACATCCTTATTGCATAACTCAAAAATTACATAACTTCCAATTCTCTCATCAACTGTTCCCATTCATTAAAATAATTACCCTGACACCTTTTAACATCATCAATTGATTTTTGTATTTCCGTCAGTACTATATAATCAGAAGAATTGTTTGGTTCAGAAATAATTTTATTCAATCTTTCTAATTCTTCATCATATTGATTTATTAACACTTCAAGTTTTTCAATTCGTTTCTCCTTCTTAACCTTCTCCTTCTCAATGGAGTTACGATCGCCTTTTACTGTGTTATTTTTCTCTACTTTCTGCTCAACTTTAATGTTATTAAATGGCTTTTCAGAATTCATCCTTTTTTTCTCGTACTCACCATAAGTAGATTGTACAAACTCTACACCATCCTTATCAAAAACAAGTAATCTGTCAGCAATCTTATTAGTAAAATATCTATCATGTGACACAAAAATAATTGTACCTTGATAACTGCATAAGATATTCTCTAAATTCTCTTTTCCAATAATATCCATGTGGTTTGTCGGTTCATCTAAGATTAAAACATTAGGACGTTTATATAATAATTTACATAATGTCAATCTAACCTTTTCTCCACCTGACAAAGAGGACACCGGTCTAAAAACATCATCTCCACTAAACTGAAATGAGCCAAGAGCAGTTCTGACCTCTGTGTCATTTAGCTCAGGGTATTCGCTTTGAAAAATTTCGAATAGTGTATCATCTCCACTGATTTGAGCAAGCTGTTGGTCAAAATAGCCAATTTCAACATTGTATCCGAATTTAAAATCTCCAGACAATGCTGCCACACCATCCATAAGTGTTTTAAGCAACGTGGATTTACCAATACCATTACTCCCAACAATTCCAAGCTTCTGTCCCCTTTCAAGGTTGAAATTAACCTTTGCAAGAGGAGTATCATAGCCTATCACAAGTTCTGAAACACTTAACACTTGCCTTGAACTACTGATTCTCGGTTGAAATTTAGACATATAAGTTTTTGTATCGTATTGGTCTGGTGCATTTAATATTTGCATACGCTGTAATAATTTAATTTTAGATTGCACCATTTTAGCTTTCGTAGGTTTATAACGAAAACGTTCAATCAAGCGTGTAATCCTTTCAATTTCTTTCTGTTGCAAATCGTAATCTTTTTGCTGTTTGATATGATTTTCTCGTTTTTGCTCCTCAAAGGCTGAATAATTACCTTTATAACATTTGGTCTCTCCCCATTCGATTTCATAAACCTTATCCACAATTCGATTAAGAAACATTCTATCATGGGAAATAATAACCAATGTAGATTTATAACTTCTCAAATAACTCTCCAACCATTGTATTGTTTCTATATCAAGGTGGTTAGTAGGTTCATCAAGTAATAGAATGTCTGGCTTTGTTAAAAGTATTTTTATAAAAGCTATCTTAGTTCGCTGACCACCTGAAAATTCAGAAATGGGTTTTTTATAATCTGCTTCAGTAAAACCCATACTACGAATCATCGTTTCATATTCTTTTTGGTAGGTTAGACCTCCAAGAGCCATATACCTTTCACTGATATCAGAGTATTCATTGATGATTTTATCATCATATTGATTCTCCATTTTATCTATCAGCTGTTTCATCTTGTTTTCCATATCAATAAGCGTCTTAAATACCGTACGGACTTCATCCACCATTGATATACTTTCATCTTCAAAAGGCATCTGTCTTAAATAGCTAATATAAGGGTTACCGGTCTTTATTACTTGAAACTCACTTTCACCAGTTCCTTCTTCTAATTCAATTTCGCCTATAATAGCTTTTAGCAAGGTTGTTTTTCCACATCCATTTCTACCAACAATAGCAATCTTTTCATTATCATTGATTTCAATACCGATGTTTTCCAACACCATATTACCATCATAGTAAACGGCACCATTAATTATTTTGTATTGCATTTTCATATCCTCCTTTGCGTTAGTACTAGCAATTGCAAAGGTGGCTTTGGACAATAATTATTCTACTCCATGTAAAGCTTGTCACAGCCACCTATACATGGAGTTCTTTAAATGTTACTTTAGTTGTAGATTTCATTTGCTTCTCCCTCCTATCGTTTCAAATATAATTCAACTTCCCCCTTATTGTACCAAATCGCTAGCGCAATGGCGGTTCTGTTGCAAAGTTTTAAATAAAGAATAAAATCCCTTACGGCATCTATGATTTAAGCTGGGATTCCCAATAATACCTTGATTTCAGTACAGACCGAAAACCCGAAGAGAGTGCCTTCTTTTCGGGTTTTCTTATATAATCCTCGGATGGCTTCCATGCCTTTAATCGTGGTAGAGGCAGTGCGTAAACTTCGATAGAATTTATTGCGTCTCTTTACTGGACGATGGTCTTGTTCAATCAAATTATTCAGGTATTTAATGGTACGATGTTCTGTCCCTTGATAAAAGCCGTATTCTTTTAGTCTCTTAAAGGCACTTGTAATAGAGGGGGCTTTATCTGTGACTACAACCTTCGGTTCATCAAACTGCTTCACTAACCGCTTAAGAAAAGCATAGGCTGCTTGTGTGTCCCGTTTTTTACGTAACCAAATATCCAAGGTTAAACCATCTGCATCGATGGCTCGATACAAATAATGCCATTTTCCTTTAATTTTGATGTATGTTTCATCCATTTTCCATGAATAAAAGGATTTTTTATTTTTCTTTTTCCAAATTTGATAGAGTAGTTTGCCATATTCTTGCACCCAACGATAAATCGTCGTATGAGAAACGTTAATGCCACGATCATATAAGATTTCTTGAACTTCACGATAGCTAAGGTTATAACGAAGATAGTAGCCCACGGCTACAATAATCACATCCTGCTGAAATTGCTTTCCTTTAAAATGATTCATCGTCATTCCTCCTGCTATCTTTTTCTATTATTCTACCTTATTTGATAGTAGATTTAAAACTTTGCAACAGAACCATGTTTTGCATTTATATTAAAATAGACAGCCCCGCCACCTAAAAATGGCTCATAATAATTATTTATAATTGAAGGTAGAGCATCATTAATATGATTTAATTCTCTTTCTTTTCCCCCTGGATATTTTAATAAGGGACGAAGGTTTTTATTTTCTGCCATAGTATTTCTCTCCTTTTATATTTATCTAAAAATTTGCCACCACTTCTTTTTTTCATCTTTTTTCATTTCTTCTTTATTTATTCCTTCATCAATCTGTGTTTCTGATTCTTTTTCTTCAAGTTCTAATTTCAATGATTCAAGTTTTTTATTAGAAATCAAAGTTAACTGTTGTTGTTGGTCTAAAAGTTTTTCTAAGTTTGCTCTTGATTTATTCGCTTCTTCTAACTGCTCTTCTAGTACCTTTATCAGTTTATCTTTGCTTGTTTCTTCTGTTGTACGGTGCTGTTCATTCGTTGTACGCTGTTGTACACTTGCTGTACAATCTTTATTGTCAATTCGTATATCAAATTCTTCTGCTAATTTCAAAAAAGCTTGGTAATCATACTCCAGAGGTTCATTTTCATAAGTTCTTGTATCTTCATTAATCGCTTTAATTTCAAACTTTTCAAGTCTTCTTCTTACCTTTTGTCTTGGCTGATTTAATTCATCACATAAGTTTTTTATTGTATAAATATTATCCTTCATATGCCACCTCACTTATGAAATACTGTATCATAACGCTGTACAGATTGCTGTACGTTTCGTTGTACACTTTAGTACAGTGCTGTACACTTTAATTTATATATTTATAAACTGTTGTCCTGGAAATTCCTAAATTTCTAGCTATTTCTGTTGGAGAATTATCAGGATTGTCTTCTAAATATTCCCTAACAAGACTCTCTTTTGAAGGTCTACCTACTTCAACTTCTCCCATTTCTTTAAGTAACTCTAATTGTCCTCTTGCAAGTTTTAAATGTTGATCTTGTTTTCTATAATTTCTTTTATTTTTTTCAATAGGAATATCTGTTAATTTTACAATGTCATCAATAGTAAAATTATAGTATTGTCTATCATAAGTTTCTAAAGCCGATTTAATATCATCTTCTTCTAAAGGATTGGAATGTTCTATTTCTTTTAATTCATCAAATATTTTATACATATCTTCTCGAACTTCACTTTTGGGAATATTACACTTTACAGCATAAATTGCCATACACATTAAATAAAAATAACGATGTCCACCCTTAACCTTATAAGACTGTCTCAACCACCAATCATAAAGATCTCTCTTTATATCCCATCTTTTAGCTCTCTTATCTCCCTTAACAATCACTCTTTCATACCACTCTGGAAACTTCTCTTCTGCTTCTTTTAAAGAATATTGAGTTGGTCTAAATCGCTTTTTTATATCTACTCTATTTTTTTCTTCATCTGCATAAGAGTTAATATAATCTAAAGTAACTCTATCGCCAGTTTTAAAAGCTATTACAGGTAAATCATACTTATCATTTTTAGATCCAACCATTCTAAAGCCTTGATTAATTGACTGATACTGTATCTGTTTTTCTTGTGAAGTCGCCTTATACTCCCACATTTTAAAAGTTAAATCATACTTTAACTGCTTCATCTGAAGCTTAATATTCGGATATAAAGCAATCGGCTCTTTAAATACATAGTAAATATGAAGACCTGTACCACTCATTACAATAAAAGTCGGTTGAGGGAGGGTTCTAAGACCTGGTTTTTTACCTATTCTTGAAAATAAATTCATTAACTCATTTTTACCTACTGCATCAAGATCAAAAACCAAAGCATTCATATTCTGAGCATACTCTAACCGATTTACACGACCTCTATAAGCTAAACCTGAGCATAGGGTCATAGGATTATTCTCTACAAACTCTTTATAGTCTTCTTCCCAGGTATCATTAAGCATTATTCTCCTTCTTAACTTTCTTTCTGTACCCTCATCTTTAGAATCCTTATATAAATAAATAGCATTAGGTTTAGAATAATCTGCCGGCATTTCTCCTTCATCTTGGTTATTAGGAAATATATATCTATAAAATTCTTCTCCCTTTACTTCTACATAATGAAAACCTAATAGCTCTTCTACTTCCTTATAATTTTTCTTCTTATTCTTTATGTTATTACTCATATAAATCACCCCTTTTAAAACAATACCCCTAAAGACTAGTAGGGGGACTTAGATTATCAATAGATAAATGAACACTTTTATTATAACATATTTTCACCCCTTTTAAAACAATACCCCTAAAGACTAGTAGGGGGACTTAGATTATCAATAGATAAATGAACATTTTTATTGTGTATACGCTGTTTACTCAATTTACTCTGTATACAATGTTTACAGAGTATACAGCATATACTAAAATTATCGACTCATTCCTTTAGTTCGCTTTTTCTTGTTTTCTCTATCAAATTCTTTCTTGAAACTACTATCTAATCCCTTTTCTCTTGATATATTAGATATACTATCAGCTAACTCTTTAAATACTTCTTTAAAGGCTTTAAAATCGCTTATACGGTCTTTAAAGAATCTTTTAGTAGATTGGTATATTAACTTAATTTCTTCTTTTAAATCGCCAATCTGGTTCTTTAAAGAAGTATTTTCTTCATATAAATTATTATATCTTTTAACAAGATCATTATAATCATCAATATCTTTATCATTTTTATCTATCTGATCTTTTAATTCATTTTTTAGCTCTTTGTTTTCCTGGTAAACATCAGTTTCTAAAATAGCTTCTAATTTTCCTTCTGCTTGTTTTCCTTTATTGACTTTTTGCCTTAATTTTAAATAGTCTTTTTCAGATAAAACTATATTGCCAGTCCATTGTCTAACTGTTTTAGTTTTAGTTATTCCAAATAGAGATTTCTCATCAGTTTCAATCTCCACATCTTCCATTTCTTTTATTGGTGTTATATCAATTTCTTTATCAATTTTATTTTCTTTTGTGTAAGCCATTAATTCATCTTTTTTTATTTCTAATTCTTTTTTTATTTCTCTTTCTTCTTCTTTTAATTTTTTAAATTCTGGAACAGTTAAATTTTTTCTTTCAGATCCTTTTTGTCCTCTTTCAATTTCAAATTGAAAATCTTGTAAGTACTTAGGCAATTCTTCTTGAACATCACGAAGAGCTTGTCGATTAAAAACTCTCTTAGCACTTAATTTATTATCTTTATCAAAGGGAACAATACCCATATGCATATGTGGAGTGCTTTCATCTAAATGAACAGTTGCATATCGAATATTTTTCTCTCCAAATTTTTCAGCAAAATAATCTTTTGACCTTTCAAAAAAATTCTCTATTTCACTTTCAGTTAGATTATCAAAAAAATCTTTATCACTTGAAATAATCCATTCATTAACTAAAACTGCATCTTTTCTAACTGCCCTGGTAGTAGTTTTATTTTCATTTATAAAATTTTCAATATCAGTTTTATAATTTTGAGTACGATCTACTAAATCGTAATTCAGTTTTGAAAGAGAAGTATCTATATCAGGATTAGAATGATTTTTTGTTTTTCTTTGATTATGGTTTCCAATTCCTACTAAATTTTCAGCTTTCATTTTCTGCATTCTAGCAACAATCATTGACATAAATAACAACTCCTTTCTTGATATGTACGGACACACCTTCCAT
>NZ_CP178242.1:0-50117 GCF_047037175.1 Staphylococcus simulans | reverse complement strand
TTCAGATATAAACAATTTAACAAGGATGTTATCACTGTAGCCGTTGGCTACTATCTAAGATATGCATTGAGTTATCGTGATATATCTGAAATATTAAGGGAACGTGGTGTAAACGTTCATCATTCAACGGTCTACCGTTGGGTTCAAGAATATGCCCCGATTTTATATCAAATTTGGAAAAAAAGCATAAAAAAGCTTATTACAAATGGCGTATTGATGAGACGTACATCAAAATAAAAGGAAAATGGAACTATTTATATCGTGCCATTGATGCAAAGGGACATACATTAGATATTTGGTTGCGTAAGTAACGTGATAATCATTCAGCATATGCGTTTATCAAACGTCTCATTAAACAATTTGGTAAACCTCAAAAAGTGATTACAGATCAGCCACCTTTAACGAAGGTAGCCATGGCTAAAGTTATTAAAACGTTTAAACTGAATCCCGACTGTCATTGTATATCGAAATATCTGAATAATCTCATTGAGCAAGATCACCGTCATATTAAAGTAAGAAAGACAAGATATCAAAGTATCAATACGGCAAAGAATACTTTAAAAGGTATTGAATGTATTTACGCTCTATATAAAAAGAACCGCAGGTCTCTTCAGATCTACGGATTTTCGCCATGCCACGAAATTAGCATCATGCTAGCAAGTTAAACGAACACTGACATGACATATTAGTGGTTAGCTATATTTTTTTACTTTGCAACAGAACCTGCTGACTTCATAATAGTAAGTTACGAAGATATTTAATATAGTGGTACTTTCTTTATATTGGTAACATCAAGTTTGAATATTAAAAGATATCATGTTAATATTAAATTGCATAAATAAGGGACAACTTGCTCTAACAAGTCGCCCAATGAGCCCGTTCGAAAGATGGTGGCCTTTCAGTAAACTAAGAATAACCATTCTACTTACTCGATCAAAAGTTGGGAATGGTTATTTTTGGGTTATTATTACTAATTAATACTAAACGAATGATTGTCAAAACAATCATGAGCATTTCATAATCAGACATGCTATTCCTTTCTAGGAGTAGAAACCAAAATCATAGGCATCACCCCATTATAATGAGATTAGCCACCATCTATCCAACTTGCTCAATGAAAAGTATAACACACAGATAGCTGTTTAAATAGGCATGTTGAACCACCAAACGACATCTACTATTGCTGTAGTAGTTGGCGTTTTTTAGTGCTTGGTTATTTAAAATCATAATAGTAAAGAGTGTCCAGAAAATGACCGAAATGAACTCTAGTTTTTCATACAAACTTTATCATAACTCTTACAAAAATTTTGAGTGCCTTTATTTTAAATTTTAAAGGTGTATTTTGAAGAATCACTAAATATTTACGTAGTTTTATTATCCAAAATTCTATATAAGCGCTTAAAGCGTAAATATGAGCTTATAACGAAAAAATATACCTGCTTGATTTATGCCCTAATAATGCATATGAGTTAAACAATGTTATGCTAAGTTACCATGTTTTTATCCGTAAAGACGACTTAGTTTATAGATAGAAATAATATTCAAAAGAGAAATGAATGAGTACTTTGCATTACTCTACTAATCAATGTTATAATTAAGTTAACAAGAGCTTCGTGCATTATATGCACCAATCCCCTCACTATTGCGAGTAGTGAGGGGATTTTTAGGTGTTGGCTAATATCGCCTGCTTTTTCTTATTGTTACGTGTACGTAGCCAATGCGTAAATAACGCAACAATACAACCACTGATGACTGTGGTCGTGATGTGAACAAGAGCTTCGATCATCTGATATGCACCTCCTCTCTGCGTCTAAATTGACGCCTGAGAGATAGGCGACCTATATATTATATCATCTTCGAATATATGATGACAGATAACTTCCGATAAGTCATTTTATGTCTAAATACACATCAAAAACTAACAATAAAAACCTTGATTTTAATAAAATATAAGTACCTTCAAATTTTTTAAATTATTCAAGCTAATATATAAGTGCCTATCCCTATTTAAAAAAACGTTATTTCTATATAGTATCAAGATAAGAAAGAACAAGTTCAAAACCATCAAAAAAAGACACCTTTTCAGGTGCTTTTTTTATTTTATAAACTCATTCCCTGATCTCGACTTCGTTCTTTTTTTACCTCTCGGTTATGAGTTAGTTCAAATTCGTTCTTTTTAGGTTCTAAATCGTGTTTTTCTTGGAATTGTGCTGTTTTATCCTTTACCTTGTCTACAAACCCCTTAAAAACGTTTTTAAAGGCTTTTAAGCCGTCTGTACGTTCCTTAAGGAATTCCTTAGTGCTTTCATAGATTAAACTCACATCACGCTTTAAATCGCTTATTTTAGACTTTAAAGACTTGTTTTCTTCAAGCAACTCATTATAATCATTTACATTTTCATTAAATCGCTCTACAAGACCACTATATTTTTCTTTAACTTGCCCATGTTCTTTACTTAATTTTTTATATTCTCTCGCCATATCAGTACTCATGAGATTTCTAACATGCTGTTTTAACCTATCGTTATCTCTCGCAGCAGTCACTAAGTTTTTATAATCACGCTCCGATATAACAACATTTTTGGTTGGTTTCTTTTCTGTTTTCATTATTTCTTTTCCCAAACCAAACATGGACTTTTCACCCGTTGGCACTTCAACACTTTTCATGTGTCGTTTCGCTGGTACTTCTAAATCTGATTTAACTTTATCGCTATAAGCAGTCCATTCATCTTTTTTAACTGCTAAATTTTTTTCTAGAAAATCAATCTCTTTTTCCAAAGTTTGTTTTTTAAATTTAGCTGTCTCAATATGTTTACGGTCAGAGCCACGTTCACCACGCTTCAACTCAAAACCCTGTTTTTTCATATGCTCGGGGAATTTATCTTGTAGCCATAACAGTTCTTGACGATTAAACACATTTTTTCCTTGCAGTTTTCCATCACGCATAGGCACAACACCTAAATGCATGTGAGGGGTTTGCTCATCATTATGAACTGTTGCATAAGCAATATTTTGCTTGCCATATCGTTCGGAAAATAATTTATAACTTTCCTCAAAAAATCGTTTTTGTTCTCCTGGATCCAGTTGCTCAAAAAAATCTCGGTCAGATGTTACTAGCAACTCATTTACAAGAACAGCATCTTTCCTCGTTTTTCTTGTACCTGTTTTTTGTGATTCAATAATTTCTTTGACACGTTCGTTGTAATCAATATTTTTATCATTTTTCAAATCATAATTTTCACGTGTTCGCTCATGGTCAATATCATCATTCGTTCTACTTTTTCGCTCTCTTTGATTATGAAATTGCATGCCTTTTAGTCCAGCTGATTTCACTTTTTGCATTCTACAAACTGCATAACTCATATGTAAATCGCTCCTTTTTAGGTGGCACAAATGTGAGGCATTTTCGCTCTTTCCGGCAACCACTTCCAAGTAAAGTATAACACACTATACTTTATATTCATAAAGTGTGTGCTCTGCGAGGCTGTCGGCAGTGCCGACCAAAACCATAAAACCTTTAAGACCTTTCTTTTTTTTACGAGAAAAAAGAAACAAAAAAACCTGCCCTCTGCCACCTCAGCAAAGGGGGGTTTTGCTCTCGTGCTCGTTTAAAAATCAGCAAGGGACAGGTAGTATTTTTTGAGAAGATCACTCAAAAAATCTCCACCTTTAAACCCTTGCCAATTTTTATTTTGTCCGTTTTGTCTAGCTTACCGAAAGCCAGACTCAGCAAGAATAAAATTTTTATTGTCTTTCGGTTTTCTAGTGTAACGGACAAAACCACTCAAAATAAAAAAGATACAAGAGAGGTCTCTCGTATCTTTTATTCAGCAATCGCGCCCTTTAATGGAACAAAAAGATTTGAATTCCTGTTATAAAAAAAGGATCAATTTTGAACTCTCTCCCAAAGTTGATCCCTTAACGATTTAGAAATCCCTTTGAGAATGTTTATATACATTCAAGGTAACCAGCCAACTAATGACAATGATTCCTGAAAAAAGTAATAACAAATTACTATACAGATAAGTTGACTGATCAACTTCCATAGGTAACAACCTTTGATCAAGTAAGGGTATGGATAATAAACCACCTACAATTGCAATACCTGTTCCCTCTGATAAAAAGCTGGTAAAGTTAAGCAAACTCATTCCAGCACCAGCTTCCTGCTGTTTCAAGCTACTTGAAACAATTGTTGATATAACTGTTTTGGTGAACGAAAGCCCACCTAAAACAAATACGATTATAATTGTCATGAACCATGATGTTGTTTCTAAAAGAAAGGAAGCAGTTAAAAAGCTAACAGAAAGAAATGTAACTCCGATGTTTAACACGTATAAAGGACCTCTTCTATCAACAAGTATCCCACCAATGTAGCCGAAAATAATGACACTCATTGTTCCAGGGAAAATAATTACACTTCCGATTTCGGCAGTACTTAGCTGGTGAACATCTTTCATCATATAAGGAACCATAGAGACAAACCCTGCTACTGTTCCAAATATAATTCCCCCACAAAGAACTCCAATCATAAAAGGTATATTTTTCCCTAATCCGGGATCAACAAAAGGATCTGTTACTTTCCTGATATGTTTTACAAATATCAGGAATGACAGCACGCTAACGATAAGAAAAGAAATGCTATATGATGTTGTAAACAACATAAAAAATACAATGCCTACAGACATTAGTATAATTCCTTTGATATCAAAATGACCTTTTATCCTTACTTCTTTCTTTAATAATTTCATAAGAAACGGAACAGTGATAATTGTTATCATAGGAATGAGTAGAAGATAGGACCAATGAATATAATGGGCTATCATTCCACCAATCGCTGGACCGACTCCTTCTCCCATGGCTACTATCGATCCAATAAGACCAAATGCTTTACCCCTATTTTCCTTTGGAATATAGCGCGCAACTACAACCATTACGAGTGCTGGAAATGCAGCTGCACCAGCCCCTTGAATAAAACGAGCCATAATAAGTAAGGAAAAGAAAGAATGGCCAACAAACCCAATTACCGACCCGAAACAATTTATTATAATTCCAAATAGGAGTAACCTTTTGATGCCTAATTGATCAGATAGCTTTCCATATACAGCTGTTCCAATGGAAAAGGTTAACATAAAGGCTGTGTTCACCCAGTTTGTACTCGCAGGTGGTTTATTAAAATCATTTGCAATATCAGGTAATGAGACGTTCAAAACCATTTCATTTAATACGCTAAAAAAAGATAAAATGCAAAGCCAAATTAAAATTTGGTTGTGTCGTAAATTCGATTGTGAATAGGATGTATTCACATTTCACCCTCCAATAATGAGGGCAGACGTAGTTTATAGGGTTAATGATACGCTTCCCTCTTTTAATTGAACCCTGTTACATTCATTACACTTCATAATTAATTCCTCCTAAACTTGATTAAAACATTTTACCACATATAAACTAAGTTTTAAATTCAGTATTTCATCACTTATACAACAATATGGCCCGATTTAAGCACACCCTTTATTCCGTTAATGCGCCATGACAGCCATGATAATTACTAATACTAGGAGAAGTTAATAAATACGTAACCAACATGATTAACAATTATTAGAGGTCATCGTTCAAAATGGTATGCGTTTTGACACATCCACTATATATCCGTGTCGTTCTGTCCACTCCTGAATCCCATTCCAGAAATTCTCTAGCGATTCCAGAAGTTTCTCAGAGTCGGAAAGTTGACCAGACATTACGAACTGGCACAGATGGTCATAACCTGAAGGAAGATCTGATTGCTTAACTGCTTCAGTTAAGACCGAAGCGCTCGTCGTATAACAGATGCGATGATGCAGACCAATCAACATGGCACCTGCCATTGCTACCTGTACAGTCAAGGATGGTAGAAATGTTGTCGGTCCTTGCACACGAATATTACGCCATTTGCCTGCATATTCAAACAGCTCTTCTACGATAAGGGCACAAATCGCATCGTGGAACGTTTGGGCTTCTACCGATTTAGCAGTTTGATACACTTTCTCTAAGTATCCACCTGAATCATAAATCGGCAAAATAGAGAAAAATTGACCATGTGTAAGCGGCCAATCTGATTCCACCTGAGATGCATAATCTAGTAGAATCTCTTCGCTATCAAAATTCACTTCCACCTTCCACTCACCGGTTGTCCATTCATGGCTGAACTCTGCTTCCTCTGTTGACATGACACACATCATCTCAATATCCGAATAGGGCCCATCAGTCTGACGACCAAGAGAGCCATAAACACCAATAGCCTTAACATCATCCCCATATTTATCCAATATTCGTTCCTTAATTTCATGAACAATCTTCATTCTTTCTTCTCTAGTCATTATTATTGGTCCATTCACTATTCTCATTCCCTTTTCAGATAATTTTAGATTTGCTTTTCTAAATAAGAATATTTGGAGAGCACCGTTCTTATTCAGCTATTAATAACTCGTCTTCCTAAGCATCCTTCAATCCTTTTAATAACAATTATAGCATCTAATCTTCAACAAACTGGCCCGTTTGTTGAACTACTCTTTAATAAAATAATTTTTCCGTTCCCAATTCCACATTGCAATAATAGAAAATCCATCTTCATCGGCTTTTTCGTCATCATCTGTATGAATCAAATCGCCTTCTTCTGTGTCATCAAGGTTTAATTTTTTATGTATTTCTTTTAACAAACCACCATAGGAGATTAACCTTTTACGGTGTAAACCTTCCTCCAAATCAGACAAACGTTTCAAATTCTTTTCTTCATCATCGGTCATAAAATCCGTATCCTTTACAGGATATTTTGCAGTTTCGTCAATTGCCGATTGTATATCCGATTTATATTTATTTTTCGGTCGAATCATTTGAACTTTTACATTTGGATCATAGTCTAATTTCATTGCCTTTTTCCAAAATTGAATCCATTGTTTTTGATTCACGTAGTTTTCTGTATTCTTAAAATAAGTTGGTTCCACACATACCAATACATGCATGTGCTGATTATAAGAATTATCTTTATTATTTATTGTCACTTCCGTTGCACGCATAAAACCAACAAGATTTTTATTAATTTTTTTATATTGCATCATTCGGCGAAATCCTTGAGCCATATCTGACAAACTCTTATTTAATTCTTCGCCATCATAAACATTTTTAACTGTTAATGTGAGAAACAACCAACGAACTGTTGGCTTTTGTTTAATAACTTCAGCAACAACCTTTTGTGACTGAATGCCATGTTTCATTGCTCTCCTCCAGTTGCACATTGGACAAAGCCTGGATTTACAAAACCACACTCGATACAACTTTCTTTCGCCTGTTTCACGATTTTGTTGGTTCTGTTGCAAAGTAAAAAAATATAGCTAACCACTAATTTATCATGTCAGTGTTCGCTTAACTTGCTAGCATGATGCTAATTTCGTGGCATGGCGAAAATCCGTAGATCTGAAGAGACCTGCGGTTCTTTTTATATAGAGCGTAAATACATTCAATACCTTTTAAAGTATTCTTTGCTGTATTGATACTTTGATACCTTGTCTTTCTTACTTTAATATGACGGTGATCTTGCTCAATGAGGTTATTCAGATATTTCGATGTACAATGACAGTCAGGTTTAAGTTTAAAAGCTTTAATTATTTTAGCCATTGCTACCTTCGTTGAAGGTGCCTGATCTGTAATTACCTTTTGAGGTTTACCAAATTGTTTAATGAGACGTTTGATAAACGCATATGCTGAATGATTATCTCGTTGCTTACGCAACCAAATATCTAATGTATGTCCCTCTGCATCAATGGCACGATATAAATAACTCCATTTTCCTTTTATTTTGATGTACGTCTCATCAATACGCCATTTGTAATAAGCTTTTTTATGCTTTTTCTTCCAAATTTGATATAAAATTGGGGCATATTCTTGAACCCAACGGTAGACCGTTGAATAATGAACGTTTACACCACGTTCCCTTAATATTTCAGATATATCACGATAACTCAATGCATATCTTAGATAGTAGCTAACGGCTACAGTGATAACATCCTTGTTAAATTGTTTATATCTGAAATAGTCCATACAGAAGACTCCTTTTTGTTAAAATTATACTATAAATTCAACTTTGCAACAGAACCGAAGGCATCGTATTAGGGGGCTCACGTGCAAGAGGCACCCATACAGAAAATTCTGATATAGATATCGGAATCTATTACAATTCAGACTCATTTGACCTGACAGCGATTAATCAAATTGCTACAGAATTGGATGATAAAAATAGAAACAACCTTGTTGTGCCTCCCGGAGCGTGGGGTGATTGGATTAATGGCGGCGGATGGTTATTTATAAATGGGTATCATGTTGACTTGATTTTACGTGATATAAAACGGGTAGAACAAATAATCAAAGATACGGAGCAAGGAATTGTTACTGCCAATTATCAGACCGGGCATCCCCATGGTTATATAAGTGCAATGTATCGTGGAGAATTAGCGATTAGTAAAATACTATATGCTAAGAACGAAAGCTTATGCGAATTAAAAAAGCAGGCAGAAATTTACCCTACTGCTCTAAAGAAAAGCTTGATGAACTTTTTTATATTTGAAGCTGAATTCTCTTTAATGTTTGTAAAAGCAAATGCGGGGGTAGAGGATAAATATTATATTGCAGGCCATGTTTTTCGTATTATTTCATGCTTAAATCAAGTACTATTTGCATGTAATAATGCTTATTGTATCAACGAAAAGAAAGCTATAAAACTGCTTGAAACTTTTGAACATAAACCTGAAAAATATACCGAGAAGGTAAATCATATTTTTGAAGTACTCGGTATCTCACTTTTTGAATGCTACGATATGACCGAGAAACTTTATAAAGAAGTGAATGAAATTGTATCGGAGATAAATAACTTTTTAAACGAGGAGAGTTCAGATGAAAGAAAACAAATATGATGATAATATATTTTTTCAAAAATACAGTCAAATGAGTCGCTCGCAGAAAGGACTGGCTGGTGCGGGAGAATGGGAGACTTTGAAAAAGATGCTACCTGATTTTAAGGGTAAGCGTGTGCTTGATTTAGGATGCGGCTATGGATGGCACTGTATATATGCGATGGAAAACGGTGCTTCCTCTGTAGTAGGTGTTGATATTTCTCATAAAATGCTCGAAGTAGCAAAAGGAAAAACCCATTTTCCACAGATTGAATATGAATGCTGTGCCATAGAAGATGTGGATTTCCCAGAGGAGAGCTTTGATGTAATACTAAGTTCGCTTGCGTTTCATTATGTAGCAGACTATGAGAATTTAATAAAAAAGATATATAGGATGCTGAAGGCTGGTGGCAATTTAGTTTTTACAGTTGAACATCCTGTTTTTACTGCTCATGGAACACAAGACTGGTATTATAACGAAAAAGGAGAAATACTGCATTTCCCGGTGGACAATTATTATTATGAGGGCAAACGGACAGCTATGTTTTTGGAAGAAAAGGTTACAAAATATCATAGAACACTGACCACATATCTAAATACACTGCTTTCAAATAGTTTTATAATAAATCAGATTGTGGAGCCACAGCCGCCAGAGAACATGATGGATATTCCGGGGATGGCGGATGAAATGCGACGCCCAATGATGCTGATTGTATCGGCAAAAAAGAAGATGTAATAATATAGAAAAAATAAACGAGGAGTATGTAAATGAGATCAGAAAAAGAAATGATGGATTTAGTACTTTCTTTAGCAGAACAGGATGAACGTATTCGAATTGTGACCCTTGAGGGGTCACGCGCAAATATTAATATACCTAAAGATGAATTTCAGGATTATGATATTACATATTTTGTAAGTGATATAGAACCGTTTATATCTAATGATGACTGGCTTAATCAATTTGGGAATATAATAATGATGCAAAAGCCGGAGGATATGGAATTATTCCCACCTGAAGAAAAGGGATTTTCCTATCTTATGCTATTTGATGATTACAATAAAATTGATCTTACCTTATTGCCCTTGGAAGAGTTAGATAATTACCTAAAGGGCGATAAATTAATAAAGGTTCTAATTGATAAAGATTGTAGAATTAAAAGGGACATAGTTCCGACTGATATAGATTATCATGTAAGAAAGCCAAGCGCAAGGGAGTATGATGATTGCTGCAATGAATTTTGGAATGTAACACCTTATGTTATTAAAGGATTGTGCCGCAAAGAGATACTGTTTGCAATCGATCATCTGAACCAGATTCTACGGTTTGAACTACTTAGGATGATGTCGTGGAAGGTTGGGATAAAGACAGAATTTTCATTAAGTGTTGGGAAAAATTATAAGTATATTAACAAATACATTGATGAAGATCTATGGAATAGATTATTATCTACATATCGCATGGATTCCTATGAAAATATTTGGAAGTCATTATTTATATGCCACCAATTGTTCAGGGAAGTGTCCAAAGAGGTAGCAGAACTACTGGGGTTTGATTATCCAGAGTATGGTAAGAACATAACAAGATATACCGAGGACATGTATAAAAAATATGTTGAAAATGACTATTTTTAAAGATTAGCAAAGATTATTAACCATAAGCAAGGGGTGTAAATGTATGGAAAGTACTGATGTTATAAATGAAATTAGAGGTATATTACCTCGTAACTCAATTGGAAAATATGATTTACTAACTATTTTTACACATAAAACCGTTTTTGATAAAATTGTAAAAGTACTATCATTGGATTTTCAAAATAAAGTAGATTATGTGGCTGCCCCAGAAGCAATTGGATGGATACTAGGCACTGCCATAGCCAAAGAACTTGGAGTGGGGTTTATTGGAGTAAGAAAAGGTGATAAGCTGCCATACGCAAAAGAAGAGATTATTTCGACACATTTTACCGACTATTCAGGTCAAGATAAAAGCTTTGAAATATCTAAGAGTTCTATTGTGAGGAACAAAAGAGTTTTGATTGTAGATGATTGGATAGAGACAGGTTCTCAAATGAAGGCTTTAATAGCTTTGTTAGAGAAATTGGATTGCAGCATTATTGGGTTGGCTACTATTGGGATTGATATAAATGAGGTTACTCAAAAATGGATAGACAGCAGTTTTGTAGCTTATATTGGCTCAAACATATAATAAACCGAAAGAAAATCTTGAATCAAAATTTTGGATGGCGTTAATTTACAATACAACGAAAGATGTTTACTCTTTTTTTATAAATTTTAAGAGGCGTTAAAAAACAGTTTTCAGACGAAAGGAGATCGAAGTTGAGTATAGATTTAAGTAACAAAAAAATTCCGAAAGAAGCAATTCAAGCATTAAAAACTATAGCGGAACTACTTGATAATATGTTAATTGGGGTGTATTTGTATGGTTCGGCAGTAATGGGTGGTTTACGTATGAATAGCGATGTAGATATTTTGGTAATAACAAATCAAAGTTTATCTGAAAAAACTCGAAGGAATCTTACAAATAGGTTAATGCTTATATCTGGGAAAATAGGAAACATAAAAGATATGAGGCCTCTTGAAGTTACGGTCATAAATCAAAAGGATATTGTCCCTTGGCATTTCCCCCCCAAATATGAATTTATGTATGGCGAGTGGCTAAGAGAGCAGTTTGAAAAGGGAGAAATTCCTGAGTCGACTTATGATCCGGATTTAGCAATACTTTTAGCACAACTAAGAAAAAATAGTATTAACCTTTTGGGACCAAAGGCAACAGAAGTAATTGAGCCTGTGCCAATGACAGATATTCGAAAAGCAATTAAAGAATCGTTGCCCGGGTTGATAGCTAGCATTAACGGTGACGAACGCAATGTGATTTTAACTTTAGCCAGAATGTGGCTGACAGCATCTACTGGTGAAATTCGCTCAAAAGATCTGGCAGCTGAATGGGCGATACCTCAATTACCCGATGAGCATGCTACTTTACTCAACAAAGCGAGAGAGGCTTATTTAGGAGAGTGTGTTGACAAGTGGGAAGGAATGGAATCTGAGGTGGCTGAACTCGTTAATCATATGAAAAAGTCTATAGAGTCTTCCCTTAATATCCAATTACCTTTTCGAATAGTTTAAATATAACAAAGACTAGTTGTTAATGTGCATTATTGATTGCTTCGATATGTTCCCCCATATATCAGTTTCTTAAAAAATAATCAAAATACCGTTGATACGTTCCCGCGAACGAAAGGGTTAAAAATCAGCTTAAGACATCAATGCCATCAACTAGAGCCACGTTGAGACGTGTGTTTTATTGTCCCACAAAAGTGCAGACGATTTTATCAGTGTAAAAATGGAGTACGCAGACGACCGAAAAATCCAGCCAGATCGTATCACCTACAGGCTTATTCAGGAGTATATCGAAGAAAAGTACGGCTTCAAAGTTCACACTGCAAACATTGCAGAGGTCAAAAGAAACTTAGGCCTGCCGATGTACGACGCACCAAACGCAGTTGAAGAACTAAAACGCCCATATAAACCAGCACCAGAATATAAAGTAGAAGCTATTAAAGACGCATTAAGGCACTTCAAGGTCATAGATTAAAGTAAAGTACCCTTTCAGCAGATCATTACTGTTGAGAGGGTCTTACTTTTTCAGAAGCCGGCCAATGTAAGGATAGCCCTACAAGATTGCGGGTCTTTCTCTTCGAGCCATGTTTCCAGATTGCTTATAGCGATATCCTTTTGAATATGGATGCTCTCTTCAAATCGATATTCGATTGCACATGTAAGGATATCAACAGGTTCATCAAGAACCTTACCGCCAAGAACTGGGTATTCGTCAATTACAATCCAGTCAGGTGGGAGACCATCAAAGAGAGCCTGCGGATACAATTCCCTAAAGTGAATCTCAATTTCCATAGCTTCGATCTCACCTTGTTCTTTATCTGGGTAACAAGTGGCATAAGATACATCGAAGCCTCTAGTGAGCAGCATCTGAACGACATTGATGAGTTCAATATCAACAGGAATGGTCTTATCGGCGCATTTACAACAAGGCTTCGACCAAATTTCACTGTATAGCTCTAAACATCGTGGACACATCGTCATCATACAATCACTTCCTTCACCAGTTTATAGAAAGTAGTTCTTTTAAGATTAAGTGCCTGCATAGTTGCAGTTGCAGTTTGCTCGCCAGTGCGGTGATATTTACCGCCGGGTACACTGGAATAACCGAGGTTACAAGTCTATTGTTTGGAGATGCGTCAGCCGTTTGGAGGAAAAAGGATCTGAATGTACTGCCCCTACCATAAACGAGGAAACATTGCAGACAGCAGTGGTCAAGGCTATTAACGAACTTTTGGCTAACAAAGAACCCTTCCTCCAGGCGTTGCAGAAAAACATAGCTACTATACTTAATGAAGAAAATGATAATGCCACCAATGATATTGATAGCAAATTGGAAGAATTACAACAACAGCTTCTTATCCAAGCAAAATCCAAGAATGACTATGAAGATGTGGCTGATGAAATCTACCACCTTCGAGAATTGAAGCAAAATGCACTTGTTGAAAATGCAGAGCGTGAAGGAAAAAGGCAACGAATCGCTGAAATGACTGATTTCTTTAATGAACAATCCTGTGAGTTAGAGGAATATGATGAGCAGTTAGTAAGGAGGCTTATAGAAAAAGTTACGGTATTTCATGATAAGTTCGCCGTTGAATTCAAATCAGGAGTCGAGATTGATGTAGAAGGGTAATCTTTAGAAAGAGAACAGAAGAATTATATTGGATTTTTAAAGATAATATGATATAATAAAACGACTTGGAGGTGGAAGAATGTATAACTTTTCTTGCTAATTATATGATGCATAATAAGATATTTAAAGAAACGGCTATAGAACCGTTTGTTTTGTTATGCAAATTGCAAGAAAGTTAAGTATTCTACACTCAATAATACATTACAGTAACCTTATGTTATGTATAACAAAAGGTAATAATAGTATTTGTTTTTGAGCCGTAAGAATTTACTTTCTTGCGGCTTTTAATATTTGTAAAAGAAAGGAAGATAAACGTGATAGACAATGATACTATGTCATTCATGACAAAATCCTTGCAGAGTTGGATAACATTATAGAGTAATTAATGCCGAAAACCGACTTTGCTTATAAAATTTTTATAATGTAAAGGAGGAAGAAATATATGTCCTTAATAAATGTTTCAAATCTAACTTTTTCATATGAAGGAAGTTATGACAATATTTTTGAAAATGTAAGTTTTCAGATAGATACAGATTGGAAACTCGGTTTTATTGGAAGAAACGGACGCGGTAAAACTACTTTCTTAAATTTACTGCTTGGCAAATATGCGTATTCCGGCAATATAAGTTCTACAGTTAAGTTTGAGTATTTTCCTTATGATGTGGAAGATAAGAGTCTATATACAATTGAAGTAATGAAGAGTATTTGTACGGAATGTATGGATTGGGAGATTTTTCGTGAAATATCATTGCTTGATGTTCAAGAAGATGCTTTATATCGTCCGTTTAATACATTGTCAAATGGTGAGCAAACGAAGGTCCTTCTTGCAGCTTTATTCCTTACAGCGAGTTGTTTCCTGCTTATTGATGAACCTACAAACCATCTTGACATCGATGCACGTAATGTAGTGCAAAACTATTTGAAACGCAAGAAGGGGTTTATTTTGGTATCTCATGATAGAAGCTTACTTGATCAATGTGTTGACCATATACTATCTATCAATAAAACGAATATCGAAATCCAAAAGGGAAATTTTACTTCTTGGTGGGAGAACAAAACGTTACAAGATAATTTTGAACTGGCAGAAAACAAGAAACTCCTTAAAGAAATAGGAAGGTTGTCTTATGCAGCAAAACGTAGTTCAAACTGGTCAAATAAAGTAGAAAAAAGTAAATATGGAACAACAAATTCTGGTTCAAAACTGGATAAGGGTTATGTTGGACATAAGGCTGCAAAAGCGATGAAACGTGCCAAAAATATTGAGTCAAGACATCAGGAAGCCGTTTTACAAAAATCAGAACTGCTCCACAACATTGAACAATATGATGACTTAAAAATTTCACCACTTGAATTTCACAAAGAGTGCTTAATAGAAGCGAATGATTTATCATTGTCTTATGGAGATAAAGAAGTATGCAGTAATCTTAATTTCAGAGTCAATATTGGTGATAGAGTTGCCATTATCGGAAAAAATGGGAGTGGTAAGTCTAGTATCCTAAAATTGATTAATGGAGATGATATTAAATTTACCGGAAATTTTATGCTAGCAAGTGGACTAAAAATTTCTTATATTTCGCAAGATACTTCATATTTAAAAGGTAATCTATCTGAATTTGCCTATAATAATAAGATCGATGAAACTCTATTTAAAACGATTCTTCGTAAACTGGATTTTAATAGAGAGCAGTTTGATAAGAACATGGTGGATTTTAGTGCTGGTCAGAAAAAGAAAGTACTAATTGCTAAAAGCCTTTGTGAAAGTGCACATTTGTATATATGGGATGAGCCATTGAACTATATTGATATTTTTTCACGTATCCAAATTGAAAAAATGATTTTGGAATATTGTCCTACACTATTGTTTGTGGAGCATGATGATGCTTTTTGCAATAACATTTGTACGAAAAATATTAATTTAGGTTTGTAGAGATTTTGAGTTGCCACAATAACTAAAAGATATTTACATGAAAGGGTGAAGAAATGTTAAAACAAAAAGAATTAATTGCAAACGTTAAGAATCTTACTGAGTCAGATGAACGAATTACAGCTTGTATGATGTATGGATCGTTTACCAAAGGAGAAGGTGACCAATACTCTGATATAGAGTTCTATATATTTTTGAAAGATAGTATAACCTCGAACTTTGATTCATCCAACTGGTTGTTTGACGTAGCTCCGTACTTGATGCTTTATAAAAATGAGTACGGAACAGAGGTAGTTATTTTTGATAATCTTATACGTGGGGAATTTCATTTCCTTTCTGAAAAAGATATGAACATAATCCCCTCGTTTAAAGATTCAGGTTATATTCCTGATACGAAGGCTATGCTTATTTACGATGAAACAGGGCAATTAGAAAATTATTTATCAGAGATAAGTGGTGCAAGACCAAATAGACTTACTGAAGAAAATGCTAATTTTTTGTTGTGTAATTTCTCTAATCTATGGTTGATGGGAATCAACGTTCTAAAAAGAGGAGAATATGCTCGTTCATTAGAACTCTTATCACAACTTCAAAAAAATACACTACAACTTATACGTATGGCAGAAAAAAATGCTGATAATTGGCTAAACATGAGTAAAAACCTTGAAAAAGAAATTAGCCTTGAAAATTATAAAAAATTTGCAAAGACCACTGCTCGATTAGATAAGGTAGAATTATTTGAAGCCTATAAAAATTCTTTGCTATTAGTTATGGATTTGCAAAGTCACCTTATTGAACAATACAACTTAAAAGTTACACATGACATTTTAGAAAGATTGTTGAATTACATTAGTGAATAGGAGAGTAACGTTATTCACAGTATTGGGTACTGAAAATTAACAGCATACCTCAGTTTTTCAAAAAACAGCGAAGCCTATGGATATGTTCCCGTCTACCGATAGTGCAAAAAGTGTCGTGGATATGTTTCCGAGAACGGACATACACAAATGACATTCATTCTGTCCTCTCAATCCATATTGAATGTGTGACTGTTTTAAGTAAGTAAGGAAAACATAAAAAAACGGGCTCTTTGTCAAATCGGACTGATGAGACAAATATTGAAGATGATGAATTTGAGAATTTTCTCAAATTCATCATCTTTTTTTAGTTATTCAATTGTGACAAGGTCGTTTATCATAAAAATTCTGGTTCTGTTGCAAAGTTGAATTTATAGTATAATTTTAACAAAAAGGAGTCTTCTGTATGAACTATTTCAGATATAAACAATTTAACAAGGATGTTATCACTGTAGCCGTTGGCTACTATCTAAGATATGCATTGAGTTATCGTGATATATCTGAAATATTAAGGGAACGTGGTGTAAACGTTCATCATTCAACGGTCTACCGTTGGGTTCAAGAATATGCCTCAATTTTATATCAAATTTGGAAGAAAAAGCATAAAAAAGCTTATTACAAATGGCGTATTGATGAGACGTACATCAAAATAAAAGGAAAATGGAGTTATTTATATCGTGCCATTGATGCAGAGGGACATACATTAGATATTTGGTTGCGTAAGCAACGAGATAATCATTCAGCATATGCGTTTATCAAACGTCTCATTAAACAATTTGGTAAACCTCAAAAGGTAATTACAGATCAGGCACCTTCAACGAAGGTAGCAATGGCTAAAGTAATTAAAGCTTTTAAACTTAAACCTGACTGTCATTGTACATCGAAATATCTGAATAACCTCATTGAGCAAGATCACCGTCATATTAAAGTAAGAAAGACAAGGTATCAAAGTATCAATACAGCAAAGCATACTTTAAAAGGTATTGAATGTATTTACGCTCTATATAAAAAGAACCGCAGGTCTCTTCAGATCTACGGATTTTTGCCATGCCACGAAATTAGCATCATGCTAGCAAGTTAAGCGAACACTGACATGATAAATTAGTGGTTAGCTATATTTTTTTACTTTGCAACAGAACCATATATTTTATAAACGCTTTTGATTCCTTGTCTGACATAGTCCGTTCACTACCGGATAAAATTTCACTGACTTTTTTAGAATCATTAGATTCTACAGCATCTTCAAATTTATTTATTTGTCCTAGGGCATCTATTTTTCTAACTACAAATACAATTATTAAAGCAATTAAGATAATTATTAGTAATAAGAAACCATATATATATATGGCTTCTTATTACGTGTCTTTTCATTTTCCATACGCATTACCCTTTATATCAATGTAGTAGCAAGTTATTTATTACTATTAAACCACGATGAAATTTTATTCTTGATTTCATCTAACTTATTATTAACTTTATTTAATTCTTCTTCCATTTTTTCATTGTTACCATTATCTTGTTGGGTTTTTGCGTCTTTCAAATTATTAATTGTGTTCTGATAATCTTCTGCAACTTTATTTAATTTGTCTGTATCTGCTTGTTGTTTTAGGCTATCAACTTTATTTTGTAATTCTGCAATTTTTGAATTTGTATCATCATTGCTATTCTCAATACTATCTTTTGTAGATTGAATTTGATCACGAATTTCTTGGTCTTGTTCTTCTACTTTTTGGCCATTATTTGATTGGCCATTATCAATTTGTTCTTGTGATGTATCATTATTATCTGTAGGTTGTTGCTCATTTCCATTGCTACATGATTTAAACAACAATATTACTAAACCAATCAATAATACTACAATGACTGCTACTAACCATTTATTTTTTCTTTTAGCTTTAGTGTTCTCTTGCTGCTGTTCTAAATCACGTCTAAAATCACGTTCATTATAGTAATCTTCCGGTCGATTTCTTGTTGATATATTTTCATTATATGAATCTTTATTTTTTTCAACTCTACTTAAATTATCATTAACATAATCATGATATAATAATTTAAATTTCAAACCGAAAACTTTTATCGAATCTTCATCAGTTATTGTGTTTGTATAAAATTGACTGTTTACTCTACCATGTTTATCTAAAGCAATGATTCTTCCATCATTCTCTATTTTTAAAATTTTAGGGTACTCTCTGAAATCTCCTGATTTACTCATAACGATTACCTCCATAATAAATTAATTATCTATATCTTTATATATTCCACTTTGATAATCTTTTTTTATTCTATATATGGTTTGTCTTGATAATCCTACTTTTTTAGCAATTTTACTAATTGCCATACCTTGATCTAAAAAACTAACAACACGATAATATACTGCCTGTTTATGTGGGTCTTTAGCAATAGGACTATATAATTTGGGTCGCCCTTTATATATACCTTTAGATTTTGCAACAGCTATTCCATCAGCCTGTCTACGTCTGCTATCATTTCGTTCTTGTTCTGAAATCATTGCCAGTAATTGAATAATTAAATTTTTTAAGAATTTATCTAACAATTCATTACCGATAATTTCATTCATCATTGGTAGGCTTGTAATTATTAATCTAACATTTTTTTCTTTAAGAAAATCTACTGTTTTAATTACTTCATCATAATTTCTGCCTAGCCTATCTAATGCATCGACTATTAAAGTATCTTCTTCTCGTACAAAATTCATTACTTCTTGAAATACTGGTCTTTCTTTAATATTTTTTCCTGATTGTTTTTCAGTAAATATTTTTTCTGCACCATTTGCTTTCAGTACTTCAATTTGTCTATCTAAATTCTGATTTTTAGATGATACTCGGGCATAACCAATTTTCAAAATCTCACCACCTTTTTGTTACACCCTAATCATACAATTTAAACCTTATGTCACTTTGCTTGATATGTGACTTTACCTGCTAATTTAGAATAACTTTTCTTGATAAATGATAAAGCTCAATACATTCACTATTCCATTTTTTATATTTTTCGAAATTCCATTGATAAATTATAAAAGATCCCCTCATTTTCATTAAAATCATTTAATTTTTCTAAACAAATGGCCACTCTCATTATTGTGGATATGAGAGTGGCCATAAATTTTATTTGTTTACTTGTCTATTTAACAAAGGGGATTCTCATTGCATTTGTGAATAACTAACTAAATACTTTAAAGCTTTAAAATGATAGACATTAACGAGATTTTAGTTCGTCAGTTGTCATCCATTTATGATTTTTAACCATCTCATCGTTTTCTGTTGATTTATAATCCACCATATAAACGGTTGTTTTTTCTACATCATCAATTTGAGCTTCTGCACCTTTCATACCAGGCATATGGTCAGCTTCTAATTTAACTGTATCACCTTTCTTGAATCCATTTTCAGGGGCATCTGCAACTTCCTCATTAACGACCCATTTGTGATTATTAACTTTTTCATCACCATTTGTAGGTGTGTAACTCACGACATAAGCATACGTTTTATAAGCACCTTTCACAGTACCTTTGGCATTTTTCATACCAGGCATATGATCAGCTGTAATTGTTATTTTATCGTCCTTTTTATATTTACTGTCATCTGTACTTTTCATATTATCTGGGGCTTTACTTTCACTCTTATGATTCATATGTTTTTCTTGTTTTTGATCTTTAGAATTTTCTTCTTCTTCGTTACCAGTTGAACAAGCTGATAATACTAATCCTGAAGCTACTATAATTGAGCTCAATTTTTTCATCATATTGAATTCTCCTTATAAATTATTTTGTTACTTTTATTTGTCCCATCATTCCATTATCTTCATGCTCAAGTATGTGACAATGGAACATGTATGTCCCAGTATTTTTAAAAACCACTTCTATTTTGGCTTTTTGTCCAGGTTCCAGAGATATAACGTCTTTTTTGCCTCTCATATCTTCTGAAGGTTTCTTCCCATCCACTGATAAAACTTTAAATTGCGTTCCGTGGATATGGAACGGGTGCTTCATACCACCCATTTTATCTTTGACGTTTTCAATTTCCCAAGTTTCTTTACGGTTTACCTTTTGTGTGAAATCTATTCTGTTAGGATCGAATTTTTTGCCATTAATAGTAACATTATCGTCCATACCTTCTAATTTGATTTTTTTATCTACTTTTGGAGTAGTGTCTTTGTTAGTACTTTTTTCTTTGTTAATAATTGGTAAAATTACTGTTTCATCATTATCAACAAGATTGACTTTTTCTTCTTTCATTTTAGATAAATCTATTACTATTTCTTTTCTTGCTGAAGGAGCTAAATTAATTTCTTTTAACTTTTTAGTCTTTTCTAAATGGCCGCCTTCTGAAGCAATATATTCAAAACTTTGATTATTACTTAGCTTAAGATTTAAATCCCGAGCATTGGAGCCATTTAAAAGTCTCAAACGTATTTTTCCTTCTTTTGTTGTTAATTTAGGATCTACTTTCCCATTCACAAGGACTGTATCACCTTGAGTACCATCTTCATCTTTCGTTTTTGTATAATTTAATTTTTTAGATACAAATGTTTTATCTTGGATTATTATAGGCAAATCATTTTTCCCATAATTGCTAGGATAATTATTCTTTTTGTCATCCTCTATATATAATAACCCTGATAAACCATTATAAACTTGTTTAGCTGTATTTGGGGAGGGGTGGGGATGATACCATAATGTAGCAGCCTCTTGTTTAACCTCAAATTTTATTGTTTTTTCTTTTCCTGGTTTTATAACTTGAGAAGGGCCTCCATCCACTTTTCCATCTATTTCTAACCCATGCCAATGAAATGTTGTATTTTCATCTAAGTTGTTGACTAACTTAATTTTAACCTTATCTCCTTTTTTTAATTTTAAAGTTGGCCCAAGTAAATTTCCATTGTATCCTAAAGTGTTAGAGAAATTACCTTTGTAAAATTCTGTCTTTCCTTTCTGCGCTTTTAATGTATAACTTTTATAACCATTGTTATCTTTTTTAGGATCTAAAACTTTGGGAAATGTTATTTCATTTTTTCCTTGTGAAGAATTCAAATTTTTTCTTTCGTCATGACTTTTCATATCCATCATATCATTTCGCTTTTGATCATTTTCTTTCATGTCCATCATGTTGTGCTTACCTTCTGCAAAAGTATCATTAGGAACCATAAACATTATAGAAAATAACGTAATTAAAATTGTGAACATTTTTTTATACATTATATTTACCTCTTTTATTTTAATTTTAATGTAAATGCATTAATTGCTACGATGATCGTACTTAAAGACATAAGTATTGCACCCACAGCAGGTGATAATATTAAACCAATAGAAGCTAATATACCAGCTGCAAGAGGAACTGCAATCACGTTATATCCTGCGCCCCACCATAAATTTTGAACCATTTTTTTCATCGTATTTTTTGAAAGGGACAAAAAATTGATAATATCAGAAGGATTACTTTTAACGAGTATGACATCCCCCGATTCAATAGCTACATCTGTCCCTGCGCCAATTGCCATACCAATATCTGCTCTAATAAGGCTTGGCGCATCATTGATACCATCACCAACCATCATGATTTTGCTACCATTGCTTTGATAATCTTGGATAATACTTTCTTTATCTTCGGGCATCAATTGCGCGTGGACATCACTAATACCTAATTCTTCAGCCACTGTTTGTGCCACTTCTTTATTATCGCCTGTAAGCATGACTGGCGTAATGTTTCTCGATAATAAATCCGAAACCATTTGTTTTGAACTTTCTTTAATTTTATCGCCTTGTGCGATAATACCAATAACTTGTCGGTCATGAATTAGATAACTAATAGAATTCCCTTGTTGAGCGAGATTCGTAAATTGTTCTTTATTATAATCAAAATTGCTTTTATCGAGATAAGAAACATTCACTATTTTGAGTTTTTTATTATCAACTGTGCCTTCTAAGCCTACACCTGGAATATTATTAACTTCTTGAGGAGTAGCATATGAAATATTTTTGCCTTTAGCAAAATCAACAATACCAGTGGCAAGTGGATGATTAGAATTACTTTCTAATGAAGCAAATAGACTCAATATTTCTTCATTATTTAACTCGTCTGTAAAACTTTCATAGTGATTCACTGAAAAGTTACCTTCAGTTAGTGTCCCAGTTTTATCCATCATGATGTAATCAATGTGTTGTGCGATTTCTACAGATTCTCTGTTTTTAATGATTAAACCATTATGTGCGCCTATAGAGGTAGAACGTGCTGTAACTAAAGGTATTGCCAAGCCTAATGCATGTGGACAAGCAATGACTAATACGGTTACTAGCCGTTCAAGTGCGAAATCGACGTTGTTTTGAATAAGCATCCATACGATAAATGAAATCAGGCCAATACTTACTGCAAAGTAAAACAAATAACCTGCGACTTTATCAGAGAGGAGTTCAGCTTTTGACTTATCGTTTTGAGCTTGGTTAACAAGACCCATAACTTGAGATAGGTAGCCATTTTCACCCGTAGCAGTCACTTTAACTTGTACTGTACCTGAACCATTAATTGAACCTCCAATAACATCATCATTATGAGTTTTATGAACTTTTTTTGATTCGCCAGTAACTAATGATTCGTCAATTGATGTTTCTCCTTGAACAATGATTCCGTCTGTGGGTATACTTTCGCCTGCTCTGACTTCCACAATATCGTCAATATGAATATCTGATATTTTAACTTCTTCTCGTTGATTGTTATCAATCAGCTTCACTGCAGTATTAGGTAAAAGTTCTGCCATTTTCTTCAGTGCATTGCCTGCATTACCTACTGCGTTCATTTCAATCCAATGACCTAATAACATGATTAAAATTAAAGTCGCTAATTCCCAGAAAAAGTCCATTGTATGTGTGGATGAACCACTGAAGTTATTCATATAAAAGGCGTATAAACTATAAATATAAGCTACTGAAATACCTAGAGCAACAAGCGTCATCATTCCAGGTTTTTTAGTTGAAATTTCATCTTTAGCCCCTGATAAAAATGGCTTTCCTCCGTAAAAGAATAAAATTGTAGCAAGAATTAATACAATCCAATCTGACCCTGTAAATGAAATTTGAAACGGTAATTTAACTCCCATCATGGGCGATAAAATAATAATCGGTATCGCAAAAATCAAAGAAATAAAGAATTTACTTTTAAAATTTCCATGATGGTGATGTTCATGATTACCATGACTAGTGTGATTTTCATGTTCTTGATGACTATGATGCTCATGATTTTGGTGTTTTTTGTTATTCGACAAAATTAAACCTCCTAATTTTATATTTTTAAAGATAGTAATAAGACAATTTGAGTATAACATATACGGGGTAGGGGTATATACCATTTGACTTTTTTATTTTGTAGTGTACAGAAAATAACCATTTTCTGTACACTCGTTTTTTATGTCTAAATAAGTATGTATTACATAGAATTATGTGTTCAAAAACCCAACAAAAAATCTATGTTCAAAAAAGATCTTGTGATTAAGTTATGGTACACTGAAGGTGTATATAGGAGGTTTGTATTTTGAAAATAGGTTATGCAAGAGTTTCAACTGGATTACAAAATTTAAATTTACAGGAAGATCGATTAAATACACATGGTTGTGAAAAGATATTTAATGACCATATGAGTGGTTCAAAAAGTAAAAGACCTGGTTTAGATAAAGCAATTGAATTTGCGAGGTCAGGAGATACCATTGTTGTTTGGAGACTAGATAGACTAGGACGTAACATGGAGGATTTAATCACATTAGTTAATGAACTTAACGAACGAGGTGTAAGTTTCCATAGTTTAGAAGAAAATATAACAATGGATAAATCAAGTTCAACTGGACAATTATTATTTCATTTATTCGCAGCATTTGCAGAATTTGAACGTAATTTAATTTTAGAGCGTTCTTCAGCTGGCCGAATTGCAGCACGTGCTAGAGGCCGATATGGAGGCAGACCAGAAAAATTAAATCAAAAAGATTTAAACTTACTTAAGACACTTTATGATAATGGCACGCCAATTAAGACAATTGCAGAACAGTGGCATGTTTCACGTACAACAATTTATCGTTACCTCAATAAATTGGAGGACAAGGAAGATGAAAAACAAGGAGAAGTATCTAACTAATTTTTCTGAAGCCAAACGTAAAAAAGCTACTCAAAAGTACAATATTATAAAACCTTTTATCCTAGGCGAACAATCTTTATCAAGTATTTCTAAAAGTAAAGGGATTGCGTTAAGCACCCTTTATAGATGGAATAAGTCATATAAAGAACAAGGACTTAAAGGACTAATCTATGCGACAAGAGCTGATAAAGGAACACGTAAAATAGAACCAAAGATAATTGATGAAATTGAACGCCTTGCGCTTATGAATAAAAGAAATAGTATAGCCACAATTCATAGGAAAATCACTAATTACTGTAAAGAAAATAATTTTGATATACCAAGTTATAAACAAATTTATAGTGTTATTAAAGCGATGCCTAAGTCTGTTATTGATTTCTCTCATCAGGGTGAAAAATACTATCAAAATAAGTACGATTTAATACAAATTAGAGAATCCTCAAGACCCAATGAAATATGGCAAGCCGACCATACTTTGCTAGATATCTTTATATTAGACCAAAAAGGTAATATCAATAGACCATGGCTAACTATTATTATGGATGACTATAGTCGTGCAATTGCAGGCTATTTCTTAAGTTTTGATGCCCCCAATGCTCAAAACACAGCATTAACACTACACCAAGCAATATGGAATAAGAATAATACCAATTGGCCAGTATGTGGTATACCCGAAAAATTCTACACAGATCACGGGAGTGACTTTACCTCGCATCACATGGAACAGGTCGCTATTGATTTGAAAATTAACTTGATGTTTTCAAAAGTTGGTGTCCCTCGTGGTCGTGGAAAAATAGAACGATTCTTTCAGACAGTTAATCAAACTTTCTTAGAACAACTGCCTGGATATATAAACAATAATGATACTCCTAGTAATCTAATAAATTTTCACAATTTTGAAGAAAAATTACGTTACTTTTTAATTGAAGATTATAATCAAAAAGAACATAGTACTATTCATACCACGCCTATCAGTCGTTGGAATAGTAATCACTTTTTCCCTAATATGCCAAGTAGCTTAGAACAACTTGATTTATTATTGTTGGAAATACCTAAATCTAGAAAAGTTCATTCAGATGGCATTCATTTTCAAGGTTTTCGATACAGTAATACTAATCTAGCAGCTTATGTAGGTGAATATGTACTGATTCGTTATAACCCAAATGATATGGCTGAAATACGTGTGTTTTATAGAGATGAATTTCTTTGTACTGCTATATGTCCAGAAATAGCTGATTACTCCATAGATATAAAAGACATACAGCACGCTCGTAGTCAGAGAAGAAAACACTTAAAACAAAATATTGCTAGTCCAAGTACCACGGAATTAATTAAGGAAGAAAAAAATTGTGGTTATTCACCTCAAGAAACGACTAAAAACGTCAAAAAATTAAAGAGGTATCGTAATGACTAAAAATCAAAATTTCATTGAAACGAAAGAGTATAAACGCTTTGCTGAATTTTGTGATGCTTGTATTAAATATCAATATATTGGGATCTGCTATGGTCAACCTGGTGTCGGAAAAACTTTATCGTCTAGGTATTACACAAATTGGGATACTATTGAAAAACAAGTTAACCATAGAGGTTGGGAAGATTTAGCTAGTAAAACGACCGATGACATACTATCGGTGGATAAAATATTTTATACTGCACCAGCAGAAAAACAAACTAAATTAAGGAATGATTTATATAGTATTACTGCAAGCATTGATTTGGGTCAAAAATTACATGTTGTAAATAAGTATGGACATGAACATAGTAAACATTATAGTGATATGTTTAAATATATTGATTTAATTATAGTAGATGAGATTGATCGCCTTAAAGTGCAACATTTAGAGCAATTAAGAGCTATTTATGATGAACATAATTTAGCAATGATATTTATTGGTATGCCGGGTATAGAGAAAAAACTATCTCGTTATCCTCAACTATATTCGCGTATAGGTTTTGCACATGAATTTGATAATCTAAGTAAAGATGAGACGCATCATATATTAGAATATAAGTGGCAAGATTTAGGATTTGATTTAAAACTCGAAGACTTTACTGATTATGAGGCAATAACGACGATTATTAAAATTACAAAAGGGTATTTTAGGCTGATTCATCGTTTATTTGCGCAGATAGACAGAATTATGGATATAAATGGTTTAGATAAAATAAGTACAGAAGTTGTAGAAACAGCTAGAGATAGTTTAGTTATAGGTATTCGATAATAGAAAAAGCAACGCATTTTAATATAGTGCGTTGCTTTTCTCATTTATTAGGTAAAGTCATTCTCATATATCGAGTAAAGTGACACCAAGTACGAATATAGTTAAAGGCTTATAGAATTTGTTCAGTTCTACAAGCCTTTAACCCTTATATATAGTAATTATTCAAGCGTATTTTTTATTAAATTATTTTACTTATTGAAATGTATTATTTTCTAATGTCATACCCTAGTCAAAACCGATCGTTTTTGACCAGCTTATAATCTATTTTCACAATATTTTCTAAAACTTCTATAATCATTTAAAGCTTTAATAAATAACTTTCGATATTTTTCTTCATTTTCTTCTTGTTTTTCATGCTTATTTCGATCATATACACCTGATCTACTACCTATAAAACTAACCCTTATTGTTAAACCACCTGCATTATCTAAATGATTATCCCATATAAAGTTTTCTAAATTTGCTAAAGACTTACATAAAGATTTAAATTTCATTTTTGCCTTTATATTAGAAAACATTACTACTGTACTTTTACCATAATAATAATTCGCAAAGTCACTAAATTCTGATAACCTTTCTACACTTATATTATTGTCATTAATTCTAATACTTTCTAACATACCACCTATTTTTTCTAAATCTTTTCTAATAACTTCATACGACTTTTTATCTATCCTTGTAAATGAAATTATATTAATCAAAATTAGTAATAAAAGCAATATCGCTATAAATATTATAGAATATATAATTTTTTCACGGACTTCTATTGATGATATGTTAATTATAATTAAAGCAATTGCTGTAATTATAGATATTACACCGCTAATAACTTTATTTTTTATTTCTGAATTTTGGCTCATAAATTTACTCCTATTTATTTTTTAAAACCAATAATTATCATTATATATTGCTGTAATCATAATAACCCCTAATCTGATATAAAATTGTTTTTTGTCATTACTCCATTTACTTTTTTCTTCTAATGCTTCAGTGCTAGCATGTCTAAATATATGTGTATCTTTCCTATACTTCATAATATCTTTATTATTTAAAAAATCATAAAATACGCTTTCTGGTACATCTTTAAACTTACCTTCTTCTTTCAATAAGTATTCTATACAATTATTCAAAGTTCCTAATTGGTCATCTACTGTCTGATGTTCAAGGCCACCCCTACCATTAGCAATTTTATTAATAGTAGTATTCAAATCTTCTTCAACTTCAAAAAATGTATCGCTATTTTTTTTAATTATTTCCAGTTCATTTATTAATTCCCTGCGATCAGCCCACGGTATACTATCGTCGGGATTGTATCTTTTATTCGCTCTTATTTTGGCCTTTATTTCATCATAAGCAAATCTATTTAATGGGGTTTGTTTATTTACTACATTAGGAAATTGTTTAATGTAATAACCATTACTCAATAACCATTTTAAAATTGCTTTGTACTCTTTTTCATCTGCAATAGTAAAGTCTGAATATCTAAAACGGTTAGCTTTTTCAAATTTTGGTTCTAACGTTTTTTTAAAACTTTCTATTAAATCATCAAAGTCATTGTATTCGTATTGCTCTATTTTTATCAATTTACTTTCCCCTTACCCTAAGCTTTTTTATCATTAATTATACACTACCTTGATGATATAATGACTTATGTCATCAACAATCCTAACTGTTGAAATCAGACAAGTTAGGAGGTGCTAACAATATGTCTGTATTAACAATTATTTACTCAACACTTATTGCGCCAATAGTTATTGGCATAGTTCTTACGACTTATAAACATTGGTTAAATAATCGTAAGCGTTGATGGCTTTAAATAACCAGGCACTAAAAAACGCCATCTACTACGGCTATAGTAGATGGCGTTTGGTGCTTCAACATGTCTGTCGAAACAATTATTTCTCAACTTACTTACAGTATATCCTCTTTGTTATTGTTTGTAAAATTTTCTATATATCTTCATAGCTTTGTATTTTATAACTTTCATCTGATTTATTATACTTCAGTACATATTTAGATTTTATGCTATCTTTATTCTGATTTTCCTTTTTCAAAATGATATTAACTTTTCCGTCTTGATAATTAACACTTTCAAATTCAGGTCGTCTATATTTATTTTCCTTCTTACTTTCAACCATTGACCGCATATATTGCGATAAATCACTATTACTTTCAATATATTTGTCTATGAACTTATAATCACTTTCTTTATAGGCTTTATTCAAATCTTTAGTATAGTCTTCCATAAACGATTTAGCACCTAGTTCAATATCTTTGATACTTTTTAAATAGTCATTAATAGTATCTTCATTGAATTTCAAACTTATGTTTTGAGGTTCTGCCCCCTGATCGTCCTTTATAGTTACTGTATTAGTTTTAAAATCTTTATCGCTTATTTTACCTTTCGCATACACCTTTAAAGGTTCATTTACTGGATATGCACCGTACACTTTATTTTTTTCATACTCAATCGGCTTATCATTGATATAAAGCTTAATATCGTCATCTACTTTTTCATTGTTAATTAAATTTGCTTTAAAATTTGCGTCCTTAAAACTAGCATGTGCAATGATTTTTTTATCACTATTTAGATTATCTGTATCAAATCGAATATTGCCCTTAACCTTGCCTTTAATCAATGAATTATCATCATCATAAATTTTTTGGGCTTCTATATCATATTTACCTACAAAAAACTTACCAATATTTGTTGTTTTATTTTTAGGCGCTGTAATAATTTGCTGTTTATCTTCAACATTATTAAATTCATACTTAGCATTTGAATATGAATTATTTTCTATATATACATCATGAAATATAGGTTTAAAAGCCAATCTATCAATAAATATAAACTTGTTCCCATTCATAGTTATTTCTATCAACTTTCGTTCCTGCTTGTCTGTTATATAGCCAAAATCAACCGTATCACTTTCACTATTTTTAATATTGCTTTTAATGTTGTTCATTTCTTTTTTGAATTTGTTACGGTTGTCTTTCTTGGCCATGTAATCTACAAATTGTTTAGCTTCTGCATGAGTAACTTTAACATCTTTAGAAGTTAATGTTTTAGATACTGCTTTATAGTCTTTAGATTGAACAGCTTCTTCAAAATCATCTAGTTGCGCTTTTGCATTATTCGATAAAACAAAATATACAATTGCCCCTATAATGCACAGTAATAATAAAATAATCACAATTACAGATATTATTTTCAGCTTACTTTGCTTGTTTTTAGCATTTTCTGATCGTTTAAAATCCTGGTTTTCATTTTCCATATTTTCAGCCCTTTAGCATTATTTAAACAATAAACAATACTTCAGATAATTTTCACTATCTTTTTGCTTCTCAATAGCTTTTACTTGTTCTATATCATATTTAATAGCCTTCATAACTTCTTCAAAGAAAACTTTTTCACTTTCTTGTAGCCTATCATCATCTATGCTATAAACACCGTCTTCTTTAATTGCTATTTGGTTCAAATCAAGCTCATATTTATTCTCTAAATAATTATCAATATGGCTTTTAGCCGTTTCAATACTTCTAAAATATATATCTAAACGCTTATTAACTGCATTTGTTTCAATAGGTTTGAAAATAGCTGTGGCGTCATTTTTTTCTGAAAATTTGTCTTTTGTTATTTTATTGAAGCTTATTAACTCCTTAATATTCGCAATCAACTTACTTCTACGCTCTTTAACCAAACTAAAAGCCTTTCTATAGTTATTAATATATCCAAATCTTTCACTTAAATTTCCTAATAGTCTAACTAAATTTTCATCTTCAGTAAGTTTTTTATCTGCATACATACCTGATCTTTTAGCTGAAGCATGTTCACTAATTGGCTTTCTAGTGCTAACTATATAGAAACTATGCCCCTGCTTTATTTTACTTTGAAAATTTTCAAGTGCGTCTTTATATTGTTCATAATCAGTTAGTATTGCTTTTACTAATTCATTTTTAATATCTTCATATGTTTTTGTATTTATCATGTGTTTTATTCCCCTTTTGTTATATATTTGCTAAAATGCTTTACTAAATAACTTTGATTATAATATAACTTTGCTATTTCATTAATATTAGGTTCATCTATATGTTTTAATATATAAACCAAATCTGCCATCTGACAATAAACAGCACTATCAAAGTCAGTTAAAAACACTTTGTTTTCTAACAATTCATCTAATGAAACGTAATAACAGTGTATATAGGGTTGGTTATCTTTTTTCATCAAAGTAACTCTATTATTGCCATCTAATACTAATAATGATGTTGGTATATCGTATATTTCTTTAAATCTTGCTTCTCTTGATGTTACTAAATCAGGAATTAAAATTATTGGTTCATCAGGCGTTAAAGTATAAGGGGTTTCTCTTTCTGTATAGTCAATGTGTATTCCATCATTAAAAATATCATTTGGCGCTTTCAATGGTTTTCTATTAGTCTTTTTTATTAAATCTCTTGCCAAATCAACATTAAACCCTATGTCATAAATATACTTATTTCCTGCTGTATTACCTCTATATACTGAAAATGTCTGTAAGGTATCTTGTGGACTTTCTCCAAAATCTCCGATACTTCTATATATTTTGTCTAGTACGTCTATCCATTTATCATTAATTAGTTTAACGTACTCATGCTTATACAAATCAATATTCTGCAATTCTTTTTTTACATCAAAATTGCTAACATCAACTTCATACCATAATTTAGTATCATAATCTTTTTTCATTTAAAAACCCTTTCTATGCTAAAAAATCACTTCCAAAAACAGAACATATGTTCTATAATTGAATTGAGGTGTTGCAAATGATCCCTGAAAAATATGCTAATGAAACAGATTATAGAAAAATACCCCGTGAGTATTTAAACCCTAATATCCCACAAGGTCGAGGAATGAAAAAATGGCTACCTATGGCCACTATCCCCGAACAATACGAAAGATTAGAACAGTACATTCAAGACCAAAATAAAATTGAAAAGCCGTTACTTAGTGAAGACCAAATAGAAAATATAAATGATACATTGGCTAGTAAAATGATTGATAATACTTTAGCCAAAATTCAATATTTTGCTAATGGCTATATAAAAAGTGTTCAAGGTATAATACACAAAGTCGATACATTAGATAGTGTTTTATATATTTATACTGATGATGTTTTAATGCCTGTAAAATTAACTGATATTTATAATATTGAATAAGGATTAACTAACAGCCTTATCGTTAGTTTCCTTCAATTATATCAATTTTATTATCGTAACGCTTTCCGTTGTAGTAAATCGGGCTATTGTCTATGACATTTATACCTCTTTCAAATATGTTGTTTGTACCCATTTTCAAATTAACTCCTTTGTCTTTATTTTCTAACTTTAATTTATTAAATTCTTGATAGTCTATTAAGCCGTGTTTATCTGCAATTCCTAATTGTTTTAAATCATTTAATGTTATATAACGTGTTTTTAAATACATCATATTTAACACTCCTTTTTTAGTACGGGGCGGGCGCGAGGTCAGTTTGTATATTATGCGGTGTAGTTCGACGATTGGTTTTTATCGTCGGGCGGAACTGCATAATATACAAACTGGACGAGCGCCCGCCCCCGTTTTTTGGGGGCTTGGCTCATACCAATTATTCTAATAAATCATTTATATTGAGTTCTGTTTCTAATAACTCTAGTTCTTCTAAACTTGTATAATTGTTATTACTTACTACTAAACTATCTAATACATCAATACTTAGCAATTCCCCTATAAGCTTTAATCTCTTGCCAACCATAATATCGTTGACTGATGGCGTTAAGTTTTATCAAGAGTAAATTACTAAAAATCCATTAACATCAATGTTTTTACTTTAAGAACATATATTTAACGTGTTAAATCAAATGAAAAAATACAATGTAATTATTAGATGACAATTGATTACGGTCAGAAGAATGTACCACAAATAAAAAAACTAATTCCTTTTTATTTTATCGAGGAATTAAGCTTTTGACCTGCAACAATCACGCCCAATTTCGGAATATCTATAATATGATTTCGATCTTAAATTATCTACTTTAACTGACGCTACCTGCTCGTTAAAGAAGACCTATTTAAAAAAGTTTATACTGCACCTGCCTTTATTATGTAAGTAAAAGTAGTAAAGCTTTAAATTGGTTTTCAAAAAAGTAGGGTTGATTATTTCTTTTTCATCAATTATTATTGTGTTATTATCACAATATGAGAAAGGAGGCAAAAAGTAATGGGAATTGATTTCATTAATGTCGAGTTTAGAAAGCATGTAAAAGTTTCAGGGGATTTAGGTACAACGGGATCAGTATGTCCTTTTTCACAAAAACAAAAAATGGAAACACTACCGGAAAACTTTTTGCCTCCTTTTATATAATGGGCAAAAATTTATGAATCTATTGCATTTGTAAAAATGCATACGAATGATTAGGCACCGGTTGTTAAACTGGTGCCTTTTTTTTGTTTGATCAGTTCAGTTAGTTTGGAGAACCGAATCTTTAATCATGCTGTAGAAATATGGTGAGTTCGTTGATTTGGTTTTACAATATAAATAGATATGAGGTGAGGTTTATGGTGAAAGCAGTGGATTTAGCCTCCTAAAATCACAATATATTTTAGGAGGAAATAAAATGAAAAAGGATAGTAAATCTAAAGAAATGATTCAATCTGAAAAAAGGGGTTCTACTAGGCTTTTAATGATGGTACTCTCCCTATCTGTACTTGTAGGTTCAATTACGGCTGATTCAGTCAATCCCGTACTTCCACTAATAAGCAAAGATTTAGAAGCTTCGCAATCTCAAGTGAGTTGGATAGTTAGTGGTATTGCACTTGTTCTTGCGATTGGAGTTCCGATTTATGGTCGAATCTCAGACTTTTTTGAGTTACGAAAGCTATATATCTTTGCCATTATGATTCTGGCAAGTGGTAGTCTTTTATGTGCAATTGCCCCGAACCTCCCATTGTTGGTTTTGGGAAGAATGGTTCAGGGTGCTGGGATGTCCGCAATTCCAGTTCTATCAGTCATTGCAATTTCGAAGGTTTTCCCACAAGGAAAACGTGGGGGAGCTTTGGGAATTATCGCAGGAAGTATTGGTGTTGGAACTGCTGCTGGTCCAATATTTGGTGGAGTAGTTGGTCAATATTTAGGGTGGAATGCCTTGTTTTGGTTCACATTTTTGTTAGCCATTATGATTGTTATTGGTGCCTACTACGCGTTACCGACAATTAAACCGGCAGAATCCGTAGGAAGCAATAAGAACTTTGATTTCATTGGTGGTTTATTCCTCGGCCTCACAGTAGGATTACTCCTTTTTGGCATCACTCAAGGAGAAACTTCTGGTTTTTCTTCGTTCTCATCGTTAACTAGCCTAATTGGTTCTGTTGTAGCTTTGGTGGGATTTATTTGGAGAATTGTTACCGCAGAAAATCCATTTGTACCACCTGTCCTGTTCAATAACAAGGATTATGTCAATACGGTCATAATTGCATTTTTTTCGATGTTTGCTTATTTCGCTGTTCTTGTGTTCGTCCCATTACTAGTCGTTGAGGTGAATGGACTCTCTTCTGGACAGGCTGGAATGATATTGTTGCCAGGTGGTGTGGCTGTTGCAATCTTATCTCCCTTCGTTGGCCGTCTTTCTGATCGATTTGGGGATAAACGTCTGATAATTACTGGGATGACTCTGATGGGGCTGTCTACCTTATTCTTGTCCACCTATGCATCTGGTGCTTCACCTCTGTTAGTTTCCGTGGGGGTCCTCGGAGTAGGGATTGCTTTTGCATTCACGAATTCTCCCGCAAATAACGCCGCAGTAAGTGCACTCGATGCAGACAAGGTTGGTGTCGGAATGGGGATTTTCCAAGGTGCTTTGTACCTTGGAGCAGGAACTGGAGCAGGTATGATTGGAGCATTATTATCCGCTCGACGTGATGCTACTGAGCCGATAAATCCATTATATATATTGGACGCTATGTCCTACTCAGATGCGTTCCTTGCAGCTACAGGGGCAATACTCATTGCCTTAATAGCTGGATTAGGTTTAAAAAAGCGTGGGTAATAACTTAGTTATGTAAAGATTAGTTATTGTTTAGTTCATCTTCTATAGTTTAAGCTGTAAATAAATAGCTTAGGAATCACGCAAATTTGAATTTCTTAGAATAGAATACTTTTAAGTAACTCAACTTTCGTACACTGTTTTATTGGTGCGAAAGTTGAGTATGTTAAGGATGAAACAATGAAAACATTGGTGATCGTTTCTCACCCAGATATGCCAAATTCTCGAATCAATAAAGTTTGGGTAGAAAAAGCAGCGTCTTATTCAAACGAAATTACCATTCATGATCTTTATAGAGAGTATCCTGATTTTATTATAAATGTAAAAAGAGAGCAGGAATTAGTTGAAAATCATGATAATATTATTTTTCAATTTCCATTATATTGGTATAGTTCTCCTTCATTATTAAAAAAATGGATCGATGAAGTGATTATATATGGATGGGCTTACGGATCAAAGGGTAAAAGAATATTTTATAATCGAAAATTAGGATTAGCTATATCAGCTGGCGTAAAAAAAGGTGAATTTACAAGTATGGGTAAAAACAAGCATACATTAACCCAGATGTTAACACCATTCAAATCTTTATGTGCATAGATTCATGCTGAATATGTACCAGAGTTTGTACTTTACGGTGCTAATTCGGATATGAAGGGCGAAGAGATACAGAAAAGTGCTAATGAGTATTTGCAATATATTAAAAAGTATTATTTAAGAGCATAAAACACTTCTGCGATCATGCCAACAATACTAGAAGAAAGCCCATTTCCCCTTAACACATTTAGGGAAATGGGCTATTGAAGTTATTGAAGGTTTTAGCGATTTCATTTTAGGTAGCCAATTCAAAGTGCCCAATAAATTCCAAGAAACACAAATCTGCTAAAACAGCTTGCCATGTAATTTTTGAACTTGATCCTTTAACCGTTCATTCTCTTCTTCTAACGCCTTTATACGGCTTTTTAAGGTTTTTATTAATACGTCCTCTGAACGAGGGCTTTTACTAGGTTTACGGGGGGTTAACTCACTTATCTGCATCCCTCTTAATGTCTCCACTCTAGTTCTAATATCTTTTTGTTTGTAAAGCCATGACTTTGAAACATTTGCTTTTTGTGCAACGGAATTAAAATTAATCTTCTCTTCTTTCAATGCCATCTCTGAAATTGTCTTTTCAACCCTAATTCTTGTTTTCTCCGACTTGTCTTTAGCTAGCTGAACTATGGCAGTTGTGTTACCTTTTCTAATCATTTTAATTCGTCTCCTTTAACGAATGAATAATCTGTTCTAATCTATTTTTAACACGTTCATTGGTTTCAACCTGACGCTGCCATTGGTTTTGTTTAGCCCTATTTAGTATTTCTTTAGTTCGCTCTAAGTGCTCTTCATGTTCAGTAAGAAATTGTTTACTTGTACAGAAATTCGTACAATCTAAACATGCATTTGCGTGAGGACATGGTCCTGCAATTACTGGTAACCGACAATAGCCATTAGGAAGTGCCTGTGCATTGATATTCTTTTTAAACCATTGAAGATCTGTATTGTCAGCTTCAGTATTTTCCTCACTTAAATCCAGAATGCTACCGTTATTCGTTACTAAGGTTTCCTTAAATTTCGTAAATTCCTTCTTTAGGGTTTCATCAAAAATATGTGCATATCTTGCCGTCTTTTAGATTCTGTTCTTTCCTGCTCAGCAATCATTGCTAGAATCTGAACAATTAAATCTTTAATAAACTTATCAAGCAGGGGATTTCCAATCGCTTCAGCCATAATTGGTAAACTGGTAATAATCAACTGTACATTTTTCTGTTTGAGGAAATTGACAGTTTGAATAATCTCATCATAATTTCTTCCCAAACGGTCAATCGCTTCTACAATAAATTGATCGCCCTCACGAATAAAACTCATAGCTTCTTGAAAAACAATCCTGTCAGATATATTCTTTCCTGAAAGTTTTTCTGTAAATATTTTTTCTGCACCAAATTTTTTAAACACTTCAATTTGCCTATTGAGATTCTGATCCAGTGTAGAAACACGAGCATATGCAACTTTCATTAAATCAATCCTTTTTTCTAACACTTAATTTACACCCTAATCATACAGCGTAAAGCTAAGTATATCAATACATATATAATGTCTATTTAGGGTCTACCCTAATCATACAACTCAATACCCTTGTAAAATATAGATTCCACTTGTATGATTAGGGTGTATGAAAAAGGAGGGTAAAAATGATTATCGGATATGCAAGAGTTTCAACTGCAGATCAAAATTTAGATAGACAAATCGAAAATTTACATATTTTTGGAGCTGAAAAAATTTTCACCGAAAAACAATCAGGTAAGTCTATTAAAAACAGACCTGTTTTTCAGGAAATGTTGAATTTCGTAAGAATGGGTGACCGTTTAGTTGTTGAATCAATTGATAGATTAGGACGAAATTATGATGAGATTATTCAAACCGTTAACTACTTAAAAGAAAAAGAAGTCCAACTCATGATAACAAGTTTGCCCATGATGAATGAAGTCATTGGCAATCCATTATTGGATAAATTTATGAAAGATTTAATCATTCAAATTTTAGCAATGATTTCAGAACAAGAAAGGAACGAAACCAAGCGTCGACAAGCACAGGGAATTAAAGTTGCTAAAGAAAAAGGGATTTATAAGGGACGCCCCGTACTTTATTCTCCTCATGCTAAAGATCCGCAAAAACGTTTAGTTTATTATCGAGTGGTTGAATTACTTAAACAAGGCAAGTCTATTAGTGCTATAGCAAAAGAAGTGGGTATTACACGCCAGACAATATATAGAATCAAAAATGAACAGCAATAACAATTTTAAATGTTACTTCTATTTCGTTTTCACACAAAACTCCGTTCACTTTTCTAAAAAAGTATAAAGTGAGAAAGTACAAATATAAACAAATAGATTATCAAAAAAATATTAAAAACCACTACTTTTACATTCCAACTTTAAAGTTAATCACACGATATTCTACATACACATTGAAAAAAATGCTCAAAAAAGCGCACTGCTTTTTCGTTGAGTAATCATCAATACTCAAATTATCGTTACTAAAAAATAAAAATCTGAAGAACAAGAAAAACGTTTCACGTGAAAAAGGATAAATGAAATATTGTAACTAGAATAACCAAAAGTGAAAGTACAATAAAAGCTTCTTTCCATAAATAAGTTCAAAAAAATTACTATAGATAAAAGAACATCATAATTTTTTCATAACTATTCGAACCAGAATCAGAAATACCGACACAAATTTTCAATATTTCATTAACCAAGCAAAAGAAAAATAAGACCATAATAAATGCTCGAAAATTTTATTGAAGTATTAAAAGTGATCGCATTAACGTAACCATAATTGCAAATATGTTTAAACAAAAATAATTTTTTTGATAATTGAGATTGAACTTTTGACCTCTTTTTTATATTCCAAAAAAACCCGTTTTTTTGGAATATTTGTATTCTAAGGTGCTTTGATTTTAGAATATTTATATTCCAGAACCTTGATAAAGCCCGTCAAATCAACAAAAAAAATATTCTACAAAAACACCCAAGTGGTCTTTTTGTAGTATTTCGTATTCTAGATACTATTACACTATAAGGATTATTGTAGTGTAATAGTATAAACGCCTTATAATGCCGTCATTACAAGGTTTATAAGGGTTTTTTAAGAGCAAATGAGCGCAGCGAATGGTAGGAAAATCTTTCAGCTATGCTGAATACCACCAAGGGTGGTACTGGATTTCCTTATGCTCATGCAAAATATTCTACGCAAATATTCCAAATATTTGCTAGTGAGATTTTGTCATTCTAATTAGTTACAAAGTGAGATGTGCATAACGATCATTTTTAACAATTAGAGATAGCAAATATGTGAAGAAAATGAACATAGAGGCGTATGAATTGAGAACATTTGAGTCAACAAATTTCCAATTCATGTATAGATAATGTGACGCTAATCGGAGCATTATCTATACTTTTCTATACAGAAAAAGTTCAATTTTAATTTCTGTATAGAAAATAATGTTAGACAGATCATGTCTAACATTAAATCGTTTCTTGCTTCTTTCCATAAAATCTCATCTCATATTTCTATTTAAGCAATAAGATTAAATGAGATTTTTGTACTTTGCTTTTATGATTTTGACTTTCTTTATTTGTACTTTTTACATTTTATGATTGAGCTTTTTACCAAAAGTCATTTTGCTTTTTCGAAAAAAGAGAAAGTCTAAATGACTTCCTCTTTTTAACTTCCAATCAATTCCATTTTGTTGAAACTTTCTTCTTTAAAAATGATTCCATTATACACATGATGACCTTGTTTAATCATTCCTATGGTTTCATCTTCAATGACATTTTGTTTAATCAGTTCCTCATGCAATGTATCATATTTAATAAAATCTACATGATTAAGCAAAGAAGAACGACTACTAACTTTAGGATCATCATCGAAATCGGTCATTAACATTGCCGTTGGTATATTTACTGTAAGCTAAATCATTCCTTCATCTTTATCATTAATCAACAAACTGCAACTCTACCATTTAAATAATAATCTTTGATTGCTTTGTACTGTTTTCCAAATAATTTAACTTTCAACATGCAAATACCTCCTAAAATAATTTGTTATTTTCTAAATCGTTATGTGATTCACATCATTTATTTGTTAACTCAATGAGTAATGTCTCATCAAATGATGGGGCTAAATATTCATCAAAGTAGCAGCTTCAAAATATTTTTTAACCTCATTCAAGTTCTTAAAATGAATCGTTTCTACAAAACCTTTCTCAGTTTCTATGTTTAAAATACTTTTTATTATTTTTAGTGACTCGGGAATAAATGTAGTTGTACCATCAAAAGTAACTTCATTACCAAAAGTCGATTCAGCGATACTGACTTGATTGTATTTGAATTCATGGTTAAAGTGCTGCTCATATTCTTCGGATGTTGTTTCATCAAAATCAAATTTATTCACAAGATAACGCCACAAAATTGCTTTTAATTGATTATTTTTCATCATGATGACTCCTTTGTCGAATTTATCTTTAATTCATCCACCGATTAAAAATAGAGAGGAAACATATGCTTCCTCTCTTGCATTGAGACCTAATCGGTCATGAAATATTTTTTCGATGCAGCACAGGTCGAATCTCAGAAGGGTCTTGCGACTGATTTTTCAAAATATGCCTTATCTTCTTCTAATATTTTAAAAAATTGACTCGGGGTGTAATGATTGTCTTCACCAAATTCTTCTGACCACAACATATTAAAAAATTCATCAACATTAAAATCATTGATTCGTTTTTCGTAATCATTAAATATATAAAACCTGAGACCTGACTTTTCATTTTTCAGTTCTTCGATATCTAACTCAATATGCAGCGTTGTATGATTGGGTGCTTAAATGATAGTAACAATAGAATCATAATCTTTATACACTTCCGAATTAACACCTGTTAATCCTAAGTCGTCATTGAAGTCTGAGATGACTTCTATCAAGTCGACAGAGATACAAGCGCCTGTATCTGAATTCTGTTGTTGTTCAATTAATTCATCTAATGCTTCCATGCCTTTTTCTTTAACTAAAGCACAATAATCACTATATAGCTCTGAATCATAAATCGAATTTTCATTTAGGTCATCCAACAACTGTACGAACCTTCTAAAATCATTGAGATTATGACAGACGTGAGGATATTTCTGCTCTACAACTTCTAGGAGACCTTCTAACACTTCTTCGCTTGTTGGGAAATTTTGTTTCATTGAATGATATTGTCTGCTGGCGTTAAACTTTCTATCTCTAATGAATTGCACAATGAAATCCACATAATAATAGTAATACCTTGTATGATTATTGATGCTGTTTGATTTGATTGTCATATGAATCATGCTTCCTTTCTGTTTATAAAATATAATGCCTGTCCATCATTTGATAGACAGGCAGCGTTATGCTATGATATATGTTCATTAGATACAGTTCTTATTAGTGATTCCACAGTTGAGCTTTAAGCATTATATGCTTGAAGCTCTTTTTGTATAGCTTGATACTGTGCATTTTCTTCTATATATAGTGTTGCCACTTTTTCTGCAATAACTTCATTGCCGATATGATTTTCAATATGCAGTGCAGGATTGGCAAAGATTAATTCAACACTGTCATCATAATCACTTTTAGCAAACCCTACAAAGCTGATGTCTGATTCACCGATGCGTTTTTCAATCATATTTAAAACCGGTACTACAATTTCGTCATATAGAATTTCGTAGACTGCCATAACTAATGGATTGTTAGGAATCATCTCTTCTCCATTTGAAATATCATGTGTCTCATCATCCAATAACTCGATATTCAATTTGTTGATCATTTCGATTGCATTATATTTTGTATCCATTCTTCATTCTCCTTTCTAACTTTGTTATGTGCTAAGTGGTTGCAAGCAACCACTAGTTATATATTAGTTTAATGCAAAGTATGCTATGACAAGGAACATTCTACGAGAGAATAGTTTCAAGCACATCTTAAAATTGAAACGAAGTCACCTAGCTTTTTTGTCTACCTCTAATAAATAACACAAGTGTTAATAACATATATATTACTAACACTTGTGTTATGAGAGTTTGTATATAAAACTATAATCTAAACACCTTATTTTAAATTTCTGAAAGTGTTTATTTCTTATCTTATATGATTATTAAATATTCTTCCTATTTCAGTTACTTCTTATCCAATCATTTCATCAGTTTTTTCTGTAAGAACAAGCTTATATTTAAGTTCAACTTTACGTATATCCAAATTTTCCAATTCTTTTTTCTCTTCATTAGTTAAGCCAACCATGACATCTATTATTGATATTAAAAATTTTTTTCTCATAATATCTACTCCTTATTGATTAAACGATATTCATAAAGTAAAATGACGAGTGGAGTAATTTATAAACATCTTTTGTTACAGTTATAGCAAGGCCCGCAAGCTATAACTTTTTTTAGTGATAATTCCTTCTAAAGTTTTTTATTTCGACTATGCTTTATTTTTCTTAGTTTCATCTCGTTATTTCGCTTTGCTTCTTCATTTACTTCATTTTGAATATCTTCGCTCTTTTTCTTCAACAACTCATTAATGGCTTCTTCTAAGACTTGATTAATATTGTCATACAAACCAATATCTTTTAACGCATGTGCTTTACTATGGATCGTTCCTCTTACTCTTAAGCTATAGTCTGGTAAGTGTTTATATCTATTTTCTCCACTAACCATTGTATTTTCATAACTCTCACTTCTTCTATTGTTTAATAGACTATTTCTCATTTTATCCATTTGAATCACCTATTCTTTCTATCAATTCATCAACAATGCTTCTATACATATCTAATGCTTCTTTATCATGCATATCTTCATTCTTTATACCTGTAACGTCCCACATCTTCACACGTTCACGTTGCTTTACCGTATTATTTAATACATTATCACCATAGACATACTTCATTAATTTATATACAAAATCATCAATTTTACCGTTGTTTTTAAACATAACTGGCAGTAAACCCAAAACATCGAAATCGTTATCATACATTTCTTTAAAATTTCTTAAGTGATTTAATAATTTTTCAACAGCATTAAAACTTCTAATATGCGTCTGTACAACGATAAGGCTAAAATCGCAAGCATAAATTCCGTTGTTAGCGAAATCTGAAAGTGTTGGAGGGGTATCAATTAAAATGTAATCATAATCATCTTTAATTTCTTCTAAAAAGCTATTAAAATATTTTGCACCTTCAAAACGATTGAGTTTTAAATCCTCTAATAAATATGGAAACCCAATCATATTGAAATCAGATGGAATCAAAGATAGATATTCACTTAAATAAATTACTGAATCCTCTATTGGTTGCCTTTCTTTTAAAGTATGATATAAATCCGTTTTACTATATTTAGGTTTTCTTAATAAAGAATCTAAAATTTCATCAACACTTGTGTTAATTAAACTTTCTAAATTCTCTGTTTGCAAAGCAGATTTTATATAATCAGTATTTTTTTCAAATGTCTTTAAAAGAATATCAGTTACATCAGCTTGTGGATCTAAGTCAACTACTAAAACTTTATTTTTCATGTTTGCTAAAGTATAAGCTATACCAGCAGTTGAAGATGTTTTTGAGACTCCACCCTTAAAGTTATTAATAGATATTATTTTAACCATTATATTCCTCCTCTGAACTTCTGATTCTATTATAGCAAGCAAATCTTATTAACACAAGTGTTAACTACACATATGTTAATAACACAAGTGCTACAAACACATGTATTGTTAACATATGTGTAGTTAAAAGGATAGTTTCAAGTACATGCTAAAACGAAGTCATAAGTGTCTACAAAAAATACAATCAATGTAATTAACTCCAACAGATGTGCTATGTTAATAATGTACTCATTATTTAGATTTTCAAAGTATTAGAAATAGGGGGGGAGTATGATGGTGAAATCCAAAGCACGCATTAAAAAGATTCGAGAAATGCAACATAAAAGATTTGAATATTATGATAAGCAAGTGTACCCAAAGTGTGCACACCGCTTTTTTAACCAAAGAAAGGTCAAAGTATTTTTAAATAATGGGGATGAATTAACAGGCTATATTATGAATGAATGGAGATACGAAATTCTGCTCGTTAAAAGCGATAATCTTAAAGATAAGCAGGGACGTCCTATTGAAAAACGTATGCTGATCCCCAAACATTCAATTTTGTATACCGCTAATTTGATTCATCTTCCTGAATTAGAAGAATAGCTACATTTATCATTTGCTCAATTATTACTGATATAGTTGTAAACTATTCCTTATGACAAACTCAAATGATAAAGAACCCCCCCACAAAGCTTTGGACGGCTGTGGGGGGTTGGATGTACTAAGGGCATCTATTTCATCGTTAATTACATTATATTGTCAGTTTTTTAAACTATGAAGAAGCGACTAAAAATTATTATTTAATTCGATTTCCATTTGAATCCAGCTTAACAATTGCTTGACCAGCTTCTTTTTTGTACGTCCCTGCTATCTCTAAGTCTTTGTCTCTATAATTGACTGTCCAATCATCAAGTCCGTCATCCCATTTAACATTATCCCAAATATAGTCTTTGGTATTAATCGGTTTACCTTCAAATTCATTGATTTGTTGATACACTTGACTGCGTGCATGTGCCATGGTTCCTGCGCTTTCTTTTCCTTCAAACTCTTTTCGCGTTGCCTCATCTTGCATAGGATGCTCATTTTTAAATTCTACTTTTTGAGACAGCTCATCCAATGATTTAAAATGCTTATTTTCGTTATATAGAGCGTTCAAATCTAGTTCTTTACCATTTTCCAACAACTTATCATATGTCATAGCTCCTTGCGTGCCTCCGACAAAAGCTTTATCTTCACCGATGCCGATAATGGAAGCATAACTTCCTTTAGAAGGATATACTGAATAGAACTTCATATTTTCTGGTACTTCTTTATAACCATCAGCTTTAACTAAAAAGAGTTTATATAACTGCTTTTTTTCTTTTTCATTGTTGTAGTTTTGTTCAAAGATACCTGTCAGAATTTCTTTTTTGCTCAAAGTGAACTCAGAGGCTTCACTGGAAGAAAATACCAATGCAGCTTTCTTTTCATCTGATAATTGACTTGCCTTTTCCGACTGTTCTTTGTTTGTGGATTTTTCAACATCTTTGTGGCTTTCAGCATCTTCTGATGTTTGATTGTTAGATTGTGCTTTTTTAGTTTCATTCGCTTTTGTTTTAGAATCCTCTTGATTTTCCTTTTTATCACCTTCATTACCGCATGCCGTAGTAAAAACCAATAACGCTGCGGATACCGCCAATAATTTTTTCATCTGTTGGCTCCTTTCAAATATTTATAGTGTCTCTTTGCTGAAGTAGAGTGTTGTATTCAAATTTGTCCACTTACTCATGCTTACTTGTTTGAACATACTACTTCGTTATCTTTAAGTGTATCATTTCCTCATATCGACTACTTTTAATATCTATACTAGGTATACTCAATAGAGAAAAACTCTTGTTCAAACGCACCAATGAAATCATAGTTTTCATACTTGCTTAGGGAGGTACCTTTAGGGCTTGCACTAATACTTTTGCCCTGACCTTTATAGATATCTACTTTGCCACCATCAAATTTGATTTGTTTTAAAGCGTGTATCAATGCCTGCTTATTAAAAATAATTCTAATATGATTTATCTTCTCTATAGTATTTTCGATTTTTGTTTGTACAACTAAACGATAAGGCTCTCTTGCAAGTGTAACCGACTCTTCTTTTACACCAAGCCAAATCCACTGATCGATTGTTAATAGTTTTTCTTTAAAAGTGATGTTGCCCTCATTATCTACACTGTGTAAATCTCTGACCTGAATTTCATTCAGCATGCCATTATTTTGATTAATTTCATCTATTGCTGTGTCAATATCTTCAATTAAGTTTCTAATTCTTTTGGGTAATCGTACCCTTTGAACCTCTGATGTTTGCTCATCATGTAAGTCCACACTCACTGAGACTTCTTGATAGTAACAATACAAACTTTCAATAATTGCAAATTTAGTATTCGAAATCTTTTGTTCGCCAGAACTTAGTTTTTTTCAATATACTTTCTGATACGCCGCTGCCTTCACTAATTTCTCTTAAGGGAATTTGACTATGCAACAATTTTTCTATACATATTTCAACTTCTTTAAATAACTTTTTATTAAATAAGCGCAACCTATTACCACCTCATTTAGTTCGTTTTTCATACTGTTATAGTAATAATAAAGAGAACTAAATACAATATAAAAACTCCCTCAAAGAATATATTTACTCTACGGTTTTGACTAAAGATATTGCTAACTTTGTTAATCCTAATAGCTGTGCTATGTTAATAATATATTCATTAATTAGATTTTTAAGATATTAGGAATAGGATAGATACGTTCTATTCAATGAGAGGTGATACTATGATTCATGATGAATATCAAAATGAAACTGACTACCGCAAAATTCCAAGAGAGCATTTAGAGAGCCGAATTCCTCAAGGCAGAGGAAAGGTCAAATGGATGCCTTTTGCCTCAGTCCCTGAACAGTTTGAGGAGCTTCAAGCCTTTGTTGAAGAACAAAACAAAGCAGAAAAGCCTGCACTTTAAAATTATGAACAACGAGCCTGCGACTGTTGAATACTGGCAAGCAGGTTATTTCCAACAAATACAAGGTTCTATACGAAAAATAGACATGCTTAATAATAGGTTGTTGTTAGACACGGAAAATGAGATTGCAGAAATTCCTATGTCGCAAATTACTCAGATTCATTAGTAGGGCATACCTTCGTCATCAAACAGACCTGCTTTTTCCCACATAGCCATACTCGCTTGTTTGAAATTAGTATCTGCTTCCAATGTTGTATCGTCGTCTTGTGTAAATGCTGGTGGATTTTCCCATAATTTCATACTGTATTGACGCAATGCTTGATATTTCGCTGCAGCTATCGCATAGGCAAAGATATTATAAATTTTATCGCCTTGTCCTCGGTGATAGTTTCTCAGAGCTTTTACCAGTGAATCTAATGTATTGTTGATAATGTCCGTATATTCTTCATCGTTGATGTTAGGATATTGATTGATTTGAACTGAAATTTTATTGAATAAGCACTTGATTTGGGCATCACTGAAGAAAGGTTTGTAACGTTGATACAGTTCAACCGGTACACCTTGTGGACAAGCTCTAAAGTATTTGATGTTTTCGATACGTTTTAATTTGATTTGTTTATGGCGACGCTTGTTACTTACAAAAGAAGTTAATAGTTTTAAAAAAGACATAGTTTCTTTTTTTGTGCGGACAAACGCCATCGCTTGCTGTGACTGGTGTTGATTGCGTTTTTTATCTGCTTTGCGATAGCTCATTTGCGATAGCTCATTTTGAATTTTTTTGAATAATTCAATGGGATTAATGACATAAGTATTGGCACCTTTGCCGCCTTGTTTATCACGCATAGTATTAATTACCGTAATAAAACCGCTTTCTTTCAGAAACTTGATATGACGTTTGATCGTCGCAACAGATTTATCTAATTTTTCTGCGATTGTTTTGATTTTAATATGAGAAACACCGATCACTTTGCAGCTGTATTGTTTCAGTAAATTAAGCGTTTCATAGTGCGCCTTGTTGATTTGCGCATTGTATTGTCTGACTGTGTTATCCATAGCTTGGATCGTTTCAAATGTGGCGTGTTCTTCTAAATTGATTAGTTGGTAACTCATGATATCTTCTCCTTTGCAGAAGAACAAAAAAGAGCATAAGCCGATATTTTGTAACGGCTTACACTCTTTTCCTGACCATATCATCAGTTGGCGATGTCTCTTGATTTCATTTATCCTGATACATTTATGTTGCGAAATAATGATTTGTTTAGTAACATAAGGGTAACATGATAATGAATCAGGACACCTTAAAGTGCTGCCGATAGGTGAAGTATCGGTTAGCGATTAGTCATTGTTGACAGCAATGGCTAATGCTAGGTGTTCTTTTTCGTTCTGTTTAATTTAATTTAATCTTAGCACTAAATACATATTATTCAAAGTGTTAACATAAGAATCAATGAAAATAATTTAAATATAATGTTTAGATTTCAACCACTCCTGTCAGAAGTTCAGGGGTGGTTTTAGTTTTTTCAAAGATGCAATTCAACAGGGTGGTTGCCAAGCAACCACCCTGTTGAAGGATGTTGAGAATAACGAATTTGCGAGGTTTTCTCAAATAAATGGGCGCTTCATAGCGTCCTCTTTTTTAATCGCAATCAATAATGACAAAAAATAACAAAGCAGAACAATATATAGTATCAAGAAAAGAAGAAACTCGTTTCAAAAAAGGGGCTGGGACATAAATCCAGCCTCAAATAAAAGCCGAGGAGAATTTTTAATGATTTTCCTCGGCTTTTTATATAAAATACTCATATTATTTCAAAAAAATAAAGCCCTCACGTATAATTAGAGAATAACCACAAACCCAATCATTGGAGGAACTTTACGTATAAAAATTATAACATGTCTCAACTATCACTGCCACTAACGACTGACTTTACCTTCCCTGAAAATGACACAGCATTAATTGTTAATGAAATTGTAGAAGGAATTTCTGAAGATAGATTTACTAGATATCAAAATCGTAGAGGTGCTTCATCTTATAATCCACGTATGATGCTTAAAATAATTCTATACGCATATAGTAATTCGATATTTTCCGGTCGGAAAATTGAATTTGCTTTAAAGGACAGCATTAGGTTTATGTGGTTAGCTCAAGAACAGACACCTAGTTATAAAATTATTAATCGTTTCCGTTCTAATCCTAAAACCAATGAATTAATCAAAGAATGTTTTACAGAATTCAGAGAGTTTTTAGTGACTAACAATTATATAGATGAAGACGCTGTTTACATCGATGGTACAAAAATTGAAGCTGATGCAAATAAATATACTTTTGTTTGGAAGGCCAACACAGAACGGTATAGCAAAGCTAACATGAAGAAATCGAAAGAAGTATACGACGAATTAATGGTGAATGAAATTTTACCGAGTTTAAAAGAGGAATTATCTGAAGAACTACAAGTCCATGAATTACAGGCAATCGAAGATTGCTTAATTCAAAAAATTGATGCTAGTAAGGATACTGGAAAAAGAAAAATAATTCGCTCAAAACGTACGCTTTTGAAAAAATATAAAAAGGTAGTAAGTGAGTGTAAAGAGAAAAATGTGAAATACGAAGAACAAAAACGAATTTTAGGTAGTAGAAATAGTTATTCCAAAACAGATCACGATGCAGCTTTTATGAGAATGAAAGATGATCATATGAGAAATGGCCAATTAAAAGCTGCATATAATATTCAAGTGGGAACCAATAATCAATTTGCATTAGCATTTGGTGTCTATCAGAATCCAACAGATACAAGAACCTTAGAAAGGTTTTTATATAGAATACAAGAAATAAATGGTGACTTACCAGAAAATATTGTATGTGATGCAGGATATGGCAGTGAAAGTAATTATGGAATAATAATAGATGTATTTAATAGAACGCCTTTGATGCCGTACGGCATGTTTTTAAAAGAACAGAAAAGAAAGTATAAACAAAATACTTATAACTCATTAAATTGGGAGTATGATGAGAAAGATGACAGATATATTTGTTCTGATGATAAGCTTTTATTCTTTTCTGGATATAGATTTCGAAACGACAAGTATGGATATCAACGCCAATTTAAAGAGTACAAATGTTATGACTGTGTAGGTTGTCCACTTAGAGATGAGTGTATGAATCCAAAAACCAAATCTGATACCCTAAAAACAATCAGAAGAAATATGGTTTGGGAGTACTATAAACAATTCACAAGAGAAAAGCTTTCAGATCCAAAAACTTCATCAATTTATAAAAAGAGAAAAATTGATGTTGAAACTTTTTTTGGTAATCTGAAGGCTAATTTGGGTTTCACTCGAATGTCTGTAAGGGGCATTCAAAAAGTTGAAACTGAAGTTGGCATAGCATGTATGGCCGTGAATATTAGGAAATTAGCAGCTCTACGAGCTGAAAATTTCTTGGACAAAATAAAAAAGGAACGATTTTCATTTTTATATGTGAAAATCGTCCTTTTTATTAGGTTCCAGAACAATTATGTCCCGGCCCCTTAAATCCTTAATGTTTCCTTTTATCAATTTTCTTATCGGAACTAAATATAAACAAAACAAAGAAAATAAAGGGAATAATTCCAAATAATCTAGTTATGATATTATAATCAACTGTTATTCTAGGCAAAAAGTAAGTTTATTTAAAAGTATTAATTAGAAAACGAGAATTTTAATATTCCATAAATTATTGTAAATAACACTAAAGTAAACACTGAAACAAGTATTACTTTTAGTGAAGTATTAGCATTCATTTTTTTTACAATAAGCGAACTAAAAAAACCGAGATAAAAATACTCAAACCAAGAAAAACACTATCTAAATTAAGAAATGCACTTTTTAAATATATCAACATAATAGACCTCTCATTTTTATTGATATTTCCAATTATATACAATTACTTTAGGTTGAGTAGTTCGAACCAAACCGTTAACTTCTACCCCTCCTTGAATAGTCTCTCCTGCAGGTTCTGTTGCAAAGTTGAATTTATAGTATGATTTTAAAAAAAGGAGTCTTTTGTATGAACTAC
>NZ_CP178241.1:0-2601026 GCF_047037175.1 Staphylococcus simulans | reverse complement strand
ACAATTAAAAATATTTGGCATGTGTTCGTCAAACGATACCTCGGTATCAACCATGCTGCCGCGAATAGAATTATTGCGACAATCATTAACAATAACCCCCATATCCAAATAGGCATCACATCATTCAAAGCTGAATAAAATTCTGAATCTGCAATCACTTCATCATCTTCTACAAACCAAAATAAACCTCTCATAAATGTAAAAATTGCATAGCCTGCAATCATCACAAAAGCGAGTGATTCGCCTAAATCTGTTCTTTTCATTGATTCACCTGCTTTCTATCGATAAAAAAGACCGGATAAAACCGGTCTTAATATTATTGCAATGTTTCTGCATCTGGTGGATTAACATATTGACGATCAATTACTTCATGAACAAGACGGATTTCATAGTTATCACCTGTTAATGTGTATAATCCATTCAAAGCGTCTGCGATTTTTTGCGCCTTATCTGTATTCTCGAATGCTTGTGCTTGAGCAGGGTCTTGCACAGGTGTGTAGCCTCCGCCATAAGGGTTACGCATAACTACACGCTCTGTATTAGTATCCAAGTTCACTTGTACTAAAATAGTTCTTTCTTGTTTGTTTACGATTTCATTTGCCATGATATATTCCTCCTAAAAATTTGTATAAAAATAGCGGTAAAGGACTCTCACCTCTACCGCAAGTTATTCTGCTTCTTTTGTATTTTCTTGCTCTGCTTGTTCTCTAAGCAACGCTTTTAATTTTGCGTTTTCCATTGTCAATTCTACATTCTTGCTCATCAATTCATCAATCACGTAATTCGGATTGACTTGTACACCCTGTTGATTATTTTCCATTTATTTGTTCCTCCAATTTATTGAACTTCAAATTTCATATTAAAGTTATAATAAATACTTTTCATTCTTTCGTTTTCATAAACTTTTTTATTTTCGAATTTCGCAATTATTTTTTTACCTAACGATGGAATTAAAAGTACTAAATCTATTAAAATCACACTACCATCTTCAGGGGCATTAGGGTATTTAATTTCTTCTAACAATACAGCCTTATCTTCAAAATAATCTGGTATGTTTTCTAATACCATATTTGTTGGAACAGGAGCTGTATCATATTTATTAACAGTTTGATATACACGTTTATCATATGTGTTTACAAATAAATATTGAGGGAAAGTTTCACCATCATATTCAATATCAAATTTGCCAATTTTTTTAATCTCATACATTCATAAATTCCTCCAATTCATTGATTTTCATTTCTAAATCGTCATTTCTTTCAATTTGTTCTTGTAATGATTTTGTTACTACAGATAATAATTCGTATATATCTACCGTATCTCCACTTTTTACTATTTCAGGTGTTTCTCTTTCGATTACAACACCATGCTTTACTTTTGATAAATCTTTTTTGTAATTGTATTCATACATAACTGTATCACGTAATATTTGCGTGGCATCAGCTTCCCATTTTTTGATGTTGGTTTTAAACTTTTCAGATGATCCTTGAGTGAAAGTACCTGTGAATGCACCTGTTGCATATATATTTTTAGCTCTCAAATCTTGGTACGCAGGCTTACCTCCGTTGTACCCATTTACATCAGTAAAACAGAATGTTTTGTTAGGCATAATGCCAAAGAATACATCATTATCGCTATGGTTGGTAAATGCTAAAGAAGAATGTGTTTTAATGCCGGCTGCACGCACTGGAAGATACGTTGTATTACCATTATTGTAACCCGTTGTACTTGTTGCGCGTATTTCGCCACCGTTACTATCAGCCATGATATATAAATGCGTGAGCCTTGTCTTTAAGTCGCCATAAAAATTTCGTGCACTAAACGATCCGGTGTTCGCATTGCCTGCATTATCTGTTGCATATATCATCGGTTCGTACTCTCCAGTTGTTTGTCCTTTATAGCCTTTTTTTCTGAAACGAATACCTGAACCTGCTAATCCATCAGGATTAGAAACTTCACCGTAAATAAAATAACCATCAGTCTCTTCCGGCTTATCTGCTTCTACCACTTTATAACTAAATTCATTATAACCGGGTCTCGTTAAATTATAAGGTCTAACATAAATACCGGCGTCGGCTGTTTCAATATTAGTCGTTTGTTTTGAACGAATATAAACACGATTTTCTTGAGATTGCAGATATACCATGCCGTAATACGAATGCAGCCTTACACCTTCTGTATTATCTGTAGGACTTAAAAAGTGAAACTCTAATGTTCCGCTTGTCCCTTTTAAGTTACCAGCCATTGTAGTTGATAGACCTTTTTCAGTTAAATACAAGTTTCTCGCAGATGTTTCATTTTGCATAATAAGGTGTCCATCATAAATCCCCAATTTACAGTAAGGTCGATCTGTGACATCTCCCCATGTTCTATCAAAGAAACCGCGCGATAATAGTTTAGTATTTTGAATATCCAGATAGGTTGTACCATCTCCGCCTCGAATGCCAACTTTATTTGCATCAATAGCAATACCCTCATTCGAGACATTAATACTGTTAATAACTTCATGTTTACCAACTTTGTTATTAATAGCATTAGTCATGACTTTAAAGTCTTCATTAACTGTAATATCTACATGATCACCTTTCAGCATAATCCCCTCAGGGCCGACTGTACTTGATGTGATGTTGCCGTTTTCATCATAAGACAATGTAAGGCCGGTTGTTGTATTGACAGTTAAATCACTGACTACTTTTGACAGGGTTTTTCTGCTTGCATTAAACTCTTCTTTTGTTGCACGTGCATTGATGTCAGTACCGTTCTGATTGATTTGTGTCTGCATAACATCAAGTGTTTTATCAGTTTCTGCTTTTGTTTTATCAATATCAGCTTGCACATCTTCCGGTGCAGGCGTCCAGTCCGTTGCTTTGTTTCCTTTTTCTATCTTGATGTTTTCAATTGTAAAACGGTCTCCGTTGTTATTGTTGTAAAAACTTAAGTTCCAAACTGTACTGCTTTTAGTTGTTGATACTAATGGTATAGTAAATGACAACCTTTGCTTTTTATTACCTAAATTAGTAAAAGTTTTTTCGCCAAACATGAAATCATAGTTGGTTAAAGTATCATACACTCTTAGTATTTCACCGCGTTCCATTTGAACATCAAAGCTGATTGTTATGGTTTCGCCCAGCTGTAATTTGCTATGTGCACTTGTGATTAAAGTAGCCCAATACTGATTATAATTGTTCGAAGAATCATTGATAGCTTTTTTAATATTTGCACTGCTTTCTAATAAATTTCTACCGCCGACCTGTACATTATTAATTGCTGTATTGATTTCATTGGTAGTCGCTGTCTTGTTATCTGTATATTCTTTGATGGTCACACGGTCATTAATCGCATTACTTAATTGTTGGCGTTGCGTATCTGCACTATTTAAACGTGACACTATATTATTTACACCTGCGTCATAAGTAGATTGTGATACTTTACTATTGATTTGTGCAGGTAATATATCTAATTGCGCTTTTTGCTCATTGACTTGTGTTTGAAGTGGTTTGATGTTTGTATCATACATCGTTGTCAATTCTGTTTTATCAGCTTTTAATGTGATACCGTCTTGCAGTTGTTTGATGTCTGTTGATTGTTTTGTCTGAGTTGATGTGATCGGTTCTAGCTTTTCATCTGTATAAGCAAGTGCAGCTGCTTTTGTTGTATCGGCATAGGCTTTTGCTTGTGTCAATTTAGCTTGGGCATCTGCGATTGCACGTTCTTCTTCCTCTGTGACAACTCCATCTGCATAAGCCTGTACTTCTGTTTTTCTCAATGCGTCCTGGGCGTCAGCATAGGCTTTTGACGCTGTTGTGGCCTCTGATTGTACCTTTTCAATATTTGCTTGTATATCTTCAGGCGCTTGTGTGTAATCAGTCGCAATTGTACCCTTTTCAAGTTTGATTTCTGAATACATAACATCTGGTAAAGTTGAACCATCTTTCAAAAAGAATATGTCAATTTTTGAAGTTACAGGTGTGAATGTTAATTTAACACGCTTTTCTTTAGTAACAGGATTTTTATAATAACCTAGCCATTCTGTTGTTCCGTCTGATTTTGTACTCCTGATTGGTGTATAAGCTATTGTTTCAACATCATTGCTGCTTTTAGCATTAAATGATAATGTATGAGGTTTGCCGATTTCTACATCCATAGTTACATAAACATTCCATATGTAACCTAATGTAATCCAATATTTACCATTGATTAATGATAATGGATAATTTAATACGCTTCCTGTAAATTTGGGGCCAAATGTTTCTGTATCTAAAAACAAATTGCGCCCTCCGACTTGAATACCGTTCACTTTTGCACTCACTGCGCTGATGTTGCTGCTTAATTCATTTTTAGTTTGTGTTATCTTGCTGTTGACTTCACCGTCAATAAGCTGCTTTAATGCGGCGTCTTGGCCGTTAATATAGGTTTTCAACGCGTCTTCTAATTCTTGTTGACTTGGAATATCTGCAAGTAATTGACCTGTTTCAGCGTTCCATGTACCTCCGATGCCTTCGGCTACTTTAGACATTGCATCATTGAATTTCTTATCTGTATATTGAGATTGCAGTAATTTGAAACGATCATCTATTGCAATTTTGGCATTCTCTAATGAGTTATACAGTGTTTGCAGCAAGTCGCGATATTTTAAAAACAGTGCTTGTGTATCGACAAGTTTGCCGATTGCCGCTGTTTCCGGTGTCATAATTTCAAGATTTGTCTTAATTGCATTATAGACGTTGATTGTATTGTCTAAGTTTTGTTGAACTTGTTGTGTCAATGCAGTATCGACAAGATATTCACTGTCTACTACTTCATACACTTCACTTAATAACTTGCTGTGTTGAATAGATAAATTGACGAATGTGTTGTTCAATTCGCTGTACAATGCTTTCTCACGCGTTACACCGCCGATTTGCTCCACATTCTCTGCCGTTGATTCTATCCATTGGCCGTTCCAATATCTGCGCACCACTGCCACATTCGGATTAGAAGTATCATACCAAAGCATGTCATTGACAGGATTAGGAGGAGGTGTAGCAGATTTTATAATTTTCTTTTCAAAGTATTCAAGGTTACCTGCTTGTGTCTGTTCAATAATTGTATTAATATTACTTACTTTATCATTCATCTTTTGTTGAATGTCGCGTAATCTTTGTTCAAACGCTTTCTTGAGTTCAGACTCTGTATATTCCTTATACTCCCCAAAGCTGTACACAGAATCTCCAGAAATCAAATCGTAATCTTCACCGATTACTTCTGCTTCCAAATATAAACTAGGTACAAAATCTTCATTTTTAATTCTGATTTTATCACCTAAACGAATCACTTCATGTGGGTAATAGCGTTTAATATCTGCTGCTTTGACCTCATAACTGATAGCAGCTGCTTTGCGCTTATTTAATTCAGTAGTTGCTAAAGTACGCAAGCGTGATTCAGTCATATTTTCGTCTTCGGTTTCAGGCGAATAGATTTCCCACAAGTAACGGCCTGGAAGACTGTATCGGTTATTCGCTTCATCGTCTTTGACAGTCAACGTAATACCTGGTGTGCCATCTTCCTTTTGTGGTCCGCTGGCAAGCAATGCTGTTTTAATTTCAGACATATCTACTGTACGCTTCATTTCTAGCAACTCTTTACCATATACAATTTCTTTACCGTTAAAGATTGCGTTACGCTTTTTTAAGACTACATATCTACCCTCAACCTTATTTGTACCGATTTCAATATAGAAATCAGGGACCATAGTATAAGTCGTGCATAACTGCATCAATACTTCATAACGTGTTTGAAAACTTGTCCAAGAAGTAGAACGTGTACCGCTGTATTCGGTTCTATCCGAAACTTGCCAACCTGTATCTTTTAATACATCTCTCAATGCTTGCGATGTTGTCATACTGGTTAATTTACCTGGAGGATAAGGTACAGAGGTTGAAATATCTTCCAAATAACTTGCATTAGTTTCTATTTCTGTATAGCCATCCATATCTTGCGAAATATGTTCAATAATAAACTCACGGTACTGTTCATTTGAATCTTGTATAATTATTCTGTTTCTATCCTGCATATTTTCAGCACGCTCAGATAATATTGTAAAATCAAACGTTTCAGTACGTTCATTAATATTTCTGTGATGTATCGCTCTAATAATTGCGTTATCATCTTGCGATATGAAATCTATAATATTACCTTTGTAATCTAAAACATGTATCAACGATGTACCTCCTTTCTATAAGAATCTGTCCTGCCATTTGACTTTAGTGTCAAACACATCTTCTGGATAAATCATCAGCTCAGAATATCCTGAATCGACGTTGAAAAAGTTGCTTCCAAAAGATTTTTCAGCCAAATATGACTCTTCATTTACTATTACATTATTGCTATGTGTATCAATAATAATACTGTCGCCTTCTTTGATAATCATATCGTTTGCATCTTGTGGTTTTGGCAGTATTTCATGGTTGAAAGTTCCAGCGATAAAAACAGGAAACGTTTTGTCTGTCCCATGCTTACCTTCATACACACTCACACTAGATACAGGGCGATTATAAAAGTTGCCTTGGTCTGTAAAAACCTGCCTATTTTCATCGAATATAACACGCTGCTTTTGATCCGTATATTTCCAGCTTCTCAATGTAAATACGTTGCCTATACGCATAATCTGCACATAAATAACAAAATCATTCATTTGCTGTACTTTCGGCGAATTAGCATATTCATAAACTTTGCGTTGATTACCGCTTTGATCGAATAATGTAATAATCACACGGCCTATATTTTTCGAAGGACTTGGGTTTACATAACCTAAACTTGCAATAATGCGATTATCTGTATCATAAATATATTGTGCTGCACGTACCGCACCCCTGTTTTTCTGTCCTATGATAAAACGTACGCTTGAACGAAAATCTTGTGCGGATTTATTATAACTGCGCTTATACATAGCGCCTATCCAACCAGAGCCATTAATACTGTCTGGTTCCAAGAAGACGCTGTCTTTAGTATCAGACTGTTTAAAGTAACCGCCGACTCCGCCGCCTGTATAATTATCCGTGAAATCGATTGTTGTTTGTTTTGACCAATCAACCATTGTCGTAATTTCAGATGAATAAATTGAAGGTAGATAGTTTTTGAATACTTTATTAACATTATCGTCACCTATCATAAAATAATCCTTATCACCTTTAGTAATCATAAAATAACTTGATGGTTTCAGCGCTCTCGCTTCAACAATGATAGGCGTGTCAGCTGTGCCGGAATTGACAATACTGACCTGGTCAGAGATTGCTGTATTCTCATTGCCTTTAACTGCATATTTGTATGGATCTGCAAGTACTACTTTGATTGAAAACTGTATAAACTTATCACTTTTTTTATTTAATTCTATTGGCCCTTCGAACCAAGCGTTCCAGTACCAGTTTTGAGATAAAAATTGTAATTTAACTTCTTTATCATAGTTAAAGAACCTTGTTAGTTCATAAATTATCGTATCGTGGTCTTTTAATTTACCAGCAGAAAGATAATCATTTCTTACTATTAAAGGTAATTCAAAAGAATAGTCATTTAAATCTCTTCTTTTTACTATAGCACCTGGGCGTCCAGGAACATTTTCCTTATCAATAGCAAAATTAAAAGAGGGTATTTTAAACCCTCTTTCAACTGCTAACCACGGAATTGTTTTATCATTAACTTTTATTGTGTCATACATTCAAATACCTCCGTGATAATTAAAATCTGCTTTTTCTTTCTTTTTGTCTATTGTAATCATCAATTGCACTATAAACTTGTTGCTTGTGTGTATATTTATCAATTGATGGCTTGAAGTCTTTACGTGCGATTTGCATTAATGTATTCATTTGCTCTTGTTGCTGACTGATTTGAACTTGCTGATTCTCAATCATTTGAAGTAATAACTCAGTATGATCGTTACTGCTATTATTAATATTCGGTAATTGTCCAGGTCTCTTATTACCTTTCTTGCTGCGTTGAATATCATGTGAAGCTAAGGCAATAATCTTCATGGCGTCACTCGCGCGTCTAGGGTCGCGAGGTACAATATATTCACCGTGTCCTTCTTCGGCTAGGTTATACCAGCCAGATGAATTGATGAGTCCGCCTGTGGCATAACCATGCCCGTGACCGATAACCCCTAGCATATCGCTGCCGTACTTATATTTTGCCCAATGGATACCTGCTAATAAGTTATCGAGTGGATTAAACACATTGCCATGTCCGGGGAATTTCATAGATTGGAATGTTCTGCCGGCAACTTGGACAAGACCTTTCGCCTCGTTACCACCTGTATTGGCATCCACATATCCGCCTTGTACTGCTCTAGGATTACCGCCTGATTCACTATCGATTTGTCTAGCCCATGCGTTTACATAAGCTGCAGTTGTAGGTAAACCATTCATTTTTAATGCTTTGCGAATAGTAGGCGCCCATTTTGAACCGGATTTTGATTTACCTCCGCCGTTGTTTTTTCTCAACCAGTCCATAGGGTCTTTAGCGACGCCATTCCAACGCATTTCGTAGTGTAAGTGAGGACCTGAACTGTCGCCGGTACTTCCTGAATATCCTAACAGGTCGCCCGGTTTCACGCGTTTGCTTCTAAATGCTAATTTGCTTAAATGTCCATATATAACATCAATAATCCCTGATTTAATCCATACAGAATTACCGAAACCGCCATTGTAACCACTTCTACCTTCTGCCGTACCTGAAATTGTAGAACGAACCGGTGTGCCCATTGGATAGTTAATATCTATACCATGGTGAGCTCGCGGGAACGGGTATCCGCTTGCTATTGCTTGTGAAGCCGACGCCATGAACGGGAAGTTGATACCTCTGTCGAGTTCGAGGTAACCACTGTCTCCTCCACCGGATTCTTCCAACCAACCTTTGAACATATCAGAAATTGATTTTTTCATTTTCTTGAATGCTGCGCGTGTAATGTCTCCAGGTATTCCTTTGATACCGTCGAAATTCACACCAAAGTGGCTTATAACTTTATCAACCAGTTTGCCCGGATTGTCCATGTAATCCATGACATCTCCGATTGCTTTACCGATTGCTTCTTTAGCCTGTCCAGCCTTTTTGCCGACTTCTTGAACAATTGGCGCACCATTGGCTGCAACCTTACCTGCTGCTTTAGCACCTTTTTTACCGACATCTCCAAAGAATTCAGCACCTTTGTGCGTTGCATTTTTTGCCCCTTTTAAAAGGTCTTTAGCAAATGTCCCCGTTGAAAACTTAGGTAAAGTACCTTGATTACTTAACATAGCGTGTGTTTGAGCACCGTTATAGACTGCTGAACCTTTAGGTAAAAACATTGTAGTATCTGTGCTTGGTGTAATCGCCATGCGTCCATTTGGATAGCGTATCATTTCATTTCTGAAACCGCCTGGACCATTACCAGGTCCTCTGTCTCCGACGACTGCCATTGTACCTTGCTTCAAGCTGCCGTCTGATGTTGTTTTAATACGTCTATTGATCGTTTGTGTTCCTGTGGATAGATAAGGTAGTTTAGGCATGCTTAATTTGTCGGCTACCCAGTTTATACCTTTAATCAATTTATTCAAGCCTGTTTTAACAGCGTCAACCATACCACCAATAAAACCTTTAATTTTACCTATAATATTCGACAAGCCGTCTTTCATTTTGTTGAAAGTACCGACTACTTTGTCTTTTAGACCTTGAGCTAAATTGACAACTTTCGATTTGATCGTATTCCAAGCATCAACAATATAACCTTTAGCTCTGCTGGTTAAGTCTACAACGCCTTTTTTGAGGCTATTGAATTTACCGACAACTGAATCTCGCAGATTTTGCGCTAAACTTGATACTTTGTTTTTAATACTTGTCCAAATAGAGTAAAGGAAGTTTTTAACAGCGTTGAAAATTGAACGTATGATATTTTTCAAGTTATTAAAGTTATTTCTTAAGTTGTTATATAAAGCTCTTGCGATTGAAACAACACTATTTTTAATAGATGTCCACACTCGAATAAAGAACTGTTTAATACTATTGAAGATAGATGAAATTGCGCTTTTTAACGCATTAAAAATCGCTTTGACTGTATTAACGTACGCTCTGACAATTGCAATAACACCGTTTTTAATTGCATTCCATACTCGAACTGAAATAGCTTTAATACCGTTCCAAATATTGGTTAAAACTGCTTTTAGACCGTTGAATAAAGCTTTTATACCTGCAGATAATGCACGGACAATTGATAGTACTACATTCTTTAAACCAGTCCATATTGCACGCGTAGCTACAGATAACGCTGTGAATATTGCAATTATTACTGTTTTTAATGCTGTAATAGTCGCACGAACATCTATTCCTAGCGCTTTAGCTAAACCAACAACTACATTTTTTATAATTGTCCATATGGTTTTTAATGTATTCAACATCATTAATCCGATTGTCTTCAAGAATATTAAAAGGTTACCGAATGTCAGGCGTAACATACCACCAATTGCAGTTAATGCACCGCTGAATACTTGCTTGATACCTTGCCACATCAAACGGAAATTACCAGTAAATAAACCTTTGAAAATGTTGATAATACCGCCGATTGCAGTTAAACCACCTTGTACAACCATTCTAATACCAGTGAAGACATTAATAACAATTGCTTTCAAGCCACCGAAAATAATTCTGAAGTTATTTCCGATTCCAGTAAGTATCGGCTTAATAATGTTATTGAATAAGAACCCTAAAATTAAACCTACTGCGATTTTTATAGCATTAAATGTATTAATGATTGTTGAACCGTGTTGCTTCCAGAATGCACTCATTGCCGCGCCGAAAACTGCTGCAGTTGTTCTTATGAATGTAAAGAATTCTCTAAAAGCACCACGAATCATTAACAATGTACTTGTTAACTGCGTTGCAGCTTCTGCAGGCAATAATTTTTTGAATATATTAAAACCGCCGGCAGTATCTCCGCTGAACACTTGTTTTATACCTGTTGCAAAAGCTTTGATACCGTTCCACAGTCCCATAATTGCATTTTTAACCGGATTAATAACCGCGTTCACAATATTTCTGAATGTCTCTGACTTTTTATAGGCAATTACAAAAGCTGTACCTAATGCTGCAATAATTCCGATCGTAATGCCAATCGGTCCGGTCAATAATGTGAATGCGCTTCCAATTAAAGGTATTTTGCTAATAATTTGTCCTATAGGACCAAGTACCATACTTAAACCTTTCTTTAATCCAGCGAAAGCACCTGCACCATTTCCTAAATCATTTAAAAGTTTGAATGCAGAAGCAACGCCGGTTATACCGTTAGCCATTAGGCCTAGACCGATTAGGAGTGGTCCAATCGATGCAGCAAGACCTGCAAACACTGTAATAACACCTAAAACAGGGCCCGGTAAATTAGAAATATAAGTAAATAATTTAGTTAATGCTTGTGCTAATACACGCAACGGTCCTCCACTTGAATTCATAATTTTAATGCCAAGAGTTTCAAAAGCACCGCCTAATTGTTCTATATCGCCCTTAAGATTATCTTTCATTTGTTTGGCAGCTTTAGCGCTCTCACCATTAGATTCCTTTAAGGACTTACTGTATTTAGCAATTTTTTCTGGTCCTGCATTAATTAACGCTAAGAAACCACTTGCTGCTTCTGTACCGACAACTGTAGCAACTGATGCTAATTGTTGTTCTCTATTCATTCCTTGTAGACTATTTTTGAATTGACCGACTAATGCGGGCATACCGACAAATTTTCCACTTGAATCAGTTAAAGAAACGCCTAATTTATCCATTTCTTTTTTTGCTTGTTTAGCAGGATTTGCCAAACGGATAAATGATGCACGCAATGCTGTACCAGCTTGAGAACCTTCTAACCCAGAGTTAGACATTATTTCTACTGCTGCTGATACGTCTTCTAGAGATGCACCTAATGCATTGGCTGGTGCACCTGCATATTTCAACGCATCTCCCATATATTGAACGTCTGCTGCACTTTCGTTTGCAGCAACTGCCAACACATCTGCCACATGGCTGGAATCGCTGGCTTTCAAATTAAATGAATTTATTGAGGAAGCCATGATAGAGGCCGTTGTCGCTAAATCTGCACCACTTGCCTCAGCGGCACTGATTGTTCCCGGCATCGCTTGCATAACTTGGTTTGCATCCATGCCAAGTGCTGCAAGTTCTTCCATACCTTTTGCGACTTCTGATGCAGACAATGATGTCTGTTGACCTAATTGTAAAGCTTGGTCTGACATTGCTTTTAGTTGTTTCTTAGATGCACCAGCAATCGCGCCGACGCGTGACATTTGACCTTCAAATTCCATACCAGTTTTTATTGCTGCACCGAATCCAGCTATGACAGGTAAAGTTACGTACATCGCCATATTAGATCCAACATTACGCATTGCCATGCCAGCATTGTTAATCGTATCTTTATACTTATTGACTGATTGAATGGAACGACCGAATCCTGTTGCACCTAATCGTTGTGCATTCGCTTGTTTGACTGATAGCTCTTTATAAGCTTGACCTGTTTGTTCAATTTCTGTTTCCAGATCGTTCATTTTAATCTTCTGCTGTGTAATTGCACCGGACAATTCACGGGCTTCTTGACTATTTTTACCTTGTGAACGTGCGACAAAATCATATTGTGCCTGTAATTCTCTCAACACAGTCTTTTGTTGAGTCATAGTTGTTTTAAGTGTCATTAAATGCGTCTTATAACCGTTCACACTTTCACCGGCACGTGAGAAATTACTACGGGACAATGCAAGTGCATTATTCATATCTGTCATCTTATTACGGATTTGAGACATAGAAGAAATGCCTAACTGTTGCTCCATTTTCAAACGTTTATGCGCTTGTGTCGTTTGATTTAATTCTTGGCCGAGACTTTTTAACTTCAGTCCTTCCTCGCTTAATTGAACACCTAGTTCTTGCGCTTCCTTGCTTGTTGCACCATATTGTCGTTTTGCATAGTCATATTGTCTAGATAAATTTTGAACAATGAGTTGTTGCTGCTTCATACCATTGTTAAGCGATTCAATCTTTGCTTTATAAGCGCTTGCTGTTTGACCAGAAAGTTTGAAGTTATTTGCACTAATTTTCAAAGATTGGGCTACCTGTGTTATTTTCTGTCTGATTTGAGACATGGACATCGTCGCAGTCTTTTGTTCCATCGCAAAGCGTTGTGCTTGTGCAGAAGTTTGGCGATATTGTCCTTCTAATGCATCCAATGTTTGCTTTTCCTGTAGTATTTTTTGACGTAGATCAATCGCTTCTTTACTGTTCACACCTTGCTGTCTTGCAACATGTTGGTATCTAGTTTCTAAAGTTTGAATCGTACGTTTATGTTTTTCAATCACATTATTTAAACTATTCAAATAACCTTGATAGTTTTGTGTTGATTTACCACCTCGTTCAAACGCCATGTTTGTAATGTTCAACTGTTTGCGCAATGTTCCTAACACATTATCAATTTTTTCCATTGAAAAGACAGTCTTTTTAGATGACTGACCGAATTGATTCAACTCTGTTTCTGTAGAATTTAATTGACGTTTATACATATTCAAAGCTCTATTTTGTTTTGAGTATTCATTACGCAGTTTTTCAGCTTCCACACTTGAGCGTTGTTCTTCTGCAGTCATTTTTTTCAATTGGTTTGAAATATCTTTCATACTGTTTTCAGTGACTTCAATACCTTTACGAAGTTCCTTTGTTCGTGTGGACAAAGAAGACATAGAACGTTCAGTATTTTTGAAATCATTGTTTGAACGCCCCATTTCACTGGATAATGTACGAAATTGTGCTTTAATTTGTTTCAGTGAGCGTTCGACACCCACATCTTTCATGCTCATCAATATTGATAAACCTTTAACATCTGCCACTCATTGCCCCTCCTTTCTTAAAATAGATAAAAAAATAAAGCCCTAGCAATATGCTAAGGCTAGAAATTTGCAAACATTGCATCAGCTTCAGCATCGGAGGTTACTTTATTCGTATTGCGTTCGTCTAATATTTGCAGTACATAATGTAAAGGCATTTTTAATATTTCATTGATATCTTTGCCATTTTCCAACATATCCCGTACTACAACATCTAAATTTTTACGCATACCTTCATATGTTAAGTCTTCCTCTTTGAGTTGGCTTAACTGATGCTCTGAATAAACTTTTTTGTCTCTTCGTCTTGCTGTCCATTTGCGATAAATTCAACTTGTCGTTGAAGTGCTTGAATTGCATCAGGGGCATGCAAGCGTGCTTTAACATCTTTAGCTGTAAATTGTTTGCCGTAAATTTTAACAACAACATCGATTAATTTGTCTAATTGTTCTTTGAAACTCATTTCTACTTCGCCTGTTTCTACTTGTTCCAATTCTGCCATGATATCTGTCGCTTCATATAAAACATCTAGCGGGATGAAGTGAGGAGTTAAAAATGTTTCCATTTTGATTTCTTCTGCTTTTGGGTTTTCTACTAATTGAATGTAGTTACGTTTAAGTTTTGTCATTTTTTATACGCTCCTTATTTATCTAATCGTTCAAAAAACGGTAGTTCATAACCTGCTTTTTCAAGTCTTTTCTCAAATTCATTAATTTCTTTAACTGTAGAATCAATTGTTTGTCCAGTTTGATACACCACATCTGTTTTTTTATTGTGGCAATCTTTCAAAACTTCATATTCTGCCATGCTCTCACTCCTTTATACGAGTGTTATTTTTGTATACAAAAATAGGCGACCGGTTAAAGTCGCCTCAAGTTATTATCCAGTTATTGTCACAGTAGCTGTACCTTTCACACCGCTGCCGTCTTTAGCAGTTGCTGTGATTGTTGCTTTACCTTCAGCCACGCCTGTCACTAAACCAGTGTCAGCATTAACTGTTGCGTATTGTGTATCAGTAGTGCTATAAGTTACACCTGTATTAGCAGCGCCTGATGGTTGTACAGTTGCTGCTAATTGAACTGTGCCGTCAACTGCAACTGATGGAGCAGATGGTGTTACTGTGATTGATGTGACTTTGACATCTGAAGAAACAGATGATGCGCCGTCATAAGCACCTAACAATAAACGCTCGAAGAATTTTGATTCATCATCTTCTTTTTTCTTAGAATCAAAGATGATTTTACGTACGCCGTCTCCGATACGGTGCATCGGTGTACCCTCAACTTCTTCTTGTGAGAATTCCCATTTTTCCTCTGCAGTTTTACCTTCCATTTTTGGATCAGTAAACATTACTTTTGTTAATCCTACACGTTGGAACGAACCGTCACGACGTTCACGTTTGAACCATACTGCTACGTAGTTGTTTTGTTTACCTTGTTTCTCTTCATAAATACCATCTTCATCATAAACTTCATTGAAGATGATTTCTCGAATTTCTTGTGGGAATGCGTGCATTGTAAGGTTTAATTTACCTTCACCGTCAGTGTTACCAGATTCGATAATACCGCCGTCTGCATATGCATTAACAATATCTCCGCCAGTTTCTAATGAAACCTCTTGTAAACCGCGTGTTTGAGTTACTTTTTCATAAACCATGTTGCCTACTTCATCAGTAGACAATACTGCGAAACCTAAGTCTTTGATATTAATATACGCTCTAGGCGTTTTAGCTTGTGTTACCATAATTTATTTCCTCCTAATATTTTTCATCATAAAAAATAGCCTCATACCGTCTTGTAGAACGATATAGGCTGAACGCTTCGTTATATTCATTTCCTAAATTCGACGATTGGCTGATTTTCAACTGTTCCCACAGTAAATCGCTAATACGTTGCGAAATTTCATTGCGTCTCAATCTTGCATTGTAATCATCAGAGTATTTAACAAACACATCAATTTGGACAATATAATTATAGGCAATGCGGTCACCGTCTGAGTGTGTTTCAGGGATTGGATCATCAAAATCATCTAATACAATATAAGGTTTGGTGATGTCTTGCTCGTCAGGATAATCATTGAACTTAATATTCTCTAACGGAACAAGGCGCATCAATACTTCATCTGCAATCAATAAGTTATAAAACGTCGTTAAGATATCAATCATAGTGCTTTCTCGATTTCTTCAGCTAATACTTTATAAAATCTGTCTCTTGCACTTCTGATTGCCTTATCGATTGCACCGAAGCCTTTCGGTTTGATAAATTTACCGTTTCTATCGTGAAATCCCTTTTCGTTTAAATGGACAATAGTATAACGTTGTTTTTCACCTTCCCAGTATACCTGAATAGAACGATTACCTTTATCCCAGAAAGGTTTTGACAATTTCACTTCGCCGTATTCTGCTCCGGTATCACGAAAGTATTTAATGTTTGCTTGTACAGCTTTACGCATGACTTCACCAGCCTCAACCAAAGCTTTATCATAAATCTTTCGCATACGTGTTTTGTTAAATTTGTTTTCAAGCATTTTCATTGCTTCTTGTTCATTAAACTTAATACTCATTGCACAATACCTCCTAAAACCATCAAGAACTGTTCGTTCTCGACATCAGGTTGCACTAATTTAATATTCAAATCTTTTGTAATATAAGGTGATTCAATATTGATGTAGTGTTTTTCGGAAGGTATATATTGTCCGCGTGTTTCTCTGATAAATACTTTCACATCATGCATTGTTCCGTTTGCAATTGCGTCCTGCAGTTCAGTCATTTTCCATTGCGGAACATATGCCCAACAACTGTATAAGATGCGTTTTCGTTTTGAACCTGCTTCTGGTCCCGTATTCGCTTGATACTCGTAAAAATGAACTTTTGTATTTAACTTTTTGGTTGTGATAAACGGCTTTTTAAATGATGTTTTCATTCGTATCACCTGCCGTCACATTGTTTAACCCGAAATTGATTAAATCGTCTTGATAATTATCATTGAAATACTCCGTCAAATCTTCATAAGCATAGCGTGTTCTTGCGAAAACCAAATCTTGACCTTCTAAATTTTTATAAATGTCAAAATCGCCAAATCTCGATACCAAATTACTGTATGACTTCTTCAAAAGGTTTTTTAAATACAGGTCTTCAGTATCATGCGAGATTTTGGCGAAATCTTTGAATTCTTTTAATAATTCATCTGTGATGTCTAACATTTACATCACCTCAATTCTTATGCGCTAGGCGTTCCGTCAGTAGTTCCACCTGAAGTAGATTGTGTTTTTGGTGCAGTTGCAATATTCAAGTCATAAACTGCAGATGCATTATTATCAGCAGGTTGACCATAAGCGAATGTTTTAGCTGTAAATAAAATCGCATCTTGTAATGCTAATGTTTGATCGAATTTCTTCACAGTCAATCCACCGCCGCGTACCGCATCATAACGGTCAGTTACAAACGCAACTAACTTACCTTTTGGAACAAATTCAGAAGTAATAATTTGTACATTGTAAGGTAAAACTGTCACATAACCGCCGTTTGCTGTTAAGTACGTATAACGTGCTTGGATATCCCAAGAATCACGAGGGTTAACAACTAAAGCGACTTTACCGTCAATTGATAATTCTTTGCCTTTTGCATCTACTGAAAGACTCTTAAGCATATCTTTCAACTCTAAAACAGTTGTATCAGCATCTTTAAATGTTAAAGTGCCAGCTGAAGTTTTATCAGTAACTGCACCAGTATCCGTATTAATATCTTTCATTAATCCTACGGGTTGTGTTTTAGCAGCACCGCCGCCATTAACAATTGCAGATTCTAAGCCTACTGAAATCGCTTCTTGAATTTGAGTACGTACAAAGCGTTCAATCCAGTTAGGACCAAAGATTGATAAATCATCCGGTAATACAACGAAACATGTCAATTTGTATTGAGTGAAATCTTCTTCTCGGAATGCTGCATCTAATTGCCCTTTGATTTCGCCGAAGATTTTACCCCATACTGCTTGACCGGCAGGGTCTGCTTTAATTACACGTGTTTTAATTCCTGCATTTTGGAAATTGATTTTAGATAATAGCGGATGATTCTTTTGTAAATCTTCAAATACACGTTCTACAACAGTTTCCGGTAAGATTTTTTCATCTGTATAACCTACTTCATAATTAATTTCATTGAAGAATTTTCGTTCTTCTGAAGTTAATGGATCTTGAGAACGTTTGGCTAAGATCCCATTATCAACCACACGATTATTTACCTCTGCTGAAATTTCTTCTTGTAAGTCATTTGATAAAGCATCAAACATTTCTCCAAACGCTTTTGATTGTTCTTCATCTGATGCTCCGTTTTGAACTAAGTTAGCAAATTTTGCCTTGTGTTCATGATAATTCTTTAATTTTTTCTGATTTCTTTTCATTTCTGACATAATATTTTTTCCTCCTTAAATTTTGCATAAAAAACAGCCTTCCGTTTCTCACGAGAGGCTGGTTAAAATGCAAATTTATTAAATTTATTTTGCGGTTGTTGCGGTGGTTGATTATCATTACCGCCTTTGCTTCCTTCTAAATCATCTAATCGAGTTTTAATGTTTTTAATATCATTTTCTACTTTTGCGACACGTTGATCTAATGTGTCGTTACTGTTAGGTTCATCTTGCTGCGTTTGAGAGGCGTTATCTTCCCCCACATTCTGAATCATTTGCGCTAAAAGTTGTTGCTGTTGTTGCAAGCTCGCTACTAATTGCTGTTTATCCATGTTCTTTACCTCCTTTTTCTTTGTTTTTTCATCAGCAAATTTCTTATTGACGGCTTCATCTGCAGTCAACCAAGTTTCATTTGCCATCATTTGCGACAACTCTGCTTTGTCAATACCAGTCCGTTCGTGATAAATATCAACAATAGATGTATCAACACTTTCTAAAGCATTGAGTGTTTTTTGAATGTCAGATTTATTGCCAAATGCCATTGTAGAGGCTTCGTGTATCATCATATTCGCACCATTATGCATGATAATCTTATCTGCTGCCATAGCAATCAATGAAGCCGCACTTGCAGCAATTGAAGTAATTTCAATCGTTACATTGTTTTTAAGGCTTTTTAGATAGTTGTAAATATTAATACCTTCAAAAGCGTCCCCACCAGCACTTGCTAATTTGATGACAATATCTTTATCCGTCCCATTCAATGAGTTTTCAACAAACTTAGATGAAATTGTATTATCAAATTCATCAGAGGCCACCACACCGTTTAATGTAAGAATATGTGTATTATTCTTTATTTCATTTTTAAACTGTGGAATTACCTTTTGCATTATTATCACCTCCTTTGAATGCGTCTGCACTTTGTAAGTTCTTAGTGATAATAAACTTATCAAGTTCCGAGTCATCTGCCGGTTCTTCGCCTGTCATGATTCTAACTTGGTTACGTGTGAATGTACCTGAGCTGACTAACTTGTCAATCGCTTCTGACATTTGTAATGGATCTCGTTTATCTATACCTACAACTCTAATATGTTTATCTTCTTTTAAGTATTCATCAGGGTAGAAAAATTTAGCGTTTAATTCAGATTCAATCTTACGTAATAAAGGATTGATACAAAACTTAAGGTATGAATCAATTGTTTTTTCCAAATCTGCCATTTCACCTAAAACGAGAGAAGGTGGAACGCCAACCATTCGAGCAACATCTGTTAAGATGGTACGTTTTAATTCTTCAATCTCATTGAAAGCTTGAGAGCCTTGAGATGCGCCTTTGCTTGAATGTTCTTCATAGCTTAATCCTTTCGTTAACGGGGCAATCGCAATCGAATTATTTTTAAATGAATCGAATAACATATCTATATATTCTTGAATGGCTTGTTGTTTGTTTTCGCCTCTCATTTGAGTAACATCAATATTTAACGTACCTCTTACCTGATTATTCATAAGTTGAAGATTAATCATTCTTCCGAATATCTCGCCATAATCTTCAAATAATCCTAATGAGTAATGCTCTAGTTTTTCGTTGTTATAACGTAAGTAAATAACATCATCCATTGCAAAGATACGCTTGAATTCAAAATCATTGACCATAACATTTGTAAATTTATGAGGTAATAAACCTAATTCATCTTCATGATAAAAATCATCTGCAATAAAAAAGTACCCGTCGTCATTTTTAACAACAAGTACTTCGTTATCCATGATTAATTTGTAAATGAACTTTTGCCAAAAATCGACTGCGTTTTGATTTTTATTTGGTTGGACGTTAAGTAAATAATATAGATTGTCTTTTTCTTTTTTGTTGCCTGTCATCACTCTGAACTCGCTTTGTGATATGGTTCGTGCTACCATCTCCACAACTGTATTTAGTGCAATTTGCTTTAAATAAGCCTTTTTACTTGTATCTTGTAGGAGTTCTAAATCGTACATCCATTCAAGCTCAGAATTACGTTTAAATACACTGTCGAATAAGCCCATAAATTACCTCCTTTCTAAAATTTTAGACCTCTTAAGAAATCAATTTCTTCATCAATTGTAGACTCTTTTAACTCATCTGCTCTATATAAAGCATGAATAAGTGCTTGGAATCCATCAGTTTTACGTCGGATAGGTTCTTTCTTTTCATATGTTTTATTGCCGTGTTTATCAATTTTCACAACAACATTTCCTGTATACCAACGCATTAATGGATTATCTCCGAATATAATATGATGTTGCGCAAACATATCTTCTACACGAGGAGCTAGCAGTGACTGGATCGCACGTGTGTTTTTTACAACTTCATATTCAATACCGTTATCTTCGAACATCGGACGTAACAAATCCATTCGGAAATTATCCGCAATCACTTTCTTTAATCCATAATTTTGTTGTGCCTCTAAAAACCAATCGATAATATGTTGAGGACTGATTGTAGGTTCATCTACAATGGTTAACAGCCCTTGCTTTTCCCATTCTCTGATTGGCGGTTTTAATTGATATTCATCTAAAAATGCCTTTCTAGCAAATGAATGAGTTTTCCATACATAATCCTCACCATCTCTGAATAACAATCCAACTGCTGCAAAGTCTTTTAAACTTGCATAGTCAAGACCGCCGATGCACTCTTCATTCTCCATAGGCGGCATTGCACGATTAGTTGCAAGAACATCGTCCCACGGTGCGACAACGCTTTGTGAATCTGTCTCAGGCATATTCATTCGCTTAGTCATGAATTCAGGACGACCAGAAGGATTGAACTTAAGTGTTAAATATTGTTGTTTAACCTCTTTGAACAGTTGCTGTCCATAAGCACTTAATGGTTTTTCAAACATCGGATTAGCCTTTTCCCACACATCAGGGTTGTCAAGTTCATCTTTATCATCAATTTTACAAATGAAAGGAAACAGTCTGTCTTCCACAGATTCGCCTTTTAGTACATTATCAGCACGCTCTTTCAATCGATCTAAAAAACCCTCTCTGACATAACCATCAGTACCAATATAAAAAGTGCGCGGATGTGCAACCTTACCTAAACCACTTCTCTTGATATTGATAATCGTATCTTTCTCGTAAGCGTGAATTTCATCAAAGAAAATACAACCTTCACGCGCACCGTCCTTTGTTTTTTCGTTCGATGTATCGAAAAGAAATTGTGATTTAGTTGAAAGGCCTTCTACATATACCTTACTTAAATAAAACGGGTTATTCGGTCGTTCAGACGTAACATAGAGATTGTTGCTTTCAATCATTTCATATATTTCTCTGAAACTAACCAACGCTTGCTTCTCACTATTAGCCACAACAGACATGTTATATTTAGGTATGCCGTGCAATGGTGTCATGAAAAATGCGCCTAGGGTACTAATATAGCCATTCTTACCACCACCACGTGCCATAGATATAAAGAATTCGGAAAAATACGGTGCGAGTGTCTGCTCTTCGTATAAGAAAACGAAGCAAGATATAAATTTTTGAAAATCTCGCAATTCGAAAAACCATTTTTCACTGAATTTAATATAATCCTCGATTTTTTGAGTATCAAAATATAGATCGTCTCTTGTTAAAATATGTGCTTCAAGAAATTTGACTAATTCGATACGCTCTCTGTTGACAATGACAGTACCTTCTTTGATTTTATCAATATAATTTGTTACATACTTAGGTATCTTCATGTCAATTCAGGTCCTTTCTGTGCTTCAAGTTTTCGTTTCTCTTCAGCACGTTTATCTAATTGGAATGATTTTTCTAACGAAAGCAATGCACCGTTCACACGATTTTTCTCTGCAATAGCAGGATTTTGTTTAATGTATTCTTGACTGCCGTTTTTTATATGCGACATAGGCCCCATTTCATCAATTGCCGTATCCAGAGCATAAAAAAGACGCAACAGATTACTGTAGCGTTCTACTTTCTCAATTTCCATATCGTTATCAGTGTCAATAACAGACATTAACATTTTCTCGGCAGCTTCTATTCTTTTTAATTGGTCTTTCGTAAGACTTTCTTGCAGATAACTGCGTTTAGCCATATACCCCTACCCCCTTTCTTAAATATTTATAATTATAGTTTTAAGTTATAGATACCCTCTAGTGTAATAAAAATAAGTTATAGTTATGAAATTGACCCAAGCGCCGGTTTCCGCTGAATCCTTTAGGTATGGGATTCTTTGAGCCGGGGGGGTATTTAATATTTTTATATGAAAATATTTATTTTATAATTTCCATTACCATTTTTCATCATTATATTTGTTTTTCTTGTTATTTTTATTAAATTCAAATCTGCCATGTTTTTTGTTGTGATGATATTTGCATAAAGTTTGCAGGTTATCCAAGTCATATGCTAAATCTGGCCTTTCTTCTAAAGGTATGCGATGGTCCACTTCCAAAGATTGGTGTTGATTAATCGTGAGTTTACCTTCTGCTTTGCAGTGTACACATTCATAATGATCGCGTTTTAATACTTGCTCACGTGTCTTACGCCACTTTGCCCGCATATAGAACTTACGGTTCTCATCACGTCTGTCTATATAGTCTGAGTACTTGCTCATATGCTTACCTCTTCAATGATATGATGTATTACTTAACATCTGACCACCATGCCTCTCTGCTTATATCAAGCATAAAGAAAGACACATCATGTTAATGATGTGCCTCAGTTATAATATAGTATTTTCATTTACATAGTAACTTAGTGATCAACGAACTTCTTTGTCAGTGCCAGATATAAGAATCATAACAGATAACATGTTATATCTCGTGTACTAATATCGCTATGACTCAATTATAATAATATGAATATAGCAATTGCAACTTCAGTCTTATCAGTCCTATCAGTCTCATCAGTCCTAACAGTCCTATCAGTCTTCTAACATCTTGCTTCTCTTCTGTTGGATAATGTACACATTAACTATCTCATCAACATGATGCATTATCTTATTGTATCCCATCTTCATAATACGTTTGATATCATTAACACTCTTACCTATCTTAATCAACTGAAGTAAGTGGTAGTTCTTATCGCTGCTGATATACTCTTCGTAACTATCTATGAATGCTAACTTATCTACTAACTCTTGTGTCTTGCGGTAATCCTTATCATTGCGTATAACTCTCACTAATACTTTATTACCAGTAGTTCCTTGTGCTTTAGGCATTGCTGATTCAATACCATACTGTCCGATAGATGTACTGTCATACTCATAAACCTTTTCGTCTACCAGCTTACGCATCCAGTGGTAATCAAACATCATATCTTTAATCTCTATTTCTGTGTACATCTAATTCCTCCACTTACTTATCTTTTCTCAATACTTCTATAATTCTATCCCTCAATTCCAATTCTTCATTCAGTTCTCTATTCGCCATGTAAAGCACAAGAGAGAGGAGAGCGAAGAGAATGGTTAGTGCTATCCACATCAATCACTCACGTTCCTTTCCTGGCGGTACTTTTGTACCTTTATCTTTCTTTGGTTTAGCCAAACTCTTATAAGGTACTCTTATACTTTTGTCTTTCTTCGGTGGCGTCGGTGCTTTCTCTGGTTTAGGTGAAATTCTATGATGATCCAGCCACTTTATAAGATTAGGGTCCGGCTGTTTTGTTTCAGGGTTTGTTAACCCACCAGTGTAATAATTATTCTTAGTCTTATTCACATGGTTGCAATCTATCTTATAAACGGTGTAGCAAATGATTGAAACTATCAATATAATAGTAAATAATATATCTTCCATTTAATCACTCTCCTCTGTTTTAATGTTAAAGTCTGCAGGTGCTTCCACATCATCGTTCTGTGTACGGTAAATGATAAGCTGTTCAGTGATGTATTTAGCTGCTTCGTATAGTGTAAGCGTTAAGATTAGTTTGAGTATTGGTTTAATCATTGTTTACCACCCTACTCTTTCCATCTTTTTATTGATATACGGCAAGCTATCGTAAAATTTACGAGCTTCTGTTTTATAATAAAAACGCTTGCCATGCGATTCACCTTTATCATCAACCCAAAGTACATTCCATTCACTAAAACTAAATGTATCTGTAACCTCTTTAATTAATCCAAACATAGTATTACCTCCTAAAAGCAAGGCGGACGAACCGCCAAGCTGTTTAATATCCTGTGCTACCGAATCCGTTTGTACCACGTGTGCTTTTTATATCAAATTCAGCTACCTCTTCTAACTCTGGCGTCCAAATAGGTACAATGACTAATTGAGCTAGTTTATCGCCTTTGTTGATTTTGTAGTAATCATTTATAATGAATGGTTTGGTTTTAGCATCATTTACAAAAGAACTCTCCATTTCTCCTTGTATATCAAAACATTGTTCATTAGTTGTTGAATATATTTGCGCATCATTCTTAATGTTAATCCCCATATTGCCATGAAAGCCTGCGTCAATCTTACCTGTTTCAATAACTAAGTGTGTTTTACTGCTTACACCGCTGCGTGAAGTAAGTAATCCCACATACCCTTTAGGAATATTAACTGCTAGATCAGTTTTAATAATTGCTTTCTCTTGCGGTTCCAGTACCACTGTTTCTGGTGCTTTATACTCATCATTTGCATGACGCAAAATCTCATCAAACGCCTTTGCTTTTTCCAGCACCTCTACATGTTCTTGGTAAATATCTTGGTGTGATTGCATGTGCGGGTACTTTTCTGCCAATGCTTTAGCACCTTCTGCTTGTTTTTCCATGTATTTATAAGTCATTCCACTATTCCTCCCTTAATTCCGGATTTTCATATACATTGCCTACGACCTCATATTCTGTCGGATTGTTTATATAACAGTGGTCGTAACCTCCGTTATAAAATTCAGTTAATACAAAACTTCCGTCTAACCATTCCACAACATATAACTCACCGTATGAATTTCTCACAATATCCGACTCATAAATTTCTTTTCCGTTTTTGTCTTTCAGACCAGTCGACATCATCACAATTCTATTAATAGTGCCATCTTTTTCGATTAAATCCAGGTCTTCAATATGGTCGAACCAAATAGTGAATCCCATATCAAAGTCTCGTTGTTCACCATAACTCATGCCTTTCTGATAATCAGTTCTATGTCTTTCTCTATCAAATTCTCTGAATTTAGGTATCATTCCAATTCCTCCTGTTATTCAAATAATCCTCTCTAGCAACGATTGCAGTAATGCGTGAGGGGCTTGCGTCAATCACAAACCCTTTTACACCTCTGCTTTGTAACTCTTGCTCTAGCTGCGTTAAACTGAGTCCTCGTGTGTCTGTTTTAAATCGTTGTTTAATTGTGTTTGTAAGTTCTCTCATCACTTCACCAGATCATTAGCTTTAATAAACTCTGCTAATTCCTTATCTGTTTTGATAGTTTTCATTTTTTGATAATGCATACCTGCCATATTGCCTACATAGTTGGTATCTTCAGCAAGCGGTATAACACTGAATGCTATTTCTCCATACTTATTTTTGAGATAGTATTTCTTTTTAGCCCCTTCAATTAATCCCATTGTTTACACTCCTAACATTTCGTAGATGTCTGTTTGATAATCTTTGGTAAGTTGATTGTTTTCCATGAATGTGTGCAATTCGTTCAAATCAAAGTTCCAACGTCTGCCTTCCCATTCATTAACACCTGTCAATTTGTATCTGTCTTTATCAGTTTCGATAACAAAGACTTTGTTGCCATGTTCATCAAATAGATTGAATTCCATTTCTATCACCCTTTTTAAAAGAGATAGGTAATTTATCGAAGTAATTATCATTAGTAATGATTGTTTGTTCAGTAGTTCCATCTAACAATACGTATGCAGCATGTGTATCGAAGTTTTGTCTGAATAACTGAATGACTGTTCCGCATTGACCTTCTTCTTGATCATCTTCTTGCCAGATAATGATTCGGTCGTAATTGTTGAGTTCATGAATCTTCATTGCGATTCCTCCTAATCTTCACTCCACGATTCTTTGAGATGTTTTATAAATGCTTCAGAATCTTTTTCTAAATCAGCATCAACATTCTTATTATTTTTCTTCTCTGGATTTAATAACCATTCAGGTGTAATCTCTTTTGATTTAGTATTAGAATTGTAGTGATTTCTATTATTTGTACGTTGTGCTTTCTGCTGTTGTTCATGAGCCTTGATTTCTTCCATAGAATTTAAATTGGCATTTAACCAATTTTTAAGAATACTCTTTGCATAACCCCAACTTATTTTGTTTCTGTCTAATGCAATCTTTAATGCTGCTTGTACAATTTCATCTGAATCGTTATCAAATGATTCAATGTAATAATTCATATCTTCAGCAGTATATTGATTTAATACTCCGAATCCATTTTCTTGGAAGAAGTCGAAGGCATTTATCTTCTTCTCCTTCTTCTCATTCTTATCATTATTTACATTATTATCTTTATTAACATTATTGTTTGTGTCTTTTTGATGTTCAGTTGATGTTTTTTTGATGTCTTTTTGTTGTTCAGTTGATGTTTTTTTGATGTCTTTTTGTTGTTCAATTTGATGTTTTTTTCTACCTTCATCACTCTGGTAAAAGTCATAATTCACAATGGTTATAAGGGTGTATTTTGTTGTCTTTTTGATGTCTATCATGTTGTCTTTTTTTAGTAGTTCTAGGAATGAATTTGTTTTAGTACGTGACCAACCCCAAAGGTCAGATAAGGTCAAAACACTTGTTAACTTTTGCCCTCTTTTAACCTCTACAAGTTGATTACCGATGGTCACTTTGTTGTCTTTATGATTAGCTTCAAGCAGCAAATGCAACCATGCTTCAAACTTTGAAAAGACTCTATCTTCTTGATACAACCAATGATTTTCAACGCTTCTGTGCAAACTTATCCAACCAGACATGTTACACCCTCCTCTCTTTTACTAACTAAATCAGAAGGGAAGATCGTCATCTTGGATATCGACTGGATCATTAGAATTTGCAAATGGATTATTATCATTAACTGATTGCTTCTGATTTGTATTATTTTGGCCATATTGCTGTTTAGTGTTGTTTGCATTGTAGTAGCTGTCTTGTTGTGTTTTTTGGCTTTTTTTAGGTTCTAAAAATTGAACACTGTCCACTAATACTTCTGTAACAAATATTTTTCTTCCTTCGTCATTCTCATAACTACGTGATTGTAAGCGACCATCAACGCCTGCAAGACTTCCTTTAAACAAGTAATTGCTTACGTTTTCTGCTTGTTTTCTAAAAACAACACAGTTAATAAAGTCTGCTTCACGTTCCCCTTGCGCATTCGTATACGTACGATTAACCGCTAGAGTAAAAGTCGCTACACTTACGCCTGAGGGTGTCGTTCTGTATTCAGGATCCTTAGTTAAACGGCCTACTAATACGACTCTATTAATCATTTAATTTCCTCCAATGTATACAGGCACACCAGACACCTGTTGTATCTCATTTTTAATTCGTTCAGCATCTGCATTTGTGCTGCTTAGATGAATAAGATTGATTTGTTGCAGTTTGCTTAGATCATTCGCTTTTAAGAATTCAACTGCATTCTCTAAACTGAAATGACTTTCCATAACTCGATTAGATAACGCTTTATGAAGTACACCGTCTTTGACATTCTGCAGCATCTTTTCATATACGTAATTGACTTCTAACATCATGTGAGTGATACCTTTGAATTTGTATTTAACGTACTTTGTATCTGTAAGGTAAAGGACCTTATAACCATAATCGCTTTTGAATAGGTAGCCTACAGGCTCTTTAGCGTCATGTTCTACTTCGAAAGGTAGAATGGACCATGTTCCGATTCTTAACTCTTGTTTGGCTTTTAAAGTACATAATCTGTGACTGTTGATGTTTAATGCATCTTTTGTACCTTGTGTCATATAAGTTGTAATTCCGTGGTTTATATATTGTTTTACATATTTAGCATGATCACCGTGTTCATGTGTGATAAGACATGCTGCAAGTTTTCTAGTCTTGAATGTTAATGCTATCTGAACATTGCGAAAGTTTATACCAGCTTCCAATAAGAGTGAGGTATAGCCATCACTGATGCGATAGCTATTCCCCTGTGAGCCAGTTGAAAATACTTGTATTAAAATGGCTCAACATCCTCTCCGACTTCCTCTGCAGGCTCTTCTTTTTGAAATGCTTCATTTTTAGGTTCATTTGCAGGTTCTTGATATTCTGTGTAAACTGCTTCTTCAAAATCAATTTCTTCTTTGTTTGCATTCTGTTCGACTTCTGCATCAAAGACTTCTTTGCGTTGACGTTCTTCTGATTCTTGTGCAAATCTTAAAAGTCCATCATCAGATGAAGTGTTGATGTAACGTTTAGCAGCACGATTGATGACCGTTTTCTTAGCCATCTCTTCTTTGAAGTTGTTATGTGTTTTTGATTTTTTTAGTGCTGCTTCGTCTTTAATCATTGATGACTGCAACCATGCTTGTTCAATTTGGTCCATTGTCATAACTTCGATATAATTCTCACGATCATCTTCAAATACGATTGTGCAGTATGCACCTTTGATTTTGTTTTTATCGATATTAAAGAAATCTTGTTCGTGTTTAATACCTTTGATACGACCGACAGAATCTAGTTCTTGTTTAAAGCTATCATCTTCGTAAATGATTTGTGCTACAACATCTTTAGCACCTGCATCACGTTTGAGCAATAAGATATTACCGAATACACTTCTTTGAAGTTGCATCTTATCTCCGTATGGAATGAAGTAGCATTGGTCTTTTGCAGGATTTAACCCTTGTGTGACCATGTCCAGCAATGCATTGGCTGTACTTGCTTCTGTACACTTAGCTAATTTGAAATCTTGACTGATTTTCAACCATGCTTGCTTCATAGCATTGCTTGGTGAATAGTTTTTTGGAAGTTCTAAGTTGCCTTTCGCTTCTAAAACCTTAACTTTGTTCAGAACGCTGTCAGAAATGTTCTTCTCCGCTAATAATTGCTCTTCTACTTTTTGTAATTTATTGTTACTCATCTTAATTCCTCCATGTCTTTGATTAGTTGAATATCTTCTGCACTCACTTCATAAATACAGTTCATTCTTGTTGCGACTAAATAAACTTTGATGGTTCTGAATCCTGTTTCTTTTATTTCGGTTTCACTGACCTTCATAAAAGTTTTAGATTGTACAACTCCGTAACGATGACCACAGATAAATCCTTTTTCTTCACAACTTGTTTTACTTCTGATTGCTAATTCTTTTCGTTGGTTCTCTTTTCTGAAATCATCTGGACCAATACTCTTTCTTGTTTTTTGCCATTTGGCTTTTATTTGTACAAAATCACCTAATTCGTATTTCATTGAACATCCTCCGCTCTAAGTTGTTGATCATCTCCGCTGACAATCAATCTGATTTGTTGTGCATCTGTTTCAATCAGTTTTGTAACCGATTCAGCATTATCGATAAAGATAGGTGCTTCAATCTCATAGTATCGGCCTAAAGTATTGATGATATCTAAACCAACATTGATACGTGCTGCGTTGTTTAAGCCCGAATCATACTCAACACCGTTAACAGTAGTAATACATGTTTCTTCCGTATCTCCGTTAACTAATTGATTGAATAGCTTGAATTCGGCGTATTTGAATTTGTTGTTGATATTGTCTGTCAGCATTTCAATTTTCGTGTTAGTGAATTTGTTCAATTTGTACAATTGCTCAGATAGCTCTTCTTTTTCATCAAGCAAGTTATCTTCTTCTGTTCGCAGATCTAACACTCTGTTTTGTGTACGTTCGTTTGCCTGTTCTACATATTTGATTGATTCGATTTCTGATTTCTTGCTTTCAGCTGTTTTCAATTCTTCTTCAAGTTCTTCAACCTGTTGATTTATTTCCGAAGCAATATCTTTTCGCTTGTTGCTGATGTCTGCAATATCTTGCATGATTTGTCGGTATTCATCTGTTTGTGTCACATCAACTGCTTCTGCTTTTAATGCTTTGATTTTCTTATCAATAGAATTAGATTTCTCTACCGCTTCATTAGATAATTGCTTTTGTTTCTCGATTTCTCTTTGAATGTTCTCTAATGTCGGCTTAATAGATTTACCTTGCTCTAACGTGTATCCTTGTTTAGCTTTAAGGTTCTCTAATTCTTCTGATTTACGCTTGTTGAAAATGTTGAACGCTTTTTCTTTAGCTTGTTCGATTTGGTATTTCGGCAACTCTTGTCCGCAGCACTGACAAATCGTGTCATCAGTGTGTTCAAACTGTTTAGCGGACACTTCTTTGATTTGTGTTTGAATATCTTTATAATCTTTTAATAATGTTTCTCTGCGTTTAGCTTCATGTTCATACTCATTTTGTAATCTCTTTATAGTTGATTCAGCGTTGATAACCGTACTGTTTTCAGTATTGAATTTATTTGTAAGTGAATGAATTTTATCTTCAGTATCATTACTGAAATTCTGTTCTAAACGTTTTAATTCAGATTGTTTGTCAGTTAATTGGTTACGTAAATCAATGTCAGCTTTACCATTTTTAACTTCTAAAATTTTGTTGTTAATCTCTTCAATCTGTTTGATTGCTGCTTTGTAATCATCTTCGTTGTATGGTTCTACTTCCTGCAATCCTTTTTGTGCTTCATTAATACGTGTAGGGATATCTTTAATATCCTTATTGATTTGTTTGATTTTATCGCCTAATATTTTCTTTTTCGTTTCGATATCATGGTCAGATAAGATATCATTGATACCGATTAATTCATCATCTGTTTCGATAATTGCTTCATCACTGATTGGATCTGCAATTTGGAACAAGATTTCTCTACGCTTTTTCCAATCCAATGTATTAAACGCTTCTGGATTAGTAACCAGTTTAAATACATCTTCATCTACAATTGATTGAATGTAGTTTTTGTACTCAGTAACTTTCAAACTTTCTTCATTTACATATTGCTTTTTAGTTCTGCTGCGACTGTACTCTTTTCTGTTCGTCTTAGCGTTAGTTGTATATTTTGCGTGTGACTCTTTACGTAGTGTTAATGGTTTATCATTCAGTACCATTTCTGCGGTGACTGTCGGTGTCAATTCGTACTGTTCTTGATTATTCTTATCAAGCGGTACTAAGTTGAATGATTTAGTCGTACCGTCTAAGCCTTTATCAAACAACAACCATTGTAATGCGACTGCAGTTGTTGTCTTTCCGCTTGCGTTAGCACCGTAAATATTTGTGTTGTTATCTCCAAAGTTAAAAGTTTGTTTTGTAATACCTGCAAAGTTTTCAATTCTTAGTTTTTTTAATCTTATCTTCATCTTTATGACCACCCTTTCGAAAAGTAAGCCATGATTTTGTCGAGTTCGTCTGTCTGTTCTTCAATAAATGTATATACATCTTGTTTAATAATCTCTTCTGCAGTTTCAATATCTGATAAACTGGCGACTGCTGTATTTGTGACGTAAACATTATTTACAGTCGAAATTAAAATACTGATATGATCATCTTCTCTTGCGATTTCTCTCATAAACTCAAAGCCGTCTACCTTGAATTTATGACGCACTACTGCGCCTTGTTCAAAATACATTTGATTATTCCTCCTGAATTTGATAATTTAGAGGGTGAAAAGTTTCTAAAACATTACACCCTGACTGTTAGCAATTGCCGTTGCTAGCAGTCTTTTTTAATACTTAATTGTAAATAACGTAATATACTCTTCGCCGTCATCGACTGCTTCCTCTGTTTCATCTTCTTCGAAATACCATACATCGAAAAAGAGATAAACCGCTAACGATAAAAGCAATGACCACGCTGCGGATATGATGAAATCTTGTGTGATAAGTGTCAGTGTGAATGTGCTTGCAAAGCAGAATGCGTATGCGATCCAGAATGATTTCATTTATATATCTCCTATTTAAATGTTAGCTTCTTTTAACTCTTTAATTACTTCATCCGATAAATCGCAGTAAGGGAATTTTTCTCTCACTAATTGGATAGGGAGTTTTCCTCTAATTGCAATAAAGCCTTCTTCTTCAAGTTGGCTGTTTAACTCTCTAACAATGGTGGATGCTTTACTTTTACTAACACCTGCTAGTATCTGTATATCTTTTATACTTAAATAATTGATGATCATAATAGCGTCTCCTTTCATGTATAATGTTGTTATCAACCTAAGGAGGTGATAACTATGACTAAAGATGAATTTTTTGAAATTTATAAATCTAAGTTAGAGTCTGCTATTAACCAACATGAAAATGATTTCGAAACTAAACAATCCTATATTTATTTAATTGATAACGAATTGCCTAATCTTGATAAACAAGCAAAATCATTTGTATTAAAACAACTAGTAACTCGTCATGTTGAACATGTTGCTTTAGTGGATCTAATTCAAGAACTCGTTGTTGATGAGTAATCTATAATTACGTTCTTTAATTCAAAAGTTTTTTATAGAAGCACCCTTTTTATTTACGGATAATTTAATTCCATGATCTTTTCTTTTCAGCACTTTCTCTAATATCATTGCAGCGATATATAAGAGGAGTGCTATTTTGATTGTTTTGAGTTTGCTCATTTTGTTTCACCTCCTTGAATCTGTTCGTTTGATTATTTTGATATAATCACCTGGGGAGGTGATTTATGTGAGCTTCAAAATGTACTGTTATTTATTTTCTCTTTATCTTAAGGGAAAGTTGAAATACAAAGATAATAGAGACATTGAACGTTTATTAAATAAAAAAATTATTCATCAAATAATAGTTGATTTTGATGGCTGCTTTCCTATTCATGATGAATATGTTTATATTACTAACGAAGGTAGAGAATTCTTCGAAAACTTTAACTTAAAATTTGCAATACCGCTGCTACTATCGATATTGTCATTGCTAGTATCGATAACAGCACTGATAATTTCGATTGTGTTTTAGCCTCTTCATTCGGTCGGTTATTCTCATTCAATGCCCTTATAAGATAGCCGACTGAACGATTATAATCAGAGCTTCCTTTTTTCAAAGCTAGTAATAAAAATTTAGATTTAGTTAAGCGATAATTATAATCATTGAATATCGCTTTCAATTCATTCTTTCCTTCTTCGCTCAATATATTTCACCTCCTTAATTCCGCTCGATTGTGGGTTTTATTCATAAATTTTCTGCTATACTCCTGTTATGGAGGTGATACTATGACTTTGATAACCGATGAATTCGAAGTACTTACTAAAGATCAACAGTATATTTTGTCAGTACTTTATAAAAATTATTTAGAATGTGTTAAGTCTGGAGTTGTTAAACTAACTTGTAATAATTTTGAAAGTGCGGAAGATATATACTCTAAACATTTTCAAAAACTACATTTTGAGGATGTAGAAAATGATTTGAAAAAACTTAAAAAGCATGGATTCCTGAATGGTATTTTTGCAGATAACACCATTTATCATGTGACTATTTCAGATAAAACTATTGTTTATTTCGAAAATGAGTTTAAAAATAATTTAAAAAGTATAATTGATAGCATTTCTAAAATTGCTTCAATAATTCCTGGTCTCTGATTGGGTTGATAACCTCCCAATCATCTGCCATTAAGTCATCTGCTGAAGGTTGCCAATGTCTAATGAGATGTTTTCCATCATTACTTGACACTATGCAGTTTAAAAAGCTATCATTCGTTGGTAACACTTGAGCTTGATGACTTTCTTTCCATTCTTTTCGTGTCATTGTTAATAGTTCTTTCGTAGCTAACTTTGTTGCTTCTTGAATGCTCATTCCATTTCCTCCTTAAATTCCGCTCGATTGTGGGTAGGATGTTGTTACTGGTTTGGTTCAGGCACAAGTTTAAAATGTTCTTCAATCTCTTGTTCTGCCCAATGCATAACTTCTGCTAAATGTTGTTCTCTGCTGATTTCTATCATTTCTACCTTTCCATCTTTTTCAATAGCATGTTCATATGTTTCATAATCATCAGCGGCTTCTTGTCTTAAGTAGTAATAAATAAGTGTGAGGACGTTTGTTTGTTCTGGTGTCATTTATACTCCTCCTAAATTTCAAACTGGCTAATATCTACACCGTATTTAATCGCCATATTCTTAATTACTGAAATGTAAATTTCAATAAGTCTAGGTTCGTCAGTAATAACATCTAACTTAGACAGTTTATTAATCTGGGTTTTAGTAGCGCCATTCGCTAACATTTTGCCTTTTCGGTTTTGCATACGGATTTTTAAATTACAACGCCCTTTTTCTTCTAATGCTTTATATGCTTCCGACTTAATCTTCTTATGCATGTCCCCGCCACCTAGGTGTTGAGCGATAGCTGATAGAATTTTATTTGTGTCATTACGCTAGTTTTTCGTTTCAATACCTACGATGTGACGAATACCTGTGATTTGACGTTCCATCTCTTTATTGAATTGTTCTTGGTTCTTTTGTACTTTGAACATCATTTCTAATGCCTGCATAGGTGTTTGTGGCACGTTCAGTTGTGATTGTTTAATGTGCTCGTCCATTTTATGAAATGCGTCTACATACATTGCAGTGAATAAAACGCCTTTAGATCCTGTCATTTTGTTTGCTACCATGTCGCAACCTTTTTTAGTGAGTAGGTAGTGTTTGTATTGTTTACCAGTTCCTGCTTGATAAGTGCTTTCTAAGAAGAATTCATCAGAACTCAAATTTGAGTTTTGACTCAACAACTCTTGATAATTTTCAATATCTCTCACTAAGTTTGCGTGTCTTTTATCTACCATCTCCGCTACTTCTCGACTGTCTACATAAAATTCATTGTTATGTTCTACTACTTGTAAATCTTGCATGTGGTTTTATGCTCCTTTCATGTATAATATTGTTATCAACCTAAGGAGGTGGATAAATTATGAAAAATTATTATCATCTTTTAACTTTTTATGATGATGTAGCTGAAAAATCTGCTAATAGCTTTCTTAAAGATGGTTGGGAACTTGTTCACGTTGGCACAAAATTGATTGATATTTTGGATAACGGACAAGCTTATTACAATACTGAATATGTTCTTGGCGGAACTAAGGAACAGTATGAAAAGTACATTGCTGATTCTGAAAAAGCTAATAAGGATTTTTTTAGTCAATTCAAATCTAACGACGATGATTAGCTAGGTAATGTTGTTCTCTATCAATTAGGTAGAGAACTTCTTTTATTTCTACGTATGAAAGTTTGGCGTTTTTAATTCCTTCGTTTAAATCTTTTTTTAGTAGCTTTTGTTCATCGTTGAGTGAATCATTCATTGCATTAATACTATGAATCTGTGGGTACGCTGTTCTTTTAAGTCCTTGCATGTGATTTCCTCCTTTAAGTTGTTTGTGATTCTTTTTCTTTAAATCTCAATCGCTGATAATCTAACGTCATTAATAAATTGAATTGCTAGATCTACATCTTTACGTTTGATGTGATTATTAGGTGCGTTACCTTTCATGCCTAAGTGTTTTTTAGTCAGTACGAGTAATTTGCGTTTGGCTTTGCCTATATGAAACTTCTCTTGTTCTTCTGCTTTTTTATAAGCGATCGCTTGCTCGTACACATCACCGATAGTATCTATTGTCATTTGCAACCCTTGATATTTAAGTGTTTCTTCCGCTTTATCCTTAACAGCATATTTGATTGCTAATAAATCTTGTGGCGTTACATATTCGCCTTCAAATTTGTTGTTGAGTTCATCTAATTTCTTATTGCTTACTTGTCCTGTTGAAATTAAATAATCAAGTTTGTCACTTACTAACTGTTCAATGAGTTGGTTCATATCCTCTAATGAAGTAATTCCATAAGCGCTTGCTAATTGATTATGTTGTCTTTCTACTTTGATGAAGTAACCTCTGATTTTTCTTCCGATTTCACTACGTTGTATCATCGAAATTTCCTTTGCCATGTCGAGTGTCATGATGTGGTCATCGGTAAGCTTGTAGCCACCATTTGCAATTGGACTTTTTTGTCTGTTTGTAATGTAATCAATGTTTTCTTCAAATCCATAAGCAATCATTCTGTTCATCCATTTTGGATACGGAGTTTTAATTTTTAGTCCTTTGTGTAATTCACGTCCACTTACTGCGACTGTTCCATCTTCATTTCGCTTCAAATTAAAAAGTTGTTGAATTTCATTCATTAATTCTTCACCTCTTCTTTAATTTCTAAGATTTTTGCAATACGTTTCTTTTGCTCAAATGCATCTCTGCGTCCACGCAAGATGTCAGATAAATAAGCACTTGAAATACCTAACATATCTGCAAGTTGTTTATTCGTGATGTTACGTTTAAGTAATTCCATTCTTACTTTCATGCCGAATTCTGTTGTTGCCATGATTTTCACTTCCTTTAACTTTTTTTCTAAGCGTATAAATTACCTATTGAAAGCAAATAACTTTTATGCTAATATTTAAGCATAGCTTAATAAACCTATAACAACGCTATTGAGCACTGTTAATGCGGTCTCTTTACTCGTTCCCCAACGAATATTTGTTATTTGTTTAATGGCTAAATTTAAAGCTTAAATACAGTATAATAACTTATTTGCTATTTATCAAACTGAAATAACAAAAAAGTTAACTGTGATAGGAGAATTTTATGAATTTAGTTCAAAGAATACGCAACTTATGCAACTCAAAAAACATGACTTTTGCTGAATTAGAGAGAGTTTTAGGTTTTTCAAACGGTCAAATTAGACGTTGGGAAAGTTCTAAGCCAGGTATTGATAAAATTCAAAAAGTAGCCGACTACTTCGATGTATCTGTTGACTACTTATTAGGTAGAGAAAAAGATGAATACACTGGCGAGCAAGAAGACGAAGAAATTCGTATTATGCATCGTGGTGTAAAAAATATGACTAAAGAAGAGAGAGAAAAAGCACTAAAAATGTTTGAAACTTTCTTTGATAATTGGGATGAATACACTAAAGACAAGTAAGGGGATTTTATTGTGCATTTTATTTATCAAAATTCATTTTTAAAAGCAGCGCGTGCTGTAAACGCCGTAATTGAAACTAACTATATAGATGAATTCCCTTTACCCATTAAAGAAATTATTGAAAATGATAGTAATGTGGAATTATTTACTTTCAAAGAATTTTGCAACATGACTGGTTATACATTGAAAGAATTACTAACCTATGGTGGTTCTGATGAAGCTTTTCATATTAAGAAAGGCAGTAAGTTTGCCATTATTTACAATGAAAATGTTTATAATAGAAGATTACGTTTTACGTTAGCTCATGAATATGGGCATTATATTATGCAACATGACGGTATGAGTTATAAGAGCACACCTATTTTTCATGACGCTCAACGCACTCGTATTGAGGAATATGAAGCAAATTCCTTTGCCTCTTGTTTGTTATTCCCTCTGGATATTCGATACAAATATCGTAATGTATTAAATATAGGTGATGTAGCAGATATGTTCAAAATAAGTTATCAAGCTGCAAAAGTAGCGTTAGACATCTTTGATGAACATATGGATAGTGGTTTAGAAGAACACATATCTATGTTTGAACATAGGCACATGGAAACGTATATATCATTTCTCGATGAAATGCTCGGCGAACAATTAGAAGAGTATAACCAAATAATGAGGGCTGAATACGGATATTAACCCCCCTCCACTCTGGGGGATTTGGTATAAAAGAAGACTTCTGCATAAGTAGACATAAAGGGGGAAACAAACATGAAAATTAAAAATTATTCATTAACTTATGACAATTATAGGGATCTCGTTACCATTTATGCTGAGACAGAGTCAGGTATACCTTTCAGCTATGTATTTAGTGAAGACCAAACAGTTAGAGAAATAAGAGAGAAGTTAATAGAAATAGCTAATAAATTGGAGCAAGAATAAAAGGTGGAAGTGATTGAGTTATTTTAAACAAAGGAGGAATGAAGAATGACAAAACATAGTAAAACTCTCATAGCATTAATACCTTTTTATCTTTATTTCTTCTTTCAAGGATTCTACGTTGTTATTTATAAGGAAAGTCCGATTGCCAGAGTATTGGCAGTTATTAGTATGTTGATTTTTACTATCTTATTAACGCTGTTTATAACAACTGATTTAATTCGAAATAAGAAGAAAAGGAAGGAAAATAAAAATGAAGAAAGATAATGATAAAACTAATATAAACAAAAAAACACCCGGCCATTTGGGAGGTGGACCAGGTGGAGAGACAAGAAGTAATAAGCCGGTAAAAAAGAATTATAGAAATCATAACCAAGAACATATACTGCCATCTGAAAGTCGATTAGAGCAAATATTTGGCGATGATTATAAAAAAGATAGAAAATAACTACTTTTTAAACCCATATATTTTATAAAAGTTACTAGAGTTTGATTTGTGATAAACATAGTACATTTGAGATTGATTCAACACATCGTCATCAAATCTTTTAGTGGTAGAGATCACAAAACTTACATCCAGGTTATCATCTACTTGATGGTGTTTTAATAATCCATACATTGATGGTTCATTAATAAATTCATCTTTATAGCATTCTACATAATAAACATAATCTTCCATAGATAAAATGTTATCAATCGAATGTTGAAAAGTTAAAGGATTTAAGTTCATATTTTTTCTAGACTTATTCATCACGTCTCTAAATTTACTGATCACAAAAACATAAACAAACTTGTTTAAAACATAAATTATAATCAAAGAAGCAATTATAAATGCTAATATAATCGAAATTATCTCATTAGGAACCCATATTGATATAACTGATTTCATTAATATAAAAATACCAATACTAATTAACGAAAACATAATAGAAAACATCTTTTTGGTTTCTAACTTTTCGGTATCGAACAAGGTTAAATAGTCTAAGTAGATGTAAGTAAATAACCCAGCAACACCAGAACTGCATAATAATAAAATTAATTCCAAAGCTCCACCTACTTTTTCTTTAATTATAACATTTATTTATCAATAAGTTTAACATTAATAGCAACAAACTATTCACCGGGTACACCACCGTACCCTTATTATTTTTTACCTTTTTTGAGGAGGAATGATTAAAAATGCCAGTTTATAAAGATGAAAGTACAAATAAATGGTATTTTTCTGTCAGATATAAAGATGTATACGGTAATAACAAACGTAAAATGAAACGAGGTTATAACACTAAAAGAGAAGCTAAATATGCAGAAGCGGCTTTTTTAAATGATATTAATGAAGGTTATAGCGATTCGAATACGTTTGATTATGTATTTAATCATTATTTAGAACATAGTGATCTAAGACCTAAGACTAAGAAACGAAAACAAAATGAATATAACAGACACTTTAAAGATAAGTTCGGCCACATTAATATGAACAAGATTACGCAGAACCAGTGCCAGGAATTTCGTAAATACCTAATGGATAATATTCCTTCTACTAATACAGCACGTACAATTTGGTCTGGTTTCAAAGTAGTTATCAACTACGCTAAAAAATATTTCGGTTTGCGTATAGATCCTACTATCTCAATCAAACCGATTCCCCCTGTTAAACCTAAACCAAAGTATATGTTAAGAGAAGAATTTGATGAGCGTGTAAAGGAAGTGGAGGAACAAGATTATCAAGAATTATTTAAGTTAATGTTTTATACTGGTTTGCGCATTGGAGAAGCAATGGCGTTAGTATGGACAGACTTTAATAAATATAAAAAAGAGATATCCATAGACAAAACTATGGACATCTCCAACAGAACAATATACCCTAGCGCTAAAACAGAAAGCTCTGAAGATATTGTCCCACTACCTAATTTCATCAATGAAATGTTAGCTGAACGCTACCAACGTGAAAAAGCAGCTAACAAATATTTTAATGAAAGAAGTTATTTTATTTTTGGAGGGATAGCACCTAAACATTATAGTCATGTTCATAAAAAATTTCAAAAGGCTTTCCCACATTATAACATACACGCGTTGAGACATTCTTACGCATCTTTTCTTGCAAATAATGGTGTAGATATTTTCGTTTTACAGTCACTCATGAGACACGCTCAAATCACTGAAACGATGGGCACTTACAGCCATTTATATACCCAGAAAAAGCATGATGCGATAGCCGTATTTGACGAGTAAATGGTATCAAAATGGTATCAATAGCCGTTTTTCGACTACAAGAATCGCTCAACCACGCGGTTTATAGCTATCCAATGCTGCCTTCCATTTCGAATTTAATTAGACGGTTCATTTCAACGGCATATTCCATTGGTAATTCTTTTGTGAATGGTTCAATGAAGCCCATTACGATCATTTCAGTTGCTTCTTCTTCTGAAATACCACGGCTCATCAAGTAGAAGAGTTGTTCTTCTGATACTTTAGATACTTTTGCTTCGTGTTCTAATGAAATGTCATCGTTCATGATTTCATTATAAGGAATTGTATCTGAAGTTGATTTGTTATCTAAGATTAACGTATCACATTCGATGTTCGCACGTGCGCCTTTAGCTTTACGTCCGAATTTAACGATACCACGGTAAACAACTTTACCGCCATCTTTAGAAATTGATTTTGAAACGATAGTTGAAGATGTGTTTGGTGCTAAGTGAATCATTTTCGCACCCGCATCTTGAACTTGTCCTTTACCTGCTAAAGCGATAGAAAGTGTGCTACCTTTCGCGCCTTCACCAGCTAATACACAGTTAGGGTATTTCATTGTTAACTTAGAACCTAAGTTACCGTCAACCCATTCCATGTTACCATTCTCATGAACTAAAGTACGTTTAGTAACTAAGTTATAAACGTTGTTTGCCCAGTTTTGAATTGTAGTATAACGAACGTGTGCATCTTTGTGTACAATAATTTCTACTACAGCTGAGTGTAGAGAGTTTGTTGTGTACACAGGTGCTGTACAACCTTCAACATAGTTCACTGAAGCACCTTCATCAGCGATGATTAAAGTACGTTCGAATTGACCCATGTTTTCTGAGTTGATACGGAAGTATGCTTGAAGTGGTGTATCTAATTTAATATTCTTAGGAATATAAATGAATGATCCACCTGACCATACTGCTGAGTTCAACGCTGCGAACTTGTTATCGGCAGCTGGAACTACTGAAGCGAAGTATTCTTTGAATAATTCTTCGTTTTCACGTAATGCAGAGTCAGTGTCTTTAAAGATTACACCTTTCTCTTCTAATTCAGCTTCCATGTTTTGGTAAACAACCTCTGATTCATATTGTGCAGAAACCCCAGCAAGATATTTTTGTTCTGCTTCAGGGATACCTAAACGGTCGAAAGTACGTTTGATTTCATCTGGTACTTCGTCCCATGAACGTTCTGCTTGTTGAGAAGGTTTTACATAGTACGTGATATCGTCAAAGTTTAACTCTGACAAGTCGCCGCCCCATTGTGGCATTGGCATTTTATAGAATAATTTCAATGCTTTTAGACGGAAGTCTAACATCCATTGAGGTTCTTCTTTCATTTTTGATATCTCAGTTACGATATTTTCCGTTAATCCGCGTTCTGATCTGAAAATGGACACATCATCGTCGTGGAATCCATATTTGTAATCCCCAACATCAGGTGCTTTTTTAGCCATTTCAATCACTCCTTTTATATAATCAACACGATACATAGACACGTGACAATATTTCAATCATTGATAGAACTTCATGATGATTTATAGCTTTCACATTATCCGATTGGCTAATGTTACTTGTATAAACCAGTCTATCATGGAACTGACAAGTTCGAAACCTCCTTGCCAGTTACCTATTCTTTACCCGTTATAAGTGCTTACTTTGCATTTTCTTCAGAATCGATATCTGCTTTACCTTCACGTTCCACAGTACCTTTTTCTAAAGCTTTCCAAGCAAGCGTTGCACATTTAATACGAGCAGGGAATTGAGAAACACCTTGCAGTGCTTCGATATCTCCCATATCTTCAGTTAATTCATAATCTTCGCCAAGCATCATTTTAGAAAATTCTTGACTCATTTCTAATGCTTCTTTTAACGAATGACCTTTAACTGCTTCAGTCATCATAGATGCACTAGACATTGAAATTGAACAACCTTCACCATCAAATTTAGCATCCTCAATAATGCCATCAACAATATCGAAAGTAAGGTGAATTCGGTCTCCGCATGTCGGGTTATTCATATCAACAGTTAAAGAGCCGTTATCTAATTTACCTTTGTTTCTCGGATTTTTATAATGGTCCATAATTACAGATCTATATAGTTGATCTAAATTATTAAAATTCATATGAGAAAAACTCCTTCGTTTGGTTTAAAGCGTAAATTAATTGATCAATGTCTTCTTTAGTATTGTAGATATAGAAACTTGCTCTTGCTGTTGAAGATTGATTCAACCATTTCATTAATGGCTGTGCACAGTGATGTCCTGCACGTACAGCAACACCTTCTGTATCTAAAGCCGTCGCAACATCATGCGGGTGAATATCTTTCAAGTTGAAAGTAATTACACCTGCACGTCTATCTTTTGGCGGACCATAGATTTCTAAGCCTTCAATCGCAGACATTTGTTCGTATGCATATTCAGTCAATTCTTTTTCATGTTGATGAATCGCATCAAAACCAATGTTTTCAAGATACTTAATTGCTTCGCCTAAACCGATGGCTTGCGCAATTAAAGGTGTACCTGCTTCGAATTTAGTTGGCAAGTCTGTCCAAGTTGCTTCATATTTACCTACGAAGTCAATCATGTCGCCGCCATATTCAATGGGTTCCATATCTTTAAGCAGACTACGTTTGCCATATAAGACACCAATACCTGTAGGGCCTAGCATTTTGTGTCCACTGAAACTGTAGAAGTCTACATCTAAATCTTGTACATCAATTTTCATGTGTGGTGCTGCTTGTGCACCGTCCACGCTGATAATTGCGCCATGTTCATGCGCAACTTTCGCGATTTCTTTCACATCGTTGATTGTACCTAGTACGTTAGATACATGTGCAACTGCTACAATTTTAGTATTATCATTAATTGTCGCTTTTACATCTTCGATGTTTAATTCACCCGTTTCTGTCATCGGGATGAATTTTAAAGTCGCACCTTTACGACGTGCTAATTCTTGCCAAGGTACAATGTTAGCGTGATGTTCCATTTCAGTTACGACAATTTCATCGCCTTCTGAAATATTCGCATCACCATAACTATGTGCGACTAAGTTAATAGAAGCTGTTGTACCTCTTGTGAAAATAATTTCTTCAAAGTAGCGTGCATTAATGAAACGTCTTACTGTTTCGCGTGCACCTTCATAACCATCTGTTGCTAATGAACCGAGTGTGTGTACACCACGGTGCACATTAGAATTATAACGTTTATAATAATCGTCAATCGCTTCGATCACTTGAAGTGGTGTTTGACTTGTTGCTGTTGTATCTAAATAAGCTAAGCGTTTGCCATTGACTTGTTGTTTCAAGATTGGAAAATCTTCTATAACTTCATTAACATTTAGTGTTGTTTCGGCCACTATATCCACAGACCTTTCTTCATTAATAATCACTTGTCGTACAAAATAACTTACAAGCTGACAGGATTTAATGAATAATAATTGACTGCGAACTGTTTATTCAAAAGCGTAAAGAGAAGGAGGAAACATCGCACAGTGATGCAGACACATCAGCTGACTTCCTCCTGTTTTAATCTCTCCTGCCTAGCTTATCTGTTTGTTTTATTTTGCAACTTTTAATTCAATAACTTCACGTAATTGACGTTTAACATCTTCAATCGGCAACTCTCTTACTACTGGATCTAAGAAACCATGAATAATTAAACGTTCTGCTTCTTGACGAGAAATACCACGGCTCATTAAGTAGTAAAGTTGTTCATCATCCACACGGCCTACTGATGCTGCGTGACCTGCTTCTACATCATCTTCATCGATTAATAGAATTGGGTTCGCATCGCCACGTGCTTTTTCTGAAAGCATTAACACACGTGATTCTTGGTTCGCAATTGATTTTGAACCGCCATGTTTAATGTATCCGATACCATTAAAGATGATTGTCGCTTCTTCTTCAACTACACCATGTTTAAGAATGTAACCATCTGTTTCTTTACCGTATTGAACGATTTTAGATGTTACGTTTGATTTTTGTTGACCAGTACCTACTGCTACTGATTTCAATTCACTTGTTGAACGGTCACCAATCAAGTTTGTTGTATTATCAATGATTTGGTTGCCTTCATTCATTAAACCAAGTGCCCAGTTAATAGATGCGTCAGCTTCAGTAATACCACGACGAATGATGTGGCCAGTGAAACCTTTATCTAAATAATCTACTGCACCATAAGTGATTTTCGCGTTTGGTCCAGCAATAACTTCAGAGATAATATTCAATTGATTGCCTTCACCGCTTGCATCTGACAAGTAGTTTTCAACGTAAGTCACTTCCGCGCTTTGTTCAGCCGCAATAATGACATGGTTGAAGAAGCTTGCATTGTCGTCATCATGTAAAACTACATATTGAATTGGATGTTCCACAACTACATTTTTCGGTACATATACAAATAATCCACCGTTGATTAATGCAGTATGCAATGCTGTTAAGCGATGTTCATCAACGTTAACCGCATCTTTCATCAAATATTTTTTAACTAAATCATCATGATTCACTAAAGCTTCTGCTAAACCTTCAATGATTACACCGTCTTTTTTCGCTTTTTCTGAAACGCGTGTATAAGCAAGTGTATTATTGTGTTGAATGACTAAGTTTTCAGATTTATCTACATCAATAATCTTTTCAATTGATTCTGGTACTTCGCTGATATCTGAATACGTAGCAGCTTTTGTTTCGAATTGTTTAAATGAGTCGAAATCCCATTTTGTGATTTTAGTTTTATCTGGTTTTGGCATTTCTAAAGTTTCAGTTAGTTTCAACGCTTCTTTACGTAATTCTGTCATCCAAGAAGGTTCATTTTGGGCTTGTGAATACTCAACAAGTTCTGCTTCAGAAATGTTCAAAGTTTCAGTCGTCATAACTTAATATCCTCCTAACGATACTTATAACATTTAATCGGTTGTTTCATCTTTGCGTATATCACTTACGCTTCGCTGAATTCTTCTTTAACCCATTCATAACCTTCATTTTCTAAACGTTGTGCTAATTCTGCACCGCCAGTTTTAACGATTTTACCGTTATACATAACGTGTACGAAATCAGGTGTAATGTAGTTTAATAAACGTTGATAGTGCGTGATGATTAATGAACCAAAGTCATCTCCACGCATTTCGTTGATACCTTTAGATACAACTTTCAACGCATCGATATCTAAACCTGAGTCGATTTCGTCTAGGATAGCGAATTTAGGTTGTAACATCATTAATTGTAAGATTTCGTTACGTTTTTTCTCGCCGCCTGAGAAACCTTCATTAAGGTAACGTTGCGCCATATCTGGATCCATATCTAGGAATTCCATTTCTTTATCTAATTTCTTAATGAATTGCATTAAGTTGATTTCTTTACCTTCTTCACGTTTCGCATTGATAGCTGAACGCATGAAGTCAGCATTTGTTACACCAGTAATTTCTGATGGGTATTGCATCGCAAGGAATAAACCTGCTTTTGCACGTTCGTCAACCTCTAATTCTAAAACGTTTACACCGTCAAGTAATACTTCACCTTTAGTTACTGTGTAAGCTGGGTGGCCCATGATTGCTGCTGATAAAGTAGATTTACCAGTACCGTTAGGTCCCATTACTGCATGAATTTCTCCCGTGTTAATTGTTAAGTTAACACCTTTTAAGATTTCTTTATCCTCAATAGACACGTGTAAGTCTTTAATCTCCAATGTTGATGGCATTAAAAGTCCCTCCGTAAACATAAATAGTATTTCAATTACTAGTTTATAATAATTTTAATCTGTAGTCAAAACCGCACTACATTGTTACATTTATAAATTATAACGCAATTAAACCCCAGAATAAACCTTTTAAGTACCTAAATAAAAAGAATTATTAAATTGTAATGAGTTTCATTAAAGCGTTTTAATGTGAAATGCTGCACGATTTTCAAAGTCACTGATTCTCATTTTCTGTCCTTCTATTATCATTACCCACATCTTTGTCACATATTAGTATCAATAATTCTTATGTCCCATACTATTTATAACCCAAATAAATCACCCCCAAGCATCTCTGCCTGAGCGTGATAAACAATATATTATTCTACTGGGATAATCGCACTTATTTAGGTAATTATTACAAATTAATCAAAGTGTCATTATATCAAGGTTATAGCGATATTCAGAACAGATAATTATTCATGACTTCGCTTTTTTTATCAACGTCCTGTTACTCACTTAGATTGTAAAGTTACACAAAATCATCCCTCACTACAAAACAGGTCATTTCTCATTATGAAAACACTATTCATCAAAGCAAATAGAAAGTATTATCATATTAAATAACATTCAATTATGAGCTATATCATTATTAAAAGTCATATCAGAATAGGGGATAACAACTATGATGGATAAACAGCCTAAAACTACTGATGGTCTTATGCGACACATTAGAAATAACAAAGATATAAAAATAAAAGGTAGTAAACAAAAAAGACAGTTACAAAACATTGGTTACTTTCCTGGATATAAAGGTTATAGTTTTTTTCAAAATAAAAATACACCTTTATATTTCGAAAACTTTGATGAAGTGGTTTCTCTTTATGAATTTGATTCTAATATCAAAACTCTTTTCTACAAACATGTTATGTTTGCGGAAACCGCTATAAAAAATCGGCTATTAGAGATTATACATAGGCAATCAGGAACTGAATTAGACAAATTATTCAGTGAAGTACTAACTGATTATAAGAGATATCAAGTTCGCACAGGTAAATACAAAGAAAAATTTAAACAAACAATGAAACTTAGAAGTGATATTTATGAAAAAATCCATGCGAATTTTACTAGTAAATCATTCATTAATCATTTTATTTATAATGACAGATCAGTTCCTCTTTATGCTGTGTTTGAGTTATTCACTTTGGGCAACCTAGTTTTCTTCACAAGGTGTATGAATTCTACAACAAAAATACAAATTATAACTGATCTAGGTCTTTATCACTCCTCTTTCGATAAAAATGACAGATTAATTGGTGATTTAATTGATTGTTTAAAGGGATTAAGAAATGCTATTGCTCACAATGGCGTCTTATTTGATTGTAGATTTAAGGAAAGTAATGTAGGAAAACAAATTACAGAATATTTCAATATCAAAATGAATGTGAAAGATATACAATTTAATAGGATTGTTGATTATTTAGCTGTAATCATCTTAATAAGTTCTTCTTTGGGATACAATAAGACTGAACTAAGAAAAATAGTTAAATCTTTCGAATTATACTTAAATGAGCTACGACAAAAGCTTAATGTAAGCACATATGATAGAATTTTCGGCACTGATGTTCTCAATAAAATAAGAGAAATAAATGCGTACATCAATAGTTTCTCTTGATATCTATATACTAAAATGCTAATATTATAAACAAATAGCGGTACACATCTGCGGAGTGTACTTGAGGTTAACTGTTGCGACGGTTGCCTCTTTTTTTATGTAGGAGAACTTGCATAATAGGAGTGAGAAAACAAAGAACATAATATTCTAAATATATACAATTTATATTTCAACAATTAATATAACTGATTTATTGGTACAAACAAATTTTCATTCCAATCTATTTGATTATGGTTAAACTAACACAAACCTGCACTTATCTCTGGTGCATTTGATTAATTATACGACTATCCAATTGTGTATTGTTCTGTGCCACAATCACCTCAGCATTAGACTCCCTAATATTAAAGAGTCCTCCTTTTCTACTTATTATTCATGAATAGGTCAGTATTAATACACGACAATCTTAACATATGTAATTGAGCATAAAAGTAACCCTTCGCCTTTTTGTAGGCCTGATAAATTAGCCATTAAAAACATCCCTTTTAATTTAAAACTCATCTATTTCTGTACTCCAAACCTAAATTGAAATCAAAAATCCAAAACTAATTTAAGTCTCTCTTTTTTCAATTAAATAGGCATACATAAACCCCATAAACATTGAGTTTACGGGGTTTTGTTATGGAAATACGATTATTTAGCTGGGATTACAGCACCATCATATTTTTTGTTGATAAAATCTTTAATTTCTTGAGATTGTAATGCTTTGATTAAAGCTTGGATTTTTTTGTCTTTTTCATGGCCTTCTTTAACCGCTACTAAGTTTGCATATGGGTTATTTTCAGGTTTTTCAAGTGCGATTGAGTCTTTTCTAGGGCTTAATTTTTGTTCAATAGCGAAGTTAGAGTTAATGATTGCTGCATCTACATCTTCGTTTTGATAAATTTTTGGTAAATATTCAGCTGATTGTTTGTTGTTGAATTTAATGTCTTTTTTGTTTTCTACAATGTCACTGAAGTGAGCGTCTTGAACTTTTACGCCTTCTTTTAATTTGATTAAACCTTCGTCAACGAAGAATTTTAAGAAACGGCCTTCTTCAGCTGGGTTATTAGAAACGTAAACTGTTGCACCTTTTGGTAATTCTTTTAAGCTTTTATATTTTTTAGAGTATACAGCCATTGGTTCTAAGTGAACATTACCAACAGATACTAATTTATAACCTTTGCTTTTTTTCTCAGTATTTAAATATGGTGTGTGTTGGAAGAAGTTGGCATCTAATTCACCGCTATTTACTAATTTGTTAGGTGTTGTATAGTCGTTGATTGTTTTGATCTTTAAGTCATAGCCTTCTTTTTTCAAGATTGGTTTAGCTTTTTCTAAAAGTTCAGCGTGAGGCGCTGGTGAAGCACCAACTGTGATTGTCTTAGAATCTTCTCCTCCTGCTGATTTATCCTTACTGCCGCATGCTGCTAAAACTACAGTTAACACTAAAACTGCTAAAATACTAATAATTTTTTTCATTGAATTGGTCCTTTCAAAATAGAGTTAACGTTTATCAATTTTATTTGTAGCCCAGTCACCCACAAATTGGATGATGAACACGAATACTAAAATAAAGATTGTTGAAACTAAAATGACATCATTTTGGTTTCTTGTAAAACCTGTTAAATAAGCTAAGTTACCTAAACCGCCTGCACCGATAACACCGGCAACAGCTGTAGAACCTACTAACGCGATAGCAGTAACTGTGATACCTGAAATCAAAGCTGGACGTGATTCTGGGATTAATACTTTATGAATAATTGTCCAAGTATTCGCCCCCATTGAACGTGCCGCTTCAATCACACCTTTATCAATTTCTTTAAATGCGATTTCTACTAAACGCGCATAGAATGGTGCTGCACCAATGACTAATGCCGGAAGTGCACCAGTTGGTCCACTGATTGTGCCAAGTATTAAACTTGTGAACGGAATCAATAGCAAGATTAAAATGATAAATGGAATTGCTCTGAATAAGTTCACAATAAATGACACGATTTGATAAAACACTTTCGCTGTCGGCGATTTACTCTTGGCTGTTAAAAATAACAGTACGCCAAGAATGATACCGATCACAAACGCAAAGATTGTGGAAATGGCTGTCATATAGAGTGTTTCGTATGTAGCCACCCAAACTTGATCCCATTGAACATTCGGCATCGTGACCATTTCTCGTAATATATCACTGAATGATTTATCCATTACGAACCACCTCCACATTCACATTACGTTGTTCTAATTCATTTTTAAAACCTTCAAAAAATTCAGTCTTTAAGTCTGCAATATGTACGATTAGAAAACCGATAGGCCCGCTTTTTGAATGACGGATATTCGCTTCTAGTATGTTCACATTGAGATTATATTTTTGTGTGATATATGACACAATCGGTTCTGTCGTTTCTTCTCCAGAGAAGTTCAAACGTACAATATAACCATCTGTCGACTCAGGAATTAATTCTTGAATGGATTCATCAAATTCATCATTCAAGCCTTCTTTAACGAAACGTTTTGTCACTTGGTGTTTCGGATGTTCAAACACTTCTTTGACCGCACCGCGTTCGATGACTTTACCATTCTCCATCACTGCAACTTCATCGCAGATTTGGCGAATTACATTCATTTCATGTGTAATAATCACGATTGTTAAATCTTCTTCTTTTCTGATTTTCAATAACAATTCTAAAATTTCATCTGTTGTTTGAGGATCTAAGGCACTTGTTGCTTCATCACAAAGTAATACTTTTGGATCGTTAGCTAATGCACGTGCAATACCAACCCTTTGTTTTTGTCCGCCAGATAATTCTGAAGGATAGGCTTTCTCGCGCCCTTTCAATCCCACAAGCTCAACTAATTCTGCCGCTCTTTCTTCTGCTGCTTCTTTATTAACGCCAGCAATTTCTAAAGGGAATTTAATATTATCTAACACTGTTCTAGACCATAATAGGTTAAAGTGTTGGAATATCATACTTACCTTTTGACGCTTTTTCCTTAGTTGTTTTTTACTGAGTTGACCTAATTCATCTCCATCTATTATGACTTGACCTGATGTTGGTTCTTCTAAATAATTTAAAATTCTGACAAGTGTACTTTTACCGGCACCTGAAAACCCGATGACACCGTATATCGTACCTTCCGACACATCTAAATCGACATGATCAACTGCCAGCACTTCTTGGTGTTTCGTCTTATATCTTTTGACGATTTGTTTCAGTTGAATCACTGCATTCTCCCCTTTCCTTGCAATACCTACCTATAAATTAAAAATGCTTTCTCTTATCGCTGCTATGAGCATTAAAGAGAAAGCAATTTAAAATTTCTTTCTCTCATCTTCAAAAGCAGTAAACTTTTTGTGAATTGGCACCATTTCTTAAAAATAAGACGGTTGCCGGGTTTCGTCGGGCACATCCCTCCACCTCTCTTGATAAGAGATAACTATTTAATTGATATTTATCCTACCACTTCACTCAGAAGTAGTCAATAACTATTTTAAATTTTCTAACAAATAAGGAACCGATTGAAATGCATAAATACGGTTTATTTCCTTATCTTTTGACATCACTAACAAAACTGGAACTGATTGAATTTGATAAGCTTCACTGAAATCAGGATGAAAATTCAAATCTGCCTTGACTAAAGGCAGCTGCAAAATTTCATTGGCTATATCTAACATTTTCTCTGAAATTTTACATGTTCCGCACATCGGTGTGTAGCCGAAAATTAAGTGCTTATCTTGGTCATAATTTTGTGTGATATCTGTGATTTGTTGCTTAACATTCATTTATATACTAATCCTTTCACTGGTGCTTCACCTTTAACCATAAACCCATGGTTTCTAAGCACTTTGGCAAGATAAGGGCGTGGACAACGCGCGACTTCAGAATAGGTTCTATCGATAAAGATATGTTCGCTTTCTGATAAATAATGTTTGAACCATTGACGAATGCGACGACCTTCTTTATCCGCATCAACTAATATATAGACGGGGCGTTCATAAAGATGTTCTATCATATCATCTAATTTATCGATTCCCATTGTGCCATGTGTACATATAATTTGTACCGGCTCATCAATCACTTCTTCTACACGCTTCTTATCTGTTTTACCTTCTACAACGATTACTTTATCTAACAATGCCATATTCACTACACTCCAATACAATCGTGATATCATTGCTTCATTACTCGCAAACGTAAATGCTTAGGTTCTGCCAACTCATATAAAATTGTTGCGTTAGTTGGTACTTACATTGTAACGCAAGCCCTGTTTTAAAGACACGCAACTTGTTTAACAACTAAACAAACACGAAAAATTATGTATTTATTCAGCTGTATAGGTTCAGCACGTGAGCGCTCTAGTTAGTTATAGCCGATTTCAAATAAAAAATAACCCCAAAATACAAAGTATCTTGGAGTTTGATTTTTAAAGCCGATTATTCACCGATCATTTCTTTGTATTGATCAGCTGATAATAATTCATCTAATTGGCTTGCGTCATTTAATTTAACTTTAACCATCCATGCTTTTTCGTATGGTGATTCATTTACGAATTCTGGACTGTCTTCTAATTCTTCGTTAACTTCGACTACAGTTCCTGAAACTGGTGCGTATAATTCAGAAACAGTTTTAACTGATTCTACGCTTCCGAAAGATTCGCCCTCATCGATATCATCGTCAGTTTCTGGTAATTCAACGAATACGATATCTCCAAGTTCTCCTTGTGCGTATTCAGTGATACCGATAGTTACTGTATCGTCCTCAACTTTAACCCATTCATGTTCTTTTGAATATTTTAATTCCTCTGGCACTGCCACACGAATCCCCTCCTAATTTATAAATGAATACTCTTTTATGATGCCATATGAAACCTTTTCATTCAACTATTTATAGACATCTTGTAGTTTTTTAATTTTTTTGTAAATAAAACACTTAACAACACGATATTTCAGATCTGCTTATACGGTATATTAGTTTACCCAAGTATCTTTGTATTCTTTTTCATTAAAGCCAAGTGTAATTTTGTCACCTAAAACTGCCAGTGGTCGTTTAACAAGCATTCCGTCAGAAGCCAATAAATCTAGTTTTTCATCATCAGACAAACTGTCAAGTCTATCTTTCAGACCGAGTTCACGATATTTACCTCCACGTTTATTGAATAGCTTATCAATTTCAACGCCGGTTTTATCAATAATATCTTGTAGTTCTCTTTTATTAGGATTAAGTCCTACAATGTCGATAGGTTCATAACTTACACCATATTCATCTAAAAATTTTGCTGCTTTCTTGCATGTCGTACAGTTTTGGTACTGATAAAATCTAATCATCTTTTGACCTCCTTTAACTATTATGTCTAATATACCAAATTTCTAAAAAAAGCGCTTTAAATTGTCGGTTTAATATTTTTAAATTTACGTTCAAATTCGATATAATATATATAATAGCATTAGAAAAAGGAGCGAAATGAAAATGGAAGCAATTAAAACACGTGAAGATTTCGATAAAATCATCGAAAGCAACGCACCTGTGATTATTAAATTTGAAGCAGGATGGTGTCCTGACTGTCGTGCAATGGACATGTGGATTGATCCGATTGTAGAAAAATATAACGACTATAAATGGTATAACGTCAATCGTGACGAATTAGAAGATGTTGCTCAAGATTACGAAGTTATGGGTATTCCAAGTTTACTTGTTTTCAAAGATGGTGAAAAAACAGCACACTTGCATTCTGCAAATGCTAAATCACCAGAGCAAGTTGAAGACTTCTTAAGCGAAACATTTAAATAAATCATTATATATTAAATAAAGCCAAGCTGAAATCAGCTTGGCTTTAAACATATCGTTAATACTCTGAAATAAAGTTCTCAGTGTGACGTGGTTTCTTTGGAGGAATCTTCGTGTCCATATCAGTAAGATATAGGAATCCGACTAAATCTTCATCATCTTCTACACCCAGTACTTTTCTAACTTTAGGCATGAAAATATAAGGCGGTGTTTTCCAGCACGTACCGATACCCGCTTCATGCAGCAACAGCATCAAGTTCTGTGCATAAGCACCGAAAGCAAGATGATTTTCAAGATTTTCTTTTTGTCTTGGATCTCGTTTAACAATCATTACAAGTAATCCACCCAATTTTGTCACTGCATCATAGTGACTTTGTTGTTTCTCTGGTTCATTTCTAAATGCATAACGAGAAACAGTTCGACTTAAATCCCCTAGTCTGTCCTTTGAAACATGAATGATTCTCCATGGTTCTCTCATCCCATGATTTGGTGCATCTGTAGAGAGTTTTAGTGCTTCATATAGCGCTGTATCATCTATATGCATATCATGGTCGAATATTTTCACACTTCTTCTTGATGAAATTGCATCTCTTAATTCCACAATCTAACTCTCCTTTATATTATTGATAACCATTATCAATTACAGTATAGATTGAAATACATATCTTTTCAAATTATTTGTTTGATTCATATAATGTCAAAAGTTCTTTTAATTTATTAACATGTATTTGTCCAGGTGCTTGCGGTGCACCTAAACAGCCATAAGAGATACTGCCTCCAAAGACACCTTGTGCTGTTCTTGATACTAAACCAAGATGAGACATAGAAATACCTACTACCTTCATTTTGACGCTTTGTGATGAAATATAGAGTGCATCTAAAAGGTTTGTCACATCTTCAGGATCTTTCGGCATCACTGCGAGTTTTAAATAGTCAGCATGTGTTTTACTCATTTTAAAATAAGTGAATTTGAGATTTTCAAGTGCAGGCGTTTCTTCAAAATCATGTTGAGACAAGACAACTTCTAAACCGGCTGCTTGTGCTTCAGCAACAAGTTCAGCGATTTTCTCTTTATGTGCTTCTTCCCATTCAATATCAATCATGTCGCAACCTTTAACTTGCATTAATGCTTGCAATAGCGCATAATAAGCTTCTTGTGCTTTTTCACCTTTTCCGCCTTGTGAGGCTGTGCGGTACGTAATTAATAACTTGGCCTCTGGGACACTTTGGTGTAAAGCATCTACAAGTGCTTCAATCTCAGCTACTTCAAATGTTTGACGTTGATCAATTCTTAATTCAATAATATTAACGGCTGCTTGCGCTTTTGCTAAATCTTCACGCAACGTTTGTGTTATGTCAGCTTCTGGTGCTATCGTTACAGCGATTTCTACTTGTGTCATCTTATCTACCCCTTACTTTTAAAATGTGACCAGTTTGTTTCGTTAATCATAGTTTAACATTAGTCAGCATCATAGCGCGTATTGCGTGATATTTTATTCACTTAAACTACCATTTATTAGGCAGTTTGCCATTAAGCGCATCTTCATAACTTATCATAGCGATATTTATATTTATGTTAGCATTAAAATGAAGTGTGTATGACGTCTAATTCATCTACACATAATAGGTTTTCACTTGAATCACCCCATATTGTGAACAATCGCTTTTATAGCGATACTTTTTTCTAAGGTATACCTATTAAGTGTTGCTTTGATTAAAAGTATATAATAATATTAAATTAAACTTATCAATAATGACCACATTATTAAATTAATGGAAAAGTTAAGAAAGTAAGAAGAGAGGTGTTAACTTCATGAAAGAGATTAGATTACTAAACTCTGATGACATAGAAGATGTCTATCAACTATTCAAAGAGGCTACAAGCGATCCTAAAAACATTTATACTTGGGCGATATTTGATGAAGATAAAGTGTGTAGAGACTACTTTAAAAGGTTGATAGACAATAACAATAATGCGCAATATTTATTCGGTGTGTTCTTCAATAATGAATTAGTGGGTGCTTTAACATTATTCCATCCGATTATCGTTGGGACACAGCATAAAGCTATTATTGAAAATATGTATGTAAAAGATATTGACCATTTAGATGAAAAACTATTAAATACTGTCGCTGATTTTTGTACTGCACATGAAATTGAAAAAATCATGGCTCCTGTCGCATCGAATAATATCGGCGCATTAACGTTCTATAGTGAATATGGTTTTTCAAAAATAGGATTTGAAAAGAATTCTCGTAAGTATGGCGATGAGTATATTGATGAACATTGGCTGATTTACCCTATCAAAGAGTCTGCAGAGGTTAATTAATATACGGGGTAGCATAATAGTGGGTATAAAAAAAATTCGGTACATTCCCGTGTACCGAATTGATTAAGTAAAGTAAGTTGTAATTAAGTGACCGTAAATCGTAACGGTTACGTTTTATATTACATGACGTTTCGTCATTTGTAAACCATAAATCGTAATTTTCACGATTTATTTTTGTTTATGAAGAAAGCAAGTGCACAATTTGGGATGCACTTGCTTTTTTAGTTACTTTTATATACACTGAGCGCTCTATTAGCTGATTCTAATAGATGATGTTCAAAATAATGCTCATGTACATATTCGTATATATTATCTATATTTGTTTCTTCTTTAGGAAAGTTATGATCTTTTTCAATACATTCAGCTAATTGTCCGAACGGTGTATCATCTTCCATAAAAGTAATAATAAACTTATAAAAACTCATGTAACAACCCCACTTAAAGATATTTCTAAATCGAAAAAACACTAACATCGATAAATTTCCGTAGGAGGAAATCATTCTTATCAGTTAAATAGGCTTTTTCGTCAGTATAACATAAGGTTTGGAATAAAATACAGTTTATAATAAAATTCATTTAACAAAAAACTGTATTTACATTCAAATCTTACCCTCTTGAAACGCAAGGTTCAAAAACTTTAAAAGGACTTCTTACCCTATTTCAAAATATTTATACATCTTATTTATAAAGTTAGCCTAAACCAGCAATAAATACAAGGTATTCTTATTTAAATTGATAAACTTTATACATAGTATTTACATAAAATTCATAATTTCGTACGAATCTGCAACATTTATAACGATCAGTCGGACACTGTAGAATATTTTTAACTGCAAAAAAGCAAGATGCCAAGCACCCTGCTTTTTCTTTGAATTGATTTGGTTGTTAGAATCCGCGACCAGCACCTCCGCCGCCGAAGCCGCCGCCTCCGCCGAAGCTGCCACCGCTGAAACCACCGCCACTTGATGAACCACCGCCGAAGCCGCCGGTGCCTACCCACCAAGTACCTGTATTATCTCTTCTACGGCCACCACCTCTAGGAGGTCCGCCACCGCCATTTTTAATAGAGATAATAATAATTATGATGATAATAATGAAGATGATACCAAATACACTAAAGCCGCCTTCACCACCTGATTGTGCTGTGGCTTTAGGTGTATCTTCAGTAAATTTTTCACCATCATAACCATAAGCTTTGGCGATTTCACTCCAAATCGCATTATAAAGTTGCGTGATTCCTTTACTGTAGTATGCTTGTTGTTGTTCTTTACTATCAGCCTGCCCTGCTTTTTTAGCATAAGGCATAAAGTTATCATCAATCAAAGCACCGACTTTGGCATCATTTAAGACACCTTCTAATCCTCGGCCCACCGCAACTTGAATACCACGATTTTGATATTCATTGCCGTTATCTAAATTGACTAATATCACAACACCCCGACTATGCTTTTGATCGCCGACTTTATAGTGACGGCCTGCTTGATACGCATAATCTTCTTTCGGTGTTTGACCTATTGATTTCATCGTCATAACTAATATATCTGAATCTGTACCATTTTGTAATTTTTGACCTTTTTCAACCATCGTATTTTTATCTTGGCTTGTAATCAAATCTGCATGATCTTGTACAAATACAGGTTGTTCTAATTTTGGAAATTTATCTGATGCCGCAAAGATGCTTTGTGCGACGAGCAACATCCCAACCCATATGACAGCTAAGACGCTGACACATTTTTTAATCATTGAGATGTATTAGTGCCGAAATCAACTTTAGGTGCTTTATCTGCACCGCTTTCGGCTTTAAAGTATTCTTTCTTATCAAATCCAAATAGCTTAGCTACAATGGTCGTTGGGAAATGGCGGATTGCTTGGTTATACTTATTAACAGATGTATTGTAATCATTACGAGCCACAGCAATTCTATTTTCTGTTCCTGCTAACTCATCACGTAATCCTGTAAATTGCTTATCTGCTTTCAAATCAGGATAGTTCTCACTTATTGCTAATAATCTACTTAATGCAGAATTGACTTCCCCATTCGCTTCCGCTTTTTCTTTAGGTGTAGAAGCGCCAGCAAGTTTACTACGTGCATCAGAAACTTGTTTAAATACGTCTTCTTCATGCTTAGCATAACCTTTAACAGTATTTACAAGGTTCGGAATTAAATCTACACGTCGTTGTAGTTGATTGTCGATATTTGAAAGTGCTGTATTAGTATCTTCATCCATACCTACTAATTTGTTGTAAGGTGCAATCATAGTGACACCAATCACAACAATAACAATGCCGATAATAATAAGTGGTGTAAGTATTTTCTTCATCTTTATCTCCTTTTTCCTAAAATTTATCAATTTTATTATACAATATTGTGACCCTGTCTGGCTAAAGTTGTATGTTGCAAACAATCATTGAAATGATTATTCCTCGATATTTTTGCGTATTTGTTATTTTGTAGATGCAATTACTGAAAATGATTGTATAATAACAGATGTATTTGAAATAAACACAAAAATCCAAACGAAATAAAGAAGGTGTTTAAGTGGCTTTCTTAAAGAAACCCCTGACTGTTTATTTATCATTATTTCTATGTACCACACTTATAGGTGCACTACTTTTATATTTACCATGGACCGGAAAACATTATACCTCTTTTATTGATGCATTCTTTGTAGCATCCAGTGCATTTACAGTAACTGGCTTATCAACCGTTGATATTACTTCACAATTCAACTGGTTAGGTGATTTAATTATTATGTTTTTAATTCAAATCGGCGGTTTAGGGATTGTAACAATAACAACACTAACTTTAATCATCGCTAATCGTAGAATTTCGATGCATGAACGCAAATTAATCATGGTAACCTGGAACGTAGACGAACCTGGCGGTATGGTTCGTTTAATTCGTCAATTAACACTCTATAGTCTATCTACAGAGTTTGTAGGGATGTTATTACTCGGTTTATCTTTTGTCCCCAGATACGGATTAGGCAAAGGATTATTCATCAGTATCTTTACGTCCGTTTCCGCATTCAACAATGCCGGATTCGCATTGTTTTCTAAAAATATGATTGGATTTAATGATGATCCAGTAGTCACATTAGTGATTCCTATGTTGATTATTATGGGTGGTCTAGGCCCTGTTGTCATGTCTGATTTAGTCAGAACAAGAAGATTAAATAAATTAAAGCTACATACTAAAGTTGTGATTTATACAACCTTGGTTTTAATCTTTGGCGGAATGGCGCTTTACTTCGTCTTAGAGTTCAATAACACTTTAAAACCTTTTAGCATGTGGGGTAAACTTGGAACTTCTTTCTTCCAATCCGTCACAACTCGAACAGCTGGTTTCCAGTCTGTTGACTTAGAATTAATTCATACACCTACTGCATTGATGATGATGGTACTCATGTTTATTGGGGGTGCACCATTCAGTGCTGCTGGTGGGATTAAAGTAACAACATTCATTGTCATGACTATGTTTGTTTATAGTACTTTACGTAATGAAGACCATACGACTATCTTCAGCAGAACGATTAAACCTAAAACTATTGCGAAAGCCATTACAATTTCAACAGTCAGCTTTATTTTTGTGTTAACCGTATCTTTTATCGTCAGTCTATTAAATGAAACAACACCGCTTATGAAAGTATTATTTGAAGTTGTGTCTGCTTTTGGTACCGTCGGCTTAAGTATGAACTTTACGTCTGAATACGGGACATTAACGAAAATAATCATTATCATTGTGATGATTTGCGGTAAGTTAGGTGTCGTAACTGTATTAGCGCTATTCATCCCAAGTAAGAAACGCTTTTATCAATACGCTAAAGGCAACATCTACTTATAATTCACTTTTCAAAAGACCTGTTTTTTCAGGTCTTTTTTATTTTAAAAAGAGTTTTAAACCACATGAAAGTCGGTTATAGTTAAACTAATACACAAATAGAAAGAAAGGGTGTAGATTCAATGAAAAAACTCTTCACATTACTAGCCATGAGTCTATTAATCATCTCAGCATGTGGTCAAAATGATGAAAAGACTAAAGAAGAATCTGAAGATAAAGCAACCTCAGAAAAGAAAGAGACTTCACAATCTAAACAGAAAGAAAAAGACACTACGAAAGATCATGAAAAAGACAGTAAGAAGCAAAATGAACAACAAACAAACTCTGAATCATCGGATAAACAAACTCAAAATGAAGCCTCAACAGAAAATCAAAATCAACAGAATCAACAAGCACAACAAGTTAATATAAATAATATTACTGACCGCGCAACTCTAGAAAGTGTCATTTACGGAAACTATGCGGAAATTGACAAAATCAAGGCATATAATAGCGCAGTAGCAAATGGTGTTATTCCTCAAGGTAATGTTACAGAAGGTCCTGCAAGCGCCGCATATGAGAGTTCATTACGTGTAGAAAGCGGTGCTGAACAATCGGTATATGATCAAAATGCACAAACACAAGCTGAAGTTCCGAGTGAAGATGTGAATGCGGAAATCAATGCAGCTCAAACAGAAGATCAATATATTGATGCCTTACGAAAAAAATATAACGGCGGATTATCTTCAGCAGAAATACAAACAAAATATGCGATTGAACAAGGCTATTATGAGGGCGATGCAGCTGAACAACAAGCTGTATATGATGAAATACAGAGAAGAGAAGCAGATATCGAAGCTGGTAAATATGATCACTACAAACAATAAAATAAGCAAAATAAAAAGCAGCACAACAACCTCTAAAGATTGTTGTGCTGCTTTTATCAGCTTAAGTAAAAATTAAGACATTTTTACAACGTTTGCAGCTTGTTCGCCACGGTCGCCTTCAACGATGTCGAAGTCAACTTTTTGGCCTTCTTCTAATGATTTGTAGCCTTCGCCTTGGATAGCTGAGAAATGTACGAATACGTCGTTACCATCTTCTCTTTCGATAAATCCAAAACCTTTTTCTGCGTTAAACCATTTAACTGTACCACTATTCATATAAAAATCCTCCGTATGTGCTTTTGCACGAATATTTGTAACTTGTTTATAAAAATCAATGGGAGTAAATTCATACGAATAAAACTGCAAATCAATTTCACGAACAATTACTTAAGGTCTATACTACACCTAATATTTAGGTTTGTATACCTTTTTGACTTATTTCTTTAAAATATTTTTGTCACTTTTATTATTCCAGCAATTTGTTTTCTTACATCTCATCTTGCCAACAAGACTGTTTGGTAACATTGCTAGACGATTAATCTAATATCATAAACATAAAGGTATAACATTGATACTAATTCATCACTCAATGCTATACCTTTTCTCATATCGAAATAATTATGCTTATTTATTTAATAAATCTTCAATCGGCTCACCAATTTTAACATAGTGATCACCTACGACACTTGTAATTGGATTTAATTTTTCTACATCAACGTAAGCTTTATCTACATCATAAATTTCATCATCAATATAGATAGATTTAACTTGGCCAACTAACATATCTGTACCAAATTTTTCATCTCCTAATTCAGCATGATGGACTAATTCACATTCATAACGTACTTTCGCTTCTTTAACACTTGGCACCTTCACAACTTGTGATGGCGTCGTTGTTAAATTAGTCTTATCTAATTCATTCACATCTGAATCATAATTATCGCCAGTTTTCACAACTTCTCTCACAATAGATTCATCAACTATATGAACTACGAATTCTTTCGTACTTAAAATATTAGCACTTGTATCTTTTAGTGCACCATTATCTTTACCAACTGAAATCATTAACATTGGCGGTGCAGGACATACCACATTAAAGAATGCGAAGGGTGCCGCATTGACATTACCTTCTTTGTCTTGTGAAGTCACAAAAGCAATCGGTCTAGGTGTCACTGTACCTATCAACATTTTATACATATTAAATGGTTCTAATTTATTTGGGTCAATAAACATACTGATATCACCTTTCTCATGAGTATTAGTACATTTTATAAGATTTCTGTACGATTATAAATCTTAACGCCTTATATACTACAATATATCCATAAAAACCAACAATACACCACCAATAATAATGAACATATCACAAATAATGACTTATTCTTTAAATTTGAGTGCACAAATATTATTTAACAGCGTATTAAAAAGACTGGAGAAACACTCCAGTCTTAAGTGAAATTTATATAATATTATCGAATTGCTAAAAAGTAGATGAATCCTAATGTGGCCATAACTAAAATGAAAATATGCGATTTTTTATACATCACAAGACAAGCAATATATTCACGAATAAAAGCATTGGGATAGAAATAAGAAGCTGTATAACTCCCTGCAACTGTCGCTTTTAATTTAACCTTTCTAGATAAGAAAGCTGCCCTCAAAACATGAAAGTTATTAGAAACAATGGTGAAGAATGGTAATTTTGTTTGCGTATCTTTAACCTTTTGATTAGAGAATACTAGATTTTCATAGGTTGTTGTAGATTCTGTTTCAAATATGATGTCAGATTCCTTAATACCTTGTTCAATTAAATACTTTCCCATCGCTTCTGATTCACTGACAAGTTCATCTGGACCTTGGCCGCCACTTACAATCATTTTTGCATTTGGAAACTTATTTTTTAATTCTATCCCTTTATCTAAACGTGACTTTAATAATGGCGGCACACGATCACCTATTAATCCTGAGCCTAATATTAAAATATAGTCTGGATTTTTATAGTTTGATACGAAACTCATTATCATTGAGTATAACGTCTGAGATAATAAAATGATGTTGAAATACCAAAAGATAAAGTTCAAATATATACCGATAATACCCTGTCGATAATGAAACAATAAGTACGGTTGATAATTAATTATTAAAAAGTCAAAAAATAAGAATAGGCCATAAACCAAAACTAATAGATTCGTTAACCTCTTCCCCTCTTTAGCAACAATCTTGCGTGTATTGAATAATGTTAATGCAAAAATAATCAGCAATATGATGGGAAAAATAAAAGTTAATAAAATAACATACAACAAATTGATATTGCCTTCACTATTAACTATGGGGATAAAGAAATCTGCTATATTTATCAATCCAGATACAATCAATAGTGACAAAACATATATATTCAAATATAGCCTTGGTTCAATAATCAATATAGCAATGAAAAGAAGTAACAATCCAATAACTAAAACCATTAAAGACCTCCAATTTATACTATAATTATATTATTCATATTAAATCTTCTTAAACTTTTTAATTTCATCCTACAAAGTATATCATTTTGAAGATGCGTAAAAAAATAAAAGCCCTCATCCACAATGGTTGAAGGCTCCTTGTATGAAGGCATCAGATAAAAAACTATACGAACTTAACTTAAAATATTTTTGTAACTATTAATAATAGCCATTCCATTTTGTTTGGCTAACTACTCACGATTTTTTATCTTGGTTTTCTTGAGTTTCTTGATTTTTCAAATTTACCTCTTCCGCTTTTTCAATTTCTTTCCCTTGTAACTCTCTTAATGATTCTAAAATATCCTCTAATGGAATATAGCCATCTAGCATTGGAGTTATAGCCATATTAATCATCCACTTTCCATCATATTTTCTTTAAATTATATTACTTTGAGTCTGTCATTCAGTCACTCACTTATATTGTCATATACTTTGTTTATTCTTTTCTTCTTGATCTTTCTTTTTATCTTGCTTTTCCTTTTCTTCTCTTTGTATAATGTATTCCATAACTTTCAGTGTTTCCTCTATTGAACATTCACCATCAAGTTGCATTTTGAAGGGCATAATAATAACCTCGATTTATACTATATTTCACCTGCTTTACATAACTCTCAAAGCGGTTTTAAATTAGGTGATAATCTAATTGATACATTTCTACCGTTTACATTAATATCCTAATAAATAGTGCAAGTATTATTCCTGTTGTTTCTCTCTGTAATTACTAAATAAAATGACTTAACTTAAATTTATAAGCCACTGAACATACTTTTCCCATTTAGTTAACTACTCATGATTTTTTATCTTGTTTTTCTTTTTCTCTTCTTTCTTTTTCTACATCTTTCTCTAATTGTTTTGTTAACTCATCAAACATTTCCGCTGCTTCTTTAGCAGTAACATGACCGTCTAAAATATATACTGGTTTCATATGATCATCTCACTTTATACTTTATTTTTACTTAGGTAGTTACTTAAGAAATGACCTTAATGGATATGATTTCACTTTCTTTAATATCGAAAATTATATTTTCAACTTCTAAGTGTATTGAATCTTCCCCAAATTCATTATCTAGTCTTGTGTCAAAGCCTACTACATTGCCAATAAAAGTTTTGCCATTAATTGCTAAGAGTTCAATTCTGTGATTTAAGTACTCCCAAAGTTCCATGACTGCTTCTTCCCTTTCTATTTAGCACAATGTGTATTCCTATTTTGGAACAGTGGTACCTTCAGAAAAGTCATAACCTTTCTTAATTTTTATTTGGTATAACTTAATTATTATTTTATTTTACCGTAATGTCATAATATTGTCGTCACTAGGATGAGAATTGTCAAAAAGATTTAATAAAGCTGAGAATCTAATTTAAAGAGCACAAAATAAAAAGCCCTCAACCGCAATGGTTGAAAGCTCTATGTATGGAGGCGGCGGGATTTGAACCCGCGTCCAAGGATCCTGATACAAATCTTTCTACGTGTGTAGTCTATTATTCAAATTTCGCATGGTGGTAGGAAATAGACAACCAACACCATGCTAGTTCGCTTAATCTCTTCTAGACAGACTTCGAACAGCAGTGCCTAGCGTATCCTACTAAAGTTGAATCACGTTAACAGCACATAGGCGATGCTGTTAGGTGATGCAGAGTGCGATTAGGCAGCTACTGCTAAATTATTGTTTGTTTTGCCAGTTATTATAAACTGAGTGTGTTGATAACGAAGACAACCCTCCGACACGCTTAATAAGCTCTGGGGACCCCTGTCGAATCCAAAACGCCCCCGAAATAATATTAAATAGATTCTATTTGCTAGAATCCAATAGCACTCTTTATCATATCAAAAATGCATTTAGTAATCAATATAATTGTTTATTAGTAAACTAAGAATGCGGGAAGCAGGCTTTTACCTGCTTTCCCTTAATAACGGTCTTTCATTGCACGCTGCATGTCGCGTTTAACTGCTTTGTCTTTAAGATCTTGACGTTTGTCATATTTCTTCTTACCTCTTGCGACACCAATCAGCATTTTACATACACCGTGTTTCAGATACAATTTTAACGGGATAATTGAATAACCAATTTCTCTCGTGCGTGTACCTAGTTTCTCAATCTCTCTTTTGTGTAAGAGTAATTTTCTAGGGCGCACTGGGTCATGATTGAATCGATTAGCCTCTTCGTATGGCGCAATATGCATATTATGAACGTATACTTCACCATTTTTCACTTGTGCGAAACTATCTTTTAAGTTTGCGCTGCCACGACGAATTGATTTAATCTCTGTACCTTTTAACACAATGCCCGCTTCAATCGTATCTTCTACATTATAGTCGTGTCTGGCTTTACGATTTTCCGCTAAAGTACCAGGAGACTTTTTCTTCTTCTTCGACATCGTGTTCACCTCTTGTTGAAAATTTGATAGAACGCGATGAGCAGCTACTCATACGCGCTTATTTTTTCTTTTTACGTGCTTTTTGTTTTACCTTTTTACTTTTGTAAAACGGTTTATGGTTCGTGTCATTTTGTTTATCACGGTTACGTTGGTTTTTGCCTTTGCGTTGTTTTTTCTTGCCTTTTTTCTTGTCGCCGCCAAGGCTCTTACCACGCGTTTTCGTTTGAATTGTCGTACCGCGTGCAGGACGTTCATTTGATTTTCTGCGTCTTGGTTCTGGCATGCCGACGATTTGGAAATCAATCATACGTTGATCAACATCTACATTGACAACTTTAATTTTCACTGAATCACCAATACGGAAGACACTGCCTGTACGTTCACCAATCATAGCCATTTGACCTTCAGCAAATTGGTAATAATCGTCTGTCATGTTTGAAACATGTACCATACCTTCAACTGTATTCGGTAATTCTACGAACATACCGAAGTTTGCGACTGAACTGATAATACCTTCGAATTCCTCGCCAATATGTTGAAGCATGAATTCTGCTTTCTTAAGTTCATCAGTATCACGTTCTGCTTCAATCGCACGACGTTCACGATTTGACGTATGTTCCGCAATTTCTGGTAATTTATCTTCCCATTTACGCAGTTCTTTACCGCTCATTGAATCTTCAATCAAGTATTTACGGATTAAACGATGCACCACTAAGTCAGGGTAACGACGAATCGGTGATGTGAAGTGCGTGTAATAATCCGCAGATAGACCAAAGTGACCTAAGTTCACATCTTCATAACGCGCCTGCTGCATTGATCGTAACATCATTGTAGAAACAACTGTTTGTTCCGGAAGCCCTTTGACTTTCTCATGAATTTCTTGAAGTGTGCTTGGCGATACATCTTCGCCTGTACCTCTTACAAGAATACCGAAGTTCGTAATAAACTCGAAGAATTGTGTTAAACGATCTGCTTTCGGTTGTTCATGGACACGATAGATAAAGGGAACTTCCATTTTATTGAAATGTTCAGCTACTGTTTCGTTCGCTGCTAACATAAATGATTCAATTAAACGTTCACCTTCACCACGCTGACGCAATTGAACGTCTACTGGAATACCTTCATCATTGACGATTACTTTTGCTTCATCAATATCAAAGTCGATTTCACCGCGACGTTTACGCATTTGAATTAACGTTTCACTTAATGATTGCGCTAAATCTAGCATTGGCGTCACATCTGGGTATTTCGCACGTACGCTTTCATCATGTTCAGTGATAATTGGGTTCACTTCATCGTAAGTCATACGATGATCAGATTGAATGACACTATCAAAGATTTCGTGTTTAACGACTTTGCCGTCTTGATTAATTTCCATGCGACAGCTTAACGTTAAACGGTCAACATTAGGGTTCAATGAACAGATACCATTACTTAGGCGATGTGGAATCATCGGTATCACACGGTCTACTAAATAAACACTCGTCCCGCGGTCATATGCTTCTTTATCTAATGCTGAATCTTCTTTCACATAATGGCTGACATCCGCGATACTGACAGTTAATTGCGTATTACCATTTTTTAATTTCTTAAGCGCAATCGCGTCATCTAAGTCCTTCGCATCCGCGCCATCAATCGTAATCGTCAATTCATCACGTAAATCTTTACGTCCTTCTAATTCTGACGGTTCGATATATTCTGGTACAGCTTCCGCTTCTTTTAACACTTCATCAGGGAACTCGATTTCAATACCGTGCTGGTAAATGATAGATAAAATATCTACACCCGGGTCATTTTTATGACCTAAAATCGCAGACACATGACCTTCAGGATTATCATTACCTTCAGCGTATTTAGAAATTTGGACTAATACTTTATGACCTTCAACGGCACCTAAACTTTGGCCTTTTGGGATAAAGATATCTTGCATAATACGTTTGTCGTCAGGAATCACAAATCCAAAGTGACGGCCTTCAGTATACGTACCGACCACTTGTGTGATTGAGTGCTTCTCAATAGATTTAACTTCACCTTCGACTTTACCTTTGAAATCCCCGCGTGAGGGCTGCACTTCTACAATGACAGTGTCGCCATCCATCGCACGATTGATTTTAGTTGGCGGGATAAAGATATCTTCCATATCTTCGTCTTCAGGTCTAAGGAAGGCAAACCCTTTTTTGTTTTGGCTTAACGTTCCTTTTACTAAATTATCTTTCATATTGTTTTGACTACCCTTTCTTTTGTAGCGGTCTGTTTTTGTTCGTTCAACTAAACCTGATTGTTCTAGTTCAACTAACACCTTTATTAAATCTCTAAATGAGTCGGCATTATCTAAACCTAAACGATCTTGAAAGTCTGAAACTGACATTGGTTCATAATCAGGTTGTTTAATTATTTCTGTGACAGATTGTTTTAAATCCATGATGCCCCTCCTTTCTTATTTATAATATTTTTCCTTTTATCTTATTCGGACCAATCAAGGCCTTCTAAAAATGCGTAAACATCTTCAAAGACTTGTTCTTTTTCTTTATCAATCGTAATAACATGTCCTGAATCCGCATACCATTTGATATCTTTTTCATCAGAAGATGATTCTTCATAAATCACATTAGCTGAATCTGGGTTAATCATCTTATCTTGTTCAGCTTGAATCACTAATAATGGATCCATAACTTCATCTACGTGATCTCTAACATTTTGAATGGTTTGCTGTAATTCTTTTAATGTACTTGTAGGGTGGAAGGCTTCCATTTCTTTTTCAATTGTCGCTTCATCTTTGCCTTCATATTTTTTAAAGTTACGTGCATATTCTAAGACACCTTCGTACATAGAGCCTTCTGTTTTAATAAACATAGGCGCACACATCGTTACAATACCCTCTACATCTCTATTTAAGCTTAATTTCAAGGCGAAATCTCCACCTAAAGATAATCCAGCTACCGCAATTTCATCATAGCCTTTTGATTTCAAGAAATCATAACCGTCTAAAGCATCTTTAAACCAAACATGCGGACTTGATTTTAAAATCTCTTCCGGCGGCGCAGCATGCCCCTCATATTGCGGCGCGTAAGAAGTATAGCCTTTCTTTTGTAAGAAACGGCCTAATTGGCGCACGTCTGATGAATTCCCTGTAAATCCATGTAATAATAACACTGCTCTATTTCCTTCTTCAAAGAAGAACGGTTTAGGCAATTTGATTTGCATGTCGTTCAATCCCTTCATCTCTTTATAAAAATACAATACACAATTACCATTATAATGAAAAAAGCCCGACTTTTACATTGTCGGACCTTACATTTACATATTGAGATAAGTAATTGCGAGCATTAAAACGAAAAACACAATAGATAAGACAATTGTGACACGGTTTAAGAATAAATCTACGCCGCGTTGTTTCTGTTTTCCACCAAAGAGCTGTTCAGCGCCCCCGCTGATGGCTCCTGAAAGTCCATTGCTTTTGCTTTCTTGGAGTAACACAACTGTGATTAATGCGATACAGTCTATAACTAATAAAACTGTCAACAAAATGTGCATGCTTTACTCCTCCATTCATAATATACCTAGCAATTATAACACGTTAGGTGTCTATTTATCAAATTCAATCCAAAAGACACTAACGATTGAACGTACTTTTACGCTTAATCGAAATAACCAGCATATATAACGCTAAAATTGTTGATCCTGCTAATGTAATCCAAAGTGGTAATGTCATATAAAATGATTTCACATGGATAATACTTTGGATAATCGGACCTGCATTCACAGCTGTAAAGAACGTCTGTGAAATATAGACCGCAAACAAGAACCACCATAAATAAGGATGTTGATTCCAAATCGCGATAAGCCCACATAAATAAGCCAACAAGTACATAATCCCAGTTAATCGATAACTATTCAAGAAATTTCCTACAGCGTTTTTGGTCGCATCAATCTGATGTGAAGTTAATAAGTCTGTGATGACACTTTTGTCTAAAGAAACAAAGATATACGTGGCATACATCATTGCTAAAAAGAGTGAAGCATATGCGATCAATTTCCCTGACTTTTTCGCACGCATTACTTTATTATTTTCAGTATCCATATTTTTTCATACTCCTTCATGCCTTAGAATACTTCCATTGTTTCTCATTATATCAGTTCTTGAACATGAGCGGGAGTATCTGTATTGGAATATAAAAAGAAACTGCCAAGGTTGATGAGACCTTAACAGTTTCTCTAGTAAAGTTACTGAATTAAATTTTGCGTGAACTCAATATCAGTAGAACTTATCTTATTTGTCTAAGTTGTAGAAAGAATGGATGCCGTCAAATTCTGCTGTTTCGTATAATTCGTCTTCAATACGTAATAATTGGTTGTATTTAGCGATACGGTCAGTTCTTGATAATGAACCTGTTTTGATTTGACCAGCGTTTGTAGCAACTGCGATGTCAGCAATTGTAGTATCTTCAGTTTCACCAGAACGGTGAGAGATAACTGCTGTGTAGTTAGCTTTTTGAGCCATTTGGATAGCGTCAAATGTTTCAGTTAAAGTACCGATTTGGTTAACTTTGATTAAGATTGAGTTACCGATACCTTTTTCGATACCTTCAGATAATTTTTTAGTGTTAGTAACGAATAAATCGTCACCTACTAATTGTACTTTTTTACCTAAACGATCTGTAAGTTGTTTCCAACCTTCCCAGTCGTTTTCGTCCATACCATCTTCGATAGTGATGATTGGGTATTTGTTAACTAATTCTTCTAAGTAGTCAACTTGTTCAGCTGAAGAACGTTTAGCGCCGCCTTCACCTTCGAATCTAGTGTAGTCGTATACGCCGTCTTCGTAGAATTCAGAAGCAGCACAGTCGAATCCTAAGAATACGTCTTTACCTGGTTCAAGACCAGCAGTTTTGATTGCTTCTAAGATTGTATCTACAGCATCTTCAGTACCGTGGAATTTAGGAGCGAAACCACCTTCGTCACCAACTGCAGTTTCTAAACCGCGACCTTTAAGAAGTTTAGCTAAGTTGTGGAAGATTTCAGCACCCCAGCGTAATGCTTCTTTGAATGAGTCAGCACCAACAGGTAAAATCATGAATTCTTGGAATGCGATTGGTGCGTCTGAGTGAGAACCACCGTTAACGATGTTCATCATAGGTACTGGTAATTGTTTACCATTGAATCCACCTAAATATTTGTAAAGTGGTTGACCTAAGAAGTCAGCTGCAGCACGTGCAACAGCAATAGAAACACCAAGGATAGCGTTAGCGCCTAATTTACCTTTGTTTTCAGTTCCGTCTAATTGAATCATCATTTTATCAATTGAAACTTGATCTAATACTGAGAATTCTCCTTCAACAACTTCAGGAGCGATAACTTCGTTTACGTTCTCAACTGCTTTAGTAACACCTTTACCACCGTAACGTTTTTTGTCCCCGTCACGTAATTCTACGGCTTCGTATTCACCTGTAGATGCACCTGATGGTACTAATGCACGACCGAATGCACCGCTTTCAGTTAATACTTCTACTTCAACTGTTGGATTACCGCGAGAATCTAAGACTTCGCGAGCATAAACATCTGTAATAATTGGCATGTTGATAATCTCCTTTTCATAATTGCTTTCATATATATTATAACTTGTCTTGCTAAAAAAATGAATTAATTAAACGATATTGATTGTGAACAATTAATGTTTAATTAATGACTCACCAGTCATTTCTTCAGGTTGGTTCACACCAAGTAAATCAAGTAATGTTGGAGCTAAATCTCCTAATTTACCTGTTTCACGTAATGTTACGCCTTCTTTAGTAACGATAACTGGAACTGGGTTAGTTGTATGTGTTGTCATTGGTTGATCGTCATCTGTTAATACTTGGTCAGAGTTACCATGGTCAGCTGTAATAATCGCATGGCCACCCATGTCTAAGATTTTGTCGACAACTTCACCAAGACATTCATCTACTGCTTCAATCGCTTTGATAGTAGGTTCTAACATACCACTATGTCCAACCATGTCTGGGTTAGCGAAGTTTAAGATGATTAAGTCTAAGTCACCTTTATTTAACTCACCTAATAACGCATCTTTAACTTCATACGCACTCATTTCAGGTTTTAAATCGTACGTTGCAACTTTTGGAGAGTCGATTAAAATACGGCGTTCTCCATCAAACTCTTCATTGCGTCCACCACTCATGAAGTAAGTCACATGAGGATATTTTTCAGTTTCAGCAATTCTTAATTGTGTTAAGTTGTTAGCTTCAGCAACTTCACCAATTGTTTGTTTTAAGTCTACTTTTTCAAATACAACACGACCATCAACTTGATCATTGTATTTTGTGAACGTTGCAAAGAATAAATCTTTAGGTTGGTTCACTTCAAAACCTTTGAAATCTTTGTTTGTGAAGATTTCAGAAAGTTGACCTGCTCTGTCAGGACGGAAGTTGAAGAATACAACTGAATCTCCATCTTGAACGCCTTCATTTTGTTCTTTGATTGAGAAAGGTACAACGAATTCGTCTGTTAAATCATTTGCATAATTTGCTTCAATACCTTCTTCTGCTGTCGCATATTCAGTTGTATTGATATCACGAATTGCGTTATAAGCTTGTTCTTCACGTTCCCAACGTTTGTCACGGTCCATTGCATAATAACGTCCAGAAATTGAAGCGAATTGGCCAATGCCGATTTCTTTGAATTGTTCTTCAGTTTCTTTCACATATTTTAATGCTGATTTTTGATCTACGTCACGACCATCTAAGAAACCATGTACATAGACTTTATCAAGACCTTGTTGTTTAGCTAATTTTAAGATTGCAAATAAATGTGTGTAATGACTGTGTACACCACCGTCAGATAGTAAACCGAATACATGCAATGCAGAATTGTTTGCTTTAACGTGGGCAATTGCGTCGTTAAGCACTTCATTTTCAAAGAAGTCCCCGTCTTCAATTGATTTATTAATGCGCGTTAAACTTTGATAAACAATGCGTCCTGCACCAATATTCATATGTCCTACTTCTGAGTTACCCATTTGACCTGCAGGAAGTCCTACTTCAAGACCACTTGCTTCGATTTGAGTTGTAGGATATTTTTCATAATAGCGGTCGAAGTTAGGTTTGTGCGCTTGTTTAACTGCGTTGCCGTGTACATCTTCTCTATTTGCAAAACCATCAAGGATGATTAATGCTGTAGGTTGTTTCGCCATATTATTTAGCACCTTCTAATAATTTTACATAGTCTTCAACTTTTAATGAAGCTCCGCCGACTAAAGCGCCGTCGATATCAGATTCATCCATATATTCAGCAATATTGTTAGGTTTTACGCTACCGCCATATTGAATACGTACTTCATCTGCAACTGCTTGGCTGGCAAGGTCTGCTACTGTTTTACGAATGAATGCACTCATTTCGTTAGCATCTTTTGCAGTTGATGATTTACCAGTACCGATTGCCCAAATTGGTTCATATGCAATGACAACTTGTTTCAATTGATCATCTGATAAGCCTTCTAATGCTTTTTTAACTTGTTCAGCAACAACTTCTTCAGCTTTTCCACCTTCACGTTGTTCAAGTGTTTCACCAACGCAGATAATAGGTGTCATACCGTGGTTGAATACTGCATGTGCTTTTTTGTTAACATCTTCATCAGTTTCGAAGAATAATTCACGACGTTCTGAGTGACCGATGATGACATATTTCACACCTAAGTCAGCTAATGCAACTGGAGATGTTTCACCAGTAAACGCACCGCTTTCTTCGAAATAAGTGTTTTCAGCACCGATTTTTAATCCTTCAGCTTCACCGTTTTTAACAGCTGTAGTTAATGCATCTAATTGAATTGTTGGTGCACAGATAACAGCTTCAACTTCATTTGTATCAGGTAATTGAGGTAAAGCTTTAACAAAGTCTTTTGCCTCTTGTACTGTTTTATTCATTTTCCAGTTACCTGCAATAATTGGTTTTCTCATTATAAAACGCTCCTTGAAAGTTTATTAATAAGTTACAACTTATTTGTCGCTAATTGATGCAATACCAGGTAATTCTTTACCTTCTAGATATTCTAATGATGCACCGCCACCAGTTGAAATGTGTGTGAAGTCATCTTCGAATCCAAGCATCATTGCTGCTGCAGCTGAGTCACCGCCGCCGATGATTGTAGTTGCATCTTTTAATTCAGCAATTGCTTCACAAACACCAATTGTACCTTGTGCAAAGTTTTCAAATTCGAATACACCCATAGGTCCGTTCCATACTACTGTATGTGCACCTTCTAATTCTTTTTTGAATAACTCAACAGTTTTTGGTCCGATATCTAAAGCTTCTTGATCTTCAGGAATTTGATCGATATCTACGATTGTGATTTCTGCATCATTTGAGAATTCTCTTGCTACTTTACCATCAACTGGTAAAACGATTTTGTTTCCTGCACGTTCTAATAAATCTTTAGCAAAGTCAACTTTGTCAGCTTCTAATAAAGATTTACCGATTTCATAACCTTGTGCTTTAAGGAAAGTATAAGCCATACCGCCGCCGATTAAGACTTTGTCAGCAACATTTAATAAGTTTTCGATTACACCGATTTTATCTGAAACTTTCGCTCCGCCTAAGATTGCTACAACTGGTTTATCAGGGTTGTTTACAACACCGCCGATGAATTTAATTTCTTTTTCCATTAAATCCCCAGCTGCACTTTCTAAGTGAGAGGCAATACCTACGTTTGAAGCATGTGAACGGTGTGCTGTACCGAATGCATCGTTAACAAACACATCACCTAAAGATGCCCAGTATTTACCTAATAATGGATCGTTTTTAGATTCTTTTTTACCGTCTAAGTCTTCAAAACGTGTATTTTCAACTAAAAGTACTTCGCCTTCTTTTAATGCAGCGACTGCATCTTCTAATTCTTTACCACGTGTTTGCGGTACGAATTTAACATCTTTGCCTAATTTTTCGCTTAAACGAACTGCAACAGGTTTTAATGTTAATTTTGCTTTGTCGCTTTCTTCTTTAACTTTACCTAAGTGAGAGAATAATACTAATTTTCCACCTTGATCAAGGATATACTCAATTGTTGGTAAAGCTTGCACGATGCGGTTATCGTTAGTAATTTCTCCATCTTTTAATGGTACGTTAAAGTCTGCACGTTCTAATACGACTTTCCCTTTTAAATCTAAATCAGATACATGTTTTTTTGCCATCAAAACTTCCTCCTTTGAATAAAAGCGCGAATATATAATGTCTGTAATTTGAGGTTAGCATATGGGCAGAAATATTGCAGATATAAATACAGAATCAAATGAAATTTTTCACGTTTCTGAAAATATCTACTCTAATAACCATGTACTTAATGAAAATAAGCGGAGAAGCGTATGTGCCTCCCCGCTTACTCATAAGCTGGTCATCGAATTTCAACAACACATTACCGCTTGTAAAATTCAGACCTTATTTATTGTTGTTCATCAATTATTTTACGTCTTTGATAAGGTATTCTAAAGTACGTACTAATTGTGAAGTGTAAGACATTTCGTTGTCATACCAAGCTGCAACTTTAACTAATTGACGACCTGATACAGTCATAACACGAGTTTGAGTTGCATCGAATAATGAACCGAATGTCATACCAACTACATCTGAAGATACGATTTCGTCAGTGTTGTAACCGAATGATTCGTTAGAAGCTGCTTTCATAGCTTCGTTTACTTCTTCAATTGTAACGTCTTTGTCTAAGACAACAGTTAATTCAGTTAATGAACCTGTTGCTACTGGAACACGTTGAGCGCCACCGTCTAATTTTCCGTCGATTTCAGGAATTACTTTACCGATTGCTTTAGCAGCACCAGTTGAGTTTGGAACGATGTTTGCAGCTGCTGCACGTGCACGACGTTTGTCACCTTTTCTGTGTGGACCATCTTGAGTATTTTGGTCACCAGTGTAAGCGTGGATAGTAGTCATGAAACCTTCTACTAAACCAAAGCTGTCATTTAAAACTTTTGCTACTGGAGCAAGTGAGTTTGTAGTACAAGAAGCACCTGAAACGATTGTGTCAGAGCTGTCTAAAGTATCTTGGTTTACGTTATAAACGATTGTTTTAACGTCACCAGTTGCTGGTGCAGAGATTAATACTTTTTTAGCACCTGCATCGATATGAGCTTGTGCTTTTTCATCGCTTGTGTAGAAACCAGTACATTCTAACACTACGTCGATGTCTAAATCTTTCCAAGGTAATTTGCTTGCATCTGGTTCTTCGAATGATTTTACTTCTTTACCATTCACGCGGAATCCGCCATCTACAACTTCAACTTCTTCAGTGAAACGTCCTTGCATTGTATCGTATTTTAATAAGTGTGCTAACATTTCATCATCTGTTAAGTCGTTTACTGCTACTACATCGATACCTTCAACATCTTGAATTCTTCTGAATGCTAAACGACCGATTCTACCAAAACCATTAATTGCTACTTTAACTGCCATTATTATGGCCTCCTTTAAAAGATATTGTTAAAAAGTGAAGTCACTTTTTTAAACTAAATTGATTGTGATTGAACTATATTTCTTGCTGCGCCTTCATCTGTAATCAGAATGGTGTTCTTTGGAGCAATGGATAGATAAGCTCTGATCGCATCTCCTTTTGAAGCACCGCCAGCTACAGCAAAGATATATTGCTTCGATACTAAATCTTCCATTTGAAGTCCTATCGTTTTAACTTTATGAACGATTTGGCCTTCACTGTCGAAATAATATCCAAATGCTTCTCCGACTGCATTGTGATGTTGAAGCTTTTCAATCACTTGACTAGACGAATGACGTCTTTTTGCCATTTTCAGCGCATCACCAATGCCGTGGACGGTTATATTTGATTGTTTAATTATTTCTAATGTATTACGAACTGAAGGCTCTTGGAGCAACAACTCATATGTTGATTCACTGACATTGTCAGGAACATATAATGTTGTATAATCTCCGCCAGTTTGCTGTGCCATACTTGCTGCAATCGTATTTGCCTGATATACCACATTTTCACCTAACCCGCCTCTAGCAGGGACATAAAAGGTTTTAAAGGGTAATATATGCATTGATTCGCTCACAGAAGCCATTGTAGAACCGCCTGTGATAGAAACGATAGCATCTTCGTAAAAAGTTCGTTCAAGTAACTGACCTGCCTGGCTGCCTATCTCTTTTTTTACAGCACTATCTATATCGGTATCACCAGGAACAACATAAACGTTTTTAATTTGATAACGTTCTTTTAACAGTTGTGCTAGATGATAACCATCTGAATACATGTCAAAGTAAGATTCTAATGATTCAATCAGTTCGTCACCTTCAGGTGTTAATTCCATTCCTGTCGGTTTCACTTTAATCAATTCTTGCTTTTTCAATGTATTCGTTTCTGATCTCAACACACGTTCAGTCAAATTCATGTATTCACTTAAACTTCTTCTTCCGACTGGCTGGTGCATTTTGATAGTAGTGAGTATTGTAAACCTTCGATACATTTTTTCGACAAGCTCAGGAATCAATTTCTGTTGGACTTTAAGCAAGTCTTCCACTACTATTTCCTCCTCTTTTTATTTAAGGGTCAGTATGCAACCACACTTTGACGTTTTAAGTCCCGGGTGGGACAAAAAAATAACATCTCTTACAATTGTCATAATACTATCATCTGAAATAAAAAGCAAGCGTAAACATTCACTAATGCTTAGCTAAGGCAACATTGTTGTGAACAACACTACCTCTTTAAGTATATTATACCCTTTTTCCAGTTAAGAAATCATCTAAAAACCTTTTTTCTTATCATTATAATTTGAGTATTCCCTCTATTATAATAGATATGTATAAAGGAGGGAATTGCATGACCAAAAATGACCAACCTGAAGTCATTGATCCCAATGACCCCCGCTATAAAGATGATGACTATTTCAAACATAGTCCAAGTGAACGTCAGCGTTCCCGCTTCGAACAGGAAAGAAAAATAAAATATTATTCTTTCGGAGGATGCTTTCCATTTGGATGCGGGTGTTTGCCATTCATTGCAATTATCGCATTAATTATTACTTGGCTGATTAGCTTCATCTCATGAAAAAAGACCGTAGTGCTTGTGCATTGCGGTCCTTCATTTTATAGATTAATTGTCTGTCTTCTGTTGGCTTGATTGATTTGAACTTGAAGACTGACTAGATTGTGATTTTTGCGGTGGTGCTTGTCTCTGCGGTGTGCTTTGTGACTGATTTACTGACCTTGACTGCTGTTCTTGCCCTGGCCTGGGTTGACTGCTTTGTTGTTGCTTTTGTTGCTGTTGTTGTTGTTTTTGCTGTTGCTGCTGTTGCTGCTGTTTTTGTTGCGCAGCTTGTTGTTCACGTTGTTGCTGTGCTTGTTCTTTCGCTTGTTGTTGTGCTTCTTGTTGTGCTTTTTGTCTTTCTTCAGCAGCTTGTTTAGCTTGTTCTTGCTGTTTATCAGCTTGTTCTTTTGCTTTTTGTTTATTTTCATCGCTTGAACTATCTTTTGGCTCTTTTTGCTGTGCTTTTTGTGCTGCCGCATTTTGGCGGGCTTGCTCTGCTTGTTGTCTTTGTTGTTCACGTTGTGCAGCTAAATAATTTTGACGCTCTTGTTCTGCTGCTTGTTGGTCAGCAAGTTCTTGTTGACGTTGTTCTTCCGCTTCTTTTTCTTTTTTACGTTTTTCTGCTTCTTTTTTTTGCTTTGCAGCGCGATCTTTTTTCTCTTGTGCTTCTTTTTTCTGTTGTTGACTGTAGCGTTCACTGCTTTTCTTGTTATTATCTACAAAAGCAAAAGTCGCAAATGCTAAGCCGAACAATAAGAAAAATACAATAACAGCACTTAGTATTTTCGCGGGTTTGCTCATTTTATTGTTAGACATGTGCTCTCCTCTTTCCAATCCCTTTTCTTTTTCTATAAGTTACACACGGTACTTATTTGATATATTAACTCATACCCTTTTTTCCAACATCTTCTTCATTATATCTGAGCTGTATTCATTTATATATCATAACATTTTCCACTAGGGTATACATTATTTTGCTTAGGAAACATTTTATATTTTCAATGTTTATTGAATTTGGATAAATAAGAAAGAATGGCTAAATCCAAGTAAGATGATTATTTGATATAAGATTGTTATAATAAGCTACATTAGCAATACTAATAAAATGATAAAGGACCTATACGTTGCTCGCATAGGTCCAATACTAAAGGGAGTCAAAATTTCACCTTCGCATGTATATTATGGGGTATACTATTTTTAATTAAGAGATGTTTAATTAATTCCGAAGGTACTTCTATTATAACTTAGCTATAAGCGATTTAAACACGATTACATAGTTTAAATTGACATCTTAATGACTAAATATTGAATAAATAATGAATGTTTAGAATGGCTATAATCTATTGGATTTTACTATCCAAGATGTTCTTTAATACTGATGAGGTGAATATAAAAATGAAAGAATTTCTAATTACAGGCGGTACAGGCTTAGTTGGCAGTCATTTAGTCGATGCGATACACAGTACAGATTCTCATATTACTATTTTAACGCGTCAAGATCGTCAGAACTTAGACGAGAAAATCACCTATGTTAACTGGAACAAAGCAGGCTGGGAAGCTAAAGTACCGGAGCACATTGATATTGTCATTAACTTAGCAGGTGCAACTTTAAACAAAAGATGGACGGATGAATATAAACAAACATTAATGCTGAGCCGAATTCAAGCAACACAATCACTCTATGAATTGTTTGAACATAAAGGCACATTCCCTCAAATTTTATTCAATGCAAGTGCCGTCGGATATTATACGCCAGATAATCACCGTACTTACACTGAATTGTCTAAATGTGATCCACATGATTTCCTATCAGACATCACATATCAATGGGAACGTTTTGCGCGCAAATTTGAACAGCACGGTACACGTGTCATTATCGGTCGTTTCGGCATGGTCCTTTCAGATGAAGGCGGCGCCTTACCAACCATGGAATTACCTTATCGCTTCTATCTAGGAGGCAAGTTAGGTACTGGTTTCCAATGGTATTCATGGATTCATATTACAGATTTAACACGTGCAATTCTCTTCTTAATCAATCAAGACGATGCTTCAGGTGTCTTCAACATGACAACACCAATTGCTGAACGTCAAAACTTATTTGGCTATACTTTAGCACGAGCGATGCACAAACCGCATGAGTTATGGGTGCCTAGTGCTTTATTACGCTTAGTCTTAGGCCAAAGAGCAACGATTGTATTAGACACACAAAAAGCAATTCCAAATCGTTTAGATGCTTATGGATTTAAATTTGCATATCCTGACTTAAAATCAGCACTTGATAGTTTAGTTCACGAATAAAAAGCTATATAATATAATTGTATTGTGAGTGCTTATTATTAAACAAATTATATAAAATAAACGCACATCCAAATAGAGCAAGTAGAGTGAATGAAGGTGTATGAATGGATAAAAGCAGTCTCGTAACACGCATATTATTAATCATTGCTGGATTACTTTTAATATGTATCGGCAGTTTTTCAATGACGAGATCTACCCCTTCTTTATATATTGCACTGTTTTACCTAATCATAGGACTCGTTATACTAGGGTGGACCGTCATTAACTTAATAAACTATTATAAGAATCAAAAATAAGAGTTCCGGCATCCGGAACTCTTTTTACTTACCTATTTTAATAACAACTTATTTTTCAGGTTGCATAACTTCGTCGATTAAGCCATATTCTTTAGCTTCATCTGCAGTTAAGAAATTATCACGATCAGTATCTTTTTCAATTTGTTCAATTGATTGACCTGTACGTTCTGATAAGATTTTGTTTAATTTAGCACGTGTTTTTAAGATGTGTGTTGCTGCGATTTCGATTTCAGTTGCTTGACCTTGTGCACCGCCAAGTGGTTGGTGAATCATAACTTCAGCGTTAGGTAATGCGAAACGTTTACCTTTAGCACCTGCTGCAAGCAAGAATGAACCCATTGAAGCAGCCATACCGATGCAGATTGTTTGTACATCTGGTTTAATGTGTTGAATCGTATCATAAATTGCGAATCCAGCTGTTACACTGCCGCCTGGTGAGTTGATATATAAATAAATATCTTTCTCAGCATCTTGTGCTTGTAAGAATAACAATTGTGATACGATTGAGTTTGCTACGTTATCATCAATTGCCGAACCTAACATAATAATACGGTCTTTCAATAATCTTGAGTAAATGTCATAAGCACGTTCGCCGCGATTTGTTGTTTCAATTACTGTAGGAATTAAATTCATTCTATTTCCTCCTTGTACTTTTATGAATTATCCTTATTTTAACCTAAAAGTCAAAAATGGTCAAAAATTAAACTCACACCTTTATCATATCATCATATTGACCACTCTACACGATACAGGTACACTAATAATTGCATGTTCATATTTACCCCTCGTAGTGTAATGGATAACACGTAAGATTCCGGTTCTTGAAATAGGGGTTCGATTCCCTTCGAGGGGGCTATATTACTAAAACCGGCATATATATAAACACTAGGACGTTGAAATTCAACGTTTCTTTTATTTTGTCTGCAGATGTAATTATATATCAACTCCACAAATTTTTAGTAACTCTTTTCCCTTCAACACGACATTTCCAATTAATTCTTTGTCTTTCATCTAAAATTTCTGAATATATACTTTTTAAATATTTAGAAATGTGTTAAAGTTTATATGTTTGAAAGAAATTCATCTACATAAATTGTCAGAAATTTTTGTAAATAGAGAAATGTTTTCAACACCAGGAGGTTATTATGAAAAAAGTAATTCTAATATCAGGTTTAATGCTCTTCTCTTTATTCTTTGGAGCAGGCAACTTGATCTTTCCACCTATGCTCGGTTATACCGCGCAAAGTAATATGTGGACAGGCATGACAGGCTTTGCGATTACAGGGATTCTATTACCCTATATTACAGTGATTGTCATCGCTTATTACGATGGTGGTGTGGAGTTTATCGGGGACCGCGTCCATCCTAAATTCGGGTTCATTTTTGCGATTTGTATCTATCTATCCATCGGGGCACTCTATGGTATTCCGCGTGCTGCGAACGTTGCTTATGAAATTGGCGCAAAATCTATTTTGCCCATTCACAATACATGGACATTAGTAGGATTCTCACTTCTATTCTTTATTATTGTTGGCTTAATCGCTTTATACCCTACAAAAATCGTGGACAATTTAGGGAAGTACTTAACACCTGCCCTCTTATTGATCATTGGCGCTTTATGTATCGCCGCAATTATCAATCCTGAAGGGAGCGTGGGACAACCGCATGATAAATATGCGAAAACACCTTTCATTTCAGGTGTCTTAGAAGGTTACTACACAATGGACTTAGTAGCAGCTTTAGCCTTCTCTGTTGTTATCGTACAAAGTTTCAAACTTGCAGGTATTTCAGACAGAAAGCATATCGTCAAAAACGTTATCTTATCAGGTCTGATTTCAGCTTTATTATTAACCGTGATTTACTTCTCATTAGCATATTTAGGTATCACAACAAGTAAACCAGGTTTTGATAACGGCGCAAGCATTCTGACTTATAACTCAGTACGTCTATTCGGTGCTTTCGGTAACATCTTGTTCGGTATGATTGTTATTTTAGCGTGCTTGACGACATGTATCGGTTTAGTAAATGCGAGTGCTGCATTCGGATTGAAGAAATTCCCGCAAATTTCTTATAAGACTTATGTCTTATCATTCTCAGTTGTCGGATTCTTAATCTCAATCCTAGGACTTAACATGATCTTACAAATCGCAGTACCTTTACTGACATTTATCTATCCAATTTCAATTGTGTTAGTATTGATTTCATTTATCGCCATTGCGATTCCAACAAAATTAAAAATCGCTTATATTTTACCGACGATTTCAACGTTGATTATTTCTGTACTTGAAATCTTCAATACATTCAAATTAATCAAACCACTGAATACAGCATATCAACACTTGCCTTTATCGGATTTAGGATTAGCTTGGTTAATTCCGTTTATCGTTTTAACCGCAATCGGTATTGCGATTGATTTTATGCGTAATAAGAAACATACACAACAACCAGCAACAACATAATATACAGCAATGTCTTTCTCATGGTTATGAGGAAGGCATTTTTTATTTGTCAGCAGAGGATAGTCACAATATTTCAATAATTTTTCTATCTATTTCATAATAATTTGTTTGTGTTAAAATGAAACATGCATTTTCTATTTGAAACCGCCTTGTTTCAAGCTTCAAACTTGCACAATATCTGCGAGAAACGTGTATCGAAGTTGATCAATATCATGAATAAACATTTCATCATAGAGAGGGAGAAAATCATTGAAACAACTGTCGTTCAATTATAACTTAATAACGACCGTATTCTTTTTTACTGGTATGGCGGTAATGTGCAGTCTTTATTCTGCCATTCCTTTAATGCCTATCATGGGAAAAGAATTACATTTAAGTGAAGGCGCCACAACATTAATCGGCGTAGTATTCTCAGTTTCGTATTCAGTCAGCTGTATGTTTTACGGCATTATCGCCGACAAATTCGGCAAGAAGAAAGTCATATTAATTGGATTAGCAATGTTGACACTGACTACATTTGCGATTGGCTTTATCCATCATTTTGTATTATTGCTAATTGTACGTGCACTACAAGGCATCGCAACCGCAAGCTTCTCACCTGTTTCTTTAACATATGTGACAGAGGTCTTTCCCGTTCACAAGCGTCTAACCGCAATCAGCTTTATTAGCACCAGCTTCATGTTGTCAGGTGTGATCGGTCAAAATCTAAGTGATATTATCGTCGCACACACGAGTTGGCGTATCGTTTATTTCGTGTTGACCGTTGTTTATTTAGTCTTAATTGCTTGTATTTATTACGCTATCCCTAAGAGTCCCTATCATATACCAGACACTAAGTTCTCAGTGTTCTTTAAAAACATGAAACATATTTTGGATAATAAAGGCATTGTATTATGTTTCTTTGTATCCTTAACCATCTTAACGTCACTGGTTTCTATGTATACTTTACTCAATGAATACTTAACGTCTGAAGCCATTCATGCGGATTTAACAACAATTTCAACAGTAAAACTTTTCGGTTTAATCGGTATGTTATTGGCATTATTTTCAGGTCGCTTAAGTGACCTTGTCGGTGTTAAACGCATGATTATCATTTCATTAATCACTGCCGGCAGCTCATTAATATTGATGGGAATGACCTATAATATCGTCACCATCACATTGTTTAGTGTTATCTTTATCACAGGTATTTCATTTGTGATTCCTTCTGTGATTTCACAAATCGGACTGTTAACTACGAAAGATACAGGCTTCTACTTATCCATTAATACTTTCATGTTGTTCATCGGTACAGCCATTGCACCGATTCTATCTATGACCCTATTAAACTATATACACACATTTAAGATGATGTTCATCTTAATTTCATTGGTGAATTTTATCGGATTGCTTATTGCGTTAGGTATTCCCAAAAAATCATATGCCGATCAATAAACACTAAAAAGCAGCGACTCTTTTTCTAATTCAAAAAGAGTCGCTGCTTTTCTTTATCACATTTCAATATGTTCGCCGCTTCTAATCTTATCAGCCAGTTCATTGAGTTTACGTAATCGGTGATTCACACCAGATTTTGAAATAGTTCCAGTAGAAACCATCTCTCCTAATTCTTTAAGTGAGACATCTTGATTTTCCACACGTAGTTTCGCAATTTCTCTTAAACGGTCTGGTAAATTTTCTATACCGATTTCTTGATCAATCAATTGAATACTTTCAACTTGTTTCATCGCTGCACTCACTGTTTTATTTAAATTAGCTGTTTCACAGTTCACTAAACGATTCACTGAATTACGCATATCTCTGACAATACGCACATCTTCGAATTTCAACATTGCTTGATAGCCGCCGATTAAACTTAAGAAATCAGAGATTTTCTCAGCTTCTTTCAAATATACGATATTCCCTTTTTTACGTTCAAGGTGTTTCGCATTCAATTCATATTCATTCATCAAAGCTGTTAAACCTTCCGAATGACTTTCATATAATGAAAAGATTTCTAAATGATACGAAGACGTTTCTGGATTATTCACAGAACCCCCAGCTAAAAAGGCGCCACGTAAATAGCTTCGTCTCATTTCATCATCTCGAATCAAATCTAAATCTATCGCATGTGTGAATACACCGTCTTTTAAGATGCCCAATTCATGCAAGATTTCACGTGACTTCATTTTTGTTCGGCAGATATAGATGTTGTTCTTCTTCAATTTCATTTTCTTTCGAACAAGAATTTCAACTTCAATATTGAATACTTTCTTAATCAGAGAGTAAATACGTCTGGCTGTTGTCGCATTTTCAGTTTGTACATTAATGACAAATTGCTGATTCGACAAACTGAGTGCACCATTCATCCGTATCAATGCGCTGAGTTCCGCTCGCGCATTTTTATCATCGACATCAATTCTTGTCAATTCATTTTTCATGTCTGATGCAAAGCTCATGCCGCGCCATTCCCTTCTTTAAAATTTTCTATTTTTCGGATTGAATTGGATTGTGCTAGTTAAATCAAGCGCCAATTCATAAATCATACATGCTAATCGTGTCGTATTATGGCGCACACGATTCTTTGAAGATACATGGACTAAATCTTGAGCCGTTATCGGTTCAATACCTGCCGCTTCAATCGCTTCCTTATGATACGTCACAGGTTCAGCATGTTCTTTTAAGTAATTTTCTAAGATATCTTGACTATATTGATGATTTTCACAACAAATCACATAATCAATAAAGTCCGTGTTCATGTGTTGATGCATCGCTTGAATATGATCCATCACGTCAAAATGATCCGTTTCGCCATGTTGTGTCATCACATTGGACACATAGACTTTCGGTGCAGCACTTTCAACAATAGCTTTACCGATGCCCGGCACACATAAATTAGAAATAACACTCGTATATAATGAACCTGGTCCTAACACGATTAAGTCTGCTTCTTCTAAAGCCGCAACCGCTTCTTCCATCGGTTGTACATCAGCGGGTTCAATAAAGACACGCTTAATCGTTTTTTGACGTTTTGGAATATTGGATTCACCATATACAATTTCGCCATCTTCCATCTCCGCATTCAAGCGAATACTTGAATTGGTTGAAGGAATGACACGCCCTTTGATATTCAAAATTTTACTTAATTCTTTAACCGCATGACCAAAGTCATCCATAATATTCGTCATTGCCGCAATCAAGAGATTACCTACTGAATGACCCTCAACTTGATTCTCTTTAAAACGGTACTGAAACAGCTCCTTTAAAGTCGGTTCTGTATCACTTAAGGCCGCAATAACATTACGGATGTCCCCGGGTGCGGGAATGTCCATTTCACTTCTAATTTTTCCAGTACTTCCCCCATCGTCCGCTACCGTCACAATTGCGGTAATGTCGATAGGATAGTCTTTTAAACCACGAGCTAATACAGATAATCCTGTACCGCCGCCGATTAATACGATTTTAAGCTTTTTCATTTCTCTCGCCACTTTCGATATGTGCATCTCTATGATGAACGTAAACATTATAGTCGTAACTTTCATTTAAGTCTTCGGCTAAGCGTTTCGCTAACGCGACGGAACGATGTTGTCCGCCTGTACATCCGATCGCAATCACTAATTGTGTTTTTCCTTCTTTTTTATAGCCTGGAATCATAAATTTCAATAAGTCTAATAACTTATCATAGAAAATAGCTGTTTCTTGCCATTTCATGACATATTGATACACAGGGTCATCATTCCCGGTCAAAGGACGTAACTCTTTTACATAAAATGGATTCGGTAAGAATCTCACATCAAAGACTAAATCAGCATCTTGCTGGATGCCATGTTTGAAGCCAAAACTCGTTACACTAATACTAAATGTTTCGATATCATCTCTATTAAACAATTTGTTTATTTTTGCACGTAATTCTTTTGGTTTTAATTCTGTTGTATCTATGACAAAGTTTGCGAAACTGCGGATTTCAGATAAAGATTGACGTTCTTCTCTAATAGAATTAATCAATGAGTTTTGACCGTTATCACTTAATGGGTGTGCACGGCGTGTTTCTTTATATCTTGAAATTAATTTCGCTTCACTTGCCTCGACAAACATCACGTCTACTATAATGCGATTCTTGCTGCGTAAAAAATCTACTTCTTTTACTAAGGATTTGAAAAATTCGCGACCGCGTAAGTCAATCGCAATTGCTACTTTTTGTAAAGATGGTGTGCCTTGCTCCATCAACTCCACAAATTTCGGCAGTAAAATAGGTGGTAAATTATCTACACAAAAATACCCTAAATCTTCTAAGCTCTGTAATACTACAGATTTCCCTGCCCCCGACATACCAGTAACCACTAACAATTCACTCTTATTTACGACTTCATTTTCTTCATGTTGCATAACGACACCATCCTGTAATTAATTCGCTCATAATATCCTTATCTTTATCATAGTATCATATTACATTCTATCTTGAACATTAATACTATTTAGTATGTAAAAAGGTTTGAATAGATACATTCATCAAGCCGCTGTATGCACTACTCAAACCTTCTTCGTTTTTTATTATGCTTCTTCTGCTTCTAGTTTATCTTTCAATTCTTCGATATAACCTTGCGCGTTTTGTGCTGCGATACTACCGTCTCCAGTTGCTGTAACGATTTGTCTCAAGCCTTTTTCACGCACATCGCCTGCTGCGAAGATACCTGGGATTTTAGTTTCCATTTCTTCGTTTGTCACGATGTAGCCCGCTTCATTTGTGATACCTAAATCAACAATCGGTGCTGTTAAAGGTTTCATACCGATATACACGAATACACCATCAGCATCTAATGTTTGTTCTTTACCATCTTCTGTAGATTCTAAAGTCACTGAACCGACTTTTCCATCTTTTTCATTAATAGAAGCTAATGTGTGATTCCAGATGAAATGCATTTTTTCATTTTTGAATGCACGATCTTGTAAGATTTTTTGTGCACGTAATTTATCTCTGCGGTGAACAACAGTGACACTATCCGCAAATTTAGTTAAGAAGTTGCCTTCTTCGACTGCAGAGTCTCCACCGCCGATAACGTATAAGTTTTTGCCTTTGAAGAATGCACCGTCACATACTGCACAGTAACTTACACCACGGCCGCCAAGTTCTTCTTCGCCTGGTACACCGATTTTTTTGTATTCTGCACCTGTTGCGATAATAACCGCATATGCAGTGACGGATTTATCTCCATAAAAGACTTCTTTAATATCGCCTTTATCTTCAATTGATTTGATATCGCCATATTGATAAACTGCGCCGAATTTTTGCGCATGATCAAACATTTTTGTTGATAAGTCAGGACCAGAGATTGATTCGAATCCTGGGAAGTTTTCAACATCTTCAGTGTTCGCCATTTGTCCGCCTGGCACACCGCGTTCGATCATTACAGTTTTTAAGTCCGCACGAGAAGCATACACGGCTGCAGTCATGCCTGCAGGGCCTGCGCCGATAATTACAACATCATAATCAGGTTGTTGTTTTGTCATTCTTCTTGCCTCCTAGTATTTAATCATCCATCATTATATGATACAGTCCACTTGAAATATACTTTTATGCTCATATTGGAAAATACACTCATTTTGGATATACAACTTTTATACTTCCAATAGAATTTCAATTGATTTATTCAAACGATACATAGAAATACCGAACCATTCTGTAATGGCCTTTTTAGTATATGCATCTGGTCTTGTTTTAAAGAAGAGATAGACACATGCTGCGACGTAACCTTCTACTTTTTCTAAATCATATTCTTGCGCAATGATACCTTCAGCACGATCAATCCAATGTACAAATAACGATTGGAATTCTCGTAATGCTTCTTTCTCATATAAGGTTAACATGCCTCTGTGAATGAAATCTAACTTGACTAATTTTAAACCTTTAATCAAATACGTCAAATATAACTTTTCATATTCATTCATTGTTTCTAAGACATTCCAAATTTCTTCTGTAATCAACAATTCTCTGCCATTCATCTGTTCCAATAAGAAAATACCATAAATGCGTTCGTGACTATCTTCACTGATCAGTAACGGCGCAATATGAGAATGGAAGTACATATTTTTCTCAGAAATCAACCAAGGCGGCGGTCCTGGTGGTCTATCTGTGATCGCTTCAAGCTTTTCCCAAAAGACTTTACTTTGTTCTTTATTTCCCAGGTGATAAAAGTTGATGCTTAGCGCATGAAACATCTGCATGGAGACGAACTTTCCTTTTTTAAATAAAGGATATAACAATTTTTGAGAAGCTTTGAATTTTTGTAGATAGCTGAGGACAATACCAAGTTTGAAACTTTCTTCATCATTCATCGGAACAACTTTAGATAACGACTGTAAATAAGTGGGATATGCTTTGTCATTCGTATTGTAAAGCAATAATGTGTAATGACATAATGCATACACATCCGTTTGATTTTCCTTTAACAATTGTTTCAACATATCGCGTGCCAAATCATAGTTCCCTAAATAAAGATGAATCATGGCTAATAAGTTGCGTACACTTTCATGTGTACGAACTTTCATATCTTGGCGTTGAATAAATTGTTTGGCTTCCTCTAGCTTGCCTTGAGAAAAGAGGTATTGAAAAATAATCTGAACTGCGAAGACTTGGCTCTCTTTTTCAAGTACATCTACATCCTTATAGACCACTTCAAAGGTTTCTTCCAATTCTTTTCTATAATCCTCATCTTCCGACAACAATACGTAATTCATCCCAAAACAAAACGCCTTATTCGGATCTTGCAAGTCCGTATAGATGCGGCTGAGTTGATAAAAAGCATCTTCTACATGTTCTCCTGCCGCAATAAAATCATAATATCGTCCGACGACTTGCTTCGCTTGTCCCACTTCAGTCAGCGCTGTTGTATAGTCTTGAAGTGCTTCAAAGTCAGAAGGCGACAATTCAAGGACTTTATGATAATATTCTGCAGCTTTATGATAATCTCTATGTTTCAATTTTGATGCGGCCAGTCGTTTAAAAAGTGATGCGTCTTGTGTCATAGGTATCACTTTTTTAAATGGTTCTTGTGTCATTGTATTGCCCCTCCTCTCACTTATAATCTAATTTGCATGGGATTGCCGAAAGCTAATGCACCATCAGGTATATCTTTATTCACCACCGTACCGGCACCGACTTTGACGTGATCACCGATTTTAACTCCCGGTAAAATCGTCACATTAGCACCGATTAACGTATGGTTGCCGATTTCCACTTTTCCCACTCGTAACTCTGAAACTAAAAATTCATGTGTCAATATTGTTGTATTATACCCTATCACGCAATTATCTCCAACTTGAATTAAATGAGGATAAAGGATATCTGGCATCACTTTATATGCGAAAGCTGTATACTTTCCAACTTGCATACCTAAACAAGCACGGTAAATCCATCGTTTTAATTTCAACGATGGCATATACCGTGCAATTTCAATCAGAATGGTTTGTTTAAACGCTTTTTTCATTGTGATAAAATGATACATTTTCCAAAGCGGGTTAATCTGTGAGTGATTGCTCGCTATTTTTTTATAACGTCTCATTTAATCTCCTCTTATTTCGGCCATGCCAAGTTTCTGGCATCTTTAAATTTAGGGGGCTGCTTCTTAGTACGACGATATATAATCATCACAACACTGATAACTATTAAAATAATCGACATCAATTGTGCTACTCTGATATTGCTCGTTAACATTAAGCTGTCTGTACGCATGCCTTCGACAAAGAAGCGGCCGACAGAATACCAAATCAAGTATATGAAAAATGTCTCGCCAATGCGTAAATGCTTACGTAAGAAGAGTAACACCGCAAAGCCCAGCACATCCCAAACCGATTCATATAAGAATGTCGGTTGATAGTACTGCCCGTCAATATACATATTATCAATAATAAATCTTGGAATATGGAGGTGTTCTAAGAAACTTTGAGACACCGGTCCACCATGTGCCTCGTGGTTCATAAAGTTACCCCAACGTCCGATGCCTTGCGCTAAAATAATACTTGGTGCAACAATGTCTCCAATCTGCCATGGGTTATGATTTTGTTTCTTACAAACAATAATCCCTGTAATAAATCCACCGATTAATCCCCCATGGATTGCGATACCGCCGTGCCATATCATTGGAATTTCCGCAGGATTTGCGGCGTAATATGGCCATTGGAAAATAACGAAATAAATCCGCGCTGCCACAAATCCAAAAATGGCACTCCAAAAGATAATATCAATCAGCGCATCTTGATGATAGCCGACTGCTTTTGCGGTCGCTTGCGCAATAAAATAACCTAATAAGATGCCGAAGGCAATAATAATACCGTACCATCGCACATCAACCGGCCCTAAGCTAAACGCCACCGGATCAATATAACCTAAGTTAAACAACATCCTAGCTTACTCCTCTTTTTGTTCATTTTTTCTTAGAATTTCGGCATTTAAACGTTCGTTAAATTCTTCTGCTGTATTGATGCCCATAATATTCAAGCGATAGTTCATCGCCGCAACTTCAATAATAACTGCCACATTTCGACCTGGTCTTACTGGAATGGTTTTCTTTGTAATTTCAGTATCTAAAATACGTAACGTTTCCTCATTCAAACCAACACGGTCGTATAACTTATCTTTATCCCAGTTTTCTAAATTGATATTTAAACCGATTTTCTTTTCAGTCAGAATCGAACCTGCACCGAATAACGTCATCACGTTAATAATCCCAAGTCCTCTGATTTCTAATAAATGTTCGATTAATTTCGGTGGTTTACCTATCAATTCATCTTTCGTAATTTCACGAATCTCTACATTATCATCCGCAACGAGACGGTGTCCACGTTTCACTAACTCTAATGCAGTTTCACTTTTACCAATACCTGAATCACCTGTAATTAAGACACCTACACCGTAAACGTCTACTAATACACCATGTAAAGATGTTGTTTTCGCAAGTTCATGCTCTAGATATGTAGTTAATCGGCTCATTAAACTTGTTGTCGCATCTTTAGATGTAAGTAATGGAACGTTGAGCTCTTGTGCCGCATTGACTAATTCTTCTGGCGGCTCAATATCACGTGTAACAATAATCGCTGGAGTATCTGGTCGACATAATTTACGCAATCTGCCATGTCGTTCTTTATCTGGCAATAAATTATAAAATGATAACTCAGTGGTACCTAACAATTGAATACGGTCAGACGCATAATGTGAAAAATACCCCGCCATTTCTAAACCTGGTCGCGAAATATCAGTATTATGAATCGGACGATCCAAACCTTCTTCTCCGGCTACTAAATTCAACTTAAATCTGTTTAATATCGCTCTAGCACTTAACATAATTTCACCTCAATCAACATTCTTCGTTATATGCTTACCTCTATCATATCAAAAAAGAATGCAGAAACGTTATTGGTTTTATCTCTATCCATCTTATCATTTCTTATATGTGTTCAAAAATCAAACTTTTTTCGTTCTTCTCAAAAAATAAGACATTCCACTACTTCAAATGGAATGTCTTCATCAATTTATTGACTTGTTTGTGCTGCGTCACGTTCTAATACTGTTTTTAAATATTTTCCTGTATAAGAATCTTTGGACGCTGCGATTTCTTCTGGTGTACCTGTCGCAACGATTGTACCGCCGCCATCGCCGCCTTCAGGGCCTAAATCAATCAAGTGATCTGCCGTTTTAATAACGTCCAGGTTATGTTCAATAATCACAACCGTATCACCGTTGTCTACAATACGGTTCAATACTTTTAGTAAACGACGAATATCATCGACATGCAGACCTGTTGTCGGTTCATCTAAAATATAAATGGAACGACCTGTTGAACGTTTATGCAGTTCAGAAGCCAATTTCACACGTTGTGCCTCACCGCCAGATAAAGTTGTCGCAGGTTGGCCAAGTTTCACGTAACCTAAGCCAACATCAACTAACGTTTGTAACTTACGTTTGATTTTTGGAATGTTTTCAAAGAAGTGTGTCGCATCTTCAGCTGTCATTTCTAACACTTCAGAGATATTCTTACCTTTGTATGTCACTTCTAACGTTTCTCGATTATAACGTTTGCCGCCACATACTTCACAAGGAACATAAACATCTGGCAGGAAATGCATTTCTATTTTAATAATCCCGTCACCTTTACATGCTTCACAACGTCCGCCTTTGACGTTAAAGCTGAAGCGTCCTTTTTGATAACCTCTTATTTTCGCTTCATTAGTCGACGCGAACACATCACGAATATCATCAAACACCCCTGTATAAGTAGCTGGGTTTGAACGGGGTGTACGACCGATTGGAGACTGATCAATATCGATGACTTTATCTAATTGATCAATACCTTCAATAGAATCTACTTTACCCGGTCTGATTTTAGAACGATTTAATTTTTGTGCTAACATTTTATAAAGCACTTCGTTCACTAATGAACTTTTACCTGAACCTGAAACCCCTGTCACAACAGTCATTGTAGAAAGCGGGAAGTCTACATCCACATCTTTCAAGTTATTGCTTTTAGCGCCGCGTACTTTTAATTTTCGGTCTGTGACTGGTCTGCGATGTTCCGGTACTTCAATGCGTTTCTTACCGCTGAGGTATTGACCTGTCAGTGATTTAGCATTACGCATCACTTGTTTCGGTGTACCCGCTGCCACAATTTCACCGCCGTAATCTCCTGCGCCTGGTCCTACATCGACAAGATAATCCGCTTCTCGCATCGTATCATCATCATGTTCAACCACAATCAACGTATTGCCTAAATCACGCATCTCTTTCAATGTATTAATCAATCGATCATTATCTCTCTGATGTAAGCCGATAGACGGTTCATCTAAAACATAAAGCACACCTGTTAAACGAGAACCAATTTGTGTTGCTAAACGAATACGTTGTGCTTCACCACCAGATAAGGTACCTGATGAACGATTCAATGTTAAATAATCTAGACCAACGTTATTTAAGAAATACAATCTTGAAATAATTTCTTTCAAGATTAAATCCGCTATCTTGCGATCTTGGTCAGATAAATTGATGTTTTCGAAGAAGTGTAACGCTTCTTTAATTGAATACTCAACCACTTCACCGATATTTAAGCCTGACACATACACAGATAAAGCTTCTTGGCTTAAACGTTTACCCTTACATGTTTCACAAGGCAGTTCCGTCATATATTTCTGCATCATTTCACGCACATATTCTGATGGTGATTCATGGTAACGACGCTCAATGTTAGGCACTACCCCTTCAAACTCCATCGTTCTTGTACGTGATGCACCGTTGCGCTGTTCAAAAGTAAAAGTAATCTCTTTACCTTTTGAACCGTATAAAATGATGTCCTTTTGACGGTCAGTTAATTTTTTAAACGGTCTATCCATATCAATTTTATATACTTCTGCGACACGTTTTAACAACGTTGGATAGTAATCCGAACTTTTAGGTTCCCATGGCACAATTGCACCTTCACGTAAAGAAACGTTCGGATCAGGAATCACTAAATCAATATCTACTTTTAACTTTTGACCTAAGCCGTCACATGTCGGACATGCACCGAATGGGCTATTGAAACTGAACATACGCGGCTCTAATTCACCAATGCTGAATCCGCAAATCGGGCAAGCATGATTCTCCGAGAATTTTAATGGCTCGCCGCCAATTACATCTACCGTTAAATTCCCTTCAGCCAATTCTAATGCAGTTTCAATGGAATCAGCTAAACGTGATTCAATGCCTGCTTTAACTACGAGACGGTCAACCACAACTTCAATGGTATGGTTTTTATTTTTATCTAATTCCGGCACATCATTGATATCATGAATCTCTCCGTCTACTCTGACACGGACATACCCTTTTTTACTGATATCTTGCAGTAATTTTTCATGTGAACCTTTACGATGATTCACAATCGGTGCCATCAGTTGAATTTTCGTACGTTCTTCTAATTCTAAAATACGATCAGCCATTTGTTGAACCGTTTGCGATTCAATTTCGATACCGTGATGGGGACAGAATGCCTTTCCGACACGTGCATATAATAAACGAATGTAATCATATATCTCTGTCACAGTCGCAACTGTAGATCTCGGGTTCTTACTCGTTGTCTTTTGATCAATTGAAATCGCCGGTGATAATCCTTCAATGGTATCAACATCTGGTTTGTCCATTTGGCCTAAGAACTGACGTGCATAGGCACTTAATGATTCTACGTAGCGGCGTTGTCCTTCTGCATAAATTGTGTCAAATGCCAAAGAAGACTTGCCTGAACCGGATAAACCTGTCATCACAATTAATTTATTTTTTGGTAACTCTACATTGACACCTTTTAAGTTATTTTCACGTGCACCTTTAACCACAATAGATGGATCTTTCTTACTCACACATGTCACCTCATCCTTCTGCTTTTAGTTCAAATAACATATCTCTTAATTCTGTTGCGCGTTCAAAGTCTAAGTCTTTCGCTGCTTGTTTCATTTCTTTTTCTATATTTTCAATCGTTTTTTGACGTTCTTTTTTCGTTAATTTCTTAGGTACAACTTTTTGTTCTTTTTCATTTTCTTCATCTGTTTCAACCGTTGCACTGATAACATCATGAATTTTCTTACGGATTGTTTTCGGTGTAATACCATGTTCTTCATTGTATGCTTGTTGGATTTTACGACGACGTTCTGTTTCATCAATCGCATACTGCATAGAATCCGTTATCTTATCAGCATACATAATCACTTCACCATGCTCATTACGTGCAGCACGGCCGATAGTTTGGATTAATGAACGGTTCGAACGTAAGAATCCTTCTTTATCCGCATCTAAAATGACCACAAGCGACACTTCTGGTATATCAATACCTTCTCTTAATAAGTTGATACCGACAACCGCATCATACTTTCCCATACGTAAGTCACGAATAATTTCAATCCGCTCTAATGTCTTGATTTCTGAATGCAGGTAATTGACTTTGATCCCCGCTTCTTTCATATACGTTGTTAAATCTTCACTCATTTTTTTCGTTAATGTCGTAATGAGTACACGTTCATTCTTATCAATTCTATCTTGAATTTCACTTAATAAATCATCGATTTGATTCTTCGTCGGACGGACATCAATTTTAGGGTCCAATAAGCCTGTAGGTCGAATAATTTGCTCAACGATTTCATCTGAATGTTCTAATTCATAAGGACCTGGTGTTGCTGAAACATACACTAATTGATGTGCTTTTTTCTCAAATTCTTCAAAAGTCAATGGACGGTTATCCAAAGCACTCGGCAATCTGAAACCATGGTCAACTAAAACTTGTTTACGCGCTTTGTCACCATTATACATTCCTCTGACTTGAGGCAATGTCACATGAGACTCATCAATCATAATCAACCAGTCATCACCGAAATAATCTAATAACGTATAGGGTGTTGAACCATAATCTCTCAAACTCAAGTGAACGGAATAGTTTTCAATACCCGAACAAAAGCCCATCTCTCTCATCATTTCAAGGTCATAGTTTGTACGTTGTTCCAAACGCTGCGCTTCTAATAATTTATTGTTTTCTCTTAAATACTTTAAGCGATCCGCTAATTCTTTTTCGATACGTTGAATCGCTAATTCCAATTTTTCATCTCTCGTTACGAAGTGGGATGCCGGGAAAATAGAGAAGTGTTCTCTTTCACGTAATACTTCGCCTGTTAAGTAGTTCACTTCACTGATACGATCAATTTCATCACCGAAGAACTCTACGCGAATACACATTTCATCACGAGACGCCGGGAAGACTTCGACTACATCGCCGCGTACTCTGAATGTCCCACGTTTAAAATCAATGTCGTTTCTTGAATATTGGATGTCCACTAATGCACGTAGAAATTGACTGCGATCCATTTCCATACCTTGACGAACATTCACGACTAAACTGCTGTATTCAGAAGGATCCCCTAAACCGAAGATACTGCTGACACTGGCCACAACAATCACATCATCTCGTTCAAAGAGTGAACTTGTCGCTGAGTGACGTAATTGGTCAATCTCATCATTGATGGTCGCATCTTTTTCGATAAATGTGTCAGTAGATGGTACATATGCTTCTGGTTGATAATAATCATAGAAGCTGACAAAATATTCTACTCTGTTTTCAGGGAAAAATTCTTTGAATTCATTATATAATTGACCGGCTAAAGTCTTGTTATGGGCTAATACTAATGTCGGTTTGCCCGCTTGTTGAATAACATTACTCATCGTAAAGGTCTTACCTGTACCTGTTGCCCCGAGTAACGTTTGGTGGCGTTTACCGTCTTTAATACCTTTAGAAATCTTTTCAATAGCGGCAGGTTGGTCACCTTGCGGGGTAAACTCAGAAACAATTTTAAATGGATGATGTTCCATAGCGTTCGGTATCCTCCTTTATTGACACTTCTATAGAAAAATGATTTTCAAAATATAAATAGGTTGAGACACATGTCGTCTGTCCCAACCATCTCTTTCATGTTGAGCTTGCAATTAAGCGGGTTAATTCGCAATTTCTCAAAATCTCATTTCATCGTTCTATTTAGTCTATCTATACTCTCAATTACTCTATTTCAAACTTTTTACATCACTATATATTGTAACAGATTCTGTCAAAAAGATACAAACATCTGTTCGCAAAATCACGATTTGCTAAATAAAAACTGTTAGATTCTGATAGGCACCAAACGATAAGCTTTTATTCCTTTCTGGATATAGATTGCGAAATGATAAGTATGGATATCAACGTCAATTTAAAGCGTATAAATGTTATGACTATTTGGATTGTTCACTTAGAGATGCGTGTATGAATTAAAAAGCCAATCCTGAGACCTTAAAAAGAATCAGAAGAAATATGGTTTGGGAGTACTATAAGCAATTCACAAGAGAAAAGCTTTCAGATCCAAAAGCATCATCAATTTACAAAAAGAGAAAAATTGATATTGAAACTTTTTTGGTAATCTGAAAGCTAATTTGGGTTTCACTCGAATGTCTGCAAGAGGCATTCAAAAAGTTGAAACAGAAGTTGGCCTATGTCGTAAATATTAGGAAACTAGCAGCTCTACAAGCTGAAAATTTCTTGGACAAAATAAAAAGGGCGATTTTCATTTTTATATGTGAAAATCGTCCTTTTTATTAGGTTCTAGAACAATTATGTCCCGGCCCCGTGAAAATCTATCTCTTGATCCTTTTCGCGAACAAGATAATATAAACAAATACAAACAAAAGGAAGGGTACTGTTAATAAAAATGCATTTAATTTTCCAATGTTAGAAACCCACATAAATAATAACAGCATAAAAATATAAGTTAAGATTATAAGAAAAAATATCGGCCAAGTAAAAATGTTTTTATTATTCATAATATAATACCGCCTTTACTAACAACCTGCTACGTAACCACCAGAAGCTCCGCCAATTCCTCCTCCGATAGTCCCAACAACAGCACCACTAACAGTACCAACAATAGGAAGTGTAACAGTACCAACAGCAGCACCACCTAATCCTCCCATTGTGGCACCACCAATACCCCCTCCTACAGTACCAATCACACACTTAAGCGCTCCTCTTTCTTCTCGCTTTTCAGTAACCTTAACACCTAACTTACCATCTTCTTCAAAGTATACTAAAACAACATCTTTTCCATTTTTATCTTTTGCTTCAAAAGGCAGTTTTTCTGTTTTCCCAGAATTGCTATCTTTTATAGTTGCCATTCCATTCTCATCAACGTTATATGTAATCCCCTTATTCAAATCAATTCTAGCTGTATTATCATTAATTTTCGAAATAGTTCCAGCACTATTTGCAGAAACGTCTGATTGACTAGTTTCTGAAGCTTCTGAGTAGTTATTCATCACTGTTGGAGTCAAAACTAAACTAGAAGCTACAACAAATGCAACACACGTTTTTGATATTTTAGATTTACAACGAAAATATTTATACATTTTCATCTCTCCTAATAATTATTTGCATATTTAGATTAGCAAAATAACTACTTAAAAAGTTCATCAATTCCCAAACGGTCGAAATTCGTGCTTAAGCGTCTAAAATGTTACGTTATTCCAATTGCTTTACAGGCCTGTTTTTCGTCGTTATAATCTAGTTAATTCCCATAAGGGCGCGCTTATACGATCTGTTCAAACGTGTGCTGAAACCGTAATCGACCTTCGTCGATTTTCTCATTTTAAATTCAAAGAAACGGCTTGAGATATTCCGAGCAGTTACAAAAATTAATTTGTGTTGAATATTGCTACTACATTTTTTAAAAGTGATGTAGATTTATAGCCCATAACTTTTTGGAATTTCATCGACGATACGGCGTCGAAGGAAAAATAAATAGACCGTTCAAAAGAAAAAAGCCAATCCAATTTATGTAGTGAACCCCCAAAAGTTCAACTTTTGGGGGTCACTACATATTAGACAAGCATCTGTATCATTTCTATTTAACGATCATCTTCATGCTGTTTATGAAGATGCAATTGATCTACAATCACATAACCAGCCAGCAGAGAAACTACATCTATAAAAATAATCCATTCACTATGGAAGAAACCTTTATAGATTGACCCGCCAATCAACATGAGTGTCACGATTGTACCAACCCATTTATTTTTCGTTACTACACTAAAAAGTACGACAAGTATACATGGGAAAAACGAGGCACATAGATACCAAATGAGAACCATAAGGGTCACCCGTCTCTTTTATTTAAAATCGACATTGTTAATTCGCGTAATTCTGAACGTGGAATGAAGTTTTCCGTTAACATTTCAGGGATGACATTCTCAATAAAATCTTGTACGGACACTAAGTGATCAAACTGCATAATCGTTTCTAAAGACATTTCATAAATTTCAAAGAAAAGCGAATCTGGATTACGCTTTTGAATTTCACCGAATGTTTCATATAATAAATCGATTTTATCAGCGACCGCCAAAATTTGACCTTCTAATGAATCATCTTTACCTTCTTGCAGGCGTTCTCTATAAACATCTTGATATTCTTCAGGAAATTCTTCTCTGATAAAATTATCAACCATTTCTTCTTCCACTTGTGAGAACAATTTCTTTAAATCACGACTGGCATATTTAACTGGTGTTTTGATATCACCCGTAAACACTTCCGCAAAGTCATGGTTCAATGCTTTTTCATATAAACTTTTCCAATCAATGCTGTTGCCATGATGTTCTTCTACTGTAGCTAAGTATTGTGCTATTTTTGTTACTTTAAATGAATGTGCTGCTACATTATGCTCAAAATACTTAAATTTACCAGGCAAGCGTATCAGCTTTTCTAAATCAGATAATCTTTTAAAATATTGATGTACACCCACGTTGAGCTCACCCCTTATCTATTTAATCAAACATTATACTCGCATCCACGAATACATATCAAGCACTTTCTCACGATCACTTTTAATTATATTAAAACATTTTTATTTTACTAGTGGAAATATAACGAATAAAGACTTTATATTTATCATATTTACAACCTTAGATGTGATGTTGGCTTCACTCATGTCTGAAGTTGCTTTAACTTTACCATTTTTCTTTTAATAATTTAAACCATTTATTTCTGATTTACGCAACCTTTACATTTTGCTATATAGACCAATAAAAAAAGCACCATTCTCTTGATAGAGAATAGTGCAAACTATTTAAAAATTAGTGAATGTAGTTATAACCGCTTGCTTGACCAGCTGAAATCGTACGTGATGTTACGACACCAGGACCATAACCGTAGTTCATTTCAGATACACGAACTGAACCGTCGCTGTTTACGCCTTCAACGTATGCTACGTGACCGTAAGCACCTGCTGAAGATTGCATGATTGAACCTGCTGCTGGTGTATTGTTAACTGTGTGGCCTGCTGCTGCCGCTGCACTTGCCCAGTTATTTGCGTTACCCCAAGTTGAACCTACTTTACCACCTGCACGGCTGAATGCATAAGAAGTACATTGACCTGCTGTGTAAAGGTTCGCACCTGAATAATAAGATGGTGCACTTGTTTGGTATGAAGGTGCACTGTAAGAAGTTGTTGGTGCACTATATGATTGTGTATAGTTATAAGTTGGTGCTTGATAACTTGTATAGCTTGTGTTGTAAGCTGTATCAGCAGTGTAGTTTACAGGTGCTGATGTTGTTTGTACTGGCGCATCATAGTTTGCAGATGCTTGTGCTGTTTTTTGTCCTGCTTGTTCTGTTTGTTGTGGTACAGGTTGACCGTTATGTAACGCTTCTAAATGCGCTGCACCTTTGTCAGAAACTGCTAAAATATCGCCAGGTAAAATGATGTGTGTCACACCTGGGTTTAATTTGTATAATTTATCTAAAGAAATGTTATGTGCTGCTGCGATTGATTTTAATGTGTCTCCTGCTTTAACTTCTACAACGTCTGTGTCAGGTAATACTAAAGCAGTATCTTTTTTAACTTCGTCTTGGCTTAATTTATTAAGTGATTTAATTTCATCAGTAGTAGTGGCAAACAAAGCTGCAACTTCGCTTAACTTAGCATCTTCTTTAACTACGTGCGTTTGCTCTGCAGATGCAACACCATTCAATGCTGTTAATAGAGTTAATGATGATGCTGATAGTAATAAAGCTTTCTTCATTTATTATTTCATCCTTTGCTGTCATTTATTAATCTTTAATTGATAAATCCAATATAGCACAACCCTTCGGCTCTTGGTTGATTGTTATAGAGTTGTAATATAAACGTTATACTACCGTTTAATCTCTAAATCAAAGAAACTTTCTGTCAATTAATCTAAATCATTGGCACGAGTACGCTTATTAAACTTTTTAATAGGATTCCTTGTAACATAACAGTAATATTAACTCATGCATTAAACATCTAAATTTACTTTTATCAATATATTCTTTTGTTTGATACATAATAAAAGACCAAAGTAAATTATACTTTGGTCTTGACTTTATGACATTATTCGTCACGATTATCCATTTGTGTTCGTAAGTACGCTTCAATGAATGGTCCAACTTCGCCATCCATCACTGCATTAACATTACCTGTTTCTTCATTCGTACGATGATCTTTCACCATTGAATATGGGTGGAAGACATATGAACGAATCTGACTGCCCCATCCGATATCTTTTTGCTCGCCTCGGATTTCAGCCATTTCTTTTTCTTGTTCTTCTAATTTCAATTGATACAATTTAGATTTCAACATTTTCATTGCCGCTTCACGGTTCTTGATTTGTGAACGTTCATTTTGGTTATTCACGACAATACCTGTTGGATGGTGGGTAATACGGATCGCTGATTCTGTTTTGTTGATGTGCTGACCACCGGCACCTGATGCTCTGAATGTATCGACTGTAATATCATCTGGGTTAATATCAATTTCTATTTCATTATTGTTAAATTCAGGGATGACATCACAAGATACGAATGAAGTATGACGTCTTCCTGATGAATCGAAAGGTGAAATACGTACTAAACGGTGTACCCCTTTTTCAGCTTTTAAATAGCCGTACGCGTTATGACCTTTGATGACAAGTGTGACACTTTTAACGCCCGCTTCATCACCCGGTAAATAATCGGCCACTTCAACTTTGAATCCTTTATCTTCTGCGTAACGTTGATACATACGCAGTAACATACTTGCCCAGTCTTGTGATTCTGTACCGCCAGCACCTGGATGCAATTCTAAAATGGCATTGTTGCTGTCATAGGGTCCATTTAATAATAACTGCAATTCAAATTGGTCTAATTTTTCTTTGAAATTGATTGCTTCTTCTTCCAAATCAGCTTTTAAATCTTCGTCGTATTCTTCTTGAAGCAATTCATGCGTCGCATTCATGTCTTCAATTTCCGTTTCTAAATCACGATAACCTTGAACCACTGATTTCAATGCATTATTTTTATCAATAATTTCTTGCGCTTTATTTTGATCATCCCAGAATGTCGGTTCTGTCATCATTTCTTCATATTCTTGGATGTTTGTCTCTTTTTCTTCTAAGTCAAAGAGACCCCCTAAGTTGTTCTAATTTTTCACTATAATTCGCGATATTACGCTTAATTTCAGATAGTTCCATCTTTTTTCTCTCCTGTACATTAATAGATTCGTTGATTCTACACTTTTTTATTTTAGCATACCTGATAGAGTTGCTTGAATTAGAAAAAAGAACCGACTGCTTGTAAGGAAGAAAACTGCTTCCTCCTTACATCATGCAATGGTTCTTAAAGATACATACTATTTGCCGCAGCAGTTTTTATATTTCTTGCCGCTTCCGCATGGGCAGGGATCGTTTCGGCCGACTTGGTCGCCCTTCACAATCGGTTTCGCTTTAACTTTCTCTTTGCCGTCTTCAGCTGAGACATGCTGCCCTTTATACTCCTTTGCTTTATCACGTTCCACATCATCGTCTACTGTGATAACAGACTTAAGGATATATTTGCTGACATCTTCTTCGATATTCATCATCATATTATCGAAGAGTTGATGCCCTTCGTTTTGATAATCACGAAGTGGATTTTGTTGACCATATGAACGTAAATGAATACCTTGACGTAATTGGTCCATTGTATCGATATGATCTGTCCAACGACTGTCAATTGAACGTAATAAAATCATACGTTCGAATTCATTGAATTGTTCAGGAATATTGGCTTTTTGTTTTTCATAAGCCGCTTCAATTTTCGCCCATACAGTATCAAAGATATCTTCTCTATCTTTACCTTTGATTTCAGAGACTTCTAATTCACCTTCATGTAAGAAGACATCTTCTACATAGTTGATAAATGGTTCATAGTCTATTTCATCAAGATCCTCATCGACATAGTAATCAATCGCACGATCTAACGTTGAACGCATCATCGTCTTCACAAGATCAGAACTTTCTTCATTATCGATAATGCTGTTACGTTCACCATAGATAATTTCACGTTGTTTACGTAAAACTTCATCATATTCAAGGATACGTTTACGTGCATCGAAGTTGTTACCTTCAACACGTTTTTGTGCAGACTCTACAGCACGAGAAACCATTTTAGATTCAATTGGTGTAGAATCATCCATACCTAAACGTCCCATCATATTTTGAAGACGTTCAGAACCGAAACGTACCATTAATTCGTCTTGCAGTGATAAGTAGAAACGACTTTCACCTTTGTCACCTTGACGTCCAGAACGACCACGTAATTGGTCATCGATACGACGTGATTCATGACGTTCTGTACCGATAACTGCTAAGCCGCCGAGTTCTTCGACACCTTCGCCAAGTTTGATGTCCGTACCACGACCGGCCATGTTTGTCGCAATCGTTACGGCACCTTTTTGACCTGCAGTCGAAACGATTTCCGCTTCACGTTCATGGTTTTTCGCGTTCAAGACATCATGACGGACACCGCGTTTTTTCAATAATTGAGAAATATATTCACTGGTTTCAACCGCTACTGTACCTAATAGGATTGGTTGACCTTTTTTATGTTTCTCTACCACATCTTCAACAACCGCATCGAATTTACCTTTTTGACTGATATAAATCAAATCTGGTTTATCAATACGTTGAACAGGACGGTTCGTTGGAATTTGCGTTACTGTCATGTTGTAAATATTACGGAATTCTTCTTCCTCTGTTTTAGCTGTACCTGTCATACCAGACAATTTGTTGTACATACGGAAGAAGTTTTGGAACGTAATCGATGCCATTGTCTTAGATTCATTTTGGATTTGCACGCCTTCTTTGGCTTCAATCGCTTGGTGCAATCCTTCTGAGAAACGACGACCTGGCATTGTACGACCTGTAAATTGGTCGACGATTAAGACTTCACCGTCTGTGACCATGTAGTCGACATCGCGTTGTAATGTATAGTTGGCGCGTAAAGCCGTATTGATATGTGTAATAATATCAACGTTGTTTAAATCATATAAGTTGTCGAGTTTAAACATACGTTCAGCTTTATCGGCACCTTGATCTGTTAATTGAACAGATTTTGTTTTCTCATCATAGTTATAATCATCTTCTGCTTTCAACATTTTCGCAAACACATTCGCTTGCGTGTAAAGTGATGTTGATTTTTCTGCTTCACCAGAAATAATTAATGGCGTACGTGCTTCGTCAATTAAGATAGAGTCAACCTCATCAATGATAGCAAAGTGAAGTGGACGCATAACACGTTCTTCCGCATAGTTCACCATATTATCACGCAAGTAATCGAAACCGAGTTCGTTGTTGGTACTATACGTAATATCTTCATTATAGGCTTCACGTTTTTCTGTTGTTGATAAACTATTTAAGTTTAAACCTACAGATAAACCTAAGAAGTTATATAACTCAGCCATCTCTTCACTTTGCACACTTGCTAAGTATTCGTTGACTGTAATAACGTGCACACCGCGCCCTGCTAACGCATTCAAATACGTCGGCATTGTCGCTGTCAATGTTTTACCTTCACCGGTTCTCATTTCTGAAATGTCACCATTATGAATTGCAATACCACCCATAACTTGAACACGATAAGGTGACATATTGAACACACGTTTTGCCCCTTCTCTTACTAAAGCAAAGGCTTCAGGAAGGATCTCGTCTAATATTTTATCTTGTTTAATTACATCTTCTTCAGCTTGAACTCGTTCTTTAAGTTCTTGTGTTTTATTTCTAATTTCTTCGTCAGTAAGAATTGACATTTCCTCTTCTAACGCGAGTACTTTGTCAGCTTGCTTACCTAGGCGTTTAATTTCTCTCTTATTGCCGTCAACAATTTTTGATAAAAAACCCATTCTGTTCGCTCCTTTGGTATAAAAACTGTTTGGCTTACAACAATTCATCTTACCATTTATATCGTAAAAGTTACACTTATATACTCATTCTAACTATTGATGATTCTTGATTTATAAGTATGAGTGTTAATGATTTTCTTCACTTAATCCAAAGTTTCTATTTGTATTGTTTGCGCATCACACGTTTCAAACATATCCCTTATATTTTGACACGTTCAACTGAAGGAAATCAATCAAATACAATCCTGTTAATACAAACTTAATCTTAGAAAACGGTGTCATTAAAAAAGAGACCCGCAACCATCACAGCTGCGAGCCTCTGATAAGACATCAATTATTAATTTTCAACTGTTTCAATTAAACCGTATTTCCCATCTTTTCTGCGATAAACGATGCTTGTACCATCTGTATCGCGGTCTGTAAAGATGAAGAAATCATGACCTAATAAGTCCATTTGTAATACAGCTTCTTCAGAATCCATTGGTTTCAAGCTGAATTGTTTTGAACGAATGATTTCGATTTCATCATTGTTATCTTGATCAGCAGTTTCTTGTGGTTCTGCTGGAATTGCTGGGAATGGTTCTTTTTCATTCTCTTTGCGTTTTTTACGATTAACGCGAGTTTTGTACTTACGCACTTGACGTTCTAATTTGTTAGTGATCAAATCAATGCCCGCATATAAATCGTCGTTTCTTTCTTCTGCACGAAGTGTCACGTCTTTAAGCGGAATTGTCACTTCAATTTTAGTACTTGAATTAGCGTAAGTTTTTACTTTGACATGTGCATCAACGTTCGGCACATTTGTAAAGTAACGTTCTAGTTTACCAACTTTGTCCTCAATGTAATTACGAATTGCGTCTGTAATAGTGAGGTTGTCTCCATGAATTTCAAATCTAATCATAGTGATCGACTCCTTTAACCTCTATATATGTTTTGATTGGTAATGCTCACCTTTATAATAACATGTTTCAACTATCTAGCAAAAGCAAAGACCTCTATTTTTCCAACTTTTCTGATAAATAAAGTTTCTATCGCATGATGCACTGTTAGTCCTGTTGTATAAATATCATCTATGAGTAAAATACGCTTATTCTGCAATTCTATATTTTGATATTCCGGATTCAAATAAAAAGGATTCGGAGCTTGAGCACGCATGACCTTATTCAAGGCAGATTGTTTAGGTCTTACATCCGTCAGCAAGATTTGATGATATTTAATCTTTTTCGCTTCTAACACCATTTCTACTGGATTGAACGTTCTTTGTTGATCTCTCTTACGCGGTGAAGGGATGGGAATGATATAGTCATACTGTTGTTTTGGAAAGCGAATTCGGTTTGCGAGGACTTCACATAACGCTGTATCCCCTGCAATTTTATATTGATGAATAGTCTCTCGTACGATACCTGTATAACGATACGCACAATAAAGTTGATGCATTAAATTGAATTTACGTGCTAAAAACTGACAATCTAAACAAGTCTCTTCATTTTCAGCTAATGGTTTCAAACAGCGCGGGCAACGCTCCACATCGTCTAACCGACACGCTTCAAATGCTTGCAGGCAACGTTCACATAAAATTTCAGGTGTCTTATAAAAATTCGCAGCGGTTAAAGGTTCTGTAAAAGGTGCTAAACATTGCTTACATTTCGGCATCCAACCACCCTTTCTTTAAACCTAGCTGATTCATTTGTTTGATTTGACGCTTGGCTTGAACCATAGCCAACGTGACCCCATTATGCAAAAACAACACTAATCCGCGAGTGTCTTGCAGTTTACGTCCTGTACGCCCTGCAATTTGAACTAATGCTGCGGTTTGAAAGGATTGACTGTCCACAACAATGACATCTAAATGTGCCATAGTGAAACCCCGCTCTAAAATTGTAGTCGTAAAGATAATTCGGTGTTTGCCTGCTCTTAGGGCCTCGACTTTCTCGAAGCGTAAAGCATCTTCACTATGGACGGCAACTAAATCTTTAAAGTGCTTCTGATAGTGCAGCAAGGCTTGCTCCATCGCTTCGATTTGATTGAAGAAGACTAATGTGACACGTTGTTGATCTAGCTGTCTTTGAAGCAGCTGCAGTAAGTAGGTCTGTGTGCGTTTCGGTTTGAATTTGAAGTAGTGGAATGCGGGGACGGGAAGCGGTTTTCGGTGATAACGTGCGGGTAAAGTAATCACATTTTCTTTTTTGAATTGTTTTAATAAACGAGATGAAGGTGTTGCTGTCATGTAAATATGACTATAAGCAACTGCTGAAGCATGAATTAGCGTCTGCATCAATAATGGATCCATTGCCAGAGGAAATGCATCGACCTCATCTATAAAGATGACATCAAAGTGTTGTTTATAACGATACAATTGATGCACCGTCGCAATGACAAAATGACCATTATAGTTCTGACTTTGCCCTTGATACAACACATCGATTGTTTCGTCTTTAAAGGCTTCTATAATACGTTTGCTGATTTCAATCACCACATCGACACGCGGTGAGACAATCGCAACATTTAACCCTTGTTGTCTTGCATATTGAATACCCGCAAACATCATTTCTGTTTTACCAGCACCCGTGACCGCATACAGCAATAAATTTTCTTGTTGTTTGATGGCACGAATAATATGAGATGAGGCATACACTTGTTGTTCGGAGAGTTCAAAGTCTAAATGATAGTCGCCAGAACTAAAATGATGTGCTGTTTTAGTGATAGATATGTCATTAAAGCTATCCATTCGTCCAAGCTGTATACAACTTCGACAATAGGTAATCGCTTGGTCGTGAATCTTTGAATGATACGTATAGTAATCAGCTTGGTGCGGGGTTGCACATTGATGACAATACCACTTTCCCTTATCAGTCTGTGTAACACCGGGTCCTTGATAAATTATTGTTTCATCAGTTAGTTGTTTGGTACTTCTAACTAACTTTCCATAGTGTTTCATAGTTGTCAGTAGAATGCCTCCTTCAAAAATAAAAAAAGACAAATCAAGCCGCTGTCTTACACAGCCGACTTCATTTGCCCGATAGTTTATATTAAGTTAAATTATTGTTCTTCGTAGTCTTCAGGACGGTTTGCTAAAGATGGAATACGTTTGTTGGTAAATCCTAACGCTACACTGCCGACACCTAAATGTGAAGCAATCACTGGTGTAAAATCTGAATAGTTGATGACGTAGTGTTCAGGACAACGTTTTTTCAAGTCTTCATACAGTTTTAAGCCGTCTTCTTTTGAATCACCGCAGACAACGTACAATGTCACATTTTCAAAGTCTTTTACTTTTTCTAAGACGCCTTCTTCAATGCGTTTAATGGCACGTTTCTTCGTACGGACTTTATCTAAAGGTACAATCAGCCCATCTTTAAACTGCAAGACAGGTTTCATTTTTAATAACGTACCGATAAATGCTTGCGCACCAGTAATACGTCCGCTTTTTTGTAAGTTTTTCAAGTCATCTACAACAATTTCTGCCCCTGTATGTTCACGCATTTCTAATAGCTCATCTAAAATAGTTTCTACAGATGCGCCCTCTCGCACACGTTCAGCAGCATAAATCACATAGCCGCCTAAAATCATGCCTGATAATTTAGAATCGAATGTATGCACATTAATGCCTTCCACCATGTCTCCAGCTTGTGTTGCAGATTGATACGTACCGCTGATACCTGATGATAAGAATAAGCCAATGACATCAGTATAACCTTCATCTCTCAATTTCTCATAAACTTCAATTACTTTACCGATTGCAGGTTGGCTCGTTGTCGGTATTTTCTTTTCTGTGCGCATACGACGATACAGTTCGCTTGGTTGAATATCTACTTTATCTGTAAACGTGTCTCCATTTTCAAATATGACACTTAATGGAACGACCGAAATATCATACTCATCTATTAAAGCTTGTGTTAATGATGTGGTAGAATCCGTCATTACAGCAATCTTCATAGTTTGCCTCCTCAAATATACTTATTTTCAATCATACCCTATTTCCTAAAAAAAGAAAATTGATTCTTAACTTTAGAAAAAATATGTCGAGCATGTATAATAGAGGCAAAGACACGCAATGTACATGTCATAGGAACTAGTTAAAGGATGTCATAAAATGGAGAATCATATTATTACGATTAAACAAGAATATGTGATTGAAAATGTGATCAACAAATCACGCTTTATCGCACACATCAAGCCAGTAGAAAGTGAAGATGAGGCAAAAGCTTTTATCGATGAAGTCAAAAAAGAACATCGCGATGCCACACATAACTGTTCAGCGTATACCATCGGCGATAGTATGTTGATTCAAAAAGCAAATGATGACGGTGAACCGAGTGGTACTGCTGGCGTACCTATGTTAGAAATTCTTAAAAAACTTGAAACGCACAATACTGCAGCGGTCGTGACACGTTATTTCGGCGGCATCAAATTGGGTACTGGCGGGCTGATCAGAGCATATAGCGGTGCTGTTCGCGATGCGATTAAAGCAGGTGGCCGCGTAGAATTACGTAATGCCGTACCGACAACAGTCACAATCAGTTATGAGCAAACCGGCAAATTCGAATATGAATTGCAATCTACCGATTTCATTTTAAGAGATACGATGTATACAGATAAAGTAAGTTATCGTATTGATGTATTAGAAGATGATTACGAAGACTTTATCAACTTCTTAAATCGTATTACTGCCGGTACTTTCGAGTTAGATGAGGAACCTGTTACTCGTCTGCCTTTCGATATCGAAACAAAATAAATGAATAATCAAAGAAAATCAATTCTTTAATAACATAGAAACGCCACCTGTATTTCACATTCGAAATGCAGGTGGCGTTTCTTCATCTTTCATATTTCTTTTTTATACCTTTACGCTATAGAGGTTTATTCACCATCATGTCGTCTGCCGTGTTTTTCGAGCAGACTAAGTATTGGACGATAATTATCGTCAATCAAACCTGTGAATTCTACTATCAATTCAATTGTGACTAAAATCAGAATCAGCATCATCACAACGCCCCACGGTTGCGATAAATATAAAATTACACTTGAGATACTGAACATAATCGCAATCGAGTAAATTAAATAGACTGTTTGACGGTGTGTATAACCTAATTTTAATAACTTATGATGCAAATGCGATTTATCCGGCTGCATGATACGTTGCCCTTTTTTAGCACGTCTGATCATCGCAAATAATGTATCGATAAACGGTACAGCTAAAATAACCATCGGGAAGAGTAATGAGAAGAACGTGATGTTCTTAAACCCTAGCAATGACACAAAGCTGATAATAAAACCGAGTTGTAACGAACCGCTGTCTCCTAGGAAAATCTTTGCGGGATGCGAATTATAAAATAAAAAGCCGATTAAAGAACCAATCATGACTGAACAAATCATCATGATAAAAATATCTGCTTGTAAAATAGCGATAAAACCAATCGTCATAAATGCGATGGTTGAAACACCTGCAGCTAAGCCGTCTAGCCCATCAATTAAGTTAATCGCATTTGTAATCGCGATAATCCAAAATACAGTGAATGGAATACTTAAAATACCGAATTGAATAGTTCCTGGTACAAACGGTATTTGAATAAAGTCGATTGTGACACCGTGGTAGACAACGACTAACGCCGCTAAAATCTGACCCGCTAATTTATATAGAGGCTTTAAGTCATACACATCATCAATCAACCCCACGACATACATAATAATTGTACCGAGGATTAACGGAATAATCTCACGTTCGATTGGATGACCGATCCAAATGCCTAATACAAATGAAAAGAGTATTACTGTTCCCCCTAGTACAGAAACAGGTTTGGTGTGCACTTTTCGATAATTCGGCTTGTCCATGATATCTAGCTTTTTGGATATTTTAATTACAATTGGTGTCAAAATGACACTTACCGCCATGGTTACTAATATTAGTAAAAGTGTTATCATTTTATATCCATTGCCAAAATACGGTTCAATCTATGTCATACTTAAAGAGAACACGCTGTTATCTGCCTTTTGACAAGGGAACCTCCCTTCAATACTTATATGTATACAATATCAATAATCTATTTTAACACGAATTATTGATAATTGTAGTAAATTATAATAACAGTTTTCAATGTATCAGATGACAAAATGTATATTTTCACTTACAATAACTAGGTGGTTATACAAAGGAGCAGATCTATTATGATTGAAGCTATCATTTACAATACTTCGGTAACTGTTGCAGGTATCTATCTCTTTCATAGACTGCAATACTCTGAAACGAAACAAATGAAGTTTTCACAAACTTATGTCACGATTCTTATGACTGTCGTCGCACTGTTGCTTGCGGCATATCCGATTCCAGTCCATAACTATTTACTTTATTTAACATTTGTGCCGCTCTTATTTTTAGGTCGTTATACCAACGTCTTCTTTACGATGGTCGCTGCAGCGATTATTTTTGTCGTAGATGTCTTCGTATACGGGGACCCTTTGACATTTAATATTGCGTTATTGATAATTGCGTTAGCTGTCAGTATCATTGGTCCCTTTATCAAACAAAATGATATTGTGTCACTTCAAATCTTGAACGTCGTCAGTTTAGTAATCTTAAGTGTTGTTTCAATGATTGCGAACTTCTATACATTACAAGAGATTATCTACTTAATTCCGATATCGTTTGTCGTAACGATAGCATCTTCGATTATCTTTGTAGATATTTGGCGTTTCTTCACATTAGTCCAACGCTATGAAAGCGAAGAACGTTATGATTACTTAACAGGCCTCGGTAATGTAAAAGAATTTGACCGTCACTTAAATAAAATGACGGACAAAGCAGACAATAAAAACACAAGCTTAGGTTTACTCTTAATTGATATCGATGGTTTCAAAGATGTGAACGATGCTTTTACACACCGTTCCGGTGATGCAGTTTTAAAACAAATCTCACAATTACTAATCAATTATGTACCGCCAAACATGAAAATATTCAGAAATGGCGGCGAAGAATTCTCAGTCGTACTGCTTGGCTATTCACTAGACCAAAGCGTGAAATTGGCTGAAAGTATTCGTGCAGGTGTTGAACAATCTACTTTCCATTTGCCGAATAAAGAAGTCATCAAACTCTCTGTATCTATCGGTATTGGATACTTAACCGCTGAGGATTATAAATCACAGCGCAAAGTATTCAAAGATGCAGATGATATGTTGCATATGGCTAAAAATGAAGGGCGTAACCAAGTCATGTTTAACCCAATTGTTAAATAAACCATTTGTTTCTACAATGACAGACAGAGACAAGAATCTAAAAACGATTCTTGTCTTTTTTTCATTTCTATTGCAATCACCGATGTTCTATTGCAACTTTTTCCTGTTCCCTGTAAACTTTCAAGTGTCAACTATATCAAACAAGAAGGAGCGCAAAAAGGTGCCTGAAGAAGCAATTACCATAATAGATGAGAACAAAGTAATAGACGTTGTACTCACTGCAGGAAAGATATTACTAGAAAGCGGCGCAGAAACATATCGTGTTGAAGATACGATGTCTCGTATCGCTTATAGTTTCGGCCTAGATAATACCAACAGTTTTGTGTCGAATACTGCGATTATCTTCTCATTAAACGATCGCACAAACACACGACTCATTCGTGTGCGTGATAGAACAACAGATTTAGAGAAAATCGCGTTAGCTAATAATATATCACGTAAAATCGCTAAAAATGAACTGACCATTGATGAAGCAAAATCTGAATTAATTCATTTGGAACATGCTTCACTGCAATATTCTTATTTAACGAAATTCTTGGCAGTTTCGATTGCCTGCGGATTTTTCCTATTTATGTTCGGCGGTGTCGCACAAGATTCCATTTTTGCGATTCTTGCAGGCGCAGGTGCTTATTTGACATTCGACTTTGTACAGCGCTTTATTCAAATTAAGTTCTTCTCTGAATTTATCAGTGCCATTGTCGTTGTCAGTGTTGCCGCCATCAGTCATAAACTCGGGCTGTCTGTCAACCAAGATATCATCACCATTTCAGGTGTCATGGTCTTAGTACCAGGTATTTTAATTACCAATGCAATCAGAGATTTAATGGCCGGTGAATTGCTTGCTGGGATGTCGCGCGGCATGGAAGCTGCTTTAACAGCCTTCGCAATCGGTGCCGGTGTCGCAATTATTTTACTCTTCTTTTAAGAAAGGCGTGTTACAGAATTGATCTTACATTATTTATTTCACTTTGTTATCAGCTTTTGTTCTACATTGTTATTTTCAATCCTCTTCAACGCGCCGCGTAAACAACTGCCGGCATGCGGTTATGTAGGCGCAATGGGCTGGACCATTTATATTGTCTCTATGGATTTGAATTCAGGCAAAGTTGCCGCTTCTTTCCTAGGCAGCTTTATTTTAGCAATTATGAGCCACGCAATGGCTAAACGTTATTTCCAACCTGTCATTATCTTTATTGTGCCAGGCATCATTCCCCTAGTACCAGGGGGCGCTGCGTATGAAGCGACACGTTTCCTAGTCACAAACCAATATACACATGCAGTCAACACCTTCTTAGAGGTGACATTGATTTCAGGTGCCATTGCATTCGGTATATTATGTGCAGAAATCAGTTACCACATTTATAATCGAATTAGAATCAATTATGGTAAAATGAAAGGTAAATCCTATAGGAAACAATTTAACATGAATAATAGAGGTTAAGGGGTGCATATCAAGTGAAAGAACAATTAATCGATAGACTAAAACGTTATGCGGAGATTGATACACAATCTAATCCGGACTCAGAAGCAACACCGTCAACTGAGAAACAATGGGATTTATTAAATGTATTAAAACAAGAATTAGAAGATTTAGGTTTGAAAACTGACTTAGATGATAATGGTTATTTATTTGCGACATTAGAAAGCAATATCGCTAAATCAGTACCGACAGTCGGCTTTTTAGCCCATGTCGATACGTCGCCTGACTTTAATGCGACGAATGTTAAACCACAAATCATTGAAAATTATGATGGCCAACCGATTCAACTTGGCGACACAGACCGTGAGTTAAACCAAACAGTCTTCCCTGCTTTAAAATCTGTAGAAGGTCATACTTTAATGATTACAGACGGTACCTCATTACTTGGTGCCGATGATAAAGCAGGCGTAGCTGAAATTATGACTGCATTAAATTATTTAGTGGAACATCCTGAAGTGAAACACGGACGTATCCGTGTGGCCTTTACACCAGACGAAGAAATTGGACGTGGACCGCATAAATTTGACGTTGAACGTTTCGATGCAGACTTCGCATACACAATGGATGGCAGCCAATACGGCGAACTACAATTTGAAAGCTTTAACGCTGCAGAAGCAACAGTAACTTGTCATGGCGTTAATGTGCATCCAGGTTCTGCCAAAGATGTCATGGTCAATGCGATTAAATTAGGCGAACGCTTTGATAATCAATTGCCACAAGATGAAGTGCCCGAACAAACTGAAGGCTACGAAGGTTTCTTCCACTTAATGAGCTTTAACGGCACTACAGAAAAAGCACAATTAAAATATATTGTACGTGATCATGACCGTAATCAATTTGAAGCACGTAAAGCCTTGCTTGAAGATATCAAAAATGAAATCAACAATGACTACACAAACAATCCTGTTGAACTAGAAGTCAATGATCAATACTTCAATATGGCAGAAAAAATCAATGAAGTACCTGAAGTTATCGAAATTCCTAAACGTGTCTTCAAACAACTTGGTATTGAACCCAATACTGAACCGATTCGTGGTGGTACAGATGGTTCACAATTATCATTTATGGGATTACCGACACCTAATATTTTCACAGGTTGCGACAACTTCCACGGACCATTTGAATACGCTTCAATTGATGTGATGGAAAAAGCTGTACAAGTAATCATAGGTATCGCAGAAGAAGTAGGCAATACAGAAGCATAAGTTTTGATAGTGTTTAAAACACATCACTATAAAACGTATCATTAAAAAATGGCTGAACTTGAATGAACAGGTTCAGCCATTTTTATGTTTAATTAAAATTGTTTCGTTTATTTTGCTTGTGTTTACTTTGTATTGAAAGTTGTTGTTAGAAGTTTTAAAGCTTGGACAGCATAGAAGCGGATTTGTAACCCTGCTTCAAAGCTTGTATATTGCTTCGGCATCGTCATAAATAAGTTAAACATGCCTGTTACCCCTAAAGCTTCATAGCGATCGAATTTATCGGCTGTTGCGTTAATAGCGATACAAGGTTTATGATATTTTGTCGCAAGTTCTGCGATTCTTAACGATGTTGTTTCTAATAAGTGATCTTGTTCATTAATTCCTTCACCGAACATAATTAAGTCTGCTTGTTCAATCAAGTTTTCTAAATGTGTGATTTGATCCACTAAACTATGGCTGGTTAACACTTCTGCGTTATATAAAGCTGCTAAAACAGCCGCAATACCGCCGCCTGCACCGCCACGTTCTACAGTACTTGTCACTGTACGTGTTTCATTTTTTAAGATTTCGCTGAAATACCAAACTAAGTTATCAATCGTCGCAGCTTCTTCTCTAGAAATTTCTATCAATTTATAAACTTGCATGATTTCGCTTTCTTTACCATACATCTTGCTGGCAAAGTCAGAGACTAACTGGATACGTGTATCTTTCAGACGTTTATCAAGACCAGAGAAATCAACACGGCGAATATACTTTAAGACACCTACGCCCTCTTTGGCATCAATCGGTTGACCTTCATCATTATAATATTTAGCGCCTAATGCTTGTAACATACCGGCACCGCCATCAAAGCTTGCGATATTGCCAAGAGAAATCACTAAATGCTTCGCATCATTGTCTAATGCTGCCGCAATTAATTCACCTAGACCATAGCTGGTACGTTCAGTCAACGGACGTTTACCTTGTAAGAATAAATCCGCTTCAATAATCGTCATGCCGCTTTCAGTCTTACCATATACGCCTTCAACTTGTTTCATATCTGCATCATGGACATTCACACGATACTTTGTACCAGACTGCCATAAAAAGACAGAATCCATCAATTCATGACGCCCATTGAAAAGTGGTACTTGGACAATGTCAGCTGCTTCAATTTGACTCGCAACCGCTTCTTCCACATATCGATTCGCTTCATAACTTGAAACGATTCCATTAAATTCATCCATTGCGACTAATACTCTCATTTTGTCACCTCAAATAAAGTTTCCCAATGTTTGTTCAATTCACTTTAATATTATACAGGGCTTGTTTCGAAAAACCTACTGTAACGCCTAATGCTTGTTCTGCTTAAATTAAAAAAACTCCAAGCTTTCAGAAGGTGTTGGAAGCATATCGTATTCATGTCCAACATCTAAAAGCATGGAGTCCGCTTTTTACTTTATGTGATTCATGTGCATGTCCCCTGACAAACACGTTTACTCTTCAGCTTGTGCAAGTGAAGTCACATTAATGTCATCATGACTTGCATGCCATTTAACTTCACCGTCAACAAAATAAAAAGCTTGTGGCGATTCATGCTTCACGCCAGTTTTTTCAGCAATGTAATCAGATACATCTCTTTGTTCTTGCACAATTAAATAATAGCCGTCGATATCACGTTCATACAAAAACTTATTGAACTGATCGTAAGCATTTGCTGAAATTGGGCAAGTGTTACTGTGTTTCATAATAAATACATATTTGTTGTCGTTAATTACTTGTTCAAACTGGTCAATTGAAGTCAGCTTTGTAGCCATTCTATTCACCTCTAAAAATATTTATCACCTAAAGTGATAGTCCCATTCATTCCTATTTCAATGTGTCTAATTATACACACTTTATATTTCAATGTTAACCAAAATACTAATATTTTTCTTGCTTTTTTCAATCATTCTGATGCAAATCGTTCTTTAAGTCTGAGAAATCATCACGGAATTGATGGTGGTACTTACCTAATTCATTCCCTGTTAAAGGCGTTTTATTCATATCATATTGTTCTAAATCACGACTGATATCTATCGTTTTTTGACGCGTCTCATAATAATTTTGTAAACTGTAATACATTTCGATTGCAGTTTGATGCGCTTTTGCTGTTTTTTCTTCTGACACACTGGCTTGATTCAACTCTTCAATCTGTTTGCTGATTAAAGGCTGAATTTTTTCTTTAATCACCGTTTTCGTGTTCTGAGGATTATCTGCATCTAAATATTTTTTAGCAATCTTCTGCAACTCTTTATTATGATGTTTTAATTTACCTGTAAATTTATCAATACTTTCAGATTCACCATTTTGACGTGCTTCTCCTACTTGCTTCTCCAAAAGCGCACGATTCTTCTCAAATAATCTCGTGTAATTCAAAATATCTTCATTCGCTTTGATTGACTGATTACATAAATGCAAGAAACTGCGAATATCTGTGATTGCTTTTTCTTGTTGTTTGACCTCATGCAAATAAGTGCGGCGTAATGCTTTCACTTTTTTAGTATCTGCAGGAAGCTGCTTTGCGGCTTTTTCATACGATTTAAAGGCCGGCATTAATTGTCTATCGACATCTTTTTCCATTTGTGTAAAGTCTGTTTTATTTCTATCTGTCAAATCTGATTTGCTTAATTCACTTAATCGATTTAAATGAATGTCATCCATGACTTGTTTCACATGTTTTTCTTCTTTGTCCACTTCATGCTTCGCTTTTTCAAAGTGGCTTAAATCTGACTGTGTTTTACTATTGCATGCCGCTAGAGACAGCGTTAGACAAACCATCGTTATTGCGAGAAGCCATTTTTTCAAATTGTCCACTCCTGTCATTTATCTGTATAGTTTGCATGATTAATTTTGAGTATATCAGGTTTCATAATATAATATTTTTAGAACTTTTACAAAGGACGGTTGAATATGTATTCTAAAACGCAGCCCTTAATTAAAGATAGGCAAGCACTTCAAAAGTATCAAGATCAATTCCAAGCATTAAGCGACCTACTGTTAAGCCTGCTTAATACACCTGTAAAAACAGTCCACCATATCGGCGGCACTGCACATTTTAATTATCCGACAGAACCTATTTTAGATTTGCTTGTCGGTGTTACCAACTTACATGATATAACATCATTAGATGAAAAACGTTTAAATTATGCCGGTTTCTATCGCTTGCATCATCGTTATAAGAAAAAGGTAGTAATGGCACAATTTAACAATCTGAAAGAGTTGAAACAAATTGTACGTCTGCACATTTTACAAATTGAATCAGATCAATATAACCACTACTTAGCGATGAATGAAGCATTAGCACATAATCCTGAATTACAAAATACGTTCGCAGAGGCAAAAGAGGCATTACATGCCCATTCCAAAACCATTGGCGATTATGAAGCAGGCAAAACAGCTTTGTTTGAAAAATTGTCACGACGATTCGACTTGAATTAAGCCGATTGTATTTCACAAAAAGCCTGTTTCATTGCTATAATAATAACAAAGTGAAAATAATTGAAAGGGAGTTCTATCGTTGCACAAAGATGACATTCTAACAGAACTGAAAAAAGTTCTGCCAGAAGAAATTATAAAAGTTGATGAACCATTAAAACGCTATACTTACACACAAACAGGAGGAAATGCTGACTTCTATTTAAGCCCAACAACTTTCGAAGAAGTACAAGCTATCAATCATATTGCTAGAATCAACAACATTCCTGTCACATATTTAGGCAACGGCTCTAATATTATTATTCGTGAAGGCGGTATTCGCGGCATTGTATTAAGCCTATTATCTATGGATTATATTAAAGTTGAAGATAATGTCATAATCGCAGGAAGCGGTGCAGCGATTATTGATGTCTCCCGTACTGCACGAGATGAATCTTTAACCGGCTTAGAATTTGCATGCGGTATCCCAGGATCTATTGGCGGTGCTGTCTTTATGAACGCCGGCGCATATGGCGGTGAAGTCCGTGATTGTATTGATTATGCTGTCTGTGTCAATGAACACGGCGAATTAGTACAACTCTCAAGAGATGAATTAGAACTCGGCTACAGAAGCAGTATTGTACAAAAACAACACTTGGTCGTATTAGAAGCAGCCTTCAATTTAACACCAGGCAAACAAGATGAAATTCAAGCAGTTATGGACGATTTAACAGAGCGTCGTGAATCAAAACAACCCCTTGAATTCCCTTCATGCGGCAGTGTCTTCCAAAGACCGCCAGGCCACTTTGCGGGTAAATTAATTCAAGACTCTGAATTACAAGGCCACCGAATCGGCGGTGTTGAAGTTTCTACTAAGCATGCTGGATTCATGGTTAATGTCGATAACGGTACGGCGACAGACTACGAAGATTTAATCCATCATGTCCAACAAGTCGTTAAAGAAAAATTCGATGTTGAGCTGCATCCAGAAGTACGTATCATCGGCGATCACCCAGAAGATGAATAACAAGTATTCTGTGCATGGCATTGATTTAGACAGTGAAACACGTTGCGCACACTATCATACACCTTTAGATGTGATTGCCATTAAATTCAAGTGCTGCGGCAAATTTTATGCGTGCATTCATTGTCATAATGAATCAGAAGACCATGAACCTATACCGTGGTCAAAATCAGAGTTTGATGAACATGCGATATTATGCGGTGTGTGTAACACGACGTTATCCATTAAAGCCTATATGGAGACAGATCACTGTCCACATTGCGGCGCTGCCTTCAATCCAAGATGTGCGGCACATTATCCTTTGTACTTTGATGTTTAATAAAGTGAGATTGTATAGCTATATAGCTTATAAAATAATAAAACCGGGTCGGAAATATTTTCATTTTCCGACCCGGTTTTTAATTACTGTCTTCCCCCAATTAAAAACAGCAATTATTTAACAACATCTTTTAATTCATCAATTTGTTTCATTGTTGTCGTTGTTGAACCTGATGCAAAGTACCATAATTTAGGATCAAGTTCGTAAACTTCATCATCTTTGATGGCTTTAACGTTCTTAATAACATCGTTACCTAATACTTGTTTCGCAGTTGATTTACTGCCGATTGCTTGGCCACGGTCCATCGCTAAAATGACACCTGGATTCTTTTCATTGATATATTCATTTGTCACGTTTTGACCGTGTGAACTACCTTTGATTTTACTGTCTGCAGGTTTGAAGCCTAAAGTATTGAAAACTAAGCTGCCGAAACGTTCTTTAGGACCGAATGTAGATAATTCGCCTTCATTGACTAATAAATACATTACTTTTTTATCAAAGCCTTTTGTTTTATCTTTCATATCTGCGATTTTTTTGTCTAATTCTTTATTTAACGACTTCGCTTTATCTTCTTTGTCGTAAATTTTACCTAAGTTTTCAGCGTTTTGTTTTACTGAATTGACGTAATCTTTATCATCAGCACCAACATACACTACTTTTGCGTCTGGTGCTGCTTTTTTGAATTCATCTAAATTCTTTTGGTTTGCGGTACGTGATGAAATGAAGATAACTTCAGGTTTTGCTTGTGCAATTTTATCGAAGTTAACTTCTTTTAAAGAACCTGTGTTGATGTATTTGTCATCTTTAAATTCTTTTAAGAAGTCTGGTAGTGTGCTATTGCCTTCACCTTTAGGAACTGCTTTAACTTTATCCGCTACACCCATTTCTTTAAGTGTGTCTAATGCACCATAATCAAGTACAACTGCATTTTTAGGATTCACAGGAACTTCTACTTCATTTTTAACGTCTTTAGCATCGCTGCCTTTAGGATCTTTCCCATTTAATGTATAACTATTTTCAATTTTTACAGTCTTCTTATCTGATGAACCTTTTTCTGAACTATCTTTAGAATCACTGCCATTACCACACGCAGCAAGTAAAAACATAATACTAACTAAAATAAATAAGCCTAATTTCTTCATTTTTCTTTATCCTCCTGAAATGTGTTAGACCCCCGTCTTGATATGCCGTAAAGAATCGGCATCACCCCTTTCAAATGACTTGGTATTAACTATAATATAAACAGATTCTTTGGCCTCTGATACATTCTATATTGACGTCCATATCATAGAGGTGTCTCAAGATAGTCGGTTGAATCACTTCATCTCGTTCGTCCGCTTTGACAATTTCACCATCTTTCATCGCAATGACATCATCTGAGTAGCTCGACGCAAAGTTAATATCATGTAACACAATCACAATCGTTTTACCATGTTCTCTCGTTAATGTTCTGAGTGTTTTCATAATCTCCACTGAATATTTCATATCTAAGTTATTGAGCGGTTCGTCTAGTAAAATACACTCTGTATCTTGCGCAATCGTCATTGCGATATACGCACGTTGACGTTGTCCACCTGAGAGCGTTTTCAGATTACGGTCTCTAATTTCTTGTAGTTGCAGTAAATCTAATGCTTCGTTGATTTTTGCTTTATCTGTATCGTCTAATCGGCCTTTAGAGTATGGAAAACGACCGAATGCGACTAATTGTTCGACTGTGATGTTAAGTTCTGTATGATTCGTTTGTTTTAACACTGAGAGCTTCTTCGCAATTTCGTTGCTTGTAAAAGTGTCAATGCTTTCATGTTCAAGTTCAATCGTGCCTGTATCAATATCTATCAAACGGCTGACTGCTGATAATAAAGTACTTTTACCTGCACCATTCGGGCCAATTAATGACGTTAAACGGCCTTTACGAATGTCGACGTTAATATCTTTAAGAATCGGTTTATCATGAATTGATTTATTTAAATCTTGAACTTGTATCATCACGTATTTCTCCTTCTAATCAATAAATATACGAAGTAACTGCCCCCAATTAAGTTAATGAGGATACTTACTTCCGTCGTTGCTTCAAACAAGTGCTCTACAACCCACTCTGCGGTAAATAAGCTGATCCAGCTTAAAAAGATAGTCGCAGGCAGTAAATATTTATGTTCATATGTCTTCATGATTTCGTGTGCAATATTCACCGTTAACAAACCTAAGAATGTAATAGGACCCACAAGTGCTGTGGCGATTGAAGTTAATAATGCGACCATAATCATCAACAAACGTGTCATACGTGTATAGTTGACACCTAAGTTCAGCGCTTGTGCTTTCCCTAATAACAACACATCTAAATAAGGCAAAATCTTAATCGTAATTAAGATTAAAATCACTAATACAACACTGCTGACCGCAACTAAGTTGGAATTCGATGCATTGAAGTTTGCGAACATTGAACTTTGTACAGCTAAGAAGTCTTCAGGGTTGATAATCAGCTCGATAAATCCAGTGATACTTCTAAAGAATGTCCCTAAAATGACACCGATTAATAAAATAAAATAGACCGAGAAGTTGCCATATTTAAAGACACCTTGGAATAGTATTAATGCGAAGATAATCATCGCGACGAGTGTCAACGCAAAGTTTAAATAGATATTCGTCACTGCTATCGATTGAATCCCAAAGATAAATACCAACACCACTTTGACGAACATGTATACCGCATCTAACCCCATCATAGAAGGTGTTAATAAACGGTTAACCGTAATAGCTTGGAAGATAATAACCGATGTCCCGATAGCGGCGCCGACTAAAATCATGAGGATTAATTTTCTGATACGACTTTGGATCTGATACGCAAAGATATCAAAATCAATCCCTAGTAAAAGATATAAACTTCCCGTCACAACCACTACACTTAATAAAATTAATAGTCTGATATTGCTTTGTTTATGACTCATAGTTGTGACTCCCTTTAAATAGCATTACTAAGAAAATTAATGTCCCGAAGACACCGATGGTTAATCCAATATTGATTTCATAAGGATACACAATTACACGTCCTAAAATATCAGAAACCAAAACAAAAATTGCGCCTAAGATTGCGGTATGCGGCAAGGCATGCTTTAAATGGTCTCCTCTATAAATAGATACGATATTCGGCACAATTAAACCTAAGAATGGTAAGGTTCCGACTGTTACCACCACTAATGCGGTCATCGTTGCGGTAATCGTTAAACCAAACATCATAATACGATCGTAATTGACACCTAAATTATGACTGAAATCTTTGCCCATGCCGGCAATAGTAAAGTAATTCGCAAAAATATACGTCAGAATTAGCAATGGGATGCTTAAGTATAAGACTTCATAACGGCCGCTGGTAATAATCGCAAAGTTACCATTCAACCAGTTGCCGATACTTTGTAAGGCATTCGTTCTTAGCGCTACAAACGTCGTTAAACTAGAAATAATACCGCCAATCATAATACCGAGCAATGGCACAAATATCACATCTTTAAAGCGTATAATTTGAATCAATTTCATAAAGAAGAATGTACCGCCGATACTTAATACCATGGCGAATAACAACTTAATTAAAATATGTGCTTGCGGAAAGAAGATTAATGAGATGAGGATACCTAGTTTCGCCCATTCCATCGTCCCTGCAGTTGTCGGACTGACGAACTTATTTTGCATCATCTGTTGCATAATCAAACCAGCAAGTGCTAAAGAACTGCCGGAAATGATAATGCTGACTGTTCTTGGAATACGGCTTGCGACCAATACATTTTGTTGGTCTGCGGTTAAATGAAAAATTTGTGTAATAGAAAGCTGACTAACACCGACAAATAATGAAAGGATAGTCAAACATATAAAAAGAATTAGTAAAACTGGAAAGCGCATGAGTTGCTTAATCATTGGAAACTCCTATCCCCTCTAAAAACTTTTAATGACTAACTGTAACTGATAATCATTTTCACTTACTATCTATCGTATCAGTTTCTCGGTTTTTATCAATACTTTTCAATTATTTTAAGGATGTTTTTTATATAATCGTAGACTATTCCTTGACACTAAATGTATTTTTTCTCTCTTTATTCCGAATAACCCTTTTTATTTTATAAAATTAAACAAATATTTCATTTTCAAAAAAGCAAAAAGAACACTGATAACCAACTGTTGATACAGTTGAAATCAGTGTTCCTTAAAATGATACTAATATTTATTTTTCATCATCAAAAATGAAATCTTCATCACGCAATGCTTCTACGTTTAATGCTAATGTATAGCCGTCACCTTTAACTGAGAAGAAATCATGGTTTTTCGTAGACGTATCTAAAGCATTTTCGATAATTGGGTTGAATTCGCGTTCTTCGAAATAAGGTTCAAAACCTAAGTTAGATAAAGCTTTATTTCCGTTATAACGTACATAGTTTAATACATCATCCGTTAAACCAATTTGGTCATAAAGTGTATGTGTATAAGAAACTTCATTTTTGTATAACTCATCTAATAGTTTATACATTTCTTGATCTGCACGTTGTTTTTCATTTTCTGAGAGTTCATTACGCATGTGTTGCGCATCTAAACCTGTGAACACACCATGGATAGACTCATCTAATAAGATTTTACGGATAATCTCACCAGATGTTGTCATACGACCTTGTCCAGCAAGATAAAGCGGGTAGTAGAATCCAGAATAGAATAAGAATGTTTCTAAGAACACACTGGATACACGTGCCATATATTGGTCATAAACAGATGCATCTTTTCTCCATAATTTATGGTAGTTACCTACAATCTTATCTGATTTATATTTCAAATGCGGTTCTTCAAGTACCCATGTATCTAACAGATAGTTCGTTTCACTAGATGGCAGCAATGTTGTGAAAATATGAGAGTAACTTTTCGCATGAATTTGTTCCATCATAGCCATAAATGAATATACCGCTTTTTTACGTAAATCTTTTGTATGCATCATGACTAAAGGCATGCCGTCATCAGCTTGATGTGTATCTAAGCCTGTTAGGCCTGCAAGTGCCTTCTTAAATGTATCTTGTTCTTCTGGTGTTAACGTTTTCCAACTCGCAATATCTTTAGAAACTTTAAATTCAGTTTCTACCCACATTTGGGAGATGTTTTGTCGCCAAAACATATTCGTCATATCTTCTTGCGTGTTCCAATTGACAGCAATCATCAAAGTGCATTTCCCCATTCTTGATTTTTAATTTAACTCGTTCAAATTCCGTTTAAAAAATTAATATGATGAGAGGAACAACCCCATTAAGATTGTTCCTTTATAGGTTTCATTAGATTGCGCAGCTTGTACATTCTTCTACGCTTAATAATTTGTTACGTGTATAATAAAGTGATTTTAGACCTTTATGATGCGCATAGACATATAAACGTGCTAATTCACGTGTTGAAATTTCAGAGTTGACGTATAGGATTGTTGAAATACCTTGGTCAACGTGTTGTTGAATCGTCGCTACTAAATCAATTAAACGCATTTGATCTGTATTAAATGCTGATTTGTAGTACCACATTGTTTGTGGAGATAAGAATGGCATTGGATAGAATGTTTCAGCGTTGCCATACGTACGACGTTCGATTTGGTCAACAATCGGCATGACTGAACTTGTCGCATTTTGTACGTAAGAAATACTTTGCGTTGGCGCAATCGCAAGACGATAAGCATGGTATAAACCATATTGCTTAACATCTTCTGCTAAAGCTTTCCAATCTTCTGCAGTCGGAATTTCTAATCCTTCGAATAAAGGCTTCACTTTTTCGTATTCAGGAACAATATCCGCTTCTGTATACTTATCGAAGTATTTACCGCTCGCATAATCTGATTTCTCGAAGTCTTGATATGCTTCACCGCGTTCTTTCGCGATTTGCATTGAACGTTCGATTGAATAATAGTTCATCATCATAAAGAACACGTTCGCAAAGTCTTTTGCTTCTTCAGATTCATAACCGATTTGATTCTTCGCAAGGTAACCATGCAAGTTCATAACCCCTAAACCAACAGAGTGTAATTCGCTGTTTGCTTTACGTACACCTGGTGCGTTTTGGATATTTGCTTCATCACTTACTACTGTTAATGCATCCATACCAGTGTGTACAGAGTCTCTGAATTTCCCTGATTCCATTACATTGACAATGTTCAATGAACCTAAGTTACATGAGATGTCACGTTTAATTTCATCTTCAATACCGTAGTCATTGATGATAGATGTTTCTTGTAATTGGAAGATTTCAGTACATAAGTTACTCATCTTGATTTGACCGATGTTTGAGTTTGCATGTACTTTATTTGCGTTATCTTTAAACATTAAGTAAGGATAACCTGATTGTAATTGTGTTTGTGCAATCGTATTTAACATTTCACGTGCATCTTTTTTACGTTTTAAGATGTTAGGATTTTCAACCATTTCATCATAGTATTTATCTAAATCAATATCATCTAATGTCACACCATATTCATTGTAAACTGTGTGTGGTGCGAACATGTAGAAGTCTTTACCTTCTTTCGCAAGTTCAAAGAATTTAGCAGGTACAATTAAACCAGTAGAAATTGTAGATAAACGGATATCTTCATCAGCGTTTACTTTCTTAGTATCTAAGAATTCTTCAACATCATAGTGGAAGATGTTTAGGTAAACTGCACCAGCACCTGGTCTTTGACCTAATTGGTCTGCATAGCTGAAGCCGCCTTCAAGTGATTTCGCAACAGGTAACACACCTTTTGCTACACCTTTGATACCTTTGATTGCTTCACCGCGTGCACGAAGTTTAGATAAGTTGATCGCAACACCGCCGCCGATTTTACTTAATTGTTTCGCTGTTGAATCAATAAAGTTAATAGAGTTTAAGCTGTCATCCACTTCTAATAAGAAACATGATACAAGCTCGCCTCTACGTGCACGACCTGCGTTTAAGAATGTTGGCGTTGCAGGTTGGTAGCGTTGTTCAATCATAGATGAAATGAATTGTTTAGCTTGTGCTTTGTCGCCATCTGCAAGATATAAGGCAACAATTGTCACGTGCTGTGTATAGTCTTCTAAATATTGTTTTTTATCGTTTGTTTTTAATGCATAGTCTTTAAAGAATTTGCTTGCTGACATATAGCTCGCAAATGTAAATGGAATACTGCGTGCATATTCAGTGATTTCTTTTAAGTCTTCTTCACTATATGTTTGGAAGACATCCACATAGAAATCATTATCTACAAGATAGTGCAAACGTTCGATTTCTGAATCGAAATAAATCGTATGGTCTTTGATTTCTTCTAAATAGACCTCTAATGCTTCTTGGTCTTTTTCTAAGCTGAAGAAACCATTTTCTTTACGCTTTGTAACTTCGTTATTTAACTCAATATGATTGTACTGCTTTTCGTTCATAGTCTTCATATAAATGCCCCACCTTATCTTTAAACTCTTCTACGTCTTTTTGTGTACCTTGTACTTCAAATTTCATTAATAGCGGAACGAGATATTCACGTGAAATGGTCTCGCTTGCTTTCGCAAAATTTTGTCCCCAGTTACGGTTGCCGCTGCCGACTACGGCTCTGATCATGTTTCCGTTATGACTTAAAAATGTTTTGACTACATCTGGCACTTCTCCGAAACCGATTGTACTAGTGACCAATACATAAGGCTCGTCCAAGCGCACATCCGCGCAATTATCATTTGTAATTTCTAAAGTGTCCTCAAATTCAGTTCTTGCTATAAATCGTCTCACGTTACCAGTAAATGAAAAATATACTACCTTCATTGAATCACCCGCTTTCTTACAAAGAACGCGCTTATTCGTCACATAGCGTCATGCACATATTTTTCATAATTAAAAAACATGCCAGGCTGCCGTACTGGTATTGCTGTTTCTAAAAAGAAGTTGTGACTGCTGCATGTTTTAGTTTATTTCGATATATTAATGCACTGCTCCCTGACACTACATATTGTGTTGGTATGCATTTACCAAAGTATTCCTTCACAATACGCTTGTCCAAATTAACACAACGGCTTATATTTCAATTTGTGTCGCCATGACTTGTCATCACAGGTTTGAACAACACTTTCTATCTTTATGAACAATGTGGGTTATTCCCCTAACCCATTCACACACCTTTCAACATCTGTGTGAAATTGCCATAAAATAGTGAAATATAATTTTGTTATTTTCGGACTCGACCACAATATATAGTGTTAGGTTCCGTTCTTCAATACTATATTATGTGATTCATTATACCGAACACCTATTATAATTTCAAAGAGATTCAATCACATAAATTTTCTTTAAATTGTTCATAATTGGCGAAAGTAGCGTCATCTCTATGCTTGGCGTTCTTAATTTTTTTCAAAAATCGCTTTAAAATAAATAATTGTAATTTTGCCCTTGATTTTTTGGAAATTTGTGCACCACTTGTCATCACAAGAATCCGCTGATTTGCGCCATGAAAGGCTTAACACAATTTATTTATCAATACAAAATAATCAATCCTTTCAGTTAGTGACGTATCATCTAATAACTAAAATAGAACGTATGTTCGTTTTCTAGTATACCACGCTCATTTTCTTTAGCAAGTCTATATAGGCACTTATTTCTATATATGCTAAGATGATATACGTTAAGTTTTGAGGAAAGTTGAGGAAAGTATATGGATCCAAAAATAAAAGGAATCATCGCGATACTAGTTTCAGCTGTGGGATTCAGCTTTATGTCGCTGTTTTTCAGACTTGCTGGTGATTTACCCGTCTTCCAGAAGTCACTCGCTAGAAACTTGGTCGCAATGCTGATTCCACTCTATTTCTTATATAAATACAAACAACCTATGTTTGGTAAACTAAGCAGTCAGCCTTTATTAATCGCACGTTCGACACTCGGCTTGATTGGTGTCTTACTCAATATCTATGCGATTGACCATATGCTGTTAAGTGACGCAGATACATTGATGAAACTTAATCCATTCTGGACGATTTTACTCAGCATGATTTTCTTACATGAGAAAATCCGTAAATATCAAATCACAGCGATGTTAGTCGCAATTGTAGGTATGTTATTTGTGGTACAGCCACAATTCTCTTCAGAAATGCTTCCAGCTATAGTTGGATTAATGTCAGGTATCTTTGCTGCCTCAGCATATACTTGTGTACGTGCATTAAGTACTAGAGAAGCACCTTATACGATTGTCTTTTATTTCTCTTTCTTCTCAATCGTTGCTTTGATTCCTTTTGTTATCTTTACGTATGTACCAATGTCAGGACTTCAAATGCTGTATTTAGTCGGAGCCGGCTTATCAGCAGCTGTCGGTCAAATTGGAATCACATTAGCCTATAGCTTTGCACCTGCAAAAGACATTTCAATCTTTACGTACGCTTCCATTATCTTTACAGCATTAATGGGTATTGTCATTTTCGGAGAATCTCCAGATTTATATGCTACACTAGGTTATGTCATTATTATCAGTGCCAGCTACTATATGTTCGAAAAAGCACGCAGACAAAGCAGAAAACCTGCACAATCGTCTCATAGAGGAGGAAAATAAACATGTCACAACAAGGCAGAAGCAAAGAAGATTTACAAGATCTTACATTGCTTGGCAACCAAAATAACCAATATGACTTTAATTACCGTCCAGATGTATTAGAGTCTTTCGATAATAAACATCAAGGGCGTGACTATTTCGTAAAATTCAATTGCCCTGAATTCACATCATTATGCCCGATTACAGGACAACCTGATTTTGCGACAATCTATATTTCATATATTCCTAATGTCAAAATGGTAGAATCTAAATCTTTAAAACTTTATCTTTTCAGTTTTAGAAATCATGGTGATTTCCACGAAGATTGCATGAATATTATCATGAATGACTTAATTGAATTAATGGATCCGCATTATATTGAAGTTTGGGGTAAATTCACGCCACGTGGCGGTATTTCAATCGACCCTTATACAAACTACGGACGTCCTGATTCTAAATATGAAAAAATGGCTGAATATCGTATGATGAATCACGATTTATATCCAGAAACTATCGATAATAGATAATTGGAGATTTACTTGAAGAACAACCTGATTTTATTCGGGTTGTTTTTTATTTTATTGGAAGCGGATTCATATTTTTTCATTCTAGAATTATAAAGACTTCCGAGCTGATTTTTCAGAATTTTCTTGTATATAGACTTTGAATAGCTTAAAATTATTTTAAGTCACTTTGAGGGGGAAAATTCATGAACAAGAAACAATATACACGCGAAGAAGTTATACAAAGCACACCACGAACTGGTTTCTTTGGTCATCCAAAGGGGTTAAGTACTTTATTCTTTACTGAGTTTTGGGAGAGATTCAGTTACTATGGTATGAAGGCAATTTTAGTCTATTACCTGTATTATTCTGTAGCTAAAGGCGGATTCGGCTTAGATGAATCTGTTGCCATGCAGATTGTTGCCTTATACGGTACATTAATCTACATGTCTGGTGTTATCGGGGGATGGATTGCTGACCGTATCACAGGTACACAGCACGCCGTGTTCTTTGGCGGTATTCTCATTATGTTCGGTCATATTATTTTAAGTTTACCGGGCAGTTTAACCGCCGTTATGATTGCTTTATTACTTTTGATTATCGGGACAGGTTTATTAAAACCAAACATTTCTACAACAGTTGGAGAACTATACGAGAAAAATGACAACCGTGTTGATGCAGCTTTCACTATTTTCTACATGGGTATTAACTTAGGTGCTTTGATTTCACCACTTTTAACAGGTTACCTGCAAACACGTGTTGGTTTCCATGCTGGTTTTGCGACAGCAGCGGTTGGGATGTTTATCGGATTAGTCGTATACTGGACTAAACGCAAAAAGTATTTAAATTTAGCAGGGTTATCTGTACATAATCCATTAACAAAAGAAGATACTAAGAAATTCTCTTTAATTGCTTTAGCTATCGTCGCAGCATTCGCAATTTATTTAATTGTTTTAAAATCATTCGATGCTTTAACAATTGAAAACTTCAGTTTATTAGTTACATTTATCGGTATTGCATTACCAATTTATATCGTTGTTTACATGCTTGTCAGCAAGAAAGTAACACCAGAAGAAAAATCACGTGTCGGCAGTTACGTACCGTTATACATCACTTCTGTTGCTTTCTGGATGATCCAAGAACAAGGTTCTACAATTTTAGCGAACTTTGCGGATAAGAAAACTGAATTAAGCTTAGCAAAATTAACAGGCGGTGCAATTCAGTTTGATATTCCAGCCGCTTGGTTCCAATCATTAAACCCAATCTTTATCGTTGCTTTAGCACCACTCTTTGCGATGTTATGGGTTAAACTTGGCAAACACAATCCGCCAACGGTTATCAAGTTCGCCTTAGGCGCAATTATCGGCGGGATTTCATATTTAATTATGGTTATCCCATTATCAGGCGGATTAGCAGCTGGTGAACTCATCCACCCTATCTGGTTAGTATTAAGCTTCTTATTAATCACAATCGGTGAATTATGTATTTCACCTGTTGGTTTAGCAACGACAACGAAACTTGCACCATATGCTTTCACAGCTCAAATGATGAGTTTATGGATGTTAAGTAATGCGACAGCACAAGGTCTTAATGCACAACTAGTAGTTGTATACGCTAAAATGGATTCAGGCCAATACTTCTTATACTCTGGCTTACTAACATTAATTATCGGTGTATTACTTGTGGCTATTTCACCATTTGTACGTCGTGCAATGAAGGGTATTCACTAATCTGCAATACGAAATATTTTGACACGTACAGCTTGAAACCTCTTTTTGGTTTCAAGCTTTTTTATATGGTCAATTTTTCACTTTCACTTTTTTGCCATATTTTCATCTGCTGATGGAACCCTATTTGATTGAACTAGAATTCCCTCAAACCATGCTTTTTTACTAATTATGCTCTATTTATCGTCAATTATATCTTATTTTATTCTGAAAATTGTCAATATTTTTATTTTTAGAAAATTATTGAAACTCTCTTTTTTACATAGTAGAATCTAATATAATCCACTCCGTTATAGGATAGAAAGGTCGGGGTTAGTTTGCAGAACAATTTACATCAAACGCATGTCCAAGAAATACCGCAGAAAGGTTTCTTTGGACATCCAAAAGGATTAGGAGTCCTCTTCTTCGTAGAATTTTGGGAGAGATTCAGCTATTACGGAATGCGCGCACTCTTAATCTTCTACATGTTCTTCGCGATTAAAGATGGCGGATTAGGCATGGATAAAACGACTGCACAGTCAGTCATGTCAGTGTACGGTTCACTGATCTTTATGACCAGCGTACTCGGTGGCTGGGTCGCAGATAGAATCACAGGTACACGCAGAGCAACAATGTATGGTGCGATTTTAATTATTATCGGTCACGTTTTCTTAAGCTTGCCATTAGCACAAGCAGGGTTATTTATTTCAATGTTCTTTATCATTGTAGGTTCAGGACTGATGAAACCGAATATCTCTAACATTGTTGGTCGTTTATATCCTGAAAACGATAAACGTATCGATTCAGGTTTCGTTATTTTCTATATGTCCGTTAACATGGGTGCCCTTGCTGCACCATTAGTGTTAAACCATTTCTCTAAAGGCAATATGTTCCACCAAGGGTTCTTAATTGCCGCAATTGGTATGACACTTGCATTAATTATTTATCTTCTATTCAACAGACGTAACTTAGGTAACGTTGGTTCAGTACCAACCAACCCATTAAATACGGTTGAAAAGAAACGTTATGCTATGATTGCTGGAATTGTTGTCGCAGTCATCGCACTTGTATTAATCATTACTGGTTTAACAGGCACATTATCATTCAACTTAGTCAGCACAACAGTCTTAATTCTAGGGATTGCCTTGCCAGTTGCTTACTTTACGACAATGATCAGAAGTAAAGAAGTGACAGAGGATGAACGTTCACGTGTCATTTCATTTATACCATTATTTATTATCGGAGTGATTTTCTGGTCTATCCAGGAACAAGGTTCTAACGTTTTAAACATTTACGCATTTACAGGCACAGATATGAAATTGAATTTATTTGGATGGACGACAGATTTCGGTAAAACCTATTTCCAATCCATCAACCCATTGTTCATCGTATTATTTGCGCCGATTCTTTCCTTACTTTGGAAGAAAATGGGTGATCGCCAACCAAGCCTTGCGACTAAATTTGTTTGGGGTGCTTGGTTAGCAGGTATTTCATACATCTTAGTAGCTGTTATTATGATGACATCTGGCGGCAGCACAGTATCCGTAAACTGGGTTATCCTGTCATACATCATCTGCGTTGTTGGTGAACTTTGCTTATCACCAACCGGCAACAGTGCGGCAGTTAAATTAGCACCAAAGGCTTTCAACTCTCAAATGATGAGTTTATGGTTACTTACTAATGCAACTGCACAAGCCATCAACGGAACACTTGTAAAATTAATCGAACCATTAGGCTACCAAAACTACTTCCTATTCTTAGGTGTATTAGCAGTAGTCATCGGTTTAATCACATTTATGTTTGTACCAAAAATTATTAAAGGTATGCGTGGCATACGTTAATATAAAAAGAAGCATCAAACCTCCTTCAAAAAGTGGTTTGATGCTTTTTTAATTTCTGTCATGTTGATCAGTAATAACATTCGCACCTTTAACAAACATGAAAAAAGACGGCTGTTGCCGCCTTAATTCTTGCATTTACTTATTTCCCAAGAAATATTGTTCAACTTCTTTCCAGTTATTAACTCGATCGAAGTCGTCATTGTGAATGTTATGTTGTGCTGTATACATCACTGGTTTCCCTGTAAAACGTGCAAGCTGTTTTGGATTATCATCAATCAGATAATCTGCTTTCACGATATTCTTTCTGCCGCAGAAGACAAATTGTTGCGGATCTAAGAATGGGAAATGTAATCTTAACCATTCATATTTTTCATGGAATGAAGTCGGTACATCCATTGCGGCTGTCGCAATATAGATATCATAGTGTTCAGCTAACTTCTTCACCACTTCTTGCGAATCTTTGATAACCTCTAAGTTTTTAAAGAAGCCTGGCTGTTTTAATACTTCATCCAGTACTCCTTCGTGTTCAGGCATAAAGTGACGTAGTTTATTACCATCTAATAAAGCCTCTTTAATACCTAAGTCTGTACGTTTATTTACTTCTTCAATCAAGGCTTTGATTGTGTCCGCTAAGACTTCATCCATATCAATCGCTATTGATTCTCTCTTCATCCTGATAGCAACTTCCTTTCCTTTTCTTCTCTTCGAGTATAGCATATTTATTTTATAGAGTTGTGAAGTGTGATTTGAGATAGTGTAAAGTAAAACAAGTATCAACGCAACTTGACGTCGATACTTGTTTGAGCATTGTATTATTTTTCAAAATCAAAGTTTTTCAATACTTCGACCATTTTATCATTCTGTTCTGGGAAACCGATGGTAATACGTACACCAATTGGGAACTCACGTGTAATACAGCCCACTTTTAATAACGCCTTATATAAATCATGCGGACGTTTTGTATTCACGAAAACAAAGTTTGTTTGGCTGTCAAAGAAATATTTACTTTGTGGAATTTCAAAGAATTTCGCACGTTCTTCAGCATTTTTTTGTTGAATCTCTTTCAAATAAGCTTGATCTTTGTATGCTGCGACGGCCGCATATTCTGATAAACGTCCTACGTTAAATGGCGGACGGATAATATTATAAGTATTAATCGCTTCTTCTGTCGCAATGATATAACCGACTCTAAGTCCTGCTAAACCATACGCTTTAGAGAACGTACGCATTAAGAATGCATTCGGGAAACGCTCTTGTAATTTTAAAGTATCTGGGAAATCCTCTGCCGTCACAAATTCAAAGTAGGCTTCATCTACTAAGACTGGAATGTGGCTTGGCACTTTTTCTAAGAACGCTTCTAACGCATCATGTGTCACATACGTTCCTGTCGGGTTATTCGGGTTACAAATCCAAACTAATGATGTATCATCATCAATCGCTTCTAAAATACCGTCTAAATCGAATTGACCATCAGATTTCAAAGGGACTTGCACGACTTCTGCTGATTCGACAATCGCATTGTGATAATACTGACCAAATGTCGCTTGACTCGTCACAATCTTATCGCCAGGCGTTAAAACAGCACGAGAAATCATTAAGATGACCTCATCAAGCCCTGCCCCAAATAATATACGATTTTCATCAATACCTAAATCTTTCGCAATTTCTTCACGTAATGTTGGTGCGCCAGTTTCTGGATAATACAACACTTCATCTACATGTGCTTTAATGGCTTCTTTAGCTTTAGGCGAAGGACCATATAAGTTTTCATTTGATGCAAGTTTATGTAACTCAATATCTAAACCAAATTCTTTTTTTAATGCGCGAGGTGATAACCCCGGTTGATATGCGGAGAGTTGCTTAATTTGTTCTTTCATAGATACATCTGCCTCCCATGTTTTCACTTTTAATAATTTTGAATTTACTGACAATTATAGTGTATTTCTCTCCCCTTGTAAACCCAATTATATCAAGGGTTCATTGTATGTTAATATCTTGTATATTTTTATGATGCTATGCGCAATGTGCTAATGATATCTATTTGTATCTAAGATTTAGCACTAACCCTTAAATGTTAACTTATTTAATTTTATAGTTTACATTTAGAGATTGAAGTACTATTATAATTTTGGAGGTGAACATCATGAATACAAAAGAACTCGTACTTATCAGTCTTTTTACAGCTTTAACAATCATTTCAAGCATGTTGCATTTTACATTGGGTCCTATTCCATTTTCGCTGCAAATTGTGACCGTCTTTATCGTGGCGCATCTTTTCAGTGTTAAAATCGCATTTTGGAGTCAAGCACTCTACGTCATTATGGGCCTTTTAGGTTTACCCATCTTCGCTAGTGGCGGCGGTATTTTTTATGTGATGAAACCTACATTTGGATTTTTAATCGGTTTCGTCGTCGCTGCCTACATTATGGCGTTATTAAAAGCACGTGCACAAAAGCAGAATTTTACTAACATCTTCATGATTAATGTTGTCGGAACAGCCATTATTTACATATTCGGATGTGTTTATTTTTATTTGATTATGAACTTTGTGGCGCATACTCCTATTACAGTCAACCAGGTTTTCACAGGTATCGTCCTACTTAGCGGCCCTGGAGATATTATTTTGAGTGGTGTTTCCGCAATATTAATTCTGAGATTAGAAAAAGTTATGAAAGGAAGCGGACGATTTGAAACTCTTCATCACTAGTACAGGTACTGATGTCGGAAAGACTTATGTCACAGTATTGCTTTATCAAGCCTTAACGCAAGCTGGACATCATGTGGGTATATTTAAACCCTTTCAAACAGAAGAACAAGCTAACGGCGTTTATCCTGATTTAGAAGCTTACCTGAATGTGAGTGGCTTAACTTATGATGAGACATCACTCTATACCTTTCATGAAGCCGTATCACCACATCTTGGGTTTAAGCTAGAAAGCGAACAGAAATTGGATCGTAATGCAATCATCAATAAAGCCAATGCTTTAGCTCAAAAATACGATGTGCTATTGATTGAAGGCGCTGGAGGCTTAGGTGTTCCAATTTATGAAGATGAACATCACTTTTATATGACTGAAGATCTCATCAAAGATACTGCCGACAAAGTGTTGAGTGTAGTGCCTTCTAAACTCGGCGCAATCAGCGACATCATTATGCATCAATACTATTTAGAACAACATCAGTTACCAGAAAACATCTTAATCATGAATCGTTTTGAGTCTGATATGATTGCGCAAGATAACCACACAACCTTAGAACATTACTTAAATCGTGATATTTATACTTTGAAAGACAACGCAACAGTATCAGATGTACCTGAAGCGTTAATACAATCATTATTAAAGGGAGAGACATATGAATAATCAAACACTCATTCAAGAAGACCATGAATACGTTTGGCACCCTTTCACACAGATGGGTGTCTATTCAGAATCAGATCCAATTATTATTGAACGCGGCAACGGCAGTTACCTATATGATATTAACGGCAAAGCCTATTTAGATGGTTATGCTTCTTTATGGGTCAATGTCCATGGCCACAACAATGAAAAGCTCAATCAAGCGATTACAGAACAACTCGGTAAAATTGCACACTCAACATTGCTTGGGTCATCGAATGTCCCTTCGATTGAACTCGCAAAACGCCTTGTTGAAATCACACCGAGCAACTTACGTAAAGTATTTTATTCAGACACCGGCAGTGCATCCGTTGAAATTGCGATCAAGATGGCTTATCAGTATTGGAAGAATTTAGATGCTGAAAAATATGCGGACAAGAAGAAATTCTTAACGCTCAAAAACAGTTACCATGGTGATACGCTTGGTGCAGTCAGTGTTGGCGGTATTGATACTTTTCACGCCATCTTTAAAGATTTAATCTTTGAGAATATACAAGTCAGCTGCCCTTCAGTATTTAAATCAGATTACAATAATGAAACAGAACTGGTAGAAAGTATCACACAAGAAATTCGTAACATCCTACAAGAACAACACGATGAAATTTGCGGTTTCATTGTAGAGCCATTAATTCAAGGTGCAACAGGCTTATATGCCCAACCTGTTCAATTCTTAAAAGAAGTTGAAAAATTATGTCGCGAGTTCAATATCTTATTAATTGTAGATGAAGTTGCGACTGGTTTTGGACGTACAGGAACGATGTTCGCTTGTGAACGTGCAGACGTTAATCCTGATATTATGTGCTTAGCTAAAGGGATTACTGGAGGGTATCTGCCTCTTGCCGCAACACTGACTTCACAAACCATTTACGATGCGTTTTTAAGCAACAGCCATGGTGAAAAAACATTCTTTCATGGCCACACCTATACTGGAAATCAGGTCACATGTTCTGCGGCAATCGCTAATTTAAAATTATTTGAAGAAACTCAGCTCATTGACCATATCAAAGTGACTTCTGCCTTGTTGAAAGAAGAACTAAACGCTTTGAATGACCTCTCTTATGTCGGGAATGTACGCGGTTATGGTTTGATGTATGGTGTGGAACTCGTTGAACCAAATCATCCAGATAAACCTTTAGCTATACCGACAGTGGAACGTATTATTCAAACATGTAAGGAAAACGGGTTGATGATTCGTAATTTAGAGAATGTCATCACGTTTGTGCCTGTGTTGAAAATGAGTGAAACAGAAATCAAAAAAATGACAGACATCTTTAAACATGCGCTCAATCAAGTCATGGAAAAATGATATAAAGATAAATGATCATACTAAACGTTATACTCCCACTATCACATAGCGGGAGTATTTTTTCTGTCAAATTAAAAAGAAAGCCTGAGCTCTCCTACTCAGACTTTCTTACATATTACTTAATTAAATTGTGTTTCTTTAAATAATCTTTTGCGACTTGATAAGGATCTTCGTTTTTCACAGTCACTTTATAGTTCATTTCTTGCATCTCTTCGTCTGTAATTTTACCTGCTAATTTATTAAGCGGTTTGATGATTTCTGGATGTTCTTTAAGATATTTCTCTTTAAACATTGGTGCACCTTGATATGGCGGGAAGACATGTTTATCGTCTTTTAAAATAACCATATCATATTGTTTTAATTCAGCATCTGTTGAATAAGCATCAATTAAGTTAATGTCACCTTTTTCAACGGCTTGATAACGTAATTTAGGTTCCATAGTACGTACTTTATTAAAGTTTAAGTCATACGCTTTAGAAATAGCTTTATAACCGTCAGGACGATCGTTAAATTCTAAAGTAAAACCAGGTTTGATGTCATTTTCAACTTTTTGTAAATCACCAATCGTTTTCAAACCATGTTGCTTCGCAAAGTCACGTTTCACAGCTAAAGTATAGGTGTTGTTGTATTTCATCGGTTTCAACATCGTCATATGTTCTTTTTTCTCTAAACTTTGTTTAGCTTGGTCATATACTTTCGCTTCTTCTTTGGATTTCAACGGTTCTTTCGTTAACTCACCTAATACTGTTCCGGTAAATTCTAAATAGCCGTCAATGTCTCCAGATTTTAACGCATTGAATAAGAATGATGTTTTACCCATGCCATCTTTAACATCTACAGTGTCATCCGTTTCTTCTTCGATCAAAATTTTATACATATTCGTAATAATTGAAGGCTCTGAACCTAGTTTACCTGCAATCGTGACTTTATCGCCTTTGCCTCCAAATAACGGAATAATAATAACTAACGCTACTACTAAAACGATTGTTCCTAAAGTAATCAATAATTTCTTATACGAAAGTTTCTGCATATAACGTAAAGCTAAATCAAAAACAATCGCTAATATAGCAGCTGGAATAGCACCTAGTAAAATCAATGAACTATTATTACGGTCAATACCTAATAAGATTAAATCACCTAAACCACCAGCACCGATTAACGCCGCAAGTGTAGCCGTACCAATAATTAGAACCATCGCTGTTCTGATACCTGCCATAATAATCGGCATCGCAATCGGCAGTTCAACTTTCGTCAAACGACGTCCAGGTTTCATCCCAATACCCTTTGCGGCTTCAACAAGAGATGGGTCAACTTCCTTAATCCCTGTATATGTATTACGTAAAATCGGTAGTAATGCATACACAACTAATGCGATAATCGCCGGTACTGTCCCAATACCGAATAATGGAATCATTAAACCTAGTAAAGCTAATGATGGAATCGTCTGCATCACAGCAGCAACGTTAATCACCGCTTCAGAGAAATGCTTTGTTTTCGTTAACAAGATACCTAACGGTACCCCGATTAAACACGCAATCAATAATGCGATAAAAGAAATTTGAATATGTTCCAACAACGTACTCAGCAATTCTCCCTTACGCTCTGAAAATGTTTGAAAGAATGCATTCATGATACGTCACCTCGCTTACTTTGTGCTAAAAACTTAAAGACGTCTTCTCTTGTTAGAAGATGGTGTGCATCATGTTGTTTGATTACAACACTTGGATAATGTGTTAAATCTTCATAGACCTTATTTAAAGGTGTATCTGGCAACAGCACCGGTAAATCTTCAGGAGCCTCAACCGTTTGAAGTTGTTTGCCTTCTAGAAGCTGTTCTAGTGTTAATGGCGCTTTATCTGCATGGTCATATTGATTAATAAACTGTTTCACAAAATCATTCTTAGGATGTTGTATAAAACCGTCAGGGGTATCAATTTGTTCTACATGTCCATCATTAAACAAACAAATACGATCTGCTAATTTCATCGCTTCGTTAATATCATGTGTTACAAAGACAATCGTTTTTCTGATTTTCGCTTGGAGTTCTATCAAATCTTCTTGCAGATTTGTACGGCTAATCGGATCGAGTGCACTAAAAGGCTCATCCATCAAAATAACGGGCGGGTCTGCAGCTAAAGCACGTACCACTCCGACACGTTGACGTTGTCCGCCTGATAATTCATCTGGTTTGCGATCACGATATGTATCCGGATCTAAATTGACCATCTCAAGCAATTCATCAATACGTTTATCTATTTTAGCCTTGTCCCAACCTTTCATTTGCGGAACTTGAGCAATATTTTCTTTGACTGTCATATGCGGAAATAATGCGATTTGTTGAAGCACATAGCCCATATCCCAGCGCATTTCATAAACTGGGAAATCACTGATAGGTTTACCTTTAAAATAAATATAACCTGTCGTCAAAGGAATCAATCGGTTAATCATCTTGAGTGTTGTTGTTTTACCACTACCGGAAGGCCCGATTAAGACAAAGAACTCGCCTTCTTCAATGCTGAAGCTGACATCTTCGACAGCCATTTTATTGCCGTATTGCTTAGAAACATTTTTTAATTCAATCATGCATCGTCCACCCACATTCTATTTCTATTTTAAAAAGAACAGCAAGTTCACACTCTCGTTAGCACAGTGAAACTTGCTGTTCTGTATTTAACTCTATTAAACTTGCGCTTTATAATTGTGAATCGTTTCAATAAATTGAGGACAGTAATGTTTTAATTTATAACTGCCGACACCATCTATCGCAATCATTTCCTGTTTAGACTCAGGTTTACGTTTTGCGAATTCTTCGAGTGTAAAATCAGTAAAGATACTAATCGGCGCCACATTTAATTTTTCACTCAATTCTTGTCTGACTTGTACTAATGCATCAAACAATGTTCGATCGACACCTTCAATGGTATTAATATTGACTTTTTCACGGGATTTTTTCTTAAATGGTACCGTATAAATTTTTAAATCCTCACTTAGTATTTGCTTAACCTTTTTATCGCAAGTTAAAACCTCATCATTTTCATTTAAGAAACCTTTAAAGCGCAATTCATCTATTAAATGACTGCATTCTGAAGTGGTATAGTCTTTCATAATGCCGAAAGTTGATAATTTATCGTATTGATTATATTTAATATAATCGGACGACTCGCCTCTGAGCACTTGAATAATCACACCATATGTTTCTTGTTGACGCATACGCACAATACAACTAATGATTTTCTTCGCTTCATTCGTCATATCATAAGTTTTATTTTCATTACGACAATTACTGCATCGTCCACATTCTTCTAACTTTTCATTTGGTTCGAAATAATGAACAAGTGTCGCTTCTAAACACTTTTTCGTTTTAGTATATTGAATCATCTTACTAAGTTTTTCACCCATTTTTTCTTTATAGTCATCGTCCCCCTTAGATGATGAAATAAAGAATTGGTGCAAGTTAATATCACGATCACTAAACAGTAAGATACATTCACTCGTTAAACCATCACGTCCCGCACGACCGGCTTCTTGATAATAAGATTCTAAATCTCCAGGCATATTATAATGAATCACATATCTCACATTCGATTTATCAATCCCCATACCGAATGCATTGGTCGCAATAACCACTTTGACACGGTCAAAGACAAAATCATTTTGTGCTTCATCACGCTCTTTATTCGTTAGTCCTGCGTGATAAATCGCACTGTTGATTTTCTGGTCTTCAAAGACTTGCTGTAATTCTTCAACTTGTTTTCGTGTTGAACAATAAATAATCCCCGCTTGTTGTTTGTGGTCTTTGACATAATCCAGCACAAATTTTTGCCTCTGATATGTCGGGTTGACTTTAAACACCAAATTAGGACGTTTGATACTCGTTTTTACACGATTTTCACTTGAAATATGCAGGCGTTCCATAATATCTCTTTGTACTTCTACAGTGGCTGTTGCGGTTAATGCAGCAATCGCAAAGTCTTGCGGTAAGCACAGGACTTTATCAATCACTTGTTGATAACTTGGTCTGAAATCATGTCCCCACTTAGAAATACAGTGTGCCTCATCAAAAGCAATCAAGTGAATATCTAAACCAAATAACAACTGCATAAATTGACGATTTTCAAAACGCTCAGGTGCAGCGTATAAAAATTTAATTTTGCCTTGTCTTAAATCATCCTCAATCGCACGTTGTTCTTTTTGTGACAAGCTGCTGTTTAAAAATGCAGCTTCAATACCCATCGCTTTTAATTGATCGACTTGGTCTTTCATTAATGAGATTAATGGGCTGATTACAATTGTCACACCGCCCATAATTAACCCAGGTACTTGATAACATAATGATTTACCGCCGCCAGTAGGTAAAACCCCCAGCACATTCTGTTTGTCTAGTATTTTGGAAATAATTTCCTTTTGTCCTGGACGGAAATCTTTATATCCAAAATAATGCGATAATGTCGTTTCCATAAAATTGACCCCTTATTGTTCTTTTAATTCTTCTAATTCGCTCCATCTTGTCATGTCATCTTCATATTGTGATTCTAACGTTTCTTTTTCAGAATTCAGTTCTTGAATTTTCGCATAATCATCGCTTGCGTCTACCATCTCTTGTTCAATCACTTCTAGACGCGCTTCTGTTTTTTCGATACGTTCCATAATCATGTCGTATTCACGCTTCTCTTTATAAGACAATCCCTTACGTTGTCTTTCCTTTTGAACTTTTGGTTGAGCTTTAGCAACTGCTTGTTGTTTCTCTTGTTCTTGTTTATAGGTTTCATAATCTTCGAACGTGCCAATGACACGTTTAATTTGTCCATCATGCACATACCAATATTCTTGTGCTACTTTATTTAAGAAATAACGATCATGGCTGACAGTAATCACTGTGCCGCCAAAAGTTGCGATATAGTCTTCAAGTATCGTTAACGTTTCTGTATCTAAATCATTAGTCGGTTCATCCAATAGCAACACGTTCGGTTGATGTACTAATAAGCGCAATAAATATAATCGCTTTTGTTCACCGCCTGATAATTTGTAAACCTTTTTACCATGTGTAGCACTTGGGAATAAGAAACGTTCTAACAATTGTGTCACTGAAACAGTTGTACCGTCTTTTTCTTTCGCAACTTCACTTTCTTCTCGCAAGAAATCAATCACACGGATATCTCTGTCTAAACGTTCATCCGTTTGTTTAAAGTAGGCTGTTTTAACCGTTTGACCGATTTTCAACTCGCCACTAAAGTCAGTATCTTCACCTGCAAGCAGATTTAAAAGCGTGGTTTTACCTGCTCCATTTGGTCCAACAATACCTATTTGTTGGCCATTTTGAATAATTTGCGTCACATGTTCAAATAATGTTTTATTCGCAATTTGTTTAGACACATCTTTTAATTCAAAGACTTGTTTTCCTAAACGTGAATGTGCAAGGTTTAATTGACCGCTCTCACGCGTTGTCTGATTTTTAACTTGTGATTCTAAGTCACTGAAACGATTAATTCTAGCTTGTTGTTTTGTCGTCCTAGCTTTGGCTCCTGCACGCATCCAAGCTAGTTCTTGTTTATACAATGCACGTGCCTTTTGGTTTTGTTGCTGTTCTATTTGCTCATTTTCAGCACGCATCGCAATATAATCTTCATAGTTGCCTGGATAAGTCGTCAATTTACCCCTATCCAATTCAATAATGCGGGTCGAAACTTCGTTTAAGAAGTAACGGTCATGGGTTACAAATAACACAGTATGTGGATACTGTTTCACATAATTAATCAGCCATTTAATCGAATCAAAATCTAAATGGTTCGTCGGTTCATCCAACAACAATAAATCAGGTTGTTCAATTAATGTTTTTGCTAAGATGACACGTTTTTGTTGACCGCCGGATAATGATTTTACCGATACCGAAGTGTCATGAATCCCTAATTTAGATAAGATTGTTTTTACTTCTGCACTATAGTCCCATGCTTCTGCTTGATCCATCACTTCTTGCATTTTCATCATATGGTTTAAATTTTGGTCATTTTGCGTTTGACTATATTGTTGTACTGCTTTTTCATAATCTCTAATTATCTTCACAGTATCTGTGTCTGCACTCAATACTTCTTCAAGTACAGTTCTATCTTCAGTTAAATCTTGTTTTTGAGAAGAATAACGTATACGGTAATCATTCGGGCAAGTCACTTCTGCTTCAAAGTCGTCATCAAGCCCTGCGATGACTTTCAGCAATGTACTTTTACCTGTACCGTTAATTCCTACCAGTCCGATTCGTTCATGTGCTGAAACAGATAAGTGCAAGTCATCAAAAATCACTTTATCTGCATAAGATTTATGTAAATGTTCAATTTTATACGCTTCCATGTCATGCCTCCACTTATGTTCAGTACGTTCATTCAATTGAGCTTTCAGCCTTTATCTCAATTTTCAGTTCTATATATTATACACCCTATGCGTGTCAAAAGATACTGTTACAGGTTCATCTTAAGCGGATAAATGTGTAAGTTTTGTAAAGACACTCATCAAAAAAATACAGCGGGCAAATCCTTAAGAGGATTCACCCGCTGTTGTGAAATGACGATGTCATTCAATTATTTTTTCTGAGAACCTTTAGGTCCTGTTTTATATTGATATTTAGATGGATTTACTTTTTCGAAATCCGGGTTTTTGTAGAATCTGAATAAGTCACCATTAAGAACGCTGTCACTCATTTCTAAGTCTTTTTCAACTTGTTGTTTATTTTTCTGTAAGTCAGCAGGTTCTTTAGCTAATGGTTCATTTGTTTTATTATCATATGCTCTGCCATTCACATATTTATATTCAGGTGTGATGAAGTCACCATTTCTGAATGGAACCACTTGTTTATGGTCTTTAGATAATAAATCTGTACCTAACATTAAGAAGTTCTTAGTATTAATACCTTCTAAATGAAGCAATGTCGGCATAACGTCGATTTGACCACCATAAGTGTTATCTACGCCGCCTTCTTTACCAGGAACTTTCATCCATAAACCAGTACGGTTTAAGTCCATAAATTTCGCTGGTGTGATTTCTTCACCAATTAATTTTTCCATGGCTTTATTATGGTTTTCAGAAATACCATAGTGGTCACCATAGATAACAATTACTGAATCATCATAGATACCTTTTTTCTTCAATTCATTGACGTACTCTTCTAACGCACTATCCAAGTAGTTTGCTGTTTGTACATAGCCATCTACTGTCGCATCACCTGTATTCGGCTTATCAATACCAGCCTCATCTTGGTTTAATGTGAATGGATAATGGTTTGTCAATGTAATCAAGTGTGAATAGAATGGTTTTTTCATTTTAGATTGATATTCCGCTGATTCTTTGAAGAACGGTTTATCTTTTAATCCTAAGTTTTCAATGTTTTCCGGACTCATATCGTAGTATGTCGCATCGTAGAATTTATCAATACCGAAATGTTTGTAGACTTGATCACGGTTCCAGAATGTTTTGTAGTCACCGTGCATTACGTTGCTTGTATAGCCGCGTTTTTGATCAAGAATTGCCGGTAATGATTGATACGTATTAGAACCTTTCAATGAGTACGCTGAACCTTGAGGTAAACCATATAAACTGTTGTCCATTGTGAACTCAGAGTCTGATGTTTTACCTTGTCCAGTTTGGTGGAAGAAGTTTGGATAATATTTATAGCCTTCTTGTCCTGAAGACAATTTGTTAAGGAAAGGCGTTACTTCTTTACCATTGACTTTTTTATTGATTAAGAAAGTTTGGAAACTTTCTAAGTGGATTTTAATAATATTTTTCTTCTTACCTGCCCCGTAATATTCTGGGTTAGGTTCTACTGCTGCTTGTCTTTGTTTCGTATAGTTCAATACTTTTGTTAAATCATCTTCAGAAGCCATTGCTTTCTCTTGATGGTTTTGAATTGATTTCACACCATCATAAACTGTGAAGTTATATGGTCCAAGATATTTAACTAAATATTTATGGTCGAATGTACGTGTTAATAATTCAGGACGATCAGTTTCTGCAAATGCTAAGTTCAAGAAGAATAAAGCAACTGAAACTGCCATTACAACTGGAACAAATTTCTTGCTGAAAGTACGTGTATCTAACCATTTTGATTTAAAGATCAAAATAAACAGATAAACAATTGTATCTAAGAAATACACGAAGTCGTACCATTTAAATGACGCAGATACTGCGCCTCCCATTGACTCAACGTTACCTACTTGGTTTAATGTACTGAATGTTAAAAAGTCTGAGAAGAATCTAAAGTAAACAACGTTAGCATATAGCAAGAAAGTTAATAAGAATCCGCCGATGAGCATAAACCAAAATGCCTTCTTGCCTTTAAAGAACAAGAATACGCTAAGAATTAATGCTAGCAAGCTGTATGGATTCATTAACAAAATCAAATTTTGGACTAATCCCTTAACTCCTAAAGAAAAATCAACATAATAAGCAAAATACGTCTTCAAACTTACTGTTAATACAGTCAGTAAGAAAAAGACAAAAATGCTTATTTTCTTTTTCTGCAGACTCATGTGTGTCTCCCCCGTTATTGTTATTTAGTATTCAATCAATCATCAAACAGTATCATTTCCCGATTACTTTCTAGTATTTGTCATAGAAAAGATGGCTGCTCAATGGCCAATCATTTAAAGCGAAGCAGTCTTCTGCTGCTTCTTCATCTCTGTATTTTCAATTATCGCGTCAATTTTCGTTATTATTTCTCTCATTTATATTCATAAAAAATTTACATTGTCTACTTCTTTGTAACATTACTGTAACAAAAATCACGTAGTACAGTAATTAAATATAGAACATTCCACACGACATTTCAAGCGAAAACCTATCCAAAATTAACATATTACACTTTATTTTTTCTATGTTAATTTTATACTAAGTAAAGATAAAATCCTTTCATAGTGCATGTTAAGCAAGTTCACTTTTCTTTTGAATTCATGTTAATTGTATAAAATTATACAGGAAATCACACATGATTAAATCAGACTCTAGCCTTAGATATAGAAAGTTGATTTTCATATAAAAAAAACTGAGAAAGTCATTACCTTCTCAGTCGAAATCGTTTAAATGTATGGGTATGTTATTTATTCATTTCTTGCATCATACGGTATTCAATACCATGGAACAGCTGCTGTAACCAGCTGCTATATTTCATTAAGTTATTTTCTGCAGTATAAATATCAATATATTGGAACTTCAAGCGCGCACCTTGTGGTTTTTGCGCAAGTTTTGTGAGATGATAGCTCGCAATTGTCCCTAATTGCGGATAACTTCCTAATGTATAATGATCATTTAATAAAATAATCGGTGAGCCGTCACGTTTAACTTGAATCGTACCGCGTTTGACCGATTGATGCGGCGGCATATCTTCATAGAAGGCTTTAACTGGATCACCTTCTAGAATCATACCTGCACGATTCGCTTTGCTGGTTACTTTATATTCACCATATGTAAAGCGATTCAAAGTTTCTTCATCAAAATCTTCCGATCCTTTATTCAATACGACATGGAACATATCAGACATATAGTTGTGAGATAGCGCATAACCATCAATACCCCAGTCTGTTTTATGTGACACTTTCAAGTTATCGAATAATTTGAGATGACGCTTCGTATAGTTCCGTTTCATATTAATCGCATCACCAGCTTGTAATGCACGTCCTTCATAACCGCCGATTTTTGAAAGAAAGTCTGTAGAAGTCGATCCTAACCATTCTTCAAGTTCTACTCCGCCTCCGATTGCTAAATAAACTCGAGATGTACGATTAGACTCAGAGAATTGCAGCACATCGCCTTTTTCTACTAAATACAACTTATTCGGCAGAATACGCATGTGTTGTGTCCATGCTTTGAAATTACCGCCAGAAAGCGCAATTAATGTCGGTTCTGTAAAACGGATACGCGCCATTTTTGTTGTCATTTCTAGCGTTGCTTCATTTTTATCATTCGCAACTAATCGATTCGCAATCTCATGTGCTAAAAAGTCAATTGCGCCGCCAGGAATAACGCCATCATGCTCGTAACCTTGACGTCCAAAGTCTTGGAAGCTTGAAAAAAGCCCTGGGTTTTCAATTATGATTGACATGATTCATGGCCTCCTACAGTTTCATTTTCAGGTTCAGCTGGTTTGAACCGTACAGTGTCGCCTAACTTCAATAATGTGAAGTCTTCTTTTTCAGGGTTAAATAAACGAACAGGTGTATAACCGATAACGAGCCAGTCACCATATGTATCTGTTGTGACTACGCCGCATTTCTTACCTTCAAGAATGACAGAACCTGCCGGAATAAATTTCTGTTTATTCCCAGTATGGTTGACATAAATACGTTCGTTCAATCCTGTTAAATAAGGAAATCCCGGTGAATAACCCATCATAGACACAAAGTATGTTTTATTCGCGTGCAGCGAAATGAATTCTTCTTCAGTCATTTTGAAGTATTTTACGAGCTCTGCTAAATCAGGGCCATACTCTCCACCGTAATAAACAGGTAGCTCTACTGGCATTTTTACCGCATCTCCATGTCTGACTTCGATTTTAATAGAGTGCAGTAAGTCCGTCATGTATTGGAATGGTGATGTAATATGATGATGTTTCATCATATCTCGTGCATCATAGACAATCATCATATCAGATTCAGTTGGCACGATTTCAGTAATAAATGGATAGTTTTGTTCTAATAAATAAGAACGTAATGCTAACAGATCTTCTGTTGTATGCTGTGTGACTTCTTTTTCCACAGAAACCACAATTGCTTTGTCACCTTGACTATAAATTTTCATAATGCACCTCTGGTCTTCATTGATTATAAAAGATATTGAGCAACCTCAAAATATACGTCATCATCATCTTCATAAAGTAATATACGAGCACGAGTTGGATAAGCAGCATTACGCCTACGACGGCTTTTGCTGCAAAAGGTTTCTGCTGCTGCAGGAAATAACGTGCTAACCGCTTCGCAACCCATACTACCAAAACGATCAATATCAGGACAATTCCAATCATGCTGCCACCTTTATTTATACCCTTCTGCTACTTATAAGTTTAATCATACTTAATTTTAAAGATTAATCTGTATCTCGGCAACCTCTCGCAAGCTATTTATCAAGAAAAGCTCTGCTTCATGTGCCTCTAATTTTTCTCGTAATTCATCTATCGTATAATCTCTCACTACTGCTTTCCCTTCATCTAATAACTGTGCACGCATGCATCCTTTTAAGAAATCATGGTCATATGAAGGCGTATAGTACTGATCTTGTTCTTTAATTAAGACATTACCAATATCAAATTCTAATACCTTACCCTGTGAATTATAATAGAGCACTACATCCGTCTCATGAAGATGTGACACATGTTCGCGGTGAGATGTTTTATTGATATACTGCCACTTCGGATAATCCATACACATTAATTGTGCTTGCGCAGTGAAGGCCTTCTTATCAGGTAAATCCACACATTGATAAGTCAGTTCGCCAGATTCATCTGCCATTACTTTCAAGCGGTATGTACCTTTAGGATATTGGCGTTTAATTTCATCAAGATAGGCTTCCCATTGCACCTCAGTCAATGGAATAGAAAGCTGCTTGGCTGAATTTAAAATACGTGCTTTGTGATAAGCTAGGCGCGGAATTTCTCCTTCTGTTAAGCGCATCGTCTCAAATAAGTTCATCCTAATCACTCCAATATTCTCGCTTTCGCTTCAAATTCTGCGACTTCTGCCTCTGGATCTGAATCAATGGTAATCCCTGCACCGACACCATAAACCGCTTCATCGTTGATATATTGTACTGTGCGAATCGGTACATTGAAGATGGACGGTCCTTCTGGAATCATTAATCCAATCGTACCGCAATATACATGACGCGGTGTACCTTCTAAAGCTTTAATATAGCGCATTGTATTAAGTTTCGGTGCACCTGTAATCGAGCCACATGGGAAAAGCGCAGTCAGTATACGGTGTAATGACGTCGCTTTAGGTAATTGTCCTGTGACCATACTTGTCATTTGGAAGACTGTTTGATAACGCTCAATATGAAACGGTTGATAAACCTTAACACTGCCTGGTTGTGAAATACGCGCGATATCATTACGTAATAAATCAACAATCATCACATTCTCAGCTTGGTCTTTTTTGGATTGCGCTAATTGTTGATAGTAAGCGTCATCCTCCGCTTGATCTTTCCCTCTCGGCATCGTGCCTTTCATAGGTTTGCTTAAGACTACGTCTGGTATCTCTTTAAAGGCCCCTCTTTGAAAGAAGAGTTCAGGTGAAATGGACGCAATTTGCAGTTCTTTTGTATCCAACAAGGCTGTGTAGTTACCGTGACTGCTTCTTGTTAAATAATGATACATCGCACGAATCGGCATACGAATAGAGTCATACATTCTTGTTGTATAGTTCACTTGGTACGTATGACCATCTACAATGGCTGCTTGAACTTGTCGGATATGTTCAATCATCGTTGCTTTCGGCAATTTAAATTGAAAGTGCGGACGTACGATGTCTGGCTTATACTTTTCTTCTATTGTTTCAGGCGAATCAAATACATAGGCTGCCGCATAGACATAGTTTGTAATCTGAGGTTGGTTGACTGCCATTTCTGAATTAAACGCAGGTGCAGCTTCATAAGGCAGATACACACAAACATATTGCCCAGATTGGTGTGCTTGTTCAGCGAAATCGATGACCTGATGCACCTCGTTTAAATCGTAAGCAATCTTCTGATCCAAAATTGTATTGAAATGGTACTGATACTGCTTATAGTCTTCTTCATCTGTGTAGTAACGGTAATTAAAGTGCGCGCGCAACGTTTTCACCTGCCTGCTCAAGAAAGAGTCGAATTTGTTCATGACCATATTCGCTTAAAATCGATTCAGGATGATATTGCACACCATAAATCGGATAACTTCTATGTGCGACTGCCATCACAATGGCTTCATCATTTCGTGCAGTCACCTCTAAGACGTCAGGCATACGCAAGGCATCTGCACATAAAGAATGGTAACGCATCACATGAAATTGTTTAGGCAACCCTGCAAATATACCTTGTTCATTATTTGTAATTAATGTCGTGTGTCCATGTACAGGACGTGAACTATGAATAATCGCACCGCCATAATGTTCAACGATGAATTGAAATCCTAAACATACGCCTAATATAGGAACACGCCCTTCAAATGTATGGATGACTTCATTTAAAATCGGATAGTCGCTTGGACTTCCAGGACCTGGAGAAATTACAAGCGCATGCGGCTCCATCATTTCTAGTGTATTTATATCGAGCGCATCAACATCTATCACTTTTACTGCTTCATTGCTTTCTGTCTGCAGATAGTCTACTAAGTTATATGTAAATGAGTCTTTATTATCTATCATTATAATCATTCTCAACTTGTCCCCTTACTCAACATTCTATTTGTTTCGTCGAACAATGCTATTAACTTCATTTTACAAGATGTCACTAAATTTTGTAATAGTAGAAACCAAGACACCTTGATTTTAATGAGGAAATATATTATTCTATCTATCGACATTAAAACACAGAGGTTCCTAGCTGATACCCTCTATAAAAAACTAGACTTTTACTTTCAATCGTCTATCTTTTATAGAGATAGTCAATATACTACGTCATTGTCTATAGCAACTCGAACCTAAATGCGTCATCTTGAGTTATCAAGATCTTCATATTTTAGGTTCGAGTTTTTTATTGATTGAGCTAGGTCATCACTTTAAAGGAGAGATTGACTTATGGCACCCCATAAACTTGATGATGATAAAGCACTCGTCGTATTCAGCGGAGGACAAGACAGTACGACGTGTCTCTTTTATGCGAAAGCAAAATTCAAAGAAGTAGAACTGGTGACGTTCCAGTATGGTCAGCGTCACGATACTGAAATTGAAGTTGCGAAACAAATCGCAAAAGAACAAGGTTTAAAACATCATATTTTAGATATGTCTTTATTATCACAACTCACACCCAACGCTTTGACACAGCATGATCTACAAATTGAAGAGACTGACGATGGTGTTCCAAACACCTTCGTGCCAGCACGTAATCTATTATTCTTATCATTCGCAGGCGCGTTAGCCTATCAAATTAAAGCACGTCATATTATTACAGGTGTTTGTGAAACAGACTTTTCTGGTTATCCAGACTGTCGCGATGATTTTGTGAAATCTATGAACGTCACTTTGAATTTATCAATGGATAAAAACTTTGTGATTCATACACCGCTCATGTGGTTAGACAAAAAAGAAACATGGGCATTAAGTGACGAGCTTGGTGTCTTAGATTATATCCGTTACAATACATTGACTTGCTATAACGGGATTATCGCAGATGGCTGCGGTGAATGTCCGGCTTGTCAATTACGCGCACGTGGTTTAAATGCTTATTTAGCAGAAAAAGGAGAGAACTGATTTGTTACAACAAATTTATCCAACAGTTGCACATCCCTACGCTTTCGAATTAAATAAAGACTTTCATTTTGCAGGCGCTCACTATATTCCGTGTGAAGATGCCGGCAAATGTGTCCGTACGCATGGTCACACTTACTTTGTGAATTTAACGATTGTTGGTGATGAACTCGATCATAGTGGATTCTTAATCAACTTTGCAGCTTTAAAAAAACAAATTCATGAACAATTCGACCATTATTTATTAAATGACTTACCGCTTTTCAAAGATAAAATGCCATCCACTGAAGTGGTTGCACAAACGATTTGTCAGCTGACAGAAGACATTTTAGCTAAACAACCAAATCAACCAAAATGTGCACAAGTTTATTTACGCGAAACACCTTCTAGTTATGTAGTTTATCGCCCTAAGGAGTTCCGTCATGGCTAAAATTCCTGTGCTAGAAATTTTCGGACCGACCATTCAAGGTGAAGGACGCGTCATCGGACGCAAAACGATGTTTGTGCGTACTGCAGGTTGCGATTATCGCTGCAGCTGGTGTGACTCCAGCTTTACTTGGGATGGCAGTATGAAAGATGAAATTCAAATGATGACGGCAGAAGAAATCTATGACCGTCTCTATGAAATTGGCGGCGATTGTTTCAATCATGTCACAATCTCTGGCGGCAACCCTGCATTAATCAAAGGGATTCAAGACTTAGTGGATCTCTTTGAAGAGAAAAATATTGAAAGTGCCTTAGAAACACAAGGTAGCCGCTTCCAACCGTGGATGCGTCAAATCAATGATTTAACTATCAGTCCTAAGCCGCCAAGTTCAGGTATGAAACCTAACTTGCAGATACTTGATGAAGTGATAAATCAGTGTGTGAAAGACACATTAAATCTTAAAGTCGTTGTCTTTGATGATGCGGACTATGAATTCGCAAAACAGATGCATCATCGTTATCCAGACTTACCATTTTATTTACAAGTCGGCAATCCATACTTGGATGACGAAGTAGAAAATCATACCGCACGTTTGCTTCAGCGTTACGAGGCATTAGTAGATAAAGTCATGCAAAGTAATGACATGAATCAGGTTTATGTTTTACCACAACTGCATACATTACTATGGAGTAATATGAAAGGTGTTTAAGCTTCGGGCAGTGAAATGCCCGAGGTTTTTTAGTTTTAAAGTGTTTTCAAATGCTTAAATGTACTGAAATTGGTATAATATTCCAGTGAATATTAGAAGTCAGGAGACGCACCCTATGCTCATATACATAATTATCAACATTGCGATTATATCAGCTTCCATATTGATTGATATGTATTTACAATCTAACAATCAAGTTAAGTTAAGTACGATTCTTATAGCAGTTTCAATAAACAGCGTGATTAATCTTATCGTCATCGGAAAATATGATTTTATTTCGCATGCGATGGTTGCGTTTATATTAATTTGGACCTTACTTGCGTTATTGACAGACCGTAAGTATAAGCCCATTGTATTTACGACTCAGAAATTTATGGCATTTATTGTCTTCACATTGTTGAGTCTCTCTTTATTTATCGTATTCAACACAAGTGAGAAATCTTATTATATGTCTGTTCCTTATTTAGCACCTGTATTCTTCATAATCGGCGCATCTGTCATCTTCTTAACTATCTTCCAAAGTTCAGAGGATACTACTTTTAGAAGCCGTTTTATGAAGCATCAATCTAAATCATTAACCATTGGCACACTCTTGATTATTCTCTCATTTTTTGTGATGAATTTATTAACACCATTTTGGTATGTTTTTCTAATCGTTTATTCAATAATATTTTTATTTATCATATTGACGAAACCTTTTTGTGAAAAAATGGGTTAAAAATGATTACCTAATTCAAATACGTGGTATAAATTAAAAAGCACAATAAAAAACATTGTCAGTATTGAATTAGGAGGCTATTATTATGGGATTAATATTAATGATTATCGTCGGAGGCCTAATCGGTTGGTTAGCCGGCGCAATTTTAGGTAAAGACATTCCTGGAGGAATCTTAGGTAACATTATCGCTGGTATTGTCGGCGCTTGGCTTGGCTCATCACTACTCGGTAGTTGGGGTCCATCATTAGGCGGCATTGCAATCTTCCCAGCGTTAATCGGTACAATTTTATTAATTGTTATCCTTTCATTAATTTTGGGTGCAATCCACAAAAACAAAAGAAAATAAGGCTTAGTACACAAGATGTATTAAACTGAACTTCCTTGGTGCCAGGACATAATTGTTCTGGTACCTAATAAAAAAGGCAATTTTCACATTTAAAAATGAAAATTGTCTTTTTTTATTTTGTGATAAACTTACAATTTAACAATTGAATTCATAAAAAAACATCCAGTCATCCAAAAATTAACTGTAATCCCTTAAATAGACATCCCTAACAAATAATATTATTTTTTCTCAATAAATATCTCTCAATTTAATTGCGTATCAGCTTCTCTTTAATAGTATTAGCTATCTTTTCTTTGATACAATGAAGAAAAAGTAGAAGGAGCGCGAATCATATTGAAGAAGAAAGTAAAGTTGAATAACGATGTTAAAATACCCCGCATAGGCTTAGGTGTTTACAAAATTGATGACAAACATATGGAACATGCTGTAAAAGCTGCTGAAGATTCAGGTTATCGTGCTTTTGATACCGCATATTTCTATGACAACGAAAAAGCTTTAGGCCAAGCGATTAAAAAAAGCAAAGTTCCTCGCGAAAAGCTTTTCATTACTACAAAGCTATGGAATGATTATCAAGGTTATGAAAATACGAAAGTATACTTTAAGAAGTCTTTAGAAAACCTTGGTGTAGATTACTTAGATATGTTTTTAATTCATTGGCCATGTGAAGCAGATGGCTTATTTATTGAAACATATCAAGCCATGGAAGAACTGTATAAAGAAGGTCGCATTAAAGCAATCGGTGTCTGCAACTTCCAACAACATCACCTTGAAAAACTAATGGAACACACTGAAATCGTACCTGCAGTGAACCAAGTAGAATTCCATCCCTACTTAAATCAACAAGACTTGCAAGATTTCTGTGATAAACATGGTATTAAAGTAACAGCTTGGATGCCTTTAATGCGTGGACGTGGTTTATTCGAAGATCCTGTTATTGAAAAACTAGCAAAAAAATATGAAAAAACACCTGCACAAATTATCTTAAACTGGCATTTAATGCACGGTAGAATCGTCATTCCTAAATCACAAACACCTTCAAGAATCAGCGAAAACTTTGAAGCCATTGGCTTTGAATTACAAGAAAAAGACATTAAAAAAATCGATCAATTAAATCAAAACTTACGCCAAGGCAAACACCCTGATGATGTGAGAATTGGTACATTAAAATAACTTCATTAAAGTTCATATATTAAGAAAGGACAGTGCAGAGCGTCAAACTCTGTACTGTCCTTATTGTTATTCATTTTCTTCTAATTTAAAATATCTTTTAGTTATCAGATTTTCTTTTGATGATTATCATTTTTAACTTTTTTAAGGTGCATCACAGCACGTACGGTAATTACAAGTAGTATCACAACACCTACAGTAAAGATTAAGTCCCAAGGTAATCTACCCCATAGTAACCAAAACACTGAATCTTTTTGGTAGAATTCTGTTAATCTTGCATGCCAATAACCATGTTTCAATGCGTCTGCAAGTTGAATATAACCAACCGGAAGCAATGTTACAAAAACCATACCAGCTAAACCAATATTTAATAACCAGCATGAAATAGAAATCCATTTTTCAACGTTTTTCGTCCAAAAATCAGATTTCGTAATACTTCTTAATACATATAGCATAATCGCAATAGAGAACATGCCATAGACCCCTGCCATCGAACCATGTGCATGGGCTGCTGTCCATTGTGTACCGTGTTCGAAATAGTTAATCGCCGGTGCATTAATTAAGAAACCTAGTGCACCTGCACCAATAGCGTTCCATAATCCTGTAGAAGCTAAGAAGATGAAAGTACCTTTATATGGGAATTCAATTTGACTGAATTTATATACACGATAATGTGTGTAAGCTTCCCAAATCAATAAACATAATGGTACCACTTCTAAAGCAGAGAAGCTTGAACCTAAGGCTAACCAAATTGAATGGTCGCCTTGCCAGTAATAATGGTGCCCCATTCCTACAATGCCTGTGCCGAGCAGTAAAATGATTTGAAAGTATAATGCACGAATTGTCGAATGAATGGTTGTTAATTTCATATCTACCATCAAGAAACCAATTAAAATCACCGCAAAGGCTTCAAAGATACCTTCTACCCATAAATGCACAATCCACCAACGCCAATAATCCGCGAATGTAACATGTGAGTTAGGCATAATAAAGAGTGATGCTAAATAGAATAATGGAATTGCGATAGCACCGATGAACAAGAGTAAAATCAGACGTTTTCGATGTTGTTCACTGCCATCTTTAATTGCTGGAATAAAGCCTCTTGCTAAAATAAACATCCAAAGCACCATGCCAATGATAAATAGAATTTGCCAGAATTTACCAAGTTCGATATATTCCCAGCCAAAATGACCAAATAACCACCATTTATCATTAATCCAGCCTAAAATGTTGCCCCATTCACCTAGCATACTGCCGCCTACAACAAGTAATAAGGCAATGAATAAGATATTGACTAATTTACCTTGATGTTTCGGCTCTTTACCTAACACTCTCGGCACTATATAAATACCTGTCGCAAGCCATGTTGTAGCAACCCAGAAGATAACCAACTGCAAGTGCCAAGTCTTCGCAATATTGAATGGGAACAGTTTTTGTAATGGAATGCCGAAGAATTCATTCTCTACATAATAATGGGCCATTAATTCACCCAGCAGTATTTGTATTAAGAACAATATCATGACAATCACAAAGTATTTGGCCGTTTTAGCCTGACTTGATGTAATCGTATCTTGAATTTTAATCTCAGGCAATCGACGTTCACTGTCATACGTTGATTCCATGTCAAATTGATAACGTCTTTGGAAATAAATAATAATCGCAACACCTGCGACTAATATCGCAACAGAAATAGCTGACCATATCAATGCTTCACTTGGCATTGTATTACCTGCTTGTTCATCAAATGGCCAATTGTTTGTATATGAAAAATCTCTATCTGGACGGTCTGTTGATGATAACCAAGCACCCCAGAAGAAGAAATCACTTAGATGTTCAATTTTATTACCTTTGACCATATAATCATCTGTTTTAATTTGGTCAATCATATTTTGTGGCAATCCTGCTTGTTTAGGATTATTCACAAACTCTTTATGATAGTAATCTCTGACATAGTTTAACCCTGCAATTTGTGCATCTGTTAATACAAGTTCATCTTTCGCTTTTGAATAGCGATTCACGCGTATTTCTTTTTTTACCTTGTCTTCAATACCTGCTTTCTGCATTTGGTTTAATTGTTTAAAAGGTTTATCATAAAGATGTTCAGCATAATAATGATGCATCCCTTTTAAATAATGATGCAATGTTTCTGCAGTATAATCCGGACCTAAATAAGATCCGTTCCCTAAATAAGAACCATAATCCGTCAAACCGTACTTTTCATAAATGGCTTGACCACTGATGAGTTCAGATTTAGAAATAATCGTCTGTCCACTTTCATTCACGACTTTGGTAGGACGAGGCGCCTCATTTTTAAATATCAACCAACCACCAGCGAGTAAAATACCGAATACAACAACTAAAATCGTTACTAATACTTTCGACAATCTACTGTATGGACTTTTCATTCTGATTTCTCTCCTCAGCAACTTCGACTCTCAAATTCAGAATACGCCTACACTAATTGATAGTAAATATCATTCTCAATTAGTTCTAAATTTTGTCATAAATGTATTAATACATAAATTGTTATTTTCTTCGATTTTAGTTATATTTTAATATATTTATTGTTAAGCAACTTTTGTGTCCTACAAATCATTTAATAAGCAGTGTTAGTCCTCTTTTCTTTATGAAATTCTCACTTCCACACTACTATTGAGAACCATTTTCAATTATTCGGAATTCTGTCACAAAACAATACAATTACTCTTATCGTATATTAAGTAACTATATTCCTTTTCGTTTTGTTGAAAATAAGAGAGATGACAGTTACTTACATCTCTATAAGGGTAAATTTATAATAAATCACCTTGAAGTTTTTATGAAGATTACAATAATAATTTTAATTTAGAACACTTTTTGTTTTTATTTAGCATCATTCTACTTATAATAGAGATGAGTCGAAAAGGAGCGTATATTATGATTACTAAAACTGATATTGTGGCGAACGTTGTGACAGATTATCCGAAAACTGCAGATGTCTTCAAACGTTCTGGTATAGATTTTTGTTGTGGCGGTCAAGTTTCAATCGAAGAAGCTGCGAAAGATAAAAAAAGAGTCGTTTTAGATGATTTATTAGCTGAACTTGATGAAGCAAGTAAACAAAATGCAGGCGGACAAGGTATCAATCCTAAATATTTAAGTATCCCTTCTTTAATTCAATACATTCAAGATGCTTATCATGAACCAATGAAAGAAGAATTTAAAAACTTAACACCTTATGTCACTAAATTAGCGAAAGTTCACGGACCAAGTCATGCGTATCTTTTAGAATTAAAAGATTTATATACAACTTTTAAAAATAATATGTTAGAACATACGCAAAAAGAAGATGAAAAAGACTTCCCTCAACTGATTGCCTTTGCGAATGGTGAATCAGTTGATAATGTCGAAGCAATTATCGAAGATTTAACCGCTGATCACGACAGTACAGGCAACTTATTACGTAGAATGGATGAAATCACAAATGATTTCCAACCTCCAATCGAAGCTTGTGGTACTTGGCGCTTAGTTTACACTCGTTTAGCTGCGTTAGAAAACGCAACATTACAACACGTTCATTTAGAAAACCACGTATTATTTGAAAAATGTCGTGAACAGCTACAACAAGGCTAATCAACGCTTATATTTATTTGAATCTTTCATATAACAAAACAGACAAGGTTGAAGATATGGTTAGGTCTTCAATCTTGTCTGTTTTCTTTTATTACTTCTTTGTTTTTTATTTTTAAGCTTACTTTTTATAGTTATCTTACTTTTGCTTTCTATGTTTCTTGCTTATGATTGCTTTATAATTTTGGCAAGGATACTATCATCGTCGTCCCTACTTCAGGTTCACTTTCAACTTGAATCGTTCCGCCGATTTGTCGAATGAGTTCTTGTGTAATATATAATCCTAAACCAGAACCCCCTGTATGATAATTTCTAGAATCTTCTACTCTGAACGTACGCTCAAATATCCGCTTAATGTCGTCTTTTGCGATACCGATACCTTTATCTTTGATGTAAATTTGTATTTGTTTATCATCTTCAGCAAGACAAATATAAATCGGACTGCCTGATGGCGAGAAGTTCATCGCATTATCAATTAAGTTTGTGATAATACGTTCTAGCGGTTGAGGATACTGTTTAAACGGTGCTAATTGGTCACAGAACTTTACTTCTAAATGTCTATGATCTATTTTCATACGTTGTTCATACCCATTTAAGATGTTTAGTAGCAGCTGATCAATTTGAATTACTTCAACTACATACGTGTTCGGCGCATCTAATGTGGCGACATTGGTTAACTCATCAAACATTTTAGATAGACGATTAGATTGTTTAATCAACGTGTCATAGGCTTCCTGACAATCTGTTTGTGAATAAATAACCCCGTCTTTTAAAGCTTCGGAATATGAAATTATACAAGAGAGCGGTGTCTTTAAATCGTGAGCTAAATTCTGAATCAGTTCATATTTCTCTTGTTGTTCCGATTTAATTTGAACCATTTGTTTTGTAATCTCATGCGCCATTTTATTAAAGGAATGACTGAGTTCTTTAATTTCCCTCGGAGACGTAAATTGCGTTGGTTCCATCTCATAATTTCCATCCGCAAATTGTTTCGTTCTGACATTAAAGTGTTTAATCTTTTGAACAAGCGGCGTTAAAAAGAAACTACATATGAATAAAGTTAAACAACTTGATACAATGGCGCTGGCTGTCAATAACACAGTTGTATGTCCATTGAACAACATGAATTTATACGCAATACCGAGTATGGTTGAAGCCAAGAGGACGCTAGATAATACACCGATAATGACTTGTGTTCTAATAGAAAACATTTAGCCTACTTTCCTTTCAAACTTATAACCGAGTCCCCATACAGTAGTAATTGTGTACGCTTCAAAATGAAATTGTTCAAATTTTTCTCTGATACGGTGAATATGGACATTCACTGTACTCGCATCTTCATAGTAGTCATAACCCCATACTTCTTCTAATAACTGTGATTTGGAGATAGCTTGATTTTCATGTGTCGCTAAATACCACAATAGTTCAAATTCTTTAATTCTTAAGTTAACAATCGCGCCATCAATCTCAACACTTTTTTGTTGATCATTTAACTTTAGCGTATCAAAGGTTAACATTGTTTGTGCAATCTGCGTGCGTTTCACACGACTCAACAAATTATTTGCACGTAAAACAAGTTCTCTAGGGCTAAATGGTTTCTTTAAGTAATCGTCTGCCCCAAGTGTCAAAGCATAAATTGTATCATGCTCTTTTGTTTTTGCGGACATGTAGATAAACGGAATATCAAGTTGGCGTTGTTTCATTTCTTTAATCACTTCATAGCCATCGACATTGGGCATCATAATATCCAAAACGATTAAATCAATGGATGAATCAAGTTGGTTCAAAGCATCTTCTCCGTTATGTGCAGTTAACACTTGATAGCCTTCGTACTCAAAGTACGTCTGACAGATGTCGACCATGTCTTGTTCATCATCAACGATTAAAATTGTGTTCACGTTTTATATCACCTTTTTCTTTAATATATGTGATTATAGCACTCAATGAAATTTGTTTTAATAAGTTTTTATTCATTAATAAAATAATAAAGAGTGCTAATTGAACAGGATACGTGAAAATCATATCTGATAAAATATAATTTAGCATAACAAAGGCACCAAAGAAACTTGCAATATGTGACAAAATTCCTAATATTAACCCTAAACCAATCGCAATTTCCCCTAAAGGTATAATTACATTAAAGATAGGCGCACTATGCGCAACAATGTGTTCAAAAAAGAGTTTGAACCAGACAGGAGAATCTTCATTTTTGATAACGACTGGAATCAAAGGTTCAATTTTAAAACTGCCTGTTAACTTCTCCCATCCTTGAACCAGCATATATCCCCCGGCAACAACACGAATCACAAATAAAAGTGCAAGTTCAATTGTGTGTATATAACGTTTCATAACATCACTTCTTTTCTCGTTGAATTCTTATTTTAAGGCTCTATTTTACTTTCGCAGCACCAAAGATCACGTGTGCTTTCTTGCAGTAAATAGTCACTTCGTTATATTGATCTAGATTTGCATCTTTGATGTCGAAGGTTTGTGTCGGTTTATTATAGTCGACCATTTCAAGTTGTTTTCCTTCTTTAATGTTGCCGTCTTTAGTTAAATAGACATACAAGTCTGGACCTTTCGCTGATTTAAAATCAGTTAATTTAATTTGGTTATCTTCAATTTTAACGTGACCAGATACTTCTTCTTCACCTGATTTAAATTCACCAGTCAGCACTTTATGATTCTTATGGTCTTTATGATCATGTGATGCCTGTTCTGTTTTTTCTTTTGGTTGTTCATTGTTTTGATTGTTACAACCAGCTAAAGCGATTGTTGTTGCTAAAAGTGAAGCAGCTAATAAATGTGTTTTAAATTTCATGATAAACCCTCATTTCATTTTATTTTTTGTAAAGATTAAACTCATTATAAATGAGGGTTTTATATCATACCATTAACTATTTATTAACTAAGTTATAACTTCAATTCATGTCATATTTATGTCAAAAAACATGAAAAAACCCTTTTAAACCTAACACTTTAAGTGCGGTTTAAAAGGGTTTTAACTGTATAACGATTATTCTTCGCTGTCTTTTTTATCTTTTTTACTTCTTCTATTATTGTCGTCATCTTCATCTTCTTCTATAGTAGATTGACGTTCAGCGTTATATTCATGTTTTAAAATTACTGTGATAATTTGATGATTTTCAATGTCTGAAATAATCCAACGATCGAAATACGTATCTACATAATCATTCTTTTGTAAGTTTGTATTATGTGCTTGTAACCATCCGCCGATAGTATCGATATCATCAGAGTCATCAAATTCAATACCGAGTTGATCTGTTAGGTCTTCTAATAAGACACGTCCATTAATTTGGAAAGTGTCATCATTTAATTTGATAACGTCATTGACTTCGTTATCATCAAATTCGTCACGGATTTCACCAACGATTTCTTCTAAGATATCTTCCATCGTTAAGATACCTGCTGTACCGCCGTATTCATCAATAACTAAACTGATGTGTACACGTTCACGTTGCATTCTGATTAATGCATCGCTGATGCGTGTTGTTTCTGAAATCAATGGTAATTCATGAATATAGTTGGCAATCTTGATTGGTTTGCCTGAAGCATACTCTGTCAAGAATTCTTTCACATTAATAAAGCCTTTGATATGGTCTTTGTCGCCGTCTTCTGTAATTGGGTAACGAGTGAATTGATATTCTTTAAGTGTCTCTAATAATTCATCCACAGTAAAAGGTTCATTTAAAGTAACCATTTGTGTTCTTGGCACCATGACATCTTTCGCTTGTCTCTCATCAAATGAGAAAATATTTTGCATATAAGCAAGTTCTGTCTGGTTAATCTCACCGCTGTTATAACTGTTGTTGATAATCATTTTAATTTCTTCTTCTGTCATCGCATCATTATTTTCATCTGGATTGATACCAAACAGTCGGATAATCATACGTGCAGAACCATTCATTAACCAAATTAATGGTTTCATGATTAAGCCGAAATAATAAAGCGGACGTGCATAAAGTAACGCAACTTTCTCAGTGTGTTGAATCGCTAATGTTTTAGGTGCTAATTCACCTAATACTACATGCAGATATGTCACAACTAAGAATGAAACAACGATTGAAATCGTTGTATTTAAGGCATCAGGCATAGGAATCAATTCAAAGATTGGGTGTAATAATTTAGAAAAGACAGGTTCACCTAACCAACCTAATCCTAAAGATGTTACCGTGATACCAAGCTGACAGGCTGATAAATAATAGTCAAGATTTGAAATCATTTTCTTGACGACAGCTGCACTGCCATTACCTTCTGCAACCATTTCTTCAATTTTAGTAGCTCTGACTTTCACCAAAGCAAATTCTGATCCAACAAACACAGTTGTCAGTGCGATTAAAAATATAAAAATTAACAAGTTTATTATGGTCGTACTATCCAATTAGTTCCCTATTGCTAGGGATTCACCTCCAAGTTATATGCCGCTATGTACGGCAATGATGTTTCGCTTATCGTTTTGCGTAATGTGACAAATGATTAGTCCATCCTTCCCATTTCCACAGCGACACCTCCCAACTAGCGTAAAATCTAACAAGATTATCATATCATAATCATCATGCAAATAGTAATTTTTTCGGACTGAATTTCACTTATTTTTTCATAACAAAAAATAAACAGCTAAGATACGAGTCAGCCCGATAAACAAGCTATCTCTCTCTTAACTGTTTATTCGAATATACATTTACCTACCACAGTAAATTAGATTCGTGATGCGTGTCATTTCTAATAGCACGCCTCTACTATAATGCGCTAAATCTACGCAAAATTCAACTTATTATTCATCCATAGATTCTGATGCGGCAATTTCATCTGCAGTGGGTTTACGTTTAAGAATACCGTAAATGACAGCTGAAATTGCTGCGCCGACTAAAATAGCCAATATAGTTTGTAACGCATGTGAGAAATCTGTACCTAAGATAACAAAGATACCGCCATGCGGTGCACCGATAGATGAACCTAAACCAAGTGCAATCGCACCGCCGATACCTGAACCGATCATCATTGATGGAATTACACGAATCGGGTCAGCTGCTGCGAATGGAATGGCACCTTCAGTAATAAATGATGCACCCATAACAAAGTTCGGCACGATTGAACCACGTTGTGTTCTTGTGAATTTACGTTTAAAGAATAACATTGACAGTGCTAAAGCAATCGGTGGAATCATACCGCCGACCATCGCCGCTGTAATCGGTGCAGCGTTGCCTTCTGTTAAGGCTGCTGTCGCAAAGACATAAGCGGCTTTGTTGAAAGGTCCACCCATATCAATCGCCATCATTGCACCAATCACTAAACCAAGTAACATAATGTTCGCACCTGACAAACTGTTTAAACCATTTAATAATAAGTGGTTTACCCAAGCTGCTGGCGGGTTGAATACATAAACCATCAATAAACCTGTAATCGTTACAGATAAAATTGGATAAATTAATGTTGGTTTTAAACCTTCAAGTGATTGCGGCATACGACGTGTCATCGCTTTAATACCTTCAGTTAAATAACCGGCTAAGAAACCGGCGATAATACCGCCAATAAATCCAGAGTCTCCGCTCATTGCTAACATACCGCCGACTAAACCAGCTGCCATACCTGGTTTTTCAGTAATACTGCGTGCGATGAATGCTGATAAGATCGGAATAATTAAGTAGAATGCACTGTTCTTACCAATGTTCCATAATTGTTCTGCGAATGCATTATACTCAGAAGATTTCGGATCAAATGAGTTCGGTCCGAATAAGAATACAATTGCCATTAAAATACCACCAGCAATAACAAGCGGCAACATATTTGAGACACCATTCATCAAATGTTTATAAATCGTTTTGCCGACGCTTTGTTTTTCTTGTTTGCCGCTTGCTTGGCCTTTGCCTCTGCCTTCTCTTGCTTTAAATGGTGTACGTTCTGTATCTAAAGCAAGATTGATTAATTCTTCAGGACGTTTGATACCGTCAGCAACTGGTACTTCTACCACGTTTTTCCCATCGAAACGATCTGTTTCAACATGCACATCCGCTGCGACAATCACACCTTGTGCATTTTCAATATCTTCAGATGTTAAACGGTTTTTAATTCCGCTAGAACCGTTCGTTTCTACTTTCATTTTGACGCCCATTTTCTTCGCTTGTTTCAATAAAGCATCTTTCGCCATGTACGTATGTGCAATACCTGTAGGACAAGCTGTTACACCAAGGACATAAGGTTCTGGACTCTCATTTTTAGTTTCAGCAGGTGCTGCTTCCGCTTCTTCATCTGGCGCTTCATCATCAGCACGATCAATAATACTTAAGACTTCATCTGGTGTTTGGGCATGTAGTAACGCCTTTCTGACATCATCATCCATTAAGACACCTGATAATTTAGCTAAAGCATCTAAGTGGGTTTGCGCACCGCCTTCAGGTGCCGCAATCATAAAGAATAAATGTGCTGGTTGACCATCTAAACTTTGATAATCAACACCTGCCTTAGATTTACCGAAAGCAATCGCTGGTTTTTTCACCGCATCCACTTTCGCATGCGGAATCGCAATACCTTCACCAATACCTGTGGTACTTTGTCCTTCACGTGCCATAATCGCTTCTTTGAACGCTTTAACATCACTAAGAATTCCTGCATGGTCTAATTGATCGACTAACGCATCAATCACACTTTCTTTTGATGTTGCATCTAAATCCATCGCGATGGTCTCTCGCGTTAATAATTCAGTGATTCTCATCTTTTGCTCACTCCTATTTCAAGTCCGTTAATTCAATTTCAGAACGCACATTTTCTATCATCTCTTTATTGGCTAAATCTTGACTGAATGCGGTTGCTGTTCCTGATGCAACAGCATGACGGAATGCTTCGTGTACATTAAACCCTTGTGCTAAGCCCGCTAACATACCTGCGACTGTACTATCTCCAGAGCCGACGGTGTTTAAGACATTGCCTGTCGGTACGGAAGCTTTTATGCAATGCTTGTCATCAATATAAATCGCACCATCACCGCCAAGCGACACAATTACAGCTTGTGCCCCTTTATCTAAAATAGCTTTCCCGTATGTTACAACGTCTGCATCAGAGGTGATTTGTGTATTAAACATGACTTCGAGTTCGTCTTTATTCGGTTTGATGAAGAATGGATGATAAGGTAAGACTGTTTCAACTAAGTCTTTTTCAGCATCCACAACTAATTTCGCACCCGTTTCTTGCGTAATCTTCGCAAGTTGTTCATAAGCATCTGCTGGAATACTTTTCGGTACACTGCCTGCGACTACAACCGTATCTTTAGAATGAGTTTGTTTGATTTGCGCTAATAAGGCTGCGAACGCTGAGTTAGAAATTGTAGGTCCGCCTGCATTGATTTCTGTTTCTTGATTTGATTTTAATTTCACATTAATGCGTGTATCTTCTTCTACTTCAATGAAGTCGGTTTTGATACCTGCTTGTTGTAAAGTATCTTGGATAAATTTCCCAGGAAATCCACCCACAAAGCCTAATGCAGTTGAAGGTGTTTCTAAAGTGTTCAATACACGCGAAACGTTAATACCTTTGCCTCCTGCAAATTTATACGTTTCCTGTGCACGGTTAAGTCCGCCTTCTTGAAACGCATCTACTTTCATAATGTAATCAATCGATGGATTGAAGGTTACTGTATAGATCACTTTATTACACTCCTCTTATCGAATAATGATTGCGATATGCTTTCATATCTGAACGCTTTAAAGCTTTGGTCGATGTTAAGATATCGAAGGGTGTTTCTTTCGGCACATTCACACACGCAAAGTATGTAGGTCCAAATTTCGAACTATCTAGTAAAACAAAAATATGATGTCCCACTTTCATCGCTGTTTCTTTCACATAAGCTTCTTGTTCATCAGGCGTTGTCAATTTACCTTCTTCATTTATACCGTTCATACCAATAAACACTTTATCGAAATGATAATATTTTAACGTTTCAATGGCTCTAGGACCGACAGAAGCTAATGTGCTTGCTTTCACATCTCCCCCGATAATCAACGTTTTAATGCCACGTTTCAATAATGCTTCAACGTGTGTTAAACCATTCGTCACTGCGACAATGTCTTTTGCTGTAATATGTTCAATCATTTCATAAGTTGTGGTTCCGGCATCGATATAAATGCAATCATGATCTTCAATCTGTGCCGCTGCGATTTTTGCGATTTCACGTTTTTCTTGCAAATTGCGTTCTTTTTTCTCAGACATTTTCGGTTCACTCAAAGCAGTCGTTTTAAGTGTGGCACCGCCATGTACACGTTGTAATTTGCCCATTTTCTGCAACTTAGATAAATCTCGGCGAATCGTAGACGCGCTGCATCCTGTTAATTCGATAAGTTCTTGCAGTGTTAGGAATTCTTTTTCTTTTAAAAGTTGTATAATCATTTCAAACCTTTTTTGCGTTATCATATCGCCACCTCATTTCCTCTTTATTATAAGCGCTTCCAATATCTTTTTCAATCAAAATCTTTCACTTTCATTCAAAAACAATCACTGTTATATAAAAAAAGATGAGCATATGCTCATCAACATCGCTCATCTTAATTTGTTTCATGTGTCGCAACATCCGCTACTTTTGCATTAGTTGCTTGAATTAATTCTGAAACATGCACACCCATTTGAACGCCGCGCAAGCCGCCACTCACAAAAATCTTGTCTTGATTCATAGCGGATTGATCTATGACCGTCGGATACTGATGTTTCATCCCAATAGGAGAACAACCACCGCGGATATAACCTGTTACTTTCGTTAATTCATCGAGCGGTAATAAATGTAATTTCTTTTCACCTACAGCTTGTGCCGCATGCTTCATATCTAAATGATGTTCCACTGGAATCACAAACACATAAGGTTCGTGATTATTATTAATGAATAATAGTGTTTTAAACACTTGATCTGGATTAGCATCAATCAGTTTTGCGACTTCTTGTCCTTCAATATGGTCTTTTCCCATTTTAAATGTACGCATTTCATAATCGATGCCTTCGCGATCTAAAATACGCATCGCATTTGTTTTCTTCTGTTTCATTGCGTTCACCTCACTCTTAATATAGCATGTCATCGCTTATCAAGACATAAAAAAACAAGGCGTCATGACAATACTTTTACTCAAACTTGAGTTTAGTTGCCAGAACTGCCTTGTTTTGGAAAATGCTGAATCCATTGATGGCTTAATTCACTTGTGATGGACGTTAATGAAATCACGAATAATGAACTAGATTCAGCTTCATTTTTATGCGCTGCATCCGCATGTTGTGTTGACTGCCCCTCTGCCGCTTCAGGGTATTTTGTAGGTCCATCTGATGTAGACTGATCAGATGAAGCTTGTTTGTCACTTTGCATAAATGAAGAAACGCCATTTTGGAATTTCGCAAGTTCATTTTCATTTGTGACTAATACTAATAAGAAAATCAAACAACATGAAAGAATGGCAGCGGACACCCATAAAATAAACGCTCTCATTCTTAATACCTCTTAACCTCTATTTCGTGATTTCAATCTTAACATAAAAAACACACCTTTTTGTTAGGTAGTAAGCTATTTAAACTAAATGTAATATACGTAACATATGTTACATAACAGACACGAAAGATAGCGAAACGAGGTTGAGTTGTGTAAGAGCTTTCAACCGCAATTCTACTGACTTTTTCAACATTAAACAAAGATATATTTTCTTTTTATTTTACGTGTATCATGCCAAACGTTACCTAGATGTGACAATATATTACGATTGAGTATGATTATCAAAGGCACATAAAAAAACAAGACAAGCAACCCATGTTAGATTGCTTGTCTCTATCATTATTTTACTTGTTCTTGAATTGCTGCTTCACCTTGTTTTATTGCTGTTTGAATGAACTCGTGTGCCGCTTCTAATTGTTGATGTTCTTCTTCAGACAACTCAATTGGTAAGCGTTGTTTTATACCTGTTCTATCAACTAGCGTCAATAAGCTTAGCGCACCATCGACTAAACCATATGCCCCTTGAACTAAACCGCTAATGGGTTCAATCGTATGTTCATCAAATAATATCGATTGGGCAAGTTGTACAGAAGCTCTTGAAATCGCTGAATTCGTCCACCCTTTTTTCTTGAAGACTTCAAAAGACACTTCATCGATACGTGTTGAAATGGCACCACGGTCAATCGGTGTATGACCTGATAATTGTTCAAACTCTGGTAAATCAATACCATGTATACGCACGCGGCTCCAAATTGGTACACAATGCGAACCATGTTCACCTAACACAAAACCTTCCACGTCTTTAGGATCTACATTATAGTGATCTGCGATTAAAGTACGAAAACGTGAAGATTCTAAAATCGTACCCGTACCAATCACTTTATCAGCTGGATAACCTGCTTGATGTGCAAGGTATGTCATCGCATCCACCGGATTAGAAATCAAAATAACAACGGCCTCTTTTGTCACTGCTGACAGTTGCCTGAACACATCATTCACAATGACACTATTTGCTTTTGTAAGCAATGTACGGTCTTTCATGTCTGGTGTTGATGCTGCACTTGCTGACACAATCACAATATCTGCATCCACTAAGTCTTGATAGCCGCCAACTTGAAGTTTCGTACGGTGTGTATGATTTAAACCTTGTAAATGACGATGATCTAAGACTTCGCCTTGTGCTAAATTTTCATTTGTATCAATGACTACAATTTCTGAAAAATGACCTAAGTATTGTGCATCGGTCAGGACTTGACTCCCAACGCGACCTACACCAATAATGCCTAGTTTTGCCATATTCATGCCACTCCTTTATTTCGCTTCATATGGAATAACGTCTTTACCGTATTCTTTCTTAATGAATTCCTTCATATCTTTTGATTGTAAGACTTTGATTAACTCTTGGAATTTTTTATCGTTTTTATGTCCTTCTTGAACTGCAAGAATGTTCGCAAATGGAGATGATTCGTTTTCCATCACAATCGCATCTTTAGAAGGTTTTAAACCATTGTCAATCGCATATTTTGAGTTCATAATGACCGCTGCGCCTTCTCCGCTTTTATACGTTTTCGGCAAGAATTCTGCACCTTGTTGATTATTGAATTTTAAGTCATTTTTATTTTCAACAATATCATCAAATTTCGCATCTTCAATTTTCACGCCATCTTTAATTTTAACTAAGCCTTCATTGACGAAGAAAGATAAGAAGCGTCCTTCTTCAGCAGGGTTGTTTGAAACATAGATTGTAGAACCTTTTGGAATATCTTTTAGATTTTTATACTTTTTACTATAGACACCCATTGGCGTTGTGAATACTTTTCCGACTTCTTCAATTTTATAACCATGTGATTTCTTCTCAGCTTTTAAATAAGGAACGTGTTGGAAAAGGTTCGCATCCACATCTCCTTTATCTAATAATTTGTTCGGTACTTTATAATCATTCACGACTTTCACTTCTAAGTCGTACCCTTTATCCTTCATGGCTTTCTTCGCATGTTCTAAAACTTCACCATGCGGTGCCGGAGAAGCTGCCACTGTAATTTTTTCTTTGTCTCCACCCTTGCCGCACGCAGCGAGTACGACTAATAATACGAATAACCCGATTAAACTACTTATTTTCTTCATTGCTTTTGCACCATCCCTAAGTCATATTTACCAAATCCCCCTTATCAAAAGAAAAAGCCTTCTCATTAAAATAAGAGAAAGCTTTCGATTCTTTCTCTCATCTTCAAAAGTCTATGACTTTTTGTGAATTAGCACCACTTCGCTTTAACGATGGTTGCTGGGCTTCGTCGGGCACATCCCTCCGCCTCTCTTGATAAGAGTTCTATTTGATTGAATTGTATTAAGATTACCACCAGTGACACAATACGTCAATATTATTTTTGAATTTTTCAGATAAATAAGTCATAAAAATATACCGTTGCCGATACAACAGTATATTTTAAAACGCATTGATTAACTTTGTTTAAGCCTTCTGCTTTTCCTAATGGTCTTTTCTACCATAATAATTACAATACCTAATAACATGACCATCATGGACATATAAAGCGGGAATTCTAAATTTACATCATAGAGCGTCCCTGCGACTAATGGGCCTGCGAAGTTCCCCATACTTGTAAATGTAGAGTTTAAGCCTCCTGCTAACCCTTGTCGATTACCTGCAATGTTTGAGAAGTAGTTCGTGAGCGCAGGTCGTATCATGTCAAATCCGATAAACACAATAAAACTGATAATCATAATTGACCAGTAATGATGTGCAACAATTAATAAGAATAAGACAATTGCTGAATATAGCAATGACAATTGTATGAATGTCAGTTCTTTAAAGTACTTCATAAATTTATCAAATAAGAAGATTTGGAATATCGCACCGGCTAAGCCGCCGCCAGTTATCGCAATAGAAATATCTTTCGGTGCATAATGGGCTTTATCTGCAGTATATAGTGGATATAATGTTTCAAATGCCGCAAGCCCGAATGCTAAAACAAAGGTAATGATAACCGGAGTAATAAACGCTTTAATATTAATTTTAGCCAAGTCTTGGGGTTCTATCACTGTATGGAAACCATCTGTCGTTTCTCGTTTTGCACCTTGAATAAAGATCAAAGAACAAAAGAATGCGACAACGCCTAAACTTCCAGCAAAATAGAATGGTAAACGGTGAGAGAACTCTGCCATAAAGCCACCGAAACCGGGCCCTAAAATAAAACCAGAGTTTATAATGGCTGACATATAACCGAAGTTCTTAGCTTTATCTTCAGGACGTGAGATATCTGCGATCATCCCTGTAACCCCAGGCATTACCATACCGGCACTAAACCCGCCGATAATTCTTGAAACAATCAATAATGGATAATTACTGCTCATCGCAAAGATAAACTCAGATACAGCAAACAACACAAGACCAATACAGATAATTAACTTCTTTCCTAATTTATCAGCTAAGTTGCCTCCAAATGGAGAGATGACCATTTGTGCTAACGCAAAGGCCGCAACAAGAATACCTAAATCACTTCCATTTAAACCTAAGTCCTTTAAATAGACAGGCAACACCGGTACAACTAATCCGATACCTAAGAAGACTAGAAAAATATTAAAATATAAGGTGATTAATTGCTTACTCATGATTTCCTCCTTTATTGCGTGTTTTGATTTAGTCAATTTTTTATGACTACCTATTATACACCAAAGTTTATCTATGGCTCAATCAAATAATATTGATTCATGATAGTCTGATTGTTCCCTTATTTAGCTATTTTCATACTTATCATCAGGTGTAACTGCTATACTATTAATTGATATCTAGGTTTAAAACCTGTAATATATTCATCTAAATACGTCTAAAAATCATATTTCATGGTTTTCAGATAAACCATCCATCAACTTGGATGTTTGAAGAGAGGACTTTGATATGCAATCACGTTATATTGCACGCATATTATTTGTGATATTGATGTTGCTGACACTGCCATTAAACCAATTTTACCAGTTTATGGCGTTGAACTTGTTCTTAGCTTATATTCCTTTCGAACTCGTTTGGTTACTCAAATTGTTTATACCGAAACGACGTTTCGAATGGCCATTATTTATTATTTTCTCAGCCATCTTTATCTTAATCTTCCCGAATACCTTTTATATGGTGACCGATCTGATTCACCTTAATCAATTCGCATTTACTATTATGCAAGGCGTCAGACCAATAGAATGGTTGTATTTCACATTCTTAGTCGGCGGTGTTTGTTTTGCGGTTTATTGTTATATCTTGATTAATATCGAGTTATTCCATTTCACCAATAAACCTTTATTCAACTACATCATTGTGATTGGCTTGATGTTTGCGAATAGTTTAGGGATTGCGATGGGACGCTTCTTAAGATTCCATAGCGTCTACTTAGTCACACAACCCCTTTCTATCGTCAGAGATGTCGTACAGTTCTTAGATGCAAGAGGTCTTTTCTTCTTGTTTGTGATGACCTTACTACAAGCAGTCATATTGATTATGGTGAAAGGAGTGCGCATGGCAAAATGACAATGCAACTTCTTATTTTTATAGCTGTACTGATTATAATTCAGCTAATTATAGGACATTTCATTCACGACATCGGATTTTCATATCTTGTCAGTATCGGCTTGATGCTGTTGCCACTTGGTATAGGTATATACTTGCTTCAAATCGCTTATTTTGAACAAAAGTATCCGAATTGGGAAGTACCATTCAATGTAAAATTACGATTGAAATATATGTATCTTTTAACATTCTTAGAATATATCGCACTTTATGTGTGTTTCTTTGTATCATAACCCTAAAACATACATGTTATTTCTATAGAAAAGACGATGGACCAGCGCCATCGTCTTTCTTGCTTTCAATATACTTTTTTAAATCAAACCTAACCATTTCCAATATGTGAGACTGAAGATCAGAATTAGGACATAACCCACAATGGTTAATGGAATACCTGCTTTTAAGAAGTCTTTTACTGTGAATGTACCTGAACCATACGCCAACATGTTTTGCGGTGCACTTACCGGTAATAAGAAACCAAAACTGATGACGAATTGTTGAATCAACACAAAGCCGATGCTTTGATCGCCTAAATGCAATGTTGCAGTTAAAGAAATAAATACTGGAATTAAAGCAGAAGATAAACTTGTCGCACTTGCGAACCCTAAGTGAATTAAGATATTAAAGAGCGTGATTAATGCGATAGTCGCAAGCAATGGCAAGTGTTGCAAGCCCATTAAACCGAAAGTCTTATCACTTAACCATTGTGCCCCGCCAGTATTTAATAATACGTTCCCAAGCGAGATACCAATACCAAAGACAATAATTGTACCCCAAGGAATATGTTTTTCCGCTTCTTTCCACGTCATCACACCAATCTTAGGTGTCAACATAATCGCCATTGCGATTAAAGTGATAGAAGATGAATCAATCGGATGTAAAATCTTTTCCGTTGACCAGAAGAATAGTAATAAAACAGAAATCGCAATTAATCGCCATTCACGTGGAGACACAGGTCCTAATTTTTCCAATTCTTGTTGAATTAATTCCTTACCGCCTTTAACTTCTTTTTGTTCTGGCGGCATAACTTTCAACATAATAAAGTAAAGCGCAATAGACATCAGTACTGACCATGGTGCCGCATACAAGAACCATTGGCCCCATGAAATGTCTTGACCGAAGCTTTGGTTAATAAAGTTAATCGCAACAATATTTTGCGCCGCTGCTGTCTTAATACCGATATTCCAAATAGAAACGGCTTGTACTGCAGTGATAATTAATAATCCTGCCAATTTACTTTCTTTAGAAGCTTTGAACGCCGCAATCATCCCTAATAAAATCGGTACAACCGCACCTGCACGAGCTGTCGCAGATGGTACGAAGAATGCCAAAATAATTGACACGATAATTGCGCCGGCTACAATACGGTTTGTCTTATTGCCCACAATCGATAAGACTAATAATGCCAAACGCTTATGCAAATTTGTAATCTGCATCGCTGCTGCTAAGAACAACGCTGCTGCTACTAAAACAACCGCTGAAGTTGAGAACCCACTAAAAGCTAACTTTAAGGCATTGCCTGTCCCAAATAAATCCGCACCGTGCAGTGCAGCACCATTTGCTTTTGGATTCCCTAGTTTTTCTGCTAAATCTTGCACAGGACTAAATCCTAATAATAGTATCATCAAAGCGGCAATCATCGTTGAAGATACTGGATAAGAGACCGCTTCTGTCACCCACATAATAACCGCAAAAGCTAAAATCGCAAGAGACATTTTAGCCATCACTGGAATTCCGCTCGCTGGTATTAATACAATCGCAATCAGCACGATAAAACTGATGATAATCCATAGCGGTTTAACACTTTTTTGCTTCTTGTCAGATTTCACTGCTGCATCCTCTTTTGTCATCTTGTTTTCCTCCCTCATTTGTTTGCTGTACTCAACTATTAATCATTAAATCAATCTTTCATTTAAATATTTTAAAAATAGAGTATGCACACCTAGCCCATACATATGCACACACCTTTTTTAAATATTTAATCAATTTCATTATAACAAGAATGCGCTTACAAAAAGAGACTTATTCGAAAATTTGTAAATTTTTTCACAATAACTTTAGAAAGTACAAAAAGAGACGAACGCATGAACCATCGTCCGTCTCCTGATCCAATATATATAATTTTAATTTACCTCAAAAATTACGATTGCTTTAATGCACTTTTAACTTCTTCAACCGCATCTGCTGACGCTTTTAATTGTGCTTGTTCATCTTCAGAAAGCTTCATTTCAACGACTTGTTCAACACCATTAGCGCCGATTAACGTCGGTACACCTAAACAAATATCGCTAAAGCCATACTCACCTTCTAAATACGTAATCGCAGGTAAAACACGTCTTTCATCCTTCAAAATTGCCGCAGCCATTTCAAAGATAGCGGCTGCCGGCGCATAATACGCTGATCCATTGCCAAGCAAGCCGACAATTTCAGCACCGCCTTTACGTGTACGTTCTACAATCGCATCAATTTTATCTTGTGCTAATAGCTCTGTTAACGGCACACCGCCTACTGTCGTTGTACTTAATAACGGCACCATTGTATCTCCATGGCCGCCTAATACTAATCCGGAAACATCCGTACGAGCAACATTCAAGGCTTCTGCGATAAACGTTCGATAGCGTGCTGTATCTAAAATACCTGATTGTCCAAGCACTCGATTTTTAGGGAAACCTGATTGTTTGTATACTGCATACGTCATCGCATCCACTGGATTCGTCAACACAATAATTGTGCTGTCCGGCGCATACGTTTTGATTCCTTCTGTTACTTGTGTCATCACAGATTCATTAATTTGAATCAAATCATCACGACTCATACCTGGTTTACGTGCTACACCTGCAGTAATCACAACAATATCTGATCCTGCAATATCTTGATAATCAGATGTTCCTTTAATTTGGTTATTGAAATTGAAAATCGGTCCGCTTTCTGCAATATCCAATGCCTTGCCGCAAGCTGGCTTTTCATTTTCAGGTTTATCCAATAACACCACATCTGCTAAAGTTTTCTCAGCTAACATAAATGCCAGCGTTGCACCTGTATGTCCTGCACCAATAATCGCGACTTTTCTTTTCCCCATCATGAATCCCCCTCGATACGAATTTGTTTTTTCTTTATAATTCTTTTATTCACTATAAGGATAACAAAGCAAGTCGCATTAATAAAGAAAACGTTTTCATTTGTTTTGAATTCTTTATGACATAAACAAAGCTCCCTCTATTATAATGTGCTGAAAACACTTAAAGAGGGAGCCCTTAGCATTATTAAATTGCTTAATATCTGCCTGCAAATTGTGCTGTTGCTGAAATTGTAAACATTGCACCGACAAAAAGTGTCAACACTAATAATAAGATCATTGTACGTGTGTAATGTTTAATAAACGCAACGAATAATAAAACGGCATTATAGATAAAGAAAATACCGAATAAAGTCAGTACCACTGTAGGTGCTGGGAATATCGTTGTAAAGAAAAAGACGATAATCGCAAAAATAATATATGGAAAGACGATAAGGTTACGTTCAAAACGCATACGTGCACGTGATTGTTCTTCTTTGTTCATTTCTTCATATTCTCCTTTATTTCACTTATCAAGGGATATGGTGCCCTAATACAGCCACATAAATATCAAACCATTCTTGATCAGTTATAATGACTTCTAATCCTTTAACCGCATCTTGCATGCGTTCAATTTGGCTAGTACCCATAATCGGCATAATCGTTGCTGGATGTTTCAACAGCCACGCAGTAACAATACTGGCAGGCGCAACATTATATTTATAAGCAAGTGGACTGATTACAGCCATCACACGTTTTGATTTCTCATCTTCTAAATTCAGCAGTTTGCCGCCAGCAAGCGGACTCCATGCCATAATTTTGACGTCATCTTTATACATGTGATCAATGGTACCATCATAAATCGGCGTCGCATGATACGGTGAAACTTCTAATTGATTCACCGCGATATGCAGTTTATGTGAGCGAATACCTTGGCTCAACAAATCATACTGCGCATGATTGAAATTAGAAACTCCGAATGATTTAATTTTACCTTCTTCTACTAAAACATCAAGTGCGTCTCTGACTTCGTCTGGATTCATGAGCGGAGATGGACGATGAATCAATAAGGTATCCAGTGTATCGGTTTGTAAATTTTGTAATGAGCGATTGACCGCTTCAACCATATGATGTTTGCTTAAATCGTAACGATGGCCATCAAATTGTGCAAATTTGTCTGTCGGCAAGATAATTCCGCATTTCGACACTAATTCAATTTGATCTCTCAGTTCAGGAGACAATGCCAAAGCCTCTCCAAATAATTGTTCACAACGATAGTCCCCATAGATATCGGCATGGTCCATTGTTGTGACACCGAGTTCTACTAATTGATGCAGATAACGGTTTAATGATTGTGCCGACATCTGCCAGTCATTCAATCTCCAAAATCCTTGAATTATCTTTGAATACGTAACGTTACGATTGATTTTAACACGGTCCATTCCTTTTACCCCTCTCGCTCATTTCAATTGTGTTACATCTTATGTTAGCGCTTGCTAAATTTAAAAATGAGGTTCACTATAGTGTAGTAGGGATTATTAATGGATTAAAATATTTTACTATTGTATTCCCTACAAATTCCTTGTACTATTAAACGTTGTATTCATTATAGTGTGACCTTGATATGCACGTCAATTTTCATGTGAACTGCAATGCATCTAATTGATTGCGCAGACGCTCTTTATCGAGTTGTTCTCCAATTAATACGATGGTGTTTTGTATGTCACCTTGAATCGGCTCGTAATCAGGCAGCCCATTGGCGAATTGGAATAAATACGTTGTTTCAGGTGTATCTCTAAATCTTACGTACCCTTTCAATCGATATACATTGTCTGGCAAACGTAAGATAAACTGGTAAAACATTTGTCGATCAATCGGTGAAGTAAACGTATACGCAATTGAACTAATACCATGGTGATGTAAATGTTGGTGACTTGGTTTCATATGAACTGGCTCTAATGCCTTTATTTCGTCAATATTGACTTGACCATAGGTTGTAAAGTAGACGGCATCATTCGGATTAACTTCTTTTAAAGCTTCTGTGAGCGATTGCTGCTCATCTTGGCTGATTAAATCTGTCTTATTGACAATTAATGCTTGGCTGACAGCGAGCTGTTCTTCCATTAGTGCTTGTGTCGTTTCTGTATAATCCCCGCGATGTAAGAATCGAGGTGCGTCGACTAAACCGACGACCAGCGGCGGATGAACGTGATCAATGAGCAATGGATCGTAGCAAGCTTGGATGAGTTGAAGCGGATGCGCAATGCCTGTTGCTTCTATTATGACAAATTGTGATTGTTTTTGGTTGATTATTACTGATAGTTGCGCGATAAGATCTTGTTGTAAATCACAACAAACACATCCATTCTGCAAGGAAACTGTATGAACTTTATCACCTAAAATTTTACTATCTACATCAAAATCACCAAATTCATTCATAATTACAGTGATTTTCTCATCTCTTTTTAATAATTGCTCAGTATAATGTTTAAGGAAAGACGTTTTACCGCTTCCTAGAAAACCTGTTACAATACAAATAGATAATTTACTATTATTATTTCGTTCCAATTTTAACACTCATTTCTAAAGGACTTAATGGTACAATCATTAATGGACATATTATATTATGTTACAACTTGATTTAATGCAAGATATCTTCTAAAATCAATGCATACTTTAATTTTAACATGGCTTGTGAGGAGTCGACAAAATAGTTAAAACTTCTATTTTAGTCACTGCTCAAACTTTCACAACAAGACGGAACGAATTCCGGTACACAGAAAAATATAACGGATAGAATGTCTGGAGGAGAACTTATGACTGAAAAACTTAATTTAGGCGGACGTTTATGCTTTAGTTTGTACAACGCTCAAAGACAAGTAAATCGCTACTACTCAAACAACGTTTTTAAGAAGTACAAATTAACTTACCCGCAGTTTTTAGTATTAACAATTTTATGGGAAGAATCACCAGTTAACGTCAAGAAAGTCGTTACTGAACTTGCGCTTGATACTGGTACAGTATCCCCATTATTAAAGAGAATGGAACAAGTAGATTTAATCAAAAGAGAACGCTCTGAAGTCGATCAACGTGAAGTATTCGTTCACTTGACTGAAAAGAGCGAAGCAATCGAAGAAGATCTAGGCGGTGCTTGTAACCACTTAGGCGATATCTCAGGATTAAACAAAAAAGAAGAAAAAGAATTGAATCGTTTATTAGATAAATTGATTGATTCTTTAACTAAGCAAAACTCATAATTTCGAATGCCATTAAAATTAGAGTGATAACTTGCAGTTTTTTCACTTTCAAATAAAGCAAAAACCAAGCGGTTGGGGCTTCTATCATAGAGGTCTCAACCGCTTTTTGCGTGATTGCTTTTTACTTTATTCAACTCTATTTTTTATGATTCTTGATTGAGCGCTACCATGTCATACAGTGCACCCTGTTGCTGAAGCAGACTTTCGTATGTGCCGCTTTCGATAATACGACCTTCAATCATGACTACAATACGATCAAATTGTGGTAATAAAGCTAAATCATGCGTTGCAACAATTAAAGTTTCGCTTTCATTAAACAAGTGCTGCATCACATGTACACTATTATCCCAATCTAATGCGCGTGTCGGTTCATCAATTAGCCAGACAGGTGCAGTGCGTAAGAAGAGCCGTGCTAGACAAAGGCGCTGTAATTCTCCGCCTGATAGACCTTCACCACTCATAGTAATTTCATAGTCTAAGTCTATATACGCTAAACCTAAATCATCCAATACCGCGCGCATTTCATCATCCTTGCGATCAGATAATAAATTATCCCGTACTGTGCCATCAAACAGTTGTTGTTGCTGAAGCAAGACATTAAATGTTGCTGCTTTGTCCGCTTCAGACAACGCATACACAGACTGCCCTTGATACGTAACAGCACCTTGCTTCGTCTGGTATAAACCTGCCAACACTTGCAGCAATGTACTTTTGCCTGAACCTGATGGCCCAATAATTGCGAGTTTTTCACCTGCTTGAACCTCTAATTGAATCGCATCTAATACTTTAGTAACTTGGTGCTCATATTTAAATGTAATGTCTCCTGCGTGTAATGTTTGAGCATCATTCATCGACACTTTTGTTTCTGATTGCGCAGGCACTTCCTGTAATACTTCCTCTAACTCTATTAATGCTTGGTCTGTATCTGCTTTAAAGTAAGCCACATTACTCATCGAGACTGCTTGTTCAAACAACGTCAATAACATCAATACAATACTCGTTAAATAGATGACATCTAATTGTCCATTTTGGACTTGAATCACACCGAGCCAAACACAAAAGAATAGTGCTGACATAGACACTAAATCCAACATGAATTCATAAAGCGTTAAGAATCGTTGTTCATTACGTTGTTGATGGCTGTATTTTGCTAATGCCTTCAACACTGATTGACGATAAGATTTTAATCGTTTGAAACGTACCAATTCTTCATAGCCTTCTTTAAAATCATAGAAGCGACTTAAGAAGGAAGAAGCATCTTTTGCGGCACGTGCATTTAACAGCTGTGCACGCTTAGCTGACACCCATGGTAAAATGCCTAACGATATCAACATACTCACCAATAATAAAATCGCATGCATCCAAGAAAAGAACCATAAGGTTAAGATGGTAATGGCCGATGTAAGGCCAATCACTACAGGCGGATAATAAACGCGTAAATAGATATTCTGCAGTGCTTCTACACGTGACACCATTCTCGAAATGAGATCACTTGATTTGAATTTACGGTAAATATCCGGCACCACTTGTATCAAACCATCAAAAAATTGTGTTCTGACATCTCGTAACATCGTGAAGGTCGTCCGATGTGAATACAAACGTTCAAAATAACGCATAATTGCTCGGATTATTCCAAACATTTTCACACTGACTACTAAGACAATCAAACCATAAAGCGGCACATTTTTTGCTGCTTGCGCAATCATTAAACCACTGAGGAAGAACATACCGATAGCAACTAAACTGCCAATCACACCAAACAAAATCGCTAAAGCTAAATCTTTATCTAACTTAAAGTTAATCCCGTGTCTTTTCATTGTCTATCACGTCCTTTACCTCTTTGCGCAGATATCACTGAGTCCTCAGCCATCATACGGCCCGCTTCCATATAAATGCGACGTTGTGCCATACGAATAGTACTTTCACGGTGCGCAATCATAATCACAGTACTGTCTTTAAAATACGTATGCAGTGCTTGTTGAATCAGACGTTCTGTCCAAACATCTAACCCTGTCGCAGGCTCATCAAAGACAACTACTTCTGGTTGTGCTAATAAGACGCGTGACAATTCAATACGCCGCATTTGGCCACCAGACAACATCTCTCCGCCTTCACCAATATACGTCTCAATTCCTTGAGGTAATTGATTGATTTTCTCCATCATACCTACTGCTTCTAGTACCTCTATCACTTTATAATCCTTAACGTCTTCAAACATAGAGACGTTTTCTTTAATCGTCGCATTAAAAATATATGGTTGCTGACTTAAGACACCCATTGTTAAATGTTCCGATTGAACAGCGAGAAATCCAGAGGTCGGTGTTCTGCGTTGTAAGATTATTTCAGACAGTGTCGTCTTTCCTGCTCCGCTTGGACCAACTAAGGCAATCTGTTCCCCTTCATAAATATTAAAATGTACATCATCAACTGCTAATCTATCCGCATCCGGATAACGATAGGACACATGGTTCAAACGAATCAATGCTGCTTGTTTCGAATCAATTTCAGGTTGCGTGACTGTGGTATGATCTGCATCTTGATTTAACATTTCAAACACAACATCCGCTGCCCCTTCACTTTGTTTCCCTGTATGGAACGCTTGACCAAGGTCTTTAATTGAGTTGTAGAATTCAGGTGCTAAAATAATCGCAATGGCCGCAGTTTCGAAATTTAAATTATGGAAGAGTACTAAGCCGAGTCCTGCTTCTAACGCAACCAAACCAATCCCTAACAAACTGATAAACTCCAACAATAAACCAGATAAAAACGCACTGCGTAAAATCCGCATGGTTAAATCTCTAAAACGTGTACTTTCCTGATAAATAGCTTGTTTGGCTTGTTTAGAACGATTAAACAACTTCAATGTGACTAAACCTCGCGCTAAATTTAAGAAACGTTGACTGAACTGTGTCAAATAGGTCATTTGTTCTTTAGATTCATCGCGTGTTTTTAATCCGAATATGATATAGAAAACAGGAATAAACGGTGCAGTCACCATCATAATAATAGCTGTGTTTAAATGAACAAAACACATCGTAATGATAATCACGATAGGCACAAGTACCGCTTTGAAAACTTGAGGCAAATAGTCTTGATAAAATGGTGTGACTCCATCAATACTTTCAGTCATCACACTCATTTGTGCACCGACAGGTTGTTTCGTGTGTTGATCTACCAAACGCTGGCGCAATGTCTTTTTCACTTTATATGCCAGTTCTGTTCCCATCCATTGATTAGCCATATTCAATACTGCACGTAGTAATAAGGCAGCCAATAAAATCATTAATAGTGTCTGGATAGTGAAATGTTGTGTCGTTTTCATCAACATGATATCTAACACTTTCGCAATGGCAATGTTTTGAACGACTACAATCACAGCTAATAGCGCACAAATGACACCCATTGCGATGGGGTATTGCTTGAATTTCAGTGCGTAATGCATTAAATGTTTCATCTTCTTCACCCTTTTTATTTAATCAGGCCATCAAATGCTTTTGACACAACAAAGGTGGAACACGTATGTATCTCACGCATACTTGTCCCACCCACTGTACTTTCGTTTCATCTTTAGTTAATAGATGTCAGGACGTCCGGTGTCCCTTGTAGTCATTTGTGTCAAAAATGTCTTACCTTCAACTTAAAACATATAAGTAGAATTTTCAATTTATTCGACTCAAAATTAATTTTAATTAAGAAATTAAACTTCAAACTTTTGTCATAATCAGTGATAGACATACATCTTAAGTCCTATCTTTCAATTTACTGCGAAAATTTGTAGCACAATGAAATTTTTATGTGCTATCATAAAAGTTGTTTCAACTGGTAATTACATACATTAAACGAAAATATACTGAAAATAAGGAAGGTACGCTATGTTATTGTTAGAATTAATCAAAGCGTTGATTTTGGGGATAGTCGAAGGTTTGACAGAATTTGCGCCTGTATCCTCAACAGGTCATATGATTCTTGTAGACGACATATGGTTGAAATCTACAGAATTCTTAGGTTCTGAATCTGCTTTCACCTTTAAAATTGTTATACAATTAGGTTCTGTCTTTGCGGCAGCATGGGTATTTAGAGAGCGTTATTTAGAAATGTTCCATCTTGGTAAATATAAGCACGCTGCACATTCAACGGAACTTACAGAAGGAGAAGCTTTAAGCAGAACCGCACAATCTAAACAAAAACGTCTTACAATTTGGCACGTTTTAGTGGGAATGATTCCTGCTGGTGTTTTAGGTTTATTATTTGATAATGTAATTGAAAAATACTTATTTAGTGTGCCGACTGTTATGATTGGACTTTTATTAGGTGCGTTCTATATGATTTTCGCACAAAAGTTCAGCCGTCGTTACGCACAACGTGAACACCTTGATCAAATCACTTATGTGCAAGCATTTATCATCGGTTTATCACAAGCAGTTGCGATGTGGCCAGGGTTCAGTCGAAGCGGCTCTACAATTTCAACTGGGGTATTAATGAAATTAAATTATAAAGCTGCATCTGACTTTACATTTATTATGGCCGTACCTGTTATGTTAGCCGCAAGTGGTTTATCATTGGTAAAACATATTGGCTATATTCATTTAAATCATATTCCATTTTATTTAATCGGCTTTATTGCCGCATTCTTATTCGGATTATTATCTATCCGTTTATTCTTAAACTTAATTAACCGTATTAAATTAGTACCTTTTGCGATTTACCGTATTATCTTAGTTATCTTTATCGCAATCCTTTACTTCGGATTCGGTATCGGAAAAGGCATTTAATTGATACTAACGCCAGCATTGGATATCAATGCTGGTGTTTTTTATTGCTTCAGCAATAATTACTTTAACTTCCGAAAAAAGTTGTGTATGATACAAATGTATTCGTTTATCCCCTAGTCAGTCGGGGTATTTAAATGTTATATACTAATAAATGGAGGCCATTCAAATGGAGAAGAAACGATTAATTAGAACATTGTTAACGGTATTACCTATCATTCTTGTACCTTTAATTGTGGAAAGAAAACGTATTAAAGATCATCCTGATGTACAAAAATTGAATGATAAAACCGCAGATTTCAGACAAAGTGTTTCAGACAAGTCTTCACAATTTGCGAGCGGTGTATCAGATAAATCTTCACAATTTGCAAGCAGTGTATCAGATAAGTCTTCTAAAGCTGTATCAGCGGTTTCTAATAAATCTTCTGACCTTAAACAATACGTGAGTGAGAAGAAACAAGAAATCGAAGAAAAACGTGAAGCTAAAAAAGAAGCAAAAGCCAATGACCCAGAACGCATCAAAGCTAAAGGCGACAAGTTAGAAAAACAAAACGCTAAAGAAGCTGAAAAAATGGCGAAGAAATTAGAGAAAAACATTGAAAAACGCCATAAACAAGAAGATAAAGATGCGGAAGCAACACGTAAACGTCTCGTTAAAGAGTTAAAAGATGCTCAAAAATACGAGAAAAAAGTCGGACTTGTACCAGGCGGTCCATCTGACAAACAACTTCACAATAAAGGTGAAGACCTTGAAGAAGAAAATAAAGACGAAGCTTATGACATGAACCGTATTTTGGAAGATCGCATTGAACAACGTTTAAAAGCTGAAGAAGAAGCACGACGTGCTAATGAAGAAGAACGTATCGCAGAAATTCAAAAATATGAAAATAAGCCGAATCTCTAAATGACACAAGTCATTATTGATGGTGATGCTTGTCCCGTTACAGATTCAATTATTCAATTGACTGAAGGGACAGGCATTTTTGTTGTGTTGGTACGTAGTTATGCACACTTTTCAATGCGAGATTATCCTGACCATGTACGTGTTGTATATGTCGATGACGGTCCTGATCAAGTAGATTATAAAATTGTTCAATTAGCCAAACCAGATGACATTGTCGTGACACAAGATTATGGTTTAGCTAATCTGTTGATTCAAAAAACACAGTACGTCCTGCATCATAATGGTATGCTATATAGTGATAAGAATATTAACACCTTACTCGAACAACGTTATTTGAATGCACAAACCAGACGGCAAGGCGGCCGTCATAAAGGACCGAAAAAGTTCTCAGAAGAAACACGCAGTCAATTCGAACAAACATTCCAACGTGTAATTAATCAAATTTCTTCATAGGAGATGACATGTATGAGCAAATTAAAAAGTATCGCAGTCTTTTGCGGCGCAAGCAGAGGGAAAGATAAGGTTTATATGGAACAAGGTTATGCGCTAGGTAAATATATGGCAGAACATGGTTATACACTCGTCTATGGTGCTGGTTCTGTTGGTGTGATGGGCGCAATTTCTAATGGTGTCTTAGATAACGGTGGAGAAGCCATTGGCGTTATGCCGAAAAGCTTAGATGATAAAGAAATCACAAGCCAACGTTTAACTGATTTAGTATTAGTCGACTCACTTCATGGTCGTAAAGCCAAAATGAGCGAACTGGCTGATGCATTTATTCTCGCACCAGGCGGTGCTGGTTCACTTGAAGAGTTCTTTGAAACATATAGTTGGGCACAAATCGGTATCCACGATAAACCGATGGCTGTCTACAACATCAATAACTTCTTTGAACCGCTTCAACACCTCATAGAATCTATGATTGAAGCTGGTTTCATCGACGATAAGTATCTTGGCTTAGCACCGCTTTACGATAACATAGATACTTTATTCCACGGCTTAGAACACTATCATTCTGTTGGTACACGGACGTATGATTAATACATCTAAATAAATTAAAACTGCTTCATAACAAAAAGCGAGAAACTTCATCAATAGTTTCTCGCTTTATTCGTTAAGCTGCTTATAATATCTGACTTGTTGTTTTAATGGATGTGCTGCAGATACATTCGGTAATTCATAGTCATCTAAAAACTGCATACCGATTTTCTCCATCACTCTTCTTGAAGCCATATTAGATTTCGAAGTCAGACTATAAACTTCTTCAATACCTTTTTCTTTGGCATATTCCAGCACTGCTTTGGCCCCTTCTGTTGCGATACCATTATCCCAAACTTCAGGGATCAAACGCCAACCGATTTCAAAGAAAGGCAAATCTTTAAATGGATATTGGCTTCGTTTAGGAAGATAGTTCAACCCGATAAAACCAATCCATTCTCCGCTTTCTTTCAATTCTACCGCAAACAATCCAATACCTGATTGTTTCAGTTGTTTCTGCATCGCCTTCATATCTAATTCAGAACGGCGATAACTTAATATACTTGGGAAGAATCTGCGTACTTGTCGATTCGCATTCATTTTTTGAAACGACAATAAATCTTTATCTTCCCAATCTCTTAATTTTAAACGTTGTGTTTCCAAATATACACTCATTTGATTCCACCTCGTACACCCATTCAATCTCTTGTGCTCTATCTAAAAAATTGATATACAAAAAAGCACTTTAGCAAAGTGTTCTCTACTCGTCATAGTAATGTAAAGCGATACGACTTCACTTACAAGCGCCTTTTTCTATCTTTATAAGATTGTCGAAAATGCTGTATCGTTACAATTATGCTTGAGGAAATTCTGAACGTGTATTATAGCTGATTAACTGCACCGTTACAGGCACTTCTTGCAGACGATCACGTTCGCTTTTTAATGCTGTAAATACAACATCCACAAAGTCGCCAAGATGACTTAATTTATATGTTGCTTCAAATGTGTCTGTATCTGATTCAAAATTTGGTTTTTGCGCAACTCTGCGTCTCACTTGTGCTGAAGGCGCTTCATGTTGATAACCTGTAATTTTTTCAATTGCATTGCCGACTTCTCTTAAAGTCATTTTTTTACCTTCTAATTCAAAAAATTGTTGTTCGTACATGATTCAATCGACTCCTTTAGTTCGTTTATCCATTACCTATTTAATACCCTTCTGACTTTTTAAACAAACGCTTAAGGCTGTTTGTTTTCCTTCTGACCAGAATGGGATGTTTGTGATTTTTGATTGCTTTCATTTGATGTGTGAGATGATGATTTTGCTGCTTTTTCCTTTTTATCTTTAGCTTCTTGTTCTTTTTTAGCTTTGTCATCTGCTTCAGATTGTTGTTTAGCACTTTCTGTCGCAACTTTATCTTTCACTTCATTTTCTAACTTATCTACACGTTCTTTCACTGATTTTTCTTCTTTTTCTAGCTTATCTTTTTTATCTTTTAATTGTTTATTTTCTTTCTCTAATTTATTGATGTCATTTTCCAGTGCTGTCTTCTCATCACTCTTGCCACAAGCACCTAACACCAATGTTGAAGCTAATAGCACCATCATCACTTTCTTCATATATCTTTAACTCCTTTAATCATGAATCCAACGCTTATGTAACGTCCATTTACTATGTATATTTTACCATGTATCCGACTGCACTCATAGTTTCCACACATTGTCTTAAAAAAAGAAGTGAAAATATGCATTCAACGATTGATTTATACGCTTAATTTAGTCATAATATGCTTGATTGTAAAATACGAATGGAGGATCGGCAATGGCTAAATCTACAGAACAATTGATGCGCGAAAATAACGTTAAAGCGCTGCATCTTAATAACACAGACCGTGAAATATTTGAAAGCTATATGACTTATATTCGCGCCGATTTACGTGTCAATCCTCATGACTCTGAATTAATGTTGAATCGTATATTAAAAGAGTTGCTGAAATCAGAAAATCAAGGCATGTTAGCAATGGATTTCTTCGATCACAATCCACGTGCACATGCGATAGAAACGATTAAAAAGCTCAAAAACGAAACCATCCAAAACATCTTCAAATATATTATGCATCACATTTTGTTTTTGTTTGGGATCTTTGCGTTCTTTAAAGGCTTTATCGGTTTTTTCATTGGTGAAAAACCTATCTATTATTACACGTTTCCGATCGTTGTATTAATGGGATTATTTATTATCTTCTTGTTTGTATGGTGGCTGTTCAAGACTGTACAGATACAAGCTTTTAATAAGTCTAATTGGGTTTGGCTTTTAACCTATGCGGTGATTTTTGGCTTAATCGCATTATTATTTTATGTCTTGTATATCCCGCAGTCTTATCTAGCCTTTGGGCCATCTATCCATATCAGCAATTGGACTTTTATCATTATTTCTTTCATCATCACACCGATTGCCTTTTATGTCGATCATCATTTTGTGAAAAGCAACAGCAACGCATATTTATAGAATAGCTAAATTAACAGCCTCAAAAGCAAGGAATCTCTCCTGCTTTTGAGGCTGTATTGTTTATAATCTTTCAATTCAATTAGTTAATCAAGATTGCTAAAAAGAACCAAACGACCATAATAATCATGACCAATGCTTGTGCTGCAGTACTCGCTAAGAATCCGACTACAGAACCAAAGCCGGCTTTAACTGCAGTCATTGGATCTCGTGTTAAGACCATTTCTACGACAAATACCGCAATTAACGGAATTAAAATAATACCGAATGGCGGGAAGACAAAACAACCGACAATAACACCAATTAAAGCTGTCAGCTCTCCTGCTTTAGAACCGCCGAAACGTCTTGTGAAATATTGACTCATCATCAGATCAGCCGCAAAAATAAAGATTGTCAAAATAATCATTGAGATATAAAAGACCCAAGATAATTTGCCGTTATGGAAGCCGATTTGATAAATTAAAAATCCAATCCACATCATTGGCATTGATGGGATAACTGGTTTAATTAAACCAATAAATGCGGTAACAAAACACGCAAGTATCAATAACCATAAAATTGTTGCTAGCATGGTAAACCTCTTTCTTATTCAATAAATTTCTGCTCTTTTGTAAAGAAGATTAAAATCATTCCTAGTGCCAAAGAAGCAGCGGATACATAGAATACATTCCCTAATCCTACGATTTGACTCATAGCACCGCCAAGTAAATTTCCGCATAATTGACCTATGACAAGGGCATTCGCAAACAAAGTTGAAGAATAACCCGGGAAATCAGGTAAGATGTCTTGGAAGTAACTGATGCCGATACCTAATAACACAGCTAAAAACATTGCTAAAAAGATTTGTCCAAGCATCATCATATATATATTATCAAATACGCCAATGCTAAAGAAGAACAGTGCACCGAATAACGCGCCGAATATCAACAATGTTCTTGTTTCAAGCTTCGCAGATACTACCCCTAAAATAATCATAAAAGGTACTTCTAAGCCTGCACACAAGCTCGCAAGTACGCCGACATAGTCTTCACTCTCATGAAGATAGTTGGTCACAAACAACGGCATATTGAGCGTATACATCCATTGTCCAATATGCAGTAAAATAAAGGCTACAAACGGTACGATTAGTTTCTTGTGCGTCAGCATACTTGGCGCTTTACGCTCAATTTGTGTCCCTTCTTCAATTGGGTGCTCTGTCTTCACTTCTTTAAAGAAGAACACTTGAAGTAACAAGGTAAATAATAAAATGACAACTGTGCCGCCAAACAAGCCCGCATATCCCATACTTTTATTTAATAAGGCACCAATTAAAGGACCGAATAAGAAACCAAATGAGAACATAGAACGCAGCACTGTATTCGCAAATTTAGCACGGCCACGTGAAGAAGATGCATTAATAGATTCTCGAGCTGAAGCATATAGCTGAGGCATTGCAGGTGCAAACAAACCTTGGAATAAAGCATATAATGCTATATAAAGCCAGATTGTATGCACATAGAAATAAATACCGAAACTCATGGCGCCCATAAACAGCGCACCAATAACTAAAACTTTCCTATTTACGTTTCCTCTATCGGAAAAACGTGCCACAATCGTATTGACTGTAAACTGACTGATTGCGGCAAGTGCTAATAAGATACCAAACTGTGTGGTTGTCATACCGAGTTCGTTTGTCGCAAATAAAACAAGATATGGAATGGTAATCGCAATCCCCATTCCCACCAGCATCATATTAACTGCGAATAATTTATAATTTTTAATATGCAGTAACGCTGCAAACATAGTCTAACCTCTCTCAAAACTTTATTTATATAACTTCTAGTTTAATCAATTTTCTAGTCTATTGGAATAGCTGTACAAAGATTTCACACAAAACCACTCTGCTTCATGAAATCCTATTTCAACACGTAACCATCTAAGAGAAAAAGACACCCTAATTCTAGGATGCCTCACTCACACATTCATTACTCTTGCGGTACTTTCGCAATATCATTCACTACTAGTTCTACAAATGATTCGACTTGTGGTAACTGCATCATACTCGAATCATAACTTAAGTAGGTTGAACGCACTAATGGGTGTGTTTCTATATCGACTTGTTCAAAATCAAAACGTTCTGTATCTAAATCTTTTACCATAATTTCTGGCAACACAGTTACACCTACGCCGCCAACTAACATTTCCTTACATGTCGCAACTTGGTCTACGGAAATCATCGCATGGTAATCGCGCCCTAAATTACGCGCATACCATTCTTTAATCTGATTGATGTAAATCGGGTCTGCTTGAAATTCAATAAATGGCAACTCCGGTGCTTTATCTCTTTGACCCTTCGGATAAATAAAGTAATGCTTATCATTAAATAAATGCTGGTTGTTCAAATTTAAAATTTTACTGCCACGGATAATCATGACGTGATAATCACGATGATGCGCTTTAATATGTTCTGTCGATCCTACTTTCACTTGAATTTCAACATTGGGGTATTGTTCGTTATAGTGACTAAGTATTTGGGGTAATAAAGTTTGGCCGATTAAAGAAGAGCACCCTATAGAAATGGTGCCATTCACTTCGCCCATATGTGCTTGCATCTTATCAAAAAATAAACGCTCACGCTTTAACATATCGCGCGCATGTTCAATAACCATTGCACCTTCAGTTGTAGTGATCAACTGCTTTTTTGTGCGAATGAAAATATCAACACCGAAGGCACTTTCTATCGCCTTCAATCGTTGTGTTACAGCAGGTTGAGAAATATAAAGAATTTCAGCTGCTTTACGCAATGTACGCGTTTCATCTAACGTGATTAACAAACGGTAATCCTCTATCTTCACGCTTTATCCTCCTACTTCCTTCTCCTATTCTATGAATAAAAACCATGCGGCAGTCTTGAGACAGCGACAGCATGGTACCTTTCATACAAACACCCTTTCACACGTTATGCCTGGTTCCTGTGACTGTTATCCTCGGTGATGATGCGTCGTATGTTTATCGTTTAAATACTTATGTTTAATCTTATTATAGCAATACATAATATTTTCTTGCATACTTGGAAAATCATGATCGATTTTCATCATTAACTGATGAGCAATAATGTATGCTTCATGATATTGTTTCTTCGAAATTTGTTTTGTTTCTAATGCACGTAATAAGTCATCTTCATCAACCAGCTCGTAGTCACCGTTAGGTAATACAATGACATCTAAGCATAAGTCTACTGTGCGCGCTTTACCTTTTTGTGTAATATTTTTAATGTTGATATCAAAATAATATTCAAGCGGGTTGCCTTTTTCATCTAGCATCACTGTTATACTGTAACGTTTCTTGTCCGGTACGATTTGTAGCCATTGATAATTATCATCTGCGACAATCATCGTTTTACCGACGACAGAAACCTTTAAAGGTTCTTTTACTTTCTTCATTGTGATTAAGCCAATGATTCCTTTGAATTTATTATTATTCACCTTAACTTCAGTATAATCTCTTTCAATCAGACGACGCCAGTGACGTTTATCGATGTATTTTACTTTCACTGTCACCAACTCCTTGACATTATTATATAAAACTGTCACATACATGTCACTCAATGTTTGATATTATTAATCGCATTACACAAATAAAAAGCTTTTTTACAAGTTACACACATAAAATTGCGACTCACTTAAAGTTAATAGCATACTTAAAATAACAATTAACATTAAAAATGCATTGGTTTTAGTTAAGGGTCGTTCCCATGTAGTGAACCCCAAAAGTTGAACTTTTTGGCTAAACTATTTCTTTAAGGCAAGATTTCTGTATTCAACAGGAGTCTTGCCTTTTAAATTTATTTTTCTTCTTACATTATTATAGTATTCAATATATTTGTGTATTTCTAACTCCAACTCTTCATAAGTATTAAATTCTTCTCCATAAAACATCTCTTGCTTTAAATAATCCGAAGAAATTCTCCATAGGAGAATTATCATAACAATTACCTTTTCGTAACATGTTTTGAAAAATGCGATGATTTTTAAGAGTTTCCACCCAATGTCTGTGCTGATAGTGCCAACCTTAATCAGAATGAACTGTAGTACGATAATTTAATTTCAGGATACTTCTAATAGCTTTATCTAAAGATGATATCGCCAAATCTAAAGTTGGATTTTTGCTAATAGAATAAGCAATAATTTCTTTTGAGAATACATCTAAAACAGGTGACAAATAGAGTTTTGTATCAGTGTTCTTAATGTTGAATTGAGTAATATCTGTTAATAATTTTTGATAAGGTCTATCAGAAATGAATCTACGATTCAGTAAATTTTTAGCGGTTTTTCCAGTATTACCTTATAAGAATTGTAACTTCTGCTTTTATGACTGAACTTTGTACATAAAAGATTATTTTCCCTTGTTAATCTCAAGACCTTCTTCGGTTTTGACTTTAAGCCAAGAATACCATACTCATTAAATTTCTTCTGCCACTGCGCAATAACACTCGAGCTAATAATATTAAATTTTTCAGCAGTTTCTTTATACGATAATTGATGTTTTAATCTGTATTCTAATATTTCAACCTTTTCTTTTTGAGTATACCGTTTTTTTAGTCATACCCGAAGTCAATCCATTGATACCGAAGGTATTATATTGATAAACCCATGTTTGAATATAAGAACAACGAATATTATATTTTTGGGATAATCTTCTATAACCCAGAGGACCTGTTTCATACTCTTTTATCAATTGAAGCTTGAATTCTAAATCATATTTTTTCTCATAAATAAACACCCCTAAAGTTGAATTTTTCGGGTTCAACTTTAGGGGTGCAGCACACCAATAACTAAAACTAGTGCTTTTTTAATTTATGCGCTGTCTTATTAATCAATAGATTTTAGTGCGTATTTTGTAATAACTTCAGTTAAATGCGGATACGCTTTATTAAGTTCAGCTTGATCAAACATTTCAAAGTGGTCAAACATGAAACCAGGTTGGCACATGCATCCAACCAATGCGTAACCTTTTTCAGCTTTAATCGAAGACGCAAAGATTGTTCCAGCCGGCACAACATGTTGGAGTACCTCTCCTTTTGTGACATCAGGTCCAATATCCACGGCTTCATACTGTCCATCAGGATGAATCATATGCACAGTTAAAGTATGACCATAATGATAATACCAAATTTCATCTGCATCTATGCGATGAAAATGTGAGATATTATCATCCGTTAATAGAAAGTAAATACTCGTATACGCTGGACGTGTTTGTCCTTCTGCTTGACGCTCGGCTTTAATTATCTCTTTATAATAGCCGCCTTCTGGATGCGGCAATAAATCTAATTGACGTACCCAATCTTCAACAGAATAATGCATCATTTAATCCAAATCCACGTTGTGATAAACGTTTTGAACATCTTCTAATTCTTCTAATGCATCGATTAAGCCTTCTAAAGTTGCTTTATCTTCATCTGATAATTGAATATCATTTTGAGGCAGCATTTCAAATTCAGCTACTTGGAATTCTTCAATACCAGCTTCTTTTAATGCATCTTGAACTTGGGCAAATTGATCCGGTTCCGCATAAACAATTGTTAAATCGCCATCTTCAACGACATCTCTTACATCTAAATCTTTTTCCATTAAGATTTCTAAGATTTCATCAGCAGATTTGCCTTCAAATGCGAATGTACCTGTATGTGTGAACATATAAGATACTGAACCTGATACACCCATATTACCGCCATTTTTACCGAAAGCAGCACGTACATCTGATGCAGTACGGTTAACATTATTTGTCAATGCATCAACAATCAGCATTGAACCGCTAGGACCAAACCCTTCATAACGTAGTTCATCGTAATTTTCATCATCAGAGCCTTTTGCTTTGTCAATTGCTCGATCAATGATATTTCTCGGTACATTGTATGTTTTTGCACGTTCAAGCACTAAACGTAGCGCTTGGTTCGATTCTGGATCAGGTTCACCAGATTTCGCAGCTACATAGATTTCTTTACCGAATTTTGCATAAATACGACTTGTATTTTTATCTTTTTGGGCCTTTTTCTCTTTGATGTTATTCCATTTACGTCCCATACTTCCATCTCGCTTTCGCTCTCAATTTTTAACATCAACTATTATACATGATTTTCTGCTTAATATATAGTTATTGAATACCTAGTTCCCCTTTTGTGCAGAATTACTTTGATTTAACACAAAAAAACAGCCCATTTGTTTGGGCTGCTCATCCACAATATTATATCTCTCTAGTATGGGGTGCTATGATGTATGATCAACCTAAGAATTTATCGATAGCTTTTAACATTTCATCAAGCTTCTCAATGTTTTTCTCATCCATAAAAATATATACCTTACGTTCGTCACTCTCAGAACGGACTTTGCTGACACGATCTTGATTGACTAATTTACGGATTGAAGCCAACACTTTTGTACGGCTGATTTCAAATGAATCTGTTGCTATCTTTAAAAATGGCTGCATTAACATCTTATCTTCGGTGCAATTCTCATGAACACAATTAAGTATTACAAAATCATTCATGTTAATTTTATACGTTTCTTCGATGAAACGTGTCAAATCCATAAATTTTTTGTATTCATTGAGTAATTTCTCTAAGTTACTTTTTTTCAAAGCATACGCCTCCAGATTTTATATCGATATAATACATTAAGTATGAATATTAAAAGCCTAAAAGTCTTTAGTGTTTTCCCACATTGTCTTTGCAATTTTCCTAAGTACAACAAATTGAATTGCATAAAATACATCTCACTTTTAAATCTTTCAATTTAATTCGTTGTTTTATACAAAGAAATCAACTGAAGTGAATTGTATTCAACATCAACACTTAATGTGCTGTTTTCAAAATTATGTTCAAACACATCAAACTTTGGATTATTGGCATTTTTAATCTTTCGCATAAAATCTTTCGGCCATTTGAAAGCAGACATAATATGAGGTGAAATAATCTCATTGATATTTCCATATTTATAATCTGTTACTTCGCGTGTTATTAAATAATTATCCCTTGAACTTTTATCTTTAAAACCAATATAGAAACGGTGGTTACTTTGGTTATCTTCATGCATTTCATTTTCAATAATACGCCAATCATAAACAATAATACTGTAGTGTTCATCACAACGTGTCATCAGACATGCATCATCTTCATAAAAATAGAACGTTTTAAAACCTGAAAGTTGTCTGTATAAAAAGTATAAGGTAGTCTTAAAACCATTTTTATCGAAAAGATAAGCGGTATTTTTGTCTGAATGTTGATATAAATCAACACCAATTCCAGATAATACACTGTAAAAACGGATAAACATATACATCATTAAGGGCGTACTATCTAAAAGGCTCATATCATCATTTAACAATTTTCTATTCGGCACATTAATTAAGATATATTTCCGTTCTTCTAAATGAGCCTGTCTCATGACTGCTTGCAGTGCATTCAGATTAACCAGTTGTTTCATTGACATAGTCGAATAAGATTTTTCTAAATAAGGATATTTTAATTTTTCGTTATCAATAAAGTAATAATCGAAATTCACACGCTTCATTGGAAGTTCCAATGCTTTAAATTTCTCAGGATCATTAAATAATTTAGTCACATCCAAGTTGAATTTGACATTAAACCCAAGTTCTTTCAGTCGCATTTTTTGAATATTGATGTCTTTCAGCGTTTGGTTCTGCAAGCTAAAAGTAATTGAAATCTTTGACGAATCTTTTTTCAAATCCCGGTATGCTGGATGTTCTATAAAAGTACGTGTTTTTAATAATTCATTTTTGACATAGTCAATATCGTCTTTAGATTCAAGTTCAAATGCTACTCTAATATTCTGTTGATGAATCGTATCCAACATCGCAATCAGTTCACTTGAATTAAACTGCTGATGAATCTGAGGGATACTTGGATGAATTAAAAACATCACTTCTTCATCAAAATCAAAAATCTCTTGGTGTCTGCGATAAACCATCACTTTCTTCAATTCATCAACTGTGTGAATTTGAATCGTCATGACGAAGGGATGTGCTGGTGCATAAACAAGGTTATTATCATCTACATAAATGATGTTTTCTTTATCCTCTGTCCAATTATTAAGTATATCTTTGACTTTAGATAAATATACCTTTTTATCCTCATCACTTACTTCAGAGTCTTGATCTTGTACTAAATAACATAAATCTTTACTTAATTTAGATTTATGTCGGTAATCATTAGGCGTGGTATCTAAATGGCGTTTAAATTTTCTATAATAGCCACTGAAATTGCTGAAGCCTACTTCTTCAGAGATATCCAAAATTTTTCGATCTGTCGTTATCAACATTTCTATAGAATATCCGATTCGCAATGTTTCAATGTAATTTCTGAAACCCATATTAAATATCTTATAAAAGGAAGAAGAGAGTGTTGTCGGAGAAATAAATACTTCTTTAGCAACTCTTTCTAAAGTCAGCTTTTCTCCAATATGTTCATTGATATAATCTACAATTTTCTTATCTCTATAATCTAGCGATGCACCTAACTTGTGTGAAGCATGTTTAATCTCAACACTTGCTTCTTCAATTAAGATATCGCAAATTTCACTAATATATTGTTTAATCATTTTTTCTGTTAAAGTTTCTTCCAGATACTTTTCTAATAAGACCAGCATTGCCTTCTTAATTTTTCTGCTCGACTGAACCATTTGGATATTAAAGCAATAATTAAAAAAAGCAAAATCCTTCTCTGTGAACCAATCACTCGCAATATATATCATCAACATCTTTGTATTTTTAGAAACTTGAAATACTTCATTATGATTGATAAGACGAACAGCATCGTTTACTGTTTCAGCTTGCTCAGATTTCTGGATTTCTGCCGTATCGTTCACTGGCCATAGTAATAATACTCCATCATAACAACGGTTGGCTGGCAAATTTTCAGCTGCATATAAATCAATAATACTACTTCTCATTTACATAACCTTTAATAAAATAAGCTGTTGGTAGTCGTAATGATACTTCTCTCTTTATTTTATTCCTTCCTGTAATTTCTCTAGGACTATACTCTTCAAATTTAGCACACAACGCAATTCGACACAAATTTTAAATTTTAATACTATTTTTATGTTGTTTAAAATTACGTAATGTATGATTAAATCGCACTATTCTTATCAATGATAACAAGATTATATAATATAATGAAGGACTGGAACAATCTTTAACTTGTTCCAGTCCTGTTCTAAAAGATATTAATCTCTAAAACGATTAGCTAAACTTAAAATATTAATAATAATATTCAATAAGTTCACAAATAGATTAAAACCCATTTCGCTAGGTGCGAACTGTCCGCGTTTCAATCGATTAAAATCATATAATGTATATAACAAGAACAAGCCGACCGCTACTACATTGATTACTGTATAGAAAATGGGATTATGCACAAAGAAGCCAATCAATGTCGCGATAATTAAAGCGATTAATACTCCGAATAAGTATTTACCGAGACTTGATGCGTTTTGTACGAAAAAGTACCCTATCACCCCAAATGCGATAAATGCGCCAACTGCAAGCGCGATATTCTTATAAAATAATGCTGGTCCTAAATTCTGCATATATGTTGTGAAAGCGGCATAAGCCAATAAACCAATAGCAACCGCATAGATATTAGAAATTAAAAATCCAAATTTACGCGAACGATTCACAAATAGCGAAATCAAAATTAACACAGTCAGACCGATAGAAAGCGGTCTTCTCCATGCATCAGGCAAATACTGGCCAAAATATGTACCGATACCAAATATAATCCAAAAGTACATGAAATACAGCCATACCTTCGCGTATGCACTCGATCTTGAGGCAACATGTGTTGAATTTACCAAGTTATCCAACTCCTTTTCTAAAACGATTCGTCTCTTATTATTTCACAGAGTGTCTTGTTATTTCCACTTCTTGACTTGACTATGAGCCATTCATATTTCTATTTAATATCGTTCCAACTTTCATTACAAACATTACAATGCAATTGTCAAAACTCCAACTTTTCCCTATTTTGTCAGGTGTTTTCTGACTTTTTAATCATTCTGGTTTTATTAAAAATTATTACAAGCACGTAACAACTGACAAATCATCGCATATTTTTGATAAGATGTGGAAGTATAGAAATAATGATTGATATTCGTATTACATAGTAATCATAAGCGAATGTATAAACATTGAACCGAACATAGAGGAGGAATTTCATTTGAAAAAGTTAGCAGTTACATTTTCAGTTGCAACAGGTGCGGCCTTAGCGCTTACTCAACAAGATGCTGATGCATCGACACAACATACTGTACAAGCCGGTGAATCACTTTGGTCTATCGCACAAGAATACGGCACTTCTATCGAAAGCATTAAACAAGATAACAACTTATCAAATAATATGGTATTCCCTGGCCAAGTCATTACAGTAAATGGCAGCAGTCAAAATTCAAATTCAGGAGCGACTGTTAATACTTCTGGCGGCACACATACAGTGCAAGCAGGCGAATCATTAAATATTATTGCTAATCAATACGGCACATCTGCTGAAGCAATTATCTCAGCTAACGGCTTAAATGGATACTTAATCCACCCAGGTCAACAATTATCAATCCCAGGCGCAGCTGGCGGCTCAGGCGGTACACCAACTGCAACACCTTCAACAAATCAATCACCAACATTTAATCATGCTAACTTATATGACTGGGGTCAATGTACTTGGCATGTATTCAATCGCCGTAGTGAAACAGGTCAACCTATCAGTACATACTGGTGGAACGCCGATCATTGGGCAAACAATGCACAAGCGGATGGTTACTCAGTAAACAATACACCTTCTGCAGGTTCAATCATGCAAAACTATGAAGGACCTGTTGGCCATGTTGCTTACGTAGAACAAGTAAACGGCGACGGCAGTATTCTAATTTCTGAAATGAACTATAATACACCACCAGGTATTGTTGATTACCGTACAATCCCTGCTTCAATGGCTTCAAGCTATAACTACATTCATTAATAAATCTAAAAAGACGATATCGCATCGTCTTTTTATTTTGCCTTACTCACTTAAATCCATATTAACTACTGAGAGTGTTTCTTTTGGTACTATCAATTACTATAAAGATGAATCAAGCGAAAAGGGCATAAAAAAAGGATCATTTTCGATATCTGAAAATGATCCTTTTTTAATGTATTTGACTTACTCTATGTTCATATCTCATTATTTTGTGAATTGAAATTCAATTACAAGAAAATATTCATAATCCAATAAATGGTTGCGGCGACGACTGCTGAAATTGGTAATGTAATAACCCATGTGACAATCATACGTTGTGCTGTATTCCATTTAACACCTTTGATGCGGTTAGAAGCTCCTACACCAAGGATAGATGAAGAAACAACGTGTGTTGTTGATAATGGGAAATGTAATGAAGATGCGACGAAAATTGTTAATGCTGAAGACAAGTCTGCAGCAGCCCCGTTAGCAGGGCGAATCTTCATAATGTTACCGCCGACAGTTTTGATGATTTTCCAACCACCTACTGCAGTACCTAGACCCATTGCGGCAGCACAAGCAATTTTAACCCATAATTGCGGTTCAACATTGTTACCATCTTGTAAGTTCGCAACGATTAAAGCTAATGTAATGATACCCATTGATTTTTGCGCATCGTTTGTACCATGTGAGAATGATTGTAATGATGCTGTGAAAATCTGGAATATTCTAAAGTTACGGTTACTTTTTGTTAAGTTTGCATTTTTAAATACCACTTTAATAATTGAGTACATAATGAAACCTACACAAAAGGCAATTAATGGTGATACGATCAACACAATAATGATTTTAGTGAAGCCTTGGAAATGCAACACTGAAAATGAGCCTTGAGAAGCAACTGCTGCACCAGCAATTGAACCAATTAAGGCATGTGATGATGAACTTGGGATACCAAAGTACCATGTTAATAAGTTCCAGAATATGGCTGCGAAAATAGCCGCTAATACTACGACTAACCCATTTTGCAATTTAAATGGATCAACAATGTCTTTCGTAATCGTTCCTGCTACACCTGTAAATGTCAATGCACCGATAAAGTTCATAATCGCTGCTAAAAAGATTGCGTGTCTTGGTGTCAGTGCTCTTGTCGACACTGCAGTAGCTACCGCATTCGCTGTATCGTGGAAACCATTAATAAAGTCGAACACCAATGAAAAAATAACGATAGCTACAGTGATAATTATAATATAATCCATTTTATATTACTCCTTAGCTATTTTTCATGATAATTGTTTCGAAATTATTTGCGACTGCTTGGCATTTATCTGCAATGTTTTCTAAACCTTCATAGATGTCCTTAATTTTAATCAACGTGATTGGATCTGTTTCACTATTGAAGATATGTTTAATAGATTGTCTTAAAACACCGTCACAATTTGTTTCAAATTCTTTAATATTAATAGAGTGAATACGCATATGAGAAAGTTTCTTTTCTACTAATAAGCCGATAGCTAATTTCATTTCAGCTACTGCTTTTTGAATGTTATCGACAAATTCAGCCATGTATTCATCTGAGTACTCGATTGAATACATTTCGAACATTGCTGATGTTTCTTCCATTGCATCTAAAACGTCATCAATTGCGTTACATAAAGATAAAATGTCTTCACGTTCGATTGGCGTAATGAACGTTTGGTTCAAATCTGAAATCACTTGATGCATTAATTCGTCACCATGCGATTCATACGTTTTAATATTATCAGAATAAGCTTTCAAATCTAGGTGTGTGTTAAAGTCCATTTTCCCGAACTCAATAGCTGCGCGATCTAAATTGAATACCATTTCCTCCAATTTAACCATGAACTTATCCTTTTTCTTGTTAAACATTGAAAATCCTCCATTTTCAGCGATTGCTTCTCAATCACATTTCATAAATTTAAATTCAAAAGTATATAATTGTAAAAAGTAATCGTATAGTACTTTTGAAACTAATATGTATACCATCTTCACACTAGCTTCAAATAAATTTTACCTTCCTAAAAAGAAAATAGCACAAAATTTACACCACTACAATTATATTTACAAAATCTTAACATTTGGACATGTTTGTAATGTTCAATCACTTTGCTAAATTTGCCATAGTTCTAAAATCTACGAGGAAAATGACACTTTCCTCTCTCTTAAAATTTTACCTAACTTCCCCATTCTTACACATTCCTGCTAAAAAAAATACACCGAAAACTCAATCTTTCAAGTTTCCGGTGTTAATTTACTTTTCTATACTAAATTGACTGTTTTATCGTACGTTTTGTATGAATATATGCAATCACCGCAAATAAAGCATAAATCAATGTATACACAGCCATGACAATAAAGACTGGAGAATGATCATCAGAGCCCATTAACTTTAAGAATGACCATGATGCAAAATACGCATGTGCTAAACCAATGACCAGTGGTAGACCGAAGTTAAACAGAATTTTTAGTTTTAAACCACGACGCATGTCATCTTGGGTATAGCCTAACTTTCTCAATATTTTAAAGCTATCGATTTCATCTGTTGTTTCATCCATTTGTTTAATGTAAATGATACAACCTGCTGCAATTAAGAAAGCAATACCTAAGAATGCTGCAACGAATAAGAACATACCTGTATGCTCTCTATTATCCTTAGCTATTTCTTCTCTCGTATCATATCCTGGGTTCACTTCATCCAATGCTTTAGCAGCTGCTTTCATTTGAGATTTATCTTTGATAGTAAAGCCGTATTGTGGTGAAAGATCGTCTTTGTGAATTGGTGCTTTTTCTTTCAATAAGCGATAATCTTCATCATTCACGACTAACAATACGCCGCCTCGTAACGTCATTAAACTGAAACGCGTATCCACGTTTGTAGGTTGTACTTTCACATGCACAAGTGGTTTTTGATTTTTATCTTTAAATTCTACAAAAGAATCGTCTGTAATTGACTTTAAGAATTGGCCTGTCCCAAAAGGTTGTGAGAGTTTAGCGGTATGATCAGAAAGTCCTACATTTCCGACATATTTTTCACTTGTGACACGCATACCTATCATATTGCTGATACGTGAATTATATAAATTATTCTTCTGATCTTGTATCATTACTAGTTCTTTATAGTTTAAGTCATAAGCAATATGATGTTTTTTTAACGCTTTTTCATATTCGTCTACATCATGTTTTGATTGTAAAGTCACATCATATGGTGCAAACAAATTAAGTTGTTCTTTTGCTAATTTCATTTGTATCGCAGCAAAACAAAGGACCGTCACAGTAATCGCAGAAATTACCGCAATAATTGTTAAAGATAAAGCGTTCTTTTTCATACGATACATAATAGATGAAGTGAAAATGACATCATTAATTGAAACTTGTCCTTTTTTACGTTTCTTCAACGTCTTAAACAATAAAGAAACTGTACTTCTAAAGAATAAATATGCCCCGAAAATTGTCAGGAATAAGATTAAGAATGGCATCACCATTAAAGCTAATGATTTAGTATTAAGTGCCAAGACATAACCTGAAATAATCATAATAAGGCCAACAAGACCGCTGATAGTTTCAAGTACTGTGATTTTATTTGTTTTAACATCCGTCGTGCGGCGAGTCTGCATTAATTTTAATATCGAGCGTTTCTTAATAAAGATCGCATTTTGAATAATAACTAAGACGTATGCAAGCACTAACATCAATGTCGTTGCGATAACGGCTTGTAAACTAAAGTTCAGGTGTACAGATTCATTCATCTGCATCAGTTTTGTCACAATTAAAAGCAATAATCTTGAACCTAACAGGCCGACAACCATACCGATAATACCTGTAATGATAAATATTGCGAATTGCTCTAACATCGTCATACGCACAACATTAGCTTTCGTTAAACCGATCAATTGATAGAGCCCGAGTTCTTTATCTCTCTGTTTAATGAAGAGCTGGTTCACATACATTAAAAAGATAATGATGATAATAAACAAAACGACACTACCTATACTTGCGCCTTTTTGTATTAATTTTGATGAATCACTATTATTAATCGCATTCGTATATTTTAACGTCACAAAGCTGAAGTAGAGCGAGATACTCATAATTAATGAAAAGAGATACAGTCCATAATGTCTGATGTTTTGTCTTAAATTCTTTAATACGATATGTTTAAACGTCATAAGACACACCGCCCAAGACGCTTTGTGCTTGAATGATTTCTTTATAGAACGCTTGTTTAGAACGTTCACCTTGATACAACTCAGAATAAATTTGACCATCTTTCAACATAATGACACGGTTTGAATAACTCGCAGCGGCCGGGTCATGTGTCACCATTAAAATCGTAGTATCAAAACGTTCATTCATCGTTTTCAATCGTCTTAATAGATCTTGTGCACTTTTAGAATCTAATGCGCCTGTAGGTTCATCTGCGAAGATAATGGCTGGACGTGTGATAAATGCACGCGCTGCAGAAACCCTTTGTTTCTGACCGCCTGAAACCTCTGATGGATACTTGTCTGCTAAACTTCTAATACCTAATGTTTCTGTTACTTCTTCAAAACGTGCTTCCACTTCTGTTTTAGATAATTTTTGAATCGATAACGGCAACATAATATTTTCTTTGATTGTCAATGTGTCTAATAAATTATAATCTTGGAAGATAAAACCGATTTCTTTTTTGCGCACTTCTGACAGTGCTTTATTGCTTAAATTTTGTAATTGATGTCCATTAAGTTCAACTGAACCTTGAGTAATATAGTCAATGGAACTTAACATATTCAATAACGTCGTTTTACCAGATCCTGAAGGCCCCATAATTGAGATAAACTCACCTTTGTCTACTTTAAACGAGATACCTTTTAGCACTTCTTGCGCCACATGCTTATTTCCAAATACTTTTGTTAAATTGGATACTGTTAGAATTTCCATTTTTTTGCGCTCCTTTTTCTTTTAACACTTGTATTTATAGTGTACGCATAAGTGATTAGATGGTCGTTGATTTGAGATGACAAAACGCATGTTTAAAGTGACGATTTTGTCACTTCAGACATACGTTCCAACATTTCGTTCTGTTTTGGGAAGACAAAGGTTACCGTTGTGCCCTCGTTTGAAACTGATTTAACAGTAACTTGTATATGTAATGGACGCTTAATTTGATCCACTAAATATAACCCTAAGCCTGAAGATATTGTTTCATGTCGATGTTTAGTTGAGGTAAAACCACGTTCAAAAATCCGCGGCAGATCTTGAGAAAGGATGCCGCGCCCCGTATCTTTGATTTCAAGCACACTATGCCCTTCTATTTGCTTAGAAGTAATGCTAATCTCTGTACCCGCTTCACTATATTTAACCGCATTAGAAAGGATTTGACGTATCATCATCTTGCACCATTTCATATCTGTAAAGACATCATCATCCGCTTCAAAATTTAAATCAAATCCGATACCTCGTTGTCTGCAGATATTGCGTGTTAATTGAATCTCTTCAATAACCATACGTTTTAACGATACTTGTTCAAAGTATAAATCTTGATGTTTCTGACTTAGGCGTGCTATATACAATTGCTGATCTAACATTTCATTCATGCGGGACCATTCAAACAACAAAGCATTCCGACGTTGTGTATCTTCTTCATGATCTATCATTAATTTTAAGGCGGTCAACGGGGTTTTAATTTCATGCACAAATTCAGTCAAGCTTTGTTCATGTTCCTTTAATTGTACAGCTTGTTTCGATACGATTTGTTTTTGTCTTTGAATCATCACAAATAGATAGTTCAAAACTTCTTCATCCATAGGCGTATTAGCCGCTTCTTTATGTTTCAGTTCTTCTACTTCCTTCATTTCAGCCAGCTTTTTATTAAAACCTGTTTCGTAATGATAAGAAAAGATCAGAAAGACGCATGTGAAAATCACATTACATAATATGACATACATCACAGACTCCACAGATAAATCTGGATCTAACACAGCTAAAATAACGAGGAAGCCTTGGAATCCCGCAACCAAAACAAGCCAATTCAAGCGAGAGATTAAATAATTTGAGATGCGTTTAAATATTGTCATGTGCTAAATATCCTTTACCAACCCGTGTTTCAATCGCATGCTTCAAACCAAAGTCTGCTAACTTTTTACGCAAGCGATTGATGTTGACTGTTAACGTATTATCACTGACAAACGCTTCATCATCCCATAACGCTGTGATAATCTCATCACGGCTGACAATCTGATTACGATGCTTTAATAAGATTTCTAAAATCAGCATTTCTGTTTTAGACAGATGCGCTGTTTCTTGTCCTCTTTCTAACACACCTTTTCCAAGATCTACTTGGACATCGCCCCATGAGATAATACGTTGTTCTTCTAAATTGAATTGATACACACGACGATAAATAGCTTTAAGCTTCGCAATTAAGACATTGGTATAAAACGGCTTCTGCATAAAATCATCTGCCCCAAGTTCCATACTCATGACTTGATCCATCGGATTGTCTCTCGCTGATAAGAATAAGATTGGCACATTCGATTGATTACGTATCTCGCGACACCAATAAAACCCATCATATTTCGGCAGCTCCACATCCATAATAATGATTTCAGGTTGCTGCTGTTCAAAAGTTTCCATAACTTGATTAAAATCATCAATACCAGACACTTTCAAATCCCAATGTTCTAGCTCTTTCTTTAATTGTTCAAATAAGGATTTGTCATCTTCTACCAACAAAATCTTCATGTTATCACCTATTATTTTTATTTCAAAACTATTTCAAAACTATTTCATTTACATTTCACAAATTTTATCTTACACTTATCTTTGTGCGATTCTCTAACAATCATTGCGTTCTATCATTTTAAAGTAAAATGAAACTAAAAACGATGCAGACAATCGTCATTTACGCTATACTCAGTGTAATACTACCTTATAATATGGAGGGTGTCTATGGAACATACGATTAGAGAAATAAGTATCAATGATGCAGATGCATATATTGCTTTATTAAAAGATATCTATGATGAATCTAGCTATATGCTGTATAGTCCTGGTGAATATGTGCCATCACTTTCAAGTGCATTACAACAGCTTGAACACTTCATCACTTCTCCATCAAATACGATATATCTTGCAGAAATCGACGGCAAGTTGATTGGTTTTGCGATTGTCACATCTCGCGAATATGAACGTACACGCCACGAAACACGCGTGCGTATCGGTATTCGTGCACAATACCGCAGTAAAGGTGTTGGACAATCATTATTAAATGCCGTAGATGCATGGGCATACAACCATGACATTCGTCGATTAGAAGCATTAGTCGTCCCGCAAAATGAGCACGCTGTTGAACTATTCAAATCAGGCGGCTATCAAATTGAGGGCGAAATGCGCGATAAACTCAAAATAGATAATAAATATTATAGTGAATACGTTATGGCTAAACTCTTACACTAGTCTATATCCTGATATGCAGCATACATATCAGGTTTTTTTATTTACTCTCATTTTCCATTTTACATATAACCCACTTATTATCTTATAATAAAAAGAAGTATCTACAAAGCTAACCCCTTTGCGATACTTCTTTTTATATTAGTTGGATACTTTTAGAAACGTGTATCTTCTAATTTTTGTATGGATTTAACTGAATGGGTTCAAATTGTTCATCTGGATTCTTAATTGTTGTTGAGCTGGTATTTCTACTTAAGAAACGTTGAACAGAAAGCAGATTTTCTTTTGATTCCGGTAAATTCAAATGGAATTGATACTGGTGTCTTAAGTGGTGCGAACCATCAAAGAAAAGTGTATCCACTGACGTGCCATCCTCTTCTAAGACTTGCGCAAACTCTCTATTTTGACTGAAGAACGGATCTGCATCCCCAACAGACAAGAATGTCGGCGGATAATCTTTAGTGACATGTTCCACAGTCGACATTTCGGATAAATCTCTGAATTCCGTTTCCCATTCCTCTGTTCCTGTATAACTTCTCATAAAGAGTTGAATACGTGGAAACTCAGTTTCTCTTACTGTATTCATATTATAGAAGCCGCCGAAAAAGATAGCCGCACGGATATTTTTCGGTTTAAAGCGTTGTTTAAAGTTCATATCCTTTCTAAGTTGTTCATCTGTTTGAATCGCAGTATATTGACTGGATAGTTGAGCCCCTGCAGAATCACCGCCAAAGACCACTTGCGTAAAATCAATAGGTAATTGATGCGGATTCTGCTTCACAAACTTCACCGCTTGATCCATTTGAATCAAAGGTGTCGGATATTTATACTGTGGCGCAAGCGCATAATTAATATTTACGACAATGTAGCCCTGTTCTGCAATTTTGGATAAGAGCGGATTTTTATATTGCTTATCGCCTGCGATAAAGCCGCCGCCATGCATCCAGAAGATAACCGGCAATTTCACATCTTTATCTAGTTCTGCTGGCGTAATAATATCGAGTTGACTCTTCGGAAATGCTTTACTATATGTAATGTTATTAAAGACTTTTACATTATCATTGTTGATTGCTACTTTCGGCTTCATATTTTGTTTATGCTGATAATCCATATAGAGTTTTATACCAACACCGACAGCGATGCCTAACAACACGAAGATCATCGCACCGATTGCCAGCCATTTTTTTCTTCGACTGTTCATTTGATTACCAAGTCCTCTCTTTATTCTATCGGCAAGATAATTTCCAATTTGTATTTATTGTACTTTATATTTAAAGTCATCTCAAAGGGTGAAATCAAGAAAAATAGCGCAGCAAAATCTGCTGCGCTATACCTATTGTTTTTATCATTACTGCTTACAAGCAGTAAGTTGACCTTCGCTATTCATAATTCTCTGCTATATCTAGTAAATGTCACACATTGGGCAATTTATGCGATATGTTGTTCATTCTCTTTTTTACGTTTGAAATATTTCACTAACACACTAACAACAATCGCAAGTCCGATAACACCCATTGTTGGGTATAAGAAGTTGATCAGACTTGAGAAACCTACGAAACTTAATACGTAAGCGACAAGCATCATAATCACAATTAAGATGTGATATTTTTTACTGTATGGTGTTGTGAATCTTGCTGCGAATGAATAAAGCAGACCCAAAATTGTGTTATACATTACGGCTAACATGACAATTGATAATACAATCGTTACGATTGGATGAATACCATTTGCTAATGTCAATGTTGGAATAGCCGCGTCTTTGATTGCTGGGAATTCAGTTTGCAACGCAAATGTAATTAATGCTAATAGAATCGTATAGATGATACCGCCGAACATTGCACCGGCACCTGATACTTTTCTACGACTTGCGTCACCGCCGATTGCGACAATGGTACTAAAACCAACCGCAAACGCTAATCCGCCGTATACTGTTCCCATGATAATGCCCCAAAGCGGACTTGTCTTAGGCATTTCTGCGTTAATTTGATTAAATGGTACTTGTCCTTTAAATAAGTAAACACCCGCGATAATAATCACTAAGACGATTAAGAATGGCGTAACCACACCCAGTGCGCGGACAATCTTATTGAAGTCCATTAATAATGTAATATAAATGGCAATCACCATAATCAGTGAACCTAACCATGTCGGAATGCCATAACTTTCATGGAATGCAGAACCTGCCCCTGCAATCATTGTGACAGAAATTCCGAATAAGAAGAAGACCAGTATATAGTCGACGATCCGTCCAACGTATTTTCCAAATAAATATGCCAAAGTTGATTCGTGGTTCTCAGCATCGAAAGCCGTCCCTATTTTTGCGACCTGTCTTCCGATGAATCCTAAGATAACACCTGAAATTAAAACACCGATATATGCCCATAAGCCATATTCAGTGAAGAATTGCATAACCTCTTGGCCTGTTGAAAAACCTGCGCCGACGACTACACCGACATAGGCAAAGCCAATTTTTACTGTTTCTTTATTAAACGTCATAATAACGTTGAATACCTCCTCGTGTAATTAAAACAATGCTTGCCAACGTTAATACTTACTATCCATAGCGTTTGTTTCTGTTTTTTTCGAAAAAGGTCATTACTTATTCCATGAAAAGTATATAGTAACAATAAAACACTCAAGTGCGCAATAGCGCTTAAGTGTAATAACCCAAACACAACAATAAATTACCCTCTATTTGATAGATTTACTCATTAAACTTTATAAACATATACATTAGTAAAACTTATGGATAATAGTTTCTTATTCGCAAAATAAAAAAGGATATCTCGGTTTGAGATACCCTTCAATTCATTTAAATTCATTATTTTGCATCACGATTTTGGTTCAGTTCATCAATGCTGACCACCACGTTATCCATTCGTTTCGCTGTCTGTTTAAGGATATTGCGGGCTACGTTATTATTAGGATCTAATTTTAAGATCTGCTTAGAAATATCGAAAGCTTTTTTATCAGAAATAACAGGTTCAGGAATTGCATGGAGCAACAACATTTGTAGTAAACTCTTCACTTCTTTGCCCTCAGTGAGTTTTATGGAAGCATCTGCATGATAGTACGCAGAATCCAATGCACCTTCTAAGTCACTTAATGGATAAACAAGAAGTAAGAATGCTAAATCATGCATTTCAGCTGTTTCTCCATCTTTGATCATATCTAGGATACATGTATAAAACATAACACTTTCTACTTCATGCGCACTTGAAATGTAATGTTCTTCAAATTCCATAAAATCTGATTCGGACATTAATCGTTTCACAGATTCAAATTCGCCGTTTAAGACATGTCGCTTGATTAAATCTTTCATGCCAATGTCCTCCTATTGTTGAACAGATTTTATCTACAATTAATATTAGTTTACCATATTTTTTTGGATTTCACATTAATAACTATAACCTATAACAAAATTTTATGATATGACACCTTGAGGACATGTTGATGCATCGATGTTAGTTTTGTGATGCTGCTCTTTATCGCTCAATTACAACGTCTTATACTTTTGAATAATGTTTGCACAATAAATCGTATGTGACCAACATCGGTTTACCTGTACGCGGGTCTGTACTTAATTCAGCATCAATATTGAAACATCTTTCTAAAATATCTTTCGTTAAGACTTCTTGTGTATCACCGCTCGATACGATTTCGCCTGCTTTCATCGCAATCAAATGATCTGAGAAACGGATTGCTTGGTTGATATCGTGTAACACCATAACAATGGTACAACCTTGTTCACGGTTCAATTCTTGAACTAATTCCAAAATTTCTAATTGGTGGCTGATATCTAAATACGTTGTCGGTTCATCTAAGAAAATAATATCTGTTTTTTGCGCTAAAGCCATCGCAATCCACACACGTTGTCTTTGGCCGCCACTTAAATCATTGATTGCTCTATGTTTAAAGTCATACGTACCTGTTACTTTAAGCGCCCAATCAATTTCAGCTTTATCTTCAGCAGTTAAACGACCGAAGCCTTTTTGATGTGGAAATCTGCCGTATGAAACTAATTCGCCTGCTGTTAAACCATCTGCAACCTCTGGTGATTGCGGTAAAATAGCGATTTTCTTCGCAATTTCTTTCGTAGATTGTGTATGAATATTCTTACCATCTAATGTAATTTCTCCGCCTTTCACTGATAAAAGACGAGATAATGCTTTTAGTAATGTTGATTTACCGCAACCGTTAGGTCCGATAATAGACGTAACTTTACCGTCAGGGATTTCTACATCTAAATTATCAACAATTACATGATCCCCATATCCGATTGTTACGCGTTGACCATTCAAACGATTTGTCAATATACTTCATCCTCCATTGGATACGACATGAACCTTAAATACAGTTGTTAAAACTACCGTCTCTTTTCAAGGTATGCCGCAGAATTTGTTTCCATACTTTATCTCATTGCATCGATTTATAATGAACTCATGTAAAATGATTTCTTAAAAGCTTTAATACTTTTATCAACTACCGTTTTGTAATTGATAATCATTATCATAGGCTATATTATAACATTTTTTATACTGATTTCCTAACAATTCTTATGTATCAAAACGCAAGAAATCGAGACTTTCGCCTCGATTTCTTGTCCATTATTCATCTACTAAGAAGCCATTGCCATACACATCACGTACATCGTGAATCACTAAAAAGGCATTTTCATCAATTTGTCGAATTAAGCGTTTTGCTCTTGAAACTTGTGTTTTGCTGATGACAACATATAGAATTTCTTTATCCTCTTTTGAGAAATAACCGCGACCATCAATAATCGTTACCCCGCGTCCGATTTTTTGATCAATGACTTTCGCCACTTCATCAGGTCGACTTGAAATTACCGTCATCGCTTTCTTCGTATTCAAACCTTCAATTACGAATTCCATCACTTTTGTACCGATATATAGTGAAATAATCGTTACTAATAACTTGTTCACTGGAATCACTGTAAATGAAATCGCAACAACGATTAAGTCGAAAAATAGTAAAGCGTAAGATGTGCTGACATCTAAATATTTATGTGCTAAACGTGCCAGAATAGTCGTACCTGCTGTTGTTCCCCCTGCCAGTACAATCACGCCGATACCTAGTCCGACTGAAGCACCTCCGAAAACAGCATTGACAATGACATTACCCGTTTCCACATGCCACGATTCTGTTAAACTTAGAAAGATTGAAATTAAAACCGTCGCTAAAATTGTTAAGTACGTACTCCTTTTACTTAAGAACTTATAACCAATGACAATTAACACCGCATTCATCACAAAGTTTGTGATAGCCGGTGAAATATGGAAGGCATAATACAATACGATGGATAACCCTGTTACCCCGCCTTCACCTAATTGTGCGGAAATAATAAACGTATTAACCCCTGCAGAGAACATAAATGAACCAAATACGACTAACGCAAGGTCACGCCAAGTTTTTCGTTTCAAATCAAACCGCCCCCTTATAAAATTGTGTAGTTAAGATAAATACTAGCATAGCCAATCTGAACCAACAATGTAAAATCCCCAAATAACAGTCCTGACCACATTAGATTAATTATTCTGAAAATTTTGTTTACTTTGTGTTAAAGCTTTGCTATAATAAATTTCAACTTCCTTAATCAAGAGATTTAGGAAGTTATCTCCTTTGTGTTGTTTACAATAAACAAGCAAAATTTTCGCTCGAATGCACCATCAGTACCTAGTCCTTACTGATTACGTGCATCAAATTCATTTCCCGTTGAAAGCAGGTAATGTTTGTGTCTCCCCACATCCATTAACCTGTTTTCATTATGTTTAAAAAGAAAAAGCATTGCCTCCAGTCATAATGACCGAAGACAACGCTTCTAGTTATATGCTTACCAAGCGAACAATCCTACGAATGCTGCTGTAAGTAATGAAACTAAAATACCTGATAATAACATCATAGGTACATATTTTGAAACAAAATCAGATGTTTTCTTATCAACAATACCTTTAAGTGTCCCGATAATCATACCGATTGTTGAGAAGTTCGCAAAAGATACTAAGAACGTAGAAATAACTGCACGTCTGTGCGGATCATATGATTTAACTGCATCAGAAATTTGACCCATTACTACGAATTCATTTGTAACAATCTTCTTAGCCATTTGTTGTGCAACTGGCCATGCTTCGCTCCATGGTAAACCAAGTAATAATGAGAATGGTACCATGATGACACCTAAAATTTGGTCTAAACCAAAGCTGAATTTAACATTAAACCAACCAATCACTGTACCAGATAGTACGTGAATTAAGCGGTCAATTAAGTCAGCTAAAGCAACGAAACTGATCACAAATGCGATAATGATTAATACTAATTTACCTGCGTTAATAACTGAGTCGCCAAGGAATGAGAAGAACGGTTGACGTTCAACACCTTCTTGTTGGATGTGATAGATCACATCTTCGCGTTCTTCAACAGTTACTGGGTTTAAAATAGAAGTAACAATAATCGCATTGATAATATTAAGTGGAATCGCTGTTAAAACTAATTCCCCTGGAATCATTGTGACATACGCACCGACAATTGCACCTGATACTGAACTCATAGACATCATCGCAATGGTTAAGACACGCATTTCATTCATACGTTTTAACTGTTCACTTGAAACAGCTAATGCCTCTGTGTTCCCTAGGAACATCATTTCGATACCGAAGAAAGATTCGAACTTTGGTTGACGTGTAATTTTAGCTAACGCCCAACCGATCCAACCGATGAATTTCGGTAAAATATTAAAGTACATTAAAATATCAAATAAAGGTACTACTAATAAAATTGGGAATAAGGCAGCAACCGCCATATCCATTTGTTTTGTAGCTACAAAACTGTGGAATGCAAAGTCTGTACCAGCGTTTGCTGATTCAATCAACCATGCAATACCTTCTGCCATTTTAGAAACTGCCGCATTCCCCCATGGGAAGAAGACAAAGAACCATGCTAAGAATAAGTTTACAATGACTAAGATACCAATAGATTTCCATTGGATCGCTTTTCTATTTCTAGAGAAGAGCACTGCAATACCTAAGAATACAATCAAACCAACAATGTTGATAAGTAAATACATGTTACACCCGCCATTTCTTTTATTTAATTATGTACCAGTCCACACTGATAGAATTATAACCTCCCGATTTAATTCCCTATAATCCATACAATGTCCGCCTGTTACTTGAGATCTTTCGTATTTACAAATTGTAAAAAATTAAAGTGCTTTTTTAGTATATCATGTCATTCCTTACCTTTGAATGAGATTTTTGAGAAATCACATGAAAAATCGCTGATTAAAAATCCATTGTCATAATTCGTCTATATCTCAAAATCATTATAAAAATAAGGTTGAGACTTTTTCGTTTGTCTCAACCTTTATCATTAATCTGTTAGTTTTTGCGTCATCACAAATTCTTTATACTTTTCATGCGACTGCATTAATTCATGATGCTTGCCTATGCCAGTCACACGCCCACCATCTAAGAAGATGATTTGATCTGCTTTCATAATAGTAGAAAGTCGGTGTGCAATGACTACCGTTGTACGTTCTTTCATTAATGTCTCTAATGATTCTTGAATCTTTCTTTCACTTTCGCTATCTAAGTTTGCGGTTGCTTCATCTAATAATAAGATGTCAGGGTTTTTCACAAAGCTGCGCGCGATATCAATACGTTGGCGTTGCCCGCCTGAAAGTTTCAAACCACGTTCGCCCACTAATGTATCGTAACCTTCATCAAAATCCATGATAAAGTCATGACAATTAGCAAGTTGTGTATACTGCATTAATTCAGCATCAGTTACTTTTCGATTAATCCCATATAATATGTTATCTCTAATCGTACCGCTCATCATCGCATTCGACTGCATGACATATCCAATTTTATTTCGCCAATCTGACAGCGGTAATTGATAGATAGACACACCATTATAAAGAATATCTCCATGTGTAACATCATACATACGCTCTATTAAATTAAAAATGGTACTCTTACCTGATCCAGAGGGCCCTACAAAGGCTGTTACTTTCCCTGTCGGGATATCAAAATTCAAATCATGTAAGACTTCTTTTGAATCATAACCAAAAGAAACGGCTTCAAAAGCCATGTCACCGTTATCCAGTTTTTGACCCGTAGGCAAATAAACCTCTTCTAGCGGTTCTTGCATAATTTCATATATACGGCTGCTGGCACCGACAGCTTTCTTATAATCTGTCATCAATGTCGATAAGTTTACGAGTGGCATGGACATTTGAATCACATAGAAAATCATCGCAACAAGTGTTCCTGCAGTAATCGCTCCTGAAGAAATACGAATCCCACCGAAACCTAGGATAATCCCGATTGTCAGCAACATAATCAAACCAGAAATCGGTTGGATGACTGCCGCAATTTTCGCTTGTTTCAAGCCAAGCTTATAAATTTCTTTTAAATTCACATGTGCTTTATCCAGTTCCACTTGTTCCGTATTTGCGACTTTGACTAAACGCATTTCTGTTAAGACGCGACCAAGCAAACCACTGAAGTTAGCAATTTCTGCTTGTGTGCGTGTAGAAATCCTCTGCATCACACGACCTAAAGGAATCATGATAATCACAAATAAAGGAATCGTAATAAACGTTAGTAAAGTCATCTGCCAATCCATAATAAATAACATAATCAGTGAACCGATTAATGTGATAATAGAAGGCAGAACATTCGGCAACTTTTGAGAAACAAATTCGTTAATTACTTTGGTGTCATCTGTTAAACGACTCATCAACTGGCCGCTTTCGTTCACATCAAAAAAACGCATGCGTAATCGAATGATGTGTTCCCATACGACAGTACGAATCGCATAAATAATTTTTTCACCGATTTTACTGAGTAAGTATAAACCAATACCACTTAAAACCGCATTTAGCGCAAAAACTGCGATAAAGATTAAAATAAACTGCATATTAAAAGATGCGCCAGTAAATTTATCAACCATTCTTCCAGTGAATAAAGGAACGATTAAACCACTAATGCTCCCTAAGGAAGAAATAGAAACCGCAATCGCAATTAAACCGACGGGCCATGTCAGTTTCTTCAATAAGAATAAGAGTGGATTAGATTTTTTGTTAGTCTGTTTCATTTTCACGCTTACCTCAATTATAGTTTTATGTTTTCCAATTTACGTTGTTTCATCCCATATTTCACACACATTTAGACATCCGAGCACACTTCGGTCAGACAACCGTCAGACTGACGGCTTAATTTAATGCCGTTCCTTACATTTCTTGTTCTCTTGTATCAAACTACTTTTGTGATAAAATAGTTTTACTGTGAAATTATTATTGTTGAAGGACTGAAACATACATAATGAAAAAGATAGTAATACTGACACTGTTAATATTCTTCGTAAGTACCATTATAACACCATTTTCTAATGCAGACACTGAAACCAAATCACCTGTCCAAATCGCAAACGAGCGTGGCCAAAACATTGGGGAAGGTTTCGAACCAGAAAGCGCAGTGAATATCAGCCAAACTGGACAAATCCTCTATAATTATCACATGGATAAGAAATGGTATCCTGCTTCAATGACCAAATTAATGACGATGTATCTAACTTTAGAAGCTGTTAAAGAAGGCAAACTCTCACTAAATGATAAAGTGAAGATCACAGATAAACACTATGCGATGTCAACACTTCCTGAATTAAGTAACACGAAATTATATCCTGGTGAAACTTATACCATCGCTGAATTACTTCAAATTACTGTTTCAGCCTCTAGTAATGCGGCAGCGTTAATCTTAGCAAATGAAGTTTCAGATTCAACATCCGACTTCACCGACAAGATGAACGAAAAAGCCAAATCTATCGGAATGAACCATACACACTTTGTAAATCCGACAGGTGCTGAAAACAATTTATTGAAAAGCTTTGCGCCAGAACGCTATAAAGACGAGATGTCTAGTACCTCAACCGCAAGAGATTTCGCTATTTTATCGCAACGCGTAGTCCAAGATACACCTAAAGTACTTGAATTCACCAAAGCAATCGCACCTACACAACACGGTGTCACGTATTATACATTCAACTGGTCACTTGAAGGCTCTGAATTAAGCTTACCAGGAACCGATGGATTAAAAACCGGCTCTAGTGATATCGCAGATTATAACCATACTTTAAGTACCAAACGCGATGGTTTCCGTATTGATCAAGCCATCATGGGTGCAGGTGACTTCAAACACTTAGGCGGAGACAAAGAACGCAATAAAATGGGCAACAGCTTAATCAATCGCTCATTTGAACAATATAAATACGTGAAAGTCATGTCAAAAGGCGAACACAAAATCAACAATAAAACGTATTTTGTGAAAAAAGACTTATATGATGTCGTACCAAGCAATTTCAAACCAGATGATTATAAGTTCGTAATAGAAAATGGCAAATTACACATTGATTATGATAGACAATTTATCTCTAAAAATTATGGTCCGCCAACAGTAGACGTTCAACGTCCATTGATGCATAAAGCCACTACCATTGCGGAATCTTCATGGAATACTCATCCGATTCTGACAAGTTTAGGCGCCGCATTTATTGTTGCTGTGGTCGCATATATCATTTTTAAGATACTCTCAGCATTCAGCCGCAAAAAATAAAGTCAATCATATAAATAGAACACAAAAACAGAGATGTCGCTGTCAAAGCATTGACGGCAATATCTCTGTTTTTCATTTTATCTGGCATCTTTGCCATATAATTCTTTTTTAATTTGCGTCGTAGAAATACCTTCTGTACGTTTTAAGTAAATCACTTCGCATTTGTCTTTTAGGAAGTCGAACTCGCCTTCCCAATCATGACCCATCACAAATGTATCTACATCATAACGTTCAACATCTCGTTCTTTTTGACCCCAATCATCCTCAGGGATAACTAAGTCTACATAACGAATGGATTCTAACATCATTTTACGTTGTTCGTAATTGTAGTAAGATTTTTTATTTTTAATGCGGTTAAATTCATCTGTAGAGAGTGCCACAATCAGGTAGTCTCCCATTTCTCTTGCTCTTCTCAGTAATTCAATATGACCATAATGTAATAAGTCATATGTACCGTACGTAATAACTCTCTTCAAATTTAAACCCTCCTTCACAATTTTAAGCTACTGTAAAATTTAACACATTTCAGATTTTAATTCATACAAATCCCATATAAGCTTTTATTTTTTCAACGCACTTTTTAAAGCAGCACGCCCTCTAAATGCCGTTTGTTTAGGTACCAACTGTGCTTTGAACGCTAAATAATTTGGACGTCCGATACCGACTTTATTCAGTGTTTCACGCCATTGTCTGTAATAATGTAACGACCAGCCTTTACAGCCGCCTTCCATCACTTTAACAATTCTAAATAAAGCATCGCCGTCATAATGTGTCTTCTGCATACCTTCAATATATTGAATAACTGTATCTAGGAGTTCTTGTGTCACTTTTGGTTTTTCAGTCACATAGGCTTGAAGCATATAGCTGACAATCAATTCATCCATGCGATAGCTGTAATATTGTTGAACATTGCGAAGTCTTAAGTAATCCATGACACGTCCACGCACAATATACGCATCATGCATATAATCAAAGAAACGTTCAACACTGCGTGCTGTAATAGAGTTCTCTCGCACATTATAACCCGCAATAATATCTGGCAATAGTTGAATATCATGTGCTTGGTTAAAGGCATGTGCCATAAAGGTATGTTCTTCACAGAAGACAATATCTTCGTCAAAGCGTAAATCTTTAAAGCGCGCACTAAACATCTTGTCTCTTGGTCCAATCGACTGCAGCATCGCTGGACATTGTGCTAAATTGACCACTTCATCTTTTTTAATTTCTTCATGCGTTGGGAAAGTACGCCATTCCCCATGATAATCACGGCCTGTTTGCCCGATTACGATTTCAACATCATCGTTTTGTTCATAACGACGTGCCATCACATCGATGCGGCTCGGCAAGAATTCATCATCAGCATCTAAAAACATAAAGACATCGCCTGTAATATGCGATAATCCTACATTACGACTAGCGGCTGCGCCTTTATTAGATTGACTGATAATCTTAACGTGCTTATTTTCTTTTTGGAGCGTTTCAAGTGCTTCTAATGTGCCATCTGTCGAACCATCATTGATACAAATAATCTCATGATCATATTTCGTATCAATGGAGCTGACTGCTTTCTTAATCACTTCTTCTGAGTTATAAACTGGAATAATAATAGAAATTTTCATTGTTTCACCAATTCTTTTATATAATTTGATATTTGATTTAAAGTCTCATCTGTATTGTAATCATGCCATTCTTTAAACAGCGGCGGATAATATTCTAAACCTTCTTTTAACTTATGCAGCAAGTCCGTTTCATTATAGGCTTTATAATTTTCAGGAATTTGCCAGTAAAAATGATTTAAGCCGCGTTCTGCTTCATACTCTGCTTGGTCATAAACATAAAAGAGTGCCGGTTTATTCAATAAACTCGCTTCAATCGCGAGCGAACTGTAATCTGTAATAATGACATCCGCCATCATAAACAAATGCTGCGTCTCAATATCAGAAGTACTGCCTTGTCGTACAGCTGGATGTAATTGATTAATAATTGTATAACCTGGCAACTCTTGTTCAAAGTGCTGTTTATCAATCATTCTATTCGCAGCATGATGTTCGCGATAAGTCGGAACATAAACGGCAAGTTTATCTTTAATACCATAGTGTGCTTTCAATTTTGCTTGTTGTTGTTCTATATTAACTGTAAAGTACTGTTGCATTCTAGGCAAACCAAAGCGTAACATCTGATCTGGTTTTGCATCGAATGCGTTTCTGAAACAAATCTCCATCGGGTCTCCGCCGATGAGATAACGATCTGTCGCATTGTAAACACTTAAATACTGATCCACCATTTTCTTATTAGATAAATCGACTGCGTGGTCTTTCAGCCCAAAGTATTTCAAAGCCCCTGCCGCATGCCATGTCTGTATCACCGTCTGCCCTTTCTTCTTGCGATATCCGCCCATTAACAAGTAATAGTTATCAATGAATATCACTTGAGCAGTAGCCAAGGCTTTTAATTGTGCAATGACATTTTTATTATTGTTGATGACATAATGGATTCCGTCCAACTGTGTGACGTGTGCTTGATCTTCTGCTTTGCCAATCACTGTTAAGCGGTAACCGTCTTGGTGGAACCTTTGAATTAAAGGCCAAACATCCTCTTTAAAGCTCATAAATAACACAATATGGTTATTGTCTATTTTCTTATTAAACCACAAGGTATTACATACTTTGATAATGGTTAAGTACAGCTTCTTGATGACTTGTCTCATGTTTTTCACCTCTGCTTATTGTAAAAAAACTCCAAACACGCGAAAACATGCTTGGAGTTTACTCTTAAATAATCTTACATAAAGTCTGCAAATTGATCTCTGTAGCGCATGTGCAGAATTGAACCTACAAAGAATATAAATACGACAATAAATACGTTATAAAGTGCTAATTGCCAATGATCAATGAAGTACCAATTATGATATAGTACTGCTGCACGGTAAGATTCTGCGATGAAATAAATCGGATTCAACATCAAAATCTTTTGTACAATCGAACCTGGCTTCGCGACCCATAAAATAGGTGATGCATAGAATAACACACGCATGAGCGCTTGCATCATCATTTGTGTATCACGAATCAATACGCCTAGTGTCGACGTTAAAAGAGCGACAGCACTCGTCGCAATGTACGCGAATGGTACGTATAAGAATAATTGGATAATATGTATCGTTGGATAAATACCAGAAGCGATACAGAAAATAATAATAATCCCGAGTAATGCTAAATGTCCATATAATTTTGCGGTTACGGTATAAGTTGGAATAATCGATAATGGGAAATTCATTTTCGCCACTTGATTGTATTTCGATACAATCGAGCGTGTCCCATCTAAAATTCCTTGGTTGATAAAGAACCACATACTGATACCGACAAGCATCCAGAAGATGAAAGGTATCCCATCAACCGGTGCGTTCGTACGAATCCCGAATCCGAACACGAACCAGTAGACTAAAATTTGGATAAGCGGGTTAATCAATTCCCACGCCATACCTAAATAGTTGTTATGGTTAGCAATTTTCAACTCGAATTGTGCTAACCTTTGGACTAAATAAAATCCTTTAATATGTTCTTTTAGAACAGTAATTAATGCTCCCATGTTCAAACCACGCTTTCAAACGATTTGCGCATTTCATTACATATACTTATGTAATTTTTTCTCTATGCTTGAAATATATCCATCTCAACATTATACGTAATTATAATATAGAATGGAATAATTTTCATTACTAATGGCAAAGAAATGACTTTGATAACGAAAATAATGACCAATTCTTCAAGAAATGGTAAAATTTATAGCGTTGAAGTATTCATATGCGTTTTGTCCGCTAGGCACCGCAATATGTACTATAATAGAGTAAATAGAGGTTAAGGAAGAGGTTATACAATGAAAGATGTATCTGTAAAGATGGATAATATTACAAAAGAATATCGTATCTATCGTAATAACAAAGAACGAATTAAAGATGCGCTCATTCCTAATCATAAGAACAAAACGTTTTATGCGTTAAAAGACGTCTCAATGACAGCGTATAAAGGTGATATTATCGGTTTAGTCGGCATCAATGGTTCAGGCAAATCAACCCTCAGCAACATTATCGGCGGTTCTTTATCAAATACCGCAGGTTCTATCGAGAAAAATGGTGAGGTCAGTGTCATTGCGATCAACGCAGGACTTAACGCACAATTGACTGGATTAGAAAACATTGAATTTAAAATGTTATGTATGGGCTTTACACGAAAAGAAATTAAAAAACTTACACCTAAAATTGTAGAATTCAGTGAACTTGGAGAATTTATTTACCAACCCGTTAAAAAGTATTCAAGCGGTATGCGTGCGAAACTCGGCTTCTCTATCAATGTCACAATCGACCCAGATATTTTAGTTATTGATGAAGCATTATCTGTGGGTGACCAAACATTTACACAAAAATCATTGGATAAAATTCATGAATTCAAAGAAGCTGGCAAAACAATCTTCTTCGTCAGCCATAATATCGGACAAGTACGTCAATTCTGTACGAAAATCGCTTGGATTGAAGGCGGCCGATTGAAACAATTCGGCGATGTTGAAGACGTGTTGCCTAAATACGAACAATTTCTTAAAGACTTTAAAAAGAAATCTAAAGCAGACCAAAAAGCATTCCGAAAAAATTTAGATGAAACAAGATTTGTGATGAAGTAAACAAGTGGACTGTAAAAGAAATCGCAGGATAAACTGCTTTTTCTTTTGCGCTTTCGCTTCACTCTTTTAAAGCGATATTGATAACTCATAATCTTTCCACACAAAAAATTTAAACAAACCTCTTTAAATCAAGGTAAAAAAGTATTATCATTAAATACAAGTGTATTAACAACAGGCAAATTAATATTGCACACTTGATTAATGTCAGATGCTCAAATAAAGTGACATTTTGATACAAGTATTTCTTTCAATCGTCGCGCTGCATGCTTCATTTTCTTTAAAGTGAAGGTGTATTACAGACTTGAAAAATTATCAGCCTGAATTTCAATATGTCATATCATTTCTCAAGTAAGCAGGTGATTGATATAGCTAAACAAAATAAGACACAAGCATTTGCGAACCTTGTCCGTGCGTATCGTAAGGAACATATCGGCAAAGGTCCCGAACAAATCAAAGTGTTCTTCAAAGATAACTGGGCCATTGCTCATATGACAGGAAGTCTAAGTAAAGTTGAAAATTTCTATTTACGTAATACTGAAAGTAAGGAATTCGAAAGAATGCTTAAATTCGGACGTACAGAAGAAATTAAACAACTCTACAAACAACATCCGCCTACAGAAATGGAAGCATTGGTAGGTGCGAAGTTTGTAAAATTATTTACAGATGTGAACTTAGAAGATGATGAAGTCATTTCAATATTCGTGTTTGATCGCAATATTGAATCATAAATAGAATAAATTAGGATTGGTGTAAGGTACTCGGTGCTGTTTACTAACCTGCTTTGAAACTCGTAAGACATTTCAAGGAGGTGATGTATGTAAACAGGAGCGAGTTTTTTTATTTCCATAAACGCTAAAATTGAACTTATCTTATTAAATAACCATTCATTTCTATATTTATTTTCAAGACGCTACGCTCACCACTTTAGTAGCCGATTGAAACTAGCCCAATCTGAACAATGCGCTCTATGTATATGAACACAGCCCAATCTCTATACGTAAAGCTGATACAATACAACAGCGATTCACTTGCGCCCTCTTGATTTAAAATATTTGATTGAAAAAGAATAGTACTCACGCAAGTGCTTTCATAGCTGTACAACAAATCCTAACAACAACCGATAAGTTCATTTTAAGTGCCAAATAGCAACCAGTATGCCTATAACAGCAATTGATGGTTTAAATAAACCGCGCTAAAAATTTAAAGCGCACTAAGTTTTGAAATAAGGTAACTCTGTATAGTCATCTGCTGAATGAATCCCACAATTCATCTCGCAGTGCCCTCAACTCTGCTATGCGATACGTTACTATTTCAAACTTACAACCTATACCCTTACTCAATTAAAAACAGAGTTTTAAGTCGCTCTGAATTATAACCATCGATTAAACGCACAAAGCTTATGGAAATCAGCCCAAACCCAATCATTAAACTCAATCTTGAAATCACAAGATAATTCAAAATGTAATTAGCCCAACATTTTGAATCCAACCTTAACTATATAAATAATAAAAATATAAAAAAGTCTGTGTTGAATTAAGCTCCCTCAACTTCTTAATTGAAACACATGAAACCATAAAATAATAACCCTTAAAAAATAAAACGCATTGCAGCTACCCTTTCTACTGCAATGCGTATTTTTTAATATTCAATTCTCGTTTCAAATTTACTCTACAGTGTTTAAAACATCTCTTTCTGCTTTCAATTGTTCAATGAATGCTTTGACGTCTATGCTAGTTTCTTCAGAAGCACCGCGTTTTCTTACCGCAACTGTACCATTTTCAACTTCGTTATCTCCCACAACAAGTGTATAAGGTACTTTTCTTAAGTGTGCTTGACGGATTTTATATCCCATTTTTTCATCTGAAAGATCCAAGTCTACTCTGAAACCTTCTGCTTTCAATTGACGTTTCAAGTCTTTTACCGCATCTAAATGCAAGTCTGCATTAACTGGAATCACTTCTAATTGTACAGGTGCTAACCATAATGGTAAGTTACCGCCGAAGTGTTCAAGTAAGATACCGATGAAGCGATCGCTTGAACCGTAAATTGCACGGTGGATAACCACTGGACGTTCTTTTTCCCCTTCTTTGTTAACGAAAGTTAAATCGAATTTTTCAGGCATTTGGAAATCAAGTTGTACAGTACCGCATTGGTGGCTGCGTCCTAAAGCATCTTTGATGTGAATATCAATTTTAGGTCCATAGAATGCGCCATCTTTTTCATTGACTGTATATTCAAAACCGTGTTGATTTAATACGTTTTCTAATGATTGTTCCGCGAAATCCCAAAGTTCAATTTCACCCATGAAGTCATCTGGGCGTGTAGATAATTCAATACTGTAATCGAAACCGAACACACTATATACTTTGTGAATTAAACCTAAAACATCTAAGATTTCTGATTCGATTTGGTCACGACGAACGAAGATATGCGCATCATCTTGGTTGAATGTTCTTACACGGAATAAACCATTTAAAGAACCGCTTAATTCATGACGGTGAACTTGACCGAATTCAGCCATACGAATTGGCAAGTCGCGATATGAATGTAAATGATTTTTGTAAATCAACATATGTCCAGGACAGTTCATAGGTTTTAATGCGTAAGTTTGTTCATCTACTTCAGTGAAGTACATATTGTCTTGATAGTGATCCCAGTGACCACTGTTTTTCCATAAAGTTTCATCCATGATAAATGGAGTGTAGACTTCTTCATAATCCGCTTCAAACTGTAATTGTCTCAACATATTTTGTAGTTCTAAACGAATGACTTGTCCATTATGCGCATAGAACGGCATACCTGGCGCAAATTCTGAGAATGAGAAGATATCTAATTCTTTACCTAAACGACGATGGTTCACTTGTTCATATTTATCAATAAACGCTTGATGGTCTTCTAACGCTTTCGCATCTGCGAATGCAAAACCTGATACACGTTGTAATGCTTCATTGTTCACATCACGTAACCAGTTAGTTGCGGATACTGCTTGTAAACTGAAGTGTTTCACTTTAGATAAGTTGTGTACTAAAGGTTGGTCGATAACCGCTGCGTAATCTCCATGCACCGCAACTTTCACAGGCTCTGCGGCTTGTTCAATATGATGTTGCATAAAGGCATTTTCATTAAATTGGTCTAATGCGTCTAATTTTGATAATTCACGAACTTCAATAGGATGATTGGCGCTAACTGCTTTTTGAATGTCTTTAGAAACTTTTTCTAAATCCGCTGCTTTCAAGTTTTCTTCAGGTTTGAAGTCTACAAAGAATTGTTCTTTATTTACACCGAATCCCGCAACTTTCGCACCGTGTTTTTCAAGCACCTCTCCTGCTAAATACCCTAAAGTATAACGAATGGCTTCTAGCCCTTTTTCATCTTCATATGTCAAGAATTCAACTTGGCAATCTTCTCCGATGTATTCGTTCAAACCATAAAATGTGCCGTCCACATTCGCAACCGCAACTTTTTTCGCAAAAGAACTGCCGATTTGTTGCGCAACTTGGTAAAGTGTTGTGCCTTGTGCCACCTCCAATTTGCGTTGATCTGGTAAAGTAACGATAACTTGTTCTGCCATAATTATTGCCTCCTTAAATTCTAATGGTTGATTTTATTCAATAAAAAAACTGCACTTATCCTCTGATAACAGGGACGAGTGCAGTTTATGCTCGTGGTACCACCCACATTCGAAACAAGTCGTTAAACAAGACATCATTTGGAGTTGCTCTCCTAGAAGTCTCAACTTGCTTCCTCATTAGAATGACGTAACATGCCATTAGTCGGTATGCTTTCACATACATCTCAAAAGGAGTAAAACACAAGCTTAAGTAATTAGAAAGCTTCCAGCCGCTGACTTTCTATCTCTGACTTAAATCTTGTATTTCATATCTTTTTCATCGAATCCGTTTTTAAATTAAGTACATTGTATCGTAACGATTACGATTCTGCAATATATTTTTTATAAGTTCATCATTTTGTAAAACTTGAAAACGTTTTATTCTCTAAATCATTTCCTCATTATTTTATTTAATGGCTTACCCTTTGCGAGCTCATCTACGACCTTATCTAAATAGCGAATTTCCTGCATTAAAGGTGCTTCGATGTTTTCAACACGAATGCCGCAAATGACACCTGTAATCAACTTGCGGTTCGGATTTAAGTCAGGTGCTTGCGCAAAGAAATCTTCAAACGATACTTGCTTATCTAAAACTTGTTGTAAACCTGCTTCATCATATCCTGTTAACCAAGTCATCACTTCATGCAATTCATCTTTTGTACGCCCTTTTTTCTCAACCTTTGTCACATAATGCGGATAAACACTTGCGAATGCCATATCATAAATTTTATGTCTTGCCACGCACGTCACTCCTTTTCTTATATTTATCTCCATTATACCCCTTCTTCTGATGGCGTGTTGATGCCGTCATCAAACACATCCTTTGGCACAATTTTGGTAAATGTGACCACAATCATGACGAAGATTATTCCTGTAATTAGAAAAACAAGTGTGTAGTTGAAGCCAAGAATAAAGCTGAAGAACATAATACTTAAAGGTTTGGTGAATTGACTGAGCGCAAAGCTGACAGAGAAGACCCTTGCTTTATAACTTTCCTCGATACGTTTTTGGAAGTAGATTTGAAGTGGAATATTACTGTATTGTGCGCTGAAACCTAATACAATATAAACGCCAATCAGTGCTAATACCCCAGTTAAATTTCCAGTTGCCATCATAGTCACCAATGCCAACGCAAAGAAAATCATCGCAATCGTATAACTCGATCCAATTAAATATAAACGTAAATTTTGTTTAGGAGGGAAAATCGCAAGAATAATACTGCCTAACGCCATGCTGATTGTTAAAGAAGCTTCTATCCATCCAAAAGCGCTTGAAGATAAGTGCATCTTTTGAATGGCTAACATTGAAATGCCAATCGGTATCGCATACAAAATAATATTAATCACTGCCAAATAAACCACCATCGTCGCTAAATCCTTTTTTGCCCATATGTAGTGAAAACCATTTTTGAAATTATTGATGAAAGCTTGGTTCTCTTTTTCCACATGTCTGTTTAAAGGTATAAATGCTATCGTCAACATGGCGAGTGATTCAGTCACTAAAATCACATACCCCATTTGTTCAATAGATAGGAATCCTACGACAATACCGCCAATTACCGGCGCTAAAAATGATGTGGCCATAATCACAATATTTCTTAAAGACACAAAGCGCTCTAATTGGTCTCCTGTAATCTTCGCTAAATTAGATTCAATGATTAGACCCACAGGAACATCAGTCGCAGTAAGCATCATCATTAAAACAACCAGTGCCCATAAGTGATTTTGATAACCCACTAAAAATACAGTGATGGATAGCACGCTTAATAATTGCGCAATGAAGATCATCTTTCGATTACTTTTATAATCTGCCAGGTTCCCCATAATTGGACCTAACACAATTTGAACTACAGCCATCATACCTATAACGAAACCGTATAATGTACCATTGCTTGTTTCCCTTAAAATATAAAACGAACAAGCAAAGAAAAAGATTTCCGAACCAAAGGTCGAAACTAAATCGAAAATCAATAATAGAATCCCTTTTTTCATGTTGTCACCTCTTGATGCATTAAATATTATGTATTTCGCAACATTGTTATTATTATAATCTGTTTTTTTATACACACAACAATTCTATATAAGGTTCCACAAAACAGACAAACCCACTTGTTATGGTGTTACAGTCCATATCAAGCGGGTTTGTCATTATGATTTGCGTGAATGTTTGCTTGTTTTCAAGCGTGCTTTAAATACTTTTTTAACAAAGTGTGGCAGTCTTCTCATTCTTGCCATGCGTTTCCAGTCTGTAATTAGGCGGTAAAACCATTCAAGGTTTGTTTTACGGAATAATAGAGGCGCGCGCTTTTTAGTGCCGCTATAAATTTCAATTGATCCGCCTACTCCCATCAACAACGTATGTTGAAGGCGATGACGGTGTCGTTTAATCCATTGTTCTTGTTTGGGATAACCCATACCGACAAAGACATAATCCGGATTGAATTTGCTTACTTTACGAGCTACTTGTTCATCCTTCAAATCAATATAGCCATGATGGGCATCAAAGGTAATATGAGGATAACGCTGTTGTAGTTCTTGTTTGGCTTTTGCGACAACATCTTCTGAAGCGCCTAATAAGAAGACACGTTGATGGTAACGCTCCGCAATGTCTAAACATGTTGCCATAAATTCGATACCTGGCACACGTTCTTTTAAGGGCGTACCTAATATTCTGCCCGCTTGGATAATCCCTGTTCCATCTGGGATGATATAATCCGCTTCACTAATTAAATCATGATAGCTTTGATCTTCTAATGCGTAATCTACAATTTCGGGATTGGCGGTTACGATAAACATGTTATCCGTTGTATCTGCCTCTTTAAAGCGCAACACCGCTTCTCTCATCTCTTCCATTGTCACATTGTCAAATTGAACAGACAAAACATCTACTTTATTTTGTTTATGCTTTTGTTGAATACTCATCGCTTCAAACTCCTAACTTGCACCTCTAATGATATAGATTCATTTCATCTTATTATACACGCCAGTTGAATTGATTGCATTACTCACAATAAGTGGTAATCTGAAATCATTATGACAATCAAAGAGGTTAGATACTATGACAAGTGAAAAAGACAAAATGTTAAGCGGACAGCTCTATGACTCAAGAGATCCTGAATTAGTGAGAGAACGTCATAAAGCACGCCACGCAACAAAAGCCATCAACAATGCCTTTTCTATTAAAGAACGTATGCATTTATTCCGCCAAAGTGTGGGAACTTGCGGAGAAGAAGTCTTCATTGAGCCAGATATCCGCTTTGACTATGGCTACAACATTACCATCGGCAATCATTTCTACGCGAATTTTAATGCGACTATGCTGGATGTGGCCAAAATTACAATCGGTAATCACGTCTTATTAGGTCCGAATGTACAATTGATTACCGCCACACATCCTTTGAATCCGAAGGAACGTGCGACTGGCTTAGAATTAGGTTCCCCCATTACCATTGGTGATCATGTGTGGATTGGCGCAGGTGCAATTGTTTTGCCAGGTGTTACCATTGGCGACAATGTAGTCATTGGTGCGGGCAGTGTTGTCACTAAAGACGTGCCTAAAAATCAAGTGGTCGCAGGCAATCCCGCACGCTACATCAAAGATGTGCCAATTGATTAAAATAGGTCCGAAGACGCAAGACGCAAGCATTTAAAATCTAATACAATAGAGATAACATAAAAGTTGAGATGATGTATCTCAGCTTTTTCTAATTCAAGAAGAGGTTAAATTATGCAGTTGATTAAAGATATTTTAAGTACTTCCATGACCCTCCATCTCTATTGGGTCGTATTAATCGCCATTGCGTATCTATTTGTACATCGCAATCGTCATAAACCAAGCTTTGCGATTTTAGATATTATATTAAATTATATTCCAGTACTTACACATGAATTCGGTCATATTTTATTTAATAAAGCGAGTGGTGGACATACCGAAGACTTAGTCATTGTCACTTCTCCTAGAGAACGTATACAAACATCCAGACAAGGTTTTGCGGTCACAAGAGCTAGCAGCAGAGTAACAATGATTATTACGACACTCGGCGGTTACTTAATGCCGCCATTGATGTTGGCAGTCGGACTCTTTGCGGGATACTACCATTATCCTTCACTCTTTGTATTGAGTTACCTGGCACTCTTTATTTACTTTGTGCTGATTACATCTAGAAAAGGCATTCCAATCTTACTTACTCTCTTATTAGGTATCATGATTTACGGTTTGGTTCAAAATGGCCAACCTGAGTTTATTGTTATTATTTTATCCTTGGTTTATCACTTTATCTTAGGCGTCCTGTTCGGTGAATTACTTCAATCGACTTGGACAATCATTACTTTAACGTTCACGAAACAAATGATTGACTGGGATGGTTTAACTTTACGTCGATTAACTGGCATTCCTGTCGTGTTTTTCAGCTTGTTATGGATTGCCTTTAATATCTATATCGTGTACGCTATTATCAATATTCTACTTTTACAGAATTAAGGTGATATACATGGTAAAACTTCGTCCAGCAACACAAGTTGATTTAGCATTATTTACAAAAGTTTATAATCAATCTATCGCTGCACGTAACATCACAGCAGATATAGATGCGGTCACAGAACAAGACATGGCACACATCTTTGACAATCATGATTCAACACGTCCCTTATTTACAGTGATTGATGAAGAACAACGCCCTATCGGCTACGCAAGTTTGAATCATTTCTATGGCAGACCTGCATACGATGAAACGGCAGAAATAAGTATCTATTTAGACCAGCATATCCGTGGGAAAGGAATCGGTACGAAAGTGATGAAACGCCTTGAACAAGAAGCCAAAGCGTTAGGCATCCATTACTTGACGGGCTATGTTTTCGCACAAAACATCCCGTGCAATAAATTATTTGAAAAACAAGGCTACGTTCTTTGGGGAGAACTACCGCAAATTGCACATATCGATGATGCACGCTTAGACTTAAATATCTGGGGCAAACAAATTTAATAGAATTAAAAAGAAGCTTTGCGGCATTCCACCGCAAAGCTTCTTCATGTTATATCAAATTTCATATGTTTTACCTTGTCGAATTAAGTTAATCTGCGGCAGTTTCATTAATAAATAACGGTATAACATAATTGCGCCCATAACCCAGGCAATACCTAATGAAACACCACCCATGACATCAGTTAAGAAATGTGCATGGAAGTACATTCTAGAGAATAAAATACTCGTCCATAAGACAAAAAGTACGACGCCAATACTCACTTGTATGGCACGTTGTTTCACTCTTGGAAGAAACACCGCAAATATAATAATCACAATTAATGTGCTAGATAATGAGTGCCCGCTTGGGAAAGAAAATCCTGTATCCGCAAGCAAGTGATCGTACGGGCGATGACGATGGATTAGGTCTTTGAAAACAATCCCTAATATACCGCCTGATGCCACTGTGCCTAACAACCACAAACTTAATACATAATAGCGTTTAAATAATAATATAATCGCAATAACGATAGACATGACGACAAACGTCAAAACATCTCCATACGTCGCTAGTGCGTCCATATAATCATTAAGCAGACCATGGCCAAACTGCATTTTGGGTTCGCCAAACGTTTGCGTAAACCAATTTAATGTCGATTGATCCATATGACGTAAGATAACTAATTTCAAATAGGTCCCAACCATGGTAAATAAGAAAATTAATAAACTCACAACTAAAATAGTTTTTTCTGATTGATGTGTTGTATTCCCCTTCATCTTTGTACCTCTTTTATCTCTCTTATCTTTTTTTATCATTATATGACGATTTCTTGAATTATCCATAGGTACAAGGACGGATATCTTTCTCATCAATTTGGATGACCAGACAAAAAAGACGCAACCTTAAAAGATTACGTCACTGGTTCAACCAATTGCTTTCTATTCTATTTACACTTCCACTAATTCTCCAAAAATATGTGCCGCATTTTCATAACTTAAAATAATCAATGGGTCTTCCCCTTTTTGAATCGCAATAACCTCATTGGTATCATCACGAGAAATCACGGTTACGTTATCTCCAATTGAAATAAATTTACTTGAGAGATAAATCAATAACTTCGTACGATCACGTACACGACGAATTATGATTTGATCCCCTGCTTGGAATGATTTTAATGAGTCATTATAAATTTCTTCAAATTTACCATCTCTTGGAATCACACCGCCATGTGGACATGTAGACGGATAATCGAGTAATGAATCTAAACGTTCTACAAACAAATCAGACACTCTATGTTCAAGCACTTCTGCTTCTTGATGTACTTCTTCCCAGTTATATTTCAATATTTCTATCAAGAAAAGTTCTAATAAGCGATGGCGTTTAATAATTTCTAAGGTATGTTCAAAACCTTCTTCGGATAATTTCACACCCTTATAAGGTTTTGTAGTTACGTAGCCTGCTTTTTCTAAACGATTGACCATCTCACTCACGGATGGGGGTTTAATATTTAAGTATTGAGAAAGTTTTTTATTTGTAACGAATGAAGTTGCACCGCCATTATTCAAAATTGCTTTGAGGTAATCTTCTTTTTCTTCCGTTAACATCTTGTCACCGTTCCTTCCATCCAGATTCACTTTATTGTATCACGAAAAGACTTGACACGCGAAAATTCATGCCTTATGATGAAATAAATTAGGTTACCCTAAAAATTATTTTAGGAGGTGTGGTATTGTTAGAAATTAAAGATTTGGATTTGTATTTAGGCAACAAGCATGTCTTACATAACATCAACTTGTCTATCCCTGTACATGGTGAAATTATCGGTATTATGGGTCCGAACGGTGCAGGCAAATCCTCATTAATCAAAGCGTTAATCGGAGAGTTTAAATCACAAGGCATACAATTATTAAACGATCAGCCTGTTGAATCACAACTTAAGAACATCACTTACATACCTCAAAAAGCTTACTTAGATTTAGATTTTCCAATTGACGTTGAAAACGTCGTGATATCAGGTGCTTATAAAGAAATTGGGTGGTTTAAACGTCCTTCTGCATCTATCAAACAGCGCTTAACACAATTGTTAGAAGAAATGCAGTTAACGCATTTACGCAAACGCCAAATCTCTCAATTAAGCGGTGGCCAGCTGCAGCGTGTGTTAGTTGCCCGCGCCTTGATGTCAACGAGCGACCTTTACTTATTAGACGAACCTTTTGTAGGCATTGATTTTACGAGTGAACAATTAATTATGCGTAAAATTGAAGGCTTAAAAGCCGAAGGCAAATTAATTTTAATCGTGCATCATGACCTATCTAAAGCCACTACGTATTTCGACCGTGTCATTCTGCTCAATCAAACTTTACGCTATTTCGGACCTAGCGAAGAAGCAATGACCTCAGCGCGTTTAAACGAAACATTCATGAATCAACCACAGCGCAATTAAAGAATTAGAAAGAGAGTCAGATTTATGTACGAATTTATACAACAACTCACACAGTATCAATTTTTGAATCGCGCCCTGATTATTTCCATTTGTGTCGGCATTGTGTGCGGAACAGTCGGCAGCCTGATTGTATTAAGAGGGTTGTCACTCATGGGTGATGCGATGAGCCATGCTGTATTGCCAGGGGTTGCCCTATCATTCCTGTTTAAAATTCCGATGTTTGTCGGTGCTTTAGTTACTGGAATGTTAGCAAGTCTCTTTATTGGTTTTATTTCAGAAAAAAGCAAAACCAAACAAGATGCAGCCATCGGCATCAGCTTTACAGCATTTTTAGCTACCGGAGTTATTATTATCAGCTTGATTAATAGTACGACGAACTTGTATCATATCTTGTTCGGTAATTTGCTAGCGATTACTAACAGTGCATACTGGTCGACGATTATTGTCAGCATAGTAGTACTCCTGCTTATCATCATTTTCTACCGCCCATTAATGATTTCTACTTTCGATCCAACATTTAGTAGAATGAGCGGTTTAAACACAACAGCCATCCACTACTTTGTGATGCTGCTCTTGTCACTTGTGACAGTCGCAAGCATTCAAACTGTGGGAATTATACTCGTTGTTGCACTATTGATTACACCTGCATCAGCGGCTTTCCTCATTACTAAAAAATTATGGTCAATGATGATTGTAGCCAGTCTGATTAGTGTAATCAGTGCCATTGTCGGCATGTACTTCAGCTACATTTACAACATCCCTAGCGGTGCAACAATTGTCTTGTGTGCGTTTGCTATCTATGTCGGTACATTTATCTATTCAAAATTGACTCTTAAAATCAAAAAAGGAGTTACATCATGAAAAAATTAGTACCATTATTAGCCATCATGTTATTACTATTAGCAGCATGTGGCGGAGGCAAGGATTCAAATTCAACAGCCTCTGATCATCACAAACTTAAAATCGTCACAACCAATTCAATACTATATGACATGGCCGACAATATCGTCGGGGACCATGCGGATATACATAGCATAGTTCCTATCGGCCAAGACCCTCATGAATATGAGGTCAAACCTAAAGACATCAAAGCCTTAACAGACGCAGATATCATCCTTTATAACGGATTGAATCTAGAAACAGGTAATGGCTGGTTTAAACACGCTTTAGACCAAGCTGGCAAAACAACTAAAGATGATAGTGTCGTACGCGTGTCTAAAGACGTTAAACCGATTTACCTGAACGGTGCTGAAGGCGATGAGACAAAACAAGATCCTCACGCTTGGTTAAGTCTAGAGAACGGCATCAAATATGTGAAGAATATTCAACAAGCTGTAATTGAACATGATAAAGCACACAAATCAGACTATGAAAAACGAGGTGATGCTTATCTCAATAAACTTGAAAAGTTAAATAAAGACAGTCACGACAAGTTCGATGACATTCCTAAAGATCAACGCGCTATGATCACAAGTGAAGGCGCATTTAAGTATTTCTCAAAACAATATGGCATTACTCCCGGCTATATTTGGGAAATCAACACTGAAAAACAAGGAACACCAGAACAAATGAAACAGGCCATCAAATTCGTTAAAGATCATAACTTAAAAAATCTATTAGTCGAAACAAGTGTCGATCATAAAAGTATGAATAGCTTGAGCGAAGAAACTGGCGTTCCAATTTCCGGAGAAGTCTACACAGACTCTATTGGCAAAAAAGGTAGTAAAGGAGATTCCTACTACAAAATGATGGAATCTAACATTGAAACCGTTCATCAAAGCATGAAGTAAACAAATTATCCTTCCAATTAGCGGAAAAAAGACCTCCTAGTATGTCCATTACCTTTCCGCTAATCCATAAATAATCTATCCTAAACATAAATAAGCTGTGGTCTTTCCTCCCACTGGACCACACACCACTTTATGAAAATCGGTGCTTGCGATGACATCGATTTTCGAAGCGACAGTATTCCTCAAGTACTGTCGCTTTTTTTGTACATAATACCCTGTTTTAATTCTCGGCTTTAACTATAACGCAACATTGTTTATCAAATTATTATATTTGATAAATTATCTGCAATTATTTATCAACAAATTATTTATAAACTTCCTTTACTTTTATAAAAATAAGCGTTATGATTGTTTTGATTATTAATGGAGGGATACCCAAGCCTGGCTGAAGGGGATTAATATTAAGTTATTGATTAGAAGCACCTTGGTGCTTGCGTTGGTTCGAATCCTTCTCCCTCCGCTATTTTCAATAATATGGACATCGATTGATAAGTTAACAATAGGGTTACTTGGTCAATCGATTTTTTTGTACCTAATTAGTCTTAAAAAACATTATAAGAAAGTAGGTCTTTTTTTGGAATTCTCTAAGTTGAACGTTCATGAATTTGAAAATTTTGTTAACGAATACGCATCACATTACACACAATCTTCTCAACATTTTAATTATCAAAATAGCCACCAACATAATGTCCATTTAGTGGGCGTGAAAAATGAAACAGGCGAAGTATTAGCTGCTTGTTTATTGACGGAAGCACGTTGTTTAAAGTTCTTTAAATATTTCTATACACATCGTGGTCCCGTTATGGATTACAACGACCTTGAATTAGTTAGATTTTTCTACACGCACCTGACTACATACTTAAAAGAAAGAAATTGCTTATTTGTTTTAACTGACCCTTATCTGTTGGAAAGTATTCGAAGCTGTGATGGAGAGGTTATTAAATCGTTTGATAATGAACCGTTTATGCATGTCATGAATCATTTAGGTTATCAGCATCAAGGATTTACGACAGGCTATTCAGAAATGAGTCAAATCAGATGGTTGTCTGTCTTAGACTTAGAAGGCAAAGATGAACAACAATTGTTAAAAGAAATGGATTATCAAACACGTCGCAATATCAAGAAAACCTATGAAATGCATGTGAAAGTCCGAGATTTATCCATTGATGAAACCAACAGGTTCTTTAAATTATTTAGAATGGCTGAGGAAAAACATGGTTTCAAATTCAGAGATCAGCCTTATTTTGAAAAAATGCAGGAAACATATGCGGATAATAGTATGTTAAAACTGGCTTATATTGATTTAGAGGAATTATTAGCAGCACAACAAGCTAAAATCACTGAATTAAATACAGAACTTGAACATGTTCAAGCAGCTTTAACTGAAAATCCGAATTCAAAGAAAAATAAAAATAAGTATGAACAATACCAAAAGCAATTGGCTGCACAAGAGCGCAAAATGAATGAAACGAAAACATTGATGGAAACAGATGGACCTGTTTTAGATTTAGCTGCGGCGTATTATATTTATAACCCCCATGAAGTGTACTATCTGTCTAGTGGTTCAAACCCTAAATATAATGCCTATATGGGTGCGTATAGACTGCAATGGGAAATGATTCAATTTGCGAAGTCTAAAGGAATTGATCGTTATAACTTCTACGGTATTACTGGAGACTTTAGTGAAACAGCTGAAGATTTTGGTATTCAAAAATTCAAAGAAGGCTTTAACGCGCATGTTGAAGAATACATCGGAGACTTTATCAAGCCTATCAAACCATTCTTCTACAAGATTTACCAATTACTCAGCAATTAAAGTTAAACACATACAAAAGCACAGTCTGACTTATAATTTACTTGTCAGACTGTGCTTTTATCTTCTTATTAAGTTAAACGATCCACTAAAACCATTTCATCATAGTTAATCGCTTCACGTAATTTCAGTGCTGTTTTTTCACTGATTTCTTCATCTTCCACTAATTCATTTAGAACATGACGTTGTTCACGTAAGGCATTCAATTTAATTTTAGCCACATTATTACGCGCACTTTGTTTATTAACAAAGATGTTAGAAACCGTTAGATTATCTGAACGCATTAAATAGCTGTCGCAAATCGTACCAATTTCTAATTTATTATCCGCATTGGCTTCTTTAGTTAAACGTTTTACGACGTTATAGTGCACAATGCGCATTATATTTGCGATTTCTTTAACGTTTTGATGCACATCTAATGAAGAAGATGCGTTGGTTTGTACACGGACACGACGTCTTAGAATGGCTACTTTCACACGCATAATGATTCTTCGCATTAATGAAGCTTGGCGATACACTTGTGTTCGTTCAGCATAACGCATGTAGTTATCAAAATCACTTTGTGTAATTCTGCCTTCTTTCACTAATTCATTTAAGGTATCTGTTTCTGTATCAATCGCAATACCTTGTAAACGTTCAAGTTCTTTAGAGTTTTCATCATCATCGTCAATCACTTTCATAAACGCAATGCGATCATGATAAATCTTAATGACATTTCCATAATTAAATGAGGTTTCAGGCGTTGCGTGTCTTCTTAAATAATCAATCGTTTGTTCAAGAATATAAATACGTGCTTCCCTGAAACTCATACCTTCCACTTTTACCTTCTTCATCGCAGGTGTAAGTATCGGTAATAAGACTTGGGCAATAATTAAACTTAACACTACCATACCTGCAGATACAAAAAGCAAGTCGTTACGATAAACAAAAGAAGTATGTTCCCCTAACATATACGGGAAGGTTAAAGCTACCGCTAAGGAAATGGTTCCATGTACACCGCAAAGTGTCATAATCATCGCATATTTACTGCGTTTAGGTTTCGTTTCGCCTTGTTCTTTATCATCACCCTCATTCATTGCACGTTGGAATGGGCTGACAGGTAAATAGAAATACGGATATAGAATATATACCCATAAGAAACGAAAGACATAAACAGCCAGTGCCACTAAACCAGTAATACCGAGTAAGAAGATTAAGTTCTGCGGCTCTGTTTTCACGATGTTTTTAACCGTTTCAGGTACGATATAACCCAAAATAACAAAGACAAAACCGTTTAATACATAGCTCAATAAATTCCAAGTTTGCGTATAACTTAGTTTCAGTTGGTTACTGATTTGATTAATCCGATCACGTTCAAAACCATGGACTAACCCTGAAACCACTGCCGCGATAATCCCTGAAGCATGGAATACTTCCGCTGCAAGATAGGATGCAAACGGTGTCAATAACTGAATAAAGATAAACATATTATTACTTTCGACACCTTTACGTGCCAACACAATACGTAAACGTACTAAAATAATCCCTACAATCAGACCGATAATCAAACCGCCGATTGAAGTAATTAAGAACTGACCAATCGCATCTGTAATAGAAAATGCGCCTGTAATCAGTGCAGCGACAGCAATTTTGAATGAAATGATACCTGCCGCATCATTTAATAAAGATTCACCTTCTAATATAGTCATAGAACCTTTTGGCAGTACTTTCCCTTTCGTAATAGCAGATACTGCTACCGCATCTGTCGGACAGAGTACTGCGGCTAACGCAAAGCCAGCGGGCATCGGCAAGCTCGGCCATACCCAATGAATAAAGAAACCTACCCCTATGACAGTTGTAAATACTAATCCTAACGCCATCATCATGACTGGTTTTATGTAGCGTCTTAAGCTCACTCGGGAGACATTAACACCCTCAATAAATAATAACGGTGCGATTAAAGCAACCATAAAGACCTCTGTATCAAATCTAAAGGTTACCGGAATCGGTGTTGAAAAGATAAGTGCACCTAAAATAATCTGAATAAACGCGAGCGGTACTTTAGGAAGAAATAATGAATGAATGAGTGAACTTAAAATAATTGCTGCGATAAAAACCAAAAGACCTTCAATGATTTCCACAGCGTCACCTCTTTCTGTGTTGTATATACGTCCTATATCTATCTTCATCTCACTGAAGATGCCGTACATATATCAAGTGTCTATATATAATCATACTATAATCAGTTGTGTAAAATCTATATTGAAAACTTCTGTTGTGTATGAATGCCTTACTTGTTGGTTCTATTGATGCAAACAGCTATTTATACAAATTTAAATACCCCATCATCCACTGTTTCAAAAGTTTTTGAAAATAAATTCAAAAAAGGGTGTGCTTTTTTCCTGGAAATTTCGATATATAGAGTGAGCAAGGAGGTGAACAAAAATGAAAACAATCAAAGATCTAGCCGTGACACTTATTCGTGTCGAAGACAAAAAAGAAGCTAAACCCGTTATCAAACGTCGTAGATTCGCTCGCTTAAACCCTCAAAGCACTGAAGCACAATTAAACAGCTTTAAATCAGCGATTGAAAAATTAACAGGCGAAACATTCGACAGCATCGAAGTAACAACAGTAGAAACTTTATAAAAGGAGCACACACTTATGACAAAATCGTTAGAATTGATTTACCTCAATGAAGCACACAAACCCGTCAAATTCCAAGTCCCAGATGTGAAACAACAAGTCTCAGAAGAATCTATACGAAATGCGATGAGCACTTTATTAGAAAGCAATGTATTAAATCCCCCATCAGGTAAGATCATTGCGATTAAAGGCGCACAAATTGTTGAAAAAGAAACACATGTTATTTTCTAATTAAACAAGCCGCGTTTACTCTCAAGATTGAGTAAACGCGGCTATTTTGTTGCTTAATGCCTCTTTTGAATTATATCTCCAAAGAATACACGCTTACTCCCCAACTTCTTACACAAAGCATAATCATCATAAACATCCACGACTTGCGCTAAGTTCTTATATGAATGCTTGGCATTCAATACTTCTATAAATTGGTGCCTTTTAATACAAGCATTATGTCCTGCATCTATAAAGAATGTTTCCTCGTCTAACACCCGAATAATAGTCATTTTTGTCATGATGTGCCCCCCTTTGTCTCTTTAATAAAGTGCTTTATGTAAAACATCTTGTTTCAACAAATTATATATTGATATATCAAAAAAATCTACATTTTTTACAATTTACAAATAAAAAGTGACTCAATTTACCTTTTACTTTACATAGCATGTCATGGTGTTAAGTTAATCATTAATGGCTTTTCAGTGTATTTGTGATAATTTTCTACCTCTTTTTATTTATTAAATACATGAGACACGATTACGAATTTAGGCGTTTCACCAGCCATTATATACATTGTATAATAAATTGAAAATTAAATATGATGAGGTGACCATGATTTTATTTAAAAACCCCTGGTTGATTGCGTTAACGCTCCTTCTCCTGTTAAGCACAACTGCCGTCGGATTATATGCCGCATTCCGACATTACACACTTCAGGCAAACCAAAACGTTAAAACGTACACTGCAACCTATAACCGTCCGATTCAATTTTCTGGTATTCAAACTGCCGAAACCATCCAATCCTTTTACTATGATCCACGTATGGGCAACATTCATGACTGGTATAGTGCTGAAGGTAAGACTATTAAAAAGGACCAACCGCTATTCGAATATTACAATAAGACCCATGAGCAACAATTAACCGTCATACGTAAGCATTTGAATACGCTTGATAGTCATCAGCATCGTCAAAATTATTTAAATATGCATACGTATTTAGAACAAGAATATGATCGACTTCAGCTTGGGCTCAGAACACAAGCCTTCAGCATGTCAGAAGGCATCGTCCATATTGTAGAGAAATATCCTAGTAAGAAGCATCAGTTGATTGCGCAAATCTACAGTCCAAAGCGTGTGATTAAAGCGTATATCTCTGAAGATGAACGTAAGCAGTTAAAACTTCACCAAATGGTTGAAATCAAAACACCCGCACTTGAACATTTCAAAGGTAAAATTTTAAGCATCAGCCAATTTCCTGATATAAAGAAACGAGAACCCAATCTGTCTTATTATGAAGTTCAAATTTCTACAAATGGTGCTCTTCCAATAGGAACACACTTCAAAATGACGATTCCTACGCACTTCATCGCCTTGCCAAAGGACGTGTTATACGATAAAAACGCAATATTAATTAAAAGAAATGAACAAATGGTTAAAAGAATTATTAAATACCGTGAAAAATCGGGTATGATTATTATTGAGGGTTTATTGCCGGGAGAAAAAGTTATTGCTCAACCCAAAAACTTCACTTTAAACTAGAGTTCTTATATAATTAACCCATATCAAAAGGGTAAATAGAAAAAATAGACATTATCTTAATTTATAATGTGTAATTCAAATGATGTTCAATAAATTTTCTGGGTTCATTGGGTAATTTTTTGAAAGTATCATTAGTATGAATTAGCCATTGTTTTATAATGTTTTTTTGTTTACATTTCATTTTTATTTAGTTATAATTAAATAAATAATAGGGGCAGGAATATTTTGATGCAATTGCATCTAGTCCCAATTATGAAATTAATGTTAATATTAGTCTATTTGCCAATAAACGACGATAATGGGAATGTCAAGGGAGGAAATACAAATGGCAGTATCAAAAATCAAAAATTCATCTGATCTTTTAGCAATGGTGACATATGCTGATAAGATGAAAAGCATCATTAAAAAAGAATTTACAATTAGCTTCGAAGAGTTTGCAGTGCTAACTTTCCTTAGCCAATCAAACGACGAGGAATATTTCTTAAAAGATATTATTAATCACTTAAACTACAAACAACCTCAAGTAGTTAAAGCCGTTAAAAACTTATCACAAGAAGATTACTTCGATAAAAAACGTAACGAACAAGACGAAAGAACTGTTTTAATCTTAGTAAATTCTAAACAACGTGAAAAAATCAACGAATTATTAAACCGTATTAACGAACGTATCTTAACTGCAAACAAAGAAATCAAAATCTGATCCGTCGAAGATAGATTATAAAGGATATTATAAAAAGCGTGATGCTTAGAATGAAATGCATTCTAAACATCACGCTTTTTGTGTGTCATGAAATGAAAGCCAAATATCTTTCACATGACTGTTTCTTCTTATTTTCCACGTGTAGAAAGCTTGATAGAGTAATAAATAATCACAGCTAAAATCAATACCCAGATAATAATCGTACCAATTTGTGCGATATTTGGATCTAAAATGACCGCATCAATAGTTTTCTGTGCTAATAATAAGCCCACACCTGTGAATTCAAAACGTTTATAATAAATGCCTAAACCCGCCATAATTAAGCCCAAGAAGAACACAAAGATATGTGCGTATTTCGTTACCACAATGACACCGAGATCAATATTCAAACCATGTAGTGTGACTAAGACAGCCGCTACAATCACAATGCCTATACCTATCATGACTTCTATTCTATTACTATATAGATAATTCTTCCGCACAATCCTGAAATAAACAAAGACAGTAATCGGGAAGATAATTAAACAATAGATAAGTGATAACCCTGTCGCTGCTTGAAAGGGTACAAATTGTTTGTCATAAAGATAAGAGATTAATAAGAAATTGATAATGAAAAAGAGAATCGGATTCAGCTGTAAGCCGAAAAGATTTCTTTGAATGGTTAAAATAATCTCTGCCGGTGACTTTTTACGATACTCGATGTAATCTTCGTCATGCGCTTCAGATTTAGGTAAATCCTGACGAATTTTCTCTTTGATATCGTCAATCATATTAGGCGCAATGCCTTTATAGTTGAAGTAATCACTGATATTTTCTAATAAAATTTTGTCATTCGGTCGCATGATGTGACTCCTTTAAATTTACTATCCTTACCCATTTATCATGGCACAGATAGTGCTTTCAATCAATATAAAGAAGGCAGAAGTGTCTATCACCCCTGCCCTCATGCCATACTTGTTTATTTACCAATATCGATACGATACAGTTTTAAATTCTTGTCTTTTGGTGATTGGCTAGTAAATTGATAAGATGTGTCTTTATCTTTGATATAGCCGAAATTACCTGTGACTTCATTATAGTTATATCTCCAAGTGACCGTATTGCCTAACTGTTTACGTACAGTATTAAAGCTTGGGCCATCTGCTTTGTTGTATTTCATAGTTACATGTGTCACTTTGCCGTGGTCTTTTTGACCATCTGCAGTCACAATCATTAAACCTTTGTCAGAGTTAAACTCATAATAGTGTTTTGTTTTGTCAGGTTTATAAGAGTAACCTGTGAGTTTGTGTGATTTCAAAACATCTTGGATGTTTTGACCTAGCTTAACGCCTTCTAGAGAAGTATCTCCATGATGGATTTGTTGAACGGTTTGAATCGTATTTCCAGACGCTGCATCTGCTTGAGAGATGCCAAGCCCAGTTACCACTGTTGCAGAAACAATAGCCGCTGAAAGTAATTTTTTCATAAGCAATAACTCCTTTGCTCTCTTTTTGTAAATTTCTTGTAACTTTTTCTGCGCTTATTACACTATACCCCGAATTACCCTTGATGTAATCAGTCTCTAGATGTAATCTTTTGTAATATTGTATAATATTTTGGAGTTTAATTGCTAATAAAAATGATTAAAAACATTACTGTTGATGTGTCATGCGTTTCTGTTCATCTTCTAACACTTCATTGACATTAATAAATGCTGTCACTGTTTGTAAGAAAGCTTTCTTCTCTTCCCCCATTGGATATAGACCAGAGTGTTCAAACGTTTCAACCTTTGCTTGAGTTATACCTTGTGTATACGTATTTAACTCTTGTTGTGTTAAACGTTCATCATGTTTTCCGACAATAATCAACGTCGGTGCTTTAATTTGAGATAATGCCACTTCCACTTCAGTTTGTTTAAAAGAGGCTGCGACTGCATTTCTTTCGAGATGTGTCATTAAAGTTAATGTGTCTGAAAAGTTCTTTAACATTTTCCCAGCTTTTTTCGGTGAACCATACGTATGTTTATCTAAAAACTTTTGTTGTTTATTTTCTTCTAACGTTCTGATTTGATCTGCATATTTTCTATACAAACGTGCCTCTGGCAATTCCGCTTGTAATGTTGCTGGATTAATTAAGATAATACCATCGCAATATTGTGTATGTTTAGACGCAAAATCAGCCGCAATCGTTGCACCCAGCTCTTGGCCCATAAAGAAAGCATGTCTGATATATAAGTAATCCAGTAATTCTTTAATATCCTGCGCATAATCTGCAAAATTGATATTTAATGGTTTGTCTGAATACCCATGACCACGTAAATCTACGCTGACTACTTGGTAATCATATGATAATTGCGTCACGATATTATCAAAAATCGAATAGTTCTCAAAAGCAGAATGAAGCAGCACAACAGGTTGTCCGCTTCCCTTCGTCATATAATTCAACGTTGTATTATCTTTCGTCGTAAATAGTTCCATTTGCTTTGTCACTCTCCTTAGAATTCGGGGCTTCTTTCGGCAGTATCTCAAGCAACTCTTCCAAAGTTGAAATCTCAAAATCCATCTCTTCAGGCTCCGGTGCTAACACGACTTCATCATCTTCATGATTGAACCATACACTCACCATACCCATTGCACGTGCTGGCGCAACATCATTCAATGCATCATCGCCAACATACATCACTTCTTCAGGTTTCACATCTAATTGGTCAATAATATCTTCAAAGATTTTAGGATGTGGTTTTCTAAATCCTACCATTTCAGAAGTAGATAAAAAATGAATGTAAGATAAGATACCCAAATTTTCTAAACGATATTGTTTAATTTTAGATTTGCCATTCGCAATCACACCTGTCAAATAGCCACGTTGGATTAAACGTTCTAGTGTATATTGTGTGTCATGATATGGAAAGACGTAACGATAAAAATGTGTTTCAAAATCACGAAATAGATCTTTCCATGTTAAACGGTCAATATGAAATCGTTTGATAATGGCCTTGTAGAGTTCAGGTTTATCATGATCTTCATCATCATCTAATTCAATAAACTGCTTCTTAAAATCGCGCGCTTGAACATGAACAAAATAATCATGAAAACGTTCATACTGTTCTTCAATAAACTTCTCTCTTGATTTATTACGATCTAACAGCGTACCTTCTAAATCGAATACGACGGCTTTAATCCCATCTAAATTCATAAGCTTCTCTCCTATAAATGCTGATTCAGCATCTGTGATTATTTCTTTATTCATCAGATTATTCATACGAGTGTTTCTTTGTTGCTATTAAATACCCAAGTACAGGTATTCCTAATAAAGCAAGAATGATACTTGCTGGAATTTCAATCGGATTCCAAATTTGCGCACCCAGTGTATCCGCAAGGACCATCACTGTGCCGCCGACAATCGCATTCAGCAGCATTTGTACACCTAAAGTTGTGCGGGTGGTTCTTCTAATCAATTGCGGTACTATCATACCGATAAATCCAATAATACCGGTATAAGACACTATAATTGCGGTCATAATCGATGACACCGTTAAAACCATAAATGCCATTTGTCTGACATTTAGACTTAAGGAACGCGCCTTTAAAGTACCGACTTGAAGCAACTTCACTTTCGGCAATAATAAACCAAGCCATAACACACACACTATCATCACAGGTGTAATGACGTATACTTCATGCAATTCTGCATTTGAAAAGCCGCCAAACATATACATCACAATACTTTTCATTCTGCGTTCATCAAGTAAAATCAAAAGATATAAGAACGCATTGAATAATGCACCTATCATAATACCTGATAATATCAATGCACGCATCATATAACCTTGTGAAATTGCGGCAGTCACCCCTAAAACGATAGCTAACGTTACCATACTAGCGACAATGGATGCGAATGGAATCCATAAACTGCTTAATCCGACAAATACTGCTAAACCGCTGCCTAAAACAGAACCGCTCGCTAAGCCTAAAGTCAGGCTGTCTGCAAGCGGATTATTCAAAACGGTTTGAAACATCTGTCCGGCAATCGATAAACCGATACCGGCTAATAATGCTTCAAGTATTCTTGGTAAGCGTACTTCAAACAAAATACTATGATTTAAGGGGTTCGACCAGCTGCCTAAATTCCAAAACAAGCTGATTGTGATACTCGCAATCAAAGCGAGACACCATCCTATAATAATAGCGGTTTGTTTCATATTATTTTTCATCACGGTAAATCGCATCTCTCAATGCTTTAAGACCTTGGTCGATACGAGGACCTGGTCTAGAAATCGTATCACCATCTACCGCTTCCATTCGACCTTTCTTCACAGCTTCTAGATTTTCAAAGCCGCCGCGTTTACGTATCACTTTCAAGTAATCTGAACGCGTAATCCCTTCTGTTGTAATTAACACATTCGGGTTATGTTTAATAATGCTTTCCTTGCTGACTTTCTTCCAACCTTCTAAATCTTCGAAACTGTTTTTCGCATGCAGTTCTTCGATCATGTAGTTGAAGAATGTATTTTTGCCAGCTGTATAAATTTCAGGTTCATGTGAAACTTCTAAAAAGACAGTCGGTGCTTTTTCGTGCTTCGGTACATCTTTTAGCACCGCATCCACACGATGTTTCGTATCATACACTAATGTATCCGCTTGAGATTCACGGCCTGTCACTTTACCGATTTGTTTGAACGTATCATAAATTTCATCAAAGTTATGTGCTTCAGATACATAAACGACTTTAATGCCTTTCTTCTCTAAATCGCTTAATACTTTATCACTTGTTCCTTTTTGCGATTCATGTGCCAAAATCAAATCTGGCTTTGCTTTTAATAATTGCTCTTTATTTAATTTCATCGCATCAAACTTCTGCTTATGTTTAATATCTTTAGGATAGTCGTCCACTGTAGAGACCCCTACGACTTCTTTACCTAAACCAAGTTGATATAAAATCTCTGTATTACTTGGCATCAACGAGATAATACGATGATATTTTTGCGTTTGCTTTGTCTTTTCTTCTGATTGATCTTTATTGTCTGATTTCTCTTTATTACTCGGTGCTGAACACCCAGCCGCAACTAAGATAATTAAGATTAAAAACACCCATAGTTTCTGTTTCATCAACTTCTCCTCATACTTGTATTGTAAATCTCATTTTAGCATATTTACGCGTCCTGAGAAGATGAATCTTACAAAAAAATTACAGGATTAAAAAATAAAAAAGAAGCATCCGTCAAGAATGCTTCTTTATCAAATCTTACATATTATGCGGTGCAGTTACACCTACTAATGCTAAAGCATTGCGTAAAGTGATTTGTACTGCAGCAATCATAGAGACATAAGCTTGTGTTTTCTCTTCATCGTCTGTTAAGACTTTATCCGCATTATAGAATTTGTGGAAAGCTGCTGCTAATTCTTGAATATAATTTGTGACACGATGCGGTGCACGTTGTTCTGCAGCACTTTCAATCATCGGTTCAAATTCTGCAACTTTCTTCAATAAATCAATCGCTTTGTCATTTTTAATGACACTGAAGTCTGCGTTTTCAGCTGGTACTACGCCACGTTCTCCTGCTTGTTTCAAGATAGATGAGATACGCGCATGTGCATATTGTGCATAATATACAGGGTTTTCAGCTGAATTTTCTTTCGCAAGTTCCATATCGAAATCAAAGTGCGTATCTGGGCTGCGCATTGTTAAGAAGTAACGCGCTGCGTCAATGCCCACTTCATCCATGATTTCACGTAAGGTAATTGCGTTACCTGTACGTTTACTCATTTTAACTTCTTCGCCATCTTGCATTAAACGTACCATCTGCATGATTTGGATTTCAAGACGTTCAGCATCAATACCGTATGTTTCAACAGAAGCTTTTAAACGGTTGATATAACCATGGTGGTCTGCGCCAAATAAGTTGATTAAGATATCTTGGCCGCCGTCACGATGGAATTTATCGTAGTGATAAGCCACATCTGGTAAGAAGTAAGTGTATGTGCCGTCTTTTTTGATTAATACACGGTCTTTATCATCATTAAAGTCCGTTGTACGTAACCAAGTTGCACCGTCTGCTTCATACGTATGACCGTTTTCTTTCATTAATTCTAAAACGCGTTTGATTTCGCCAGAATCATATAATGTTGTTTCACTGAACCAATCATCAAAGTGTGTATTGAAGTCAGCTAAGTCTTTTTTAAGTTTTTCCATTTCATAATCGACACCTAATTGTCTGAACACTTTTAAGCGTTCATCATCAGGAAGATCTTGAAGTTCTGGGCGTTTTTCCGCTAAATCTTTACCGATATTCACGATATCTTTACCGTGGTAACCATCTGCAGGTAATTCTGCTTCTTTACCTAAAGCTTGATTGTAACGTGCTTCGATAGAGCGCGCTAAGTTCGTAATTTGGTTACCGGCATCGTTGATGTAGTATTCACGTGTAACATCATAACCTGCCGCATCTAAAATATTACATAATGTATCACCCACTGCCGCATTACGCGCATGGCCGATATGCAAGTCACCAGTCGGGTTCGCTGATACATATTCAACTAGGATTTTTTGATTCTTTTTCTTTTCTGAGCGACCGAAATCTTTGTCTTTTTCTAACGCTTCAGGAATGATTGCAGTTAGGTATTCGTTGTTTAAATAGAAGTTGATGAAACCTGGGCCTGCAATTTCAATTTTCTCAACATTAGCTTTAGATTTATCTAAATGGTCCACAATCGCTTGCGCAATGTCACGCGGATTACGTTTTGCGATTTTTGTTAGCACCATCGCAATGTTTGTAGAGTAATCTCCATTTTTAGGGTCTTTCGGAATTTCCACTTTGACTTCAGGAACTTCTTCTGCAAGTCCAGCGGCTTTAACACTTGCTGTTATTTCTTCAATTAATGTTTGTTTGACTTGATCAATAATATTCACTTACTTCAGCTCCTTATAGGTAATTTGGTAAAGGTATGTGCCCATCTTCTCTTCATTTTGGAAGAGTTCATAACGAATTTTAAGTTTTGATTGGTCTGGTTGTACATAATGATGAATGCTTAAAGTACGAATGGTTAAAGGAATTTTCCCAGTCGGTATCTCGTATAAAGAGACCGTGTCTTTCCCTTCAACAAAATGCAGGTTCTGTTTAATATTCCCGCTGCGCATTAATCTAACTTCATCTTCTTGAATTTTTAATGTAATGTGCACCGTCAAGTCTTCGATTTGTTCATCATAACGGATAAATTCAGCATTCCGCTTCTCTTGCCACGTGCCATCTGTTTCAAATTCAAATTCATCAAACTCATCATCGCGTTCGATCGTTTGAAATGTTTGGATACGAATGTTTTGATTCAAAGACGCGCTCACCCTATTCTGAATTATTCATTAATATACCAAATTATAACATAAAGATACAGCCCACACAGTGACTAAATTCACACTGCGTGGGCTGTATCTAACGAAATCAATTAATTTTTTCTATTTATTTTGATTCATCCTTCAAATAATCTAATACAACCGTTCCTACCGCTTCTGCTGCTGACATCATTGAAGACTCACTGATATTGAATTTTGGATGATGGTGCGGATAAACTTCACCCTCTTCAGGCGCGGCCCCTGCATAGATGAATGCACTTGGCACTTCTTTCGCATAGTACGCAAAGTCTTCTGACGGCGGCCATGGTTCACAACGTTCTACTTTTTTGATAGCTGAACGTTCTGCATGATTTAACGTTTTCGCGACATAACCTGTAAAGTCAGGATCATTATAGACTGCTGGATAATCATCTAAATACTCATAGTCGCATGCCACGTTGAAAGTTGTTTCTAAACCATCGACTACGCGTTGTAATTCTTGCGCAATTTTGTCTTTCGTTTCATCATGCAGACCACGTACATCTCCTTCAATTTCTACTTTATCTTTAATGACATTAAATTGACCTTTCGCATCAAATGAACCAATCGAAACAACCCCTGTTTCAAATGGACTAATGCGTCTTGAAACGACACTTTGGACCGTTGTCACAAAGTTGGCCCCCGCTACAATCGCATCATTGGCTTCATGTGGAGACGAACCATGTCCGCCTTTACCATGGATTACTAATTTAAAGTAACCACGTGCCGTCTGTACGTTGCCTTCACGATAATAAATCGTACCGCGTTCACCGTTACTCATCACATGTACACCTAGGACATGGTCTACTCCGTCTAAGACACCGTCTTTAATCATGCCTAACGCACCACCTGGCGGCATTTCTTCAGCAGGTTGATGGATGACTACGACTTTCCCAGAAAATTGATCTTTCATCTCAATTAAAGTTTCAGCCAAAATCAACATATAAGCCGTATGTGCATCGTGTCCACATGCGTGCATCACACCTGGATTTTCTGATGCGAACGGCAAGCCTGTCGCCTCTTCAATCGGCAAGGCATCAAAGTCCGCGCGAATCGCAATCGTTTTACCCGGTTTACCACTATCAATTGTGACTTTCAGCCCATTGTCACCGACATTCGTTTCAACTTGGCAATCCTTACCTTGATAGAAGTCTGCGATATACTTTGGTGTCTCAACCTCTTTAAACGATAATTCCGGATGTGCATGTAAATAACGTCTGATTTCAACCATTCGTTCTTCTTTCTCTTGTAAACGTTTGATTAATTCTGAACTCATATGCCCTCTCCCCTTTTTATTATTTAACTTTTTCGACTATTCAAAATATAATACTTCCACTTTAACATACTTATTTAGATGATGCTTAGCAATCAATTTTGAAAATAAAAAAACAGAAACCACGTCATGTGATTTCTGCCTTTGATTCATTGTCTTTATTTATCGTGTAATGCTTCTTTTAATTCATCACTTGAGTGATCCCACATGTCTTTATCATGATTTTTAAGGAATTCTCGGATAATCGCAATATTGTCATCACCAATATGGTCAATGACAATTTTATGTTTCATAGATTTATCCATCATGTTGACATGCTCAGGCATACTCTTATAGCCTCTGCGGATTTTCTTATTAACTAATAAATAACATGCCGTCAAACCAGCATAGTAAGCCCCTTGTTCGCCACGTTCAGTTGTGACCCAACATAACCAATAGGCTTTTGCTTCAGGTCCTTCTACAGCTTCTTTGTCCGTAATCCATTTCACGCCTTTTTCAACATCTGCACGCGCATGCATCGCACCGATATCAATAAATGCTTCTTTCTCTTGTAAATCTATAAATACAGGTGCAACGTTATCCAAACTGATTGCCCCGATATTCGTTCCTTTATGGCCATCTAACGGGTCATTTTTAATAATATTGAAATTGAATCCCTTTTTGTCTGCCACAAGTCACACCTCCATTTTAATTACCTTTATCTATTTTACTGTATCATCTGATACTTTTCGAACACAATGGTTTGACCCTCAGTTTAATTCATTCAAAATACCGAGAATACGGTCTCGAATCTCATCATCTTCAATATTATGCACTAATTCCTTAGGATAATATAATTTATAATCTTGACGGTGAATACCTGTAATACTTTGAATGACCATAGACTGACTGCTGATTTCTCTAATTTTGCCATTGTGTTGGAGTAAATGAATCGGCTGGCGGTTAGACCCCGGTCTGTCATAATCATAAGGCAAGTCAGAGAAAGATTCACTGACAAAGTAATAGTCCGGATTAATGCCGCCTGCTTCAAACAGTTCTCTTAATTCGTTCATCGTTATAATCGATCCATCAAACGGTAAATATTTAAATAAATCCCGGTTGATAAAACGACGTGCTAAATCGCTTAAAATCGGATCATCTTCTTTAATCCATGCCTTCAAGTAGTAGAGAACAACCGCTTCATCCAACTCCACATACTGTTCAATTGTCATTGTTCCTTCAAAGAAAGGAATAAAATCTTTAGGAAACAGCTTAAATTCATAACCTGATTCATATAACGCCTTCGCACGTTTTAAACAATTGTTTAATAAGACCTCTCCGCCACGACTGACCGGATGGAAATAAATCTGCCAATACATTTGGTAACGACTCATAATAAAGTTCTCTACCGCATGCATGCCGCTTTCTTTAATCAAGACTTCATCCTTGGTCGGACGCATTAATCTTAAAATACGTTCCATATCAAACTTACCGTAAGATACACCTGTAAAGTAAGCATCACGTTGTAAATAATCCATACGGTCTGCGTCAATTTGTGATGAAATCATAGAAATCACAAGCTTATTCGGATGTGTTTTATTAATCACATCTGCGACAGCTTTAGGGAAATTCGGCGATACTTTACTTAAAACTGCGTTGACCTCTGTATCTCCTGTAATAATCGCTTGTGTAAATGCTTCATGATCTGTATTGAAGATTTTCTCAAAGCTATGAGAGAACGGACCATGGCCTAAATCATGAAGGAGTGCTGCACATAAAGCCAGCAGACGATCATCATTATTCCATGCTTTACGTCCCGCAAATGATTCATCAATAATTCGGCGTACGATTTCATAGACACCGAGTGAATGGCCGAAGCGACTATGTTCTGCCGTATGGAAAGACAAATACAACGTGCCGAGCTGTTTAATACGACGTAAGCGTTGAAACTCTTTTGTCTTCACTAAATCCCAAATCACTTGGTCTTTAACATGAATATAGCGATGAATCGGATCTTTGAATACCTTCTCTTCATATAACTTTTGCGTACCGTATTCTGTCTTTGCCATGAGATTCCCTCCATCGTGTTAACATCATTTGCATTAAAATGCTTTCTTCATCAAGGCAAGGTCCATCACTTCACCATATACTTCGCGATTATAGGCACGTACCATTTCAAACCCTTGTTGACGATAGTATTCTACGCCCTCTTCATTTTGGTTATCTACTTCAAGGTACACTGCATCATATTGCCCTTTAAAATGCTCAAGCCCTTTTTCAAGCAATGCTGTGCCATAACCTTTACGCTGTGCTTTAGGATGAATATAATGTGCAGATAAGAAGAGTTCACTGCCGTTAATAAAGTTCGCAAACCCGACAATTTCTCCATCTTCTTCTGCCACTAAAAATAATTGTTCTTTTAATCGTTTAAGCAAATGTTGCTCGTTATAAGCAGCTGTCAGCAATTCGTTCACTGTTGTAGCTGCGTAAATATTTAAATACGTGTTATACCATGCTTTTGTTGCCACATCTCTGATGCCGACAACATCTGCAGGTGTTGCTTCTCTCACTGTATGCATCGTTAGTCACGTCTCCTTACATAGTTCAACTTTCGAAATGAATAAATTAATTATATCATATAGATTCTAAAATTGTGGCAAAACGTACTCCTGTTTCCCGTGTACTTTTATGCTTTATTTCTCTTTAAATATCAGGCTTTTATCCAAACGCTATTCCTCTATTATACCTCAGTCGACCGTGTCATTCATTGACGCCAATCGTAAATTAACATACTTCCATGAATGCACCTGTGAACCACAACTTTTTACACATAAATTGAACAAAAAGTTAAGTTTTTGTAAAAAAGATGAATAACATACAGATAGCCCGGGTATATGAATTTTGCAAGAGGAAACAAAAAGTACCCTATTTAATTAAGCAAAAGGGACTAAAAACTCAATAAAAGGTGATTAAAATATGGATGATACGAGCTTTGGTAACATTTATATTGACTCACAACCTGTCACATTAGATTGGGACACTTTAGTCACAGATGAATCAGAAATGGCGGTAGACGGAATTCCACCATCATTGATTGACAAATGGGTGAAACGTAAAGAATTAATCCCGTCTTATACTAAAGATAATTTACGCCACTTCTACACTAAAGATGTCTTAAATGCGTGCAGATCCTATGTGGAAGTTTATTAAGAATTTAACATCACGAGTAACGTCACATCTTGAATATTCAACAGTCAATATACAAACGAATCTCGCGATAATTAAAGGATATGAAAACGGACCTGTTGACTGGTAGCACACCAGTCATTCAGGCCCGTTTTTTTTATATACGTGAAGTTATTATTTTGTTTGTTTACGTTTGGCTAATTTTTCTTTTAATTTTCGATCTTGCTCTTCTTTTCTGCGTTTACGTTCTTCATTACGTTTGCGCAAACGTTCTTCCTCTTCAGGGTCGCGAGGTTTTTGAAGTTGCTTCTCAACTTTTTCCATCAATTCATCTTCCGTCAAAGCGGCTAATGGACGGTTATTCACAAAAGCAAATGTCTTTCTGCGACCTGGACCGCAGTATGATTGGCAGCCCACCTCTATTTCAGCATCTGGATCTAGTTTCTTTAATTTTCTTTCCAAAGATTTGCAATTAACGGCTTGGCAATCATCACAAATCAAAAATTTGTTTTTCACTGCTTTGTCCACCTCACTTTATCTCTATCATTTATTTTAAACTATTTCAACTTTATCTATTTTACTCGTTTTCCGTAATTTTTCAAGCAACGATTTTGTGACTGGCCTAACTATCAAAAAAAGTGCCGCACCGTATGTTGACCGGTGAGACAGCCTGACGTCTTATTGTCCTTGGTATACATGGAAAGGCAAAGGTTTAATATTCGATGCTTTCCAACTGTCATAAATTGACTGACGATGTTTCGGGTTACCGATAATTGCGATACCGCAATCTCCGCCGCCTGCACCTGATGTTTTGGCAGCTGCGCCGTATGTTTCTGCGATGTCGCATAATAATTTCAATTGCGGGGTTTCAATGTCTACGACCGCTTCTTTGTCCATCATCTGGATGATTGAGCGGTTGCGTCTGATCATTGCTTGAACCCCTTTTAGGTTATTGGTTTTGAATGCGTAGATGAGACGTTCTACACAAGATTGTGATTGTTCTAGGAAACGGCTGTAGAAATCAATATCTGATTTGAGACGCTTCACTTCACTGACTAAGTAAGGAGAGGATGCGGGTGAGCCGGTCCAACCAATTAAGACTTCCATGTTTTCTGGGGCTTGAAGCGGTTCTGTATAAAGACCTGGCCAGTTTTTCTTCACGACTTCTGCGACAGAGGATGTTTCAATCTGCTGCATAACCCAATCGTGATCAAACGTACTGTAGGCAAGCCAGCCTGTGAAGACACTGACTGCGATATCACCGCATGAACTTAAACTTTGTAATTTCATATTCGCAATGACAGCCAATTTATATATATTCAAATTAGCTAAGTCCAATTCATAAAATTCATTTAAAGCTTTGACAACTGATACTAAGACAGCAGCACTAGAACCTAAACCATATTTATGGCCAGATGCATCATCTAAGTTACTATCAATCACTAAGTTAAAATGACGTAGTGTTTTACCACATGCTTTGGCGTATTGTTCAAATACTTCGACTGCAGTAATGACATACGCTAATTGTTTTGCAGCATCTGCATCTGATACAGATATCTTATCGCCTTCTCTTTGGAACGTAATTGGTTCATGGTGTAACGTCTTAGAATGAATAGAGCCTCCATTTTCTCCAGAAGCTTCAATGCTGGCAGTAACGAAACGATTGACCGCAATCAACACGGATTTGTATCCGGGTTCTGTTACCGCATATTCACCTGCAATATAAAGTTTACCTGGGGCTTTGACTTGAATCATAGCTCATCTTCCTCATTTATAATTTCAACGCCTGTACCGATATCACTTGCGATGATTTGTTCTGAATCAAAATAGGTTGTCAATTTATCAATCACAGCTTGTTGATGCTGTTTTTGTACTAATACTTTCACATTGGGGCCTGCATCCATAGTAAAGTATGCCGGTAAACCTGCTTCACGACATTCATGTACTAAAGCCATCGCATCATAGCTTTCAGGCACCAAATATGTAAATGGAGGTTGTGAACCTAGATTTGTCGCATGCATACGTAAACCATTTTCTTCAAAGACACGACCTAAACGATCGAAATCTTTATCTGCAATCGCTGCTTTCGCTTCTGTAATATCTGCATCTACATGATCCAACCAATATTGATAGAAGCGTGATGTATTTCTCGTTAATGACATGCCTGCACGACTTTTCACTTTTTTAGATTTTTGATTAATCACCACAAAAATCATGGCTAAATCATCTTCCCAGTGATCTGCATCAATCGCATGCGCATAAGAAGTTTCATCATCATGGCCTTTTTCCCATTCTGCGAATCCGCCAAAGATACTGCGACTCGCTGAACCAGAACCACGGCGTGCTAAACGAGATAAATCTTTATCAGACAGATTCATTTCTAACGCCTCATTACATGCTGCAGCTAATGCCGCAAAGGCACTTGCTGAAGATGCTAAGCCTGCTGCTGTCGGTACGAAATTAGTACTTTCAATACGTGCATTTAAGTCAGTCCCTGCACGTGCTCTGACAAGATCTAAATAGGCTGAAATTTTCTGAGTCTCTTTTTCATCTGCTTCTTCACCGTTTAAGAAGAAATAATCTCGATCTAACTGTGCATCAAATGTTGCACGTGTTTCTGTATAAAATTTATCTAAAGTCAACGATAGACTGTTATTCATCGGAATGATCAGTGCTTCGTCAGCTTTCCCCCAATACTTAATCAGCGCAATATTCGTATGCGCTCTCGCTTTGCCCGTCTTCACCAATTGAATTAACCTCCTAAATTCTCAATCCAAGTATGTTGCGCGCCTGCTTCTTTAACTGCTTGTGCGACTTTTTTCGCTGTCGCATAGTCTTTTACTAAAGTAATCACACTGCCGCCACGACCGCTTCCTGTCAATTTACCAGCTACTGCACCAGCTTGTTTCGCCACTTGCAGTAAACGGTCAATCTTTGGATGGCTGACAGTCAATGTAGATAAGTAAGTTTGACATTCATTAAAAATTTCTGCCAAAGAATCAAAGTTATGTGTATTAATCGCTTGGTTCGCTTTATGTACTAAACGTCCAATACGCTCGATAAATGCCATATTCGCTTGATTATTTTTCACTAATTCATGAACATCACTCACTGCCTCTTTGGTATTCCCTTTGATGCCTGTATCTAAAACGACCATATAACCTGCAACACTTAAAGTTTTTAATGGCGTAAAGACACCTTCTTGGAACCATGTCGGTTTATTAGAGACAATCGTTTGTGCATCAATACCGCTCGGTTTGCCATGCGCAATCATTTCCGCCCAGTTAACATGCTCAATCAATGTTTCATCAGATAACGGTTTATCCATAAAATCAAAAGCCGCTCTCGTAAAAGCAACCGCTACTGCAGCGCTAGATCCTAATCCTCTTGAAGGCGGTAATTGTGCATCAATTCTTATCATGACAGGTGATTCAATATGATTTTCTTCTTCGAATCTGCTGATTAAAGCCTGTAAATGTTCAGGGGCATCTGCAATTTCACCTTCAAAAACATCACTAATCATCGTTGACACAGCCAATTCCGGCATTTCTTCAATTGTTACTGTCACTTTTCCAGAAGCAAATGGCATCGCAATGGCAGGTTGTCCAAACGTTACCGCATGTTCCCCTACTAATATTATTTTCCCATTCGATTCCCCGTATCCTGTTCGTGTCATATCTCATCACCTTTAGCACTTTCCTAGTTTGTCATGGTATATCGCTCCACCCTGTTTGTGTGCATGTTAAAATATCCAGTCACTCTCTTTTTCGAGTTCGTAGAAAATGACAGGATGATAAGTCGCACCTCGCGTCTTTTGTCATTGATATACCCATAATCGATTTCCGACATTTTATTTTCAATCAATTAATTCTTTTTCTGTTATCTATTGATTCAAACACCGTTATATTATACCCTATTTCCGGTTTTATTTTATCCTACCTAGGTTGTAAAATTAATACCTGATATTAAACTACTTACTCATTTTACCGAAAATTGATGATGATTTAAACGATTTGTTCATATATCGGTCATAATTTTCACTTTCTAGGGTAAATTACAAGAATATTTTTTAAAACTCTACAAGACAAAAAGGATGTACCTAGCTTTTCAGCTATTTACATCCCTTTGTGCTTAATTGTCCATTTTCGCGTTAATTTTAGCATTACGTTCAATCATACGTTCAAAATATTTCTCGAATCGTTCCCACTCTTCATCACTGATAGCTTCCATATTCAATGTACCACCTAAATCTTTGATGGCATAAAGTAATTTAAACATCACATCTTGAACTGTCAGTTCATGTCCGAATAATGTTTCGAGTGAAGCCATACAAGTTGGATCGATATCTGGATATTTGAACTTTGTACTTTCACCTTGAAGCGCTTTATCATAGAAAGCTTTCATCATTTCAGCACGTTCTTCACCAGAACCTTCAACACACAAATAGACTTGCACAGCAATGCCGCCTCTGACCCTGCGTTGAGAGATGCCCGCAAACTTCTTATCATTGATACTTAAATCAAATTTTCCTGGGCAATAGGACCGTTCAATTTCTTTCGTTTCAATCTTGACTTGTTCATCTTCGAACATCTTAGATACAACGAGATACATCAAATTGAATGCTTCATCAATTGAAACTTCTGTTTTGCCTTTAAATATTAACGAAAAGTTTAAAATGCCTTGATCTAACACGACACCTAATCCACCAGAATTTCGAACTATCACATTATAGCCGCGTTCATCGACTAAATAACGGATACCTTCTTCTAAATGTGGCAAGCGCGCATCATGTGTTCCTAAAATAACCGTATGCTGATGAATCCAAGTGCGGACTACACTGCAAGATAAATCCTTACCCACGCTTTCAGAAAATGTATCATCAAACGCGAAAGATTGCATTGGCGCAAACCCTGTTGAATGGTCTATATAACGCCAATTTTCTCCTTCGAAATAACGTTGTGCTAAATCCATTATTGTAAAGTTTGTGCTGCAGTGATGATTGATAAGTTGAAGACGTCTTCAGTTGAGCAACCACGGCTTAAATCGTTTACTGGAGAGTTTAATCCTTGTAAAACTGGTCCAATTGCTTCATAACCGCCTAAACGTTGTGCAATTTTGTAGCCGATGTTACCTGCTTCTAAGCTTGGGAATACGAAAACATTCGCATCACCTTTAATTTGTGCGTCCGGTGCTTTTTTAGCCGCAACTTCTGGTACGATTGCTGCGTCGAATTGGAATTCACCATCGATCACAACATCTTTTAAGCCTTCTGATTCAGCTTTTTCTTGTGCTGCTTTTGTTGCTTGCGCTACTTTTTCAACATCGTCTGATTTCGCAGAACCTTTAGTTGAGAAGCTTAATAATGCGACTTTAGGATCCATGCCGAAGCTTTTTGCTGTTTTCGCACTTTCAACCGCAATTTCAGCTAAGTCATTTGCTTCTAATGTAGGGTTGATTGCGCAGTCGCCGAACACATATTGTTCTTCGCCTTTAATCATGAAGAATACACCTGATGTTCTTGAAACACCTGGTTTAGTTTTGATGATTTGTAATGCAGGACGAACTGTATCGCCTGTTGAGTGTGCAGCACCGCTGACTAGTCCTTCAGCTTTGCCCGCATATACAAGCATTGTACCGAAGTAGTTGACATTGTTAAGCATATCTTCTGCTTGTTCTTTAGTTGCTTTACCTTTACGACGTTCTACAAATGCCTCTACTAATTCTGGTTTCAAATCACTTGTTGAAGGTGTGATGATTTCAATACCTGAAATATCTAAACCTTTGTCTTTCGCCAACGCTTCAATTTTATCTTGGTCACCTAATACAACAGGTGTTACGAAATCTGAAGCTTGTAATTTTGTTGCTGCAGTCAATACACGTTCGTCTTCACCTTCAGGTAATACAATACGTACGTTCTTTCCTGAAAGTTTGTCTTTCAATACATCTAATAAACTAGGCATAATATCCTCCTTGAAAATCTCGCTTTTTAATATTTTTTCATTGATAATTATACGTCATTTAAGAAGGAATTTCCACGTTCCGACCCTCAATCGATTTGTATGCTTTGTTACTGCCTTTATGATAAAATTTGAATTGAATCAAAAGATATTTCAAAAGGAGCGATATGAATGAGTCAAGCAGCAGAAACATTAGATGGTTGGTACAGCCTCCATTTATTATATGCAATCGATTGGCCGACATTACGTCTTGTACCTAATGAAGACCGTCAAGAAATTGTCAAAGAATTCCAAGATTTCTTAGCTAAATTAGGTTCAGTACGTGAACATCATAAAGGTGATCATGTTCTTTATAATATCACTGGTCAAAAAGCCGATATTTTACTTTGGGTATTACGTCCAGAAATGCAAGAACTGAATGCGATTGAATTAGCTTTAAATAAATTACGCATTGCAGATTACCTAATTCCTACGTACTCATACGTTTCTGTGATTGAATTAAGCAACTATCTTGCTGGTAAATCTGATGAAGATCCATATGAGAACCCTCATGTTAAAGCACGCCTTTACCCTGAATTGCCAGAAAAAGATTATATTTGCTTCTATCCAATGAATAAACGTCGTAACGAAACATATAACTGGTATATGCTTTCAATGGAAGAACGCCAAAAATTAATGTATGACCATGGTATGATTGGTCGTAAATATGCGGGCAAAATCAAACAATTCATCACAGGTTCAGTTGGCTTTGATGATTTTGAATGGGGTGTTACACTCTTCGCTGATGATGTACTGCAATTCAAAAAAATCGTTTACGAAATGCGTTTCGATGAAACAACAGCACGTTATGGAGAGTTCGGCAGCTTCTTTATCGGACATAGATTACCAGAAGATAGCCTAGAAAAATTCTTCAGTCTTTAAACCATATGCTAACCAAAAACTAAGGGATTGACCTCACGGTCAATCCCTTCTTTCATATGAAGCGGCACCTGTTTCAATCAAAGAACAGGTGCTTTTCTATGTATTAAGGTCTCCATTGAACACGCATCATAATATGGAAGAGAACGCTATAGCACCCCTATCGCTATAGGTTCTCTTCAAGTCATCTATAGTATGGTGTTATTCGTTAATTAAAGCAGAAAGCTAACCAGCATTAAGAATTGAACGACACCTATGTACCACATGTACGCTGTCCCAACAGCCTGTACGTTAGCGGCACGTTCTTCGGCATCATCCACTCCTAATGTCGGTAGTTTCTGCCGTCTAAGCGTACACGTGTATGGCTTGAAATACAGTGTCGCTCATCCCTCGTGTAGTGTCCTTGGAGAACTCTGCCACTACTTGTTAAGCTGGCTAACTGATAAGCAGCTACTGTCGCTACTCAGTTAACATGCTTTAACAGCTAACCATTATAACTTTAACCGTTTAGAAATATTTGAAACATTTGATATAGTATACAAGTATATTATGTTGGATAATTAGAAATATAAGTCATAATATATCACTTTTATCTTTTGATACTGTCACCATCCGATTTTAAATCCTTTTCACCCTTCTTATTCACAACTGTCGAACAAACTTTTACCTAATTAAAATCAAATCTTAGGTTGTTTCTTAACCTATTTTCCGACATAATAGATACATTAATTGAATTTTCTAAAATTTGAAACCAGTTATTGAACAAAGGAAAATGAGTGATGTTATGGAATTAGATAATAGATCAAGTTATATCGAAGATACCCCTAAAGAACGTCTTGCGAAAGATACGATTATGTTAGCTGGACGTATCTTATTAGAGTCTGGCGCAGAAGGTACGCGTGTAGAAGGCACAATGACACGTATTGCCGAAACACTCGGCTTTTTCGAAAGTAACAGTTTCGTTACGAACACAGTCATCAACTTCTTATTAGATAATCAAACCACACCAAGAATGTACCGTATTGAATCTCGAGATACTAATTTAATCAAAATCTCTCAAACCAATTCTGTATCTCGTAAACTTGCGGCTGGAAAGATTGACTTAGAAGAAGCCTATGAAACTTTAAAGTCCATTTATGATGCTAAACAAACCCATGATTTAATTTATAAAGGGATTGCGGCAGCAATTATTTCAATCAGCTTCTTATACTTACAAACAGGCAACTTTGTGGATATTGTTGCGACTATCTTTGCGGGAAGTTTAGGGTATTTGTTAGTTGAAATGTTGTATCGTGCAAATTTAAAAACCTTGTTCATCCCAGAATTTTTAGGTTCCGTCGTCATTGGAGGCATTGCGATACTCGGACATAACTTAGTACCAGACGGCTCGCTTTCTGCGATTATCATCGCCGCTGTCATGCCGATTGTACCTGGCGTACTCATTACCAATGCGATTCAAGATTTATTCGGCGGTCATATGATGATGTTTACGACCAAATCTTTAGAAGCATTAGTGACATCGTTCGGCATCGGTGCTGGTGTCGGTACCATGTTGCTAATATTTTAGGAGGGTGATGACAACATGCTATTTTGGATTTCACATTTTTTCTTTAGTTATATTGCATCACTGTTCTTTTGCGTGATATTCGATGCGCCAAAACGCATGTACTTTTATGCGGGCTTCGTAGGGGCATGCGGCTGGATGGTCTATATCTTTTTATATTCCGGCCTACATATTCACACTATCTACGCCTCTTTCTTTTCAAGTCTGACACTCGGCTTAATCAGCCATATCATGGCACGATTAAAGAAAGAACCTGTCATTATCTTTATGATACCTGGTATTATTCCTTTAGTACCTGGAGGCTTGGCCTTTGACACGACTAAAAGCTTAATCATCTTAGAATTCAGCAAAGCTGTTCCTACAATGCTTGAGGTTACATTAATTGCTGGAGCTATCGCAATGGGCTTACTCTTTGCTGATCAGATTGCACGCTTAATCATTACCAGCAAAACGAAATTGACACCTAAAACTAAGCATTAATAGTTTGATACACAGACACCCAATAAAGCAATGATACCTACAATGCTTTATTGGGTGTCCTTATTTTATCAAGATAGAGAACATCTCCATAACGGTCAATCAAATAAAAAAACAATATAAATACACTTGCATAATATAGATATTAAAACTAAAATATAGTTGAAGGGAAATATAACATTAGGAAGAAGGCAAACATCATGAAAAACATCAAATTTTATTTCAAAGGCAGTCCTTCAGAAATTCGTTATTTAGAAAAGCAACAGAAAGAAGGATATGTATTAAAAGACATACAAAATAATATCTATACTTTTGAAAAAGACCCTGAAGTTCAAAACACAACACTTCAGGTGACATTCGCAAGAACAAAAGATTTATTAGAAGAAAGAAGTCAAAATAGAAGTAAAGCTCCTTTCCTCTCAGTCCTAGCAAAAAAACTTTTTTACTCAAAGTATACTGTGCTTTATAGTTATCTTAAAAATAATGACGATCCTATATACAGTACTATTAGCGATACCAAAAACATTGAACATGAATATCTTAGTTTCTTTAAGCGTATAAACTTTACTTTGGCAATTTTGACCATGATAATTTGTGTTGCCTTATGGTCTTATTACACTGCAATTGGCAAACCATCATCTACTTTAATAATGCCAATGCAAATTATGCTCATGATTTTTCTAATCACTTTACTTTTTAGTATTTTAATCAATCGAAGAATTCGTAAATCATGCCCTAAACTTCACGATGAATTATATTTAAGTTATTCTGTTTCCATCAAAAATGAATCAGAACTTCCTAACATTGATTCTCTCAAATATCTTGGTGCTTGGCGTTACCAAACAGAGAAAGACGGCAAACATTATTATAGTCTTTTAAGTAAAGAGACAAAAGACGCTATTATACTGGCACTTCAAAAAGAATTGAATCTTTCAAATGAGGACATTTTTGTCTATTCACAATGGGACTTATTCCCTGTCTATATGCATTTCTAGATACTTAGCACCAAGCAAACAGAGATAAACTATCCCTATAATCACAAAATAAATACGCATACCTTCTCAATTTGGAAAGTATGCGTATTTATTTTACTTATCTTTCGATTTGAACCGCTTCATAACGATATTAAATACCATTACACACGCTGCCCCGAGTATCAATGGAATGGGCTCAAAGATATTGAGTTTATAATTGATCGCAAGTATTATTCCAATAATGACGATGAGTACTACTAATTTTGTTAGATTCATGGTGTCACCTCTTTATTCCTTCATACACAATAGCGTCTTTCTTTTTAATATTAAATTAACGACCTCAACTTACACATCCATATTATAATATAAAAATCGCCGTTATCTCCTTCTTAATTATTAAGAAAATAACGGCGATTGATTATTGATCTGACTTTGAGTTTTTATAACGATTCTTCACATAATATATAATCGCAATCATAAGTAAAATAACTAAGACAATCAATACGATATTTGAAAAAGAATCAAATGCGGCTGAAATTTTAGGCCATGCTTCTCCAGCTTGTTGACCTAAAATAACAAGAACGGTATTCCATATGAATGTACCGAGTGTTGTCAGTATAATAAATGATGTTAAAGGCATATTGGTTGTTCCTGCCGGGATAGAAATCAAACTTCTAATCACAGGAATAAAGCGCGCAAAGAAAACAATCTTCTTACCATGATGATCAAACCAACCATCTGCTTTTTCGATATCACTTGCTTTAAAGCGAAGTATTTTCCCTGTCTTACCATTTGCGAGTTTCTGTAAACGTTCTGTTGATAATAAACGACCAACAAAGTAAAGTACGATTGCTCCGAATACAGAACCTAGTGTAGCCGCAATAATGGCACCTATGATATGCATATCAGAATGTAATGTTAAGAATCCGCTGAACGTTAAAATTAATTCTGATGGGATAGGCGGGAAAATGTTTTCTAGTGCGATTAATAAGAATACACCGAGGTAACCAAATTGATCGATAAACTGCTCGACCATCTTCTCCATATTGTTCCTCCTAAGTGGATTTTGAACAAACACCATGGAATCTCCATTTTATTTGTTCTTAATAACTTATCTAATTCTTTATGTTAATGCAAGAAATTATAGGTACGCTTCATTCTGACTTCTTGTTTTCTTTATATAAACATAGAGCGGTGGCTTACCTTTCAAGCCCATCGCTCTTAATCTATCATTTATGCTTTTGTTTGAGTTGTTTCAGATTCAGGTTCATCCAAGATCTCATCTACTTTTTGTTGACTTGTATCTAAAATCAGTCGACTCAATTCATCTTTATCCATGTTTTTCAATTTAGGATAACGTACGATAAAGAACGCTAAACCTAGAATTAACCATACAATCAGTGCGATGTATGATGGCATTGATAATGCGGCTGGTGATCCTGGGATTAAGAGTAATCCTAAGAAAATAAACGCAAAGATTGAACCGACAATCGCAAACGATTTATAAACCGGTGCGTAAGTATTACTTTCTTTGTTGAAACTGAATAATTTCGTTGCAGATAAACAAGTTACGAGATATGCGATAGATACCCCTGTTGAAGACATATCTACAATCCATGTTAACGCTGTACGTCCTAACCAAGGTGCGATTAATGTTAATGCACCTAAGAATAAGATTGCGACATACGGCGTCTTAAATCTTGGGTGGATTTTACTGAAGACGCTCGGCATAATACCTGAACGACCCATTGAGAATAATAAACGACTTGAACTCATTAAGAAGCCGTTAAGTCCTGTGAAAATCCCCATAATAATCGCGATAGCTAATACAAATAAACCAATATAGCCAAAGGATTGCTGTGTCACAGCACCAGTTACCCATAAGTCACTGTTTTCTGCACCTTTGCTGCTTAACCAGCCAGTATATAAAATCATAATAACGTATGTTCCAGCTGCCGCAAGCAAGCTATAAACAATCAGTTTAAATGTTTTGTTCGGCGCAAAGTCGAATTCTTCCGCAGTTTGTGGAATATTATCAAATCCGACATAGGCCCATGGTGCGACGGCTACAATCATAATAATAGAGCTAAACCACCCTTTTTTCTCATCCGTTAACGGTTGTAAATTGCTTAATGAGAAGCCACTACCGAAAAATGATCCGAAAAACATTAATAATACAACAATCACCATAGCGACACAGAAGTAGAACTGTAAGCTACCTGATACTTGTGCACCACGAATGGTAATAAACGTAAAAAGTAATAGTAAAACTGTTGCGATAATAATTTCAGTAATGTAAACATCCCATCCAGCGATGGTATAAAGCTTACCGTGTTCAAGTACGCCCGGCATCATAAACTTCAAGAGTAAACTAAATGCGGTGGCATTCAATGCGACCACACAAATATAACCAAATGTCAGGAACCATGATGAGAAGAAACTGACGTATCTCCCAAAGCTTAGATAACTAAACGCAAATGCACCCCCAGATACTGGGAAGTGTTTCACTAATGCCCCATAACTCACGCCAATAATAATCATTAGTAATGCACCAATTGTAATACCGATTGCTGCTGCGATAGAACCAGATTGACTAATCCAGTCCCCCGGCAAAATAAATGAGCCCCAACCTATACACGAACCGTAGGCAATCGCCCATACGAATTTCTCTGATAGGTTTTGTTGTAAATCTCCTCGGTCTACTTTTTTATGGTGTTTTTTCTCTATATTTCCCATAAATAAAATTCACCTCATTCGATACATTATACCCTGTGAGGTGAATTTTTGAACCATTTATTTATAATTATTTTAATTTTAATGTTTGTACGAGTAAAGTTACCCAAGAAGCGATAAATAACACGCCACCAATTGGTGTAATCGCACCTAATGGTTTAATTTGTGTTAATGATAAAGTGTATAGTGAGCCGCTGAAAATGACAATACCGCCAAGCATCATCCAACCTGCTGCTTTTAAGTTTAATTTCGTCGTACCACTTAAGATACCAATGCCGATTAACCCTAAGCTGTGATACATTTCATACGTTGTTGCTTTATTCCATACATCTAAATAATGCGGTGTTAGTTTGTCTGCTAAAGCATGTGCACCAAAAGCCCCTGTCGCTACTGAAAGTGCTGCACACCCTGCACCAATAGCTACGAATGTTTTCATAGATTTAAGATTCATACCAAATCTCTCCTTTGTGTTTAAAAGTCAAAAATAGAATCGCCATTTCCTAATTCGTCATCAGTTATCATTTTATTAGAGTTGCCCGGCGGTGTCGATAAATTCGATGGATTATGCTCAGATGATACTTTACCGCCCATCGCTTTGATTTCTTCTGCAGATATTTGCGAATGTGAACTTGCTGTATGACTTTGTGATGTTATTGAAGGCGCTTGATGGTATGTCGTACGCGTTTGTTTAGATGAACGTGTCACTTCAGTAGCATCACTGTCTGTGTAAAGTGATGTTAATGTATGAATCGCATACATATGTTTACTGAATTCCGCTTCACTCGCCGCCTCATCCGCTTGTACTAATTCTTTTTCAATCAATGCGATTAATTTATCTTTATTCATCTCATTGCCTCCTCGCCACACCAATCAATCGTCGTTTGATGATGTGCTTCTAAATAAGCATTCGCTTGAGAATAGGGTTTAGACCCAAAGAAACCGCGATATGCAGACAATGGACTTGGATGTACAGACTTAATCACATCGTGTTTAGAAGTATCAATCAACTTTTCTTTTTGTTGTGCTGGTTTGCCCCACAAAATAAACACCACATGATCACGTTGTTCAGAAACCGTTTTAATAATCTCATCTGTAAAAATTTCCCAACCGATACCACGGTGTGAATGTGCCTCGCCTTTACGAACCGTTAAAACCGTGTTTAATAACAACACACCTTCTTTAGCCCAATCTTGTAAATGAGAGACCGTTCTTTTACATCCAATATCATCCTCAAGCTCTTTATACATATTACGTAAAGAAGGCGGAAATTTACCTTCTGGTTGAACTGAAAATGCTAAACCATGCGCTTGTTTAGGACCATGATATGGATCTTGTCCTAAGATAACGACCTTCACCTTATCAAAAGGCGTTAAATCAAACGCTTGATATATATTTTCTCTATCAGGATAAACTATTTTAGTCGTATATTCTTTTTCTAAAAAATCATGCATTGCTTTGAAATCATGACGACTTGTTATGTCATGAAATACTTCAGACCACTCCATGGTATCACCTCAAAACTATGATAACACAGGATATATCAAAAAGTTCAATCCACCCTAGTAAACGTGTTATTATAGAATAAAAGAAACGTTAGGGAGTGTATGAACATATGGCATTGAAAAAAGTATTAACAATCGCTGGCTCAGATACAAGTGCAGGAGCCGGCATGCAAGCAGATTTAAAAACATTCCAAGAATTAGACACTTATGGAATGGTGGCATTAGCCGCAATTGTGACAATGGATAAAGAAACATGGTCACATGACGTAACGCCAATTCCTTTTGACGTGTTTAACAAACAATTAGAAACAGCGATTTCTATTGGTCCAGACGCAGTCAAAACGGGTATGTTAGGCACTGAAGAAGTCATCAAACGTGCGGGCGAAGCTTTCGAAGAATCAGGCGCGAAATACTTCGTTGTAGACCCTGTAATGGTATGTAAAGGGGAAGATGAAGTCTTAAACCCAGGTAATACAGAAGCAATGATTAAATATCTATTGCCTAAAGCAACTGTTACAACACCTAACCTATTTGAAGCAGGCCAATTATCAGGATTAGGCACATTAAAATCTATCGAAGATATGAAAAAAGCAGCTAAAATCATTTATGATCAAGGTGCACAAAATGTCGTGATTAAAGGCGGTAAAGCATTAGATCAAGATAAATCTTATGACTTATACTACGACGGCGACAAATTCTATCAATTAACAACAGATATGTTCCAACAAAGTTATAACCATGGTGCCGGTTGTACTTTCGCAGCAGCTACAACTGCTAACCTAGCCAATGGCCAATCACCAAAAGATGCGGTCGTTAATGCGAAAGCTTTCGTCGCATCTGCGATTAAAAACGGTTGGAAAATGAATGACTTCGTAGGCCCTGTAGACCACGGTGCTTATAACCGTATCGAAAAAATCGATGTAGACGTTCAAGAAGTTTAATCGTTTAATCAATCAAATAAATATCAGAACATAAGTGTTCCAACATTCAAAAGGACGATTTTCATTTTGCGAAAATCGTCCTTTTACTATTTAATAAACTTTTATATACGTATTTGTGCTTCAAAACCAAGAGAAATCTCAGAAAACCCTAAATGTTTTTGGCTTTGTATTTGGTTGAATCAGCTTAGTGTTATTAATTTGAACACATCCCAAGTTATACTTCCACTTCAAAATCGGTAACATTTGGAATCTTAAGTTCAGGATGCGCTTGTAAATAATCAATAATCAGTTGCGAGCCTTCTGTTTGAATGTCTTTCACAATTTTATCTGCGCTGAACATCGGATAGTTCCCCCCGCCTGCAGCACGATAGTTATTTAAGACAACTTTGTAAGTCTCTTCCATATCGATAGGATGACCTTGATAATCTAATTGTACAACACGTGAACCGACAGGGTTGCTGACTTTAATGGTATAACTGATACCTGAGTATATATCATAGTTGTAGTGTTGCGGCTTAGGATAAACAAATGCTGGATTCACAGTGACTTCGCCATCCGCTACCGAAAAATATTCTGCGGTTAATTCAATCGCATCTTTAATAGCTTGTCCTGTCAGTTCAAGTACATTGAACGTATTAGGGAAAGGATAGTTATTTAACACATCCCGCATCGTCACTTCGTGTCCGAATCCACTAGACAAATCAAACAATGCAGATGCTGCAATATCAGCACCGCTCACATCCATTAAGATGTAATTTAAGAAATTAATATAAGGATGCGGTGTTGTGCGAGCAACAAATGCATCATCTACAATCATCGTCTCCTCTAATCGCGCAATCGGTACATCCAACCAAGCATCCACTTCCGCATCGAAAGCCGCCATTTTCTGCATAAACTCAGGTTCTGCATTGGATGTTGGTGTTAATGTTTCATTACTAAGCAGTCTGACTTCTGTGTTTTGTATTTTGCCTCTTTCAATGTCTAATATGATTCTCCCTACTTTCTCGCCTTTCGCACCAGGTTGGATAACTGGAATACCATAAACAGTGTCCGCAATTTCACGATGTTGATGCCCTGTGATGAGTAAGTCGATATCTTGATAGAATTGTTTTAACATCGCATAACCTTCATTTTCTCCTGTCAGGTCTTCCGTCGGTTCCCCCGTAGTTAAATCACATTCAAACCCACCGTGATAACAAACCGCAATGATATCCGCCTGTGCTTTTACTTCTGGCAGCCAACGTTCTAAAGCGGTTGCTGCACTTTCAAAGGCAAGTCCTTCAATATGTGCTGCTTGTTCCCAATGAGGAATATATTGTGTCGTTAATCCGATGATCCCGATAATCAACCCGCCGCGTTCAATATAGCGTACACCATGACCAGTAAACGGTTCGTCATCTTTTAAAATATTAGCGGACAATACAGGATAATTGAGTGCTTCTAATGTCTGGTTTAAATAAGACATCCCGAAATTGAATTCATGATTGCCAATCACCCCTGCATCGAATTTGAAGTGATTATAGATATACGCTAATTGTTGTGCTGATCCGAGTTCTTTGGCTAGATAATGGCCCAGCGGTGATCCTTGTAAGAAGTCGCCGTTGTCAATCAGTACATGAAGCGGATAATTGACTTTATCCTGATTAATGAGTTGTTCCGCATGTAATAAGCCCATCGGCAATTGTTGTTGTCTTTCTTGATAATTCGTCGGGAAAATATATCCATGCACATCACTGACGATGTAAAAAGCTATCTGTGTCACTGTTATTCCTCCTGCATCCGTTAATTGATTTGAATCGATTGTGTCTTAATTGTTGTATTGCCTTGTTTTAATCTTATATTGGCGTCACCTTTAAAACCAGATGTTGTCTTACCTTTAAATACGACTACCGCATTACCCTGACTATCTGTTTTCACTTGTTGTGGTGTACTGTATCCTGGCGTTGTATTTTCTCCAAAGATACCTAATTGTTGACCGCCTTCTGCATAAATACCCAGACGTATATTTGAGAGCGTTTGATTCTTCAGTTGATGCTTTAATGTTACTTTAACTGAAAAAGTACTGCCTGCCTCTAAATTACTTGGCAAGTCGAAAGACACTCCGCTATTGTTTACTTTTGTATTCGAAGTGTTAGGATCTGGTTTTTGACCATCTTCTGGTTGATCTGGTTTAACAGTATCATCCTTATTCTCCTTTGCACCATAGCTGCCTGCCGCAAAGGTAGAACGGTCATACCACTTATAGTGGTTTGGCGGTGTATTCCAAGGTTCTTGTTGTGGTTCTGTAGACTTTTCAGGTTGCTCGAAATCTTTTAATGCAGTAACTTTATCTTTTGAAACACCTAATCCTGTAATTGAATCTGCACTTTCTGGTTTACCTAACCATGTTGTAAGGTTTTTAAGCAATTGTGCGTTGTCCGCTTCTTTAAAACCATCATACGTCTTCTTAGTTTGGCCATTATCTTCACGTTTATATTTAGGAGAGCTGTCTTCTACTAATGAAGAATCTCCAATAAAAGCCGCTTTACCTTTTCCAACTTTTGAAACCGCAATATAAGGTCCTTCTGCTTTGCCGCCGCCATTATAAATACCTTCATCTACCGCATGTCCCCATTTCTGATTCGCAGTTAGACCTTCAGGTGTAAAAACAATACCCTTCGCTTTATCAGGATTTGTAATCGCAAGCGTTGAACCCGCATGCATTGTAACGCTTTTAACATTGTCTGTAATTCCTAAACTTTCTTTCCCCTTCAACATATGAGAAGTGGTTAAATTATTTAAAGCATTATATCTGAAGCGTACACCAAACGTTTGGGCTAACCAATCTGTACTTTTAACATCTTGCATCGCTTTAGACTGACGTTCACCATCAGTCATCCCTTTTGTCATATCTGAATATGCCCCTCTGCGATAACCGTTCATCGCTTCTGATGAATCAATACGATTTAAATTACGATCGGCGTTATAGTGATCAGAAATAAACAAAATACTGCCGCCTTGTTGTGTGAAATCTGTCAAAGCTTGTTGTTCTGACGTTTTAAAAGGAATATTTGCTTCAGGAATTACTAATAGCTTTTTGCCTTTTAAGGCTTGTGGTGTGATATTAGATTCCCCGCGCAGTTCTGTCACCTTATACCCTTGTTTCGCAATGCTGTCCGCATAATCTGAGAATCCGCCGTCAACCGTCCAATCTGCCGCACCTGCAGTTTGTCCGTGTGAGTTGTCAAACAACACTTCTCCTTTTTGATTCGTGCCAATAGCAGGTGCTGTTTCTGCAGCATTTGAGTATGTATGGAGTGGAGAAGCGGTGAGCGCAATGGTTGTGACCGCTATACTAGCGAAGACTTTGTTTAATTTTCCCATTTAAAAATTACCTCCAAATATAAAATATGTCTTTATTATAAAACCTGTCATAGTTCAGAAACACAAGATGAACACAAATTTACAATAACTAAATTTAGGTTTAATAATATTTATCTAATGATTAATTTAGATTAAATATTTACCTAAACTTCACAATTAATATATTGTATCATATTTACATCGTGTATATAATGAACTTGTAACAAATCTTATACATATGGAAGGAGTTAACAACGTAATGAAAGCACGTTCATCTTTTAAGGCATTACTTATTTTGATGATGACAGTTATTTTATTTGTTTCAGCATGCGGCAAGGGAAGTTCGTTAGACAATAAGAAAGAAAGCGACAGTAAAGGTGGAGATTACAAACCTAAAGAATTAACTGTACAGTTCGTTCCTTCACAAAACGCAGATAAGTTAGAAGCCAAAGCGAAACCTTTAGAAAAATTATTATCTAAAGAATTAGGCATACCAGTAAAAGTTTCTGTTTCTACAAACTACAACACAATCGTAGAAGCAATGAAATCTAAAAAAGTAGATGTTGGTTTCTTACCTCCTACTGCTTACACATTAGCACATGATCAAAAAGCTGCAGATGTGTTACTACAAGCACAACGCTTCGGTGTAAGCAAAGACGGTTCTGATTCTAAAGAATTAACAGACAAATACAAATCAGAGATTTTAGTGAAAAAGGATTCAGGTATTAAAAGTGTGAAAGATTTAAAAGGTAAGAAAATCGCATTACAAGATGTGACTTCTACAGCGGGTTATACATTCCCTGCCGTTGAAATGGATAAAGAAGGCGTGAATGTGCTTAAAGATATGAAAGTCGTTAACATGAAAGGTCATGACCAAGCAATTATCTCATTAATGAATGGCGATGTAGATGCGGCAGCTGTATTCCAAGATGCACGTAAAATTGTGAAAAAAGATGAACCTAACGTCTATAAAGATACAAAAGTATTGAAATTAACTAAAGACATTCCAAATGACACAATTTCAGTACGTAGTGACATGGACCAAAAATGGAGAGACAAATTGAAAAAAGCCTTTAAAGATATTTCTAAAACAAAAGAAGGACATCAAGTGATCAGTGATGTTTATTCACACGAAGGCTATACAGATAGTAAAGACTCTAACTTCGATACAGTAAGAGAGTACGACAAAAAAGTGAAAGAAATGAAATAACTCAAGTTAAGATGAACCAACTGAAACTAAGCGTTGCTCAAAATGATTGAACTCTGTATATAAAGGATGCAGAAGATAATCTTTTGAGTGCGCTTATGTTTTTGTGCATTACTTCATTTAGAAAGGATTACTACTATGAGTCAGATTGAATTCAGAGATGTAAGTAAAGTATATGATAATGGTCATGTCGGTTTAGACCATATCAATTTAAATATTGAAAAAGGCGATTTTGCGGTTATCGTCGGACTATCCGGTGCTGGTAAATCAACACTTCTGCGGTCGATTAACCGCCTGCACGATATTACCGAAGGCGATATTGTGATTGATGGAACATCCATCTCCAAAGCATCAGGTAAGAAATTGTTAGAGATGCGTCGTAATATCGGTATGATTTTCCAAAATTTTAATTTAGTGAAACGTTCTTCTGTGATGCGTAATGTGCTAAGCGGCAGAGTCGGCTATCACCCTACTTGGAAAATGGTCTTAGGCCTTTTCCCTAAAGAAGATAAAATTAAAGCATTAGAGGCTTTAGATCGTGTCAATATTTTAGACAAGTATAAGTCCCGTTCTGATGAATTATCAGGTGGTCAGCAACAGCGTATTTCTATTGCTCGCGCGCTGTGCCAAGAGCCTTCCATTATTTTGGCAGATGAGCCCGTGGCCTCGTTAGACCCCTTAACAACGAAACAAGTTATGGATGACTTGAAACGTATTAATGAAGAACTAGGCATTACCATCATCATCAACTTGCACTTTGTAGACTTAGCACGTGAATATGGTACACGTATTATTGGTTTGCGTGACGGTAAATTAGTCTTTGACGGCGCAGTCGACGAAGCAACAGATGAAGCATTCAATAAGATTTATGGCCGTTCGATTAAAGATGATGAGAAGTTAGGGGTGAATTAAGATGACACCTCACAAAAATTATGCGGAAATGCTGAATCATAAAATGTCATTTAAAACAGCGATGACCACCGTATTAGTGTTGTTTCTAGTGTTTTGGAGCATCTTATATACGGGGTTCAGTTTTAGTGATTTGATTTATGGTTTACCGCAAATTGGGATATTATTTACGCAAATGTTTCCGCCTGACTGGAGTTATCTTGAACAGATACTTAATCCTATGTTAGATACAATCAGAATGGCCATTGTCGGGACCTTTATCGGTTCAATCATCGCAGTCCCTATTGCCTTACTATGTGCAAAGAATATATCTCGTTCTAAATGGATTGCGATGCCTGCACGTTTTATCTTGAATATCGTGCGTACTATCCCCGATTTATTATTAGCTGCAATCTTTGTGGCAGTCTTTGGGATTGGCCAAATTCCCGGTGTGCTGGCAGTGATTGTCTTAACCATCAGTATTGTCGCGAAATTATTATATGAAGTATTAGAAGCCATTGAACCTGGACCGCTTGAAGCAATGACAGCGGTCGGTGCAAATAAAACAAAATGGATTATGTTTGGTGTTGTGCCACAAGCATTAGCTTCTTATGTTTCTTACGTACTCTTTGCGTTCGAAATCAATATCCGCGCAGCTGCAGTATTAGGTTTAGTCGGTGCCGGAGGTATTGGTTTGTTTTACGATCAGACACTGGGATTATTCCAGTATGACCGCACGGCAATGATTATTTTATTTACGCTCGTCATTGTGGTGATTATTGATTACATCAGTTCGAAAGTGAGGGAACAACTCACATGACACAATCTAAAGCAGAATTATTAAAACATTATGGAAGTCCACGCACAAGGTTGAAGTATGTCATTATTTCCGTGGTAATAATTGCCCTATTGCTTTGGGCCTTTGCGGGTATGCCCGCCTTAGAAATCAAACAAAAGTCACAACAAATTCTCGGTTCTATTATGCATGGCTTAACCCATCCGGATTGGGGCTTTGTCTACCAGCCTGGCGGTGAAGATTTATTACGCGGCTTATTAGAAACCTTTGCGATTGCGGTCGTAGGTACCATTATCGCAGCAGTCATATGTATTCCTTTAGCCTTCTTAGGTGCTAGAAATATCATACGTTTCAGACCTGTCTCAGGTACCAGTAAGTTTATTTTAAGTATCATTCGTGTCTTTCCAGAAATTGTGATGGCCTTGATATTTATTAAAGCAGTTGGACCAGGGTCATTCTCTGGTGTACTTGCATTGGGGATTCACTCAGTAGGTATGCTTGGCAAATTATTCGCAGAAGATATTGAAAACATCGATTTAAGTGCCACGGAGTCTTTAAAGGCAAGCGGTGCGAATAAGATGAAGACATTAGTCTTTGCGGTTGTGCCGCAAATCTTACCCACATTCTTATCCTTAATTTTATATCGCTTTGAACTGAATTTACGTTCAGCTTCCATTTTAGGCTTGATTGGCGCAGGCGGTATCGGTACACCGTTAATCTTCGCCTTACAAACGCGTTCATGGGACCGTGTCGGTATTATCTTAATCGGTTTAGTCATTATGGTTGGTATTGTAGATTATATTTCAGGTAAAGTCCGTGAAAAAATCGTCTAATCGCTTTGTTTAGTCATTTTATTGAACAAATCAATCTCAAAAATCAATTGTAACGCTCTCGGCAATTAGTCCTAGATAAAGTTGATACCATAGACTCATGTATTTTATGAGGAGATATCATACAATAATCAATGTAGAGGAAACACATGTAATGGATGAATCCTAAATCAATCCTAAAAGCATATTCTAATAAATAATCGTTACACCTTTCTACCCACCCAAACAAAAGGTCGTTTCCTCTACACCGACATAAACAATGCTAAAAGTCGCAATTAACCTCCTAAATTAATTAAAACATATCCTAAAATATGCATGCGACAGCATTAACAGTTAATCTAATCATTAAATCAAAAACATCGACAAACATGTTTCCCCTGACGTAGATTGTCGATCACCCTAAAATAGAGCACTGCAAAGCTTACGAGGCTGTCCCTCCTCACAAGCAACCTGAAGTCCCAACAGGTTTAAAGCAGTGCTCTTTTTTTATTTGTTTATATATTAAAAGACCTTTTCAAGCTATGAATCCATGACTTGAAAAGGTCTTATTTTGATTGCTTATTTTCTATATTTCAATTTCGCAAATGCATCGTGTTGGTGAATCGATTCTTCATTTCGACATTCAATGTCAAAACCTTCAATCCAATCCACCTCTACTAAGTCGGCTGCGATTAAACGAATTAAATCTTCTACAAAACGCGGGTTTTCATATGCGCGTTCTGTAACACGTTTTTCATCTGGGCGTTTTAAGATTGGATAAAGAATTGAACTTGCGTTCGCTTCCATCGCATCTAAAATCACTTCTTTATAGTCAGATGGTAATGTTGCTTCACGATTCAAGTACGTTTTCACAGTGATAACACCACGTTGGTTGTGTGCAGAATACTCACTGATTTCTTTTGAACAAGGACATAACGTTGTCACTTTAGCTTGCATTGTCAATTCTTTACGTGTCACGTTATCCCCTTCAACTGCCATACCATACGTCACATCCGCATTGCCGACAGCTTTTAAGTTCGTTACTGGGCTATAGCGGTTAAAGAACCACTTGCCTGAAACATCTACACCTGCTGAAGTTTGTTTCATGTGTTTTTGAAGTGTGTCTAACACGGTATGCAAGTTATCAAATGTTAACGCCACACCGTTATCATAATGCTTTTCAACACTTTCTAAGATACGGCTCATGTTAATGCCTTTTTCGTCTCTTGTTAAACTTGTTGAAAATGCGAACGTACCTGCTGTTTGATATTCATCTATAATAACGGGATAAATTAAGTTTTTAATCCCAACTTCTTCAATTTCAAATAGGAAATCTTTGTGCGTGCTTTGTAGATCTGTCATTTCTTCTTTTACTGTTGGTTTTGTACCTTTAATAGGATCAACAGAACCGAAGTGTTTCCAACGACCTTCTCGTGTCGATAAATCAAATTCAGTCATCTGTGTGCCCCTCCACTCATGATTCAAAATTGTAAGTCCAATATGTTTCTTGTTCTAAGAAACTTTTGGCTGTATCTGGAACCTGCGGTTCAGCAAGCTGATGCAAGAACGGTCCAGATTGTGATGCATGTGCTTTGAATGCATCTAATTTTACTTCTCTATAGTCAGTGATATCGTTAATGATATCAGGCATGCCTAACTCATCAATCGCATCGTTGCTGAAAGCGACTAATTGTAAACGCGGACGTTCTGCTTTCGGCATACGTCCAACTGTTCTAACTACCGCTTCTGCCGTTGCTTCATGATCTGGGTGTACCGCATAGCCTGGATAGAATGAAATAATGACAGAAGGATGCAGTTCATCAATTAAACTTTTAACCATTCCATCAATCTTTTCATACGGTTCAAACTCTACTGTTTTGTCACGGTACCCCATCTTTCGTAAATCCTTAATACCAATTGCTTCTGCCGCATCTTCCAACTCGCGTTCTCTGATTTTCGGCAAAGATTCGCGTGTCGCAAACGGCGGGTTTCCTAAATTACGTCCCATTTGCCCCAACGTTAAACAAGCATACGTAACCGGAACCCCTGATTCAATATATCGTGCTAATGTGCCTGCTGATGAGAACGTCTCATCATCAGGATGCGGAAATATAACTAATACATGACTTTCCTCTGACATGATACGTCCTCCTTATATTTCAAACGGTACAGTGCTGATTTCAAGCGCTGCCGCTAATTGCCCTTCATAATTAAAACCTGCGAGCAAAAATTCATTATCTTCGTTCACTTCAAAATGCGTCAGTCCTTGTACATAAACCCATCCATTATCTTGTAGTTTTAATCCTACGCGAAAAGGTTCTTTGCCGCCGCCCTTAAGTTTGGCATGTTCAAAGACTACTTTAATATTTCTTAAAAACGTTCCCGCATTAAAGACACGCTGATCAAAATGGTTCGCATACGCACCATTCGTCGTTTCAACATGCAAGTATACAGGTTGGTCTACATAAGAGGCCAGTAACGTTTGTACCTTCTCATATTCTATCGGCTCCAAGTTGTCACTCCCTTACTCTAAGCAAAAATCAAATGTTGAACCCCATCTATATTGTGTTAGCCTTGATTTATTTATCATTCTTTATCATTTAATTGTACTAAATCCTCGTCAATAAATATAACCTACTGCTCATTCACGATAGAACGATAGGTTTTATCGGTTATCAATTCTTAAATTAGAAACAATATTTACATTATATAACTGTTCTTCTACTTTCTAAAGAGGTTATTGAAATATTCCTATAAATTGAGGGGGATTTACTATCTGTTTATACTACCCATCGTTATAATGGACATGTATGTCTTCATATAGAGATAAATATAAGGAGGTCACACATCGTGAAAATTATTAATTTGGGAGATAAAGAGAAGGCTTCATTTTATACAGCATGTGAATTATTCAATCAAATGAAAAATAACCCTGAAAGTAAACTAGGTTTAGCCACTGGGGGTACAATGGTAGATGTTTATTCAGACTTAGTAAAACTGATGGAATTAAATGACTTAGATGTTTCTAAAGTCGAAACATTCAATCTAGATGAATATATTGGCTTATCTGCCGATCATCCAGAAAGCTATCATCATTATATGCACGAGGTCTTATTTAATCGCTATCCACATTTTAAAGAAGAAAATATCCACTTACCTGAAGGTGATGCGAAAGACTTAGATGCAGAAACAGCGAGATATGAACAACTCGTGAAAGATAAAGGCCCCGCTGACATCCAAATTCTAGGTATCGGTGAAAATGGTCATATCGGTTTCAATGAACCGGGCACAGAAAAAGACAGTATTACACGTGTTGTGGATTTAACAGAAAGTACAATTCAAGCGAACAGCCGTTACTTCGATAACGAAGAAGACGTGCCGAAACAAGCCGTTTCTATGGGACTTTCTACTATCTTATCCGCAAAACGCATCATCTTATTAGCATTCGGCGAGAAGAAAAAAGATGCGATCACAAAACTTGCGAGCGGTATTCAAGATATAAACGTTCCAGCAACCGTTCTATACGATCATCCAAATGTAGAAGTTTACGTAGATGATGCTGCTGCACCGAAACAGTAAAATTCACTGTGGTTTGTCAAAAACAAAAAAGGGTAAATAACTTAAGTAAAGCAAAAGTTACAACATACACATTATGAAAGGATGAATCATTTTGGAACTACAATTAGCAATTGATTTATTAAATAAAGAAGACGCTGCAGAGTTAGCTAACAAAGTGAAAGATTATGTCGATATCGTAGAAATCGGTACTCCTATCATATATAACGAAGGTCTGCCTGCAGTTAAATATATGGATGACAACATCGATGGTGTAAAAGTACTTGCAGACATGAAAATCATGGACGCTGCAGACTATGAAGTCAGCCAAGCTGTTAAATTCGGTGCTGACGTTGTAACAATCTTAGGTGTTGCTGAAGACGCTTCTATCAAAGCTGCTGTCGAAGAAGCACACAAAAATGACAAACAATTATTAGTAGATATGATCGCTGTTCAAGACATTAAACAACGCGCTAAAGAATTAGATGAAATGGGTGCTGACTATATCGCAGTGCACATTGGTTATGACTTGCAAGCTGAAGGTAAATCTCCATTAGAGGATTTACACACAGTTAAATCTGTCATCAAAAACTCTAAAGTTGCAGTGGCTGGCGGTATCAAACCTGATACAATCAAAGATATCGTAGCTGAAGAGCCAGACTTAGTCATTGTTGGCGGCGGTATCGCAAACGCTGACGATCCAGTAGAAGCAGCTAAAGCTTGCCGTGACGCAGTTGAAGGGAAATAAGCTATGGCCAACTTACAATATCAATTGATTTTAGATGAATTAAAAACAACGTTATCTAATGTCAAAGATAAAGATGTTGAAAACTTTGAGCAAGCAATCAAAGATGCTAAGCATATTTTCGTAGCGGGCAAAGGCCGTTCTGGATTCGTCGCAAATGGATTTACAATGCGTTTGAATCAGCTTGAACAACCTGCCTTTATCATTGGCGGTATTACAACCCCTTCTATCCATGAAGGCGACTTGTTTATCATTATTTCAGGTTCAGGCAGTACAGAACACTTGCGCCTATTAGCTGAGAAAGCCAAAGATCAAGGTGCCAAAGTGGCGTTAGTCACAACAAAACCTGATTCTAAAATCGGTGAATTGGCAGATGTCACAATTGAACTGCCTGCCGGCACAAAACATGATGCTGAAGGTTCAGCGCAACCTTTAGGCAGTTTATTCGAACAAGCTGCACAATTATTCTTAGATGCCGTTGTATTAGATTTCATGAAAGCTTTCAATATTGATGAAACTACAATGCAGCAAAATCACGCTAATTTAGAATAAAAACGAAAAAGACCTGTAAGTACTTAAGTATAACGCTTAAGCTTACAGGTCTTTTCTTTATGCTTTTAAGGATAATTAGATAGCCTATTCAATTATATGAACGAACTAAATTTTTATTTTAAATGCTCATAAGGACGGCTTTCCGCAAATGATACAATTTGTTCTACGAATAGACGAGAACGTAATTGGAACTCTTCGTCTTGCAAGAAGAATGTTCCATCGTCTAATTTACCGTAATCTGAATCATGTGTCGCAATTTGCGTTGGTACTGCAATACCAAGCAATGTACGTACAATTAAACGTAAATGAGAAAGTGGTTCTGCACTTACAATACCGCCGCTATTCCCCATTAAGCCGACAGGTTTCATTTTGAAATCATCCATTGTCAGATGATCTAAAGCATTCTTTAAGATACCTGAATAAGAACCGTGATAGTTCGGTGTCCCCAAGATAATAAAGTCCGCTTCTCTCGCCTTTTCTTGTAAGTCTTTCACATTAGCTTGATAAGCATCTGGCGGATTACTTGCGCCAGATACATCTAATGTATGAATCGGACGTTCAGCTAAATCAAAGATTTCCGCTTCTACATCCTTTTCATTGAATTGTCCCTTTAAGTATTGTGCCAGTGCTTTAGTGTGCGAATCGATACGCGCACTGCCTACGATAATGACACCTTTCATTCAAAAGTCACCCCAGTTAATTTATTTTGACTGCTCTTCCAGCATTTTGTTGATAGCTTTGCCGACACCACTATTTTGGTTTGTATCTGTCACATATTTTGCGTATTCCTTTACTTCAGGCATCGCATTTTCCATCGCAACAGGATACCCAGCTTTTTTAAGCATCGACACGTCATTCATGTTATCACCAATTGCCATCACATTTTCCATATTGATGCCTAATTGATTAGAGATTTCTTCTAACGCAATCCCTTTTTGTGCATAGGCATTTGTGATTTCAATATTACCACGTGCAGAAGATGAAATGGCTAGGTTTGTATGTTTTGATAGCTCTGCGCTGACACGTTCAATTTTAGAAATATCACTGTCAAACGCTAAAAGTTTCATCACAATTTCACCAGGTCTTTCAGTGATTTGATCATAATTTTTAACCACTTTTAAAGTTCCTTGTTCAATACGATGTTGGATATGATGACGTATTTTGGTTTCATCTGCTTTTTGACCCGCATGTTCTGCAATATCAATATAAATATCTAAATCTCGTTGAGGATCTTCAGTATAAATACCCAAGTTCGTATACACTTGGTAATAAATATCTTCACGATCAAGCACATGTGTAATTTGTTCAATCATTTCATGATTTAAGCTTGATGTATGCATAATATCGAATGATTCATCACGTACTTCTGCACCATTCAAACAAATATAAGGAACTTTTAAACCCGTCGGTTCAATGGGCGCATTAGCCTCATAGAACGCACGACCCGTAGCAATCACGACTGTAATCCCTTGTGCTTGTGCTGCTTTAATCGCTTTAATATTTTCCTCTGAAATTTCATGTGCTGCATTTAATAACGTACCGTCCATATCTGTCGCAATTAGTTTAATCATGAATAACCCTCATTTCTTTTTTCTTAGCTGTAGTGTCGTGAAAGTAATTTCTACAACATAGTCTACTCTCATTCTATCAAACTTCAATTAAAGACTTCTATCGTCTGTTTGTACGATTTATCCAGTTGACAACAATCGTCTTTATTCATTCTTAACTATCTCTTAATTTTTATCGCTTTTCAAACAAAAAGATGTCTCCTACTAAAAGGCAGACATCTTCAAAAAATCATTTAATTATTTGTTCACTTCATCGTTCATTTCATTAGCGTTTTGTTGCTGCTTGGCTTGTTTCTTTTGATGTCTCAGCTGTCTAAAGAAGTTGCGCAACATTTCACCGCATTCTTCTTCCAATACACCGCTGACAACTTCAGCACGATGATTGAAACGCGACTCTTGAAGCAAGTCCATCAAACTCCCGCTGCAACCGCCTTTTGGATCAGAAGCGCCATAAACCACACGGGGAATACGACTCATGACAATCGCACCTGAACACATCACACAAGGTTCTAATGTGACATATAACGTACAATCTTCAAGTCGCCAGCTCCCTACCGCTTCTGCTGCTTTTTCTATCGCAATATGTTCTGCGTGGGCTGTTGGAAGTTGAATTGTTTCTCTTAAATTATGTGCACGTGCTATAATTTCATCGTCTTTAACGATGAGCGCACCAATGGGTACTTCACCTATGGCTTCAGCTTTCTTCGCTTCATCTAATGCAAGTTTCATATATTTTTCATCTATTGTCATATGTTCAATCCCTTACCATGTGATACAATAACTATTGTCTATTTTAACACTTGGAGTGTTGTTTATGAATCAACCTTATATCGCTATTGAAGGACCTATAGGAGTAGGCAAATCTTCTTTAGCACATCGCTTAAGTCAATCTCTTGATTATCATGAAGCACAAGAAATCGTGGATGAGAATCCATTTTTATCTGACTTCTATGACGACATTTCAACATGGAGCTTCCAAACTGAAATGTTCTTTTTATGTAACCGTTATAAACAAGTACAAGATTTAGAACAACTACATAAAGGTATCGTCAGTGATTATCATGTTTATAAGAATAAAATCTTTGCGCGTCAAACGCTGACAGATAAAGAATATAATAAGTTCGACCGTATTTATGACATTCTGACTGAGGATTTAATGATGCCGAATATCGTTATTTTCCTTGATGCAGATTTAGAAGTATTAAAACAACGTATCGCTAAACGTAATCGCAGCTTTGAAACACAAATTGAAGATGAGTATCTCTTAAACTTAAAAGCATCATACCATCATTTCTACGAGTCATTAAAAGCCGAAGGCAAAATTGTGAAACATATCGATACGACACATTTAGATTTCGTTAATCGTCCTGATGATTACGACTATCTATTAAACCTTGTACAATCCATGATAGGAGGCAACACCCATGAATAATTACGGTATCCCTCAAGATGCGGTGATTACAATCGCAGGTACTGTAGGCGTTGGTAAATCAAGCTTAACACGTGCCTTAGCTGAAAAGTTAAACTTTCGTACGTCTTTCGAGAATGTAGATCATAACCCATATCTCGATAAATTCTATGATAACTTTGAACGTTGGAGTTTCCATCTTCAAATCTATTTCCTAGCAGAACGCTTTAAAGAACAAAAACGCATGTTTGAATATGGCGGCGGCTTCATTCAAGACCGTTCTATTTATGAAGACGTTGATATTTTCGCAAAAATGCATGAAGAACAAGGCACAATGACACCTGAAGACTTCAAAACATATTCAGAACTATTTGAAGCAATGGTGATGACGCCTTACTTCCCAAAACCAGACGTTTTAATTTATTTAGAATGTGACTATGACGAAGTCATTGACCGCATCAAACAACGTGGCCGTCAAATGGAAATTGAAACAGATCCAGAATACTGGAAGAAATTATTCCGTCGCTATGATGAATGGATTTCAAGTTTCAGTGCCTGCCCTGTCGTACGTGTGAATATTAATGAATATGATTTACATGACAGTTTAGACACTTTAGACCCTGTGCTAGATAAAATTGCGCATGTCATTCAGGTCTACCGCAATGTCGATACAAGAAAATAATTCACAAACAAAAATCATGTATCTCCTCTCCGTCTGAGTGAGATACATGATTTTCTTTTACTCTGAATCAACCTACATCAAGCTATTGATTAAAGAATCGCTTAATTTCTTTATTCAAACCTTCATAATAATCTTCCTGTGTGACTGGGAATTTCTCTTTCATGTCATCATCTGTACTATTATGCATCACAAATGGATGACCAATATGGCTCAGATATATCTCATCATTACCACTGTCACCAAAGCCTAACACATCTTCTGACTTCAGGTCATACATCTCTAATAGATAACGTACTGCGAATAATTTGCCAGCGTTTTTCGGTGTGAAGTGCACATCATAAGCATCTTCAGGATCCCCTGCTTTAGGATTGGTTTTATTATAATGCACCGCATAGTCATAAGCAGCCGCTTTATCTTGTAGATCCTTTAAATACGTTTCATCTTCTGTCTCATCACCTTGAGTATAATAATAGTATTCATACAATGTCTCTTCATCTCTAAAATCCCTTTGTGGATGAAGTTCAATATGATGTTCTGACTCAAAACTATCGATAATGTCATCGACTTTTTTCTTAGTGAAAGGTCTTTCTGAAACAGCTTCATCATAGGCTTTAGAACGATGGTACATGCCTTTATCATCTCGCTCAAACATTTTTGAACACAAATCTGAAAAGATATATTGTGGATGATATTCCATTTCCGCATGTTTCATCTTCTCCATAATGCTTTCAAAGATACTGCCAGATAATATCGCTGTAATGACTTGATGTTTTTCTTCAGCTTGTATTAATGTCGATTCTAGTTTGCGTAGTTTAGGAATATCTTCTTTCGTAGTTTGATGCTTATAGTACGTTTCATCAAAATCAAATAAAATTAATTGATGCATCCTATCACTCCTCAAACAATGGTTATAGTTCTACATCTTTACGGTAAATTACAGGTTCATAATCTGTTTCACTAATCGCTTTACTGTAATAACCTTCGTCCGTTTCTGTTAAGCCAAATGCTTCGGCTTTATCCGCTTCACTCGTACCGATATAACTTTGACCTTTCGCGTCAAAATACAAATCAAAGAGTGTTCCTCCATAACGTGCTTCATGTTTTAAATCATATAACGCATCAACCTCTTGACGTTTGACGTCTTTATAGAACAATGTATGACTCGAATACTTCGTTGTTTTCGCTTCAAATCCTAAATCTTGCGCTTTAGAATCTTCTGTGACTAAATGAAGTGTTTTGCCAAAGTCGTTTAATACACGAAATACTTCACCTTGATATTCTGCATAGCGTCCATCTAATACTGTATGTTTCGCATTCATATTTTCACCCCATTTATGTGTGACCTTCGCTTACGCTTCTGAATCTTCACCTTTTAAAATCGGAATAATTTCTGGTGCTTTCTCCACGACATAGTCCGCATGTTTAAATTCATGTGCTTGACCAACGCCAGTCAATACAGCCACAGAGAGCCCTAAGCCTGCATTGATAGCGGTTTGTATATCATTCGGGTTATCGCCCACAATCGCAATTTCTTCCGCTTTAAGCCCCTTCTCTTGCGCAAAGAGCGGGTTTAAAACTGCAGGGTCTGGTTTTTCAGCCGCATGAGACTCTGTAGATATGACACAATCAAAGAAAGCTTCGGTATCTGTAGATTCAATGAATTGGTCAGCGCCCTTTTTCGTATCACTTGTAATAATGCCGATACGATAGCCTTGTGCTTTTAATGTTTCTAACGCGTCTACCATACCTTCAATCCATTTGATTTCAGGAACTCTATGATCAATCAAATATTGACTGGTTTTGCGTGTCCACGCACTAACATCTTCTCCCGCTAATGCGTTGAAATTTTGAATAATTTCATCCAATGATCCACATGCCATCGGCGTACCCGGCTCTATTTGATCAGTTTCTTTATTCACACCCAAAGTTTGGTATGCATGTGCTTGATCTTCTTCTGAGATATAACGTTCCACAAACTGATCCACCATTTGAATACCAACCTTCATCCAACTCAAATCAAAATCAATGAGTGTTCCGTCTTTATCGAATAAGATCCATTTAATCGTCATCAGTTTCCACGCTTCTTTCTTTATACTTTTATTACATTCTATCAATTTATGAATTAAGAAGGAAATCAAAAAAGCTCGCATCCTTTATCATGGATGCAAGCTCAAATAGCATTTAATCTTTTTCACATTGCTTGTTTGTCTTTGTGGGTTCAGGCAATGTTTTAACCAAAGTAAATAATACAATCGTTTGGAACGTTACCATAATCAATAAAGCAATTCTAATATAGAAGTTATCCAGCATATAGAGTGAAAATGCGATAACTATATATAAACTCAATAAAATTTTGAACTTCTTCTTTAACGTAAAACCTCTGTCTCTTTTAAAACTTTCCACATATTCACCGTAAACCTTTGTGCTGACTAACCAACGATTAAACCTTTCAGAACTCCTCGAAAAACAAACAGCTGCTAAAAGTAAAAAAGGTGTCGTCGGCAACAAAGGTACAATGATGCCTATAAAACCAACGATAGCTGCAGATAAACCTATCGTAATTAAAATATATCTCATTCATAGCACCTCTACCGATAATCATTTTCAATTATACAATAGAAAATTTACTTGTAAATACTAAAACGCTTGTTCATCACTTAAGCATACACTGTTTTTCATCTTGTCTTTAATTCTTGTATTCTGTAGTATAGCATTGCAGATTAAAATATTAAGGAGTTTCAATATGAGATTAAATAAAATTAAACTTCAAGCAGACAACTATCCGACAGCACTCGATATATGGGAACGCGCTGTCATCGCAACACATGACTTTCTAAAGGAAGAAGATAGAATCGCTTTAAAACAAGAGATTCCTACCTATTTCCAACAAGTTGAAGCCTATTTATGGTTTGATGGACAAAAACCGATTGGATTCTCTGGAACACATGACGATAACTTAGAAATGCTATTCATAGATCCAAAATACTTTAATCAAGGTTATGGAACAGAAATATTGAAATCTTTAATTCAGCAAAACAAAGTCAAATACGTAGACGTTAACCAAGACAATTCACGTGCGACAAAATTCTATAACAAACACGGATTTAACGTATATAAAACATCTCAAACAGACGCTCAAGGCAGAAACTATCCTATTTTGCATATGAAATTATAATGTATTCGCAAAACAACCCTTTTTTCAATAAATTTTATTATATGAATGACAAAACAGGTCAGAAACACACGCTTAAATGTGCTTCTGACCTGTTCTCTTTAACGTTATTTAATGCTTATTTGAATTATTTTTTAGGTACAACCACGCGCCAGCCGTGTTTGTCCTCTAATTTACCACTTTGGATACCAGTATATTGGTCGTATAAGTGTTGTGTGATTTTACCAGTTTCATTATTGTTGATGACGATTTCACGGTCTTCATATTTTAAGACACCTACAGGTGAAATAACTGCAGCTGTACCTGTACCGAAGACTTCATCTAATTCGCCTTTATCATAAGCTTCGAATAATTCATCTACAGATACACGACGTTCTTCAACTTTATAGCCAAGTTCTTTAGCTAATTCGATAACTGTTTTACGTGTAATACCTGGTAAGATACTACCGTTTAATTCAGGTGTAACAAGTGTACCGTTTTCAACGAAGAAGATATTCATGCTTCCGACTTCTTCGATGTATTTTTGTTCTACACCGTCTAACCATAATACTTGGTCATAACCTTCTTTGTTTGCTTTAGATTGTGCTAATAAGCTTGCTGCGTAGTTACCAGCTACTTTCGCAAATCCAACACCGCCGCGTACGGCACGCACGTATTTATCTTCTACATAGATACGTGTTGGTTTTAAAGCGTCGCCGCCATAGTATGAACCAGAAGGAGATAAAATAATTAATAATTTATAGTGACCTGCTGGGTGTACGCCTAAGCCTGCTTCAGTCGCAAAAACGAATGGACGAATGTATAATGATTGTCCTTCCGCTTCAGGTACCCAATCACGTTCGATATTTACAAGTTCTTTTAATCCTTCTAATAATAATTCTTCATCGATTTGCGGCATTTCTAAACGCGCTAAAGATTGATTAATACGTTTGAAGTTTTGGTCAGGTCTGAATAAATCAACCTCTCCATTATGTTTGTACGCTTTTAATCCTTCAAAGACTGCTTGGCCATAATGAAGTCCTTGTGCAGCGGGATCAAGTTCGATCGGTGCATAAGGAGTAATCTTCAAATCATGCCAACCACCTTTATCTTCATCGTAGTCATAACTTAACATGTAATCAGTGAAGTGTTGACCGAATCCTAAGTTACTTGGATCTGGTTTTTGTTTAAGCTCTTCACGTTTCTCGAATTTAACATTTTCTGACATGATTTCTGCCTCCTAAAATTGTGCTTATAAATTAGATAATACTAAAATTATAGCAATCTGAGTCTGTGTATTCAATGAGTTTTTAGAAAATTTCAAAAATACTTCTCTAATATAACCCTTTTTTCACCACAGTTTTCTCTCTCTTTCCTTTAGCATTCCCCATTGATACAAAGTGAATATTGCTATAGGTTTCTACAATTCCATTATTGTACAGTCTATTTCTGAATGCAACTATGAGCCATTTCCTTCCTAACTTGCACGCCATCATACACAATAAATAACAGGACGAACGATTTTCTTTTGGGAAAAGAGAAAACCATTCATCCTGTGTATTAAATTCATAAGCTTACATTATTTTTGAGTTGTTGCTTCTTTTTCTCTAACGCCTTGCAACATCGCTTCTGTCATTTTATCTAAATCATATTTAGGTGCGAAGCCCCATTCATTTCTTGAACAACTTGTATCAATCGCATCTGGCCAGCTATCCGCAATACCTTGTCTGATTGGATCTACGTCATAATTCATTTTGAAGTCTGGAATTTGTTTGCGAATTGATGCAGCAATTTCTTCCGGCTCAAAACTCATTCCGCTTAAGTTATACGCACAACGATGTTCAAGGTTTTCTTCAGGTGCTTCCATTAATTTGATGATTGCGTCAATCGCGTCATCCATAAACATCATATCCATGTATGTGTCTTTACCAATGAAGCTCGTATACTCCCCTTTACGTACCGCTTCGAAATAAATCTCGCACGCATAGTCTGTTGTACCGCCGCCTGGCTCTTTCACAAATGAAATTAGTCCAGGGAAGCGTACACTTCGTGTATCTACTCCGAACTTAGTATGATAATACTCACATAACAATTCACCTGATACTTTATTTACCCCGTACATAGAAGTTGGTCGTTGAATCGTTAATGCTGGTGTGTCACGTTTAGGTGTTGTTGGCCCGAATGCCCCGATAGAACTTGGTGTGAAGAACTGTACGTTATGATGGCGTGCTGCTTCTAATGCATTTACTAAACCACCCATATTAATATTCCACGCTAACATTGGATTTTTCTCAGCTGTCGCAGACAATAATGCGGCCATATGCATTAAAGCGTCAGGTTGAAATTCCTCTACAACTTCATTCATACGATCAGCATCTGTAACGTCTAATAGCGCAAATGGTCCATCTTTAATCGCTGAATCCGCTTCTGGTTCTCTAATATCTGTTGCTAATACATTCTCTGTGCCATAAATTTCACGACATTTCACCACAAGTTCAGTCCCGATTTGTCCTAGTGCACCTGTAATCATAATTCTTTTCATGCATGTCATCCCCTTGAAAAAAGTCTTAGCGAAAAAACACGCAGTATTTCTGAGGTGTACATTCTATTGTTATTTCACATATTTTTTAAATTTGTACTTACTATTGTATATACCATATGTACAAAAATAAGTAAAGCGCTTACATTTTGAAAGGGCAAAATTATACTTTTTTATTAGTTTCAACTTTGCTTTATTTCGATATACATCATATATGTTTCCGACAATAATGACGTAAGGTGCTATAGCCTTCCTTTAAATAAAAATCACCCACCGTATCATTTTGTCCCCAATAATCCAATTCTACTGTGTCACACTTTTCTTTTTCTGCAATAGCTTCTATATACTGCATTAACGCATGACCATAGCCTTTATATTGATACTCTGGTTCAATACTGATTTGATGCACATACAACGTCTTCTGACCATACCGAAATGGCGTTTCATACAATGTGACCAACTGTGCCCATAAGTATCCAGCCGCCACCCCACTATCTGTTTCAATAATCCTTAAATAATGATTCGGCTCATGCATTAATTTCTGAAACAAATCTAATGTATCTAAATAATCATACGGCTTAAATATGTCTGGATAAGCTTCATAATGTATTGAATGAACCGCTTTGTTTAACCGTGCTAATAACACTGCGTCTTCACATTTCTTAATTTTCATCTTACTCACTCCTCACGCACATTCCATGACATGTCTTTAGTCGCTGTGCTGGCTTCGGTCATGTTATGATTATTGTAACGTTTTTAAGTAGCGATTACTGTTTTAAGGAGGCACACTTATGTGTACGAGTTTTACATATACATCTCAATATGATGCGAACTATTTAGCGCGCACTATGGACTTTTCATTCAATTTGAATTCCTTCCCTAAAGCCATCCCTAGAAATTATGAATGGACGACTAACAATGGCCGTGATTTCAATTTAAGCTATGGCTTTGTCGGCACTGCGATGACCGTAAATGGTGTCGTATTTGGTGATGGCATCAATGAAAAAGGATTGTCTATTGCCGTATTGTATTATCAAGGCGAAGCCTCTTATGCGACTTCTACTTCTAAAGACAATATTAACTTAGAACCTGAAGAATTCATTATGTGGTTCTTAGGTATGAATGCGTCTATTAAAGATTTTAAAGAACAAGCAGATGCTGTGCGCTTGCTTAAACAAGTGAATCCCGCTTTAGACAGCGTGCCCCCACTTCACTTTATGATCACAGACCAAACTGGTCAAAGTATCGTAGTAATTCCTTCAGATGGTCAACTGATTATTAAAGAAAACCCTATTCGTGTCTTAACGAATAACCCTAGCTTAGAATGGCACTATCAAAATGCCAGACAGTACACTAGCTTTAATATCGAAGCACCCACAGCTTCTTTATTAGGGATTGAAAGCGTGAAACCATTCGGTGTTGAATCAGGAACTGAAGTATTACCAGGCGGTTATACCTCTCCGTCACGCTTCGTTAAAATGGCCTATTTCCGTCAATTCATCGAAGATACTGAAGATCCAAACAAACGCCTCAACAATTTATTCAAATTACTCGATACTGTCAGTATTCCAAGAGGTATCATTCTAGACGAAGGAACCATTTATTACACACAATATCAGGCGATTATCGATACACATCACCTCATTTATTACTTTAAAGACTATAATGGTTCAGATGTTTATAAAATCAAATTGACTGACGATATACTAGACGCAAGCGATGCCATTACGTATTCTGTGAAACCACAATTAAACCTTATCGACTTAACAGACGTATCATCTGACAATCAATAATTAGTATCTATTCATCATAAATACTGATTGCTAAATCAAAGCGGAACGGCTCATTAACTGAACCGTTCCGCTTCATTGATTTTATAAACTTGTTTAGATAACGCCTAATTCTTTACCTACTTTTTTATATGCTTCAAGTGCTTCATCTAACATTTCTTTTGTGTGTGCAGCTGTCGGCATATTACGTACACGTCCTGTACCACGTGGTACTGTTGGGAAGACGATTGATTTCACATAAACCCCTTCGTCTTTTAAACGTTTACTAAATTCTTGTGTTTGTTTTTCATCACCAATAATAACAGGTGTGATAGGTGTTTCTGATTCACCAATATCATAGCCAAGTTCTTTCAAGCCATCTTTTAGATAATTCGCATTGTCCCAAAGTTTGTCATGCAGTTCTGTAGAATCCATCAGTTTGCGTACAGCAGCAGTGATTGCGGCTGAAGATTCTGGTGTTAATGATGTTGAGAATAAGAATGGACGCGATTGTACTTTCAACCAGTCGATTAATTCTTGTGTACCTGCAACATAACCGCCAACTACACCAATCGCTTTAGATAATGTACCGATTTGGAAATCAATTTTATCTTGTAAGCCAAAATGTTTTACTGTTCCTGCACCTTTACCCATGACACCAGAGCCATGCGCGTCATCGACATACGTGATTAAGTCAAATTCTTCCGCAATTTCAACGATTTCAGGTAATTTAGCAACGTCTCCATCCATACTGAAGACACCATCCGTAATATACATTACTTTATTGTATTGTCCTGATTCTACAGCTTCTTTTGCTTTTTTACGTAAGTCATCCATATCTGAATGATTGACACGAATAATTTTAGCTTTAGATAAACGACAACCATCGATGATTGATGCATGGTTTAACTCATCTGAAAGAATCGCGTCATTTTTATTCATTACCGCAGAAATCGCAGCCATATTACAGTTAAAACCAGATTGATATGCGATGGCTGCTTCAGTACCTTTAAATTCCGCTAATGTTTCTTCTAACGTTTCATGTACATCTAACGTACCGTTGATTGTACGTACTGCACCTGCACCGACACCATAATGATCGATAGCTTCTTTCGCAACTGCTTTCAAGTCTTCGTTTGTTGCTAAGCCAAGATAGTTATTAGATGAAAGATTGATATACTTTTCACCTTTGATTGTAATCTCTGGCCCATTTGCCCCTTCAACAACATCGATTTCATTGTATAACCCATTATCTTTTAAATATTGAATGTTTTCGTCTAAAAAACCATGTAATGATTGAACCATTGGTTAATTATCCCCCTTGTGTTAGATTACATATATCATAACGCATTTTATTACAATAGAAAAGATAACGCTTTCTAAATATTTTCAAAAGGCAAATTTTGATTATACAAACAGCCAAAATATTGTGTGTAATTTTAACATGGGCCTTTTAAGTTTATTCGACAACACGCGTGCTATAATAAGTACATCTATATTAATTACAGAAGAGGTGAATACCATGTTAGATTGGTATCAACTTGCGCATGATAAAGAAAAAACAATGATTCAAATCAGAAGACATCTCCATCAATATCCAGAGTTGTCGTTCGAAGAACATAATACACATGACTATATCGTCAATCAACTTGAACAATTAGCGTGTACAATCCGCAGACCAGTAGGGAAAAACGGGATTGTCGCAACGTTTAAAGGACAAGAAGCAGGACCAACTGTGGCTTTACGCGCAGACTTCGATGCCCTGCCAATTACAGAGTTGAATGACAAACCTTATCGTTCTAAAAATGAAGGATGTATGCATGCTTGTGGTCACGACGGCCATACTGCGATTCTATTAGGTGTTGCGCAAATCATTAATGAACATTTAGCATATTTAAAAGGCAACGTTGTCTTAATCTTTCAATATGGTGAAGAAATTGTTCCTGGCGGTGCCCAACAAATGATTGATGACGGCGCTTTAGAAGGTGTCGACAGTGTCTACGGCAACCACTTATGGAGCGGCTATCCCACTGGTATTATTTACTCACGTCCTGGGGCGATGATGGCATCTCCCGATGAATTTACCGTTACAATTCAAGGTCAAGGTGGGCATGGCGCTAAACCGCATGAAACCATTGATCCGATTGTGATTCTTGCGGAATTTATTCTTAGTGCACAAAAAATCGTTTCACGTACAGTCGATCCGATTAAACAAGCCGTGGTCACTTTCGGCATGATTCAAGCAGGTTCATCAGACAGTGTGATTCCAGACTCTGCCATGTGTCGAGGCACAGTGCGCACATTTGATTCTGAACTCCAAACACACATCATGAATAAGCTTGATAAGCTCCTACAAGGCTTAGCGCTTGCGAACGACATCGAATACACATTAGATTATGAACGTGGCTATGTCCCTGTACACAACAATGAACAAGCCTATGAAACAGTTAAACAAGCTGCACATGACATGAACTTACGCTTTACAGAAGCAGATATGATGATGGTCGGTGAAGACTTTTCAGCCTATCAACGTGTGAGACCTGGCGCATTCTTCTTAACAGGATGCGGCAATGCACAAAAAGGGACTGATTATCCGCACCATAATCCTTACTTTGATATTGATGAAGCTGCATTGAAATATGCGGCAGCTGAATTTTTAAAAATACTAGAGTTAGAACAAGTCTTAACTTCAGAACGCCTTTAATTTGAATCTATACAATACGCGTACACATTCAATCTATAATGTGTACGCGTATTTTTGTGTGATATCACTACTGATAATTACAAAAAAGAGTGATTCTATGTAAAAAAAGAGCCCCTCAAATGAGGGGCTCTCTCTATTAAAATCAACTTAAGTTAAGTCGAAATTATGCTTGGATTTCAGTAACAACGCCTGATCCTACAGTACGTCCACCTTCACGGATAGAGAAACGAGTACCGTCTTCAATCGCGATTGGAGCGATCAATTCAACAGTCATTTCTACGTTATCGCCAGGCATAACCATTTCAGTACCTTCTGGTAAATGAACAACGCCAGTTACGTCAGTAGTACGGAAGTAGAATTGTGGGCGGTAGTTAGTGAAGAATGGAGTATGACGTCCACCTTCTTCTTTAGATAAAACGTAAACATCAGCTTTGAATTTTGTGTGTGGAGTAATAGAGCCAGGAGCTGCTAATACTTGTCCACGTTGTACGTCTTCACGTGCAACACCACGTAATAAAGCACCAATGTTGTCACCAGCTTCAGCGTAGTCTAATAATTTACGGAACATTTCTACACCTGTAACTGTTGTTTTTTTGCTTTCTTCAGTGATACCGATGATTTCAACTTCTTCACCGACTTTGATTTGACCACGTTCAACACGGCCTGTTGCTACAGTACCACGACCAGTGATTGAGAATACGTCCTCAACTGGCATCATGAATGGTTTGTCAGAATCACGTTCTGGAGTTGGGATGTACTCATCTACAGCATTCATTAAGTCTAAGATTTTTTGTTCGTATTCTGGGTCGCCTTCTAAAGCTTTTAACGCAGAACCAACGATAACTGGTACATCGTCACCAGGGAAGTCGTATTCAGATAATAAGTCACGAACTTCCATTTCAACTAATTCTAATAATTCTTCATCGTCAACCATGTCAGCTTTGTTTAAGAATACAACTAAAGCTGGTACACCAACGTTACGTGATAAAAGAATGTGTTCACGAGTTTGTGGCATTGGACCATCTGCAGCAGATACTACTAAGATACCGCCGTCCATTTGAGCAGCACCAGTGATCATGTTTTTAACATAGTCAGCGTGTCCTGGGCAGTCAACGTGAGCATAGTGACGTTTGTCAGTTTGATACTCGATGTGTGAAGTATTGATTGTAATACCACGTTCTTTTTCTTCTGGAGCGTTGTCAATCATGTCGTATGATTGTGCTACAGTGTCACCATTTTTTGCTAATACAGTTGCGATTGCAGCTGTTAAAGTTGTTTTACCATGGTCAACGTGACCGATAGTACCAATATTGGCATGTTCTTTTGAGCGATCGAATTTTTCTTTAGCCATTATGAAATCTCTCCTCTTCTTGTTAAAAAGTTATTTAAATTATCTCTCATGATAGTTTCTCACCATCATGAGAGGTTTATTGTAAAGTTGTACAAAGGACTAATTCCTTTATAAAGCATTTTCCTCAAAAAATCAATTCATGAGACCTGTCAAGTCAGTTCTTGAACTAGATCTAAAGGGAATTTAATTATTCACCTTTATTTTTCTTGATGATTTCTTCAGAAATTGATTTAGGCACTTCTTCATAGTGATCGAAGTACATAGTGTAAGTACCGCGACCTTGAGTGTTAGAACGTAATGAAGTTGCGTAACCGAACATTTCTGAAAGTGGTACGAATGCACGAACCATTTGAGCGTTACCACGAGGTTCCATACCATCAACACGTCCACGACGAGCTGTTACGTCACCCATGATGTCACCCATGTATTCTTCAGGCATTAAGATTTCAACTTTCATCATTGGTTCTAAGATTACTGGATCTGCAACTTTAGCAGCTTCTTTAAGTGCTAATGAAGCAGCGATTTTGAAGGCCATTTCAGATGAATCGACATCATGGTAAGAACCATCATAAAGTTTAGCTTTAACGTCGATTAATGGATAACCAGCTAATACACCGTTTTCCATAGCATCTTTAAGACCAGCTTCAACTGATGGAATGTATTCACGAGGAACTACACCACCAACGATAGCGTTTTCGAATTCGAAACCTGCGCCAACTTCGTTTGGTGTGAATTCAATGTGAACATCACCGTATTGACCACGACCACCTGATTGACGAGAGAATTTACCTTGAACTTTAGCTGGTGTTTTGAATGTTTCACGGTATGAAACCATTGGTGCACCAACGTTAGCTTCAACGTTAAATTCTTTTTTCATACGGTCTACAAGAATGTCTAAGTGAAGCTCACCCATACCGCCGATGATAACTTGTCCAGTTTCTTCATCAGTGTGTGCATGGAATGTTGGGTCTTCTTCTTGTAATTTAACTAAAGCTTGAGTCATTTTATCTTGGTCAGCTTTAGATTTTGGTTCTACTGACAAGTGAATAACAGGTTCTGGGAATTCCATTGATTCCAAGATAATGTCATTTTTCTCACCACATAAAGTGTCACCAGTACCAGTTTCTTTAAGACCTACCGCAGCTGCGATATCGCCTGAGTAAACTGTGCTGATTTCTTTACGAGTGTTTGCGTGCATTTGTAATAAACGACCTACACGTTCACGTTTGTCTTTAGTAGAGTTTTTCACGTATGAACCAGAGTTCATAGTACCTGAGTACACACGGAAGAATGTTAATTTACCAACGTAAGGGTCAGTCATAACTTTGAATGCTAATGCAGCGAATTCTGCATCATCATCTGCTTTAGCAATGATTTCTTCATCAGGGTTGCTAGCACGATGACCAACGATTGGTTTAACATCTAATGGTGATGGTAGGTAGTCAATAACTGCGTCAAGCATTAATTGAACACCTTTGTTTTTGAATGCAGTACCGCAAAGTACTGGGTAGAATTCGATATCTAAAGTAGCTTGACGGATTGCTGCTTTCAATTCGTCAACTGAAATTTCTTCACCTTCAAGATATTTTTCCATTAAGTCTTCATTAACTTCTGCAACTGATTCGATTAATGTTTCGCGAGCTTCAGCTGCTTTGTCTTTGTAGTCTGCTGGAATTTCGATTTCTACGACTTCTTCACCAAAGTCACCATTGTATTGGAAACATTTCATTGTAACTAAGTCGATGATTGCTTCGAATTCGTCTTCAGCACCAATTGGTAATTGGATAGCTTGTGCGTTAGCATCTAAGCGATCGTGTAAAGTGCTTACAGCATATTCGAAGTTTGCACCGATTTTGTCCATTTTGTTTACGAATACGATACGAGGAACACCATAAGTTGTTGCTTGACGCCAAACTGTTTCAGTTTGTGGTTCAACACCTGATTGTGCATCAAGTACTGTAACCGCACCGTCAAGTACACGTAATGAACGTTCAACTTCAACTGTGAAGTCTACGTGTCCTGGTGTATCGATAATGTTGACACGGTGATCATGCCATTGTGCAGTTGTTGCTGCTGATGTGATTGTGATACCACGGTCTTGTTCTTGTTCCATCCAGTCCATTTGTGCCCCACCATCGTGAGTTTCACCAATTTTGTGGATACGACCTGTGTAAAACAAGATACGTTCAGTTGTAGTTGTTTTACCAGCGTCAATGTGAGCCATGATACCAATGTTACGAGTTTTTTCCAAAGAAAAGTCTCTAGCCATTGTATTTTTTCTCCTTCCAGTAATTACTTGAGTAAATACTTTAAATATGGCGATGCCCTAAGCATGCCGTGGAATATACCATTTGAACACGCTCAGGGTTAAACCTTGAATCTTACCAGCGGTAATGAGCGAATGCTTTGTTCGCTTCAGCCATTTTGTGTACATCTTCACGTTTCTTAACTGCGCCACCTGTGTTGTTAGCTGCATCTAAGATTTCGTTAGCTAAACGCTCTTCCATAGTTTTTTCACCACGAAGACGTGAATAGTTAACTAACCAACGTAAACCTAAAGTCGTACGACGTTCTGGACGTACTTCTACAGGTACTTGATAGTTAGAGCCACCTACACGGCGAGCTTTAACTTCTAATACTGGCATGATATTGTTGATTGCTTCATCGAAAACTTCCATTGCATCGCGACCACTGCGTTCTTGTACAAGGTCAAATGCTGAATAAAGAATTCTTTGAGCTGTTCCGCGCTTACCATCTAACATGATTTTGTTAATCAATTTAGTCACTAACTTAGAGTTGTGAATTGGATCTGGTAAAACGTCTCTTTTTGGTACTGATCCTTTACGAGGCATAATCAGAGTCCTCCCTTCATATTATAGTATAATCTCAAAATTTATCTCGAAAATTTACGTAATCTTAAACTTATTTTTTAGGACGTTTTGTACCGTATAATGAACGGCTTTGCATACGACCATCTACACCTGAAGTATCAAGTGCACCACGAACGATATGATAACGCACACCAGGTAAGTCTTTTACACGACCTCCACGTACAAGTACAACACTGTGTTCTTGTAAGTTATGGCCGATACCAGGGATGTATGCGTTCACTTCGATGTTGTTTGATAAACGAACACGCGCATATTTACGTAACGCTGAGTTAGGTTTTTTCGGTGTCATTGTACCAACACGAGTACACACGCCACGTTTTTGTGGTGAGTTCAAGTCAGTAAATTGTTTTTTCATACTATTAAAACCTTTGTTCAAAGCTGGTGAATCTGATTTCTTAACTTTGCTTTTTCTTGGTTTACGTACTAATTGGTTAATTGTAGGCATTTAAGATGTCCTCCTCTCCTGTTTTATAATCCCACACATCCAGGTGGTTCATTTTTAGGTTAAATAAAATTTAGTAAGCGTAATTACTTACTAATTCTCATTTCAATAGAGCAACGACTGCTGCATCTACGTTGATACCTGCATATTCTCCTAAAGCTTTCTTGCTTTCGAAAAATGAAACAGATATTTCGCTATGATTGATCTTACTTAACACGTCTGTTAGCAAATAAACTTCAACGTCTTGAGCAATAATCAATGATGTAACTTGGTTCTTCTTGAGTGCTTTAAGTGTCTCTTTCAAACCAACAACACTATGGTGTTTGTTTAAGCGTGCAACTTTTTCATTAGACATTGATTATCCTCCAAAGTTCTGCTTGCATCAACCTTTATAATAGTAACACTTTCCATAGGTTGCGTCAACACAATTATTTAATATAGTGCCGACTTTTTTAATGATAACAAATTCGGAGAAAATTTCAACAGATATCCGTAATCATCTCAATTATTTTGAATAAAAGAAAGCCAATACCAGCCTTCTTATTCAGAAAGCGGTATTGGCTGATAATTTATCTTAATTTTATTATTGCGGTGTATTTGTGTCCGCTGCAAGTTCCTCAACTGCTTCTTTCACTTGAGGGTCGATATGTTTTTCGTATTTAGCTTCGCTATAACGTCTCATACCAGTACCTGCAGGAATCAATTTACCGATAATAACGTTCTCTTTAAGACCAAGTAAGTCATCACGTTTACCTTTGATAGCTGCATCTGTAAGTACACGTGTTGTTTCTTGGAATGATGCTGCAGATAAGAAGCTTTCTGTTTCAAGAGACGCTTTCGTAATACCAAGCAATACTGGTTTAGCAGTTGCTGGACGTTTGCGGTCTTTGAATGCTTCTCTGTTGGCATCTGTGAAGTTGTGGATGTCTACTAATGAACCTGGTAATAGTTTTGTATCCCCAGCTTCAATGATACGTACTTTACGTAACATTTGACGAACCATAACCTCAACGTGTTTATCGTCGATTTCTACACCTTGCATACGGTAAACTTTTTGAACTTCTTTAAGCAAGTAGCTTTCTGTCGCATTTAAGCCAGCTACTGATAAGTAGTTCTTAGGTTCAATAGAACCTTCAGTTAAGACTTCCCCGCGTTCAACGTGTTGGCCTTTTTCAACTTTAAGACGTGAAGTACCTGAAGCAAGATATGATCTTGTTTCATTTGCACCTTTAATCACGATTTCTTGTTGACGGTCTTTCGCAAGTTTGATGTCTTCGACTGTACCTTCAATGTCAGTGATAACTGCTTGACCTTTAGGGTTACGTGCTTCGAAGATCTCTTGGATACGTGGAAGACCTTGAGTGATATCGCTTCCGGCTACCCCACCTGTATGGAAGGTACGCATTGTAAGCTGTGTACCTGGTTCACCGATAGATTGCGCTGCGATTGTACCAACCGCTTCACCCACTTCAACTTTTTCACCAGTCGCAAGGTTTTTACCGTAACATTTTTCACATACACCATGACGTGTATTACATGTGAATGCTGAACGGATGTACATTTGGTCAATGCCTGCATCTGTAATGCGTTTTGCGATTTCTGGTGTAATCAATTGATCTGGTTTCACAAGTACTTCATCTGTCTCTGGATGACGTACTGTTTCTTTTGAGTAACGACCTTCAATACGTTCGATGAATGGTTCGATCATTTCTGTACCTTCTTTAATGTCAGATACAAGCAGACCACGGTCAGTTCCGCAATCTTCTTCACGAACGATAACATCTTGTGCAACGTCAACAAGACGACGAGTAAGGTAACCTGAATCGGCAGTTTTAAGTGCTGTATCGGCAAGACCTTTACGCGCACCGTGAGTAGAGATGAAGTACTCTAACACTGTTAAACCTTCACGGAATGAAGATGTGATTGGCAACTCGATGATTTTACCAGATGGTGCGGCCATCAGACCACGCATACCGGCTAACTGTGTGAAGTTAGATGCGTTACCACGGGCACCAGAGTCACTCATCATGAAGATTGGGTTCGTTTTTTCTAGGGATTTCATCAATTTACCTTGAATTTCATCCTTAGCATCTGTCCAAATTTCAACGACAGCATTGTAACGTTCTTCTTCAGTGATTAAACCACGGTTATATTGTTTTTGAACACGTTCAACTAATTTTTCGTGTTCATCTAAGATTTCTTGTTTATCAGGTAATACCACGATGTCAGATACACCAACAGTGATACCTGCTTTAGAAGAGTATTTGAAACCTAAGTCTTTCATACGGTCAAGCATCATTGACGTATCAGTAATACTGAAGCGATTGAACACTTCTGCAATGATATTTCCTAAGAATTTTTTGTTGAATGGTTCAACAAGTTCTTGGTCCTCAAAGTATGCTTTTAAGCCGCCTTTGCCTAACTCAGTTGCGCTGACAAAGTATTTATCAGGTGTTTTATCTTCTAAGTTTGTTTGTGTCGGTTCATTAATATAAGCAAATGAATCCGGAATGATTTCGTTAAAGATAACTTTTCCGACAGTAGTCGTTAAGATCTTACGATTTTGTTCTTCAGTGAATGTAGGGTTGTGGAATGCACCTGCATGTACACCGATACGTGTATGCAAGTGTACATAACCATTTTGGTATGCTTTCAACACTTCATTTGCATCATTAAAGATTGCACCTGTATTCACTGCATCTTTACGTTCTAAAGTTAAGTAATAGTTACCAAGTACCATATCTTGTGATGGTGTAACGACTGGTTTACCGTCTTTAGGGTTCAAGATGTTTTGCGCTGCAAGCATTAACATACGTGCTTCTGCTTGCGCTTCTTTAGATAAAGGTACGTGAACGGCCATTTGGTCACCATCGAAGTCAGCGTTATAAGCTGTAGTTACCAATGGATGTAAACGAATCGCACGACCTTCAACTAATGTTGGTTCGAACGCTTGGATACCTAATCTGTGCAATGTTGGTGCACGGTTTAGGAGTACTGGGTGTTCTCTGATAACATCTTCTAAAACATCCCATACTTCATCTTCCATACGTTCAATTTTGCTTTTCGCATTTTTGATGTTTGTCGCAATTTCGCGTTGAACTAATTCTTTCATTACGAAAGGTTTGAACAACTCTAATGCCATTTCTTTAGGCAGACCACATTGATACATTTTAAGACCTGGACCTACTGCGATTACAGAACGACCAGAGTAGTCAACACGTTTACCTAATAAGTTTTGACGGAAACGACCTTGTTTACCTTTCAACATGTGTGAAAGTGATTTTAAAGGACGGTTACCTGGACCAGTTACTGGACGGCCGCGACGACCATTATCGATTAATGCGTCCACCGCTTCTTGCAACATACGTTTTTCGTTTTGAACAATGATACCAGGTGCACCTAAATCTAATAAACGTTTCAAACGGTTATTACGGTTGATAACACGACGGTATAAATCGTTCAAGTCACTTGTCGCAAAGCGTCCACCGTCTAATTGAACCATTGGACGGATTTCTGGCGGGATAATTGGAAGTACATCCAAAATCATCCATGAAGGTTCGTTGCCGGAGTTTCTGAATGATTCAACAACTTCTAAACGTTTGATTGCACGTGTCAATCTTTGTCCAGTTGCTGATTCTAATTCAGTACGTAAGTCTTTCAACTCTTCATCTAAGTCAATTTCTGCTAATAGGTCTTTGATACCTTCAGCACCCATTTTCGCTACGAATTGACCTGGGAATTTATCATAGTAATCTCTGAATTCTGCTTCAGAAAGTAATGATTTCTTCTCAAGACCTGTTGGGCCTGGATCAACCACAACATATGACGCGAAGTAGATAACTTCTTCAAGTGATCTTGGAGACATATCTAATAATAGACCCATACGACTTGGGATACCTTTGAAGTACCAAATATGTGAAACAGGTGCCGCAAGTTCAATGTGACCCATTCTTTCACGACGTACTTTTGATTTAGTTACTTCAACACCACAACGGTCACAAACCATGCCTTTGTAGCGAACACGTTTGTACTTACCGCAACTACATTCCCAGTCTTTTGTAGGACCAAAGATTCTTTCACAGAATAAACCATCTTTTTCAGGTTTTAAAGTACGATAGTTGATTGTTTCAGGTTTCTTAACTTCACCGTATGACCATGAACGAATCTTTTCAGGTGAAGCAAGGCCGATTTTCATATAATGGAAATTATTTACATCAATCAAGGAGCCTACCTCCTTCAATTTAGATTAGCTGTGCTATTTGATTGATAAATGATCAATAAATTGAAAAATATTAAAGGTGCATAAAGGCAATGCAGTACATTGCCTAATGCAGCCTTGCAATATTTGGATTTTTAACATTACGCTATTTGCTTATTGAACACCGAAATGAATTAGTCAGTTGTTTCTTTTTGTGATTCAGGAATTGAAGATTGTTGGATGTTTACTTTATGATCGTGCACATCGTCTTCATCCATATCTGACATTTCAATTTCTTTATCATTTTCATCCATGACTTTAACATCAAGACCTAAACTTTGTAATTCTTTCATCAATACGCGGAATGATTCTGGAACACTTGGTTTAGAGATGTTTTCACCTTTAACGATCGCTTCATAAGTTTTCACACGACCAACAGTGTCATCAGATTTATAAGTTAGGATCTCTTGCAATGTGTATGCAGCACCGTATGCTTCAAGTGCCCATACCTCCATCTCACCGAAACGTTGTCCACCGAATTGTGCTTTACCGCCAAGTGGTTGTTGTGTAACAAGTGAGTATGGTCCAGTTGAACGCGCGTGTAATTTGTCGTCAACCATGTGTGCAAGTTTCAACATGTACATTACACCGACAGAGATACGGTTATCGAATGGTTCACCTGTACGTCCATCGTATAATACAGTTTTACCATCTCTTGCCATACCTGCTTCTTCGATTGTAGACCAAACGTCATCATCGTTGGCACCATCGAATACTGGTGATGCAACATGGATACCTAAGTTTTTAGCCGCCATACCTAAGTGTAATTCAAGTACTTGTCCGATGTTCATACGTGATGGTACACCTAGTGGGTTCAACATGATATCGATTGGTGTGCCGTCTGGTAAGTAAGGCATATCTTCTTCAGGAACAATCTTAGAGATAACCCCTTTGTTACCGTGACGACCGCACATTTTATCCCCAACGTGGATTTTACGTTTTTGAACGATGTAAACACGTACTAATTGGTTTACACCTGGAGATAATGAATCATCGCCATCTTCACGATTGAAGACTTTGACATCTAATACGATACCGCCTGCACCATGTGGTACACGTAATGACGTATCACGAACTTCACGTGCTTTTTCACCGAAGATAGCGTGTAATAAACGTTCTTCTGCAGTTAATTCTGTCACACCTTTAGGCGTAACTTTACCAACTAAGATGTCGCCATCTTTCACTTCAGCACCTACATAAACGATACCACGTTCATCTAAGTTTTTAAGTGCACTTTCAGCTACGTTAGGAATATCACGTGTAATTTCTTCAGGTCCTAATTTTGTATCACGTGCCTCAGATTCATATTCTTCAATATGAATAGAAGTATAAACGTCATCTTTAACAAGACGTTCGCTCATGATTACAGCATCCTCGTAGTTATAACCGTCCCAAGTCATGAATCCGACTACAACGTTACGTCCAAGTGCCATCTCACCAAGTTCCATTGAAGGACCGTCAGCTAAGATTTCACCTTGAGATACAACGTCGCCGACTTTAACGATTGGGCGTTGGTTGTAACAAGTACCAGAGTTAGAACGTTTAAATTTAGCTAATCTATACGCATCTACTTCACCTTCGTATTCTTGACCATCTTCTTCAATAATACGACGTACTTTAATTTCGTTAGATTCTACATGTTCTACACGACCAAAATGCTTGTTGATTACAGCAGCACCTGAGTCACGTGCAGCAACATGTTCCATACCTGTACCTACAAATGGAGATTCAGGGTTCATCAATGGTACTGCTTGACGTTGCATGTTCGCACCCATTAACGCACGGTTAGAGTCATCGTTTTCTAAGAATGGGATACATGCTGTCGCAGCAGATACAACTTGTTTAGGAGAAACGTCCATGTAGTCCATTTTCTCTCTATCCATAGTTGTGTTGTTACCACGGAAACGACAAACGATTTCTTCGTCTAAGAAATGACCTTCGTCATCTAAACGTGAGTTCGCTTGCGCAACAACATAGCTGTCTTCTTCGTCTGCAGTAAGGTAATCGATTTGATCAGTTACTGCGTTTCTATCATGGTCAACTTTACGATATGGCGTTTCAATGAAACCAAATTCATTCACACGCGCATAGCTTGATAATGAGTTGATTAAACCGATGTTTGGACCCTCTGGTGTCTCGATTGGACACATACGGCCATAGTGAGAGTAATGCACGTCACGTACTTCCATTTGTGCACGTTCACGTGTTAAACCACCAGGTCCAAGGGCAGATAGACGTCGTTTATGTGTCAACTCTGCTAATGGGTTCGCTTGGTCCATGAATTGTGATAATTGAGAGCTGCCAAAGAATTCTTTGATAGATGCAATCACTGGACGAATGTTGATTAATTGTTGCGGTGTAATAGAATCTGTATCTTGAATAGACATTCTTTCACGAACGACACGTTCCATTCTTGATAAACCGATTCTGAATTGGTTTTGAAGTAATTCGCCTACTGAACGTAAACGACGGTTACCTAAATGGTCAATATCATCTGTTTGACCTACACCGTACAATAAGTTGAAGAAGTAAGACATAGATGCAACAATGTCAGCTGGTGTAATGCATTTCACTTCTGAATCAGGGAATGCGTTACCGATGACTGTTGTTGTACGAGCTTCTTCATCATTTGGTACATAAATTTTAATTGATTGTGTTTCAACAGGTTCATTTACGATGCTGTCATCTAACTCATCTACTTCGATGTTTGCGTTAGATTCTAAAACATCCATAATTTCGTCTAGTTTACGACGGTCTAAAACTGTGCCTTCTTCAGCAACAATTTCACCTGTTTCAGTATTAACAATCGGTTCAGCCAATTTTTGGTTGAATAAACGATGTTTTAAATGAAGCTTTTTATTCATTTTATAGCGACCAACGCTTGCTAAGTCATAACGTTTTGGATCGAAGAAACGAGAGTAAAGCAAGCTTTTCGCGTTTTCTACTGTAGGTGGTTCGCCAGGGCGTAAACGTTCATAAATTTCTAATAATGCTTGATCTGTATTTTCAGTACCATCTTTTTCTAAAGTGTTGCGTAGGTATTCGTTGTCACCTAATAAATCAATAATTGATTGATCAGTTGAATAACCTAAAGCACGTAATAATACAGTCAATGGTAATTTTCTAGTTCTATCGATACGAACATAAACGATGTCTTTAGCATCTGTTTCGAATTCTAACCAAGCACCACGGTTAGGAATTACTGTCGCATCATAATTTTCACGACCATTTTTATCGATTTTTTCATTGAAGTATACGGATGGAGAACGAACTAATTGTGATACAATAACACGTTCAGCACCATTGATCACGAAAGTACCTGTATCAGTCATTAATGGGAAATCACCCATGAAGACTTCTTGGTCTTTCACTTCTCCTGTTTCTTTGTTAATAAGACGCACTTTGACACGAAGAGGTGCAGCATAAGTTGCGTCGCGGTTCTTAGATTCCTCTAAATCGTATTTCGGTTCACCCAATCTATAATCTACAAATTCTAAAGAAAGGTTGCCTGTGAAGTCTTCGATTGGAGAAATGTCACGGAACATTTCTAATAAGCCTTCTTTTAAGAACCATTCATAAGATTTAGTTTGAATTTCAATAAGGTTTGGTAATTCTAAAACCTCAGAAATTCTCGCGTAATTTCTACGTTTACGATGTCTTCCATATTGGACAAATTTACCTGCCAAACAGATTCACCCCTCAAAAATTGTTCGAATGTCTCTTACATAATAAAATAAACAAAACGGTAACAAGACAAAAAGAAAACGGCAGCACACCCGATGACACCATTTTCTATTCTGCGTTATTAAAGATTTACTTTGTTATTTTATACGTAAAAGTACACACTTCTTGAACATAAATTTTTACATTCTATAACTATATCAGAAATAAATATGGTTGTCAATGGTCAACGCTTGCTTTTTAGAATATAATACCCTTTCTCTTTAGTAAGGGTTTCTACATTCCCAAATACAGCTTCCATTTTCTTTTTCGCAGAAGGCATACCTTGCTTTTTCTGAATTACAACGTACAATTCGCCTTCTGTTCTCAACTTCTCATGTGCGTCTTCTAAAATGCCATGAACAACTGACTTTCCTGCCCTGATTGGCGGATTCGTCACGATCATGTCACAAGAATTATCCGGAACTTCAGCTAAACCATCACTTTCTTTTATAGTGACATTTTCAATATGATTTTTCTCACTATTTTCTTTCGCCAAATCTAGTGCGCGGTGGTTCACATCCAACATGATGACATGGTGATGCGGTGATACTTTCGCAATCATCAAACCAATCGGTCCATATCCGCAGCCGACATCCACAACGGTTTTCTTCGGTCCAGGCGGATGTTCTTTTAAAAACGTACGAACCAATAAATCTGACCCGAAATCTATTTTCCCTTTAGAAAATACACCTGCATCTGTCACTAGATTCAATTCATTTTGATGATAATGATATTTAAATGTCTCTTTATGACTTTCAACTTCAGGATTTTTGTCATAATAATGACTCATGCTTACACCTCATTACTTTACATTAGAAGCTGTTCGAGTATACTCTTCTATTCAAACAAAGACAAGTCTACCCTTTACTTTAAGGATACACATTTCATCAGTCATTTGCTATAAATACAATTCGTTCTATAATGAGTTGCACTCATTAGAAAAACCCCGTTAACTCAATAACGGGGTTTTCATTTCTCAAAGAATTCAGGCTGTGAAACTGCGTTTCACACATTAATAATGGTTATTAGCCTCGTTCTCTTTTCATTTAGTTATTGGCTGTGTCAATAGAATTATTTTAATTCTACAGTTGCGCCAACTTCTTCTAATGCTTCTTTAAGTTTTTCAGCTTCTTCTTTAGGTAAAGCTTCTTTGATTACTTTAGGAGCGTTGTCTACTAATTCTTTAGCGTCTTTTAATCCTAAACCAGTTGCGTCTTTAACAGCTTTAACAACTTTGATTTTAGATGAACCAGCTGAAGTTAACTCAACGTCAAATTCAGTTTTTTCTGCTGCTGCGTCGCCGCCGCCTGCTGCACCTGCTGCTGCTACTGGAGCTGCTGCAGTTACACCAAATTCTTCTTCGATTGCTTTTACTAAGTCATTTAATTCTAATACTGACATTTCTTTAATTGCTTCAATGATTTGTTCTTGATTAGCCATTATATATTTCCTCCATTTTTTAAATAATTAATTGTTGGTACTGATTATTCAGCACTTTCTTCTTTAGATTCTCCAACTGCTTTAACCGCATAAGCGAAGTTGCGTACAGGAGCTTGTAATACAGAAAGTAACATAGAAACAAGACCGTCGTGTGATGGTAAAGAACCAACAGTTTTAACTTCTTCTGCTGTAATAACATTACCGTCCATAACGCCTGTTTTGATTTCTAAAGCTTCGTGTTCTTTAGCAAATCCAGAGATAACTTTTGCAGGAGCAACTACATCTTCAGTAGTTGTTGCAATAGCTGTTGGACCTGTTAAGAATTCGTCAAGACCTTCGATTCCTACTTGTTCAGCAGCACGACGTAACATAGTGTTTTTGTATACTTTGTACTCAACACCAGCTTCACGTAATTGTTTACGTAATTCTGTTACTTCTTCTACTGTTAAACCACGGTAATCAACGATTACTGTAGAAACTGAATTTTTAAGTTGATCAGCGATTTGTTCAACTAATTGTTTTTTAGCTTCAATAATTCCAGACATTTAGACACCTCCATACATATTTTGTTCGGTGCTTTTTTTGAGCTTTACCCAATAAAAAAAGCACTTTCACCCTACGGCAAAAAGTGCTTGAAAGTTTCATAGTTCACGTTCAAGTCAATTTTAGCCTCGGCAGGATCAAGTTTTAAGTTATCTCTAACTCCTACTGTCTTAGGTAAAATAATCACATTAACCAATATAACTGTTCCAATGTGATATGTCAATAAGTAATTAAAAAAACTAGAGAAAAAGTTTTCAGCTGTTTCAGATATGAATCGATACGATTGGCACTTTGCAACTTACACATTTTCTCTAGTTCTTAAATTTCATTTATATTATAGTTTGAAGCTTGCAGTATCTACTTTAACACCAGGACCCATTGTAGTTGAAACTGCAACAGATTTGAAGTAAGTACCTTTAGCTGAAGCTGGTTTAGCTTTTGCTAATACGTCTTGGATAGTGTTGAAGTTTTCAACTAAATCCTCAGTACTGAATGATACTTTACCGATTGAAGCGTGGACGATACCAGCTTTCTCAGCACGGTATTCTACTTTACCTGCTTTGATTTCTTCAACCGCTTTTTTAACATCCATAGTTACAGTGCCAGTTTTAGGGTTTGGCATTAAACCTTTAGGTCCTAATACACGACCTAATTTACCAACTTCGCCCATCATGTCCGGTGTAGCAACAACTACATCGAAGTCGAACCAGCCTTGTTGGATTTTGTTAGCGTATTCTGATTCGCCTACGTAATCAGCGCCAGCTGCTTCTGCTTCAGCAGCTTTGTCACCTTTCGCGAATACTAATACACGTTGTGTTTTACCAGTACCGTGTGGTAATACTACTGCACCACGGATTTGCTGGTCATTTTTACGAGTATCGATACCTAAACGGAATGCTACTTCTACAGAAGCGTCGAAGTTTGCAACGCTAGTTTCTTTAGCTAAGCTGATTGCTTCTTCAACAGCGTAATAAGTATTACGGTCAACTTTTTTAGCAGCATCTAGATACTTTTTACCTTTTTTAGCCATTTATATTTCCTCCTTTAGTGGTTTTAGCGGAATGTCCTCCCACATTACTTGCTTATGCAAGTTAAGAGCAGATGACCTTATGAGCTGTTCGCAATTTTTATTCATTGGATTAACTTTACTGTCATCTGCCTGTTTGTTTCAAGTTTCTGATTGTTATTCGTTTCGTCAGATGAGCAAACTCATCTTTACGCTATTATTCTACAATGATACCCATACTACGAGCAGTACCTTCAACAATACGCATTGCTGCTTCGATGTCTGCTGCGTTTAAGTCAGGCATTTTAGTTTCAGCGATTTCACGTACTTGATCTTTAGTTACTGTAGCAACTTTGTTTTTGTTAGGTTCACCAGAACCTTTTTCAACGCCAGCTGCTTTTTTAAGTAGTACTGGAGCCGGTGGAGTTTTAGTGATGAATGTAAATGAGCGATCCTCATATACACTGATTTCTACCGGAATGATTAAACCTGCTTGTTCTTGTGTTCTCGCGTTGAATTCTTTACAGAATCCCATAATGTTCACACCTGCTTGACCTAATGCTGGACCAACTGGTGGTGCTGGGTTCGCTTTACCTGCAGGAATTTGCAATTTAACTACTTTTTCTACTTTTTTAGCCACGATGTGCACCTCCTTGATATCGTGATGTGGTCACAGGGCTCATTTTTGCCCTCCCACTCTTAAAACATTTCGTGACGAAATGGCCTCCTTCTTCCAAAGGACGACCATAGTATTATATCATTGAAAAATTGTAAAATCAACACTTTTTCGAATTACAATTTTTCGATTTGATCAAATTCAACTTCTACTGGAGTTTCTCTGCCAAACATATCTACTAATACTGTAAGCTTGAATTTATCTGCTTCGATTTCTTGTACTTCACCGACTTGGTTGGCAAATGGACCTGACTTGATGCGAACTTGTTCTCCAACTTCTACTTCAACATCAATTGTTTTTTCTTTCATTCCCATTTGTTTTAAAATAAAGCGAACTTCATCCGGTAACAGCGGGTTAGGTTTTGATCCAGCACCTGCTGAACCGACAAATCCTGTTACACCTGGTGTATTTCTTACTACATACCATGACTCATCTGTCATAACTAACTCTACCAAGACATAGCCAGGGAAAGTTTTTTTCGTGATTTTCTTCGCTTTACCGTCTTTAACTTGTGTTTCCTCTTCTTCAGGTATGACAACTCTGAAAATCTGTTCTGTCATATTCATTGATTCAACACGTTTTTCTAAATTTTTCTTAACTTTATTTTCATAGCCAGAGTAAGTATGCACGGCATACCAACGCTTTGCTCCAACTTCTTCAGACATGCTGTCACTCCTCATTAACTAATTAATTCTATTAATCTACCGATTCCCAAATCTAAGGCATAGAAGAAGATTAAGAAAAATAATACTGTAACAATTACAATTGTTGTGTATTTCATGAGTTCTTGACCCGTCGGCCAACTCGTTTTCTCCATCTCAGATATAACGCCTTTGAAGAAACTCTCTTTTGGTGCTTTTGAATTTTTGTTTTTATCTTCAGCCATTGTCGTACCTCCAATTAATCAATAATTTCATCTTGGCCTTTTAGCAATTACTTCGATTCCTTGTGTACTGTATGCGCATTGCACGTTTTGCAATACTTCTTCAACACGAGTCTTTCTGCAAGGTTGCTGTTCTTTGGTACGGTATAGTTTCTATTGCCGCAAATTTCACAGTTAAGCGGGACTTTCTTCATAATACCTTCACCTTACCTATATTAAATACTCACTAACTATACATAAGAAACCCTCAAATTGTCAAACGTCTAGTGAATTGTAAGTTGTATCTATAAGTGTAACGAAACGCAATCATGCATCCAATAATGCCTGCATTTTACGCAGCTTCACTTTACTACGATGAAGGGCGTTATAAACTGCCTTTTCACTTAAATCCATCGCTTGTGCTGTTTCACTTGGGGAATAATCATCCAATATATATTGTACTACTTCTCGCTCTAATTTGCTTAATTTCTTACAACAATTAAGCAGAATTTCTGAACGTTCTTTTGAAATGAGTTGTTCTTCGACAGATGGCAATTGAACATGATAACAACACGCCGCTTCTTGAATAAGACTATCTTGTTGTATTTTCAATCGTTTTTGCTTTCGATAATAGTCATACTTAGAAGTGCTGACTAAGCGATTGAAGTAATGTTCAAACGGTATGGTTTCTATCGTTTTAAAATGATAAATATTTCTGCTGATTCTTAAGGAGATATCTTGTATCAAATCATCACAATCATGCGGTGCAATTGAAGGATGAATCAGCCGGCTCCGAATAAAAGGCTGCAACACTTCTAATAGTTGATGCATCGCTTGATCGTCATGCATTTGCGTAAGATGAATAAGAGAGACAATATCTTGAGGAACGGAAGTTTTCTGCATCGCGGTAAGTTCAATCCTTTCATAAAAGTGAACTTATCATAGCGAAACATTGCTGAAATAGGCAATGTACAGAAACTCTATTTATCTTGGTCTCCTCTTCTGATTTTTTCAAATTTCGATAACACTTCATCTGTGAGTTGGATACGTGTTCGAGGTTTATTATTATTGAACGTCTTCATCGTCGATTCAACGCTAGCTTCATTCAACTTGATATGCTGCCACATCTCTCGAGATGAAATACGATAAGCACCTGTTCCGAAGATTGCATGCTGCTCACTCATATCACTCGTAACAACAGCAATATGGGTTGTATGCTTATCATATAACCCATATACAAACCGTTCTATAAAGCTGTCAGCTGTTTCATTTTCTTTTGTGAAAATCGTTCGTACCCCATGGTAATAAAACTCACTTTCATTACCTTCTTGTTCATAAGCGTCAAAGACAACTATAACATCGTCTGCCACAGTCGCTTTATAGTTGCCAATTGCTAACAGCAACTTTTCTCTGGCTTCTTCTAAATTTTCTTTAGCCATTTCTGATAAAGCACGGCTATGACCAATCATATTGTAACCATCGATGATTAAATACCGATCCTTGTGCTTCATAGCTTATTCTCCAACCTGATGACGTTTTCGATAAATTTCATACATCATTAAACTTGCGGCAACCGATGCATTTAAACTATTAATATGTCCGACCATAGGAATTTTAATATAGAAATCACATTTCTCTTTAACGAGGCGACTCATACCATGGCCTTCATTACCGATAACGATAGCAATCGGCATATCTGCACTCATTTGACGATAATCTGTTGCATTATCAGCAGCTGTGCCTGCAATCCAATAACCTTCTTCTTTCAACTTATCCATCGTCTGTGCTAAGTTCGTCACTCGTGTCACTGGAATGTGTTGAATCGCACCTGCAGAAGCCTTAGCAACGGTTTGTGTCAAAGCAACAGAACGACGTTTCGGTATAATGACGCCATCTACGCCTGTCGCATCTGCAGTTCTTAAAATAGAACCTAAATTATGCGGATCCTCTAGACCATCTAATAGCATTAAAGCAGGTAAATGGTCTTGTGCTTTAAGGTTTGCTAATAAGTCATCTAACTCTACATATTCGTATGGTGCAACCAATGCTGCGACACCTTGATGCGGTGCTTCAGCTAATCCGTCTAATTTCGTTTTTGGGACGGTTTGCACAATCAATTTTTGCTTTTTTGCATTTTTTAAGATTTCATCAAGTTGTTGCTTTTTCACACCATCTTGAATCAATATCTTATTAATAGGATGCCCAGAAGTAATGGCTTCTTTCACGGCATGTCTTCCTACAATGACTGAATCTTCCACATCCTCACTCCCTTTCTTCAACTTCAGTTACAATACGTTCAAGCAAAGATTCTAGTCGGCCTGATTGATGTTCTAAATATAAGAAGCCAATCACCGCTTCCAACCCTGAGCTTTTACGATACGTCTGAATATCTGTATTTTTCGCTTTGGTATGACTTTTCGCATTACGTCCTCTGCGTACAATTTCTAATTCTTCTTCAGTAAACCAATCCGACGCAATCAAACTTTCTAACGTAATCGCCTGACTTTTCGCAGACACAAAACGCTTTGCTTGTTGATGTAGTCGATTTGGTTTCGCACGCAATTTAAGAATGATATGCGTTCTGACATATTGATCTAAAACTGCATCCCCCATATATGCTAATGATAATGGGTTCAGCAGTTTGATATTTTCTTGATTATCCACGTTTGAATCTCACGCCTTGTGGTGTGTCTTCAAGGATAATATTTTGTGCTTTTAATTCATCACGAATTTCATCTGCACGTGCATAATCTTTGTTTTGACGTGCTTGATTACGTTCTTCGATTAATGCTTCAATTTCTTCATCCAACAATTCATCTTGTTGTCTGCCTTTTAATGGAATACCTAAAACATCACTGAAGATTTGGTACACTTCTTTGAAGCGTTCAATAACTTTTTTAGACGTTGTATTTTCCATCACATATTTATTCGCAAGTTTAGCTAAATCATACCAAGTTGTAATCGCATTAGCTGTATTGAAATCATCGTCCATAACCGTTTCGAATTGTTTTAACAATGCATCGATTTGTTCAATGTAATTTGATTGATCTTCAATATCTGATGCAATTGCTTCTCTTTCTTCAATCGCTTGATAACTATTACGGATACGTTCTAAACCAGCTTTCGCAGATTCAACCAATTCCATATTATAGTTGATTGGACTGCGGTAATGTACACTAATCATAAAGAAACGTAATACATCAGGATCCACTTCTTTAATAATGTCATGTACTAAGACGAAGTTGCCTAATGACTTACTCATTTTTTCATTATTGATGTTAATGAAACCATTATGCATCCAGTAATTCGCAAATGGAGCATGGTTATGTGCTTCAGATTGTGCGATTTCATTTTCGTGATGCGGGAACTGCAAGTCGCTGCCGCCTGCATGGATATCAATTGTTTCACCTAATTCATGATATGCCATGACAGAGCATTCGATATGCCAGCCTGGACGTCCTTTACCAAATGGGCTGTCCCAACTGATTTCACCTGGTTTGGCTTTTTTCCATAACGTGAAGTCTAATGCATCTTCTTTTTGTTCACCAGATTCAATACGTGCACCTACTTTTAAGTCATCAATAGATTGATGGCTTAATTTACCGTAACCTTCAAATTTACGTGTTCTGAAGTAAACATCGCCTTCACTTTCATAAGCATAGCCTTGGTCTACAAGCTTTTGAATAAACGCAATAATGTCATCCATATGATTCATCACACGCGGGTTAGATGTCGCTTTTTTGACGTTCAATGCTCCTGTATCTTCATAGAATGCTTGAATATAACGATCAGCAATTTCTTGCACGCTTTCATTCAATTCTTTTGAACGTTTGATTAATTTATCATCTACGTCTGTAAAGTTTGATACATAATTAACAACATAACCTTTATATTCAAAGTAACGACGTACAACGTCATAGTTAATAGCCGGACGTGCGTTACCGATATGAATATAGTTATATACAGTCGGACCGCAGACATACATCTTAACTTTGCCTTCTTCTATCGGTTTAAACGGTTCTTTCTGTCTCGTCAATGTATTATATAATGTAATCATCTTGAATCTCTCCATTCTTCACTTGCTCTAGTTGTTTTTCTAATTGTTTCATTTGTTCGTAAATCGGATCTGGTAAGTTGAGATGATCAAAGTTTTTACCGATGCGTTTACCGTGTTGTTTCACAATATGGCCAGGAATACCGACAACTGTTGAATAGCTTGGCACATCCCTTAACACAACTGAGTTTGCACCAATATTAACGTTAGAGTCTACTTTGATATTACCTAAAATCTTTGAACCTGCTGCTATTAAGACATTATCGCCGATGTCAGGGTGACGTTTGCCTTTTTCTTTACCTGTACCACCTAATGTAACACCTTGATAAATTGTGACGTTGTCGCCAATCGTACAAGTTTCGCCGATGACAACACCCATCCCATGGTCAATAAATAATCGTTTGCCGATTTTAGCACCTGGATGAATTTCAATACCCGTGAAAAAGCGTGATATTTGCGAAATAATACGTGCAGCCACGTAGTGCTTTTTATTATAAAGTTTATGTGCTAATAAGTGATTCCATACTGCATGCAATCCTGCATACGTAGTTACTACCTCAAATGATGTCTTAGCTGCAGGATCTTGTTCGAATACCATTTTTATATCGTCTCTCATTCTTTTAAACAAGTTATTCCCCTCCTATTTATGACGAAAGCACCTCTAACAACTTAATGTCAGAGGTGCTTCGCACGGTTCCACTCTTCTTCAGCATATGAAACATTCGCTTTTCATATACTCTCTCAAATCCCGTATTTATCATTGTCCGAACCAAGGTGCATTCAATAATATTCAAGATGTGCTCGCAGCAACCGCACACTCTCTGACCTTGAATGATTATCTACTAATCCTCAGTAATTACTTTTAATAATAGGTGGTTTATGCCAAAAATTCAAGCAAGGTTACCCACTAAAATTATAGATATTTTTTTAAACGATTTAATACTTTTTCTTTACCTAATACTTCCATTGTATTCGGTAATTCCGGTCCATGCATTTCGCCTGTAACCGCAACACGAATCGGCATAAATAATTGTTTACCTTTAATGCCTGTTTCTTTTTGAACAGCTTTAATTGTTTTCTTAATTTCTGCCGCTTCAAATGGTTCTAATGCTTCTAGTTTACCGTATAAGTGTTCCATCAATTCTGGTACTTGCTCACCATTGATGACTTCTTGTTCTTCTTCGTTCAATGCCACTTCGTCTCTGAAGAAGATTTCAGAAAGCGGTACGATTTCACCCGCATAACTCATTTCTTTTTGGTATAAACCAATTAATTTACGACCCCAGTCTAAGTCTTCTTCTGAAGGTGAATCTGGAATCAAGCCAGCATTAATTAAGTGTGGTAATGCTAATTCAAAGACTGTTTCTGAGTCTTTTTGTTTCATGTATTGGTTGTTTACCCAAGCTAATTTTTTCTTATCGAAGAATGCTGGTGATTTTTGCAAACGATTTTCATCGAATAATTTAATGAATTCTTCTTTAGAGAAGATTTCTTCTTCACCTTCTGGTGACCAGCCAAGTAATGTGATGAAGTTGAATAATGCTTCAGGCAAGTAGCCTAAATCACGATATTGTTCGATGAATTGCAAGATTTGTCCATCACGTTTACTTAATTTTTTACGTTGTTCATTCACGATTAATGAAATATGACCGAAACGTGGGGGTTCCCAACCGAATGCTTCATAAATCATTAATTGTTTTGGTGTATTTGATACATGGTCATCACCGCGGATAACATCTGAGATTTCCATATAATGGTCATCTGCTGCTACCGCAAAGTTATACGTCGGCACACCGTCTTTTTTCACAATAACCCAGTCGCCGATATTATCAGATTCGAATGACACTTCGCCTTTAACCATGTCATCAAATTTGTATACTTTGCCTTTTGGAACGCGGAAACGAATTGAAGGTTTGCGTCCTTCTGCTTCAAACGCTTCTTGTTCTTCTTTTGTTAAATGTGCGTGTTTGCCGCCATAACGCGGTGTTTCGCCACGCGCAATTTGGCCTTCACGTTCTGCTTCTAATTCTTCTTCAGTCATATAACATTTATACGCTTTATCTTCTGCTAATAATTGTTCTACTAAAGGATCATAGAATTTACTACGTTCAGATTGACGATACGGACCATAACCATTGTCTTTATCTACAGACTCGTCCCAATCAAGACCTAACCATTTCAAGTTGCTGAATTGAGAAGATTCGCCGTCTTCTAAGTTACGTTTTTTATCCGTATCCTCAATACGTACGACAAAGTCCCCATCATAATGTTTAGCAAATAAATAGTTGAATAGTGCTGTTCTAGCGTTTCCGATATGCAAGTAACCTGTTGGACTTGGTGCATATCTGACTCTTACGCGTTCGCTCATTATTTCGTTCACTCCTGTATTTTTAGATTATTGATTAAAAAAGTTAGAGACATCAACTACCCCTATCCACTAAAGAGATAGTGATACTTCAGAATGTGCTTAAGTATTCATGATAATGCGTGGTCAAAAGCAGAAACAAGATTGATCTGTTTGACTGACATAAATAGCCAGGCAATTCTGTACCCATTCTTACTTATTGTAGCATTACAAGCCTTATTTGGTAAGCCCATTTGCTTACTCAGATGAACTCTGATTATACTACTGTTCCATGTGAAACAACGAACATTCACTGTTGAATTAATTTCGCAAAGACAATCCGTCCAGATGACGTTTGTAAAATACTCGTAATTTCGATTTTAACATGCTGTCCAACTAAGGATTTCGCATCGTCAATCACAACCATAGTACCATCTTCTAAGTAACCGACACCTTGTCCTGGTTCTTTACCCATTTTCGTGATTAACAAATTCATATGATCTCCTTGGCGTACAGCAGGTTTCACTGCTTCAGACAAGTCATTGACGTTCAATACCTTAATGCCTTGTACACGTGAAATTTTGTTTAAGTTGAAATCTGTCGTAATTAAATCCGCTTTATATTTATGTGCCAGTTTAATCAACAATGCATCAATATGATTATAAGATTTCTGCGGATGGATAATACGAGAAGGATGGTCCGCATCGTGGATTTGATTTAATATATCCAGACCGCGTTGTCCTTTTTCTCGTTTAACACTATCTGTAGAATCTGCGACCACTTGCAGTTCATTAATGACACCTTGCGGAATCAAAATCTCTCCGTCTAAAAAGCCGCATTTGATAATATCTAAAATTCTGCCGTCAATCACTGCACTTGTATCTAACACTTTAGGGTTTGCACGTAATGCATTCATTGAGGCAGAGCGCGCCATCTTCTCTGGTAAAAAAGCCAACATCTCATCTCGCTTCTTCAAGCCGAATTGGAAACCTAAATAACTCAAGAATACTGTAATAATAATAGGAAGAACATGAAGGAATAAAGATGATCCGATAATATTTAAAATAAAAGCAATCATTACAGAGATAAAGAGCCCCATAATTAAACCGATGGCCGCAAAGAGAATTGCAATTGCGCTGTGCCGCATAATAAAACCTTCTAATTTACGTAAAGCTTTGGTAATTTTAGTAATGAACAAACCAAATACAATAAAGAACAGCATCATGCCAATGATGCCGGCAATATATTTATTCGTCAGCCACACATAATGATCTGCCAAACCTAAATCACGTGCGATATCAGGTATGATTAATATCCCAAGACTGACGCCTAAAATCATATAACTGATGATGACAATTGTCTTTACAATGTTCATCTGATAACCTCCTTTCTCTCTGTGGTATCAGCTTTTCATCAATGCGAAATTCAACGCTTCGTGTACACTTGTTACACCGATAACTTGAATATTATCCGGGAAGTCCCAACCTCCTATATTGGTTTTAGGAATGATCACACGTTTGAACCCTAATTTCGCTGCTTCTTGCACACGCTGTTCAATACGTGAGACACGTCGAACTTCACCTGTTAAACCAACTTCACCAACAAAACAGTCCATGCCATTAATCGGTTGGTCTTTAAAACTAGAAGCTACTGCTGCAATAATGGCTAAATCAACCGCCGGTTCAGTTAAACGAACACCGCCTGCGACTTTGACATACGCATCTTGTTGCTGCAACAAGTAACTTTCTTTCTTTTCTAACACTGCCATTAATAAATTTAAGCGGTTATGATCAATACCAGTTGCCATACGTCTTGGGTTGTTAAACGTTGTCGGTGTCACTAAAGCTTGTACTTCAATTAGTAATGGACGTGTGCCTTCCATCGTCGGTACAATAGTAGAACCTGCCACATTGGTTGAACGTTCTTCTAAGAACATCTCTGACGGGTTTTTAACCCCTTTTAAGCCGCTATGTTTCATTTCAAAGATGCCCATTTCATTCGTAGAACCGAAACGGTTCTTCACTGCACGCAAAATTCTGTATGCATGATGTTCATCGCCTTCAAAATACAAAACCGTATCTACCATATGTTCAAGTAAACGTGGACCCGCAATTTGACCTTCTTTTGTTACGTGCCCCACGATGAAGGTTGCGATATTCATTTGTTTCGCAATGCCCATTAAAATTTGCGTACTTTCACGTACTTGTGAAACAGATCCCGGTGCTGAACTGATTTCTGGATGATAGACTGTTTGAATAGAGTCCACAACAACCAAGTCCGGTTGTGTTTGTTTGACTGCTTCTTTAATCACTTCTAAATCTGTTTCCGCAAATACATTCAATTGACTAGAGTCTTCTTCTAAACGATCGGCACGTAATTTCGTTTGATTCAGTGATTCCTCACCCGTAATATAAAGTAACTTTTTATTTTGGGATAACGCTGAACAAATTTGAAGTAACAAAGTCGATTTCCCAATCCCTGGGTCCCCGCCGATTAACACGAGTGAACCTTGGACAATACCGCCGCCTAGCACGCGATCAAATTCTTTAGAACTTGTATGAATACGCGGTGTAGATTCATGTTGGACATCATTTAATTTTGTTACTTTAGCGGTTTGTTCTCTTGTACGCATCCCTCTGCCACTTGGCGCTTCTTTTTGCGTCATAACTTCTTCCATTTGGTTCCAAGCACCACAATTAGGACATTTACCCATCCATTTCGGCGATTGGTAACCACATGCCATACATTCAAATGTCACTTTCTTTTTTGCCAAATTTACACCACCTCATTTTCCGTGAAAAACATATCTATTTTACACCCTCTAAGGATTAAAAGCTATGATTGATTATTTATTATTCTAAACCTGAAAACACATTTCACACAATCATCTGATTCTTATCTTTAACCTCATCATACCAAACTTCTTCAAAACCACATATTATATTCTCTTTAAACTATCAAAATCACAACATATAAAAAGACTCCTTTTAAGCAGTGGTGTTATACATTCTGCTTAAAAAGGAGTCTTTATCTATTTCACGCATCTAACCATCAAGTTAATTATGCTTTTGTTTTTGTTTCTTCAGTTTCTTGCGTTTGGCGGTCATTGATTTTATATTCAAATTTATCGCCATTATGGTCTACGATGACATCTTTGCCTTCTAATTGATTACCGTCTAAGATTAACTCACTTAAGTTATCTTCAACCGTTTTTTGAATTGCTCTGATAAGTGGACGTGCACCATATTGAGGATCATAGCCTTCTTCTGCGATTTTTTCTTTCGCAGCTTCTGTCACTTCGATATTAATATCTTGTTCAGATAAACGATCTGTAAGGTTGCTGACCATTTTCGTTACGATTTCTTTCAATTCAGCTTTATCTAGTTTGTGGAAGACGATAATATCATCAACACGGTTTAAGAATTCAGGACGGAATGCATTTTTCAATTCTTTCATCATTGTACTGCGAATTGTTTCGTAGTCTGCACCTTCGTCTTTGCCGCCGCCGAAACCAGCGAAACGTTGGTCTTGCAATTCTTGAGCACCTACGTTTGAAGTCATGATAATCACTGTGTTGCGGAAGTCAACACGACGACCTTTAGTATCTGTTAAGAAACCATCATCTAAGACTTGCAACATAATGTTAAAGACATCTGGATGCGCTTTTTCTACTTCATCAAATAGAATGACTGAGTATGGTTTACGTCTTACTTTTTCAGTTAATTGACCGCCGTCATCATGGCCGACATAGCCTGGAGGCGCTCCGACTAAACGACTCACTGCGTGTTTTTCCATGAACTCACTCATGTCTACACGAATCATCGCATCTTCATCACCGAACATTGATTCAGCTAATGCGCGTGCTAATTCTGTTTTACCTACACCTGTTGGTCCTAAGAAAATAAAGCTTCCGATAGGACGTTTAGGGTCTTTCAAGCCCGCACGTGCACGACGTACTGCTTTACTGATTGAAGTGACCGCATCTTTTTGACCGATAACACGTTGATGCAATGTGTCTTCTAAATTCAACAGACGTTCTGATTCTGTTTCATTCAAGCGTGTTAATGGAATACCTGTCCAGCCGGCAATCACTTCAGCGATATCATTTTCTGTTAATGTTGTGTTTGCGCCGCCTTGTTTATTTTTCCATTCATTTTTCGCTTCTTCATATTGTTTTTCTAATTTTGTTTGTTTATCACGAAGGTTTGCAGCGTTTTCGAATTCTTGTGAATGCACAGCTGCATCTTTTTCACTTTTCACTTTTTCGATTTCTTGTTCAATTTCTTTTAAGTTTGAAGGTGTCGTATGACTTTTCAATCTTACTTTTGAACTTGCTTCATCGATTAAGTCGATAGCTTTATCTGGTAAGAAACGATCTGACACATAACGATTACTTAAACGTGCTGCTGCTTCAACCGCTTCATCCGAAATATTAATACGGTGATGCGCTTCATAACGATCACGTAATCCTTTTAAGATTAAGATTGTATCTTCAACTGTCGGTTCATCCACTTGAACAGGTTGGAAACGACGTTCTAAAGCTGCATCTTTTTCAATGTGTTTACGGTACTCATCTAATGTTGTTGCACCGATAGCTTGTAATTCACCACGTGCTAATGCAGGTTTTAAGATATTAGATGCATCAATTGCACCTTCAGCGCCGCCTGCACCGATTAATGTGTGCAACTCATCAATGAATAAGATGACGTTACCTGCTTGATGAATTTCTTCCATAACTTTTTTCAGTCTTTCTTCGAATTCACCACGGTATTTTGTACCGGCAACCACTGTACCCATGTCTAGAGACATCACACGTTTACCTTTTAATGTCTCAGGAACTTCATTATTGACAATGGCTTGTGCTAAGCCTTCAGCAATTGCTGTTTTACCTACACCAGGTTCCCCGATTAATACAGGGTTGTTTTTCGTACGACGGCTTAAGACTTCAATCACGCGTGTGATTTCTTTGTCACGTCCCACAACTGGATCTAATGTGCCATCTTTAGCAATCACTGTTAAATCACGTGCTAAACCATCTAGTGTCGGTGTATTATTAGATTTTGCTGTTTGTGCATTTTTATTGCTCATTTCAGGGCTGCCAAGTGCTTTGACAACTTGAGCACGCGCTTTAGTAATATTTAAATCTAAGTTTGCGAATACACGTGCAGCGACACCTTCATTTTCACGGATTAAGCCAAGTAAAATGTGTTCTGTACCTACGAAATTATGGTGTAATTTACGTGCTTCATCCATTGAAAGTTCAATAACTTTCTTTGCTCTTGGTGTATAGTGCAATGTGCCGACGTGTTCTTGACCTTGACCGATTAATTTTTCTACTTCTGTTACTACAAGGTCTTCTGTAATACCGAAACTTTCTAAGACTTTTGCGGCAATACCTTCTGGTTCTTTCATTAACCCAAGCAATAAGTGTTCAGTTCCGATATTTGAGTGATTCAAACGAATCGCTTCTTCTTGTGCATGTGCTAAAACACGTTGCGCACGTTCTGTTAATCTACCGAATAACATAGCAAAACCTCCTATTTTATATGTTCTCTAATTATATTAGCTCTTTGTTCTTTAATCGAAATTTGTTGTGCTTCATCAATCAAGAATGGTGATTGAATGGCTACCATCATTTGATTGAAATTGAATTCTGGTAAATCGATATAACCTAAATCAATGCCCAGTTTAACTTCACTGAGTCTCGTAGAAGCTTCTTCCATAGACATAATGCGACTGTAACGCAATAAACCTAGCGAACGAAAAATGCGGTCTTGCATTTCAACGACGTTATGATAATCCAATTGCTTACGAATCTGCATTTCCTCGGCAATAATTTGTTGGACGATTTCAGTTAACGTTTCAATAATCTGTTCCTCAGTTCTTCCCAAGGTTAATTGGTTTGAAACTTGATAAATATGGCCATAAACTTGAGAACCTTCTCCAAATATGCCGCGAATCGTAAAGCCGAAACGGTTAATCGTTTGTGCGATGCGATTCATACGCTTCATGATCGAAAGTCCTGGCAAGTGCAACATGACACTCGCACGCATGCCTGTACCGATATTAGTCGGACAAGTTGTTAAATAACCTAAGTCTTCATCGAAACTGATATCAAGTGCTCTATCTAATTGATCATCTATTGCGGAAGCTTCTTGGTAAAGTGCTTCTAAATCCATATCTGAACTCATCGTTTGAATTCTGATGTGGTCCTCTTCATTTACCATTATGCTTAATGATTCATCATCATTCAACAATACTGCTGAAGCCGGCTGTTCTATCAATTCTTTGCTGATGAGATGCTTCGCAACTAATTTTAATTTTTCAGTGTGCGAAATCGTCTGCAGATTCAATACTTTTAAATCTGGCAGTGCATCTTGAACTTCGTTAATGACTTTTTGTCCTTCTACATCAGAAGTAAACATTAAGGGATGAACATGGTTGCTGAGATTTCGCGCAAGTCGTATTCGTGAAGACATCACGACTGGCGTCATTTCATTCTGCTGCATCCAACTACTCATGTACATTGAATGTTCGCTCATGTCTTATCCCTCGCTTTCTTCTTGAAGTGCTTTAATTTCATCACGAACCACAGCCGCTTCTTCAAACGCTTGTTGTTCGATTAATTCTTGTAAATATTTATTTTTAGCTTCTATTTGTTTCTTTAATGCGAGTTTGTGTTGAGAGGACACAGGCGTTTTACCGACATGTTCAAACTGTCCGCCTTGCACACGTCTGACAATATCTACAATATCCTCTTTAAAGGTAGTGTAACATTGTGCACACCCGAACTTCCCTTTATACGCAATATCTTTCATTGTCATATGACAAGTCGGACATTTCTTCTCTTCTCTGACGCTCAAGTCTTCTAATTGAATACCGTGCTTAGACGCCAAATGTTGAAGTATTTGTTTTATAACAAAAGAGCCTTCCATGTCATCTTGATTATTCTGCCATGTAGGTTCCTCTTCATTGCTTTGTGCTTTAATTCGATTGTGTTCTTGTGACTTAAGTGCGTTTGCTTTGGTTCCATGTGCAAATGTGTCAGCCATGTGCAGCCTCCTATCTATTAATAGTAATTAATGACCGGCAATAGCTGTTTCAATATGTTTGCGCGGACAATGTCCCTTGCAGCAACATCCATTCTTAACGTATCTCTATCTACTACTGCAAGCATCATTTTAGCTTCACGTATTGTGATATATTGATTATCAAGCAATCCTTCGATCACGTAATGTGCTTGTTGTTGAGAGATTGAATCGCCGATGATTTGTAAGAGGTGATCAATATAACCCTTCGTATCTTTGGTTTCAACCTTAGTGATTCGGATATAACCTCCACCACCGCGTTTACTTTCGATTTCATAACCGTGTTCATTGGTGAATCTTGTCTTAATAACATAATTAAGCTGAGAAGGCACACAGTCAAAACGTTGAGCAATATTCGCTCGTTGTATCTCAACAACATCTTTATTTGATTCTTCAAATAAATGCTTAATGTACTGTTCTATGATGTCGGACATATTGTGCATGGATATCACCCCTTTTTTGACCTTCTTTGACTATATTATATGACCAACTTTGACCTTTTTCAACCAATATGATTTAAAAAATTTTCGACATCCTTAAAAATAGGATGTTCGTAATCCTTATTTTCATGTATGATATTGGGTGAAATAAAAAATAAAGGATGAGAAATAACATGCATATACTTATTGCTTTAATAGGGATTGTCTTCTTTTTAGCACTTGCTCTTGTTTTTAGTTCTGACAAGAAAAATGTTAAATGGCATTATGTCGGTATCTTGCTTGTGATTCAATTTGTCTTCGCATTCGTACTTTTAAAAACAAATGCAGGAATCACAGTCATCGGAGGCATTGCGAAAGGATTTGCCTACCTTTTATCTAAGGCTGCTGAAGGCGTTAACTTTGTATTTGGAGGCTTTAAATACGTTAATCCAGATCAACCGCCATTCTTCTTCAATGTATTACTACCAATCGTATTCATTTCAGCGATTATCGGTATCTTACAATACACTAAGATCTTACCATTAATCATTAATGGCTTAGGCTTCTTGATTTCTAAAATCAACGGCATGGGTCGTTTAGAATCATATAACGCAGTTGCTGCTGCAATTTTAGGTCAATCAGAGGTATTCATTTCATTGAAGAAACAATTACCTTACATTCCGAAGCATCGTTTATATACATTAACTGCTTCAGCAATGTCAACGGTCTCTGCTTCAATCATTGGTGCATACTTCACACTATTAGATCCTAAATATGTTGTAACAGCAATCGTATTAAACTTATTCGGTGGATTTATAATCGCTTCAATTATCAATCCATACACAGTCGATGAAAAAGACGACAAATTATTAGTAGAAGAAACGGGACAAAAACAATCATTCTTCGAAATGTTAGGTGAATACATTTTAGATGGATTTAAAGTTGCGGTTATTGTAGGGGCAATGTTAATTGGTTATATCGCAATCATTGCTTTACTTAATGGTCTTGTCAGCGGTATCTTCACTGCTGTATCAGGCGGTTCAATTAAATGGGACTTCCAAACATTAATCGGATTTGTCTTTGCGCCATTCGCATTCTTAACAGGTATTCCTTGGGATGATGCAGTTAAAGCAGGTTCATTAATGGCGACAAAATTATTATCAAATGAATTCGTTGCGATGTTAGACTTAGGCAAAATGCATGGACTATCTGAACGTGCAATCGGAATTACATCTGTCTTCTTAGTTTCATTCGCAAACTTCAGTTCTATCGGTATCATTTCTGGTGCCATCAAATCATTAAACAATGAAAAAGGTGACTTGGTTGCACGCTTCGGTCTTAAATTACTATTCGGTGCAACACTTGTTTCATTCATCTCTGCAGCTATCGCAGGTCTATTCATGTAATTTATATAGAAACGGCTTCCTAAATAAAGGAAGTCGTTTTTTCATATTGCATTTTAAATCGCTTTCATGTAAAGTAACTCTTAATTATGGAGGTGTCATGATGAATATCGATATTTTTTGGGACAAATTTATAACTGAATATCCAACGTATCAAGATGCCTCTTACACCGCTTGGCAATTCGGGGTAGATGCTACACGCTTAGCTGATTTAGTCTCACGAGGCATCAAAACTGCGACAACCAGCGGTTTAGCTTTTTATATTGAGGATCAAGAACCTCTGCCAAAAGTCAATGATTTGAGTATCGTTCTAGATGCACAAGATTATCCAGTTTGTATAATTAGAAACACCAAAGTATACCAAGTTCCCTTCTCTGAAGTGTCAGAAGCACATGCTTATAAAGAAGGTGAAGGTTCTCGAACTTTATCGTATTGGAGAACCGCCCATCGTGACTTTTTCATCCCTGAATACGCTAGCATTAATCAAACTTTTGATGAAAACCAAATCATGGTCTGTGAAGAATTTGAATGTCTGTTTCCTAAATAAATAAAGTAGGTGAAGTTATGGACTTAAATGCGATACAAATTAGTAAATTTCAAACATCAGATACACAAGCGGTTGTAGATTTAATATGTCGAACACTAAGAACGACCAACATCAAAGATGAACCACAAGAAGATATTGAAAGTTATGTTGCAGAGACCACACCAAAAAGCATTCAATATAAAGCAGAGAAAACTAGTTTTTATGTCTTTAAGTTGAATGACCAATTGATTGCGACAGGTGCGATTGGTCCTTACTATGGCAGTGAAACAGAATCATGCTTCTTTTCTATTTTTGTTTCACCTGATTATCAACAACAAGGCATTGGAAGATTAATTATGGATACTTTGGAAGATGACGCTTATTACCATCGTGCAAAACGTCTCATTATCCCCGCTTCAATTACTGCAGTACAATTCTATAGAAAGCGCGGCTATGATTATATTAATCAAAACAGTACGCCTGATCACGAAGGACTAATATATTTAGAAAAATATCCAAACTAAAAAACGCGCAACCGTCATGGCTGCGCGTTTTTTCAGTACTTATACACTCGCTTTTTTACTTTCAGCAACAATGTGTTCAATAAAGTACTGCGTTACACGGTAATCATCTGTTAATTCAGGGTGGAAAGACACACCTAAATAATTACCTTCTCTAACTGCGACAATTTTGTCGCCGACTGTACTTAATACTTCTACATTGTCACTGTTTACTTTTTCAATATGCGGTGCTCTGATAAAGACCGCTTCAATATCCTCTGCGATACCTTTAATATCTAATTCCGACTCAAAGCTGTCTACTTGGCGTCCGAATGAATTACGTTCTACAGTGATATCTAATTTCTTTAAATACCCTTCTTCACCAACAATGTCTTGTGCTAAGACGATTAAGCCGGCACATGTACCGAACATCGGCAAATCTGAGTTGACGAGTGCTTCTTTAAAACCATATAGATTCATCAAGCGACGGAGTGTCGTTGATTCACCGCCTGGCAAAATTAAGCCGTCAATTTCTTCTAATTGTTCAACACGCTTGATTGCGATACCTTCATGGCCGCTAAGCTCAATGTGGCGCAAATGTTCACGGACTGCACCTTGTAGTGCAAGAACTCCGATTTTCATCTTACCAGCCACGCTCTTGCATACGTTCTTCTAATGAAAGTTGATTTACATCTAAGCCTCTCATTGCTTCACCAAGGTCTTGAGCTAATTTACCAATTAATTCGTAATCAGTGTAGTGTGTTGTTGCTTGAACAATTGCTTTTGCGAATTTTTCAGGGTCTTCTGATTTGAAGATACCTGAACCTACGAAGACACCGTCAGCGCCTAATTGCATCATTAATGCAGCATCTTGAGGTGTTGCGACACCACCGGCTGCGAAGTTAACAACTGGTAAACGGCCGTTGTCTTTGATTGATTTTAAGACTTCGTATGGTGCACCGATTTCTTTTGCGAAAGTCATGATTTCATCATCCGGCATTACTGTTAATTTAGCCACTTCTGAATTTACTTGACGCATATGACGTACAGCTTCAACGATGTTACCAGTACCTGGTTCACCTTTCGTACGTAACATAGCGGCACCTTCACCGATACGACGCGCTGCTTCACCTAAGTTACGGCAACCGCATACGAATGGGACTGTGTAGTCGCTTTTTAATAAATGATATTCTTCGTCAGCAGGTGTTAATACTTCTGATTCATCGATGTAGTCTACACCCATCGCTTCTAATACACGTGCTTCTGTGATATGTCCAATACGGCATTTAGCCATAACTGGGATTGAAACAGCATCCATTACTTCTTGAACAATTTTAGGATTACATGCACGCGCAACACCGCCAGCTGCTCTGATATCTGATGGTACACGTTCAAGCGCCATAACTGCTACTGCGCCTGCTTCTTCTGCAATTTTAGCTTGTTCTGCATTGACAACGTCCATAATAACGCCGCCTTTTTGCATTTCAGCCATTCCACGTTTTACTCGATCTGAGCCTACAATTTTAGACATTCTAAATACCCCTTTTCTCATTGATTAAATCCAGTTTAAAGGATAAACTGATAGTGTTAAAGGACCAATTTCGATAAATATTAGGAGGCCAGTTAAGTGAAACAACCTTTATATATGCAACTTTATCAAAAACTGAAGGAACAAATCATTGAAGGACAATACCAATCAGGTGACCGTTTCCCATCTAAACGACGACTCGCCGAGCATCATTCTTTAAGTAATACAACGATTGAACACGCCTATCAGTACTTACTAGATGAAGGTTATATCTACTCTAAACCACGTTCAGGCTATTATGTATCAGATATTGAATCGCTGCCGATTATCTCTAAAGAAGCGCCTGCCGCTACTATTAATCAAGAAACAAAAGAGATTACAACACGCTATCGCTTTGATTTGGCTCGTATAGATACAGAGCACTTTCCATGGCAACAGTTTCGTAAATACGCACGTGATGTCTTTGATGAATCGATGCCAGACATTTTACAGCCTGGAGAACAACAAGGTGAATTCAGATTGCGCCAAGCCATTGCACACTATCTCTTTAATAGTCGCGGTGTGAATTGTCATCCCGAACAAATTATTATCGGATCTTCAACAGAACAATTAATCAACCAAGTCTCAGATATATTGACTGACCGTTCTTACATCATTGAATATCCAAGCTACCCGCCTATTAAGCAAGTATTGGATAAAAAAGAACTGAATTATAAACAAGTCCCTGTCACTAAAAAAGGCATTGAAATGGCACAAGTTTTCAATTCGAATCGCCAAGTCGTGTATGTGACACCTTCTCATCAATTCCCGACTGGCTATGTGATGAATTTAAAAACACGGACACAATTAATCAACTGGGCCCAACAACACCAAGACCGATTCATTATTGAAGATGATTATGACTCAGAATTTCGTTATTTCAGTAAACCTATTCCTGCACTTCAAAGTTTAGATAAGACAGGAAAGGTTATTTATATCAGTACCTTTTCTAAATCTCTGTTCCCAAGTTGCCGTATCGCATTTATGGTATTACCTAAGACACTGATGCAAGATTATCATGCTTTACCAAATAAAGAAGGCAATACCGTACCGTCACCGATGCAGTATACAGTGGCACAATTTATGGAAAACGGTTCTTTTGATCGTCATTTAAATAAAATGCGTAAAGTTTACCGCCATAAACTGACTTATATTCTTGATGCCTTAAAACCTTATCAAGACCAGTTAGTGGTCGAAGGCGCAACGACCGGAATGCATTTTACATTAACAGTTCAAAATGGCATGCATTTAGATGAGGTATTAGAACGTGCTAAACAAAACCACGTCAAACTTATCCCACTAATTAATTATATGAAGCAAGAAAATTATGATAAGACAGCCCCGAAGTTTATTATTGGTTTCGGCGGTATCCCTGATCATGAATTAGAAGCACATACGAACGTGTTAATTCAAACACTGACAAAATGACTTAAAGGAGTGCACACTATGTCTGACATTCAATTAGTCCCATATGATTCTAAATATGACCAAGACCTTGCACAATTCACAATCGCTAAAGCAGAAAGTGCTTTTGCGCTACTACCCTTTGCGGCACTCGAAGACCTAGCTTTTGGAGAATATCCTGTTGTTGTCTTACACCAACAACGTCCTGTCGGCTTTCTGAGACTAAATCAAAATGATGAGTGTGCAGACTTAGCACAAAATGCTAACGCAATCTTAGTTAAATCTTTCTCCATTACAGAACGTATGCAAGGACAAGGGATTGCGCAAGCAGCACTCGCTCAATTACCGAACTATGTACACACGCATTTTCCACATACAAATGAAATCATACTCTCAGTTAATTTCCAAAATCCTAAAGCCATTCATGTTTATCAAAAAATGGGATATATCGATACGCAACGTGTACTAGAAGGACCAGCCGGCCCTCAACATGTCATGTCTTACCCCATTTAATGATGTCACCTTTATTTGAAAGACTATACAGAGTACATTGACGATATTGAATCATTCACGTATAATCGAGTCCATATTTGCGAATTTTCGGAGGTGTCTTTTTGAAGAAATACCCTATTGCGATATGGATGCTTGCGATCGGCGCATTTGCGATTGGTATGACGGAATTTGTCATTATGGGTTTATTGCCGAATATTGCGCGTGATTTTCATGTCACTGTCAGCCAAGCAGGTCAACTAATTACAGGCTATGCATTAGGTGTGGCGATTGGTGGCCCAATCTTGGTTATGATTACCATTAAATTAAATCGAAAATACCTTTTGTTGTTACTGATGGCGATCTTTGTCATCGGAAATTTAGCATCATCTTTTAGTACCAGCTATGGTTTTATGATGACTGCCCGAATTATTACCTCTCTTGCGCATGGTTCTTTCTTCGGTATTGGATCTATCTTAGCCGCAAGTATGGTGCTGCCGCAATATCGCGCAAGCGCAATGGCATTGATGTTTATGGGCCTCTCTTTAAGTAATATTTTAGGGGTACCCTTTGGAACGCTAATCGGTCAACGCTTCGGTTGGTCAATGACATTCGTCATTATTGCGGTGATTGGAATCCTTGCTTTAATCGGTATTATGATTTTTGTCCCAAATCCAAAAGAACGCCAAGCATCATCCGTATTAGATGAACTAAAAATATTAAAAGAAAAACGTCTATGGCTGACACTCGCAGTGACCTTGTTTGGTTTCAGCAGTGTCTTTGCCTATTTTACTTATATATCTTCAATCTTAATCAATGTTTCACATGTTAAAGAAAATCTCATTTCATTCATGTTGATTATCTTTGGTGTCGGTGTGACGTTGGGTAATTTAATTGGAGGCAAGTTGGCTGATTGGAATTTGAATAAAGCCTTGAAGCTGATTTTCACAGTATTCATTGTCTATTTTGGAATCCTTTATTTCATGCAGTTTAATGGTCTTGTGATGGTACTTGGTATCTTTTTATTTGGTGTCATCGGCTTTAGTATGAGCCCGTCGCTTCAATTTAAAAGTACGTTAATTTCACAAGATGCGCCAACGCTCGCAAGCACTTTAAATCAATCCGCTTTTAACTTAGGCAATGCATTAGGTGCGTTTGTAGGTGGATTAGTCATTACACACCTGCCTGTCGCATCGTTAAGTTTGATTGCCCCTTTACTTACGCTTATCGGATTAATCTTTTTAATGATTTCAATTCATGTCGAAAAGCAACAAGCATCTATAACTTCATAAAAATAATCGCCTGTCCTGAGAGAAACATACTCAGTACGGGCGATTTATTTATACATCCCTATATTAGATATAAAAAAAGAGACCCTTTACAGGATCTCATGTTTGCCTGGCAACGTCCTACTCTTGCGGAACGTAAGTCCGACTACCATCGGCGCTAAAGAGCTTAACTTCTGTGTTCGGCATGGGAACAGGTGTGACCTCTTTGCCATTGTCGCCAGACAATGGAATGTATTATACATTCAAAACTAGATAGTAAGTAAATTTCAATTCGACCAATCAAAACTTGAAATTTGATTAAGTCTTCGATCGATTAGTATTCGTCAGCTCCACATATCGCTATGCTTCCACCCCGAACCTATTAACCTCATCATCTTTGAGGGATCTTATAACCGAAGTTGGGAAATCTCATCTTGAGGGGGGCTTCATGCTTAGATGCTTTCAGCACTTATCCCGTCCATACATAGCTACCCAGCTATGCCGTTGGCACGACAACTGGTACACCAGAGGTATGTCCATCCCGGTCCTCTCGTACTAAGGACAGCTCCTCTCAAATTTCCTACGCCCACGACGGATAGGGACCGAACTGTCTCACGACGTTCTGAACCCAGCTCGCGTACCGCTTTAATGGGCGAACAGCCCAACCCTTGGGACCGACTACAGCCCCAGGATGCGATGAGCCGACATCGAGGTGCCAAACCTCCCCGTCGATGTGAACTCTTGGGGGAGATAAGCCTGTTATCCCCGGGGTAGCTTTTATCCGTTGAGCGATGGCCCTTCCATGCGGAACCACCGGATCACTAAGTCCGTCTTTCGACCCTGCTCGACTTGTAGGTCTCGCAGTCAAGCTCCCTTATGCCTTTACACTCTATGAATGATTTCCAACCATTCTGAGGGAACCTTTGAGCGCCTCCGTTACACTTTAGGAGGCGACCGCCCCAGTCAAACTGCCCGCCTGACACTGTCTCCCACCATGATCAATGGTGCGGGTTAGAAATCCAACACAGCTAGGGTAGTATCCCACCAGCGCCTCCACGTAAGCTAGCGCTCACGTTTCTAAGGCTCCTACCTATCCTGTACAAGCTGTGCCGAATTTCAATATCAGGCTACAGTAAAGCTCCACGGGGTCTTTCCGTCCTGTCGCGGGTAACCTGCATCTTCACAGGTACTATGATTTCACCGAGTCTCTCGTTGAGACAGTGCCCAAATCGTTACGCCTTTCGTGCGGGTCGGAACTTACCCGACAAGGAATTTCGCTACCTTAGGACCGTTATAGTTACGGCCGCCGTTTACTGGGGCTTCGATTCGTAGCTTCGCAGAAGCTAACCACTCCTCTTAACCTTCCAGCACCGGGCAGGCGTCAGCCCCTATACATCACCTTACGGTTTAGCAGAGACCTGTGTTTTTGATAAACAGTCGCTTGGGCCTATTCACTGCGGCTCTTCAGAGCGTGAACCCTAAAGAGCACCCCTTCTCCCGAAGTTACGGGGTCATTTTGCCGAGTTCCTTAACGAGAGTTCTCTCGCTCACCTTAGAATTCTCATCTTGACTACCTGTGTCGGTTTGCGGTACGGGCACCAGTTATCTAGCTAGAGGCTTTTCTCGACAGTGTGAAATCAACGACTCGAGGAAAACATGTTTCCTCTCCCCATCACAGCTCAACCTTAAGAATGGCGGATTTGCCTACCATTCAGTCTCACTGCTTAGACGTGCACTCCAACAGCACGCTTCGCCTATCCTACTGTGTCCCCCCATCGCTTAAAACGATAAATGGTGGTACAGGAATATCAACCTGTTATCCATCGCCTACGCCTGTCGGCCTCGGCTTAGGACCCGACTAACCCAGAGCGGACGAGCCTTCCTCTGGAAACCTTAGTCAATCGGTGGATGGGATTCTCACCCATCTTTCGCTACTCACACCGGCATTCTCACTTCTAAGCGCTCCACATGTCCTTGCGATCATGCTTCGACGCACTTAGAACGCTCTCCTACCATTGTCCTACGGACAATCCACAGCTTCGGTAATATGTTTAGCCCCGGTACATTTTCGGCGCAGTGTCACTCGACTAGTGAGCTATTACGCACTCTTTAAATGATGGCTGCTTCTAAGCCAACATCCTAGTTGTCTGGGCAATACCACATCCTTTGCCACTTAACATATATTTTGGGACCTTAGCTGGTGGTCTGGGCTGTTTCCCTTTCGAACATGGACCTTATCACCCACGTTCTGACTCCCAAGTTAAATTGATTGGCATTCGGAGTTTGTCTGAATTCGGTAACCCGAGAGGGGCCCCTCGTCCAAACAGTGCTCTACCTCCAACAATCATCACTTGAGGCTAGCCCTAAAGCTATTTCGGAGAGAACCAGCTATCTCCAGGTTCGATTGGAATTTCTCCGCTACCCTCAGTTCATCCGCTCACTTTTCAACGTAAGTCGGTTCGGTCCTCCATTCAGTGTTACCTGAACTTCAACCTGACCAAGGGTAGATCACCTGGTTTCGGGTCTACGACCAAATACTCAACGCCCTATTCAGACTCGCTTTCGCTGCGGCTCCACATTTGCTGCTTAACCTTGCATCAGATCGTAACTCGCCGGTTCATTCTACAAAAGGCACGCCATCACCCATTAACGGGCTCTGACTACTTGTAAGCACACGGTTTCAAGTTCTCTTTCACTCCCCTTCCGGGGTACTTTTCACCTTTCCCTCACGGTACTGGTTCACTATCGGTCACTAGAGAGTATTTAGCCTTGGGAGATGGTCCTCCCAGATTCCGACGGAATTTCACGTGCTCCGTCGTACTCAGGATCCACTCAAGAGAGAATAAACTTTCGACTACAGGACTTTTACCTTCTCTGGTTCAACTTTCCAGGTGATTCGTCTAATTTATTCCTTTGTAACTCCGTATAGAGTGTCCTACAACCCCAATGAGCAAGCTCATTGGTTTGGGCTCTTCCCGTTTCGCTCGCCGCTACTCAGGGAATCGATTTTTCTTTCTCTTCCTGCGGGTACTAAGATGTTTCAGTTCTCCGCGTCTGCCTTCTGACATGCTATGTATTCACATGTCGATAACACAACATAACTTGTGCTGGGTTCCCCCATTCGGAAATCTCTGGATCAACGCTTACTTACAGCTACCCAAAGCATATCGTCGTTAGTAACGTCCTTCATCGGCTTCTAGTGCCAAGGCATCCACCGTGCGCCCTTAATAACTTAATCACGTTATTAATATTGTGAGTAATCGCTTGCCATCGGCAATTGATTACTAGCGATTCATTTAAATGAATAAAGCTTTTAAAACTCTAATTCACTCGGTTTTGCTTGGTAAAATCTATTTTACTTACTTATCTAGTTTTCAATGTACAAATAATCAAAATGGTGGGCCTAAGTGGACTCGAACCACCGACCTCACGCTTATCAGGCGTGCGCTCTAACCAGCTGAGCTATAGGCCCATCTCACGTTGAATGTTTTAAATAAACATTCAAAACTGAATACAATATGTCACGTTATTCCGTTTCAGTTTCCTACGAAACTGTTCCGAATATATCCTTAGAAAGGAGGTGATCCAGCCGCACCTTCCGATACGGCTACCTTGTTACGACTTCACCCCAATCATTTGTCCCACCTTCGACGGCTAGTTCCTAAAAGGTTACTCCACCGGCTTCGGGTGTTACAAACTCTCGTGGTGTGACGGGCGGTGTGTACAAGACCCGGGAACGTATTCACCGTAGCATGCTGATCTACGATTACTAGCGATTCCAGCTTCATGTAGTCGAGTTGCAGACTACAATCCGAACTGAGAACGGCTTTATGGGATTTGCTTGACCTCGCGGGTTCGCTGCCCTTTGTACCGTCCATTGTAGCACGTGTGTAGCCCAAATCATAAGGGGCATGATGATTTGACGTCATCCCCACCTTCCTCCGGTTTGTCACCGGCAGTCAACTTAGAGTGCCCAACTTAATGCTGGCAACTAAGCTTAAGGGTTGCGCTCGTTGCGGGACTTAACCCAACATCTCACGACACGAGCTGACGACAACCATGCACCACCTGTCACTTTGTCCCCCGAAGGGGAAGGCTCTATCTCTAGAGTTGTCAAAGGATGTCAAGATTTGGTAAGGTTCTTCGCGTTGCTTCGAATTAAACCACATGCTCCACCGCTTGTGCGGGTCCCCGTCAATTCCTTTGAGTTTCAGCCTTGCGGCCGTACTCCCCAGGCGGAGTGCTTAATGCGTTAGCTGCAGCACTAAGGGGCGGAAACCCCCTAACACTTAGCACTCATCGTTTACGGCGTGGACTACCAGGGTATCTAATCCTGTTTGATCCCCACGCTTTCGCACATCAGCGTCAGTTGCAGACCAGAAAGTCGCCTTCGCCACTGGTGTTCCTCCATATCTCTGCGCATTTCACCGCTACACATGGAATTCCACTTTCCTCTTCTGCACTCAAGTTTTCCAGTTTCCAATGACCCTCCACGGTTGAGCCGTGGGCTTTCACATCAGACTTAAAAAACCGCCTACGCGCGCTTTACGCCCAATAATTCCGGATAACGCTTGCCACCTACGTATTACCGCGGCTGCTGGCACGTAGTTAGCCGTGGCTTTCTGATTAGGTACCGTCAAGGGATGCACAGTTACTTACATCCTTGTTCTTCCCTAATAACAGAGTTTTACGATCCGAAGACCTTCATCACTCACGCGGCGTTGCTCCGTCAGGCTTTCGCCCATTGCGGAAGATTCCCTACTGCTGCCTCCCGTAGGAGTCTGGACCGTGTCTCAGTTCCAGTGTGGCCGATCACCCTCTCAGGTCGGCTACGTATCGTTGCCTTGGTAAGCCGTTACCTTACCAACTAGCTAATACGCCGCGGGTCCATCTATAAGTGACAGCAAAACCGTCTTTCATCATAAAACCATGCGGTTTTATGTGTTATCCGGTATTAGCCCCGGTTTCCCGGAGTTATCCCAGTCTTATAGGTAGGTTACCCACGTGTTACTCACCCGTCCGCCGCTAACGTCAAAGGAGCAAGCTCCTTATCTGTTCGCTCGACTTGCATGTATTAGGCACGCCGCCAGCGTTCATCCTGAGCCAGGATCAAACTCTCCATAATAATTTATGATGTTTGACTAGCTCATAAAAACTAATTGTTTTAAAACGTCCTAAGACGTTTGTTAATTTGGAATTAACGTTGACATATTGTCATTCAGTTTTCAATGTTCATTTTTTTCACTGACAAGAATTAATTATACTCTTTTTCGAAAGTGAAGTCAACACTTTCTTTAAAGTTTTTTTAATTCCTTCAATTTCTCTCACAAAAAAATGACCTCACGGTCACATAAGTGAAATTGCCTGGCAACGTCCTACTCTTGCGGAACGTAAGTCCGACTACCATCGGCGCTAAAGAGCTTAACTTCTGTGTTCGGCATGGGAACAGGTGTGACCTCTTTGCCATTGTCGCCAGACAATGGAATGTATTATACATTCAAAACTAGATAGTAAGTAAATTTCAATTCGACCAATCAAAACTTGAAATTTGATTAAGTCTTCGATCGATTAGTATTCGTCAGCTCCACATATCGCTATGCTTCCACCCCGAACCTATTAACCTCATCATCTTTGAGGGATCTTATAACCGAAGTTGGGAAATCTCATCTTGAGGGGGGCTTCATGCTTAGATGCTTTCAGCACTTATCCCGTCCATACATAGCTACCCAGCTATGCCGTTGGCACGACAACTGGTACACCAGAGGTATGTCCATCCCGGTCCTCTCGTACTAAGGACAGCTCCTCTCAAATTTCCTACGCCCACGACGGATAGGGACCGAACTGTCTCACGACGTTCTGAACCCAGCTCGCGTACCGCTTTAATGGGCGAACAGCCCAACCCTTGGGACCGACTACAGCCCCAGGATGCGATGAGCCGACATCGAGGTGCCAAACCTCCCCGTCGATGTGAACTCTTGGGGGAGATAAGCCTGTTATCCCCGGGGTAGCTTTTATCCGTTGAGCGATGGCCCTTCCATGCGGAACCACCGGATCACTAAGTCCGTCTTTCGACCCTGCTCGACTTGTAGGTCTCGCAGTCAAGCTCCCTTATGCCTTTACACTCTATGAATGATTTCCAACCATTCTGAGGGAACCTTTGAGCGCCTCCGTTACACTTTAGGAGGCGACCGCCCCAGTCAAACTGCCCGCCTGACACTGTCTCCCACCATGATCAATGGTGCGGGTTAGAAATCCAACACAGCTAGGGTAGTATCCCACCAGCGCCTCCACGTAAGCTAGCGCTCACGTTTCTAAGGCTCCTACCTATCCTGTACAAGCTGTGCCGAATTTCAATATCAGGCTACAGTAAAGCTCCACGGGGTCTTTCCGTCCTGTCGCGGGTAACCTGCATCTTCACAGGTACTATGATTTCACCGAGTCTCTCGTTGAGACAGTGCCCAAATCGTTACGCCTTTCGTGCGGGTCGGAACTTACCCGACAAGGAATTTCGCTACCTTAGGACCGTTATAGTTACGGCCGCCGTTTACTGGGGCTTCGATTCGTAGCTTCGCAGAAGCTAACCACTCCTCTTAACCTTCCAGCACCGGGCAGGCGTCAGCCCCTATACATCACCTTACGGTTTAGCAGAGACCTGTGTTTTTGATAAACAGTCGCTTGGGCCTATTCACTGCGGCTCTTCAGAGCGTGAACCCTAAAGAGCACCCCTTCTCCCGAAGTTACGGGGTCATTTTGCCGAGTTCCTTAACGAGAGTTCTCTCGCTCACCTTAGAATTCTCATCTTGACTACCTGTGTCGGTTTGCGGTACGGGCACCAGTTATCTAGCTAGAGGCTTTTCTCGACAGTGTGAAATCAACGACTCGAGGAAAACATGTTTCCTCTCCCCATCACAGCTCAACCTTAAGAATGGCGGATTTGCCTACCATTCAGTCTCACTGCTTAGACGTGCACTCCAACAGCACGCTTCGCCTATCCTACTGTGTCCCCCCATCGCTTAAAACGATAAATGGTGGTACAGGAATATCAACCTGTTATCCATCGCCTACGCCTGTCGGCCTCGGCTTAGGACCCGACTAACCCAGAGCGGACGAGCCTTCCTCTGGAAACCTTAGTCAATCGGTGGATGGGATTCTCACCCATCTTTCGCTACTCACACCGGCATTCTCACTTCTAAGCGCTCCACATGTCCTTGCGATCATGCTTCGACGCACTTAGAACGCTCTCCTACCATTGTCCTACGGACAATCCACAGCTTCGGTAATATGTTTAGCCCCGGTACATTTTCGGCGCAGTGTCACTCGACTAGTGAGCTATTACGCACTCTTTAAATGATGGCTGCTTCTAAGCCAACATCCTAGTTGTCTGGGCAATACCACATCCTTTGCCACTTAACATATATTTTGGGACCTTAGCTGGTGGTCTGGGCTGTTTCCCTTTCGAACATGGACCTTATCACCCACGTTCTGACTCCCAAGTTAAATTGATTGGCATTCGGAGTTTGTCTGAATTCGGTAACCCGAGAGGGGCCCCTCGTCCAAACAGTGCTCTACCTCCAACAATCATCACTTGAGGCTAGCCCTAAAGCTATTTCGGAGAGAACCAGCTATCTCCAGGTTCGATTGGAATTTCTCCGCTACCCTCAGTTCATCCGCTCACTTTTCAACGTAAGTCGGTTCGGTCCTCCATTCAGTGTTACCTGAACTTCAACCTGACCAAGGGTAGATCACCTGGTTTCGGGTCTACGACCAAATACTCAACGCCCTATTCAGACTCGCTTTCGCTGCGGCTCCACATTTGCTGCTTAACCTTGCATCAGATCGTAACTCGCCGGTTCATTCTACAAAAGGCACGCCATCACCCATTAACGGGCTCTGACTACTTGTAAGCACACGGTTTCAAGTTCTCTTTCACTCCCCTTCCGGGGTACTTTTCACCTTTCCCTCACGGTACTGGTTCACTATCGGTCACTAGAGAGTATTTAGCCTTGGGAGATGGTCCTCCCAGATTCCGACGGAATTTCACGTGCTCCGTCGTACTCAGGATCCACTCAAGAGAGAATAAACTTTCGACTACAGGACTTTTACCTTCTCTGGTTCAACTTTCCAGGTGATTCGTCTAATTTATTCCTTTGTAACTCCGTATAGAGTGTCCTACAACCCCAATGAGCAAGCTCATTGGTTTGGGCTCTTCCCGTTTCGCTCGCCGCTACTCAGGGAATCGATTTTTCTTTCTCTTCCTGCGGGTACTAAGATGTTTCAGTTCTCCGCGTCTGCCTTCTGACATGCTATGTATTCACATGTCGATAACACAACATAACTTGTGCTGGGTTCCCCCATTCGGAAATCTCTGGATCAACGCTTACTTACAGCTACCCAAAGCATATCGTCGTTAGTAACGTCCTTCATCGGCTTCTAGTGCCAAGGCATCCACCGTGCGCCCTTAATAACTTAATCACGTTATTAATATTGTGAGTAATCGCTTGCCATCGGCAATTGATTACTAGCGATTCATTTAAATGAATAAAGCTTTTAAAACTCTAATTCACTCGGTTTTGCTTGGTAAAATCTATTTTTTACTTACTTATCTAGTTTTCAATGTACAATCTTTGAATGTTTCAAATAAACATTCAAAACTGAATACAATATGTCACGTTATTCCGTTTCAGTTTCCTGCGAAACTGTTCCGAATATATCCTTAGAAAGGAGGTGATCCAGCCGCACCTTCCGATACGGCTACCTTGTTACGACTTCACCCCAATCATTTGTCCCACCTTCGACGGCTAGTTCCTAAAAGGTTACTCCACCGGCTTCGGGTGTTACAAACTCTCGTGGTGTGACGGGCGGTGTGTACAAGACCCGGGAACGTATTCACCGTAGCATGCTGATCTACGATTACTAGCGATTCCAGCTTCATGTAGTCGAGTTGCAGACTACAATCCGAACTGAGAACGGCTTTATGGGATTTGCTTGACCTCGCGGGTTCGCTGCCCTTTGTACCGTCCATTGTAGCACGTGTGTAGCCCAAATCATAAGGGGCATGATGATTTGACGTCATCCCCACCTTCCTCCGGTTTGTCACCGGCAGTCAACTTAGAGTGCCCAACTTAATGCTGGCAACTAAGCTTAAGGGTTGCGCTCGTTGCGGGACTTAACCCAACATCTCACGACACGAGCTGACGACAACCATGCACCACCTGTCACTTTGTCCCCCGAAGGGGAAGGCTCTATCTCTAGAGTTGTCAAAGGATGTCAAGATTTGGTAAGGTTCTTCGCGTTGCTTCGAATTAAACCACATGCTCCACCGCTTGTGCGGGTCCCCGTCAATTCCTTTGAGTTTCAGCCTTGCGGCCGTACTCCCCAGGCGGAGTGCTTAATGCGTTAGCTGCAGCACTAAGGGGCGGAAACCCCCTAACACTTAGCACTCATCGTTTACGGCGTGGACTACCAGGGTATCTAATCCTGTTTGATCCCCACGCTTTCGCACATCAGCGTCAGTTGCAGACCAGAAAGTCGCCTTCGCCACTGGTGTTCCTCCATATCTCTGCGCATTTCACCGCTACACATGGAATTCCACTTTCCTCTTCTGCACTCAAGTTTTCCAGTTTCCAATGACCCTCCACGGTTGAGCCGTGGGCTTTCACATCAGACTTAAAAAACCGCCTACGCGCGCTTTACGCCCAATAATTCCGGATAACGCTTGCCACCTACGTATTACCGCGGCTGCTGGCACGTAGTTAGCCGTGGCTTTCTGATTAGGTACCGTCAAGGGATGCACAGTTACTTACATCCTTGTTCTTCCCTAATAACAGAGTTTTACGATCCGAAGACCTTCATCACTCACGCGGCGTTGCTCCGTCAGGCTTTCGCCCATTGCGGAAGATTCCCTACTGCTGCCTCCCGTAGGAGTCTGGACCGTGTCTCAGTTCCAGTGTGGCCGATCACCCTCTCAGGTCGGCTACGTATCGTTGCCTTGGTAAGCCGTTACCTTACCAACTAGCTAATACGCCGCGGGTCCATCTATAAGTGACAGCAAAACCGTCTTTCATCATAAAACCATGCGGTTTTATGTGTTATCCGGTATTAGCCCCGGTTTCCCGGAGTTATCCCAGTCTTATAGGTAGGTTACCCACGTGTTACTCACCCGTCCGCCGCTAACGTCAAAGGAGCAAGCTCCTTATCTGTTCGCTCGACTTGCATGTATTAGGCACGCCGCCAGCGTTCATCCTGAGCCAGGATCAAACTCTCCATAATAATTTATGATGTTTGACTAGCTCATAAAAACTAATTGTTTTAAAACGTCCTAAGACGTTTGTTAATTTGGAATTAACGTTGACATATTGTCATTCAGTTTTCAATGTTCATTTAAAATAATAATGGTGGAGACTAGCGGGATCGAACCGCTGACCTCCTGCGTGCAAAGCAGGCGCTCTCCCAGCTGAGCTAAGCCCCCATTATCCAATTAAGAGTCGGGAAGACAGGATTCGAACCTGCGACCCCTTGGTCCCAAACCAAGTGCTCTACCAAGCTGAGCTACTTCCCGTTATAAAATTATTAAATAAGAAATATAAAATGGCGCGCCCGATAGGAGTCGAACCCATAACCTCTTGATCCGTAGTCAAACGCTCTATCCAGTTGAGCTACGGGCGCATGTTTTATATTTATATATGGTGCCGAGGACCGGAATCGAACCGGTACGGTAATCACTTACCGCAGGATTTTAAGTCCTGTGCGTCTGCCAGTTCCGCCACCCCGGCAACATAAAATAAAAATGGAGCAGAAGACGGGATTCGAACCCGCGACCCCAACCTTGGCAAGGTTGTATTCTACCGCTGAACTACTTCTGCATGATTCAGTTATAATCGGAAAACTGATGAGCCATAGAGGATTCGAACCTCTGACCCTCTGATTAAAAGTCAGATGCTCTACCAACTGAGCTAATGGCTCATAGCTTTAAAATGGTGCCGGCCAGAGGACTTGAACCCCCAACCTACTGATTACAAGTCAGTTGCTCTACCAGTTGAGCTAGGCCGGCTATTTAAATGGTGGAGAATGACGGGTTCGAACCGCCGACCCTCTGCTTGTAAGGCAGATGCTCTCCCAGCTGAGCTAATTCTCCGAATTGTATTGCCTGGCAACGTCCTACTCTTGCGGAACGTAAGTCCGACTACCATCGGCGCTAAAGAGCTTAACTTCTGTGTTCGGCATGGGAACAGGTGTGACCTCTTTGCCATTGTCACCAGACAATATTTTAGTTATTTAATAATGTGCGTTTTAATAACTCACTTAAATTATTTTAACTTCTTTCGTTAACATTTGCAATAGTCAATTTTACACTCAGTTAAAATCTTTTTTACAAATCTGTAACGCGTTCTTTTTGACGACCCTTTAATATTACTACATCGAGTCTTTCATGTCAACACTTATGTATCATCTTTTTGAAATAATTAATATTCATGCAAGATTGCTCATAAACCGTTGCTTTATTTCATAGAACAATTAACAATTATACAGGGTTTTTAAAATTATGCAAGTGTTTTTCTAAAGTTTTTTAAAGATATTTACATTCTCTGCTTCACTCTAAAATTATCTCACTCTTCCTGCTGTTTTTGGTCTTTAAATACATAAAACCAGGTATGTCTTAAATGGTGACACACCTGGTTTTATCATCCTATTTTATTAGGTATTACGCTTATTTTTGTCTCATATATGGGAATAATAAAACGTCTCTAATAGATGGTGAGTTTGTTAACAACATAACAAGACGGTCGATACCGATACCTAAACCACCTGTTGGAGGCATACCATATTCTAATGCTTCGATATAATCTTCATCCATTTCGTGCGCTTCGTCGTTACCTTGTTCTTTTTCTTTTAATTGCGCTTCAAAGCGTTCTCTTTGATCGATTGGATCATTCAACTCTGTGAATGCATTCGCATGTTCACGGCCTACGATGAATAATTCGAAACGATCTGTGAAACGAGGATCTTCTGGATTTTTCTTAGCCAATGGTGAAATTTCAATTGGGTGACCATATACAAATGTAGGTTGAATTAATGTTTCTTCTACTTTTTGTTCGAAGAATTCATTTAAGATATGACCATATGTCATATGTTTTGTAATTTCAATGCCGTGTTCTTTCGCTAACGCGCGTGCTTCTTCATCAGATTTCACATCAAAGAAGTTTACACCCGTTGCTTCTTTAACCGCATCTACAATGTGTACACGTTTCCATTTAGATTCTAAATCAATTTCATAATCACCATAAGGGATAACTGCTGTACCTAATACCGCATTTGAGATATGACGGATTGTACCTTCAGTAATATCCATGATGTCATGGAAATCTGCATATGCTTCATAAAGTTCAATCATTGTGAACTCTGGGTTATGGCGTGTTGATACACCTTCATTACGGAATACGCGGCCGATTTCATATACTTTTTCTAAACCGCCGACGATTAAGCGTTTTAAGTGTAATTCAATCGCAATACGCATATAAAGTGTCGCATCTAAAGCATTATGGTGTGTTACAAATGGACGTGCTGCAGCCCCACCAGGAATTTGATGCATCATTGGTGTTTCTACTTCTAAGAAACCTTTACTGTTTAAGTAGTTACGCATTTCTTGAATGATTTTACTGCGGTTAATAAATGTTTGTGTGCTTTCTTGGTTTGTAATCAAGTCTAAATAACGTTGACGATAACGTTGTTCAATATCTTGAAGACCGTGGAATTTGTCTGGTAATGGACGTAATGATTTTGTAAGCATGATGAATGATTTAGCTTTAACACTTAATTCACCTGTATTTGTTTTAAACATAACGCCTTCAATACCGATAATATCTCCTAAGTCTGCCATTTTCCAAATATCAAATTGTTCTTCTCCGACTTGGTCTTTACGAACATAGATTTGGATTTGACCAGATAAATCTTGAACGTGTGCAAATCCGGCTTTACCTTTACCACGTTTAGTCATTAAGCGACCCGCAATTGCGACATGGCTTTCATCTTCTTTTTCATGTAATTCTTCTTTAGAAAATTCATCCCATTTTTCGTGTAATTCAGCAGCGCTTGCTGTACGGTCAAAGCGTTGGCCGAATGGATCAATTCCTAAATCGATTAACTCTTGTAATTTTTGACGGCGGACCTGCATTTGGTCATTCATTTCTTCTGACATGTTATCTCTCCTTATTAAGCTTCTTGTGTTGCTTTATCTGCAGCGATTTCTTTTTGGAAATTCTGCAGGATATCAATCATTTCTTGTTCTGTGTTGGCTTGGTTCAATGCTTTACGGGCTTTTCCGTTGCCTTTGACACCTTTTAGGTACCATGAAGCATGTTTGCGCATCTCCATGACGCCAACCTTCTCACCCTTTAATTCTACTAGTCGGCGCAGATGTAATAAAGCAATTTCTACTTTTTCTTTCACTGTTGGTTCTTCCATCAGCTCGCCTGTTTCTAAATAATGGACTGTACGGTAAATCATCCATGGGTTGCCTAGAGCTTCGCGTCCAATCATGACCGCATCTACTCCTGTTTCGTCCAACATTTTTTGTGCAAGTTCCGGACTTGTCACATCTCCATTGCCGATAACCGGAATATTAACCGCTTCTTTCACTTGTCTGATAATATCCCAATCGGCTTTACCTTCATACATTTGTACACGTGTGCGGCCATGCAATGAAATTGCCGAAGCCCCTGCACGTTCTGCTGCTTTCGCATTTTCTACTGCGAAAATGTGGTCGTCATCCCAACCGATACGCATCTTGCATGTCACGGGCTTGTTGACTTTCTCCACAACTGCAGACACCATTTCATAGATCTTATTAGGGTCTAGCAACCATCTTGCACCCGCTTCACAGCGGATAATCTTATTTACTGGACACCCCATATTAATATCAATAATATCAGCTGTTGTATTTTGATCTACATAAACTGCCGCTTCAACTAGGCTTTCTTTTTCTCCGCCGAAAATCTGTAAAGATAACGGACGTTCGTTTTCATCTATATACAACATATTCATTGTTTTCGGGTTATTGAATAAAATCGCCTTATCACTGACCATCTCAGCACAGACTAAACCCGCACCGAACTCTTTGACAGTCAATCTGAATGCAGAGTTGCACACCCCAGCCATAGGAGCGAGTACGACTCTATTGTCGATTTCTACATCTCCAATCTTCCACATAATTATTACCTCTCAATCTATCTCTTGCATTTATTGAACTTTTTTCACAGTTTCCTTAGGAACAGTTATATCTTTTATTTTAGTTTGTGTTCTTGGCTCTACCTTATCTGGTGCAATCTCTTGCAGCGGAATCAAGACAAAAGCACGTTCTGTCATTCGTGGATGCGGAATCGTCAAATCTTCTTCTTCAATGATTTGGTCTCCATATAACAAGATATCAATATCTAAAGTACGCGGACCCCAACGTTCTTTACGTACACGGTGTAGTTGCTGTTCGATTGCCAGACCGCTTTCAAGGACGGCTTTCGGTGATAACTCTGTTTGGATTTCAACACATAAGTTTAAGAAATCCGGTTGATCTACATAACCGACAGGTTCAGTTTCATAAAATGAAGATACCTTCACGACTTCAATACCAGGTTGCTCTCCTAATAAACGTATCGCTTCCTTCAATTGATTTTCTCGATCTCCGACATTGCTGCCGAGTCCTAAAAATACATCAGTCATTTTGATTCACCCTTGTTATTTCCACACCTACACCATCATAATGTCCTGGAATTGGTGGTACTTCTTTCGTTATACGTACTTTAGTTTCCAATACCCGATTATAGTGTGAATTTATACGATTTGCAATAAGTGCTGCGAGATGTTCGAGTAAATTTTTGGGTTCCCCTTCCATAATTGCTTTAACATCCGCATAAACTTCAGCATAGTTGATAGTATCTTCTACTTGATCCGTTTGGCCTGCAGTTGTTAAATCTGTTGTTAATTCAACATCTACTACAAAGATTTGTCCGATTTCGTTTTCTGCTGCTAAAACCCCATGATAACCGTAAAATCTCATACCCTCTAAAAATATACGATCCTTCATCGTTTAATCTCCTTTAAGTAATCAATGCCGTGTGCAATACGCGCATTGAGTTTGACATTATGTACACGAACCGCTTGCACACCTTTCATTACACCATAAGCAGTTGTCGCAGCTGTCATTTCATCGCGATCTTGCGGGCCTTCATCAGAACCCATCATTTCCTTGATGAATCGTTTACGACTTGTTGCTAATAATACTGGATATTCCGTCGCAACTAATTCGTCTAAACGTTCCATGACTTCTCGTTCTTCAACTCTTGTTTTCGCAAAACCAATACCTGGATCAATCCAAATTTTGTTGGTCGCGATACCTGCTGCTTCTGCACGATGTGCCTGTTTCAATAAATATACGAGCATTTCATCCATGACAGGGTCTTCGCGTTGACCGTCACCATTATGCATTAACACAATTTCAGCGTCATATTGGGCAACTACTTCAAACATCTTAGGATCATATAAACCTGCCCATTGATCATTAATCATTGTTGCGCCAGCTTCTAATGCCGCTTTCGCAACTTCACTGCGGAATGTGTCGACAGACAATTGCACATTAAATTCTGAGAGTGCTTTTACAACTGGAATAACACGCTCTAATTCATCTTCTAATAGGACTTCACTATGTCCTGGTCTTGTGGAGACTCCGCCGATATCTACAATGTCGACGCCTTCATCCATCATTTCTTTAACACGTGCGACTGCCGCATCTACTGAATTGTATTTCCCGCCATCTGAGAATGAATCTGGTGTTACGTTCAATATCCCCATGATTTTTGTATGTGCCATGGCTCTCTTCCTTTCTTCATAACTGTGATACATTATATCAAAATTTTAACATATGACCGACCCGAAGCGTTCAAATGCTGCTGATAAATAAAAAACCACCGTGCGCTTTCCTCTTTCAAAGAAATGCGCACGGTAGTTTGTCATTATTCGACTTATTTACCTTCAAAAGAATATAAAGGTGTAGATAAGTAACGTTCACCATTACTTGGTAGGACAGTTACAACTGTTTTACCTTTACCTAATTCTTTTGCTTTTTCGATTGCCGCGTGGATGGCAGCACCTGAAGAAATACCTGCTAAGATACCTTCTTCTTTTGCAACTCTGCGTGAAGTTTCCATTGCAGTTTCATTGCCGACTTTGATAACTTCATCATAAATATTTGTGTTTAATGTGTCAGGAACAAAACCTGCACCTAAACCTTGCAATTTATGAGGACCTGGTTCGCCGCCGCTTAAGACAGGAGAACCTTCAGGTTCGATTGCTACGATTTGAATGCTAGGGTATTTTTCTTTTAAGACTTTACCTACACCAGATAATGTACCACCAGTACCAACACCTGCTAAGAATGCATCGATTGTACGACCTTCGAATTGTTCTACAAGTTCAGGACCTGTTGTCAATTCGTGGATTAATGGGTTAGCTGGGTTTTCGAATTGTTGTGGTTCATAGTAACCATACTCTTCTTTTAACTCTTTTGCTTTTTTAATAGCACCTTTCATCGCTTCAGATCCAGGTGTTAATACCACTTCTGCACCGTATGCTTTTAATAAGTTACGACGCTCTTGGCTCATTGTTTCAGGCATTGTGAATACAGCTTTGTAACCTTTTGCTGCTGCAACAAATGCTAAACCGATACCTGTGTTACCGCTTGTAGGTTCAACAATTGTATCTCCTGGTTTAATTTTACCTTCTTGTTCAGCACGTTCAATCATCGCTAAAGCGATACGGTCTTTTACTGAACCGCCTGGGTTTTGATATTCTAATTTAACATAAACATCTGCTGCATCTTCTGGTACAAGATTATTTAATTTAACGACAGGTGTATCTCCAATCAATTGTACAATGTTATCTACGGGTTTATTTGCCATAAAAAAACGCTCCTTTATTCTTAAAAGATATTTAATTAAGTCACCAGAAATTCATCAATAATACCCCGAAACAATTTCATTCTGATGCTTAGTTATGCCATTATTTCTATTAAACCTTATCTATTTCATCGGATATTATTATTTTAGCAGATTTATACAATGTTCCACAAGTTCATTGACTCTATTCTGTATTATTTCCTCTTTTCCATTAAAAGAAACGTCTACACCGTCATTCTCAACTAAAAAAGCGAGACGCCATACGCCTCGCTTTACTTATAAATTATTTTGCTTGCAGTTCTTCTATTAAACCTTTAAGCTCTGCTTCGCTATATTGATATTTCGTACGGCAGAAATGACATTCTGCTTCTGCACCATGATCTTCGTCAATCATGCTTTGAATTTCAGCTTCACCTAGTCCTTTAATTGCATTCAAGAATTTCTCATGGCTGCAATTACATTCGAATTTTACTGGAACAGTTTCTAGGAATTTCACATGTTCTTTACCTAAAATCTCAGTCAGTAATGCTTCAGGTGATAAACCTTGATCAATCAATTGTGATACAGGCGTCATGTGCGTAATCGCTTGTTCCACTTTTTCAATTGTTTCTTCTTTCGCATTTGGCATGACTTGAATCACAAAGCCGCCCGCTGCTTTGATAGAGTTATCCGGGTTAACTAATACACCTAAGCCTACTGATGATGGTACTTGTTCACTAGTCGCATAGTAGTATGTGAAGTCTTCACCTAATTCACCTGATACAATCGGGCTTGAACCAGAGAAGTAATCTTTCATGCCGACATCTTTAACAACTGTTAAAGTACCGTTCGTACCAACTGCACGTTTAACATCTAGTTTGCCTTGATCATTTAATGGGAAATGCGTTTGCGGATTAGTAACGTAAGCACGTACATCTCCTTTCGCATTGGCATCTGCGACAATACGACCAATAGGTCCTTGACCATCTACAGTAACTGTTAATTTCTGGTCACCTTTTAACATTGCGCCCATCATCACTGTTGCTGTCATAGTACGACCTAATGCCGCTGAAGCTGTCGGCCATGTATAATGTCTCGTTTGTCCTTCTTGCACTGCGTTTGTTGTAACAGCTGCATATGCGCGGATATCTCCGTCAAACGCAAGTGCTTTTACAATATAGTCTTGAGTCATATCTCTTTACGCCTCTTTCTTTCACTTAATTTTCAACATCTATCATTTCACTGTTCAATTATTTTCGTTAAAAAATCTCTTTCTGCGTATTCCTAATGATAGCAGAAAGAGATTTTAATCTACATTATTTAGTTTCAGACAATAGAATCGTCTTACTTATCTGTACGATGATCAGAGTCATCTTTGTCTTTAGCTTCATGTGGTGTGTCATCTTCAGCTGCTTCATCAGAATGTTTCGTTTCATGATGTGCTTCTGATTCTTTTTGACGTTTTTCTTGTTCGTCTAATTCAGCATCTTCTGCTTGATGTTCCTTATCCTCTTCACGAACTTCTTCAAGGATTTCATCATAAGATTTACCGAATTTACCTTCTTGGAAGTCTTCATCGCCTTGTTTAACCACTTTCGCTTCATCATAGTTTACTTCAGGTAATTTACCTTCGTAGAATAATGAATGGATTTGTTCACGTACTAATGTTTCTTCTGTCAACAATGTCTTAGCGATTAATTTAAGCTGATCTTGATGTTCAAGAAGGATTTGTTTACAACGTTCATATTGTTCTTTGATGATACGTTGTACTTCTTTGTCGATTTCATATGCGATTTGACCAGAGTACTCTGGTTCACCTTGCATATCTTTACCTAAGAATACTTGACCGCCGCTCTTCGTAAACTGCATTGGTCCGAGTTTCTTACTCATACCATATTCAGTTACCATTGAGCGCGCAATTTGTGTTGCACGTTCGAAGTCGTTTGAAGCACCTGTAGAAACTTCATGGAAGTTAATATCTTCAGATACACGACCACCGAGCAAGCCGCAAATCTTATCAAGCAATTCTGGCTCTGTCATTAAGAAGCGATCTTGTTTCGGTAACATCATCGCGTAACCGCCTGCTTGTCCGCGTGGGACAATCGTTACTTTGTGTACCACTTCAGCTTCATCTAATACCATACCGATGATAGTATGTCCTGCTTCGTGGTGTGCGACGATATTACGTTCTTTCTCAGAAATCACACGTGATTTCTTAGCTGGACCTGCGATAACGCGGTCTGTTGCTTCTTCAATATCTCGCATATCGATTTTCTTCTTGCCGTCACGTACTGCAACTAATGATGCTTCGTTCAGCAAGTTTTCTAAATCGGCACCAGAGAAACCTGGTGTTCTTTGCGCAACTGCTTTTAAGTCTACTGTTTCGTCTAAAGGTTTGTTTCTGGCATGTACATAAAGAATCGCTTCACGGCCTTTAACATCCGGACGACCAACTTGGATTTGTCTGTCGAAACGACCTGGACGTAATAAAGCTGGGTCAAGGATATCAGGACGGTTTGTTGCCGCAATCATGATAATACCTTCGTTTTCGCCGAAGCCATCCATTTCAACTAATAATTGGTTCAACGTTTGTTCACGTTCATCGTGACCACCGCCGACACCTGCACCACGTTGACGACCTACTGCATCAATCTCATCAATGAAGATGATACAAGGTGCGTTTTTCTTCGCATTGTCGAATAAATCACGGACACGGCTGGCACCAACACCGACGAACATTTCAACGAAGTCAGAACCACTGATTGTGAAGAATGGTACGCCTGCTTCACCAGCTACGGCACGGGCAAGCAATGTTTTACCTGTACCTGGAGGACCTACTAAGAGTACCCCTTTAGGGATTCTTGAGCCCATATCTTTGAATTTCTTATTGTCTTTTAAGAAGTCGACAATTTCGATTAATTCTTGTTTTTCCTCGTCTGCACCGGCTACGTCAGAGAAACGTACACGACGTTTTTGGTTATCGTACATTTTAGCTTTGGATTTACCAAAGTTCATCATACGACCGCCGCCACCGCCGCCTTGGGCTTGACTAAGGAAGAATATGAATAATAAAGCAATAACCAATACTGGAATCAATGTTGAAAGAATACTTACAAATACGCTTTGTTTTTCTTCTTCTTTAACTGTAAATTTCAAATCTTTTTGTTTTTGTGCTTCACCTGTGACTTTTTGTAAGTCTTTTTCGTTATTATATAACATCGTTGAAGAATAATCTTCACCGTTCTTGGTCTTTCCAGTGATCATATAAACGTTCTGCTCAGGCTGAACTTCAAGTGTTTTCAAATCGCCTTTTTCAAGTTTTTCGAAGAACTGTGTATATGATAGTTGTTTCGGCATATTGCCGTTACCATTCAGCCAGGAAAATAAACCGAATATAAAAACGCCAATGATTGCGATTACAAGCACATTGCGAAAAGCTTTCTGCATGCGTTTTTTCCTCCTACTCCAATAATAAAACTAACAAAAATTGTAACACAATATAACTTTTAATGGCTAGTATTTCAACTTTGTAGAAATAGTAAGCCAACTATAGTATTCAAATGTCGATTATTTTTGATAAATCTCTGGTTTTAATGTTCCAATGTAAGGCAAGTTACGATAATGTTCCGCATAATCCAAGCCGTATCCGACTACGAATTCATCCGGAATTTTTCTGCCTACATATTTTGCTTCGATATTTGCTTTACGACGGTTCGGTTTATCTAGCAATGTGATGATTTCTAAAGAATTCACACGACGAGATTTTAATAATTCAGTAATAGATTTCAATGTTGTACCTGTTTCTAAAATATCTTCTACAATCAGTACATCTTTATTCTCAATAGAGCCGCCTAAATCTTTTAAAATTTTAACTTCTCCTGTAGATTCTGTACCGCCGTGATAACTTGATACATCCATAAAATCAATTGCTAAATGTGTATCGATGCGTTTGATTAAATCTGACATGAACATCGCAGAACCTTTTAAAATGCCTATACAAACAAGGTCTTTACCGGCATAATCTTCCGTGATTTTTGCTCCGAGTTCACGGCAGAGTTGTTGGATTTCATCTTCCGTCATCAATATTTCTTTTAAATCTTCCTTCATTTCGGCTACACTCCTATATTTATTATCTCTAGTTTCCCTTCATAATCTGCCGCAGTGTACAACGTACCTACTGCAATAATCTCCCCTTGTTTATTCAGCAATATGGGCAATCGCTCACGTTCAAATTTAGGAACTTTGCGATTGATCATTAAGCGGTTGACTTTCTGACGGCCTTCTTTATTTGGTAATACAAAGCGATCTCCCGATTGTCTCGAACGTATAACCATTGGGAAGTCCGAACCCTCAATATCATCATGAACTATAATGCGGTATGTACCATAATCATAATAACCTGGTTGTGTAATCCGCTGTGGTGTCGTCTCGTTTTTTGTGCAACCCATTATTATAAATTTATCATACACAATTTGAATATTCCATTTATCTGTCGCATAAATTACTGCTTGAGATTGAGAATTTTCAATTTGCGCAAACCATTCTTGATACGCTTGTTCAGAAATTGGCGCACCTGTTACATACCCCTCAAGCAATTGATCCAACACAATAGTTTTCAACGAATGTGTAGATTCATTGAATGCTTTACGGTCTATTTGAATCATCTCATCATTTTGTTCGACATAGCGTTTGATAAATTTCTCTGCCGCCTGATGTAGCAATTCAAATTGTTCATCATGCCAAGCTTTTAATTTTAATAAGTGGGCTGTATCTAAGTGGTCGTTTTCATTAATTGCCGGTAAAATCCGATTGCGGATATCATTACGTACATAATGATTATCTTGATTCGAGGCATCTTCATAATAGGACACCTGATGTTGTGCTTGATAGGTTTTGATTTCATTTTTATCGTGGTTCAATAAAGGTCTGACTAAGCGATAACCGCTTCTCTCCTCTACCTCTGACATCCCTAGTCTGCTTCTTGTAGACCGTCCTGTCATCAGACGGTAAAAAATCGTTTCTAACTGGTCGTCTAAGTGGTGAGCTGTCAATAATACCGTTGCGCCTAGCGCTTTCATTTCAGACTCAAACCAAGCATAACGTTGTTGACGTGCCTCATGTTGAATACTCTTACCTTTATTCGTCAATGCAGATAAATCTAATTCATGGATACGAAGTGGAATATGGTGTTGTTGACAATAACGTTCTAAGAAGGCCGCTTCTTTGACAGAAGCTGTTCTAATCCCATGATTGACATGTAATACAGTCAGTTGTCGATATGTATGCTGATACTGTGTCGTCAACATATGTAATAATACCATGCTGTCAATACCTGTGGAAACCGCTAACGCGAGATGGTCATTTTCAGACCAGCCTGCTGTATAAATATTCATACCTTCACCTCATCCTCTCTTGAAATATCTGCACTTTCAAAATTTTAGACAAAAATAAAAGAGACTGTTCCCTCAGAAACAGTCATCTGCTTTATGTTGAATTATCGTCTTGAACCTCTTCCGCCGCGTCTTGATTCAGTTTGGCGTTTGATAGACGTCATTTTTTCTTCGCTATCTTTTAAGAAGTTGCTTAATTTCTTTTCAAAGTCCTCTGGTTTGTTATGTGCTGGTTTGCCATGATTATGGCCGCCGCCTCTATGATGTTGTCTTTTCGGACGATCTTTCGCTTTTTTAATTGAAAGACTAATTTTACCGTCGTCAGCAACAGATAGTACCTTAACTTCTACTTCATCTCCAACAGTCAAGTGATCTTCTACATTTTCAACATAATTGTCTGCAACTTCACTGATGTGAACTAAGCCACTTTTCCCTCCAGGCAATTCTACAAACGCACCAAATTTTTTGATACCAGTGACTTTCCCTTTAAGCTTGCTTCCTACTTCGATTGACATATCCTAAATAAATCCTCCGATTTCTTTCAATTTTACTTAACTCTATTATATGCTTGTTGTTCTAATTTAACAATGGCATATCAGTTAAAACAGTTAGATATTATATTTTTCTTACATGAGACACGTATCAGACGTTATTTCCCTTATTTTTTCTTATCTTCAGGCAATTTAAAAATGACTTCCCCATCATTACTTAAATAATAATCGTCACGTGCGACTTTCTCAATATACTCTTTGTTATTCAAGTTATTCAGTTGTTCTTTCAATGCAATTTCTTCATCTTGCTGCTTTTGGAACTTCTCTTCTTTCACTTTACGTTCCTGCGCATCATCAGCATTGCTTCTCGTTTGAGAGATAACCATGATAGAAAGGACGATAATAATCGCGAGTAAAATACCCGCAAAGAGCATAATACGACGTTTGACCACACGTTTCTTCATGTCGCGTTGTCTTTTTCTTCGGTTTTCGTTCTCGATATACCTATTTTCCATATGCTCTACTTTTCTATTCATGGTAGGTCACTCCTTAGTCATTCTCATTAATACGTTCTTCTTTCACTAATTCATACATGCCTTTCGCATTTTCCTTCGATGCATGTTCGCTTAATCCAGTGACACGAATTGTGATCACACGCTGTCCGAAACGAATGACGATTTCGTCACCGATTTTGACATCCGTACCAGCCTTAGCTGTGCTGTTATTTACTTGAACACGGCCTTGGTCGCTGACTTCTTTTGCCAGTGTACGGCGTTTGATTAAACGAGATACTTTTAAATATTTGTCTAATCTCACGTTATTCCCCTTCTTTCTTCTCCAACAAAGCTTTTAACTCCGCTTCACTATAGTCTTTATTTTTGACTTCATCATACAACGTCATAAAATGGTCTGCAAATACTTTCTCAAATTTAACACGTGGTGTTTTACCTTCCTTAGCTTTTGCCTCTGACCAAATCCCTTTTAAGTCTTCCATACTTTCTGCTGTCGCATCCGCAAAGACATGTGGGTGACGTCGAATCATTTTATCATTTAAACTTTCAATCACTTCTGTGATATCGATATAACCTTCTTTTTTGCCGATAGCCGCATGCAATAATACTTGAAGCAAAATGTCGCCTAATTCTTCAATCATATGCCAATCATCTTCTTCATCAATGGCTTCAAACAACTCAAACGTTTCTTCTAAGAGATAACGTTTCAAAGTCTCATGTGTCTGAACTTTATCCCACGGGCAGCCTTTCTCATCATCGACTAACGTATCAATCACTTGCACTGCATAATCAAAATCACCATGCATCATCGCTTCATCTTCAATACGCGGAATAAAGACACTCGTTAAATTACTGAAGACGTCATGACGATCTAATTCATATAAAGGCGTCTCAATTAACGTTGCCCCTGTGTTATGGGCACCATCTACAATATAAACGCTATAATCATCAGGATAACGTTCCATCAATGTCAGCTTTAAGTCTCCCGCTGTCATTGCGCTATATACTTGCGTAATCAAAATATGCGTACGAATATTGAGCTGTTCTGCCGATAAAGCTGTCCCATCTAATAAAGTAAATCCTTCATTCGGATCCACTTGGACCGCTTCAAACACATCATCAATAAAGCTTTTGCCGCCAAGTACTTTCACTTCAATTTCCGGATGTGCTTGTGCATACACCGTCAATAACGCTGTCGTTGTTTCTGCGACACGCGGATGCCCCGGCACCACATATACCACATCTTCTCGTTGTGCAGTTTCAATTAATTGATCCACAATCGCTCGATAAACTGCTTCAAATGCATCATGCGCTTCATAGATGTGGTCAAAACTTGACCACTCTAATTGCGGCGCTTCTGATTTCAATGCTTCAACAACAGGATGGTCTAATGTACGTGCATAAATATGAGTTTGCTGGGTCAAATAGCGGTATATCCCTAACGGCAACTCATCTAAACCATAGTTGCCTAAACCTACAATGGTAATAGTATGACTCATGATTTTCGTCCTTTCTTAAAACGGTATAATTTATCTCCGAACGGCATATGCTGCAGTTCGCGATAGGTTAATAGATTGAACATCACAATGGCAACCATGATTACAGCTACACCCACTGACGCAGCCAGCAGCAACTCTACCATACCAGTCAGACGCTCTTCTGTCGGTATGATCAACATCACCAGTTGCACTGCCGCAGTCATCGAAAGTACTGTCAAAAGCAACTTCAAGACGAAACGACGCATCTGCCGCAAACGATAGAACTGCAACGTACGCCATTGCAGGACAGACGCAAATAAACATAACGACAGTACAGTACTAAGGCTGGCGCCGATAATACCGATGTTCACAATCAACACAAAATTCAACATTAATTTTATAACTGCACCTAGGCTGAATGCAATCAGAATCAAGCGCGATTGTCTGCGTACTTCTAACAACGCAATATTCACCATGATTAATGAAACACAGATGACAGTCAACATATAAATCACTAATGTTGCGGTTAACACATCATTTTTAAAGAACACACGGTTCATCAAAGGCAACAGATTCATTAATCCGACACCTGCCGCAACGCTGATGGTAATCGTAATCTTCAATGTCGCATCCGCATATCGGTTCATACGTTCAAAGCGCTTTTCTCTAAATGCATTCGTCAATAAAGGAATCAAGACGAAACAAAAGGTCGTTGTCACAATTAAGCCGATTTGAATAAAGGAAGCACCGCGGTCATAAACCCCTTTTTGTACGATAGCTTCTTCAAATGACAATCCATAGTACTGCAAGGTACGAATCACTGAGAAACTATCCATCAATTGCCATGTCGTCACAATAAGGTGGCTGACTGAAAAGATGATAATGGCTGCCGTTAACCGTCGCCATACTGTTTTAGTCATCTCATCATCACGCAACGCAAATTCAAAGTGAAAAGGTCGCTTAATACTTAAGAAAATCGTCGCCGCTAAGAATCCTAGCGCAGAGGCTAAGATAGCCCAAGTTCCCACTTGGTAAATAGACCAATCCCATTGAATATAGACGACAATCAACACCAAAATAATACCGACCCGCACAATTTGTTCAATGACTTGTGAATACGCTGGCGCATCCATCTGTTGACGCGATTGGAAACTGCCGCGCAAGACACCTAAGCAGCCGACCACTAAAAAGCTGCAGCTGGCCATACGAACCATTGGTGTCAGATGCATATCCCCCATCACATGGGCGATGACAGGTGCCAAAGTAAAGATCAACGCAAATAAGACAAAGCACGCACTTTGAATACCGATCATCACATGACTCATCTTGCGATGTGTCCAATGTTCACCAAAATTTTGCGTCACCGCACTCGGTATCGCATTCATCGATAAAATCGTTGCTAAAGACAAAAACGGATACACTTGTTGATAAGCATAAAGTCCCGCATCACCGAGTACGTTTTGGTAAGGTACACGATAGATCGCACTCAGCACTTTGACCGTCACTAAAGCCAAAGTTAAAATGACGACACCGCTGAAAGCTGATTTACGCTTCATCCGGGATGACCATACTTTCTTCTAAAGCTTTCATCAAGAACTTCAAGCGGTCAAACCATGCTTCTGCCTTTTTATTTTTCACGAGTGTTACCGTCATCGCACCTTCCGAAACACCCACTTTCATATCACGTCCAAGCGGTAAGGTCTGTTTAAAGAGGGCCTCGCCATTGATATCTTCTGTCCCTTTTTCAGACAACTGAATTTCAATCGCTTTGCCTGTATCTTTAATACGTGTCACACCGACATGTAACGCATGAATGCGAATTTCAACGATATCTAATAGACGTTCTACTTCAACAGGATAGTCGTTGAAGCGGTCAATCAATTCATCTTTGATGTCCATTAACTCGTCTGTCGTTTCAATTTGACGTAATTTCTTATAGATTTCAATTTTGGATTGTTCATTTGGTATATATGATGTTGGTAAATAAGCATCAATATTCAATTCGATTTCAATTTCTGGTGTTTCGCTTTCTTGTTTAATACCACGTTTTTCATTAACCGCTTCTTCCAACATTTGTGAGTACAAGTCAAAGCCAACAGAATCGATGAAACCGTGTTGCTGCTTGCCTAATAAATTGCCGGCTCCTCGAATGTTCAAGTCACGCATCGCGATTTTAAAACCGCTGCCAAGTTCGGTAAATTCTTTGATTGCTTGCAAGCGTTCTTCAGCAGTTTCTGATAACACTTTATTTGTCGGATGCAAGAAGTAAGCATAACCGACACGTGAAGAACGACCGACGCGTCCACGCAATTGATAGAGTTGGCTTAAGCCGAAGCGGTCTGCTTCTTCAATAATTAACGTATTCGCATTTGGGACATCGACGCCTGTTTCAATAATGGTCGTTGTCACTAAAATATCGTATTCGCCATTGACGAAACCAATCATTGTATCTTCAAGTTCACGCTCTGTCATACGTCCATGCGCCACACCGATCGTCGCATCCGGCATCAACATTTGAAGTTGTTCACGCTTTTCGTAAATCGATTGGACACGGTTATAGAGATAGAACGCTTGGCCGCCGCGTGCCAGTTCACGCTCCAAAGCTTCTTTGATAAAGTTTGAGTTTTGTTCTAATACGTAAGTTTGGACTGGGAAGCGGTTCTCTGGCGGTGTTTCAATGACTGATAAGTCACGCACTCCAAGCATACTCATATGCAAAGTTCTTGGAATTGGTGTAGCCGTTAAAGTTAACACATCTACATTGGTCTTTAATGTTTTGATACGTTCTTTATGACGGACACCAAAACGTTGTTCTTCATCGACTACTAATAAACCTAAATCTTTATATTTCACATCTTTTGCGAGCAGCTTATGTGTCCCGACCACAATGTCGATGGTACCGTCTTTTAAACCTTGTTTTGTTTCTTTGATTTCTTTAGGTGTACGGAAACGACTCATCAATTGAATATTTACCGGGAAATCTTGCATGCGTTCTAATAATGTTTCATAGTGTTGTTGCGCAAGAATCGTTGTCGGAACTAAGAATGCGACTTGTTTCCCTTCCATGACTGCCTTAAAGGCTGCACGTAAGGCAACTTCAGTTTTACCGTAACCCACATCACCGCATAATAAGCGGTCCATCGGGCGTTCTTTCTCCATATCCTCTTTGATTTCATCAATAGATTTCGCCTGATCGGCTGTTAAATCATACGGGAAGTCCATTTCGAACTCGTGTTGTTGTTGGGTATCTGGACCAAATTTATGTCCTTCAGCCAATTCACGCTCACGATACAGCTCAATTAATTCATCTGCGATATCTTCGACACTTTGTTGTACTTTGGCTTTCGTTTTCTTCCACTCAGTACCGCCTAGTTTATTTAGTTTCGGCGTTTTATCTTCAGATGCCACATACTTCTGAACTTGATCCATTTGATCAACGGGTACAAACAGCTGGTCTGTCCCTTTGTATTGAATTTTAATATAGTCACGGTGTACATCACCGACTTCTAACGTTTCAACGCCTAAATAACGGCCGACACCATGGTGTACATGCACGACATAGTCGCCGACTTTCAAGTCTTGGTAGGACTTGATACGTTCCGCATTCGTCATCGTCGGTGTACGTTTCTTCGCTTTTTTCTGCTTAGATTTAAATAACTCACGCTCTGTCACAATCGCAAGTGACATATATGGCAACTCAAAGCCTTCAGATAGACTACCTTCTACAATGACCGCATGACCGCCTTGTACATTGGCACTGGCCCCTGCTTCTACAATCGGAATATGCATTTCATTCATCATCGCTTTGACACGTTCTTTTTTCGTTTCTGTTTCTACTAATACCACTACGGTATAACCGTTGTTAATATAACGTTGGAATTCAGAACGCATAATGTCATATTGACCATAAAATTGTTGGACAGGTTTACTTGAGAATTTGATTATATGATCTAATTTCACTGGCATACTTGCGGTAAAGAGTGTGAAGTACGTAATTTTACGCGTTTTGATCAAGTGTTCAAATGCATCATCTTCTAAGAAATATTGGCCAATAAAGCCTTTACCACTTTCAATCAGCTGCTGCATGAAGTCATTCACTTCAGACATCAATGTTTCTTCAGTATCTTTGACACGGTTATACTCATCTACAACAATAATGGCGTTATTACTAATGTAGTCGACGAGTGTCGCAGGCGCTTCGTACATAAACGCGACTAATCGACGTATCACTTGGTGGTCAATAAAGTTTGTATCAAACTGTAAGAAACTTTCATACGTATCTTTAACATCTTGTCGTACAGCTTTATCAATTTTAGGACGTGTTGTTTCATAAGCTGCTTTAAGTTCTGTTTTAATACGTTTTAACACGTCTGCTGTAATGATATAGTCACTTGCAGAAGTAATATGCACAGCCTCTTGGTTTTCTTCTGAACGTTGACTTTCCACATCAAATTGACGAATCGAATCTACTTCTGTATCAAAGAGTTCGATACGAACGGGTTCACCGATTAATGGATAGATGTCGATGATTCCCCCGCGTACGGAGAATTCTCCGATATGCGAAACAACCGTTTCTCTGCGGTACCCCATATTGACGAGCTTGTTGAAGAACTCATCTACATCAATATCATCACCCACTTTTAAAGTGATTTGGTGATTTTGCCACATGTCTACCGGCGTTTGTAATTTTTTCAAACCGTTTAAAGGTATGATAAAGAACCCTCGCTGGCCTTGTGCTAAGGCAGTAAGGGTACGCACACGTTCGCTCATTAACTGCGGACTTTGTGTGGAGAATTCTTCGGTCATGATGTCTTGAAGCGGGTATTTATAGATTTCTTCTGCTTCGATATACTGCTGCAGGTCTGCTTCTAACTTATCTGCTTGGTATAAATTATTGGTCACCACAACCATCGGACGATTAGACGACAGATACTTCTCTGCCATCACAGTTGCTTTTGCTGCACCAGATAAGCCCGTGACTAAGACATTTTCATGTCCAAATACATCGTTTAACTCTTCATATCGTTTATCTTTATTTAAATAATCTGTAATTATTGATTTCACTTAGCCTCACCATTATATTCATTCATCACATGGTCGAAACGCGAGCTCGCGATAAAATCCTCCACCGCATGTGCAGAATGTTCTATTACTCTTTGCATAGTTTCCATTTCTTGTTTTGAAAATTTCTGTAACACATAATCTGGGACAGACATACCATTCGTTGGTCTGCCGATACCAATACGGATACGTTTAAATTGATCTGTGCCAAGATGTTGGATAATTGATTTCATGCCGTTATGGCCACCTGCACTTCCTTTTTGACGTAAACGCACTTGGCCTTGTGCTAAATCTAAATCATCGTAAAGCACTAATAAATCTTCAACTTCTACATTATAGTAATCCATTAACGGACCGACCGCTTCACCCGATAAGTTCATCAATGTCATCGGTTCAATGAATAACACTTTATCCCCTGCGACACGCTCAATGGTATAAGCACCACGGAACTTTTGTTTATCTAACTTTAATTGGTTAGATTCTAATATATAATCTATAACTTCAAACCCGATATTATGTCTGGTTTGTTCAAATCGTTTACCAATATTGCCTAATCCGACAATACACTTCATGGTTTTCTGCCTCCATCTCTTCATTTCTTTTAGTTGGCATCGGTTACCTCTTAATCCGATGTCTATGTATCACTTTATTCCCTATATTAACACAAAACAGGATTAATCTTGATGCGTTAAGCATAGAACATAAAAAAACCGTTCACACAAAAATGTGAACGGCACAAATATGAAACGAAATTATTATTCTTCGTCTTCTTTGTTTTCTCCAACAACTTCTGGTTCTGGAGTATCAGCGTCGCCTGCTTCAACTTCTTGGATTTCTTCTTCGCTTGGTCCTTGAGTTGGAGGTGTTACAGTTACAACTGTATCTTCAGGTTCGTTTTCGATTGTGAAGTCGCCTGTTACTTTCAAGTCTTGAACTGCGATAGTGTCACCGATTTCTAATTCAGTGATATCTGCTTCAAGATATTCAGGAATGTTATCTGGAGTTGCAGTAACTTCAACATAGTATAATGGTTGGTCAACTACGCCGCCTTCTTTAGCGCCTACAGCTTCACCAACTAAGTGAACTGGTACTTCAACAGTACGTTCTTCAGTCATGTTGATTGCTAAGAAGTCGATGTGTGTAATTTGGTTTTTAAGCGGATCAAATTGGTAGTCAGCTACCATTACTTTGATTGTTTTAGAACCTACACCTAAATCGATTACACCGTTACGTCCAACTTCACGGATAACTTTGATGAATTCTACTTCATCAACTTTAACTGATACGTTTTTTTGACCGTAACCATACATAACTGCTGGTACTTTACCTGAGTTTCTGATTGCTGTTAAATCAGAACGTCTTTGTTTACCTTGACGGATAATAGACTTTAATGAAGCCATTTCCTTTTTCCACCTTTCGTATATGAGATTTTCAATCGTTGCTTATTTTAAGCGTTCAATCGTTCATCTCTCCGCACTTGCCCATCGGTTGTTTGACCGCTTGCAAGTGTTTGATATGTTCGTTACAGAAAGTCACGAACGGAATTATTATACACATTTTTACAAATTACGTCAACTGCTCATTTTAATTCTATTTAAAAACTAAATTAAAGAAAAATAAAAACTGCAGCCAAAGACTGCAGTTTTAACGATTAGTCGAATAATACACTCACAGATTCTCTTTCGTATACACGAACGATTGCTTGAGCAATTAATCCAGCAATTGATAATTCTGTTGTGTTTTCTGGCTTACGGCCATCGTCAAGACGGATTGAGTTTGTCACAATCAATTCTTTGATTGCTGAGTTTTCAATACGTTCTTTTGCCGGTCCAGAAAGAACAGCGTGTGAACAACAAGCATAAACATCTTTTGCGCCTTTATCTTTCAATGCTTGCGCTGCTAATGTAATTGTTCCGGCTGTATCGATGATGTCGTCAATGATAATTGCAGTACGGCCATCAATATCACCTACGATATTCATAACTTCTGCAACGTTCGGTTTTGGACGACGTTTGTCGATAATTGCGATTGGTGTTTTTAAAATGTCTGCTAATTTACGTGCGCGTGTTACGCCGCCGTGGTCTGGTGAAACCACAACTGTTTCTTCTGGGTCGATTTCAGGATTGTTTTGGAAGTATTCCGCAAGAATCGGTACACCCATTAAGTGATCGATTGGAATATCGAAGAATCCTTGAATTTGTGGTGCGTGCAAGTCTAAAGCAATCATGCGATCTGCACCTGCGACTTGAATCAAGTTCGCAACTAATTTCGCAGTAATCGGTTCACGGCTGCGTGCTTTACGGTCTTGACGTGCATAACCATAATAAGGAACCACAATGTTAATTGTTGCCGCAGAAGCACGTTTACATGCATCTATCATAATCAACAGTTCCATTAAATGTACGTTAACTGGATAAGATGTAGGTTGGATAATGAAAACGTCGCAACCTCGAATACTTTCTTCAATATTGATTTGGATTTCGCCGTCACTGAAACGTTTTACTGAGCATTTCCCTAATTCAATTCCAATGTTATCCGCTACTTCACGTGCAAGCGGCTCATTTCCTTTCAACGAGAAAATCTTTAAAGATGAATTTTTATATTCATTAGCTAACATTTATAGTCCTCCATTTATTTGCATTCATGCGTCGTTCGGTCTAACTGATATATTACATCCTATTTAATTTTACTGAATCGGACAAGATACATCAATACTTGTTAGTCTTTATTTTTATTTAAATAGCCAGGTTTCGTAGTTTGTCTTGTACGTGCAAGTGCTAAACTGTCATTTGGAATATCGTCTGTAATCGTTGAGCCAGCAGCGATTAGCACACCATCACCCACTGTTACAGGCGCCACTAAATTCGTGTTGCAACCGATAAATGAATCTTTTCCAATAATTGTTTTGAATTTATTTTTTCCATCATAATTCACAGTGATAGAACCACATCCGACATTTGTACGTTCGCCGATTTCAGCATCACCGATATAGCTTAAGTGTGATACTTTCGCACCATCTTTAAGTTCTGCTTTTTTCACTTCAACAAAGTTTCCGACTTTTACTTCATTGCCTAAATGTGCTTTTGGTCTCAATTGCGCAAATGGACCAACTGTTGTATCGTCGCCGACTGTCGCATCATTCACGACAGATTGTTTGATAGTCGTGCGATCACCGATGGTACTGTTATTGATATCTGAGTATTGGCCGATGACTGTATCTTCACCAATCACTGTACCTTTACCTAAATGGACGCCCGGTTCAATAATTGTATCCATGCCGATTTGTACATCCGCTTCAATATATGTTGAAGCTGGATCAATTAAAGTAACGCCGTTACGCATGTGATATGCATTCACACGTTCACGATAAGCTGCTTCCGCTTTGCTTAATGCGACACGATCATTGACACCCATGATTTCATCAAAATCATCTGTGCGATACGCATCGGCAATTTTACCTGCTTCAAGTGCTAACGTAATAACATCCGGTAAATAATATTCGCCTTGTGCATTATCATTCTTAACTTGTTCTAACAACTCAAATAATAAAACATTATCGAATGCAAAAATACCTGTACTGATTTCATCAATTGCACGTTCAGCTTCTGTCGCATCTTTTTGTTCTACAATTTTAGCTAAACGACCGTCTTGGTCTCTGACAATACGACCATATCCGAATGGATTGTCAGCTGTCGCAGACAGCACTGTGACACCTGCTTGTTGTGCTTCATGGTAATCTGCTAAAGCTTTTAAAGTTTCCGGTGTGATAAGCGGAGTATCGCCGCACACAACCAACGTTGTGCCTTCTTTGCCTTTCAATTCATCAGCTGCCATTTTTACAGCATGCGCTGTACCTAGTTGTTCCTCTTGGAAGCTGTACGATGATTGACTTCCTAAAGTTTCTTTAACACTTTCAGCACCGTGTCCGACGATTGTGACAATTTCATCTGTTCCTGCTTGTTTCACACTGTCGACCACATGCTCAATCATACTTTTACCCGCTACTTTATGTAGCACTTTGTAAAGTTTCGATTTCATTCTGGTACCTTTACCAGCTGCTAATACTACCGCATATCTCTGCATGACTGCGAACCCTCCAATAATTTTACACTTCTTTATTATTATAAATTAAGGTAAGTTGTACTTTCAAGACTCACCCTTACTTCCAATTTAAGGAGATAAGCTGAACAAGTCCGTTTTATCATAGCACACCTTTTTAATATTTTACACAATATTGTTTGGCGATAAAAAAGACTTGCACACTCAAGTTATCTGCTTGCCGAATGGTATAAAAAACCCTCGATCACATGACCGAGGGTTTAAAAGTTACTTGTCTATCTTTAAGCTTTTAATTAAGCTTCTTCGTTATCATTATCTTCTGATTCTGATGGTTTTGCATTCTTATCCGGAATGACTTCATCAGTTTCATCATATACTTTCATCACAGCATCTTGAATTTCTTGTCTCATATCTGAATTAATCGGATGCGCGATGTCACGGAATTCACCATCTGGCGTACGTTTGCTCGGCATTGCGACGAATAGACCTGAGTTGCCTTCAATTACACGCAAATCATGGACTACGAATGCGTCATCTAGTGTGATTGACACTAGTGCTTTCATTCTTCCATCAGTTTGTATTTTTCTAAGTCTTACATCTGTCACTTTCATGTAGTGAGCCCCCCTAGTATATCTCTCTATTGTTTTTATAGAAGCTTACAATTTTTAATTAAAAATTATTTTCCTTTAACTTGTGCGATAACCTCAATTTCAACTTTTACGTCTTTTGGCAGACGCGCAACTTCTACACAGCTTCGTGCTGGTTTGTGCGCATCGAAGTATAAGCCGTAAACTTCGTTGATTTGTTGGAAATCGTTCATATCTTTAATAAAGATAGTTGCTTTAATCACTGAATCCATATCGGCACCCGCTTCTTGTAAAACCGCTTTAAGGTTTTCAAGAACTTGACGCGTTTGTACCTGTACTTCATCACTGACAAGCTCGTTAAATTCATTTAGTGGAATCTGTCCTGAAGTGTAAACCAAATCATTCACGACAACTGCATGTGAATAAGGTCCTAACGCTTCAGGTGCTTTATTGCTGTTAATTACCTTCATGTTGTTGACCGCTCCTTTATGAGAATTTCGATAAAACATTGCCTTGTTCGACTTTAAAGTCTTGATTGTATTCATCTACATCAGACAGTCTTACCAAGGAAGTATAATCTTCAATCAATCTTTGTTTGACTTCTTTAGATTCTACAAGTACTGATACCCCTTTAACATGCGCTTTAAACTCATTCATTAAATTCATCACGCCGTTAATCGAGCCGCCCGCGCGCATAAAGTCATCGACAATTAATACATTCGAATTTTCTTTTAATGTGCGTTTCGACAAGACCATTGTTTCGATCTTGCGCGAAGAACCCGATACATAGTTGATAGAGACTGTAGAACCTTCTGTTACTTTATTATCCTTACGAATAACAACTACTGGTAAATTTAATACATTTGCTACGGCATTGGCAAGAGATATCCCTTTTGTCGCAATCGTCACAATCGCATCTAAGTCTTCATCCATGTAAATTGTCGCTATCAAACGCCCGACTTTATTCAATAATTCCGGATTGCCCATCAAGTCGGATAAGAATAAATAACCTCCAGGCAATAAGCGTTCTTTTTCTTGCAGATGTACAATTACTTCATCAATAACAGCCTCTGCTTCTTCTTTGCTCATTGTCGGACGATAGGTCACACCGCCGCTTGCACCTGCAGTTGTAATCACTGTACCCAGCTTTTCTTTATGCAAGGTTTCACGAACAATGTGGATGTCCTCACTGATTGATGATTTCGCTTGCTTAAATTTCTTCACAAAGTGCGTTAATGGAATCAATTTATTTGGATGGCTCATTAAATAATGAGTCATATACACAATGCGTTCGCTTCGTTTATAACGCAAGAGAATCCTCCCTTTCTTAACCTAGTAATCTGACTAAATAAACCTCGTTACAGCATCCGTGTACCGCATTATAGATATTTTGTGCCTGCTTATAATGTTTCGCTAAGCTGTACACTGTCGGACCGCTGCCGCTCATCAACGCGCCATCTGCACCGCTGTTAAGCATATTTTGTTTCAGCTTTTGAATGTCTGGATGCATGTCCATGGAAATCGCTTCTAGGCTGTTAGATAGCGATGCACAGATTTGCTTATAATCTCCGTCTTCAATTGCTTTGATACATGCATCTGATTTTGTCGCTTGCTGTGGTGTTTCTTCAATACGCAACGCTTGAAACACGCAAGGTGTCGAAATACCAACGTTCGGCTTTGCAATGACTACCCAAGCTTTCGGTGGCCGCTTCAACAAATGTACTTGCTCACCGTGGCCTGTGCACACTGCTGTTTTACTGTAGATACAAAAAGGCACATCAGAGCCTACTTGACTTGCTAAACGACTTAAATCGTCCAAGCTCAAGCCAAGTTCAAACAAACGATTCATTGCACGCATTGTGGCTGCCGCATCTGCAGAACCACCGCCAAGACCCGCTGATACTGGAATCTCTTTTTCCAGCACAATCGTTACACCTTGTTGGATTTGATACGTTTCTTTCATCAGCATGGCTGCTTTATACGCTAAATTTTTCGCGTTTTCTGGCACAAAATTATAATCCACTTGTACAACAACACGTTGATCTTCACGCTTTTCAACAGTAACGCGGTCATTCAAGTCCACCGTAGTCATTACCATTTCAACTTCATGAAACCCATCATTTCTTTTATAAAGTGCATCTAAAGTGAAGTTAATTTTGGCAGGTGCCTTTTCATATATCATCTTACCGCCCACCTTTACTGTTAAATTTGCTTTAGTTCAGAAATGTCTGCTACACCTCTTCGGTGACGAGAGGGGGTTCCCCTTCTTCACAGCATTATAATGACGTTCATCATTTGCATTAGTGCTATTATAACACGAACATTACCATATATCACAGTGCTTAATGTTATGAAAATGAAAAAGTTTTAACTAAGTTGCGAAGATATTTTATATTCACGCTTCAAAATGCACACTATGGCACACGACAACACCTCAACTATCAACCTTATAGGGTGATAACGTCATTCAACGTTCATAATAAAAGTCATAAATGGAAAGCTAAAATCTGAAGAAGTACAAAGTTCAAAGACCGAAAAGCAAACCGCTAATATCTAAAATCAAAAACATATACAAAGATAAAAAGAGGAATCCTAAGTCAGGATTCCTCTTTTTATACGAAGCCTATAGCTTCAATGTTTATGATATTCTAGTGTGCAACTGCATCCTGGTGATTTTCATCCACAAACGAAACTTGGACGTTTTCTGTCAACACATCAGTGTATGTATAAGATACACGTTCAAAGTTGTGTTTATCTTGGTCTAATTCAACAACGAATACCGCCGGATATGTCTCTGATAACACGCCGCAACGTTCGATTGTTTTCTTACGACCACCATTTGCTTTAAGTACAATACGGTTTCCTAAATGACACTCAAGTGCATTTTTGATTTCCCAAATTGATTTTGGCATATTGCTCCACCTCGCTACAAATTGTATTATAACACATTTATAGCCATTCAGTCAAATAAAATTTAAATTTTAACAATCGTAAGGCGGCATGTCAATATTTTAAAACTCTAATTCCGGGAAATTTTTCAAGTTAGTATACAAATGCGCAAATTCTTTAATAGATAATGTCTCACCACGGCGTCTTGGATCAATACCACTCTCTTCAAGCCAAACTTTAATCTGATCCTTTAGTTTTTTACCATCGAAGAATAAGCTTTGATAGTTATTCGCAATCGTTTTACGTCGTTGACTAAATGCGGCTTTTGTCATTTTAAAGAAACGATCTTCATCGTCTACAGACACAATCGGTTCAGGACGTTTCATCAATTTAACCACAATTGAATCTACATTTGGCGGCGGCATAAAGACTGTTTTCGGCACAGTCAGTACTTTAGATGTTTCAGTATAATACTGCGCTACAATCGATAGTGAGCCATAAGCTTTTGTGCCCACTTCCGCATTTAAACGCTCCCCGACTTCTTTCTGCATCATCACAACATAGCCATCAATCGGTAGTGGTTGAGACATTAAATTTAATAAGATTGGCGTTGTAATATAATATGGCAAGTTCGCAACTACCATAATCTTATCGCAATCTGAAAAGTAGGTTTGTACCGCTTCTACTACATTTGCTTTCAAAATATCTTCATTAATCACCGTCACATTGTCATAATCTGATAATGTATCTTCTAAAACAGGAATTAAGCGTTGATCAATTTCAAATGCGACTACTTTTTTCGCATGTTTCGCTAATTGTTCCGTTAATGATCCCATGCCCGGTCCGACTTCAATGACACCTGTGGTTTCATCAATGGCACTTGCTTCTATAATTTTATGGATGATGTTCACATCGATTAAGAAGTTTTGTCCTAAACTTTTCTTAAAATCAAACTGATATTTATCTAACAAGGCACGCGTACGTGTTGGTGTTGCTATATCTTTTTTCATCGCTTACGTTTCACTTCCTTTATCTTCATTCAAAGCAGCTCTGACATCTGCTTCTGTATAACCAAATGCGTTCAATTTCTTCAAGAGTTGTTTGCCGTTTGAATGACCAATATGTAATTTACGGCCTAGTACCTCTCGCTTATGTCGTGCATCAGGACCAACAATCAATCCTAAATCGATTAAGACGTCTTTACTGATGGATTCCATGCCTTCTTCAAATGGCGAAGACACATGCATCAATGCTTCTCTAATCGCTTCAAACGAAGCATGTTCTACTCCAATTTTACCACGTTTGTTTTTTGCTTTTTCACGGTCAATATACGCATGTTTCACACCCGGCACCTGTTCACGAATTGTATTACGAATTTTATCACCCGGGAAATCTGGATCCGTTAAAACAATCACGCCTCTTGTTTCTTGAGCATAACGAATAACATCTAGCGTTTCTGCATTAATAGCACTGCCGTTCGTTTCTATTGTATCGCATTCTACTGCACGTTTAACACGTTCTGTATCATCGCGGCCTTCTACCACAATAAACTCATTTATTTTCATCGCTTTCGTCACCTTTCACAGTGTTAACTTTAATACTATACCATATCTGCCAGCATGAAAAATAAAACATCACTCTGTTAAATTGTATCTTTTTTCAATAATATGCTTTGAAGTCCAAAGATAGCTAATACTATGGTTTCATTAAATAGAAGACACTCTGCTCTAATATGTTATCCCTCTGGGCCCGTTAAAAAGACGGTGGCGAATGTAAAATATTTACAGCCATTCAACCAAAGTTGGATGGTTATTTTTTATGACTTTATTTCCTTTGCTGATTACTCATAAGGACTAGACCTATCATCGTCAATACGACCATAAGTATTTCATAATCACTCATCGTATATCCTCTCTGGATTTGTGCATCATAGGCATCACCCCTTTGAATGGGTTAGCCACCATCTATCCAACTTATTTGAGATGATTACACCACAAATAGAATAACATTCCTATAACGTATATAAATTCAAGCTTATAAAGTGATATGTTTAGACATGACTAAAGCGCCCTTCTTTTATAGAACGGCGCTTTCACTTTCATTATCTTATTGATTTAAGTTAAATAATCTTTCCGCATTTTCAGTCGTTTGTTTTGCGACTTCTTCATAACTGATACCGCGTAATTCTGCGATTTGTTCTGCCACTAATGTCACGCGCATTGGTTCATTACGTTTACCTCTATAAGGGTGCGGTGATAAATAAGGGGCGTCTGTTTCTACTAATAAACGGTCTAACGGCACATGTTTTGCGACTTCTTTCGGTTGTTTCGCATTTTTGAATGTAACTGGTCCGCCAAGTGAAATATAGAAGCCAAGTTTATTAATTACAACATCTGCGATTTCAGGTGAACCACTGAAACTGTGCATAATACCACCGACTTCTTCTGCATGTTCTTCCATTAAAATATCAATGCAATCTTGTGTGGCTTCGCGGTTATGAATCACAATAGGTAAGTTCACACGTTTTGCGAGTGCAATTTGTTTACGAAAGACTTCTTTTTGAACCTCTTTTGGCGATTTATCCCAGTGGTAATCTAAGCCCATTTCTCCAATACCGATAACTTTCGGGTGTTCAGACAATTTCTCGATCCATTGTTCACGTTCTTCTGTGTAATCAATCGCATCTACGGGATGCCAACCAATAATTGCATATAAGAAATCATATTGTTCCACAAGTTCCATAGCACGCTCGATTGTTGGTGTATCAAATCCAACGACAAACATGCGATCGACACCTGCTTTTCTTGCACGGTCGATGACTTCTTGTAAATCCTCATCATATTGTTCTGCGTTTAAATGTACATGTGTATCTATTAACATGATGCTATACTCCTTTCATTACTGCTTTTCTTAGCGTTCATACGCTACTATTATACCCACTCTTTCAACGAAACATTTGAAAGTGTATTTGAGCGTCAAAGAAGCGGCTCACACAGCATTCGCTGCAAGCCGCTTGTATGAATAAGTTTTATTATTTAATCACTGCACCGTTTGGAATCGCATTTGGTAAGCTGACTAGTGTTAAGACACCATCTTTTTCTGCTGATAAAATCATACCTTCTGATTTACGGCCCATTAATTTTGCAGGTTTCAAGTTTGTCACGACTGCGACTTTCTTGCCGATGATATCATCTGGTTCATAGAATTTTGCGATACCTGAAACGATTTGGCGTTGCTCTTCGCCTAAATCCACTTGGATTTTTAACAGTTTATCTGATTTTTTCACATTTTCCGCATCCATGACTGTTGCGGCTTTGATTTCGACTTTATCGAAATCTTTAATTGTGATTTGAGGTTTAGCTTCTGCTTCCTCTTTTGTTTCTGCTTTCGCTTCTTCTTTTACTTCTTCAGCTTTTGGTGCTGAACCTTGCATTGAATCTTTAATAAACGCAACTTCTGCCTCTGTATCTAAACGTGGGAAGATAGGTTGAGGTTTTTGCGTTACTGTAATTGGCTCAGTTAATGCACCATATGTGTTTAAGCTGTCGAACTCATAAAGTTCAGGACTGTTGATGTGTAATTGCGCAAAGATTTCACGTGGTGCATGTGTTAAGAATGGACGTAATAAGACAGCGGCGAAGCGGATATTTTCCACTAAGTGTGCCATTACATTACCAAGCATTTCTCTTTGACTGTCATCTTTAGCCAACACCCATGGTGTTGTCTCATCAATATATTTATTTGTACGACTAATAAACTTCCAAACTGTTGAAAGTGCAACAGAGAACTGTAAGTTTTCCATGTTTTGATAGTATTCTTGAACTGTATCTAATGCGAATTGTTCCATTTCAGCATCTAATTCATGTTTAGGACCTTCATACGCAGGCAATTCACCATCAAAGTATTTATTAATCATCGCAATCGTACGGTTCACTAAGTTACCTAAATCGTTCGCTAAATCAAAGTTTGTGCGGTCAACGAATGCTTCAGGTGTGAAGACACCGTCAGAACCAAATGGTAATTCTCTCATTAAGTAGTAACGTGTCGCATCTAAACCGTAGCGGTCGATTAAAACGTTCGGATCTACGACATTCCCTTTAGATTTACTCATTTTACCGTCTTTCATTAAAATCCAACCGTGTGCGAAGACGCGTTTTGGAAGTGGCAAGTCTAATGCCATTAATAAAATCGGCCATACGATAGAGTGGAAACGCACAATTTCTTTTGCCATCAAGTGTAAATCAGCTGGCCAATATTTTTGGAAGAGACTGTCATCCTCTGATAAATAACCAAGTGCTGAAATATAGTTTACTAATGCATCAATCCATACATAAACTACGTGTTTTGGATTAGATGGCACTTGTACACCCCAATCAAATGTCGTACGAGAAACGGCTAAATCTGTTAAGCCTGGTTTAATAAAGTTATTAATCATTTCGTTCTTACGAGAAGGAGGTTGAATGAATTCAGGGTTCGCATCATAGAATTCTAGTAAGCGATCCGCATATTTAGAAATATTGAAGAAATAACTTTCTTCTTTAACTAATTCTACTTCATGTCCAGAATCCGGGCTCTTACCACCGATAATATTTCCGTCCTTGTCGTATTCTGGGTCTTCAAGTTGTGATTCTGTATAGTACGTTTCATCCGGTACAGAATACCAACCTTCATATTCACCAAGATAAATATCGCCTTGTGCTAATAAACGTTCGAAGACTTTTTCAACAACTTCTTCATGACGTCTTTCAGTTGTTCTGATAAAGTCATCATTAGAAATCTCTAATTTTTCCCATAACGCTTTAATACCTGCGATCATATCATCTAGGTATTCTAATTCTGTTAGGCCCGCTTTATGTGCCTTTTCTTGAATTTTTTGACCATGTTCATCTGTACCTGTTAAATAACGTACATCATAGCCTTGCATGCGTTTGTAGCGCGCAATGACGTCGCCTGCTACAGTTGAATAGGCATGCCCAATGTGTAATTTACCACTCGGGTAATAAATTGGTGTTGTTATATAAAATGTATCTTTCGCCATTCCATGCTCCTCCTTGTATGTTCCATAATAAATATATCTAAATTCAGTGTTGATTTCAATGTACAGTCCCCGTCATGACAATGTCATAAACCACTCGCTATAATGTCTAAAGCAAAAACAGTCCTTGTACGTTTCATCTCAGTCCGACTGATTTAATTCCATATGTATATATTGTAACAATTCTAATGAACGGTGCATATAGAGACGGTAGGAATGATGTGAAATTAACGTAAAAAAGCGCTTGGAACAATAATCAAGGCACTTTTAATATATACAGTTATTGCTATACACCACGAAAACATGTGCTTTTTAATAGAAATTACACATGTCCACCATTGTGAATATAAAAAAGCAACAGAACCTAAGAAAGCGTTCTGTTGCTGGAGTATTAATTAAATAATCTCATAATCGCAAATGCCACACTGACAACTGTAACGATGATTGCGATATTTAATAATTTCCCGCCTTGTTCTTGTTGGTATTTTTTGTATTTCGCACTACAAATCATACTCCCAACCCCAAAGATTGGCATAATTAACGATAGGGCAATGAAAACCCATGCCCAAACTTTTAATGTTTTTCTGCTTTTTTCACTTTTTCTGATATGTTGTTGCGTTCTTTATATATTTATTTTCCTGTATTTAGGAACAGGACACACATATCTACTCATTTAAGAATACACACGTGTGTCCGTTCCTATGAAGTAGTTATTCTACTTTTTTTAGTAAACCTTGTTCGTCGTTTTTGTAATGTAATTCATGTTTTTTACCTTTGAATTCATATTTCACTTCTACTTGGTCGACATCTTCATTCCCAGAGAAAGGCATAACCGACATACTGCCGATAAGCTTAGGAGGGAGTTCTACATCTTCTTTGAAGTGAAGCGGCAAAGTTAATTTTTTATCTTTCTTATCATAAACAACGTTTTTATGATCAATTTCAAATATTTTTACAGCTTCTAACTTTCTATCAGTATTATGCAAACCGTCTTTTACCGAGCTTGGAAGCGGATCATCCTTCGTACAACCCATTACAATAATCATCAACAAACATAAACTCATCAAACATATCTTTTTCATAGCTTACCCCTTAGATTGTAGTTGTTAAATGGCATTTGAATAGAAGATTAACAAAATCAACGTTCCTAACGGTCTGAGTGTGATAAACGAAAATTTTCCTCTCCTAACTGCTAATACAATATCAATAACCAAATAAATAATAACCATTAAAAATAGGATAAGACCTATTGTAAATATACCGCCTGCTAAATCATCTTTTAACACAGGCGTTAACTTTAATTTAATCGCAATCATACAAACAATAGAGATAACTCCTGAAATAATACCTTTATACTTAGCTGAAGCTAGATTGATTTGAATACTTTCAATATCTTCATACTGTTCCTTAGTGACTGAATGTTCTGAGACATAATCCAAACTTCTTAGCTTAACTTTATAAGGACGTGTCCAAAACGATTTAATCGCCAACCATCCGTATACCACTACACCTACAATGAGTACAAATATTTGACACTCCCACAGCTAAAGCAGTGGGATTCTTTAGTGCAAAACCGTACGCATCTATTTCTAGTTTGTACTTGCCTAAAGCTAAGGGTATGCCAATACCCCATCCTAGTTCAGAACATATAGTTAACTAGGCTACTTGACTTTTACCATCAAGTACAGGTGCATGTATGATATTTTCAGCACCTACAATATCTCTATGACTTTTATAGCCACAGTTGCAACATTTGTATTGTCTGTCTTTGGCTTTGTTTTTATGGCCGCACTTCGGACATTGCTGGCTTGTATATTTAGGATCAACATATTCAACTTTGATACCTGCTAAGTTTGCTTTGTATTCAATGTATTTTGTTAATCTATAGAACGACCAATTACTTAATGAACGATTGTTTTTACGACTTTTGCTTGTCTGTTTTCTGATGTTAGATAATTGTTCTAATCTGATGATTCCTACATGATGTTGAATAGCAAAATCTACAATTTCTCTGCTGGCTTTATGGTCTTTGTCATTCATCCAGCGTTGTTCTTTATTTCGTGAATTTTTTATCGCATTCTGTTTTTTGGCTTTGCCTAATTTCTTACGTCTGGTATTGTGTTTGCGTCTTATATATTTATTTTCCCTGCCGTTACCGACAAACTTTACTTTATGGTCATCTGTGCAGCATACCGCAGGTATTTTAATGCCTAAATCAACACCCATAACCTTAATGCCTGTGGGTTGTTCAACAGGTGTTTCAACAGCAATTTGTGCGACATATTTGGTTCCTTTTCGGGTGATACGCAGCGCTCCTAATTGACTCGCTTTTTTAATTATATTTCTTTCGTAGTTTGAAATTTGAGCTTTAATTTCAATTCTTTGAGACTTGCCCTTTACAATAAATGGAACACTTATACTTGTCTGATTGATTGTATAGTTTTGATTATTCCATACAATAATAGTTTTTTTAAAATAGGTATCTTTTGATATTGTGTTTTCTTAGCTTTTTTAAAAACTGACTTGGCATCTCTAATTGCTTGATTCTTGACACTGCTGTTTAAAGGTACATTAATATGCTTGGAGGTTTTCTTTGTTTGTGTCTGTGCTTCAACCATTTCAGCAACGAGTGTATTAATGACATCAATATATAAGCGTGATGATTGTTGGATTAATTCTAGCTGTTTTGGGTTAGGTTCTAATTTGATTTTAACTGTCATCGCTTGTCTCAAAGTTGTCACCTTTTTCTTTGGTTTTCTACATACTGCTTGATTGTTTCGCTAGAAACATTTCCTGCCGTTGATACAAAATAACTTCTAGTCCATAGATTAGGCATTGCGTTAAGTTCTTCAAACTCCTCTCTTAATATTCTGCTGGTTCCTCTTTTGATTTTTGCCATAATATCTGACGGGCTATAGATTGGAAGTGCATTTAAAAATAGATGGCAATGATCTTTATCCGTTTCTAACGCTAATATTTTAAAATCATGCTTGCTCGCTATTTCGCTTATTAGCACTTTAAATCTATGAACTAACCTTTCATTCAGAAATATTTTCCTTCTATATCTTGGGCAAAATACAAAATGATACTGGATTAGACTGACAGTGGTTTTTGTTCTTCTATAATTGTTTTCCATGACGCTATTATACCATGCATTCGTATCTTTGCTCCTTACAAGTACGAATGTTTTTAAATTATATCATCGCTTTCATCCCACGATTGAAATCGTGGGCTTTCTCGCTTCTTAAATCTGTAATACAAACCTGCCATTAAAATTAACAATAAATATATCATGTGTTTTCACCTATATTTCCATAACCTTGACTTTTATATCAACCCAACTCATGTCACCAATTTCGTGAATAACGTGATAATACGGTGATACACGTTGAAGTTGATGTTGTTTCGCAAAATTTTCAATTTCAGCTAAAACTTCTTTTTCTTCAGTTTCATAGTGATGGGTCTTTAATCGCCCTTCTAACATCTGATCGATATAAAGATAGGTTCTAAATCCTAAATCATCACCCGGCGCAAACGGTGTATCAACTGGCATATTTACTTGGTTGCCTTTCATAAACTTGACCGTTAAAGTAATCAACCATTACATGGTAAAAATGTTGATCCTTTAAAATAATATCGTTTTCTAAAGCAAACACTTTTATTTCCTCATATATTTGTTCAAAGTCCTCATCATCAAAACACTTATGAGAAATTGTCGGAAAACACTTCTAAAGAAGGTACATACTTGATATTCAATTCTGGAATATCTTCAATTTCATCGTTTAGCGCAATATAAGTTGTATAACTGATTTCACCTAATCCTGTTATTTCCTTTATAAAAATAATAGGACCAGTGGTATAAATGCCTTTATCAATAAAGTTACGTTTTACTTTCAGCATCTCATCTTGCCAATGTTCAGGTTCAACTGAAAATTCAATCTTTGCCAAGTTAGGCATGATTAGTACGTCTAGTTCCATTTGAATGTTCCTCTTCATTAAATTCAATAAATGCTAACGCAGATTGACCAGACACAATTGTGCAAAATGCCATTGCACCGTAAATCAGCATAGCCACAAGCATTATTGTAAAACGCGAGTCTGCAATATTAGGTATCATAAAATATTCAATAATTTTTTGTACAATGACTAAATATCTGAGCGCCCTGAATACAAGTAGATAAATCATTTTATTAAAAAATCTATCCTTTTCACTTTTACCATTGAACTTTTCAGGATCTCTGTAAAGTATAAACTGTTGAATTAGTTGGAAACCGAAACAAATCAGCATCGTTAATGTTCCTATAATCCAAAATTTAAATAGGTCGATACCATGTTGTGCTGCTAAATAGAAATATATATTATATGTAGCAAAAGTAGTATTATATGCCGATACAACGCATAAAACAGCAAATATACTCAACCTTCTAATGAATTTTTTATAAACTTTAGGTTTTTCTCTAAAAAATAACGGTATAAATCCTGCCAAAGCTATGATTATTTGTATCGATGTAGAAATAAATAAATATTTTGGTATGTTTTCCAATTTGAGGCCGAAAAAAAACATTAATCCTGTAAATAGCATCAAAAATAAAGTTAACAAACTTAATACTTGTGTTCCTGGCGTTCGAAGACTTTCATATATATTTTTTTCTTTCCGTTTAGTCAATTAAACACACCTCCTATTGCCTTTCCAAAGCTATCAGCACCACTTTCTATAGTACTAAGATTGCTAAGTTTACTAGCTATTTTCTTCGTTGTTGACCAACCTTCTGATTGTCTTATTGAACTAACCATATCTAATTCTTGTCTTTTTTATCTACCGGTAACTCGCTTAACTCTGATTTTTTATAATTTGAAAAATAATTTTTAAATGGCTACCTGAAAAATTCATCTGCATCTTCCAATTCACAATTCGATATTACTTGAGTTTATTGTATGTAAAGCAAAAGATAATAAAACATATGAACGACATTATCCCTCGTATCGCTAAAATCATGAACTTTGATTGATATACGTAATTGTAAAATATTCAATCACTTTTTGAATTAAAACTACTAAGAAAAAAAGGAATAAAATTATCAATTGTACTTAAAGAATAAAGTACTAATCACAGAGGCAATGATGACAAAATCAGACAATAAAATGTAAAATAATTTTATCATGTTCTTTATTCTAGTGGAGTCCTTTCAATTTATGTAATATTTAAAAATTAAGTCATACAGCGTTAAATTCACACATGTATATAAAATGGTATATAAACAATACATTTTTACACCCTTCTATTACCTAACATTAAAAATGATATATTCGTTCATTTCACTGTACGACTATTAAGTATTTGTTATTGCAAGCCGAAATTTTGAAATAACTGTTGATCTGTTTCTTCCACAGTATCAGCTGCGCTGTTGAGTTGCTGTTTGATTTCTTCTAGCAATTGTGCGAATTGCTCGACTTTTGGACTTAGTTGATTGAATTGTTCTAAAAACGGTTAAAAACTTGCCTTCCCAGTTCGCAGCTATTTCTCCTTGTGCACGTATTAAATCTGAAAAGATTTATCTGATTTGTTCAGCACCATTTAAATACGCTTGAGATTTAGCTCTTTTCTATTCAGGGCTCATTTTAATTAAAGGTATTGCACTAAATATACCTTTTTACTATCTTAAGTTTTAGAAAAACACTTTTTATATTAATAAGTAATAAGAATTTTCTGTTTTATCATATATAATTTCACACATCTTGTATAGCATATTTACAAATTCTTTACATTTCGTTTTAACTCTCATCTCTTAATTCAAATATTTGAAAAGGAACTTAAAAGAATGGATAACAGAAAACCAGTAATTACTTTTTTATGCTCACTATTTTGAACGTATTTTGCTTTAATACCATTACTTCCGCTGAAACCTTAGAAGAAGCAAAAAAGATGCACCCCAATGCGAACTTTAACGTTAACACTTACAATGGCTCATATACATATAGCTATGATCACAATAATCTTTCAAAACCACAACAAAAAGCCGAACCAATTACTAATAATATTAATCGACAAACACAGCACTTTCCTGAAAATAATTATGCTAAAAAATCAGAATTTCACCTTAAAAATGAGGCGGGAAACCAACATACCTTACCTTCAGTACCTATAAATATTGATTTATTATATGATGAACTCACGTTATCTGAATTTAATGACCACGCCAAAACAATAGATGGCAAACCATTAGCCATGGATAACGGTAAAATTATTCCTAATCCTTATTTCACAAACAAAAATAATTTATATACACCAGGACAATGTACCTTCTATGTATTTAATAAGCGCACAGAAGTATTCGTACATTGCGATGATCACGACATCGTGTTTAATTCCAGTATTATTATGTCTGCTGATTCTTTAGGTTATAAAGGCTCTGCACGTGCCAAAGGAGAAAGTGATGACTTATCTACTCAAATCGGTAAAGTAGTCAGCGGCTTTGACTACAAAGCCAATAAAAAAGAATATGATGAACTTTATCAATACTTCAAAGATAATCAAAAGAAATACGACTATTATGGCTATACGAAAGAAGCTATAAACAAAACACAAAATTCTGGTTATCAAAATGAATTCTTTTGGATAAGTGGTTATCCTATTGACTTAGCCCAATATGATAAATACTACAAACCTTTGATTCAAATGAATCAAAAAGAATTCAGTGAAAAGTATCGTAGTATGAAATACACCACTAACGGTGGTTTCAAAAAAGCATATGTAGTCACTACTTTTTTTGATACAAATGACAATTTTAATAGAAAAAAAGAGGTTATGAAATTATTAGACATAGCGCACGACATCCAAAACGATAAACTAGGTCCTGATAAAAGTGAAGTAGAATATACATTGACCTATACAAGTAATGAAATCACTACTTACGATGGCACACAAAATGGAAATAATAGAACATCTTATGGAGTGTATGATGAAGAATAAAATTACTCGAGAAAATAAATAATTGGATGATGTGCATTTTGATAAATGAACATTAATAACGCACCGAAATCACTTGGGATAACGGTGCGTTATTGTTTAGATATCTAATTCTTCTATACGCATCATATGATTAATCAAACCTGCATAAAAGCCTTGTAATTCTTGGCCTGTGTGTTTGAAATCTAAGGCATCTAAGCCGACAAAATCTAAATGGTCCCAACCTTTCATGACTGGTGTTACTTGCCAGATGCCTTTTTTCAAGCCATCTGTAAATTCGGTAAAAGCTTGTCCTGTTGGATAGAGTGAAGATACCACAGAAACGATACCGTCATTTGGGCGTATTGCTTGGTTCTCCTCACTTCCAATGACACGACTTGTTGTATCAAATAGGAAGAATTGTCCAATATCCGGGATATGATTTCCCGTTATGCCTTCATGACTCGCCAAACCTGTATAAGTCGTATAGACAATGTTAGGGTTCATCGGTGTCATTTGATTTAATTTTTCTGAGCCTTCTGATGTTAAATCATACATCGCATTGTCATCCGTATCCCAAAGTTTACTTTGCGCAACACGTTGTGCGTATTCAATATAAGATTCATTCTCTCTTTGTTTAAATCCCCATTTTTCAAAGCCAAAATCGATATTTGCGAGTTTACCTCCACCCATACGTCCTAACGCATAAATAATATCTTTAAAAGCTTTTTCATTACCGATACGATCCGCTGCTGCTGAACCATTATGCGGTGTGCCTAAGGTTGTAATAGAGGCAATCATATGGTCTTTGCCTCCTTCAAACAAAGCGGAAATTTCACCGCCATGTTGACGTTGATAATCTATTTCTTCTTGATTACCAAAGCGTAAGAAATGTTCTAAGAGACGAATTGTTTGTCCACCCATACTGTGGCCGACCATATGTACCTTTTTGCCAGGTGCCCACTCACGGAAGACTCCTGCATAAGTTCTGCCATATCGAGAATGACCATATTTCTCCGCATGTGCTGCACCATAATCTACCGTGCCGCCTTTAATATAATAATACAACTCTATAGCGCGGTCATAATTACTGCTGAAAGCACCTACACTCGCTTCATAGGCTTCGTAACCTTTTTCGCGTAATCCATCTATCACACGATACTTATCTCCACCCCAATAATTTGGATATAAGTCTGGTTTCATATCCCCAGTAAAACCCATAAATCCATGTACAAATATCACTGGATATTGATTAATCGCTTGTTTTGCTTCTGTAGTTTTCAAACGTTCTGTAGATGATTCAATTGCTTGTTGAACAGTGCGTTGTGTTGGCTGTATGGGTTTTGTTTGCGCTGTTTCTTTTTGTGTCGTTTCTGTTGGTGCCGCTTCACTTTTCTCATTAATCTTTTGAGATGATTTGATTTCTGGCGCAGGCGTGATTTTCGGTTCTACTTCTGACGATACATGCGTCTGTGGTGTTTCAGATTTAGGCGTCTGTGTTACTTCAGAGAACTCTTCTGCCTTTTTAACAGCTTTTGCCTTATTTTTTGGAGCTTCTGTTTGCTTTATAACTTGTTCTGTCACGTTTTGTGCATCATTGTTAGTTTCAGATGATGCTGCGTCAGTATCAACATTTGATGATGTAGATTGTTCTGTCTGAATAGATTGAGTATCACTCGGTCTATCCTGATTCGTTTGAACGTCATCTTGAACTTTTGATGATGGTAACACTTGTTCAATATGTGTAGTGTCTTGTTCTTTTGCGTTATGTTCTAAAGATGAGGCATTCGTATTGTGTGTTTGCGTTTCAGAATTCCTCTCAGAAATATCTGGTTGAGTTTCTACTTGTTGAGCTACTGTCCTATCTTCGAATATTGACGTTGATAGTTGATGATTTTCTTGTGTATTTGTCGATGCTCGGTGTAATATTTGTGCTTGTTCTTCCGCATGTGCTGATGAACTTAATCCCATGAAAATAAAAGATGCGATAAGTGTTGATCCAGCCCCAACTGTAAACTTTCTTATCGCATAATGAGGGTATGTGTGATTATTTTTCTTCATTTTAAAAGTCTCCTGTTCTAGCGGTGTCCCTCACTAAAGAAAAATAATAACGTTCCCATAAATAGAAATGAATCATTAACTGTACTACTTAAAAGTAACATATTTCTGTATGACTCAGTGTTAAATTTATTATTTTTAATATTACTATTGAAAAATTTTACTTAATTTGATGGTAAATATCGTAAACTTCTCCTGTTTTCATCTGACGGTCTTCAGCGACTTGTTTAATTGCTTTTTTCGGTTTCATATTTTGTCGAATATAATGTTCAACATGTTCATGAATATCTAATTCAGCGAACCACTCCGTCTCTTCTTTTTGTGCTGCTCCCTCTATTAAGATAACAAACTCCCCTTTAGTTGGAATGTCACCGTTTGCGACAGCATCAACAAGTGTATGAACGGGTGCCGTTTGAATTTCTTCAAACTTCTTAGTCAATTCTCGACCAAGTGCTACTGGACGTTCTGCATCAATTTCCGCAATAGCTTTTAGCGTATCTGCCACACGAAATGGACTTTCATAAATAATGACCGTAGAAGCTTCAAACATACGTTGTTCGAGTACTGCCTTTTTATCTTTCGCCTTTCTCGGTAAGAAACCGATAAACGTATACACGAATGAAGGCAAGCCGCTTCCCATCAACGCAGTCAATCCTGCATTTGGCCCAGGAATCGGCACAACATCAATCCCTGCTTCTCGCGCACGCACCACTAATTCATAACCCGGATCACTGATTAATGGTAAGCCGGCATCTGAAACTAATGCGATATTTTGGCCTTCTAATAAAAGTTCAATTAAAGGTTCGGTCTGCGTCTCTTTATTATGTTCATGATAAGATTTTAAAGGTGTCTCAATCTCATAATGATGACATAGTTTCTTTGTGACACGTGTGTCTTCACAGGCAATCATGTCGACAGATTTTAATGTCTCTACGGCACGAAATGTGATATCTGCCAAATTGCCAATGGGTGTTCCAACTAAATAAAGTGTTCCCATGTTATTGCTTGCCCCTTTCAATGAGCTGTAATTTTTGTGTTCTGGTGAATGTCTTGATTTCATATTCACGTTTCATCGCTTCTGACTTTGTTTCATAACCTTCTTGATAAACTAATACTACTGGACGTCTCGTTTTGGTATATTTTGCGCCTTTTCCCGCATTGTGTTTTTCGATTCTTGCCTCAACGTTATTGGTATACCCGGTATATAAGGTGCCGTCTTTACATCGTACGATATAAATATAATGTTCAGTCGCCATAATAAATCGCACTCATTTCTTCTGTATAGTTGCCATCTGCTTTATACATATAAAATGGCGGCGCAATATCTAATCCAGGATTTCCATCTTTACGTCCTTCTACAAGAATCGCATGCGCTGGTTTACCTGGTTTACTATAAACCATTGTCAGCTTTTTTGGTTCAATGCGATGTTGTCTGAATTCAAATAATACGTCCATTAAGCGTTCTGCACGATGTACCATGATAAAACGACCGCCTTGTTTTAATAAATGTTTCGCAGCATTCACACAATCAGCCAGTGTACACATCACTTCATGACGTGCTATTTTATGTGCTTCTTTTTGATGTTGATGGGTTTGGATTGTTTTGAAGTACGGCGGATTACATGTGACCACATTATAGCTTGAAGGTTGAAATTGTTGTTGCACGTTTCTTAAGTCCATTTCATACACTTGAATACGTGATTCTAAATGGTTATGACGGATACTGCGCTCTGCCATATCAACTAACTGCGGCTGGATTTCAATCGCATCTATTTGGTGTTCGCCTTTATCTGAAAGTAAAAGTGGAATGACACCATTGCCAGAACATAAATCCATCACCTTATCGCGCTTTCTGAGTTGTGTAAAATGGCCTAATAATAAAGCATCTGTCGAGAAGGAAAAGACCTCATCGTTTTGAATAATTTCTAACTGTTCTTTTAATAGACAATCTAAACGTTCATTTTCTTTCAACATGATTAGCTCCAATTTTTAATTAAATATGTATATAAATGAGAACCTCTCGAGGTTCTCATTTAGGTTTCAAATAGAATAAAATTTTCTATTGAGATATTAAAACAACCCTGTACTATGATTGTTCTTCTAAAGTTTGTAAACAAAATAAGCAATCTTCGCCATTACGATGTTTACCGAATAAATCGCCTTTACAGATATGGAAGCCTTCTTGATATAAAATTGCTAAATTTTCCTTACTGCTTAAACGCGGTTTCTTTTTCTCTTTAGACTTTTGATTAGGCTTGTCTGAAACATCTGCTGGTTCAGTTTCAGATTCTTGCGAACGACCGATTAGTTGTTTCAAATGTCTATTTTCAACTTCTAACGCAACGTTTTCTTCTATAAGCTGCGTTGTGATGGTCTTTAATTCCGCTGTGTCTTGATACAATTGTTTAACATTGGTTTCAAGACGCAATAGTCTTTCCATGATTTCTCTGCGTTCCAAAAGCCTGTGGCCTCCCTTAATAGATTGCTTCTAAATCCTCAACTGAGTATTCTAAAGGTTGTTCTAAACCTTCAACTTTGACTTGCATTGAAATGTCTAACATATTTAAGCCTACAACTGTACCTTGACCTTCTGGCGTTTCAATTCTTGTTCCTACATCAGGTAATTGTTCTCTTGCAGCTTCATAGTGGTCATTTTCATACTTCAAACAACACATTAAACGACCGCAAGCACCTGAAATTTTAGTAGGATTTAATGATAAGTTTTGATCCTTTGCCATTTTAATAGATACAGGTTCAAAATCACCTAAGAAGGTTGAACAACATAGTGAACGACCACAAGGTCCAATACCTCCAAGTAATTTTGCTTCATCACGTACGCCGATTTGACGTAATTCAATACGTGTTCTTAACTTCGCGGCTAAAATCTTAACTAACTTTCTAAAGTCGATACGATCATCTGCCGTAAAATTGAAAATCACTTTTGATTTATCTAATGTGTACTCACAATTGACTAAACGCATTTCTAATCCTAATTCTTCTACAGAATCTTTACAGAAGTCCATGGCAGCATCTGCATCTTCTTCATTGCATGCACATTGTTCTAAATCATGATCAGTTGCGACACGAATAATAGGTTTTAATGGTAACGTGACATCTTCTTCATCAACCTGTAGTGCAGCATCTTTGACATCACCGACTTCCACACCGCGTTTAGATTCGACAACAACTCTGTCACCACAACAAAGCTCTGCATCTTCAACCGGCGCATAATATTCAAGTTTGCCAGCTTTTTGGAATTGTACTCCGATAACTTGAAGCATTTAGCCCACCCCCTTAATTACGATTTGTTCAAATACAAGTGTTGGATTCACATTTTGCGTTAATTTTTTATGTGCTTCCGTTATATGATCATACATATGCGTTAACTGGTCATATGTTAAACGTTGTGCATATTGTTTAATATCTGTTTCTAATTCAGAGAATACCAAGTACCCTGAAATCTCTGCTTTTTCATGCATAATATCTTGAAAGAATGCATTCACGACTGACAAGGTCAGTTGTTGTAATTTTTTATTTTTAGCTGCTTTCATCAAATCGACTAAAGCAATTAAAGCCATCGCGCGATTGGTCAATAATAATTGGCACCAATTGATAATATTTTTGCGTAAGTTTGCTAAATCATACTCTTCATTCAACGTACGCGCTTCTTCGATTTGCGAAGTATATGTACTTAACATTTCAGCAATAGGTTTAGATATCTCTTGTTCTTTCAGACGTTCCACGAGTTGTGCTTGTGACATCGGTTTAAAATAAACGTGCTGACAACGCGAATGAATTGTACTGAGAATTTGTTCTGGTTTCGTTGATAGCAAAATCGCAATCGTATTTTCTGGCGGCTCTTCTAAGAACTTTAATATACTGTTTTCACCTTGAACTGTAAGTTTCTCAAAGCCGTTAATAATATAGACTTTATGACTGCCTTCAACGGGTAATTGATTCATTACATGAACTAATGCTTCAATCTTTTCTTTCTTCAGATTGGTCTCATCTGTTGTGACATATCTGAAATCAGGATGATTGAACGCATCAACTTTCGCTTGGCATATTTCATTGTCATTGCATAGTATCAACTTCGCAAAAGCCATGGCAGTTTGCTGCATCGTTTGTGCATCATCGCCTTCAAATAAATAGGCATGCGAAAGCTTTCCAGATTGATACGCATTCGTCAATCTTGATAATTCATCCATTCAATTTGTCACCTTTCCATAATGAAAAAGGGCAGGAACTTATGAGTTGAATCATTGATTGCTAATTGACAATCTCGATTACACGCTCGTCCCGACCCCCACTATTTATAGACTGTTATTTATGTCGAATCATAAATTTATGTCATGTTTTCTTTAAAATCTGTGGAACGCATCAACAGGCATTACGAATACTGTCGCGCCGCCGACTTCTACTTCAACTGGATATGGAATGTAAGAGTCTGCACTGCCGCCCATTGGCGTAATTGGTGATACAAGTTGTTCTCTATTTCCACATGTTTTATTGATAACATTAAGTAAATCATCTACTTTGTCATCATCAACACCACATAAGAATGTTGTGTTGCCTGCGCGTAGAAATCCACCTGTTGTCGCGAGTTTAGTCGCTCGGAAATTATTTTTGACGAGTTGGTCAGACAACTCTTGACTATCTTGGTCTTGAACAATTGCAATTACCATTTTCATAACTAACACCTCTTTGTAATATTATAGCATATTGTGATGGTAGAGCCTGTTTAAAACTAAATAGAAATCACTGATATGATGTCTGATTATCTTGATGTTTTCTATTATATTATTTTCATCTTTTAGGTCTGATGTAATTAAAGTTTAACAAATTATACTACGTGAACCCGCACACTTGCAACAACTTCTCGAGTATTCATCTCAAGCTTATGCATGATGAGACAAATGTTGGACAATCACTTGATATGCCGCATCAACAACATCGTCAATCGGTTGATTTGCATCAATGACCGCAAAACGTTTTGGTTCTTGTTCGATTAATTGATGATAGCCTGCAATGACCTGTTGATGAAATGCGATACTCTCATGATCTAAACGGTTCATATCTCGCGCATTACTTTGAATACGTGCTCTTCCAGTTTCAGCGGTAATGTCTAAATACACTGTTAAATCTGGATACAAACCATTAATCGCAAATTCATTAATTGCTCTGACTTCCTCTACACCGATACCTCTCGCATAGCCTTGATAAGCTAATGAACTATCAATATAGCGGTCACACAATACTATTCTTCCCGCTTTTAGTGCCGGTAAGACTTTTTCTACTAAATGTTCTCTACGTGATGCCGCAAATAATAATGCTTCTGTACGCTCATCAACAGCTTCGCCCTCTAATAAAATTTCTCGAATTTGTTCAGCTGCGGGTACACCGCCTGGTTCTCTCGTTGTTAAAACTTCAAATTGTGCTTGTAAGCGTTCTGAAACACGTTGTAAGACTGTTGTTTTTCCAGAACCTTCTGGCCCTTCAAATGTGATAAATGCTGACATGTTATTCATCCTTAATCTTTATAGTTCTATGTGTCATACCTTCTACTCTAATTCCTTGTGCTACCCACGCTTCCATAACGTCAATCATGTCTTGTTGAATCTGTTCACCTTTATACAATACCGGTATCCCCGGAGGATATGGCACAATATGTTGTGCTAATACACGACCTGTAGCCTGGTTGAAGTCAATGCTTCTCATTTTAGTTATCCTTACAGGCTGGTAATATCCAATGTGCTTAGGCATCTTCGGAATACTTGATGAAACCTCGTCTGTCACCTCAGGTAACTTTAATGCATTAATCCGTGCTAATAACAATTCAAACGGAAAACGATCACCTTGATGCCACATCGGCAACACTAACAACACTTGCGCTTCATCTGCGAGTTCTACATAAAGGTGTTGTGTTTCTAACCATTGTTGAATGTCATAGCCTGTATATCCGGCATAAGTCAAAGTTACTTTAAGCGGATCATCCATTTCATGTACTTCTAATCCTTCAGCTTCTAATGCATCAAGTAAACGTTGACGCTGTGTGAAAAAATGTGTGCTTTCATATGTTTTATAAAAATGATGCGCACGTTCTAATCCTGCCATCATTAAATAGGAAGGACTTGAAGATTGAAAATAAGTTAAATATTCTATCACTTGTTCACGATAAGGTGCATCTTTATGTATAAAAATGACAGAACTCATAGTCAATGCCGGCAAACTCTTGTGGTAAGATTGCACGACATAATCCGCCCCATATGAAAGTGAGGATTCAGGAAATCCTTTTAATCCAAAATGTGCACCATGTGCTTCATCTACTAACACAGGCGTATTTTTCGCATGTTGTGTCTTAATAAATGTCTCGATATCAAATAACTCGCCATAATAATTCGGGTAGGTCACAATAACTAGACTATTGGATTTTTCTTTTTGATCATTTAATGGCGCAACATACTGATGCGTGACATCACTCACTGTCATCGGTAAGATTTCAGCTTCTTTTTGAGCCAAATCTAAGCCATGAAAAACTGATTTATGCACATTACGACTCATTACTATCGGTGATTCTGTTCTAGAAGTTGCCTGAATCACTGATAGCAACCCTGAAGTTGTACCATTCACTAAATAAAAGCCATCATAGTTTGGATGCTTATCTAATGTCTGCATACTTTCCTTTAATATTCCTTCAGGATGATGCAAGTCATCAAAGTCAGTGATTTCAGTAATATCCATTGCTAAATCCAACTCATGTAATGTACCGATGGTCATATTTTTATGACCCGGCACGTGAAAAGAAATAGGTTGTTGCTTGAGAAAAGCTTTAAGTTGATGATTTAAAGGCACACTCATTTTTCCACTACCTTCGGTTTGGTCATTAATTTCTATTTTAACATATTTGATTCTACATCAACGATGAGAAATAAAAGAATTCCTATCGTTTCATTATCAAATTTTAAAAAAGGACATAAAAAAAGAGACCCTTTACAGGATCTCATGTTTGCCTGGCAACGTCCTACTCTTGCGGAACGTAAGTCCGACTACCATCGGCGCTAAAGAGCTTAACTTCTGTGTTCGGCATGGGAACAGGTGTGACCTCTTTGCCATTGTCGCCAGACAATGGAATGTATTATACATTCAAAACTAGATAGTAAGTAAATTTCAATTCGACCAATCAAAACTTGAAATTTGATTAAGTCTTCGATCGATTAGTATTCGTCAGCTCCACATATCGCTATGCTTCCACCCCGAACCTATTAACCTCATCATCTTTGAGGGATCTTATAACCGAAGTTGGGAAATCTCATCTTGAGGGGGGCTTCATGCTTAGATGCTTTCAGCACTTATCCCGTCCATACATAGCTACCCAGCTATGCCGTTGGCACGACAACTGGTACACCAGAGGTATGTCCATCCCGGTCCTCTCGTACTAAGGACAGCTCCTCTCAAATTTCCTACGCCCACGACGGATAGGGACCGAACTGTCTCACGACGTTCTGAACCCAGCTCGCGTACCGCTTTAATGGGCGAACAGCCCAACCCTTGGGACCGACTACAGCCCCAGGATGCGATGAGCCGACATCGAGGTGCCAAACCTCCCCGTCGATGTGAACTCTTGGGGGAGATAAGCCTGTTATCCCCGGGGTAGCTTTTATCCGTTGAGCGATGGCCCTTCCATGCGGAACCACCGGATCACTAAGTCCGTCTTTCGACCCTGCTCGACTTGTAGGTCTCGCAGTCAAGCTCCCTTATGCCTTTACACTCTATGAATGATTTCCAACCATTCTGAGGGAACCTTTGAGCGCCTCCGTTACACTTTAGGAGGCGACCGCCCCAGTCAAACTGCCCGCCTGACACTGTCTCCCACCATGATCAATGGTGCGGGTTAGAAATCCAACACAGCTAGGGTAGTATCCCACCAGCGCCTCCACGTAAGCTAGCGCTCACGTTTCTAAGGCTCCTACCTATCCTGTACAAGCTGTGCCGAATTTCAATATCAGGCTACAGTAAAGCTCCACGGGGTCTTTCCGTCCTGTCGCGGGTAACCTGCATCTTCACAGGTACTATGATTTCACCGAGTCTCTCGTTGAGACAGTGCCCAAATCGTTACGCCTTTCGTGCGGGTCGGAACTTACCCGACAAGGAATTTCGCTACCTTAGGACCGTTATAGTTACGGCCGCCGTTTACTGGGGCTTCGATTCGTAGCTTCGCAGAAGCTAACCACTCCTCTTAACCTTCCAGCACCGGGCAGGCGTCAGCCCCTATACATCACCTTACGGTTTAGCAGAGACCTGTGTTTTTGATAAACAGTCGCTTGGGCCTATTCACTGCGGCTCTTCAGAGCGTGAACCCTAAAGAGCACCCCTTCTCCCGAAGTTACGGGGTCATTTTGCCGAGTTCCTTAACGAGAGTTCTCTCGCTCACCTTAGAATTCTCATCTTGACTACCTGTGTCGGTTTGCGGTACGGGCACCAGTTATCTAGCTAGAGGCTTTTCTCGACAGTGTGAAATCAACGACTCGAGGAAAACATGTTTCCTCTCCCCATCACAGCTCAACCTTAAGAATGGCGGATTTGCCTACCATTCAGTCTCACTGCTTAGACGTGCACTCCAACAGCACGCTTCGCCTATCCTACTGTGTCCCCCCATCGCTTAAAACGATAAATGGTGGTACAGGAATATCAACCTGTTATCCATCGCCTACGCCTGTCGGCCTCGGCTTAGGACCCGACTAACCCAGAGCGGACGAGCCTTCCTCTGGAAACCTTAGTCAATCGGTGGATGGGATTCTCACCCATCTTTCGCTACTCACACCGGCATTCTCACTTCTAAGCGCTCCACATGTCCTTGCGATCATGCTTCGACGCACTTAGAACGCTCTCCTACCATTGTCCTACGGACAATCCACAGCTTCGGTAATATGTTTAGCCCCGGTACATTTTCGGCGCAGTGTCACTCGACTAGTGAGCTATTACGCACTCTTTAAATGATGGCTGCTTCTAAGCCAACATCCTAGTTGTCTGGGCAATACCACATCCTTTGCCACTTAACATATATTTTGGGACCTTAGCTGGTGGTCTGGGCTGTTTCCCTTTCGAACATGGACCTTATCACCCACGTTCTGACTCCCAAGTTAAATTGATTGGCATTCGGAGTTTGTCTGAATTCGGTAACCCGAGAGGGGCCCCTCGTCCAAACAGTGCTCTACCTCCAACAATCATCACTTGAGGCTAGCCCTAAAGCTATTTCGGAGAGAACCAGCTATCTCCAGGTTCGATTGGAATTTCTCCGCTACCCTCAGTTCATCCGCTCACTTTTCAACGTAAGTCGGTTCGGTCCTCCATTCAGTGTTACCTGAACTTCAACCTGACCAAGGGTAGATCACCTGGTTTCGGGTCTACGACCAAATACTCAACGCCCTATTCAGACTCGCTTTCGCTGCGGCTCCACATTTGCTGCTTAACCTTGCATCAGATCGTAACTCGCCGGTTCATTCTACAAAAGGCACGCCATCACCCATTAACGGGCTCTGACTACTTGTAAGCACACGGTTTCAAGTTCTCTTTCACTCCCCTTCCGGGGTACTTTTCACCTTTCCCTCACGGTACTGGTTCACTATCGGTCACTAGAGAGTATTTAGCCTTGGGAGATGGTCCTCCCAGATTCCGACGGAATTTCACGTGCTCCGTCGTACTCAGGATCCACTCAAGAGAGAATAAACTTTCGACTACAGGACTTTTACCTTCTCTGGTTCAACTTTCCAGGTGATTCGTCTAATTTATTCCTTTGTAACTCCGTATAGAGTGTCCTACAACCCCAATGAGCAAGCTCATTGGTTTGGGCTCTTCCCGTTTCGCTCGCCGCTACTCAGGGAATCGATTTTTCTTTCTCTTCCTGCGGGTACTAAGATGTTTCAGTTCTCCGCGTCTGCCTTCTGACATGCTATGTATTCACATGTCGATAACACAACATAACTTGTGCTGGGTTCCCCCATTCGGAAATCTCTGGATCAACGCTTACTTACAGCTACCCAAAGCATATCGTCGTTAGTAACGTCCTTCATCGGCTTCTAGTGCCAAGGCATCCACCGTGCGCCCTTAATAACTTAATCACGTTATTAATATTGTGAGTAATCGTTTGCCATCGGCAATTGATTACTAGCGATTCATTTAAATGAATAAAGCTTTTAAAACTCTAATTCACTCGGTTTTGCTTGGTAAAATCTATTTTTTACTTACTTATCTAGTTTTCAATGTACAATCTTTGAATGTTTCAAATAAACATTCAAAACTGAATACAATATGTCACGTTATTCCGTTTCAGTTTCTTACGAAACTGTTCCGAATATATCCTTAGAAAGGAGGTGATCCAGCCGCACCTTCCGATACGGCTACCTTGTTACGACTTCACCCCAATCATTTGTCCCACCTTCGACGGCTAGTTCCTAAAAGGTTACTCCACCGGCTTCGGGTGTTACAAACTCTCGTGGTGTGACGGGCGGTGTGTACAAGACCCGGGAACGTATTCACCGTAGCATGCTGATCTACGATTACTAGCGATTCCAGCTTCATGTAGTCGAGTTGCAGACTACAATCCGAACTGAGAACGGCTTTATGGGATTTGCTTGACCTCGCGGGTTCGCTGCCCTTTGTACCGTCCATTGTAGCACGTGTGTAGCCCAAATCATAAGGGGCATGATGATTTGACGTCATCCCCACCTTCCTCCGGTTTGTCACCGGCAGTCAACTTAGAGTGCCCAACTTAATGCTGGCAACTAAGCTTAAGGGTTGCGCTCGTTGCGGGACTTAACCCAACATCTCACGACACGAGCTGACGACAACCATGCACCACCTGTCACTTTGTCCCCCGAAGGGGAAGGCTCTATCTCTAGAGTTGTCAAAGGATGTCAAGATTTGGTAAGGTTCTTCGCGTTGCTTCGAATTAAACCACATGCTCCACCGCTTGTGCGGGTCCCCGTCAATTCCTTTGAGTTTCAGCCTTGCGGCCGTACTCCCCAGGCGGAGTGCTTAATGCGTTAGCTGCAGCACTAAGGGGCGGAAACCCCCTAACACTTAGCACTCATCGTTTACGGCGTGGACTACCAGGGTATCTAATCCTGTTTGATCCCCACGCTTTCGCACATCAGCGTCAGTTGCAGACCAGAAAGTCGCCTTCGCCACTGGTGTTCCTCCATATCTCTGCGCATTTCACCGCTACACATGGAATTCCACTTTCCTCTTCTGCACTCAAGTTTTCCAGTTTCCAATGACCCTCCACGGTTGAGCCGTGGGCTTTCACATCAGACTTAAAAAACCGCCTACGCGCGCTTTACGCCCAATAATTCCGGATAACGCTTGCCACCTACGTATTACCGCGGCTGCTGGCACGTAGTTAGCCGTGGCTTTCTGATTAGGTACCGTCAAGGGATGCACAGTTACTTACATCCTTGTTCTTCCCTAATAACAGAGTTTTACGATCCGAAGACCTTCATCACTCACGCGGCGTTGCTCCGTCAGGCTTTCGCCCATTGCGGAAGATTCCCTACTGCTGCCTCCCGTAGGAGTCTGGACCGTGTCTCAGTTCCAGTGTGGCCGATCACCCTCTCAGGTCGGCTACGTATCGTTGCCTTGGTAAGCCGTTACCTTACCAACTAGCTAATACGCCGCGGGTCCATCTATAAGTGACAGCAAAACCGTCTTTCATCATAAAACCATGCGGTTTTATGTGTTATCCGGTATTAGCCCCGGTTTCCCGGAGTTATCCCAGTCTTATAGGTAGGTTACCCACGTGTTACTCACCCGTCCGCCGCTAACGTCAAAGGAGCAAGCTCCTTATCTGTTCGCTCGACTTGCATGTATTAGGCACGCCGCCAGCGTTCATCCTGAGCCAGGATCAAACTCTCCATAATAATTTATGATGTTTGACTAGCTCATAAAAACTAATTGTTTTAAAACGTCTTAAAGACGTTTGTTAATTTGGAATTAACGTTGACATATTGTCATTCAGTTTTCAATGTTCATTCGGTTTATTTTTCCGACTCACAAGAATCAATTATACTCTCTTTAAACTTTAAAGTCAACACTTTTTTAAAAGTTTTTTGAGAAGATTTTTCTGAGTTGTTGTTGAAGCGTTTGTTTCGTTCGCTCAACAGATATTAACTATACTAGCTTTCCGAGTTTTTTGCAACCCTTAAAATTCATCTTTTTGCATACACAAACGGCTATACATCGCCATTTCCCGTACTTTTTAAGTTGATGTTCATTAAACGTTCGGTAAAATCACGCTTACATTTCTATACTTCTTCACATTACCTTAATATTCCTAACAAAAACCAAACTTTAATTTTTTCTAAAAAAGTTTAAAAAAAGTGCAGAGGGGCATAATGAAAGGTTGAACCTTTGGTATTATGACACTTCTGCACTTATTTTACATTTCTGTTCTTCCAGCAATAGCTCGGGATAAAGTCACTTCATCCGCATATTCTAGGTCTCCCCCTACAGAAAGTCCTTGTGCTAACCTTGTTACTTTAATCCCGATAGGCTTCACAAGTCGTGAAATATACATTGCTGTCGACTCACCCTCTAAGTTCGGATTCATCGCAAGAATCAATTCTTTTACTTCTTCATCTTTTAATCGTTCTATTAATGAAGGAATATTGATATCCTCTGGCCCAATACCATCCATAGGAGAAATTGCACCATGTAATACATGATACAAACCTTTATATTCCCTCATTTTTTCCATCGCGATAACATCTTTATCATCTTCAACCACACAAATAACTGAACGATCTCTTTGCTTATCTTGGCAGATGTAACAAGGATCTTCTTCAGTAATATGGCCACATGTGCTGCAATACGTGAGTTCACGTTTAACATCTACAAGTGCTTTTGCGAATTGAACGACATCATCTTCCTTCATATCTAATACGTGAAATGCCAGACGTTGTGCCGTCTTCGGCCCAATGCCTGGCAATTTCATGAAACTATCAATGAGTTTCGAAATGGGTTCTGGATAATGCATGTTTATCACATTCCAGGAATGTTCAAGCCTTTAGTGTGTTTGCCTAAGCGTTCTGATGTTAATTCATCTGCTTTGTTCATCGCTTCATTTGTAGCAGCTAACACTAAATCTTGAAGCATTTCAACATCATCTGGGTCTACTGCTTCTTCATTGATTTCAACATCTACAACTTCTTTATGGCCAGTTACCGTTACAGTGACCATACCGCCGCCAGCTGTACCTTTAACTCTTTCGTCTTTTAATTTTTCTTGCTCTTCAGCCATTTTCTTTTGCATTTTCTGCATTTGTTTCATCATTTGTTGCATATTTCCGCCACCGCGCATAATATAGTTCCTCCTTAGATTCTAGCTTTATTCTTCAACATTAGTCTAAGATACAAGAGTACAATCGTATTCGACCGATTTTTTTACTTATAATGGAAGAAACCCATTATTTTCTCCTCTATCTCTTCTATTGATATGCAAATTATAACACAAAGCACACAGGTCTTTCGACAATGATGGTGTCTGAAAGGCTGCGTGCTGTATTCATTTTATTCTTCATCCATCACATGTACAGTGTCCGCACCAAACATGTCTTTGGCTTTTTGAACAATATCATCTTGTGGTGCTTCTTGCTTCGTTTCTTTCTGACCTGCTTGTTGATTGCGTTTTCGATTTTGAAGATACTCAGAACGTACTTGCAGCCATTGATCTGCAGGTACACCAACCACCGCAACATCTTTATTGATAATACTACGAACGACTTCTTCTAAATTTTTACGTTTCTCATCATCATCATTAACAATTTCACAATGAATTTCTGCCTCAAATTGAACTAGGACACTCTTTTCACTGGCTGCGACTGGAATAGAATTTTGCAGTAAACTCACCAATGCTTTTTGATTATGATTCTTCGCATGGTCAATGACTTCTTGCCAATGCTCTTTCAATAATTGAATGTCTTCTTTATTCGCATTGTCTAATACCTTCGCAATTTGTGTCATTGAGTAACTATTCTTACTCTTACGACGACCTCTTGTTGCTGTATGTTGTTTAGGTGGTGTATTGACTTGTGGCACGCCTTGCTGTTTTAGCGCATGCAATTCTTGTTCAAGATGCTCTAAGCGCTGCAACAATGCACTATTCACATCATTTGAACCTGCTACCTCTGTTGCTTGTGGCTGATTCATTGAAGTTTGAGGTTGTGCTGCTTTAGAAGCACCGCCCGCCTTAATCAATTCCGCCATTTTAACCAATAATACTTCGAAATGTACATTTTGGTTCACGCTGAAACGCACAGATACTAATGTATCATTGATTAAATCAATCATCTTATACAATGTATCAAAGTCAAAGCCCATCAACGCGTCATATTCTGTTTGGTTTTGAGCCGTTTTATTCATTATCGTGTCACGTACAAAGTAGATTAAATCATTGATTAAACGATTAACCTCTTTACCATCTTCTATAAATTGATGATAACGTGCAAAGGCTGCTTTCACCTCTCCGTTTGCAACATCATTTAACAAGGCATTCAAAGAAGCTTCATCTACACTGCCAGTTACATTCAACGCATCTTGCAATGTTAAGTGTTCATCACCGAACGCAATGGCTTGGTCCATAATACTTAATGCATCACGCATACCGCCTTCTGAAGCTTTCGCAATAAACGCAATGGCTTCTTCATCAAATGCAATATGCTGAGATTCAGCCACATAACGTAAGCGATCAATAATTTGGTCTAAACTAATAGCTTTGAAATCAAAGCGTTGTGCACGCGAAATAATAGTAGGTGGAATTTTATGAGGCTCCGTTGTTGCCAAAATAAAAATAGCATGTGCTGGCGGTTCTTCTAGCGTTTTCAATAATGCATTAAATGCACCCGTCGTCAGCATATGCACTTCATCGATAATATAGACTTTATATTTTGATTGTGATGGTGCGTATTTCACTTTATCTCGTATGTTTCTGATTTCATCGACACCATTATTACTTGCTGCGTCAATTTCAATAACATCTGAATTAGAACCTTGTGTGATACTCTTACAAATATCACATTCGTTACAGGGTTCTCCGTCAACGCTGTTAGGGCAGTTGATTGCCTTCGCAAATACTTTCGCAATACTCGTTTTCCCCGTCCCTCTTGGACCGCTGAAAATATAAGCATGCGATTGTTTACCCTTCGCAATCGCGTTACGGAGTGTTTTAGTTACATGCTCTTGTCCGACCACATCATTGAAACTTTGCGGTCGATACATTCTATATAAAGCTTGATAATTCACTTTCGCACCTCCGAATACAAATCAACATTATTATAGCACGCAGACAGGATGCAATGCGATGATTGAAATCAAACTTCATTTTCAAAGATTAATTGTCCTTGTGGATGTGCATCTAAAGTATCCCACAATAAATAAACACTATATTGATCGATATCTTCACCTTCTGGCACTTCTACACTGAAGTCACTTATAGGGACAAAGCCAAGAGATCTAAAATAGTCAGGTTCACCCTCTACAATGATTTCATTATAACCCGCTTCTTTTGCCCGGCTTTCCACAGCTTCAACCAATGCCTTTCCAATGCCATATTCTCTATAATCCTCTTTCACAGATAATGAACGTATCATTAAAGGACGTTGTATATCTTCTTCGTTTCGAATTAACTCTTGCATCATTAAAATATGACCGACAATTTCATTATCATCTGTACGTGCAATCATTTCAAAATCATGGTTATAATTTGGCAAGCGTCTTAACGCACGTAAACTATCTTCGTAATATTCCCCTTCGAAAAGTCCTTCACTATCTTTTTTATCTTTTAAATGTGCAATCACTGGATAATCGTTTTCTGTTACTGTACCTAAAAAAATCTGCATACGTACCCCTCCGTTATTCAGTAAAATGTGTTAGGTATATTATAACGTATCTTACTTTTTTCTCTTATTGATATGAGTTTATAAGCTTTAGTTTCCTTTTAAAATATCCATTATAGTTATGAGCAGCATAAATTGTAAAATTAATGTAAATTATGTGATAAGATATGAGTTAATGAAGTCAACATTGTCAAAATTCATTAAGGGGGCGACACACATGGTAATGAAAAATAAAGCCTACACCCTTTTAGGTATTGTATTTATAGTTTTATGTCTAGCTAACTTTATAGTTTTATATAATATCTGGGCTGTTCTGCCTGGTCTGATTTGCGGTATATTCTTCCTAAGATTCGGCATTCAATTTAAAAGTGCAGACGAAATCTTAAAAACCAAAAGCAAACAAATATAAAAGAATGCGATGTGTCTCAATTTAGAAACACATCGCATATTTTATAACCAAGAATATGTTTTACAACTATCAATTGCTCTTTTCACTAATACTTGCCCTATACATATCTTCGTTTTAATTCTTTCTAATTCAGTTATTGCTTTATCTGCCGTTTTACCTTCTGCTGCTTCACTAATTTCACCACTAAAAGCATTGATATCCTGTACTAATAAATGTAATTTCTCTTCTATATCACTTAAGTTTTCTTTTTCATCATGGATCATCTGCTCAATCTCTTTTTTCATTTGCATTTTTAATGAAACCAGGTAGGCTTGTTCTTCACCAAATTGAACGCCTTCTTCAATTACTTCTCCTGCTTTTTCAACCGCATCTACAACTGTTTCTTTCAATTCTTCTCTAATACCCATAACTATCTCCTCTAATTCAAACCAAACTGTTCACTTAAATCCATTTCTAATGTATGCATTTCTTTAGTATTGTTCTCTAAGTGATTAGCAAATTGTATAGTTAGATTTTTAATATTTTTCAAACTATCCGCACTTTCCCCAAACTCTAAACCATTATAAAAATCATAGTGTCCTGTTTTAGAAAGTTCTTGCATATAATTTTCAATATCACTTCTACTAATATACTTAAATCCACCATTAGAAATTTTTTCTGCATATTTACTTTCTATTACTTTAGCTTGTTTTTTGGTTTCATCGATGTAGTTTTCTAATTCTTTTAAAGCAAACCCAATAAATTCAACCTTACTTGGCAATTTTTTTGATATATTATATAGCATCTCATAATCCATTTTTATAACAATATGGTCTCCATCGAATAAATATGTATCCAATCCATGACCTTTAATTGTCTTGTAGTGCGTTTGTTTATCCTGTATCGCAAATTCTTTGCCAATGACTGGGTGCAAAAATTCAATCGTTCCGATTAAATCTGTATTATGAGAATAATCTATAAAACAATCAGCATATTTAGAATTATCAAAATTATTTTTAATCTCTGGTGGTAATAGGCTAAAACTATTTGGAGCTGAAAAAGTTCTGACCTGATCAAAATCGAACATTACACCGACAGGCATAATACCAGCACCACCCAGACTGTGTCCGGTCCCATATTTGTGTTTAGGATTATACTTCTCAATCACTGATTTAACCCAAATTGCGCCTTCATCAAATTGATTAATTTTAAATAAACTCACTTTACCTATTTCAGTTTTAGGACTTTTAATTTCTATATTCTCTAAATCACTATATTTTTTTATTTTAGGGGCCGGATAATTTATTTGCATTGGAAGTACATTCGCCAATAAAATTTGTTCATCAGCGCTAATATCTGCACTACTGTCTTCAATTAAGTTTGTTCCAGCAAACGCAAAATACATCTCATCTTTATCTACTGAGCCATTATTTCTTACTGGTGAAACTGCCATTGCTTTAAAACCATTCTCATGATCAATACGTGATGCCATCACTTTAAACGTTTGTTCTTTATTATTAATTGAGACTATGAAATCTTTTTCATAACTTTTTATATCATAAACTTTTATCGACAGTTCATGATATGTCTTATCTTTTTGGAATAGTTTCATCATGTCACCTACTTATATACACTGTTAAATTAATATTATACAACTCAACATTGCGATGTGCTATTATATTTTTATACTAAATATAACACATAATACTATAAAGAGGTGCGATGTGAAGAAAAAGTTATTCGTCTATATGTCTATCATTATTGTTTTAACATTTATTATTTTGAAAGGATATGATTGGAAAGTGCAACATGATATTGAACAAGAACGATTTGACAAACAAAAGAAAGAGATCACCCTATATTTCAAATATAATGTAAACAACTTTAAAAATGTCGAATTCACTAAAACTTGGATTAACCCCATGGGCGTTTATATTATCGAAGGATATATCAACAACAATGATACATTATGCTTTACTGCTAGCACCGATGTCACTAATACAAATTATTATTTAGGTAACATAGGCGGCAGCGAAACATTCATGAAGCTATTAAAAAAAGACAGAAAATCCATTCCTGAAATTGAAAAAGAAATTCGTATGTCCAACAACAAAGGGCTTCAATAATTTTTAAAACTAGATTTATCGACTTAAAACAATCAATAAGTACTAAGACAAGGTTCATCATGAAGAAAAAACTTTTGATTTATATCCTAATTATTATCATTTTTCCTTTGCTTATTTTTAAAGCATACGACTGGAAAGTTCAACATGATATTGAACAAGAAAGATTTGATAAACTAAAAAAGAAATCACGATGTATTTGAAATATAACCTAAATGATTTAAAAAGTGTTAAATTCACTAAAACTTGGGTTAATCCTATAGGGTTTTATGTAATTAAAGGATATATCAGTAATGATGAGGACTTACACTTTACTGATAGCACCGGTATCACTAATACAAGTTATTATTTAGATAATTTGGGAGGTAGTGAAGAATTCATGAAACTACTTAAAAGAAGAAAAATCTATGCCTGAAATCGAAAAGGAAACACATTCTAAATCATCTGATATTAAAAATTAGAGTTACTCATTAAAAACTCCCTATAAAGCATCTCACAAATGTGTTTGCTTTATAGGGAGTTTCATATATGCATCATACTTTGATTAATATTCCATTGTTTTATGTTTACGGCCATGCATGAAGTAATAAAGTACAATTACACCAGCTAGTAATAATGCCATTAACATATAAAGATTTCGATAACCTACACTACCAATTAAAATACCCAGTAGTGTTGGTCCTGCACCAGCACCTAAATCGGCGAAAATATAGAATGTTGAAGTCGCAAGACCGATCTTTTCAGGTGGTGACGCTTGGATCGCGATAGTTTGGAATGACGGAATTAATGTACCATATCCAATACCAATAAAGATTGCGGAGAACAACAACATCCAACTACTATGTGTCACACTTAATAGTACTAAGCCAATGACAAATAAGACTAAGACAGGATAAACGACTTTATTCGCACCATAATTATCGAACACTTTACCTGTAATCGGTCTGACAATAAACGTACTGAATGCATAGACCACAAAGAAGAAACTTGCGGCAGCAGCCAATCCGATATGACTAGCATAAGAATCTAAGAAGGCAAGCACACTAGAATAAGCAATACCTACAAAGACAATCACGATAGAAATCGGTATTGCTTGTTTCTGCAAGAATTGGCCAATACCTTTAGCCGGATTCGCTTCTGCTTTTTCTGCATCTACCCTTGGTTGTCTGATATCAGAGATGAAGAGTGATAAAACACCCGCAAGCAGGATACAAATTAAACATACGATAAAGTTACTTTCAAAACTGAAGCGTTGATTGACTAAAATACCTAAGAAAGGTCCAATCGCTGACGCTACGGTTGTACTGAGTGCGTAATAACCGATACCTTCACCTTTTCGATCCTCGGGTACAATTGTAGATGAATAAGTTCCTGTTGTTGTAGAAGCCATCCCAAAGGCAATACCATGGATTAAACGCACAATGATTAAGACGATTAAACTATGGATGAGAAAGTACAACCCAATCGCCACAAAGGAAAATACTAAACTCGCTAAAAGCGTCTTTTTCAAATTAAGATTATCAATGTATTTCCCGGTAAATAAACGCCCGAATAACATGCCAATAATAAAGATACCTGCAGCTAAGCCACCCATACCTTCACCTGCATGGAATGTATCTATAGTAAAAGAAGTTACCGTTACAATTAAGGCGTAATGAATGATATACATTAAGAAGTTAATGAATGTGATAAATATAAAATCTTTCGTCCATAAATGACGATACATATCTGTACACTCCTTTTGTCGTCACAAAATTTTCAATGAAACTATTATAAACATAAACAACACTAATGTATAATGGGATTTATTAATGTTTTCATAAGCAGAACTAATAAATAAGGGGTATATGTATGAACTTTACACAACTATATTATGTTAAAACAATCACCGAAACAGGTTCGATTACGAAAGCAGCCACTTTACTACATATTACGCAATCGGCGTTAAGCCAATCTATCTCTCATTTAGAAGAGGAGTTAGATTTAAAGCTGTTTCAACGTCAAAAAAGCGGTACGACTTTAACACCACAAGGCAAAGAAATTTATCCATTCATTCTAGACCTTTTAGAACAAGAATCAAAGCTCTACGATAAAATCGACACACTGAACTCAGAAATGAAAGGAACCCTTTCAATCGCAACAGTTCCAAGTTTATTTATGACCATCGTCCCAAGTGTGATGTCTACATTTAAGAGAGACAATCCTAATATCGATGTTCAAATTACTGAAGCTGAAAATGATGAAGTACAACAATTAGTTGTCCGCGGAGAAGCTGATATTGGTTTATATACCATTTTAAAAGAAGAGGATTTAGATGTACGTGGTGCGCGATATGCCCCACTATTTTCTAGCGGCTTTACTGCGATTGTCCCAAGCGATTCTAAACTCGCTTACTATAAACAACTTTCACTAGAAGATATCAAAGGTTTTCCATCCATTCTATATGATCGAAACTTCTATAAAAAGAACATCCAAAATTTCGAAGAAAAGAATGGTTCAATCAACCTATTATTTTCGACCGAAAACGTCGGCGTATTATTCAATTCCGTTGCGGAAGGTTTAGGCATCAGTATTCTGTCTGATTTAATGGTAGAAAGCACTCCTTATTATCAGCGTAATATGATTACTACTGTTCCTGTAGGTGCACCTTTTAACCAAATGATTGAATACGGCGTACTTTATATGGAGGATTCTGAAAAACAGAAACAAATATCAGAGTTCACAAAGTACTTAGTGAAAGCAGCACATGACAATCATTAAATAACCACAAATAAAAAGCACTTTCATAAGATGAGTTCTAAACTCCCTTATGAAAGTGCTTTTTATATAAATTCATTCATTATAGACATAAAAATACCGCGCAACTTTGCTTTGAATGTATATCATGAACGTTACCAAAGTCGACAGCTAAATCTCGGCTACCCTACGGCACATATGAGAATCCACTTAATGCTGCTTCCGTCAGGACCTGACATGATTCATGGGTTCATATTGCATAGGACCGAAATCTTCAAACACCTCGTGCTTTGGGCAGACTTCACAAGTATACACCCTAGGCAAAGTATTCAGTCTCGCATAAGCGGATTTCGAGAATAGGGAACCGCTACCTCCCCACCTAGCACGGCAAGTTATATCTTACTATATATTAAGCAGGTAATGCAAGTATTAATGATTTGTAAATAAATGGAAAATAGCTTTTGATTTTCAAGCATACAAGCATGATAAACTCCCTTTTAAACTTTAGCTACAAACTTTTTCAAATAATAAACTACGCATAGTGCAACTAACAATATCGCAATAACAGAAAAATAATAAGGAGTGTTATCACTAGCAATATATCCGATTACCATCGCACCAAAACCCATGCCTGTATATCTTATAAAATTAAATAATGCCAATGTTTCGCCTTTATTCTCTTCAAACATTATTGTGATTTTAGTTGCTATCAAGGATGGTGTCATACCTACGCAAAAGCCAACTAAGAAGATCACTATCGAAAATACCATTACATTTACCTGGTTAGTCCATGCAAACAAAATAAGTAATATAGAAAAACAAATCATTAAACATTCAATAAAATTAGAACTCGTATATTTCTTAGCTTTTTTCTTATAAAACAAACTTCCTAATATCAAACTTACTGTCATAGGTAAAAACAGCAAGCCTATAACTGAAGTTGGAAAATGATAAACCTCTCTTAAAACAACAGGTATATAAACCAATATGCCAAAATAAGCAAAAAACACTATAAAAGAAGCCATTACCATGAACATATAGTTATAGTTTTTTAAAAATGTACTATATCCTCTATTAGTTTTAGAAAGACCTTTGTTTTTAAAATCAGGTATCGGAACATACAATAATAAAGACATAAAGATAATAGATAACAACGACAAGAAGACAAAAATTCCATTGTAATTATACCATTGGCCAATAAATCCACCTAATATTGGAGCAACTGCTGGTGCTATAGACAATATAATTTGGTAGTTTGACATAACTGAAGCTCTCTCTTCTACACTTGACATTTTAGAAAGAAGTGTTAAGCATACCAGCGGGATTGCACCACATCCAATTGCCTGTAAAACTCGAAACAGTGCGAAAACTGAAAACTCTCTTGTTATTGCACAAAATATTGAAGTTATAACAATAATCAATACACTAAACACTAATATAATCTTATTTTTACGTTCATCTATAATTTTACCTAGTATAATCTGTGTAAATGCAACTATCCAAATAAACATACCTACAGTATAGTTAATATAAGAAATCGGAACATTGAAAATATGCTTTAAATCGCTAATTATAGGCGTATATATATTCTGTATCAGCGAAGCAAAAAACGATAAGAAATAAAGTATATAAATTGTTATTTTATAGTCTTTGTTATTCAAAAAAACATCTCCTAGCTTTTTCTAATGCTGTCTGTTATCTTTTCAAAAAATGATATTAAAGTTTTTAATTCATTATTATCATATTCACTTAGCAACTCAATATATCTTTTCCTAGCTTGTTCATGAAGTTGATCATGAACGTTGGCATAAACTTCCCCTCTTGTAGTAAGGTAATAAAATTTTTCCTTTCTATTAAAAGCTGATTGTGACTCATCAATTAGATTTAAATCTACTAACTTTCTAATTGCTTTAGTTACTCCTGGAGGAGAAATACCTAACTTTTCTACCAACACTTTATTATTTACATTGTCATACTTATCAATAATATCAATAATGTGGAATTGTGTTAGTGACAAATTAAATTCATTCTTTTCTTCTTTATAATATATTCGTCTTTTATTAGCACTTTCCCTCTCCATAATAAAATTTTGCAATGCAACAATTACCTCTTCTTTTAAATCCATAAAATTGTACCTCCTAATATAGTTAACCGGTTAACTTAATTTAACACCTATCTCAAATTTTTGTCAACAAAGACATTGATTATTGTATTAAGCTGTATTAATATAAGGTTAACCAGTTAATATTTAATTGGTTAACCTTATTGGAAGGAGGTCCTTATAATGAAATCCGTTAATTTCAGTGTCACATTCTTAAATCATCACTCTAAAAATATATACTTAAGAAAAAAAGCAATTACTCTAGGTATCAGTCCTTTTACTAGTAAATACAATAAAAATTACATTAGTAACATTATTGATTGGGCTTGCGCTAACTTTTCTCAGGTATTTATATTGCTAGCAGGAAAAGAAGCAAAAAATCTATTAGAATGTTTAGGTATGAGTACCATAAAAGCAGAAAGAAAAGTTAATAAGGAGATTCGGCGTCAAAAAAGATTTTGTATTGAAGCGCTGTCTAAAAACAACTATGCAACAAATACTATTTTTACTTTTTCTGACTTTAAAAATTCAGAATATTACGAAAATTATTCGGAGAAAATTTTAAAATGCTACGAGTCAAATTTAATGTTTCAAAAATTATGCAAGGAAATGTCCAAACAAGCTATGATTAGCAAAGCTAAAAGTTTATCTTTACCTTTAGATATGATTACAGAAAAAAACTTAGAATATGCAAGCAAATATGTATTGGCAGAGTTGCCATTCTTTTTAAACTCCAATCCTTTATTTAAAACGGAAGAAAATATTTTAGCATATCATAGAGATTGGCCATTAGGGAATTATATTAATAAAAATATATTTTCACTTAAAATAAGCCAAAATCAAGGATATATAATCATCGAGGAGGAAACATCATGAATTGTAATATCTTTAGTAGTAGCTATGAGAAAAATCCAAATAGTTATTTTGAATTCCTTAGAAATAACGATCCAGTTCACTATGAAGAAAGCGTAAAATCATACTTTATAAGCAAATATTCAGACGTCAAATTTATTTTGGATAATCCAGATTTCTTTTCCACTAAAACACTTGCTAAACGCGCACAACCAGTTATGAAAGAAAAAGTACTAGCTCAAATGTATGGAGATGAGCACGCGAAGAAAAAAAGAATTATTATGAAGAGCATCTCTGGAGAAAACTTAAATTTTTTATTTCGAACTATGAGTAATAGAGCAAAAGAGATATTAGAAAAGGGAGAAAAATCAAATAAGATTGATTTAGTTCACGAATTCGGAAAAGAATTTGCTGTGAAAACTTCCTTAGATATGTTAGGAATAGACATAAAAGATTACAAACTATTTTTACAATGGCATGATGGCATCACTAAGTATATTACGTCTTTCAATTTATCAGATGAAGAAAAACTACATTCAATACATTGCAGTGATAAATTAGAAGAATATCTCTTGCCAATAATTAAAGAAAAAGCTGCAGTGAATGATGGCACTATTATTTCAAAACTATTCCATTCAAACATTAAGTTCACTGAAAAAGAGATACTAGCCCTTACGTTAAATATTCTATTAGCTGCTACTGAACCAGTAGATAAAACCATTTCTTACTTGTTTTTCAACCTTTTAAAAAACCAAAATATATTTGAGCAAGTAAAAAATGACCGAACTAAAATAAAGAATGCCATTTTAGAAACTTTAAGATTAAACTCTCCAGTACAATTTATACCTAGACAATTAGAACATGATTATGTATTGAACGGAAAACAACTACACAAAGATGATACAGTAATTTGTATGATTGGTGCAGCAAATAGAGATCCAAATTTTTTCACAAATCCTGATAGTTTTGACATAGAAAGAAAAAGTAAATCCTCTAATAAGTTCAAAAATGCTCCCAATCTTGCATTTGGTAGTGGTATACATCGTTGTGTTGGCGCAAATTTTTCACTAAATCAAATAGAATTGATAACTAACTTAATATTGGATAAATATAATGATATAGCGCTATTATCTCCTGTTATTGAAGAAACAGGAATATATACTCGCGGTCCAAAAAATATGGTAATCAAAATCAAGTAATTTTAATACAATTAATCAAGCAAATTATTAACTAACTTTCACCACAAAAATTATAGTCAATTCAGTCATTCAAAGAACCAGCTAACATAAATATTAGCTGGTTCTTTCTTATCTTCTTGAAAAATCCACAAATCTGAATTCAGTCGCAATATGTTTTGCGATATTGTATTGGAATTTTGTTGTGTCTTTTAAGTGTACGACACCTCTTACTGTGGCAGTGTATGGCGGCGTCACTTCTCCGAACGCTTCATATTCTGCTTCTCCAAACGCCTCAAACGTAATCGCCTTACTAGAGTAACTAATCTCTTGTTTAAGATGCTGCTCTATATATTCATACAGCGAATTTTTCACAATGGCTTCTGTTAAACCTGGAACGACCGCTTCCACCAAGTAATCCTCATCTATAATTTTGACTCTCCCGTCCATTTTACGATAACGGACGAGATGCCATAACTTGTCATTATTGGCTAAACCCAATGCTTCTTGTACAGTCGGAACTTCCTGAGCGCTTAGAGTTTCTAATAATTTCACTTCTGTTTCTAAAGCGATTCCTAAATTTTGTTGGACTTCTTTAAAGCTCGTCAATTTAGAAAACGGAAACTCTTTGACACCTTGATAAATCACAATCGAGCCTTTGCCTCTGATTTTTTGGATCATACCTTCGCTCACTAATAAATTAAGCGCACGGCGCACTGTTTCGCGTGACGCGTCGTACATTGTGACTAAATCATGTTCAGAAGGCAATTGTGCGCCGTATGCTAAGGTTTCGTTCATTATTTGTGTTCTCAAATCATGATAGATTTTAGTGAATTTCTTGGGTTTCGTCATCATCGTTCTCACACTATCCTTCGCTCAACTTAATCATTATTTTGCCTGATTGCCATTTTGCGCAATAACTATGGCACCATAACCTTCAATTTCTCCATCAAGAATCTTACCGCGTTCTAAAATAACTTCTCCTGTAGTATCTAAGTCTTCTGGTAACACGACCGCTTCCTTACTAAAGTTTGCGATAACTAACCATTGTTCATCTTGATACGTACGTCGATAAATCATTAATTGCTTATCATCCATATATAACGGGGTAATATCTCCATACGTTATAATATCATGTTCATGGCGTAAGCGGATTAACTCACGATAAGTTTGTAAGACAGAATGTTCATTTTCGATAGCATCTTCAACATTAATATAACGTGCGTTATCCGGAATATCAATCCACGGTGTCCCACTTGTAAATCCAGCATTTTCTGCTGATGTCCACTGCATCGGCGTACGTGAATTATCGCGAGATTTTTGCGCAAGAATCTGCATAATACGTCCTTCTTCTACACCTTGTACTTTCAAGTTTTTGTATGCATTAAGAGACTCTACATCACGATATTGATCGATGTTTGTGAAATGCGGATTGGTCATCCCAAGTTCTTCACCTTGATAAATATACGGTGTCCCTTGCAACATATGCAGTGCTACTGCTAACATTTTTGCGCTCTTTTGACGTAAGTCTTCCGTTGAATCATCTCCAAAGCGAGAGACCACACGCGGCTGATCATGGTTACACCAGAAAATCGCATTCCAGCCGCCACCTTGATGAATGCCGACTTGCCACTCCATTAAAATACGTTTAAGCGCTAAGAAGTCATAATCCGCATACGTCCATTTTTCTCCATCTTCATAATCGACTTTTAAATGGTGGAAATTAAATACACTGTTTAATTCTTCTCGTTCTGGTTTCGTGTACTTGATACAATTTTCAATCGTTGTCGAAGACATTTCTCCAACAGTCATCAAATCTTTACCGCCAAATGTCTCTTGATTCATCTCATGAATAAACTCATGTACACGTGGACCATCTGTATAGAACTCTTTACCAATTTTTTCTGAGTCTTTAAATTCATCTTTTGAAATTAAATTAATCACGTCAAAACGGAACCCGTCTACGCCGAAATCAATCCAATAATTAATCATGTCGTATAATGCCGCTCTGACTTTCTCATTCTCCCAGTTCAAATCTGCTTGTGTCACATCGAAGAGATGTAAGTAGTATTCATCACTTTTTTCATCATACTTCCACGCATTCCCGCCAAACTTTGATTCCCAGTTTGTCGGAGGCGCACCTTCTTCAGCAGATCTTCGGAAGAAGTAATAATCACGATAAGGGTTGTCTTTAGATGATATCGCTGATTTAAACCATTCATGTTCTGTTGAAGTATGGTTAATCACAATATCCATCATCACTTTTAAATTGTGCTGATGTGCTTCATCCAATAAACGTCTTAATTCTTCTTTCGTGCCAAAATCTTCATTAATATTATAGTAATCACTGATATCATAACCATTGTCATTCATCGGTGATTGATACACGGGTGTTAACCACAGATAATCGACACCTAAATATTCCAGATAATCCATCTTTTCAATAATTCCGTTTAAATCTCCTACACCATTTCCTGTCGTGTCATTGAATGATTTTGGATAAATTTGATAAACAACAGACTTTCTCCAATCGTTATGTTTCATAACTATGATCACCTTTTCCTCTCTTGATAAAAAAACAGAACACCTTTTGTATGATGTTCTGTTTTATACATGCATGTTTTATCTCTAATAACTTAATCTACCATTTCTTTTGTCTTAGTTTTCGCGAATTTTGAGAAGATAACCGTTAAAATTGCTGGTACGATGACCGCAACCGCTGTACAAATCGCATAGACTAACCAATATTCTTTTTGGATAGAGATGATGGCAGGTACACCGCCGACACCGACATTACCTAAGACTTTGCTGGCACCGATGAAAGCACCTAATACACCTGATGTTAAAATCGCCGCAACAAATGGATATTTTAATGGAATATTAACCCCGAACATCGCCGGTTCTGTAACGCCAAGTAAGCCAGACACACTTGATGTAACAGCTAAACCTTGTTCTTTGACCATCTTACGACGTTTATAGACATACCAAGCACCTAGGGCTGCTGAACCTTGGCAGATATTTGAAATCGCAAGAATCGGCCATAAGTAAGTACCTTTTAATGAACTGCCCATTAATTGGAAGTCCACTGCCAAGAACATATGGTGTAACCCTGTAATTACAAGTGGCGCGTAGAATAAACCGTAAATTGCGCCGCCTAACCAACCTGCACGGTTGAATAAGAATGTCACAATATCTGTAATTCCTGTACCAATCCATAACGCAATCGGTCCGATAACTAAGAACGCTAGGAATCCAGTAACTAATAATGCGATTGGTCCTACAACTAACATCTTAATCGAATCATGAACGACTTTGTTTAAACCTTTTTCAATTTGCGCTAAAACATAAGCAGCTAATAATACCGGCAAGACTTGTCCTTGATAGTTCAACTGTTTAACGTCTAATCCAAAGATATGCCAAACAGGAATTTTAGATCCTTCATTCAAGGCATATTGTGATACCAATTGCGGATGCATTAAGACGAGTCCCAATACTAAACCAAGTACTGGGTTACCGCCAAACACACGCATACTACTCCAGCCAATCAAAGCAGGCAAGAAGATAAATGCAGTTGTCGCAATGACATTCACTATATCAGCGAAGTCATGAATTTGCGGGAATTGTTCTACTAATGGTTTTGGACCGAATAATTCTTTCATCGTTAAGAGATTATAAATCCCCATTAACAAACCGGCAGTCACGATGGCTGGTAAAATTGGGATGAAAATATCTCCTAATAATTTAACAAGTCTCTGTAACGGGTTCCCTTTTTTCGCAGCTGCTGCTTTGACTTCATCTTTTGAGGCACCTTCTTTACCGACCTCATTCATAAAACGTTTATACACTTCATCGACTGTCCCCGGGCCGATGACAATTTGGTATTGATTATCCGCTTTGAATTGTCCTTTAACAAGCGGGTTTTCACTTAATTCATCCTTATTGACTTTATTATCGTCTTTTAACACTAAACGTAATCGCGTGACACAATGCGTCGCTGTTTCTAAGTTTTCAGCACCACCGATTGCCTCCACAATCTGTTTAACATCTTTATCTTTTACAGCCATCTAACTCACTCCCTTTATGTTATCTTTGAATCTATTGTACTTGTCTAGACAAGTTGTGTAAAGGCTTTCATTTTAATTTTTTTAAAAAAGCGATAATCTTACAAATGAGATTACCGCTTCTTCGATTAAATACAACACTTAAGGTCGTTCAATAATTTGAATTAAATTACCACAAGTATCATCTAAAATCGCAAACTTCACACCATTTCCCATATCCATAGGTGCCATGGTGAAGCCTACACCTTGTTCTTTTAAATTTTGATACGTTGCTTGTACATCTTCTACATCAAACATGGTACAAGGAATACCTTCCTGCTTCAGCCCCTCTTGATATGCCTTTGCGACAGGATGTTGATTCGGTTCTAACAACAATTCAGTACCTTCAGGATCTTCTGGTGCAACGACGGTCAACCATCTATATTCCCCTGCAGGTGCATCTGTATGTTTTTGGAACCCTAATACTTCCGTATAAAATTTTAATGCTTGGTCTTGATCTTCCACAAAAATACTCGAGACTTTGATTTTCATTATGATTACCTCCGTTGTTTCGTCACTCTTTCATTCCTTTATTCGAAGCAAAGTAAACCTACACTTTTATCTTATGGTGTTAAAGCTATGATAGAAACTAAAAAGGCAATCATTCAACAATAGCGTTGAGTGATTGCCTTTTTATATCTATTAGTCTTGGATTTAAAAATAATGGCGGAGGAAGAGGGATTCGAACCCCCGCGAGCCGTTAAGCCCCTGTCGGTTTTCAAGACCGATCCCTTCAGCCGGACTTGGGTATTCCTCCAAAATAAGCACAAGAAATATTGTATGATATTTTCCAGATAAAGTCAACATTTCTCTTTAAGTTTTTATCTTTATGATAGCCAAATTCATAGAAAAACACACAGCCATAAAACGATAGCTGTGTGTTGAATCATTAACTTAATACTGTTTGCGTTTGTAGGTATTTGTGAACTGCTTTCGCAACGCCGCGACCTTCTTTAATCGCCCAAACGACTAAACTTTGACCACGTCTTGCGTCACCTGCCGCAAAGATATGCGGTTGACTTGTCGCATAATCTTTGTCGTTTGCGACAATACTGTTACGCTCTGTTTTCAAATTGAATTCATTTGGCACTGTATTTTCAGTACCGATAAATCCAATGGCTAATAAGACTAAATCTGCTGGCCAATGGCGTAAAGTATCGTTCATTTCTGTTGATCCGTCCGGTAATTGTCGCAATGTTTGTGTATACACACCGCGTACATTACCTAATTTATCAACATCATAACGCATAGAGTTTGCGCCATATGCACGAGGTTCAAAACCGAATTTCTCTTCATATTCACTATGTGCGTAATTCATTTTAAAGACTGGCATAGACATCGGCCAATAAGGATTACCTTCAATCTCATAACGTTCTGGTAATTTTGTGAATTGGTTGAACTGCACAATAGACTTACAATTTTCACGTAAAGCTGTTGCGACACAGTCAGCACCCGTATCACCAGCACCAATCACGATCACATTTTTACCTTCTGCAGTGATTGTCGCATCTTCTGGTTTTAATTCACCACTTAAAATTTGCGTTTGTTCTGTTAAATAATCTAAGGCGAAATGAATACCTTGTCCCATACGTCCTTCAAGCGGTAAATCTCTCGCTTGATGTGAACCTGTACAAACGATAATCGCATCAAATTGTTCATCTAATGTTTCCCGGGAAATATCGACACCAACTTCAGTATCAGTGACAAATTTTACTCCCGCTTCTTCCATCAAACGTATTCTTCTGCGTACAACTTCTTTATCCAATTTCATATTTGGAATACCGTACATTAATAATCCACCCGGTTCATGTGCACGTTCATAAACCGTTACATCATACCCCTTCGCATTCAATTCATCCGCAGCGGTTAAACCAGCAGGGCCGCTTCCGATAATCGCAACCGATTGTCCTAAGCGTTTTTCTGGTACACGCGGTTGTACCCATCCATTTTCGAATGCTTCATCAATAATCGTTCTCTCAATCCCCTTGATTGCGATCGACTCTCGATTAATCTTCATAACACATGATTGTTCACAAGGCGCTGGACACACACGTCCTGTAAAATCAGGGAAGTTGTTTGTTTCAGATAAGCGTTCATATGCTGCTCTGAAATCACCGTGGTATACTAAATCATTCCATTCTGGAATGTAGTTTCCGATAGGGCAACCAATTGTTTGGCGTCCTAAACTTTGACCTGTTTGACAAAACGGTGTACCGCAATCCATACAACGTGCACCTTGACGTTGTGCATCTTCTTTAGTGAAACGCTGTTGGTATTGAAGATGGTTTGTTAAACGCTCTGCTAACGAAAGTTCCGGCAGTGCTTGTTTGTCATACTTCATAAAACCTTTAAATTCACCCATATCTAAACACTCCTTCTTTTTTCGTTAATAGACAATTGAGAATGGACCTTCTAAATCTGATGCTTTACGTGTATCGTAGAAGGCATTCAAAATTGCTGTTTTAGAATTGTCTGCTTTACGTTCTTGATCTTCAATTTTATGCATCATTAATTTATAATCTTTCGGAATGACTTTCACGACTTTTTGAGCCACATTGTCAAAGTCAGCTAATACTGCTTTGGCTTTTTTACTGTCTGTATATTGAACATGTTCTTCTAACATATCCTTAATAACCGCAAATTCTTCTGGTTCAGTAATTGGGTCGAAATCAAGCGTTGGCAGTGCATGATATGATTTGAAGTGTGCTACATCATCAGGGAAGATGTAAGCAACACCGCCGCTCATACCTTGACCGAAGTTGTCACCGACATTACCTAAGACGATGACACGTCCGCCAGTCATATACTCTAAGCCATGATTCCCAATACCTTCTACGACTGCGTGTACACCACTATTTCTGATACAGAAACGTTCACCGGCATAACCGTTAATAAAGGCTTTACCGCTTGTTGCACCGTAGAAGCATACATTACCGGCAATAATATTTTCTTCACGTTCTTCATTTGGTGCATTAATGATAATCTTACCTCCGGATAAACCTTTACCAACATAGTCATTGGCATCACCTGTATGATGAATGGTTAATCCTGAAGGTGTGAATGCACCGACACTTTGGCCCGCATGGCCTGTAGTTTCAACATAAATTGTATCTTCGGGTAAACCTTCCGCTCCATGTGCGCGAGTAATCAAGCTGCCGGCAGTTACACCTACATCACGTTGCTCATTGCACAACTTGTATGTCCCTCTAAATAAAGCACCGTCTTTAATTGCTGCTTCAGCATCTGGAATCAATTCTGTTTGATCGAATCCTTTTTCCAAATGATGCTTTTGTTCAATTTGTTTGAATGTCGGTCCTTCATTTTGATAAAGCAACGGTGCCACATCAAGTGAACGCGCTTTGTCATTTGTGATTGAATGATTTGCTTCTAATAAATCAGTTCGACCAATCAATTCTTCAACAGAACGTAAACCAAGTTCAGCAAGCACTTCACGTAATTCTTGCGCAATAAAATGCATGAAGTTGACCACGTGATGTGCACGGCCGTTAAAGAGTTGACGTAAATCTTCATTTTGTGTTGCCACGCCGACAGGACATGTATCTTTATGACACACACGCATCATGACACAACCCAAAACAACTAACGGTGCTGTCGCAAAACCAAACTCTTCTGCACCTAATGCACAAGCATATGCTACGTCATGTCCAGTTAATAACTTACCGTCTGTTTCTAAACGAATACGTGAACGTAAGTCGTTCATCATTAAGGTTTGATGCGTTTCTGCTAGACCGATTTCCCAAGGCAGTCCAGCATGTTGAATACTTGTTTTAGGTGAGGCACCTGTACCACCGTCATAACCGCTGATAACGATTTTGTCGGCAAAGGCTTTTGCTACACCTGCCGCAATTGTTCCGACACCGCTCTTAGAAACTAATTTCACAGCGATATTCGCTTGTGGATTCGCATTCTTCAAGTCATGGATCAATTGTGCTAAGTCTTCAATAGAATAAATATCATGGTGAGGCGGTGGTGAAATCAAGCCGATACCAGGCGTTGAACCACGTACCTCAGCAATCCAAGGATATACTTTCGTACCTGGCAACTGTCCGCCTTCACCCGGTTTAGCACCTTGTGCAACTTTGATTTGAATTTCAGTCGCATGTTGCAAGTAATCACTTGTTACACCAAAACGACCAGATGCAACTTGTTTGATCGTACTTGTATAATCTTCGCCTTCTGGACCTTTCACATAACGTTCTGGGTCTTCTCCACCTTCACCGCTGTTACTTTTACCGCCAATCAAGTTCATAGCTTCTGCTAATGTTTTGTGCGCTTCAGCAGAAATCGAACCATAACTCATGGCACCGGTATTGAAACGGTGAACAATAGCTTCTACAGGTTCAACTGCATCAATACTGATTGGTGTACGTGCTTTAAATTGCATTAAGTGACGAATACGATCCGTACGTTGGTGATTGACTGTTTTAGAATATTCTTTGAACATGTCATAATCATTTTCACGACATGCATGTTGCAGTAATCGGATAGTAGTCGGATTGAATGCATGGTATTGACCTTGTTGACGCCATTGGAAGGTACTACCTGATTCCAAGTGCGCTTCTTTGCGACCTTGGCGTTTCTTGTTTTCTTCATCAATTAAGTCAATCGTTAATCCAGACAACTTAGATTGCGTACCTGTGAAGTACTTATCAATCACGTCATGAGATAAGCCGACTGCTTCAAAGATTTGTGCGCCTTGATAACTTTGAACGGTTGAAATACCCATCTTAGACATGACTTTGATGACACCTTCAGCTAACACATCTGTATACGTTTTAACTTGTGCTTCAACAGGTCCTGGCAATTCGCCTTGTTCTACTAATGCCGCAATCGTTTCTTGTGCTAAGTAAAGTACAACGGCATTGGCACCATAGCCTAATAAACATGCCACGTGATGGACTTCACGGATTTCTCCGCCTTTTGCTACTAAGCTTGTTTCTTGGCGTAAATCTTCAGTAATCAACGCCTGATGCAAGTAGCTGACCGCAAGTAAAATTGGAATTGCATAACCTGGTTCATCACGTAAACTGCTGTCATCCAATACTAAAATGTCATAACCTGCTTTAACCGCTTCAACCGCTTTCTCTCTCAACACTTCTAACGCATCTTCTAAGCTGCCGCTATACACTGTTGATAAGTGTTTCGCACGGAACGGTCCGTTTTCTGCAACTTTTAATTGTGCTTCTGTTAAGACAGGATGTTTCAATTGAAGACGATTTAACGCATCCGTACCCGGTACAAGCAAGTTACCTTCTTTACCTAAGTATGAAAGTTCACTTGTCACGATTTTTTCACGGTACGCATCGATTGGCGGGTTCGTAACTTGGGCAAATAATTGTTTGAAGTAATTGAATAATGACTCTGGACGTTCATTCAATACCGCAAGCGGTGCATCATAACCCATAGCACCAATTGGATCTTTCTTGCCGCGTACTAAATCAGCCATATATTTATGAACTTCTTCACGTGTATAACCGAATTGTTTCTGTAAGCGTTCAACAGTTTCGAAGTCCCAACCTTTTGATTCAAATGGTACTTCTAAATCTAAATCCACTTTATGTTTTTCCAACCATTCTTCATATGGCAGCTCACTCGCGATTTCCGCTTTCAACATATGGTTATGAACCACTTCATGTTTATCAAAATCAACAAGTAATAGACGACCTGGATTCAAGCGTCCTTTAAATGCCACATCCTCTTCCTCTACGTCAATAACACCTACTTCAGAAGAGAAGATGATGTAATTATCTTTCGTAACAGTATAACGACCTGGACGTAAACCGTTACGGTCAGTTAAAGCACCAATTTTGTCACCATTACAGAATGCAATCATTGTTGGACCATCCCATGGTTCCATCATATAGCTGTAGTACTCATAAAAAGCACGTACTGCACTTTGATTCGCTTTGCTGTATTGCCATGGTTCAGGCACTAATAACATCGCTGCTTTCTCAGGTTCCATCGCAAGCGATAAGAATTCAAGTGCGTTGTCGACAATCGCTGAGTCACTGCCGTCTACATCTAAAACTGCATGTACTTTCGGGCGATCATTTTCATCGAAAATCGTTTCTACTAAACGTTTCTGGCGTGCACGCATCCAGTTGACATTACCTCTAATCGTATTGATTTCACCATTATGCATCAATAAACGGTTAGGGTGTGCACGTTTCCAACTTGGGAAAGTATTCGTACTAAAACGAGAGTGGACTAAACCTAATTTAGATTCATAATCAGGGTGATTTAAATCATTATATAGTCCTTTAATCTGGTCAGAACGTAACCAACCTTTATAAACAATTGTTTTTGGAGATAAACTTGTGAAGTATAATTCCAACTCTTGTTCATCACCATAGAATTCAATTTGTTTACGTGCGAGATATAGGCGTTTTGCTGCATCTGCACTATGATTTAAATCAATAAAGACTTGTTGAATAACCGGCATTGTTTCTGCTACATGTGGTGCCACTGCTGAAACGTCTACAGGCACATCACGATACCCGATAACACGAAGTCCTTCCGTTTCAAAAAAGGCTTTAAAGACCGTTTCATGTCTTGAACCTGCAATGTGTTCTTTAGCGAAAAAGAAACCGACAGCATAGTTACCTTCTTCAGGTAAATCTAAATCTGTCTGTTCTTTGAAAAATTTAAATGGAATTTCAGTCATAATTCCTGCTCCATCACCAGTCATACCGTCGGCACCGATTCCCCCGCGATGATCCAGACGGCGCAGCATTTCTAGTGACTTAATGACAATATCATGCGTTCGTAAATTGTCCATGTTTGCATAAAATCCTATGCCGCAAGCATCATGTTCGTTTCTTGCATCGTACAAACCTTGCTTCTGCTCATTTGCCATGCTTGCTCCTCCTTTAAATATGCGTTGTATGAATTTTCAGATTATTATCGATAACTATTATAATATAGGAGGGTATTCTTCTGTTCAATTCAAAAATTAGATGATATCATTCTAATAATTAGAACAATAAGTGTGGTGCAGAAAATCATGGAATTTAAACAACTTAAATACTTCATTGAAGTAGCAAAGCGTGAACATTTATCAGAAGCCGCTTTAGAACTTAACATTGCGCAATCCGCCATCAGTCGCCAAATCTCACAATTAGAAGAAGAATTAAATATAAAGCTATTCAGAAGAGAAGGCCGTAACATCTATTTAACAGAAGCCGGCCAACGCCTCATGACACAAGCAACAAAAATTGTTGAACAAACCGAACAAACATTGAACATGTTCCGTCATGAACAAGAAGCTGAAGCTAAACGAATTAAAATCGGCTATGTCGAAAGCTATGTCTCTCAACTCTTAACGTTGCTAATACAAAAATTTGAAAAAGAACATGCGACAACGCTGTTACCGATGCAGCAGCCCAACGAAATGTTAATTAAATCTATTCTCAATCGTGATTTAGATGTCGCGTTTGTTGATTTAACCGCTGAACTTAAGAAATACAATGAAATAGAAATCATCCCATTATTCGAAGAAAACTATCAGTTATATGTCCCAAAACAAGATCCATTAACTGCGACAGTCAATCCGCCGCTAAAACAACTCAATACACAACCGATATTTTTGTTGGCAGATTTGCCTCAGCAACTTATACACCATCTTGAAAATACAGCGAAATGTACAACTTATCGTATTTCAACAGAACGACTCGCCTACTACTTGTTGAAACATAATCGCGGGTATTTGATTACACCTCATTATATGATGTTGCCTGAAAGCGAACATTTTGTACGGTTAAGCTTGGCACATACAGAACTCAAACGGACATTATGTACAATCGTTAGAAAAGACAATCATAAGCTAGAACTGACTGCTTTACTCAAAGAAATCACGACCTTGCTGTCTCATACTTCGGTTTATCATTAATAACTACTTTAAGCCCTGTGATTACACGTATTGTTGCATGTGTAATCACAGGGCTATTTTTAACGCTTCACTTCATTTTTTCTGTACTTTAAGCTCATTTACTTTTCGTTAATCTTCATCTGCACTTCCATCAATTTTATAGTTACCCTCTCTTTGGATCATGCACTTTATTCACGAATAACTTTCCATTTTCAATCAATTAGTATAACTTAAAGTTATATTACAATTAAATGATAGAAAGGAACTTAGATTATGCGCTATAAAATTAAGGAACAAGATTTATTAGAAAGTTTCAAACTTCATTATCCAGACTACGATTTTAAAGAGGGACGCCTACTTGTCGGCCAACACAAACGTGATAACCTAGAAATTTATTACTTGGGAGAAGATTTCTTTGCGGTAATGACTGTTGATTTCTTCTCATTCAACTTCTTAGAAATCGTGATACTCGAAAAAAATGCGATTGATGAAATTTCTTTGAAAGACGGTATGATATACAGAAAAATGTTTGTGAAAGTTGGCGATAAAACACTCAAATATAGTACGTCTCGTTTCTTACTCACAGACTTCCAACAAGACCATTATAATAAGTTTATTGATGGTCAAAAAGAACGTGTTATTTATAAAGATGGAAAATTTTTGTAAAAACAATCGATTTGAAATCATTGGCATTCTGCTTCCATTAAGCTTATAATCACGTTGTTAATTATTGATAGAGAATCTTAGAAAGGGTGACGAATATGTCATTCAAACAAAGACTACATCAGCCGTTTTTTTGGGTATTCATCGGCTTTGCGGTCATTTTCATCGCGAGTCTGGTATTCACAGTGTTTAATACACGTTTTTATCAAATGCCTATCGGTGAAATCACAAAGGTCCACCATCAAAAATCGGTTGATGTGACAGATGAACATCATAATCAAGATACAAAATATACCGAGCAGCTTGACTTCAAAGTATTAAATGGAAAGTTCGAAGGTCAAACCGGAACCATCAAGCATACTTATTATCAATCACAAGTAGATTCCGAAAAGTTTCGTGTACATAATAAGGTGCTGTTACATATTAACAAGCATCCAAGTGATGCGACGATTATCGAAAAGAAACGCGATACCCTAGTCGTGGCTATTACAGGTATCTTCTTATTGATTGTGCTTTGGGTCGGCCGTAAAGTCGGTATACAATCGATTTTATCGCTATTGATTAATAGTGGTGCTGTTTTAGGCGCAATTGCCATTCACAATGCGCTACCCTCTGTCAGCCTTTTTGGGTTAATGAGTCTAGCCGTCATACTCGCAACTGTAATCACATTATTACTCGTAACGGGTTGGCATTGGCGGACATGGATTACCATCGTCAGTACGTTGTTCGGTACCTTTATTTGTGTCGGCATTGCTGAAATGGTTATTCGAGCCACTGGCGGTTCAGGTATTAAGTATGAAACCATGAATTTACTTACCTTGCCACCTAAAGAAGTCTTCATGGCCTCTGTCATTGTCGGTACGCTAGGTGCAGTGATGGATGTTGCCATCACAATTGCGAGCGGTATGTATGAAATCAAAGAACGCACACCTGCGATTGATTCAAAACGCTGGGCATTAGCCGGTCGACATATCGGCCAAGATATTATGGGAACTATGACAAACATCTTGCTTTTCTCTTATTTAGCCGGCAGCTTACCGATGATGTTGATCTATTTAAGAAACGCCAATACAATTACGTATACAATTTCTATGAACTGGTCATTAGAAATTGCGCGTGCACTAATAGGTGGTATCGGCATTGTATTAACGATACCTGTCACCATTGTATTAATGGAACTTTGGGTGAAAGTAAGAGGTGAACAGGCATGAATGCGGTAATAATTCTAGCGTTAATTCTTTTCATTTTAATGATTATCTTTGGCGGTAAGAAAGGTGCTATTTCTTACGCTATGTTGTTTCTGAACTTTGTCTGTGTATTGCTTGCGTTGATTGCGATCGTGTTGCAGTTGCCGATTCCAATTGTCGCCTTAATCTTCTGCATTGTCGTTGCAAGTTTAAATTTATTTGGTTTAAACGGCAATAACGTTAAAACACAAGCGGCCTTTTATAGTACTTGTATCACAACACTTGTGTTGTTGAGTGCGATATATCTGGCTGTTGCACTTGGACATTTACAAGGATTTGCGGCAGAACAACAAGATGAAACCTACGTCTACTCTATGAATATCGGTATCAATATGATTCAGTTTATGGTCTTCACCACCTTGCTGGCAGTGATTGCGGCAGTGGTAGACCTTGCGATAACCATCAGTTCACCGATGTATGAGCTAAGTGAAACCAATACAAAACTCAACCAATTAGAACTATTTAAGTCAGGCATGCGCATTGGTCGAGAAATCCTGGCTACTTCAGCGAACACCATTTACTTAGCCTATTTCGGCGGTCAATTAACTTTGTTCTTTTGGTTCTTTAAATTGAATTATTCTTTCGGTCATATCATCAACTCTAAAATATTCGCACAAGAATTCGTCTCCATCTTGTTTGGCGGTATAGCTGTTGCGATGAGCATTCCGATTACTGCTTGGATAACTGCTTGGTTAATCAAACGTCAAACAAAGCATAAAGCCACTCAGACTACGCAAGTCTGACGTGAGTCAATCTATCGTCATGCATTTTGCACAATGTTATAATGTGGAAGTACCTTTTTAAGATAGGAGGTTATCTTTTATGGCAAAACAACCTAAATCAAAGTTACGTCGTTTATCTAATACGTTAAATATTGTCGGTTATGGTATTGAAGCTTATAACGCTTATGCTTACGATTCTAAAAACCGTAATTTATCACGTATCGGATTAGCGATTAATGTAACAGGAGGCATCCTTGATTTCTATACAGCATTGAAATCAGGTCGTTTCTTAACAAAAGTTTTCTCTTTCGCAAACTTAGCAACAGTCGTTGTAACGTCTTATAACCGATTCAAATCATTAAAATCAAAATAAAATTAAAATGAAGGCTCTATTTCATATCACTATCATATAAAATAGAGCCTTCATTTTTGATTTATACAACTTACTTCACCTATTCTATTTGAAATCATAGAACATCTAATGGTTTTTCATCCTAAATGCGATAATTCTAACCCACTTCGCACACTAAATCCCACTGTTTTCCAATATATTTATCATATCTATCACAATTGATTATCCATTCATTTTTTAACCGCTTCAAATTCAGATTGTGCAAGACTTTTCTTTAAAAGACTGCTATAATCGGGATTAAATAGAGATATATTTCAATTACACTTCTGCCTATCGACACAACTTAGTATCCGGCAACACCTAGGAGGTAACAACATGAAACTTCAAATCACTGATGAAGCATTGAAATGGTTTAGAAACGAATTGGACTTAGAACCAGGCGATAAAGTCAACTTCTATGTACAAGCTTATGTACACACTGGCTTACATGAACATTTTACAACTGCATTCAAAATTGAACCTTATGATAAAAACGCATCTGCAGCTGTAACAATCGACCGTATTACATTCTATATCAACGAGTCTGATGAATGGTTCTTCAAAGGACTAGACTTATTAGTTGATTACAACCCTGAAACAGATGAAATTGAATACAAAAGTACAAGACTATAAAATAACAAAATAACGAGAGGCATTGGTATAACCAGTTCCTCTCGTTTTGCATATTAAAAACCCAGAGGCCTATCCACCTCTGGGTTTAACATTCAAATTAATGAATGAAATTATAATAGCCGATTTGGCTTGCTGGAATTGTACGGTAAGTTGTGTAACCTGGGTTACCTGTAAAGTTCATTTCAGACACTAATAAACTTCCGTCACCATTAATACGTTCTACGAATGCAACATGACCGAAGTAACCTGCATCTGATTGTAAGATTGATCCTACTGTCGGATTATGGTCTACTGTGTAACCATCTGCGCGTGCCGCATTGTCCCAGTTATATGCATGCCACCAGTAAGTACTGATTGGTTTGCCGATTTGAGCACGACGGTTAAACGTATGCCATGTACATTGGCCCCAGTCATATAAGTTTGAGTGATAGAATACTGGCGTATAATATCCACCTGTTGATGTTGAAACACCTGGTGAAGGTGAATTTGTATTCGCAGCAGTTGTACCTGTCACTTTTAATTTTTGACCTGGATAAATAAAGAAGTTATTCAAGCCATTTAAACTCATAATGTTTTGGTAAGTTGTTCCGTATTTAGAGGCAATTAATGATAATGAATCACCTGGTTGTACTGTGTAAACTGAACCGCCTGAAACATTCGTTGTATTAGAAGTTGTCGTACTGTTAGATGCTGTACCTGACACCTTCAATACTTGTCCCGGATGAATTAAGAATCCGCTTAACCCATTTAATTGCATAATGTTTTGATACGTTGTCCCGTATTTAGAGGCAATTAATGATAATGAATCACCCGGTTGTACTGTATAAGTCGAACCACCTGAAACGGATGATCCACTTGAAGTACGTTGACTGCTTGTATTAGCAGAACCAGCTACTTTTAACACCTGGTTCGGGAAGATTAAGTTTGAACTTAAATTGTTTAATGATTTAATGTTCGCAATTGACGTATTATGACGTTGAGCAATTGACCATAAAGAGTCACCAGCTTGGACTCTATAAGTCGTAGCTGCATCCGCAGCTCCAGCTGTTGCGATAGCGGAAACCGCACTTGTCCCTACAACAGCAGCAATAATTTTCTTTTGCAATGGAAATGCCTCCTGACAATAGTATATTCTCTCTTTCAGCTCCGAACATTCTGTTCTGCCCCAACAGAAGTTCAAAAGCCGTTTTCTCTCTTTTCCACCTATACACTTAATTATTATACACGTCATTGAGCATACCTATATTATTATTACATGACATTTGTATTACAAAAAATTCTTTTAACTTTTTTAAATAGTGATGTAAGCGCTTAACTCGTCGTCCCAAAAGCTTCTACAAACGTAATAACTTTGAGTTTTTTGGCCATTCTCCCGCATATGTCAGGACTTATATCGTAGTCAAAAGCCCAACGCGCGCTCTCACTTTATAATTCCATACAAAATTTCAATCTATGAGTCACACAAATTGATTAAATAATTTACAAAATTAACAAAAAGACAATACCCCTCTACAACTTTCATTGATAAGATAGTGTTGTATGCACGTGATGCATATAAAACTTCATAAGATATACAAAGGAGGCTCCTCATGCACAAGCTACTGATCAGAACATGTTTCTTAGTTGCGATGTTGTTCATGGTATTTAGTTTCACAAGTTTCGCTGCAGAAACTGTGCAACCTGAAACACCTACAACAGATGCAAAAGTCGAACAGTCGACACCGCCATCTGATACAACAACAAAAGCAACAACAGATCCTGTTCAACAATCGACAGCAGCTGAACAGCCTGCAGAAAATATTGTATCTCCTTCAGATACAACAACACCTGCAGTAACAGCTGAACCGGCACCATCTAAAGCAACAACAACATCAGAAACACCCGCACAGGCCGGTGAACCAAAAGCAGATACTGCTGTTCAACCAAATGAAACAACACAAACGACAGCACCTGCAACTCAACCTGCACCAGATACAACATCTGCTGTTTCTAAAACAAACACAGTTGAACCAGCATCTCAAACGACACAACATGCGAAAATTCTGCATACCAATGATATGCATGGACGCATCTTAGAAGAAGACGGTCGTGTCATCGGGATGGCTAAATTAAAAACTGTCAAACAACAAGAAAATCCTGATTTAATGTTAGATGCCGGTGATGCTTTCCAAGGCTTACCGATTTCAAACAATACAAAAGGTGCAGACATGGCTAAGGCTATGAATGAAGTGGGCTACGACGCAATGGCTGTCGGTAACCACGAATTTGATTTCGGTGTTGAACAAGCACAAAAGTACAAAGAGCAATTAAACTTCCCTATTCTTTCCGCAAATACATATAAAGATGGGAAGCTCATGTTTGACCCGTACACAATCGTTAATAAGAATGGCATTAACTACGGTATTATCGGTGTAACGACACCAGAAACAGCTGTCAAAACACATCCAGATAATATTAAAGGTGTCACATTTACAGAACCGATTCCTGCTGTTCAAAAAATCATGGATCAAATCAAAGGACAAACAGATATCTTTGTTATTTTGTCTCACTTAGGCATTGATCCTTCGACTAAATCCGAATGGCGCGGAGACACACTTGCGGATACACTCGCACGTGATCGTCGTTTCTATGACAAAGAAATCATCGTATTAGATGGTCATTCTCACTCAGTCATCGAAAACGGCAAAATCAATCGTAACACTTTGCTTGCGCAAACAGGAACAGCGCTCGCAAATATCGGTAAAGTAGAATTTGATTATCAAAATAACAGTATCTCTAATCTGAATGCTTCATTAATCAATGTTAAAGATACTGCAGATATCACACCAGACCCTGCTTTAAAACAACAACTTGATGACGCAAAAGCAAAATTCGAAGCACAAGTTTCAGAAGTGATTATTCCTAATAATTCGATTCAATTCCAAGGTGAACGTGATGACGTTCGCAGACATGAAACAAACTTAGGCAACGCAATTGCTGATAGTATGGAAGCTTACAGCCAAAACGGCTTTTCTCACCCTGCTGACTTCGCAGTCACAAATGGTGGCGGTATCCGCGCTTCTATCGACAAAAATCAAGATGTTACATTAGGAGATATCATCACCGTTTTACCTTTCGGCAACACAATTTCACAAATTCAAGTCAAAGGTACAGATGTCGCAAAAATGTTTGAACATAGTTTAAGTGCACCTGTTGAAAATGGTCAATTAGGCGCAAACGGCGCATTCTTGCATATCTCTAAATCTGTTCGTGTTTATTACGATATCAACAAAGCACCAGGCGAACGCGTCTTAAAAATTGAAGTATTAAATAAACAAACTCAACAATTTGAAGCATTAGACCCTAACCGCATGTACTACATGACAACCAATGACTTTACCGCTTCAGGCGGCGACGGTTACGACATGTTAGGCGGTTTACGTGAAGAAGGCGGCTCTCTTGATAAAGTCTTCTCAGATTACTTAAGAAAAGCCGACTTATCACAATACGACACAGACAAAATCAGCCGTATTATCAATGGTCAGCCACCGGTTGCACAAACAGAAGAACAAGCTGATACAGAAACACAACCAACAACTGGCAACAATGAACAACCAAAACCAAATACAACGACACCACAAGCACCGACACAACCAGCATTACAACCTGTCGCAAGTACACAAACAACACAACAAACTGCTTCTTCAAATGTGATTCCATTCCCTGCAGCAACAGCACAAGCAGGATCATCGCAACACAACACATTTACGACAGCACAACAAACAGCTGCGACAACAACAGAGACACTACAATCTCATCAAACAGCACAGGCTTCAAATGTCTATGCATTACATTCAAACAATGCGGCAACACAAACTAAAGCCTCTGCATCTAAGCAAGATGCCTCAAGTACTGAGAAATCTTTACCTGATACAGGAAACAACAACCTTCCAGTATGGCCAATTGGTTTAATCCTTACAGGCATCGGTGCTGCATATCTTTCACGCAAACGAGATCATGCCGCATAAAAAACACAGCACAACTTCTGATTTTTCAGGGGTTGTGCTGTTTCTTTATCTACTGAGTATTTTACCAATGACATGTCTTATCACTATTCATTTTCATATGATGAATCAAATGTATGAATCGCTATTTTAGGAATATCAAAGTATTGGTTTAAAAATGTTTGATAATTCTCAGCTGTTGTATCTTGAATAGTTTTTTCACCATTGACTAATAGTGTTAAGTGATTGTCAGTCAACGTATTTCGGCCCACTTCGGTCGCCATAGTGATTAATAAGCCTTGTACAAAGATAGAATCTGGACTCGATTGATTAAATGCGATACCGTCTTTAAAATCTTTTAACTGTTTAGGTTCATTTAGCACACGATAACACGTCTGCCATTGATGATTATCATCAGACCATTTCTCAATATCATAATGTGTCCCATCGACATGATGTACACGATAACTGCCTGTCACATCCTGCACATCTGTTTCATCCATCGGCAACGCAAACTTCGGCATGTCCCCGAACCCGACATCCACAACATAAGGCACATCTTCAACCATAACTTGAAGTGACATATGTGAACCTTCACGTGCCCAACCTGTCGGACTTAATACTGTCGCAGATAATGCCTTTACTTCAAATCCTTTATATTCTAAATAGTGTTTAAAGAAATGGTTCATTTCATAGCAAAAGCCCCCGCGTTGTTCATCGACAACTTTATGCATCATCGCTTCGTCTGTCAGCGCAAGCGGCCAACCATTTTGTACATTGATATTTTCAAATGGCACATACAGCGCATAATGTCTGATATAGGCGTTCAAAGTTTCTAAACTTGTATCATTATATTGATTCGTATCTATTTCTAAATACTGTTCAAGTCTTGTAAAATCAACCATACTTCATCTTCCCTTTCTATATATTTTGTTTTAGTTGTTTATCGTGTTTCATAAGCGTAGAATTAAATCGAAATGATTACGATTAAAAAGAGAAGGAGTCGTTTTACATGCAATACTTTAATTTTGATGCGTTACTGACGCCGCACGAACATCAATTAAGACAAGCACTGATTCAAGACATTGTCGAGCAGCCAACTACTCCCCCTGCATTTACAGAAGCTCATCAAGCCTTGCTTGATAAGCATGTGATTGTTGTACAAGACCACCTTATCACTTGTCTCTATCCTTTTGCGACACATCCCACTTCATTCATAGTTCAACTTCAAGATCATACAACTGTCTATGCGATGTGTGCCATTGATGCATTAGGGATTCACTATACTTTAAATGAACCAATTAAGATTGAAGCACAATGTGCAGAGACAAAAGCACCGATTCAAATTTCACTTAAAGATGGCCAACTAACAACCGATTACAAAGAAGCTTATGTATTATTTAAAAATCTATGTTCAGAAACACAATGTGCGGATAGTTGTTGTCCTGAAATCCAATTTTTTGTCAGTAAACAAGCATTAGATCAATACTATCATACACATATCAATCAAAACATTGCGGTCGAAAATCATACAACCTATCATGCATTACCCCTTAATGAAGCAAACACTGTTGCTAAAGAAATTTTTGAAATCCGCGAAACTACTGAATAATAAATTAATAGTATAATACTATTTTCGATTTCTGCTGCAATACACTCAAGGAGACGTCTAATATGAAAGTTGAACTGAACACTAAAACGTATGGTAACCTCCCTTTAAAACTGGAAGTAGAAAAAGGTATATTCGTAGGCAAAAATGTCGAAGTTAAAGCAAAATTAGATTTAGAAACTGGAGAGGTGACTTTCCATATTTCTGAGGAAGATTTAGAAAAAATTAAGAAAGACATGTGATACTACACTTCATATTCCTAATCGATTCTTGATACAACTGATTTTAACAATACAAACAAAGGTGCCTCTCCAATATGGAAGGCACCTTTATATTATGCATTGATTTAATGAATTATTTTTGTAGTTGATCTAACGCTTGTTTTAAATCAGCAACTAAATCATCTGTATCTTCAATACCGACAGATAAGCGGATTAAACCATCTTCAATACCTTCTTTTTCACGTACTTCTTTTGGAATAGAAGCGTGTGTCATAAGTGCTGGTACTGAAATTAAGCTTTCTACTGCACCTAAGCTTTCGGCTAATGTGAAGTATTCAGTTTCACGAATGACTGCTTTTGCAGCATCAATATCAGATACGACAAATGATACAACACCTGTGTGACCTGATGCTTGGTTTTCATGTACATCGTGATTTGGGTGATTTTCTAAGCTTGGATGATAAACTTTTTTCACATTAGGGTGATCAGCAAGCATCGTTGCGACTGCTACTGCACTGCGGCTGACTTGTTCCATACGTAAGCCTAATGTTTTAATACCACGAATTAATAAATAACTGTCTTGCGGTCCAAGTACGCCGCCTGTTGAGTTTTGAATGAAGCCAAGACGTTCAGCTAACGCGTCATCACTTGTTGCGAGTAGGCCGCCAATGACATCACTATGTCCACCGATATATTTAGAAGCAGAGTGTAAGACAATATCTGCACCTAATTTTAATGGATTTTGGAAATAAGGAGACATGAATGTATTATCTACGACTGAAATTAAATTGTGTTTTTTCGCAATATCTGCGGCAGCTTTAATATCTGTTACACGTAATAATGGATTTGAAGGTGTTTCAATCATTAACATTTTTGTTTCTGGTTTAATCGCTGCTTCAATCTTTTCAACATCAGTTGTATCTACGAAATCTGCATCAATACCGAAACGGTTGAATACTTTTGTCAACACGCGGAATGTACCGCCATATACATCAGAATTCACAACGATGTGATCCCCTTTATCCAATAACATGATGACTGCTGACATTGCGGCTACACCTGAACCGAATGCGAAACCAAAACGGCCGTATTCAATATCCGCAATTGCACTTTCTAATGCCGCACGTGTCGGATTACCGCTGCGTGAATATTCATACCCTTCACGTAAATCCCCGATATCATCTTGTAAATACGTGCTTGTTTGATAAATAGGTGTCGTTACCGCACCTGTATAATCATCTGTAGTATGGCCGCCATGTACCATTTGTGTTTTCTTATTCATAAATCCTCTATCTCCTTTACGCTTTATTTTTTCCCGAATAATTAAAAATTGATTTAGACATATAACGGTCACTGCCGTCTGGGAAGATTGTGACAATCGTTCCTTTGTCTAAGCGTGCTTTGATGTCTAATGCACCTTGCAATGCAGCACCTGATGAACTGCCTACTAACAGGCCTTCTTGCAATGCGAGTTGTTTTACATTATGGAAAGCATCTTCATCTGTAATGGTTAAAATGTCAGTTACTAAAGCTTTATCTAAGAAGCCCGGCCATTTTTCAGAACCAATACCTTCTGTATCATGCAGACGTTTTTTACCGCCGTTCAATACAGAACCGACAGGTTCAACAATGACATTTTTAACACCATGTTGTGCTAATACTTCAGCTGTACCTGTAAATGTTCCGCCTGAACCGACACCTGCCACAAAATAATCAACCTCTGGCAATTCTTTTAAGATTTCTTGTGCCATCGTATCGCGATACGCACCTGGGTTGTCTTCAGACTCAAATTGATTTGTATAATATGCACCATGTTCCGCCGCATAGTCACGTGCTGCTTGTTGCGCACCTAACATACCGCCATTTTGCGGTGTACGAATCACTTGCGCACCTAATGCTTCCATAATCGAAATCTTTTCTGCCGCAAAACCAATTGGCGCATAAATCACACATTGTAAGCCATAGTGGTTCGCCGCAATCGCTAAGCCAATGCCTGTATTGCCAGCTGATGCTTCCACTATTGTGTCGCCGCGCTTAATTTGTCCACGTTCCATTGCTTGTTCAATTAAATATTTACCTAAGCGGTCTTTTACACTGCCGCCAGGGTTGAATTGTTCTAGTTTTGCATAAATTGATACTTTATCATCACTGAACGATTCCAATTTAACCAAAGGTGTATTACCGATTAAATCAAATCCAATCATAGATGTCCTCCCCGCGGAATGCATGATGACAGGCCCGATTCCTGTTTCTCATCACCCATTCCCATTATTCCTATCGTACTGGTATGAATTATAGCGTAATACCGTTGTAAATGCAATTTTCTCTTAATGTGTAAGTTAAAAATTTTGATGTAACTTCATTGTGTTTATTTAGGAGATTATGCATTAAAACCAAATACAAAAAGCTTCCTGCTGCATCACACAACAGGAAGCCTTTCAAAATAGGTATTTAATTAAAGAATTGAATCACGAAAACTAAGAGTATTACGATTGGTAAAACGTACTTCACCAAGTAATACCAAGGTATAAAGATTTTTAAACGATCACTGCCAAAGACAGATTTCAAATCTTCCTTCTTCAATAATTGACCGACAAATAATGTTGTTGCTAGTGCCCCTAACGGCATTAAAATGTTAGAAACTAAGAAGTCCATATTGTCAAAAATTGTACCGGCTAAGAAATGAATATCACTTAATGTACTAAATGATAAAGTTGCCGGGATACTGATAATAAAGACTAGTATACTACCGATAAGCGCAACCTTTCCACGCTTACGGTTGTCATTTTTAGTGAAGTTAGACACATTCAACTCTAATAATGAAATAGAGGATGTCAGTGCCGCAAACAAGAATAAGATCAAGAAGATTAAATAAAAGCCTGGACCAAAGCTCATTTTTTCAAATACATGCGGCAATACTTTAAAGAGTAAGCCCGGACCTTCTTCTGGTTTGTAACCGAATGCATTGATAGCTGGGAAAATCGCCAGTCCTGCAAGTAATGCGACCACAATGTTCATAATCACGATAGATAAAGCGGATGTTTTAATTGTCATTTCTTTAGGCGCATAACTTGCATAAGTAATCATTCCTGTCGTACCTAATGAAAGGGCGAAGAATGATTGACCTAATGCGAAGAGAATACCTTCCATCGTCAACTCTTCCATGCGTGGTTCTAATAAGAAACGAACCCCTTCAGATGCACCTTCTAATGATAATGAACGTACGACGATGAGGATTAAAAAGATAAACAGCAAAGGCATCATCACTTTAGATGCTTTTTCTAATCCATGTTCTACACCTAACATCACAATGACCATCGTCACTAAAATAAATGACCCTTGTCCTAACATGGTATAAAGCGGACTTGAGATGACTTGTTCAAACTGAATACTACCAAGCGTGCCATCTCTAAGACCGATAATCTGCATCGCCACTTGTGCGATATAAATCATAATCCAACCGCCGACTACGCTATAAAAACCAAACAAGACGAAAACAGCCAAGTTACCGCTCCAGCCAATAACATTCGTCCATTTCTTATGAGATAGTTTACCGAAAATAGCGGTTGTATAAGTTCTGCCAAGCTTACCGATTGTAAATTCCATAATGAGTAACGGCAAGCCTATGAAGATAGTAAATATTAAAAACATTAATAAAAACGCGCCGCCGCCGTAGATGCCTGCCATATATGGGAATTTCCACATGGCACCTAATCCGATCGCCGAACCTGCGCTTGCTAAAATAAATCCAGTTGAGGTTTTCCACTGTGATTGTTTCGACACGCTGCTCATCCTTTTCTATTGATTTCAGGATTAAAATCCATTTACTTTAAACAATTAAAGCGTTAAAGCGTTTATGCAAGTAAGTATACTATAACACAAATATAGCAATCCCTCAACTAGCATTCTGTCAAAAAATAGTACTTCATCCTTGCCATCATCAGGTTTTTAATCCATTTTTGATTTTTCCTTCTAAGCAGCAATAAACTTGTGATCAAGCTGATTTAGACATAAAAAAAGATTATCCATTTGGATAATCTCATCTAATTCTTCTAATTTTGGCTGATATGCGCTTAGTTAATACCTAACAAAGCATTTAATGTTGATTCAACATCTTTTTCCATTGTATAACGGCGATAACTCAATTCGTCAAAATAATTAACGAAAGTTGTGCGAACAAAGCCGCTTTCCATAATACCTAAAATTAAATCTTTGAAATCTCTGATTGGCATTGAAATATCGTTAGCTTCGAAATAACATTCTAAAACACGATTCAATTTGCTGTGTAACATCGCAATACCTTGATATAACTGTTCTTTGAACTCATCTGGGGCTTGGTTAAATTGTAAATACATGCGTAAATAACTGATGTTCGGTTTGAAAATCATGTCTAAAATAAAGTCACGCAAGTTTTCTAATGTACGTTGTGACACATTTTCCTGCAAGTCCAACATTCTTGAAAAATGTTGAATGATTCTATCCGCACACGCTTCATAAATATTCGCTTTGCTCGGAAAATAATAGTATAAACTGGCCTTCTTTATAGATACACTGTTGGCTACTTCTTCTAGGGTACAACCATAGTAACCTTTGTGTGCAAATAGCTCAATCGCGTTGTTGACTATTTCGTTTTTCATACGAAATACCTCCAATCATTTCTCTCTTCCTCTTTCTCTCTAGGTGGAAATAACTTCTTTTTCAGGGTAGTTAGTCTCTGTCAATTTTTTAACAATGGAATACTCTATGTTCAACTCACAGTCAACACACGTTTGAGTGTTCGTGGAAAACTTAATAGTAAAAGTACTCTTATGTTCATCATATCATATCCGAACACTCTGAAAAAAATATTATCCTGTATAATTTTACGCTACCTTCACCATTAAGTAAAACGTTTTCAAAAAAATACATTTAATTTTTACATAAAATCAATGATTTTTTCTATGACATTTTGTTTTTCTATGCCTCGTGTCATTAAATGCCCGGATTCCCTAAAGCACCCAGTCTCTATCTCCGATGCATTATTCACCCTTTCAGCAATCTTATCGACACTTTCTTTATAAGAAATGTCATCTTTCCCACCATATAACAATAGTGTCGGCATTTTGATTCTGCTAAGTTCATTCATCGTTTGATTTACAAACGATTCAAAATGCGCCGCACCTTCTTGATAAGCAGGTACATAAGCCATTTCTTCAGCTTGTTCTTCTTCAGTACAGCCGATGTAGTATTGTAATCTTGTACCATAGTAATTCAACCTGCTTAACACACCTTCTGCCGATTTATGGTAAGGGACTGACATTCCGATCACACGCGCCACTTCAAATTGTTCAGCTATTTTCAACGCAAAAATACCGCCCAACGATACACCCATAACAGTGATTTGACGGTATCCTTTCGTATGCAGATAACCATAAGCCGCTTCCGCATCTTCCCACCAGTCTCTAATATCATATTGTACAAACTCAGAAACAGGCAGGCCATGTCCTCTATAACAAGGTACATAACACGTATAGCCTTCTTTATGTAAGGATTCTGCGACGTCTTTCACATCTTGCACTGTCCCTGTAAACGAGTGCAACAACAGCACCGCTTCATCTCCCCCTTCTAAAAAGAGATGTTTAGGCGCTTTCACCTTCAACATGCATACTCACCTCCAACATTAACCTCATGTTTCTATTATAGGTGGTTCTTGCTACTGATTTCCACCTTATATTAGACACAATCATATATTGTTAAACTTTTAAATAAAAAAACCAAGAACATTTTAACTTTGTTCTTAGTCTTGCACAGTCGTTTTCTTTAATTAAGGTGTGCCATTGCGCTTTCTTCTTGCTTAATGCGCACATAGAGCGATACGGCGTAGGGAAGCAACAGTACACTCACAGGATAAGCTTGTGTCAACAAGATAACTCCGATTAATTCAGGAATAATATTTAAGAAGTAATTCGGGTGTTTCACAATCTTAAACAGCCCTGATTTTACAAGACGATGTTCTTTAAGTATGTAGACTTTCAATGTCCAAATTGGACCTAATGTACGAATCACCCAAAACAACATGATATAACTCACAATCAGTAATACGAGTCCAATTTGTGAAACCCCATTAAATGTCGGTTGTGAGAGACTCGTATAAACAAAACTCGTCACATAAATTAAGATATGTAATAACGCAAGATATTTTGAATTCTTTGCGCCATATTGTAGAGCGCCTTGCGCAATCAATTGGCGTTCATGTCGAATAGAAATGGATAATGAATATAAACGAATGACGAAGAATAAACCTAATAGGATTAAAACCATAATACGTGCCTGCCTTTTCTTTAAGAATTAAAAAAATCCGGATTTTGAAATAGAGACAAAACCCGGATATCCAATAAATAAGGATAATTGTTTTTCATATAGCGGTCATCAATATGAAAAAACCAGAAAGTAATAACTTAGATTCCTATTTATAGTTTAGTGTGTTACGTCTACACACACCATAAACCAAAAGTTAATAAATTATTAATTCCAGTTAAGAAACCCCTCTCACAACAAACATCTCTTTCAGCTCAACCTTGCTTACATGTGCGTTGTTGTATGCATTTCAGCTTTTCTGTATACTAAAAATCAATTCACTCGCATACAATCCTCTTTCATCACATGCCTAGCACAATCACAAAATCAAAGAGATGTTGTATAAAGAAAGAGGGTCGGTCTTAGATGGTACAAGCTATACTTCATGGTATTTTATTAGCGTTAGGTCTGATTTTGCCTTTAGGTGCACAAAACGTCTTTGTGTTCAACCAAGGTGCGAATCAAAAAAGATTCGCACGGGCTTTACCTGTCATACTCACTGCTGGTTTATGTGACACACTTTTAATTGTCGTCGCAGTACTCGGTGTATCTTTGATTTTAATGTCTATGCCGACGTTGCAATTAGTAATTTATCTCATTGGTTTTGTCTTCTTGATCTATATGGCTTGGTCACTATGGAAAGAAAAGCCTTCAAATATTGAAGAAGTTGAACCGATGCGTCCTAAGCAACAAATTTTATTTGCGCTCTCTGTTTCTTTACTTAATCCGCACGCCATTATGGATACCGTCGGCGTTATTGGAACAAGTGCTTCAATCTATGAAGGGACTGACAAATTAGCTTTCACTATTGCCACAATTTCTATTTCTTAGCTATGGTTTATCTTCTTGGCAATATTAGGTCGTGTAGTGGGGACTGTTGATAAGTCTGGGAAATTCATCTTAATCCTCAACAAAGTTTCCAGTATCATCGTACTCGCAGTTGCTTTCATCATCTTAAAGAACATCCTAGCTTTATTAATATAATCAAAATGAAACTTTTGCTGTGTTATCTCGGCTTCTGTATAGACAGAGGCCTTTTTATTTACTGACATATAAAAAGCACGCAGACTTCTGATGTTTATCAAAAGCCTGCGTGCTTGATTAAGGGGTTGGATTGAATTTGTCTTGGGGGCTTTCTTCAACCACGTGTCTATTCAGCTATTTATTTCAGTTTATTGTCCGTTAATGACTTTTGCTGCTTCATTGAGTGAATCTTCAGTAATGCCATGTGATTGTGTCCAATGCGTTGTAACATTTGCACCTGAACGTTGGAATAAGTCAATTAAACGTTCACTTTCAGATACAGGTACGATAGGGTCATGTGTACCCATTGAAAGATAAATGTCTGTACCAGTTAAATCTTTCACGTGATCAATGTGTGTTGGATAAAGACCTGCGAATAATAAGGCTTTCGCAAATTTAGTTTCATCACGTAACAATAAATTAATCGCAATGTTTGTACCGTTTGAGAATCCGACTAAAATTGCATTATCTAAATTAAAGTCATATTCTTTTGCGGCTGCTTGTAAGAACGCATATAACTCTGTACCGCGTTCTTCTAAGTCTTTCCAATCATATTGACCTTCACCATGACGTTTGAAGAAGCGTGTCATGCCGTTTTCGTCGACATTTCCTTTTACACCCAAAATATTATAGTTCGGGTTCAAACGCAGTGCGAGCGGGAATAAATCGGATTCATCTCCACCTGTGCCGTGTAATAAGATGAATGTAGGTTGATCTGCACTTTGACCTTTTCTAAATATATGTTTCATTGTATTTAAAGCCATCGTATCTGCCTCCTTAAAGCTAAATGATTAATTTTTACGGCCTGGTTGATTGTGGCGCGTAGTATCAATATGACGCACATCTGCTTCGATTTGTGCGCGATTTGGTTCCAAGAATGGTGGTAATGATAAGATTTCTCCTACTGTTTCGTAAGGTTCGTCTCCCATGAAACCTGGACCATCTGTCGCAATTTCAATTAAGATGCCTGGATAGAATTTAGAATATAATGATTTGAAATAGTAACGTTCTACAAATCCAGAGTTGCCGATTTGATATTTATTCAAACGGTCAATCCATACATCTAATTCATCTTTATCCGCAACACGGAACGCAGTGTGGTGGATTGTACCGAAACCTTGCATACCTGGGTTGCCGCCTAGTTTACGTACAATGACTTGTCCGCCGTTACCGCCTTTACCTGTTTCAAATAAGTGATAGTCGCCTTCTGATGTTACTTCTTTATAACCATATACTTCTTCGAAAATTTGTTTGAATGGTTCGAAACGACTGACGTTTAATTCGATTGGACCTAAACCAACAATCGCATATTCTGCAGGGACTGGCGCATTTTTCCATGCGACACCTGGTTCTACACTATCGTCTGAGTCTGTTTCATCAGAAATCAATGTGTAAAGTTGACCATCAAAGTCTTCAAAGCGTAAGATTTTTTTACCGAATAATTCAGTTGGCGCTTCATGTTTCACGTCAAACTCACTTAAACGGTCATTCCAAAAATCAATCGCCGCATCTGATGGCACACGTAATGTAATACGCGCAATTTCATCTGTGCCATGTGTACCTTTAGGAATACCTGGGAAATCAAAGAATGTCACATCTGTTCCTGCATTACCTTCATCATCCGCAAAGAATAAATGGTACGTATGAATATCATCTTGGTTCACTGTTTTTTTCACTAATCTTAGACCTAATACGTCTGTAAAGAAATCATATATTTTAACTGCATCACTTGTAATTGCTGTAACATGGTGCATACCTTTTAAATTGTTGTTCATTTTAATGTCATCTCCTTATATTTGAATAACTTCCCTTTTCTACTGTTATCTATCTCATTATGAGGAGGTTGTTCTTTTGATATACTTATTATATTTAATATAATAATACTACTTTTAAAATAATGCAAGCATTTATGCTCACACATCCTTTAAACATAGAAAAAAGCCCCAAAATTACGTATTTGGAGCTTGTTTACTATGAATAGCGCTTTATCTGCTTCAGCGCCTTAATTCCTTTAATTCACTTCAACTGTGCCTGTATCTGATTCTAACTCAAGTGTATGTGTCGCATTACCATAGCGTTTCTCTTTTAAATTAGGTTGGTGAATCTCTATATCAGCATCGCCATCATGAATGAGTTTCGTATGCTTTGGTGCCTGCGCATATTCTACTTTAATGTCGCCTGTATCTGATTTCGCTTGGAGGTTCACATCCCCTTTAATACCTTTAATTTCTGTGTCACCCGTATCGTTTTCAGATTTCATATTTTTAAACTGAGTATCTGTGACTTTAATATCACCTGTATCACTTTTAAGATTTAATGTATGAATATCAGAGGTTTTCAATAATAAATCTCCTGTATCCTGCTGACTTTCTAATTGATTTGCTTTTAAACCTTCAATCGTCATATCACCTGTATCATTGTAAATTGTCACATCTGAAAGTTGACGTTCAGGAACCGTAATCGTGATAGTCGCTTGTTTAATATTTCCAAATGTAAAATTAATCGTTGGATTCGGCAGTTTAGACTCAACAACTAACGTATCATTTTCAAGTGCACTTTTAACTTCTGTCTTTCCTTTAACGCCGCCTGACCCTTCAACACTGAAGTGATCACCTTTTTTAATCACGACGTTCGATGTATCGCTATTAATTTTTAAGTTCTTGATTTTCGCATCTTCCTGCTTATAATCTTTGGTGTAATGAATCGGCGTACCATGGTTTTTAAGTTGTTTCTTTCCTTCCACATAGCCCGCAATGCCAAAGCCGACTGTAATGACTAAACCTATACTAAAGATAATCAACAATGCTTTTCTCATGATTGCGCACTTCCTTTCACAACTTTAATATTCCAACGTAAATACTTCATAAAGAGAATATAACTCCATTTATAAGCTAGATACGTCACAGTAAATAACATCAGCCCGATTCCGAAACATGTAAATGAAATGTAGACATCCAACAAAAGAATTTCTCCAAAGCCGTCTATCATACCTTTTACAAGCAAGAATAAAGGCGCTGCTAAGAAAGTGAGGGTCGCAATGCCTAAAGATAATAAAATACTTAATAACGTTGCGATGACAATAGTAATGACGAAGAAGTTCAAAATACTTAGTCCCATGACTGCCAGCACCGCATTCGTCACATTCCCCGCATTACGTGAAGATTCTGCTTTATCTACCGCCGCATTCGCACTCATTTCACGTCCAATATCTTTCGGGTTGCCTAACTCTTGTGAAATTTCATCTTCAGTTTTACCTGCTTCTTTACCACTGATAAAGTGCGTTTCATATTCATTTAAAATGTCTTGGCGTTCTTCTGGTGAAACACGTGTTAAATAACGATTTAACAACTGTAAATATTCTTGTTTACTCATCTCTCTCACTCTCCTCAATAAATAAATCTACAGCTTCTGTAAATGCCTTCCATTCTTCAAGCAGTGCTTCTAAACGTTCTTGACCCGAGTCAGTGATACGGTAGTACTTACGTGCAGGACCTTCTGTCGACGGTTTGAAGTAAGTTGTTAAATAGCCTTCTTTCACTAAACGTCGCATTAAAGGATACACAGTGCCTTCAGCAATTGTGATACGCGGTGTAATCTTTTGTACAAGTGAGTAGCCATACTGATCTTCACCTTGGATAATCAACAGAACCAAGAATTCCAAAGCACCTTTCTTAAATTGTATATTCATAGCAAACCTCCAATACATTATTCAGTACTGTTTAATGTTTAATAGTAGTTCACTTATACTATACCTCTTACTATTAAATAATACAAGGTAGTGATTAAAATTCTTTGTCGGATTCGTGACTTTTGTGAAGTTAAGCTAAAGATAGGCATAAAAAAAGATGAATTTCACAATTAAATGTGAAACTCACCTTTTTTCTCTAATTATAAAATGATATCGCGCTTAACCTTTCACTTTTTCAGGCCATACTTCTTCCGCAACACTTTTGACTAAACGGATTTTCGCCCATTGTTGATCTTCGGTTAAATGATTGCCTTCTTCTGTTGAGGCGAAGCCGCATTGCGTACTTAAAGCTAAGCGTTCTAACGGAATGTATTGTGAAGCTTCTTTAATACGTTGAATCACATCATCTCTGTCTTCTAGTTCCCCATCTTTTGAAGTAATAAGACCTAAAACAACTTGTTTGTCTCCTGACACATGTTGGAGCGGTTCAAACCCACCTGAACGGTCACTGTCATATTCTAAAAGATAAGCATCTACATTTTCTTGATCGAATAAAGGTGAAGCGACACTATCATAAGCCCCTGACGCAAACCACGTTGAACGATAGTTACCACGACAAATATGCGTTTGAACACGCAAGTCTTTAGGCAAACGTTCAATCGTACGGTTATTCACCTCTTTAAACAAATGTTTTAAGCGTTCTTTTTCTTGTTGGTCTCCATTTTTAACATTGATTTCAGTCTGGTCACCTACTAAACGCCCCCATGTAGTGTCATCAAATTGAATTGTTTTTAGACCCGCTTCATACAAATCTTCAACCACCGTTTGATACGCATCCGCAATCGCATCTATTAACGCATCATCTGTTTCATAATATTGACGTGTCTCATTAATATTCTCTTTTCGTGTCAGTTCAGAGAAGAGTCTAGCGGGTGCCGGAACCGTTTGACGTGCTTCGATTCCTTCTGGTGTATGTTCTAATAAGAATTTAAAATGTGCGACAAATGGATGATTGTCTCCTGAAATCGGTCCTGTTAAACGTGCCGTTTCAATACGAGATTGTACCGCATCAAACTCAAAGCCCCCTTCATCTTTGATTGTTGCGACACCCTGTAATCCCCAGAAGAAATCTAAATGCCACCAGCTTCTGCGGAATTCACCATCTGTAATGGATTTCAAACCATTTTCAACTTGTTTATTAATCAATGTTTTAATCTCACGATTTTCTACTTCTGTTAAAGCTTCATGATCAATGGCACCTTTTTCAAACGCTGCACGTGCTTCCTTTAATGCCTCTGGTCTTAGAAAACTTCCTACAATGTCATAACGTAATAATTCACTCATCTTAACTTCCCCCTTGTTTAATATGTATCTTCAAATAATAAAAAAGCCCCCATAAAGCCTATGCTAAAGCTTTACAGGGGCGTAGAATTCGATTCTGCGCGGTACCACCCAGTTTCAAGAAGTCTCTACTTCTCCTCAACAGTACAATCATACTCGAGCAATGGTAACGTATGCTAACACGTGCCAGCCTAACGATTCAGCTGACAGATTCAGAGTCCATTTTCGATATTGTCGAATTACTTTTTCACACCAACCAAAAGCTCTCTGTCAATTCTTCAATATGTACTTTACTCGTCATAATCAATTAATATTATTTGAATTAATCCCAGTCTATAATTAAAAGAATATTCTGTCAATAATAAACTTCCCTACAAATTTCAAAACGATAGAAAACCTAATTGTGCTTTCCAATTAGATTCATCCGCAACCTTAATACCGTGTTTCATGAATAATGCACTACTCACACCGTCACCCGATTTTAGTTCGCCACTAAAGGTTCCGTCATAGATTTTAAACATACCGCAAGACGGACTTTTCGACTTCAAAATCACCGCTGTACATTGATGTGCTTGAAGTATTTCTAATGCCTTTAATGCACCTTGTTTAAATGCATCCGTCACATCTTCACCAGTCGTCGCAACTACCTTTGCGCGACCTTCCCATACATCGAATCCATCTCCTCCAACAATTTCAGCTGGCGGTCTCGGCGTCGTTAACCCACCTAACACTTCAGGACAAATGGCGATGGCCTTGTTCTCTTGAATGAGATGACGTAATTCATCATTTAATTTATGACTCCCATCGTAACGTACATTATCACCAATTAAACACGCACTGATTGCGATCATGAACTTCCCCTCTTTCCTACGCTTCTTCTAACCATTCTTTAATGACTTCTAAAGGAATCATTTGTCTAAGTGTTGATTCAATATCATGAATATGTGCTTTTCTACCTATGCTGCTGGCCATATTCATCGGTTTATAATCTTCCCATTGTTCCAGTTCTTCCATTTTCTCTCTGATTTGCTGCTTAGTGAATGTTGTCATTTTATTTACCACCTTTTTCTCATTTTGGATAAATAAAATAGCCCTCCTTGCAAGAAGAAGCGCTTCACGTACGTCTTCTTATCTTTCAAGTTACCTTGTTGGATTTAGCACGTCACCTGACGGTTGTTGCTGGAGCTTCACAGGGCCAAGTCCCTCCACTCACTCTTAATAAGAACTATTTTATTTATTACTATCATACCGTATCTAAATCAATTTTCAACTTATTTGATAAAGTTTATTGATTCAAAATCAACATAATAAAACGGGTAATTCTAAATATGTTAATTTGTATGTTTCAATAGATGAAATTGTACTCCCTTTTTTAATAATATCTTAACCTTTGCCTCTTTTACTCTCATAAGTTTCTCCTCTTACATGCCCGCATTCTAAGCGCTTTTCCGGGCTTTTACTGTTATTCATCACTTCATATTTTACAACTAAACCATCCTCATCTTGATATGCTGTTATCCTCTTAGTCAAAAACTCCATAAAACCGTTAACTTTACACGCAAAATTATTTTGATTGTAATTATTCTGAAGAATTTATTGGTTATCATGCTTTTCGATAATAACTTTCTTTATACAAAATGGTTGATACTGTATTCTTTATTTTAATTAATGATTCAAATCTATTTTGATTTATGAAATTGTTTCTTCTTGCTTAAGTTAGCCCTGCTTTAATCACTTCATAACGAATACTCTCACACTATAAAGTTGATACGTTTAAACTATAATATCCATTAATATGATACACTGCTATTATACGTACAAAGGGGGCAATTAAATATGGGGTATATCTATACTTATGAAGATAAGGTGCATCCTTCTTGGATTGATCATAATCACCATTTACATGATGCACAGTATTTTTCGATTTTCAGTGATGCAGTCGTCGGTTTCTTTGCGAAAATGGGGTTCTCAATTGATTACCGACAAAAGCATGACACGACAATCTTTAACTTAGAGGCACATATCACGTTTCTAAAGGAAATGTTGTTAGATGAATCATTCAGTGTAGAGGTATATGTTTATGATTATGATCATAAACGTGTTCATTTCTTCTTAAAGATGTTTAATCAAGACAAAGTACCAACCGCTACATATGAAGTGATTATGATGGCGGTTGATAACAAGCAACGTCGAAGCAGTCAGTTTCCTGAATTTGTATTCGACAACATCAAAACGTATTACGATGAACAAGGGGAATTCGAAACACCAAAACAACTCGGTCATGCGATCGGTATTCCTAGAAAATAAAAAAGAAGGCAAGTGCCCTGTTTGAGGTGCACTTGCCTTTCCTTATGTCTTATATTAATTGAAGACCATACCGCCATCGATAATTAAAGCTTGACCGGTCATGTAGTCACTGTCAGGGCCTGCGAGATAAGACACACAAGCTGCCACATCTGAAGGTTCTGACAAACGTTTTAATGCGATATTTTTAGAGAATTGTTCCATACCCCATTCATATGGTTTGCCTGCTTCATCCGCTGTTTTTTGTGCGATATCTTCCATCATCGGTGTTTTAACGATACCCGGACAATACGCATTCACAGTAATACCTTTATCTGCTAAATCACGTGCCGCAGTTTGTGTAATACCACGAATAGCGAATTTAGTTGCGCCATATAATGCTAGGCCAGGGTTTCCGACTTGTCCTGCTTGTGAAGATGCGCTGATAATTTTACCGCCATGTCCGAGAGATTCGAAGGCTTCTACAGCTGCTTGAATACCCCAGAAGACACTGCCTACGTTAACATCAAAGACTTGACGATATTGATCGTACGTGATGGTATCAAGTGGTGTTTGTGGTCCTAATCCTGCATTATTAACAATCACATTGAAATCACCGAAATGATCTTTCACTGTGTTCACTGCCGCAAAGACTTGATCACGGTCTGACACGTCTACTTTTACCGCAATTGCATCATAGCCTTCATCACGTAAGCTTTGTGCTACCGCTTCTGCAGTGGTTTCATTATAATCTGCCACACCTACTTTAAAACCGTCTTCTGCAAGTCTGCGACAAATTGCTTCTCCGATACCTTGTCCGCCGCCTGTTACCATTGCCACTTTATCTCTTACTACTGTCATGTTATTCTACTCTCCTTGTTGTTTTAAATCGTATTGTTCACTTCTATTTTAATCTATTATCAGAATAATCTCAAAACTTAACGTGGCGTATTGTCATAAAAAACATCCCAATCATTAGATGTTTAATCTAACCTTTGGGATGTTTGTGTGATTATTAAATGATTTGTTTGTCTTCTAAGTATTGAATAATTTGTTGTACCGCTTCTTCCACAGAAGTCGTTTCAGTATCCACGACAATTTCCGCATTTTCAGGGGCTTCATAAGGTGCATCAATACCCGTGAAGTTTTTAATTTCTCCTGCACGTGCTTTTTTATACAACTGTTTCGGATCACGCTGTTCACACGTTTCTACACTGGCTTTCGCATAAACTTCAATAAATTCGCCGTCTTCTAAGATGTCACGGACATGATCGCGGTCTTCACGATAAGGTGAAATAAACGCCGTTAATGTAATCAGTCCTGCATCTGCCAATAATTTACTCACTTCGCCAATGCGACGAATATTTTCTTTACGGTCTTCTGGACTAAAGCCAAGATTACTGTTTAAGCCATGACGAATATTATCACCGTCTAAACGATATGCACGAATATGACGTTCATAGAGTGCCTTCTCCAAAGCAACACTGATGGTAGACTTACCTGAACCAGATAATCCCGTAAACCACAGCACCACACTCTTATGGCCATTTTGTGCTTGGCGTTCTGCTTTGGTTACTTCTGAATCATGCCATGTAATGTTTTGTGATTTTGTCATCGTTACGCCTCCTCGTTTTGTTCTCTATGTCTGCGTAAACCACGAATTAAGACTTCCGCAACTTCAGGACGTGAGAATTCTTTTGGTAAGGATTCACCATTACGTAATTTTTCACGTACTTTTGTACCACTTAAATGGACATGATGTTCAGCACCATGCGGGCAAGTTTTTGCGGTCGCCATATTACCGCATTTTTTGCAGTAGAAGGCATGTTCGAATTTCAAAATATGAATGCCGAGTTCATCTTGGTATTTTGTAATGAGTTCTTGGGCTTCATATGTACCATAATAGTCACCCACACCTGCATGGTCACGACCTACAATGAAATGTGTACAGCCATAGTTTTGACGTACAATCGCATGTAATATCGCTTCACGCGGTCCTGCATAACGCATTGCAGCTGGATAAATGGCTAAACGTGCACGGTCTTTAGGATAATAGTGTTTTAAAATCACTTGATAGCTTTCCATGCGTACATCCGCTGGAATATCATCTGCTTTGGTTTCACCGACTAATGGATTCAACAATAAACCATCAACCGTTTCTAGCGCACTTTTTTGAATATATTCATGTGCGCGATGCACTGGGTTACGTGTTTGGAAACCTACGACTGTTTTCCATCCTAAGTCATGGAACATTTGACGCACTTCAATCGGATCTAATTCAAATTCTTCAAATTCGCTATGGTCTGGACGATTTACTAATTGAATCGGACCCGCTAAATAAACCTCGCCTTTATCGTATACTTTTTTAACACCTGGATGTGCCGCTTCTGTTGTACCGTAAACATTTTGCGCTTCTTTTTCTTTATCATATGTGTACTTTTCTTCTAACGTTAAGACCCCATAAAGTTGTTCGTCTTCGCCATAAAGCGCAATTTGTTCACCGATGTCATATTGATCTGCTTCTTCTTGACTTACTGGTAAAGTAATCGGAATACTCCATAATGTGCCATCCGCAAGATGTAAGTTTTCAACGACGTTTTGATAATCCGCTTCTCCCATAAAGCCTGTTAACGGACTGAAGCCGCCGATTGCGATTAATTCTAAGTCAGATAAACTCCATGCATTTAACGTTAAAGCTTTAAATGATGCGGCTGCTTCGATTAAAGCCTCACGTTCTGCACCTTCAAGTTGACGATTAATTAACTTCCCGCCATGCGGTGTATTCGTATGTTCTAAAATTTGTGTTGTTGTAGCCATTTAACTCATCTCCTCTTATTATTTTGCTCTTCCTACTTTATTTGCTTCTTTTTTATGAAAAAAGTTCGGTAATTTACCTTCTTTGCGTAAAATGATGAACAGTAACGCAAACCATCCTACGACGACTGCGATTCTGACAAATGTAATTGCTTCTCCTGGTGCATCAAAAGCTTTTAATAACGTATTACTGTTGGTAAAGATAATTAAACCGCCCACAAAAATACCTAAGACATTCACTGGAATGATTTTCACAAGCCATGCCGCAAAAGGTGCTGCCGCAACGCCGCCGACACTTAGTGCTAAGACTAAGCCCCAGTTAATTAAATGGAGCGGTAAGAAAATCAAGAAACTGATTGACGCCGCAATGGTTACAAAGAACTCACTGATGGAAACACTGCCAATAACATGACGGACATTGATATCACGACGCGCAAGCAGTGCTGAAGTATTCACAGGTCCCCAACCGCCGCCACCAATAGCTGTTAAAAATCCCGCAGTCGCACCAAGCGGGAACATAAATTTATTACTTAATTCTGCGCCTCTTGTCAGCTTCTTTGCCTGTCCGCGCTTAAACGCAAATTGAACTAAAATATAAATACCAATGGTAATCAGGAACAAAGCAACGACAGGTTTAACTAACCCTGCATGCAAATGGCTGACTGCCGCAGCCCCAATGAAAGCTGCCATCGATCCCGGCACCGCTAATTTCAGAATTAAACGCTTATCTGCGTTAGAGAATGTCATGTGTGAGACACCTGATGCTGCTGTTGTCGCTATTTCAGAAAAATGGATTGTCGCTGATACAATGGCAGGCGCTAAACCGAGCGATAACAAAATTGATGATGATGTTACGCCAAAGCCCATGCCGAGAGAACCGTCAACCAGTTGTGCAAAAAAACCTACGAGGGCAATAATTAATAGTTTTCTCATTGTCTTTGCTCCTTTCTTTCAATACTCAAGTTTTTATTGTTAGAATTTTCATTTTATTTACGTTGTGCAATGTAATAGATAGTTATTATTCTTATCTGTTTACAAGGAATTAAAGTTAAAAAAGCCTCATGTTTTTCTTACTGTTGTGCTGCTGTTTGTGCAGAAACCGATTCAAACCAACTGATTTTGTCGCGTAATTCTACCACTTCACCAATCACAATCATCGAAGGATTTTTAAAATCTTTGGCGACCTCTGTAATCGTTTCTAATGTGCCGACTGCAGTTTGTTGCACACCGCTTGTCCCTTGATATACCAATGCGGCAGGTGTATCTTTCGATCTGCCATATTGTATTAATAAGCGACAGATTTCAGGTAATCTGCTGACGCCCATATAAATACAAAGCGTTTCAGGGCCGAGTGCTAAATGTTTCCAATAATCTTCTTTTAACGTTTTTTCCTTGTTGACACCTGTCACAAATGCGACAGAAGAACTATAATCTCGATGTGTCACTGGAATACCAGCGTATGCAGGTGCTGCGATACCTGAGGTAACCCCCGGTACAATTTCAAACGGAATATGATGTTCTGCTAGAACTTCCGCTTCTTCACCACCTCTGCCGAATAAGAAAGGATCTCCACCTTTCAAACGCGTGACTGTGTGTCCTTTACGCGCAAAACTTACCATTAATGCATTGATTTCTACTTGTGGAATTGATAAACCGCTCGGGTCTTTTCCACAATAAATTAACCTTGTATTCGGTTTCGCATATTGAAGTAATGCTTTATTAACGAGGCGATCATATAAAATCACACTGGCTTGTTCAATAGCTTTGACACCTTTCACCGTGATTAAATCCGGATCTCCTGGACCTGCGCCTACGATATATACTTTTACCATTCGATCACCCCTTTGTTTTATTTCGATAATCGTTGTAAATGACACACGAAAGGACGTATCCAAGTGCGTAGACACGCCACTTTCTTATGTCACTGATTTTATCTGAAGTCACGACCATCCGTTACTTTTTCTACAATACCTTTACGAACGACGAAATCACCGAAGTGTTCACCTTTTTCACGTTCTTTACTATATTGTTCTAGAATTGGGCGTAAACTTTCTAAAATTTCTGCTTCGCCAATATTTTCTTTATAGAGTTTATTCAAACGTTCGCCGATAAAGCTGCCGCCTAAATAGAAATTATATTTGCCTGGTGCTTTACCAATAAAGGCAATTTCAGCTAATGCAGGACGTGCACAGCCGTTTGGGCAACCTGTCATACGAATCGTAATTTCTTCTTCTGATAAGCCGAATTCATCTAAAATTTCTTCGATTTTAGTCACTAAAGATGGTAAGTAACGTTCTGATTCTGCCATTGCCAGACCACAAGTCGGGAAGGCTACACAAGCCATAGAGTTACGACGTAAACCGCTGTAATTTTTACCGTCAGTTAAGCCATATTCTTCGATAATCGCATCGATTGCTGCTTTATCTTCTTTCTCAACATTCGCAAAAATCAAGTTTTGGTTTGGCGTCATACGAATTTCGCCTTTATGGATTTGTGCTAATTTCTTAATCGCTGTTTTCAACTTAAAGTCTTCTGTATCTTTAATACGGCCATTTTGAATGAATAATGTATAGTGATATTTGCCTGAACCTTCTACCCAGCCTAAACGGTCACCGTTGCTTTCAAATTCAAATGGTTTCGCATCTTCGATTTCCCAACCTAAACGGCGATTTAATTCTTCACGAATCCAGTCAACACCTTTACGTTCCACTGTGTATTTGAAACGCGCTTGTTGACGGTCTGCACGGTCACCGAAATCACGTTGAATCGTTAAGATTTTTTCACAAACTTCCGGTGCAGTTTCTTTAGGGATATAACCTAATACTTTCCCGACTTGAGGATGTGTTCTTAAGTCATCGTGTTTACTGCCCATACCGCCGCCGACAGTCACTGTGAATCCAGTCAATTCATCATTTTCAACGATACCGATTAAACCGATATCTTGTGAATACACATCAATATCGTTAGAAGGTGGTAACGCAATTCCAATTTTGAATTTACGTGGCAAGTAAGTTTTACCGTACATTGGTTCATGATCTTCTTGCTTAGAATCGATGATTTTTTCACCGTCTAACCAAATTTCATGGTACGCTGTGGTCTTCGGTAATAAGTGTGCACTAATTTTATCAGCAAACGCATTGATTTCACCATACACATCGGATTGGTAGGGATTAGGGTTGCACATGACGTTACGATTGACGTCACCGCACGCTGCGATAGAATCAAGCACAGCTGCGTTAATCGCTTGCATTGATTTTTTTAAATTACGTTTCAAAATGCCGTGATATTGTACGGTTTGGCGTGTCGTCAAACGAATTTGTTCACCCGCATAATCATCTGCTAATTGGTCTAATTTCAACCATTGATCTGTAGAAACGCGCCCCCCAGGAATACGTACACGAATCATGAATGCATATAGCGGTTCTAACTTTTGTTTACGTCGTTCTTGACGTAAGTCACGATCATCTTGCATATAACTGCCGTGGAATTTTAATAACTTCGTATCATCTTCTGCAATGGCGCCAGTCACAGGGTCTTTTAAACCCTGTGCAATGGTACCGCGCAAATAATTGCTTTCGCCTTTATTACGTTCTAAATCATCTAAGCCTTTATATAAATCATTGTTATTCTCAGCCATAATTTGCCTCCTCAAAAATTAATATACGTCACGTTGATAGCGTTTTTCTTTTTTCAATTCTGATAGGTACTCTTCTGATTCTTCCTCAGATAAGCCGCCTTCTTTTTCCAGTACATGAATGATAGCTTGATGTACATCTTTCGCCATGTGTTTTTCATCGCCGCAGACAAAGATTGCTGCGCCGTTTCTCAACCATTCATAGAATTCTGCACTGTTTTCATCGATTAAATGCTGAACATAACGTTTTTCTTCTTGATCACGCGAAAAGGCTAAATCTACTTTTTCTAAGACACCGCTCTTCAACCAATCTTGAATTTCAGTTTGGTATAAGAAGTCTGTTGTAAAGTGCGGGTTACCGAAGAATAACCATGTATTACCTGTTAAATCCAATTCTTCACGCTCTTGTAAAACACTGCGGAACGGCGCAATACCTGTACCTGGTCCAATCATGATGACTGGTGTATGGTCGTCGAATGGGAATTTAAAATTAGGGTTTTTCTTCAAGTAAACTTTTAATTTATCGCCTGGTTCTACACGTTCTGCGAGTTGAACACTGCAGACACCTGAACGCTGACGATTATGCGCTTCATAACGCACTGCACATACAGTAATGTGCACTTCATCTTCATTGGCTTTATGACTGCTTGAAATTGAGTAACTTCTCGCAGGAATTTTTCTTAAGATTTGATGTAATTGGCTCGGTTGGAGTGATTCTGTAGGGAAATCATTCAATAAGTCGATAAAGTCGCGCCCATAGATATAATCTTTCACCCATTCACTATCAGACGCTCTATCTAATAGGTCTTCATTATCGAAAAGCTGTGCAGCACTTTCGATTAATGGTTTGGTTAGCTTTGTAATTTCAAAGTATGATGTCAATGCTTCTTCCAAGGACATTTTGTCACCTTGTGTATTGACAGTAATATCTTTTTCAGCAACCCAATCTTGCATATCGATAATTTCATCTACAAGTTCTGGGTCATTTTCAGGCAAGATATTAATAGAATCACCTGGTGCGTATTCATCGCCATAACCTTCTAATGATAATTCAAGATGACGAACTTCTTTCTCAGAACCGCGCCCTGTTAAATTAATATTTTCTAGGACTTCTGCTTCGTATGGAAATGTTCTTGAATAAATCGGTCCAGAAGCGTCTTCCACAGGCGCATCTTGTGCTTCTTGAACGACCTGTTTCACTTCTTGATCGCCTAATTCATTAATAATGTTTTCAATCCATGCATTCGCAAGTTCTTCAAAATCAATATCACAATCGACACGAGGTAAAATACGCTCAGCGCCGAGTTCTTCTAAACGTGCATCGAAGTCTTTACCTGTTTGACAGAAGAATTCGTAAGATTGATCGCCTAAAGCGAGAACTGAGAAACGCGTACCTTCTAGTTTAGGTGCTTTACGACCATATAAGAATTCATAGAATGATAATGCATTATCCGGCGGATCGCCTTCACCATGTGTTGAAGTGACAATAAGCAAGTCTTCCACATTTTTTAAATCTTTCGTTTTATACTGATCCATTTCAGTCAATGTCGCATCAAAATCATTTTCTTTCAGTTTGCTTTCTAGTAATTCTGCCACCCATTGGGCGTTACCAGATTCAGAACCGAATAAGACAGTAATTTTACGCGGTTCCACAGCTTGCGCTTGTGGTTGTGCAGGTGCTGTTGTTGCTGCGGGTGCCGCTGCGCCTGAAACAGGTGCTTGTGTTGTTGTACCATCATGTACATGTGCTGTTAAATAACCGCTGAGCCAGAGTTTCTGGTCATTTGATAATGATGCTAACGCTTGATTAATGAGTTGTGCCTGTTCATCATTGAACGGACTATTTGTTGCTGATAAATTCAAGTGTCTTCCCCCCATGTAATAGATTTTATTCTTAGCTTTTCAGTAGGAATTGTGTTTAAAAAAATATGCCTGTTTAATACAAGTATAGCCATTGTGCTTTATCAATTCCAACATATCCACTAGGAATTATATACAAAAAAATTAATGATAATCTTTAAATTAAGATTTACGTCCGATATGAAGACCGCATTCTGTTTTCATGTTGTTTTGCCATCTGCCTTCTCTAGAATCTCCGCCTTCAAAAACAGGTGATGTACATGGTGCGCATCCGATACTCGGATAATTTTGATCATGCAAGGCATTATAAGGTAAATCATTTGATTTGATATAATCCCATACATCATCCCAAGTCCAATGGATTAACGGACAAACTTTAATCGATTCAAATCGGTCATCTTTATTCACAAAGTTTGTATTACGTCTCGTTGGAGATTGTTCGCGTCTCAAACCTGACATCCAAGCTGTTTGACCCGTCAATACTTCTTCAAGCGGTTTAACTTTACGAATATAACAACATTGGTTTGGATCTCTGCGCCAAAGATTGCCGCCGTACGCTTGTGCTTGTTGATCAAGTGTCAAATCCGGCTGCTTCATAACAATGTTTAGTTTTGGATATTTGGCTTTAACACGGTCAATTAAATCGTAAGTTTCATCGAAGTGCAGACCCGTGTCTAAAAAGACGATGCGTGCATCTGGTTTCACTTGCGAAATTAAGTTAATCAGAACAATGCCCTCTGCTCCGAAACTGCAAGCATATACAATTTCATCTCCGTAAGTATCATATGCCCATTTCACAACATGATACGCACCTTTTGTTTCATCTGAAACATCTAATGTTTCAAAAGGGTCAGAGGTGAAGTCTGTATAAGTAATTTTAGAAGTCAATAAAATACTCTCCCCTCATAGTATATAGATATAGCACCCTACAATTCAAATTGATACAATGATGTTCGAATTGTCAGAAAATAATTATGTATTGAATCTTACCGTTTTCTCTATCCCCTGTCAACAATATTTATAATAATTTCACAAACTTAATATCCTTCTTTCACTATGCGTTATTTTATACTATTCAGAGTCAATTTCATTTAATTTTTATCGATACTTCAACGCGTTACCATACTATCTTAATAAAAAAAGAAGAAGAGATTTCATTCCCTTCTTCTTAATCAACCACCTGTACAAAATCTCGATTGGCGGTCATAAAATAACCAGATTTAGTTTTTAAACGCGGTGTGCCTCTAGAAGAACATACAATTTTATCAATTTCTATCACGTCGTTTAATTTCGGTTGAACCTCTGCTTCTGTTTTAAAATTACGATCTTCATAGGCCTTACACTTTTTAGTCACTTGAACTTTAGTTGGCAAGTCTACAATATATTGTTCTGATACATCATGCTCTAATTGTTCGACAAAGTTTTTATTCGCAGTAATTAAATTGCCGTCTGTTAATACTAAACGTGGCGTACCTTTTTTCGAATACTGTATCTCTGATACATTAAACACTTCACCCTTTTCCATCGAATGAGCTTGTTCTTGTGTAAATTCTGTATCACCGTATACTTTGAATTTCTTAATCGCCCATACTTTGCTAGGACACTCAGTAAAGTACTTCGTCGTATCCACATCACGAGACGTATCTGAAGTTTGTTTTGGTTGTTTAGCAACATATTCTACTTTCTGTCCTTGTCTTTTTAAAGCATGACCTTCCACTACACTTGGCAACATCATATGCACTAAAAATGGTTTGTAGTGATCATAAACAACTTGCAGATTATAATCGAAGTCAACGTTTAACGCATCTGATGGAATCCAGAGTTGATTATTTTGTTGTTCAAACGGGACATTTTGGATTACTGATTCATCTGAAAGTTTCACTAAATTCACTGCACTGACTTCTGTTGTATCCGCTTTATAAAGCATAATAGCTTCATAAAATCGATTATTTTGAAGATGCGTGCCATTATAGACCGCATAGAATGGTTCATATAATGGCGCAATACTTTGTAAGTCTTCTGGCAAGTGATAGTACACAAGTCCATCAGCAATATAATGCGGTGCATGTATACCTTCGCTTAATAACGTAATCAATGTCTCTACTTTTTCATGATCTCGACTTAATAAACATGCACATACTTTCTCATATTTCGGTTCAGTCAAATAGTCTCTAATTGCTAAACCGCGTTCATCTAAAGTCGAAACTAAGCGATGAAACGCCTCATAAAACTGCGCTTTCTCTGTGCTTTTTAAGAATCGGCGATTCATAAATAAGCGCGATAAATAATCCATTTCTACAATCCGGCTTATCGCATGTTTGCGTGCAGTCTCCGGGATGTCTAAATCTAATAGTTTTTTCAATACTTCTAAATTAAAATCGGTTTTTTCGAAAATATCTGTTTCACTAACCAATGATTGATTTTCTCCATAGCGGTTCACATGATAAACAACGACGTCATTCATTGCGGCTGTTTCAGCATGTGCAATCACTTCAGTGAAAAACAACTTATCTTCTCCATATTTCATCGGTTCAAAATCAATGTGATGTTCTGAAATCACAGATTGCTTAATAATCTTGCCTGGCGGCCCTACGGCACGAAAGATTTTATCGATTTCGTAAGGTACAAGTCCTTCTTGCTTTGTATAAGCACTAAAACGTGCGATTTGGCTAATCGCATGATCTTTATGTTTTAAACTTTGGCCGAACACTATATCACTTTGTGTCGTTACTGCTTGATTAAGTAATTTCGGAAATCCTTCTGTATCTAGCCAATCATCAGCATCTAAAAAGGTAATATAAGTACCTTCAGCCGCTTCTATCCCCACATTTCTTGGTTTGGCAGGACTGCCGCTATTTTCTTCTAACTCAATCACACGCATATAATCACGTGTTCGTTCAAATTCTTTTAATTGTTCCAATGAACCATCGGTTGAAACATCATCAACAAAAATCGCTTCTACTTCCTCATGATTCAACTTTAATTCATCAATAGATGTCAAACATTGTCGTAAAAACTGCGCTTTATTATAGACTGGAACAATAATTGATAAGGTTTTAGACATAACACTCACTCCCTTAGATGCTGTCTACCATTAATTATGTTTACCCTTATAGTGCTCAACTAAAAAGTGAAAGCCAAAAAACACAGCAACCTTCTAGCGATTACTGTGTCAAAATACTTATATTTGCTTATTATCGTTGCGCTGTTATAGCTTTATACGCTTCTACCTTTTGAATCGCTTGCTGAACTTCATGAATCGCATTCACTAATTCAAAATCTGGTGTTGTTTGGCTTAATACACTGTGTGCTTTTGAAACGGTTTGTTTTAATTGTGCTTCATCTTGGTTCATTGACAAATGGCTTTCCGTTAACAAGCTGTTTGCCTTTGTGATTAAACTTTGCAGTTCAGCCTTTTTGTTTTGTAAGTCTGCACTGCCTTTTTCAGTTTGCAGGTGTAATTGAAATACCTCATTATAGATGACTGAAAGTTTGTTAATCGCTGTCACAACTTGCGAATCATTATTAGATTTTTGTTGTTTTTTCGCGAAATGAATGGCTTGGTTTAATTTATTTTGATAGAACGTCGCACCTGATTCTTTCGCCATTGCTTTGTAGTAGTGACTTGCGTTCAATAAGTTAGTTAAGTTTTCTTTGGGTTGTACACTGTAATCTCGGAATTCATGTGCGCCAAATGTGGCAGCTTGTGCTTGATTTGAATATACATGTGCGCCAGCTGATCCAAGTAATACGCTTGCTAAGCCTGTCAGTAAAAATTGTTTAAAATTCATAGTTGTTGTCTCCTTCAATTTATATGTTTTTATTATATGTCAGTTATACGCTAAAATTGAATTAACTAATTATTAACTATAAATTATCTTTTGCATAATTTTAGACATAAAGTGTTCACTTTCAGACGCTGACCGTCTATGCATTAAACGAGGAGGAAGAACATTGACCCCTAAACATATTGTTTCTGCGTCATGTGTTGTTATGAACGAGGAAAATCAAATACTTTTAATCAAAAGTCCTTTGCGAGGATGGGAAATTCCTGGCGGGCAAATAGAAAACGGTGAAACAATCCGAGAAGGTGTCATTCGTGAAGTGAAAGAAGAAGCCGGCGTCAACATCAAACTCACGACATACTGTGGTGTCTTTCAAAACACTGAACACAGTATCATCAATCATTTGTTTAAAGGAATCTATACTGATGGCACACTTACAACGAGTGATGAAAGCTTGGAAGTTGGATTCTATACCTATGAAGAAGTTATGGAAAAAGTAACTTGGGGGAATTTCACAGAGCGGATTCGTTTATGTTGCGAGGAAGATGCGCAGCCTTTCTTAGTGTCTTTTTAAGATATAAACACGACAACTCTAACAGAAAAGACAGCCATTCAAATTCTTCACAAATTTTACAAAAACCACACCTCACCTTTACGTATTTCGCAATATAATGAAGACTAACGCAAAACTATAAGTTAATTTAATTTAATTTTGTATAAGGAGCAGCCTATGTCTCATTATTTCACTATTTTTATCGTGGCTCTCAAGCTTGGTTTAATGTCCTTTGGCGGCCCGACGGCACACTTAGGTTACTTTTATGATGAGTATGTGAAGAAAAGAAAATGGTTAGATGAAAGTGAATACTCTGACTTAGTCGCACTATGCCAATTCCTTCCTGGACCTGCCAGCAGCCAAGTCGGTATCGGAATAGGAACTATCAGAGGCGGCGTTTTAGGGGGTATCCTCGCTTTCTTAGGATTTACGATGCCTTCAGTAATTGTCTTAATGCTGTTTTCTGCTTTATTTGTGAATGGCACAGCACACTTCACTTGGATGCAGGGATTAAAGCTGGTTGCTGTCGCAATTGTGGCACAAGCCATTATCGGTATAGGCAAAAAATTAACCAATACAAAAACAACCATCGCATTGGCCATGTTTGTGTTGGCACTTTCATTACTGATTAACAGTATATTCATTCAAGTGATTGCTTTGACGATAACTGGATTATACGGTGTCTTATTCCTCAAGCCTGCATCTATGCCAGAGTCTAATACTAAAACATTCTATTTACCAAAAAGATTAGGTGTTATTTCTTTATCATTATTTGTTTCTTTGCTCGTTGTATTACCAATCTTAAGCGCAACAACACAAAACATTTGGATTAAAATGTTTGATAGTTTTTATCGTTCTGGTTCACTTGTATTTGGTGGCGGTCATGTTGTACTACCGCTGTTAGAAAAGGAATTTGTACCGCAAGGTCTTATCTCTTCTGATCATTTCATTACAGGTTATGCGGCGGCGCAAGCTGTACCTGGACCATTATTTACTTTTGCGTCTTATATTGGCACAAATATCGGAGGCATTTTAGGAGGATTGCTTGCGACATTCGCAATCTTTTTACCGGCTTTTTTATTATTGTTTGGTGTCTTGCCATTTTGGGATAGTTTTAAATCTAATCTTTATGCGAGAGGTTTTTTGAAAGGGATCAGCGCAGGTGTGGTTGGTATTTTAATCGCAGCATTCTATCAACCCATTTGGACTTCTACGGTTAAACAACCTTTAGACTTCACTTTCGCCAGTATATTATTTGTCTTGTTGGCTTATTTTAAACTGCCTTCGTGGGCCATCGTACTTATCGGAATTGGAATAGGTGTTCTGTTCTATTAAACAATAAATTTACAGCACTAAAAAAACAACACACATCAGGTGATTACCTTTTGTGTGTTGTTTTCTGCTTACTTATGCTTCTTTCATGGTTGGTTTTGCATTGTTTTTGATAATTTTGGATTCGTAACCTGTCACTTCACTATTACGAATTGGATAGTTTCTAAAGACATATGACATAATCCAACCGACCACAAAGCAAATTGCAGCTGCAATAGCAGCGTATTTTAAGACCTCAAGTGCTGGGTTGAAACCAAACATCACGAGAATACCTGGTGTCGGTGCTGCGGTACCTGGCGCATCATTGACTAATCCTGAGTAAGCAATGACCATACCAGCCAGTCCGCCGCCGATAAAGTTCGTCACGTAGATTGGCACTGGGTTAGAAGACACTAAATCTGCCTTTGACAGTGGTTCAATTGCAATAGAAATGACTGATTTCAAGTTACCGATTTTCAATCGGTGTAGTAACGTTGTATTCATGAAGCTAGACGCAAATGCTGTTAAAGCAGCAACGGCCATTGGTACACCTGTTAAGCCTAACATTGCTGTTAAAGCCATAGAACTTAGCGGTGATGTGCCGACAACCGTCACAATACCACCAAGAATCAGACCCATCAACAATGGACTCGTATTCATCGCCACATCGATAATACCACCGATTTTTAGTAGCGATCCGTCAACTAACGGCGTGAACCAGACCCCTAATAAACGTCCAATTGGAATACAGAATAATACTACAATAATAAAGTCCATACCATTTGTAATTTTCTTTTCAATAAAGCGAATCACAAATGACATCAGGTATGCCGCAAATAATGCAGGAATCAGCCCGATTTCCGCAAATGCGACCGCAAGCAACGCTGAGTTTTGTGGATTGATCTTTCTTGATAATGCAACTAGGAAAGCGACAATGACCCCACTCAATGTCCCGGCTAAACTACCCGTTTCCTTTAAAAACTTAATATCTAAAATATCTCCCAATACAAACCCTTGCAGCGCTTCTACTAAGAATGTAGCAATCGCTGCTGTTGCTAAAGCCCCCATGACTGCGCGCCCATCTGGCGCATAATACGTGAACACAGTGAAAAATACTAAAATGAGCAATAATAAACCTGTACCGATTAATATATCTATTTTGCACAGCCCCTTTGTTATTATATGTCCATTCAAGTTTATACCTTTTAGCACATGAAAGCAAATGAATATTTTGTTTATTTAGACTTTTCGAAATTATAAATACAAATATCCAGAATTATATTGCCTTTAAAAAAGACTGAATAAAAAACTCTCCCGTATCATCTATCATGACACTATGGAGAGCAGATCATTAATTTTTTGATTGATTAATTGTTAAATTTAATCCTTCAGGTGTTTTATGCTTTTCTATATTTTTATTGGCATCTACAATGTTAAAGGCAGTCAATCCATATGTGTTTTCAGCATCTTTTAGTGGTTGATTCGACTGCCAAGTATTAATGGCTAAATGGTGATGGTATTTCTGGTCAGATAAGAATAATGCAGATGCAATTTGAAATCCTAATTGAAGGTAGAATTCACTTGAAGCGCTTAAATCATGTGTTTTCAAATGGAGATGTCCTATTTTCGCTTTAGCAGGCATGTCTTCCCATTTTGTTTCTCCCGCTTCAGCTAAAATACGTGGGACATCTAATTGCAGCGTATCCATGACTACTAGTTCATTCTGCCATTGCCATGATTCAGATGGACGGTCGATGTACACTTCAATACCGTTACCTTCTAAATCATTAAAATAAATGGCTTCGCTGACAAGATGATCTCCCCCAGCAATAGGTACCTTTTCATCTGAAAGATGTTTAATTAGCGCTCCTAGTTGTGTAACATCACTTAATAAAAATGCAATATGGAATAACCCTGCTTCTGTCTTACTCGCAAAGCGTCCATTATCTAGTTGTTTTAAGACAACCTCATGACCATCCTCACCCACAGCTAAAACTGTTTGTGTTGATGTGGATGTCATAACTTTAAGACCTAATATATGATGATAAAAATCAGTTTGACGTTTTATATCTGCGACATTTATTTCAATTCGATTAACATGTTTGATTGTTGATTGATGAAAGTTCATATTGTTACCTCTCTTTTTATAAGTATAATAATTATACCTCTAAAAAGAAGAAATTGCTTAAAAAAATACTTGAGGCTTTTACTTATCTTTTTTCATCCAATAAAAGTTCCCAATAACGATTCGCTGTAGTTATCGGGCTCGGTGTTTATCATGTTAGCATCATATTTGTTACTTAATTAATGACACATACGTTCACTTTTGAGAATTCGTGTCCATTTTCATGATGAATTTACCTTAAAAAAACCCTCTAACCATTGTGGTTAAAGGGTTTTCGTTTTATATATTATAACTGATTATTCCCACTCGATGGTGCTTGGTGGCTTAGAAGTAACATCATAGACCACTCTGTTGACGTGATCTACTTCGTTTACGATACGGCTTGAAATCTTTTGTAAGACTTCCCAGTCGATACGTGCAAAGTCACTTGTCATACCGTCAATTGAAGTTACGGCACGGATACCGATTGTATAGTCATACGTACGGTAATCACCCATGACACCTACTGAACGCATGCCTGGTAGTACTGTGAAGTATTGCCAGATTTCACGTTCTAAACCTTCTTCACGAATGACTTCTCTTAAGATAGCGTCTGATTCGCGGACGATTTCTAATTTTTCTTCAGTGATTTCACCTAGAACGCGGATACCAAGTCCTGGACCTGGGAATGGTTGTCTCCAAACTAAGTGTTCAGGGATACCAAGTTCGATACCTAAAGCACGCACTTCGTCTTTGAATAATGTATTGATTGGTTCAATTAATTCAAATTGCATATCTTCAGGTAATCCACCTACGTTATGGTGAGATTTAATAGTTTGTGCTGTTTTTGTACCTGATTCGATAACGTCAGTGTAAAGTGTACCTTGTGCAAGGAAGTCTACACCTTTTAATTTTGATGCTTCATCGTCGAAGACATAAACGAATTCATTACCGATGATTTTACGTTTTTGTTCAGGATCAGAAACGCCTTTCAATTTATCCATGAAGCGATCTTTCGCATTCACACGGATGATGTTCATGTTGAAACCTTCACCGAATTGTTCCATAACCATATCGCCTTCGCCTTTACGAAGTAAACCGTGGTCTACGAAGATACAAGTTAATTGATCGCCGATCGCTTTATGCAAGAGCACTGCAACGACTGAAGAGTCGACACCGCCGCTCATTGCGCAAAGGACTTTACGGTCTCCGACTTGTTCACGGATTTTTTCGATTTCTAACTCAATGAAGTTTTCCATTGTCCATTCGCCTGTACATTCACATACACGACGTACGAAGTTACGTAAAATATCATTACCAAATTCAGTATGACGTACTTCTGGGTGGAATTGAACACCGTAGATACGGCGTTCTTTATCTTCGATTGCTGCGTAAGGTGTGCTTGGGCTGTCTGCGATAGATTCAAAGCCTTCTGGAATTTCGATAACTTTATCTGAGTGACTCATCCATACTGTTTGCTCTTCTGGTAAACCAAAGAAGATTTCATCAGATTTCGCACGGATAATTGCTTTACCGTATTCACGTTCATTCGCACGCTCTACTTTTCCGCCTAATAGTTTCGTTGTTAACTGCATACCATAACAAATACCAAGTACAGGTACGCCTAAATTGAAGATTTCAGGATCGATTGTGTAAGAACCTTCTTCGTATACTGAGTTTGGTCCACCTGATAAGATGATACCTTTTGGATTCATCTTTTTAATTTCTTCAATTGAAATTTCATGGTCGTGCAACTCACTGTACACACCCATTTCACGAATACGACGTGTAATTAATTGGTTATATTGGCTACCAAAGTCTAATACAAGAATTAACTCTTGTTCTTTCGCCATTTCCATAAATCAGTTTCTCCTTTTATCTTGAGTAGTTTGGTGATTCTTTTGTGATTTGGATATTGTGTGGGTGGCTTTCTGCTAAACCAGCAGGTCCCATACGCGTAAACATTGCTTCTTCACGTAATTCTTTTAAGTTGTGAGAGCCTGTATAACCCATACCGCTTCTCACACCGCCCATCAATTGATAGATGTTGTCTTGTAATAAACCTTTGTATGCGATACGGCCTTCAATACCTTCTGGAACGTATTTTTTAGGTGTTTTATCTTCTTGGAAGTAACGGTCATTTGAACCACTTTCCATTGCACCTAATGAGCCCATACCACGGTATGTTTTGTATTGTCTGCCTTGGAAGATTTCAGTTTCGCCTGGGCTTTCTTCAGTACCTGCAAGCAAGCTGCCTAACATTACTGCGTGTCCGCCAGCTGCTAATGCTTTGACAACATCGCCAGAGTATTTGATACCGCCATCAGCGATGATTGCTTTGCCATGTTTACGTGCTTCAGTTGCACAATCGTATACTGCAGTGATTTGAGGTACCCCAACACCTGCAACAATACGTGTTGTACAAATTGAACCAGGTCCGATACCTACTTTAACAACATCTGCGCCAGCTTCAAATAATGCTTTTGTTGCTTCAGCAGTCGCAACGTTACCTGCGATAACTGTTACTTCTGGATATTTAGCTTTGATATGTTTCACTTGATCGATAACACCTTTAGAGTGACCATGTGCAGTATCGATAACTAATGCGTCCACACCAGCTTCTACTAATTTTTCTGCGCGGATATCAGTATCTTTAGAAATACCGATAGCTGCTGCACATAATAAGCGACCTTGTGCATCTTTCGCAGCGTTTGGATATTCATGAACTTTTTCAATATCTTTAATAGTGATAAGTCCTTCTAATTTTCCATTTTCAGTTAATGGTAATTTTTCGATTTTATGTTTTTGTAAGATTTTTTCTGCTTCGTCTAAAGTTGTGCCGACTGGAGCTGTGATTAAGTCTTCTTTTGTCATGACATCTGAAATTCTAATTGAGAAATCTTCAATAAAACGTAAGTCACGATTTGTGAGAATACCAACGAGGTTGCGGTCTTCTTTATTGTCTACGATCGGTACACCTGAAATACGGTATTTACCCATTAAGGCTTCAGCTTCATAAACTTTTTCTTCTGGTGTTAAGTAAAACGGATTTGAAATAACACCATTTTCAGAACGTTTAACTTTTTGTACTTCATCAGCTTGATCTTCGATGTTCATATTTTTGTGAACAACACCAAGACCACCTTGTCTTGCCATAGCAATTGCCATTTTTGACTCAGTTACAGTGTCCATACCTGCTGAGATAACTGGAATTTTCAATTTGATTCTGTCTGATAACTCAACACTTAAGTCAACTTCCTTAGGTAATACATCAGACTCCGCTGGAATTAACAGTACATCATCGAACGTCAAAGATTCTTTAGCAAATTTATTTTCCCACATTGAATACAGCCTCCATTATTTGTTTTAATTACATTATTTCACATTTTCTTCGTTTTGTTGATACTTTATGCCGTTAAAAAAGAAATTAAGTACAATTGCGGAGATAGCTCCAAGTACAATTCCATTTTGTGTTAACCAAGCGAATTGTTCGCCCATTGCTTTAAATGCTTCTGGAACAGCACTAATACCTGTTCCTAAACCGACAGCTACAGCAATAACTAATAAGTTATTCTGCTTTTTAAAATCGATACTGCCTAAGATACTGACACCATAAGCCATTACCATTCCGAACATTGCGATCATTGCACCGCCGAGTACAGGTAATGGGATAATGTTTGCTAACGCGCCTAACTTTGGAATACAACCACAAATCAAGAGCAAGATAACCATTCCATAGATGACATTATTCTTTTTCACGCCTGACAGTGAAACCAAACCGACATTTTGAGAATAAGCAGTATATGGAAAAGCGTTGAAGATTGAACCGATGACAATCGCAAGTCCTTCCGCAGTGTAACCTTTACGATAATCGTTACGTGTCAAAGTTCTTCCTGTAATTTGACTTAACGCTGTATACACGCCCGTTGATTCAATCAAGCTGACTAAAGCAACAATAAAGAATACTAAAATTGCGCCGATATCAAACGCAAAGCCTGAAAATCTAAACGGCTTAGGGAACTCGAACCAGTGGGCTGTCCCAACTTGGTTTAAGTCAACTACACCGAATGCGCCAGCAAGTATTGTTCCGGCAATCAATCCGATTAAAATTGCAATTGATTTCAAGAAACCACGTGTAAAGCGTTGTAAAATCAAGATAATCAACAACGTTGAAAAACCTAAAATGATATTTTTCATATCACCGTAGTCTTTCGCACCTTGTCCGCCCGCTACATAGTTCATAGCAACTGGCATTAAATTAATCCCGATAATGGTTACGACACTGCCGGTTACGACAGGCGGGAAGAATTTAACAACGTATGAAAAGACAGGTGCAATTAAGACGACTAGAATCCCAGATACAAAGAGTGACCCATATAAAACGTCCAAACCTTTGGTTTGGCCGATTAATATCATCGGTGCAACTGCAGTAAAGGTACATCCTAAGACAATCGGCAACCCGGTACCTGTTACTCTATTCGCTTCTAAAAATGTGGCAACCCCACACATGAAGATATCGACTGTTACAAGGTATGCGATTTGCTCTGGTGTAAACTTCAAGCTTGTCCCGACGATAATTGGAACAAGTATAGCACCTGCATACATTGCAAGTAAATGTTGTAGACTTAAGATGAAATTCTTCATGCGTTCTCTTCACCTTCACCGACTAAAGTTACTTGGTTGCCTTGAAGTGATGCAACTTGGCAAAGTGAAGAAACTTTCAATCCAGCTTCTTCCAAACGTTTACGTCCTTGTTGGAAGCTTTTCTCCACGACAATGCCAATACCTACTGTTTCTGCACCTGCTTGTTCTACTAAACGGTTCAAACCAAGTGCAGCGTCCCCATTGGCTAAAAAGTCATCAATAATCAATACGCGGTCATGCTCACTTAAAAATTCTTTAGAGATAATGACACGATTGGTTTTGTTTTTCGTGAATGAATGAATATCCGTCTGATAAAATCCATCTGTCAAAGTACTTGGCTTTGCCTTTTTCGCAAAAAGACAAGGCACTTCAAAACGATATGCTGCCATGATGGCTGGTGCGATACCTGATGCTTCAACAGTTAAAATTTTAGTAATCCCTTGATCTTTAAATTGTTCGTAAAATGTTTCTCCGATGTCATACATTAAAACTGCATCAATCTGATGGTTTAAAAACCCATCAACTTTCAAGATTTTCTCGCCGATGACAACGCCATCTTCTTTAACCTTCTTTTTTAACGCTTCCACGTCAACAAACCTCCTAAATTTGTGTATAAAAAAAATCCCAAACTACTCTATGAGTTTCAGGATCTATGAGTGGCACAGGGAATACACATCATTCTCAATATACAGTTCACTTTGGGTCAGGAGGTTCAATTTAAATCATCCTATACCAATTAAGTATAAGATCATTCTTGTTGACGCCTTCTGTGGTTAACGCAAGTCTAACCCCTTCTAGCGTGTTGCCAAAGCAACTTATAAATGATGGTTTGAGAAGCTGTCATTGTTCTCCGCGTTTCAAAACCTAATCGCTCGATATACGCAAACACGTAAACACTATAATATAAGCCCCATCTCCCAAATAGTCCTCAACTTATATTGCAGTATGAACAGTTTGTCTACCCGTATTGTTTTGAAAGCACCATTGTGTTGTATTGTATCAGTGACTCATAGTCATGTCGTTAAGGCGACATGGTAGAAACTTCTAAAGCCTAATTCTCTAGATTATATGAGTTAGGTAAATTATTTAATGATAATATCAAATTTCAGGCTTTATTTCAATATCTGAAACTTAATTCATCTTATTTCATGAAAAACCCATTGCGCATGACAGGAAATTTGTCATTTCCTTATTAAAAGTTTGAATTTTCTTATATTTATTTGATAGCTTCGCCGTCTAATAGTATAATTTAGATGGTTCAATTATAGAAAAAAAGGGTATACATTATAACATTAAACATATTTTGCGGAGGGGGAGCTTTAACATGGCAAATATTACTGTACTTACATCACAAGACGAAATTTTTGATACTTTAAAACAAAAGTTAGACGAGGGGTATAACAAAGACGAAATTTCAGTTATCAGCAAAAACAAATTAAACCTTGGTAGCGTTTCAAGCACAGATATGACTGTGCAATCTACAAGTGGTACGTTCAGCGACAGAGTTGCTCGCCTCCTTACTGGGGAAGATGGCGAAGAAGCTGTCTTATTACAATACGATTTATCAGATACTGAACGTCAAATTCTTAAACGCGAACTTATTAATGGTAATATCGTCGTTCTTGCAGACAAAAGCGACTTCAGACACGACTCAGACAGACAAGAATTCAAAGACGAATACGAAGAGAAAAAAGATAAACATGATAAAGAATATGAAATTTGATTTGAAATGATGATAATCAGCAGCTGAGTCTGCTGATTATTTTTTTATCATGAGATGTTCAAATTTTAATATTCATCATTCCACTTATACATATTAGCCTTATACATCAATATGCTATAATCAAAAGAAATATGGGAGGGCAGTGTTATGGAATTTAAATTAGTGAAACAAACATCTGATCCATTGTATGAAGCAGCTTTAAATCTTTTCGATAACTATCAATTCGGAAACGTGACGCAAAAGCATCACGTATTCAAACAATCACTTGAAAATAAACGTACCCAAAATGATTACGTCTTCTTAGTCGGGTTAGACAATAATGAAGTGGTCAGTTTTGCGTCAGGACACTATGAAGCAACTACAAATGCGGCATTTATTATGTACTTAGTTGCCGTAGACACACCAAAAAGAATGCACTATTTAACTGACACATTAGACAAACTCCAAGAAGAGTTGGACAACCTAGCCAACCGTGTACATGACCGCGACGTCAATTTCTTTATGATGGAAGCATTACCGATACCAGATTCTCTAGAAGAACCAGATGCCGACTTATTAGTACAACGTCATCGTTTCTTAAAAGAACACGCATTTGAGGAGCAAAAAGAAATCAACTATATTCGACCTGCATTAGAGCCTGGCGGCGAACCTATTCCGTTAAATCTGTTCTTGCACGCACGTATACCATTAACAAAAGACATTTACGGTACAAGTGTTAAATCTTGTTATATTTTAAAATATGTATTCGCAAATCACCTTTCACGCAAAACCGTTTATCCGCTCCTTGAACAAATGGATCTCCGAAAATCGTGAGAGCCCTTGAAATCGTAAGGAAATCGGGTTAAACTAACATAGAGGTTAGACTAACGTTTGTGTGACGTAAGACACACGTCCTACTTAAAATTATAGAGTGAAAGGATATAGATCAGATGCTAACAAAAGAATTCGCCCAACGCGTCGAATTAAGTGAGAAACAAGTACGTAAAATCGTACAACATTTAGAAGAACGCGGTTACCATTTAAAGAAAACAGAATATCGTGGTCGTGAAGCAACTGACTTCCAAGAAGAAGACATCGAGTTATTCACAGAGATTGCGGATAAAGTTAAACAAACAAATAGTTATGATTTAGCTTTCGAAGAGTTAGAAAAAGAAAATGATTTCTTGCAAATCGTTGTAAAAGAAGAGGATCAAAATCAACTACCTAGCGACCAAAACTTCGCAAAACTATTAAGCGACTTACATAACGACATCACGAAAATGCGTGAAGAACGCCAAATGCTGGGTCAAATGATTTCTCAAGTACACCAACAACAAAAAGACTTACAAACTTTACAACAACAAATGACTACTAAACTTGATCAACACGAAAAAACTTTGAAAGCAATTGAAACTGCACAAAAAGATCAAGCAAAAGCAGTTCAAGATAATACTGAAGCAATGAAATCTCATACTGAAAAAGTTTTAGCACAACCACAACCGACTGTTGAAACTAAAACTGAACCTAAAGCAGAAGAAAAAGTAACAACAACTTCTGAAGTTAAAGAAACTGCACCATCAACACATGAAGTTAAAACCGAAAACACTTCAACAAAAGAACAAACTCAAAAAGTATCAGAAACACCGCTTTCTGACTATAAAGGTGCAACAACTTCAACTGAAGCTAAACAGCCCGCGCAAGCTGAACCGGTTAAAACTGAAACAACTTCAGAACAACCATCAAAAGAAACATCTGAAGCAGCAAAAGATGAAAATAAAGAAAACGAAGAACCAAAAACAGAAGTTCAAGGCACACCTGGTACAACAACACCTGAACCAGAAATTCCAATTGACAACCAACATGAACCTACTGTTCCACCACATAAAGAAGAGAAAAAAGGGTTCTTCGCACGCTTATTCGGTATGTAATTCAAACATTATTCAAATCCAATCCGAGCATTCGGGTTGGATTTTTTGTTTTTGTTCACAACTTTTTTTTAATACTGCTTTAAAAACTGTCATTGACCCTTCCTTATATATACGATATATTTACTATGTATTAAAACAGACTTTACAACTTTCAAGTACTGTTGTATAAAAAAGTTGATACACATCTGCTAAGTTCAGTTACTATAAAATGAACTTCCTTCTTTATGCAGTTATTTGAATTAAATCAAGTCTTATCTTTTGTTAGAAGATAAATATTTACGAAAGGAAGTTTGATTCAATTGGGTTTCACTATTCTTAATATTGTCATCTTCGTTCTGCTTCTCGCCGGACTTTTTTTCATGGCAAAAAAACATGTTTCTTTCTCAAAACGTGTTTTCACCGCACTGGGCATCGGGATTGTCCTTGGTGCGATTATGCATCTTGCATATGGTGCTGGTTCTAAAATCACGACCACAACAACAGATTGGTTTGGCATTGTAGGTAATGGTTATGTCGCATTACTTCAAATGATCGTTATGCCACTCATCTTTATTTCTATTGTCGCAGCTTTCACTAAAATTCAATTAGGTGAAAAATTTGCGAAAATCGGTTTCTACATCTTTGTATTCTTAATTGGAACCGTAGCAATAGCAGCAACTATCGGCATTATTTCAGCACTTCTCTTCGGTTTAGATGCCTCATCTATTGATTTAGGCAGTGCCGAACAATCACGTGGTACAGAACTTGCGCAAAAAGCGAAGGATATGACCGCAAGCACCCTACCACAACAAATCTTAGAACTCTTACCAAAAAATCCATTCTTAGATTTTACAGGACAACGCACAACATCAACCATCGCAGTCGTTATTTTTGCGACATTTATCGGTTTTGCTTATTTACGCGTTGCACGTAAACAACCTGAAAATGGACATATTGTAAAACGTGCTATCGAAGCAATCTATTCAGTGATTATGTCTGTTGTGACATTCGTTTTACGTTTAACACCATATGGTATCTTGGCGATTATGGCGAATACCATCGCAACGAGTGATTTCGGTGCACTATGGACATTGGGCAAATTCGTGCTGGCTTCATATGTGGCATTAATTACAATGTTCATCATCCACCTAATTATCGTCAGCATCCTCGGCTTGAACCCTTGGCGCTATGTGCGTAAAGTTGCTGAAGTATTAATCTTCGCATTCACATCTCGTTCAAGTGCAGGTGCACTGCCTTTAAATGTACAAACACAAAAATCACGTTTAGGTGTGCCTGAAGGTATCGCGAACTTATCTGCATCATTTGGTCTTTCTATCGGTCAAAATGGTTGTGCAGGTATCTATCCTGCAATGTTAGCAGTGATGGTCGCGCCAGTCGCAAATGTTGAAGTCAACTTGCAGTTTATTATCACTTTAATTGCGGTTGTTATTATTTCATCATTTGGTGTTGCCGGAGTTGGCGGCGGCGCTACATTTGCGGCAATCTTAGTACTTTCAACGTTGAACTTACCTGTTGCTTTAGCAGGTGTACTTATTTCTGTTGAACCATTAATTGATATGGGACGTACCGCATTAAACGTTAATGACTCTATGCTTGCCGGAGTCGGAAGTGCTAAATTAACAGGCAATCTCGATAAAGAAAAATTCAATGCTAATCAATATAATGATTTAAGCACTGATTACTAAACGCCTCTTTTTCATCCACAATATTATTGAGGTATAAAGAAACAGCCCTATCTCATTTCACCTTGTATGGTGAAAGATAGGGCTGTTATTATTTAATGTTTGAACGCTGCTTCAAACAATTACTTTTTAGCAAATCCTGATTTTTGTAATTCTTCTAAGATGTCTGCACGCTCTTTCATTGTTAAGAATTGAGTGATTTGTTCAGACCATGTTTCTTTACGTTCTCCATTTGTACGTTTGTCGTAATACTCACTTACAACTTGATCGTAGTCTTTAATATAACCATATTCTTCTTCATCATCTTGGTTATATCCATTTTCATGGAAGACAGATTCGAATGGTAAACGTGGTTTTGGTGTACCATTTTCATCATCTGCCGGCACACCCAATGCCATTCCGAATAATGGGAATGTATAGTCAGGTAAATTTAATAATTCTTTCACACGTGAAACATCATTACGGAGTGAACCTAAATAAACCATACCTAAACCTAAACTTTCAGCTGCAATTGAAATATTTTGCGCTACTAAAGCAACATCAATTGCACCTACAAGTAATCCCTCTGCTGATTCAAATGAGCCTTGTAAATTCTTGTCGGTATGTTCATTTATTAAATCTTGACGATGATAGTCCATCACAAAGACAAATAGATAGCCACTTTCCTCAACATAAGGTTGACCTGAAACTTCTCTTAACGCTTTTTTAATTTCAGGATCTGTAATACCGATAATAGAATATGTTTGTAAGTAGCTTGATGTAGAAGCTCTTTGACCCGCTTCCACTAATTTTTTTACTGTTTCTTTACTTAAAGGTTCATCTTTAAATTTTCTTACAGTATGGTGTTTCATCATAATTTGATCAATTACATCTGACATAGAATTTCCATTCCTACCTTTCAAATGATTTTAGCAACCTTATTCTACCCTCTTTTATCATCACTTAAAAGTTTAATGCTTTGAAAGTTGTTAGAATAAAAGCTATCCTATGAATAGTAGCAATTTTCAGAATTGAGGGGAGATTATTATGGTCCAATACAAAAAAGAAATTGTTAATGCATTATTTAAAGCACAACAAAATCATGAACCGATTGACTTCGTATCAGAAAAATACGGCATCAGCGAATCGGTTGCTTATCAAATTCAAGACGCTTTAATTGATGAATTAACACAAGCAAACAACAGTGAAATCGCAGGTTACAAAGTAAGTATGACCAGTGCAGAAACGCAAGCATATGCGAATACAGATGAACCGGCTTACGGAACAATCTTATCTGATAAAGTTGTGAAATCCGGTGAAACGGTTCAATTATCAAAACTATTCGCACCACTCATCGAACCTGAACTTGTCTTCGTAATTTTAAATGATATCAGTCCAGATGCATCAGACGAAACAATCTTGAACAGCGTTAAGGTTGCGCCAGGTATCGAAATACCGGATGCACGTTATAAAGATTGGTTCCCTAACTTTACTTTAGGCGACTTAATTTCTGATAATACAGCTTCAGGTTTAGTCGCATTAGGTGAAGCTGCTGATCGTGTCTCTTATGAAGACTTTGAAAACATTACTTTAAAATTAACTAAAGATAATGAAGAAATCGCAACAGGTGTTTCTTCTGATGTATTAGGTAATCCTATCGAAGCTTTAAAATGGTTAGTTAAAAAACTAGCATCTCAAGACAAACAGCTGCTTAAAGGCCAAATTGTTTCATCTGGTACCTTTGTGCCGCCTGTTACAGCTGAAAAAGGCACGTACCGTGCAGAATATAGTTATCCAGGCTCAATTGAAGTCACATTTGAATAATTTATTACAATACCCCTTCCTGTTGTTATAAAGACAGAAACGGGGTATAACCTTATTATAGAGATTGCAACTAATAATCAGCCATCTTTATTGAGAAAATTAATCTCTAATTGATATTGAGAAATAATTGTTAATTTCCTATGAATTTCTTTGCTTTACACATGTTCTAAAAGTCGTTAATATTTCTAATACACTAGTACTTACAGTGTTTGACACATTATTGTGCATACACAATCACGAATATTGACTATTTCTGACGATAATGTGATAATAGGAATCAAGGAGATTAGAATTATTATAAATAAATAATTAGGATAATTTAGCTATCCTGATTAGCTTTCTAATCAAACAAACTTTTTAATTTCTAGGAGGATGTATTTTATGTCATTAATTAACAAAGAAATTTTACCATTCACAGCAGATGCTTATGATCCTAAAAAAGATGAGTTCATCGAAGTTTCAGAAGAAACATTAAAAGGTTCTTGGAACGTTTTAGTATTCTACCCAGCAGACTTCTCATTCGTTTGCCCTACTGAATTAGAAGACGTTCAAAACCAATACGACGAATTACAAAAATTAGGCGTAAATGTTTACTCAGTATCAACTGATACACATTTCGTACACAAAGCTTGGCATGACCACTCAGAAGCTATCAGCAAATTACAATACACAATGATTGGTGACCCATCACAAACAATCACTCGCAACTTTGATGTATTAGATGAAGAAAAAGGCTTAGCTCAACGTGGTACTTTCATCGTTGACCCTGATGGCGTAGTACAAGCTGCAGAAATTAACGCAGACGGTATCGGCCGTGACGCAAGCACTTTAGTACACAAAATTAAAGCTGCTCAATATGTACGTCAACATCCAGGTGAAGTTTGCCCAGCTAAATGGGAAGAAGGCGGCGAAACTTTACAACCAGGTCTTGACTTAGTAGGTAAAATTTAAGGAGGCATTCATATAAATGCTGAATAAAGAGTTAAAATCACAATTATCTCAACTTCTTGAATTAATGGAAGGCGACGTGGTTTTAACAGCGAGTTATGATGACAGCGACAAATCTAAAGAGTTGAAAGACCTATTAGATGAAATTGCTGATATGTCATCGCATATCACTGTTAAAGAGGATACACTGAAACGTACACCAAGTTTCAGTGTGGATACTCCTGATGCGCACACTGGCATTGTATTTGCCGGTGTGCCATTAGGTCATGAATTCAACTCACTCGTACTGGCTTTATTACAAGTCAGCGGACGCCCTCCGAAAGAAGAACAAAGTGTTATCGATCAAGTCAAAGCGCTCGAAGGACCACTTCATTTCGAAACATTTATCAGCTTAAGCTGTCAAAAATGTCCAGATGTGGTTCAGGCGTTGAACATGATGAGTGTGTTAAATCCTGACATCACGCATACAATGATTGATGGTGCAGTCTTCAGAGAAGAATCTGAAGATATTATGGCAGTTCCTGCTGTATTCTTAAACGGTGAAGAATTCGGTAATGGTCGCATGAGTATCTCTGACATCTTAAATATGTTAGGCAGCCAAGCAGACCCTTCTGAATTCAATAATAAAGAACCTTTCGATGTATTAGTCATCGGCGGCGGTCCTGCAAGTGGTACAGCTGCTATCTATACTGCACGTAAAGGTTTACGTACAGGTATCGTAGCAGACCGTATCGGTGGTCAAGTCACTGAAACTGCAGGTATCGAAAACTTTGTCACTGTTAAAGAAACAACAGGTCCAGAGTTCTCTTCAGCTTTAGAGCAACACATTAATGAATATGATATTGATGTGATGGATGGTATCCGTGCTTCTAACGTAGAGAAAACGGAAGATGGTATTGTTGTAACTTTAGAAAATGATGCCAAACTAACAAGTAAGACAGTCATTATTGCGACAGGTGCACGTTTCAGAAACCTCAATATTCCAGGTGAAGATGAGTTACGCAACAAAGGTGTAGCTTATTGTCCTCACTGTGACGGACCTTTATTCGAAGGTAAAAATGTTGCAGTTGTCGGCGGCGGCAACTCTGGTGCTGAAGCTGCTATTGATTTAGCAGGTATTGTTAAACACGTTACACTTGTTGAATATAAAGACTTCTTACGTGCAGATGAGATTTTACAAAAACGTTTACGTGAATTACCAAACGTTGAAATCTTGAAAAATGCACAGTCTTCAGAAATTCTTGGTGACGATCATGTTACTGGTCTTAAATATGAAGACAATAAAACAGGCGAAACACATCAAATTGATGTAGATGGTATTTTCGTCCAAATCGGTCTATTACCGAACACTGAATGGTTACAAGGTGCAATTGACACGAACAACCACGGTGAAATCATTGTTGACCGCAAACAAGAAACAAGTATGCCGGGTGTATTCGCGGCAGGCGATGTAACAGACGATCGCTTCAAACAAATTATCATCGCAATGGGTACGGGTGCAGATGCTGCACTGAACGCATTTGATTATATTATCCGTAATTAATCTCTCCCTATCATTTGATTAAGACGGATAACCAACAAGACAGGCAAAGATAAATTTCTTTAAGAAAGCTATCTTTGTCTGTCTTTTTTCATACATATTCATGTTACAATTAATATAATGCACTACAATATAGCTGAGAAAAGGAGCTTGGGTTGTCTATGTTATTATTACTAGTTTCTATAGTCCACCTCACCCAAGCTTCCCGCTCTACTGTCAATGTCAACAACCTTTTCATTGGTTTGAATCAAACCCGCACGTTTACAGGAAACCTCGATTGGAAACAGCTGCAGCACTATTATCAGTCACTGCAATTACGTTATTTCAAACGTCTTTTATATATCAGCCTTCCATTAAGCGTCCTCGACTTATTTATACTTATCAAATTTGGCCATGCTTGGCTCATTTTAGTCGAACTCGGTATATATTTATCACTGCTCTTCTTCTTGTTGCGAAAAGTTGAAACATATATTCAATCTCATGAATGAACAAACCTATCACCTACTGTTAGGTTCAGTTCATCCCAAAGTAGGATGGCAAAGGTATGACAATAAGCTATAATTTGTATAAATCGAGAAAGAAAGTTAGGTTTTATTATGAAGGTCCTACACACGAAGTACATCGGTATTACCCTGGTTGCTTTTATCATTTTAATGCTGCTGGTGAAATTGGACTTCATCCTTATCATAGACGAACCTATATATAACTTCGTCAGACTCTTACATCAAGTTCCATTTATGGACAGCTTCTTAATCGTCTACTCTAACCTATTTCAACCATGGCACTTAGTTGGCTTTATGGCTGTCATTTTGATTATTCTCTTCTTTAAGAATAAAACGCTCTCTGTCATCACTATGACATGGGCAATTATGACACTTGTGTTAGGCATCGGATTGAAGTACTTTATTCATCGCGCACGTCCTGTAGAATATATCTCAGGATTCAGTTTTCCAAGTCTGCATACATTAACTATTTTTGTTGCGGCAGCAGTGTTCTTAACGTTGATGCGCAAACGTTATTGGCACTATATCATGTATGTCATGATTTTCATCATGATGATTTCACGTATTTATGTACATGCACATTACTTTTCAGATACTGTTGGTGCAGTATTATTCGGTTATCTCATGCTGCAAGTTGCGCAAAATCTCATTGTGAAATATCACTTGGAAGTACCTTTCCCTTCAAGATTGGAATCTCCATGGCACCGAGATACTTAACGCATACTAGGCTGTTAAGCTATAATGAAAGTAATCATATAGAAAAGTGAAGGAGAAACTAAAGTGAGCAAACTAAAACAACTATTAATCATCGCTTTCACATTAATGTTAGCCATAACATTGACGGCTTGTGCACAAAAAGATGAAAAGCAAGAACATCACGCAAAATATGCGCCTAAAAATGCAACACCGATTCATAAAATAAAAATCTTTGAATCGTCCGAAAAAGGCAAAGAATTGACTGAATCGGAAATGCGAGATAAGTTAAAGACCTACTTAGATGCGAATAATGATATTATCGATAATAAGTATGTCTTACAACATAAACTAGATCAACAATATGATGGAAAACAAAAAGTTTCAGATCAATTAGATACAGATCTACGCGATTTAGCTAACCTCACAACGAAAAACCAAATGAATTTTGAAGCGTTCTTGAAAGATAATAAAGTACCTTCAAACCAAAAAGAAGACATCGAGCGTATGAGTAAGTACTTTAGCGCTGTTAATTATAAAGCCGCGCGTGCGGATCAACAATTAGAAGAATTAGGCTATAGTCCACAAAAAACGGTCAATGTAGTAGATGTTCCTACGAACTATGCAGGTGACGTTAACTTAAAACAACAAAAGAAAATCAAAACTTTCTTAAAGAAACAAAACCTACCTACTAAAGCGATAGATAAATAAACAACTAAAAATATAAAAATGCGCGAACACTCGTTAAACAGTGCTCGCGCATTTTTTCATACATTAAACATTATGTTCATTACCCATTGAAATAGAAAGTCTATTCCAGAAGTTGATTTGATTAATCACAAAGACTAAGTCTGTATATTCCTCTTCTGAAAATTCTTCACGTACACGTTGATATAACGCATCCGGTACACCAGTTGCTGTAATTAAAGTAATAGCTTCCGTTAATTCTAATGCTAATTTAGTTTTTTCAGAGTAAATGTTTGTATCATCCCACGCGTTCAATAAGAATATTTCTTCTTCACTTACACCGATTTTACGTGCATCTTTTGTATGCATCGCTAAACAAAATGCACAACCATTGATTTGAGACGCACGAATTTTCACTAATTCTTGTAAGTGCGCATCTACGCTCGCTTTTTTCAATTCTTTTTCCATATCATAAAGTATCTTGATTTTGTCCTTAGCTACATTTTGATACTGAATTCTATTATTCAATGTCATGCCTCCTGACCATTAAGCCGTATATTTATTTCACTTCTAATTATAATTTTACGCTTATTTATTTTAATGTGCAAAAGTGCGAATTGTTTGAATACTGCAATTGTATATTTTACGCTTATATTGTATGAAAAATAACAAGGGAGCTGAGGATATGGGAAAATTAACGACAGACGAACGTGTTCAAATATTAAGCGATATAGTGGGTATTGAATCTGTGAATGATAATGAATTAGAGGTTGCAGAATATTTACAAGACCTCTTCAAAAAGCATAATATTGAAACTAAAATCATTAAATTAACAGATACACGCGCCAATCTTGTAGCGGAAATCGGCAGCGGCAGTCCTGTTATCGGCGTCTCTGGTCATATGGATGTCGTGTCCCCTGGTAATCCAGAAGATTGGCAAACACCGCCTTTCAAATTAACAGAAGATGATGAAGGACGCTTACACGGTCGTGGTGCAGCAGACATGAAATCTGGTTTAGCGGCATTTGTGATTAGTTTAATTGAATTACACGATCAAGGCTTACCAAAAGAAGGCACAATCCGTTTACTTGCGACTGTAGGTGAAGAAATTGAAGGCGATGGCGCTAAAGCCTTCTATAAAGAGGGTTATATGGATGATGTTGATGCATTATTAATTGCGGAACCTTCTCAAGATACGATCATCTATGCGCATAAAGGTTCAATGGATATTCGTGTCACATCAAAAGGCTCATCTGTGCATAGTTCTATGCCGCAACTTGGCTATAATGCCTTAAATCCATTGGTAGACTTTGTTCATCGTATTAATGAAGCACAAGCCAATATCTCTGTGACCAATGAAGAGTTAGGAAATCCTGTCGCAAGCGCAACAATCTTCAACAGTGGCACACAAGTCAACTCTATTCCTGATTATGCAGTGGCTGAATTCAATATCAGAACGATTCCAGAAGCAGATAATGACGGCTATCAAGACTTATTCGAACAAGTCGCAAAAGATGTTAAAGAGAAATACAGTGATGCTGATTTAGACATTGATACGTATATGTCTCGCTCTTCCGTCTTCACAACAGGTGAAAATCCAATCATCGATCTAGCGCAATCACTAGGTAAAGAATATTTAGGTGATGATATCCCTAAAAAACCATCACCAGGTGTTACAGATGCAGCTGACTTAGTAGTTGATAAAGGCAAAGACTTCCCATTTATTATGTTCGGACCGGGTGAAACAAGCCAAGCACACCGCATTGATGAATATGTTTATAAAGATGTCTATCTAAAATTCATTGATTTATATGAAGCGTTATTACCTCAAGCTATCGATAAATTAAAATAAGGTAACACGCAATAAGTTAAGCGGTTGAATCCTAAATAAGGGATTCAACCGCTTTTATATGTTTTCAGTATCGACAAGAATTGGATCACAATTCTCAATGTGCTTATCGTATAATTCCTCTTCAGTAATGACGCCTAAATAATATAAACAACAACGTATCCAAATTTGATGTGCCACAATCACGACAACTTCATCCCTAATATCAAGCACATCTTTAAAGAATTCATCTATTCTTCCTAATACATCTGAGTAGTTCTCTCCACCAGGTGCTCGTTGTGTGAAACTATTTCGGAAATCGCTGAATCTTGGATCTTCAAAATAACGTGTGTAAGCCGGATTATCACGCAACGTATCTCTCGGATAGCCTTCAAACTCACCTAATGAACGTTCTCTCAACAATGGTGAAAAAGTATGCGGAATTTGACTGTCAAAACCATTTTCATACGTTTGGATGGTACGCGTTAGGTCAGAAATATAAATATGATCTATATGTATTCCTTCGAAGTATGTTTTTAGTGCCTGCGCCATACGCACGCCTTCTTTCGTTAAAGAAACGTCTAATTGTCCAGTAAAGTAATGATTTCCATGATGATTGTCATAGTTTGCGGTTGATTCTCCATGCCGTATCAAATATAGCTTCACGTTGTGTTCACTCCTATAATCTCAATATCCTCTGTTTTACTCAATTCACTTAACTTCACTAAGACACTAAGCAAATAGATTTAACGTAATGATAACATGTTTTTATATAATTTTATCTACTTAATGTTTGTTTGTTATCTAATTTTAACATTCTTGTAGGGTCTCTTGTGTACAAGTGAATAGATTATATGGATTTTTTCTTTAACAATACCGCAATACTGATTTCAACGGATGAAAAACAAAAGAAAAGAAAGACCCTGCAATCATTGATAATCTATCAATCTTACAAGGTCCTTTTGATTTATTCACTTTTAAATTTCACCAAGCTGATTATTTTTCATTAAAATTTTTAAGAATTCACGCTCTACTTCTAATAAATGAACGTAATCATCTGACATGATTTCTTTACTTAATTCGATATTCTTTTCAGAGATGAAGTTAACTAATGCTTCATTATCTTGATTGTGGGAATATTCACTTTTCGCTTGCGCAAGCAATGAATCCTCACAAACTAATATGAAAGAACGACCATAAGCAATATCGATTTTACCACGTTGATAGTGAGATTCTAAGAATCTTTTTGCTTCGTCTAAATCATCAGTATGTTCAAAAATACCAAATACTTGTTCAGTTACTTTATCTGATAAATTAGCTAAACGATCTTTTTCTGGCTGGTTATCTGGTTTCACTCTGTCTTTCACTAACATTTTTTGTTTTTTAATTTCGTCTTCAATCAATTCTAATTCTTTCGTACGTGCCTCTTTTGACCATTTGTTTTCATTCTCTTTATACGTCTTTAATAAATCATTGGCTTTATGCAGATCAAAGTGTTCCTCATTTGTACCACTATGTTCTAATCCATCATAGTGCGTTGGATGAGAGGTTTCATTCGTATCATTTTTATTTAATTCTTGTCTAGTCATATTACGATACTCCTTTTTCAACTTGACATTCATTCAGTAATCCAATGTAGCGGATACATTTCAAAGATATTTTACCCCTCTATATATGCGGTAAACACAGTGTACAACCCATCAAAATATCCTCATTTAAAACACTTAGGGAACGCAACTGTCATTTTAGGATTAAAATTTTACAGTTAAGTAGGTTAAATGACGACTTAAGGAATTTTGCACAATGGAATAGAAAAATCATCTAGAATGAAATTAAGATAAAAAAAGGAGGTTACTTATCATGATGATCGCAGACATTATTGGTGGTATTATCAAATTAATCGTGAACTTAGTAGACACTTTCGCTCCTAAAAAATAATCCAGTAAATACTTAATGACTTTTATAATACGTCCGTGTATCGGGCGTATTTTTTATGTCACAAAAATTGTAGAGTTAATTTGTTTTCTCGCCCTATTTCGGGCCTTTTTTCAATAATTTAGACACAAAGAAACCCCGTAAAGCCTATGCCTACGGGGTTTATCTATAAATTTTATCTTAGTTTTCGTCTTTAACATATGGTAATAAAGCCATATGACGAGCACGTTTGATAGCTGTAGTCAACATACGTTGATATTTAGCTGAAGTGCCAGTTACACGACGTGGTAAAATTTTACCGCGTTCTGAGATAAAACGTTTTAATAAGTCAGTATCTTTATAGTCGATGTGTGTAATTCCGTTTGCTGTGAAATAACAAACTTTTTTACGACGACGTCCGCCTCTTCTTGGTCCACCTGCCATGGTTAACTGCCTCCTTTAATCGATATTTTCAATTTTTACGTTCATTACACGTATTAGAATGGTAAATCATCGTCACTGATGTCAATTGGTCCGTTCGTATTTGCGAATGGATTATCTGATTGACCAGCGTTGGATGAATTATTGTTTTGATAAGATGACGTATTTTGTCCTTGTTGTTGACCACCATAGTTTTGACCATAGCTCTGGAATTGGTTATTACCGCCAGATTGTTGGCCATGACGTTGGTTTTGTGATTTTGGTTCAAGGAATTGAACACTGTCACATACAACTTCAGTAACAAAGATACGGCGTCCTTCTTGGTTTTCATAACTGCGTGATTGTAAGCGACCATCTACGCCTGCAAGACTACCTTTAAATAAGTAATTACTTACGTTTTCTGCTTGTTTTCTAAAAACAACACAGTTGATAAAGTCTGCTTCACGTTCCCCTTGCGCATTCGTAAACGTACGATTAACCGCTAGAGTAAAAGTCGCTACACTTACGCCTGAGGGTGTCGTTCTGTATTCAGGATCCTTAGTTAAACGGCCTACTAATACAACTCTGTTAATCATTTAAACGCCCCCATTCTGTTTTTACTTATCTTCGTCTTCGCGAATAACCATATAACGAAGGATATCGTCATTGATTTTTGCTAAACGTTGGAATTCATCTGTAGCTTCACTGTTTTCAGTGTTGATACGTACAATGTTGTAGAAACCTTCTTTGAAATCTTCGATTTCGTAAGCAAGGCGACGTTTGCCCCAATCTTTTTCTTCAATGATTTCAGCACCGTCGTTAGTTAAAATATTTTTGAAACGTTCAACTAATGCTTTTCTTGCTTCGTCTTCAATGTTTGGACGAACAACGTACATAATTTCATATGTTCTCATTTTTTATCTGCACCTCCTCGTGGACTATACGGCTTACTCTCAATTGGAGTAAGCAAGGAATAATTTTCATTACTCACAATCAAGAATTATAGCATAGTCATTTACTTTTTACAATCATTTTTCTCATTCGAATTCAAATGAATTCTACTTTTTTCATACCCATTAATTGATTTCACATGCCCATCCATCTTTATCTCCATCCATTTTATTTTGATAAGCTGGATGACTTTTCGGCACCCCGTTTGGATAATCCTTTCTTAGCGCTGTACAGTTCGCATAATATTTAGTCTCTCCACTTGCTTGTTGACTGCTAGATGCGTTGTTTTGGGAAGATTGGGAGCCTGACGGCACACTACTTTGACTGTTATCTTGTGATACACCATTACTCCAAATATTTAGATGCTCTTGTTGCGCTAAGCGTTGACTCTCTTTTAACTGATCCAAATATGTAATACTCGGTGGATAAATATAAGCCACTTTAGCTAAACCTTGTCTAACTAGCGCGTTGTTAACCATCACACCATCGGCATAGACGTATGCCAGATATCTACCATACTTATCTGTCTTACCGCCTTTATCAAATTCAACTTCAACCTTAGCAGCATTCATTAACATATTTTTTGTGAAATCAGATGCTTCTTTACCATAAGGCTCCACACCCTTTTTAGGATGTTTGGTTTCTGGCGTATCAATCAATAATAATCTGAAAGCAGACTCTTTTCCTTCATATCTCAGTCTTACTGTATCTCCGTCTACAGGACGTGTAAATTCTACTTCTTCTCTAACAAGTCCATTAGGTTGCGTTTTGGGTTCTGACTTAAGTTCACGCTTTTCTTCCTTTTGCTTGTTATCTAATTCTTTTTCAGACTTTGGTGTTGCTTTAGGCTGTTCTGACTGTTCTTCTTTATTAGTATCTTTCGATTCATCTTGTGTTTTATCTTGTGTCGTTTCTGCAGTTTGATTATTTGTTGCTTCAGGTTTCGCATCTGGTTCTGACATTCCAAAGAACATCAAACTTAAAATAAATGCTGCTAAAGCAATAATGCCTGCTGCTTTCTTTTGTTTCCCTTGAATCCACAAAAAGACAAACATTGCTATGTAAATAATAAATACAATAAAACACAATACACCTAGTATTCCCAACATCTTGTACACCTTCTCTTTAATGCTCATTTCTTTCTATTCTATACTATTTCTTTATTCTTCATAAGATTCAATCTACACTTTATAATAACTCTATCGTTATTTCTGCTGATTTTAAGTTGAAAAAGATAGAATATGTCAGATGAACCTGACAAACTTTCAACACAGAACATGAACACGAGATTAAGTTGCCAAACACCGTAATAAACTTGTTGATTATACAATACAGATAGTATGAACTGTCACATTCTAAAAATGGTTCATTTCTAGCATTCTGTAAAAAAGTATGAATTTTTATAAATAGTTATGTATTTTTATTCGTTATAGTGTATAATAAACCAATAATGATGAGAGACACCTCGTTTTATACATGACTGCCATGTTACAAGTAATATCTAAATTCCAAAACTATAAAACTATGATTGTTTAGTAATGATGAGAGTTATGTAAAGTTTTTTAAAACTATATTTATTTCATTGTCTTGAAAAATAAGTCACTTATAATGAAGGTATAATATATCACAAAGAGGAGTTGTAGTAGAATGCAAAACTTAAGAAACAGACATTTCCTAACACTATTAGATTTCAGTCAAAAAGAAGTAGAATATTTATTAAACCTTTCAGAAGATTTAAAACGTGCGAAATACGCAGGTATTGAACAACAAACACTTAAAGGAAAAAACATTGCATTAATTTTCGAAAAAGACTCAACTCGTACTCGTTGCGCATTTGAAGTTGCGGCAGCTGACCAAGGTGCAAGCACGACTTACCTTGGACCTACTGGTTCTCAAATGGGCAAAAAAGAAACAGCAGCAGATACAGCACGTGTATTAGGCGGCATGTATGACGGCATCGAATATCGTGGATTCTCACAACGTACTGTTGAAACATTAGCTGAAGAATCAGGCGTACCTGTATGGAACGGCTTAACTGACGAAGATCACCCAACACAAGTATTAGCTGACTTCTTAACAGCTAAAGAAGTATTGAAAAAACCTTATCACGAAATCAACTTCACTTACGTAGGTGACGGACGCAACAACGTTGCGAATGCGTTGATGCAAGGTGCAGCAATCATGGGTATGCGTTTCAACCTAGTTTGCCCTAAAGAATTAAATCCTACAGATGAATTATTGAGCCGTTGTAAAGAAATCGCTGAAGAAAACGGTGGCGAAATCTTAGTAACAGACGACATCGATAAAGGTGTTAAAGGTTCAGACGTACTTTACACAGACGTTTGGGTATCTATGGGTGAACCAGACGAAGTTTGGGAAGAACGTATCAAATTATTAAAACCTTACCAAGTTAACCAAGAAATGATTGAAAAAACAGGCAACCCTCATGTTATCTTTGAGCACTGCCTACCTTCTTTCCACAACACTGACACAACAATCGGTAAACAAATCGAAGAAAAATATCAATTAAAAGAAATGGAAGTTACAGATGAAGTCTTCGAAGGCAAACACTCTGTAGTATTCCAAGAAGCTGAAAACCGTATGCACACTATCAAAGCTGTAATGGTTGCGACGCTTGGAGATATTAGATAATTCAATTTAACTTTATAAACAAAAATGCCATGGTAACGGGGAGATATCCCGTACCATGGCATTTTCACTTTAGACTACCCTCAGTCTTATTTATCTGTTTTTTCGTTATTATTAAAACGTCTTGCGATAAAACCTAATCCAAATAATGTCAACAATGAACCTAGTAACGGCATTGATGAAGGCTCATTACCTGTCTTCGGCAATGTTCGTTCATTATGCTTACTCACTCCTTGTTTTGCAGGAGTTTTAGCATTTAATGATGTTGCTTTTTTAACTTGATCATCGTGTTTGACTGGTGATTCTTTCTCGTTTTTCGGCTCATCTTGTGATGATCCACTAACGACTTCGTCTAATTTCTTATCACTTGTTTCATTCGATACATTAGCTTTCTCTTCTTTAGATATTGCTGTATTTTCATCTAGAGAAGTTTCCAATGATGTTTCTTCTTCATCTGTTGATTCATCTTCTAGTACCACAGGTGTTGATTCTGTCTCAGATTCTGTTGATGTTTCCGCTTCTTGTTCTTCACACACTTCTGATGTCGGTGCTGTCGGTACTTCCGCTTCTGGTGCCTCTGATACTTCTGGAACTTCCTCAACCGGTACCTCTGATTCTGTTGGTGTGACAACTTCAGATTCTTCTGGCGTTGGTGCTGTCGGTACTTCTGTTTCTGGTGCCTCTGATACTTCTGGAACTTCCTCAACCGGTACCTCTGATTCTGTTGGTGTGACAACTTCAGATTCTTCTGGCGTTGGTGCTGTCGGTACTTCTGTTTCTGGTGCCTCTGATGCTTCCGAAACTTCCTCAACCGGTATCTCTGGTTCTGTTGGTGTTACTTCTTCACACACTTCTGATGTCGGTGCTGTTGGTACTTCTGTTTCAGGCTCCTCTAATGCTTCCGGAACTTCTTCAACCGGTATCTCTGGTTCTGTTGGTGTTACTTCTGCAGATTCTCCTGGCGTTGGTTCTGTCGGCACTTCTGTTTCAGGTACCTCTGGCTCAACAGGAACTTCAACTAGTTCAACCTTACCTTCAACCGTTTCAGATTGATTGTCCGCTAAATCTTTAGCGTAAGCTTTTACGCTTTCATTACCAACAAGAGATTGTGAATCTAGTAATTCTACTTTCCAATTACCTTGAGCATCCGCTTTAGCATTTAAAACATTACCATTAGCTAATACTACAAACACATTTGAGTTGGCTTCTGCAGTACCACTGATAGATTGATCCGTAGATTTAATGCCATTAACAACAGGAGCTGCTGGTGCTTTTGTATCTTTTACTGTTTGTGTCGCTTCTGGTGATTGGTTATTCGCTACATCGGAAGCCACGGCTTTGATCACTGCGTCATGTGCTAATGGCGTTTCAACTTCTGTTGTCCAAGCACCTTTTTCGTCCGCTTTAACTGCTTTAGTAGAACCATCTGGCAACGTTAGTGTCACTGTATTCAATGGTTCGCTTGTTCCACTTACTACCTTTGTTCCCGCTTCTACCGTATTGATTGTTGGAACTGTTGGGACTTTCGTATCTTTCACTGTTTGAATTGCTTCTGGTGATTGGTTATTCGCTACATCGGATGCGACTGCTTTGATGACTGCCTCATGCGTTAATGGAGTCTCTACTTCTGTTGTCCAAACACCTTTGTCATCCGCTTTAACTGTTTTAGTTGTGCCATCTGGCAACGTTAGTGTCACTGTATTCAATGGTTCACTTGTTCCACTCACTGTTTTAGCGCCTGCTTCTACTGGATTAATCGTTGGTACCGCTGGGACTTTCGTATCTTTCACTGTTTGTGTCGCTTCTGGTGATTGATTATTCGCTACATCTGATGCGACTGCTTTTACGACTGCGTCGTGAGTGAATGGTGTCTCTACTTCTGTTGTCCAAACACCTTTATCATCCGCTTTAACTACTTTAGTAGAGCCATCTGGCAACGTTAGTGTCACTGTATTCAATGGTTCGCTTGTTCCACTCACTGTTTTACTTCCTGCTTCAATTGGATTGATTGTCGGTACTGCTGGTGCTTTTGTATCTTTCACTGTTTGTGTAGCTTCTGGTGATTGATTATTTGCCACATCTGATGCGACCGCTTTGATCACTGCGTCATGCGCTAATGGCGTTTCAACTTCTGTTGTCCAAACACCTTTATCATCCGCTTTAACTACCTTAGTAGAGCCATCCGGTAACGTTAGTGTCACGGTACTTAATGGTTCGCTTGTTCCACTTACTACCTTAATTCCCGCTTCAATTGGATTTATCGTTGGTACCGCTGGGACTTTCGTATCTTTTACTGTTTGCGTTGCTTCTGGCGATTGGTTGTTTGCCACATCTGATGCGACTGCTTTGATCACTGCGTCGTGAGTGAATGGTGTATCTAATTCTGCAGTCCAGTTGCCTTCTGCATATGCTTTAACTACCTTAGTAGAACCGTCCGGCAATGTTAATGTCACTGTACTCAATGGTTCGCTTGTTCCACTCACTGTTTTACTTCCTGCTTCAATTGGATTGATTGTCGGAATTGTTGGAACTTTCGTATCTTTTACTATTTGCGTTGCTTCTGGTGATTGATTATTCGCCACATCTGATGCGACTGCTTTGATCACTGCATCATGTGCTAATGGCGTTTCAACTTCTGTTGTCCAAATACCTTTGTCATCCGCCTTAACTGTTTTCATTGTGCCATCTGGAAGTGTCAACGTTACTGTACTCAATGGTTCGCTTGTTCCACTCACTGTTTTAGTGCCTGCTTCAATTGGATTGATTGTCGGTACTGCTGGTGCTTGTGTATCTTTCACTGTTTGGATTGCTTCTGGTGATTGATTATTCGCCACATCTGAAGCTACCACTTTGATGACTGCGTCATGTGCTAATAGTGTCTCAACTTCCGTTGTCCAAACACCTTTGTCATCAGCTTTAACTACTTTAGTAGAACCGTCCGGTAACGTTAATGTCACAGTACTTAATGGTTCACTTGTGCCTGACACTGTTTTAGTGCCTGCTTCTACCGCATTAATCGTTGGAGTCGCTGGGACTTTCGTATCTTTTACCGTTTGCGTTGCTTCTGGTGATTGGTTGTTCGCTACATCTGATGCGATAGCTTTTATGACTGCATCGTGAGTGAATGGTGTATCTGTTTCTGCAGTCCAGTTGCCTTTTTCATCTGCTTTAACTGTTTTAGTTGTGCCATCCGGTAACGTTAATGTCACAGTGCTTAATGGTTCACTTGTTCCACTCACTGTCTTAGTGCCTGACTCAATCGCATTGATTGTCGGTACTGTTGGGACTTTCGTATCTTTCACTGTTTGGATTGCTTCTGGCGATTGATTATTCGCCACATCGGATGCGACTGCTTTGATGACTGCCTCATGCGTTAATGCAGTCTCAACTTCTGTTGTCCAAACACCTTTGTCATCCGCTTTAACTGTTTTCGTTGTTCCGTCTGGAAGTGTCAACGTTACTGTACTTAATGGCTCACTTGTGCCTGACACTGTTTTAGTGCCTGCTTCAATTGGATTGATTGTCGGCACGGCTGGCACTTGTGTATCTTTCACTGTTTGCGTTGCTTCCGGTGATTGATTATTCGCCACATCGGAAGCAACGGCTTTGATGATTGCGTCGTGAGTGAATGGAGTTTCAACTTCCGTTGTCCAAACACCTTTGTCATCCGCTTTAACTGCTTTAGTCGTACCGTCTGGAAGTGTCAACGTTACTGTACTTAATGGTTCGCTTGTTCCTGATACCGTTTTACTTCCTGCGTCAATCGGGTTAATAGTTGGTACCGTGGGCACTTGTGTATCTTTCACTGTTTGTGTCGCTTCCGTTGATTTATTATTCGCCACATCTGATGCGACTGCTTTTACGACTGCGTCATGTGCTAATGCTGTATCAACTTCTGTTGTCCAAACGCCTTTGTCATCTGCTTTAACTGTTTTGATTGTGCCATCTGGAAGTGTCAACTTTACTGTACTTAATGGTTCACTTGTGCCTGACACTGTTTTAGTGCCTGCTTCAATTGGGTTGATTGCTGGTGCTTTTGGCGCCAATGTATCTGACACTTTTACGTTAATTGGTTCAGATACTGTACCATGTTTTCCTGTCGCAAATACCTGTGTAACATCGTTATGTTCTAAAGATGTCCCCTCTGGCAATTGTGTTGTCCACTGTCCATTTTTATCTACTTCTACTTCTGCTGTTTTACCGTTCGCAAAAGTAAGTGTGATAGTGCTTTCCGGCTCTCCTGTACCACTGATTTCTGTAGCACCTGCTTCAACTGGATTCACTGTTGGGGTATCAACTTGATACACTGCGACTAATGGGTTTAAGGTTTGTAATAATTCTTCTTTAATCGCAGGATCCGCAAATTCTAAGCCTGTTAATGCTTTAAATAATTCTCTGCGGTAATCTCTTTCAGGATGATTTTTAATAGCTTCCGCAACACGTGTTACGTCTGCTCTGATTGCTTCGTCGAAACGACGGTTTGCATCTGCTTGTGTTTCTCCATCCACAATAAATCCTTTATCAGTCAATGTATAAGTCAACGTTTCTCTTTCTGTATTTTCTTTAGAAAGTGTCACGTTGTCTTTCGTTTCATTTCTAACTAATGCACGGCGACCTACAGGTTCACGGTGACGTACGATTACTTTGTCACCATATTCTAAATCAAATTTTTGAAGTTCTGATGCCAGGCTTTGATTACCAATCAATGATTTATCTAATACTGTTGTTCCATCTGCTTTTTGAATCGTTACATGTGCATATTCATCTGTGAAATACACATGTGGTTTACCTGTGTTTTGTTTATATGTCACTTGTTTCGTATCTGGATTATAGCTTACTGATGCCATTTCCCAACTTGATATACCTCTGATAGAAATCGATTGAGTCACGTTATTTTGTACATCATCTTTTTTAGGATAATCAAGTGTAGCTTGGTTATCCGCACCTTCTTTTACTACCAGATATTCACTTTCAGGCAACGCATTTGTTGTTGAAAGCGGCGCAACAATTTTATACACACCTGCACGTAAATTAGAGAACACTGCTTTGCCATCTACAACTTCTGCACTTGCAACTTCTTGTGTTCCTTCCATCAAACTTACTTTGACATTGTCTGGCAACACTTGTCCGTTTAAATTAACACTCACTTGAGCATTCTCATGTACTGTTGTATCTGCTAAATCTGATGAGTTTACAAGCTCATAGATTGTAGCTAAGCCAAGTTTTTCTTTGATGCGTTGCTGTTCTGCAGGATTAGTAATTAAAGATGCTAATGGGTACGTGAATGTATTGTTGTAAGTGTCTAAATCATCTTTTAGTGATTGCGGCATTTGTACTTTATATAAATCAAAGTAAGCTGTACCATTAATGCCGTTTTTCGCTAACCAGAATGTCGTAATCCATCTTGGTACATCTTGTTCGAATGGTTTACCCGCTGCGTTCATATCCGCTTCTTCTTGACGAATACCTTTCCACAAATCAGTAAAGCCTTCAATACCTGTCAAACGCACCATTTTCGTCATGAAATCAAGGTTGCCGCGGAAGCCGCCATTATAGAAATTCATTTCACCTGAAGTAACTTTGTCATGAAATTCTTTTTGGATGCCTTCTTGGTTATTTCCATATGCCCAACCATCGTTTACGCCCATGATTTTAGTTTGATATTCATTGGCTAAGATATTATTTTCAACTTCAATTAAGTTCATTTTAGGATCATAAGTCATTGCGCCGTCATAACCATGACCGACTTCATGCAGTGCTAACCAACCTCTTTCAAGATAACCTGACATAGATGGGTTATTTGACCCCATGTTATTTGTTGAATAATAAGCAAGACCTGGTCCATGAGCATCCGCAATCGCAAAGTATTTTTGGCCTACATTATAGTGTACAGAGTTAATGTCATCGTTTAATCCAACCCATTTATCATAATGATTAATAACATCTTCATAATACGCAATCATATCTTCTAAGTTCATAAAGCCCCATCGGCCTGGGTTTTGGCCTAAGTTTGCGATGCGTTCACGGTCTACATTCGGGATTAAGAAAGCAATTTTATCGCCATCTACATAGCCATAACTTGTATTACGTGCTGCCCAATCTGCATCAAAAGCTGCCTTATCTCCACCTTTACGGTAAGTCGGCAATGTCACACCCGCATCACCTTCAACATAGTATTCCACGACTGGCTTTTTCGCTAATCCCGTAGGAATACGTAAAAACGCTGCACTATCCATCGTCGCAGAGACTTGTGTCCAACTGCCATCTTTAGAAACGTTCGCATTACGAATTTCTGGTTTGTCATTTGTCATCAAATCCACACGTAAATCCGCTTCATTACTGCCTTGTGCTTGTCTGATATAAAGCTTTTTATTGGCAGGTACGATCAAACCTAAACTTTCTCTGGCATGATAAATACCACGCTGCATTTTTGCAGTTCTCGCTACTTCTGATTTTTCATATACAGGAATTTCTTTGGCATAAACTTGCTCGTTAATCCCCTCTATTTTGGCAACAGGGTGAGCGTTCGCAGCGGGTGCTGGTGCACTTGTATTTGTAATAGGTTGTGCCGGTGCATCTGTCGTTGTTGCTGCTCTTGTCGCTACTTTAGGCGCTTCAGGTTGAACAGCAGGCTGTGATTGCGTAGTAGCTGTATCTTTAGCTGCTGTTGTCGCAGGTTGTGATACTTCTGGTGCAGTCACAGGTTCAGGTTTTGCTGTTTCGCTTGTTTGGTGATCAACAGGAGGTTGTTGAGTCGTAGCGTCTTGTGAAGCAGGAGCGTTATTAATTGTTTCGTTTGTTGCTGTAGGAACAGTCTCTTTAGTTTGTGCTTTTGCAGTGTCACTATTTGTTTCAGGTTGTGTTGTAGGGTTTACAACAGTTGTGTCAGTATTTTCTGCAGCTTGCGCTTGTTGATCCAGGGATGTATAGATTAATGTTCCAAATAGAACTGAAGCAATCCCTGCGCTAAATTTTCTAATGTGGTATTTATTTCGTAATTCTTTATCGAATAATACATCATGTTGCTGTTTTCTAGGCATTAAATGTTTCACTTCTTCCGTGTGTATTTGTTCTACACAATTCTATCATTAATTTTTTGGAAGATGTAAAAAACTTTATTGATTTACACAAGTTTTACTAAAAATTTTAAAATCTTTTCGAAGAGATAACTAGTTACTTCTATCTTAAAATGCTTGTTATTAAAGCATTTACATTATCACATAAAATCAATTAAAATAACTATCTATTCTGATATACGTTTAAACTTCATAAAACATCTCATCTTAAAAGTCATATATTTTATTCGAAACATACAATGAGAACGTAACAAATTTACGATATTGTTCTATTCATAAAATCCTATATACACACGCCTTAATGCCATACATACGAAATAAGCGCAAACAAAAAACACGCCCTCAACAGCGCACATTCATATGCTTTGTTGAGGACGTATTTATGAGATTAGTTATATTGTATTATACGTTGAATCTGAAGTGTACAACATCGCCATCTTGCATGATGTATTCTTTACCTTCTAAACGCATTTTACCTGCTTCTTTTGCACCTTGTTCTCCGTTATTTTCAACATAGTCGTCATAACTTGTGACTTCTGCACGGATGAAGCCGCGTTCAAAGTCAGTGTGGATAATACCCGCACATTGTGGGGCAGTCATACCTTTTTTGAATGTCCAAGCACGTACTTCTTGTACACCTGCTGTGAAGTATGTTGCAAGACCAAGTAGGTTGTATGTGCTGCGGATTAAACGGTTCAAGCCAGGTTCTTCGATACCTAGGTCTTCTAAGAACATGTCTTTGTCTTCATCATCTAATGTCGCAATTTCTTCTTCAATTTTCGCACTGATAACGATGACTTCTGAACCTTCTTTATCTGCGTATGCTTTAATTGTTTGAACTTTATCGTTATCCGCTTCATTCACTTCATCTTCACCAACATTCGCAATATAAATCATTGGTTTTGAAGTTAATAATTGTGCTTGTTTCACATATTTCGCATCTTCTTCATTGAATTCTAAGCTGCGAATTGGATCTCCGTTTTCTAAAGCTTCTTTGATGCGCTCTAAAATACGAACTTCATTCACTGCATCTTTATCTTTTTGACGTGCCATTTTTTCAAGACGTGGCAAGCGTTTATCTACAGATTCTAAGTCTGCAAGTACTAATTCCATGTTGATAACTTCAATATCATCAAGCGGATCAACACGACCAGAAACGTGTGTTACATTATCATCATCGAATGCACGGACAACTTGGCAGATTGCGTCTACTTCACGGATATGAGATAAGAATTTGTTTCCTAAACCTTCACCTTTAGAAGCACCTTTAACAATCCCTGCGATATCAGTGAATTCGAAAGTTGTAGGGAGTACTTTCTTAGGGTTAACGATTTCTGCTAAAGCATCTAAACGTGAATCCGGTACTTCTACAATCCCGACGTTCGGGTCAATTGTAGCGAACGGGTAGTTCGCCGCAAGCGCACCCGCTTTTGTAATTGCGTTAAATAATGTAGACTTTCCGACGTTTGGTAAGCCTACGATACCAGCTGTTAAAGCCATTAGTCATTCTCCTTCTCTTGTGTATCATGTGATACAAGTATTTTCTTTAATTTTTTATTAAACTCTGTACGAGGCATCATAATACTTCGATTGCAATGTTCGCATTTAATTCTGATATCTGCACCCATACGAATTATTTTAAATCGGTTTGCGCCGCAAGCATGCGCCTTTTTCATCTCCACAATGTCATTCAGACCATACTGAGCTGCCATTTACAATCCTCCATCATTATGAATTCTTATTACTAAGATTTTTGACCATTAAACTGCATCATAATAGGGGTTGGTGATTTAATGTCTTCTTGGTTCAAGAAGTTCGCAACCTCTTTACGTAAGATACGAGCGCCTGGCACAGTATTATTCGGTGTTGTTTCTGCTGCTATTTTCATGATATAAGCATTACCAGTTAAATTTTCAATCCCAAGAATCTCAGGTTGTGAGACAAAGAGATAATATTTAGAACTTAAAGATTCTAAGAAGTCCTGTAACTTACTCTCTACTTTATTTACATCTTCTTCCATCGCTATTGGTACTTCTACCAATGCTTTACCATTACTGATTGAGAAGTTGGTAATCTCTGACATGACACTATTCGGCAACACGGTTAATTCACCTGTATACGCATGTATACGTGTTGAACGAATACCGATAGATTGCACTGTACCTTCTGTAATAGGTGAACCGTTCAAGTTGATTTTAACATAATCTCCCACATCAAATTGATTCTCAAAGATAATAAAGAATCCTGTAATGATGTCTTTCACAATAGTTTGTGCACCAAAGCCGATTGCTAAACCAACGACACCAGCTCCGGCTAATAATCCTGTGACACTAATTCCAAATTTACCTAATATCGTTGTTAATACAATAAACCATACAACGTAACGCACAATATTCTTCAACATCGCACTTAATGTATGGGATCGTTTTCTGCCATGTGCATTGCGGTTTTGCAGTTTAAAGAACTGATCAATCGACTTATTGACTAAGTTGATAATAATCATCGCAACGACAACATAGATAACAATCATAATGAGTTTATTAAGTATCAATGCGTAGGTTTCAGGCTTCGTAAACGGCTCAATGAGCGAGTTGAAAACACCTTGCATTGTATTCCAAAACGTATTCAAAAAATCGTCCTCCTGTCATTTCACAACAATTATATATTTTACCATGAATACAACATAATTTCTTATGTTTCACTGTGTAATTGTTGAATCAAACGCTTAAATTCTTCTTCTGATTTGAATTCAAAAGTAATTTGACCTTTATTACGTTTCGTCGTTATCGCCACATTGGTACCAAAGCGTTCTTTCAGCAAGCGTTCTTGACGCTCAATCATACGTGGTTTCTTTGATTTTGTCTTAACCTCAGTGTCTGAAGGATTCGACGTCAACTCGGCTATATATTGTTCTAAATAGCGGACACTCCATGCCTCTTTCATCACTTGCTTGGCAATTTGTTTCATTTGGGCTTCGTCTTTTAATATGAGCAATGTGCGACCATGTGCACCAGACAACTTGCCATCTTTCACCCACTGCGCAATGGTAGGAGGTAAATTTAATAAGCGCAACATATTCGCAATATACGGACGAGATTTACCTAAGCGTTCAGCCACTTCTTTTTGTGTCAAATCCAAGTCATCCATCAATTTACGATAACTTTCCGCTTCTTCAATCGCATTCAAATCTTCGCGCTGCAAATTCTCGATAATCGCAAGTTCCATCATCTCAGCATCAGACATTTCTTTAACAATCGCCGGAATGGTAGCTAAACCTGCTAACTGCGAGGCTCTGAAACGGCGTTCACCTACAACGATATGGTAACCTTGAACCGTTTTGCGCAAGATAATCGGCTGTAATACACCATGTTCGCGAATAGATGCGGCGAGATCTTCTAATCTCTCTTGATTAAAATGTTTTCTCGGTTGATAAGGATTCGGACGAATCGAATCTAAACTGATAGCTGTGACATGTGCATCGTTCTCATTTGTCATTTCACGCACGTTCCAGTCACCTCACTTTCTGAGTTCCAAAATAACGTTATAACTTTGATTTTTGCTCCTCTCTTATTGTAAGGAAAATCGTTAGCGCAATAAAGGAAAATTCATTACTCGTTTGAGAAATAACGGCTGAAATGTGCCCTGTTTCAAAAAAAATATAAAAAAATTTTATCGCTGTTCAACCCTTGGTACACTTATGTTTATGCTACTTTAAGTTATCAGTAAAAACACACTTTTCTGAAAATTCTGTTGACAAACAAAACAAAACCAATATACAATGTGGTCATCAACAAAAAACAAATCTTTTTACACAAAAGATAACGAATTGAATATCGTTTAGAAACACGATAATAAGGAAAGTAGAACTTAAACTGCTGACACAGAGAGCTTCTGTCCGCTGAAAGGAAGCACAGAAAGAAAGTTTGAAAATGGCCTTGGAGTGGTGGTGTCGATATGAGGCATCAACGGGGGCGCCCGTTATAGCGCTACAGTATTAACATTTTTGCATAATGGCGTACTGGAATGACGCACACGTTATTGTTACTCACAGCGACAGCTGATACATATAACGGAACCGACCTTCAGTAGCTGCCATGAACAGATTTAGCGTACTGGAAGAGGTTGCTTTAGCAATAAAGCAGCGAATTAAGGTGGTACCGCGAAGCTCAAGCTTTCGTCCTTTACATCCGATTTTTTCGGGTTTAAAGGACGGAAGCTTTTTTTCGTGGTCAGCTTCCCTCCTTAGTTCCAGAACTTCCGCAGCCAAAAGCAATCTCAATAACTAAAGGAGTGTATATGTATGTCACTATCATCAGAAACAAATTTAATTAAGTACCATCAATTCCCGCACATTTTAGCAGCCAACCCGCCACTTTATGACTCATCGACTTTCCCAACAGCATTGATTGGTTCAGAGGTTCCTTACGATTATGCAAGATCAGGTCATCCGAACCGAGCATTGTTAGAAGAAAAGCTTGCAGCACTTGAAGATGCGAAATACGGTATCGCTTATAACTCAGGAATCGGTGCCATTTCAGCAGTTTTCTTCTTACTGAAATCAGGCGATCACTTAATTATTCCAAATGATGTATACGGCGGCACATACCGCTTATGCGAACACGTTTTACCAAGTTTCAATATCGAAGTCACAGCAGTAGATACAACAGACCCGAAAGCCGTTGAACAAGCGATTCAAGAGAATACAAAGTTAATTCACTTGGAAACACCGTCAAATCCATTGTTTAAAGTGACTGATATTCAAGCCATCGCAGATGTCGCAAAACAACATAACATCTTGGTTTCAGTCGACAATACATTCTTGACACCCCTATCACAAAAGCCATTGCATTTAGGTGCTGACATTGTTATCCATAGTGCCACAAAATTCTTAAGTGGCCACAGCGACTTAATTGCAGGTGCAGTTGTGACGAACAACGCGGAAGTAGCAGAATCATTACAATTCTTGCAGAACACTTTAGGAAGCGGATTATCAGCTCAAGACAGCTGGACACTGACAAAGCATCTTAAAACGCTTTATGTTCGATGGAATCAATCAGTGAAAAACACACAAAAGATTGTTGAATTCTTGAAATCACGACCTGAAATTACTGAAGTGTATTACCCAGGAAATGATGAAATCAATCAACGCCAAGCTGAAAATGGCGGTGCAGTACTTGGTTTCAGACTTAGCGAAGCAGAAAAGGTACCAACATTTGCGAAAGCTTTAAAAATACCGCAAATCGCAGTCAGCCTAGGCGGCATTCAAACCATCGTCTCTCATCCAGCAACAATGTCACATGCTTCTGTACCAGAAGATGTGCGTAACGAACGCGGAATTACGTTCGACCTCTTGAGACTGAGTGTGGGCTTAGAAGACCCAGACGAGTTGATTGCAGATTTTGAAGCAGCATTGGAGGAAGCATACTATGAGCCGATTTCTACAAACTTTGAGCGAGAACGTATTAGTAGCTGACGGTGCAATAGGAACGATTCTCTACTCTGAAGGGATCGATACTTGCCCTGAAGCATACAATCTCACTCATCCAAAGAAAATAGAACAAATTCATCGATCTTACATTGAAGCTGGCGCAGATGTTATTCAAACCAACACTTACGGTGCAAACTTCGAAAAGCTCCAAGCTTTCGGATTAGAACACCAAGTAAGAGACATCACACGCGCCGGTGTCCAAATAGCGAAACAAGCAGCCAATGAAGACACGTTTATTTTAGGCACTGTCGGAGGTTTTAAAGGTGTGAAACAAAATGACTTGTCATTATCGACGATTTTGTATCACACAGATATTCAAATTGAAACACTGATTGACGAGGGTGTTGACGCACTCCTCTTTGAAACTTATTACGATTTAAACGAACTCTTGCAAGTCATCAGAGCGACGAAGAAAAAGTACGATATTCCAGTCATCGCACAGTTAACCGCTTCTAGCACCAATTACTTACAAGACGGTACAGAAATTAATGAAGCACTTAAACAAGTAGAAGCAGAAGGTGCAGACGTCATCGGCTTGAATTGCCATCACGGTCCGCACCACATGCAGCAATCTTTTACACATATTGAGATTCCGCAACATGCGCTTCTCTCATGTTACCCGAATGCCAGTCTCTTAGATTTTGAAGACTCTGCCATTCAATACAGCGACAACGCTTCTTACTTCGGTAAGATTGCAGAAACACTCGTAAAAGAAGGCGTGCACTTAATCGGCGGCTGTTGCGGCACCACACCTGAACATATCCGCTTCATCAAACAAGCGGTTCAAGGTTTAAAACCGACATTAGAAAAGAAAGTTATTCCAATCAGAAGAAAAAGTAATTATCCTTCAATTCCAGTTCAAAAGAATAACTTAACGACTAAAGTCAAAGCAGGCCCGACAGTCATCGTCGAACTTGATACACCAAAACACTTAGATACAACGAAATTCTTTGCGAATGTCACGAAACTAGACAAAGCAAAAGTCGACGCGATCACACTAGCAGATAACTCACTCGCAACCGTACGCGTCAGCAACATCGCGGCAGCGAGTATTATTAAGCAGAATTACAATATTGAACCGCTGGTCCACATTACCTGCAGAGACAGGAACTTAATCGGTTTACAATCTCATTTACTCGGCTTATCACTGCTTGGGATTAACGAGATACTCGCGATTACAGGTGACCCATCTAAAGTGGGGCATCTGCCGGGTGCGACGAATGTTTATGATGTCAATTCACGAGGTTTGACTGAACTTGCTGTTCGGTTTAACCAAGGGCTTAATATTGATGGCGGCGCATTGAAAACTAAAACAAACTTCAATATTGCAGGCGCGTTCAACCCGAACGTCCGCAAGATGGAAGCAGCGGTGAAACGCTTAGATAAGAAAGTAGCCTGCGGGATGAGTTACTTCATTACCCAGCCTGTCTACACCGTCGAACGTATTCAAGAGATTGCTGAAAAGACAGCACATCTCGATACACCGTTCTTTATTGGTATCATGCCGATCACAAGTTATAGAAATGCAACATTCTTACACAATGAAGTACCTGGCATTTCATTGCCAGATGAAATATTAGAGCAGTTTGAAGCGGTTAAAGATGATAAACAAAAAACCAAAGAACTGAGCTTGCGCATCTGTCGCAAATTAATAGATGAAGTAATCAAACACTTTAATGGATTGTATCTCATTACACCATTTGAACAAGTCGATTACTCACTCGAACTTACACATTACTTTAAAAAACAAACTGAAAAAAACCAGGAGGCAATAATATGACAATTACAACAGCAAATATCGGATTCCCACGTTTAGGACGCAAAAGAGAATGGAAGAAAGCAATCGAAAGTTATTGGGCAGGCAAAACAAATTATGATGAATTAACAACTACTTTAAACGACCTGCACAAAGAAAACTTATTATTACAAAAACACTATAGCATCGACAGCGTACCTGTTGGAGATTTCTCATTATATGACCATGTATTAGACGTATCACTATTATTCAACATCATCCCAGAACGTTTCCAAGGCCAAGAAGTCAACGACGATTTATTATTCGACATCGCACGTGGTACAAAAGATAATGTCGCAAGTGCCTTAATTAAATGGTTTAACACAAACTATCACTATATCGTACCTGAATGGGATAATGTAACACCTAAATTAAACCGCAATGTCTTATTAGAACGTTTCGAATTCGCGAAACAATTAAATGTGAACGCGCACCCTGTAATTTTAGGTCCGGTAACATTCGTTCAATTGTCACGCGGCGGAGATCAAACATTTGAAGAAAAAGTAGATGCATTACTTCCACTATACAAAGAAGTCTTACAATCACTTGTTGATGCAGGTGCTGAATACATTCAAATCGAAGAACCTGTCTTAGTTACAGATGACGCAGAACAAATTCACGACGTTACACGTCACGCTTACGAATACTTCGACAAAGCAGGATTAGCTGACAAATTAATCATCCAAACTTACTTTGAACATGTAGACTTAGAATTTGTGAACAGCTTACCTGTTAAAGGTTTCGGTTTAGACTTCGTACATGACCGCGGTAAAAACCTTGAACAAATCAAAGCAGGCAAATTATCTAAAGACAAAGCCCTCTATGCTGGTATTATTGATGGCCGTAATGTATGGGCTGCAGATATCGAAGCGAAAAAAGAATTAATTGAAGATTTAGAAAACTATACAAATGAATTAGTGATCCAACCATCATCTTCTTTACTTCATGTACCTGTATCACTAGATGATGAAGAATTAGATCAATCTATTGAAGAAGGATTAAGCTTCGCAACTGAAAAATTAGATGAATTAGACGCATTAAAACGCGTTATCAACAACGGAGACAGTGAAAAATACGATAAATTAAAAGCAGCTTACGAACGCTTCCAAAACCAAGCATTCAAAAACCTTGAATACGACTTTGACAGCGTACGTACACAACGTGAATCAGCATTCCCTGAACGTAAAAAAGTCCAAGATGCACGCTTAAAATTACCAGAATTACCAACAACAACAATCGGTTCATTCCCACAAACAAAAGAAGTACGTAAAAAACGTGCTGACTGGAAAAACCACCGTATCAGTGATGAAGAATATAACCAATTCTTACGCGATGAAATCGCACGCTGGATTCAAATCCAAGAAGATATCGGCTTAGATGTATTCGTACATGGTGAATTCGAACGTAACGACATGGTTGAGTTCTTCGGTGAACGTTTACAAGGCTTCTTAGTAACAAAATATGGTTGGGTTCAATCATACGGTTCTCGTGCAGTTAAACCACCTGTTATCTATGGAGATGTTAAATGGACTAAACCAATCACAGTGGAAGAAACAGCTTATGCACAAAGCTTAACAAAACACCCTGTAAAAGGTATGTTGACAGGACCAGTCACTATCTTAAACTGGTCATTCGAACGTGTAGATATTCCACGTCAAGAAGTACAAGATCAAATCGCTTTAGCGATTAACGAAGAAGTTTTAGCATTAGAAGATGCTGGTATTAAAATCATCCAAGTTGATGAACCTGCATTACGTGAAGGTTTACCATTACGCTCTGAATACCATGAAGAATACTTGAAACAAGCGTTACGTTCATTCCGCTTAGCAACATCTTCAGTGGCAGATGCGACACAAATTCATACACATATGTGCTATTCTCAATTCGGCGAAATCATTCATACAATCCACGACTTGGATGCAGATGTGATCTCAATCGAAACATCACGCAGCCATGGTGCTTTAATCAAAGACTTCGAGGATGTAACATATGATTTAGGTATCGGATTAGGTGTTTATGATATTCACAGTCCACGTATTCCGACTGAAGAAGAAATCACAGTCGCAATCAACCGTGGTTTACAAGAAATTGACCGTTCATTATTCTGGGTTAACCCAGACTGCGGTTTGAAAACACGTAATGAAGACCAAGTAAAACAAGCATTAACTGTTTTAGTATCAGCAGTTAAGAAATTAAGAAACAAAGAAGGACAAGAAACAGCTTAATTCACTTGTCATCAGTGGTTTGCGAGTGAGCCCGCAGTCTTAAAGCTCACTCGTCAGTCCACTAACAATCAGCCCTACAATTTTAAGCAGTCATGAGGTGTTAATAATGAGTTATCCTTTATGGGATCAGCTGAAAAGTCTGAAAGAAAGCGAATGGGTCGACTTAACGCATACTTTTGATGCAGACAGCCCACATTTCAGCGCATTAGAAGCAGCATATATTGATACAATCAGTACCGTTGCAGAAGATGGTTATTTCGTACAAAGATGGAGTGTTGCCACACAATACGGCACACATATTGATGCCCCCATCCATTTTGTCGAAAACAGAAGATATTTACATGAATTAGATTTGAAAGAATTAGTGTTACCGCTCATCGTGTTGGATTATTCGAAAGAAGTTGCGGAAAACCCCGAATTCCGTTTAACACGTGAACACTTACTTGAGTGGGAAGCACAACATGGCCGTATCGAACCTGATACGTTTGTCGCATTCCGCAGTGACTGGTCACACCGTTGGCCGAATGTGGAACAATTTGAGAATAAAGATGCACAAGGTAATCCTCACGCACCCGGATGGTCTCTCGATGCATTACAATTCTTACTTGAAGAACGCGGCGTACGCTCAGTCGGTCATGAAACATTCGATACAGACGCTTCCGTTGATGTCGCAAAACATGGCGACTTAATCGGTGAACGTTATGTACTCGGTCAAGACACGTACCAAATTGAGCTCCTAACGAATTTAGACCGCCTTCCAGAACGAGGCGCAGTGATTTATACAATTTGTCCAAAACCGGCAGATGCGCCAGGATTCCCGGTCCGCGCATTTGCGATTAAACCAAACGCATAACATGGACCAAGCGATCATCCATATTATGCAGCCATTATTAAATTTAGAAAAGCGAAACTCCTTTAAAAGTTAAAGCTATGAGTAAATACTATAAAAGTTGGCTACGTTGCCCTGGGTCCACAGGAATTGGGGCAATGAATCGCCACTGTTCTTAACCCGATAAGAACAATTCTTTTCATAAACGTTTACTATTTTGAACCCGATACAAAATAGTAAGTAAATTCCGATTACCCACTCTCCCGATAATGGGTAATCACTATACTCCTTTTTACTACTTATAAAAAGCACTGAATATAAAGTAAATGTCCCACCACCCCGTGAACAAAAGACTTTATATTCAGTGCTTCATTTTGTTTAAAAAACCAAAAATAATAGCCGATTGTGCTATAACACAACCGACTATCCTATACATCTAAATTATACATGCCCTTGAATTTTAAAATTTAACAGCTTACTTAAAATAATCATTATTCATTGTACATTTTACTTAATGATTTCAACCGCTTCGCCGCTTCCTCTAATTGCTCGTCATCTAACGCAAGAGATACCCTTACATAATGACGGCCATTTTCACCAAATGGAATACCTGGGGCTACTAAAATAGATTGGTCTTGAAGCAAGAATTCCACAAATTGTTCCCCATCATAGCCTTTTGGTGCTTTCAGCCATAAGAAGATTCCCCCTGTCATCGGTTCATACGGAATATTTCCTTCATCTAAAATAGCTGTAAAGCGATCTCGGCGCGCTTTAAAGACTTCACTTTGTTTATCTAGGAAATAATCATAGTTATTTAACGCAAATGTTGCCGCATCTTGGAGTGCGCCACACATACCGGCATGATGATGTGTATGATATTTCTTCAATGCTTGAATCACATCTTTGTTGCCGACTGCGAAACCAACACGATAACCAGACATATTATAGCCTTTAGAAAGTGAATACACTTCGATTGCGACTTCTTTACCGCCAGCTGTTTGTAGAATACTCGGATTCTTATGATCAAACCCGAACGCAGCATAGGCAAAATCATGAACAATTTTCGTTTCTGTCCCTCTGAATTTCTGAATGACATCATCAAATACATCTTGTGTAACTGTTGAGCCTGTTGGGTTATTGGGATATGTTAAATAAACCAGTTTAGTCTGACTTAAGACTTCCTCGGGTACTTTATCAAAGTCAGGTTGGTAATTTGGCGGTGTTAATTCTAATGCATAGGGTTTCGCATCTGCGAACAACACTCCTGCTAGGTAGTCTGTATAACCTGGATCTGGAAGCAAGACATAATCTTCAGGGTTAACGATACAATTAGGTAAACCGACTAATCCATTCTTGGTACCATATAGAATACATACTTCATCATCTTTATCTAATTCAACGTTATATTGACGTTTATAAAAATCAACTATTGCTTGTTTAAAGCTTTCTTTACCATGAAATGCGCCATATTTTTGATTCTCCGGCACACGTAGCGCGTTCGCAAATTCATCGACAATTCCTTTTGGCGTTTCACCATCTGGGATACCTACTGCCATGTTGATGAGAGGAAGCGGACCATGTTCTATCTTTCTCCCCATTGTTTTTCCGAAATAACTATCTGGTATGTTCGCTAATCTTCTTGAAATAACCATTAAAAATTCCCCCTCGTTTAATAAACCTATAAAAAAAGCTATACACCACTCCATAAGTGACATATAGCAGCTATGTATATGGCACCTATCTTTCAAGTCATACTTGTTGGATGTAGCACAGTCAGACTCAAACATTGAATCCTCTGTTGCTGAAGCGTCATTGGGCCAATTCCCTCTACTTCTCTTGATAAGTTTTAATGAATTCTATTGTACTAAAAATTCTGACATTTTTCAATTTAAGTTGAAATGAAAAACTCTATAGCTCGCTATCAGCCATAGAGTTAACATCTCTCTTATTCAGGTTGTCCTTTTGAATCAAACTTCTCAACGGATCCGTCTGAATGTACAATATACGAACCTGCTAAATCACCTGATTTATCCACAAATGAGAAGCCCCATTTACCACCCTCAAGTTGTTCAGGTTCTTTATACGTATAAGTGCTTGTATCTAATTTATGTCCTTCAAACTCTTCTACTTTATCAATAACATTCGCACGTGTGACTGTGCCCTCTGAATTCGAATTTTGTTTTGTGTTACTTTCAGAAGAAGAAGCAGACTTACTGCTTGTTCCTACTTCAGGCGTTTCACTAACCGAAATCATATTTACCACTTTAGAGAAATTTGGATTATCCTTATATTTTTCATACAAGTCTTTAAGATTATAGATTTCGCCATAATCTAATAGTTGTTGATACGTATTCGTTCCTTTTTCAGGCATAATAATGATTTGTGAGTCTGTCATAGCCATCATTGTCAGATAGTTGCCTTTTGATTCATATGTTTCATAAACATCCATATTAGATGGTTGACCTGGTACTTGTCCGTCAAATGTTCTTTGAAATTTAATAATTTGAACTGATTTTTGTATCCTATCAGTATTATCTAATTTCGTATAACTATGATTTAATAATTCCTCTGCAGAAACGGTTGTTTCTGCATACTTTGAATGACCCACCGCAAACATTGCTAAAGCAATTTTATCTTTGTTAGTCAGTTGATTAAAGCTTTTGATAGTATGAGCGCTTTTCTCTGATTTGGAATGGTCATATCCACTATTCTTTTCTGAAGCTCCTTCATTATTGCTTGGTTTTTCAGAAGTTTTGTTATCTTTATGCTGCGCTTCTTGTTTAGTGTTTTCTTTACTGCCAGATGATTTATTGTCACTATGACCGCATCCTGAAAGGAATAAAGCTAGTGTTGCCGAAGCAGCAAATAAATACTTCAATTTCATCTGTTGTCCTCCTATTCAGGTTGGCCTTTTGAATCAAACTTCTCAACGGATCCGTCTGAATGTACAATATATGATCCTGCTAAATTACCTGATTTATCCACAAATGAGAAGCCCCAGCTTCCATCACTTTTTTGTTCAGGTTCTTTGAACGTATAAGTGCTTGTATCTAATTTATGACCTTCATATTCTTCTACTTTATCAATGACATTCGCACGCGTTACTTTGCCTTCAGAAGAAGATGCGCTATTATCACTGCTACTGCTTGATTCATCTTCTTTTGGTACAGGTTCAGGTGACTCACTAATGCTAATTAGGTTCGCTACTTGTTGGAAATTTTCGTCTTTATATTGATTATAAAGCTCATTCACATCATACAATTTTCCAAAGTTTACTAAATCTTGATATGGATTAATCCCTTGTGTACCTGAAACTAAGACTTGTGTATCACTAATGCCAATAACAACAACTGCAGGGAATTTAGAGTCATTTGAATCATAAAAAACCATATTTTGAGGTGCATTTGGAATATATCGAGATACATCTTTAATTTTAGATAATTTTAATTGTTGAATATCTCGTTGTTGTGGTCCGCCATTCGCATTTTGAACATAGCTATGGTTCAACAACTCACTAGGAGTGACCGTAAATTTAGCTGACTTCGGCGCATATAATGCCAAAGCAACCTTTTCCTGAGGCGTAAGCTGGCTTACTGGTTTAACATTTGATTTTGATTCTTTTTTAGCTTCTGAATTTTCATTAGATTGATTTTTGTTAGTTGAGTTTGAACTTGATTCTTTTTTCTCAGTTTTTTGGTTATCGTCTTTTTTTGTCTTTTCTTCGTGCTTTGTTTCGTTATCAGATTTTACTTGTGAACCGCAACCTGCCAGTAAAATTGAAAGTGCTGCAGCGGCAGTCAATACATGTTTAAATTTCATAGATAGTCTGCTCCTCTTTGTTTATTTGAATATATAATTTCATTATATAGAAGCATCAGGACACATGTTGTCCTAAAGTAAAAGAAAGCATGAAAAAAACCACTCGCAACGAGGCGAATGGTTTTTAACGTTTATAAACTTTGATTAAAATTTCAAAATAATCATCGTGAGCGCGTTTTTTTCAACACGTATACTACTTTGTTTATCATTTTAACTATTTACTGTATTCTAATTTAAATACTTTTCCATCTTGATACACTGTATATTCACAGTCCAAACTCGTCGCATTTTTTTCTTTTAATATGACTTGCGCAACATCATTATGATTTCCCTTATTCACAGATACATCATATTTATTAGTGTCAATTGTATGCCCATCGTACGCTTCTATTAATTTTAATACAGTCTTAGTGTCTTCATCATTAAGCTTTTCAAATGAAGTGTACTTACTAATATTTAATATCTTTTGCTTTTGTTCTGTACTTGAAGACGCACTATCCGCTTCTTTAGAAGATGATGCATTATATCCCTCTGGATATCTCACTGATTCGCTTACTTTAACTAAACTTGCGACCTTTTTAAAGTTTGGATTATGCCCATATTGTTTATATAAGTCTTCAATATTAAATATATGCGTAAATGGTTCTTTTAACACCTTTTCATACTCTACTGGATAATTTGTGCCGGTAATTATGATTTGATTACCAGCTAAACCATACAAAGTAGCACCTCCTCCTCTTCCTTGGACAGGTTCATAGAATTTAACACCTTGAGGTATATTAATAATTCTGTCAGGTAAAGCTTTGTTTAATTGATATGTTTGTATAGGTACCGCTTCAAATGGTGCCGGTTTTGTATAGTAATGCTGTAATAACTCATCTGCTGTTACCATCATTGATTTTGCTTCTGGCGCAAACATTGTTAAAGCTATTTTCTCATTGATTGTTAATTGGCTGACTGCTTTCTCTATTTGTTGTGCATCTTTGTTTGCTTCATTTTCTTTATTGGTAGTTGATTTGTGTTCGCTTTTTTTATTGTCCGTTTTACTTTTTGCCTCTTGTTTTGCAGAATCGTGTTGTTTGTCATTGTGCTTTTCATTTTGATTGTCGTTGTGACTACATCCAGCTAATAAAAGTGTAAGTGCTGCAGCTGAAGTGAATAAATGTTGTAGTTTCATAGATGTCTTAATTCTCCTTTACTTCAGATATCCCATACTTTTCTATTATATACAAAAAACGTTTAGTTGTTCACTTTTTATCTGAGTAAATAAAAAAACCACTCGCAACGGGGCGAATGGTTGTTAACGTTTATAAACTTTGATTTTAATTTCTAAATAATCATCGTGATCGCGTTCTTTTTGTTCAACACGGATACCGCTTTGTTCGATAGTTTCAAAGCTGTTTTGTAGGGTTTCTCGTGCTTTCGTCAAATCTTTGGCGAATTGAAGCGGCACAGCTTTTACCTTTTCAGGTCCTACTTTGGCTTTGACTCTCGCTTCTGTTTGTTTCACGTTCAAGCGTTGATCAATAATAATTTTGACCATTTCTTCTTGTTCTTCGTGAGATAAACTTAACAAAGCGCGTGCATGACGTTCTGTAATCTTGCCTTCTGAAAGTTTCGCAAGCACTTTAGGCGCAAGTTTCAGTAAACGTAGTTTGTTTGCGATAAAGCTTTGGCTTTTACCGACACTTTGAGCTAATTCACTTTGTGTCGTATCTCCAAGCTCTAACAGCTTTTGATAAGCTTCCGCTTCTTCAACTGCTGATAAATTCTCACGTTGAATATTTTCTATTAAAGCGACGACTGCTGTTTCTTCATCTGTCATATCGCGAATAATCACGTCTGCATAAGCCATATGAATACTGCTCATAGCTCTGAATCGACGTTCACCGGCTATGATTTCATACATACCTTCTTCAATCGGTCGTACCACAATCGGTTGCAGCAATCCATGTTCTTGAATGGATTCCGCAAGTTCATTAATCTTGCTTTGATCAAAGACTTGTCTTGGTTGATAGCGGTTCGGCACAATTTTTTCAATTTGAATGGATTCAACATGATTATTGCGTTCATCTTCAGTAGCGCCTGTCATTTCTTCATCTTTATTTGTTAAACCGAATAGTTTAGAAAAAGGCTTTTTCATTCCGCAATCTCTCCCTCTAAATATAATTATATACTAATATTTATTTTTATTTTAGTAAAGGAGATTTATTAGGCGTACCGGCTTTTCTCGGATACTTTTTAGGTGTTTTACTACGCTTCTCAATGATAATAATTTGACGTTCACCTGCATCTTCAGGAAGCTCAAATGTTTCAACCGCTTCAACTCTTCCTCCGAAGACACCAATCGCAAAGCGTGCTTCTTCTAATTCTTCTTCACCTTTAGAAGACTTCATCGCTACGAAATGACCGCCTGTTTTCACTAACGGCAAGCACAGTTCACTTAATACTGTCAGGCGTGCAACTGCGCGCGCCGTTACAAGGTCATAAGACTCCCGGTTGTCTCCACGAGTGTTACCAAAGTTCTCTGCACGTTCATGTACAAAGCTGACTCCTTGCAGTTCTAAAGCATCCGCAAGATGATTTAAGAATTGGATACGTTTATTCAACGAATCTACAATTGTCACTTTTAATTGCGGAAAGACAATTTTTAATGGGATACTTGGGAACCCGGCACCTGCACCAACATCACAGATACTAAGTTCTTTTGTCATATCCACATAGAATGCCGCAGTAATCGAATCATAGAAGTGCTTCAAATACACTTCTGATTCGTCTGTAATGCTTGTTAAGTTCATTTTTTCATTCCACTCTACAAGCATTTCATAATAAGTTTGAAACTGTTGTTTTTGTTGGTCGTTCAATGTAATGCCATGTGTTTCTAGCTTGTCAGCCAACCATTCAACACTCATTTATTTCACCCTTTCAAGCTTACCTTGTTCTAGATAGATCAGTAAAATTGAAATATCAGCAGGATTAACGCCTGAAATACGTGACGCTTGTGCAATGTTTAATGGTTTAACTTCTGCTAATTTTTCACGTGCTTCACTTGCTAAGCTGTCAATTTTACTATAGTCCAAGTCATGTGGAATTTTCTTTTGTTCCATACGTTTAACTTTTTCGACTTGTTGTAATGATTTATTGATATAACCCTCATATTTTGTTTGAATTTCAACTTGTTCTTCTACAGCAGCCGGAATTTGATGTTCTTCTTCTAAGATATCAAGAATTGCTTGATAATCCATTTCTGGACGGCGTAATAATTCAATGGCTAAAATACCATCTTTTAATGGAGAACCGTTGCGTGATTTAATCACTTCTTGTGTGTGGTCATTTGGTTTAATACGAATATTAGATAAACGGTCAATTTCCGCTTGGATTTGATCACGTTTTTCATTGAATCGTGCATAACATTCTTCTGAAATTAAACCTAATTCATGACCGAGGTCAGTCAAACGGAGGTCTGCATTATCATGACGTAATAATAAACGATATTCTGCACGTGAAGTTAATAGACGATATGGTTCATTTGTACCTTTAGTAATCAAGTCATCGATTAAGACACCGATATATGCATCTGAACGGCTTAATACTTTTTCGCCTGTACCTAATACACGGCCTGCCGCATTAATACCAGCCATTAAACCTTGACCAGCCGCTTCTTCATACCCTGAAGTTCCGTTAATTTGTCCTGCAGTATATAAGTTTTTGATTTTTTTCGTTTCAAGTGTCGGCCATAACTGTGTCGGTACTAATGCATCATATTCAATCGCATAACCTGCACGCATCATGTCTGCTTTCTCTAAACCAGGAATGGTTTGCAGCATTTCACGTTGTACATGTTCAGGCAAGCTTGTTGAAAGTCCTTGAACATAAACTTCATTCGTGTCACGGCCTTCTGGTTCTAAGAAGAGTTGGTGACGTGGTTTATCGTGGAAACGCACGTATTTATCTTCAATAGATGGACAATAACGTGGCCCTTTACCTTTGATCATACCTGAGTACATCGCTGAAAGATGTAAGTTATCATCAATCACTTGATGTGTTTTATCATTTGTATAAGTTAACCAGCAAGGTAATTGATCTAAGATGTATTCAGTTGTTTCGAAACTGAATGCACGTCCGACATCATCACCAGGTTGGATTTCTGTTTTATCATAATCAATTGTTTTTGAGTTCACACGCGGCGGTGTACCTGTTTTGAAACGTACTACTTCAAAACCAAGTTCACGTAAATTGTCCGCCAGTGTAATAGATGGTAATTGGTGGTTAGGACCGCTTGAATATTTCAAGTTACCTAAAATAATTTCACCACGTAAGAATGTACCTGTAGTAATGATGACTGCTTTTGAACGGTATTCTGTACCGATATTTGTACGCACACCTTTGATTTCGTCATCTTCAATAATTAATTCATCTACCATCCCTTGCATGATATGCAAGTTTTCTTCATCTTCTAATACACGTTTCATTTCACGTTGGTATAACGCTTTATCTGCTTGTGCACGTAACGCACGTACTGCAGGCCCTTTACCTGTATTCAACATACGCATTTGAATATGCGTTCTATCAATTGTTTTTGCCATTTGGCCGCCAAGTGCATCAATTTCACGTACAACGATACCTTTAGCCGGTCCGCCTACTGACGGGTTACATGGCATAAAACCAATATTATCTAAGTTAATTGTCAACATAAGTGTGTTAGCACCGCGTCTAGCAGAAGCTAATCCTGCTTCAATACCAGCATGCCCAGCACCGATGACAATTACATCATAATCCAAAGCCATACTTTGTCCTCCTTTATTATTTTCCGAGACAGAATTGACTGAATAACTGATTAATCAATTCGTCGCTTGCAGAAGCACCAATAATCTCTCCTAAAATTTCCCAAGTTCTTGTTAAGTCAATTTGAACCATATCCATAGGAATACCAGCTTCTGCTGCATCTATTGCATCTTGTATCGAATGACGTGCTTGTTTCAGCAATGAAATATGTCTTGAGTTTGAAACATAAGTCATATCTTGGTTTTGAACTTCACCGCCGAAGAACATGTCACGAATTTGTTCTTCTAATTGATCAATGCCTTCTTGTTTTAACATTGAGGTTTCAATGACTGGCATATCTCCAACCATATCACGAACTTCATCTAAATCAAGACGTTGTTCTAAGTCTGTTTTATTTACAATAACAATCGCATCTTCGTTCTTGATGACTTCATATAATTTAACATCTTCTTCAGTTAATGCTTCATTATAGTTTAAGACAAATAAGATTAAATCTGCTTCGCTTAAAGCTTTGCGTGAACGTTCCACACCGATTTTCTCTACAATGTCCTCAGTCTCACGGATGCCTGCTGTATCGACGAGACGAAGTGGTACACCACGCACATTGACATACTCTTCTAAGACATCCCGCGTAGTTCCTGCAACTTCTGTAACAATCGCTTTATTATCTTGAATCAAGTTGTTCAACATAGAAGACTTACCGACGTTAGGCTTACCGACGATAACGGTTGAAAGTCCTTCTCTCATAATTTTACCCTGTGTACCCGTTGCTAAAAGTCGATCGATTTCAGATTTGATTGCTTCTGATTTCTCTAATAAGAATTCAGTTGTCGCATCTTCTACATCATCGTATTCCGGGTAATCGATATTCACTTCAACTTGTGCTAGGATTTCTAAAATCGTTTGACGCTGACGCTTAATCATATCACTCAAACGTCCTTCAATTTGATTCATCGCAACTTTAGACGCCCTGTCCGTCTTAGAACGAATGAAATCCATCACAGCTTCAGCTTGAGATAAGTCGATACGTCCATTTAAGAATGCACGCTTTGTATACTCCCCTGGCTCTGCCATTCTAGCGCCAGCTGTCATTGTAAGTTCTAATACACGATTAATTGTTAAGATGCCGCCGTGACAGTTAATTTCTACGATGTCTTCTCTCGTAAATGTTTTTGGTGCACGCAGCACGGATACCATTACTTCTTCTACTACCTCGTTCGTTTCGGGATCAATAATATGTCCATAATTAATGGTATGCGAATCTACTTCAGCTAATGGTTTCTTTCCTTTATAAAGCTTATCAGTGATTTCAACTGCCTGACTTCCTGATAAACGGACAATACCAATCGCTCCCTCTCCCATTGGAGTAGAAATACTGGTAATTGTATCTAAATCCAACATGCTGCTTCGCCTCCTCTACTTAAATTTCTAACTCTATAATTGTAATGACTTTTATTGTAAATTGCCACATATGTGTTCGAATTCTATGGAGGTTAGACTTACGTTTGTCTGATGTAAGACTTCGGTTAGTCTATTTAATCCTCTTATTGAATAGTTTTGCAATTTTAAGAACGTGTTCTAAACTTTTCTGAATTTCCAATACCGTCATATCTTTTGCAGGTTGTCTTGCAATCACAATAATCTTTTTCGCAATCATATCATCTTTATGTACTTTAAAGTTTTCTCTGATTGCCCTTTTAATACGATTGCGTGTCACTGCATTGCCGAGTTTTTTAGAAACACTGATTCCCAATTGAAAATGAGTCAAATTTTTATCTGGCATGACATAAACGACAAATTGGCGATTTGCGAACGACTTTCCTTTTCTATAAATCGTTTGAAAATCGCTATTCTTTTTAATGCGATATGCTTTTTCCACTTCCATCACTCACTTATTTTTCTATTCTTGCTGCTCCCCTACCCTATCACCAAGTTCTAGTGTAAAGAATCAAAATTGCATATTCCAACCCGTGTATCTTTTTTTACCTGCATGAAAGCAAAAAAAAGACCACTGATAGGTCAGTGATCTTATGCTGATAAAACTTTACGGCCTTTACGACGACGACGCGCTAAAACTTTGCGGCCATTTTTAGTGCTCATGCGTTTTCTGAAACCATGAACTTTACTGTGTTTACGTTTATTTGGTTGATAAGTACGTTTTACCATGTAAAAACACCTCCATATCGAATCTATGTTCATTTATAGTCGCTTTCTCATCTTATCAATGTAATGAGAGTCTTGGAAAAGATCTGCATCTACAGCCTCATCTAATATAACCGAGATATTACAGTCTTCTACCAAGTATCACCGAAGTATTTCTACGGTGTCTGCGAAAGGTTAAGCATCTATATCAATAGGCTTACCTTACTTAGTTTAATTATCAATATCTTAGTCATAATTCAAGCAACTACTAAAATATAACAAATTCAACCTTATAAAGCAAGTACATTTTAAGGGGGATTTATTCAAAAAGTTATCCACTTATTCACAGATGAATAGTGACATTCTGTGGATAATTATGTTACTATACACAGACGTTTGCACATAAAAGTCACATATCCACAAGAGTTTGACAGGTAGAATTGTTAATAAGTATAATTGTGTGGATAAGTCTTGTAAGGTTCGATAAATAAACGTTTTATCACTAACAATTATCAACATTTTTTCTGTGTATAACGCAAAATCAACTAAAGTTATCTACCAATTGTGATTAACTTGTGGATAATGATTAACAACCTGTGTGGAAAGTTATCCACTGGGTGTGATTTTGTGTATAAGTCAAAAAAATTTAAAAGAAAGATGGAGTTTATATGTCAAAAGAAGAAATTTGGGAAAAAGTTCTTGAATTAGCTAAAAACGAATTGGCAGAAGTCAGTTACTCAACTTGGTTTAAGCCTCCAAAAACTCAGCTGATCGACATTGAAGAATCCGAAGCGATTATTTTAGTCGAAGATAACTTCATTCAAAATTTTCTAAAGAAGCAATACATGGGGATTGTAGAAGATTTGTTTGAAAAAGCGATTGGAACGCCGCTTAAACCTAGATTTGTCATTCAAAGTGATTTAACAGCTGATCAAAAACTTAAAGATGATCAAAAAGACAAACAACTTGAAAAAGAAACGGAAACACCTGCTTTCTTAAACAGCAGCGAAGATCAATTCAACGCACATAACACGTTCGAAACTTTCGTTATCGGGCCTGGCAACCGTTTCCCTCATGCAGCAAGTCTTGCAGTTGCGGAAGCTCCCGCAAAAGCTTACAACCCGCTCTTTATCTACGGAGGCGTAGGTTTAGGCAAAACACACTTGATGCACGCAATCGGACATTACGTCTTACAAAATAATAAAGATGCTAAAGTAATTTACACATCAAGTGAAAAATTCACGAATGAATTCATTAAATCAATTCGTGACAACGAAACGGAACAGTTCCGTGAAAAATATAGAAATATCGACGTTCTATTGATTGATGATATTCAATTCATTCAAAACAAAGAACAAACACAAGAAGAATTCTTCCATACTTTCAATGACTTACACCAAGCAGAAAAACAAATTGTGATTTCAAGTGACCGACCACCAAAGGAAATTTCAAAATTAGAAGATCGCCTGCGTTCACGTTTTGAATGGGGCTTAATCGTTGACATCACACCGCCAGATTATGAAACAAGAATGGCAATTCTGCAGAAAAAATTAGAGGAAGAAGATGTGGATATTCCATTAGAATCTTTAACCTATATCGCAAATCAAATTCAGTCGAACATTCGTGAATTAGAAGGTGCATTAACTCGAGTTATCGCCTATTCAAGATTGCAAGGTGAACCGATTACGACTGAACTGACTGCTGAAGCGCTCAAAGATATTATTCAAACACCGAAATCTAAGAAAATCACAATCCAAGATATTCAAAAAGTAGTCGGTCAATATTACAATGTGCGCCAAGAAGATTTCATTGCGAAAAAACGTACAAAATCCATTGCCTATCCGCGTCAAATCGCGATGTATCTTTCACGAGAACTCACAGATTTCTCTCTTCCAAAAATTGGAGAAGAATTCGGAGGCCGTGATCATACAACAGTGATTCATGCACATAGAACAATTCGGGTAGACATGGATAAAGATCCAATTTTCAAGCAAGAAGTAGAAAATTTGGAAAAAGAAATTCGAAATCAGTAAACATTTTAAAAACTTTACTAGCAATTCGGGTAAAAATAAGTGAGAAATCGACGCTGTTATAATACAGCAGCATAAACCGGTATTGTGGACAATGTGCAAAAGTTGTACACACCATACACAGATTATCCACATGTGTATAACTTTGCGCGACAAGGTTTTTACTCGGTTATCCACTTATCCACAGCCCCTACTACTATTACTACGGTTTTAAAACCTATATAATTAATTTATAAACGACTGGAAGGAGTTTAAAATTTATGATGGAATTCACGATTAAAAGAGACTATTTCATAAATCAATTAAATGACACATTAAAAGCCATTTCACCAAGAACAACATTGCCAATCTTAACGGGTATCAAAATCGATGCTAAAGAAGAAGGCATTATATTAACAGGTTCAGATTCTGAAATTTCAATTGAAATTTCAATCCCTAAAGAAGTTGACGGAGAAGAGATTGTAACGATTGCTGAAACAGGATCCGTTGTACTTCCTGGTCGTTTCTTTGTAGACATTATTAAAAAATTACCAGGCAAAGATGTGAAGTTATCAACAAATGAGCAATTCCAAACATTGATTACTTCAGGTCATTCAGAGTTCAACTTGAGCGGATTAGATCCAGATCAATATCCACTTTTACCTCAAGTTTCTCAAGATGACGCAATTCAATTACCAATCAAAGTACTTAAAAACGTGATTGCACAAACAAACTTCGCAGTGTCCACGTCAGAAACACGGCCAGTTTTAACAGGTGTGAACTGGTTGATTCAAGATAATGAATTAATATGCACTGCAACAGACTCACACCGTTTAGCAGTTCGTAAATTAAAATTAGAAGACGAAGACATCGAAAATAAAAATGTCATCATTCCAGGTAAAGCTTTAGCTGAACTAAATAAAATTGTCACTGATTCAGAAGATGACATTAATATCTTCTTTGCATCTAACCAAGTGTTATTTAAAGTCGGCAATATCAATTTCATTTCAAGATTACTTGAAGGACATTATCCAGATACTTCTCGTTTGTTCCCAGAGAACTACGAAACAAAAATTGAAATGAGCAATAGTGATTTCTATCACGCGATTGACCGTGCATCATTGCTTGCACGTGAAGGCGGCAACAACGTCATCAAATTAAGCACAGGCAATCAAGAAGTAGAACTATCTTCTACATCTCCAGAAATCGGTACGGTTAAAGAAGATGTTGATGCAAACAGTGTGGAAGGCAGCAGCTTGAAGATCTCATTCAACTCTAAATACATGATGGATGCTTTAAAAGCAATTGATAATGACGAAGTTGAAGTTGAATTCTTCGGTACAATGAAACCATTCACTTTAAAACCAAAAGATGACGATTCAGTTGTGCAATTAATCTTGCCAATCAGAACGTATTAATCTCAAAAATAAAAGGTGACATTCACTTTAAAAAACGGAAATCCTCTTTGCAGGGTTTCCGTTTTTTTATAGGCAGATACAAAATAAGTACATGAAATTCATTTTAAAGTGTCTCAGATGTCGCTGAATGCACTTTAAAATTATTTAGGATAAAAATATCGATGCGCTTAAAATGTTCAATGTCACCTTTTAAAATGCGAAAAATGAGCATTAAGCCCTCTAAAAAAATTAATTTCTGTGATTAACGTGAAAAAATGATGAGAAAACGCTAGATTTCAACCGTTCAAACATGAAATTTTTGTCGAAAAAAGGTATAATATATTAATGACCTTATAAAGAAATGGAGTGAGTGTGTTGACTGAAAAAATCATGGTTGAAGGTGACATTACTTTAGGACAATTCCTGAAAACTGAAGGCATTATTGAATCAGGCGGACAGGCAAAATGGTTTTTAAAAGAATTCGAAGTTTTCTTAAACGGTGAACGTGAAACACGTCGCGGTAAAAAACTCGAAGATGGCGATCAAATTGAAATACCTGAAGTGGGTTCTTTTGTAATTGCTCATCAAGGTGACCAATGAAATTAAATGCACTCCAACTTGAAAATTATCGCAATTATGAAGCAGTCGCATTGGATTGCCATCCGGATGTGAATATTTTGATTGGTGAAAATGCGCAAGGCAAAACTAATTTATTAGAATCCATTTACACACTTGCATTAGCAAAAAGCCATCGGACTTCAAATGATAAAGAGCTCATCCGCTTTGGGGCTGAGTATGCTAAAATAGAAGGTGAGCTGAGTTATAGACATGGAAAGATGCCATTAACCATGTTTATTACTAAAAAAGGCAAAAAGGTTAAAGTAAATCATTTAGAACAACATCGTCTGACACAATATATCGGACATTTGAATGTTGTTCTTTTTGCCCCAGAGGACCTGAATATCGTCAAAGGGTCACCGCAAGTCAGACGTCGCTTTATTGATATGGAGTTAGGTCAGATGTCTGCGGTGTACTTAAATGACCTGTCTCAATATCAACGGATATTGAAGCAGAAGAATAATTATTTGAAGCAGCTTCAGATTAAACAGAAAACAGACCGCACAATGCTTGAGGTTTTAAATCAGCAATTTGCGGAGTATGCGCTTAAAGTAACATTGAAACGTGCACACTTCATCGAGGAACTAGAAGTGCTTGCACAACCGATTCATGCCAGTATTACGGATAACAGAGAAAGCTTAGAGGTTAAATATCGACCAAGTTTGAAACTGTCTGATACTGAGGATGAAGCGGCTTTGTTTGAAGAAGTGCAGCAATTGATGGCTGACAATATGGATAGAGAAATAGAACGCGGCGTGGCACTTTATGGTCCGCACCGTGATGATTTAGGTTTCAACGTAAATGGGATGGACGCTCAGACTTATGGCTCACAAGGTCAACAGCGAACATCTGCATTATCAATTAAGCTGGCTGAGATTGAACTGATTAACAAAGAAGTCGGCGAATACCCTATCTTATTGCTTGATGATGTGCTGAGTGAATTAGATGACTCTCGTCAGACTCACCTGCTGAGTACAATTCAAGATAAGGTGCAGACATTTGTGACAACAACGTCTGTTGAAGGTATTGATCATGAAATTATGAAACATGCAAAACTTTACCGCATCAATCAAGGTGAAATTATCAAGTGATAGAAAGTGAAGGTGGAAGCATTGTCAGATGTGAACAACACGGAAGATTATGGTGCTGGACAAATACAGGTATTAGAAGGACTTGAAGCCGTTCGTAAACGTCCAGGTATGTATATCGGATCGACTTCAGAAAGAGGTCTGCACCATCTTGTATGGGAAATTGTAGATAATAGTATTGACGAAGCATTGGCTGGCTATGCTGATAAAATCGAAGTCATTATCGAAAAAGATAATTGGATTCGTGTAACAGATAACGGTCGTGGTATTCCAGTTGATATTCAAGAAAAAATGGGCCGTCCTGCAGTTGAGGTTATCTTAACTGTATTGCATGCCGGCGGTAAATTCGGCGGTGGCGGATATAAAGTATCAGGTGGTCTGCATGGTGTAGGATCTTCTGTTGTTAACGCATTGTCTGAAACATTAGAAGTGTTTGTACACCGTAATAATGAAATATATAACCAAGCATATAAACGCGGGATTCCGCAATATGATTTAAAAGTGGTTGGCGAAACAGAACATACTGGAACAGAAATCCGCTTTAAAGCTGACCCTGAAATCTTTACTGAAACAACAACATACCAGTATGAAATACTTCAAAAACGTATTCGTGAGTTAGCATTCTTAAATAAAGGGATTCAAATTGCTTTACGTGATGAACGCGGTGAAGAAGTAAGAGAAGACTCATATCACTACGAAGGCGGTATTAAATCTTACGTTGAGCTAATCAACGAGAATAAAGATCCTTTATTTGATGAGCCTGTTTACTTACATGACCGTAAAGATGACGTAGAAGTTGAAATTGCATTGCAATACAACAGCGGTTATTCAACTAATTTATTATCTTATGCGAATAATATCCATACCTATGAAGGCGGTACACATGAAGATGGCTTTAAACGTGCGTTAACACGTGTATTAAACAGCTATGGTATTCAACAAGGCATTATGAAAGATGATAAAGAACGTTTATCTGGTGAAGATACACGTGAAGGCTTAACAGCAGTTGTCTCAATCAAACATAGTGATCCTCAATTCGAAGGACAAACAAAAACTAAACTCGGCAACTCTGAAGTTCGTCAGATTGTAGACAGACTCTTTACAGAGGATATGGAACGCTTCTTGTTAGAACATCCACAAGTTGCCCGAATTATTGTTGAAAAAGGTATGATGGCTTCTCGTGCACGTATCGCAGCGAAAAAAGCACGTGAAGTAACACGAAGAAAATCAGCATTAGAAGTATCAAGTTTACCAGGTAAATTAGCTGACTGCTCAAGTAAAAACCCTGAAGAAAGTGAAATCTTCATCGTCGAAGGTGACTCTGCCGGGGGGTCTACAAAACTTGGCCGTGATTCAAGAACACAGGCGATTTTACCGTTACGCGGTAAAATCTTGAACGTTGAAAAATCACGTTTAGACAGAATCCTGAACAATAATGAAATCCGCTCTATGATTACTGCATTTGGTACAGGTATCGGCGAAGAATTCGATATTACTAAAGCACGTTATCACAAAATCGTTATCATGACAGATGCCGATGTGGATGGTGCGCATATCAGAACATTGTTATTGACGTTCTTCTATCGCTTCATGCGTCCGTTGATTGAAGCGGGCTATGTCTATATTGCACAGCCGCCTTTATTCAAATTGACGCAAGGGAAACAGAAATACTATGTCTTTAACGAACGTGAATTAGAGAAATTGAAATCTGAATTGAAACCGACACCGAAATGGTCAATTGCCCGTTATAAAGGTTTAGGTGAAATGGATGCAGATCAATTATGGGAAACTACAATGAATCCAGAGCATCGTTCAATGCTGCAAGTGACATTAGAAGATGCGATTGAAGCGGATTTAACTTTCGAAATGTTAATGGGCGATGTCGTAGAAAACCGTCGTCAATTTATCGAAGAAAATGCGGTTTACGCAAACTTGGATTTCTAATTTTGGAAGCTATGAATCAGCGAAACAGCTACGGAATTAATAACTTAAGGAGGCAATCTTGATGGCTGAATATCCTGAATCAAGAATAATTGAACGAAATATTAGTAACGAGATGCGTGAATCGTTCTTAGACTATGCGATGAGTGTTATCGTATCTCGTGCTTTGCCAGACGTCAGAGATGGTTTGAAACCAGTACATCGTCGTATTTTGTACGGGTTGAATGAACAAGGGATGACGCCTGATAAACCGTATAAGAAATCCGCACGTATCGTAGGTGACGTAATGGGTAAATATCACCCGCACGGTGACTCATCTATTTATGAAGCCATGGTACGTATGGCTCAGGATTTCAGCTATCGTTATCCTCTTGTAGACGGTCAAGGTAACTTTGGTTCCATGGATGGCGATGGTGCAGCTGCAATGCGTTATACAGAAGCGCGTATGACGAAACTTGCGACAGAATTATTAAGAGATATCAATAAGGATACTATCAACTTTATTGATAACTATGACGGTACGGAAAGAGAGCCGGAAGTCTTACCGGCACGTTTCCCTAACCTTTTAGTCAACGGTGCTGCAGGTATCGCAGTAGGTATGGCGACCAACATTCCGCCACATAACATGACGGAAGTCATCAACGGGGTCTTAAGTTTAAGTCATAACCCAGATATCACAATCGCAGAGTTGATGGAAGACATTACAGGACCAGATTTCCCAACTGCTGGTTTAATTCTAGGTAAGAGCGGTATCCGTCGTGCTTATGAAACAGGACGCGGATCAGTTCAAATGCGTGCACGTGCAGAAATTGAAGAGCGTGGGGGCGGTCGTCAACGTATCGTTGTGACTGAAATTCCATTCCAAGTCAACAAAGCACGTATGATTGAGAAAATTGCAGAATTAGTACGTGATAAGAAAATCGACGGTATTACAGACTTACGTGACGAAACAAGTTTACGTACTGGCGTACGTGTCGTGATTGATATTCGTAAAGATGCGAATGCGAGTGTTATTCTAAATAACTTATATAAACAAACACCACTTCAAACATCATTCGGTGTGAATATGATTGCCTTAATTAACGGCAGACCGAAATTAATCAATCTAAAAGAAGCATTGGTTGAATACTTAGAGCATCAAAAAGTCGTAGTGCGCAGACGTACAGAATACAACTTGAAGAAAGCGGAAGATCGTGCGCATATCTTAGAAGGTTTACGTATTGCGTTAGACCATATCGATGAAATCATTACGACAATTCGTGAATCTGATACAGATAAAGTAGCCATGGAACGTTTACAAGAACGTTTCAAATTATCAGAGCGACAAGCACAAGCTATTTTAGATATGCGTTTAAGACGTTTAACAGGTTTAGAAAGAGATAAAATTGAATCTGAATATAACGACTTAATTGCATACATCGAAGAGTTACGTGCTATTCTTGCTGATGAAGAAAAACTACTTCAATTGGTACGTGATGAATTAATTGAAGTCAGAGAACGTTATGGTGATGAACGTCGTACTGAAATTCAACTTGGCGGCTTAGACCAAATTGAAGATGAAGACCTTATCCCAGAAGAACAAATTGTAATTACATTAAGTCATAATAACTACATTAAACGTTTACCTGTTTCTACGTACCGTGCACAAAATCGTGGCGGTCGCGGTGTTCAAGGTATGAATACATTAGAAGAAGACTTTGTAAGTCAAATTGTGACGATGAGTACCCATGACCATGTATTGTTCTTTACGAACAAAGGTCGTGTCTATAAACTGAAAGGTTATGAAGTGCCGGAACTCTCACGTCAGTCTAAAGGTATTCCGGTTATCAATGCGATTGAACTTGAAAATGATGAAGCAATCAGTACGATGATTGCGGTGAAAGATTTAGAGAAAGAAGATGCTTTCTTAATCTTCGCAACAAAACTTGGTATTGTGAAACGTTCATCATTAAGCAACTTCTCACATATCAACCGTAATGGTAAAATCGCAATCAACTTCAGAGATGATGATGAATTAGTAGCGGTACGTCTTACAGACGGCTCAAAAGATGTCTTACTTGGTACATCACATGCATCATTAATCCGCTTCAAAGAATCACTTCTACGCCCACTTGGCCGTACAGCAGCAGGTGTGAAAGGTATTACCTTACGTGAAGGTGATGCAGTCATCGGACTTGCAGTCGCTGACGGTGATAGTGAAGATGAAGTATTAGTTGTCACTGAAAATGGTTACGGTAAACGTACGCCACTGGATGAATACCGTATTTCTAATCGTGGCGGTAAAGGTATCAAAACAGCCACAATCACTGAGAAAAATGGTGATATCGTCTGCATTACAACAGTCACTGGCGAAGAAGACCTTATGATTGTCACAAACCATGGTGTTATCATCCGTATCGATGTCGGCGACATTTCACAAAATGGCCGTTCCGCACAAGGGGTACGCTTAATCCGCTTAAGCGATGAACAATTTGTATCTACTGTCGCAAAAGTCCAAGAAGAACCTGAAGAAGTGTTAGAAGACGTTTCTGATGAAGAAACAAACCCAGGTGAAAATGGACCGACACCAACGATCGGTGAAGAAGTCGTAGAATCAGAAGATGATGACCGTACCATCCACACAGAAGCATTAGATGAAACTGTGGAAGAAGACGAAGAACGTAAAGAATTAAGACAAGACTTCATGGATCGCGTAAATGAAGATATTGAAAACGCAGATTCAGATGATGAAGATAACGAAGAAGAATAATAAAAAACAATAGATAAAATAAAAGCTTTCTGCAGAACCTTTAGGTTAAGCAGAAAGTTTTTTTTTATTACGCGTATTAGATTAAGTTCAAACTTATCTTTCTTCTAAACGTTTCATCGCATACGGGATTTCCGCAATTAAGTTTGAGGGTGGAACGACATACATGTCTTTAGATAAATGTTCACCAATATAACTATGGACATATGTGGCAGTTTTAACCGCATAATCAAAGTCATCAAACTGACCGATAAAACTAGTGATAATACCAGATAATGTATCACCCATACCGCCAGTTGCCATTGCAGGTGTACCAATATCTAGTTTATACGTGTTATCTTTTAAATAAATTTCTGTGCCATGTTGTTTTAATACAACTGCTGCGTTTAATTGATCAACGACATCACGGTTGCGTTCGTATTCTTGTTCTTCAATAGGAATACCGCTTAATCTTTCCCATTCCATTTGGTGGGGTGTGAAAACGACATTTTGACATTTTGGAACATCTACTTTTAACTTACTCATAATTGTGATCGCATCACCATCGACAATTAGGTTCTGATGCGGTTGAATGTTTTGAAGTAAGAATGTCATCGCATTATTTCCTTTGAAATCAAGGCCGAGTCCAGGACCGATTAAAATACTGTCAGATGTCTCAATTAATTTAGTTAACATCTTTGTATCATTAATATCTACAACCATCGCCTCAGGACAGCGTGAATGTAATGCAGCATGATTGGTCGGATGTGTTGCGACTGTAATCAAACCGCTTCCGCTATAGACGCATGCACGTGCAGCCATAATAATTGCGCCGCCTAAATTCGCGTTACCGCCAATTAATAGGATTCTGCCGTAATCGCCTTTATGTGTCTCGTTTTTTCTTTTTGGAATCGTAACATCTGTTAAAATTTCCACCATAATCCCTCCATAACCCATTCATTTTACACTTAAGCTTCATACAATGGAGCTTTAGGTTTTCGATGTATTGATTAGTTTTATTATTTAAGCACACCCGTATGAACAAGATGAGCTTTTTATACTGTTATTTTGATTGTTGCTCAATGCATTACCACATCTTATACCTATCGTATAGGTAAGTCAATACTTTACTTGATAAGTCTTAGTGAACGTTTTGTTAAGACTTGTGAGCAGCGTGTATGCTGATATTTGTTTCGCTTATTAAACGCGTATTTAGACCTGAATAGAAAGACGTTATTTAAATTTAGCGTGCTAAAATAGTGACGTGTTAACACGCTACGGCTTTGAGAAAATCTATTGTCCTTCTAAAAATGTAAGCGTATACTTGTGATAATTGTATACATTTATTTTACTGAGGGGGTAATTCAATTGACATTAGAATTAAACGGAGCTTCGCTCACAATTGAAGATATAAAGACATTTTTACACCAGCAAGATAAGGTAGCAATCTCATCTGACGCAATGGAACGCGTGAAGAAAAGCCGTGCGATTGTGGAAGATATTATCAACAACAAAGAAACGATTTATGGGATCACAACAGGATTTGGATTATTTAGTGATGTTTTAATCGATCCACAGCAATACAATCAACTTCAAGTGAATTTGATTCGTTCACATGCCTGTGGTACAGGGGATCCATTTTCTGATGATGTCGCGCTTGTGATGATGGTTCTGCGTTTGAATACGATGTTGAAAGGTCATTCAGGTGTAACGACTGATTTAGTCGATCAACTGGTTTACTTTATCAATGAACGTATTATTCCGGTTATTCCACAGCAAGGTTCTTTAGGTGCTTCAGGGGATTTAGCACCATTATCTCATCTTGCATTAGCCTTAATTGGGGAAGGCAAAGTGGTATATCAACAACAAGTACAAGACAGTGCCAATGTATTACATGAATTAGGACGTGAACCTTTAGCGTTATCAGCAAAAGAAGGTTTAGCATTGATTAATGGTACACAAGCAATGACAGCACAAGGTGTGATCAGCTGGATTGAAGCGGAAGCATTAGCGTATCAATCTGAATGGATTGCATCATTAACGCATCAAGCTTTAAATGGTATTACAGATGCATATCGTCCAGAAGTCCATGATGTACGTAATTTCCCAGAACAAAGTGCAGTGGCAGATCGTATGTTGTATTGGTTAGAGGATTCTAAATTAACAACGACACAAGGTGAAATCAGAGTACAAGATGCTTATACACTACGTTGTATTCCACAAGTACATGGCGCAAGCTTTGAAGCTTTAAAATTTGTGAAACAACAATTAGAACGTGAAATGAATGCGGCCAATGACAACCCATTAATCTTCCATGAAGATGATGAAACATTAGTCATTTCAGGCGGTAACTTCCACGGTCAACCTGTTGCGTATGCGTTAGATTTCCTAAAAATTGCGGTAAGTGAACTTGCGAATATTGCAGAACGTCGTTTAGAACGTTTAGTGAATCCACAATTAAATGGCGACTTACCTGCTTTCTTAAGTCCTGAACCAGGCTTGCAAAGTGGTGCGATGATTATGCAGTATGCGGCAGCAAGCTTAGTTTCAGAGAATAAAACACTCGCACATCCAGCAAGTGTAGATTCCATTCCTTCTTCAGCGAACCAAGAAGATCATGTATCTATGGGTACAATCGGTTCAAGACATGGTTATCAAATTGTAGATAATGCGCGTCGTGTGTTATCTATCGAATTGATTATTGCGTTACAAGCTGTAGAATTAAAAGGTATTGATCAATTGTCACCACGTTCTCGTGAAAAATATGAGACGTTAAGAAACATTACGCCATCTATTACAGAAGACCGTCAATTCCACCATGATATTAACCAAGTATCACGTTATTTACAGCAAGCAGCTTATACGGATGCAGAATGCAAATAACATGAATTTTTCTTGAATTCAGAAAAATTTTATATTTATGTTGCAATTTAAATAACTATTTGCTATAGTGAAGTTAAGTTCATAAGACATTGTTCGCAGGATAAGTAATCCTAGTTATTAATTCCAGAGAGCTTATGGTTGGTGTGAATAAGCAATTAAGACTACGTGACGAATCTACCTGCATTTGAGAGAACAACCGGTTTAACCGTTATTTTAGAGAGAGTGCAGTATATATCAATTTTTTGATTTATACTGTTAAATAGGGTGGCAACACGTAATACCACGTCCCTTGTAGGGGCGTGGTATTTTTTTATGCTTTTTCAGCTACCCGCACTATATTATTATTTTGATTTTAAATACCCCGACACTTATTTTGAAAGGATGACTGACACATGTTAGATATTAAATTGTTTAGAAATGAAACGGATCGCTTGAAAGAGAAAGTAAAATTACGCGGAATGGACCCACAAATTGTGGATACAGTATTAGATCTTGATGGTAAACGCCGTGAATTAATTGGTAAAGCAGAAGAAATGAAAGCTGAACGTAACCGAGTAAGCGGTGAAATCGCTGAGAAAAAACGCAATAAAGAAAATGCGGATGATGTTATTGAAGAAATGAGAAAACTTGGCGACAAAATTAAAGATATTGATACTGAGTTAAACGAAGTGGACAATGATTTACATTATAAATTATCTACAATCCCTAATATCATGCATGATGATGTTCCTGAAGGTGAAACAGATGAAGATAATATCGAAGTGAAAAAATGGGGTACACCTCGTGAATTCGACTTCGAAGCGAAAGCACACTGGGATTTAGTTGAAGAATTAGGTATGGCAGATTTCGAACGTGCTGCACGCGTATCTGGTGCACGTTTCGTCTTCTTAACAAATGAAGGTGCACAGTTAGAACGTGCGTTAATGAACTACATGTTAACAAAACATACAACACAGCACGGCTATACTGAAATGATGGTACCACAGCTTGTGAATGCGAATTCTATGTATGGTACAGGTCAACTTCCAAAATTCGAAGAAGACTTATTCAAAGTTGAAAAAGAAGGACTTTACATGATTCCGACTGCGGAAGTACCGTTAACTAACTTCTACCGCGAAGAAGTCTTGTCTGCAGATCAATTGCCAGGCAAGTTCACTGGACAGTCAGCTTGCTTCAGAAGTGAAGCGGGTTCTGCCGGACGTGATACACGTGGCTTAATCCGTTTACACCAATTCGATAAAGTTGAGTTGGTACGTTTTGAAAAACCTGAAGATTCTTGGGATGCATTAGAACAGTTAACAAGCAACGCAGAAGCAATCTTAGAAGAACTTGAATTACCATATCGTCGTGTCATTCTTTGTACTGGCGACTTAGGATTCAGTTCAAGTAAAACATATGACTTAGAAGTTTGGCTTCCAAGTTATCAAGACTACAAAGAAATCAGCTCATGTTCTAACATGACAGATTTCCAAGCACGTCGTGCTAACATTCGCTTCAAACGCGACAAAGATGCGAAACCTGAATTAGTTCATACATTGAACGGAAGTGGTTTAGCAGTAGGTCGTACGTTTGCGGCAATTGTTGAAAATTACCAAAACGCTGATGGATCAATTACAATTCCAGAAGCCTTGGTACCGTTCATGGGCGGAAAAGAAAAAATCGGCCCTGCAACAAAATAAATGGGATCATCGAGTAGTTGGAAAAACGAATTAAGATGATCCAACCTCGTTCCAATATATATATTTACCTACCACATGGACGCTATGCCTTACCAACATAGCGTCCTCTTTTTATTATATTTTATTATTTCCCATTTGATTATTTCCTGAAAAACAAAGAAAAACCGACTGCCCTCTAAGGATAATCGGTTGAAATAGAATATTTTGAAAGTGTTGATATTAAAGTGTTTGTAGACGATTGGATGTCTTACTGCAGACAAACGGAAGTCTAACTTGATCACTCTTGATTTCGTGTTTCTGATTTTTCAGCGGTATCGACATAAAGAAATGCGATGACACTCATAATGCTTAGTGACACAAATGCACAACCTAATGGAATCAGAAAATTTCCAGCGTTTAAAAAGATGAGACCTGTAATGCTCATTTTAATTAAGGCATGCAATACGAAACATAAAATGCTTGTGAAGAACAGCGCAAGACTGCTTCCAGCTAAGAAAACTTTCTGCATACTTATGGTACTCCTTCTTCGTTTAAATCATTTTTTATCCTCCTCATTATAACGTGGTTTGCAATATATTACGATAGCGTTTTCGTGAATTAATAAAAATTTAACAAAATAAATTTAGTTTAGGGTACAGACTTTTTGTTAAGAGAGTGACTGAATGAGACTGAGGATAAAAATCATTAAACTTGAAATGAGAAAGAGTGCTAATACTAGAACTGTCGCTTTTTGACTTCTTATTTGTTTTGGCTTTTTTGTTTCGCTGAGAAGAATAGCGATTGCTGCAATTAATAATAGGCCAGCAATACAATATGTAATGATACTTCCAGTAGTCATAGAACCTCCTCTTTTCCTATTATAATATAAGCATTTTATTTATTATTTACCTCATTTTTCCATAGAGAAACATTATAACAGATGGGGAATAGTTGATAAGAAACAAGGGAAGTATTTGAACATAATCTACATACTTGAAAACATGTAGGAGGCTAGTGATATCAAGTAGGTGATTCTTGCCAACTATGTTAAAATAATTCTTATAGTTACTAAAGTATAGGAGTGGCGAATTTGTTTGCAAAAATAGACCTAAAGGCGACGCTACTTGCAACGTTGGCATTGCTGATTGTTGCGGCAGTCACCTATGTTTTACCGGTTGCCGGACTCATCTTATTTTTCGTTGCAACGGTGCCTGGTATTATTTTATGGCATAAGTCTATTATGTCTTTCGGTATAGCCGCACTGATCACAGTTATTTTAGCTGTTCTTTTTGGAAGTGAAGGTGTACTGAGCTATATCATCTTCATTTTGATTTTTAGTTTGATAATAGGGCAATTATTAAAAGAACGTACATCTAAAGAACGTATACTCTATATCGCAACTACATATATGAGTATTATCAGTTTGGCAGGCTTTATGCTGCTTCAAGTGTTTGATAAACTTCCGCTTTCACAAGTACTTGTAAAGCCATTTAAAGATCAGTTGTATCAAGCGATGGCAATGAGCGGACTAGATGCTTCTTCACGCAGTGTGTTAGAAGAGGGTTTTAGACAATTAGCAGTTCAATTACCAAGTTACACAGTTATCGTCATTTTTATTTTGATACTGATTAACTTGATTGTATCGTTTCCGATTTTACGTAAGTTCAAAATAGCAACCCCAGTGTTTAAACCGTTATATGTATGGCAGTTTAAACGTGTACTCGCATATATTTACTTTATAGTATTGCTTTGTGTCATGTTCGCAACACAACCTGGCACGTTCCAAAGTATCGTTTTAAATATGCAGGTTATCTTATCATTTATTATGTTCATTCAAGGTTTGAGTTTCATTGCTTACTTTGCGAAAGTGAAACGCATGCCGACAGGGGTGGGCACTTTATTAATGATTATAGGATTTTTAATGACACCTGTTTTCCCAGTTATCGGGTTACTTGGTGTTGTAGACATTACATTCAATTTAAAACGATTTATCAAAAAATGATTTGAGGTGACAGAATGAATCGTCAATCTACAAAGAAAGCACTGCTTGTACCTTTCTTGCTCATGGTCGTCACTGCAATTGCATTAGTGGTAGTTTGGTTTATCTTCAACCAATTAATTGCCGGTATCGCAACTGCAGTATTACTTGTGATGATTATTGTCAGTGCGTTTACGTTACGTAATGCATTCTTACGATTAGATCATTATGTAGATGATTTGAGCGGACAGATATCGGCCGGTAATAGTATCGCGATTAAAAGTTTGCCGATTGGCATCATTGTTCTTGATGAGAACGAGGATGTAGAATGGATGAACCATTTCATGTCAGAACGATTGGATCGTAATGTTATCTCAGATCCGATAAATGAAGTGTACCCGAACATTCTGAAACAATTAGAGAAGACGCAAGAAATTGAAATTACAGACGGCAATTATCATTACCGTGTACGCTATTCAGAAGATGAACAGGTCTTATATTTCTTTGATATCACAGAAGAAGTACACACATATGAATTATATGAGGAATCTAAACCAGTTATCGCAACCTTATTCCTTGATAACTACGATGAAATCACACAAAATATGAACGATACACAACGTTCTGAAATCAACTCTATGGTGACACGTGTCATCAGCCGCTGGGCTTCTGAGTATGATATCTTCTTTAAACGTTATAGTTCAGACCAATTTGTGGCGTATTTAAACCGCCGTATTCTTGATCAATTGGAAGAATCGAATTTTGATTTATTACGTAATTTACGTGAAAAGAGTGTAGGTTATCGTGCACAACTGACATTAAGTATCGGTGTCGGTGAAGGTTCAGAGAACTTGATTGATTTAGGGGAATTATCACAATCAGGTTTAGATTTAGCCCTTGGCCGTGGCGGTGACCAAGTCGCAATTAAACATATCAATGGCAACGTGAGATTCTATGGCGGTAAGACTGACCCGATGGAAAAACGTACGCGTGTACGTGCACGTGTTATCTCACACGCTTTAAAAGATATCTTGATGGAAGGCGACAAAGTCATCATTATGGGACATAAACGTCCTGACTTAGATGCCATTGGTGCTGCCATTGGTGTATCCCGCTTTGCGATGATGAATAACTTAGACGCATATGTGGTTTTAAACGAAGAAGACATTGATCCGACACTGCGTCGTGTCATGGATGAAATTGATAAGAAACCAGAATTAAAAGAACGTTTCATCACATCTGATGATGCATGGGATATAATGACATCGAAAACGACTTTAGTCGTTGTGGATACGCATAAACCTGAGATGGTGTTAGATGAGAACATCTTAAATAAAGCGAACCGTAAAGTGGTTATCGATCACCACCGTCGTGGAGAAAGCTTTATCTCTCATCCATTATTGGTATACATGGAACCTTATGCCAGCTCTACAGCAGAGCTTGTGACAGAGTTGCTTGAATACCAACCAACAGAACAACGTCTAACAAGACTAGAATCAACGATTATGTATGCAGGTATTATTGTCGATACACGTAACTTTACATTACGTACAGGTTCAAGAACCTTTGATGCGGCAAGTTATCTAAGAGCACATGGTGCAGATACTATCTTGACGCAGCATTTCTTAAAAGATGATATAGATACGTACATTAATCGTTCAGAACTGATTCGAACTGTGAAACTGCAAGACAATGGGATTGCGGTGGCACATGGATCTAATGATAAAATCTATCACCCTGTTACAGTTGCACAAGCTGCAGACGAATTGTTAAGTTTAGATGGTGTAGAGGCCTCATATGTAGTGGCTAGACGAGAAGATGATTTAGTGGGTATTTCAGCCCGTTCACTCGGCTCTATCAACGTCCAACTGACAATGGAAGCTTTAGGCGGCGGCGGTCATTTAACGAATGCTGCGACGCAAATTAAAGGTGTAACAGTAGATGAAGCAGTAGAACAATTACAACAAGCAATAGATGAACAAATCAGTAGGAGTGAAGGACAATGAAAGTAATTTTTACACAAGATGTTAAAGGTAAAGGCAAGAAAGGCGAAGTAAAAGACGTACCAGTAGGTTACGCACAAAACTTCTTATTCAAGAAAAACGTTGCTGTAGAAGCTACACCTGGCAACTTGAAACAATTAGAACTTAAAAACAAACGTGCTGAAGAAGAAAGAGAACAAGAAATCGAAGATGCGAAAGCATTAGCAAAACGTCTTGAAGACATCGAAGTAGAAGTCACAGCAAAATCTGGTGAAGGCGGCAAATTATTCGGTTCTGTCAGCACAAAACAAATTGCGCAAGCTTTACAAAAGCAACACGATATCAAAATTGATAAACGTAAAATGGACTTACCTAATGGTATCCATGCCTTAGGTTATACTAATGTACCTGTAAAATTAGACAAAAAAGTCGATGGTACAATCCGTGTTCACACTGTTGAACAATAATAACCAATGAAATAATTAGAGGTGTAATCAAAAAATGGATGGAATGTATGAACAAAACCAGATGCCGCACAATAACGAAGCTGAGCAATCTGTCTTAGGTGCCATTATTATTGATCCACAGCTCATGGGGGAAACTCAGGGAGTCTTACTTCCTGAGTCCTTTTATAGAGGCGCTCACCAACACATCTTCCGTGCGATGATGCACCTCTTTGAGGAAAATAGTGAAATAGATGTCGTAACCTTAATGGACCAGCTGACATCTGAAGGAACATTGAGTGAAGCGGGCGGTCCGCAATATCTTGCGGAGCTCGCAAGCAATGTACCGACGACAAGAAATATTGAGTACTATCGTGAGATTGTTTATAAATTAGCTGCGAAACGTAACTTAATTCGTGTCGCAGACCAAATCGCGAAAGACGGCTATGATTCAGAATTGGAACTAGATGATATCTTAAGTGATGCGGAGCGTAAGATTTTAGAACTTGCATCTACGAGAGAATCTGAAGGATTCAAAGATATCAGAGACGTTTTAGGACAAGTCTATGAGAATGCTGAAGAGTTAGACCAAAATAGTGGTCAAACACCAGGTATCCCAACAGGGTATCGTGATTTAGACCAAATGACGGCAGGCTTTAACCGAAATGATTTAATCATTTTAGCCGCACGTCCCTCAGTAGGTAAGACTGCCTTCGCATTAAATATAGCGCAAAAAGTTGCGACGCACGAAAGTAATTATACAGTTGGCATCTTCTCATTAGAGATGGGTGCAGACCAATTAGCCACACGTATGATTTGTAGTTCAGGGAATGTAGACTCAAATCGTTTGCGTACCGGAACGATGACAGATGAAGACTGGAATCGATTCACGGTGGCAGTCGGTAAATTATCTAAAACTAAGATCTTTATTGATGATACACCAGGTATCAGAATTACAGACTTACGTTCGAAGTGCCGTCGATTAAAACAAGAACATGGTTTAGATATGATTGTGATTGACTACTTACAGTTGATTATGGGAAGCGGTTCTCGTATGTCAGATAACCGTCAACAAGAAGTATCTGAGATCTCAAGAACATTAAAAGCCATTGCACGTGAACTAGAATGTCCAGTTATCGCATTAAGTCAGTTATCTCGTGGTGTTGAACAACGACAAGATAAACGACCAATGATGAGTGATATTCGTGAATCTGGTTCTATCGAGCAAGATGCGGATATCGTTGCTTTCTTATATCGTGATGATTATTATAATCGTGAAGATGGCGAAGATGATGAAGACGGCGGTATGGAACCTGTCACAAATGATGATAATGGTGAAATTGAAGTGATTATTGCGAAGCAACGTAACGGCCCAACGGGTACTGTTAAGCTGCACTTCATGAAACAATATAATAAATTCACAGACATCGATTATGCACACGCTGATATGATGTAAGTGAGAAATTCAACTAAGAGATAAATGTAAAGAGACCAAACGCGCGTTTTGGTCTTTTTTTATGGAAATATACAAAATAAAGGATAGAAAGGAGCGATTTTAAAAATATTTTTACGTACGATAACATAAATTTATAATTTAATGTACGGCTTTAAGACGATTTAAAAGGGGTATATTGTCAATAAGTATGTGTAGTAAAAGATGGAAAAATGGTTGTGAAACATTGGCGTTGAAGGGTTTATATTGCTTTTTTGGAAGTTTGTAAGTTCACTGAACTGCCAAAAACCTGTAATATTTAATGTTCGTTTTCTATTTGCATTACACGCTTACAATTGATAGAATATTGAATGGTTAATTGAGAATAACTTGGAGGTGCTCTTATGTCATCAATCGTAGTTGTTGGGACACAATGGGGAGACGAAGGTAAAGGTAAAATTACAGACTTTTTAGCAGAACAAGCGGACGTTATTGCACGTTTTTCAGGCGGAAATAACGCAGGTCATACAATCAAATTTGGCGGAGAAACTTATAAATTACACTTAGTGCCATCTGGCATTTTCTATCAAGATAAATTATCTGTGATCGGTAATGGTGTAGTAGTTGATCCGGTTGCATTATTAAAAGAGTTGGACGCATTAAACGAACGTGGCATTCCAACAAATAATTTGCGTATTTCAAATCGTGCACAGGTTATTTTGCCTTACCACTTATTACAAGATGAGTATGAAGAACGTCTTCGTGGTGATAACAAAATCGGTACGACTAAGAAAGGTATCGGCCCAGCATACGTTGATAAAGCACAAAGAATCGGAATCCGTATGGCGGATTTATTAGACAAAGAAACATTCGAACGCTTATTAAAAGCAAACCTTGAACACAAAGCAGCATACTTTAAAGGTATGTTTAATGAAGAAGCGCCAGCTTTCGAAGATATCTTCGAAGAATACTATGCGGCTGGTCAACGCTTAAAAGAATATGTAACAGATACACCTAAATTATTAGATGATGCACTTGTCGCAAACGAACGTGTATTATTCGAAGGTGCACAAGGGGTTATGTTAGACATTGACCATGGTACATACCCATTCGTTACATCAAGCAACCCGATTGCTGGTAACGTTACTGTAGGTGGCGGTATTGGACCAACATCTGTATCTAAAGTTATCGGTGTATGTAAAGCATATACATCACGTGTAGGTGATGGACCATTCCCTACTGAATTATTTGATGAAGATGGTCATCATATCCGCGAAGTAGGTCGTGAATACGGTACAACAACAGGACGTCCACGTCGTGTCGGCTGGTTCGACTCAGTTGTATTACGTCACTCTCGTCGTGTCAGCGGTATTACTGACTTATCTATTAACTCAATCGACGTTTTAACTGGTTTAGATACAGTTAAAATCTGTGTTGCGTATGAGTTAGATGGTGAAGAAATCACAGAATACCCAGCAAACTTAAATGCGTTAAATCGTTGTAAACCGATTTATGAAGAATTACCAGGCTGGACTGAAGATATTACAGGCGTACAATCATTAGAAGAGTTACCAGACAATGCACGTCGTTATTTAGAACGTATCTCTGAACTTTGTAACGTAGATATCTCTATCTTCTCTGTAGGTCCAGACCGTACACAAACAAATATGTTAAAACCATTATGGTCTTAATTTGAATAGAACAGAAAAATGCAATGCGGGCGTAAACCTGCATTGCATTTTTTGTACAAGAAATTATGAAGTTTAAATAAGTGAAACATGATTAATGAATTTTCTTCTTACGATGGTGTCCGCCACGTACTTCAGAGACATTACCGAAGGATAAGAAGGCATTCGGATCGATTTGGATTACGACCTCTTTTAACTTCGCTTCCTCGACACGCGTAATGACCGTGAAGACGACTTTACGCGGATCACCTGTATAGGCACCCTCTGCGTGTAAGTACGTCACACCACGTCCTAAACGGTCGTTAATGGCTTCTCCGATTTCTTTATAGTCATCACTGATAATCCAGACTGCTTTAGATTCATCTAAACCGATTAAAATTAAATCAATCATTTTAAATGCGATGAAATAAGCAACGACACTATACATGGCACTTTCCCAAGTAAATACAAAGCCAGCAACTGCGAAAATAAAGAAGTTGAAAATCATGACGATTTCACCGACTGAAAATGGCAGACGGTTATGAACGAGAATTGACATGATTTCTGTGCCATCCATACTGCCGCCGGCACGGATAACTAAACCGACACCAATACCGACAATCGCTCCACCGAAGATGGTAATCAATAAAGGTTCTCTAACGACTGCAGGAATATCATGAAGCAATGTGGTTCCGATAGATAAGACAGTAATCGCATAAAGTGTAGAGACCGCAAATGTTTTACCGATTTGTTTATAACCTAAAAAGAAAAAGGGTAAGTTGAGAATAAAAATAAATACACCCAGTGATAAACCAGTTAAATGCGATAAGATAATCGAAACACCGACAATCCCGCCATCTAACAATTTATTGGGGACTAAGAAGAGTTCAAGTCCTACTGCCGTAAGCATTGACCCTATCGTTAAAAAAAGAATACGTATTATAATTTGAGTGAGAGACAATCTTTTTTCTTTCTTTGTATGACCCTCAGAGTGCGAAGATTGATTCATAATTTGCCTCCTAAAATGGGTTATGTAAAAATTATACAAAAATTTCTTAAAAATTGCTTGTGTTTTTTTAAAGAGCTGTGCTATAATCTATCTTGTGCTTGAAAAACGGCTCCTTGAAAAACGGCTCCTTGGTCAAGCGGTTAAGACACCGCCCTTTCACGGCGGTAACACGGGTTCGAGTCCCGTAGGAGTCACCATTTTAGGTCTCGTAGTGTAGCGGTTAACACGCCTGCCTGTCACGCAGGAGATCGCGGGTTCGATTCCCGTCGAGACCGTACAATGCTCATCCAATAGGGTGGGCATTTTTATTTTGTCTTTTTTTCATGCCGACGTTTAAATCGTTTGAAGTCAAATTAGATGATGAACGATTAAAAAACAAAATAAAGGTATAAAATGTAATGAAATGTTACAATAACGTAAACATGCATGAATCCTCTCTTATAGACATTCCCTCTTTTGTTATTCACATAGCATTTACAAAACTTTCTTAAAATATGTTTCATCTCCTTGAATAAATCGTCGATAACAGAATAAATTTCAATGAAAAATAGAATTGACGTGCTAGAAATGGTAAATTATATAGTAGATACTTATGTCTAAATAAAATGATTCATGTACGATTATGATTAGAAATGAGGTTTAGGATTATGGCGAGAAAAGTAGTTGTAGTAGACGATGAAAAACCTATTGCTGATATTCTAGAATTTAACTTGAAAAAAGAAGGTTATGAAGTCTTTTGTGCGTATGATGGAAATGATGCGATTGACTTAATTTATGAAGAAGAACCAGATATCGTACTCTTAGATATTATGCTTCCAGGCAGAGATGGTATGGAAGTCTGCCGTGAAGTGCGTAAAAAATATGAAATGCCGATTATCATGTTAACGGCAAAAGACTCAGAGATTGATAAGGTGCTAGGTTTAGAACTTGGTGCGGATGACTATGTGACGAAACCGTTCAGCACACGTGAATTGATTGCACGTGTGAAAGCGAACTTACGTCGTCAATATACACAACCGCAAGAAGCGAACAATGCGCCGAATGAAATTAAAATTAAAGATATTGTCATTTATCCAGATGCGTACTCTATTAAGAAACGCGGCAAAGATATTGAATTGACACATCGTGAATTCGAATTGTTCCACTATTTAGCAAATCATATGGGGCAAGTGATGACACGTGAACACTTACTGCAAACAGTATGGGGCTATGATTACTTCGGTGACGTACGTACAGTTGATGTAACGATTCGTCGTTTAAGAGAAAAAATCGAAGATGATCCGTCACATCCAGAATATATCGTGACACGCCGCGGTGTCGGATACTTCTTGCAGCAGCATGACTGAGGACATAGTCTATGAAATGGCTTAAACAATTTCAATCCCTTCACACGAAGCTCGTTATTGTTTATGTCTTATTAATTATTATCGGAATGCAGATTATCGGATTATACTTTACGAATAATCTGGAACGCGAGTTAACACAGACATTTAAAAACAATATTTCGCAATATGCGAAACAGATAGAGATTAACGTGGAGAAGGTCAATGAAGAAAACAAATCAGTCAATAAGCAAAAAGAGATTCAAGAATTATTAAATGAATATGCGAACCGTCAAGAGATTGAGCAAATCAACTATATTGATAAAGATCAGATTATTGTCGCATCAACGAAACAATCTTCAAACAGTATTATTAATCAAAAAGCCAATGATACCTCAATTCAAAAGGCACTCTCATTAGGTCAAGCGAATGACCATACGATGCTGAAAGACTATGGCAAGGGTAAACAACGTGTATGGATTTATAACTTGCCTGTGAAGTCGTCTAAAGGCGTTATTGGAGATATTTATATTGAAGCGGACATTGATGGTGTGTATGACCAATTAAACAACTTCAACCAAATCTTTATTGTGGGTACTGCGATTTCTTTATTTATCACAGGATTGCTCGGATTCTTTATTGCGCGTACGATTACCAAACCGATTACGGATATGCGTAACCAAACGGTTGAAATGTCTAAAGGGAATTATACGCAGCGTGTGAAAATCTATGGTAATGATGAAATCGGTGAATTGGCATTAGCCTTCAATAACTTATCAAAACGTGTACAAGAAGCCCAAGCGAATACGGAAAGTGAGAAACGTCGTTTAGACTCTGTTATCACACATATGAGTGATGGTGTCATTGCGACAGACAGACGTGGACGTGTGCGTATTGTGAATGATATGGCATTGAAGATGTTAGGCATGGCCAAAGAAGATGTCATGGGTTACAACATGCTGGGTGTGTTAGATTTAGAAGATGAATTTGCGTTAGATGAGATGCAAGAGAATAATAATAGCTTCTTGTTGGATATTAATGAAGCGGAAGGTATTATTGCGCGTGTCAGCTTCAGTACGATTGTTCAAGACACTGGCTTTGTGACAGGTTACATTGCGGTGCTGCATGATGTAACGGAACAACAACAAGTGGAACAAGAACGTCGTGAATTCGTTGCGAACGTTTCACACGAGTTGCGTACACCATTAACATCTATGAACAGTTATTTAGAGGCGTTAGAAGAAGGTGCATGGCAAGATCCTGATATTGCGCCGCAGTTCTTATCTGTGACTAGAGAAGAAACGGTACGTATGATTCGATTGGTTAATGACTTATTGAATTTATCTCGTATGGATAATGATACAGAACAAATCACAAAAGAAATTGTGGACTTTAACATGTTTATTAATAAAATTATCAACCGTCATGAGATGGCAGCGAAAGATGTTACATTTGTGCGTGATATTCCGGATGAAACGATCTTTGCGGAAATTGATCCGGATAAGATGACACAAGTGTTTGATAATGTGATTACGAATGCGATGAAATACTCACGCGGCAGTAAACGTGTTGAGTTTCACGTGAAACCGAATCCGTTGTATAACCGTATGACGATTCGTATTAAAGATAATGGTATCGGGATTCCAATTAATAAAGTGGATAAAATCTTTGATCGTTTCTTCCGTGTCGATAAAGCACGTACACGTAAGATGGGCGGTACAGGTTTAGGTCTTGCGATTTCGAAAGAAATTGTCGAAGCACATAATGGACGCATTTGGGCAAATAGTGTCGAAGGACAAGGTACCTCAATCTTCATCACATTACCGTGTGAAGTTATAGAAGATGGTGATTGGGATGAGGCATAAAGAAGCAGCAAAATCTGTCATACTTACACTATTAGTCTTAATGAGTATTGTGCTCACATATTTAATGTGGAATTTCTCACCGGATCTTGCGAACCTTGAAAGTCAAGATAACAAGAAAACGAATCAGAATGCTATCGGTAAAGCAAATTCAGAAACGATGTCGAGTGTCATCTCTCCTTATCAAGTGGTGTATTCGAATGATGATAAGTTCACAGGTGCTTTAGAAACACGTCCCATTAATCGTAATATCGTGAAGCTGTTAAAGAATAAAGAAGTGGAAGATGCGCATGAGGTTTACCATGCACATAACTTATTTATTCCAGAGTTAAGCGATAACTTCTTAGTGTTGGATTTTGCGTATGATATGCCTTTATCTATGTATTTAGGACAAGTCTTGAATATGGATGCGAAAATCTCAAATAAGTATGAATTCAATCGTTTATTAATTGATGCGGATCAAAAGGACACAGCAGTCATTTATGCCATCAGCAGTGATCATCACCGTGTGATGCGTATGACGACGTCTATTCCAAGTAATCAGGTAAATGATTTAATCAAGAAGATTAAACCGAAGTTAATGCCGTTTACAGATATTATTACGAATAGAAATACGATTGATACCGCAACGCATATCTTTGCGCCGGACAAACCGCAACATTTAAAAACGTATCGTACGATTTTTAATCATATTAGTGTAGAAACAATGAATTCTATACTCTTTAATGATTCTGTGGTGGTTCGCAGTACGAAAAGCGGCAACACTACTTACAACAATAATACGGGTGTCGCAACATATGATTCGAAAAATGAACTCTATCGTTATACGAATTTATCGGAAGATGAATCGAAGTCTAAAAATATGTTAGAAACGATTCCAAGTACGTTTGACTTTATTAATACACATGGCGGCTTCACAGATGATTTCCGTCTCTTTGATACGGATAAAGAGTCTGGAGAGCTCACATATCAAATGTTTTTAAATGGTGTGCCTGTGTTTAATGAAAACAATTTAAGTACGATTCAAGTGGCTTGGGGCGAAAAAGGTATATTCAGCTATGGTCGTTCTTTATTAAAAAGCAATATTACGATTGATAGCGGTGAAGAAAAAGAAAAATTGCCAGGTGCAGAAACCGTGCGTTCTAATCTCGCGAACAATCCAGCAATCGACTTTAAGAAAATCACAAATATAACCATTGGCTATACTATGAAAGACAGAGAAAAAAGCGACATGGAGGTACAGCGTAATAGCGAGTATGTACCCCAGTGGTATGTCCAATATGATGGTGAATGGTATGCTTACGAGAATGGAGGGCTTAAGTCATGAATTGGAAGACCGCAAAGACACTCTTCATTTTCGTGTTCCTCATCATCAATATCATGTTAGCTGTGATGTATGTGAATAAAATCAATAAGTCTTACATCAATGATGCTGAAGGGCGCAATGAGGTCAACTTCAGACAAGAAGAAATCAGTATTCCTAAAGAATTACCAGATGTCAGAGGTTTGAAAGTACAACTCGTAACAGGCCGTTCTAAAGACTTTACCAATTATGCGAAATCAAAAGATGAAGTGAAGACTGAAGATGATGGTAAAGTTGCACAAGGTGAAATCAGTCCACCTATCAGCGTCAGCAATGATCAAGTGACTAGCCTTAAAATGTACATGAAGAAAAATATTTATAAAGGCGAAGATTACCAACTATTTAGTACGGATGATAATGAAGAAGTCTTCGAACAAACGTTTAATGGCTTACCAATTATGAATAATGATAAAGCCATGTTGAAGTTTAAAATCAATGATGATCAAGAAGCAAGCAGTTATCGTCAAACTGCGATGCATGAACTCGATACGTCAAAAGGTGAAAATAATGATGCCCAACAAGTCAATAGTGCACGAAACGCGATTGAAGCATTATACTTTAACCGTTATTTAAAACGTAACGATGCGGTTACTAATATACGTTTAGGTTATTACTCAGTGGTTAGAGAAACTAATGTCCAAGTGTTACAGGCAAGCTGGGAGATTAAAGTGAACCACGCAGGCAGTACTAAAACCAAAACGTATTATGTTGAAGCGACTTCAAAAAATCCGAAGATTATTGTGAGATAAGCAGCACATCAAACACATATAGAATAAAACGTAGAAAGAGGAGTATCATGAGATTAATCTGATGGTACTCCTCTTATACATAGGAATGATCAATGGATGAAATGATTTCTATGGATATGGTGGGCAGAAGCATGAATTAGGTGTACAATATATAAGTAAAAATTCAAAATGATGAGGTCCGGCACTGTTCGGCCACTCAAACGGCAGTATGACCAAGCCATATCTTTAACAAACATCTTAGAATTTGAGATAATAATTAAAATGCATAGCGATAGTTAAAATAGAAACAGTTAGAAACTTAGAAAGGGTGAATCGCTTGATACGTATGAGCGTACTAGCGAGTGGCAGTACAGGCAATGCCACTTATGTAGAAAGTGATAAAGGAAGCCTGCTCGTTGATGCTGGATTAACCGGCAAGAAAATGGAAGAACTCTTCAGTAAGATTGATAAAAATATTCAAGATTTAAATGGGATTTTAGTCACGCATGAACATATTGACCATATTAAAGGGCTTGGTGTACTTGCGCGTAAATATAAATTACCGATTTATGCCAACGAAAAAACTTGGCAAGCAATTGAAAAGAAAGACAGCAAGATTCCAATGGATCAAAAATTCATCTTCAATCCCTATGAAACACATTCATTAGCTGGATTTGATATTGAATCATTCAATGTGTCGCATGATGCGATTGATCCGCAATTCTATATTTTCCATAATGACTATAAGAAATTTACAATGATTACAGACACAGGTTATGTTTCAGACCGTATGAAAGGCATGATTAGAGGCAGTGATGCCTTCATGTTTGAAAGTAACCACGATGTAGATATGTTGCGCATGTGTCGTTATCCTTGGAAGACCAAACAACGTATCTTAGGCGATATGGGACACGTTTCAAATGAAGATGCGGCAATGGCAATGTGTGACGTTATTACAGGCAATACAAAACGTATTTATCTTTCTCACTTATCACAAGATAACAATATGAAAGATTTAGCGCGTATGAGTGTGGGTCAAGTCTTAAATCATCATGATATTGATACAAATAAAGAAGTTTTATTATGTGATACAGATAAAGCAGAACCTACACCGATTTATACAATATAAGCAGTAAAGAGGAAGACTCTTGGGATAGCAATTTATCCCAGGAGTCTTTTTACTTTTAGCTTTTTGTTAAATAAAAATTTTTGAATTTACAAAGAAGAAATATGATATATTAAAATTGTAGAAAAATAAATATAAGGGGATCAACAATCATGAAAAAACTAACACGAAGTTTAAAAGGATGGGTACTAAAGAATAAGTTAATAACAGGTTTAATAATTGGCGGGATTATACTTGTTATAACAATGTATAGCATTTTCTTTACGATACTATTTACAGCATTTACACTTGATAATAAAACTGTAGTAGTAGAAGAAAATGTTTCGAATCAAAAAATGGTTGATAAAGAAAGTACTTCGAAATCTACAAGTAAGATAACGGAAGAAAAAATGAAAACAGTATCTGTAAATGCAGATGAATATGAAGAAATAAAGGACGAAGTAATTAAATACGTGGATAAAGATAATGAAAAAATAGATGATTTTATAACAGATATAGATAATAATGGATTGGAAAATGCTTCAAGCATGGAGGTAGAAAGAGCCTTTATTGAGTATTCTGAGGCTAGTGCAATTATTATGGCAATTGATCCACCAACAGGATATGTATTAGAATATAATCAATTATTAAGTGCTTTGAATGGTTATATGAGAACTATTCAATACTGTAATGAAGCTGTGGACGTTGATAATACAGAAACACTCATTGATGTAATGATTGAATACGCGAAGGCAAGTAATAAAATAGATGAATTAAGAACAGAATAGTTTGTAATGCCTATACTCAACATTTGTATAGGCATTTTTCATAATAACAATTGTATACAATCATGCTATAATTTCTAAGGTAGTGTGCACGTAGGGTAGTTATTCACAATTTTGTGTAAAGAAAGCGTAAAACTGTGAATAACTATGTAAGACTCACCTCTAAGTTATTAACAAAATGAGGACAAGTTACCCACAATTGTGCACAATCCACAGAGAAATACCCACATTATCAACAGAGTTATCCACATATCTACAAGTTAATCACAGAAATGTGGGCAAAATACACAAGAATAGCAGTGAATTTATATACACAAGCCACTTATTAAGACAGTAAGCTGTGAATAGGTGGATAACCTGTGGATAACTAGAATAACTATTCAGAATGAAGGAGAATATGATGAAGATAACTGTACTTGCCGTAGGCAAATTAAAAGAAAAATACTGGAAACAAGCCATTGCAGAATATCAAAAACGTTTAGGTGCTTATACAAAGATAGAAGTCATTGAAGTACCTGATGAAAAAGCACCAGAAAATATGAGCGATAAAGAAATTGAACAAGTAAAACAAAAAGAAGGCCAAAGATTACTAGCGAAAGTTAAACCACAATCCACAGTCATTACACTAGAAATCAAAGGCAACATGTTAACATCAGAAGGATTAGCTAAAAACCTTCAACAACGCATGGTTCAAGGTCAAAGTGACTTTACCTTCATCATCGGAGGATCAAACGGCCTGCATCAAGACGTCTTAGATAGAAGCAACTACGCCTTATCCTTCAGTAAAATGACCTTCCCACACCAAATGATGCGTGTCATTTTACTCGAACAAGTGTATAGAGCATTCAAGATTATGCGTGGGGAAGCGTATCATAAGTGATGCGGTTTTTTCTTGAAAAAGTTAATAAGACATTAGCGTCCTTTAATAATTTGTAAATCAGAAGTGAGTAACAAGAACAAGTGAAATAGTTAGTGCAGTAATTGGAGCTATACGGAATTATATTATTAATAAAATTTCATATAATAAAAATGAAAGATTATCGTGGAGAAATATCAATGGATAAGAAACTAGAGGCATACATACCACAGTTGTTAGAATAATTAGAAAATTTAGAAGGAGTAAATATTAAAAAAACATATCGCATGAAAGTGAACTTAGGATGAGAGCCTACAGCTAAATTAAAAATTTATAAAAAACTAACTTAAAGACTGCAAACAATCTTTAAGTTAGTTTAAAAATAATTAATTTAAGCAAAGTTATCTGCTTTTTGTGATCTTAACCATCTGTAATAATCTTTCGCTAGTAGTTGATACACGGTATCATAAAACTCTCTATTATTGCTGAACATTTTAGAGTATGCAGCTTCTCCTTGATTATATTGATCAATCAAGAAGTCTTGGAATTGTTGCTGGAATAAGCTATTGGCAAACATTTCCTCGCTATTGTTTTGAGCCATGTTTACGAGTTTCGCGTCCGTATTATTCATCAATGTTTCTCGCATATTTTTAACGAGCACCTTATCGCCTTGAGTAAAATCATCTGGGAAACGTTCATTGATTTTGTGTATAATTTCATTTAAAGAATCGTATTCTTCTTCAGGTCCAACCGCTGCATTCACTTCTGAAGGGTGAGCCAATTGCCCACTTTTCATATCTTCATTGACGAGTGCTATATCTCCTTTGAAATCTTCCTGCAATTTATAGTATTCTAACTTTACTTTGTCTTCAATATCGATATAGTTGCGTTGTTTTTTAGGAATAAATTTTAATAAGAAACCAGTAAAAATATTTTCTTCTAGTAACTCTTTGTCGAAAGTACGGTCAATTTGGGCGATATAGTTATACCATTTGTTGAAGTTCCTTAGTGTAACTCTGAAATCGTATTGAACATCTTCTGGAAGATCACTGTATCTACTAATAACGGGGCGTAACACGCTACTCAATCGACCAAGTAATTGATCATTTTGCTTTTGTTTTGCTTGAAGATTTAATTTCATTACTGTTTGAATGTCATCATCATTGTATATATGGAATTTACGGAGTTTACTCTGTGTATCATAAATTAAATTAATATTAATTTCTTCTTTTAGAGAAGTTGCTTCGTAAAAAGGTTGAAATGCTTCATATATTTCTTCTGCTGTATTTATAAAATCAAGAACAAAAGTATCTGTTTTTCCAGGCATAGTACGATTGAGGCGAGACAATGTTTGGACTGCCTTTACTCCGCGTAATCTCTTATCGACAAACATTGTATGAAGTAAAGGTTCGTCAAATCCCGTTTGGTATTTTTCTGCGACAATTAATAAATTAAAGTCTTCACTATGAAATGCTTCTTTCAGTTGATTTTCTTGGATACGTTCTCCAGATTGCGTTAAGTTCATCTTCGGCTCTGTATATTCAATTCCATCATCTTCTACAGTACCTGAAAAAGCGACTAATACATCCATATCCGTGTATCCTTTTTCTTTGATGTACTTTTTGAACTCTTGCATATACCGTACGGCGTGGAGTCGTGAAGCTGTCACAATCATTGCCTTTCCTCTACCTTGGACTGCTTTTTGTGTCACTGATCTAAATTGTTCAATCATAATCTCGGCTTTTTGTCTAAGCACCCAAGGATGAAGAGATTGATATTTAGCGATAGCTCGAACTGCTTCTGTTTTTGGCAATTCCGGGTCTTCTTCAATCGATTTCGCAATTTTATAGGAAGTATTGTATGTCATATAATTTTGTAAAACGTCAAGAATAAATCCTTCTTCAATGGCTTGTCTCATACTATAAATATGAAATGGATGATAGGACCCATCTGCTTGTTTTGTTCCAAACATTTCAATCGTTTTCTCTTTCGGTGTAGCCGTAAAAGCAAAAAAACTTAAGTTGTCATGTTGACCTTGGGACAGTAATGTTTGAACAATTTGATCTTGGTCATCTAACGATTGATTTTCAACGCTTTCTTCAAATTCTTGGTATTCTTTTAAAGAAGCTTCTTTGTCTGCTAACGCATGTTTTAGTTTTTGCGCGCTACTCCCTGTTTGAGAAGAATGCGCTTCATCGACTAAAATCGCAAAACTTCTACTAGCTGTATTATTTATCTCATCATAAATTACTGGGAACTTCTGTAATGTAGTAATAATAATTTTCTTTTGGTCATCTATAGCTATTTTTAAATCTTGAGAAGTTTTATTATCTCCAATAGTTTCGACTTGCCCAGTGGTATGTTCGAAACTCATTAATGTATTTTGAAGTTGGCGATCTAAAACAGTACGGTCTGTAACAATAATGATCGATGAATAAATCGGCTGATCCTCGTCATTATGCAAGGAAGCAAGATGGTATGCCAACCAAGCAATACTATTAGACTTACCCGAACCAGCAGAATGTTGAATGAGATAATTCTTTCCAGGACCATGATGCTGAGTATCTGATACTAATTTTTTCACAACATCCAGTTGGTGATAACGTGGAAAAATCAGTAGTTTCTTTTTTTCTTCTAAATTCATAAATCGTTCAATAATATCCAATAACTGATGACTTGTGAGTACACTCTCCCATAAATAAGAAGTCGGATATCCATCAGGATTTGGTGGGTTTCCTACGCCTCCGACATGACCAGGACCGTTAGATCCCTGGTCAAAAGGAAGAAAGTAAGTTCTGTTTTTTGCAAGTTTTGTTGTCATTAACACATTTAAATGATCTACAGCGAAATATACTAGAAAACGAGTATTAAATTGAAAAATTAATTCTCGTGGATCTCTATCTTGTTCAAATTGTAATCTCGCATGTTCCACATTTTGACCTGTATATTGATTTTTAAGTTCTAATGCAACAAGAGGAATCCCATTAATCATTAACACCATATCAATAGTGCTTCTATGCTTATTACTATATTGAAATTGTCGCACACATTGAAAACGATTAGCTTCATAATTTTTTATATTTTCTGTATTTAAAGATGATGCAGGTTGAAAGTAAACAACTTTAAAAGAGACTCCTCTATCTCTGATACCTTTACGAAGGACATGTAAGATACCGTGAGTTGTGATTTCTTCATTTAGCCGTTTTAAAAATTTCTGTTCTGCATCAGTACGATAAATGGCTACATACCGCTTCCAATTTTTGGGTTGCGTTTGTTTTACAAATTCTAATAATACTGTGGGGTCAAGTGCGATATTTGCATCGTAATGAGTATCTTGAAATCGCACAGATTCCCATCCTCCGTACTGAACTAGACTTGCTTCTATATCTTGTTCAAAATTAATTTCCCTATTTTTTATCACGGATATCACTCCTTACAGTTCTTTTTTACCTGTGCTATACTCGTAAATTAATGATTTCTTATAATTCTCTAACTCTGCAATGACCTTTGTTTTATCTTCAATGAGTCTATCGATAGTAGAAATTTTATTATCTAAATATTGGACGATTTGTTCTTGTTCTTTTGCTGGTGGTTCAAATAGAATCAAAGATTTTAATATTCTTTGTGTAATGCTATAAACCTTAATTCCCTCTACTTTTTTCTGGATTTGAGAGCGAAACAGTAGAGACTCAAATAAATAAGAGAAATAAAAATAATTTATAAACTTTTTTGATTTTAAGATTATAGTATGAGATCCTGCAAAACACATTTCTTCATTAAGGTAACATGTGAAATTACCCGAACCTTCAATATCTTCTGAAGTATCAGCAAATATAAAATCTCCCTGGTTAATAAGTGAATTTTTATATTCGAGATAGTGAGAGTCTACTTTTTGTACGACATCATATCGTAAATCAAAATGAAAACCGTATTTTGAATGAATTTCACCATAATTGATTACGGGAATACCTGTATCTATTAAATTTTTTTTAGTAATGTTTAAACCTCGATATAATTCAAAAAGATATTTAATTTTATTTATTTTCCAATGTTTTGGTACATTCATCATTGGTTCAATACCACTATCTTTCATTTCGACAGTTGAGTCGAGACCTTTTGTAACTGCTTCGGTGATTAGTGATTGTTTGTATTTTTTTAGTTCTTTGATGGATTGTTCGGTCTGATTTATTAATTTATTTACAACTTTTATGTCTTTTGCTAAACTCTTGACAATTAAGTCTTGAACTCTCCTAGGAGGTAGGGGAAGCAATAAACCAGCTAATTTATCCATAGGTATTCTCATTCTAATTGTATTCAATTTACCTGTAGATGACTCTCTCATCATTATTCCATTGCCTAAACCTAAAAGACTTCGTTGGAACTCTCTTGTTCGAAATAAATAATAGTAATAAGTTATATTAATTTCTTCCGAAGTTGTGTATAACGTATAATACACGGGACTAACAACACCCGTGTATCGAGATAGTCCTACTGCACCCGCTAATATATTCATACTGTTAATCACAATATCATTTGGATGAGCTACTTTATAGGCTGTTAGATCCGACTTGGATTTATTTCCGCCACCAGTCTTTTCTGCATAAGGAAAGATTCCTCTTTCGACTGATAATGATAAAATATTATCAGTAATTATTGGATTATTCTTTTCGTTTCTTTCTTCAAGTGTATACTTTAGCTTTCTAATTTCCCAATCTTCTGGTATTTCCCCAATCCACTTAATTCCACTATCCTTCATTTTCCTAGTCAACATTTTCCACATCCTTCCCTGATAGTGCTTGGAAGTTTGCGACAATTGATTCCTCTAATTTTTTGATGCGTTCAGCAATGACTTCTGATGGCTCTGGTGCTGTGTACTTATAGAAAAGTCGCGTAAAGGGAATTTCATAGCCAACCTTATCTTTTTTACGATCCACCCATGCCTCTGAACTAAACGGCAATACCTCACGTTCAAAATATTCGTTAATATCTTCTGTTAACGGAATATCTTCTGTATCTCTAAGGCTCGCGTCTACACTCATACTTCCATTCTTCTTATAAACGATATCACCGTTTTCGTCTCGTTGTGGACGTTCAATCGTGACTCTAGTAAATCCGAATGAGGCGTTCTTAAAGATTTTTGATTCTACTGTTTTATCTCCAAGATGATATTCTTTATTATCAAACTCTCCATAAGCTTGAACAATTAATTCTCTACATTCTTCAGAAATATCTACTCTTTTTTCACCAATATTTTTACGACGTTTTTCATACATATTAGACGCATCAACAAGTTGAACTTTTCCTTGACGTTCTGGAGATTTATTTTTAGTAATAATCCAAATATATGTCGCAATTCCTGTATTGTAGAATAAGTCATTAGGAAGTTGGATTATGCCCTCTAACCAATCATTTTCAATTACGTACTGACGAATTAAACTCTCGCCAGCACCTGGATTTCCAGAGAATAAGGCAGAACCGTTGTGAATAATTGCCATACGCCCAGTTTCTTTTAATTTTGAAATTCCATTGAGTTGAAATAGTAACTGTCCGTCACTAATTCGAGGCAAACCAACTCCAAAACGACCGAGTTCACCAAGTTCGTGTTCTGTTTTTACTGATTTTTGATCTTTCTTCCAATCGACACCAAATGGTGGGTTGGAGATACAATAATCAAACGTAAACCCTTCAAACTGATCGTTAGTTAGAGTACTTCCGAGTGCCATGTTCCCTGGATCTCCACCACGAATCATTGTATCTGCTTTAGCAATAGCATAAGTTTCTGGGTTTAGCTCTTGCCCAAATGTAGCTACCTCTGCAGTATCATTCATATCGTGAATGCGTTCTGTCATTGCTGAGAGCATTTGAGAAGTTCCCATTGTCTGATCGTAAACTGTTTTAAATACATGATCTTTAAACAAAGTATCTTTATCTTCGATGAGCAATAAATCAGTCATAAGATAAATAATATCTCTACTTGTAAAGTGCGCTCCTGCTTCTTCGTTGTAACTTTCTGAAAATTTTCGGACAAGCTCCTCGAACACGTATCCCATATCGGTGCTCGTCATCTTGTCTGGACCTAGATATGCATCTGCCTTGTTAAATTCTTGAATTACATAAAATAGCGCATCATTATCTGCCATTGTCGTAATTTCAACATCAAACTTAAAGTTATCGAGAATATCTTGCATGTTTTCAGAGAAACCGTTGAGATAAGCTCTAAAGTTCGATTCAATATTTGCTGGGTCTGCGAGTAATGTTTCAAAAGTATATAAGCTTGTATTATAAAATGAATACCCTGAAGCGTTCTTCAAAAGGTGTTCTCGCATCACGTCATTCATTGATTGGGTACTTTCTGCGGTCTTAAGAACTTCGTCTCGCGTTTTTAGTAACGTATCATGAAGACGCTTAATGACTGTCATTGGTAAGATGACCTTCCCATACTCATGGGGTTTATATAATCCTCTTAAAATGTCTGCAACGTTCCAAATAAGATTTGCTTGTTTTTGGACGTTGATTGATGTTTGGTGGTGTCTTTTATATTCATTCATTATGTATATCTCCTTTAGTAGATAAAAAGTTGAAGTTCTCTACTTCTATATTATCAGAGATTAAAATAAAAAAAACAGTAATAAGAGCATCCCTCACCGTAAAGTGAAGGATGCTCTGTTTTTATTATAATTAGTATAATGTTCACTTTGATAGGTAATGGTTAATAATTGTCTGTAAATCATTGTTAAGTACCGTTGTTATAGAGTCATCATACATAAAATCGTTATAGATTTTATCAAGTATTTCCTCATCTTCCATCGCTGTAAAATGATGTACTAGTCCTTTTACTATTGAAACGTAATCTTGTGATGCTAAGCAACTAGCAACCGTATGCCAATCTGATTGTGTGGTTTCATGGTTCATAGATAATCCCCTTTTATTTCAATGTCCATTTTTGACGTGCTTTCGGATTAAGGGGGTGCATGATTTCATTGGTTGCTGGGTTCATGAGTTGTTTCACTTTCTTCTTATGTGGTTTCAACATTTCTAATACTTCATTAACACGTGCTTCAACAACGGGCTTTTTAGCGTAAGCACCCCATGCTAATATCACTTCATCTGATTCTTTCACTGCTTTCATAATTTGAATATTTGTATGATTATCATAAGCATTTTCTTCTAAATGTTTGAGATTGATAGGTGTTGTAATATTAGAGTATAGATTCACAAAATAGATGGACCCAAATGCATCCATTTCTGAAACTTTGTTCATAATGAGTTGGGTTGTTAGGTCAATATTGATAATGCCATCATAGTGCGGATACATCGTGATGATTGTAAGTGTTTGTTTTTCACTGTCCCATGTCTTTGTTAGTAAGTAGCGGTGAGTTCTCTTTTCGTCAAATATTGCAGTAGTGACAAGTGTATTTGTGATATTTTCCATTGATTTTATCTCCTTAATATTCATTTGGTAATAACATGACATAATAAGAAAGGCCTACATCATCTTCACGGATAATGTAGACCTTATTGATATTGATAGGTTGATTGATATTTGCCTTTTGAGTTTTCACATACGCTGGTCGTTCTTGTTTGTGTTTGATATATAATTGATTGCGATGTTTATTGAACTGGAATATATGAAAATAATCTACTGAAGTATTATCTTTGGTTTGTTCTTGTTCTCGCTCAGATACGAGTTGCCATAATTGGTGTTGTAAGATATTAGGTAAGTTGTTGGCGATACCCCGGGTGATATATCTATTCATAAGAGACTTCCTTTCGTTCTGACTCTTTCATCCAAATGATGATTTCACTTAGTATTGTAATGACTAATTGTGTAATTTTGATGTATTTATGCATATTATTGTCCTCCTGTTAGTAAGTATCGTTGATCCAAAAGAGGCATGATAGTGTTGTGTAGGTATAAGAAATCCATATCGTGATTTTCGTCGATATAACCGATGGCTATGAGCTGTTTCTGATAGTAGAGAATGAAAGGATAGAGATTGCTTTCGTGAAGTGTGTCAGAGTAGTAGGTATAGGTTTGAAGTATTTTATTACTAAGTGGACCAAGCCTTACATATTGGTCAGGTAGGATATTATCAGCGACTTCCTCGATGGATTCACATTCCCATTTTTCTTCCTTTGGCAGATTGAATAAGTTGGTTATATAATGCTTGAGTTGTTGTTCTAGTGTCATCATTATGACCTCCTAATGTGTTTGATGGATGTATGCATGTGATACATCATTTTGATAATATAAGTTTGAAATACCATTTGTTTCGCCTAGAAATCCCACTGAAATACAGAAAAGATTCCAATAGAAAGTCGTCACAATTGTTGATATGACAAGGAAATCCCGTTATCCCGCTCATTTCTCGGGAAATATAGCTATATATTTATATATCATTTGGATATGTAGATGTAATTACGACTTATTTTTTCTTTTTATATTATTTATCTATAAATAATAATGGGATTTCGGGATTACGCTTGCGTAATCCTTCTCCTACATGAAGTTATCCAATCCCATTGCTATCCCGTTCATATTTTATTTTGGGATGTTCTTTCGTCATACAATATAAGCTTCACATTGAGTTGTGACTTGTTAGTATGTTGAAAAGGTTCGTTAGATGGGTGTTATTGAATGACGAAAGGACACTGAGAAAATAAGTTGAAATACATATAATTTAACTTTGACTAACTTTGACTTTTGGTGTAATATAAAGTGAAAGTCAAAGGAGTTGAAGCTAGTGGTAAGTTTTAGTAAATATGGTTATTATTCAGATGATGACTTGAAGTATGATATGAATGGTTCCATTGATGGTTATCATTTACATGATGGAATATACATTACTGATAGAGTTTGGTTTTACATGCAGGAAAAAGATATGGATTTTGAAGATGCTCTCAATGCATTAGGTTTGAATTATGATGAAGCTATTGCAGATGAGGAGGATATCCCAAAACTAGACGAAAAAAGACAGCGTTTGATGGACGATCTATACAGGTTTCCATTTGAATATGATGAAGATAAGTGATAGGCAAGGTGCATAAATGCATCTTGCTTTTTTTATTAGATTTTAAGGTAAAGAGTTTGAGGCAAAAACAAAGACGAAGTGCTGAGAAGCACTTCGTCGAGCTGAGTATTATTGAAAAGTTGTTTAATAATCTCATTATTGAGCTTGAGTGTGACATAGAATTGCTTTTTATGATTACCATCTTTACGAATATCGATACGATCAATGACCGTAAGGTATAATGCTTTGAGTTGTGATTTATCCATGGATTCTATGTTTTGAAATATTCGTTGTAATAGGAGAGCGATTTGTTTCGTATCATAAGATGGTTTCTCTTGATTTTGTTGCTGCTTTAGTTGATTCATTTGGTTTGTAATGTCATTGAGTTGTGTTTCATATTGATGAATGGTTGGTTTGAGTGCAGATGTTAAGTCTGGATTGTCTTCGATGGTTTGAACTAGATTTTTAAGTTTAGTGTTAATTTCATCAAATTGTTGTTGTTTATAAGCAATATCATGATTGAGCGCAGCTACATCGACTTGATTTTCTTGATTAACACGTTCGACAACTTGTTTGATAACTTTATCACTTTTGACTATTTCGAGTATTTGATCCATAACATACTTTTCGATAACATCAGCTCTAACACTATTGGCTGAACATACCTTTGATCCTTTGTTGCGAAAGTTACTACAAGAATAATAACGTATTCGCTTCTTGGTACCATCTTTCAATGTGTTCGTTGTGTTACTAGCTGCCATTGGTGCACCACATTGTGGACAGTGAATAATACCTGTTAATAAATTGGTTCCTTTCCCATGAACTTGAGGTTTTTGACTGACCTGTTTTTTGCGTGATTGGACTTTATCCCATAATTCTTGACTAATAATAGGAGGGTGTTTACCATCAGCTATAATAGGTTTATCATTCAGTCCTTTACGTCGCTTTTCATTCCAATCTTTGTACTTCGCAAATTGAATTTTACCAATGTAGAATGGATTGACTAAAATATAGGTTATTGAATTGATGCTAAAAGGATTACCTTTTTTAGTAACATATCCTTTGTGATTGAGGGCATTGGCAATTTTACGATAACCATGTCCTTTGGCATAAGATTCGAATATATATTTCACGATATTCGCTTCATGTTGATTAATCATCAGTTCGTGTTTATTATCAGGTATTTTGTCATATCCTAGTGGCAAATTCCCTTGATAGTAGCCTTCTTGTGCACGTCTGGTTTGGCCCATGAATACATTCTCGACAATGTTATTACGTTCGAATTCTGAGAAGCTCGCAAGTATTTGTAACATGAGCTTACCAGAAGAAGTATTGACTTCCATACGTTCAGATAAGCTGAAGAATTCGACATTTTGACGATGAAGGTCTTCAACAATTTTGAGTAAGTCTGATGTATTACGTGCGAGTCGATTTGTTTTATATACCATGACACAATCGATGAGACCCTCATTTGCATCATGTAACATACGTTGAAGTTCAGGACGGTTCATAGACTTTCCTGATATACCACGATCGGCGTATATATCTTTGACCTCGAAATGATGAAAGTTACAATATTCTTTGATTTGATTGATTTGTCCATCGATACTATAACCTTCAGTACTTTGGATTTCCGTTGATACACGAACATAGATACCGACACGTTTTTGTTTGAGTTGTTGCATGATTTTTTCATCCTTTCTGATTAAACAATCGATGATTGCGAGGTTTGGTTCACAATGTTCAATGGTTCATTTTTGAAATAGATCCCAACAAGGGCTTTGTTTTTTGTAATGCGAACTTCATCAATATAGGGATTCAGCATGTTTAACGTGAAACTTTTCTGTATAACCTTTTGTAGTGATGCTTTTATACGAATATCACTTATTGCTTGTATAGGTTTATTCTGTAGATTAATTGATTGGGACTGTTCTCTGAATGTTTCTACATCAATTTTTCCTTGTGCTAAATTTTCAATAAGCTTTTCCTGAGTTAATGTGTTACTAGTATCATGCATCCTTTGTTTTTTGAGTCGTTGTTGAATTGTATGGTTGATTTTTGAATACAACTGTTGATTTTGAAAGAAGTCTTGACATGTAGCTAAGACACTCGCTTCTAATGATTGTGCGTTGATTCCTTTGAATTCACAGACAAAACGAGATGCATTCATATTTTGTGGACAGACATAATAACGTAATGTACGGTGCTTTTTTCTAATGGTTATATTAGTCAACGTTGAACCACAATAAGGACATTTGATTTTTTGTTTGAGTTGATTAGCTGATGATGTCCGTTTGAGTTGCTTTTGTGATCGTATCGCTTGAGCTTGTTCATATATACTTGTCGAAACAATAGAAGGACACATGTTGTCATATTGCCCGTATTGATTAATGACTCGACCACAATAATTGGGGTTCATGATAATATTACGTACTTGATAGGGTTTACGATTGATGAATTTCTCGTCAGCTTCTAAGTACTGTGCAATTTTTTTATAACCATAGCCTTGAAGATAATAACTGAATACAGCTTTTATTGTTGGTGCTTTTACTGTGTCTATCGTGAAAGTACCATTATGATATTGATACCCAAAGGGTGCATGTGTTGTAATCATTTTACCTTGTTTCGCTTTTTCTTTGATTCCATTTTTGACTTGTTCGCCTATATTATCGGATTCTAGTTCGGCCAAGCTGATGAAAATATTGAGTTTGAGCCGATCGAATGCTTTATCCATATCAAAATAGCCATCATGAACGCTTAAGATATGAACATGGTATTTTTGACATAATTTCATGAGTTTTAATGCATTTTTTAGATTACGATGAAGTCGATTCAGACGATAGCAACATAGTACGTCACATTGTCCTTGTTGAATCAGTTCAGTAATTTGTTGATAACCATTCCGCTTATCAGTGCGTCCTGATTGCTTATCGCTATAAAATGTGATGTGTTGAATATTGTGTTTTTCAGCTAATGTCTTGATGGCTTGTTTCTGTGCTGCTAGGGATTGTTGCTTTGTAGTGCTCTGTCGTAAGTAACCTATTGCTTGTTTCATCGTATTTCCTCCTTCCACATTGATAATATATATTTATGAACGAATTTATGCATATGCCCAACGCCATCAGGCGTTGGGCATTAACTTTAGTCATCAGCGTGATTAATTTCTTCAATCACTAAATCAGCGAGTAATGTGATTAATTCGTCCATATTATTCCTCCCAATTGATTATGATAGTAATAAAAGTGTTATACCAACATTGGAAATATTGTAATGAATTCAATTTTTCGCTTTGAGCAGAGTCTATACAATTCAGGATAATCTTCATAAATGCCCCAAAAGACAATACGTTTAGGTTTGATGTTTTTAAGTTTAATGTCATTTATTAATTGGATATCGTCGTCATAATATTTTGTAATTTTACAACCATTTGATTTACAGAATGATTTAATGTCATCAATTGGCATACTTTCTAAAACTTCAGATCTTTCGTCTGTAATATTATGTGCTAATACAATTACATTCATAGTTAATTCCTCCAGTTGATTTAATGAGCTACAACGCATAGAGCGTTGTAGCGGTATAATATTCAAATTTATATTTCTAAATCGTCACTTGCTTCTTTTTCTTTCGCTTGTTTAATAAAATTATTAAGCAAATCTGGATTTGTATTACCATCAAATTGCGGTGATGTGAAAGTTTCTGTATTGGAACTTAAGCCAAAAATAGGGGCAAGTTCTTTATCCAATTTAAGATGATAGAATACAATACTCCTAGATTTTCCTTGAGCATCCTTGACACTCCGTTTGGTCGTTTTTCGGTTACGGTCAGATTGAATATGTCCTTTATCTCGTAGCGCATTGACGACATTTTGTACATCTTGATATTGGTTTTCTTCTAACATGTGTTTAAAAACATCTTTAAGCATCTTGACTTGAATGTGACCATCTTTGAGTTCAATAAGTCCATAATTTTCTGTCATCGTTGATAGTTTATTATCTTCAGAAAATTTGCCTCTATTCTGTGCCACAAACTGAACAATAGTTTCGACTGATTTATCAGCGAGAGACCTTTCATTTACTGAATCTGAATGATAATTCACTAAGTATTCTCTAACTGCGTCCAAATCGATTGGGGTTGCGATTACACGTTCCAATATGCGGGCTGATGTCGTTATTGTTGCGTATCGCTTGAACATGCGAATACCTGTATTGCTGGTTTCATTTTCTAGTCGTGTTTTGAACCATTGGTGCTCAGTGCGGAACCATTGTATGACTTCTTGTTCACGATTGAGTAGATACTCAGCTACTAAGGGCATGACATGACCATAATTCGCTGATATGCCTTTTTTAATGGCATCTGCATTGTCAGCGCTTGTCGTAAAGGCTTCAGATATTTCGATTGTACGTACATTCAAACCATCATTACGTGCAGATTTATTGAATATACTAAATTCTGATGTGCTGATGATTGACGTACCTGATTGTTTGATGGGTTTAATACCTCCATGAATATTTGCACGTTGACGACCTTGCCCTTCAGATAGACTATACAAAATCTCAGTGAATTGACCCAATCTAGAAGTAGAAAGTTCGTCTAAGACGATAGGCACGCCATAATTATTATTTATATAAGCTTCTAAGGCATTAGGTGTACCGTTCCAAGATCGGAACAAACTTTTGCTTCCTTTATTAGGGTTACCACATATAGAGACGGCTAGAGTAGCAGCCGAAGTCTTACCTGAAGAGGATTGACCTCGGAAACTATAGATGGTACCGGAAAACTCAATTTCATGTAAGTTTTTAAGGTAGGCTATGACTAATGATGAAACACCAAAAATCACTGCGAGCTCCAGTAACAAGTTCCCTTTTACTTCATCAAGATACATTTTCCACCAGCCTTCAAAAGTGCCTTTAGGTTGTAGATCGTATTGTATATCGCATAGGATTTCTTCATTTAAGGAACGCTGTATCTTTTTAGATACATAAGGTTCATCCAACGATATGATAGGGTAGTTTTCAGTGTTAATTACACCAACACCTTGATACATTGATGATACAGGAGTTTTAGCTCGCATTTGTTGAAGTATAAACCCTAAATCTCTGACATATTTTTCATTTATATTGAATCCAAATTTGATAATGCTTGGAAGCTTTTGTGATGACAGAATGTCAGCCTCTTCAATTAGTTCGGTATTATTAAAATCTGATAAAATAATTTTTTCAACTTTAGTCTCTGGATCTATGAATCTTGCTGTTATAACAATGGGGCTTGATATGAAAACTTTTTTATCATCATCTTCATTTTTCTTGGCAGGGATAATTAAAAACCAACCGACCATTGTCAAAATCGCATTCCCAAGTTTGAAAGGTAAGTTTGAAGGGTTCATTAGAACCCACCTCCTTTCCAGTTATTTTTGTGACGCATTGGATTCGATCCTGTTTTACGGTAAATTAAATTCCCGCTACTATTTTTACCAATAATGACAAATGGAACATTTGGCGCGTGCTTTACAAAATATGCAAACCAACGACCCACGTCTTGTTGTACTTCAGTTGAACATGTAATGTCCGTTTTTACATTTAAGTCATGAAATGTGAATGTAGTGTCTTCATCTAGATTGAAAGCAGCACCTAAACGTCTTCTTTTAAGTTCGTTAAAATCTTCACCTTCGTACTTCATAATTATTTACCTCCGAATGTATTAATTTGTGTATCGGCCGAATACATATATAACTATATAGGTAATAGTGTGAAGAGTAAGTCTGTAAAATAGACTTGAAAATTCCAGACAAAAATTTTGAAGAAATATATTGACAAAAAAAGAAGTACCAATTTTCATCGGCACTTCTATAATGATGGTTACTATTTTGACTTGATATAAAAATATTCAGAATCATCAAGGTTATTTTTTCCATTGATGTCCTTATTTAAATGATAATTTAAAGCTTTTTTTAATTCAGAGATAAGTTTGTTGCGATTTTCTTTGGTGTACACTGGAGATTCGACTAACTCACTTTGATTTAATAATCTAATTATTAAGTCTTTCGGGGCAGATGCTTGAGTTTCTTTGTTAGTTAAATACTTCGCAAGGTTTACATCAATTTGGACACGGTGCTCTTGCTTTAGATAATCATTGTAGTTATAAGATTGATATGTAGCTAATTTTGAATTAACTTCGTCGCTAAGTTCAGCTAATTCATCAAGATAGTAATCCATTAAATCTAATTTTTGTGAACTATTCACATCTGGAGCTGTTAGTATATCAATAATTTTAGATTTTATACCGATTTCAATGTTTGAATTGACTAAGAAATATAAATAATAATTTGTCATTGCCGTTTCGTAATCAACAAAGTCTGTAACTTCAGTTTTAATAAAATAAAAAAGATTTTCATTAATTTTATTTGTATATTCCAAATCTTTTTTATTGACTCCGTTTTTTAAAAAGTGTATATACTTAGAGTTGTTTAACAATATATCATGTATAACAGATTTACTTTCAGATTTAAATGCATAGGATTTTCCAATTTTAAAGTTTTCAGAATCAATGCCTAGTGCAAGACAAAACTTTTTGAAATTTGCTGAAAAGTTAGTTTTAGTTGACACAAATAAATCATGATCTTCCCATTTTTTTGGTATATTTTCGTCATCTGTATGATGGGTGTAATAAATACGTTCTACTTCAAGTTTAATTATATCATTGAGGTTCAATGTGTAATTTTCTTTATTACGATTGTTGTGATTGCTATCTAATTCCTCATAAGGTTTACTTGCTTGATTCATCACATCTTTTACATCTTTCGTATCCATATTTCCAATTATTGATTGCAATTCACGCCCCCAATTGCTGTTCATCAGATCACTCATTTCTTCATTTTCTTTTAATTATACTCTATTGAAATATAAATATTCATAGGGAACATAGGTTCTTTTTGTGGTATAATATAAGAACTTAAGTTCCGGGGGGTGTGTCTGTGAATTATCAGAGGATTTATCAAGAAATTGATAAAGCAATACAAAATATGAGTAAAATGGGAATGGAGACTAGGGAAGGTCAAGAGAATCTTATGTATAGCGTTGGTGAAGCTTTTGAAAAGCATGAAAATGTTATTGTAGAAGCACAAGTAGGTATTGGCAAATCATTTGGCTACTTAATACCGGGGATTATAATTTCAATGGCTACTAATAAACCACTTATTGTTGCTAGTTCAACTATTCAATTAACTGAACAATTATCTAGTGATATAAAAAAAGTAGAAAATATACTTAACCTTGATATTGATTGTATAGTTGGCAAAGGGATTACAAATTATCCTTGTTTTAGAAAAATCCACGATAATTTAAAATCTGAAAAGTTAAATATAGCATTAGATATTGCTAATCGAGGTTTGACTAAGCAAGAAGTAAATAATTTACCGATAGATTGGGATGATATTAGCACTGATAGATGTATATATGAAAAATGTATTCATAGTAAAGATTGCTCTTTTTTGAAAATGAGAAATCAAATGGTAAAAGGAAATAATCATATTAGACTTAAAGGGTCTAAACCAAAAGTAATAATTGTTAATCAAAACCTACTTTTACAACATTATAAAAACAAAAAGACAGGTAAAAAGGGAATAATTTATGAAAATCCTTGTATGATTATAATTGATGAAGTACATAATTTGGAAGAAAACCAGCGTGCTGCGTACACTACAAGTATTAAATCTTCTTATTGTATTAGTACTTTAAAAAGAGCAATAAATAAGGTTAACGGAAATAAACACGATTTTGAATGTGTGAGTGAGTTAAAGAGTTGGTTTAATAGCCAGTTAACTTATATAAAGTCTCACAATATGTATGAAAGTAATCAAGTTATCAATAGTGGAAGAATACAGATTAATAAAAGTAATATTATTAACTTGGATAAGTTAATAGAAAATTTAGAAGAGTTAAAAAGCATGCTTGAATTAAAAAGTTTAGATACTTTTATTAGAAAACAAAAAGTGAATGATAATGAATTAGATGAAATAGAAAATATTATAAAAGCATTAGAAATTATAGCTACAAATGATGATAATTATGTTATATGGAGTGAAATGTTATTTAATAATCAAATTAGAATATCGTATTGTCCTAGCAACCCCTCTAAAATATTAAATAAAACTTTATTTAATGGTGATAATATAGTTGCTTGCTTTTCAGCAACGATTACAAGTGATTCTAGTGAGATGGACGGATATAACTATATAATAGAAAGTATAGGATTTAATGGCTACCATGAAAATGTCGAAAAAAATGAGTTTCCATATGATGAAAGTAGGTTATACATTCCTTCGCAATTGCCAAATCATAATAAGCGAGATAATGAATACTATAAAGAAATAGCAAAGCATATTTACAATGTATCAATACATAACCCTGGAGGTACAATGGTTTTATTTACGGCCAAAGAAGATATTTCATTTGTATCTAATGAGTTAAAAAAGCTAAATATCCAAAAGTGTCTTTATTTAGATAACGGCGAAGTAAGTCAAAATGAAATAATTCAAAACTTCAAAAAAACACATGGAATAATATTAGGTACAGGAGTGTTTTGGGAAGGGATAGATTTGAAAGAGAAACATTTAACATCACTTATAATAGTAAGATTACCATTTCCAGTTCCTGACCCAGTAATACAAAGAAAGATTGAATTACTGGGTGATAGTGAACAAGTATTAGTACCAGAGATGATTATGAAGTTTAAACAAGGTACCGGTAGATTGATCAGAACATCAAAAGATAGAGGATTATTGACAATATTGGATTCAAGAATGAATAACAAAAATTACCGACATAGAGCATCAATATTAAATTCGATACCAATAAAAAATAAAATTGATGATTCCGATGTGATGAATTTTTTGACATCCTTATAACTTTATTTTTTTATATTGTATTTTACAGAGTGGGATTTATATTTAAAAAATATTATTTGTATCTTAATAAGGAGGTTTAATTGTGATGAATTCTATAAATCTAATGACTCATTACAAAAAATTCAAAAAGGATATTGAAGAAAGGTTTTCAATACCGTTACATTATGTGATTTTTGGTATTTTACTTATTATGTGGTTTTTGAATATTCCGATTGACAAATTAATAAGTTTTATAGATGAAGAGTTTAAATTTAAAATATTATATGCATTTTCTTTAGTGTATAATCATATATTATTATGTACATTAATTATTTTTTTCTTGATTTTTATTATTATTATAATTTTCGATAAGCTTAATATGAATAGATTTGTCCCACCAGATAAAGAATATGTAGATGGAACTAAGGGCTCTATTAATTACATGTCTGCAATTAATAGACTTATTAATATATATATTTCAATATTTACAAAGTATTGGATTTATTACTTTCTCGCCCTAGTACTTATTAATAATGGCAAGTTTATATATTTAAACGAAACATCAATTTACTTAAATAATATTTTAATGATTTTTAATATCATATTATTATTTCTTCATATTATAAGATCTATTTTTGTCTTGAAAATGCCTGTTGATGATTTACTATTTCGGATCAATCAACATGATTTAGAAGAGTATTATAATATATTAAATGAAAAAAATGGATATGTAATTGTGAAGCCAGAATATAGAAAAATGACAAACTACTATTTATTAAAAATAGACGATAGGTATAATGATAGCAAATTTTATAAAGTAATTAATAGGTCCAAAAGTCTTGATGAAATTATATATAATTTTGATTATTTAACCAACAATCTTTAGTTTTGATTGCAAGATGGAACTAAACTGATTAAAAAAATAGTAATTGTAAGAATTTTTTGGACGTATTATATAGTTATAGGAGAGTCTGAGTATTTTTAGAAACCGCATCACTATCTGATACGCAGAAGCTTATCATAAGTGATACGGTTTTAAGTTATAAACTCAAGTGTATGAGGTGTTTGATATTTAAATAGAGATGATTATGATGCTTGAACTTGATTCGGAAAGTAATAAGAAGGTTGTAAGTTATCTTGCATTAGAAGGCATGACGCTTACTAAAGAGCAAAAACAATCACTTTTAGGTGCTATCAACAATAAAGAAGAAAATAATAATTGAACTGGAATAATGAAAAACTAAGCAGAGTTGAGAATTTATGATCTCAATTCTGTTTTTGCTATATTTACTTTTATTAAAAGTTTATCCACAGAAAAAAAGCGAACCGCAAATGCAGTCCGCTTCATCCCCAATCATCTATCTCACATATTCAAATATTCCTGCAGCACCCATTCCTGCGCCAATACACATAGAGACCATGCCGTATTTTGTTTCTGGTCGTTTCTTCATTTCTGAGAGTAAGCGTGCTGTTAAAATAGCACCAGTTGCTCCGAGAGGGTGGCCTAAGGAAATGGCGCCTCCGTTCACATTGGTAATTTCAGTATTTAAGTTTGTTTCTCTGATAGACGCAAGGGTTTGTGAGGCAAAGGCTTCGTTTAACTCAATTAAGTCCATATCATCTAGTGTTAGATTAGTAAGAGATAATACTTCTGGAATGGCATAAGCAGGACCTATACCCATAACTTTCGGATCGACACCGACCGCTTTAAAGCCGACGAATTTTGCGATAGGTGTAACGCCTAAGGCCTTCACTTTCTCTCCTGACATTAAGACCACAAATCCTGTCCCATCTGAGATAGGTGCAGAAGTTCCTGCAGTGACAGTCCCGTCTCTTTTAAAGACTGTCGGTAATGTGGCTAATACTTCCTCGTTTGTATCAGGTCGAATAAATTCATCTTGATCGAATAGCTTTTGACTGACTTTAGGACCTTGTTCTGTATAGGAAACGGTATTGACTTCAATCGGAATAATTTCATCATCGAATTTGCCTTCAGATTGTGCTTGTGCAGCACGGCGATGGCTTTCGACAGCGTATTGATCTTGGTCTTCTCTAGATACTTGGTATTGTTCTGCGACGTTTTCTGCTGTTAGTCCCATTGGATAAGACACCCCGACGTCTTCATTTTGGAGTGTAGGATTGTTCGTCGGTTCATTACCGCCCATAGGCACAGCGCCCATGAATTCAATACCGCCTGCAACTAGCACGTCACCTTGACCGGCTATAATTTCATTTGCGGCTGTCGCAATGGTTTGAAGTCCTGAAGAACAATAACGATTTACAGTCTGACCAGGTACTGTATCTGGCAATCCTGCACGTAGTGCGATAGTACGTGCGGTATTCATGCCTTGTAAGCCTTCTGGGAATGCACAACCGACAATCACATCTTCTACCATGTCAGGTTTGAAATCCCCGTCTACACGTTCTAAGACACCTTTTAATACTTTTGCGGCAACATCATCTGGTCTTTCATGGACGAAAGCGCCACGCTTTGCTTTGGCGACTGCGGAACGTCCATAAGCTACAATATATGCTTCTCTCATGCTCATCACCCTTCCTTAATCAATTCACTTTAATTACGTAATGGTTTTCCTGTTTCAAGCATGTGACTGATACGTTCATAAGTCTTTTCTGTTTTTAAGAGTTCAATGAAGTTCGCTTTTTCTAATGTTTGAATATAACGCTGATTCACGAATGTATTGCGTGGTAAGTCGCCACCAGCTAACACTGTCGCAATACGCAATGCGATATTGTAATCGTGCGGACTGATGAAATGGCCCTTAACTTGAGCATCTAGTTGGCCTTCTGCATTCGCTTTAAAGTCTTCACCTAATGCAATATATTGACGCTTAGGTGTTGGAATGTAGTTCGTTTCTGCTTCGTACTGTGCACGTTTCAATGCGATTTCAACACGCTTTTCTTTATTGAAAATCACAGTGTCTGTCTCACGTAAATAACCTAAGCGGATTGCTTCATACGCATTTGTAGAAACTTTCGCAAATCCAATATTCATCAATACTTTAGACATACTAGCTTGTTTGTCATCTGCTTTATGTGACGTACTTAAGATACGGTCTGCCATTTCAGCTAAGCCGCCGCCGCTTGGTAATAAACCAACGCCAGCTTCAACTAATCCGATATACGTTTCACTTGCGGCTACGACAAATGGAGAGTATAGGACAAGTTCACAACCGCCGCCTAAAGCACGGCCATGTACTGCAGTGACAATAGGTTTCAAACTGTATTTTAAACGGTTGAACGTATAATGCAGCTTTTCAATGGCCTCTGAAATTTCTTCATCAATTCTATCTTCTTCATAAGCTTGTTTCATTTGGTAGAGATTCGCACCGACACTGAAGTTATTGCCATCAGCATAAATGACCATACTAGAATAATCTTCTTGTTCTAAGAGGTCTATCGCTTCAGCTAAGTCATCATTGAAGTCATTGGAAATGACATTGTTTTTACTTTGCAGCTTCAATAACAGCTGATTACCATTAGCAATAGAGAGTTTTGAATCTTGGTGATTCCAAATCTCAGAATCTATAAATTCTGAAACAGGTGTGACATTTTCGATACTCTCATCTTCTTGGTAGAAGTGATCTGTGATGTCATCAATCCAATCTGGTAAGTCTCCAAGTTCATCTTCCATACGTGTCTTCACGCGGTTGAATCCCATTAAATCCCAAAGTTGGAATGGACCGAGTTTCCAATTGAATCCCCATACTAAAGCACGGTCGATATCTCTGAAATCTTTAGTGGCTTTAGGAACATTTTGTGCCGCATAGTAAAAGTTATTGCGCAACGTTTCCCATAAGAATTGTCCTGCTGGATCATCCGCTTCAAAAATCACATCTAAATTATGCTTCAAATCCTTATTGAACTTTGCCAGGATAGGCAATTTAGGCGTTTCAACCGGAAGATAATCACCTGATTCTGGATCAAAGACAAGACGCTGTTTCTTCTCTTTATCTTTTTTATAGAATCCTTGTTTGGTTTTACGTCCTAATGCACCTGCCTCATATAATGTTTGAGGCAACTTCGCTTCTTTGAAGTAGGGTGCTTCTTCTGGTACTTGTTGTAAGCCGTTAATCACAGATACAGCGATATCTAGTCCCACTAAATCAGTTAAGGCGTAAGTACCTGTTTTAGGACGCCCGATAGCCTTACCTGTCAGCGCATCCACTTCTGGAATGGAAAATCCTTGTTGTTCTGCACGATACATCACGTCATTCATAGAATGCGTTCCAACACGGTTTGCGACAAAGCCTGGCACATCATTTGCGATGACAACACCTTTACCTAAAACATCTTGCGCAAAAGCGCTGACTTCCTCAATCGCTTGCTTACGTGTCGTTTCACCTGGTATGACTTCAACCAGCTTCATAATGCGTGGCGGGTTAAAGAAATGAAGACCGAAGAAACGGGCTTTATCTTCTGCATTAAATGTTTGAGCAATCGCATTGATTGGAATACCTGAGGTGTTCGTTGCGAATAACGCATCAGACTTCGCATATTCAGTTACGGCTTGCCACACTTGGTGTTTGATTGCTAAGTCTTCTTTGACGGCTTCCAGGTATAAATCAGCATCATCATGTTCTAAATCGTCATGAAAGTTACCGTACGTTAAATGATCGGCCGACTCTAAGTTAAAGAGTAGGGGACGCTTTTTATCTGTAATTGTTTCATAGGCTTTTCTTGAAATTTTATTCGGATCATTTTCATCTATTACAATATCTAAGAGTTTGACTTTTAAGCCTGCATTGACGAGCATTGCGGCAAGTTGGGCACCCATTGTGCCAGCACCTAAGACTGTTACTTTTCTGATTGTCATAATGCATTCCTCCTGTTTAAAGTGATTTACTTTATTCAACTGCACGTATTAGACAAAGGCTGATTCTCCAGTTAAAGCACGACCAATCACTAACGCATTGATTTCGTGTGTGCCTTCATAAGTGTAGACAGCTTCTGCGTCTGAGAAGAAGCGGGCAATATCATATTCACCAGCGAGAATACCGTTACCGCCTGTAATACCGCGGCCCATTGCGGCTGATTCTCTAAAGCGCAACGCATTCATCATCTTCGCGGCAGATGTCGCAACTTCATCATATTCTCCGTGCTCTTGCATGCGCGCAAGTTCTGCACACATTGCCATTGCTTGTGCGAGGTTCCCTTGTATTAGCGCAATCTTTTCTTGTACGAGCTGATATTGGCTGATAGGACGACCGAATTGTTTACGTTGTTTCACATAATCCAAAGTCGCACGTAATGTACCAGCAATACCGCCTGTTGCCATATAGGCAACACCTGCACGTGTTGAGTAAAGAATCTTCGCGATATCTTTAAAGCTGTTAATATTTTGGAGGCGATCTGCTTCACTGACTTCAACATCTTTTAATGTGATTAAGGCATTCGGCACGATACGCAAGGCGATTTTATGTTGTAAGACTTCAATATCAACGCCTGCTTGTTCTGGACGTACAACAAAGCATGCAGGTTTGCCTGTTTCTTTGTTGATTGCGAATACTGGCATAACATCTGCGACATTCGCACCGCCAATCCACTTCTTAGAGCCATTAATAATCCATTTATCACCGTGTTTTTCGGCTACTGTTTCTAAACCGCCTGCTACATCGGAACCATGATCAGGTTCTGTGAGTGCGAAGCAAGTACGTAATTCATGTGATTGTAATTTTGGAACGTATTTTGCGACTTGTTCTTTACTGCCTCCGAATAAGAAACTGTTATGACCTAAACCTTGATGGACACCTAATAATGTGACGAGTGAAACATCAAAGCGTGCGAGTACGTAAGACATAAAGAATTGGAAGAGTTGACTTGTCGTTTTCGCATTTTCTCGTCCCTCAAAAAGCAAAGGGTTAGAGAAGTATTGTAATTTCCCCATGTCTTCAAAGAACCCTTCTGGGATGGTTGCTTCTGTCCAGTGTTGATTAATGTCTTTGCGATACTTGCTTTCTAATAAGTCATCTAATTGTTTTAAGAATTGGACTTCTCCCTCTGTTAATCCCTTTGAAATGTTCATAATGTCTTCTGGAAATAGTTCTTTTAACACTTGTTCTTTATTGCTCATAGTAAAATCCCCCTTAGTTTGAAGAGCAGCTGCATGACTGATTGTAGTGTGCAGTGTCTCTTGTTTAATTTTTACTGATTCGCTTTTAATTGTGCTTCTGCTATTTCATTCATCATTTCTGAGATTTTGATTTTGTCTGGCTTCTGAGTCGTATTTAAAGGCATAGTATCAACAGATTTATAAAGCTTTGGCACTTTATAAGCTGCTAATGTTTCTCTCATATGAGCATCTAATTGTGCTTCAAAATCAGATGGTTGTTCGCGTAGAATTACAGCTGCTCCTATTGATTCTCCAAATTTTGGATCATTGTAGCCGACAACGACACAACGATCGACAAGCGGATGTTGTGCGAGCACTGTTTCAACTTCAGAAGGCAAGACGTTTTCACCGCCTGTAATGATGAGTTCTTTCTTGCGGTCTACGATATAAATGTCGCCATCTTCATCCTGTTTAGCTAAGTCACCGGTTAATAAATAACCATCTTGAATGATTTCGGCTGTTTTATCTGGTTTATTCCAATAACCGGGTGTGATATTTCGGGCTTTCACTGAGAGCTCACCGATTTCACCTGGTGCTACATCATTGTGGTCATCATCTAAGATACGTGCATCCACAAACATGACGGCTTTACCGATACTCATCGGTTTAACACGCGCATTATCTGGTGTATTAACTACAACCAGCGGCGCTTCGGTTAAACCATAGCCGTTGATGATGTTAATACCGTATTGTTTGAAAGCTTCTTGAATACTAGGAAGTGGGTGAGAACCGCCTTGAATGACATACTTAATAGCCCTGAAATCTTCAGGGTTGAAGTTGTCTTGACGAATGGTGCTGTAATACATCGTTGGAATTAAGATGAGGAAGTCTGGCTGATAGGTCGAAATGAATTCATTCAACATTTGACCTTCAAAGTAACGTTGAATCACCAATGTAGAACCGGCCATCATAGCAGGAAGGACCGTATCATTCAGTCCTAATACATGAAACATAGGTGTCGCAATAATGGTTGTGAAATCTGAGTTGAGGCGATAAGTGAGTTGAATATTGGCACCGTTATTCATAAAGGACTCATATGAGAACATGACACCTTTAGGGTCACCTGTTGTGCCGCTTGTATAAATCAGTGCCGCAATATCATCTGGTTCTACTGAAACAGATTTAAATGCGTGCGGATGTTCTGGGTTGACCACATCATCATAGGCTTTGGAGTCAATATCCATATGAAGTAGATGCGGGTCAACCATTGATAGTGAAGAGACATGTTTTTTGGCATAAAAGAGCAGTTTTAAGCCTGAATCTTGTATAATTTTGTCGATTTCTTTCGGATTTAGGCGCCAGTTTAACGGTAAGAAAATAATACCTGTTTTAAATGAAGCGGCCATTAAGTCAAGAATTGCGACATCATTAGGCGCAAAGATACCGACAACATCTCCACGCTGCATACCTTGTTCAATCAAATGGTTGGCTAAGTTTTCGGCACGAATATTTAATTCTTGATAGGACCATTCTGTGCCTTTAAATGGGTCGATAATTGCAGGTTTTTCTTCATCAAAGTCTGATCTTGTTTTAATCCAATCGAAATTCATAGGTAGAACCCCCTTTGTTTATCTACGAACTACTGAATTGATTGTGTTAATAATCCCCATTGTGCATTGTAAATCGTAGGATCTATGGTTTTCACATCTTTAGCAATTAAAGGTCTGAATCCCATTTGTGCAATGACATCTTGTTCTAAATTAAGACCAGGTGCTATTTCAATCAGGGTTAAACCCTCATCTCTCAATTCAAAAACAGCACGATCTGTTACGATGAATACTTCTTGCTGTATCGTTTTGGCGTAAGCTGCATTAAAGTCGATATGACTGACTTTTTGAACAAACTTTTGTGCCGTACCTTGGTGTTCGACTTCTAAATGACCATCCACAATATTTAGTTGACTTCTAGCAACTAATTGACCAGAAAAAATAATACGCTGAACGGATTGGCTGATGTCGATAAAACCGCCGCATCCATTCATTTTTTGACCAAAGTAGGAGACGTTGACGTTTCCGTATTGATCAATCTCTGCGAAACTGAGACAAGCAATTGAAATACCTCCGTTATAAATAAAGTCCCACGTTTGGTCATGGCGCATGCGAAAATCAACATCCGCATTCATACCAAAATGTTTACCGCTGCCAAGAAACCCTCCGAAAATACCAATATCTTGTATAGGTTGAACAAGATGTTCTGCTTGTTCTTCGTATAACAGATTAGAGAGTTCGTTGTTGATACCAAAACCAATACTAATCGTATCGCCCTTAGTTAAAAACTGTGCCGTACGACGTAAAATCGTTTTGCGTGTATTGAACGGCAGTGGCAAATCGATAGGTTGTGTCATTGGTGCTTCTCCTGAATACACAGGGTCATAATAAGTCTGTATAAGTTGTCGATGGTGTTTAGATGCACCGGCAACATAGACATAATCGACAAGTGAACCAGGTATAAAGACGTGATTAGGGTTTACTTTTGGACGTTTTATAATTGATTTCACTTGAACAATGACAGTACCACGGTTGGACTTTGTATTAAGCGCAATGCTGTAGGCTTCAGTTAAATAAGCTTCTTCTGTGACATAGATATTGCTATCTTCATCTGCATAAGTTCCGCGTAAAAAGGCAACATCTACGGCAGGTAAATGATAATGCAAGTAAGTTTCATCTTGAATGTTGACCAGTGATACGAGGTCTTTAATCGTACGCTGATTGATACGCCCACCTTGATATCTTGGATCTACATGTGTGTGTAAGCCAATTTTTGTGATAACCCCAGGTTGAAGGGTGTTCGTTTGGCGATAATGCGTCGCAATCATACCTTGTGGCAGAAAATAAGCTTCCAACTCATTATTACGAATCGCTTCAGCTGTTTTAGGTGAGGCTGTCATGATACTCATGATGATACGTGAAACCATGCCTCGTTCAACAAAATCATCCAAATCAGGTTCTAGCCCTAAACTGCTGATGTCGTTTGCAAGGATGAAGGTTAAATCTTTGGGTGAACCTGTTTCGTCATAGGTTTCTAGCAAATTACGTAAAAGTTCTGCGGCAAGGTTAGAGACAGATAAGCCGGCTACCCCGATAGTTTGGCCATCTGACACGATCTGTTTTAAATCTTGCCATGTGATTTGCTCCATAAAAAGACCCCTTTTCTTTTTATTTTACAACTCCCCTTTATCGATAATGTAAACCCTTACACAGAAATATAACACAGGACCAAAAAATGTGAAAATAAAAAGTGTTTAAATTCTGAAAATTGTTTTAATTTAAAAGCCGCATCGATTGAGAACACAAGGATTGAAAGATTTAGAGTAACTTTACACAAAGGTGTGACTTATCCAAAAGTTTGCGCATATGAGATTTTACAGTTGTTCTAAGGTAATGTTTGTTTAGTTGAAAATTATCAACTAAATGCTTAAAAATACATTGCTATACCAAGTTAAAAAAGTTATGCTTATGAGGAAATAAGAGTGTACCCATTTCATAGATAGAAATAAGGGGATGAGGTCTGATGAAACAAGGATTCTCAATGGGTAAATATGTATACAGTATTTTATTAATTTTAATGCTGGTGGGTTGTATATTAGTGCTTCAAAATAGCAGTGTATATGCATCAGAAATGAATCAAAAAGTAGAGGAACAAGTTGATCAAAACAATCTGAAAGCAACACCTCCAACAACAAATCAACAAGTAACGGTAAAACCTCAAGCAGTACCAACAAAAGCGGTACAAAAGACATCAATCGTACCAAATAAAATACCAAAAAAGTCATCTAAAGTTATCACAACACAGAATAAGCAAGTAATGTCACCGGTTAAAACACAACCCGTCAAAGCAACCAAAACAGTTGCCAAAAGTATTCAACAAACGAAGGATAAACCAGTTTATACAAGCCCAAAAGGTATCAAGCCACAACACTTAGCAAGTACAGTTAAAAAGGCTAAACCTACAGCTAAGACTGTAAGTAAGAAAAAGGCAACGGTTGTTTCTAAGAAGAAAACTATAGCCGTTCCAACGAAACCGAAACCAAAACCAAAACCTGTACCGAAAGTTGCGCCAAAAGCAACGGTAAGTAATTATTATAATCAAGCGCCAAACCTTTGGCCAAAAGGAATACCAGGAAGTGAGAATGTTCGAGACTTCGGTCAGACTACCTATGCTTCAGGCATTAATGATGCATTAAAAATTATGAAGGCGTCTGGTAATAAAGGTGTAACGATTAACCATACAACAGCTAAAGCAGCGAACATTGCGACGGTATTTAATTACAATCCAACGACTCAAAAACTGACTTATGGGACAGGTACCGCGATTGGAAAACATACAATTTTAACTGCGAATCATGTCGTGAATGATTCACAAGCAGGTAAACCGATGACGCCGTCAAAAACACAAAACCTTAGAATTGATTTATTAAGAGAGGGTTCAAAAGTAGCACGTACAGTTAATGTGACAGGTATTAAAATGCTTCAATATGGAGATGTCGCATTGTTATATACAAATGAAGATTTATCTCAATATATGACAGTACGTAAAATCGCACCAGAAGCATCTATCACAAACATTAAAGCGAATTCGCCAATTCAGATGTACCATTATGGTTTGCCTGCTGGAACATTTAAAAATGATCCAATGGGTACGATGTACTACTCAACAGGTAAATATTCTATGATGGCACGCAATGTGAATCCTGTCGGCTATTATCAAATGATGGCTGAACCTGGTTCTTCAGGCGGCGCAGTATTAAACAGTAAAAATGAAGTATTAGGTGTACATGCATTCAGAATTGCTTCTGGAGAATATCAAACGTACAACTTAAATACGATGGCAGAGTTAAGAGGAAAACTACGTCAAGAAGTCATTAAGAATATCAAATAAATGTAATGGGAATTTTGATTCTAATAAATGTCTTTTAAGCTATGAACAATATGAAATTGTTTGTAGCTTTTTTAATTATAGACGGATTATGAATTATTGTGTATGCGTAATGAAAGAGAATTATAAAAGCCCCATATCTTTGCTGTTAAAGGCTTTACAGCAAAGATATGGAGCAGTTTTTTAGTTAGGCCAATTGAAATTAATTCTTTTTCCAAATCTGTATAATTTTATTCGCTAAATACTTAGTTCTATCTTCGATTTCTTTTTTTCCCCAAGAATCATTATCAGCAATTTCGTGGTTTTGAGAGATTTTACTCTCTTTTAATAAGACTCTCTTTTCAAAGAACTCTTTGTTTCCAAGAGAAGAATTCTTTTTACCAAGAATTAATGTAAGATTCCCAAGAGAATTAATATAATCGTCTAAGGTTTTCTTATCAAAGATTTTTAACCATGTACTTTCCTCTTTTGGATTTTGAGGTAGAATATGTTCTAAGTTTACATACTGCGTATTACTATTAACAATGATTTCATTATCAGTATCAAGATCATAGATTGTTTTGAGAATATATCTTATTTTTTTACCATCACTTTTTGATATGCGTAGTTGCTTAGCATACTGTATTGTTTGGTTATCTGAAATGATTTTATTTTGTAAGTCTGAAATGATGGATGAGGTAATATTTTTATTGCTTTCGTATATCTTTTTCGCTAAATCAGGGTAAAAGTTTTCGAGTTTATTAGGGCTGACATTTGCAATAAAAATATTTCTGATTTGAATGGTTAAACATACTTGTAAAACTTGATTAATATCCTTTAAATTATAACGCTTTAGATTCATCGCTAAAATAACTGGTCTATATTGTATAGCTTTAAAAATCTTTAAGCTTTCTACTAATTTAATATAATCTAATAAATCATTTTCTGAGTCATTTGGATTTTTACGTTGTTCAGGCTCATGAAGCTCAAAAAAGTACTTAGATACATTTTTCATATCCTCCAATAATTCTCGCACAGCGTGAGGATTTTTTAGTTTTTTTAATCTTTCAATGGTTTCATAAACCTTTTGATTAGATGTTTTACCGTTATAAATTGAGATAAATTGTGTTAAAAACTTTTTCTTGTCTAATAAATCTGTATTGGCTTCAATTTCATTCCAGTATCTAGAGGTTTCACTTTCAGATATCTGTTTCACACATTCATTTTTTAAAACATAAAAATCTACTAATTTTTTTCCGGTATTATTCAGTGTTTCAAACATTTGATTAGCAATGTCTTCGTTAGGTGTCTCTAATATGATTACATACATTTTCTCGGTCATATTTTCAATAATTAGTGGCAAATCTGTTACAGTCAGCCGGTTTTTTTCAACATAATCATTAATCAATTTTTTTAAATGATCATAATTAGATTTCAAGTACTTTTCATGATCTGAAATATTGATATCTATGCTTTCTTGATTATCAATAATATAGTTTTCAAAAAATTCATTTGTTTCATTTTTGTTGAAAATGATTTTAGTATTGTTCGCTGAATTATGTCTCCAATCATCTTTTTTTATAAATTCTTCTTTCAATTTATTAGCGGTAGAGACATCACCCATTTTACTGATTTTATCGATAATTGCACATATAAATAATAAAAGTGTAACGGTTCTTTGTTGGCCATCGTAAATATTTTGATGATCATCTTCTAGATAGATGGTTATAAAGTTTAAGATATGTTGTTCTTTATCGCCTTGATGAATAGCAATTATGTCATTAAAAAGTCTCTCAACTTGTGAATTACTCCATTCATAAGGTCTTTGAGTATAAGGAATGTTAAACTTTCCGTTTGATAGCAGTAAATACTCATTTAATTTTTTGTCATCAGCTTTTAGTAAAGAATCCATATTACACCTCTTTATGCGAATTGTATTTCGTTATTTTAATTGTATAAATACAATCAAAGAAGATCAAGAATCTTTGCTGCATTTAAATATATTTTCAATTTGTACACAAAATAATATTTAAATGCGTTAAATCTAATTGGTGGTTAACATAGAAATATTTAGTTGATGATTTTTAGTAACTGCATGATTTTGGTGATTATTAACAATTTAATTAAAACTGAACAACTTCACGCAAAACAATATGAATTAGATATAATAGAGAAGGGAGTACCGAAGAAACACTCAGTCTAATGAGGATGGTTATTAAGGGAACTCAGAAAGGAATTCTCTATTCATGAACACTACTTTAACAGTTGTCATCATTGGTTTCACCATATTTTTCTCAACAATGATTAGTAGTACGATTATTAAGAAGTTTTTCAACACACTCTCATGGCCAGCAAAGATGATTTTGAATTTTGTGTTATTTTTTACTCTTTACGCCACAACATTCGCGATAATTTACTATTTGATTTGGCATTTATAGATTCATAGAAAGTGAAAGAGATTAAGCAATGTCACTTGGCTTAATCTCTTTTTAATTTATTTATTAAGGTAAAGTGTCATTTACTTTAAATCAAGTTCATCTTCTGAATAAGCAGATGTAATTGCGACACCTACTAAGGTCACAATCCCGCCTAAAATCGCAATGAGTGTAGGGATTTCACCTAACATCAAATAAGCTAATAGTAAGGAAACTGCTGGCGTTAAATAAAGTGAAATCGTCGCATCAGATACACCTATTTTTTGGATCGTATAGGCTAATGCGATATAAGGCAATACTGTTGGAAAAATGCCTAAGTACAAGACAGCTATCATTGTGTTTATATGTGCATGTTGTAATTCGTGAAAACTATTAGGTAGAAATAAAGTCATGAATAAAGCTCCGGAAACAATCGTATAAATAGTTAAAGGCATGAAGCCATACTTGTCTAACAGCTGCTTTTGAAAAGAAAAATAAATACTTTCTCCTAATGATGCTAATAATATAAGCACAACACCAAGTAGCGCAGCTGCACGTTGATCTCCATTTCCCAAAGATATTAATGCGACACCGATAAAAGCGATTATGGAGCCTAACCATGCCAATTTTGAAAATTTCTCTTTTAAAAAGAAAGTTGCAAGCAAGGCAGAAAAAATCGGTGTTGTAGATACGATTAAGCTTGCGACACCTGCACTTACGTAGTATTCTCCAATACTTAATGCCACATGATATACAGTAAAGCCACAAAATCCTAATAATAAGATAAAAGGAATATCTTTGATATGTGGAAATGCTATTTTCTTTATGATACCAACTATACATAAAATAATTGCCGCAATGAACAACCTTAATGCAGATAAATCTTCGGCTTTAAAATCTTGTAATGCTAATTTAATAGCAGGAAATGCTGAAGCCCATAATAAAATCGTAATGCCAAATGAGAAGTAAATGGATTTATTATATTTCATATGATTCCCCATTACTTAATATCAATGTTGGCTGATAATCTAACAAGAGTAAGGAAAAAATAGTAGGGGTGTGATTGCATTTCTTATTGATAGGGCTTACGTAATGACTGACTGCTGAATCATCAACACCATAAGACTCTAAAGGCTGAGAGATTTCGAAGGTTTCTATTATATTTTTATCAGCAATATCTTCAGGTTTATTTCCAGCAGCACTTGGCACAGCAATAACATTTGTGCCTCCGATAACATTTGTGCGTTCAATTAAATGTGCAAAAGTAAAAGGCTCTCCATCTTGATGTAAACAATCTGGAGAAGATACAGCTTTGTCTCCTTCGTTTTCTACAAAAAGTTTTACGAAGTGGACACCGACATGAATCGGTAGTATTTTATCTTCTTCATTCCAAAATGTTTCTTTATAGTCAGCTAAGATAATTTTATTTAATAATTTATTATTTTTAATTTTACTATCTAGTGCATGAAATTCTCTATAAGCACCCGGGTGTTCAGGGTTGAATTTACCTTGGAAGTAAGCTGAGTATTCTTCATTATCTTTCTTTAAGGTAGGCAGCCAAAATATTTCCATTGTACCTGGCAGAATGATGGCTCTAGAATATTGTCTGTATCGATTTAAACCTAAAGCATAAGTATCTTCAGGTAAATTTTCAAAGCTGTTTAGCAATTCCTTATAATCATAATCAATACCTTCGTATTGTAAGTCTTGCATCAAATTATACTTTGCATAGCCTCTTTCCTTAATTTTACTCATATTGAATCCCCCTAATTTTAATATGTTTTCATATTAGGGAATATAGATTACAATGAGTACAACCAATTAATAAAGAAAATACACAACCAATTTATAGAATGAGCTGATTACTATTAAGTATAAAAAAATTGCATCTTATATTAGGGACAAAATTATAGCTGGAGATTGGTATTTCGGTATGAGACTTCCATCACATAGGAACTTAGCCACTCAATTTAATGTGAATAGAGTGACAATAATTAAGTGTATAGAGGTCTTAGAAGCGGAAGGTTTTGTTTACACAAAGCAAGGCAGCGGTACATATGTTAATAATTATCTGGATGAAGATTATATTAGTAATAAATGGGCAGAGATGATGGATTGGTCGTCTAGAGTTAGAAGTGAATATACTGTTCAACTTATAAATAAGTTAGAAACAGATTCTACTTATATTCATATTAGTAAAGGAGAACTGGGCGAAGACTTAATTCCTCATCTGGAGTTAAAAAATGCGATGTCTCGAGTTGCACATTATATAGGCGAACTGGCATTTGGATATAACAACGGCTATGGTTACCTCAAATTGAGAGAACTGATTGCGGAGAGGTTAAATGCAGAGGGTATGAATATAACCAAAAATAATGTTTTAATCACTTCTGGTGCGTTACATGCAATCCAACTTGTTACGACTGGCTTTCTGAGTAGAAATACTACGGTTTTCTCTAACACCCCATCTTATATTAACTCTACTCATGCCTTTGAATATGCCCATATGAAACAAATTAAGATTGATTATAAAGATTTTGGCCATTTTAGCAATATTGTTAATAAGTATCCTAGCTATAAAGATAAGGCTTTATATATAGAGCCGATGTTTAATAACCCAACAGGACAATCATTATCTATGAAAGTTAAAGAAGATGTCATGCACTATTGTAAATTACATAATATACCTATTTTAGAAGATGACATATATAAAGATATTTGGTTTGAAAAACCTACCCCTGCTTTAAAAACAATAGATACAACAGGAAATGTAATTCATATCAGTAGTTATTCAAAGTCGATTGCGCCAGCTATTCGTATCGGTTGGGTAATTGCTTCTGAAAAGGTCATTGAGCAATTAGCAGATATTAGAATGCAAATTGATTATGGATCTAGCATCTTATCGCAAATGGTAGTATATGAAATGTTGAAGAGTGAGGCGTATGATTATCATATCGTTAGGTTAAGAAAAATATTGAAAGAAAAGCGAGACTATATGTTATCGCTCTTAACAAAGAATTTTACAGATATAGCGAAATGGGAGATACCTGAAGGCGGTTTCTTTATTTGGATCACATTTGAAAAAGATATTAATATTAAATGGCTATTTTCAGAACTGGTTAAGAAAGAAAAAATATTAATAAATCCAGGATTTATCTACGGTAGCCAAAAAAATACGATACGTTTATCTTATGCATTTGAAAACAGAGAAAACATGAAAGTGGCAATCAGAAAAATTCGTGAGTATGTAGATATATTTATAAACAAAACCAACGATATTAATAGTGAATCATAAATACTAAATGAAACACGGAAGTATATATTTGAACTGAAAAAAGGATTGAGCAATCACACTCAATCCTTTTTTATTAAGGTAAAGTCACATGTTCTTCATGAAACTTATCGTTCATCATACCATACCAAAAAGAAACAGTTCCATCTTGTTCAACTAAGAAAGTATATGAACCATGTCCAGATTTATTGTTCGCAGGGATTTTCCATACACCTTCTCCTTGGGCAGAGAATTCTGGTTGTTGAAATTTAATTTTTGAAGCGTCGCCGTCTTCACTTTGATTAATGGCAGCGATTAGATAATCGAAGACATTGTCTCTGTTGACTCTTAAATGTGCAAACTCATCTTTACTAGTCATTCGTTGTGAAGAACCTTCATGCACTTTAACAGTTTCACTTCCATCAGTAGCTTGTGCCTCTTGTTCATTATTTGTTGTGTTTTCAGTGTCATTAGACTCGGTTTCTGACTCATTATGTGTGCTATCATCATTTTCTTTATTGTCTTTTAATTGTGCTTCTAGTTTCTTTTTCTCTAGTTCAACTTCTTGATATTTGTTGTATCCAAAGAAACCCACAGCACCTATGATTCCGAGTACTAATACTACGGATAAAGTTATTAAAAGTTTGTTCATATCTTAGTTCCCCTTGTAACGCGGTTAAATTATTGTCCATCAGCTTCCATAGCGTCTAATCTTCTTTGGCGTTGGTTAAGTTCATCATTCGTAAGTGTACTTGGATCACGTTCCATTAATTTTGAATTGTCACCAGAAAGTTGTGCACCTGGCTCAGGGATTTCTCCTCTGGCAGCTTTTTCATACATTTCTTTTTGTTTAGCATAAGCCTCATCTGGATCATAAGATCTGTCTGGTGATTCTGATGTATTTTTAGAAGATGCTTGGTTATCATTATTTTGATCTTGTGCTGGTTGTGTTTCTTTTACAGGTGCTTGAGGTGCTTGTGAAGAAGCAGTTTCAGTTTGTGTTTGGTCATACGCTTCTTGAGTATTGCTTTGTTCATTATTAACGGATTCTGTATTACTTTCTTTTTCTGCTTGTTCTTTTTTCTTTTGTTTCTCTTTTGCTTTTTTCTCTTTTTCTTCAGCTACTTTAGTTTCTTCTTTTTTCAGTTCTAAATCTTTATAGCTGCCATATGCGAAGAAAATCGCAATACCTAACACAGCTACAAGTGCTACAAGTCCTAAACTAATAAAAATCTATTTCAATACACTATCTCCTATCTTTAACGGTGTTATTAATAGAGTAATCTATTTACTAAACATTTCATAGAACTATTTTAATAAATTGAGAACATTTTAGTTTTTGGTAATAAAATTGGGTTAGTTAAATTGATTTAACAAACAAAGTAGGTGTTTTTCTTTATTAGGATGTGTGGGAATAAGTGGGAAAATCAGGTTAAATAACTTGGGAAATGTGATGCTTAAGTTGATAAATTTAATGATATAATAAATGAATAAATTAGAACTTATGTCTATAGTTGGCATTGTTGACTAAGTGAAGTTTTAAACTTAGATATAGAAATCATCAAGGAGTAGTTGAATGAATAATGATGAACAAGCATTAATGGAGTTTTTGAAAGACATTGACTCTTTGAAGGAAATTGAAAAGTATTCCAACCAGTTTAATTTATTTGAGATACTCGGTGTTGTGAATACGGAAATACGCCACAGTAATATGTTGGCTTGGTTACTGAATCCAAACGAGATTCATGGACTGGGTGATGCTTTTATTAAAAGTCTGGTTCGAGCGTATATTGAATTTTCGGAGTCAAAAAAAGATCAACAAACAATGTTTAAGTTATTATTAAATGACTTTGACGATGCGAAAGTATTAAGAGAGTGGAATCATATTGATTTATTAGTCGTATCAGAACAAAATCAAACGTTGATTGTGATTGAAAACAAGATATGGAGCAAAGAATCTAAACATCAATTAAAGACGTATCAAGATAAGGTAGAATAATTCTATAGCGACTACGAGAAACTGTTCATATTCTTAACACCGCATGGTGAGGAAGCAAGTAATGTGGAGGTATGGTCCACTATATCGTATAGTCAAATCATTGAATGTATTGATGAAACTATAGTGAATAAAAAACCAATGATGCATCCACAAGCAACAGATTTTATTGAGCAGTATATTGATATTTTAAGGAGGCACATCGTGGGAGACGAAGCATTAGAAAAAATTTGCGGTGAGATTTATGCAAAACATAAGAGAGCATTGGATTTAATCTATGAATATAAACCAGATACGTTAAGTGAAATTTCTAAAATGCTGCAAGCGTATATACTTGAAAATGATGACTTGATTTTAGATCAAAGCAGCAAAGGATATATCAGATTTACGACTAAAAAGTTAGACCGTATCATGCCTCAAAATAACACTGAAATTCCATGGACCGATAGTGGTAGAATACTTTTGTTTGAGATAAAAAATAATAATTATTTAACAGGAATTACTTTATTGATTGGGCCAGGAGAAACTGAAGTAAGAGCTGATATGCTTAATATTGCATTTCAACATAGCAAGGTATTTAAAGTTTCTAGAAAAAAATTAACACGTAAACATCATACGATTTACTCTAAGAAATTTTTTACACATTCTAATGAAGAAGTAATGAGCCATGAAGAAGTGCTAGAAAAAGTTAAACAAGCGTTTGATAAATTTATTAAGAACGACTTAAATAAATTAGAAGAGAAGTTAATAGAAGGATATATGAATGATAATGAAGAATCCGACAATAATGTCTAAAAATCATCATACTATTGTTGTATCCTCCTTAAATAAAAAAGCAGAGATGCATTTCAAAAATTGAAAGTCATCTCTGCTTTAAGTTTATTGTTATGCTTATTGGATTTTCATTTCTAATTCATGAATAAGGTGTGTGATCAAAGTGTTCAGTGGTGTAGGAATATTAAGTTCTTTACCATACGCTGCGATTTGACCATTAAGGTAGTCGATTTCTGTAAGTCGACCGTTTGTATAGTCTTGATGCATAGAAGGGTAATGTAAGCCTTGTGCTTCTTTAGGATAAGTTGATTCCACTTTATCCATTAATGCTTGCGCATCAAGGTCGATTCCTTTCGCTATGCCTACTGCGACAATCTCTTCAACGAGAGGACGAATCATTTGGTTAGATGCTTCGTACGAACCGACTTCATAAATAGTTTTATCTAAGATTGTGCAAAGTGGGTTTAATACACTATTCACAGTGGCTTTAGCCCAAATAGATTTGAAGACATCTTGACTGATTTGTGCATTAAGTTTTGCCTCGTTGAATACGTTTAAAATGAAGTCTGTTCGTTCATCATTTTGACCATCTGCACGTTGTAAGTCGATAGACCCTTCACCTTCTAGCAGTAATTGGCCTGGACCACGTAATCCTGCAGTCCACATTGTTACTGCAAGGTAGATTTGTGATAGTGGTACGTATTTAGATAAGCGTTCCTCATGACCTAACCCATTCATCATACTTAAGATTGCGGTATCTTCATGAATACAGCCAATCTCTTGTAAGTGTTGCAGCATGTCTTCTGACTGCATTGATTTTGTAAGGATAACAATAAGATCAAATTTTTCTGAAACGTCTTTTGTTAATACGGCTGGAATTTCAACTGTATATGTGTCCGTTTCTGTTTGGATTTCCATGCCATGTTCATTGATACGATTGACATGTTCTTCCCAGTTATCGATTAATGTTACATCATAACCTGCTTGTTTAATGGCAGTTCCAATTCGACCGCCCATAGCACCTGCGCCTGCTATTCCAACTTTGTACATAAATATACACTCCTTAGTTATTTCTCATCTCTTTTTTTACGCTATTGTAAGAAGATATATCTTTGAATCAGAATAAAGACTTAAGATATTAAGAATAGATGGCTCTCATGTTGCCGTATTCTGTTTAAATTATTAAAAATTACTTGAGCAACTATTGCTAATAAAATAAAGTATCTTAACAACTATCTTTCATTACTATTTAATTGTATTATCTTCAAAAGATTAAAACAAGAAATACCCAGATTTTTAAAAATATTGTGACTTTAAAGTGGATAAAGCTTATAGATTACTTACAACATCTATACATACTGTTAAGTTGCGTTTTCTAACATTTGATAATTTTGGTATTTAAGCATAAAATTTAACTAAATTAATGAATAAAGGTTGGATAATATGAAAGTCTTGCTGATAGAAGATAATCAAATGATGGGTGAACTGACACAGAAAATGTTGAAACTAAAACACTACCAAGTAGATTGGTTAAAGACAGGGGATGAAGTCTTAGAGTATTTAGCACAAACGACTTATGACATCTTACTGGTCGATTGGATGTTGCCGAATCAAAGCGGTATTGAAATTATAGAATCCATTCGTAATCAACAAATTACTGTACCCATTATTATGTTGACCGCAAAGTCACAAACTGCTGATAAAGTGACAGGGCTAACAGTAGGTGCAGATGACTATGTGACGAAGCCGTATGAGTTTGAAGAATTAGAAGCACGAATGTTGGCAGTGATGAAACGTTCCGCAGCAATTCCTTCTAACACGAAACAACTTGGCAATGTGGTATATGATTATCAAAAGCGCCAGTTTACTGTAGAAGGACAGCTCATTGATTTCTCGCAGAAAGAATATCAATTATTGGAGTTGTTATTTTTAAACCCAGTAGTAAGTAAAGAATTAATTATTGAGAAAGTATGGAGTATTGATCAAGTGGTCACAAATAATAATGTCGATGCCTTAATGCGTTTGCTGCGCAAGAAACTAAAGAAGATTCATGCGACGTTAGAAGTTAAAAGCATGCGTGGCGTCGGCTATAAATTGGAAGTGAAAGCATGAAGGAATATCATTTTTGGAAAGCATTTATACAATATGCCAGTTACTTATTGGCATTGTTAATTGTGTTATTTGTCTCAATTATTTTAGTATTCAGCTTCAATGTAAATCGAGAAATCGATGAGACGGCACAAGCACAAACAGATAGTGTGAAACATGCGTTAACGCATCAAGACACAGTGAACCAAGGTCACGACTACTTTATTGTGAAGGACCAAAAGGTTACAGAAAATCATACGCCTTTTAAAACAGAGACATTAAAATCACGTTTTGTTGGACAAGTGAAACAACCGCATGTGGATGAAAGTAAAACAGGCATCTTTGATGTGAGAACGGTGAAGTTGTCTAATCACAAAACATTATATAGTTTAACGAATGTGAAAGACTTTCATGAAACGAAACAGTTCTTAATGCGAGAACTCTCTTTTGGTTTTATCTTTGCGTTTATTTTAATGATGGTGATGGCGTATTACTTAGCACGTCGACCAGTCAAAGTCTATGAACAACTTATGCAAGAACAACAGACCTTTATTCAAAATGCCTCACATGAAATGAAAACACCTGTCGGTTCTCTCTTATTAGGAACGCAGTATCTCGATATGTTGGAACAAGATCAGTTATCTAAAGAAGGGAAAGAGACGTTAGCACAAATGAAGTCTGAGACTAAATACCTTCAACAACTAGTTAACACCATGATGCAGGACAAGCTTCAAACTGAAAATTTAAAACCGATTAATCTTTCTCAAAGTTTTGATGAAACGATTATGAGTGTTGAAAGGGTTCACCAAACGACCATACATAAACTCTATAAACCCGACTTAATGTTTGCGATACATCCCATGCATGCAAGACAGCTGTTAAATATATTGTTAGAGAATGCATATCATCATAATGATGAAAGTGTACAAGTGCGTGTGAGTGCGTTTAAAACGGTGAATGGAGTTCAAATTGAAGTGTCAGATGATGGTAAGGGGATTGAAGAAGCGGAACAAGATAAAATCTTCCAGCGCTTTTACCGCATCAATCAAGACACAAGAGGTTCTGGTATCGGCCTTTCATTATTACGTCATATTGTCTATCAATATGGCGGCACGATTGAAGTGAAATCAAAATTAGGTAAAGGGACAAACTTTATTATAAAACTTTAAAAATTTCAGTTTCATTTCAGTTTCCTCCTCTATATTTAAGACATCAAGAAAAACAAAGTATTCAGAGGAGTTGAAAAGAGATGCCATTACATCCATTATTCGTCCATTTTCCAATCGCATTATTATCATTAGCAACTATTATCGCCATTATTCATGTCTTTATTAAGAAATTTGATTTATCCATTACCCTTGCAGTGTTGTTAGGTTCAGGTATTATCTTCGGCGCAATCAGTTATCTCTTAGGAGATAGCGGAGAGGCCTATGCGGTGCAGCACTATGGTGCGAGTCACGTAGAAAGTTTAGTTCACTTACATGAGAATTTCGCAATGTCTGCCCTTATTACTTATGGTTTAGCGACAGTTACACATCTCGCTGGTATGTGGTTTACAAAATATAGAAAATTAAGCGTTATTTTTACAGTAGTGTTGACAGTGATTGGTTTTGTTTTACTCATTGTCGCAGGTCACTTAGGCGCAAGTATCACATACGGTAAATAAGGGAGGATAAATCATGAGACAAACATATTTCCACCATGTCGAACACAGTAAAATTCAATCACAATCTAAAGCCACTTTATGGGCAACGTTAATTATCACTTTATTCTTCACAATCGTAGAGTTTGTTGGTGGGATTATGTCTAACTCACTCGCATTACTCTCTGACTCATTTCATATGTTAAGTGATGTCTTAGCCTTAGGTTTATCAATGCTTGCGATTTATTTCGCAAGCCGTAAACCAACGGCACGCTTCACATATGGTTACTTACGTTTTGAAATCTTAGCCGCATTTTTAAATGGTTTAGCACTTGCGGTGATTTCTATCGGTATCTTCTACGAAGCGATTATGCGTATCGTCTATCCGCAACAAGTTGAAAGCGGTTTGATGTTGGTCATTGCGAGTATCGGTTTAATCGTCAATATTGTCTTAACTATCATTTTGATGCGTTCATTAAAAAATGAACAAAACATTAATGTACAAAGTGCACTATGGCACTTCATCGGCGACTTATTAAATTCAGTCGGTGTTATCTTAGCTGTATTATTAATTCACTTCACAGGCATTCAATTATTCGACCCGATTTTAAGTATGATTATCTCTATCGTTATCTTTAGAGGCGGCTATAAAATCATGAAAAACGCTTGGATGGTATTGATGGAAGCTGTACCTGATGAGTTAGATACAGATAAAATTATCGATTCAATTAAAGCTGTTCCGGGTGTGTTAGATGTACACGAATTCCACTTATGGGCCATCACAACAGACCAATATTCATTAAGTGCGCACATTGTCTTAGACAGCCAAAGCAGTACAGATGCATATCAAAGTATTAATGAGATCGAAACATTACTCAAAGAACGTTATGGTTTATCTCATACAACACTTCAAATTGAACATTTAGCAATCAACCACTTAGATGAACCGTATTTCAATCAAGTGAAAACAGAAGCACATCATTAAAATAAAGCCTATTCCGAACAGACAGGAATAGGCTTTGTTTATGCGATATAAAGCATTGCTGATTAATGCGGTTTAGGAATAAAGACATCAGCTTCACTATTTTCTGGGTAATAATAACCGTTTGGGATGGTTTGAAGCTCTATCAAGCTGCCCCAAGGTGCTTTGAAATAGATAGTTTGGCTTCCGACGGAATCTTCATAGCGTGTATTTTCATGAGGTTCAGAAACCGGTTTGCCTCCAGCTTCCACCATGCGTTCAAGCGCTGTATCGAAGTCGTCAATGTAAAAAGAAAGGTGCGTAAGACCAATATCTTGGAGTGCAGCAGGTGCTTGTTGATGTGCATTGACAAACTCGAACAATTCAATATTCGGACCATTACCGAAAACCATCATACGCTTTTTAATAATTTTCGCCCCTGATTCAAGACCTAAGAAATGTTCAACCTTATTACCGCCACGTGGTTGATCCAATTCTGTCTGGCTATCGTAAGCCACCTTACCGTCTAAAGCGTTTTTGAAAAACTGTGTTGCTGCGTCAATGTCTGGTACAGTTAACCCAATATGATTGATGCCCCTTGTGATTGTCATAATCCTCACTTCTTTCTTTTCTCTTTTTATCATCTTACCTGTAATTTCTAGTTTGTATTCATCATTTTTATGAGATAAGAGTCACTCACGAAAGATGAGTTTGCTTTATGGTTGATAGATATCATCTATGTTAACACAATCACATAAAATTCCTAGTCATGTACAGTGATAGAAGTTTCTTATCGCTCGAATTTCAAAATACTAATAGCTAGTCCGATTAATACTAATCCTACGACATAGTCAAAGACCATTTTGAAAGTCGGTTGATTAAAGAGCTTCTTGATATGTGTAAATAAGAAACTGCATAAGAAAAACCAAATAAATACGAGTGCGATAAAGAGTGTAGATAAGGCAATAATTTTGAGTGACCCTTCACTTTTTGAAACGAATTGAGGCAAGATTGAAATATAAAAGAGAATGGCCTTTGGATTCAAAATTGTACTCATAAAGCCTTGTCTGAATGATTTAAACAAGTTGATGTGTCTGATAGGATAGTCTGATGATGTGGCAATATGATGAGACTTACGTGCGTTTAAAATGGTTTTCACACCTAAATAGGCAATATAAACAGCCCCAAGAAGTTTAATCGTGATAAAAGCATAGTATGAGCTGGTAAGTATAAAGATTAAGCCTAATGCGGCAATCGCAGAGTAAAGCACATGGCCGCTACAGATGCCCAGTGCGGTCATGACGCCATTTTTAACACTGCCTTTCATGGTGTTTGAGGCGACAATGAAGAAATCTGGGCCGGGTATGACAATAATTAATAGTGAAATAAGTATGTAACTGATGATTTGATCCATAATTTAACCTCCTTAAAAATATACTGTCTTTATCTTATCATGTTTGTTTCATTTATTGCTTTTATCAACTAATCAATGAAGAAATCTATTTTATTATGGAACATAAAAAGAATGCTGTGATGTGACGCAACAGCATTCTTTGAATAAGTTTATTGAATTTAATAGTCATAAGGGATAAAGTCTAGTGGCATTGGTGTTGCGAAGCCAAGCATGATAAAGTCTTCGTCTCCTGTATTCATCATGCCGTGTGCATCACCTGGGAATGAAACAATGACATCGCCTGCTTTAATGATGCGTTCTTCGCCGTAATTTGTATAGAATGTACCTTCACCTTGTGTCACAATCCATACATCATCTGCTTGTGCATGTGTGTGACAAGCTAAATATTGACCTGGTTTCATGCACCAAACAGCACCTGCAGAATGTTCAGTTTGATAGAATACTGTTTTTTGTGCAGCTTCATCAGAGAAGCGTGGCAAATCTTTCATATTAAAAAAGCGTTGTTTTGTATCAACCATGACGATCACTCCTATTTATTCACTATATAATCTGGTGTTTCACCTGTGAGCGCTTTGACAACGTTACCTGCCGCAATTTCAGCCATCATATCACGTGCTTCAAATGTCGCATTTCCGATATGCGGTGTAATCACGACATTATCCATAGATTTTAGTGCTTCAGTGATTTCTGGTTCGAATTCGAAGACGTCTAACGCAGCACCTTCGATTAAACCGTCTTGTAGAGCTTTAACCAACTCTGCTTCATAAACAATTGGACCTCTTGATGCGTTCACTAAGTACGCTGTCGGCTTCATTTTCTTAATTTCGTTATAATCAATCATATGGCGCATGTTTTCGTTATAAGAACAGTTGATTGTGACGAAATCAGCTTCTTTCAACAGTTCATCTTGTGAGACATAACGTGCACCAAGTTCTTGTTCGCGTTCTTCATGTCTCGATGGACCAGAATAAATAATGTCCATATCGAAACCTTTAGCGCGACGCGCGACTGCTGAACCAATTTCACCAAGACCGATAATACCAATCGTTTTGCCTGATACTTCGCGCCCGCGGAAGAAGAGTGGAGACCAGCCGTTGAAGCCTTTTGTGCGGCATAATTGATCACCTTCTGGAATACGTCTTGCGACTGCGAGTAAGATTCCCATCGTCAAATCAGCTGTCGCATTCGTTGAAGCTATGGGTGTGTTAGTAACATCGATATCATGTTCGCGTGCTGCTTTGATATCAATGTTGTTGAAGCCTGCACCATAGTTTGCGATGATTTTTAAGTTTGGCGCAGATTCAATTGCTTGCTTACTCACATTAGTAGATAATAAACTGATTAAACCATCCGCATCTTTGATGCGTTCTATTAATTCATCTTCTGTGATTAATTGATCTCCTGTATACATATCCACTTCAAAATGCGCTTTTAGTTGATTGAGTCCTGCCTCTGGAATGGCACCTGCTACAAATACTTTTGTCATAATCAATCGCTCCTTCTAGTTAATTCGTGAAATCTTTCACAATCTTTATATATAGCTTATCATGGAACCTAGATAATAGAAGTGCATAAAGTGATGAAAACAGAACTTGAATTTGTGCGAAATGCACAAAATGTTTTAAAACCGTAATAAAGTACATGACTATGTATCGTATGTATTCGTTATGATGAAAGGGAAGGCCATCATTTTCTAACACAGAAATAGATATACAGATAATGAAATGACTACAATGAGGAGTAAGCAACATGAAAAAGACATTATATCTAATTAGACACGGACAAACTTTGTTTAACCAGAAACATCAAATACAAGGTGCTTCAGATTCCCCTTTAACAGAACTCGGAAAAGAACAAGCCATACAGGCGAAAGCTTATTTAGACAGCTTAAATATTACGGATTATGAATTATTTTGTTCTACACAAGAACGTGCTTCTGATACGCTAGAAATCTTATTTCCAAATGAGCCGTATACGAGATTAAAAGGAATTAAAGAGTGGAATTTCGGTTTGTTTGAAGGTGAGTCAGAGCTATTAACGCCGCCACATCATTATGGCGTGGCTTCCTATGAACGTTTCTTTGAAGATTATGGTGGTGAAACGAGAGAACAAGTGTATCAACGTACCGTTCAAACTTTAACTGAAATCATGCATCAAACACATCATGCCAATGTTATTACGGTCAGTCATGGCGGAATACTCTTCTTATTCATGATGCATGTCTTACCATTAGAAGAGGTTATTAAAATCAAATATACCAATTGTTGTGTATTAAAGTTTGAGTATGAGCATGAAACATTTAAGTTCATAGGTGTTTCACATCCTGCATAATCAAAAGAAAAAGGGTTGGACGCTTTCATTAAGAAGCATCCAACCCTTACACTTTTCTAGGAGTGCTATTCATCTGTCATTTATTTTAAAATGGATTATTCAGATTTTAAATCTAATGTACCCATTTCTTCGCGTAATTCATAAATTTTATCTGGTGTTACGTCTTCACCAAGTGGATCTACAACTTTCAATGTTGAGAATGTACTTACAACTTGCCCACGAATCATTTTAAGATATTCTTGTCTTAGGTCGTGTTGTTCTTGTTTTTCTGCTGTGCTCAACACCATTTCTTTTTCTTTATTTGCGAGTTCATTAATTCTATCTAAAATTTTCATATTATTAGAGTTCCTCCTTGATTTCGTTTGGTGGGAAATGTGGAATCACATAATCGCCCAATTCTTTCATCATATCTTGGTACGTTCTATCACTTGAGACTAAGCCCAAGATAATATGGTTTGTACCGATACGTTCATATGCTTTCAATACATTAATTAAAGTGTTTCTGCCTAATCTATAGCCACCCTTTATGGGTTTGATTTTTTCATTTGGATCTTTAGATAAATCTAATGCTAATGGATGCAAGAATGGTTTAAAGACATCATTATCATGCCACGCTTGCAGTAATGCTTTCTGCATTTGAAACTCTTGTGCATAAAATAACCAACCATCCATATGCTGTTTAATCCAGTCTAAATCTTGTTTGGCATTTCCCGTCGCAAAGATCGGGATATGGTGATGTTTGGGTAAAACTTGCAGACCAGAATCCTCGTATAGTTCAAAGATTGAATTTGAAATGTTTGGAGAATGGTCTTGCCACAGTGCATTTAACGATGAAACGGCATCTCTAAAATGATGATGTAACGTTTTCTCTTCGACTTTGAAAGCTGGAAACTCGAATGAACGATCTCCAGTCGCAAGTCCCATTAAAAATCGCTCATTTGATACCAAGTCAAGAGTCGCAGCTGCTTTCGCAACGTGAATGGGATGACGTAATGTCGCAACAATACTGGCTGTTCCGAGCGCAATTTTATTCGTTTTAGCACTGAGATAAGTTAAAAATACAAACGGATCATAGTTTGTCGTTACTGGACCTAGATGTGGACTATATAATGGGTTATCTCGCACAAATAGGCTGGTAAATCCAAGTTCTTCAGCATACTGCGCTAATTCTGCTTGTTGATCAAAGGACAATGCGATCTTTTCAGAAGTATCAAAAGGTACGCTTAAACCTAAGGTTAAATGACCCTCTTGAAACGTCCGCTTGAAACCATTGTGTTGTTCGATTGTTGTCACGTCTATCCCTCCTAACTTGATTAATCTGACAACATTTTGGCGCTTAACCAAGTTGTCTACAATTATTCTACAACGTAAACGTAACTAACACAAACCTTATGCTCACGCGGTTTATCGATTTAGTCAAAAATGGTCAAGAACGTTGATTTGACGCGGTTTTAAAATAAAAACCAAAAATAAAGTGTACAACTTTTAAGAGGGTTTTAAAGAAAAATGAGAAGGGGATTTAACATTCAAGTACAACTCCTATTCAAAGATAAACATCGAAATTTTAATATTGCTAGTCATGCGCTATGATTAATTTTTTCAAAATCAGTGAATACAAAGAGTGAGGTGAAGCGTAATGAAAAAAATTCTAATAGCAGTCACAAACACATCAAAATATCCAGATTTACCACGTCCAACAGGTGCTTGGCTTGGAGAAGTCGTACACTTTGCGGACGAATTCTATAAAGCAGGTTACGACATTGATTATGTGAGTCCTAAAGGCGGCTTTGTGCCCATTGACCCAGCAAGTCTTCAAGAAGACTTCATGTCTGATGTAGATTGGAAGTATTATACAGATCATCAATTCATGACACAGCTCAATCATTCATTGAAACCTGAAGAAGTTAATCCAGATGACTATGAAGTGATTTATTACGCAGGTGGTCATGGCGTTGTATGGGACTTTGAAAAAGATAAAGGTCTCATCGATTTAGCAGAGAAGATTTATTCAAATAGCGGTTATGTCACAGCTGTATGTCATGGACCAGCTGGTTTATTAAACATTAAAGACAATGGCCAAAACCTAGTTAAAGGTAAGAAGGTCGCAGGTTTCTCTAACAGTGAAGAATCACAAATGGGTGTTGGAGACAACTTGCCATATCTATTAGAAGATGCCTTAATTGAAAAAGGTGCTAGTTATGAAAAAGGTGATGACTGGTCAAACTTTGTCGTTTCAGATGGCAGATTAATCACAGGTCAAAACCCGCAATCAGCACAACAAGTGGCGTTAGATACGCTAAAAGCCTTAGGCAAGTGATGATAAATTAAGAAGAACAAAAACAAAAGCGAATATAGAAAGCTAATACAAAACCCTCTGAGCATGAATTTTATGCCCAGAGGGTTACTTATTGCTTTATATGAGATTCAACTTTATAAGTTAATCTATTTTGTTTAGCTCGTTAATCACATGTTTCATATCATCGTGAATCACTAAATCAGCATCACTGTCATAAGGTGTGACATCTTTATTGATAATCACAAGATTTTCACCTTCAAAATTTGAAATCAATCCAGAAGCAGGTTGTACTACGAGTGATGACCCTAACACAACGAGGGTGTCCGCTTGTTGGATTTTACTGATTGCACTCAAAATCGTTATTTGGTTTAACATTTCACCATACAAGACAATATCTGGTCTGATAGGACTGCCATCTTTCTCACTATGTCTTAAATGATGGTCAATCACATAAGGTTTACTATATTCATCTTTACGGTCATTGATACTATAGAATGTATTTAACGTACCATGTAACTCATCTACATTGTGACTGCCCGCATCTGAATGTAAGCCGTCAATATTTTGTGTGATGACACCTAGTGAACGGTTGTCAGCTTCTAACTGCGCAATCCATTCATGCACATTATTTGGCTTTTTATCCGCAAACAATAAATAATCATGACAAAAGTCCATAAAGCCAACAGGATTATCTTGTAAATAATCATGACTTAATAAATATTCTGGAGACAAGCCTTTTTCCTCTACAGCTTCATACAATCCACCAGCTGAACGGAAATCAGGAATACCACTCGCAACTGAAATCCCTGCACCTGTGAAAAAGACAATTTTGTTCGAATGATCAATAATTTCTTTAAGTTGTTCAATTTTAGCGTTCACTTTGCTCACTCCATTAATTATTCAATACATCACATGTATCTTTTTACTTACATTAATTTTAAGATTACGGGAATATTTAAGCAAGTTTCCTTAGTTTGTAGGCATTCGCAAATATTAATGCAGGTATATATTAAAAATTAGTGTAAAAAAATGAGTTTCCACTTTGAATGATAGGTGTAAACTAATATAATGTAACTTGTATAGTGATGAGGAAAGGTGAAGTGAATGAAAAAAGAAAGATACCCCGATTTAAACCATAAAGATAAATTTAGCCATTCATTAAAGTTTTCAAGCGCGGTTGTACTATTAAGTACGACTTTATTGAGTTATAACTTAACATCTACACCTACGGTTATTGCGGAAGATCAAACAGATGTCAAAGCAACACAAGATACGAAAGCTTCAACAACACTTAAGTCGCGTATGGAAGAAGCGAAAAAAGAAATTGATCGAATTAAGGCAATGAAGGAAAGTGACAAAGCGCAATTTAAAACAGATGTGAATAAGGCTGAGCGTGTCTCAGACATAGATGCTATTTTGAAAGACGTCAAAGAGAAAGAGGCACAGCTCAAAGAAGAAAAAGCAACTTCTGAATTAGCGAAAGACAAGGAAGCACAATCAAGTACGACGACACAAAGCGAAGATAAAGCAACTTCACTCTCAAAAGATGAATCAAACCGTCCAAAAGCGCAACCTGAATTAACAACAACACCAAGTGCTGAAAATTCTGCTGTGACAGATAGATTAGAAAAAGCACATAATGATTTGAACCAAGCTTCACAACGCGCACAAATGCATGATTCAGATTCTTCATCACAAGTGGCAAATGCACAATTAAATCAAGAGAAAGCAAATCAAAATATAGATGCCTTCATCTCAGATTTAGAAGCAATCTCGAATAAAGTTGATAACGGGAAACTAAATGATGGAGAAACGAATACTTCCGGAAGTGGAGATTCAAATGCGAAACAAGAAACACACGCATCAGAAGCTTTGAGTACATTAAGAAATGATATTGATCGTGTGACAGCTGCACGAGATACAACGCAACAAGATTTAGACCAATACGTTCAAAATAAAGAAGCTAATTTACAAACTTTAGAAAACAGATTAAATGAACGTAATCAAATCTCACAAGACAAAGCACAACAATTACAAGATGAAATTGAGAAAACGAAAAGTAGTCTCAACCAACAAGACGCGATCATTACAGAACATCTACAATCAGCAGCAGATAAGCGACAAGCAGTGAAAGAAATCATCGGCAGCACTGTGGATGAACAACGTGCGCAAGAATTGATTGACCGTATTGATACAAAAGGTAAAACAGATAAACAAATTGCGAGCCAAGTATTGAGTCAATTAGATGGTATCAGTTCATTTACAAGTGACAGCTTGCTTGAATCGATGTTTGATAAAGCGAATGATAAAGAAGCTTTAATTCAAACTTTATTGTCTACGAAGTTTGAGAAAAATGAAGCGGCGGATATAGCACGTCAAATTATGGCGAAACGTCCAAATAGTGCTGAAATCGTTCAATTGTTGAAACAACATTATGGTTCAGATGTTTCAGCAGATGAAATCATTGGAAACGTCATTGATCAAGCACACAATAAACGCCAAGCGATTGAAACAATGCTCGCTACAAAATTCAATGACGAGAAAGCACATGCACTTGCGAATGTAATAGCGAAGAAAGAAGATGTGAAAGGTGAATTGTTAGATGCGCTTAAAACAGGACTTGATAAGCCATTAAATGATTTACTTCAAGCGGACCAAGATATCAGTCGTGTCAAATCAGATCTCAATCATATCTTTGATCCATTGAAAGATACGCCAAGTTTATTAGGTAAGTCTCACGGCAGTCTATTAAATAAAGACTTGTTGGGTCATAAACCAAGCTTACTTGGTGGGCCAAGTCTACTTGATAAGCTAGCTAACAAAGGCAGTCTGTTAGATGGTATTCCGGATATCCCAAATCCATCAGAAGGACATGCGTTATCATTAGGTAATCCACATGATGATTTCTTAAGCGGACTCTTTGATGACAATGGCAACTTTGATTTACCAGCAACTGGTGAAGTTGTGAAGAAAACAGCGTTGCCTATAGGTATTGCGCTTATTGTTATTGGTGGCGGCATCACATGGTTTGTGAAACGTCGTAAATCTAAACAATCTTAAAATAAGTGATAAATAAAACGCGCCATTCAAAACCAGTTACATGGTTCTTTGAATGGCGCGTTATTTTTATTATTTATCTTGTCCCTCAATATAACTTAATTCTTGCGCATCATCTGCATCAATCGTTCTATATGAAATGACACCTAAACCTTGCATGTTAGATTCAGAAATCACAATAGAACCATCTTTGTTTACTTTCTCTACGAAAGCAACATGGCCATACATGTCATCGGCACCTTGTTGTCCTGCTTCAAAGACAACTGCAGTATGTGCTTTAGGTGTAGAAGAGACATGGTAACCTTTACCATCTGCACGGTTATTCCAATTACGTGCGTCGCCTAAATCACCGCTGATTGTTTTACCAAATTGCGGCATACGGTTATAGACATACCATGTACATTGGCCATGCGGATAAGGCATATTGCCAGTCGTTTCTGCGAATGGTTTGAAATCACCTTCGTGATCTTCATTGCTTGGTTGATAGTTTTTCATATCTGGCATTTTCTTTTTATCAAAGCGTGTTAAGTCATAATGTTTAATTAAACTGTTCAATTTATCTGCGTAGCGTGAATCTGTCGCATAAGTATGTGCAAGATGTCTTGTCGCATCGCGATACGTTGCAGCTTCACTTTTCCAAGTCGGCTGATAGATTGTCGGATTGCCGTCGATGCCGTTTTTAATTAAATCTGCGTAGTCTTCCAATGATTCTTTTTCACTAGGATAACTGCGGAATCCAGCTGAAATCTGATACATACTGCCGCCATTGTCTTCAAGTGTATTGAAGTTTGCGGAATGTCCTTTATAGGCACCTTTAATCCCAAAGAGATTGTAGTGTGGTGCACGTGCTAAGGAACTATTGCCAGAATCAGATTCTAAAATCGCTTGTGCAATCATGACAGAGGCATAGATATCTTTATCTTGGCCGACATCGTGCGCATCTTTGGCAATACTTTTAATAAAGTCACGTGTGGCTTTATTTTCAGAGACTGCGATATCACTTGATTGACCATTATCTCCTGAGAGATTTGGGAGTAACTCAAAAGTCGCAGTAGATCTGATGTCTGAACGTTTTAAACCATCTTCAAAAGATTGTGCCGGTTTTTGTTTCTTATCTAATTGTGCTTTTGAAGGTAACTGCGGATTAGAAGGATCACCGGCTGTTTCATCTTTAGGTGCTTGTTTGTTGGATGTACCTAAAGATGCTTTGTCTGATTGTGCTTTATTTTGTTTCTTTGTATCGTAGTCTGATTTACTTTGTTTTGCGTCTTCGCTGTATCGATCCAAAATAGACTCTATGACACGGTCATCTGCGTTAGAAGTGTTGTCGCTTGACGATTGGGTTGCATCTGTTTGTGTTGAGTCAGAAGTGGATTGATTATCAGTTGTTGTGTCGTTAGTAGAATCTGCTTCTGCAGATTCACTTTGTGATGTTTGGTTCGTATCGTCAGATTGTGCAGTGTCATTTGAATTTGCTTGTTCACTCTCTTGTTGAACTTTGTTTGTGACCTTATTGCTGGCTTCATCAAGTTGGTTAATAATATCTTGGTTATCCTTTGAAGCTTCAGGTTCTGACGATGGTTGGTTAGAAGATGTATCTTCTGATGATGTTGTTTCATCTGAGCTATCTATATTTGGATTAGTTTGATCATCAGTAGTTGTGTCGTTTGTTTGATGTTGATCAGCTGTTTCTGCTTGATTATTTGATGCTTGTTCATTGTCAGTGTTAGAATCATTTTCATCTTGCGTAGTATCCGCTGTTGGTGTTTCGCTTTGATAACGAGGGAAGAGACGGCTGAAAAAGCTGTCGAAGCGGTTAGATGATTCATACTTCGGTGTAGACTTAAAGAAGTCTAGGGTATGTGCATCATAATCTGACTCTGTATCATTTGATGTTGTTTGATCTGAGGATGATGCAGATGAATCTTTTGATGGTGTACGTGTGTTGGATTCTGAATCAGCATGATCTTTATTATCTGATTTTAGAGATGTATCTGAATCAGATGTTTTTTCTTTTTGCGTTTTATTTTGTTTTGTTGCTTGTTTTTGATTATCTTCTGTATCTTGTTTCGTTTCTGAGGCACTATCTGAAGATGCTGAATCAGATTGTGAAGGTGCTGTCACTTTATCTGTCGTTTCTGCTTGTGCAGGACTTAAAGGGAAAGATGGCACCAACAAGGAAGTTGAAAGCATACAGACTAATAATTTTTGTTTCTTCATGAAAAGACCTCACTTAAAATATATTAGTTTTACAGTGTACAAATAGACGTTTGACTTGGTACACTAATAGCAGTATTATGACTTGTTGTTGATAGTTGTTAACTTTTGGATGGTTACCTAACTAATGAAGCCATTATATCAATTTATTTAAGATAAACAAACAGTAATTTGAAATTAATGCGAAACCAAAATAGATAGAATAATTTTAGAGGTGTGCATATGAAGAACGCGATTAAGCTGTTCCTAATAGATTTAAAGAAAATTATAAGAAATCCATCAGTGATAATAATCCTATGCGGTATAGCCATATTGCCATCCTTTTACGCATGGTTTAACTTAGATGCGACTTGGGATCCTTACGGAAATACAAAAAATATTAAAATCGCAGTGGTCAATGAAGACAACGGAGATAAAGTCCGGGGTAAGAAAATCAATGTGGGTAACACCATTGTTGATAAGCTGAAGAAGGATAACCACTTCGATTGGGAATTTGTCAGTCGGAAAAAAGCAGACCATGATTTGAGAATGGGTAAATACTACGCAGCAATGTACATACCAGATAAGTTCACACATGAAATTACAGGCACACTGAGAAAAGACCCACAACGCGCTAACGTAGAATATAAAGTGAACCAGAAATTAAATGCGATTGCGCCGAAAATGACAGATGCTGGAACGAGTGCGATTGTTCAAAAAGCGAATGAACAATTCAATGAAACAGTGACGAAGGCATTGTTAAGTGAAGCCAATCGTTTAGGTGTGAAACTTGAGAATGAAATACCGACGATTAATAAAATACAAAAAGCAGTGAAGACTGCGAATAATTCTGTACCGAAAATTAATGAGTTAGCGAAAAAAGTATTATATCTTGATCAAAACCAAGATCAATTGGATCAATATGCGGATCAATTCCGAGGACTTAAGCAATATAAAGGTGACATCTTAGATGCACAAGATAAATTAAATGCGGTCAATTCATCAATTCCAGCATTGAATGAAAAAGCCAAACTGATTTTAGCGTTAAATGATTATTTGCCGAATATTAAACACGCATTAGATGTAGCTTCAAATGACGTGCCACAAGCCTTCCCGCGTATTAATCGTGGTGTAGATATGGCAAGTGAAGGTGTATCGGCTGGTAAGCAAGGCTTAAATGAAGCACAAGGCTATGTATCTTCAGTCGAACAACGTCTCGGCAGTTATCAACAAGCGATTGATAATGCACAAAATGATTTAAACCGTCGTGCGCAAGCCACACCGCAAAGTACAAAAAGTACTGCAGGTTACTCAGGTATTCGAGTATCACCGATGAGTACAAGCGGTGAAGATTCAAATAACACCAATTCATTTAATTCTAACGATGCGAATGCGATGGAATCATCTTTAACAAAAGCATTATTATCACTCACACAGCAAACAGAAAAACAATCACAAGCCAGTCAACAAGATTTAGGGGCATTAGAAGAAGTGACGTATGGTATTTTAGCGTCAGACAAACCGCAAGAATATGAAAGTACGCTAGATAACTTGATAGAACGTCTACAAGTGACAAGTAAAACTAATCAGCAACTGATTGATATTTTATCTGACCTTGAAAATCGTGAACATGTTGATTTATCTAAAGAAATTCAAACACTAGAGGCAACGAATAACAGAGTCAATCATGTGATTAAGCTTCAAAATCAATTGAGAGATGCCTTGAAACAAGGTAGTTCAGGTAAAGCAGAAGCTGTGAAAGTCTTAAAAGAAATCCCGAAAGTTGATCATGCTTTAGGGGATTTAAGAAACTATATCCAATCAGATATGAACCAACGCTTAATTAACGTGTCACAAGATATTATGTCTGTGTTGAACAATGGAGAAGCGAAACTTTCTACGGTTCAATCTAAATTGAATACGATTCGCCAAGTGATTGATGCCGGCCAATCTATATTAGGAGATGTAGGCGACCGAATTGAAACGATTCAAGGTACTTTACCGCAATTAGAACAAGCATATTTAAATGCGGTAGAGACCGCACAGCAATACTACCCAGAATTCCAACAAAATGTGGAACGTGCAGCATCATTCGTTAGAAACGACTTGCCTGGACTTGAACAACAGCTGGCGAATGCGACAGCAACAGTGAATGAGAATCTTCCAGCGTTATTCAATCGTTATGATCACGCGGTTCAGCTATTAGATGAAAAACAACCGCAAGCGAAAGAAGCACTGCATAATTTAGCAGAATTCATTAGAAATGATTTGCCTGGCTTAGAAAAAGATCTAGCTAAGGCAGATAAGTTGTTTGATGAAGCGGAAAAAGATGATGCGGTTGATAAAATGGTAGATCTGTTGAAAAATGACTTGAAGAAACAAGCAGATGTCATCTCCAATCCAATTAAAATCAACCAAGAAGATGTCTTCCCAATTAAAGACTATGGTTCAGCAAGTACGCCATTCTATACAGCATTATCGATTTGGGTAGGTTCATTACTGATGGTGAGCTTGTTGACAACAGATAATAAACACAAAGAATTAATGCCGACGATTTCTACAAGAGAAACGTATATCGGTAAAAGTGGATTGTTCTATATTATCGGTATCCTACAATCGTTGATTGTGTCGATAGGTGACTTAGTCATCTTGCATGCGAAAGTCGAACATGTCGGATGGTTTATCGGTTTATGTGTACTCTCGTCCATTGTCTTTGTGACGATTGTCTATACGTTCGTTTCATTACTAGGCAATCCAGGGAAAGCCCTTGCGATTATTATGTTAGTCTTACAAATTGCCGGAGGTGGCGGTACCTTCCCAATTGAAGTGACGCCGAAATTCTTCCAAGCCATTCATCCATACCTTCCATTCGCTTATTCGATTGATTTGTTGAGAGAAGCGGTTGGAGGTTATGTACCTGAAATTCTAACTAAGAAAATCATTATCCTGTCACTGTTTGGTATTGGTTCATTCATTATCGGTTGGACATTTAAACCGATTATCGATCCAATCATGAGAAAAGCAGCGGAAAAAGCAGAGAAAAGTGACGTCATAGAATAATATGAATACGCTATCTAGGGAGCCTGAAGTCAAATCTGATTTCAGGTTCCTTTTTATATCAGTGTAAGTTTAAAGGAATACAACAAATTAAAAAATTAACAAATAATTTACCTAAAATTAATTGAGGTATTTGATAAGTTGTGAGTATAATGACCCTAAGCAAATAAGGGGAGGGTTAAGATGGAGAATCAAACGAATCAAATTATTGAAAGTTACAAACTGTTTTGGACACGCTTTTTAGATGTCAATGGTCGTTCAGATCGTCCTGAATATTGGCATCCATTTTGGATTAACTTTGTGATTTCAACCGTTTTAGGGGCACTTTCAGGTGGACTATTAAGCAGTATCTTTGCGTTTGCGATTATGATTCCGTCGTTTACTGTGATGGTACGACGATTACATGACACAAATCGCTCAATGGTATTTGCGGTTATTTCTTACATTAGCGGCTTTATCGTTTCAGTGGCGTCCATTGCTTTCTTCTTTGGTATCGTCATGGCTGCAAATGCGAGTGAAGGTTGGGTATTAGGCGCAACAGCATTCGCTGGTCTGTTTGGTGTTGTGGTTGCAGGTTTAGTGACACTTTATATTATTTACTTATTAGTATTGCCAGGGGACAAAGCACCAAATAACTATGGTAATGGCGGTAGTCATAAATCAGTGGCACCTAATCCATTAGCACAAGATGTAGAAGTAGAATAATCTCACTGTGCATATGCGTTTAAAGCATTAATTAAATGAAAACATAAGAAGCTCCAAAAGCAATCACTGATTAGATCACTTTCGGAGCTTCTTTATTGGTTGGATCAATCAAACTTAAGAAAATTGTATGTGAAACGTATGATTAATGGCGTAAATCAATAACCATACGACCATTGATTTTTCCTTCTTCCATTTCTTTAAAGATATCTTGAACGTCTTCCATAGGACGTAATTGTGTTTTTGGTACAACCAAACCTTCAGCCCCAAATTGGAAAGCTTCTTTCAAGTCTTCACGTGTACCGACAAGTGAACCTACGACACGGATACCATCTAAGACTAAACGTGGAATAGATAAGTCCATAGATTCTGTTGGCAAACCAACTGCAACTACAGTACCGCCTGCACGTACAGATTCAACCGCTGCGTTGAAGGCTTGTTTAGCAACCGCAGTAACGACTGCCGCATGCGCACCATCTACGTGTTCTTGGATATATTTTGCGACATCTACTTCTTTAGGGTTAAGTGTGATATCGGCATCATATTGTTTCGCAAATTCAAGTTGACTATCATTGATATCGACTGCGATAACTTTCGCATTAAATACTTTTTTGGCATATTGCAAAGCTAAGTTGCCAAGGCCGCCTAAACCAAATAAAACTAACCATTCACCAGCGCGTACGCCAGATTCTTTAATTGCTTTATAAGTTGTCACGCCTGCACATGTAATACTGCTGGCAGCTTCTGATGATAAACCATCTGGTACTTTAACAGAATAATCTGCAGTCACGATACATTCTTGTGCCATACCGCCGTCTACAGTATAACCTGCATTTTTAACTTCACGACATAATGTTTCGCGACCTGTTGTACAGTATTCACAGTGTCCGCATCCTTCAAAGAACCAAGCTACACTTGCGCGGTCTCCTACTTTAAGACTTGTGACACCTTCGCCAACTTCTTTAACAATACCGACGCCTTCATGACCTAAAATAGTACCGGTTACATCACCGAAATCAGCATGGGCAACATGTAAGTCTGTATGACAGACACCACAACATTCCATATCTAATAAGGCTTCACCATATTTCAAGGGACGTAATGTTCTCTCAGTAACTTGGGGTTGATGATCTTTACCTACTACGATTGCTTTCATTAAAAAAACCTCCTAACTTAATCACTCTTATTATATTAAGATTGATGACTCTGAGGTTATTGTAAATATGGCTAATTTAGTAACATTTATACAGATTAAAGATAATTTTCTGCGACATGTCTGCTTAGCAAGTTTGACATGATGTTAGAAGTATCCGTAACGTGCACAAAAGTTAAAGGAATTTGTTAGAAAAAGCTCAACGGAATATAGCGTACATATTCCATTGAGCTTTAAAGATATCTATTATTGTGCAGTCAGTCCGCCGTCTATCACAAATTCAGATCCAGTTGAATAAGAAGCTTCGTCAGAGGCTAAGAAACAAACAAGATTAGAAACTTCTTCCACTTGCGCGACACGTCTCATTGGAATTGTTTTCTCAAATGCTTTCACTGCTTCTTTGACATCTTCTTGTTCTAACATAGGTGTTTGAATAACACCTGGATGAACTGAGTTGACACGAATATTAAATGGTGACAATTCTTTTGCGGCAGCTTTTGTCATACCTCTAACCGCAAATTTGGTGTCAGTATATCCAATTGCGCCACCTACTAATCCATTCATAGATGATATGTTGATAATTGAACCGTTATTTTGTTTTTTCATGACTTCAGATACAGCTTTAATACCTAAAAAGACAGAAACTTGATTAATATTGACGATTTTAAGATAGTCATCTAATGAAATATCTTGAATGGATTTATTGTAAGTAATTCCAGCATTATTCACTAGTACATCAATACGATTCCATTTATTCAATGTTTCTTCGACTACGTGTTGCCAATCCGCTTCTTTTGAAACATCTTGTTGTATAAACAAAGCATTTTCTCCCAAAGCTTCAGCAGTTTGTTGTCCTTTGTCTTGATTCAAGTCTGTAATCACAACTTTAGCGCCTTCCGCAATTGCTTTCTTCGCATGCATTTCACCCATACCTTGGGCACCGCCTGTGATAATTAATACCTTATCTGTGAGTCTTCCCATCTAAGACACCCTTTCATTTATCTGTCTACTTTAAGTGTAGCCCTCATGAAAGGGAGATGCGAAGGATATGATTATTAAAATAAATTATATTATAACTATAATGCTTTATTTTTGTATATCGCATAACGTCTGACCAATTCAATGGTCATCATCCATACAATATGACCGAATAGCTCAGATAAATGTTCGTCAAACGGTTGGTTCCAAGGCGCTGGAACAGTTTGAATAATAGGCATAATTAATAAATGAAATGCTATCCAGATGAAAATACCGAAGAGTGCACCGTAACCTGCATAAACAATTGGATATTTTTTAGCTAAATAAATATAAATGATTGCAATCACAATAGAAAAACTATAATGAACGATAAAGCTGACCCATGGTAACATTTGTTCTGAGAATTGATAGGATTGATGTGTAAAATCTGATGATAATCCAAATTGTTGTAATAGCTGTTGCGGTGGGTTGGTTGCATTTCTTTCTGGTGTACGCGGCGGAAACATAACTTCCCATCCTAATTTGACAATGCCAGACAATAGCCCCGCAATGACTGCAGTGTAGATAAATTGAAATGTAGAACTTGTCTTTTCTTGATGCATAAACATCTCCTCCTTAATAGTCATTTTATTTTAGCACGAATGTATTGTGTAAAACATGAAGGTTTTAAGAAATTTAGATAATGATATGCAGAAAAAGAACATTGTGCTTAATATAAAATTAGGAGTTTTAAATAAAATCATTTAAACTAAAAGTAATATATAAAGGAGGTGGGTAGCTATGATTGAAAGACAAATAAAGTTAGTGCGGCTTTTCGTTAATAATGCTGAACAATATTTAACATCTGATGATATTGCTACTTATCTTAATGCTTCAAATCGTACAGTACGTAATGATATTAAGGTCATTAATACCAGTTTTATGAAGAACTTGATTGTCAGTGTGAAATCACGTGGTTATCAAATGGATTTAAGTCGATATACTATGGATCAAGTAGAAGAAAAATTAAGAACCTATACAGATAGAGATCAAATGATACTAGTTACTTTGGGTTATCAACTATTAATGAATGAGACACAACTTACACTACATCAATTAGAACGTACGTATCATTTAGGGAAGAAGGAGTTGCTCGATTACATAGGCCGAATTCACGCCTGGTGTGAAAAGTTTGATGTGGCAATTCATGTGAGACCGCGTAAAGGTATCGAGGTAGTCGGAAGTCAGACTAACCTGAACAATGCGATACTGCATTTAAACCAACTTTCTACTAATAATCATCGTGTCGAGTCATTGATATTAGATGAGCTGCCAAAAGCGCATATAGACATGATGAGTCAAATTATCAAGCGCAATCTTACTGCCTTTGACATCAAGACTTCAGACATTCAAGTCGAACAATTATTAATTCATTTGATTTTGATTATGAAGAAAAGTAATACAGAAGAAATTAATGGTGGGTTAAATGAGGAAGCATTATTAATCTCTAAGAAAGTGATTGATGAAATCAATATCAAGTTAGGTTATACCTTGAACTCACAAGTTACTAAGCTCTTCTCGTTCTTCATCAGTTATCACTTCAATAAGTTTGATTTAGGTGTACAACAGCTATTTATAGAAAGTTATATTAATAGAATGGTTGAGCGGATGGAGGATAGAGTAGGGATACACTTTACTCAAGATCAAGTATTGAAAGAGAACCTCTATTCTCACTTTGGACGAACGTATCTAAGAATTGTGAAGGAAGTTTATCTAAACAACCCGCTGACTAAAGAGATTAAGATACTCTATCCCTTCATCTTTAATGTGCTTTATGATATTGGAAAACAAATGGAAGACGATTCTGGAGTGGAATTAACCGAAGATGAAATCGCATTTCTGACCATTCATTTCCAATCTTCGATTGATCGAAATGAACAGCATCATGTCAATGTAGTGATTGCTTGCTATTATGGGATTGGTATCTCTCAGCTGTTAGCTACGAAAGTTGCGAAATTGAGTGAGCATATTAAAGTTCAAGATACGATTAGATTAGAAGATATCGACCATTATGATTTTACGGGAATCGATATGTTAATCACAACGCATGATATTACAGTTTCACAACTCCCGAAAGGGGTCGAACTACTACAAGTGTCACCACTTTTAAGTCATGATGATCAGCATCAATTAGAAACATTTATGGCTAAAAAACTTAAACCAGCTATGAAATCAGACGAATATTCAGGTGTAAACTTTATCGTTGAAACAGAGGGAGAACAATCGTTTAATACAGCCCGTTTATTTGAAAAAGCTCAAGACATACTAAGTGAGAATCACGCTGTTTTAGAAGGATATATTGAAAGTGCTTTAGAACGCGAGAGAATGTCTTCTACTTATATCGGCAGCCAAGTTGCGATACCACATGGAAACCCTGAGAAAGTACTGAAATCACATGTGATTGTATTTAAAAGCCCTAAAGGGTTCTATTGGAAAGAGCAGCAAGTTAAATTGGTGTTTTTCTTAGCTACGACTAAACAAGATATTCAACTCACAAAACGTATTATTCAGACGATTGCCCAATTAGATGAAAGAACGATAGACGAACTGATGTACCTTGAAGACCAGCCTTTCAGAAACCAATTAATAAATATGATTAAAGGATAATTGCCACTAGTAACGGCAATTATCTTTTTTTATGTCCTTATGTTAACGCTTACACTTTAATTAAGGAGCGTGATTCAAATGAAAATATTAGCAATTACGTCTTGTCCGAACGGTATTGCCCACACATATATGGCTCAAGAAAAATTAGAGCAAGCAGCTAAAGAGATGGGTGTAGATATCAAAGTTGAGACACAAGGCGGCGTAGGTGCAGAAAATGTATTAACAGCAAAAGAAATTAAAGAAGCAGACGGTATTATTATCGCGGCAGATAGACAAGTAGATTTATCACGTTTTAACGGTAAACGTTTAATTAATGAAAACGTCAGAGAAGGCATCCATCATCCTAAAGAATTGATTCAACGTATCATCGATCAAGATGCACGCATTTATCATCATGAAGGTGCATCAGATGATGACAGTTATGAAGAAGAAGAGAAGAAAAGCGGCGTTCAAATGATCTATCAACACTTGATGAATGGTGTGTCATTTATGGTGCCTTTCATCGTAGTTGGTGGATTACTTATTGCGATTGCATTAACACTTGGCGGTGAACCTTCTGCAAAAGGGTTAGTAATTCCAGATGATTCATTTTGGAAATCAATAGAGAAAATCGGAGCGTTATCATTCAGCTTCATGGTCCCAATATTAGCAGGTTATATCGCCTATAGTATTGCGGATAAACCAGGGCTTGTACCAGGTATGATTGGCGGTGCGATTGCTGCAGATGGTAGTTTCTATGGCAGTGAAGCGAGCGCAGGATTCTTAGGTGGTATCGTAGCAGGTTTTATCGCAGGTTATGTTGCAAAATGGATTAAAAATGTCAAAGTGCCTAAAGCAATGGCACCGATTATGCCAATCATCATTATTCCTATTTTAGCTTCATTAGTGGTTGGATTAATCTTTGTCTTTGTTATTGGTGCACCAATATCAGGCGTATTTACAGCATTAACAGGCTGGTTGAAAGGTATGCAAGGTGCAAACATTGTGCTCCTCGCACTCATTATAGGGGCTATGATTGCCTTCGACATGGGTGGTCCAGTCAATAAAGTAGCGTTCTTATTCGGTTCAGCTTTAATTGCTGAAGGTAACTACGCAGTGATGGGTATGGTCGCTGTTGCAGTATGTACCCCACCGATTGGTTTAGGATTAGCAACATTTATTCAAAAACGTAAATTTAATAACTCAGAGCAAGAAATGGGTAAAGCGTCATTCACTATGGGACTATTCGGTATTACAGAAGGCGCTATTCCATTCGCAGCGCAAGACCCGCTTCGTATCATCCCTGCCAACATGATTGGTGCGATGGTCGCAGCAGTAATTGCAGCTCTAGGCGGTGTAGGAGACAGAGTTGCACATGGTGGACCGATTGTTGCAGTACTAGGCGGTATCGAACATATTCTTTGGTTCTTTATTGCAGTTGTTGTAGGAAGCTTAATCACAACAGCAACGGTCTTATTGTTCAAAAAGAACGCACCAACAGCTGTATTAGAAGGTGAAGGTGTCACAACAGAACTTTCTGATAATCAAGATGAACACACAACAGTACCCCAAACAGAAGCAGCTTCAACACCTGAAGCTACAACAACACATGAAACAAAAGAAGATACTGTATTCCATAAAAGCTTAATTGAATTAACGCAAAGTGATATGAAACGTGATGATGTCATTGATCGTCTTATCACAGAACTGAAAAATCAAAACTTCGTTGAAGACTTTGATCAAGTAAAATCATCTGTCTTAAAACGTGAAGCGGAATCAACAACAGCTATCGGAATGAACGTAGCAATTCCACATGCGAAATCAGATGCAGTGAAACAACCCGTTGTGGCAGTACTGCAAAACCAAAATGGTGTTGAATGGGAAAGCTTAGACGGTTCATTACCTAAAATTGTGTTCTTAATCGTTGTACCTAATAACAGTAATGATACACATTTGAAACTATTACAACGCTTATCTAAAACACTTATGGACGATACAACACGCGAAAAATTAATTCATGCAGAAGATATAGAAACAATTTACGACATACTAAAAGCAATATAAAGGATGATAACGTATGGTATTATTTCTAAAACCCGTATTTCAAGAACGTATTTGGGGCGGCACAGCATTAAAACAATTTAATTATGACATTCCAAACGATTTAACAGGTGAGTGTTGGGCGATTTCAGCTTTGCCACATGGTTCAAACGTGATTGAAAATGACAAACATCAAGGTAAAACGTTAGAACAAGTATGGAAAGAAGATAAAGCACTCTTTGGAAATGATCAACGCACTGACTTTCCGCTTTTAACTAAAATTTTAGACGCAAATGATAAATTATCCGTTCAAGTTCATCCAGATGACGCTTATGCAAAAGCACATGAAGGTGGTTACGGTAAGACAGAATGTTGGTATATTTTAGATGCCGAAGAAGATGCAGAAATTATTTATGGGGTTAATGTAGACAATCAAGAAGACTTAGAACGCATGATTGATAATCAAGAATTTGATGCATTATTCCGTAAAGTTAAAGTAAAACCGGGAGATTTCTTCTATGTGCCAGCAGGCACAGTACATGCGATTGGCGCAGGCATACTAATTTTAGAAACACAACAATCATCTGATACAACGTATCGTATCTATGATTATGACCGTAAAGATAAAAATGGTAATACACGTGAACTGCATCTTGAACAAAGTAAAGCAGTGATTGATGTGAAACAAACCAATCCGAATTCAAAACCCGTTCATGAAACACGTGATGGTCAAGCATTTACACAATTTGTATCTAATGATTTCTTTACTGTAGAGAAGTGGGATATAGATGGTAAATTAGATTTCAAGAAACCTTATGAGTATTGTTTGGTTTCTGTGATTGAAGGAAGCGGAGAAGTGAGTATAGATGGACAAATAAACAAGATAGACAAAGGTACACACTTTATCATTACTTCAGAAGATTTAGATATCACATTCAAAGGTGACATGAGTATTATAGTGAGTCATCCATAAATAGGTGCACGAATTCAAGAAGAGTTGAGGCAGTTTTAACTGTTTCAGCTCTTTTTTTACTCTATAAGTAAAAAGAGTTATTATATGAAAAGTTTATAAAGTAATTTGAAAATAAAGGTGGTATAATATCGAAGAGTAAAGAACCTTACATGAAATAAAGAGAAGTATGTGGAGCCACCTCGAGCCTTAAATGGAGTTATCGGGGAGGTGATAGTATGGATATTACACTAATAGAAATTCATTTGAATTTTGAAAGTATATGTTCCGTTGTCATAGTTGCCTATGCAGTGAAGACAGCTATCAATAAGATGGCAAAAAAATAACTTCTGTACTTAATTGAGACGAGTACAGAAGTTAAAAAACCATTTAGGTTCGTTAGAGTTTCACAAGAGCTATTGTGAGCCTTTACTTGGAGCTTAGTAAGTGACAGCTTACTAGGCTCTTTTTATTACAATATAATAATATCAATATTGTACAAGATAAGTCAAATGATAGTATGTATCGCATGTGAAAGGCATTGAGCCTATTTCTCCTGAAATTAATAATACTCATTGGATATGTATCAAATAGGCATAATAAAACCTCCTCGAGCCTTAAATGTAAGTCAATGAAAATATAAAATTGTGTTTATATATATATCTGGGTGGTCAAACGGAATGCGTTAAGTTTCTTTATTGGAGCCTAAGTTGATAAAATTGAGGCGTAACATTTTTGGAATACTGAATCATTTTTTGTTTGTGAAGATAGAGAGATGGAGGAATGAAAATGAGCAAAAAATTTATTAACGCATCAATCTATAAACATGATGATGCTTCTGAAATCTTAGTAGAGAACGGCAAGTTTGTGGCGTTTGGGAATGACTTAGGTGATGCAGATGAAGTGATTGATTTACAAGGTCGCTTAGTCTTACCGCCTTATGTGGATTCACACTTGCATTTAGACTACTACTTTACAGGACAAGATCCTAAAATCAAAAATGAATCAGGTACGTTATTTGAAGCGATTGATTTATGGAATGATTATAAAAAAGGGACAACGAAGGAAGAAATGAAAGCACGTATGCGTAAAGCGGTGAATGATGTCGCAAGTTACGGCACACAATATATCCGTGCACAAACAGACTGCACAGATCCTAATTTAACAGGTATTAAAGCGGCTATCGAAGTGAGAGATGAATTAAAAGATAACATCACCATTCAAGTCGTTGCTTTCCCGCAAAACGGTATGTATTCATTTGAGGAAGACGGTAAAACAGGCCGTGATTTAGTAGAAGAAGCGCTTAAACTAGGTGCTGATTGTGTCGGAGGTATTCCGCATAACGAATGGAGCCCTGAAGATGGCGCAGAATCAGTGAAAGAAATCGTACGTCTCGCAATCAAATATGATAAATTGATTGATGTACATTGTGACGAAACTGATGATGCAGAAGCACGTTATCTTGAACAATTGAATGCAGAAGCAATGAAACAAGGCTATGGCCCTTATACAACAGCTTCTCATACTTGTTCATTTGGTTCAGCAGATGATGCCTATGCATTTCGTATGATGGGCTTATTCCGTCAATCTGGTTTGAACTTTGTATCATGTCCGACAGAGAACTTATTCTTACAAGGACGTCAAGATACGTATCCTAAACGCCGTGGTTTAACACGTGTGAAAGAATTCGTAGATAATGATATTAACGTCGCATTTGGTCAAGATTCTATTGTAGACCTTTGGTATCCGGCAGGTTCAGGCAACTTGATGAATATCTTAGATAATGGTCTGCATGCGACACAATTAATGAGTGAACAAGACTTCCCACGTAACTTTGATTTAATCACATACAATGGTGCGCAGCTGATGCGTATTGAAGCGGAGTATGGTTTAGATGAGGGTAAACCAGCAAACTTCATCGTTGTGGATGCGCCGACAGTCTTCGAAGCGCAAAGACGTCGTTCAGACTGCCTGGCATCTGTACGTCACGGTGAATACTTGTTCAAGAAAGCATTGCCTCAGTATGAAACAGAACTTGATGTCACACGTCAAACAAAATAGCTATCAGATTCAATTAAGAGATTTGAATCATAGTAGAATATAAAATGAGCGGGACTTTTTTGAGAAGTTCCGCTCATTTTGATGTGTATGCATGTATTAAGATTTAATGCGTTTAACCACAATATAAATAATCGCAGTCAGCAGTATGGCACCGCCAATCATTACGAGTGCACCTAATAATAACGTTCCCCAGTGTGTGACGGGTTCAACTGAAACAGAAGGTGCTTGATAACCTTTAAGGAAATTTCTTGGATAGTCAACTTTTAACTGTTTATCATCAACGACCTTTAAGTGATATTTTGATTTATCTTTTTGTACTAAATCATATAAGTCATGTTTGACATCATAGGTCTTACCCTCAATTTCATGTTCCCCTTTAGAAATCACTTTACGATATTCATAGTTGTTGAAAGCCTCTTCTGTTAAGGCATTCGCAAGCTTCTGACGTGCATGTTTCGCACTGTCATTCTGATAGGGCTGTACATTCATGACGACTGTATTGATGCGTAAATCTTTCTGTTTAGCAGTTAAGACTAAGTTATAGCCATTTTCGCTGGTTCCTGTTTTTAAACCATCTGCTTCAACTGCTTTTAAGGCATCAGGACCATGAGGTAAAGATAGATTTGTATTTTTTAAAGTTTTCCCATACTGTTTGTCTGTTTCAAGTTTAGAATAATTGAGTACCTCAGGATGTTGTTTCAAGAGTGCTTGAGAGAGTATAGCCATATCTTGTGCAGTACTTGATGATGTTGTTTCATTTTTATAAGCTTTAGGGATAAATTGGTGAATCAATTGGTTATTTGCGCCACTTGGATTTGTGAAATGTGTGTGCTGCATCCCTAAGCTTTGCGCTGTGTGGTTCATACGATCTGTAAACTTAGAAACATCACCATCGACATGATCAGCAAGTACTAATGTCGAAGCGTTGCTCGACTCTAACATAGCTTGTTTCAATAACTGATCTACAGTATAGGTTTGTTTATTTTTTAACGGAAATGTCGTTAAGTTTGGTAATTGAGACATTTGTTGATACGTGGGTGTGATTTTAACTTTATCAGAAAGGTGTACTTTACCTTGTTTGATATCTTCTAATATTAAGTAAACAGTCATCAACTTTGCGGTAGAAGCAGGGTCGATGGTGCGTGTGCCATGGTAGTCATACAATATCTGTCCTTGTTGGGTAATTACATAGGCACTTTTAGGGTCAAACTGTTTTTGAATCGTTTGATGATGGGCTTTCGCAATGTCAATTGGCGTTTGTTCAGCGTGAACAGTTGGTGCAATCAGTACAGTCCATAGGAACATCACTGACAACATGATGCTTATAACTTTTTTCACTATCAATGGTCATCCTTTTGTAAAATAATATACTCTAACGTTACTATAAGAGAATACTGTATTCAACAAAATTTAAATAAGAATTATTAATAAAAGTGATATTAAGAAAAAATACACTTCTCACTCTTGGATAACTGAGTGAAGAAGTGTAGAAGAAGGGCTAGTCTAAAGTATAGAATGGATTTTCAGAAATATCAGTGCCGCCTTTTAAAATGGCACGGTTCAATTCAATGACTTCACCATTATGGTTCAATTCAATGACTTCACCATTATGGTTCAATTCAATGACTTCACCATTATGGTTCAATTCAATGACTTCACCATTATGGTTTAATGTAAATGCCCCTTTAATGATAATTTGATTGTCTTTGCCGATTGAAATTTCAGTATGGTCATGATGTTCGTTTGGTTGGCCATCTTTACGTTGATATTCCAATGCGCCGCTTGGGCAACGCTCAACGACTTCTGCGATTTGGTCCGCGGATGCATTTTGTGGGTCAATCCATGGACGTTTCTTCGTATCAAATACTTGTGGTAAACCTTTCACACATTCAGCTGCATGAATACAACGTGCAGGGTCAAAAGAGACATCAATCGTTTCACTTGTATACGTCTTTCTCATGTTATCACTCCTTAAAATATGCCAAATACTTATTTTCAATATAGCACATAAATAAATTGTCTCCAATTAATATTACTCGTCATACCATTGAGAACTATTATCAATGTTGTGCGATAAGCTTTTATTCTTGCTTTTAAGATGTGCACAAGGTAATATCAAATTAATAAAAAGAGGGAAGTGATCTCAATGACAGAAGTAAAGCACGGACACAATAAATTTTATGTAGGCGAAGACGAAAATAACTACCAAGCACAGATGACATATGTCCCAACAGGACCAGACTTATTTATTATTGACCATACAGAAGTATCAGAAGCATTACGTGGGCAACGCGTAGGTTATGCGATGGTTGAAGCAGCAGTAGATTACGCAAGAGAAAATAATATGAAAATCGTTCCATTATGTCCATTTGCGAAAAGTGTCTTTGAAAAAACACCAGAGTATGCGGACGTATTAAAGAACTAAGACAAATAATACATTGACTTATGATAACCAGCAGACTTCTTATAAGAGGTCTGTTTTTTTATGCAGCATTTGTATAATTGCCATTGATACATTGAAACAGAAATCGCTTAAGGCGTATATCCATTAATGACATTTTTAGTAAGTCAGATTATTATATAAGTAAGAAGGGTAAACTGATTTACTTAATTTGTGCAAAGGACTGGTATGAATGAACAACAACTTAGTATTTAACACCTTGGTATTGCAAAAAAAGATTAACAGTGGTTTGAAACAAATTGAACTTTTTGATGACATTTTGGCTTTAGGTTTCAGTAACATTGAACTTCGAAGAGAATATTTCTTGGACATCGATAAAGAAATTCCAGAAATGAGAGAATTAGCGGAAAGTAAAAACATTACACTCTTTTATAGTGTGCCTGATTATGTATTTTTAGATAACGGTGAACTAAACGCTAAAATATTTGAGTATTTTGAAGAAGCTAAGCGTCTAAATGTGGTTAACGTAAAAATGTCGATAGGAAATTATCAACGCGTGAGTCAATTAAGTCAACTGAACTTCATTAATGAACAACCCTTTAACTTTACGGTTGAAAATGATCAAACGCAACAATCAGGAACAATTAATAAACTTCATCAATTTTTACAAGATGCCAAACAAGCGAAATTAAATATAGGTTATACATTTGATGTGGGTAATTTCCGATATGTTCAGGAAAGTGAAGTTGAAGCGGCTAACCAACTAGGAACATATGTGACTTATATTCACTTGAAAAACTTAGCCGAAGAGAACGGCGAATTCATCGTGACGTCGTTAGATAAAGGGATCATCGATTGGAGACTAATCGTCGAAAAACTACCAACAGAGTTACCAATAGCGCTTGAATATCCTGCGCGCGACATGGATGAAGTATTGAGCGATAAAAAGTCGATTGAAGTGTTAGAAAACGACAGAAAATAAAGTGACGATAGAAGCTGAAAAGTTTGTTTTTAACTTCATGAATGACTTTCTAAATAAAAATCAAAGATATGCAATCTGAAGCAATAAAAGCTGAGACACAGTACCTTTTTACACATGTCTCAGCTTTTTTATGCATTAATTGATTGACGGACGTATCAGTCAAGGGTATATTATTAATAATTATACATTTATATACATAAAGATGAATTTACAGTCAGAAGGTGACATCATGAGTAAACTATTTCAGAACTATAAACGTGCACAAATTGAGTTCGTTCAAGCAGAAGGTAATTATTTAGTAGATCAACAAGGTCAACGTTATTTAGATTTTTCATCAGGTATTGGTGTGACTAACTTAGGGTTTCATCCTGAGGTAGTACACGCCCTTCAACAACAAGCCGCACATATTTGGCATACGCCAAATTTATATCACAATCAACTTCAAGAAGAGGTAGCTGAAAAGCTGATTGGAGATAAAGACTATGTTGCGCTCTTCTGTAACAGTGGGACAGAAGCGAATGAAGCCGCAATAAAACTAGCACGTAAAGCGACAGGCAAACAATCTATCATTACGTTCAAACAATCTTTCCATGGCAGAACGTATGGTGCTATGTCTGCGACTGGTCAAGATAAAATTAAACAGGGTTTTGGTGAAGGTGTTCCGCATTTTCACTATGCACAATTTAATGAGATAGAAAGCGTGAAAGCATTGATTACAGAAGATACAGCGGCGGTGATGTTAGAACTGATACAAGGTGAATCGGGAATTATCCCTGCACAACCTGAATTTGTGCATAATTTAGCTGCCTTATGTAAAGCACATGATATCTTGTTGATTGTAGATGAAGTCCAAACAGGGATGGGACGTACAGGCAAACTCTTCTCTTTCGAACATTATGGAATTGAACCAGATATCTTCACACTGGCTAAAGGATTAGGCAACGGCGTACCTGTCGGTGCGATGTTAGGGAAGTCTGAATTAAGTCCTGCCTTTGATTATGGCAGTCATGGTTCGACATTCGGCGGAAATAAGCTGGCTATGGCCGCAAGTTCAGCAACACTAGATGTGATGTTAGCACCTGGCTTTTTAGCGCACACCTTACAGAAGGGTAATGATTTAAAAGCACAGTTAACGAAACAATTAAAAGGGCATGAGCATGTGATAGAAGTCCGTGGTTTAGGCAACATGATAGGCATTGAAACCACATTAAATATCAACGATGTGGTAGAAGCTGCCAGAGCACAAGGCTTAATTGTCTTAACAGCCGGCACCAATGTGATTCGTTTATTACCGCCATTAGCACTCTCTCAAACAGAAATCGAACAAGGGGTTCGTATCTTAGTGGAGGTCTTATCCTAAATTAAAAGACTGAGACAACGTATGTTGGAATACATGTCTCAGTCTTTTATTTATTATAGCTTTTCAATATGACCTTGAATGACACTCGCATGACCTGTATGTGCAGTGCCTTCTTTACGCTCGATTTCACGTTTTTCTAAACTGTGAATTTTAACAGGAAGGTCTTCTAAGTAGGATTTGATTTCATCTACCTCATAAAGCATTGCTTTACTTGGTGGACCGCCTGTTTTATGTTCGAGTTGTTCTGTTGAATAAAGTTCAAAGTAACCATGGCCACCAGATTTTAAAGGGTTAATCAAATTATAAAACATACCGCGTTTCCCTTCTGGCGGTACGTGACCAAAGATATTTACGCTGTAATCATATGCGTTATCTTCAGTTAAATTAGACGCAGTGATATCACCATAGTTCGCATCGACAGTCACACCCGCTTCTTTCGCAAGTTTTAATTCCTTTTCGATGCCTACTTTAGATAAGTCATATGTTGTGACGTCATAGCCTAAAGTCGCAAGATAAACCGCATTACGGCCTTCACCTTCCGCTAACATCAACACTTTCTTTGGTGATGTCACAGTTTCAAAAAAGACACTTTTCACATAAGCATTGGCTTCTTTACCATAAATATAAGTGTCAGAATCAAATTTATCATCCCAATGATTCATGATGATGCCTCCTCTCTCTTTTCATACTAGTCTAAGAAGAGAGAGACACTTAAGCAATTAAAACGAATTTAGAGATATTGAGACATCAACGAAAACCTATTCTATACATCAGACTGTATGATATGCGATCTATGTTTCATGAACTCTACAAACGAAATGAGAGATGATATGATGAAAGAGATAATAAGTGGCATATTTGCGTAAGTGAGTCTGTCAATGTAAGGGGATTAAGCACGCATGAAGAAAGTTTCAATTAAAGATGTCGCAAAAGAAGCAGGTGTATCCTTAACCACAGTTTCGCACATTTTAAATCATAAACAAGAGCGCTTTTCACAAGCGACGATTGATAAGGTGTTAACGGCAAAAGAAAAACTAGGCTATATTCCAAATAAAAATGCACAACAATTAAGAGGGCATACAATTAAACTGGTTGGTGTTTTAGTACCGAGTTTAACGAACCCGTTCTTCTCGGCCATTATGCAGAGTATGGAACAACATAAGCCGGATTTTGTGGATTTATTCTTCTTAAGCACTTCAGGTGATCATTTAGAACACAACATTAAACATTTAGTTGAAAGAGGTATGGATGGTTTAATTATTGCACGTTTCATAGATCAGCCAGAAAGTATCAACAATTATTTAGAAAGACACAATGTACCGTATGTGGTGTTAGACCAAAGTGAAGATAACGGCTATACCGATATTATTAGAACAGATGAACAAACAGGCGGTGCTTTAGCTGCGGAACATTTAATTCGTTTAAATCATCGTCATATCGCAATTGTCCAACCTTATACGTTGATGTCGAATATGCAGGCACGTATACAAGGTTTTGAGGACTATTGTCATTCAAAAGGCATTCAAACACCGTTGAAAATTGAAACAGAGCTTTCACCTTCAGGCGGCAAACAAATTGTTGATCAAATTATTGAGAATCAGGTGACTGCGGTGTTTGCGATTAATGATGAAATGGCGATTGGGATTATGCGTGGGCTAAGAGAACGCGGTAAAGCTGTGCCTGAAGAAATTTCAATCGTAGGCTATGATGATATCAGCTTCTCACAATATATGACCCCCGCATTAACAACCGTCGCACAACCTATTGCGTTAATCGGTGAAACGGCATTACGGTTAATTGTGAAGAAAATTACGGGTACTGATCAAGGTGTCGAACATATTGAATTACCGAATGAACTCGTTGTCAGAGAAACGACACAACCCTTAAATAACCATGTATAAATCAAAGACGAGGCGCTTTTTTCAACGAAAGCAGCCTCGTTTTTTCTTTTGTCTAAAATCTTAAATCTTTATGAAAACGTATACAAATAAAATGAAACGTGCTAGTATGTGAATAAAGTAAAACGTTTTACTAAATCCATTTAGAGAAAAAATAGAGGTGTTATTCATGAATCTAGTCGCTTTACTTATCGGTTTAGGTCCATTGCTGGGTTGGGGTTTATTCCCAACGATTGCGTCGAAGTTCGGAGGTAAACCTGTGCATCAAATTATTGGTACAACGGTTGGGACCTTAATATTTGCGCTTGTCTTTGCGGGACTGACAGCGCAACACTTCCCGACAGGCATGAACTTAATGTTCGCGTTACTTTCTGGAGCAGGCTGGTGTTTTGGCCAAATTTTAACATTCAAAGCTTTTGAACTGATTGGTTCTTCAAGAGCCATGCCGGTTACTACCGCATTCCAATTACTAGGTGCTTCATTATGGGGTGTGTTCGCGTTAGGCAACTGGCCAGGTCTTGGCAATAAAATTATCGGCTTTGTGGCACTTATCGTGATTTTAATCGGTGCACGTATGACTGTATGGAGTGAACATCCTGCTGAACAAAACAGCGGCAACTTAAAGAAAGCAGTGGTGATCTTACTGATTGGTGAAATTGGTTATTGGCTTTATTCAGCTGCACCACAAGCGACAGATATTGGAGGTAAAGCGGCATTCTTATCTCAAGCTATGGGCATGGTGCTTGTCGCAGTTATCTATGGTTTAACGCTGATGAAGAAAGAAAATCCATTTAAAAACAAGATTACTTGGCTTCAAATTATTTCAGGTTTCTTCTTCGCCTTTGCGGCGTTAACGTACTTAATTTCAGCACAGCCGGATATGAACGGACTTGCGACAGGCTTTATCTTATCTCAAACATCAGTCGTGCTTGCGACGTTAACAGGAATCTACTTCTTGAATCAGCGTAAGACGAAGAAAGAGATGTTAATTACCATTGTTGGTTTAGTGCTTATTTTAGCTGCCGCAACAGTGACGGTCTTTATTAAATAACTTTGGAGGGAAGAGAAATGAAGAAAACCCCTGTATTAAATAGTCATGTATCACAAGCTATTGCGACCATCGGCCACTTTGATTTATTAACAATCAATGATGCGGGTATGCCGATTCCAAATGATACGCGTAGAATTGATTTAGCAGTCACGAAAGCATTGCCGCGCTTTATTGATGTATTAGAAACAGTTTTAACTGAAATGAAGATTCAAAAAATCTATTTGGCAGAAGAAATCAAAACACATAATCCATCACAGTTGAAACAAATTAAAGCATTATTAGAAGATGATGTGGAAATTGCGTTTATTCCACATACAGAAATGAAAGCCTACTTAAGTCACCCATTAAACAAAGGTAATATCCGTACAGGTGAAATCACACCGTTCTCAAATATTATTTTAGAATCAAATGTGACATTTTAAGCGAGGAGCGATATGTATGACGAACAAAGTAGTAATTTTAGGTTCAACGAATGTAGATCAGTTCTTAACGGTTGAACGTTATGCGAAACCTGGTGAAACCTTGCATGTCAAAGAAGGCCAAAAGAAATACGGCGGCGGTAAAGGGGCAAACCAAGCGATTGCGACGGCACGTATGAATGCGGATACGACATTTATTTCGAAAGTCGGAAAAGATGGTTTAGCAGACTTTATGTTTGAAGGTTTCAAAGAAGCAGGGATGAATACTGATTTTATTACAGAGTCAGAAACAGCAGATACAGGTCAAGCCTTTATCACAGTAGATCAAGACGGCAGCAATACCATTTACGTATACGGCGGCGCGAATATGGACATTACACCTGAAGATGTGAATCAAGCGGAAGCGGTGATTAAAGAAGCGGATTATGTTGTGGCGCAATTAGAAGTTCCAGTTCCTGCGATTATCCGTGCCTTTGAAATTGCGCGCAAATATGGGATTACGACGATTTTAAATCCAGCACCGGCGAGTGAATTGCCTGAAGAACTGTTGGGATTGATTGATGTGATTATTCCGAATGAGTTTGAAGCGGAAATCTTATCCGGTATTCCTGTCACAGATGAAAAGTCAATGGCGCAAAACGCAGATTACTTCTTAAGCTTAGGCATCAAAGTCGTATTGATTACAATTGGTGCAAAAGGCACATATTACGCAGTGAAAGGCAACTCTGGTTTAGTTAAAGCCTATAAAGTAGATGTCGTAGACACAACAGCCGCAGGTGATACGTTTATCGGCGCATTTGTCAGTGCGTTTGACGTGAAACAAATGAATTTAGAAACTGCTATTGATTTTGCGAACAAAGCCGCATCTTATACTGTTCAAAAAGCAGGTGCACAAATTTCTATCCCATTCGCAAAAGATATTCAATAACAATGTATTAAGCCTATCCTTATAAACACAGGGTAGGCTTTTATTATGCATGATTGGGTCAAGACTTGAGCGGGTCAAAGAGACTAAAAGCCACTGAATGAAATGCTCGGCAACAATTAAAGTCCAATCTTCATCAATCAATGTTTGATGAAGTTAAAAAATAATAATTGCGGTAGATTTCTGGTTGTGAGAAAATAAATTATATAAACTATACTAATTATATAACGGAGAACAACTTATGGAAAATCAATTTACACAATATTATAAGGGAAGTTGGCTTAAGTTCTCACTTGTATCTGTTTTGATGATGTTGGGTGGTGCGTTGTTTGCGGGTCCATTTTACTTAATGGCCAGAAATCATCCCTTTCAAGAAGTTATGTTGCTGCCAGTTCCATTTTTATTTTCAATCTTAATTCTCTTTTGGTATGTACATAACAGAGAACACTTGCCACTTAGTTCAGTAGGCATTTATCGCCAGTATGCGTTTAGAAAGTTAGGCATAGGTGGTTTATTTGGCTTTATCGTCTTCTCTGTAGTGATTTTAATTTTAGTATTGTTTGGCAATATCTCTATTGTAGGTAATACATTGAATCAAACGGTGTTATTAGGGATTGGTTTAGCTTTTGTCGGATTTTGTATCCAAGCTTCTGCAGAAGAATTATTGATGCGCGGCTATCTTCAAACGCGTCTTACCAAAAAGTATGGCGATCGTTTTGCGATTGTCTGTTCTGCCGTTGTCTTTACATTACTACATGGGATGAACCCTAATATCTCTATTGTCGGTGTGACAAATATTTTCTTAGTGGGTATTGTCTTTTCTTTAATTTATCGCATCGACGGTACAATTTGGACAGTTGCTGGGTTCCATATTATTTGGAACTTTGTACAAGGTTGCATATACGGGATTAATGTTAGCGGTAATGAGCTGAATTTCAGCTTGTTTAAAACGCAATATCATACAGATAATTTGTTGACGGGTGGCGCAATGGGAATTGAAGGCAGTATTATTTTAACGGTACTGTTGATCGTACTGATTATTAATTTGGCGAAGCGGTTGAAAGTTAGATTTTAATCTCTATACAAATTCATTATGTACTTTTATCCTCTTTCATGGGTTATTGTCTACATGGGAGAGGATTTTTCATAGTTATTTTTCGTCGGCGCTTTAATTCATGCAATAATATCTGAAGATTGCGAAAATAAATTGACAATGCCGATGGTCTAACTATAATTAAAGTTATTCAACAACAGGAGGTAGACATCATGATGAAAACGATAGGTATTTCCGCAAATATATTAACGGACCAAGACGGTATGTTCCCAGGGTATAAGCGCTGTTATGTCAATCAAGATTATATCCGCTCAATTGTAAAACAAGGCGCAGTACCCATGGTCATTCCAATGACAGATAACGATGATATTATAGAAGCACAAATCAGACAGGTTGATGCATTGCTTTTAAGTGGAGGACAGGATGTCAGCCCGCAATTGTATCAAGAAGATCCGCAAGAAAAATTAGGTGAAACTTTATTAGCACGAGATATGTTTGATTTTAAATTAATTGAGAAGGCGAAAGAACGCTTTATTCCGATTCTTGGGATTTGTCGCGGTGCACAAGTCTTAAATGTGTTTCATGGCGGTTCTTTATTCCAAGATACGTCTTATCGCCAAATCCAATCATTAAGACACTGGCAACCGACGAATCCAACTGAAAAGACACATGAAATCAGAGTCTTTCCGAATACGCGCTTAAGCGAATTGTTCCCAGAAGGTCGCTTCTGTGTGAACTCTTTCCATCATCAAGTAATTAATCAATTGGCAGAAGGGTTTGTGGTGATGGCACAATCCAATGACGGCGTTATTGAAGCTTTTGAAGCTGAAGCCTACCCGTACATGGTAGGTATTCAATGGCACCCTGAAATGTTATGGCATGAAAGCAGTATGGATGCATTATTTAAAGATTTTGTAGATCAAATTGAAAGAAGATGACAACATGAAAAAGCTAGGATTTTGGTCTATCGTCCTTTTAGCAATTAACTCTATTATCGGTTCAGGTATTTTCTTGTCACCTGGAGCGGTCATTCAAAAAGCAGGTAAGTATACCTTGCTTGTTTATGGTGCAGCTGCGCTCTTTGCGGCAGTCTTAGCCATTACATTCGCCGCAGCTGCGAAATACGTCAATAAAAGTGGGGCATCTTATGCCTATGCGACAGCAGCTTTTGGTCAAAATGTAGGATTCTATGTAGGGATTACACGCTTCATCGCCGCAAGTATTGCTTGGGGTGTCGTTGCGACAGCAGTAGTAAAAACAGCACTCGCCATATTTGGCGGTGACAATCAAAGTTTTATGTCGGTAACGATTGGTTTGTTGATTTTAATGGTGGCTTTATTGCTTGTGAATGTGAAAGGGAATAAAGTATTCGCATTCTTTAACAACTTATCAACCATCGGTAAATTAGCTGCTTTGGTTACTACCATCATAGTAGGATTTATCATAGTGATGGTAAATGGTCATTCACATTTTAATGATATTAATCAATTAGTCGATGTATCTAAACTGAATACTTCAACATTCGTAATGGCAGTCATTGCGGCCTTTTATGCCTTCGTAGGCTTTGAAAGTGTCGCAAGTGGTGCCGAAGATATGAAAGCACCAGAAAAGAACTTGCCGCGCGCTATTCCATTAGCAATTATAATTATCGCAGTTATCTATATGAGTATCATTGCGGTCATTATGATGATTAATCCGACTGCGGTCTTAACAAGCAAACATGTGGTATCTTTAGTGACTGTCTTTGAATCACCTATTATTTCGAATATTATTTTATACGGTGCTTTGATTTCTATGATTGGTATCAGTATTGCAGGTTCATTCTCAACACCAAGAATTTTAGAAGCCATTGCGAATGAAAACCAAGTGCCTGCGTGGTTTAAACAAAGAACGAAATATGACTTCCCATTTAATGCATTCATCACAACATTCTTAGTGGCTTTAATCATTCCAATGGCCTTTCAATATAATATGGTCAGTATCATTGTATTAAGTTCAATTTCACGCTTTATCCAATTCATTGTAGTCCCTATCGGTGTGATAATCTTCTACTACAACCGTTCTCGTGGTGAAGTCTTATCGAATGTTTATAAAAATAAATTCACAGATGTGATATTACCTGTAATCGCATTAATTTTAACCGTAGTATTGCTTGTGAAATTTGATTGGAAAGGTCAATTTTCTATCGTAACACCGCATCATATTGAACCGAATTATTTCGCGATTGTTGCGATGTTGATTGGGTATGTATTGTTGCCTGTGGTGTTATTTATCTTGAATCAAAAGCGTAAACAAATATAAAGAAAAAATGGTTCTAACTAGAAAAAGCCTTTGAAGACACAGGGTGTTGTCCTCAAAGGCTTTTTCTATTGATTGAATTTGTTTAGTTGTTATTTAATGCTTGATAAATAACGTCATCTACAATGATTTCCACATTATCGTGGTTGTGAAGGATAGACGCAGGTAAGTCTTCGGTTGTTTCACCGTTGACGAGTCTTTGAATCGCATCAATTTTCTTGTCGCCAAACGCAAGTAAGATAATACGTTTTGCGCGCATGATAGAAGAGAGTCCCATAGAGAGTGCTTGTTTCGGAACGTCTTCTGAGTGTTTAAAATGGACGCTGTTCGCATGCATAGTAGAAGGTGTAAGATCTACGACTCTTGTTTGACTGTCGAAAGGTGTACCGGGTTCATTGAAACCGATATGACCATTTTCACCAATACCGAGTATTTGGATATCTGGTTGACCGACAGATTTAAGTGCTGCTTCATAATGTTTTGCTTCTTGATCTAAATCTTCAGCGATACCGCTTGGAATATAGATGTTCTCTTCATTCCATCGTTCATTTTGGTTGAAGAAACGTTGATGCATGTAGGCATAATAGCTATGCAGGTCTTTTGGACCGGCACCAACGTATTCATCTAAGTTGAACGTTCTGACACCACTGACATCGACGTGGTTCGCATTGAGTAAATCAGAGAGCTGTGTATATAAATCTGTCATTGTTGAGCCTGTAGCGAGTCCTAAGACAGCGTCAGGGCGGTCTTTAATTTGTTTCAAGAATTCGATTGCGACATATTGGCTGGCAAGTTGTTTGTTTCTTAAGTTGTAGAGTTTCATTTCTAATCCTCCAAGTAGTATGGCTATTCTTTTACGGCGTTAATAAAACGTTCTGTAATTTGTTTAGGGCGTGTAATTGCGCCGCCGACAACTGTACAGTGTACACCTAAATCACTGACTGCTTTATACATGTCTGGTGTAATGACATTCCCTTCAGCAATGACTTTCGCATTGACGTTGTCTAAGACGTCTCTTAAGAATGCGAAGTTGTTTTCATATAAGATATGACCTTGTGTGTAGTCTGTATAACCGCGTAAAGTCGTACCTACATAATCAAAGCCAAGTTCATCAGCATGTTTTGCTTCTTCAAGCGTTGAGACATCTGCCATAATTTCAACATGAGGTGCTTTTTCACGAATATAAGCGACTAATTCTTCTAATGTTTCTTTTGGACGATCTTGTTTTGTCGCATCTAATGCGATGACTTCACATTGACTTTCAATGAGTTCATCGACTTCTTTAGAAGTCGCAGTAATATAAACTTTTGAACCTGGATAGTCTCTTTTCACGATTCCGATAACAGGTAACGGAACTTCTTCTTTAATCGCGATAATATCTTCTTTACTATTTGCGCGTATACCGACTGCGCCGCCTTGATAGGCAGCGAGTGCCATTTTCGACATAATAAATGATGAATGTAACGGCTCATCAGGCAAAGCCTGACAAGAAACAATTAAACCTTGTGGTAACATAAGCACACACTCCAAAATATTGTTAATTTGTAAATATAGTTATTCTTAGGGTTGTCGGTTAAGTTACTCATATCATAACACTATGAAATTTTTATTCAATTATTTACTATCATTTGAAAAATATTTTCATTTATACTAAAGTAAATGTAATACCTTCAAGGGAGTGAAGCTGCATGAAGTTTGAAAATCGTGTTCAACGTAGTCGCCATTTACTCACTAAAATGGATAAGAAGATTATTGAATTTATCCGCACCAATGAACTAGATGATCGTTTCTCAACAATCAATTCGTTAGCCCATGCGATTGGTACCTCACCCGCCACTATTACGAGATTCAGTAATAAATTGGAATATCATAATTTCCAAGATATGAAATTCAATTTACAGCATGAAAAGTCAGAGAAAGTGGTGGAGAATGCGCCATTAGTCCAATTGATTCACCGCTATCACCAAAACATCATTCAACAAACCGGAGAGTTTATCTCAGAAGAGAAAATCAAACGATTTGCGCATTATTTAAAGACTAGCCGACAAGTGAGTTATGCGGGACTTGGCAGTTCAGGTTTAACTGCGAGTGAATTTTATTACCGTACAATGCGTATGGGCATTCGCGGTAATGTCTCAACGGATGCGCATCAAATGAAAATTTCAGCTTCATTGTTATCATCGCAAGATATGTTTGTTTGTATCTCTAATAGTGGTGAAACACAGGAACTGGCAGATGCGGCTAAAATTGCGCATGAACAAGGAGCCTATGTGGCAGTTGTCACAAATTATAAAGGCAGTCTGATTACGAAACATGCAGACTTGGTTTTAATCACTTCTGCGAAGTCAAATGTTAATGATGCACGCTTCATCAATACTCAAACTGCGACGACGTTCCTAATGGACATTATTTGTTACTTATTATTGAACAATGATTATATGAATCAACTTTATCAACGTACACGCCGTACAATATTAGATAAGGATGAAGATAAGTAAGGCTAACGGTTGTCTGCAGTCAGACATACGGAACACTAAATAAACAGCGTACTATCAAGGGCTTGACGCCCTCTGTGAGATAGTACGCGGTTTTCTTTAACCCTCAGTAATTGCGCCGAATAATGCGGCGTGATTTTCAGTTTTAGTTGTTTGAATGGGTGCGTGACCATAGTCTGACGGCAAGAATTGATTGATTTTAGGTTCGATATATTGGATAAGATAGTCACCTTAGAGATGAAATGCCACCACCGATTAGAATCAAACCGGGATCAAAAATGATTTGGATTTGAGCAATACCTTCAGCAACATATGTGGCCCATTCTTCTATGATAGCTTGGGCGTCTTGGTCACCGGTTTGCGCAAGTTCGAATAACTTCGGTACGTCTGTATCGTATTCAAAATGACGTTCTTGCATTAAAGCTTTTAATGCGGATGTTGAAGCGCGTTGTTCAAAGGTCTTTTGGTCGTTTTCACGATACAACAAATAGCCGATTTCATTGGCACGATGACGTGCACCATTATAGACACCAAGGGTTTTATTATAGAATGCACCGCCGATACCGGTACCTAAAGTTAAGCAGAAAATATTATCTGCTTCGTAATCATTGAGTGCTAATTCCCCAAGTAGTGCCGCATCCACATCATTATGTACCGTCATTGTTGAAGCAAGGTCTTTTAATGAACGACGGAAGTTTGTACCGTCATAGTTCTGAATCGTAGGTCCTGTATAAATAATTTCTCCTAATTCTGAATCGACGACACCTGCGCTGGAAATGCCGATATGCGGTTTATCCAGATTATGTTTTGCGATGAGACCCTGTGCTAACTGATAGACTTCATCGATAATCAATGTTGTGACATTATCAGGTGTTGAGATTTTCTTATAATCTGTAATTTCTTGGTTTTCATTGATGAGGGCTGCCTTGATGTTTGTTCCTCCGATATCTATTGCAATCTGATTCATAGTTGATTCCTCCTCTGTTTCCACTTCATTATATCTAGAGCATACTTCAACTAGGAAGTGTAAATCTAATTTTGAAAATTATTTTCATTATTTTGTCTAAATTTTGTTACAATCTTTCAAAATCGGTTGTACAGGGCTATGATAGCGTTTACAATAAAAAGTGTAAATATAGTATAAAAAACAGGGACATTGTTGGATGTTTAGGATAGCCATAGCGCTATTAATACTTAACTTTGGAGGATTAGAATATGGAAGAAAATTTAAAAGGCTTATACGCTGCGTTACTCGTTCCATTTGATGAACAAGGACAAGTGAAAGAAGAAGGCCTCAAACAAATTGCGAGAAATGCGATTGAAAAAGAAAAGTTAGATGGTTTATATGTCAATGGCAGTTCTGGTGAAAACTTCTTAATCAACACAGAACAGAAAAAACAAATCTTCAGACTTGCGAAAGAAGCAGTAGGCGATGATGTGAAATTAATCGCGCAAGTCGGCTCATTAGATTTAAATGAAGCTATTGAATTAGGTAAATATGCGACTGAACTTGGTTATGATGCAATTTCAGCGGTGACACCTTTCTACTATCCATTCTCTTTCGAAGAGATTAAACAATATTACTTCGACTTAATCGAAGCAACTCAAAATAATATGATTATTTATGCGATTCCTGATTTAACAGGTGTCAACATCAGTATCGAACAATTCGGTGAGCTGTTCAATCATGAAAAAGTTGTGGGTGTAAAATACACAGCACCTAACTTCTATTTATTAGAACGTATCAGAAAAGCTTATCCAGACAAATTGATCTTATCAGGCTTTGATGAAATGTTAGTTCAAGCTGCGATTTCAGGCGTGGATGGAGCCATCGGTTCTACTTATAATGTGAACGGTGTACGTGCACGTCAAATCTTCGATTTAGCTAAAGAAGGCAAAATTGATGAAGCTTACCAAATTCAACATGATACAAACGACATTATTGAAGGCGTTTTAAGCATGGGCTTATACCCAACCCTTAAAGAGATCTTAAAATCACGCGGTATCGACGGCGGTGTGCCGAAACGTCCATTTGCGCCATTCAACGAAGCAAATAGAGAAGCGTTAAATAATCTTATTAATAAATACAACTTGTAATACCGACATAAAACATTAAGGGGTGTTGTTTATGCAACAAGTGGGTTTTGGCACATGGAACTGGGTAGCGGTTATCACGTATCTAGTGGCTATGTTATTAATTGGAGCGTACTTTACTAAGCGCGCAGGTCAAAGCACAGATAGTTTCTTTACAGCCAGTGGACGCCTTCCTTCGTGGGCCATCGGTTTCTCAATTTATGCAACGACGTTAAGTGCGATTACATTTATGTCTACACCAGAAAAAGCCTTTTTAACTGACTGGTCATATATCGCAGGGAATATCGCGATTGTCGCAATTATCCCGGCATTAATCGCATTCTACGTACCGTTCTTCAAGAAACTGCGTGTTACATCTGCATACGAATATCTTGAAGCACGTTTTGGACCAAGTGTCCGTGTTCTCGGTTCATTACTTTTCGTAGTGTTCCACTTAGGACGTATCGCAATCGTGATTTACTTACCAACACTTGCGATTACAGCCGTAACGGATATGAATCCATATTTAGTCGCAAGTTTAGTAGGGATTTTATGTATTCTTTATACTTTCCTCGGCGGTTTCGAAGGGGTGGTATGGAGTGGCTTTATCCAAGGTGTAATTCTTTTAGGCGGTGCCATCATGATTATCGTGATTGGTGCGATGCACATTGACGGTGGTTTCGGCACAATCCTTCATGATGCATTAGCTGAGAAAAAGTTATTGAGTGTAGATAACTGGAAGTTGAATACAACAGCGGCAGCCTTGCCGATCATCTTCTTAGGAAACATCTTTAACAACTTACATCAATATACAGCCAGCCAAGATGTCGTACAACGTTACCAAGCATCAGACTCTATTGATGAAACGAAGAAATCATTATGGATTAACGGTTTATTAGCGTTAATTTCAGCGCCAATCTTCTATGGTATGGGTACAATGATGTATTCATTCTATGAACATGAAGCTGCGTTACCACAAGACTTCAATACATCTTCAGTGGTACCATTCTTTATCTTGACGCAAATGCCTCCGTTTGTAGGTGGATTGTTAATCGCAGCCATCTTTGCGGCAGCACAATCAACGATTTCTTCAAGTTTGAACTCGATTTCTGCTTGTATTTCTGAAGATATTAAAGCACGTTTCTTCAGTAAAGGCACAGATAAAAGTAATGTTAACTTTGCACGTTGGACAATTATCATCGCAGGTTTCTTAAGCTATGGTATTGCGATTTACTTAATCGCCGCAGACTCTAACAACTTATGGGATTTATTCTTATTAGTGACTGGATTATTCGGTGTACCTTTAGCAGGTATCTTTGCGGTAGGTATTTTCACAAAACGTGCGAATACATTCGGTGTATTAGTCGGATTATTCACAGGGGTTATTGTCGCTTACTTATTAAAAGGTGTTGGCGGCGCGAACTCACCATTCTATGTATCGATTATTTCATTCTTTATCGCATTCTTATTCGGATACATTGTAAGTCTGTTCGTACCTGCGAAATATACAAAAGACATTACTGGTTTAACAATTTATGATAAAGATAAACCGTCTACGTATATTTCTAAAACAAGACAATAAATCGAATGAATCAGAGATAAACAAAACAACCTTATATAGAAATAAAAAAGTGATGCGTACACGAGGTATGCATCACTTTTTTTGTGGATTAAACTTGGAAAATATTATTAAACGCTTCTGCCATTGTAGGGTGCGTATAGATGTTGTCAGCTAAGACTTGTGCTGGAACTTGTTGGTCGATTGCCAGTTTAACGATGTTGATGATTTCTTCTGAATTACGGCAGTAAAGTGTCGCACCGAGTACTAAACCTGATTTCGCATCAATGACTGCTTTCAACATGCCGCGTGGATCATTATTGACTTTATGACGTGGAATATTATTTACCGCAAGTTTTGTTTCATGAACGTCATAACCTGCAGTTTGGGCTTCGTCTTTCGTCATACCGACACGTGAGAAAGGTGGGTTAATAAACATTGAATATGGCACTGCACCACGATTTTCAGTGGTACGTTGGCATTCACCGAAGATGTTGTCTTTAATAATTCTGAAGTCGTCTAGTGAGATGTAAGTGAATTGTAAGCCGCCAGTAACATCACCGGCCGCATAAATATTTGGCACAGCTGTTTGCAGGTGTTCATTAACCATCACTTCACCACGGCCGCCGACTTCAATATCTGTGTGGTCTAAACCAAGGTCTTCAGTATTTGGACGACGTCCTGTCGCAAGCAATACCGCATCTGCCTCAAACTCGCCTTGTGATGTATGCACAATCGTACTGCGCTCTTGATCTTCAAAGCGTTGTGTTTCAACGTTATAGACGATGTTTACACCATCTTCAATCAAATCTTCTTCAATCATTTGCACAATTTCTGGATCTTCTTTAGGCAACAAAGCATCATGATGGACAAACATTGTTACTTTGACACCGAAACGTGCGAAGAGTGACGCAAATTCTAACGCAATATAACCTGCGCCGACAATCACTAAGTGATTAGGCTTGAATGGTAAATCCATAATACCTGCAGAATCATAAAGGTGTTGTGATACTTCAATGCCTTCAATGTTTGGGATGACAGATGTCGCACCCGTATTAATTAAAATATCATCTGCCGTTAACACATCCAGCTCTTGACCTGCATCATCTAATAAGATGATTTCTTTATTTGATTTAAAGTGTGCAGTCGCATCGATGACATCAATGCCTGGTGTATCTGCCAACATATGATAATTTTTGTTGTTTAATGCGCTTACGACTTCACGTTTACGATTGAATGCACTCGCAAAGTCGCTGCCCTCTAAACTGTCATGGATTAATGTTTTAGACGGAATACAACCGACATTGATACATGTACCGCCATACATTTTCTTGTCTTTCTCAATCATTGCGACTTTCTTTCCTTCACTTGCCGCATATTTCGCTAAAGTCTTACCTGCTTTACCGAATCCAATGATTACTAAATCATAATGTGTCATGCAATCTTCCTCCATATTCTTAAATTGTTGTTAATGTTTCACGTAAAACTTCTTCAATTGTGAAACCACGATAATACTGCATCAACAGTTCATGTTCTTTAGCATGGTGTTTAGCCATAGTATTCCCGATTTTTCTAGAAATCTCACAGTGACTGGCAGAATCTCCAGTAAACAAACGACCTTGTGTTCGTTCCGCTGTAAATAATTGAAACAAATCCGCTAAATCAGCTTGCGCTGTCTGTTTATTTGCTTGATAACCGCCATATTTGCCACGAACCGTATCAATATAGCCATGTTCTACCAACTTGCCTGTGACACGACGCAATTGTACGGGGTTGATACAAACGAACTCGGACAAGGCTTTGCTGGAAAAACGTTCATCTGCATGTTTTGTTAAAAATGCCAACACATGCACCGCAATATTAAATTCTAAGTTCACTATGCTCACCTTCTTAATGTAACTATTATAATTACATTTAACTGTATTTTGACAGAAAAATAAACAAATTTGCTCAAAGACGCTAACTTTCTAACAAAAATAGATTATATTTAGAACAATACTAAGAATGATTTGAAAAATAGGGTAAAAGATGTTTTGGAGGACAATAAATGTCCACGCGCAACTGTATATTGAAGTGTAGGAGATGGTAGAAATGGATAAATCAACAAGAGTCTTGAATATCTTCACACGTTTGTTGAATGGGGAGACAGTTAGTAAATCAGATCTCTCTGATTTTGGGAGCGTGAGTACGAAGTCAATTCAAAGGGATATTAGAACGATTAATGACTTTTTCTATGATAGTGAATATTGGAATAATGGAGACACTGAAATTGTACATAAAAAGAGTGGTTATGAGTTAATCACACATTCTAACAATTTAAGTAGTTTAGCTTTATTAGGATTAATGGTCAAAATTAAAAGTTTGACACCTATCTTACATATAGAAGTCTTTAACTTATTTAAAAGAGAAATACAGGGCATGCGCATGGAAGATAGAAAAGTATTGAGTGAAATGTTAGGTCACTTTCAAAGTCGTGATGAGACTTTTCCAGGCGAAACATTAATGAAAATTGAGAAAGCGATCAGTCAAAAGTATTTAGTATGGATGAAAATTAAGGGGCGTAATATTGAAGTTAAGCCATTATCCACGATGTATATGCATTATGATTATTGGTTTACTTATGAATATGACAAAACAGTTTATACTGAGCGTGTACGTCTGATTGAAAACTTTAAAGTATCCAATCATACCTTTGATGAAGTCAAAAGCAAAGAACTCGTGACAGTTGAAATTGATGCGTCAAAATTGGCGCTATTTCGTCATCAATATACAATCGTTGAAAAATCAAAAGAAACTGCCGATGGGAAATTCATCGTCAAGATTGCGTGTACAGAATTAGATGCTTACTATATTGCTTATCAAATGGCACCTTTAGCGCGTATTCTAGAACCGCAAAAGTATATTGATAGTTTCATTGAACGTATTAATCAAATTAAAAGTTGCTATGAGTAGCTAAATGATAGTAAAAGTTTCAAACAAGAAAGTTTTAAAAAAACTAAGGTTTAAAAATGCATTTTTTTGTAAAAACAAAAGATTTTAGATTTATGGACAGTAGATGACCACCTAGATGTGTATAGTAAGACATATTATGTTTTTGTTAGGATTGATTGAAGTATACAGAAAGGTGGAAAATCGATGAATTTACAGGAAAAAAGTTTTATTGAATCACAAGTCGCAAATAAAGCGAAACAACCTATGATTGCGTATGTATTATGGTTCTTTTTAGGAGGACTTGGCGGGCACCGTTTTTACTTCGGTAAAACAGGTTCAGCATTTGGGATGATGGCGTTAACGTTATTAACAGTATGGTTCACGCTTGGGATTCCAACGATTATTTGGGCAATTGTAGATGCGTTCTTAATTCCAGGTTGGGCTGAGGAAGATAGAACAAGAGTAAGAAGAGAAGCAGAAAACGAAATACAATTGATGCAAGGTAGTAATGCATAGTTTTAATTTTTATGTAAAAAACTACATACAAGAAGTATAAGAAAAGCTGTCAGTAAAGATACTGGCAGCTTTTGTGTGTTATGTATCAATTTTATATAAAGGAAGCGGATCAACCTCTGGTCGATCCTTAACTTCCCATCATGCTATGTTCGTAAGACATGATGTACAGTTGCAACGAAGACATCTTTTGAATAAAAATGCCTTTTATTGCCTCTGGGAGAGAAAGGCTTGATAACACCATCCTTTATCCACTCTTCGAGCAGACCTTGAGGATAGCCAGCCTCCACCAATTCATCTTCGTCAGTAATCAGTTGATCCCAAGCGAAATTAATATCCTCAAGATCTACCATACTCTCAGAAGCTTCAAATTGTTCCACTATATCACCCTTTCTATATCAATGTAAGTATGAAATGAATGATAGGGCTTAGCGGAAGAGGCCTGTATGCATAATCTCTCCATTGTATTGATACCCGTTATGATTTAATTTAATTGGAAAGCAATCACTTTTATTTAAATTTTATTATAAGGTTTTATTGCTTTTACTTGGAATCCTGTTTTGGGATAAAGGGAAGCTATTAATTCAATGTAATGCTTTAGACTAAATGTCTGAAAGGCAAGTACGAAGGAGGATGAGCATGTCATGCTTGTGCTCCTTTTTTAATGGTCTAAAATAGTATATAAACGTTTAAAAAGAGGAAGGATTAAACAAATGAAAATAGGAGTCATTTCAGATTTACATATTGATCGCCCTTCTGATTATACAAAAGCGCAATATACTGAACATTTAGCGCAGCTTGTGAAACAAACACAATTGGATATATTGGTGATTGCAGGGGATATTTCAAATGACCATCAACAGTCTTATCTCTTTATACAACAATTGGAAGTATTAACAGGGATTGATATCAGATTCATTCCTGGCAATCATGATTATTGGTCAAAAGACGGAACGTCTACACAAGTCATACATGATTTCTTCATGAGTAAGTCTGAACAATTGATGGGCAATCCTTACATTATTAACGATGAGTGGGCGATTGTCGGCAACAGCGGTTGGTATGACTATAGTTATGCAGATGCTAAATATAGTTTAGCTGATTTAGAACGCAGACGCTTTAAAGGGGCTACGTGGCAAGATAAAGTACATGTAGATTGGGGTATGTCGGATAGAGAAGTGTCACGTAAAGCAGCAGAACTTGCGGAAGCGGATATGAAGAAAGTACAAGGCAGAAAAATTATTCTGATTACACATGTCGTCACTGAACCTAGTTTTAAAGTACCGACACCACATCGTATTTTCGATTACTTTAACGCATTTATTGGAACGTCTGACTTTCAATCGTTATATCAAAGCTATCCTATACGTTACAGTCTGATGGGACATGTTCATTTCAGAGGAAGTGTCACAAAGGATCATGTCCATTATAGTTGTGTTTCATTAGGTTACTTTAGAGAATGGCGAACGAAAGATATTGATAAAGAAATACGTCATGCATTGAAGATCATAGAAATATAAAAAGGGGATTATCATCATGAGTGAACTGTTGGGTTTAATATGGAATTTGATTTCAATTGTATTTATGGGAGGATTCTTCATCATAGTGGTGGGTACAATGATTAAAACATCAATGGCATTGATGAATCTATATATGGGATATATCATCCATCATTTGTTAAAAGGTGGAAATAGTGATAATGCTAAATGGTTTGCTTTAATAGTTTCTATTGTTTTAGCGTTTCTTACGATGGTTATTCTCATTTTTGTGTTGGGGAAAGTCATTGGGAATGGTGTACTAGTCTTGTTCTTTTTAGCAGGATTGTATTTTCTATTTAGACGTTATCAACAAAGTAAAGACCATCATAAGAGTATGTAAATCATCTATAGTTGAAAGTGAATTTGAGATATAAAAAGTTAAATAAAATAAGGGTTTAAAAGGGTTTAACGCATAAACAACACTATTAAAATATCCGGGAATCAAGCACATTAAACATTTCAAAATATTAATAAGACGCATTATATTGAATGAAAGAAGGGTGCTTTAACCCTGTCTTCACAGTACTTACAAGGTAGTAATATTTCGGTAACTATATTACATGCAAAATACATTTGTTTACAAAACAATTATACGCCTTTATTTAGTATATCTCCCGTGTTACCTTTAGTTTTGTAATTTTGATTGCGAGAAAAAAGCAAAACGTATTAACGAATCATAAAAATTTTTAAGGACGGGAGTTTACATGATGAATAAATTAGTAACAGCTACTATTGTAGGTTTGGGAGTTTCTTCAGTAGGATTTATCAGCCACCACGCAGATGCGGCTGAAAATAATCAAGTTGCACCAGAGCAAACACAACAAACACAACAAGCGCAACAAACAGCGGATCAGACTAAAGGTTATTCATATGGATCATACTTCACGAAAGATGCACAAGGCAATTACCACCACACATTAGATGGCAATTGGGACCAATCAATGTTTGATAATAAAGAATATCAATTTACTATCGTAGATGAAGCGGGTGCTACACACTATTTCTATTTCCCACAAAGCTTATTAAACCCTAACTATCAAAACGATGATAATAACTATTCAGCAAATGCATCAAATTCAGATGTTCAAGCAAATGGTTATGATGCAAATGAAGCGCCATCAGCACAAGATATCGCAAATAATCCAAACAAAGCTTCAGAAAACAATGCAGCATATAACAACAATACATCAAATACACAATACGAAAACACATATAATCAATCACAAGATAATACAACATATGCACCTGCACAAAACGCTACATCAAATGCAGGTTCAGCACAAAATGTTCAAGCAACACAAGCACCAGCTCCACAAGGCGGCGGTTCATCAGAAGGTTCTAACCAAGCTTCAGCACCTTCTACACAAGCAGATGGATCAACTGCACAAGATGCAGGTTGGTTAACAAAACACCCTAAACTCCAACCATATGGTCAATATCATGGTGGAGGCGCACACTATGGTGTAGACTATGGTATGCCTGAAAACACACCTGTTTACTCATTAACAGATGGTACAGTAACACAAGCTGGCTGGAGTAACTATGGTGGCGGTAACCAAGTTACAATCCAAGAGAAAAACAGCAATAACTATCAATGGTATATGCACATGAACAGCTTAAATGTTAAAGCTGGACAAGATGTCAGCGCTGGTGACCAAATTGGTCAATCAGGCAGCACTGGTAACTCAACTGCACCACACTTACACTTCCAACGCATGCAAGGTGGCGTGGGTAACCAATACGCTGTAAACCCAGATAGCTACATCAACAGCAAAGCATAATCGCTAACCAAGCGTTCGATATCATTAATCATATTTTATAACCTTTTCACGTTATCTCTGAAACAAACTTCAGAGATAACGTTTTTTATTTTCATCTAAAATAGCTGACTTTAATGGTAAGAATATTCTAATAACTTAAAGGTTGTGGTAAACTATATATAATTGTAAGCGATTGCTGACAGTTAAATCACAAACAAAGGGGACACATCATGAATTTAGCATTATTAGGTTTTGTAATGATCATTGTCTTCATGGCTTTGATTATGAGTCGGAAAATGTCAGCGCTGGTAGCGCTCATTGTGGTACCAGTAGTATTTGGATTAATCGGGGGATTTTATTCTAGTTTAGGAAACGATATTATAGCAGGAATTACAAAGGTTGCACCGACAGGTATTATGTTGGTTTTCGCCATTCTATACTTTTGCGTGATGATTGATGCCGGATTGTTCAATCCGATTGTCAGTGTGATTATGAAAGGGGTTAAGGGTGATCCTGTAAGAATTACAATCGGTACTGTTGCTTTAGCATCGATTGTGGCGTTAGATGGAGACGGAACAACCACTTTCATTATTACAGTTACAGCCATGTTGCCGTTATATAAGAAAATGGGTATGAATCCTTATATATTAGCAACCCTTGCATTGTTAGCTATCGGTATTATGAATATGACACCATGGGGTGGACCGACAGCACGTGCAATCTCAGCACTACACTTAACAACAGAAGAAGTATTCACTCCAATCATTCCAGTCATGATTGCGGGTATTCTTTTCACCTTTGCCGCAGCTTATATATTAGGAAAGCGCGAACGCAAACGTATCGGTATAAAGAATCATTTATCACTTACTTTGGAAGAAATGCATATTTCAAATGATAAAGATGAGGATGAACTCGCATTATTGAGACCCAAATTAACAATTATCAATGCTGCTTTAACTATTTTGTTATTAGTCGCATTAATTAAAGGATTTTTACCGATTCCTGTATTGTTCATGCTTGGATTTGCGTTAGCTTTAATCATTAACTATCCACAACTCAAAGTACAATCGCAATTAATTAAACGTCATGCAGGCAATGTACTCGCAGTAGTCAGCTTAGTCTTTGCGTCTGGTGTATTTACCGGTGTGATGAGCGGTACGAAGATGGTAGACCACATGGCAAGTGCTTTAGTACATATTGTGCCAGATGCGATGGGGAATCATTTCGCATTAATCACTGCAGTACTCAGTATGCCGTTTACTTACTTCATGGCAAATGATCCATTCTATTATGGTATCTTGCCGATTCTTGCTGAATCTGCACAACAATTTGGTGTTTCTAAAGCCATGATGGCCAGAGCATCGATTTTAGGACAACCAGTACACGTCCTAAGTCCTTTATATGCCGCAGGTTACTTGCTTGTAGGTATGTTAGGCATTGATTATGGAACAAACCAAAAAGTAGTCTTAAAATGGGCGATTGGCTCATCATTATGTATGATTATTGTGGCAGGTATTATAGGAGTCATCGCGTTTTAAAGTATTATGTTCAGTTAAATATACAATGTTATTTTATACAGATTATAGAGGCTTCTGTTGAAACTAAGGTAAAGTTTTAACGGAAGCTTCTGTATTTTTTATAGGACACTTTATATTCATTGTGAGTCTTGAGATGAAATTGAGTATAAAAATTGTACTAAGGGGTAGAGAGAAATAGAAAGAGGGGATGTTAGATATGAAAACAAGAGCAGCAGTATTATATGAAATGGGAAGCAATCAGCCATATAGTCAATCTCAACCATTAAAAGTTGAGGAACTGGAGTTAGAGGAACCTCGTGCACATGAAGTACTGATTAAAATTCATGCTGCGGGTCTATGTCACTCAGATTTATCCGTGATTAATGGCAGTCGTCCTAGACCTATGCCAATGGCATTGGGGCATGAAGCGGCGGGAGAAGTAATACAAACCGGAAGTGATGTACTTGATTTCGAAAAAGGTGACCATGTTGTTTGTGTTTTTATACCAAGCTGCGGACACTGTATTCCCTGTCGTGAAGGAAGACCAGCGCTATGTGAGAATGGAGCAAAATCGAATGAAGAAGGTAAAATGTTAGAGGGTGGAATTAGATTATCTAACAAACAAGGCAAAGTTCATCATCATTTAGGTGTTTCAGGATTTGCGGAATATGCAGTAGTCTCTGAAAACTCAATCGTTAAAATAAATAAAGAAATTCCATTTGAACGTGCAGCAGTCTTTGGATGTGCGGTGATTACAGGCATAGGCGCTGTAATGAACACAGCCCAAATTAGACCTGGCAGTAACGTCGCAATCGTTGGTCTTGGTGGCATTGGTTTAAATGCGATTATAGGAGCTAAACTTGCAGGTGCAAATGAGATAATTGCTTTAGATATTAACGAGAACAAGTTTGATATTGCAAAGGAATTAGGTGCGACTACAGTATTTAATTCAAATGATGAAGAAATAGTAGAGAAAGTAAAAGAGTACGTAGATGGAGGTGTAGAATATGCATTTGAAACAGCAGGTGCAACACCAGCAATGAAAACTGCATATGCGATTACTAAACGTGGTGGTACTACTGTGACAACGGGGTTACCAGATCCAAGTCAAGAATTCGCCTTTCCACAAGTGACACTAGCAGCTGAAGAACGAACTATTAAAGGATCTTATGTCGGCAGTTGTGTACCGGATAGAGATATACCTCGTTTTACAAGCCTTTATCAGAAAGGATTGCTGAATATAAATCCGTTAATCAGTAAAACCTTGCCGTTAGATAAAATTAATGAAGGGTTTGATGAACTCGCAAATGGAGATGCAGGCCGTATTATTATCAAAATGGATGAGTAAGGCTTGTGTTTTACGTGAAACTTTAATGCACTTCAGCAAAAAACTGAAGTGCTATTTCTTATTCTTTAACAACTTTACAGTTTCTTAAAACGTTTTATGTAGAAAGTTATTGAAAAATTAAATATAATTGAGTTGTAAAAAAGATTTATCGGAGGAAGGAATATGGGAAAATACTGTACAACATGTAAAAATGCGTTACAGTCTAGTGAAGCTTTTTGTACTCATTGTGGTACACCTAGTCAATTTTCTCGTTCAGAGGTATTACATCAACAAGAAGATAGAAGTAAAATTAAAACTTTTATTTGGTGTAGTGTACTCGTATTTGTATTCTTAGCTCTGATCGTTGGACTATTCTATGGTGTGTTTGCGTTTTGGATGAATCAAGTGGGGAAAGCACAGCCTAGAGACTCACATTTGCCACCTACCCATAAAGTAGAGATTGATGTAAACTCACCTATGTTCAGTCAAGGTTACATGCATACACCTAATACAGAGGGGTATGAAGGTTTTGAAATAGGGGAAACCAAAAGTGCGATAGAGAAAGAATATGGTCGTGCAGAAGGTGCGAAAACAATTGATGGCAAGAAAGCTGAATTATACGGCAATATCGGTGTCAGTTATAATTCGGACAATCAAGTCAATCATGTGTTTGTAGTACCGGGAGAAATGACAAAAGATGACTTCACGGACTTTCATAATGCGCCAGATGAGATTTCAAACGGTGTTTGGTATTATGACACGAATAAAGCCAACGGCTTTTCAATCAAAGTGTATACGTCTAAAAATGAAATAGAAGCCATTGAAAACATCATGCAAAGATAGATGTGAAACAGTGAAAGTAGGAAACCTTGCCTAAGGTTAAAGCGCCTGAACAGAGAGTTCATGGCGCTTTTTTAATATATCAGGTCAGACTGAAGTTTGTCTGAAGTTAGAGATGCGGACGTCTTAGAAGTTTTGGTGTTATGCACTTTCGGATGTATTTATGATTAGAATGTTTTAGTAAGACAACAGTGTATATGTTGCATCGCAAATTCAAGGCTTTAAGCAGAGTGTTGAATACGACATTGTGTTGTTTTACACTGAATAATATAGATTTTAATTAGAACGTTGCATTAAAACAATGAACTTGTGATACATAAAATTAATTTGAATGCGTTACTTTAATCAATTGGACAGGAGCGTACAGATGAAAAGACTTCTTAGATTTGTTATATCGTTTTTACTACTGAGTGTTATTTTTAGCCTGCCAACCTATGCATCAACGAAACCTTTGCCTGAATTAGATAGAAGCCACCTCTATATACAAGACCATGCCCATTTATTAAGTGATGGTGAAATACAAGAATTAAATCAACTTGGACAGCGTCTTGAAAGAGAAACAGGTATTGAAATGCTTATGGTCACGATGGATGAAGTAGATGAGCCTAGAAGGGACTATGCGTTACGTCTTTTACGTGAATATGGTGTAGGTAAGAAAGAAGTTAATAATGGAATTGTGATTTTTTTGAATCTGGATAAAGCAAATCATGGTTCTGACCGGGGTGTTGACATACAAATTGGTTATGGATTAGAGGGCTTTTTTAATGATGCCAAAGTAGGAAATATCATCGATAATAACGGGTTGTCAGAATTTGAAAAAGGAAAGTATGACAAAGGGTTAATGAAGCTGTATAAAGCGATGTATGGTTATAGTTTTTCGTCAGGTCAATCTTATACGAAAGATGAAGTATGGCCAATGAGTTGGATAAGTACGGTCATCAATGATCTTAAAACATTTCCTTATAAAGGATGGAACGGTATTTCAAGTTACATCTTACCTGGTTTCCTGTTCATCGCATCTATAGGGTTCTTGATTGTGGGTATTATGTTTATGAAACGTTGTTTGACTGAAAATATTGAACAGGTCATACGTGAAGAATTAATAGACAAAGAAAGGGAGAAATACCGGCCCAAAACCACAATACGTTCCGGTAACGCAAAATTTGGTTCAAGTGATGGAACAAGTAGTGGCTTTGGTTCTAGCAGCTCTTCTGATAGCTTCGGCGGCGGTAGCGGTGGCGGAGGAGGTGCTGGTCGTGACTTCTAAGAAGCTTATTTTAATGATTGTGTCATTGCTTTTAGTATTGTTTATCGCAGTTCAACCTATAGATGCTGCAGAACACTTTGGTGGAAGTGAAAATAAAGAAACCAGTCATTACAACCAGGATGAAGGTATTACTTTAGGAACACATGCTATTTTAGTTATTACTTCTCTAGCCATATTAGCGTGTGCCTCGGTGTTGTTTTTATCTGAAGATAAAGTCACAGAAATGAGAAAGCGCAGATATATAAAACAACATGGCATGCCTAAGATTGAGATTGAAGATGTGCTTCAGAAATATCCAAATATCAGAAAAAAAGTTGAAAAGAAAATGAAAGAAGAACAAGAGGCACAAAAGAAGAATGAATCATAAGACCAGTATGTTAATGTTATGATTAGATAAACTAATTTAGAATGGAGCGTTGAATTTATGGACAATGAAGAATTAGAATCTAAACTCTTATTGATTAAACAATCTATTGACGCTTTACAAGAAGAATTAGCTCCAGATTTAAAAACTAAGGATTTAGTTTTGCTGCGCTATTGGTATCAAAGTGATGAAATCAAAGCACTGGATCAATATTTCATGCGTTTAACATTAAACAATCATGTTGTGACTAAAGAAGGATTTACAAATAAGTTATGTGAAATAAGAGAGGTGCCAGAGATACCTGACAGACAAGTTAATGATATTTTAGAAGGCTATAGGAACAGTGATTTATATGTTGATTTAATCAATAGCATTTTAAATACTAAAAATGAGTCTTAATTACTAAAAGGTCCACTTACGTTTTATCGCAAGTGGACCTTTTCTATCTATATGAAACCCGTTTAGGGTGTTATGCAAATTGTGATATTAATCGTTTCGTAGTGCTTCGTTTATTTCTTACGTTTAATACCGATTTGACGACCAAGTTCTTTGGGTTGGTCTAATCCTTCTTTATCTATTAGTTCAGCATCTTGTTCAATATTTTGTGCGATGTCTTCAGGGAAAGGTGCAGGGCGACCTGAGTCTGTATCAATGCCCATCAACATGACTTCGTATGTTGCGCACACATCTTGTGCTTGGTCATACAATGTCATGAATGCATGAAGGCGTTTTGCATCGTGATCAACGAGTTGAACCGTGACTGTTAATGCTTCATCTTTATTAACTTCTTTTTGATACGTTTCATGATTTTCTAATGTGAAGACTGTGTAATGGCGTCTTTCAATTTCTGATTCGCTTAAACCTAAATATGCGAGATAGTCATCTGTCGCATTACTGAAGACGCGGTTGTATTCAGCGTCATTCATATGGTTATTATGATCGAGCCATTCGTCTTTTACTGTCGTTTGGTACGTAAATAATTGTGTCAAAGTCTTATACCCCCTGTGTTTGAGGTTGACGTTTCTTCATACCAGGTGTTTCACTTGGCCAGTATTCTTCCGCAAGTTTTTTAACTTTTACTAAGAATTCATTACGTTTTTGGTCTAGTTCTGACATTGTGTAGCCTTGTGAGCTTGTTTCGCATCCTTCAACAACTGCATTGTATAAATCGGTTGTAAGTTCTGGTGCTACTAATTTAGTCCAAGGTTTCTTAAGTGCTGGACCGAATTGTTTTAACATATGACGCATACCGCCATTGCCGCCTGCTAAGTGGAATGTCATGAATGGTCCATATTGTGCATAGCGTAAGCCAGCTGCGTGTGTGAAGGCTTTGTCGACTTCTTCAGTTGTCGCAATGCCGTCATTAACGATGTGCAACGCTTCACGCCATAAAGCTTCCATAAGACGGTCAGCAATGTGTCCTTCAATTTCGTTACGTACGTGCAACACATCCATGCCGATACTTTCATAATAATCTTCAGCCTTAACGACTGTGTCTTCTGAAGTTTCTTTACCTGGCACAATTTCAACTAAAGGTAAGATATAAACAGGGTGGAATGGGTGTGCAACCACTAAGCGTTCTGGGTGTTTTAATCCTTCTTGTAATTCAGAAGGCATAATACCTGAAGTACTTGAACCGATGATTGCGTCAGGACGAGCATATGTGTCGATTTCTTTTAAGACACTTGCTTTGATTTCTTCAACTTCTGGTACATTTTCTTGGATTAAATCTGCATCTTGTACAGCTTCATCTAAATGAGGTGTGAAAGTCAGATTATCTAATGATGCACCTTCAGCTAAGCCCATTTCTTCAGCGTATGGCCAATTTTGTTTGATTTGTGCCATCATCGCTTCTTGTGCGCCTTCACCTGGATCAGTTGCGACCACTTCGTGGCCGTGCGCAAGCATACGTGTAATCCAGCCGCTGCCGATGACGCCTGTTCCTACTACTGCAAACTTCATTTTATTTGCCTCCTTTTGGTTGTGTTAAGTTGTATTTTTCACGCGCTTCTTGCGGTGTCATAGGTTCCATATCTAAACCTTTTAAGATTTCTACAGCTTTTTCTACAAGTGCTTCATTTGTCGCTTTAACACCTTTTGATAAATAGATGTTATCTTCTAAGCCGACACGTACGTTGCCGCCGCGTTTTGCAGCTTCTTCTACTGTAGGCAACTGCATTTTACCGATACCGAATGCTGACCAATGTGCATTTTCTGGTAAACGTGTTTTGAAGTATTCGATTGTTTCTGCATCATTATCTGCACCCCATGGAATTCCTAGGCAGAATTGATACATCGGTTCGCCTTCGATCAAACCTTCAGAAACTAATTGGTTTGCGAAACGGATATGACCGCTATCGAAACATTCTAATTCAGGTTTCACGCCTGCATCTTTAATTAATTGTGCTTGACGGCGTAACCAATCTGTCGGGCTGATATAAACCATATCTCCGAAGTTGACACTGCCGCAGTCTAGTGTACAAATTTCTGGTAATAATTCGCCGACTGGCTCATGACGTTCATCTGGTGTTTGGATATCTGAACCTTCTCCAGCTTGATAAGGGTTCTGCATATCTGGGATGAAGTCACCGCCGCCGCCTGCTGTAATGTTAATGACGATATCTTCATCTGCTTCACGGATTAAACGGACAGCTTCTCTATATAATTCAACATCATGACTCACGCCGCCTGTTTCTGGATCTCTTGCGTGGATATGTGCAACAGTTGCGCCTGCACGTGCACATTTAATTGCTGAATCTGCAATCTCTTCAGGTGTTACGGGTACATGTTTATTTTTTTCAGTTGTGTCGCCAGCGCCTGTAATCGCTGCTGTAAGCATCACTTTTTTCATGAATTCTTTTCCCTCCGAGTTTTAATGATTTTGTTTCGTTAATTTTTTCAACGTTTGTTAGTGTACCAACTGGACGGTTTTATTTCAACCCTTAAACTCAACAAAAATAAAAAAAGAGAGACTCTTTTAATCAGAGTCTCTCATGACAAGGGTTTGCGCCTATATTTATTTACTGCTTAATGCTTTTAAACGATCTAAGACAGCTTCTCGCATGTCTTCATCGATAGAAGTTAATCCGAAAATTTCAGAAAGCCATAGCCCATCTACAGCTAAACGATAGATGGTCGCATCAACCGCATCTAAGCCATCTGCTTCAATGTGGCTTTGCCAATCTTGATAGGTATCTTGTAAGGGGCCGAGCAGATTACGGTCGTTGCCTTGTGCTGCTAGAATGGCAGAAGTCACAGCTTTGTTTTCCTTGCGATGTTCACGTGTCGCCTCAATAAAGGCATGAATCCATTTGTTTTCTATGCCATCTTCAATATAGTGATTGACATTTTCTTTATAAAGTTCATTCGCATGGTTTACCAATCCTTGAATTAAGGCTTGTTTTGTATTGAAATGATAAAGCAATCCGCCTTTGCTCACTTCTGCACGTTGTGCAACGGCATCGAGTGTTAAACTACTGACACCTTGCTCATTCACAATATCGGCTGCTGCTCGTAATAACATCTCTCGCTTTTGATTCTTAGCCATTATTTCACCACTTTCTATATAGCTTGGTCATTTAACGTTACACTATTAATTTTAGCGTAAAACTGCTCAGAAACAAGTTTAACCCTGAGACTTTATGTGGAGGGGAGGGTTCAATTTATTTTGTCGTTTACTGTTTACCCTGTGACCTATAGGAATAAATAAAAAAACCAAGCTCTGTTGAGAACTCGGCAGCTCTATTAAAAGATTAATTGAATGACGGCGATGATAATTAAGATACTGATAATCCATTTTTGAACGATACTTGGCAGTTTCTTACCAATCATTAAACCAATCGGTGCGAAGATAATACTGCCGATAACTAAAGGAATCGCATCTGTGATAGGAATAAAGCCTTGAAGCAGTTTAATCACAAATGATCCGATAGATGAAATAAACGCGATGACAATACTGTTTGCGACGACGGTATTCATCGGTAATTTAAAGAACACTAACAGGACTGGAATAATCATAAATGAACCGCCTGCACCCACAATGCCGGAAATGGCCCCGATACCAAGACCGAATGCGATAAGCAAGAAACGATTCAGATGTGGTTTGCCTGCTTGAGGTTCTACTTTAATAAATAATAAGACTAATGCTAGTATTGCGACGACAATATAAACGCTGTTGACCGCAGTCGTGCTGAACCATTGTGTGAAGAAGGCACCGATGGTACTGCCGATGAGTGTGCTGGCACCCATATAGAGCACGAGTGTTAACGAGAACTCTGGATTGCTTTTCGCTTTAAGTGATCCGCTCAGTGTACTAAAGAAGACCTGGCTGGATGCGAGTCCTGAAACGAGATAGGGCGTGTATGTGTGAAGGCCTAACAGGCTTGGGATAATAAGAATTGCCGGATAGATAATGATGGCACCGCCAATACCGACCATCCCTGAAATTAAGCCGCCAAACACCCCGATCAGAAGCATCGTTATTAAAGTCATGGTAGCCATTATTTACTTTTCACAAGCAAGTTGATTGCTTCTTCAATTAAAGCTTGTGAGTCTTCGTTGTTATCTTCTGCTGCTTTAACGCATTCTACTAAGTTTTCGCTGACAATCACTGCCATTAAACGTTGTAGTGCACTTTTAGAAGAACTGAGTTGTGTAATAACGTCTTTACAATTTTTATCTTCTTCCATCATTTTAACAACGCCATTCAATTGTCCTTGGATTCGTTTAATTCGATTAACCATTTTTTGATCATAATTCATTCACTATACCCCCATGATAAAGTCTGAATAACTTTATTGTAGTGTGTAAAAGAAATTTTGTCAAATACCCATGGGGGCATTTGACTTTTATTTAGAAAGGACTTACTATACCCCTATAGGTATTTTTAAAAGGGAGGCAACACAGGAGGATATGAAAACACAACACATCAATGCATTAAGTCAGAAAGACTTTAAAACTTTCGCAAACAATGGACAATTAATAGATGTCAGAACACCAGAAGAATACGCCGAGGGGCATATTGAAGGTGCAGAATTATATCCAGTAGACCAAATAGAACAATTCGATAAACAGAAAGATAGAACGTACTATATTTACTGCAGAAGCGGCAGACGCAGTCAAACCGCCGCAGAATATTTAGAGAAAAAAGGTTACGACGTTGTGAACTTGGACGGCGGTTATGTGGCGTATAGTGAAAACAACGACAATACAGAAGTGACAGAAAGTACAGACACAACAGTGAAAGACAATCGCAAACAACTCAACTACAGCGGTTTACAATGTCCTGGGCCAATTATGAATTTAAGCCAAGAAATGAAACAACTTAGTCCAGGTGATCAAGTAGAAGCAACTGTCACTGACCCAGGTTTCTACAGTGATATTCAAAGCTGGGTGAAACAAACAGGTAATACCCTAGTACGTATTAATCAAGATGAAGGTAAAGTCACAGCGATTATCCAAAAAGAAGCACCGAAAGCAATGGAAGTTTCACATTCTAAAAACGGTACGACAATCGTATTATTCAGCGGCGAACTCGATAAAGCCTTAGCGGCGTTGATTATCGCAAATGGTGCCAAAGCCGCAGGCCGTGATGTTTCCATCTTTTTCACTTTCTGGGGACTCAATGCGTTGAAGAAATCAAATCCAGCGAATGTGAAGAAAAAAGGTATCGCTAAAATGTTCGACATGATGTTACCGAAATCACCAGTGAAAATGCCGCTATCTAAAATGAATATGTTCGGTTTAGGCAACGTCATGATGCGCTATGTTATGAAAAAGAAAAATGTAGATTCCTTAACGACATTACTCGATAAAGCCATCGAACAAGATATTAAATTGATTGCTTGCACCATGAGTATGGATGTTATGGGCATCGAAAAAGAAGAATTACGTGATGAAGTGACTTACGGCGGTGTCGGCAGCTATATCGGCGACACACAAAACGCGAGCCACAACTTATTTATCTAAAGAGAGAAAATCCAAATAAGTAAAGGAGTTTTAGCATGTTTTTCAAACAATTTTATGATCATCAATTATCACAAGCGTCTTATTTAATCGGCTGTCAACGTACAGGAGAAGCCATGGTAATTGATCCAGTACGCGACTTATCTAAATATATCGAAGTCGCAGATGCGGAAGGTTTCACAATTACCAAAGCAGCTGAAACCCACATTCACGCTGACTTTGCATCAGGTATTCGTGATGCGGCAGCACGTTTAAACGCACAGGTGTATGTCTCAGCGGAAGGCGGAGACCAATTCGGCTACAAGAATATGCCGGAAAATACAACATTTGTGAAAGGGCGTGACCATATTGGTGTCGGCAATATTGATATCGAAGTGTTGTTCACGCCTGGTCATACACCAGAAAGTATCAGTTTCTTATTAACAGATAAAGGCGGCGGCTCTTCTGTACCTATGGGTCTCTTTACAGGTGATTTTATCTTCGTAGGCGATATTGGCCGCCCAGACTTACTAGAAAAAGCCGCACAAGTTGAAGGGACAACAGAAATAGGTGCGAAACAAATGTATGACTCTATTCAGTCTGTTAGCAACTTACCAGACTCTATTCAAATTTGGCCAGGTCATGGTGCCGGCAGTCCATGCGGTAAAGCACTAGGTGACGTTCCAACATCTACACTTAGCTATGAACGCGTCAATAACTGGGCATTCAATGTGAATGACAAAGCAGCGTTCGTGAAACAACTGACTTCAGAACAACCTGACCCTCCACACCATTTCGGACACATGAAATATATCAATCAAAATGGTACAGACCTTTACGCACCTTATGAAGTGTATCCAAGTTTAGATTCAGACCGTCTCGCATTCGATGTACGTTCACGTTCAGCCTATCATGGCGGGCATGAATACGGCACAATTAATATTCCGTTTGATAAAGGCTTTATTAATCAAATCGGCTGGTATCTTGATTACGACAAAGGCATCGATTTAATTGGTGACCGTGACCTCGTTCAACAAGCCGCATATCAACTTCAACTCATCGGCTTTGACCGTGTCGCAAGTTATCGTTTACCTAAATACGATGTCATGACATCTTCAGTTCATAGTCAAGTTATGACAGGTGAAGAGGAAAATGTCTTAGATGTACGTAACGATGATGAATGGAACGCAGGTCATCTAGACCAAGCCCAACACATCAAACACGGTAAATTATTAGATGCGGATATCCCATTTGATAAAGATGCGCCAATCTATGTACATTGCCAATCAGGTGTACGTAGTTCTATCGCAGTGGGTATCTTAGAAAACAAAGGGTTCAGCCATGTCATCAACGTCAGAGAAGGTTATAAAGATATACCGGAAACGCTGAAACAATCATAAAATTTAATCAATAAACACAAAAGCCGGACACTCGGAATAAGGGTGTTCGGCTTTTGTGTTGGGTTAGAATTCAATCATTAAATGATATAGTGATTCGCATTACTCTTAAAATAGTCTTCGATAAATTGATACAGGTTTAAATCTGCATCGCTGAGGGGTGTGTCTTTTAATGTACTGAGATAAATCGTGTTTGAAATGATTAAGTTCGGATCTTCAATATAAGGTAAGTTTAATTCGCGACACATTGAAATGGGTAAAAAGCAGAAATTTGTACGTTCTTTCAACAATGTGTGCATGAAAAGGTCATCGACGTAATTGGCGTTGTTGACCTTTATATTTTTATAATCCAAAAAGGACTGTAACACAGCATTGTATTCTTCATTGTGAGAAGAAAACAGAAAGGATTTATAAATTGAATCATCGTACAAACCCTTTGTGGACAAGGTATAATCATACTTTTTAGGATAAGTCAGAACGATGTCTTCGTTAATCAGTTTATTACATTCTATTCTAGGGTGTGTTAATTTAATAGAGTTGAGCGCAAAGCTGATATCATGTGACAGCAACTTTTGAATAATGGCACGATTGTCAGTCACTTCCATATTATATTTATTTTCAGGATGATTTTTGACATATGTCTCGAATGCGCCATACATTAAGCGTGCATGGGAAGATGCAAAATGAATGGTACGTGTTTTAACGGCATCATTTTTCTGCATTACTTCGGTTATGCGATTGAGTTCATTGAAGATACGGTTAACTGATTTTAATAAGAGATGTCCATTTTCAGTGAGTTCAATTGACCGTCCTTTCTTTATAAACAGCGTAGTATTCAATTCTTTTTCTAGTTTTTTAATCGTCATACTTAAAGCGGGTTGACTGATATAAAGCTCTTTAGCGGCTTGTGTATAATTCAAACTTTCAGCAACTTGCTTAAAGTATTTTAAGTATAAAAATTCCATAAATCCTCCTATAAACCCAGACTTATAGTACTATCACTTTTATATATTATTATATATACCTTTTTGGTCGTATAATAACACTACGAGGTGATGAAAAATGAATGTAGCAGTTTATGGGGCAGGTTCGCTAGGAACAATTATGGGGGCGTTCCTTTCTGAATCTGATGCTGATGTTGATTTGATTGACGTCAACGAAGAACATGTGAACAAATTGAATGAAGATGGGGCACATGTCGTTGGCGAAACAGATTATCATCACTCAGTAAATGCATTAACACCTGATCAAATCGACAAAGAATATGACGTCATCCTATTGTTAACGAAACAAGTGTTCAACAAAGATGTAATCCCGAAAGTCAAAGACATATTGAAATATAATGGAACAGTTGTTTCGTTACAAAATGGTATTCCTGAAGAGTTAATTCAAGAAGTCATTCCAGCAGCCAATATCGTAGCGGGTTCTGTAGAATTCGGTGCTACTTTTGAAGGCCCAGGGGTTTCTCGTTTAACTACTGAATTTGAAACATTTAAAAACAATGCGATTCAAATCGGAGAGTTAGATGGAGCAATCACTGACCGTACAAAGATGGTTCAACGCACGCTAGAACCTATTGGCGGTATTTCAGTTTCAGATAACCTGCTAGGTACTAAGTGGACGAAATTAATTATTAATAGTGCACTGAGCGGTATGTCAGCCGCAACCAACGGTACCTATGGAGATGTTATGGATGATAAAGTGGGTCAAAAAGCTGCGCTTTATGCGATGAATGAAGTGGTTGAAGTAGGCCAAAGCAACGGCGTTAAGTTCGAACAGTTAAGTATCTTTGACCCAAAATACTATGCGGTGATTAAAGATGAAACAGACCAAATTGAGACAATGAGAGAAACGTTGAAATCTTCAAGAGGCATTGAAGCGAGTATGTTACAAGATTTAAGAAAAGGTAGAGTCACTGAAATTAATTATATTAATGGGGCAGTCACAAAAATTGGTAGAGAAAAAGGGGTCGCAACACCTGTCAATGATCTTATTGTAGATATCGTTTCTGAGGCACAAAATAATAAAGCTGTACCTGATTTCCACGAAAGTATGAAACGCTTTGAGTCATTATTTAACGAATCCAATTAAAGGGGAGCTTGAGCTCTATGAATAACGAAGGGGTTAAAAATATATCAGCCACGCCGATAAATGCGCCTGTTTATCCGATGGCTGAGGTTTATTTCAAAAATAGAGAGTATCTTAATATCATATATGAAACAGATAGAGCAGCTTTAGAAGCAGTTGTGCCTGAGCCACTAAAAGTCAAAAGCAATCAAATTAAATTTGAAGTTATTAATATGCCGGACAGTACCGGTTTAGGAAGTTATAAAGAAGCGGGACACGTGATTCCCGTAGAGTACAATGGAGAAGAAGGCGAGTTCTACCTTTCAATGTATGTTGATAACCAAGCCGCAATCGCAAGCGGCAGAGAAGTTGCTGCTTTTCCTAAAAAAGCAGGTAAGCCTAATTTATATACTGATAATGATACGCTTGTCGGAACATTAGATTATAATTCTTTACGCGTTGCCCAAGCCACAATGGCGTATAAATATTATAAAATGTCAGACAAAGCAGCCTTGGACGAAATAACAATGCCACAATTCATGTTAAAGTCTGTAAGAGATTATGATGGAAGTTTAATACGTTGTGAATTAACTAGAAGCCAGATTACTGACATTGAATTGGTAGAAGCTTATAGAGGGCCAGCACGCTTACAACTATTTGAACACGTGATGGCACCGCTCGCTGATTTTCCTGTAAAGAAAATTGTTGATGCGAATCATATTATCGCTCACTTATCTTTAGGCCAACCAAGACCGGTCTATGATTATTTAAAATCGTAATTTATGCTTCTTTAAGGGTTTGCGGCATAAATTACACACAATAAAAAAGAGACATGGAACATCCCTCCAGTCTCACGTATAACACAAATATATTCCGATAAAAGTTTGTAGTAGTAGTTAGTAACAAGTTGAACTGAATTCTATTTATTTTTCCACGGGCAAGATTTCTGTATTTAACAGGAGTCTTGCCTTTTTAATTTGTAGATTGTTTTCAATAACTTTATTCTGGTCATCACACGAGGAGAGGTTAGAGTGTTGGACCTTTAGTTATCTCAATACGCCAGTCATTTCCTGTGCCGATATGATAGAGTTCAGAGAATGAGTTTTGATTAACCGCAACCCCAATATTAACGAGTGAGTTGATGTAAATTAAAGGTTCGCCGATTTTGACGTCCGCAAAAGAACGTACGAATTTCAGGATGTTTTGATACACTTTGTTTTCGTTGTTATAGATAGTTACAATAAGCTTGTCTCCGTGGTGGATGTCATTTGTTTTAAAGTATGACAATGGGATGTTGGTCCATAGAGAGCCGAAGCGGACATCTAAAATATCAATGTAACCGATGAGTGTATCGCCTTCTTGTCTTGAGTCGTTGATAGGTAATTGCTTGATAGACTCTAAAGCAATGGGTTTACCTAAGTCTTTAAACTGAATTTGGCCAGCAGCTAAGCGAGTACCATTATAAGCATAAATGTCACGACCATGGAAGGTATGACTTTCTTCAGAATGAGGCAAACGACTTTTGACTTCATCTATCGCAATGACAGCTTCAATGCCTTCATAATGTAAGATATGCGTTAATGAACCATTGTCTGGTGTAATGATATAGTGACCTGTTTTGGTTAGACAAGCGATACTTCTGCGGTCACTTCCGACACCAGGATCCACGACAGAAACAAAGACTGTGCCTTTCGGCCAGTATTTCACAGTTTGATAGAGCCGGTAGGAAGCAACCCAAATATCGTAGGGTGGGATATTATGCGTTAAATCACTGATAAAGATTTGATCACTCACCATACGTGCGACACCTTTCATTGCGCTGACAGCACCGTCTTCTATACCAAAATCTGATTGTAAAATTAAGTTGTTACTCATCTTTATTCTCTCCTCTAATGCGTGATTCTTCAGATGACGGACCAATTATTTAAAAAGTCTGAAAACTTTGAAGTGTATGCTTATATTATGCCCTTTTAATATGAAAGTCAATATCGATATAAAGAGTTCAAACATGATAATAAAAAGAAGAATGGGAAAACATCATATCTATATAGATTGTTTCATTTAATTCTTTCGAGTTTTACAATTAATATGAGGCTTAGACCAATAAAAAAAGGTGAAAACCATGAGGTCTTCACCCATTCTTATCAACTTACATATTGCCGATAGATAGATATTTTGTTTCTAAATAAGGTTGAATTCCTTCGATTCCACCTTCTCTGCCATAACCGCTTTCTTTCATACCACCGAATGGTGCGTGTGCAGCCGAAGGACCACCATCGTTCCAACCGATAACACCATAATCTAGATGGTTATACAGATAGAATCCAGTTTTATAATTATTAGTAAAGAAGTAGGCTGCTAAACCAAATTCAGTGTCATTTGCTAATTGAATTGCATCATCTAAATTTGAATAAGACATCACAGGCGCAACGGGACCGAAAGTTTCTTTATGCATAATCTGCATATCTTGATTTGCATTTGAGATAACTACAGGTTTTAAGAAGTTGCCTCCTAAAGATTCAATGTCTTTTAATGAACGAGATAGCTGTCCGCCCTTAGACGTTGCATCTTTGATTTGATTTACGACTTTCTTAATAGCATCTTGATTTATTAAAGGACCCACATCTACGTCTTTATCTAAGCCATTGCCTACCTTCAAATCATTTATTTTTTGCGATAATTTGTCTACATACGTATCGACAATATCTTCATGTACATAAATGCGATTGGCACAAATACATGTTTGACCAGCATTTCTAAATTTTGTTGCAATAGTTTGATCAACAGCATCGTCGATGTCTGCATCTTTATGCACAATGACAGGGGCTAGGCCACCGAGTTCCATAGTGACATTCTTAACTGAGTTTGCAGCACCTTCAATCAATTTCTTACCAACAGGTGTGGAGCCTGTAAAAGTAATCTTCTGAATGATTGGACTTTCTGTAAAGATACGACCAGCATCTTTACCTGATGTAATGATATATTGAATAGCGTCTTTTGGAATACCTGCCTCATGTGCAAGCTCTACTAAACGTATTGTAGTGAGTGGTGTTTGTACAGCTGGTTTACAAACAATTGTACAGCCTGCAGCTAAAGCGGGAGCCATTTTACGTGTAATCATCGCAGCAGGGAAATTCCATGGTGTAATGGCACCGACAACGCCGACTGGAAATGATTGAATGATGATTTTCTTGGAAGCGGAATTTGCTGGAATTGTACGCCCATATAGACGTTTTGCTTCTTCAGCATACCAATCAACGTAAGAACGTGCATAATCGACTTCACCTAGAGCTTCTTTTAACGGTTTTCCGCCTTCTTTAGTAATTAATTCTGCGAGTTCTTCTTTATGTTTATCAATTAATTTTGACCAAGCCCACAGTTTTTCTGAACGTGTATGTGCATCGACTTCGCGCCAAGATAGAAAAGCTTCATGAGCATTTTCTATCTGTTTATTAACAGTGGTTTCATCTGTATACTTTAAAGTTTCAATTACTTCATTCGTTGCTGGGTTCAAAACTTCTAATTTTGTCATTTTCTATCACCTTATTTTCCCTTTTTTGTACATAATATAAAACAGCTGCTATTCCATACCAAACAAAGACAATCAGCCATTCAGAAGGCCATATTAATGAAGAGGGCATACCTGGCAAGTAAATAGCTATGAATGACAAACTTAAAATAATTGCGATAATACCTACAGCTTTGCCATTCTTAATTTTATATGGTCGCTTTAAATCTGGTGCTACTTTTCTTAATTTTAAGAAAGAAAGGGCTACAAGGAAGTAGCCAATTACTACTCCAATACCCCCAGCATCAACAATCCACACTAAAGCGGGGCGACCAAGCAAAGGAGAAACAAATGCTAGTACTCCTAAGAAAATAATACCATGTGTTGGAGTTTTATATTTGGGGTGTATATAAGCAAACCATTTTGGAATCATTCCATTATTTGCCATCGCATATAATATACGACTACCACCAATGATAAAGGCATTCCAACTCGTAATAATCCCAGCTACTCCTCCAAGGACTAGAAGTACACCAAAACCACCACTTCCGAATAAATTAACCATTGCATCTGCAGTGGCTAGATCACTTGTTTTTAATTCTTTAGGTGATAACCCAGTTGCGACTCCAAATACAATAAGTAAATAGAAGAATACAGATGCGATAATAGAGATTATTAGTATTTTACCAATCTTTTGAGAAGGAGCTTTAACTTCCTCAGCTATTTGCGGAATAACATCAAATCCTACAAATAAAAATGGAATCATAATTAGGATGGACATTGTTCCACCAAAGCCATCAACAAATAATGGCTTTAAGTTTTGGAAGTTACCATTTACACCAGCACCTCCAACTAACATTAATCCCACTGCTACAATGAAAACAGTGAAAACTGTTTGTGTGACTGCAGCAGGTTTAATACCAAAATAATTAAGAGATGTTAAAATAACACTGCCGACTGATCCAATTAATACCCAAGTTAAATAGACATCCCATCCTTGTATATTCCATAAGAAACCAGAATGTTTAAATGGTATGACATAGTCTATAACGGTAGGTAACGCAACAGCTTCGAATGTAATAACGGATACATAACCGAATAATACAGACCAACCTGAAATAAATGCGATACCTGGTGCAAAGGCTTTTTTAACAAATACAAAGCCTCCACCGGTTTCTGGAAATGATGATGCGAGTTCTGCATATGTGAGACCGATAAATATTACAAATAGTCCACCAATTAAAAATGCTATGATGCTACCTAAAAATCCTGCTGTAGAAACCCATTCTCCTGAAAGTACCACCCATCCCCATCCAAGCATGGCACCAATTGCTAAAAACAAAACATCCATTATACTCATGGATTTATTGAAATGTGATTTCATAACGCATACCCCATTTAATTATTTATCTATTTTTAAACGTTCTTGCATACATCCTCTAAAATTTCTAACCCTCTGTTTAATTCATTATTAGTAATCACAAGTGGTGTTAAGAAACGAATGACGTTTCCTTTAAGACCAGCTGATAGTAATAGCAAACCGTTTTCATTAGCTTGTTTTATTATTTCTGTAGTTTTTGCTTTATTTGGTTGTCCTGTCTCGGAATCTACGATTTCTACAGCAACCATTGCACCTAAGCGTCTAATATCCCCAATAAAATTGACTTCTTGTGCAATGTTACTTAATTTATCTTGAATCGTAGCTCCAATATCTTCTGATTTATCATTTAAGTTTTCTTCTTCGATAATTTCTATTACTTTTAAAGCTGCTTCGCAGGCAATAGGATTACCACAGTATGTGCCACCCAATTCCCCGGGATTACAACTATCCATCATTTCTGTTTTGCCAATTACACCGCTGAGAGGGAATCCTGCAGCTAATGATTTAGATACAGTTACTAAGTCAGGTACAACATCAAAATGCTCAATTGCGAACATCTTTCCAGTACGTGCAAATCCAGATTGAATTTCATCAGCGACAAATACAATACCATGTTGATCACAAATATCTCTTACTGCTTTAACAAATTTTTTATCTGGTATAATAAATCCGCCTTCACCTTGAACAGGTTCCATCACAATGCATGCAACTGTTTCAGGATCAACCGCAGAAATAAAGAAATCATGTAATTGTTGAATGATATAATCCACATATTCTTCATTACTTAAGTTGTCAGGTTTTTCTGATAAATTAGGATAAGGTGCTTGATAAACATCAGAAGCAAAAGGTCCAAATCCTAATTTATATGGACGTACTTTACTAGTCATAGACATAGTTAGATTTGTTCGACCATGGAAGCCACGTACAAATGATACGACGCCTGTTCTTCCAGTATATTTTCTAGCAATTTTCACTGCATTTTCGACAGCTTCAGCACCAGAATTTAATAAGATGACTTTCTTATCAAAATCTCCTGGTGTAAGGTGTGCAAGCTTTTCTGCAAGTTTTATATAGCTTTCATACATAATGACATTAAATCCAGGATGAATAAAGTCTTCTACTTTCTCTTGGATGTGTTTTACAATTTTCGGGTGGCTATGACCTACATTTAAAGTGCCGATTGCGGCCGCAAAATCTATATATTCATTACCTTCAACATCTGTAACTGTAGCACCTTTTGCATATTTTGCGACATTCAAGTTGCCGTTGCCGACGCCACGTGCTACATATTGATTTCTTAAATCAATAAATACTTTGTTACTTACTTCTCTGTTTGTTTGATTATCTTTTAATGTCATATAATCCCCTCCAATTTGTTTATTAGAAGTATCATACTCTAAATATTGGTACAATGAAAAGAACCAGAATGATGAAAAACATGGTACCAGAGGTGTAAAAGATGACAAAAACAAAAAATTATATATACAGAAGGATATATAACCAACTAAAAAAAGATATCTTAGACCATAAGTATGAAAGTCATGAAAAACTGCCATCAAAAAGAGCATTAGCAAAAGAAATGAATGTAAGTATTAACAGTGTGAAAACAGCATATGAACAATTGGTTGCCGAGGGGTATATTTACACAAAAGAACGGCAAGGATATTTTATTGAGTCTTTAAATAAGCTTATTGTAGAATCGCAGCATCAAGCTGATAGTAAATTGTTTAAGGAAAAAGAAGAAAAGCCGAAATATCAATTTACTTTGTCACATATGTCGACAAATCTTTCAAAATTTCCTATTGATACGTGGGTAAAAATGCAGAAACAAGTATTTCAAGAGTCACATTCAATTCTATCAGAAGTACCATATATCAAAGGACCCATTCAATTAAGACAATCTATTGCGAAATTAGTGTCATTTAAACGCGGTATTCATTGTGATACGGAACAAATTGTAATTGGCTCAGGCACAAATGCATTACTATTGTATTTATTAAAGTTATTTAATGGGTCCTCTTTAATTGGAATTGAAAACCCTGGATATTCTCGGATGCGTAATTTAATTCAGCAACAAAAGTTTAAAATATGTAACATTCCTTTAGATAATAAAGGTGCTTCATTTCGTGCTATAAAAAAGAGTAATCCTTATCTCTTATTGACGACACCTTCTCATCAATTTCCAATTGGAACAATTATGCCTGTTTCTAGAAGAATCGAATTGTTGAACTGGGCTACCAAAACAGAGCATTTTATAATTGAAGATGATTATGATAGTGAATATAAATATGGCACTGACAACATTCCTTCTCTATTTAGTTTGGATAAAAATAATAGAGTGATATACTTGGGCACGTTCTCAAAAACTTTGTTACCTGGATTAAGAATTAGTTACATGATTCTACCTAAACCAGTTGTAGAAGCGTTTGATAACTATTTTGAGGATTCTGTTTCAGAAATTAGTACATTAAACGCGCTTACTTTATCTAAGTTCATTGATCAAGGGCATTATGAAAAGTATATACGCAAGATGAGTCATATATACGAGGAGAAAAGAAAGAAGCTTGTGCATATATTAAAAAATAAGCTGCGTAAAAATATCACTATTAAAAACATTAAGGCTGGTCTGCATTTTGTTATTTATGTAGATTCTAATTATACTTATGAACAGATTGAAGAAAGAGCACAAAACTTTAAACTTGAACTATACACATTACGAAGATTTACGGCAGAGGATATTTCTAAACAACTTGCCGAAGTAATTATTATTGGTTTTGCGAATATTGAAGATGAAAAAATGGAGGAGACCGTAGAAATATTAGATGAGGTCTTGTTTGGAAAGTAATTAGGTTTTTCACAAAGTAAAGAAGCTATCAATTGGATTATCGATAGCTTCTTCGTGATGATAAAAGTGATGTTTAATTATAACTTTGTATCATACTTTTTCTTAAGTTATTTCATTTGCGATGAGACATAAGTTTTGAAGTTTTCAGCTTCATCTTGTTTGAAATCAGTTAGTTTAAATGTGCCAATTTCAAATGTCAGATTTAATGTGTCTTCTGTGAGTTCAATATCTTTAATTTCATTATATGCGATATTTCTATAGTAGAACTCTCCAGCCATGTCTACGTTTAAAATTAAACGTTCATTTGTTGCGACGTAAGCTGCTTCAAAGATTTTAATTTCACCGTTCATCGGATATCCCATTTTACCTAACACTGAAGCTTGTTGAGATTCAGTAGGGAATAGGTCATTTGGGTTTACTTTATCTAGTATCATAAATTACCTCTTCATTCATATATTACCTAGGAAATAACAGGCTTAGTCTTCAACGTCTAAATCAATACTGTTGATATCGATACCCATTGCTTTTGCGACGCCTGTACCATAATCAGGATCAGCTTTATAACAATGGCGGATATGACGTTCTTTCACTTCTAATGTGACGCCATCCATTTCATTGGCAGTATTTTGGAAGATACGTTCTTGTTGTTCTGGTGTTTGTAATCTGAATAATTTACCAGGTTGTTCGAAGTAGTTATCGTCATCTTCACGGAAGTTATATTCATATGCTTGACCATCAATAACATCCATTGGCGGACGTTTGTATCCTGGTTGGCTTTCCATTGCGCCTGTACTGTTTGGATAGTAGTGTGTTTTACCGCCTTGGTTGCCATCTAAGAAACGTCCTTGGCCATCACGTGCGAATGGGCATAAGTTTTCAACGCCTACACCTTTTGGTTGGTTAACTGGAATTTGCCAGTGGTTGACACCTAAGCGGTAGCGTTGTGCATCTCCATAAGAGAATAAACGACCTTGCAACATTTTGTCTGGTGAGAAGTCGATACCAGGGACAATGTTAGTTGGTGCGAAAGCTGCTTGTTCTACGTCCATGAAGTAGTTGTCAGGGTTACGGTTTAATTCGAACTCTCCGACTTCGATTAATGGATACTCATCTTTGAACCAAACTTTTGTTAAATCGAATGGATTATCTTTGTGGTTACGTGCTTGTTCTTCTGTCATTACTTGGATATACATTTTCCATTTAGGGAAGTTGCCTTCTTCAATAGCATTGAATAAGTCGCGTTGTGATGATTCACGGTCTTTCGCAATCACTTGTTCTGCTTCTTCTGGAGAGAAGTTTTCAATACCTTGTTGTGTACGGAAGTGGAATTTAACCCATACACGTTCGTTATCTTTATTTAATAAAGAATACGTATGTGATCCGAAACCGTGCATGTGTCTAAATCCACGAGGAATACCACGATCAGACATTAAGATAGTCACTTGATGTAATGCTTCAGGTAATGAAGTCCAGAAGTCCCAGTTGTTTTGTGCACTACGCATATTTGTACGTGGGTCACGTTTTACTGCGTGGTTTAAACTTGGGAATAATTTAGGATCTCTGAAGAAGAAGACGGGTGTATTGTTACCAACAAGGTCCCAGTTACCTTCATCTGTATAGAATTTTAATGCGAAACCACGGATGTCACGTTCAGCATCAGCAGCACCACGTTCACCGGCTACTGTAGAGAAACGTGCAAACATCGGTGTTTGTTTACCAACTTCTGCGAAGATACTTGCGCTTGTATATTGTGTAATATCATGAGTAACTGTAAATGTACCGAAAGCACCTGAACCTTTGGCGTGCATACGTCGTTCTGGAATCACTTCACGGTCGAAGTGTGAAAGTAGTTCTAAGAAATAAACATCTTGCATGAGTAAAGGACCGCGCGGTCCTGCAGTGGCTGAATTTTCACGATCACCGACAGGATGTCCGTAAAGACCTGTTAATTTTGATTTATCTTGGCTCATTTTGACCACTCCTTATTTAGAATAATTCTAATCTATTCTTTGATTGTAGCATGTTCCATTAAAAACTGAAAAAGAATAGCTTTCTTTATTTTGAAAAAATAAAGACTATTGAGAAGAATTTGTGAACTTTTTTAAAAAGAAGTTTAGAAATGTTAAAACGGAGTACAATATATATGTAAGCATTATACAAGGAGGGTTTTAAAATGACTTATAATTTTGAAGACCAAGGTAAAAAACCTGTAGTAGATAACATTGAAGGTATGACATTAGAAAACGAAAACTACCGTACTACAATTTGGACTGGCTCAAATATTCAAGTTACATTAATGACAATTCAACCTGGAGATGACATCGGTTTAGAAATCCACCACGGTATTGAACAATTCTTACGAATTGAACAAGGTAAAGGATTATGTCAAATGGGCCCTACAGAAGACAATTTAAACTTCGAAAAAGAAGTTACTGCTGATGACGCAATCTTTGTCCCTGCAGACACATGGCATAACGTGACAAACAAAGGTGACGAACCATTAAAACTTTACTCAATCTACGGTGGACCAGACCATAAATTCGGTACTGTACACAAAACACATCAAGATGCTGAAAACGATCCAAACGAACATTAATTAAACACATCATCATATATAAAAGAAAGCGACATTTCTTGAAAGAGAAGTGTCGTTTTTGTGTTGAAAGCGTAGTATAAACCTTTAACACAAAAAAGTAGGAAGACTGAGCTTCCTACCTGAAATAATAATTTGAATTTTTATTATGCTTGGTCGCCATTTAATCTAACTAAGATTTTCGCTTGTGATTTATCGCTGACTAATTTTTCAAATCCAGATTCTACGATGTCTTCCAATTCAATTTCATCGGTAACAACTGGTTTCACATTTAAGTTGCCTTCACTGATTAAATCAATAGTTTGTTGGAAGGTCGTTGGTGTGTAAGCGATAGTTGATGTTAATTTCACACCTGTATTTGTTAGTAACATTGGGTCGAATTGGACTGGATGACTGAAAATAGATACGATTACGACTGTACCACGTGGACGTGTCATAGAGATAGATTGTGCTAGTGTAGCAGCTACACCAGCTACTTCAAATGTTACATCCACACCATTTTCAGTGTGTTCACGAACAAATTCGACAGGATTTACTTCACCAGAGTTTACTGCGTAAGTCGCGCCGACTTCTTTAGCTTTTGCTAGACGTTCATCAGATAAATCGAATACGAAGATTTTACTTGCACCAGCAGCTTTTGCAGCAATGATATTTAATAAACCGATTGGCCCTGCACCGATAACTGCTACTGTATCGCCAAATAATAATTCTCCTTCTTTAACAGCTTGTACAGCTACAGCAGTAGGTTCCACTAAGGCACCTTCTTTAGCTGACACATTATCAGGTAATCGGTATACATTACCTTCAGGTGCATTTGTGTAGTATGCAAAGCCACCATCTGCACCTAGACCGATAAATGAATAGCCATCATATAAATCAATATTTTCTTCTTTTTCATGTTTAGAAACAGTAGGGTTAACTACAACACGATCACCTTTTTTATATTCAGTAACTTCACTACCTACTTCTTCAACTACGCCTGAAAATTCATGACCTAAAGTGACGGGGGCTTTTTGACCTAGTAATGGATCTGGTTCATCGACTGCGATAAATACAGGTCCTTCTAAATATTCATGTAAATCTGTCCCGCAAATACCTGTCCAAGATACTTTTACACGTACCTCATCGTTTGTTAATGGTCTGATTTCACGTTCCTCAACACGTACATCTTTTTGTCCATACCATACAGCTGCTTTCATAAAATAAACGCTCCCTTTCTATAATTCCAATGAGTCAATTATTGGAATTGTTGTGAATGGCGTGATGCTAGGTAACTTGTCTAAAGCCTTGTGACGCTTGGATGAAATGGCTTTCTTCAATATAATTATAACGTTAATTTAAGTGTGAAACAATGTTTTTTAAGTTGATTGATATTGAGTTGGAATTGCGAATGGAATATTATCGATTAATTCACTTTAAGATAGAATTTTAAATTAAATATAATCATGATATAGCGGTATATGTCCTTATAATTTATAATGAAGATAGCAATAAACGTGAGGGGAAAGCGTTATGAAATATTGTACAAACTGTGGAAAACCTTTGGCACCGGATGAACGATTCTGTACAAATTGCGGTAAAGAAAACAGGGATTATCATGAATTCTCTCGTTCTGAAATCTTGCATAAACGTACGTCAATGTCACCTTGGAAACTATTCGGTTGGAGTTTGTTTGGGTTAGTCATATTAGGTTTAATTATAGGAGGTGCGTATCTTGCCTTTTATTTCTATAGCGGTGGTTTTGGGAATATACAACAAAGTGCAAACCATACTGAACAAACAACTCATAGCAATATACCAGAAACAGATAAAGTTTCTGTCAATGTGAATTCAACGGAATTCAGTCAAAATTTCATGAAGTCACCGAATACCCATGGCTATAATGGTTTTGAAATGGGTCAATCTAAATCAGATGTACAAAATACATTCGGTAATCCAGAAGGCAAGAGAGAGATTCATGGAAACAAAGTAGAATTATATGGCAATATGGGGGTTAGCTATGACAATGATGATAAAGTTAATCATGTCTTTGTAATACCGTCTCATATGTCTGAATCAGAATTTACAACTTTCCATAACGGGCCTGATATAAACAAAGGAAATATTTGGTATTACGATACATTAAAAGATAATGGTTTCAGTATCAAAGTGTATACAAATAACAACATGATTGAAGCCATTGAAAACATTCCGCAGATTTAAATAAAAATGACATTTCTTGAGAGAGAAGTGTAGTATTATTGATGATTTTAAATTCCTATAAAAACACTATTTATTAAAATTTAATAAAAAAGTAATTTCGTAAAATGGGTTTAAACAACCATCTCATTATTTCTGTGGTTTAACCTTAGAAAATACACTAGATATGTACATTTTTTAAAGAATAATGATATAGTTAAAATAAAACAATCACATTGAAAAGGAGATTGGCAAAGCAAATGTGCAATTTTAATTATAATGATGTTTTGTTAATAGATAAGGATAAAATCGAACAACAAAAAAAGCAACTAAAGAGTGATGAATTCAGAATAGTAATAGAACAAGCACGATATCCGTTAGGTAACTTAAATCAAATCTTTGAATCACATATATTAAGTCCTAAGTATCAAAGAGGTAGAGTATGGGATAATAAAAGAAAATCAAAATTAATTGAAAGCTTTTTAATAAACATCCCAGTCCCCCCAATATTTTTATATGAATATGAGTTTTCACAATACGAAGTGATGGATGGCCAACAAAGGGTTTCAACAATATTAGAATTTTTTAACGATGAATTTAAATTAGAAGGATTAGAATTTTTTTCTGATCTTAATGGAAAAAGTTATAGTGATTTAAGTGAGAATAATCAAAGCAGTATTAAAAGAAGGTATCTTTCTGCAACAATATTATTAAAAGAAACAACAAAAGAAAAAACAGAAGAAAGTTTAATGAAACAGTTAGTATTTGAAAGGTTGAATACTGGAGGAATGGAGTTAAATAAGCAAGAAATAAGAAACGCTTTATATCCAGGGAAATTCAATGATTTATTATTAGAATTATCAAACAATGAAAGATTTAATAGTCTTTGGTCCTTTAAAGATGAAGAAAAGATTAGAATGATTGACTGTGAATTGATTTTAAGATTCTTTGCCTATAAAAGTGCTGTACATAATAAAATTGCCAATTCTATACAATCAATTTTGGATAGTTATATGATGATTGGTACATCTTTTGGGGATGAAGAAATAGCAATTTTAAAAGAGCTATTTGAAGAAACTATTGATAGAGTATATGCAATATTTGGTGTTGACGCATTTAAATCAAATCCAGCTAATAATAAAAGTGAGAAAATGATATACGATACAGTGATGTTATTTGTTGCAGAGCACCTAGAGAGTTTTAATGATACTAATTTAGATAGTCTTAATGAACAAAAATATGCACTTATTGAAGAGCATTCAGAAGATTTTAATGGTAAGTATACATCCTTAAAAAACGTAAAAGAGAGAGTTGAAATTATGGAGAATTTGATTGAACAGGTGTAATTTATGAATGTTATGAAAAAACTAGATGTATTGAAAAGAAATATTAATTTATTTGAAGATATTGTAAAAGAGTTTAGAAGTGATTCTGAAAAATTAAACCTGATCAGAGAAAAATCAAATCAGTCTTTTATCATTGACCTCTATACTTTATGGGAAACGGAAGTAAAAAATATTATTTATGAATTTGCTAAAAGACAGATACACTATTTAGATGAAGAAAAGTTCTTAAAAAAATATATAAAAACCGTTACTGAAGGCAGTAGTTATGTAAAAATGGGTTTTTTAGAAAATTTTAATATTCACTCATTTACAGTAAATAAATCGATTCTTTGTGAATCAAACAATTTAAATTTTAAACAGTTGTGTGTTCTCATTGGAAGAATTGATCTTGATTTTAATGAAAATGAATTGAGGGAAATTATAAAAATAAATATATGCTTTGAAAAAACGATGAGTATGATAAAAGCTTCAAATATAGAAAAAAACGGTATGGGTGATGACATAGAAGAGTATATTTATTTATTGGTTAACAATAGAAATAGAATTGCTCATAATCACGATATAGATATTAACTATAATCCTGAGCAAAAACTTTCTTTGATTAACTATGTTACGATTCTTTTTACTTCCATAAAAACATATCTTGATTCTCGATTAATTCAAAAGAAAATTTCAATGCCTGTGAACTTCCAAAAGATAAATCTTACTAAGTTGATAAAAGGCAATAATTCAGATGATAAGTCGGTAATATTAGAGTTTGAAACTCCAGATAAAAGTGTAGATGTAACTCTGGAAAATTGTTTTATAGTAAAGATACAAAAAGAAGGAATTGAAATATTTGAATCTCTTAATAATAGTATTCATAAGTACACTATAAGATGCCATGGTGAAAAGTCAACCATGAGAATGTACTTTGACTATAAAATAAAAGAAATAGAAAATATATCGCTCCTTTGGTTTGAACAAGAAAATATAATTCAAAATGGAAAATTAAGTTTTATGGAATAGTGTTAGTTGGGAAAATAGTTTTGATTAGTTGAGTAATCTATTCAAGTTGAATATATACTGATGAAAGAAGAAGTAATTAATATGATGTTGCATGTTATTTAATAACCATTAGACTAACAAGACTACTATGATATTGCTTGAATCTTTTATGGCAACTGCATTGTTAAAAGATGTATGAGAAAAAGAATAGTTTATTATGAATACAAAAGCTGCATGTCTTTCTTTTAGTCGTGCAGCTTTAATAGCTATATAAAATTAGTTTCCGAAAGCCAGAGTCTATTTCCTTACCTCCTTAATCATATTTTATGACATATTTGTTTGAATTAATAACGGGAAAAGAAACTATTGAGGTATTGTTCCGGTTAACTAAAGGTGTTAATGAACAATACAAAATTATTACAATGTTGAATAGGATCTATAGTGAAATAAGAAAAGTAAAATGAAAAATACATTGATAAAAAGGAAAGAGCGTTACTACGCATGGTGTTCAAATGAGTAGAAAAAACATAAAAAACGAAAAATTACATGATGTTCCAGTTGGAATTTCTACCAAAAGTTATCAAAATGCTAACTGCTTAATAAGATGTATGCCAAAACTTGAATATCTACTAGGAGATTTGAGGAAAATGGGAATGTCCCCTAGATTCTATATAGAAGATTTTGACTATTTAGATATACAATTTCATGAAAAAAATGTGAATAAAATAGCAATACCTATGCTTTGTTTTTGTGATATACCACTAAAACAACTAAAGAACCATTACGTTACCTATGGAAGCTATGGTATAGCTTTATCAAAAGAATGGGGAGAGAGAAATAAAATAGCACCTGTCCATTATTTATATGAAAACTCGGATGTTTTTGAGGAATTTCGAGAATTATTTAATTATGCTAATAAAAATGACGATGAGAATATATTTAACTACCTTTTTAATAGACTAATATTTACAAAACCTAAGGCTGGTTTTCAAGAAAAAACTAAAAAGTTATTTACAGATGAACAAGAGCATAGATATATACCTAATTTATTTACGTGTGATGAATTGGAACAATTCTATATCAATCCTTCTTTTTTATTGGCTGATTTGAATCATTCAATTGCTAATGATGAGAAGTACTTATTATCATTTCACACAGAAGATGTAAAATATATTGTTGTAGAATCAAATAAAGAAAAAAACAATGTCGCTAATGTAATTTTAGATAATGACAAATTAAGTAAGCAAGAAAAAACTGAATTAGTCACTAAAATTATTTCGATAGAAGAAATAGAGGATGATTTCTGATGAAAATAAATTTTAATGATAGTTTGTATCCGAAGAAACTTGAAAACTATTACAGTAAAGTTTTGTTAAATGAAGAATTACGAGAAAAAGCTAATCTCAGATATGAGTATGATTCAGCAATAGATAAGCTAAAATTACAAAGTAATAAATATATTAATATTAATATAAATGTGCCTAAAAGCGATTTTCCAAAGGATGTTAAAAAACCTATTGATTTCGATATGTATTTATATAATTCACAAAGTACAATAGAGCTAGATAAGGTTAGAAACAAAGCATCTATAGAGGGTCAAGAAATAAATTTAGACCATCTTTTGATTAGTAAGGAAGGAGAGTACGAAGGAAACAAAATAATTATAGCACCTGAACCATTTGATGAAAATGATGTTGTTGATTGGAAGCTAAGTTATGATGGTAACGAGAAAAATATAATTTTAAAAAGATCACCTAATAAAAAGAGTGCGTATACAAAGAAATATTTGTATGATGAAGATGGACTACAAATTGAATTATTTTTAAGTAAAAATGATATTTCGCTTACAATGAGAACTAATGAAGAAAAGAGCGCGCAGACATGTGTTTCTCAATTGTTAGATACTTACTCAATTCAGCATGCGTTTTTAACAAAAGAACTACTAATAAATAATATTAATTTAAATGAATATAGAAAAGGCAAACATAATTACAATCAAGATAAAGTGTCAACCGTACTTAAACGAAAAAACTTTTGGATAAAAGTAAAAAAATTAGAAGACTTGCTTGGAGTTAAATTTAATGTTTTGCTTCCAATTTCAAATGAGCAAAATGAAATATTAGACAAATTGATAGTATCCCTGCTATTTAATGAAAGTATTAGAGAACAAGGGAGCATAACTAGTGTTAAACTCAAATTTTCTAATAATAAAGAATTAAAGGATATGAAAAATAAATTGAAAAATGAAAAAGGTATATCGACCTTCGCTTGGAAAGAAACAAAGCAGATAGAACTTTTCAAACAAACAATTAATTTGTTTCAACTCTACTCGACAAGCAACATAAAAGTTAAAGAAATTGAAGAATCAAGTGATGATACTTTAAAGATGTTCATTAAAGAAAGAAGTGATGATGGTATGATGGTATCCTCAAAATTCTATCTTATGAATGATAACGAAGATATAGAAATAGATCAAAATGCAAAATACTTACAAGAATATTGGGAAAAGATATATTCGAATAGTTAATGTTTTGTTAATTCCAAAGCACCTGCTAATAAGGTGCTTTTTTGCTATGCAATTTTTCGGATTCTTCCATGCAATAGATTGCACATCTACATAGTTAAGAAATCGCTTACAATAAAGATATAGGGAGGCTATTAACTTGTTGAGTAATAGACAAATGAATATGTTGCATCTTCTGATTGAGGAAGATGAGTATAAAACGATTGTGGAGTTAGCTGAACGGTTTGATGTATCTCAACGTACAATCCAGTATGATTTGGAAGGTATTGAAGATCATGCAAATCGTTTTAATTATCGTGTGTATCGTAATAAATCAGCAGGTGTAAAAATTGAGGCATTGGATAATTATTTGTTGGCTGATGCTTCTCATAAATTACGTGTACATTATACGAAAGAAGAACGTGTTTTGAATATTACTTTGAAATTATTTGAGTCTGAAGTGCCAATTTCTTCTAACACATTGGCTGAGATGGTTAATGTTTCAAGAAGAACTATTGTAGATGATTTGAAGGTTGTTCAAGAATGGTTGAATGCTTATCACTTGGAATTGAACTACATCAAGAATAAAGGGTTTAACATTCAAGGACATGAAGAGGATTATCGTAAAGCCTATGCGCATCAGATTCGTGCTTATTTCCGTAATGCTGTGCCTTATGCCCGTTCTGGAGTATTTTCTGAAGATGAACTCATGAGAGTGAGACAAACTGTAGTGGATACTTTAAAACATGAGGATTATCACTTAGTACAATCAGCGACCGATGGTCTGATTTATCATGTGCTAATAGCCTTACAACGTTTAAAAGAAAATTTTTCTTTTGATATTCCAGAAGACGAAGTTAAAAGATTGTCTCAAACACCTCAATATGAAATTGCTTCAAAGATGAAAGAGAACTTAGAAAGAGAATTCGAAATTGAGTTTCCAAAATCAGAAGCTATTTTTATTACCTTACATTTATTAGGATCAAAAGTTTCGGATGATGATAACCCAGGAAATAATTCCGAATTACAAGCATGGGTAACTGAGTTAATTAAGCAAGTCAGTATTGTATTATGTATTGATTTAACCAATGATCATAAATTACTCAACAATTTGATGATTCATATGAAGCCGGCAATACATCGTTTGAAGTTTGATATGGCTCAAAAGAATCCATTAAAAGATGAGATTTATCAGCGCTATTCTAACATAGTAGAAGCGATTGAAAGTTATATCAATATCTTGGAAGAACCGCTTCACATCACCTTCTCTCAAGACGAACTCGCCTTTATTGCGATTCACTTCGCATCCAGCATTGAACGGGTCTCAACACATGACAACAACAAAATTAAAGTTGTTCTACTTTGTGGTTCAGGTATCGGCACCTCCCAACTACTCAAAAGTAAACTCGCCAATACTTACCCAGAATTAGACATCGCAGATGCGTATTCTGTTTATCAGATTAACGAACAACAATTATTAAATGAAAAAGTGGATTACATCATCTCTACTGTTTCTTTTAATATCGACAGCATACCAGTCATTCATGTGGATCCATTCTTAAACAAAAGCTCTCGTGATAAGTTGAATCAAATGATTAATCAAGCAAGAGAACAACGCATTGCGATGATGAATGAAATGGGCGATGATTTACGTGCTTTACTACCAAAACATCGTATTTCAATAAATAATGAAACATTAAATAAATCACAAGCGATTGATGTCTCGGTTCAGTCACTTGTTGAAGACAACATCGTTAAATCAGCATATGCGGAAGAGATTAAAATGCAGTTTGAAAGATTTGGTTCATACATGGTGATCAGCCCACATATCGCATTGATTCATGCAAGTACTGAACAAGTGATCCAAGGCGCAGGATTTGCGTTAACTTACTTTGAATATGGTATTACATTTGGTCATGTAAACAATGACCCAGTACATGTAGTTATTACCTTAGCGACGAAATCACCTAAGATTCACCTGAAAGCATTAGGGCAACTTAGTGAGTTGCTTATGAACAAAGATTCTCAAGCAGCATTTCTTGAGGGAAATGTAAGTAAAATCAATGAATATATTAACCAAGTGAGTAAGAAAGGGGAGTAACACGTGGCACTCGACATTTTAACTAAAGATAAAATCAAAGTGCAAGACCAAGTACCAGATTGGTCTCAAGCGATTACTGAAGCAGCACAACCATTGTTAGAACAAGATTACATTGAGACGGGCTATATAGATGCCATGATCGATAGCGTTAAAGAATTTGGACCTTACATTGTGATTGCGCCAGAGATTGCGATTGCTCATGCAAGACCAGAAGATAATGTGAATAAAGTAGGTTTAAGCCTACTGAAGTTAAATAAGTCTATCAATTTTGCAGAAGATAGTCATTATGCCTCATTAATTTTTGTTTTAAGTGCGACAGATAATACATCACACTTAAATGTCTTACAAAGTTTAGCAGGTCTTTTAGGTAACAAAGAAGTTGTAAATCAATTATTAGCATCTAAAAATAGCGAAGAAATTATCGAAATAATAAAGGAGAATGATTAAAATGAAAATTTTAGTAGTATGCGGACATGGTTTAGGAAGTAGTTTCATGGTAGAAATGAACGCACAAGAGGCGTTAAGAAATATTAATGCACCATCAGATATTGAAGTAGAGCACAGTGACATTATGACGGCTAGTCCTGACATGGCTGATCTATTTATCTGCGGGCGTGACTTAGAAGAAAACGCAGAACGTTTAGGTAACGTATTAGTACTTGATAACATTCTTGATAAAGATGAATTACAAGAAAAATTAGAAGCGAAATTAAAAGAAGATAACCTTATCTAATTGAAGGGGAGGGGTAAGCCATGCAAGCGATTTTAGATTTTATTGTCGATATACTCAGTCAACCTGCGATTCTTGTTGCGCTTATTGCACTAGTAGGTTTAATTGTTCAAAAGAAATCCGCTTCACAAATTACTACAGGTACAATTAAGACTATTTTAGGTTTCTTAATCTTAAGTGCCGGTGCAGACGTTGTAGTAAAATCACTAGAACCATTTGGTAAGATATTCCAACATGCCTTTGGTGTACAAGGTGTCGTACCAAATAACGAAGCGATTATCTCATTAGCATTAAAAGATTATGGCACAACAGCTGCATTAATCATGGTGTGTGGTATGATAGTGAACATTTTAATTGCACGTTTCACTAACTTAAAATACATTTTCTTAACAGGTCACCACACATTCTACATGGCAGCATTCTTAGCTATTTTACTTACAGTAGGTCATATTAAAGGCTCATTAACAGTAATTATTGGAGCTATTATTTTAGGTTTAATAATGGCAGTCTTTCCAGCATTGCTACAACCGACAATGCGCAAGATTACAGGTAATGATCAAGTCGCATTAGGACATTTCGGTTCTATTAGTTACTGGGCAGCAGGAGCTGTAGGTAAATTATTTAGCGGTAAATCAAAATCAACAGAGGATATTAAATTCCCTAAAGGTTTAAGTTTCTTACGCGAAAGTACAATCAGTATTTCACTAACAATGATTGCATTGTACATTATTGCATGTCTGTTTGCGGGACCTGGTTATGTACATAGTGAAATCAGTGATGGACAAAACTTCATTGTATTCTCATTAATTCAAGGTGTAACATTCGCTGCAGGTGTATTCATCATCTTAACGGGTGTACGTTTAATCTTGGCTGAAATCGTACCAGCATTCAAAGGTATTTCAGAGAAGTTAGTACCGAATTCTAAACCAGCTTTAGACTGCCCGATTGTCTTCCCATATGCACAAAATGCAGTGTTAATCGGGTTCTTCGTAAGTTTCATCACTGGTGTATTAGGTATGTTTATCATGTTCTTAATCGGTGGTGTAGTTATCTTGCCAGGTGTAGTTCCTCACTTCTTCTTAGGTGCTACTGCAGGTGTATTCGGTAATGCACGTGGCGGAATTAAAGGCGCAGTTGCAGGGGCAGTCATTAATGGTATATTAATTACATTCTTGCCATTACTCTTCTTACCATTCTTAGGAGATCTAGGCGTAGCTGCAACAACATTCTCAGATACAGACTTCTTAGTTGTCGGTATCGTCTTTGGTAATATCGTTAAATTCTTAGGCTTAATTGGCGCAATCATTGCGATTGTAGTCATTGGTGCTGCAGCATTTATCTTACAAGGCAGAGCGAATAAAAAAGCAGAAAGTAAATAACATAATTTTAAGAACCAGCTATTCAGAGTAGAGTAGCTGGTTCTATTTTTATATTTATCAAAATTGCTATTTGTTAGTTAATGCTTATGTATTATAAATTGTGTGTATTTAATTTAAAAGAGACGGAATTCAAAATGAAATTCCGCCTCTTTCTTAATTAACACAGTGATTTATGAAAAGATTGTTCTTACTACTCTAATAAATGACTCCCATAGCTCTGCTGGTGTCCCTGTCATTGTATGTACCCCCTTATTCAGTTAATCTGTTAAATTTATTATCCTGTTACAGCTTCACTTTTAACGGTATCTTCTGCGATACCTAACCAGAAATTGCGTAGTTCTTCTGTAGTGATTTGTGTTTCAGTGGCATCTGTTCCAACGAAATCAATATGGTCCCAATCATGTTGAATAGGTGAAACTTGCCATACCCCTTTTTGTACTTCATCTGTGGCAGGTGTACTTGCTTGCCCGAATGGGTGTTGTGCTGAAATTGTTGAAACAAGTCCATCATTGACGCGCCATTCTGGTCCATCTGCTTTACCAATAATATTGCCAGAAAAGTGCATAGTAGGTGACATGTGTGCATCTGCACGCTGTCTACCTAAAATACCATCTCTTGTAGATTCCCCTGTATATGTTTTGTAGACAATATTAGGATTTAATGATGTACGCTCATTTAAATCTTGTGCCCCTGCACGTGAGAGGTCATATAATGGATTATCTATTGTAGTCCAAAGCTTACTTTGTGTTTTAACACGTTTAACATAGTCAGCAAAAGATTCATTTGGTTGTTGTTTGAAGCCCCATTGACCAATACCATAGTCGACTTCTGCATATTTATGACTAAGTAGTTTTAAGTTATCATACAATACTTGTCGTATGACTTCTTCATTCGCAAGATCTGCGGCAGGTGTACCGTTATGTGGTGTTGCGACTGTTGTGATAGAAGCAATCATATTATCATGGTTACCTTGGTATAATGGTGAAATTGTACCGCCGTGTTCTTTTTGGTAATCAATTTCTTCTTGGCTACCATTACGTAATAATTCTTCTAATTGGCGAATTGTTTGACCGCCCATACTATGACCGACTAAATGTACTTTTTGGCCAGGCTGCCAGTCTTTGTAGACACCTTCATATGTTTTTCCATAACGCTCATGGCCATATTTTTCAGCATGTGCTGCTCCGTAGTCAACGCGACCACCTTTAATGTAATAATAAAGTTCTACAGCGCGGTCATAGTTACTGCCATATGCACCTACGCTTGCTTTATAAACGTTATAACCATTGTCTTCTAATTCTTGTCGAATATCTAAACGGTCACCACCCCAGTAGTTTGGATTTAATGGTGTCGCATTATCATCTACAAAGCCATTGAAACCATGAACTAAAATAATTGGATCTTGGTTTTTATATTGCTTTTGTTCGGCTTTCTTATTTGTTTGATCAGCAACAGGTGCGACTGTTTGTGATGTATTTTTATTATTGGTTACGGCAGATGCATTGTTACGTAAAGTTTCAATGCTTTTTTGTTCATCTTGCTGTTCCTTAGTTGGTGCTTCTGTAGTTGGCGCATTATTATTTATATTATCTAAAGTTACGCTATCTTGAGTTGTGTCTTCTGTTAGTTGTTGTGGCGGTGTTGTTGTATTTGATGGTTGTTCCTCTGTAGTAACATTTTGTGGTGATTGCGTTTCTGTTGTTTCATTTGTTGAATGAGTTTGTTCTTCTGTTTTAGGCGTATTGTTTTCAGCTTTTTGTTCTGGCGCTACATTCTCTTTTGGAGTGACATCATTTTTATGATTATCAGCTGTTTCATTTATGTTATTTGAAGTGTCCGTAGATTTTGTTTGTTTATCAGCTGTTTGTTGAGAAGGTTCTGACTGACTTTCATTAGAGAGATCATTATTTTCTGGTTTTGATGTATCAAGTGGTTGTGAATCTGTTTTTTGTGTTTGAGCAGACTCATCAACAGAGTTAGTTTCTTTTTGTTGAGGGTTATCAACTTTAGTGGATACAGGTGCATTCTCTGTATCTTTTTGGCTTGTTTGCGCATTAAGATCAGGTTTAGCTTCGGTTTGTGTGGCATCAGTTTGTGCATTTGTATTTTCTTGAACATTATCTGATGCAGGTTGCTTTTGAACTTCTGATTGGACAGGTTCACTTTGTGTTTGTTCTTCTGCTGCATTAGCTTCATCGCTTCCAACACCTACAAAGAATAAAGACGCTACGAGAATGGATGAAGCTCCAACTGTAGACTTACGTATACTATATTTGTTCTGTATTTTTTCCATATGACTACACCTCATTTTGTATATTTCTTTGTTTATGCCTAGCTAGAATTAAACAAGATATGTACATATTATGGCGGGAACATTAAAATTAGATGAGAATACTTTGAATTATTTGAAAAATTAGGTAATTAGATTTGACAGTTAATGAAGAGGATAAGAAGTTCAGTCATTTTTAAAATTATTATAAATTTAGTAATCCACCTCTAATGTTGTTTGGTAGCGGTAGAGGTGGAATTTATTTAATGCGATTGTATGGTGCTTGTGTTTCTTTATTCAACAGTTTAAGGCAACTAAGCAATTTTTAATCTCGGATGAAACTACTGATTTTCTTTGTCCTCTTTGGTTTTAAAAACAAGGAACAAGATGATAGTTATGATTAAAGGAAGGATAAAAGCATCATATAAATCAATCTCTCTTCCAACGATAAACATAAGCAAGTTGTAGATGATTAGAGCTAGTATGTATAAAAGTATGAAACGTATAGTATCTTTCATAGAGAAACCTCCTAAAATACTGACCATTTAATAATTACAGCAAATAATAACTATTGATTTTAGTGTTATTTACAATATTAAGAGTGTGTATTCAATTTTAAATTAACTTTATGGTGTTATTAGTGATTAGCCTGCACATTACGGAACTGGCAATGTCGCATTAACACTCAGGAATAAAAGAGATTTAGAAAAGGCCAAGTCATTTATTGAGGCGAGTTATGAAAATAACTAGTGAATGATTGGTATGTGAGTGAGGAACATGTGTTAAAATGATAGACAATTGATAGTAGGGTGGAACTGTTGTATATTCAGCAGTTCTCTTTTTATATTTGGGCTATAAAAAGTGCAATTTTTTTCAAAAAAACTAATGACAGCCCTTACATTATTGATTATAATAAAAGTGGTTATAACCAGAGGTGATAAAAATGAATAACTCTAAAGCGCCGTTATACTTTCAAGTGTATGAAGATATAAAGGCTCGAATTGTTAGCGGTGAATTTGAGGAAGGAACAAAATTACCATCTGAAAGAAAATTATGTGATTTGTATGATGTGAGTCGGATTACGATTCGTGAGTCACTGGATCGTTTGGAACAGGAACAAATGATCAGACGTGAACACGGAAAGGGCTCTATTGTATTAGGTAATCGTTATACACAAGTATTAAACAGTCTCTATAGTTTCAAAGACGAAATTGAGAAGAATGGTAAGCAGGCGAGTACGAAAGTAATCAGTATGGAACGTATTGATGTGACACCTTTCTTACAAGAGAAAATGAATTTAAAATCATTTCACTCTGTATATCGTTTAATACGTTTAAGGTTAGCGAATGAGCAGCCGATGATTTATGAAATTACATATTTACCAGTAAGATTATGTGAAGGTTTGGATAAGTTTGATTTTAACCATCGTTCACTGTATGAAACATTAAATCAGTATTATGATATTCAGATTGATAATGCTTATGAAAGTTTGAGTGCGATTAAGCTGAATAAGAATATTGCGGATTTATTGAATGAAAGCATTAATGCGAGTTGTATGTTCATTGAGCGTATCAGCTATGTGAAAGGTGACATCATTGAATATACACAATCTTATGCGGGTGGTAATAATTACAAATACACAGTGCAGCTGCTTTAAGCTCTGTGTGTTTATCGGACAACTGGTTATGACAACATAACAACATAGTAGGAGGTAGAATCATTTTGAAGACAACAGATACTTACAGAGAAATACAACAACAACCTTCTGTGTGGCAGAAAACGTTCGATATTGTGAATGCTGTTTCGACAGATTTCAAACAGTTCATTGAAGCAATTGAACAACAAGCATCAACTGACAAGTTTAAAGTGATTTTCACAGGTGCGGGTTCAAGTGCGTATGTCGGAGATATTGTACGTATGGCTGTAGATCATAAGAAATTCCCAAAATGGAGTTTTGAATCTGTACCGACCACACACTTTGTGACAAATCCTGGCACATACATCGATGACGTAACAACATACTTAGTGGTTTCCTTTGCGAGATCAGGCAACAGTCCTGAAACACAAGGCACAGTAGAATTATTTAACCAATTGTCACAACATGTGTATCACGTGTTCATCACAAATAATAAAGACGGTTTCTTAGGTCGCTACGAAGATACTGAGAATGCGTTCAAAGTTATCTTACCTGATGAAACGAATGATAAATCACTCGCAATGACATCAAGTTTTTCAACTATGTTATTGGCAGCTTGCTTATTATTTGGTTCAGAAGCAATCGATGAAGCGTACTTTAAACGCATCGAACAGAACTTCAGCTGGATTGATGAACATGCGCGTGAAATCGCAGGGCAACCATTTAAGAAAATCTTCTATGCCGGCACAGGCATGCAAGGTGAGTTAACGAAAGAAGTCAGCTTGAAATTGAACGAATTGACTGCAGGTGCGATTGAGATTGCGAAAGAAACGACACTTGGCTTCAGACATGGTCCTAAAGCAGGCTTGAATGACAATGCATTATTCATCATGTTGAGAGGGGCTCATGCTTATCAACGCCGCTATGAAGCAGATGTTATTCGTGAAATCGATATTCCGGATCGCAACTATCAAATCTTAGTGTTAGATGGAAAACCAAGTGATGAAGCTTTCACATTTACTTTCCCTGATGCTGAACATGATAGTGACTTAGCGTTGATGCTTGAGTATTTGATTTTTGGACAGTTACTAGCGTTTTATAAATCTGTCCAATTAGGATTGAATCCAGATAATCCAAGTCCAAATGGATTTATCAACCGTGTCGTTAAAGGTGTAACGATTTATCCATATGAAGCTTAAGACACAAGAGTCAGGAGGCGAGCTTGTTGAGTAAATTCACGGTGGAAGAAGAATTTATGCTAGATGGAAAGCCTTTGAAGATTTTGTCCGGTGCGATACATTATTTCAGGTCTTTGCCTGAAGACTGGGAACATGTGCTATATAACTTGAAAGCCTTGGGCTTTAACGCCGTAGAGACATATGTACCGTGGAACTTCCACGAAACGGTTGAAGGTGAATTTGATTTTTCAGGTGCGAAAGATATCAAACGTTTCATTCATACTGCAGAGGCTGTTGGACTTTATGTCATCGTCAGACCTTCACCTTACATTTGTGCAGAATGGGAATTTGGCGGTTTACCGGCTTGGTTATTAACGAAATCGAATTTGCGCGTACGTTCGCGTGACCCTCAATTCTTAGAGTATGTGGGGCGTTATTACGACCGCTTGTTTGAAATCCTAACCCCACTTCAAATCGACCATCACGGCCCTATCCTCATGATGCAAGTTGAAAATGAATATGGTTCGTATGGTGAAGACAAAGACTATCTAAGTGAACTGGTAGGCATGATGCGTGAACGCGGTGTTACAGTACCGCTTTTCACTTCAGACGGTTCATGGCAACAATGCCTTGAAGCCGGCAGTCTCGCTGAAGCAGACATTTTACCGACAGGGAACTTCGGTTCGAAATCGCAAAAACGATTAGACAACCTGCAAAAGTTCCATCAACAATTCGGTAAAACGTGGCCATTAATGAGTATGGAATTTTGGGATGGCTGGTTCAATCGTTGGGGTGACCGTATCATTACCCGTCAAAGCGATGAACTGATCGATGAAATCGGTGAAGTTTTAAAACGAGGTTCTATCAATCTTTATATGTTTCATGGCGGAACGAACTTCGGCTTTTGGAATGGCTGTTCTGCTCGCGGTCGTATTGATTTACCGCAAGTCACATCATATGACTATGATGCCCCTTTAAATGAAGCAGGGAACCCGACAGTGAAGTACTACAAAATTCAACAGTTGGTACACAAGCTTTATCCAGACATCCACCAACAAACACCGAAAGTGAAACCGTTGATGGCTAAAGATGGCATCACGCTCACTGATAAAGTCAGCTTGTTTCATATTCTAGAGGATATCAGTCATCAAAGCACTAGCTTCTATCCAGAATCGATGGAGGTTGCGGGTAGTGGTTATGGCTACATGGTATATCGTACGCACCTAAAACGTACGACGAGACAAGAGTATTTAAGAATAGTCGATGCGAGAGATCGCGTGCAGTTATTCTTAGATAACGAAAAAGTTTATACCGCGTATCAAGAAGAAATCGGTGAAAAGTTTGAAGTTGCGCTCAAGCAGCCTGTCGTACAAGCGGATGTCTTAGTCGAACATATGGGACGCGTGAATTATGGTTATAAACTCGTCGCGCCGACACAGCGTAAAGGAATCGGACAAGGTTTAATGCAAGATTTGCATTTTGTCCAACAATGGGAACAATTTGATGTAGATTTCGTCTTATTAGAAAGTAAACACTTTGAATAAGAATGGGAAGCAGGACAACCTAGTTTCTACCGTTATCAATTTGAACTAGAGACACCTGAGAGTACTTACTTAGATGTCAGTAACTTCGGGAAAGGTGTGGTGTTTGTCAACGGCTTTAACATCGGACGTTATTGGAACATTGGACCAACGCTTTCGCTGTACATTCCGGGTGTGTTGCTTAAAGAAGGTCGAAACGAAATTATTATTTTCGAAACAGAAGGACAGTACTCAGAGGAAATTCGCTTATTACAAGCACCTAAATATATAGCCTCAAAACGTAAGGAGAGAACATCATGATTATTGCAAACAGAATTGATGGCCGTTTAATTCACGGTCAAGTCGCAAACTTATGGGCAACGAAATTGAATATCACACGCTTTATGGTGATTGATGATGAAGTTGCGCAAAGCACGATTGATAAGCAAGGGCTTAAATTAGCAACACCTGCCGGTGTGCGTTTAAGTGTCTTGCCTGTAGCGAAAGCAGCTGAAAACATTTTAGCAGGCAGATATGATTCACAACGCTTAATGGTCATTGCGAAGAAACCAGATCGTTTCTTAGAACTGATCAATCAAGGTGTTGAACTGGATGTATTAAACGTAGGTAACATGTCTCAAAGCGATGAAACAAAGTCTATTACCCGTTCTATCAATGTAACGGATAAAGATATTGACGACTTTAAAGCGATTGCGCAAAAAGGCGTTAAGCTTACTGCTCAAATGGTTCCAAATGATAAAGCAGACGATTTTATGACATTAATTAAGGGATAGTCAGGAGTGAAGACAACATGGAAATACTTTGGTGGCAGATTTTATTATTAACCTTGTATGCAGGGTATCAAATCCTAGATGAACTTCAAATTTATTCATCTTTAAGCCAACCTGTATTTGCGGGATTAATCGCCGGTTTAATTATGGGCGATGTGACAACAGGGTTGATTATCGGTGGTAGCATGCAATTAACGATTTTAGGTGTAGGGACATTCGGGGGTGCATCAAGAATTGATGCCAACTCAGGTACTATACTTGCGGTCGCATTCTCAGTTGCACTTGGAATGAACCCGCAACAAGCTTTAGCAACATTGGCCGTGCCAGTTGCCAGCTTAATGATTCAAACAGACATCTTAGCTCGTTTCGCAAACACATACTTTGCACATAGAATCGATGCGAAAATTGAAACATTCGATTACAAAGCAATTGAAAGAAACTATTTATACGGTATGATTCCTTGGTCATTCTCTAGAATGATCCCTGTATTCTTAGCTTTAGCTTTCGGTGGCGGCGTAGTTAAAACAGTGGTAAATTATTTGAACACAGATTTGAAATGGTTAGGTGATGGTTTAACTGTTGCCGGTGCCGTTTTACCAGCCGTAGGTTTCGCAATCCTTTTACGTTATCTACCTATTAAGAAACATTTCCCATACTTCATTTTAGGTTTCATTTTAACAGCGTTATTCGTAACTGTATTTGATGGTATGACTGGATTAGGTACAGCAGTTGCTGGTTTAGATAAACACTTCGGTATTAAATTTACTGGTTTATCCATGTTAGGTATCGCATTAATCGGTTTCGCATTTGCGGCAATCGAATACAGACGTACTTCAGAGAACCGTCCAGCACCACAATATAGCGGCGCAGCTCAGAATAATAACAGCGAAGGAGAGATTGAGGATGACGAACTCTAATAATCCAAACGGCACATCTTATAAATTAACAAAAAAAGATTTTAATCAAATCAATCGCCGTAGCTTATTTGCCTATCAATTAGGGTGGAACTATGAACGTATGCAAGCTTCTGGTTATTTGTATACAATCCTTCCGCAATTAAGAAAAATTTATGGCGATGGCACACCAGAACTTAAAGAAATGATGAAAACTCATACACAATTCTTTAACACGAGTAACTTCTTCAATACCATCATCATGGGTATTGATATCGCAATGGAAGAGAAAGAAAAAGTAAAAGCTAAAGACTCAGTACAAGGTTTGAAAGTTGGTTTAATGGGACCATTTGCCGCTATCGGTGACTCAATCTTTGCCTCATTAATCCCAACAATTTTCGGTGCCTTAGCTGCCAACATGGCAATCAACGGCAACCCAATCGGCGCATTTATCTGGTTAGCAGCACAAATCGCCGTTATGGTATTCAGATGGAAACAATTAGAATTTGCGTACAAAGAAGGGGTTTCCCTTGTTACAACAATGCAGCACAGACTTGAGAACTTAACAAACGCAGCAACATTGCTTGGTGTGTTCATGGTCGGAGCCCTCGTCGCCACCATGATTAAAGTGAAGTTCGCTTGGATGCCGCACATTGGTAAATTAACGATTGATGTTCAAAACAACATTGATATGATCTTGCCTAAATTATTACCACTTGGTATCGTATTAGCCATTTACTGGTTACTTGGACGCAATAAAATGAGCTCTACAAAAGCGATCTTTATCGTATTAGTTGTATCAATTATCTTATCTGCTTTAGGCATTATCGGTAAAGCTTAATTCAAAGGTGGAAACAAAGAGATGAAAAAATTAATTTTAATCAGTCATGGTGCATTTTGCGAAGGTTTAAAAGAAAGTGCAGAAATGATTTTAGGCGAACAACCTGATATCGTGCCTGTACCATTATTACCAGAAGAAAGTGCAGATGACTTCCAAGCAAAATTACTTGAAGAAATGAATAAAGAAGATGGCTATACAGTCTTTGCGGATTTAATGGGCGGTACACCTGCCAATGTTGCGGCTAAATTATTAATGCAAGGTCAACAGTTTGATTTATACGCTGGTATGAACTTGCCGATGATTGTCGCATACGTCAACGGTGAACTCTTAGGAGAAGCACAAGATATTGTCGGAAAAACGAAAGAATACATTGTAAAAGTCAACGACTTACTATTGTAGATTATGAATAAGAAGGTATAAACATGTCAGAATATGTAATTAGCAATGCTAAGATTTATAGTGAAGATCAAGTCATTGAATCAGGCTATATCCATATTAAAGACGGTAAAATCGAAGCTGTCGGCAGTGGTGCCTATACAGGTCCGCTTACACAACATGATGCAGAGGGTAAAATCTTACTCCCAGGATTTATCGACATCCATATCCATGGCGGTTACGGCAATGATGCGATGGATGCATCAGTTGAAGGTTTAAAACACTTAGCTGAAAATTTACTGAGCGAAGGGACAACGTCCTTCTTAGCAACAACAATGACACAATCTGAAGCAAACATTGATAAAGCATTAAAATCAATCGTTGAATATAAAGCTAAACAAAATGCATACGATGCTGCGGAAATTGTCGGCATTCATTTAGAAGGTCCATTTATTTCAGAACACAAAGTCGGTGCCCAAAACCCTGCCTATGTACAACAACCAAGTGTAGAGAAATTAAGACATTTCCAAGAAACAGCAGATCATAACATCAAAGTCCTTACTTACGCCCCTGAAGTAGAAGGTGCTGATGTGATGTTAGAAGCATTTAAAGATGAGATTATTTTCTCTATCGGCCATACAACTGCAGACTTCGATCAAGTGAATGATGCTGTCGCAAAAGGCGCAAAACACATTACCCATCTATACAATGCAGGAACATCGTTCTTACACCGTGCCCCCGGTGACTTCGGTGCTGCATGGACGAACGATGGTTTAAGTACAGAATTAATTGTAGACGGTGTACACTCTCATCCTGCATCTATTAAAATTGCCTACAAAATGAAAGGCAATGAACACTTCTATGTGATTACAGATGCGATGCGCGCAAAAGGTATGACAGACGGCGAGTATGACCTTGGCGGTCAAGCGGTTATCGTGAAAGGAAAAGAAGCAAGATTAAAATCAGGTTCTCTTGCGGGTAGTATTTTAAGAATGAATCTTGGGCTTAAAAACTTACTTGAATTTACAGGCGACACTTTAGAAAACGCATGGAGAACAACAAGCTTAAACCAAGCAAAAGCACTCAAAATAGATGAGCACAAAGGCAGTATCAAACCAGGCAAAGATGCAGACCTCATTATAGTAGATGAAGACATCAATGTACTGACTGCCATTAAAAAAGGAAAAATCCATTCCTTTAGTTAAAACATAATCCAATCAAACCCAACAACCCCCTAGTAAATATAGGATGATTCATAAAAAATCATCTCAACACCCGGTTCCTAAGTAGTCATAGGAGCCGGGTGTTTTAATTGTATGAATTGTCTATGTTTAGGCAATATCTTTAATCGAAAAGAATTGAGTAGAGAAGAAAAAAAGAGTTTTTTGTGACAAAGAAATTTTCACTATATCGCTGGTAACAAATGATATATAATGATTAAAAGGGTATTTAGTTAGTAGAAGTCGCAATCGGGTAGTATTTGTTAATTATGTAAAGAACTGTAGTATTTTACATTGTAGAAAATGTTTAAAGCATGTATAATTTTAGTGTTGATTGGATTTCAATCAACAGTTTGGATGAGATTAGATGTATAATGAACTTTTTGCCACTATTCAGAAGGTGGTATTAGTATTACAGAGTATTCAAAGTAAGCATACAAACAAGTTTTTGAATAATACTACAGAAAAATATAATTTGAAAAAATATTGTGTGTATAAAGTTATAGATAAGTCTAAAGACGATTATATACTTGATTGGAAGTTTCTAACTTATCTTAATGAGTATTGTAAGAACTTAATAGAAGCGCAAATTGACTTTGAAGAAGAGATTTCAACATTGTTAGATATCGAAATAGATAGTAGGGTCAAACAACCAGAATCAAGGTTGGCTAAAATACTAATATATAGATTTGAGAAAAAGGAACTTGGAAAAACTCCATTAAAAAAATGTCTTAATGATTTGCTAGGCTGTAGATTGGTTTTAGATATAGAGAATTTGGTGGATTTCTTTAAAGAGTTAAACAAGTTTTATAGTGAACAAACTAATATTAAAGTAACATATAATAATAAAAAAGGTTATAAAGCAGTTCATTTATATTTACAAGGTGAAAACAATAAATGTTTTCCTTGGGAAATTCAAATTTGGAATAGTGAAGATGAAAAACATAACAGAAAGTCCCATCAAAATTATAAGCAAGACTATTTAAAATGGCCGAAAGAAGTAAAAGACATTATCGCTGCAAAGGAGGGGAAATAAATGTTTAAACATTTTCTTTTAATTGTTCCTGATCATAGACATGGACGTAGAATGGGATGGCATAAATTAATAACATCTTCACATGATTATAGCGATATTAAAAGTGTTGTAAAAAAAATAGCAGGTGAGGCTGGAGATACACAGCTTGCATCTCATATAATTGTTACAGATTCGATTGAAATAAGCTCTATTAAGAATAAAGATCCTTTCTTTTCAGATGTTTTATTTTTCGAAAATGAAGATGAGTTCATAGATAGCTATAAAAATGAGAAAGAACTTACCGCTAATGATGTAGCAAACTATATCTTAAGTATAGGACAAGATATAACCCACTTAAAGTTGCAAAAATTATTGTATTTATGTTATGAAAATGTATTAAAAAGATTGAACTTTAAACTTTTTGATGATTATATATATGCATATGATTATGGCCCTGTAATTGATAGTGTATATCATAGATATAAAAACGGTGGTAAACGTAAATTAGATATCGAAGAAGATAATAGTATTTATATTTCTGAAAGTGATTCGCTAATAACCCCCTCTTTAAGTCGGATATTATTCTCGAAAAACGGTATAAATACATTAAAGATAATTGATGATACTTTAGATGATTATATAAATTATTCAGCGGGTGAATTAGTAAAAATCACTCATGAAAAAGGAACAGCATGGTCTAACACTTATATTGCAGGAAAGAAATTTAATGAAATAACTGATGAATCAATACTAGAAAGTATATAAAATTCAATTGATTTTAATGCATAAAGCCGTATGTTTATAATTCTTATAAAACATGCGGCTTTATTTTAATTCTTAAATGTAAGCCTTTACATTTATGGTTGGATACCTTAAAATAAGAATCAGTTTTAACTTAAACGTTTAAGGAAGTAATCAATATGAACAATAATCCAACACTTCACGACGTTGCACAAGCAGCAGGGGTTTCCGTTGCGACCGTTTCAAATGTGATGAATGGGAAGAAGGGACAAGTCAGTGAAAAGACAAAAGCGAAAGTAGAAGCTGCTGTTAAGTCATTAGGCTATCAACCCAATACGTATGCCCGTCAGTTAAAAAGCGGACAAAGTAATTTAGTTGCTTTTATCGTACCTGACCAAAACCCATTCTTTACGGACATTTTAAACGGTTTAACAAAAGTGTGTTTAGCACACCACTTGCAAGTGATTGTGATTTCGTCAGAAGAAAGTGAACAACGACAAAATGAACTGATAGATTTATTTGTGAAACAACGTGTCAATGCGATTGTGTTAGCACCCGTTTCTTCACATCTGACATTAAAAGATGAGTGGAAGACTACACCTATTGTGACAGTAGATAGAACGATAGATGAAGGTGTGTCGAGTGTCACAGTAAATAATACCGAAGCCGGGTTTCAAGCAACAGATTATTTACTGAAATTAGGACATGAATCTATAGCGATTTTACTGGCTAACCCCAATATCAGTACAACGACTCATAGACAAGCGGGTTATGAACAAGCCTTAACAAATCACCAGTTAGCTGTTGATACAGAATTTATGAGTTTTAGTGACGATAAATTAGGAACAGAGGCACAGATACGTAGTGGTTACCAAGCAACTAAACAATGGCTGACATTAAGTGAACCGCCAAGTGCTTTAATTGCGACAAACTATTTACTGATGATCGGTGCATTACAAGCCTTTAAAGAGCTAGATGTTAAAATCGGCAAAGATATTTCCTTTATCGGCTTTGATAATAGTCATTGGAATGAAATTTATTCACCGGCAATTACAGTGGTCGAGCAACCCGCTAATCAATTAGGTGAATGTGCAGCACAATTAATCATTGAAATGAACAACCATGAACCTGCAACTTCAGTAGAGTTATCGACGCATTTAGCCATAAGAGCATCGTGCGCTAAGAAAAATGAACGCTAGTTTCGTTCTTTTTTCTTAACGTCAAACTTAAACGTTTAAGTTAGTTATAAATAGGGGGAAATCTATAATGACGATAGAGAAAAATAGAAAGTTATGGATGGGAATACCAACAGTTGTATTCTTAGGAATTATCGCAATCTTTATATTTATGACAGGAGATGGAATTGAACAAGCATTCTTGTCAAAATACATCGTAGACATTGGTTTCAGCAGAAGCCAAGCTTCATTAGTCTTTGCAGTATATGGTGTGATGGTAGTAGTAGGTTCATGGTTAGCGGCAGTCTTATCTGATGTTTATGGACCAAGAAAAGTTATGACAAGTGGCGTTGTATTATGGATTGTCTTCCATGTACTATTCTTAACGTTTGGTTTACAGATGGAAAATTACAACATGATGTTATTGATGTACGGTATCAGAGGTATCGCGTATCCATTATTCTTATACGGTTTCTTAGTATGGGTGACATATATTACGAATAAAGCACGTCTTGCGACGGCTATTGGTTGGTTTTGGGCAATGTTCTCAGTCGGTATGGGTGTTGTAGGTTCATACTTACCAAGCTTCACGATTCCATATATGGGCTTCATGGGTACATTATGGTTATCTATCATTTGGATTATGATTGGCGGTATTATTGCGTATATTGCAGTAGGGAAAGACAACGTCAAACCGAATGCAGATTTAGCAGTGAATGACCGTTATAAGAAAGTCTTTAAAGACATTGGTGTCGTTTATAAGAATCCTGAAATCATTAAAGTATTCATCGTACGTATCATTAACCAACTGTCACTTTTCGGATTAGTGATCATCTTCCCAGTATTATTTACAGATGAAATCGGCTTTACCATGCAGCAATGGTTATGGATTTGGGGCACAATGCATGTAACTTGTATTGTCGGTGATGTCTTCTGGGGTGTTATCGCAGACAAAATCGGTTGGAAACGCCAAGTGATGTGGTTTGGTTGTGTCGGTTGCGGCATTACAACACTGACATTCTATTACTTACCGATGATTAGTGGTGACGTCTTCTTAATTGGCGTACTATGCGCAGTCTTATTTGGTATTACACAATCGGCGTTCGTTCCGATTTTCGCAATCTTCACAGCGTTAGAGCCCAATCATATTGGTGCGACATTGTCATCACACAATTTAGCGGCAGGTTTAAGTAACTTCTTAGCACCCGCAATTGCGACGGTTTTATTACCTGTCTTCAATGAAATCGGCGTGGTTTGGGCATTCGCACTCTTATACTTCTTTGGTGCTGTGTTGACATACTTCATCAAAGTACACCAACCTGGATTAAAAGAGAAACCGCGCAAAGTGATTCAAGCTGACAACGTAAATATTTAAAAAGGCAGATGAAATATATTGAAACCACTTGTATTAGGTATAGATTTAGGAACGAGCTCAATTAAAGTCATTGCGGTTGATCCGCAAGGTATTATAGTGGCTTCAAGCAGTGAGTCCATTAGTATCTCACAACCGCAAAATGGTTATAGCGAACAAGACCCAGATGAATGGGTACAAGCAACTAAACAAGCGATTCAAACGCTGACAGACAAATTAGATGAGAGTCAGCACAAAATAGAAGGCATGTCTTTCTCAGGCCAAATGCATGGCTTAGTGCTGTTAGATAAAGAAAATCAACCTATTCGTCCAGCTATCTTATGGAACGATACAAGAAACACGGAACAATGTAATGAAATTAAAGCCCAGTTTGGAGATAAGTTGCTTGGTAATCCAATTCTAGAAGGGTTTACGCTACCGAAATTATTATGGGTGAAAGCAAATGAACCAAAATATTGGGAGAAGGCTGAAACATTTATACTTCCAAAAGATTACGTTAGATATGCGTTAACTGGCAAGGTTCAAATGGAGAAATCAGATGCCTCTGGTACATTACTTTACAACAGTGAAAGTGAAGCATGGGATCAAGCGACAAGCGAGTATTACGAACTCTCACACTTATTGCCAGAACTGGTTAATTCTACAGATGTAGTCGGCGAAGTGACAGATGAAGTTTCACAAACATTAAATATACCAACATCAACTAAAGTCATTGCTGGCGGTGCTGACAATGCTTGTGGTGCACTGGGGGCTGGTATTATCGGTGAAGGTGATGCGATGTGCAGTATCGGAACTTCTGGTGTGGTATTGGTTTGTCAGAAAGACTACAGTGACTATCAAAATAACATTCACTACTTTAAACATGTGACACCAGACATCTCTTATGCGATGGGGGTCACACTGGCCGCAGGCTTCAGTCTAGATTGGTATAAACGTAATTTCTATGCTGACCAAAGCTTTGATGCTATTACGAAAGATGCAGAAAGCTCAACACCAGGTGCGAACGGATTAATCTTTACTCCGTACTTAATGGGAGAACGTACACCACATGGTGATGCGAAAATTCGTGGCAGCTTTATCGGTATCAGCGGTAAACAAACACGTGCAGATTTTTCACGTGCAGTGATAGAAGGTATTACGTATTCGCTTTATGAATCGTTAGATTATATCAGACAATTTTATCCAGCTATTCACACGATTACATCTATTGGCGGTGGGGCTAAAAGTGATTTCTGGCTACAACTTCAAGCAGACATCTTTAATTTAGAAGTGAAGAAATTGAAGCACGAAGAAGGTCCAAGTATGGGAGCAGCTATTTTAGCTGCACATGGTGTCGGTTGGTTCGATTCATTAAAAGATTGTGTCGATACATTGATTCAATATGATACAACTTTTAAACCAAATACAGAAAAACACGAAACTTATGAACGTTATTTCAAAGTGTATCAAGATGTTTATCAAAATACGAAACAGATGACGGCGGACCTGTTATCCATTCAACAAAATCATGGGGGTTATACAAATGACAAATAATATTCCTGAAACAATGCAGATAGCTTTATTAAATAAACCATTCGATATCGAAATTAAAGAGGTAGATGTACCAAAATTAGGACCGAAGGATGTCTTAGTAAAAATGATGGCAGTTGGTGTTTGTGGTTCTGACGTACATTACTATGAACATGGCAAAATCGGAGATTTCATCGTAAAAGAACCATTAATCTTAGGCCATGAATGTGCAGGTATGGTTGCGGCTGTCGGTGAAGACGTAACGCAATTTTCAATTGGTGACAGAGTCGCAGTAGAACCGGGTGTACCTTGTGGTAAATGTGAACAATGCCGTAAAGGACAATACAACTTATGCCAAGATGTTGAATTCCTAGCGACACCACCAATTGATGGTGCATTCGCACAATATATTGCACATCCGGAAGACTTCCTGTTCCCAATTCCTGATACATTATCCTATGAACAAGCTTCATTAAACGAACCTTTCTCAGTAGGTATCCAAGCATGTAAACGTGCAGGAGTACAACCTGGTTCAACTGTGGTGATTATGGGAATGGGTCCAGTCGGTTTAATGGCAGTTGTCGCAGCGAAAGCATTCGGTGCAACACGTATCATTGTGACAGACCTGGCAGATATTCGTTTAGAGGAAGCGAAAAAATTAGGTGCGACTGATACAATCAACATATCTGAAGAAGATCCAGTTTCAAGAATCCAAGAACTTACAAATGGTAAAGGTGCAGATTATGCCTTTGAGACAGCAGGTCATCCAGCTGCACTACAATCAGCAGTACAATCTCTAGCAGTAGGAGGAAGCTTATCTATAGTAGGATTGCCACAACAAGAAGAAATCGCGTTAAACATCCCATTTATTGGTAACCGTGAATTAAACATCTACGGTGTTTTCCGTTATGCCAACACGTATTCAATGGGTATAGAAATGTTAAATAATACAGATGCTGATTTAGATTCAATGTTCACAGACTCATACGAACTCAAAGACACAAAAGCCGCACTAGAAAGAGCGCTCAACAATAAACAAGGTTCATTAAAAGTCATGGTGTATCCTAACGGCTTTTTAAACTAATATAAAGACCAAATAACCTCGTCCAGAAAAATGGGCGAGGTTATTTTTATACCTAACTAAAACATGATTTCAAAATGATAAACAACAAAAGAAATAGATTGAGAAAATACAGTATCAAATTACGGAAATATAGACTTTTATATAACTAATAAGGACAGAATAAGGACAAAAATGAAAAGTAGAAATGGCTCAACCATGCGGGTTCAAGGCTTAATAAGGACAAATAATAAGGACAGAATAAGGACAAATAGGACATTCAACTTAAAAATTTGAAAAATAGCAGAAATAGAGTGAGAAATCAGGTATCATACTACACTAAAATATACTTTTATATAACTAATAAGGACAGAATAAGGACAAAAATGAAAAATAGAAATGGCTCAACCATGCGGGTTCAAGGCTTAATAAGGACAAATAATAAGGACAGAATAAGGACAAAATGGAGAGTCATGACTTCATAGAATTAGAAAACTTTGATTATCTAATAAAATTAGGCTTCTAAACTTATATTTTGGAATGTTCCTGTATGATGACTGAGTAAAACCAAAGTGAAATTTGCTATAATTATTATGATATGGAATTCAATAAAATATGAAAGGATAAAACTATGAAGGTTACCGCTCAGATAATTGAAATGCTTGACGACTTAGATCATTGTATTGCCGATGAATTAGAACAACAAGATTTAGATTTTAAAAAATGGAATGAAAGAAGCTTTAATGATAATGTTAGAACAATGGTCGATTATGCGGTTTGTATGGCAAATGGTGGTGGTGGATCAGTTGTATTTGGTGTGACAGATAAAGTGTTAGGAAAAGCCGAAGCTATAACTGGTATTAAAGATGATACAGATATTGATTTTTTAATTAAGAAAGTATACCACAGTACTGACCCGCATTTAACACCTTCGTTTGATAAAGTTGCCATTAGTATTGATGGGAAACTGCGAACAATTCTCATAATGCACATTTATCCTGATAATCCTCCTTATACTAAAAGTGATGGCGCGGCAACTATAAGACAAGGAAAAGATTGTCTTCCGTTTACAGGTAGCTTGAGAAGAAAAATGATAGATACTACTTGTAAAATTGATTATTCAGAAGAATTGATACACGAAGATTGGCATACAATCATATCAGCCACAGCTATGGAAATAATTCGTGAATTTATGACTAAAGAACAGGTAGATAATGAATTGTTAATGCTGTCTGACGAACAATTATTAACAGCAATAGGTGGTTTGAAAAATGGATATATGACTAAAGGAGCTTTGCTATTAACTGGTAAGCCTCAAGCGATAGAAAAGTATGTTCCTGAGTATAAATGGTCTTATCGAAGAATGTTGAGCGATACAGAGTATTCAATTAGAGAAGATTCTACTAGTGCGATTCCAGTTGCTTTACAGGAATTTGAAAGATTCATAAATACAGATAATCCGATCGTGACAGTAGAAACAGGTATGATACATGCTGAATTTAAAACATATCCAACTATCGCCTTGAGAGAAGCGTTATTAAATGCTTTTGGGCACAGAGATTATCGTTTGATTGGACACATTATGATTAAACAGTATAAAGATAAAATAATTCTTACTAATCCCGGTGAGTTTATTGGAGGTATAACGTCAGAAAATATCTTACATCATCCACCTGTGGCTCGAAACAATCATTTAATGGAATTATTAGATAGACTTAGATTAGTCAATCGGTCTAATATTGGTGTTTCTAGAATTTTCAAATCGTTGTTGCTTGAAGGGAAAGAACCACCCATTTATAGAGAAGTGGGAAACCATATTGAGCTAACATTTCTTTCATCAACTCTCAATACGGAATTTATTGATTATATAAAACATCTAAATAAACAAGGAAAACAAGTAGATATTGATCATTTGCTTGTTTTGCAGTACTTGATTAGACATGAAGAAATAACAACAGATACAGTGGCAAAACTCATTCAAAGAAACCATATTCAAGCAAAAGAAGTAATGGGGTATATGAAAACAAATTTATCTGTTATAGAGTCTATCGGCAGAGGTAAAGGTCGCTACTATACTTTAAATAAAGAGTCATATACGCATTTAAAAGATGACGTTAACTATGACAGACAGTCAGAATTAGATAAAGAGAGAGTGAAAATGCGATTGCTATCCATATTAGCTGAAAGACCTTTAACTAACAAAGAGATTAGAATAATAACAGGGTTAGACGTAAAACAAGTACAACGATTATTAAAAGAGTTAAAACAAGATGGAGTCTATGTTGTTGGTAGAGGAAGAGGGGCAAAGTATCAATTAAGAAAAGATAGATAAATCAAACAAAAGAAAGTATTTAGGCATTCTCACGTGAGAATGCCTTTTTATATCATTTGGAATCGTCTAAGTTCTTCACAAAAAATCTTAAAACAATTGCTAAGACTAACAAAATGATAGTTACGCCAGCTTTAAAGGATGAGCTAATTGGCAGGAATAAAGTAATCAAAATTATGACAAAACCTATGAGATAAAGTGTTTCTTTCTTTTTGGTATTCAAGTGTTATTCACCTCAGTAATGATGAGTGTCCTTGGAAGTGTTGATCAATCATTTTGCTTCTAACAAAATAACTTAATTAAATAATATCATTAATAAAATATGCATACAATATTATTTGATGATATTGATGGTGAAAGGAACAACATAATCCTCACCTTTATTTGTTGTTATGATGCCTAAAATTGTATAGACAGTGCACACAACTGTTAAAACAAAAGTTGTAATATAGCCAATAAGAATAACCATTAATATAAGTGAAACAACCCCATAAATAGCATAGCTGATCGCATAATTGAAATAATTCTTTCCTTGTTGATTTAGGTATTCAGATTCGTCTTTCTTCATGACCCATAGAATTAATGGACCTACAAAGTTTGTGAACAGCGCAAGCACCCACATTAACATTGCGAGTTGTTTATCTTTTGAGGATAAGTCTTGAAATTGATGAGGATTTTTTGATTGATTTAAAAAATTCATATAATCACCTTTTCTTTTTTTGATATTTCTTGATAACTGTATATTACACAATTGCACGGACAAAAATTGTCTTAGGCAAAAGATTATAAAGAATATGTAAAATTAATATATAAGTCAAAAGAGTTCGTGATACAATTTATTAAATTGAACAAAATAAAGGGGATTATTATGACAAAGTCTACGCGTATATTGGAACTGTATTTAAAATTTTTAGACGGCGCAAAAATGTCTAAAGCTGAGATCAGTCAGTATTTTGATAATAAATCTGATCGCACTATTCAACGTTATATTTCTACTTTGAATGGCTTTCTCCAAGAGTATGAAGCTACTTCACATTTGAAGATTGAATATAACTATAAAATCAATGCATTTTATATGGTGAATGAGGGCAATAATATGCTTAATGCATCTCAAGTGTTGGCAGTGTTAAAGATATTAATTGCGACAAGGGGCTTGGGTGAGGAAGAAGTATCAACAATCATACATAACCTGACAGAGAAACTGAGTACAGAAGATAAGCGAATTATAGATAAGGCAATTCAATCAGAGTTGATACATTACCATCCAATGAATCATGAAGCACCAATCTTTCAAAGAATTTGGGATATCAATTCACTGATTCAAAAGAATAAGACGATTTGTTTTGAATATGCCAATTCATTAAATCAAGTGCGCCAACACACAGTTAAACCGCTATACATTACTTTTTCAGAGCTTTATTTTTATTTGGTTGCGGTGGATCAAAAGAAACGTTATATCATTTATCGTTTAGATCGCATCCAAGAATATAGGGTGACTACATCTGAGATAGAATTACCTAACTCTCCTTACTACAAAGAAGGTGAGTTAAAGAAGCGAATCTATTTTATGTATGCAGGAGAATGGAAGCGTGTAAGATTTGAATTTAACCAAGGCATTATTGAATCTGTGATAGACCGTTTCCCAACAGCCCAGTTTATTCATACTGATTATGCGAATAACCGCTTCACAGTAGAAATTGAAGTAATGGGTGACGGTATTCTTATGTGGCTCCTTTCACAAGGCAGTAAAGTTAAAGTCTTAGAACCTCAATCACTTAAAGAGAAATATATCAACGAACTTCAAATGATGTTGGCGCAAAACACAGAGTAACAGAGAAAAGGTAGACAAAAATTGTCTGATGATAGAAGTAAGATAGCAGTAACCTAAAGTAAAGGAGTGCTGCACATGTTGAAAATAGATAAAGAAAAATTGAACAATTTCATTGATTTCTTTTTCGTTATAGAAGAGGACGACGATAACGATAGATATCACGAAGTAAGAATGAAAAGAAAATCACATAACATTTTTCAAAGATTAAAACTTCTCTTTGAGAAATAAGAAACTCCCTTCATATTGAAGGGATACATAGGACAAATTATCAATTTTATAAAATAAATAAATGCAAGATAGACAATTTATGACTATATTGTTTGTTGGATAATTGATATTGTAAAATGAAATATGAGGTTTTAAAATTTGGTTATTTGTATGGTTTGTAATTCATAAAGATTTGCAATGTTACTAAATATACACAGGGTGAGATAGTTATTACGTTTATCAGCAACTATAAGAATTTAACCACAAAGTGTGAGTGTTAATGATAAGTGTAAAGGAGAGTTTGTGAGTTTACTCTATTCATTGAACCTAATCAAACTTACAGTCATGAGTTTACGGAAGAATTAGATGAGTATAAACAAATTCGCATTATGCACAGGGATGAAATACTTCGTAAATATATTGAAAGCTTCACAGGATTCACATAGAGAAAAAGTAAAGTGTAAGCAAGTGAAAATGGCGAAACGAAAAGAAAAATACCAACAAGATTATAGATGGAATAAGTTGGAAGACTTATTAGGGGGATTATAAATGGAAGAACTGAACCAAGGTAAAATGGAAAAATTGCTAGATTGGTCTTATGATAAAGCTTTAAATGGTGTGCCAGGAACACCATCTGCAATTGAAATAGCAGAGAATTATTTAAGAAAATATCCGAATAGTGAAGTAGCAATAAATAAAATGATTAAAATGCAAGCGGGTAAAACAGCTACTTCAGGATTTCTTACAGGCTTTGGAGGGTTAATTACATTACCAGTATCAATCCCTGCTAATATAGCTTCAGTAGTTTATGTTCAAATGCGCATGATCGCTATAATTGCGCATATCAGAGGATATGATTTAAAAGACGATGAAGTACAAACAATGGTTTATATGTGTTTAACGGGGCAGTCAATAGCAGATGTTGCTAAAAATGTTGGTATTTCTTTTGCAAAAAAAGCAGGAACAGCACAAATCAGAAAAATCCCTGGTACAGTCCTAACAAAAATCAACCAAAAAGTTGGTTTTAGGTTAATTACAAAATTTGGTGAAAAAGGTGTAGTCAATCTTGGTAAAATGGTACCTGCATTAGGAGGTGCTATTGGAGCTACATTTGATTTTACATCAACAAAAGCAATTGCGAAAGTTGCTAAATCAACTTTTGAACCAGTAAGTGATAACAGTGAACGCAATAGGATTATTATTAATTAAATTAATGAAAAGTCTTCTTTTGATCATGTTGTTTTTATAATTATAGAGTTATTAAATAAAGAAGATGGCTAGAAATAAGAATAATATAGCGCAAAAATATGGAGTTTAAAAACTGATAACATCAAAAACACCGTATTAAGTTCTCACTTTTTTAAGTGTTTACTTTATACGGTGTTTATTAAAATGTATAATCAATGTTTTTTTATTTACACTGCTTTCTTTCGCTTCTTCACCATCTTCATAATTAACGGATACGTTAATGAAAGTATTGTCATAATCGTCAACACGATACTAATCGGTGAACCGAAGAAAATATCGAAAATATTATTATTACTAGTAATTAAACTCTTACGGAAGTTCTGCTCCATATCTGATCCAACAATGGCTGCTAGGATGAGCGGAGCCATCGGGAAGTCTAAAAGTTTTAAGCCTAAGCCTAATAAACCAAAGATTAATAAGATATAGAAATCTACAACACTATAACCTAAAGTATATGTACCTAAGTAAGCTAGCACTAAGATAATTGGATAAAGCACTTTAGGCGGTGTGCGTAAAATTTTAAGTAATAGACCGATTAATGCGATGTTAATAATCACTAAGAAAATATTGCCGATAAACATACTATTAATGAGTGTCCAAATAGTTTCTGGTTCATTTTCAAAGAGTAATGGACCGGGTTGTAAGCCTAACATGATGACTGCACCCAAAATAACGGCCGTTGTTCCTGAACCAGGCACACCCATTGTCAGTAATGGAATGAGTGCACCAACAGAAGCCGCGTTATTAGAAGCTTCTGGTGCGGCAACGCCTTCAATCGCGCCTTTACCGAAGTTTTTACCATTTTTATTCACTTGTCGCTCAGTAGAGTAACTTAACATTGAAGCGATAGAGCCTCCGGCACCTGGTAAGACACCAATAACGAAGCCAAGCGGGCTTTGTCTCAACATGGTCCACCATGTGCGTTTCCAATCTGTCTTTGTCAACTTCATTGATCCTAAGTTGGCATCAGGCGGCTTCAGTGCTTCAAGATGCATATAGTTATACAGTACTTCTGCCACCGCATAGACACCAATAATCACAATTAAGAAGTTAATGCCTTCACTTAAGTGTGGAATGTCGAAGGTGAAGCGGTAAACGCTTGTTTGTAAGTCTACGCCGACTGTACTGACCATGAGTCCGATGGCCGTCGCAATAAAGCCTTTGACCATTTTACCGATAGATAATGACACAATCGTCGATAATGTAAATAAGAATAATACAAAGTATTCACGTGGCCCGAATTGAAGTGAGAAATCGGATAGCGGCTTGGCGAGTAATATGAATCCAACTACTGCCACAAGACCTCCGATTAAAGAAGCCACTGCGGAAATCGTTAGGGCTTTACCCGCTTCTCCATTTTTAGTCATTGGATAGCCGTCAAAAGTTGCGGCAATGGCAGAACCATCACCTGGCGTATTCAGCAAAATAGAACTACGCGATCCCCCATACATCGCGCCATAATAAATCGCAATCATTAAAATTAAGGCACTGACAGGTTCCATTCCGAATGTGACTGGAATCAACACTGCGACTGCGGTTGCTGGACCTAACCCTGGCAACATGCCTACGATAGTTCCCAAGAATCCACCAATTAACACCCATAATAAATTCATAGGGTGAAAGGCTGTTGTGAGACCTTCTAAGAACGTATTGATATCTCCCATATTGCTCCCCCTTGTCTTATGGTAAACTCACATCTAATAATTGAGAGAAGGTATACCATGTAATCCCTGAAAATACGAGCGCTACAATAATATTTTGAAGCCAGTGTTTCATCCCATTAATTAAAAACAAGATGCCTCCTAAGAAGAGGATTGTTGAAATTAAGAAACCTAAGCGTTCAAAAATCAATGCATAGACAATAATCATCGCAATGGTTGCGCCTAAACGTATTAAAGTTTTCTTTTGAAGTAACAAATCTAAAATTTCAAAGTGTTCATGTCTTCTTTTATATTCTTGGAAGAAATAAACGATACTCATCACAATCAATAACACCGCAACTATAAGCGGAAAGTACATTGGGCTATTTGGATCACCAATGCGTGAGCGTTGAACATTCAGTGTTAAGACTAAATAGATGATGCCTAATAAAGTAAGTAAAATAGGCGGCATTAAACGAGCCATATAATTCCCCCTTTAGAATCCAGCATCTTTAATCAGCTGGTCGTATTTTTTACGTTGTTCTTTTAAGAACTTTTCAGATTCAGCACTGTCTTTGTAGAAGTTGTCCCAATCATTGTTTTTGCGTAATTCTTGCCATTGTTTAGAATGCACGACTTTACGCATCGTTTTATCCCAATAGGCACGTTCTTCTTTGGTCATATCTTTTGTCCCCATGACCCCGCGCCAATGCGGGAACACCATATCTACACCTTGTTCCTTCCAAGTCGGCACATCTTTAATTCCCTTTTGACGTTCTTTTGATGAGACAGCCAGCATTTTCAGTTTATGTACTTGGTGTTGTTCTTTTACTTCTGACACGGCTGTAGAAGCGACATCTACATGACCGCCAAGTAAGGCAGTTTGTAAATCTCCGCCACTTTTATACACTAAGAAGTCGAGCTGATCGACATCTACCCCATATTGTTTCGCAGCTTGTACGAATGCGAGGTGGTCGTTATTCCCAAGGCCAGGTGCGACTCCGATAGTCAGTGATTTTGGATCTTTCTTGAGCTTTTCCATGACTTCTTTACCAGAATTGAGATTGGATTTATTTGAAGCGGTTAAGCTGATCCATTCTGTCGCGAGAATCGCGATAGGTGTGAAGTCGTCCTCGCCAAGATCACTTAGGCCTAATTCTTTGTTAGAAAGTAATAAACTTGAGTTAATGGCGATGGTATTAGGTGAACGTGACTTTAAGTATTGCCAACCGACTTCACCGCCGCCTCCAGGCTTATTAACTACTGTAATGTTTTGATTCGTAAGTTTTTCATCTAACATGACTTTTTGGATAGCTCGGGCAGTGGTGTCCCAACCTCCGCCTGGTGAAGCGGGTGCTATAATCTCAACAGTTTCATTTGGAAACGTGTCAGACTTTGTGGTCTTTTTGTCTTCAGATTGACCGCAGCTCGCTAAAATAACTGTCATGGCTAATACGAAGTACCCCAATCTTCGCATAAAAATCCCCCTTTGTTTAAAAATATTCAATTTTATGTAAATTTATCACAATTTTCAAAATTTAACAATGATAGATAGATGAATTTATTATATAAATTGATAAGGGTATAAATATTAAAATTGATATTGGGTATTGAGAGAATAAGAGGAGACAAGAGAATATCGTTTTTAAGTATGCGTAAATTTGATATTAAATACTAAAAATGTTTCATAATTAATTTTAAATAATGATACAAATGTTTTTAATGATGAATTGTGATTATGTTCTGATTATGGTTTAATAAAACAAACACTTGTAAGTGACAAGTGACAAGTGGGAAGGGGATTATTATTTTCACATGAAAACTAGGAAAGAAAAACATAGAAATATAGTTTATTTCACTTCAGTAGGGATTATCTTACTAGCAACTTTAGTTGCGGGTATTTTCCCAAATCTATTCGGGAAATATGCGCAAAGTACGTATGACGCGATTGCGGGGGCTTTTGGTTGGCTATTCTTAGTCATTATTGTCGTCTTAGATATTTTCTTAATCTCATTAGCCGTTTCGCGATATGGCCGCTTCAAACTCGGCGCAGACGACTCTGAACCAGAATTCTCATTTATGTCATGGATTGGGATGTTGTTCTCTGCAGGACTAGGTGTCGGAATTGTCTTCTGGGGTGTCGCTGAACCGCTAACACACTTCTTGCATGCGCCATTCCCGGGTGTGAAAGATCAATCACCAGAATCTGCACGTATTGCGATGGGGTATACATTCTTCCACTGGGGCATTTCACAATGGTCAATCTTTGCGATGGCAGGTTTAACGGTCGCATACTTCCAATTCCGTAAGAAACGTAATGGTTTAATTTCTACCGCAATGGAACCTGTCTTTGGTGAAGCGTATCCTAGACCTTTACGCGACTTGATTGATATTCTCGCAATTATTGCGACAGTGATGGGGATTGCGACATCAATCGGTTTAGGTATTATGCAAATCAGCGGAGGCTTAAATCACGTCTTTGATGTTCCAAATACAAACGTGACAAAAGTTGCGATTACAGTTATTATGGTATGTATTTTCTTAGGTTCAGCACTGACGGGATTAAACCGTGGTGTGAAATGGTTAAGTAATATCAACATTGGACTTGGGGCAGTCTTATTGATATTCATCTTAATCTTTGGTGATTTAAAATTTGTCTTAGAATCTTATACATTAGCGATTTCAGATTACTTAACGCACTTTATTCAATACAGTTTACGTATCAATCCATATACAGGAGATAATAGTTGGGTTCAAAAATGGACAGTCTTCTATTGGGCATGGGTAATTGCGTGGTCACCATTTATCGGTGGTTTCGTCGCGCGTGTGTCACGTGGACGTACGATTCGTGAATTCGTCATTGGTGTCTTAATTATTCCGCCGCTTATTTCATTCACATGGATTGCTGGTTTTGGTGGTACCGCATTAAAAATTGCGTTAACACAAAATACAGGTATCGAGAAAATTGTAGACAAAGATTACTCTGTCGCATTATTTGAGTTGTTGAAACAATTCCCAATCTCAGATATCACAAGTATTTTAGCTATTGCGTTAATCTTTATCTTTATCGTGACAAGTGCTGACTCTACGACACATATTGTCGCAAGTATGGCAACAGGTGGGGTTGATAATCCGAAAGTCAAAGATAAAGTCATTTGGGGCTTACTTATCGGTGCGATTTCAGTCACAATGACGATCGCAGGTGGTTTAACAAGTTTACAAACCGCTTCACTCGTAACAGGTTTACCGTTCTCGATTATTCTTATCTTAATGATCTTTGCGATTATGAATGCTTTACGTCGAGAACCGACGAAACACTTCCAGATGTCTTATATTGATGATGATAAAGACTTCTCCATTCCATTAGAGAAACGAGAGAAAGAAGTTCAAAAAGAACAGGAAGCACAAGCGCGACATGATGAACAAGAGCAACAACATAAAGAAGACTAATTATACTAGAGATAGAGAGATAGCTGCTTCAAACGATACAGGTTTGAAGCGGCTATTATTTATTGTATAATATAAATAACTATTACATTGTATAATTAAAAATAGATTCACCTAATTGAAAAGCAATGCATGCTTAATCAAGAGAAATCCCTAGATAAAGAGAGAAGGCTAACCATGATTAAAACATTAAAAATCATCGCTTTTATCTTTTCGCTCATTTATTTGATTCTATTTATTATCAAATTTGTTTATCAACCCATACTAAGTGAAAAGACTGAAGGTTTCGCAGCAATATTCATTATTGTACTCGCTCTGGTAATTATAGTAAGTGAAAAATTAAGTAAGAAGCATAAAACATAAGCAACCTCATGATGTCATGAAGTTGCTTATGTTTTATTTTTATAATGATATATAACATAGGCAATGATTATCACCCACATAAACATATCAAAAGGATGAAGCACTGCCTGAAGAATAGTTTCATGATCAGCGAAGATATTATCTAATATTTTAACGATTTGAAGTAGAACCATCGCAATAATGACATAATACAATGGTTTGCGTTTCACAATACAGTAGATAACGAAACTTAAGACAGCTATGGGAATAAGTATAATACCAAGTGTGTAAATCAAATTATGCATACCTTTCTTTATCTGTAATTATTAATAGTGTCTCACATGATCTATGAATACAGTATCACAATTATATATAGATTAGACATAAACTGTCATTTCCATGAAAATATTTGTAAAAATTGTAGATACATTTGCATGTAATTATATTGATTTTGGTAATAAAAATAAATAATTTTATTATGCCATAATGTAAAGTACGTAGAACCATAATATAATAAAAGTATGAGAAAGTTGAATAGATGGTGGCAAATCTAATTTAAAGGAGGTGATGCCTATGGTATCGCTGAATTTAGAAAGGAAATGCCAATGAGTGTATTTGAAGCTATAAGTATAATGATTGCGTTCTGTGACTTACAGATCACAATTCTAGTATTTATCGTTTTGTACATTTCTAATAGAAATAAAAAATAAACCATCTACACACTTTGACAAGTTAGATGGTTTATTTATAAATCAATAATTGTCACCGTCTTTGAAACGGTCTCAAAGAGTCGTGTAGCAAGCACGGCTCTTTTTTAACACACTTATATTATCGCACAACGCAATTAAGAAGTGCAACTGAAAATAATTCATCAATTACCGAATTCAGTCAAATTCATGCTTTGTGTTTCTTTTGATAGACAAATACGCCATAAGCAATAAAGACAATGAGCAAAGGAATGATGAAAGGATCTAGCAGTGCTTTAGATAGCGGTACATGAGTGATAAAGATACGGTCTAATAATTTTGCGAAAAAAGAATCAACATCCCGACAACTATGTAATACAAAGGCTTCCTTTTAATCACACAGTAGATAAGAAAAACAATAATTAATATTGTGAGAATGATAAATCCATATTGAAATAACATATGTCTAACACCCCTTTCTTAAATTGAAGTAAGCACTACTTAGCTGAGATTTGAGAAAATCATGCTAAATCTGTTGTCCGTTATTACTGAAATTGTTGAGAAAGGGACGGTGAATAAAAACATATACAATCTATAACTTATATAATATAATTATAATTAAAAATAAACAAAACAATGAATATTGTAAAACAACATTAGAGAAATATTTCACATTCTTGTGACAAATATCAAAATATGGTTAAATTAAGAAAACGCTTTCATAAAGTTGTCACAATTTAAACTATAGGGAGAGATAGAAAAAGGGGGATTGTGAAATGATTACATTTATTGTTTCTATTATTTTACTAGTGATTGGTTATTTCACTTATGGGAAGTATATTGATAAGATGTTCGGACCGAAAACAGGAAGACCGACACCTGCACATGATCAACGAGATAATGTGGATTTTGTACCGATGAAGACCTCATCAAACTCGTTGATTCAATTGTTGAATATTGCAGGGGTAGGTCCAATCTTTGGGCCGATTATGGGGGCACTCTATGGACCGGTCGCGTTTTTATGGATTGTCTTAGGTTGTATTTTCGCAGGAGCGGTTCATGATTATCTGACAGGTATGATTTCTATTCGAAACAAAGGGGCACATTTACCGGAACTTGCGAGTAAATTCTTAGGGAAAGTAATGAAACACTTCGTTAATATTTTCTCGATTTTATTACTATTGCTGACGGGGACGGTATTCGTTACGAGTCCAGCATTACTGCTACATAATATGATGGACGGTCGTATTGCATTAGGTGTTATTATCTTCGTTATTTTTGTTTACTACATTCTTTCTACAATCTTACCGATTGATAAAATTATAGGACGTATTTATCCGATCTTTGGGGCGTTATTATTAATTAGTGCGGTCGCAATGGGCTTTCGTTTAATTCAAACAGGCGCACCAATTCCAGAATTGAGTTTAAAGAATATGCATCCTGATGGCGCACCAATTTTCCCATTGCTATTCTTTACGATTACTTGTGGCGCATTATCAGGTTTCCATGCGACACAAACACCGATTATTTCACGTACTGCGAACAATGAAAAGAATGGTCGCTTTATCTTCTATGGCATGATGGTCGCAGAAGGGATTATCGCGATGATTTGGGCAGCAGCAGGTATGAGTTTATTCAATGGTTACCAAGGCTTACAAGGCGTGCTAGCGAAAGGGGAAGCAGCACTTGTTGTGAGTGAGGCATCTCATTTATTACTTGGCTCTGTTTTAGGTACGATTGCGGTGTTAGGTGTAATTGTGTTGCCTATCACAAGTGGCGATACATCATTTAGAAGTGCGCGTATGATCATTGCAGACTACTTGAATGTGAATCAGCGTTCATTAGTTAAACGCATTATTGTCGCAGCACCATTGTTTATTATCAGTTTCGGTTTAACGCAAATTGATTTCACGATTCTTTGGCGCTACTTCTCATGGGCGAACCAAACAACAGCGGTTGTCGCATTATGGGTCGGTGCAATGTATTTATTATTGGCTAAGAAGAACTTCTGGGTTGCGGCTGTACCTGCGACATTTATGACTTGGAATATCTTTGTCTATATCTTAAGTCAGAAGATTGGCTTTGGTTTAAACTTAACGCTTAGCTATTATTTAGGTGCTGTCTTAACACTTCTTTGGATTGCTTATTTCATATATCAATACAAGAAAATGACAGCTGGTGTAAAATTTGAGTTAGATCATCCAATCGTGTCACAGCGTGATGCGGCAGTCTAACAAGGCGTCTTATATAGACTAGTTCAACCCGTACGTAAAAGCGCGTGCGGGTTTTTTAATTGTGCTAAAATACTGCGCTCATTACATATTTTCATAGTCAGGTTCAGATCTAGTTAATAATTACAGAAGATAAAGTTGCATCATAGATTAGACATATAATGTCATTCTTGTAAAAATATTTGTAAAAAATGTAGGTACATTTACATGTAAATACTTTGACTTTGGTTATAAAAATAAATAACTTTATTATGTCATAATGTAAAGTGCGTTGAACCATAATATAATAAACATATGAGAAAGTTGAATAGATGGTGGCAAATCTAATTTAAAGGAGGTGATGCCTATGGTATCGCTGAATTTAGAAAGGAACTGCCAATGAGTGTATTTGAAGCTATAAGTATAATGATTGCGTTCTGTGACTTACAGTTCACAATTCTAGTATTTATCTTTTTATACATTTCTAATAGAAATAAAAAATAAACCATCTACATACTTTGACAGTTAGATGGTTTAGTTATAAATTAAAAATTGTCACCGTCTTTGAAACGGTCTCAAAGAGTCGTGTTCCCGCACGGCTCTTTTTTAATACACTTATATTATCGCACAACGCAAATAAGAAGTGCAACTGAAAATAGTTAAACAGTTATTATGACTTGCAGTTCACAATTCTAGTATTTATCTCTTTGTACATTTCTAATAGAAATAAAAATTAAACCATCTACACGCTTTGACAATTAGATGGTTTATTTTAAACATTTATATGTCACCGTCTTTGAAACGGTCTTAAAGAGTCGTGTTAGAACACAATCTTATTATGACACAACTTAAAGTAGAAGTACATAGTGTAAATTTATTAAGGTATAATTACAAATGTTAATTTTATTGGCTTATCGGTTTACATTTATGAGGTGGAATTATATTCTATTATTATGAATTTAATGATGGCATGGAATTGAGGGGATAAGATGGATTTTCAACACAAAATTGAACACCTTAAAGATAAAGGACGATTTCGAGAGCTGAAAGAAGTGACGAGTCTAGAAGGAAAATTCATTGATATTCAGAAGCGGCGTTTTGTTAATTTTACTTCTAATGATTATTTAGGAATTGCCCAAACACCTATAGACTTAGAACGCTTAGATAAAGATCTACATACTTATGGTAATCATTTATCAAGTTCGCGTCTTGTAAGTGGCAATTCAATAATGTATACCGAAATAGAAGCAAGACTATGTGCATATACGGGTTTTGAGGCGGCTTTGATTACTAATAGTGGGTATGATGCAAATTTAGCTGTTTTCAATGTCTTGAAAGATGAAGATGTCATGATATTTTCAGACGCTATGAATCATGCCAGTATTATTGATGGTATACGATTAAGCCAGTTGGACAAAAAGATATATCCACATTTAGATTATGATATTTTAGAGCACAAAATCAAAAGCGAGAAACCAGAGAAAACAAAAATCATTGTGACTGATACAATATTTTCAACAGATGGCAGTATGGCTGATTTGAATCGATTAAAACAAATTAAGCAGCAACATTCTAACGTATTTATCATTATAGATGATTCACATGGTTTAGGATTAGCTCTTAACGAAGACTATGCAGAAATAGATGTACTAACTTCAAGCTTATCTAAAGCTGTGGGCGCATATGGCGGTGTCATCTTATCTTCAAAAGCGTTTAAGGTTATGTTGGTGAATACTGGCAGACCAGTGATTTATGCGAGTGGTTTACCAACTATTAACCTTCACATCATTCGCGAAAATGTGAATCGATTGATAGACAATGATACAAAATGTAAACAGTTGCTTGAACTCAGTCGCTATTTTAATCAAGAATTTAGCCGCTATGTTGACAGAAATCAAAATACAGATTCACCGATAAAGGAAATTAGATTTAGAGATAACCAAACAGCCTCAAGTGCTTATCAAACATTGATTGATAATGGTATCCTTGTAAGTTATTTCCGCTATCCCACAGTTAAACATCCAGCTTTGCGCATATCATTAAATACATTTCATAATAAAGCAGATATAGATGCTTTATTGAAGATAGTGAGGGATGTTTTATGATGTATAGTATCAAAATGAGAGCAAGTCAACATGCTGAACATATTAGCGGGGCGGAAACAATTTGTAGGAAAGAAGAAATTGAAAGTACGCTCCAAAAATTCATGCGTAAAGGCTTTTTCCATGAAAATGGTGAACCTGACTTCATGAATTTTAAAGTAGAGCAAATCACAAAACCATTGATTACTTTAGAAGCACTTCAAATTATAGGTAATCAAACACAAAGTGCAACATTAGCAAGTCAAGGGTGTGGTATTTCAGTACAAGCATTGACTGAAGCTTGGAAATATATTCAAAATGAAGTGAATTATCGAGGTGCAGTTATAATTGATGCTGCTAGTGGAAAACGTCTAGATGATACAAATGATAGGGGAATTAGAGTTACTAATTTTATGATGGATCAAAGTGCTTCAAACGGATTGAATGAACGTGTCCAAGATGCATTAGCGATTGCGACATGTATTAATGCCTATCCAGGTGTAGCAGGTGAATTATGCGTATCAGATGATTTAAATTACACGACAGGCTATTTTGCATCTCAAGCAAAAGGTTATTGTCGTTTGTATCAAGTTAAAGAGGTTGGTTCACGTAACGGAGGACGGGTCATATTTGTCGAAGAGGCCATTGATTTAAACAATTATAGAAGATTTCTAGAGCAAGAACCGAAATGCATAGTTTCAAAGAACTAGAAATTTTAAATAAGGCATAAAAAAGATGGGTACTGAGTACCCATCTGTATTGATTAATTATTGGTGAACAGTTTCTTTAAAGTTTTCTAAACGGTTTTCTTTTTCCTCGTCACTGAGATTGTGTTTTGCTACATAACGGTTACGTTCGTGTTCTGCACATTCTTTACAACAAGCACCTAAATAACGGTGTTCATTTTCTTCTGATACTAAGATTTGTTTATTACATTCAGGGTTGCTGCAGTTGATATAACGTTCGCATGGTGTACCATCGAACCATTCTTTACCAATGACTGTTTTTTCAACTTGGTTAACATCTACACTGATACGTTCATCAAAGACGTACATTTTGCCGTCCCATAATTCACCTTGCGTTTCTGGATCTTTACCGTACGTTGCGATACCGCCTTCTAATTGTGCAACATCTTCAAACCCTTCTTTAAGTAAGAAGCCTGAGAATTTTTCACAACGGATACCACCTGTACAATATGTGACAATCTTTTTATCCATGAACATATCTTTATTGTCTCTGATCCATTGTGGTAAATCACGGAAACGTGTGATGTTTGGACGTACAGCACCACGGAAATGACCTAAATCAAATTCATAGTCATTACGTGCATCTAAGATAATCGTATCTTCATCATCTAAGGCTTCTCTGAACGCTTTAGGTGATAAATATTTACCTGTTGTTTCACGTGGGTCAATATCATGTTCTAAATCAAGCGCAACAATTTCATGTCTTGGACGAACATGCATTTTCTTGAAGGCATGGTCTTCTGCTTCATCAATCTTGAATGTGATATCTTTGAAGCGTTCATCTGCACGCATATGTGCAATATAAGCGTCTGTGTCTTCTTTTGTTCCTGATAACGTACCATTAATCCCTTCAGTAGAGACTAAAATACGACCTTTCAAATTGTGTGCTTTACAGAATTCTAAGTGTTCTGCCGCAAATGTTTCTGGGTCATCTATCGTGACATATTTATAATATAACAATACTCTATAATCCATTTTATGATACTCCTCAATCTTTCTATCTATTTCTCATTATAAAGGAAAAAGTTGAAACCTAAATGATGCATTAGACCTATTTTTTATACCGATAAGCATTATTTTCCACTGTCATATCTTAACAAATCATTGTAAATATGCAATAAGTCTGTTTGTGAAATTAATACTAAATGCACTTAAATGATGGGAATAAGGCTGGTCTATACAGTATTTAAAACATTGAAAGCACATGGACATTTGCTTTACACACAAACGGGTATAATCATAATATATAGAACTTTAAATGAGGTGAGAGACATGGCAGAGATTAAACATGGAAATAATAAATTTTATGTGGGTGATGAAGCGAAGCCTGATGCTGAAATGGATTATACGATGCATGATGATGTGATGACGATTTCTCATACAGGTGTAGATCCAAGTTTACGCGGACAAGGTGTAGGCAATCAATTAGTTCATGCAGGTTTAGAGTATGCGAAAGAGAATAACTTGAAAATTGATGCACAATGCTGGTTTGCGAAAGCATTCATTGAGAATACAGATGATAAAGATATCCTAGTAAATAAATAATCATGAGCGTTTAAAAATGGCGCGTTAGTCTGAGAACTAGCGCGCTTATTTTATGATTTGTATCGATTCAATTCAGTAGGTGTTTGGTATATTTGTAGTAGACCCAGGCAATAACACATCCCGCAAAGATAACTTCAAGTATCGCAAGCACTCCAAGCATTTCCTGGGAAATATCAGGGAGGTCTAATTGTGTATAGAGATGATACGTTGATGCGGCAGTGACAGCCCATGGGAAAGTCAGTGCTGCGTATGCAGGTTTAAAACGTTTCTCAATGATTTGAGGTAAGAAAATGATGGAGAATATAAATAGAAATTGTGCAATCACGAAATAAAAGATGATATAGCTGATAGACAAACTTTCTACATAAGATAGATATGCATTTAAACATAGTGAAGCGGGTGCACTAATAATCACTGCCATGGGTAATTGATCTTTCGGATAATAGTGCCACATTCTCTCGATTAAGATGAATGCTAAAAGTATCCAGAAAAGGACGGAACTGAAATCAATGGCGAAGATGCCAATTTTAGCATAGAACGTAGAAGCCGTTTCCCCAATGACACCAATACCGACAAACATCACAAACCAACTCGTATTGGGATACGTGCGATGTCTAATAATAAAATACACAATAAATACTATCAGCATGACAATATGGAGTAAGACTGCGCTGAACCAGAAAGCTGTCAGAATAGGTGTATTGATATGGAACTGTGATTTCAAAATAGATGCCAGTGTCATCAATCCCATAGGTAATGCGGGCATAATCGCAAAAGTATTACTGTCTTTTATTTCTTTCCTTATTGCTTTTGGAAAGTGAATTAGCTTGATTAGGAACAATACAAGGCAGAGGCTGCCTAGAATTGTTGTGAATGAACCTAACCAAGTGAAATGGATTTGAAATAATGTGTGACTAAAAGTAAACGTACCTAAAGCTAAGCCGCAAATAGCGGCGGGTACGTTTTGAATGATGGATTTAAACATATATATAGCCTGCCTATTCTCTCTCTTTTCATATGCTCAAAGTATAGCACTGCGTAATAGAATAAGAAACAGAGTATTCAATGAGAAAGAAAAACAAAAACAGAGAGAATCTTGGGAAGTGAGATTCTCTCTGCTTGTATTAATGACCTTGACCTTGCGGTTGTTGCGCAGGTTGGGCTGGTTTTTGTGGTTGAGGTGCAGGCTGCGGTTGAGGTTTTGGCTGTGTTTGTTGTTGAGGTTGCTGTTGAGAAGATGAATTGTCAGCTTGACTAGATGTTTCAGCTTTCTTTTCTTCTTTCACTTCTTCTTGTTTTGGTTCTGGTTTTTCTTCAGGTTGCGGTGCTTGGTAAACATGCACTGTAGATTGTTGTACCTCATATTGTGTTTGTTCTTCTACAGCAGGTGCTTCTGGTTCTGCTTGTTTATGTTCTTTTTTCTCAGCTTTCTTCTCTTTTTGTTCTTCTTTATTTTTATCTTTTTCTTTCTTTTCATAGTATTTCGCCGCATCCACTTGTGTACTGCTGTGGTGCTTATATTTATCATATGCAATCATACCAGTGACAATGACACCTGTCACAAGCAATGCTGTGACAACGACTGCTAGAATACGTTTGATAGCTTGAAACATAATAGATTTTCTCCCTGTATTTGTAGTTTTATCTTGTTGCTTTGTGTATAGCTTCATTCTAAGTTTATAGAATTGTTCAACGCTTTTCCACTCTTTTAATATTAAATGAACGTTACATTATGAAAAAATTAAGGCTTTATGAAGGAATTGAGCACTAAGTCTTATGAGTGTTTAGACAAAAAGTAAAGTGGTATATGTTTTATACTAATCGATGTGAAAGCGAGGAGATATTATGACAGAGATTAAACATGGACATAACAAATTCTATGTAGGAGATTCAGAAGAAAATCCAGATGCAGAAATGACGTATGTGCCAACAGGTGAAGATAAAATTATAATTGATCATACTGGTGTAGATGAAAGTTTAAGAGGTCAAGGTATCGCGAAGCAATTAGTTGAAGCAGGTGTGAACTATGCACGAGAAAATAATATTAAAATTTTAGCAACTTGCCCATTCGCTAAACAAGTATTGGAAGAGACGCCGGAGTACCATGACGTCTTGCTTAAAGGTTAGTCTTAGGATTGTCTTAAAACCCTTTGACAACAAAGGTTTATAGTGTTGCGGTAAGTGTAAACAGCGCTGAGATATGACATCCCAGCGCTGTTTTTTATGATTGCTTTTCTTTCGTTTTTAACGTTACTTTTATCTTGATTTTAACGATTTTAAACGATGTCTATCGTTTCAATTTAATGCTTATATTTCTTCTAATTGGCTTTCAATTTGTGCGCGTTTATGTTCTAAGAAATCAGGTAATGCGAGTTTACTTCCTAAATCTTTAACATCTGTATCGACCGTAAAGCCGGGTGCTTCTGTCGCAAATTCATATAATATTTTGTTGTTGCGGTAGTAGATAGATTTAAAGAAATAACGGTCAATAATACCTGAAGTATTACCAGGTAATTGTTCTAATTTGGCTAACAACGTTTCCAACGCTTCGTCAGTCGGGACACTCACTGCGATATGGTGTATATAACCACGACCTGGTTTCACACTTTGACCTTGTGCTTCAACTAAGACAAAGTCAGTATAACGTCCATTAGGATTGAGTGTGTAGACATTATCATCACCTAAATGTGCTTGATAACCTAGTGTTTGAGTTAAGAAATCAATCGTAGGCTGTAAGTTGCGCAAATGGAGTTCAACTGGTCCCATACCTAAAATTTGAACTGCTTTGGGTACATCTGTATATGGATTAGCACGCCATGCGTTAGGAACGGTATTGTCACCATTGACCATTAGTATTAATTTCAGGCCGTCAGGATCTTCAAAGGCTAATGCAGATTGTCTAAGATATGTGATAGCTTCTGTTTCCACATGATGATGATGCAAACGTTCTTTGAAATAGTCTAGTGCTGCTTCATCCGGTACGAGTAAAGTTAAACGTTCAATACTATTGGTTCCTGCGTGATGTTTGCCTAACATTTTCATTTCAAAGAACGTTAATAAAGTACCAGGGGCACCTGTTTCATCCCCATAAAATAAGTGATACATAGATGGATTATCTTGGTTCACAGACTTTTCAATTAAGCGTAAACCTAATACTTCTGTATAAAATTGTTTATTTTCGCGTGCATCTTTTGTGTACATTGAGATATGATGATGTCCTGTAATCAGTGTCATACTATCCCTCCTGTTCATCTAGTATAATTTTTATACTTATATCATAACTGCTTCTCTACAATAAAGAAAGTTTTATGTACTTTACTTTAAATTTACCCTTAATTTTGACAAAACACGCAAACCTAGCGTTTTTACTTTGAGGATACGTTGGTAATCGGTCATAATAGAATAAAATACCTAAGAGAAATAGATGGGGTGAAACGATGAACTTGGTGAAAATATCGCTGTTGGTTGCGTTAATGTGTTTGTTAGCATTAATTGAAATGATAGTCGCATCAACTATAGGACTAAACTATATCGTGGCTGTACTCATCACGATTGTTATGGTTGTATGTATCGTATTAATCGTATTAGAGATATTTAAAGGTAGAAGAAAGTGATAGAAAGATAAAGAGAAGCCTGATCTAGCCAGTTTGCGTACGCATCCGTCTGGATCAGGTTATTTTTATGGGAAAATAGTGGAAATGCTCGTATGTGTAACAGTGTTATGTTACATTATAGCTAGGAGGATAATGATGAAAGAACAATTAATCAGCAAAAAAGACTTATTAACAGAATGTGGTATTACTTACGGACAATTGTATCGTTGGAAACGTAAACACTTGATTCCAGATGAATGGTTCATACGTAAATCTACGTTTACTGGCCAAGAAACATTCTTGCCTAAAGCGAAAGTGATTAAAAGAATTGAGGACATTCAACGTTATAAACATGATTATGTGTTAGATGACATGGTCAAAATGTTCGCAGAAGATGGCTATGAACCTGAAATTGAATATAAAGATAATGATACTTTGATTCAATCATGGGCAGGCTTCTTTTATCGTGAAATCGGTAAGGTATTGTTAGAGAAATATCCGAAAGATCAAGCTGTGTATGTCGGTACCATTTTAGATGAAGTTGTAACACGCAGTATTGTCTCTATGGAAGAAGCACAGGATTTACAAGCATTCTTATTAGAGTATAGCGAGAATGATAAAGAAGCAGCATTATATATCTGTCGTAAATTTGGGATTACTTTTTATTTGCTGGTTGAACAGAATACACCGATTAAAATTGATGACAGTGTAAGAATTTTAGAAACCATTAACATCCAAAACCTATTTAAGAAAGAAGTGTAAACATCATGAGTCAGTCAATCAGAGGCATGGGCACGAAAAGGTTAGAAGACCAAACATATGACACGATTACTTTATTAGGAGAAGTCGAGTTTCCTTTTGAAACGAGTGTCAATCATATTAAAATGACGGGTGAAATTACCGCATTAGACCAAATTGATATCGATAAAATCAACCTGATTGGTAATTTCACAGGTCATAAAAGTGCGCATGTAACCACAGCTTCGATTATTGGTGAAGTTGAAGTAGCAGAAAATTTAACCTTTGAACTATTGAAAGTTACAGGGACGATTGAAACGCCAGCCAACTTAAATGGCAACAAACTGAAACTGATCGGTGGACTTAAAACAGCAGGACACTGCGAAGTGGATGAACTCAATATCAATGGCCGCGTTGAAGTTAAAGGCATGTTGAATGCGGATACCATTGATATCACTGTGCAACAAGACAGTTACGCACGTGAAATAGGCGGTAACATTATCAAGATACGCAGACAAGAAAAGGAAAAGAAAAAGTTTAAACTGATTACGGTCATTTCAACGCAAAAGGAACCTGCTTATTTAACAACGGAAGTCATTGAAGGTGATCGTATAGAAGTCAATCGTGTGAAAGCGAAAGTGATTCGCGGTGACCATATCATCTTACATGAAGACGTAGAAGTTGAAACTGTCGAATACACGAAGACACTAGAATGTGCACAATCAGCAAAAATAAACCAAATCACCAAACAATAATTAGCGCTTTAAACTAAGTTGCAATTTAAAATATCAGAATAATTAGATTGTTGTTACTATTGTTTTATTTTTGTGATAAAATTAACCTTTATTCTTAAACTAATCGTTGAAAAACGGTTAGTTTTTTTAATAAGGGGAGGGGATTCTTATGGGCTTTTCAACGGAACCAATTTTAATCTGGTTCGTCATTGGTTATGGCGTGTTGATGGTTGCATTAGGATTTGTTTATTCAAAGAAAGTAGAAAACAATGAGGATTTTATTCTTGCAGGTAAATCTTTAGGTCCAGTGGTGTTAATGGGGACACTGCTTGCGACGTGGGTAGGAAGCGGTTCTGTCACAGGGGGACAGAACTCATTAGCATACAGCTTCGGTTTATGGCCAGCAGTAGGTTATGCCATTCCAAGTGTCATTGGGATTGGGACCATTTATATTATCAGTTCCAAAGTTAGGAACTACGGCAAATATACAGTCGCAGAAATTTTAGAAATGAAGTATGGTAAAGTTGCGAGTTACTTCGCCGCAATTATCATTATTTTAGCGTTTGTCGGCATAGTCTCTTATCAATATCAAGGTTTAGGTTATGTCTTGCATGTCTCTACAGGGATTTCAGTAGAACTGGGTACAATTATTGCCGCAGTAATTATCATTTTGCTTGCGACAATGGGCGGTTTAATGTCCGTTGCGCCGACAGATGCGGTCAGTGCCTTCTTAATTACCATTGCGTTGATTATCGCAGTGCCCGTTGCGATTGCGATAGGCGGGGGCTGGGATAATATTGTCGCGCATGTGCCAAAGACACATTTGAAACCGATGGGCACATTAAGTTTTGTTCAAATTCTCGGTTTCTATATTCCAATGTTGTTCTTACTATTAGCTGATCAAAACATTTATCAACGTTTGGCATCGTCACGTGATAATAAAGTCACACGTATCGGTACAATTGGTTGGGTTGTCGGTTTATTGATTGTGACACCTTTAATTTCATTACTCGCGTTTATTTCGCGTTCATTATTTCCGAAAATTGAACCAGGTATGGCATTGATAGCTTTAACGAGTCAACTGCCGATTGTGATTGGCGGTATTTTAATTGCGGCGTTAACGGCGTTTATTACAACGACAGGCAACTCTTATTTATTATCTGCCGCAACAAGTGTACTTTATGACTTGTTCGGGGATAACTTTAAGTATAAGTATGAAAGCAAAATGTTATTGATGACAAGAATTCTCGTACCGATTTTAGGTGTGATCGCATTCTTATTAACCATGTATTTCCCATCTGTACTTTCTGTACAAATGTACGCATACACCGTTTACGGTGCAGGGATTACGCCAGCCTTATTAGCTGTATTCATTTATCCGAAAGTGACGAAAGCAGGCGGTCTTGCTTCGATGGCAGTCGGCTTAATTACAACATTGATATGGGAATTCGGTTTTGTTCAAAGTACAGGCATTAACTCAGCATTAATTTCAGTACCACTTGCGATTATTGTATTAGTGGTCGTGACATTATTTACTTCTAAAGGAGGCAAACAACGTGAACTTGAAACAACGTCTTGATGCATTCAGAACAACGATGAAACAACAAGACATCGATTTAAGTATTGTGATGAATTTTGAAAATCAAATGTATTTTACAGGGTTTAAAGCTGTGATTTATTCACGTCCGATTATCTTATTTATTTCCCAGGAAAACATTGAAGTGATTGCGCCGAAACTAGAAGAAGCGCACTTCAGAGATAAAACAGGGATTCAAGACATTTATACGTATACGGAAATTCCAGTTTCAGAAGCTATTCCGACACAGTATCAAACAGTCTTTAACGACTTATTAGAGAAACACCAATCAGCTGAAACTATCGGGATTGAAACAGGCTTCTTGCCAACCCAATTCTATTTAGATATTGTGAATCATGCGTTTAAAGTGAAAGATATCGGTCAAGCATTGGTAGACCAACGCACGTATAAATACGAAGATGAACAACAAGCAATCAGAGAAAGCGGAGAGATTGTCAGTCAAGCTGTCGCACAAACGATTGAACATACGAAAGCGGGTCTGACTGAAATGGATATTGATAATTTCGGAAACAGTTACTTATTCGACACGATTTCTCAAAATTATCCGGATGCAGAATTTGGGTTCTTTGTGATGTCACCTTCTGGCATCAAACGTTCTACGATGCCGCATACCTTCTCTAACACGAAACCGATTGAACAAGGCGATGTTATTGTTCATAGTCGTCAATTAGAGTTGAATGGCTATCGTGCGGAATGTGAACGGACTTTCTTTGTCGGTGAACCGAATGAGGAACAACGCCGTGCGTTTAATGCGATGGTTGAAGCGCATAAAGCTGCGTTAGATTTCATTGAAGTCGGTGCAACCGCAAATGCGGTTGATCAAGTGGCGCGAACGATTCTTGAAGCGGAAGGCTATGGGGACTACATCAGTCATCGTACAGGACATGGTATCGGTATTGGTCAACATGAAGAACCCTCATTACGTTTTGATAATGATTTAGAATTAAAAGAAGGCATGGTTTTCTGTGTCGAACCAGGTATTTATATTCCAGGTGTTGGGGGTTTCAGACATTCTGATACAGTCATCTTGAAGAAAGAAGGCACAGAAGTCGTAACGGACTATCCGCATGATTTGGAAGATTTAATTAAATAGATACATCAGCAACACATTATAAAAAACCTGTGCGATCATTTGATGGCACAGGTTTTTTATCTTTAATCATTATTTGCTTCTTTCTCTTAATAATAGACCAAGTAGTGAAAATGAAAAGACCGCAAAGACAATATTCATAATTGATAAGACTTCAATAATGACGATGTCTTTACCTAAACGTTCAAACGCTCTGTTTTGAAGTTCTTGGTCTGTCGTGAAGCTGTCTTCGCTTACACGTGGATCTTCAGTTAAATCTTCTTTCATTCTGCTTTTTACAAAAGGCATAGTAACATCCTCCTTTGTTAGTAGTTACATTCCCTTTGCACAAAAGACCAAACTTAACCTATTGCATAGCGTCTTTGTTTAAAGCACGATAACTGATCCAACTGCTGATTAACCCGATGATTAATATCACAGTCGCAAACAGTAATGCCGCATTATAATTACCTGAATCTCCAATCAGATAACCAGAAACAAAGGGGGCAATCATTTGACCAATACTGTAAATGACAGTTAATGTCGCGATGAAGTTAGACTTGCCGCCTGTCTGAAGCATCAACATTTGTCCTTTAGACATAAAGAGTGTTGTGAGTCCTAAGAATGTACTGCCGAAGATGAGTGAACTGATAATCAAACTAACGATATGGTGTGAAAATACAGGCAAAGCGACACTGATAATTTGTAATCCAAACGCCATATAAGTAGCTTTACTATAATCCATTTTCTCCGCAATCATTGACCAAACAACCGTAGAAGGAATGGCACCTAAGCCGACAAACATCCAACTTAATGCTGCGTATTCAGAGAAAGCAGGAATGGATTTGATAATTGCGACTAAGAATGTACCAGTAATAATATAGCCGGCCCCTTCACAGAAATAAGCAATAGAAAACCACCGCATAAAGGTTTTATTGAGACGGAAGGATGTCTTAGATTCGTTGTCATGGTGGGGTTCAACTGTAATTTCTGGGTTCTCGCGCATAAAGAGAATCACGAGTAAACTGAGTGCGAGTGAAAAGATTCCAAGAATAATCCAAGTCATTTTCCATGAGTTGACGTCTGTATAAAAGAAGACGAAAATACTACTTGAAAAGAGTCCGATTCCAACAGCGCTGTACAATAATCCTGAAATCCCTTCTTTGTGTGCTTGTCTTAAAGCTTCTAACACCACATTAGAGGCTAAAACAAAAACAGTTCCACTTGTGATTCCAGCAATTAAACGGAGGACAGACCATAACACGAAGTTTGACGTAAAGCCCATAAAAATAGTAGAAAGTACATTCAATATGAGATAAATCTTCACATCAACGACTTTACTTTTAATAATCCAAAACATCGGAATAATGGCACCGATTAAGTAACCGAGATAGTTAATCGTCGCGAGCAGTCCAGCGCCTTTACCATCCATATGCTCTGCTTGCTGCATAAACGGTAGGATTGGTGTGTAGGCGAAGCGACCGATGGCCATTACGATAAATAACGATGCCATCCCGAGTAATAACTGACGATGTGCGTGTTGTGACATGGCATTCACCCCTGAATTGTGATAGATGACCTCATTATACGCCTCGATATAAATTAATAATAATGATGATTAGTGATAGTTACTATAAGTAAAAGTTATCATAATAAAAAAACAGACCACTTTCGATTGAAAGCAGTCTATCTATAGGCAAATAAGTGGGTTAATCCACTTTATTATTTATTATCGTCTTTTTTCTCGTCTTTTTTGTCTCCGCCTAATTGATCTTTAGCGAATTCTTTACCTTTTTCAACGTACTCATCTTTATGTTCGTTTAAGTGATCTTGGCCTTTTTTCTTAATATCATCAAAGTTCATAATCAAATTCCTCCTTAAAAATTAAGTACAGTTATGTGTTACCCCGCGTATGACATCCGAAACATCCCACACATAATTTTTTTGATTCAGTAGGTAGAATCCATTTTATTTATTGATGTGACAGGTTAGATTTAAAAGCCTTCTGAACAGGGAATTATACTTGTAAGCTTTAAAAGGAGGAGAAAGATCATGGATTATACAACGTTAGGTAATTCTGGACTAGTTGTTTCAAAATATGCGTTAGGTTCTGTTCCGTTCTCCGCAACGAATGGGTTTGAAAATGCGGGCGGTATCACAGAAAAAGAAGCCGCATACTTTATAGACTATGCTTTAGAACAAGGGATTAACCATTTTGACACCGCAAACCTATATGCGAAAGGTGATGCAGAACGCGCATTAGGCAAAGCAATCAGACATCATAGAGATGAAATGGTCATCAGTACGAAGACAGGATTCCCTTATAATGAAATCGCAAATAATATAGGGGCATCTCGCTTGAATATTGAGCGTTCGATTGATCATTCATTGAAACGCTTAGGCACGGATTATGTTGATTTGTATTATATTCATACATGGGATGGACAAGTGCCGGTTGAAGAAACGATTCAAACGATGAATGATTTGATTCGAAAAGGTAAAATTCGCTATTGGGGTGTGTCTAACTATAGCGGTTGGAATTTAGCTAAGACTTATACCGTCGCGGTAGAAAATAATATGGCACCGCCGATAGCCCAACAAATTTACTACACACCTGAGTCGAGAGAAGCGGAATATGAATTGTTGCCTGCAGGTACAGAACTGGGTGTCGGCAACAGTATTTGGTCACCATTAGGTGAAGGATTACTGACGGGTAAAATAACGCGTGATAAAAAAGGTGAACCGAACACACGTCAAGGTGACGGTTGGGCTGAACCTTATGTCAAAGACCATGAGGTATTCTATCGCTTAATTGAACGCGTACAAGAAATCGCGCAAGCGCACAATGCGACCGTCCCTCAAGTCATCTTAGCGTGGTTAAGAGAACGTCCAAACGTAGATTCAATGGTGCTTGCGGCACGTAATCAAGCACAATTAAAAGAAAATATCGCATCTTATAATTTGAAACTAACGAAAGAAGAACATCAACTGATTACAGATTTAACACAGCCCCAACCGATCTATCCGTTATGGCATCGTGCGATGAATTCAGCAGCACGTGGTTCTAATGCTGAAAAAGTTTATTTAGAAGAATATAACCGTTTAATGAAAAACAGTGATACGTTACTATAATCTAGTGAATTACAGCTATTTGAAAAAGTATTTAAAAAACAAACATTTATATTTATTAAAAGTGTAAAAAATGTTTGAGATTTTAAGTAGACTATGGACGTATAACTGATGTATTAGTATACTAATGATAATTGTAAGCTTATAAAATTTTTAACAATAATTTGCATATAGGGGAGGGTTTCAAATGATTAAACGAACTGGTGAACATGTCTTAACATGGATTGGTGTCGGTATTACTGCATTAATTGTCTTGATGGTTGCGTTAATGGTGCCATTAATGCAAAGTGAAGAATTCATGACAGGTATGCAACAAAGTGAAGCGGGATTAACAGCTGATGAAATTACGCAAGCTACTGCAGGGTTCCAAGTTTTAGGAACTTTCGTGCTAGTCGGTAACGTAATTGCAGGTATTCTAGCAATTGTCGGCGGTATCTTTATTAGTAAGAAAGCAAAAGCAGCTGCGATTTTATTATTAATTGCAGGTATCGTGTCATTACTATGCAACTGGGTTTCAGCTATTCTTTGGATTATCGCATCTATCATGTTATTCAGCAGAAAACCAAAAGCACCATCATTAACACAAGATGGTTACTATAACTATGATCAAGCGAATGAACTCGCTCAAGAACGTACACATGAACGTACGAAAGAAGAAGATCCTTATAAATATTAAGGATAGCAATATTTAAGCCGTCTCACATCGAGGCGGCTTTTTTTATGTGATGTGAGAAACAATGATTATCGCTTTTGATACCATAAATTTTTCTCGAAACGCAGGATAAATACGATTAAGAAGATAAAGATAGTGTGTCCTAACATCCAAAAGGCATAGTCTATCCAATAAAATTGGTAGGTTGGATCAATAGACCAATTGATAAGGGAGAGGTAAATCACGCCGAATAAGACAATGATAATTAAGATACCAGCAGGATAAACGTAAGAATCACGGATGGCTTGAAAGACGATATAAATCATTGTGGTGAAAATGATATGTATCATAAATTTAAGCCCAAAGCTTGCGTTATGAAAACCTGGCACAAAATCCATGTTTAATAATAAACTTGCGAGATGATGGGTATAAAATAAATCAGTCAAGCTGAATAAACCGAATAAAAAGACGGATAAAATTAAAATGGATATTGTGTGGTACAGTACTTTCATTTTTGACGCCATCCTTTATAGAGAGGTATGTTAACTTTGAGCGTATCATATTTAAGTGAATCATACATAAAGAACTCACTTGATTAAATGTGTACAACATTAAAAGTAAGTGGCGAAGCGACTGCTTTCCTGTATGACGGCACACATTAATTTTAGATTATGATATAGTAGCGTTAATTATTGATACGTATCCAATTTTTAGAAAAAGAAGTGGAGTAAACGATAGAGCGCAAGTCCTAATACTACTAATAGAACAATAAGTCTGGGTTTGGTGAAGAGTACACTTCTTTTTGGTTTTTCCTCTTTATCAGGATCATAATTTCTTAATTCTTCTTCAATTTCTTGGTTAATTTCATCTAGACTTTTATCTTTCTCAGTCGTCATTGCTGTAAGCCTCCTGTAAATTGTTTAGATTATCTATACAATAAACCATAAGGCTAAGCCAATGCAAAACTAAAATTTTCGGAGGTCATCATGTATACATTAGAAACGATTGCACAAATCTTAGATACAGAACTACTTGATGCACAAGGAAAGGAACAAAATAAGATTGATGATTTTGAATATCAAATGCTGCATGTACATTCAAAATCGACCGCATTTATATCAATCAGTGAGACATCATGGAAACAATATTTAAAGAAATCTAAAGTCATGAAAGATGGCAATGCACAAATTCCACAAGATGTTTCAGAAATTGGTTTAATCATCACAGAAACTTATGTAGAAGACTTAAAACACCAAATTCCGCAAATTGTAGTAAAGAATGCGATTAAAGCTATGAAGCGATTGGCTTTACATATTAGAAAACATTATCACAACCCAGTCATTGCACTGACAGGTTCAATGGGGAAAAGTTCGACACGTTTAATGTTAAGTGCAGCGTTGCAACCTTATCAAGTTCAACAAAACAGAGGGAACAGTAACACACGCAGTGCGATTTATTTGCATATGTGCAAGTTAGCTTCTAACCCAGATATTGCGGTGTTTGAAACGTCTTTAAATGCACTCAATAACCGTGGTAATATGGCAGAAGTATTGAAACCGCAGATTGCGATTGTGACAGGCATTGGTTCTGCTCACTTATCTACGATTGGTTCAACAGAAGAAATTGTTGCGTTCAAATCAAGAATCTTTGCGGGATTAAATCAAGAGGGTATTGCGATTTATAATGGTGACACGCTTCATCAAGATAAACTGAAACAAGCAGCATCTACCTATACTAAACATGTATATTGCTATAGCACGAAAGATGCTACAGCTGATACTTATACGACACAAATCAAGCCTGTAAAAAAAGCAGTAGAAGTGACCACAAATGATGGTTACCAGTTCGAAGTACCTTCGGTCAGTAAAGGTATGGTTGAAAATGCATTGGCAGTATTACTGACTTTGAAACATTTAGGTGTGGATGTATCGCATCAGTTGAAACAGTTAGCACAAACACAGCTCTTTAAAAAAGTTTTAGAATTTAGACCTGTAAAAAGTAAAAATGAGGAAGCGACTGTTTTAGATGATACACATAATGCCTCCTTACCAGCCATGTTGAATGCGATTGATGCGTTTAATTCACAGGCACCTTTCTTTAAAGGACATAAGGTGATTGCGTTAGGTCAAATCAGTGATTTAGGTGAACAAACAGACCGTGTGCATGCAGAACTTGTGCCGGATTTAGAACAGTCGGAAGCGGATTATATTTTGTGTATGGATCAACCATTACGTAAAGTCGTGAATAAAGTGAAGGGTAAGCACATCACTTGGTACCATAATAAAGATTTGATGTTGAAGGATTTATGTTATTTGATTAATCAAGATGCTTTAGTGTTGATGAAATCATCAGTCACGCAAACGGAATTTCCTAAAGTGGCAAGTCAACTTCAAAATGCTTTGCTTCATTATGAAAGGTCGGGAAAAGATGGGAAGCATTTTGAAGCGGCAGTACGTCAAGGACGTGCATATCTCATTTATAATTTAGAAACGAATCAGATTGAAACTCAATCTAATCGGTATGGTTCAGCCACAATTGAAGGATTAGCGCCTATTATTTATTATCTAGATGCGAAGCAACGAAAGGCTAAAAATGATACGATTACGCTGAAACAATGGCCGACGAACAATCAAACGTATTACGAAGGTATGAAGATCTCATGGGATGAGCTCGTTGAGGCAATGACAGATACGCCGCATCCATCACTGGTATATCAGTTAGCGCACGAATTGTATCCAACGCACCAAGCAAGGAAGCATTATGTTCAACAACTCATAAAAGAATTAAAATTGTCTGACTCTGTTGCGATTAATTTAACAGGACGTTTTAGAATGAAAGAACGACAAACCTTTAGTGTTGATGATTTACTTGCGCTATGGGTTTATGGACAAAACCAACTCTTTGATAATGCGAAGAAAGGCGTGGTGATTGGTGAGTATGGGCGTCATGGAATATTGAAAATAGATCATAGCGTCATCATTTTCACAGGATTTGAAAGTGATGACGCAGCAAAAGCATATGTAACATCATAAGTCTGAGGGTAACTTTGTCTGAGGTTAGCCTCAGACTTTTTATTAATTAATTGAACTTAATTGGATTAAAAACTTTGAATCGTGGTAAAAACATACTACTTTTAAAATAATTTTCAGGAAATCTATAAAAATAAACGAAGTCTATATTAATTAAAAACCTATTAACCGTATACGATTAATAAAAATAAATAAAATGTGACTAAAATTTAAAGATTTCGCCAAATTAACCTAAAAATGTTTATTTGTTGTGTAAATGTGTAAGAGTAAAGGGGTAAGACCTTATAAAAATGTAGGAGGGATTTCTTGAATAATCAAGACTTTTTTAACAAACGTAATCGTTATTCAATTCGTAAAATCACAGTAGGGGCAGCCTCGGTTATTGTAGGGGCAACATTATTTGCGAATGCGAATGACGCACAAGCCGCAGAAAATACCACAAGCGGTGAGACGACGACAGTATCAACATCACAAGAACAAACTCCATCAACTGACACGCAAACTCAAAGCACAACGACAAATGCGACAAACGCAACACAGGATCAAACACCTGCAAAAGACACATCAACAACTAGCACGACTAACACAACTGCGAATCAAACAATAGCAGGGGAACAACCATCTGCAGATTCTACCCAACAGTCGACAGATACGACTACACCAAAAGCAGATGCACCATCAACAACTGATACGAAAGCACCAACGAATGATACAACAACAGATACAAATGCAACAAGTCAAAATACGCCAGTTGAAACACAAGCACCAAAAGCAGATACGCAAACTAATACAAATACATCAAATACGACTTCAACTGAGCCGAAAACAACTGAAACAAATGCTAACCAAACAGTTGATAAACCAACATCAACAACAAACACAACAACGCAACAAGATGCACAACCAGCACAAGATACTGCATTGAACGCATCTACACCTGTAGCGCCAGTTGAGGCACCAACAACAGATGCAACAGGAACAAATACAACTGGAGACACAGTTGCACAAAATACGACAACACCAACGAATGATACAACAACACAACAAGCGCAATCTGTTTCACCACAACAAGATGCACAATCAACTGCGCAAGCACCAGTTTCAAATACACAACAACCAGCATATGATCCAAATGCTGCACAATTAACTGATGCTAATGCGCCTGCATCTGCAACAGTAGGTGACACTTCAACTACAGCTGATCCGACAAACTTGAATAAATCAGTACAAGATTATTCAAATCAAAAAGACGGTTCTCAAGCACTTGCGACAACATCAAATACTACTGCAGCACGTTCATTAGAACAACCGACTCAAGAAGGTACAGCACAAACTTATGCGTTAGCACAAGCTGCACCAACAGGTAACAATGTTGACGGTGATGTGACTGCTTCAAATATTCAAATCAGTCCGAATACAATTGAAGCAAACGATAGTCAATCAACAAACATGTCAGCAGATTTAACAATTGCGGACAGTGTAAAAGCTGGAGATTACTTCAATGTTCAATTCCCTGAGTACTTGAACTATTATGGTAACAGTACACCAGGAAGTACTAAAATTCCTGACTTGATGAATGGAACTGAAGTTGTCGCAACAGGTGAGTTCAATCCAGATTCGAACTCATTAACATACACTTTCTCTGATTATGTTGACACTCACGACAACGTAACAGGAAGCTTTGAAATCCCATTATATGCGGATAGACAAAATGCGCCAACAAGCGGCACATACCCAGTACAAACAACAGTGGCTGGCGAAGCATATAACACTGATGTTGATATCAATTACAGAACTTCAGATTCGCCATATCCATCAAACGTAGATGGCTTTATCACTACAACTGATAAAAATACTGGTGATTACAGACAAATTGTATACGTAAACCCACAAGGTAAAGAAGCGTATAACACTAAAGTGAACTTATACAATTACTGGCCTAATACTGCTGACGGCACACCTGCACAAAGTTCAGCACAATTAAACCCAGATGTGACAAACTTCAAGATTTATGAAGTTAGAAATGGTGAACAACTGAACCCAAGTTTCTACGTTGATGAAAGCAATCCTAATTTGGTAGACGTTACAAATAATCCAGATGCGATTTACAACTTCAACCCACAATATTCAGTAGATGAAAATGGTGGACAAGTGCTATCACTAGATTTCCAAGACCTAACTTCAAACGGAAGTCGCTACATTATTGTTTTAGATAGCGTGGCTCAAGACGGCTCACGTGAAGAAATCAAAACAAGATCAGAAATGATTTCAGATGCGACAAATGATGGTCAAGGTCACACTTACTACACATGGGATAACTACAATACTTATAATAGTGGTTCTGGTGATGCAGGCGGTGACGACACTGACGCAGATGCAGATGCCGACGCCGACGCCGACGCAGACGCCGATGCTGATTCAGATTATCCATTTGAACCAAATGAACCGGGTAATCCAGACGAACCAGGACAAGGAGTTACACATGGGGAACATCAAGGTCATGGCGATAAAGCATTACCTGATACAGGTGAAGAGAATAATAAACAAGCTACATTATTTGGTGGCTTATTCGCAGCATTAGGTTCTGCATTATTATTCGGACGCCGTAAGAAAGATAAAGAACAATAATTCTATTTAAATAGTGGGCTGGACATTGTTTCGGCCCACTTATACATATTAAATGAGAAGGGGCTTGGATATGACAATTAGCAACGAGATTGAACAAGTACTACAAAAAGCAGATCAACAATTACTAGGAAAAGATTATGTGTTTGTTAGTTTAGGTAACCCTAATATGAAAGCTGTTGTAAAATTGATTAAACAGTCACGCAACCTTAAAAGAGATATTGTGAAGTTTTATGAGCAGTTTAAGAAAAAAGCAGGTAAGTATCCAAAATGGGTTAAAATTGATTTTGTTTATCGTACGAAAGAAGTTGTCTTTGAAGAAGTTAAAAGAGATTTAGAAGAAACACGCCGTAATTACATTGATTATGGAATCGTTTATGATAAAAACTGGAATTTAGCTTTCATGGCAGAGGAAATTAATATCAATGCGTTTGTCAGACCCACTAAAGATAAAAAAGCGTTCTTTTTATCTGAAGATAATATCAATAACTATTTGAAGAAATATACGAAACATCAACAGTTCTATCGTCATCAAGACTACATGGGTAAACCGATTAAAAAGTTTTATACGAAAGGTTATTTTATTGAAAACCATGAGATTTATGAATTAGCTGCAGAAGGTCGTGAAAAGGGATTACGTCATGTCGAAGATTTGACACAAGAAATTGATAAGATGTTAGAAACATCGACAAGCTATCTTGCGAATGAACTACAACCTAGCGGTCAATTTATCTATGGCTACTTTCCACACTTCGATAAGAAAATCAGTTTCTATAATAACTTGAGACATGCATCTTCAACATATGCATTGATGGAAGGATTACATTATTTAAATAAAGATATTAGTGTTGCTGAAAAAGCGATTGATTATTTAATTGATAACTACTTATACAAACAAGGAGAAGTCGCACATATTTTTGATGACACAAAAAATATTAATGAAATCAAGTTGGGGCAAAATGCGGCTTTTGTCTTTACGGTTTGTGAGTACTTGAAAATCAAACCAGGCAACCAAAAGTATTTAGAAGCTGCACAACAAGTTGCTGAAGGGATAGTTTCAATGATTGATAATGAAACGGCTGAAACGGTCCATGTTTTACAGTATCCAAGCCTGGATGTTAAAGAAAAGTTCCGTGTTATTTATTATGATGGGGAAGCTGCGTTAGGTTTATTACGACTATATCAAATCGATCAAAATGAGAAATGGTTAGAAACTGTACGTCATATGTTTGAAAGATTCATTTCACTCAGCTATTGGAAAAACCATGACCATTGGTTAGGATATTGTACAAATGAATTGATTCAAATTGCGCCTGAAGCAAAATATATAGAATTTGGGATTCGAAACGTTTCTAGTTATTTAGATTATATTCATAACCGTATTACAACCTTCCCAACATTCATGGAGATGTTGATGGCCACGTATCATATTGTACGTAAAGCAAGAGAAAAAGGATTTGGAGAACTTGTAGACCGATTGATTAATGTAGATGATTTAATGACAACCATTCATAAGCGTGCAGATTATCAACGTACAGGTTATTTCTATCCAGAACTAGCGATGTACTTTAAAAATCCACAACGTATTCTTGGTTCATTCTTTATCAAACACCATGGTTATCGTGTGCGTATTGATGATATCGAACATTATATTTCAGGTTATGTCCAATACCAAAAAGTCTTTAAATAACCACATATTAATAGGCTATGAACGCATTTGTGATGTTCATAGCCTATTTATTATGAAAATAATTCATCTACTGTCACTTTAAACTGTTTAGCGATTTTAAAAGCTAAGCTTAAAGAAGGATCATATTTATTATTTTCAATCGCATTTATCGTTTGTCTTGAAACATTGACACTTTTACTCAGTGCTTCTTGAGACATACCGTTTTGTTTACGATACAATTTTATTTTGTTTTTCATGACTCTCAACCTTTATAGGTGTATTTTCGTTTAACAGCAAAATAATTTATCAAAAGGAACAAGAATATAACAATTAATATAATTATCTCAGGATACTTCAACATGAATTCAAATCTAGGTTGATTCGAGGTAAAAAATTTGAAGAATAGCCCAACCAATAAAAAGTATACCGTGCTGATTAAAGTTCTTGAGAAAATTTCATGATACATACGTACTTGTCGTTCATCAAAACGTTTATCTTTTTGTTTAACACCGGTTACGCTTGAAGGTAGGTACTTTGTGGTGAAAACTGACCATAATGTAGTCAGGACTCCAAAACTTATAAATACGATTACCTTTGTAAGTATCAATGTAAAAACTCCTTTGTGTGATTAAATTATGAGTATTTTCGTTTAACAGCTTGATAGTTATAAATCAAAGTGCTGACTGTTATAACTAGAAAGACAGTTTCAGGATATTTTGAGATAAAACTATGTGCACTGACTAGCCCTAACGTACGATTTAGAAAGGCGAAAGTAATAATAAGGATGGTAATGATAAAAGTCTTTGCGAGTACTTCTAAAATAATTTTAGTTTGACGTTCGTCATAATGAGACTCAGTTTGAACATCTACTGCTTCTGAAGGCATATAATTTTTCAAAAAACCTCTCCAAGCAAATGCGAAAGCAACTAAAGTCATTAAAGGGATGACAAATTTTAATACTATCATGATGAACCTCCCTGAATGTAAAGTTTATTTGACATTTTTAGAATACTGCTGTGTTTAAATAATGTCAAGTATGTTTTACATTTGGTATAAAAAAACAGAGCCTAATGGCCCTGTTTATATTCCTAAATGCTCCTTAAACGTATGTCCCTCATATGCTGTTCTATAAAGTCCGCGTCTTTGTAGTTCAGGAACTATAAGATTAACGAAGTCGTCTAAGCTATCTGGTAATGTAGGCGGCATTAAGTTGAAACCATCTGCTACACCTTCATGGAACCAGTGTTCCATTTCATCTACAATTTCTTCTGGTGTGCCAATGAGTGTTAAATGACCGCCACCAGCATTTAAGTATCCCAGTAATTCTCGAACGGTTGGGTCTGTGTCTCTAATAATTTCAAGGACTGTTTCATAACGCCCGACGGGTCCAGTAAATTCGGAGACAGGCGGTAGTTCAGGTACTTTGTCATCTAAGTCCCAATTATGACAATCTTGTTGAACAAAGAAGCTTAATTGATTGAGTGCTGTTTCAATCGGCAACTGCTTATCAAGCGTTGCTTTCTTTTCTAAGGCTTTGTCATGTGTTTCTGCGACATAAGTGACGAGGCCAGGGAAGACTTTAAGATTGCGGTCAGTCTTACCTGTACGTTTGATTTCATCATCTAAGCGTTGTCTGAACTGCTTAGCTTGTTTGAGATTCCAAGAGACCGAGTAGACTGCATCTGCATATTTGACTGCCAATGCCACACCTTGTTTAGATGCGCCTGCCTGCATCGCAACCGGCTTACCTTGCGGACTGGCCGGTGTTGAGAGCGGTCCACGAACTTGGAAGTGTTCACCTTGATGGTTGAAAGGTTCTATAGCTTTAGCGTCAATCAACTGATTATGTTTACGGTCGTGTTTGAAGGCACTGGTTTGCCATGATTCAAAAAGTTGATTCATGACTTTCGCAAACTCATCTGCTTTCTTATAGCGATTCGCATGATCAGGCAGACCTTCCATACTATGATTTTGTGCTTCAATTTCTGTCATAGATGTCACTAAATTCCAACCGACACGCCCGCCAGTAATATGGTCTAAACTTAACAGCTGACGTGCTGCACTATATGGATTAGAGAACGTACTAGAAATCGTTGACACTAATCCCACATGTTTTGTGACTTGAGAAATCGCAGTTAAGTTGACGATAGGGTCAAACCAGAACGCGGGCATGGTTGTGTCGTGGTTTGCGGGGAAAGATTGATTATCCGCAAAGAATACTGCATCAAAGTAACCACGTTCTGCGATTTGTGCTAATTGTTGATAATATTCAATGGTGCCGATGCGTTCAACACTTGAATCAGGCATCAGCCATGCGGCTTGATGATGGCCGCATCCATATAATAATACGCCGATGTGCAGTTGTTTCTCTTTCTGCATAGGCATGTCATTCACCTCTTATTTAGTCATTCTTAAATTAGTTCATAGTCAATCCGCCATCAACAGTGATGTTTTGGCCTGTAATGCCGTCTGCTTGTTCTGAAACAAGATAGGCAACCATATTGGCGACATCTTGCGGTGTTGTTACTTTGCGTAATGGCGTACTTTGCGCAATTAAGTCAAAGACTTCCGGTGTGGTTACTGAACTTGCATCAGTGGTTTTAAGCAATCCGCCGGACACGACATTCGCATTAATCCCATATTGGCCAAGTTCTGCTGCGATGTTACGCGTGAAACCGATTAATGCTGCTTTAGCTGTTGTATATTCGTGATAAGGTACAACAGGATTTTGGTATAGATTGGTACCAATAGAAACGACACTGCCACGTTGGTTTTCAATAAATTGAGGTACGACACTTTGTACGACATTAAATGCTGCTTTTAGTGTACCGTCGATTTGATTTTGATAGTCTGACCAATCCATATCTTTAAATGCTTTTTGTGTTGTCGGGTCAAACTTGAAACCAACTAATGCATTGTTGACCACACCATCAATGCGACCGAACACTTCAGTACCTTCCTTGACTAAGCGCTCAACAGCTTCACGATCAGTGACGTCTGCTTGAATTGCGATAGCACGCTGATTATCAATATCCTGAGCCAATGCTTCTGCTGCTGCTTTACTTTGGTTATAGTTAATAATTACATTAAAGCCTTGTTCACCTAGTGTACGGCTGATGACAGCACCTAAGCCGCGTCCACCGCCTGTAACTAAAATTGTTCTTGCCATTTAAATCGCCCCTTTAGTTAAATTCAGACATAAAAAAACACACAACCTGTATCAGCTGTGCGGATTAGAGCGAGATAGAAAGTATAGACTTAGACATGCTGCACCATACTTTCTTGATATGTACTCACACTTTCCTACGCTAGTTTCAGCTAGATCAGGTTCAAAGGGTCTGAAGCCATGCTTCATCTCAGTTAAAAAACGCCCCTAGTGCATTTATAATTGTCATTAACTTTAATCTATCGACTTTGTAGAAGCAAGTCAAGGCAAGCCTATGAGAAAGGATTTAGTGAAAATGCAACGTGAGACATGTTATGATAAATAAGAATACAAATTACAGGGTCTCCCTACAGAATTGGAGTGAATTGTATGTTCTGGTTAGGCATGTCATTCCCTTTATTAGCCATTATTTTCATTGTCTTTTCCGTACGTGAAGAAAAGAAACGTAAATTGAAAAAACAAGAAAAAGAAGCTAGATGGGAAGCGCAAAAGCAACAAGAAGCAAAAGCGCAAGAAGAACAAGACGCGGCGACAACACAAGAAACAAAACAACAGCCGCAAGATGTTAAAGCACTTGAACAAAAACAAGAACATCAAGAAGTAACAGCTGAGGAAGAAGCACAGCGTGTTGAAGCAAAAGCAGCAGCGCATGCGCCGCACGAAGATGATAAACCTTCTTCATAACTCAATATAATAAATGAAAGCTGACCGAAAATATAATCGGTCAGCTTTTTCACTGTAACTTTTTTGCAACCAGTACACATTGCTACAGAAATTTCTACGACTAATGTTTTGAAAATAGGCTATACTATACAAAATAAGAAAATTCAGATAATTATAAGTGGGAGAGGGATGTGTATGACAGAAAATACCAAGGGACAATCCAAAGATTCATCTTCTAAGTTTAAATTAAAAACGCCACATACGTATGCGTTATTGATGATGATTATCGCCATTGCTTGTGTCTTGACGTATGTGATTCCGGCAGGGGAATACAAACGTGTGGATAAAGGCGGACAAACATTAGTTGTACCCGGTTCTTATCACGGTATTGAACAACATGGGGTATCATTTTTAGATTTATTCCGTGCAGTACCTGAAGGCTTGTTGACAGGGGGAGAGATTGTCTTTTATATCTTTTTAGTCGGCGGTGCTTTTGGTATTGTACACAGAACCGGCGCATTTGAAAACGGGATTAATCAAGCGATTAAAACGTTAGGCTCATCGCGTATTTTAATGATTCCTTTTACGATGATCGTGTTTTCTATTTTAGGATTTTCAATCGGCTTAGCTGAAGAAACCATTATCTTTGTGCCGATTGGTGTGATTATTGCCAGAACATTAGGTTATGACGCCATGACAGGTGCAGCCATGGTTATTTTAGGTGCCGCAAGCGGCTTTATCGGAGGTATGTTGAATCCATTTACAGTCGGAGTTGCGCAAACAGTCGCAGAACTTCCAATGTTCTCAGGTTGGGGATTGCGTTCTATTATTTATCTATTTATTCTAGGGGCAGCTATCAGTGCTGTCATGCTGTATGCGAGAAAAGTAAAACGCAATCCAAAGAAAAGTGTGGTCTATGCCTTAGAACAAGAAGAAGGACAAAGTCATAAAGCGATCGAATATGAACGCTTTACGAAACGACAAGCTTTCGCCCTCGCAATTATTGCGTTAACCATTGTGTTTAATGTCTATGGTATCTTTCGTTATGAATGGTCATTCAATCAAATGAGTGCCAACTTTGTCTTAGCGGGACTACTTGCAGGCTTTGTGAGTGATTTAGGTATGAATGGCACGTTTGATGCCTTTATTGAAGGAATGAAAGATATTTTATTCGGTGCGATGATTGTTGGGTTTGCGAAAGGGATTGTCGTAATCTTAGAACAAGGCAAAATCATTGATTCAATCATTCATGGGATGACCACATTATTGAATGATGTACCTTCATCTGTGGTGATTATTGCGATGTTTATTTTCCAATTCTTCCTAAACTTCTTTATTCCGTCAGGCTCGGGACAAGCATTGACGACAATGCCTTTGATGGTGCCGATTTCAGATTTACTGGATATCAACCGCCAATTAACAGTCCTTGCATTCCAATATGGAGATTCAATCAGTAATGTATTGTTTCCGACTTCTGCCATATTAATGGGAGCACTGGCGGTGGCGAAAATTTCATATGTCCAGTGGTTAAAGTTCGCTTGGAAGATTATCTTATTGTGGGTTATTATCTGTGCGATAGCGATGTCCATCGCATTATTCGTCGGCTATTAGGAAATAGGTTGTTGATTCATATACTTACACTTAAATATGCGTGTCACGCCTTGTTGAATGCCTCAATTTTGAATAAAGCATGACGGAAAATGATGCAGGCTGAAAAATTTGAGGAAAACGGTAGGTTATTAAATGACTTTTGTGTGGTTTTCGCTTAACATGTAACACAAGTTTCAAATTAAATCATGTTTGGTTAACTGTATAACTTAATTCATTATTAAAATTTTAAATAGAGGGTAAGAGACTCTAGTAGGAATATTGACAACAAGGTGTGAAATGTTATGGAACAATTAATAAATGAAGATTATGAATACTGCAGAAAGATTATGGAAGCATACTCTAAGACTTTCTCTTACGCGTTTAATCGCCTGCCTGAACAAGAACGTAAAGCCGTCTGGGCGATTTATGCAGTATGTCGTATGATAGATGATAGTATAGATGAATATGAAGATCCGAAACGCTTAGATGCGCTTCGTGAAGATTTAGAACACATTTACAATGGTGATTCTGAAAATGTGAACTTTAATAGTAACGCATCTGTGATGCGTGCGTTTCGTCATACATTACAATCTTACTCCGTTCCATTACATGCCTTTAAAACACTAATGGATTATGTGGAAAGTGACTTAACGATGACTGCGTTAGAAACAGACAAGGATTTAGATGCCTATTGTTATGGCGTGGCAGGGACGATTGGCGAATTGCTGACACCTGTACTGGCTTATGAACAATATTATGAAACGGCAGATAAAGTAGGTATTGAACTTGGGAAAGCCCTGCAAATCACCAATATTTTACGTGATGTCGGTGAAGACTTTGAAAATGGCCGAGTTTACTTAAGCGCAGATCGTTTAAACGCATATGACGTTGACTTAAAGTCAGTGTATAAAGACGGTGTAACACAAAACTATATTGATTTATGGGAAAGTTACGCTAAAGATGCAGACGACATGTACAACAATGCATTAAGTCATTTGGATTACTTCCACGAAGAAGCACGTCCAATTATTGAAGTCGCGGCACAAGCGTATCGTGAAATTCTTGAAGTTGTGCGTAAAAAACATTACTCGCTGCATCAACGTGCGTATGTGAGTCGTTTGAAAAAAGGACAGATTTACCGTCGTGTCATGAAATCATATAAATAAACTTAATTAAAATGAGAAATATTAATAAATCCTAAATCAACCAGCATGCCTATTTCAACACGGCATGCTGGTTTTAGCTTGTCTATCCATTTAATTAAACTCTACATATTGCGGGCCATCTTCAGAATCGCTATTCATTAATTTAATAGATCTTGGCATAGCTCGGATGACACATAGTTTAGGGTCTTCTTTAGATTCAAAGAATGATTTATCTTGCTCATCCCAAATCCAATCTAAGACATCTGGATCTTCAGTCACTTCTAAATCTGCATAAATTTCTAAGAAACTATGATTTTTTGTATCGTCATAACCTAATAAAATATGCGCAACAGGGTTTTGTTTGATTTCTTCAATCTTCATTGAGTCCGTGCTTGTTTTCGTATATAAATCAAATTCTTGGTCATAGAAAATCATATAACGGCTATCTGGTTTATCTTCATAAGAAGTAGAAAGTACACCGATACGAGATGCTTTCATAATATCTTTAATTTTTTTCAGTACAACTTGTCTGTCCATGTTTTTCACCTCTCTTCTTAAATACCCGTATGTGAGGTTGCTAAATATTGTGTCAGGTATAACACGTACTTTAAGCATGTCTAAATTGTCGCTATAATGAAGAGGAAATAAGAAGGAGGCCTCATCTATGATTAAGAAAATTGTGATTGCGCCAGATTCATTTAAAGAAACGTTAACAGCGGCTGAAGCGGCACAAGCTATTGAGTCAGGACTGCGAGAAGTATTGCCTGAAACTATAATCTACGACAAAGTCCCCATGGCAGATGGCGGTGAAGGCACGATGCAGTCACTCCATGATGCCTTAGGCGGGATGATGATGCCTGTCAAAGCCACAGATGCATTAGGGCGCATCATAGATGCACAATATTCATACGTCGAACAAAGTAAAACAGCGATTATTGAACTCGCAGAGGCTTCTGGTTTAGAAGCGATTCAACCAACAGAACGTAATCCGCTTGTGACGTCCACATATGGGACAGGCCAATTGATATTAAGCGCATTAAATCAAGGAGCCGAAAAAATCATACTTGGTATTGGCGGCAGTGCGACGAATGATGGTGGAACAGGTATGATGAAAGCACTTGGCGCTACCTTTCTTGATGATAAAGGTGACAGCTTACCTGAAGGTGGCGCAGCCTTAGCGCATTTAGCGCAAATTGATAGATCGGGTATAGATACACGATTAAAAGATGTGACTTTTGAAGTGGTATGTGATGTAGATAATCCATTGCTTGGCACCAAGGGGGCAACACATACGTATGCGAAACAAAAAGGGGCTTCTCCTAAAGTTATTCAACAACTTGAAACAGCTTTAACACACTATAATCAAATCTTAACGGAAACCTTCCAACATGATTATGCCACTGTACCGGGTGCAGGTGCGGCAGGCGGGACAGGGATTGCGCTTGTGGCCTTTTTAGATGCTGAACTTTCACGCGGTATCGATATTGTGTTACAAGAAACGCGTCTTGAAGCACGTTTAAAAGAGGCGGATGTCTGTATAACCGGAGAAGGGAAAATAGATCAACAAACGATTTATGGTAAGACACCGATTGGCGTTGCGAAAACGGCGAAACAATTCGCTATTCCAGTTGTGGCGTTATGCGGTGTGACTGGAGAAGGATATGAAGCGGTTAAAGCCCATGGGATTGATTATGTATTCAGTGTGACAGGTTTAGATGACAGACCGGCAAATAGCCATCCTTCCATCAGTAAAACAGAAGCATTGGCACATCCGTATCATTATTTAAAAGCACTCGCACAAGAAGCGGCACAACGCCTTAATATGATGTAAGAACGTCCAAATTGCTGGACGTTCTTTTTTAAGGAATTGATGTTATATGTACTTTAATTCGGTTATAACCTTTATTGCTTAGGCGGTATATGACGTCCTACCATCCATGCGATTAAAGCCAGCAAGAGTACACAAATAAAAAGTGCAAGATTGAGATAACCTTTGAGTGTTGGATTAGGATTAAACAAACTGTTGAGTATCATAATACCTGTCAATAGGATTAATATGTATTGAACAACGGTATAACGCTTCTTCATAATGTATCTACACCTCTTTTTATATCAGTGACTTGTTTTAAAATAAGAATAACATAAAAATATTAAATAATGATTAAGAAGCAGAAAAACTTTAGTTTTATTGGGAAGCTGCCAGTTATTTGTATGCATAGTCAATGTAGAGAGACGGGTATAGAAGGATAATAACCATTCAATATTGAAAGTAATCAGTATGAAGGAGTTGAGAGGTATGTCAGAGACAATGAAAGCCATGGCGGTACGCAAGTATGGGAAGCAACCTGTTGAGATGATTGAATTACCTGTTCCGGAACCCGGGCCTGAAGAGGTCTTAGTGCGTGTTAAAGCTGCGAGTGTGAATCCGGTGGACTTTAAAATACGAGATGGTGCGTTAAAGACAGTCGTTAAATATCAATTTCCGCTAGTACTAGGTAATGATTTAGCGGGTGTGGTTGAGAAAGTTGGTCAAGACGTTAAGCACTTTAAAGTCGGAGATAAGGTTTATGGAAGACCGGGTAAAAATAATATTGGTACTTTTGCGCAGTATTTTGCGATTAATCAATATGAAATAGCGTTAATGCCGAAGAATTTAGATTTTGTGGAAGCGGCGAGTATTCCGTTGGTTGGTTTAACGAGTTATCAAGCATTCCATGAAATCATGCATCTCAAAGAAGGAGATAAAGTGTTGGTTGAAGCGGGGTCAGGCGGTATCGGCACCTTTGCGATTCAATTAGGCCGTGTGATGGGTCTGCATGTCGCAACCACTGTCAGTGAAAAAGGCGAGGCTTTAGTAAAATCACTCGGTGCAGATGAAGTCATCAATTACAATAATCAAAACTTCTGGGATGTCTTATCTGATTATAATGGCGTCTTTGACACATTAGGCGGTAAGAATTTAGAAAAAGCTTTTACGATTTTAAAACCAGGTGGAGCTATCGCATCATTGGTTGGACCACCGACCATGAAATTCGCAGATGAATGGCACTTAAACTTAGCGAAACGTGCAGGCATTTGGTATTTATCTCGAAATATACGTAAGCGCGCAAAAGCACATCAGGTTTATTATGAATTCTTCTTAATGCATCCAAATGATGCACAATTGCGTACTATCGCCAATTTAATTGAAGAAGGCGAAATTAAACCGGTCATTGATAAAGTCTTTCCTTTCCATGATACGCAACGGGCATTGGATTATTCAGAAGAAGGCCATGCGAAAGGTAAGATTGTGATTAAAGTCGAAGACTAATTCATGGTTTGTTTGATAACTATAAAAGGAGCGCCTATCAACAAGGTGCTCCTTTTATGTATACATAGGGATGAAGTCACAAGAACTACATTAATAATAAACCAATAATAATCGCAATACTTGCGGTACCGTTATTTAACACATGTACCATGTAGCTGTCCCAAATGTTGCGGCGGCGATGATAAGCAAGATAGAAAGCAGCGCCCATTCCCATATAGAGTAGGAAACCGACAATATTAGTGCTGGCATGGTTTAATGAAAAGATGGCTGAAGAAATCAACATCGGCAGCCAAAAAGAGAATCTAGAGAAAATCGTTTCTTTGAAAATCCCTCTGAAAGTGATTTCTTCTAAAAATGGCCCGACAAATGTCAGATGAAATACAAACAGTGCTAAAGCGATAAGGATCATGGGGTTGGTGAAGTCTTGAAGATGTTGGACTTGTTTTAAAAGCAGCTCATCATTTTCAGAACCTTGTTCACCAAAGACGACGCCCATCACAATGACGCACAATGCAGTCCAAATACGTGTAGCAATGAAATATAAGATGTTCCATGCGACATCCACAAAGCCGATAGGTTTAAAAGTTTCATATCCTTTTTTACGGTAGTACCAAACTAGTAGCCAAATGATAAGGGCTGACCAGACAACATACGCGGCAATAATGCCTGTGAATGCGAGTGGGTTACCGTGAGGATGCATTGCGACATAGCCAATTAAAAACATGGCGATAATGGTAGGGGTTGTACATAGAAACATAAAGACAACCCAGAGGATAATATTCAACCAACGTTTTCCTTTAGGCTTGATGTTGTCAGGGTGTGAACGTTTTGACTTTGGACGCTCAGGTTGCTCTGTTTCATCAGGTGTTATGTAATGCTCAGATGGTGCTGTTTCATCGGAGTGATAAATATAATCGTTATTTTGTTTAGACATGAAGTGACTCCTCTCTTTTTTGCACTTAATGTTTATAATTTTAGTCTATCATATGTCATAAAAAAGCTAGGCATAATATCGTAAGTGATGTTATATCATGCCTAATTGTTAGAGGCTCATATTGCATATTGACAGTGAGAATGAATATCACTTATCATAAAAGTGTAACAAGTTACGCTTATTCGTTTTAAGCAAATAATTATAAACATAATGTTTTGGTTTTTGTTTGATATAGTTTAAGATAAATAAGTACAATCATTATGTCTTAAGTCATCAGATGACCAGACATTTAATTTGAGGAAGGTGGTTTCAAAATGAGTCAAGCAGAATCAAAAAACGTAATTTTGATCGGTGCAGGGGTATTAAGTACTACTTTTGGTTCATTTTTAAAAGAAATTCAACCTGACTGGAACATCAAGTTATTTGAACGCTTAGATGGTCCTGGGTTAGAAAGTTCTTATGACACAAGTAATGCCGGTACGGGGCACGCAGCATTATGTGAGTTGAACTATACAGTGGAACAACCAGATGGTTCAATTGATGTGGAAAAAGCAAAAGAAATTAACGAGCAATTTGAGATTTCAAAACAATTCTGGTCACATTTAGTGAAAACAAATGCGATTGAAAATCCACGTGAATTTATTACACCATTACCACACATCAGTTTCGTACAAGGTGTGAAAAACGTTCAATTCTTGAAGAAACGTTATGAAGCACTAAAAGATTTACCGATGTTCTCTGACATCGAATATACTGAAGATCGCAATCAACTTGCGCAATGGATGCCTTTAATGATGGAAGGCCGTTCTCCGCACTTAGCAATTGCGGCAAGTAAGATTGATAAAGGTACAGACGTAAACTTCGGTGAATTAACACGTAAATTAGCGTCAAACTTAGAAACACACGAGAATGCTGAAATGTATTATCGTCATGAAGTTTTCGCATTCCAACAACGTGCAGATAAGAAATGGGAAGTAGAAGTACGTAATTTAGAGACTGGCAATGTTGAAACACATATTGCAGATTACATCTTCATCGGTGCCGGCGGTGCCGCAATTCCATTACTTCAAAAAACACACATCGAAGAAAGTAAAAACTTAGGCGGTTTCCCAATCAGCGGTGCTTTCTTAGTTTGTAATAAACCAGAAATCGTACAACAACACGATGCGAAAGTTTACGGTAAAGAGCCGCCAGGCACACCGCCAATGACTGTACCGCATTTAGACCGTCGTTATGTACGTGGAAAAGAAAGTCTACTATTTGGACCATTTGCGGCGATCGGCCCTAAATTCTTAAAACACGGATCAAACTTAGACTTATTCCGTTCATTAAATCGTGATAACTTATTAACAATGGCAGCTGCCGGGGTTAAAAACTTATCACTTGTAAAATATTCAATCCAACAAATGTTGATGAAAAAAGAAGACCGTATGAAAGAACTCCGTCGTTTCGTTCCAGATGCGAAAGATGAAGATTGGGATTTACACATTGCTGGTAAACGTGTTCAAGTTATCAAAGATACACAAGAACATGGTCGCGGCTTTATCCAATTTGGTACAGAAGTCGTACACTCTAAAGACCATACTGTAGTCGCAATGTTAGGTGAATCACCAGGCGCTTCAACTTCAGTATCTGTTGCATTAGAAATCATTGAACAAAACTTCCCAGACTATCTTGAACAATGGTCAGGTAAATTAAAAGAAATGATTCCATCATATGGTGAATCATTAATCAATGATACAAACTTATTAAACAAAGTACGTCAAGCATCTGCAGACACTTTGAAATTAAATGAAAAATAAGCCATAACACTATTAAGCAGTGCTTCCTAAGAGGAGCGCTGCTTCTTTACATATTCAATTTAGGTCAGACTCCCGTTTGTCTGATGTAAGCATGACGTACGTCTAATAAACATTGCGGAGACAAAGCTTCAGATGATTTGTTTGGCATATAGAAGAACCCACGTTTACCTATAAAAGGAACGTGGGTTCTTCTAATATCTTTTAACTTATCGACTTAATTTAAACGAACAATGTTGATAAGTGTGACGTATCATCTTGTGTTTAGTCAGCTTGATAACCATAAATATCTTGTGCTTGTTGAAGCGTAATAATGCCGTTCTTAATATCGCGTGCAACTGCACTTCTGTCTCGAAGTGTCGGATCACCATAACCTCCACCAGTTGCGGTACGTAAAACGACTTTATCACCTTTGTTTAACGGGTATTGGTTATATTTACCATAAGGTCCGTCCACTGTGCCGTCTGCTTTAATGAATAGGAATTCATTGTTTGACCCTTCATGGCCGCCATCTGCACCCCAAACATTTGATTTATGATGACCGAAGCTGCCTGTGAAGAATTGACCGTCTGTCAGTGCTTTGTATACACGGACAGCACCAGGACCGCCGCGATGTTGACCGGCACCTTTGCCATCTGTACGCATTGAGAATGATTCAACTTGGATACCATAAGTGTGTTCGGCGATTTCTACTGGAACGTTAAACGTTTGACCATCTAACATACAAAATTGTCCTGTATCGCCATCAAAGTGATTTGAAGCACCCCAGCCGCCAACAGAAGGCTCAACGATTAGGAAATTATTGTCGGTATCAGGATGTTGGCCGCCCATAATGACAACACAAACAGATAATAGATGCCCAGCTGTTAAACGGTCTGGTAAGACAGGCGCGAGTGCACGCCAAACCATTTCTGTCCCATATAACATAGACTCCCAGTACATGGAAACCGGTGCAGGTCGCTCAGCTGAAATGATGGAACCTTCATCTGTAATGATTTTAAGTGGTCTGAACGAACCGTCATTCACTTCTTGTGACGGATTGGTGATTGCTAGGAAGATTGTCCTAACCGCTGAGACTAAACCTGTATAGGAACTGTTAATCGGACCTAGGACTTGTTTAGATGATCCTCTGAAATCACAAATAAATTCATGATCTGTGATAGTGAGTTTAAGTTGGACTGGAATTTGTGCGTCTGTAATTCCATCATCATCAATCAAGTCTTCAACGTTATAAACACCATTTGGTAATTGCTCAATTTCTTTTAAGGTTAAAGCTTCGCCTTGGTCTAAGAAACGATCCATGCTTTCTAAAATGGCAGAAGCAGTATATTTCTTACATAGTCCTTGAATACGGCGTTCGCCAGTTTTTAAAGAGGCGATTTGTGCCCACATATCGCCAATAGACAATTTAGGGAAGCGTACATTCGCTTCAATGATTTTAAGCAGTGCTTCATTTTTAACACCGCGGTCAAACAATTTCACACATGGAAATTGGAGGCCTTCTTGATAGACATCTGTGGAATTAGTCGACATTGAACCTGTATCTTTACCACCGACTTCTGTCCAGTGTGCTTTGTTTGCGACGAATGCGATCAGTTCATTATCTTCAAATATAGGTAAAACAACGCCAACATCACATAAGTGTGAACCACCGCCGCGGTATGGATCGTTGATTAAGAAGATATCTCCTTCATGAATATCATCTTCATAGTTACGCAGCACTTCTTTAACCATAAATGACAGCATACCGATAAAGCCTGTGACACCATTCCCTAAAGTGACCAGCTCACCACGTTTGTTGGTTAATCCACAGGCATAATCAAGGACTTCGTAAATAATTGGACTCATAGAAGTTCTTGATAAGGCAATAAACATTTCTTCGCCTGTAGAAATTAATGCATCTTTTATGACTTCATAGGTGAAAGGGTCTGTGTTATAACTCATAATTATCTCCTCCAATGTGAATCAGTAAGTTGCCATAGTCGTCTTTAACTAGGTGGTCACCTGGATTCAACGGAATGGTAGTAGAGGTTTCCTCAATCACGGCAGGACCATGAATGGTTTCATGGATAGGTAAGGTGTCTCTGTCATAGACATTGACTTTTTCCCAACCTGATTCTTCAAAATAGACCTCACGTTGTGCTTTGATTGGATTGCCTGATTTCGGTTCTGCTTTTTTAATAACAGGTTTATTAATTTTACCAAGTACGGAAACTTTGACGTTGACGACTTCAATACCGTTGTCTTCTAATGTGTACGTGTATAACTGTTCGTGCTTGCGGTGGAAGGCTTTTATGACTTCATCAGTATTGGTTTCAGTCAAGCTGTCGAATGGGACAGAGACCTCAACAGGGTGGTCTTGTCCGACATAACGCAAATCAATCGATTTCGTGACAACAATTCGTTGTTTATCGACAGCCTCTTGTTTAAGTGTGTCATGTGCTTCGTCAATCATGGCTTGGTAGGTGTTGTTGATGTGTTGATAATCTAGTTGTTCCGTGTTAACAACATAGGTTTGTGAATAGTCATGACGTAAGTCAGACATCAACATGCCCCATGAAGCAAAGACACTGGAAGCTGATGGCACGATAACTTTTTTAACCCCTAATTCTCGTGCTAAATCTTGAGCATGCATCGGGCCGCCGCCACCAATCGCAACCATAGTAAAGTCACGTGGATCATAGCCTTTTCGGACTGAAATCAGTTTCAATGCGTTTAACATGTTAGAGTTCGCAATTTTAACAATGCCCATAGCGGCAGTATCCAAGTCCACATCTAAGTGCTGTGTAATGGCCTGTTCAAATTGTTTTTTCAGTGTATCGATAGAGACATCTGTATCAAAATTTTGTAAGTTCAATCTGCCTAATAACAAGTTAGCATCAGTCGTTGTAGGTTCTGTACCGCCTTTGCCGTAGGCAATAGGGACAGGTTCTGCGCCAGCTGATTTCGGGCCGACTTTGATAGAACCGCTATCATCAAACCATGCGATTGAACCTCCGCCATTGCCGATTTCAACAATGTCGACAACGGGGACTTTCATCGGATAACCGGCATAGTTTTGCGTTTGTTCTAAGTGGTAATCCGTTGATACTTTGACTTGGTTGTTTTCAATTAACGAACATTTAGCAGTGGTACCGCCAATGTCCAAGACGATTAGATTTTCTTCTCCTATAAGTTCACCAAGTACCGCTGCACCAAAGATACCGGATACTGGACCTGACTCTACCATATTGATAGGTGCTGTTTTAGCATGGTCGAAAGTACTCGTACCACCATTAGACTGCATCACATAGTTGTTGGAATGATGACTTTTAGTTGTGATATGTTCTTCTAAGTTAGATAAATAGTCGTTCGCAATTGGTTTGACATAGGCGTTTAAGACAGCGGTAGATGTCCGCTCGTATTCGCGCCATTCATTATTTAATTCGGTGGAGTAGGTGATCGCAAATTCTGGATGGTGTTTCTTGATATAACAAGCGATTGCACGTTCATGATCGTTATTTTGATAACTATGCAAGAGTGAAATCGCAATGGCTTTAACGCCTTCAGCTTTAAAATCTTGAATAATATTTTCAACTTCATCAAAGTTAAGACCGTTGATGATTTCGCCTTTATAATTCATGCGTTCTGATACTTCTCTGCGTAAATGACGTTCTACAAAAGGGACGGGTTTCTTGTATCGTACGTTAAATAAGTCTGGTCGATTGCCACGTGCAAGTTCTAAGACGTCTCGAAAGCCTTTTGTGGTAATTAAACCAGTTTTGACACCTTGCTTTTCTGTTAAAGCGTTAATGACAATAGTCGTACCATGGATAAACATTTCGATATCTTGTAAATCTACTTTTGCTTGGTTTAAGACATTAAAGATGCCTTCTTCAAAGTTTTGTGGCGTTGTATCTGACTTTCCTAAAATCAATTCCCCGTTATTATCTAATGCGACTAAATCTGTGAAAGTTCCTCCAATATCTGTTGCTACGCGCATAATAATATCCCCTTTCAAATTTGGAGTTAAAATATTTTGGGTGTCACTACACTCAATACTGTAGCGGGATATTCTGAATCATTTCTGCAGTAATGTTGAAAGCGCGAAGGATAATGAATAATTTCGCCTTCTTTGATGACATGTTTCTTATCGTTCACATAAAATGTGAGTTCACCTTCAACCATGTAGAAAAATTCTTCACCGCCATGCATGGACGTTTCACTACGACTGCCTGGCGCAAATGTGATGAGATAAGTCTCTAAGTTGCGGTTTTCAAATTCACTCGAAACGCGCTTAATTGAAGCGTTAGCGTGATTAATAGTGTTTGGTTTCATTTTTTGTGGTTGTACATGATAATTATTAGGTGTTTCTGGTGAAAAAAATGAAGTAATACTAACATCAAGTGCTTTCGCAATTTTATCGAGAGAGGTAATCGCAATAGACGATTCCCCGCGTTCAACTTGAGACAAGAAACTTGTAGATAATCCTGTCATAGCACTTAACTGTTTTAATGTCTGTCGTTGTTGATTACGAATTAATTTAATTTGAAATCCAACTTCTTCAAGCATGAACATCCCTCTTTCAGTTACAGTATAAGTGTAATTTTGTTTAATATTACCACAACAACATATATTTTCAACGAATATTCCGAATATTACAATTTATTGAAGTGCTGTATAAGGCATGACTACAAGGATAGTAGAGGATTATTTGAAAATATTATGGTTTTATTACATTAAGAAAACGTTACCAAATGAAAAAAGTTGAAAAAATTTTTGGATTTCGCTGTAACCATTGCTATTGAAGTGACGAACGCGGATAAAAAAATCTCTAAAAAGGGCGAGAAAGTGGCTTTTTTGCCGACTTGAATTTGCGTAAAAATATCATTGTGTTAAGCTAAGAAACATCTTTGCTAAAAAGTTAAAAGCAATTTTTTGCAAGGGAAAAAGGATTTCAGGTTAAAATTTTAATTAACTCAAATGTTCTTAATCTAAAAACTAGGGTATAAGAAAATATCTTAAGCAAAAAAAGCAGTATAAATACTATTTACTACAACGTTACATAAACAAAGGTATTTTGCTTACGAAACTTGGGAGAATTGTTTTAAACTGTTTTTCTAATTTAGATTAAGTATTTCAATTGGGGCAAGTATGTGGGGACATACTTTGAAGAATTGTGCGCAATGCGTTAATTAAAATTAAATTTCAGGGTGAATGGGGAGTTATTCAAAGTCACTTTGACTTTGTGACTTTAATTTAGATTCTGAACCTTGTCATTGCTATGCCTAAGAACGATCCGTACATTTTATTACAAATAATTTGAAAGGATGTTTATTTTAGACATGTTTACTTTAGGAGCAACATTGAGACAACAGGTACACCCAGACTGGCAAACCTATATTATGATTGGTTTGTATTTCTTAATCCTTCTAGTCATCGGCTATTATGGTTATAAGAAAGCAACGGGGAATGTCAGTGAATATATGCTGGGCGGCCGTAGCATTGGGCCATACGTTACAGCACTATCTGCAGGGGCATCCGACATGAGTGGTTGGATGATTATGGGGCTGCCCGGTGAGGTCTATACAACTGGACTTTCAGCTGCGTGGCTTGCGATTGGTTTAACACTTGGTGCATATATCAACTATTTCGTCGTCGCACCAAGACTACGTGTATACACAGAACAAGCTGGCGATGCGATTACGTTGCCAGACTTCTTTAAGAACCGTCTTGCAGACCATTCTAACTTAATTAAAATTATTTCAGGCGGTATTATCGTCGTCTTTTTTACCCTTTATACACATGCGGGTATGGTATCAGGCGGTAAGCTCTTCAACAGTGCCTTCGGATTAGATTATCGTTTAGGATTAATCTTAATTTCAGTTATCGTTATCGCTTATACATTCTTTGGAGGTTATTTAGCAGTATCACTGACTGACTTCTTCCAAGGTGTGATTATGTTGATTGCGATGATCATGGTTCCGATTGTCGCATTATTAAAATTAAATGGATTAGACACATTCCACACTGTCACAGATTTAAAACCGACAAACTTAGATTTATTCAAAGGGACAACAATTGTCGGAATTATCTCATTCTTCGCATGGGGTCTAGGTTACTTCGGTCAGCCACACATCATCGTGCGCTTTATGAGTATTAAAACAGTCAAACAAATCAGAACAGCGCGTCGCTTCGGTATCGGCTGGATGGCTATCAGTTTAATTGGTGCAGTCTTTGTCGGTCTAATCGGTATTGCGTTTGTTAAAGATAAAGGCGTGGAATTAAAAGACCCAGAAACATTATTTATTTTAATGAGTCAAATCTTATTCCATCCATTAGTCGGCGGTTTCTTACTTGCTGCGATCTTGGCTGCGATTATGAGTACGATTTCTTCTCAATTGCTTGTAACTTCAAGTTCATTGACAGAAGACTTCTATAAATTAATTCGTGGTGAAGAAGCTGCGAAGAAACATCAAAAAGAATTTTTAATGGTTGGTCGTATTTCAGTATTAATCGTTGCGATTATCTCTATCGCAATCGCATGGTCACCAAACGACACGATTTTAAACTTAGTAGGTAATGCATGGGCAGGTTTCGGTGCCGCATTCGGTCCGCTTGTAGTGATGTCATTATACTGGAAAGGTTTAAGTCGTACAGGCGCAATCAGTGGTATGATTGCTGGGGCAGTCGTTGTTATTCTATGGATTGTCTTCGCGAAACCACTCGGTGAAATGAATGATTTCTTCAACTTATATGAAATTATTCCTGGTGTAATTGCCAGTGTGTTAGTGACGATCATCGTTTCTAAATTCACGAAGAAACCAGACATAGATGTTTCAGGTGATATGGACCGTGTTAAAGCAACAGTTAAAAAAGAAATGAACTAAGTTTCAATTTCATCTGCGCACAATCAATGTGATGAATAGATACAATCTCATATAAGATATAGAAAAGCCTCTGAAGTGTTACGCTATGCACTTCAGAGGCTTATTTTAATTCTATTTTGTTGGGTTCTATGACCTGGGAAATAATTTCACGCTATCTATTCTATCACTATACAAAAATATCCCCGCCAAATGGCAGGGACATCCGTTGATAACTTATTGTTGATTGTTGTATTTTTCAATTTCTGCTTCACGTAGTTCAACACGACGGATTTTACCTGAATTTGTTTTAGGTAATTCTTCTACAAATTCAATGGCACGTGGATATTTGTAAGGTGCGACATCGTATTTTACATAATTTTGAAGTTCTTTAACTAAATCGTCACTTGCTTCATAACCATCTTGTAGGATAATGAAAGCTTTAACGATATTACCACGTAATTCATGTGGGCTTGCAACTACTGCACATTCTTTAACGGCAGGGTGTTTCGTTAATGAGTCTTCAACTTCGAATGGTCCGATCGTATACCCTGAACTGATAATAATATCGTCTTTACGGCCTTCGAACCAGAAGTAGCCGTCTTCATCTACTTTGGCTAAGTCGCCTGTCATGAAGTAATTACCGACCACACGTTCTTGTGTACGTTCAGGCTCTTTGAAATAACCTTTGAACAATGCAGGTAAATCGACTGGAACAGCAATATTGCCGACTTCTCCGATTTCAGCTAAATTACCTTCATCGTCAATAATAGTTACCTCACTGCCAGGGATAGCTTTACCCATTGCGCCTGGTTTGCCTTCAACGTCTTTTAAGAGTCCGATTAGTAAAGTACTTTCAGTTTGGCCATAGCCGTCACGTACAGTAATATCGAAAGTATCTTGGAATTTCTCAACAACTTCTTGGTTTAAAGGTTCACCAGCTGATACAGCGTCATGAAGGTGAGAGAGATCATAGTTGGCTAAATCTTGGAGTTTAGCCATGATACGGTATTCTGTTGGCGTACAGCATAGTACATTGATTTTGTACTTTTCAAGCAATTCCAAGTACACTGTTCCATTGAAACGGCCATTAAAGACAAAGGCTGTTGCGCCGGATGTCATGACTGATAAGAATGGACTCCACACCCATTTCTGCCAACCAGGGGCTGCAGTTGCCCAAACAATATCATCTTCACTGATGTTTAACCAATGCTTGGGTGCCATCTGCATATGTGCATAACCCCAACCATGTGTATGTACAACAGCTTTAGGGTTGCCTGTTGTCCCAGAAGTATAAGGCAAGAACGCCGTGTCATCACGTTTTGTCGGTGTGATGTCTAATACATCGCTCATTTCTTGTTTACCTTCTTCGACATTAATCCAATCTTCTTTAGTATCCCCAATAATAAATTTTGTTAAGTCATCATATTCTTTTACGCCTTCAAATTCATCTGCCCCTGACGCAATAGATAAGACTGCATCGACTTCACCGTGTGTAATACGGTACTGCAAGTCTTTCGTTCTTAACATTTCAGATGCTGGGATTAAAGCGACACCGAGTTTTAATGCCGCAATATAAACTTCATATGTTTCAATACTGCGTTCCATTTTAATGAGTAATGTATCGCCTTTACGCAAACCATGCTGTTTAAATAGATTGCCAATGCGATTTGCACTGCGAATCAATGCATCATAAGTTACTTCTGTTGTTCCACCTGCATTATCTTCAAAGATGATCGCAACTTTTGATTTATCTTTTGCGTACTTCTCGATCTCAGAGACGATATTAAAATCCTCAGGTGCCACTAAATGGGGTTTATTTATTGTTTTCTCCTCCTAACACTAAAAGCACGTTCTGTTATTTCATTTAATTTTGAAAATAGAATACCACTTCATTCTATCAATCCTCAACTTATAAGATAAGCGAAACGGTTTAATATATTATGGAAAACGTTTTCTTTTGAAATATAAAATGACTTAACACAGGCGACGACTTGTTATAATGAAGCTAGATTATAAAATAGAAAGCGGGTGTAATAATGAAATCAATTCTTTTAATAGGCCAATCGAATATGGCAGGCAGAGGCTTTCTAAATGAAGTGCCAGCGATTATCAACGAACATATTTATGTCTTGCGCAATGGCAGATGGCAAATGATGGGCGAACCGATTCACGCTGACAGACATTTGGCAGGTGTTGGTTTAGCGAGTGCGTTTGCGCAAGCTTGGTCCATTGATCATCCGGATGAATCTATCGGTTTAATTCCTTGTGCCGAAGGCGGCAGTGCCATTTCAGAATGGCAGCCTGATAGTATTCTGATGCGCCATGCGTTATCTGAAGCACGCTTTGCACAAGAAACAAGTGACATCATTGGTATCTTATGGCATCAAGGTGAAAATGATAGTAATGATGATTTGTATAAAGTGTATCAAGCACAACTCAAACGTGTGATTGCACATGTCAGAGCGGAACTGAATTTGCCGCATGTACCATTCATTATCGGTGGGTTAGACCACTTATCAGATCCACAAGGTTTCAGTCTCACTTTGACACAACATGAAGCAATCAATCAAATTCTACAAACAATGCCGCAACAAGAACCTGACACTTACTTTGTGACTGCGAAAGGCTTAACGATGAATCCAGACGGCATTCATTTCAATGCTCAGTCATTAAGACGCTTCGGTATCCGTTATTATGAAGCCTTTAAGACACTTGCTTCATTAAATGAACCTTTAAATGACGAAACTGCACGTGTCGAAGTATTATATGAACGTCCGTTATCTAAAAATGAACAGCTGCGCGTTGAATATGAAAAACTGGCGACAGGTCAAATTTCCTTTGAAACATTCAATGAACGATTGAATTCATGATAAACAGAGTGCACCCCCGTGTTGGTAACACGAGGGTGTGCTGTTATATATTTCAAAATATTTCGATAATTATTATGCTAAATGTGTATCGTTAGGCAAAGCGGCTTTCTTTTTTCTAGATTTAACATCTTCACTTTGCTCTTTCGGCAACTTCACAATCTTGAATCCAGTGTAAGCGAAAATAATAGAAATGATAGGTACTAAGAAGTTTAAGAATGCGAATGGCGCATACTCCATGACACCGACACCTAAGGTAGAGGCGATAAATACACCGCATGTGTTCCAAGGGACGAAGACTGAAGTCAGTGTACCGCCATCCTCTAACGCACGTGATAAGTTCTTAGGATGTAAGCCTTTGTCTGTAAACGTCTGCGCATACATACGACCTGGTACAATAATAGAGATATATTGTTCTGAACATGTGAAGTTTGTACCGATACAAGATAGAATCACTGACGTTAACAATGAACCTGTATTCTTTGCCCAACGTAAGATGATACTGATAAGTGAATCTAACATACCTGAATATTCCAAGACACCGCCGAATGTCATTGCGACAAGTGTCAGTGAAATGGTATAGAACATAGATTCTAAACCACCACGGTTAAACAGTTCATCTACCATTTTATTGCCTGATTCCATCGTATAACCTGTTTGAAGTGCAGTCAGCGCCTCAGTTAAAGAACCGCCTTGTACAAAGATTTGTGCAAAGAATCCTAAGATAATTCCGGCAGAAATGGCAGGAATCGCAGGAACTTTGAACATAACTAATACAATAACAGCCAATGGAATCAACAATAACCAAGGTGAAATAAGAAATTGTTCTTGCATTGTTGATAGAATTTTCTCAATATTTTTAGCGTCAAAATTACGATTACCATACTGTATGCCAATCACGAAAAATGCGATGAGTGAAATGACAAGTGCTGGAATGGTCGTATACGTCATATGTTTAATATGTTCGAATAAATCTACTTTTGTTAACCCTGATGCTAAGTTAGTGGTATCAGAGAGCGGACTCATTTTATCCCCAAAGTATGAACCTGAAATGACAGCACCTGCCACCATACCTGGATTAATTCCCATACTGATTCCAATCCCCATAGAAGCAACCCCCACAGTTGCCATGGTAGACCAAGAACTTCCGATGGCTAAGGCGACAATCCCGCACAGTAAGACGACGACTGCTAGGAAAAATCTCGGATCAATTAATTGAAGTCCGTAATAAATCATCGTCGCAACGACACCGCTGCCAATCCATGAACCGATGATTAATCCGACTAAGATAATAATGACAATGGCAGGTAATGCGTGTCTAATCCCCTTATACATCATCTGCTCGACATCATCGAATTTATAGCCATGTAACATCGTGACCCCAATGGCTACTGCCGTTCCAATCATCAATGGAATATGCGGCTCCTTTTTCAAAATTGCGACTGTAAATAACATGACCGCTATCATTAACCCTAATGTAAATAACGACGGCCAAATCCCAATGGCTTTTGGTTTCTTTTCATTTTGTGTTTCTTGTTCTACGTTTTGCCCATTTTTTTCTTCTCCTTGCATATATAAACCAGCCCCTTTTTATATCTTTAGTGTCATAATACATAAGAATGAAATCGCTTTCAACAGACGAGCGACAGACAAAATGATTAAAATCAACACTTTCTTGTCTTTTCTGAAAATACATTGTCATTTCACAATGTGCTACAAAGCAAGTAATATCAAATGTTTTGATAATTCTGAAAAATTAATTTTCACTATTATTTCACTGCACATTTAAACGCTGAAAAAAAATTAAAATGTAGTTATGTTTCAGACACTATACACAGCAACACTTTAATGCAGTAAACAACAGGAGATATGCTATTAGTTATTACTACCCCAAATTATAAATTTAAAGCAAAATGCATAAAAATGTATGGAGAAAATTGATTGATAAGATATTGAATGCGTATCATCTGTTCTCGAAATGCAGTTTTTTTGAATCTGATGCGTTTGAACCCCTTTAGCCATTCCAATATATAATTAGGATGATAATCTTTTCACTTAAAATATGATTAAGATATTTCAAGTCGGATACACTATTACTAAAAGGATTAAAGCGTATGGTTAAATCTAAAATGTTAATTAAATGAAAGTAAGAAAGGAGATTACATTATAATAAGCGCATTTAGAAGAGGTGTTGTTGAATGAAAAAGATAAAAAATCCAGTATTGATTTCAGCCAGTGTGGTTTCGGTAGCAATCGTGAGTTTGTTGACCTTAACGCCGTTAACGTTCAGTGCTTCAGATAAATATGAATCTATGACACAACTGCAACAGGCGACACAAGAGGGTAAAGATTGGACCATTGATACAAGCAAGGGAACAAATGATACACTCATCGTTGCGCCGCATGGCGGAGGTATTGAACCAGGGACAAGTGAAATTGCCTATGAAATCGCAAATAAAAATAATGCAAGTTACTATACATTTAAAGGGATACGTCCTATCAATAATAAAGACTTGCATGTGACTTCTGCAAATTACGATGAGCCTAAGGCACAGTCTATGGTACATGAATCTAAAAAAACAGTGACGATTCATAAGACAGCTCGTTCAGGTAATGATATTTATGTTGGAGGTCGAGACGATGCATTGCGATCACGTATTACAGCCACATTAAGATCAAAAGGTTTTGATGTGACAGAAGCGACTGGTAATATCGCAGGACGTAATTTAAATAATATTACGAATCAAAACCAACAAAAAGCAGGGGTACAAATTGAGTTGAATAATCAATTTGCGAACCAATTCTTTAAAGATGGCAATGCTTCTCGTCCAAATCGTGAAAATCCCGCAAACTGGACAGACCGCATGGCTGCTTTCACTGACAGCATCAATAGTGCTTTAAATGAATCTTAAATATTTATCATGAATATGAAAAAAGAAGCAGCGGTAAGGGTTCCGCTGCTTCCTTTATGCATTATTTACTTATCTTGTTGATGATGAGATTTGATTTTATGGCGTACAAACCAAGTAAAGCCGATAGCCAGTATTAAGCCGATACCGCTCAGTACTAATAACGGATAGAGGTAAGGCGGTGTATAAGAAAGATGAATTTGTTTTTGTCCTTTCTTAACAGGAATGACAGTTTCAATACCATTACCTTTTTTAACCTCTGCATCTTTACCATCTATCGTCGCATGCATACCTTTTGATTCTTTATTATTGCAGACTTTATTTGTGAATTTATATTTTTAAGTTGTCTTAATGGCTCGGAAAATTTATTTTGATCTTCATTAACGATTTGGTATTTAAAATCAGTAAAACCATTATAGCCTAATTTTTTCATACTTCGGACTATTGTAGAAGTGGATACATTAGCTAGTTCGCTTAAGGCTACTATAGAAATGTTGGCAATTTTTGAATAGTTATTTTCTATATAATTTATCAAAAATTTTTCGCTGATACTTAAGTTATTATAGTGTAATTGGACTCTTTGTTGAAAATTCATTTCTTTTCTCCTCGCTTGATTTGTGAAAATTTTTTCACCTTTCATTAAATATATCATAGAAGTTGTAAACATTTTCATTTCTCACAATGAAATAATAAATATAAGAAAAATAACGGAGTGATAGTAATGATATATACGTGCACATTAAATACAGCTATTGACATGTTTGTACAGATGGAGAATTTTGTAACAGACAAAGTAAACCGTAGCTTATATGATGAGCTTCAACCGAATGGGAAAGGTGTTAATATTTCTATTGTTTTAAATAAATTAAACACACCTTCTACTGCGACTGGATTTATAGGAGGGTTCACTGGAAAGTTTGTCAATGATGAATTATTAAAATTAGGGATAAAAACTGATTTTATTGAAATTAATGGTGATACGAGAATCAACGTGTTTTTAAACTCGAATCAAGGAGAGTTTAAAATTGTTAATAGAGGACCGAGAATTTTACAAAATGAAAAAGAGAAACTTTTGAAAAAAATAAATAATCTAACTAAAAAAGACACCTTATTTGTTTCTGGAAGTTTGCCTGTGGGATTAGATAGCGAGATTTTAAAAAATATAGCGGAAATATCTTTCAAAAATAAATTTAGATTAGTTTTAGATACTAGCAATCCTATATTGAGAAATCTAATGAAATATCAGCCGTTTCTTGTTAAACCTAACGAAGAAGAATTACAAAATATATTTCCTAGGTTATCTATTTCAAGTGAAGATGAAATATTAAAAGCAGCAGAAATGCTTTTACATGAAGGATGTGAAAATATTTTGGTTTCGTTAGGTTCAAAAGGAGCTTACTTCATAAATAAAACAGAAAAATATTATTGTACTGCTCCAAACGGAACATTAGTTAATACGGCTGGTGCAGGTGACACCATGTTAGCAGCCTTTTACGACACCTATACAAAGACTAAAGATTTTAAAAAAGCTTTAAAGATATCGGTTGCTTCTGGGTCATCAACAGCATTTACAACAGGATTAAGTAATTTTACAGATATAGAAGAATTAATAAAACAAATTAAAGTTATGGAGATTAATACGACATAATAGGGGTGATAATATGTCTTACAGAATATTAGGAGTAACGGGATGCCCAACTGGCATAGCACATACTTATATGGCAGCCGAAGCCATTGAAAAAGCAGCTAAAGATAAAGGTATTGCTGTTAAGGTTGAAACTCACGGTCAAAGAGGCGTTGATAACTCTTTTACACAAAAGGAAATTGACGATGCTGACGTAATAATTATTGCTGCGGATAAAAATGTGAATATTGAACGATTTGCTGGTAAAAAAGTGATTAATGTTTCTGTATCAAAAGGAATTAAAAACGCCGAACAATTGGTAGCCCAAGCAATAAATGGAGACGCGAAGGTATACAAAGGTTCAGAACAGAGAATTATTAGTGATAGTAAGCTAAATAGACGAGATAATAATTTTTGGCATCAAATTTATGTACACTTAATGAACGGTGTTTCTCATATGTTGCCAGTAGTAGTAGCTGGCGGTGTTATGATTGCAGTTTCATTTATGTTTGGTATATATTCAGCTGATCCTAAGTCAAGTCAATATAACGTAATTGCAGAACAAATGCATACTATCGGTGGGTTGGCAATGGGATTAATGGTTCCAATTTTAACAGCATATATAGCACAGTCAATAGCGAATAGACCAGGTTTGGTTATAGGTTTTATCGTTGGTATGATTGCTAATACTAATGGTACAGGGTTCTTAGGCGGTATTGTCGGAGGTTTTTTAGCTGGTGGGATAATACTATTACTTCAAAGGGTAATGAAAAATTTACCTAAATCTTTAGATGGATTAAAAGCTATATTTTTATTGCCAGTATTCGGTATATTTATAGCTGGGTTTTTAATGTGGTATATTTCTGCTCCAATGGAGTTCGTAAATAAAACACTAATGAACTTCTTATCTGGATTTCAAAATACTAACCCTATTATTCTTGGATTGATTATAGGTGTTATGTGTGCAGCTGATATGGGTGGGCCTATTAATAAGGCGGCATATGTAACTGGCACAGCATTGCTTGCAGATGGAAACTATCTATTTATGGCAGGAGTATCTGCAGCTTGTATTGCACCCCCATTAGCGACTGGATTTGCAGTATTATTAGGAAAAAAATATTATAACGATGCTGAAAAAAGTGCAGGTTATGTAAATTTCTTGCTCGGTTCTACGCATATTACAGAGGGTGCAATTCCTTTTGCAGCCAAAAGGCCTTTAACAATTATCCCAATTTTAATGGTTGGATCATCAATTGCTGCAATATTAACTTATCTATTTAAAGTTAAGGTGCCAGCTCCACACGGTGGTTTTATTGTCTTACCTGTGGTAACTCATCCTATACTGTGGGTTTTATCTATTCTAATTGGGTCAGTAATAGCAGGACTTTTAATGGCTATAGAAGAAAGAAGATATTATAAAAAGAATGAAAAATCAGAAAATAATCCCAAGAGCAAAAATAACCAAAATGAAACTTTTGTGCTGATAGGTAATGACCAAGTATTTTTAGATGAAAATTTGAATAGCAAAGATCAAGTTTTATCATTCATTGCTAAGAAGGCAAACGAACTTAATATATCATCTGATTATAATAGTATTTATGAAGGATTTAAGGAGAGAGAAAGACAAAGTAGCACAGGTATGGAAAATGGCATTGCAATTCCTCATGTTTCAAATGAACAAATTTTAAATCCTAAATTGATAATTGTTCGTTTGAATAAAGGTATTGAATGGCCAGCTTTAGATAATAAAATGACAGATTTTATTATCAGCATTTTAGTTCCAAAGAGTAATAATAATACACATCTAAGCATTTTATCAAAAATTTCTAGAAAATTGATTTCCATTGACTATATAAACAAATTAAAAAAAGCTAATTCTGAAGAAGAAATAGTTCAGATTATCATGGAGGCAATATCATAGTGAAAATTTGATAAAGTTAGTTAATTAACATAAGGTAATCTCTACTTTTTCAATACACCAGAGTGGTTTGTTGAAAAATGGTGAAACTAGAAGAAGATGAACAATCTTTATCAGAGTTTAAAGAATAGTTTTTGAAAAACCAACTTTTTCTAGTATCTATTAGATTCTGAGTACGATATAGGAGCCTCACAAAAGAGACTAAAATTGTGTATTGATTTTTTCTTTAAGAAACAATCAGAAGTTAGTAAAATACAATTTATATTTTTAAGTGCAGGAGTACCAACTCAATTATTTAAAGAGACATTGTTTTTTGCAAATGAATCAGTTTCTAAATTTAATGGCGTATGTTCCAAAAGAGCAGCATGAAGTGGAGTGACAGAAGCATAGTGAGCATCAAAAAGAGTGAAGTAAAGTGATTAGACACAAATGAAATAGATAATATTAAAGAATTAGATGAATTAGTAAATAACGTTGTGACACCAATTAATTATAAAAAATCGGAATCATCATAAAAATCATGGTGATTCCAATTTTTTAAGGTTCTATAATATTAACAAATAAGGGTTCTCTATATATTTTGCTAAAACTTTTAAGTATTCAGCAGCATCGGCACCATCTAATAATTGATGATCAAATGTTAGACTTAGAGGCAAACGTTTTATTTGTTTTACACTTCCATCTTGTATAACAACTTCTGATTGCATAGCGCCAATACCTAGAATACCCGCTTCACCCACATTTAAAATTGGAGTAAAGTATTCAATTTCACTTGCCCCCATATTAGTGATTGTAAATGTAGCACCAGATAGCGAAATATCATTAGTTTCACCATTACGGACTTTTTCTGCAGAGTCTTTAATTTCATTTGCTAATGCCCCGATACTTTTACTATCCGCTTCTTTAATCACAGGCACCATTAGTCCTTCATCTAATGATGTCGCAATACCTAAATGTACTTTATCAAATTCTTGAAGCTCACCATTTTCATAGCGGACATTAATCTTCTGGTATTCTTTAAGAGAGAGTACTACAGCTTTAGCGAGTAATGCTGTAATTGAGATCTTCACATCTTGTCCTGCATTACTTAATTTTGTTGACAACTTATCTTTAAATGAAAGTAATGAATCAGCGTCAACTTTGCGATGTAGGGTAAGTTGTGCTGTTTGTTCAAGACTCTGACGCATATTTTGAGCAATACGTTTCCGCATTGGATTTAATCCTTCTCCAGCTGAAGAAGTTGAAACAGAAGCGGCCGTAGGTGTATCCGCTACTTCTTGGCTATCTTTATCTAATCCACTTTCAAGTACGCGTTGTATATCCAGTTTAGTGATTCTGCCATTTCCACCTGTACCATCAATACGAGAAATATCTAAATTGTTTTTATCTGCCATATTGCGTGCAAGAGGAGAAATAAAGATGCGAGTATTTTCATCTTGAGTATTGTGATCTTCTTTAGGAGGTGGAGATTCATTAGTATCATTTGAATTATTCTCTTCAGTAATATCATCTTTTTCTGAAGTTTTTTCTTGTTCATTTTCTTCGATAGACTCTCCGCTTTCTCCTATTACCCCAATTGGTGTTTTAACTTTTGTATCCTCACCAGCTTGAGTAGTGATTTTTAAAATAGTACCATCAGCAGGGGCTTCAATATCCTGTGTCAATTTTTCTGAACTGATTGAAGCGACGATATCACCTTTAGTTACTGAATCACCTTCTTGTACATGCCATTCTTCAACAGTTCCTTCTTTCATAGTCATACCTAATTTAGGCATCATAATATTTGTGCTCATCTTATCCACCCCCTTAACTTAAGATTTTACTTTCTTTAAATCGGCGATTAGTTCATCAGCTATATCTAACACTTTTTCAACACTTGGAATATATGCTTGCTCTAGATTCTGAGCAAATGGAACAGGTGTATCTGGTGCAGTGACCTTTTTGATTGGTCCATCTAAGTAATCGAATCCAATATCACCAATAACTGAAGCAACATCTCCAGCAATATTACATTGAGGATTAGATTCATCAATCACAATCAAACGGCCTGTTTTCTTCACTGATTCTAATACCGTTTCCTCATCCCATGGAGAGATTGAGCGTAAGTCAATGACCTCTGTTGAAATATTATCTTCAGATAACTTTTCGGCAGTGTCTAATGCTGTTTGTACCATTTTTCCTATTGCAACAATTGTTAGGTCTTCACCTTCTTGAACAACGTTAGCCTTGCCGATTTCCACAATATAATCTCCTTCAGGAACTGCACCTTTCATACTTAATAAAGTTTTATCTTCTGAGTAAACAACTAAATTATCATCTTTAATCGCTGCTAGAAGTAATCCTTTAGCGTCATACGGATTAGAAGGAACAACTACTTTAACACCTGGTATACTAGCGAAAATATTATATAGTGTTTGAGAGTGCTGTGCAGCAGCACCCGCACCGGCGCCATGAACAGTTCTGACAACCATTGGAATTTTAGCTTTACCACCAAACATATATCTCATTTTTGCACCTTGGTTTAAAATAGGGTCTAAACCAAATCCGATAAAATCGTTGAACATTAATTCGGCTACCGGTCGCAAGCCGGTTGCTGCAGCACCAACTGCAGAACTTAAAGTAATGTGTTCAGCGATAGGTGTATCAATAACTCGATTACGTCCGTACTTTTTTACTAATCCTTTTGTAACACCGAATACACCACCGAATGAATCATCGTCTTGTAAATGGTCAACATCTGCACCACCGGCTACATCTGTACCAATTAATATAACGTTTTCGTCTTGTTCCATTGCAATATCCATAGCTTCGTTTACGGCCTTCATAAATGTGATTTTACGTTCTTCTCCCATTGTCAGTTCCCCCTTTAAGCTTATGCAAATACATCTTTATATAAAGAATCTAAATCTGGTAATTCACTGTTTTCACCAAACTCTACTGCATCTTCTACAGCTTTTTTCGCAGCTGTTTCGATCTCATCTGCTTCATCTTCAGTTAGCAAGTCATTTTCGATAGCATATTTTCGAAACTCTTCGGTTGGATTACGATCAGCATTTCGGTCGTCTTTTGATTTTACTTTTTGTTCGTCGCCCTCGAAATGGCCATATTTACGATAAGTATCGCATTCAATAAGCGTAGGGCCGTCACCGTTTTTAGCACGTTTAATAGCTTCTTTAGCAGCATCGTAAACTTCTACGACGTTCATTCCATCTACATAAACGCCAGGCATGTTATAAGCTGAAGCTCTCTCAGCAATTGTCTCTGAGGCACTTGCATATTTATGTGTTGTACCTTCACCAAATTGGTTGTTTTCACAAACGAAGATAACAGGTAGATTTAAAATTGAAGCAAAGTTTAAACCTTCATGGAAGTTTCCTTCGTTAGCAGCACCATCTCCAAAGAAGCATACTGCAACGTTATTTTTGCCTTGATTTCTTAAAGAAATACCAGCTCCAGTTGCTAAGCCAAAACCTCCACTCACAATACCGTTGGCACCAAGCATTCCTTTATCTATTTCTGCCACGTGCATTGAGCCGCCTTTACCATGGCCTAAGCCATCTCGTTTACCCATGATTTCAGCCATCATACCGTTTAAGTCGCAACCTTTAGCAATAGCATGACCATGGCCTCGGTGTGTACTAGTGATATAGTCATCGTCTTCTAATAAAGCCATGACACCTGTTGCGACACCTTCTTCACCAACGTATAGATGTACAAATCCAGGGATTTCGCCTTTGCCGAATATTTCATGTACCTTTTCTTCAAATACACGGATTTCATTCATTGTTTTATAGATCCAGCGTGCTTCTTCTTTATTCATAACTAATTCCCCCTTAAAAGTAGCTATTTATGAATTGCTTTATTTAGATAACTATCTGCAGATTCTCCCATTACTTCTAAAAGAGAAGGGTGAGGTTGAATTACTTGAGATAGTTCTTCTATTGTTCCTTCTGATACCTTTACACCTAATAATTCTCCGATTAATTCAGTGGCATTAGGACCAGTAATAAACCCACCTAAAATTTCGCTATATTCTGTATCAATAACGAGTTGAATAAAGCCATCAGATTCACCTTCGATTAAAGTTTTAGCATTGCTTTGGAATTGAGCTTCAACTGTTTTAACTTTATAGCCTTGTTCTTCGGCTTGTTCTTGAGATAATCCTACTGAAGCGGCTTCTACACGCGTATAAATACAGCGCGGAATCATTTCATTAAGAATTGGTTTAGGCTTTAAACCAGCGATACTTTCCGTAGCCACGATTCCTTCTGCACTCGCAGCATGAGCAAGTTGATAACTATTTACTAAATCTCCTACAGCATAAATGTGAGGGATGCTAGTTTGATAATTTGAATCAACTTTTAAAAAGGCTTTTTCATCTTTATCGATTTTAAGCTCATTAACAACTTGAAGGTTAGGCTTTCTGCCAGTTGCGACAAGTAGTGTATCAAAGCGTATATCATTTTGACTTTCTAATTGGATAGTGTTTTGGTTAACTTGATTAATTGTGCATTGCGTTAAAACTTTAATATCTTGAGAAGCTAAATGTTTTTTTAATACGGAGCGGACTTCTTTAGTTTCAGTGAGTAAGATATCATCAGCGACTTCAATAATTGTTACTTTAACACCTAAATCAGCCATTGATGATGCAATTTCAGTAGCGATCACGCCACCGCCAATTACTGCTAATTGCTTGGGTAGTTTTGTTATTGTGAAGATAGTGTCTGTGGTGTGATAATTTGTTTCTTTGAGTCCCGGAATAGGAGGAACGAATGGAGTGCTGCCAGTTGCCAGAATAATGTCGTTAGCCTTGATTGTTTGTTGATCAACATTAATGGTTAAGTCTTCATTTACGATTGCCTCGCCCTTAATTTGATCAACTTTATTTTGTTTGAGTAAATGTTCAACACCACTCGTTAATTGAGAAACTACCGTTTTTGATCTAGAGAGTAACTTAGAATAATCAACTTCTAAGTTTTCGGTGTGTATTCCCCAAGAGTCGGCAATGTTAATGCTTTGAACTTTTTTACCATATTCTAATAATAATTTAGATGGTATACAGCCAACGTTTAAACAGGTTCCCCCAAAATACTGTTTTTCAACAATGGCTGTTTTCAAACCTAATTGTGCTGCTCGGATAGCAGAAACATAACCACCAGGGCCAGCGCCAATAACAACTAAGTCATATTGCTTCAAATTATCGCCCCCTTAATTTAAAAGATAGAAACGGGTAAACATTTAAAATGTAAGCGCTTACTTCGTTTAATGTTATTTTACTCAATGTTTTCTAAATATTCAAATAAATACATCTTTATCAAGTGCAAAATGCAAAATAGTATTTGGTGACAGTTTTGAGAGTTTGGTTATATTCAGAAGTTTTAAGAATACATAATTGCGATAATGAACCATTTTAAAGTAGGGAGTTTTTTAAAGAAATATACAGTTTAAATGTTGTCATATACGATGGTTATGTTGTTTTCCTAATCTCAGACACTTATAATTACTTTAAATAGGTGTGTAGTATTTGATTACTACAATATTAATGGTGTATTAGGTGATTAAAATGAATGGGAAAAGAAAGCCGATAATTAAACAAATCGGGTATTCGATGGAGGACTTGAATCATTTTGTGGATGTATGGGAAGGCTCTGATGATTCGAAGTATCTGTTGAAGTATCCAACGGTCTATATTATTAATGATGATAAGCAGAAGGGTTTTAAGGTGTATGTGGGGGAGACGGCGGATATTAAGGGGCGTACTTCTCAACATTTGTTAACGGATGCGAAGACGGTGCCGTATTGGGCAGATTTTTCTTTGTCGATGACGTCAACGATGTATGTGATAGGTCACCGTTATTTTAATAAGTCTTTAACGTTAGATGTGGAAAATCGTTTGATGCAGTATTTATCGAGTGTAGACAGTATTGAATATATCTACAATAAGAGAACCAATCAACAAAATGATTATTATACAGCAGATCAACTCGATGATATCTTTACGGATATTTGGGCTAGGCTGAACAAAGAGAATAACATCTTGTTCCCGGTAGAAAGTATTATTAGGGATTCAGCAATATTCAAGGCATCTCCGTTTCATAAATTGACACAAGAACAAAACAAAGCCAAAGAAGCAATCACAGGTAAGATTAAAGTTGCGTTACATAATCATTTAGAAGAGCAGTTAGTGCTGGTTGAAGGTGAAGCGGGTTCTGGTAAGACAGTCTTAATGAGTAGCCTATTCTTTGATTTGAAACGTACACTGTTAGAAGAAAATGATAACCAACCGTTAAGCGTCTATTTGTTGGTTAATCATGATGAACAATTAAAAGTCTATCAAGAAATTGCGAAAAAATTAGGTTTATATGACCCTAAAAATAAAAAACAAGCGATTGTAAATAAACCTACAAGCTTTATCAATCAACATAGTACTGAAGATAAAGTGGATGTGATAATTGTGGATGAAGCCCACTTATTATGGACACAAGGTAAGCAATCTTATAGAGGCCAAAACCAATTGGAAGATTTAATTGCCCGTGCTAAAGTGGTTATCGCTGTATTTGATAGAAACCAAATTTTAAGTACAGAACAAGTCATAGAAGCGGATCAGTTAGAAAAGTTGATCTCAGATACTAAGGCAAACAACAACCATATACATCTCAATAATCAAATGCGCATTAATAGTAACGAAGATACTGTTGCTTGGATTCGTCGTCTGATAGATAAACAAACCATAGATAATATTCCAGAAGATGATAAATACGACATAAAAATATTTGATCAACCTCAACAACTAGAACAAGCTATTCGACATAAAGCTAAATCCCAAGATTCGGGTATCTCACGTTTACTCGCAACTTATGACTGGAAGTATAATGGCAAAGCACCTGAAGATGCAGATTATTGGCGTGTACGTATTGGGCAATGGAGTATGCCTTGGAATAGTCAACTAAAGGTAAGTAAACGGGAAAAATCTTTGTCTTGGCCTGAACAAAGTCAAACCATCGATGAAGTTGGTTCAACCTTTACCGTTCAAGGTTTTGATTTGAATTACGCTGGTGTGATTATCGGACCTTCTGTGAAGTTCAGAAATGGTAGAATTATCTTTGACGGTTCAGAGAGTTATAATCAAAAAGCAACGAGAAATAGAACACTCTCAGATAACACTAAAGCCAAATTTACAGAAGAATTGCTTAAGAATGAATTGAACGTCTTATTAACACGCGGTGTCAACGGCTTGTATATCTACGCAGTAGATGAAGCCCTTCAAAATGAATTGAAACGTGCCGCTAATGGAGGAATTAACCATGAATAATACAGAACAACTCATCCAAGAAATTAATGATTTTCGTAATGCGCGAAATTGGAGACCTTATCACAATGAAAAGGATTTAGCCATTTCACTATCGCTTGAAGCTTCGGAACTATTAGAGCTGTATCAATGGAAACAGCCAGAAGAAGTTAACGAGATAAAGCGTGAACGTATTGCGGAAGAACTCGCAGATGTCTTGATATACAGCTATATGATTGCGGATAACTTAGACATGAATATTGATGATATCATCCGTGAAAAGTTAAAGAAAAACGCGATCAAATATCCCGTTGAAAAAGCCAAAGATTCAAATAAAAAATATACAGAGTTATAACTGTGTGGACTGCTTAAAATTAAGCAGTCCCTCTTTGTTTTAAAACGGTTCTCTATTTTTCAACTTAATGCGCTTAAAGAAATTGTTGAATTCCAAATACATCATAAAACAAGAAATTGCGAGTTCTGCAGATGCTGGACTTGCATAGACAAAAGGACATTCACTCATTTTCTTAGCTTCTTTATTGATACGCTCTGCGCTATTACTTGTGAGCGTATAGTTATAGTTAGGTGCGACAGGTACAGTCAGATACGTGAAGCAACTTTCAAAGTATTGATTTAATAGAGTCAAACCTTCTTGAAAGCTTGGATAGTCTTGAGTCAGTGCTTCTAACTCTGCTTTAAGCCCTAGGTTAACCTGATATTCTGTATTAGGTTCAAAGAGTGCCGCAACTAATAGACGCGCTTTTTTCGCAATATCCTTTGGCGGTTCAGTATATTCATCTGTATTTAAAACACATTCAAAAGATGCGTTCAGCGCACTTCGCATAGATTTAGAACATATTTGATATTTGGTTGATGGCAATTGTTCTGCAGCTACTTTCATCAAGACAGGTGAAAGATCTGCTGAAAGCAATAACGGTGGATTCATACCACGACTTTTTAATTCATCAAAGAGTCTCGTCCATACGGTATATTCATCTTCAAATGAAACTGTTAAAGTCAAAATATCTCTATCCCCATGGCCATTGATACCCGTGATAGTATAGAGTTTCGCAAAGCCGATATGTGCGCCATCAAAGACAGGCAATTGAAGCGCATGCGCATGAATGAAGTGATAGTGCTTACGATCTAACAAACGATTTCGCCAATTTTCAGTTTTACGTTGCAAAATATTTCTTAGTTCTGCGAGTTTTGTTTCGGTGATAGAATGCCCCCAAAAGTAATAAAGCGCATCATGTACCGAACCTTGAGTTAAACCATTTACATGATTTTCAAGCAATGAAATACACATAGCAGCTTCCGGCAAGGCATAACTTAAGACGACAGAGGGTTCGAATTCAGTAAACAGACGTGTAGGGAAATTCATATCCAACTGTCCCATTTTCAGTCGATAACCTTGTTGGTATGATTCGGCGGTCAAATTTGAGATAGGGATATAATTATCACGCAATATTTTCACTACGTTAAGCGGATATTCGTGATGAAGATGATGCGTTAAAGAAATCAATTCTTTCTTCGTGTCATAATCCATGTTACTTTCTTTGATTTCAGAGATTAAAGTTGAAATAGGGTAGGTTGTTTGTGGTGTTTTGTGATATTGAGTCATAACAATATTCTCCTGTCTAGATGTCGTTGAAGTGAATACTGGGTGCGTTGCATTCAGCAAGTCGTTTACGAAGTGACGTATAGGCGCCTAGCGTCTAGCTGAAAGTAAGTACTGAGATAGTACAAGGTGATGAATGATAATAAGTATTTAGGGAGTATGGGTTGAATATTGGGCATATTAAATTTTCCTTTCTCTGATGTCTAAAATTAATATGATTTGGAAATGATCAGGATGATCTTAAACTCAATTGAGTATGATTATGTATGAATGGTGTATTGCTAGATTGTTTAGATATTTTGTATAACCTGAAAAATAATATTTCAATGTCGATTGTTATCGACGAAAAAGGAAATAGATGTGATCATAAAACGAGGAAAAGATACGCTAACAAAATTTGAGTGGATATAGCGTGATTTAAAAGTGATGCACCTTTATGCAAGGTGATGAGATATTTGAATTATAAAATGATATTTAATTCTTGTAAATACCTTTTTTGATAATACGATAAAACGATTTGATGATATTGAATGCCAAACAATGAAAAAATGCTTTAAATATAAGAGAGTGGGATTGTTTGAAAAACTTTTAATGACCGCTTAATAAGCATTGAAAACTGCTGATTTATTCGTCAGGATGCTAACTATTATTTTGGTTGATTGTATATATTGCAAGCAATAAAAGTATACATGTTTTTATCGGAAATAAATGCGTGGAAAAATTCATTTAAAAATCAAAATATTAGATTGACAATATAATTAGCGCAATGCTAAGCTTTTATCATGTAGCATCTCCAAGAAGCTACATAACCGTTTCTAGTTTAAGACTAGACATTCTATTCTGATTAGGCTGGGACATAAAGTTATCTTTATGTTCTGGCCTTTTTGTTTTGTTTAACAAAAACCGCCCATAAAGGGCGGGTTCTACAGGTTTTGATAAAAAGAATCTTTCAAAAAACATAACATCAAAAAAAGATCGAATGACAATCACTTTGTCTTGTCCCCAAGACAAGCAAAAGTATATAGTATTATTTTTAAGAAGTAAAGTACTTTTTCATAAAAAATCTAGATAAAAATTTTACTTCATATATAGCGAAAAAAACAAAGTTAATTATAAAGATTTTTTCAACGCTAAAACACAGAAAACACAAATTCAGAGAGTTTTGTTATTAGGATTTAGCTTTAATCGCTTTTGTAGTGCGGTTTTAGAAAAATAACATTTGTTACTTTGATATAGTGATAAACAGCGAGAATTTGTATGAAAATGTAATGATTGTAAAAAAATCTATAAAAATTTTAAGATTTTTCTTGACTATCTAAAAACAGGGTGCTAATATTTAGCCATGCACAAGACAAACACCTCTCAAAAAAGGATTCCAACTTTGATACAAATTGAGAGAGAAAAAGGCCAAAGCCCAATTTGTATTTGCAGCTGTGAAAGGTGCAAGTTCAGTGCTAGATTGAATTGCTGAGTTCATAAATAGAGATCGAACTTCATGAAGGTTTAACAACACAGTAGTTCAATTGATTTAATCGATTAGGTTTGTTGCTGGTAAAAAAATAACTGAAGAAAGGCAATCTTTCACATAACGGTTATATTATTTCTGGTTAGAAATCCAGTTAGACAAACCATTAGTAAAGGCTACACTCCTTTTAAGTACAAACGATCTTTTACAGGTTCGTATTATAATGAGACATAGAAAATTTGTAGTACAGAATTCAAGAGAAAAAGAAAATGAATTTTTATTTGAGACATAGAGAGATAAATCGTCACAAATAGAACATGCAAACGATTGGTTGTATTTCTTTTTTGTTAAACACCCTTTAGTGGGTGAGGCTAATGCAGTATGAGAAAAAGAGAATTACTGCAGCGGCCTAAAGTTTTTAATTGTTTTAGAAATATATGGAAACTTTTGGATGCATTATCTACGGGGGTTTTATCGTACTTGTTTACGATAGCCCTTTTTTTATTTGCCTAAAAATTTTATTTTACCAAAGTAATCAGGGGAGTTTGCTTAAGTAGACGATGCAATTTTTTTACTAAATAGGTACACTATTTTTACTATTTAGCAAAAAAATCATGAGTTTCTTCCTATTATAAATATAAAAGCAGAGACCTACTAAGATCTCTGCTTCTGAATACATATTTGATTTTATATTCTATGAGTAGATTAATACTTGTGATACTAACATTGCGCCACCGAATACTAGCACGAATACTACAACTGGCCATACAAATCGGAACCAGTGTGAGTATCTCATATCAAGCATTTGTAATGTAGCCATTACAAGTCCTGTCGGTGCTAAGAATAACATTGCGTATTGTCCGAATTGATATGCTGTAACAATGACGAATCTTGGAATACCAACAGTATCTGCTAGCGGCGCGAAAATCGGCATAGATAATACGGCTAAACCAGAAGATGATGGTACGATAAATCCTAGGAAGAAGAAGATAATCAATAAGATAATAATGAATATTGGACCACTCACATGAGATACGATATCAGAAGAGAATTTTAAGATTGTATCTGAAATTAATCCTTCATTCATTACTAAGTTGATACCACGAGCTAAACCGATGATTAATGATACACCCACTAAACTAGAAGCACCGTTTACAAAGGCATCAACTGTTCCTTTTTCTCCTAAACCATGTTTACCCATACCTGCAATGAACATGATAACGATTGTTACAGATAAGAACATTGCGGCCATGACTGGGAACCACCAACCTTGTGTCATTACGCCCCAAACCATAAGTGGGAATGGAATGATGAACAAGATTAAGATAATTTTCTTACGCCAAGTGAATTGATCTGCGTGTGCATCTTTACCCATAACAGACCATTGTTCATTGAATTTCTCACGGTCTTCATAAGAATAAGATGCTTCAGGGTTATTTTTAATTTTCTTAGCGTACCAATATAAGTAACCAATGACGAAAATGGCACCTACAATACAACCTGCGACACGCCAGTACAATCCTTCAGTGAAGGCAGTACCTGCTGCGTTAGAGGCGATAACCACTGAGAACGGATTGATTGTTGAGAAGGTCGTTCCGACGGAACTTGCCAAGAATATGGCCCCAACACATATAATTGAGTCATAGCCCATGGCTATGAAAATAGGTACCAGTATTGGATAGAAGGCGACGGCCTCTTCTTCAATACCACATAAAGTTCCCCCGAGTACCATCAAGATAGATACCATGAAGATGAGCATAAATTCATGACCTTTAGTCTTTTTCGTTAATGCGAGCAATCCAGATTCAAATGAACCGCTGGCACTTACGACTCCAATCAGTCCACCAAGTACAAAGATGAAGACCATAATGTCTACGGCTTCAATTGTCCCTTCAACCATAGCATTTGTAATTTGGTTAGGTCCTGCTGGATTTTGTTCTAATCTTTCGTAAGTATCTGGGATGGAAATTGGTTTGTTAATTGCACCGGATTCAAACTGTTCAATATCGATTTTGACACCCATTTTATCTAATTCTTCTTGGGTTCCCGGTACTTTTTTAATTTCTTTATGAGGGTTTTCAATTTTTAATTGATCAGACCCTGGTTCATAAGATAATTTAGAATACGCACCCGCTGGAATCAGCCATGTCGCAATAACAGCGACCACTGTTAAAATGAATAAAATGGCAAAGGCACCAGGCATACGAAGTTTAAATTTTTTCTTCTTTTTAGGTGGCTCTGTTAATGCTTTCGCAGCATCCATTTGATTTGTATGATCCATTATAATCATCTCCTTATAAGCAAGGGAATCTCAAAAATGCAGTTATCATATTCAAATGTTAAATAGAAGACAAGATACATTTTGTTCAGCCCATACGCTTTATTTATAGTTACAGCTTCAAATACTGTAATAATCATTCTGTATAGAAAGTGTTTGATACACTTTAACTATTTAATTTATATTCAAAAGCTATCCAACTCAGGACTTTTAAAAGTTATGAAACCTTATAGTGTAATGGTACACTTTATTTTTGCGTAAAAATTTTTTGAATCAGCGAGCACGCTCATTCAAAATTCTGTGTATGATAGGACTTGAATATAAATTATGTAACAAAATATTTATAAAAGGCCTGAACAAGTTGTAACAAATGTGAGATTGTTCAAGCATGTTCAGGCACTTTTATAAGCAATTTATCTATCATGATTCACTATTATTGAGCATTACCTACCATCAATAGCGAATTATTTTGTAATCACTGTACCCACTTTGCCTTCTAATGCAGCATCTAGATTTTCTAGAGAAGTGATGAGTACTTCGCCTTCTGGGTTCTTTTCAATAAATTGAAGAGATGCTTCAACTTTTGGTAACATACTACCTTTAGCAAATTGATCTTCTTCAATATATTTTTCCATTTCAGAAGTAGTGACGTTAGTTAATTTTTCTTGATTTTCTTTACCGAAGTTGATGAAGATATTATCGACTGCAGTTAAAATGATTAACTTATCAGATTTAATGTGTGCTGCAAGAATCGCACTTGATTTATCTTTATCGATAACTGCATCTACACCATGTAAGTCGCCGCGGTCGTCTTTAACAACAGGGATACCGCCGCCACCACCAGCAATAACTAGTGATCCGTTATTGATTAAATCTTCGATACTTGGTAATTCCACAATTTCAATTGGTTGTGGAGAAGGGACTACTCGACGATAGCCGCGTCCAGAATCTTCTACGAATGTGTAATCACGTTCTTTAGCAATTGTATCTGCTAAATCTTTGTCGTAGAATTTACCAATTGGTTTTGTTGGATTTTCAAATGCTGGGTCTTCTTTAGAAACAACTGTTTGTGTAACTAAAGTTACAACAGGTTTCTTAATATCTAAGTTGTGTAGTTCGTTTTGTAAACTTTGTTGTAGTTGATAACCAATGTATGCCTGACTCATTGCACCACATTCAGGGAATGGGAAGGCTGGACCTTGATCATGTTCTGCCGCAAAGTTTAATCCTAGGTTGATACTGCCGACTTGCGGACCGTTGCCGTGACTGATGACTACCTCGTGGCCTTTTTGAATCAATGCTACAAGTGATTTTGATGTGTTTTCCACTAGCTTTAATTGTTCTTGTGGAGAATTGCCTAAGGCATTTCCTCCTAATGCTACTACGATTTTAGCCATGCTTAATGTCCTCCTTATCCAATATCTCCTAGAGTTGCAACCATTACAGCTTTGATAGTGTGCATACGGTTTTCAGCTTCTTGGAATACTACAGAGTGTTTGCCTTCGAAGACTTCATCTGTAACTTCCATTTCTTTTAAGCCGTGTTTATCAAAGATTTGTTTACCGATTGTTGTGTCAGTGTTGTGGAAAGAAGGTAGGCAGTGTTCAAAGATAACACGTGGGTTGCCTGTTTTTTCAATCATTTCTTGGTTAACTTGGTAAGGTTTTAATAATTTGATACGTTCTTCCCAAACTTCGTCTGGTTCACCCATAGATACCCAAACGTCTGTGTAAAGTACGTCTGAACCTTTAACACCTTTATCGATGTCGTCTGTTACTAAGATTTCGCCGCCGTTTTCTTCAGCGATTTCTTTACAACGGCTCAATAATTCATCTGTAGGATTTAATTCTTTAGGGCAAACTAGGTTGAAACGCATACCCATGATTGCTGCACCTTGCATCAACGCATTCGCAACGTTGTTGCGTCCGTCACCTACGTAAGTGAAGTTGATTTCGTGATAAGGTTTTTTCAATACTTCTTTAGCTGTTAAGAAGTCAGCTAATACTTGTGTTGGGTGATCTTCGTCAGTTAAGCCGTTCCATACAGGTACGCCTGATTCTTCTGCTAATGTTTCAACAGTACGTTGTGAGAATCCACGATATTCGATGCCGTCATACATGCCGCCTAATACACGTGCTGTATCTGCTGCTGTTTCTTTTTTGCCCATTTGAGAACCAGTAGGTCCAAGGTAAGTCGTGCTTGCACCTTGGTCAGCTGCCGCAACTTCAAATGCGCAACGAGTACGAGTTGAGTCTTTTTCGAAAATTAATGCAATGTTTTTTCCTTTAAGTGTTTGTTGCTCAATACCTGCGTATTTCGCGCGTTTTAAATCTTCTGATAAGTTCAGTAAGAACTCCATCTCTTTCTGTGAAAAATCTAATAATGTTAGGAAATGTCTGTTTCTTAAGTTTTGCATTCTAATACAACTCCTCTATGTGATTGATTTCACATTAATTGTAAACGCTTTCTGTTGCTTTCGTCAATGCAATTTTGCACAATTCTTTAATTCTAACTTTAAATTTGTCCGAGAAGTTACCGTTATGCATAGTGTAACTTTAAAGTCGCGATATTCGCGAGAACAAAAAGAAAAATATTCACTTATTTGTATGATTATATAGTTCACATTTATATGTATTACCTCTTCTGTGTAAGTTAATCCTTTTTTGTTCAAAATCAACAAAAAACAATATGGGTTATCACGCTGTAACCCCTATAAATAAGCCACTTTCACTAGAAAAAAGAATAATATTTCACATGTGCTTAACAAAACCTTAAAAATAGATTGATTTTACTTAAAATTAATATAAGATAGTGTTATACAAGAAAAAGATACTTCCCTGAAACAACTATGATATAGACAACTTAGACAGAACGGAGAGATATCCATGCATAAACTTTGGTTCATTGTCATCAGCGCATTATTCTTATTAGCGGGCTGTTTCGGTTTGAAATCACAAGATCAAACAGAAGAAACCATTAAAAAGGATAAAGCGACTGATCAAATGCAGACATTTAAAATTGGTCAAATTGTAGACGCCGACGGCGTAGACGTTCAAGTGATCAAAGCAGAATACATTAATAACTATTCAGCTATTGATGCGCCAAAAAATGGTAAGGCACTTCAAGTCACGTTGAAGTTCAAAAATAATAATAAAGACAAGGTTACTGTGGATTCTACCGCATTCACCATGAATATTAGAGGAGAAACTTATCCAGACTGGATAGGCAGTAATCATTCAGAAGGGGCATTTACACATCAACTCAGTCATGGGAAAACCGCAATAGAGACTGTGACTTTTGATGTACCAGAGGCTAAAGTATATACCTTAGAGATGGATGCTCAATTCAAAAAGAAAATCGTTAAAGGTAAATGGAATATCCATCAAGCCATGATTAAAAAAGGTGCGCACCAAAACGATACTAATCAGGCAACTACTTCTGATACAAAAGAAAAGCATACTAAAAAAGCTTCTAAAGAAAAAGATTATCCTTATTCGGCAGATGAATATAACGGGCTAGTTGATTTATATAATACCTTCACAAAAGGTGAACGTATGAATCATGTAACACGTGGTGTAACGAATAAAGAATATAATGATTTGGCAGACCGCGTAGATAAACTTCTAGCAGACTATGGAGAAGATTTAGAGGCTGCATATCAAAAAGCAGTAAAAGAAGAAGAAGCAGAGTGGCAAAAAAATCAAGATCGTATCAACAAAGAGTTCGAAGCAGAGATGAAACGTCAGGATGAAGTCAACGCACGTGAAGAAGCACAACGCCAAAAACAAGAAGAAGCTGCACAACGTGCCTATGATGCTGAAGTAAAACGTCAAAACGAACAAGCTGCACGAGAAGCAGCCATGCAAAAACAACAAAATACGAACCCTCCATCTCAAGAGGACTCACAATAATTGAAAAGCTGCCTTTAAGGCGGCTTTTTTCAATATTTATACACTGTCATAAAGATGATTTCCTTTATGATACGCAGTCAATTCAAAAATATTCATCTAATCTTCATAAATATTCAAAAAATGATTGCTTTTACTTAATGGTATTATAAAATATTGTTATATAGGTAATTTAATGGGAAGTACATTGAAATACCTTCGTTTTACAACTAAATATAGAGCGGAGAGAGACAGATGAAAAGACTTTGGTTTTTGATGATTAGTGTATTATTTGTATTAGCTGCCTGCGGTGGCGCAAAGTCTGAAGAAAAGACAGAAAGTACAGAAGCAAGAGGTAAAGCAACAAGTGAAATGAAGACATTCAGAGTTGGACAAATCGTAGATGCCGATGGCGTAGACGTTCAAGTGGTCAAAGCTGAATATATTAATGATTATGAAGATTATGAAGCACCAAACAACGGTAAAGTATTAAAAGTGACATTGAAATTCAAAAATAATAACAGCGATCAAGTGCTAGTAGATTCTAGCGCATTTACAATGAATGTCAGAGGAGAAAATGCCCCAGATTGGATTGGCGGAGACGGTACAGATGGTATATTCTCTCATCAATTAAATCAAGGTAAAACAGCAACAGGTACATTAACATTCGATGTACCAGATGCAAAAGTCTATACCTTAGAAATGGACACTTACTTTAAGACTGAAAACGTTAAAGCGAAGTGGAATCTTCACCAAGCAATGATTAAAGATGATAGTAAAAACGGAAACGATAACCAATCAGATTCAAAGAAAGATACATCAAAAGATAAAAATGATAGTGAAGATTATCCATATACAGCAGAAGAATATAATGCATTAGTAGATGAGTACAATGCATTAACAGATGGCGAAAGAATGGATCACGTGACACGTGGTGTTACGAATAAAGAATACAATGATTTAGCAGCACGTATTGATAAACTCTATGAAAAACTAGAAGCAGAATGGGATAAAGAGTATCAAAAACAACTTGACCGTGAAGATGCTGAATGGCAAAAGAATCAAGACCGTATGGATAAAGAATTCGAAGCAGAAATGAGACGCCAAGATGAAATCGATGCACGTGAAGAAGCACAACGCCAAAAACAAGAAGAAGCTGATCAACGTGCATACGACGCAGAAATGAAACGTCAAGAAGAACAAGCAGCACGTGAAGCACAACAACAAGCAAAATTAGATGCAGAATTACAGAGACAAGAAGAAGCAGCAAATAAAGCAATGTCAGAAGAATAGGTAGAAATTACTACAAGTTTTAAAGGTGAGTTGAGCTATGGATGAATTAAGATAAAAAAACCTAGAAACCGTATTGCAGAGATTGTCTTAGGCATTGTCGGTAGTATATTTGGAATAATCGGCGGCATTACTGCATTAATGGTCGCAAGTGCGAATGAGGCTGTCGGCAATAGCGGAAGTGGCGATGTGTATACTTTAGGTATTATTGTCATATTTTTAAGTATTGCGACCTTTGTGATCAGTTGTTTAATTAAGAGGAAACGTATCGTCATGAGTATCTTGCTCATTATCGCAGGTGTGCTGGATTTCTTCCTCATCGGTATATACGGCATCATCGCAGGTATTTTAATTTTAGCTGCCGGTGTCTTAGCACTCTTGCGTAAAGAACCCATCAGCTAATGTGTGTTAATACCAAGCATTCACCAAAGTATGAATTAAACAATGACAGCAGCGCAATTAAGAGGTATGATTATTTTATAAAAAATTAAAAAGGCGGACTAATATGAACGAAGTGAGATTTGAAAGACAAACAAGTCGTGTAGCAGAAATGATTTTAGGGATTTTAGGTAGTGTGTTTGGGATTATTGGCGGAGTTTTCGCAATTATGGTAGCGGGCGTTAATGATGCTGTAGGTAATACTGGAAGTGAAAGCGTATTTGGATTAGGTGTCGCGGTAATCCTAGTATGTATTGTGACACTTATCGTAAGCTGTATTATTAATAAGAAACGTGTCTTAATGGGTGTATTACTTGTTTTAGGTGGCGTACTTAACTTTATTTTTATTGGTTTATTCGGCATTTTATCAGGTATTTTAATCCTTGTCGCAGGTATTTTAGCGCTAGTACGTAAATAATTAGAAGAATAAAAGCTGCCTTGATGGCGGCTTTTTTTTGTTGAATCAATAGATAATCGGATATTTCTAATAGTGTTATGCTATACTGTTTTAATCATTAAAGGAAAGAAGGGCGCTTATGCTGTTTTTATTTCTACTCGGTTTAGTGGCAGGTATGGTCGTTCCTGTACAAACTTCTATTAATACGAAACTTGTACGTTATACCCACTCCTCTTTTTATTCATCAGCGATTTCTTTTTCGGTAGGCGCTCTATTTTTATTTGTTGTTAATTTGATGATGTCACCAGGACGCTTCACACCAAGTTTCTTCGCAGGGCAATCTTTAAATTATACTTGGTTTGTCGGTGGATTATTAGGTGTTTTGTTCTTAACAGGTAATTTATTACTATTTCCAAAATTAGGCGCGTCACTCACAGTGATCATTACCATTGCGGGACAGATTATTATGGGCGTGATGATTGATACTTTTGGTTGGTTGGGCGCTAAAACAGAACCCTTTACACTATTAAAGCTTTTAGGTGTCATATTATTGTTCATAGGGATTATCGTTATGAATTATGTAAGAAACCAACCTAAAGCAGAACAATCTAGCGCAGTATTGCCATGGTTGGCAATAGGATTTGTATTTGGCTTTGGGCCGCCGATTCAAACAGCCATTAATAGTCAACTCGGACAACAAGTACATAGTTCGTTATTTGCCTCTCTTATTTCATTTACGATGGGGGCAATCGCTTTAATTATCATTACCGCTTGTGTAAATCGTTCATTCAAGTTATCCACTTATGAACCAGATGTCGGTAAAATCAAACCAGTTTACTTTATTGGTGGTGTACTCGGCGTAGTGTTTGTCACAGTGAATATTATTTTAATGCCTCATTTAGGTGCGGCATTGACGACCATTGTTGGTATGCTTGGCCAAATGTTAATGGGTGTCATCATTGATCATTTTGGTATTCTAGGTGCGAAACGAAACCGAATTAATTTACGTAAAATTCTAGGTATTATCTGTATCTTTATCGGGATTGTCTTACTTAGATTCTTTTAAAAGCGCACAAATATAGCCCAGGAAATAACATCCTGGGCTTCAATATTGCTATTTTTTCTTTTTCTTATTCTTCTTAGAAACGACTTTTGTATTTTTAGGTTTGTCTTCTGTCTTTTTCTGTTCACGTGTAATACGTTCTACTTCTGCATCTGCCACTTTACTGTAATATCTATTCGCAAAGAACATTTGAATAATCATAAAGATGGCACTGACTGACCAATACAGACCTAATGCTGCAGCTGAAGTGAATGAGATGTAAATGATGAAGATAGGTGAAATAATCATCATCATGTAACCCATTTGACGTTGTTCTTTCGGCATATTTTCAAGGCTGACTAATGATTGTAAGAAGTAAAGTACACCGGCGATAATTGTGATTAAGATATCTGGCTCAGTCAACTTGAACCATAAGAAATCAGGATGATTTGTGATACCGCCATGTGAAGGCCATTTTAATGATACATATAAACCGAAGAGTATAGGCATTTGAATTAAGATTGGAAGACAGCCAAGCATATTCTTCATCGGGTTCATATCATATTTTTTATAAACAGCCATTAATTCTTGTTGTGCTGCCATTTTTTCTTCTTGCGTACGTGCGCGTTTTACTTTTTCTTGTACTTCTTTCAATTCAGGTTTCGCAAGATCCATAACCTTACGCATGATTTGACCATTTTTTGTTTGGCCTAACATAAATGGCAACATCACTAAACGAATTGTTAATACGATTACGATAATAGCGAGACCATAGTTATCATTCAGATTATTACCTAGCCAATGTAATAAATGATCCATTGGTTTGGCGAAAGTATTAAAGAAGAAACCATTTCGATTTTCACTCTTTGAATAGTCACAACCTGCAAGGAGAACAGTAGTTAACGTTAACAACAGTATGTATTTTATTTTCATCTTTCTCTGCCTTTCTCTCTTTATTTGAAAATAACGAAGTATCGAAGTCATTGAAAAAGCAACCACTTAAAATTAGGGTTGCGAAAAAGGACAACAATTCCATATACACTTACAGGTTACAATACTAACATAGAAACAGCGTCGATTAAAGAAAGGAAAAAGTGAAATAACAAGATAAAAAGTTATGTATAAATAGGCAAAAAGAAATGCTAAAGTGCTTAATCTACCACTTTAGCATCCTTTTCTTCCTTCAATACATGAATCGAAATAGACCATAAAATAATATTTAAGATAATCAAAATTACTACTGAAATTGTCATATAAGGTAATTCAAAATCCGAAGCCATCGGCAAGGTCTCAAGTAATACATAATAAACCAATCCACCAATGACGAGTTGACCAACAAAATTTAAGAAAATCCCGATAGTTGATTCCACATACTGCATTAAGAGAGACGGCAAAGATAACACACTATATACCGCATAACTGACAAGTGTGATTTCACCTAATGCTATCGCAGATGTAGTACCTAAGTTCACAAAAGGCATTAAATCTGCCAATCTCAAAAAAGTAATAAACGCATATGTAAAAATTAAAAAGCCGATAACAGCTTCTAGTACTAATGAAAAGATAGACTTAAGAATATGCTGATCAGGTTTCTGAAAGCGTTCGAAAGTATATTCAATCACTAGATTCAACAACATTGAAACAATCAATAAAACTATAAAGACAGTCGGAAGTTTACCAGTGACCAGTTGGCCTAAAAATTCAATGCCGATTTTCCAAATAGATTCTAACATTCATTTAAGCTCCTCTTCTCTTTATACAATGAGTATATAGACAAACCTCAATTAAAATCAACCACCAATTTATAAAAATATAATCAAAATAAAGTAAAGTTCTATCCTTCTTCAATGGCTCAATATGTGGTAATAACAATATTTAAGAACGTAGGGGAGTCTAACGTTTGTGTGCGGTAAGACTGAAGTGAGGATAGGAAGTGTAAGCAAATACAGAAATGAGTATGTGTTATAATGTGTAGTGGTTATTTATTGAAATAAAATTATTTCTTTTTGAATTAATTAGGGGGTCAAAATGAAAAAGTTCAAATATTTAATAGGTATTATACTCGCAAGTCTATTGATTGTTTCAGGATGTGGTTTACCAGGTTTAGATGGTGGTCCGGGGAAGAATGTTAAGATTACTGCACTTGCGACAAGTGAATCACAAATTATGGCGCATATGATTCGCCTACAAATTGAACATGATACAAAGGGAGAAGTAAAACCGACAATCATCAACAATTTAGGATCTGCTACGATACAACATAATGCTTTAATGAATGGAGATGCACAAATATCTTCTACACGTTACACAGGTACAGATTTAGTTGGGGCATTAAAACAAGAACCTATTACTGATACAAAGAAAGCAATGGATGTTGTTCAAAAAGGATTCACGAAAAAATATGATCATACTTTCTTTGATAGTTATGGATTTGAAAATACATTCGCATTTATGGTGACTCAAGAAGTAGCTGACAAGTATCATCTTGAGACTGTTTCAGATTTAAAGAAGCATAAAGATGAATTGCGATTAGGTACAGATTCTACTTGGATTAAACGTGCAGGCGATGGTTATCCAGCATTTACTAAGGCATATGGCTTTAAGTTCAAAAGTATTCGCCCTATGCAAATTGGATTAGTATACGATGCATTGAAAAATAAGAAGTTAGATGTGGCTTTAGGTTATACAACAGATGGACGTATTTCAGCTTATAATTTGAAAGTATTGAAAGATGATAGAAAATTCTTCCCGCCTTATGATGCAAGTCCGCTTGCGACGAATGACTTTCTAAGAAAGAACCCTAAAATGAAACATTCAATAGAAAAACTACAAGGTAAAGTCTCCACTAAAACAATGCAAGAATTAAATTATCAGGCAGATGGTAAACAACAAGAACCGGCTGTAGTTGCAGAAAAATTCCTTAAAAAACATAACTACTTTGAAAATGAATAGTTATCAATTTGTCTAAGGTTCCGACCATGTTATACTGACAAAAATTGGAGGTAGATTATGGCTAAAATCAATCAAAGACAAGCGAGACAAATTGTTCGTTTGGTTACGCGTATTGTACGTCAAATCATTCGTTCTAGAAATAATAGACGTTAATCATATAAAGAAGCAGCACGTTCTCAAATTAACTGGAACGTGCTGCTTTTATTTATAATGTGATTGATTTAATGATTTTCTGATGAATGGCGCTTAGAGGCTGCGTGCAAGATTTCAGTGTGTTCTTTATTAGGTGTGAGTGTTAACCCTAATGCCTTTCGTTCTCTATTCGCATCTTTATAGAAGGATATTGTCATTAAGATAACGACCACACTAAATGGCAAGGCTGAAATAATTGCGGCGGATTGTAAGGCATCAAGACCTGTTGAACCCCCGGCAAGTAGTAAGACATAGGCTATCGCAGAAAGCGCAAGTCCCCAAACAATCTTAACGAATCCTGCTGGGCGTAATGTCCCAAATGCGGTCTGCATACCTAAGACGAAGGTTGCGGAATCGGCAGAGGTAATGAAGAATGATCCGATTAACGCAAGCGCGATAATGGATAAGACACTGCCTATCGGCAATTCATTAAAGATACCGAAAAGTTGTGTTTCTGGCGGCATCTTGAAGATTTCCGCATGTTCTTGGCCAACACTGATACCTGTTAAACCAAATACACTGAACCAGAAAATACTGACAACGGTAGGGACTAATAACACTGCCAGAACGAATTCTCTGATAGAACGTCATCTAGAGATACGAGCAATAAAGATACCGACGAATGGACTCCAACTCATCCACCAGCCCCAATAATAAACAGTCCATGTCTGCATCCAGTCATGTTTTTGTTTATTTAAGGGTGCGGTATCTAAACTGTTGAAGATTAAAGTGTTTAAATAGTCACCTGTCGCAGATGTCATCATATCTAAGATAAGTAATGTGGGACCGATGATTAATAAAATCGCAAACAGAATCGCGGCTAAAATCATATTCAAATTACTTAAATATTGAATTCCTTTACTCAATCCGCTCCATGCGCTGTATAAGAAGAGTACAGTAACAATTGCGATAATAATGCCTTGAACGAGCTTGTTGTTTGGAATACCGAAGAGATAATTCAAACCACCATTGATTTGCATAGCGCCAACACCTAGTGATACCGCAACACCGATAATTGTCGCAAATACTGCTAAAACATCGACTATCGTTCCTGGCAAACCATCTACGCGCTTACCTAGAAGTGGACGCAATGTTCTAGAAATAAGACCGACTTCACCTTTTCTGAATTGGAAATAAGCGAGTGTTAATCCGATGATGCCGTAAACGGCCCATGGATGGAAACCATAGTGTAAGAAACTCGCACGTAATGAATCAGCGAGTGCGGCTTTCGTTTCTGGAGAAGCAGTAGGCGGTGTTAAATAGTGAGAAATCGGTTCAGAAGCACCATAGAAAACTAAACCAATTCCCATCCCTGCACTAAACAACATCGTGAGCCATGAAATAGTATGGAATTCAGGTTTATCTGTAGGTTTGCCTAATTTTAATTTACCGATTGGGCTGAATACAAGGAAAATACAGAAAACCAAAATGAAAGAAAAGACAAGCATATAATACCAACCAAAAGTTTCAGTTATCCACGCCCCAAGTGCACCAGAAGCCTTTCCGAATGGGTTAGGAAAAATTGCGCCGATTAATACTAACAGTCCGACAAGTATAGACGCATAAGTAAATACGGGCGAAAACGTTTTTTGATGTGTCTCCTTATGAGTCGTCTTCACAACTGAATCATCCTTTCTGATTGTAGTGTTAAAAAAGAAAAAGACGATGTTTATGCTATCATACCTAGGTCTTAATTCAACTTATTGAAAATTGTAGCTTAAAAAGCTGAAATAATTCATTATAAATTCAAAAAATACCTGTTTTTTGAATTTACATCTTTACAAAGGTGAGGTAAAATAAAAAAACTGGTAAACAAGAAAAAAGAGAGGAGGTTGAAGATGGATTATAAAAATTTGAAAAAGATATTTCACATGTTTGGGGAACAAAATTTAGAAAATGAATATCAAATAAGACAGGAAGCATTTACTACTTTTTTAACGAATATTGAAATACATCCCATTAGAGACCAAAGACAATGTCAGACTGTAAGCTACCCACTATTTATATGCATGAGTAAGACCTTAACACACAAAATGGAACATGTTCTTTTAAATTCAAATAGAATAATAAAGTTTTCATATGCTCAACCACCCATTGCGCTACAATCTTATTTAGACAAGTTACTAATTAATGAGCTACAAAGTACCAACGAAAAAGAGAATGTGCGCAGTACGAAAGCAGAACTTGCGGAGATACTAAATAATCATCAAGGAAAGAAAAATAAGAAGTTCCAAGGATTAGTAAAGCAATATCAAATGTTAGGTAATGCGGAAATTAATATTAAAGAAGTATCTGACTTTCGCATGGTATATGATATGTTGCTGTCACATGATATTGAACAAGAACAACAGCCTGATGGAAAAAACTTTAGAACAGAAGGTGTAGGAGTTTATGATAATGCGATGGGTAAATGGATACATCGTAATGATTTTGATGAAGTGAAAATCAATGAATTCTTAAATAAGTTGCTCGTATTTCAAAATGATGAAAGTATCCCTTATTTGATTAGAATGGCAGCCTCTCACTACATCTTTGAATATTTACACCCATTTTACGACGGCAACGGAAGATTAGGACGATATTTAATCGCAAAAATGTTGCATGAAGCACTAGATCCAATTACAGCGCTGACCTTTTCATATACAGTTAATCGCAATAAGACTAAATATGACAAAGCGTTTGCTAATGCTTCAGAATACTTTAATAAAGGTGAGTTGACTGAGTTTGTAGAAACAATGTTTGATTTGATTATAGAAGGACAAGAAAGTGCTTTAGAAGAGATGCAAATAAGTCTGGTTACATTACAAAGACTAGAAAAAGGTCTAAAACAGCTGGATTTGTCACAAGAAGCTTACCAATTTCTATTTGTATTGATACAAGATAAAATCTTTGGCAGCCAATTATCGAGAATTGCTTTGCCTAATTTAACAGAAGTCTTGAATTTATCGCGGCATAAGGTGAATGGTCTTGTAGAAGAACATCATGATAAATTAACTCAGATTAAAAAGAGACCTGCTGTATATGAAATTAAAGATACATTTATTGAGCAGCTACTAAGTACAGAAATAGAAGAAAAAATGAACATCTAAGCATGCACAAGTGTCTGAAGTTTTCAGATATTAAATGCTTGCGCAATATATATGATGAGTTAGGCATAAAAGAACTATATAGGATAAAAGAAGAATAAAATATAACTATCCCAAGTTGGAGGTGATAGTTATGTTAGGCGCTATTATTGCAGTAATCAAACAAATTATTGCTCATTTCATTTCAGGTGGTAAACAAAACGTGAAATAATTTGTATCTCACTCAGTATGACGATTGAATGCGTCGACTTGTATTAAGTTACAAGTCGGCGTATTTTTGTATATTGTTTGAATATAGGTTAGATTAAAGATGAGCAGTTTAATGCATAGCATCTTATCTAACTAGGAGGAACTTGAAGTGACACAATTATTTACAGATCGTTTATATGACCGCGTTGAACCCATTTGGGCATCTTATATGGAACATCCATTTATTAAAGGGTTGGCAGATGGCTCTTTAGATGAAGAGAAATTCAAACATTGGTTGAAACAAGATTATATTTATCTGATTGAGTATTCTCGTTTGTTTGCGATTGGTGCCGCAAAAGCGATTGATTTAGAGATGATGTCAACTTATGCACAGTTATTAGACGGAACGATGAATACAGAAATGAACTTGCACCGTGGATATGCGAAAGAATTTGGGATTAGTGAAGCGGAATTAGAAGCGACAGAACCTGCAGAAACCACAACAGCGTATACAAGCTACATGTTGAATATGGCACAAATTGGCGGTGTGGAAAATGTCATTGCGGCGATTTTAACATGCACATGGAGTTATAACTACATTGGGTTGAAATTGGCAGAACAAGATGCCGCAAAAGATCATCCGTTATATCGCAAATGGGTCGATATGTATTCATCTGAGGAATTTACACAATTCAAAGAAGATTGTGTTGCACTCATGAATAAAGTGACAGAAGGGCGTTCAGAAGCAGATTTGAAACGTCTTGAAGATATTGTAGTACGCACAAGTTATTATGAATATAAATTCTGGGATATGGCAGAGCACTTAAGCACGTGGGATGTACCCGTGAAGTAGAATCATTGAATATTCAAGCCGAGAGCTTTAAGGTTAATAAAGTAAATTGCGTTAAGGAGGCAAAAGGATTGAATAAACAAGAACTCATGAAATTAGCTTCAACACCTGTCAATGCACCAACTTATTCAATGGTTGATGTCCATTTCAGAAACAGAGAATTTTTAAATATTGTGTATCGTACAGATATTGAGAAATTAAAAGAAGTCGTGCCTGAACCATTGAAAGTGACAAGTGACTTAATCAAATTTGAAGTGATTGATATGCCTGATAGTACAGGGCTTGGTTCCTATACAGAATGCGGACAAGTGATTCCAGTAGAATACAACGGAGAAGAAGGCGAGTTCTACTTATCCATGTATTTAAACAATCAACCTGCCATTGCGTTAGGTCGAGAGCTTTCAACATTTCCTAAGAAATACGGAGAGCCGAGATTGTATGTCGATAACGATACATTAGTCGGCACTTTAGATTATCATTCATTGCGTGTCGCACAAGCAACCATGACATATAAATACCATCCGATTGAAACAGAAGAAGCGAAACAACTTATTACCAAACCGAGCTTCATGCTGAAACAATTACCAAATTATGATGGTACGCCTAGAATACTAGAAATGACACGCTCTCAAATTACTGATATTCAAATTAAAGAAGCATTCCGTGGTGATGCACGTCTGCAATTATTTGAACATGTCAATGCGCCGCTCGCCGATTTCCCAGTTAAAGAAATTGTCGATGCACAACACATCTTGGCAGACTTAAGACTCGGAAAACCTGAAGTCATTCATGATTATCTAAAAGAATAAGCATATAGTTAGGAGAGACAAGCTGAAAGGTTTGTTTCTCCTTTTTTCATATAAATAGACAAATTATGTCCCTTTTGTAAAAAATGAATACAGTCGTATTCAACTCAGGTATACTCAATAGTGAGTGTGTAAAATTATATAAAGAGAGTAGGGACACCATGAGTAAAATTAAATATTTAGGGACAGGACTTTTAGCTGCAGCGTTAGTATTAACAGCTTGTGGTCAAAAAGAAGAAAAAACAGAACACCAAGAAACATCTAAGGAAGAGAAAACAGGACAATCCTCAAATGAACAAGCTTCACTTGAAAATCACAAAGAAACGGATAAAAACAATAAGCAACAGCCCAGTTCAAATGCTTCAGAATCAAAACACAATGCATTCAGCCATTTAGATACCAATAGTGATGAGTATCTGGCACGTGTCTGGTTAGCTGCGTTGCCAAGTTATCGAAGCGCAGAGCCTGCAGATGTATCCATTAGTCATGGTGATTTGTCAGGAAAAATTATGTATGGGCCAGGTTCAATTAGATATGGGCAAGGTGTCCAAACTTTGTATGGTTCACCATCTGCGGCAGGTCATGTCGTTTATAAAAATAATGGGGATGGCACAATAACAGTCTATCCTGTGCCAAGCCACTTCCAAGATCACCGTTGGGCAGAAGAGGAATTTAGTCGTGAGGAATCTCAACGTATTATGAGTAGTGGGAAAATCGTGTCCTTATATGATGGGAATGAGGAAGCGGTACGTCTAGTCGAAAGTTATATTAATGCGACACCGCCAGGACTAAAAGAAGATTATAGTGAATCAAAAGAAACTGTAACACGTGAAAATGTGATTGATAAAGTTGAGGAATATGAGGGGCATCTCTTAGATACAAGCCGTTATACATTTAAAGAGCCAGAACGTCGCAGTGATGGCGGATGGGGCTTCTCAATTTTAGATAAAGAAGGTAATTTAGTCGGTTCATATATCATTGATTCAGATGGCAATGTGACAAAGTTTGATGAAAAAGGTCATGAAGTTTAATAGAAATTGAAAAGAACTTGATTCGTCATATTGTAATGGTTGAATCAAGTTCTTTTATATATCATAGGTTTAATCATTGTTTTGAATTTCGCATCTTCAAGTTTTGTTTTTTCATTTCTTAAATGATGATACTTTCTATGAAAAAAGCGCCCAAAGGGGGCGCATTATAAACTATTTTCGATATTGGTTAAAATCAATGACATTACCAGAAGATTTATTGTTGTGTTTTTGTTCTTTTGTTTGAGGTTGACGATGCAAGTCTTCCAAGAATTGATCTAATTCTTCTTGAGATGTGACTTTACCCTCAATAATCGCATTCATGACTTTCGCATCATCACTATCTTGATCTAAGTCGAACATTTCTTTAAACATTTCACGCATTTCGTCATCTTTACCTGCTTCTACAAACGCAGAAATCGCAGTATCGATATCTGCATCTTCATTAATCGGCAGACTATTGAGCTTTTCATATCTTTCAATCTCTTCTAATAAATCACGATCTGCTTCATCAAGGAAATCTAATGGATTCAAATCATGCTCTTCAAAGTAATCGACTAAATCTGTAAAGATATCCAGTGGCATAAATAGCGCTTCATAGTAGTCTTCATCAAGAATGAAGAAAGTTTTGGAGCTTAACGATTCAAGATGTGTGTATGGAATTACGTTACTGCCTTCAGCGATAAAGTAAGCAATTAAACTCAATTCTTTTTTAGTGAGATGTTTGAACATCAATGAAGGGCTATTTGTAAAATGGTCTTGAATTAAATCAATGATGTCGCTTTTTTTACCTTTAGAAAAGCCAGTGATTTTAAAGTCACGGCAGATTTGTTTCAATTCTTGAGTGGTATAGTCTTCCAACACGTATTCAAGTGTGTAATTTCTATATATTTTACGTGCCTCCATCAATTCACGCATCTCTTGAAGCGCTGCTGCTTCATCATCATCTAATGGTGGTATAGCATCATATTTATTGTTGAGGACGTATTTATTGAAGTTATTTAAAAACTCAGTTTCTACAAAATAAGATTCTTGTTCAATTTCGTAAACGAAATCTGTCATTTCTAAAATCTTTAAGCCATTGACTTTGTCTTCTGAAATGATTGTAACTTCAGGGTGATACTTCAAGATAGTTTCTAAGACTTTTCTTTCTTTTAACGTCGTATATTTTCCATAATCCGTACAAATTTCTTCAACAGACATATGTTCTGCATCATCTATTTTATAATCCGCATTATGAAATGCGATGGCTTCAGCTAAATCAATATATTTCTGTTTTTGTTCTTCTAAGTAATTCATGTATGTCACCTCTGACGCTTTAAGATTTAATTATATCTATTCTATACCAATTTTACCCTTAAAACGAATAGTTTAATGTCTAAATCGGGTTACTTCTAACTATTTTGAAAGCCTATAATACCCACACGCTTAACCCATGTTTAAAGTGCAGTGCTATTTTCCCTTAATTATAGTACCTTTCGTCATCAAGTTGTGATACATTAAACTAAATTAACAATGTGAAGGAGTACCTCAATGGATACGACAGCTTTGATTTATGTCATTATTATATTTATTAGTTTCATCGTCACGAACATGATTTCTAATCGTTTCATTAAGAACCGTTCTAATACTGGTCTCTATTTGTTGAAACGTGTAGGGATTTTCATGGGTGTCTATCTTGTCTTATTTAGTATTTATTTTCTCTTGTTTAAGCCAGAACTATAAAGTAAGGGTATGTGTCGGATAGGCATCTGACGGGTAGCTTTAGAATATGTAAAAGTCAGGTGTGCAACCTGACTTTTTTAGTTCATTGGATTAAACAGGACGTACGGTAATTTCATTCACATTGACATGACTTGGTTGTGTTAAGGCATAAACGACCGCATTGGCAATATCTTTTGGTTCTAACATTTTTCGTGAACCCCAATCTGTCTCGCTAGTCATAGCTGTGTCGACCATGCCTGGTGAAATGCTGGTAGAACGGATGCCAGTTTTTGCGAGTTCTTTCTCTAAGCCTTGTGTAATCGCATGTACCGCAGCTTTTGTAGCGCTGTATAATGTGCTTGATTTTGTGACTTCAAAGCCTGAAATAGAAGCGATGTTAATGATATGACCGCTTTGTTGTTGTTGGAAGTAAGGCATGACCGCATTGATTGCGTATAATGTACCTTTCACATTGGTGTCGATCATGTCATCCCATGCTTGGACATCGCCTTCTGTAATCGCTGATGATTTCATTTGGCCAGCACTGTTCACGAGGATATCAACCTTGCCGAATTCTTCTATAGTTTGTTTAATTGCACGGTCAATATCTTCACGTTTCGTGACATCCGCGCTGATAAATTCGTAATTTCTTGCTCCTGCTTTACGCAGTTCTGTTGAAACGCGATCTAGTTTCTTTTCATCACGTGCCACAAGGACAACAGTTGCGCCTTCATTCGAAAGCTTTAAGGCAATGCCTTTCCCGATACCGCTGCTTGCGCCAGTAATGACTGCCACTTTCTTATTTAATTCTGTCATAAGTAAATCCGCCTTTCTCTCTCTTATTTACACTTATTATGATACTTTCCCGTTTTCTGTTTACGGTAAAGATAATCGCTGACACCTTCAGTATATACAAGCTGTCGTACGAAAGCGAAAATTGAAGCGAAATCGTAGAATATTAAAGGCTTTTCTCATCCTTCCAGCAATATTGCATCAAAAATGTAAACGTTTTCCAAAAGACTGATGAAACACGCAAGATTTTGGTATACAATGGAAATACATTTGAAATTTAGTGCAATTTCAGCAGAGTGGGCTGCTAGGAATTGAAGTAATACATGTTAAGCAGGTAAATAGAGAGAGGGGAACTATAATGTTATTGCTTACGATTCTTCAATTCATTATCAATATTTTCATTGCGTTAGTGGTTATTGGGATATTGGTAGCTGGATTAATATTGTTATTTAAAGACAAACATCAACAACAACACAGTGTGTTACGTAACTATCCTGTGTTGGCACGTGTCCGTTATTTCTTCGAAAAGATTGGACCTGAGATGCGTCAATATTTATTCTCAGAGGACACGAAAGGTAAGCCGTTTTCTCGTGCACAATATACAGATATTGTGAAAGCAGGAAAATATAAATCACGTATGACTAGTTTCGGGACACAAATGGATTATGAAACGGGATTCTTTATCCAAAATACGATGTTTCCGAAACAAGCGCAGGAACTGCGTATTGACCAATCTAATATGATTTCGACGTTCTTATATAAAGTCGATAATGAACGCTTATTTGACCGTGAAGAACATCGAGATCCAGAAGAAGTTGATCCATATTATCTTTCAGATGAAGATGCGGTTGTTTTAGGTGAAGATTTAGAACACCCTTATAAAGTGAAACGTTTAGTGGGTCAATCTGGTATGAGTTACGGCGCATTAGGTAAAAATGCGATTACCGCGTTATCTATGGGATTAGGCCGTGCAGGTACTTGGATGAACACCGGTGAAGGTGGTTTATCTGACCATCACCTTAAAGGCGGCGGCGATATTATCTTCCAAATCGGACCAGGCTTATTCGGGGTACGTGACACGGATGGCAACTTTGATATGGCGAAGTTTATAAAAAAAGCAGATATCGACCAAGTCAAAGCCTTTGAAGTGAAGTTAGCGCAAGGGGCTAAAACACGCGGCGGTCACATGGAAGGTGCTAAAGTAACTGAAGAAATCGCAGAAATCAGAAGTGTGGAACCAGGTAAAACAATCAACTCACCGAACCGCTTCGAATTCATCCACAACTATGACGATTTATTAGATTGGATTATAGAATTGAAAGAAGCGGCACAAAAACCTGTCGGCTTCAAAATCGTTGTGAGCCATGTCGATGAAATTGAAGCGTTAGTCAGAACGATGAAACAACGTCAACAATATCCAAGTTTCATCACGATTGACGGCGGCGAAGGCGGTACCGGTGCGACATATCAAGAACTCCAAGACAGTGTCGGCTTACCATTATTTACCGCGTTGCCGATTGTGACGGGTATGTTAGAGAAATATGGCATCCGAGACAAAATGAAAATCTTTGCGTCAGGCAAACTGGTCACACCGGATAAAATTGCGATTGCGCTCGGTCTAGGGGCAGACTTAATCAATGTGGCACGCGGTATGATGATAAGTGTCGGTTGTATTATGAGTCAACAATGTCACATGAATACGTGCCCAGTCGGTGTCGCAACGACAAACCCTAAATTAGAACGTGGTTTGTTTGTGAATGAAAAGAACTATCGTGTCACAAACTACGTCACAAGTTTACATGAAGGTTTGTTTAATTTAGCAGCGGCGGTCGGTGTTAATAGTCCGACAGAAATCACACAAGATCATTTGATTCTTAAAAATCCAAACGGCAGTTTACAGTCGATTTATGATTATAAATTAAAACTTGTCGATACCTCACAGAAAGTATCGGTCTAATATAAAGTCAAGCTCTCACGCAGTTTAGTGAGAGCTTTTTTCTATCTATAATGCAGGGGGCTTGTGCAGTTAAGCAACAAAACACTGGATATGTAGATAGAATCATCTGTTTTGATGTGTAATACTTTTCAATGCACGATTCATTAATTGTAAATGCACAACATAGTTTACTGCTCAACATTTTAAGATACTTAAGTATTTTGTTAATGTAATTCAATTTCTATATGGTATGATAAAGTGCGTTGTAAAACATAGATAAGGAATGTCAGGATAAAAATAAGAGGAGATGACTTATGACACTCAAAACAAAATTATGGATGATTTTTACGATGTTGCTGGGCGGGTTCTTCGGAATATTGAATGAGACTTTGCTGGCGACAGCTTTACCAAGTATTATGAAAGCTTTTAATATTGAATATACACAAGTACAGTGGTTGACGACCGCTTTCTTACTGACTAACGGTATTGTGATTCCGTTGTCAGCAATGGTGATTCAGCGCTTTAGTACACGCCAAGTCTTTTTAACGGCGATTTTAATCTTTTTAGCAGGTACAATAGTTGCGGGCGTGAGTCCAAGCTTTAATGTATTGTTAATCGCACGTATTATTCAAGCTTTAGGTTCAGGTGTGATGATGCCGCTCATGATGACAACGATTTTAGATGTCTTTGAACCGCATGAACGCGGGAAATATATGGGGATTTTCGGTCTAGTAATCGGTTTAGCACCAGCAATCGGACCAACATTATCAGGTTATATTGTTGAATATTTAAATTGGCGTTCATTATTCCACGTCGTTACACCGATTGCGGAAATCACATTCTTAATGAGTTTGAAATTTGTTAAGAACGTAGGTACGACACGTAAAGTACCGATTGATATTTTATCTATTATCTTATCTGTCGCAGGGTTTGGCGGATTATTATATGGGACAAGTTCAATCGCACGTGACGGTTGGGATGACCCAGTAGTGCTCACAACGATTATTGGCGGGATTGTATTAGTCACAATCTTTGTCATCAGACAATTACGTTTAGAAACACCGCTGCTTGATTTCAGAGTGTTTAAACAAGGTCAATTCGCAGTTGGTATTCTTATTATGGCCTTTACGATGATTGCGATGATTGGTTCTGAAACAGTATTACCAATCTTTATTCAAAATATTATGGGCAAACCTGCTTTAGAATCTGGTTTGACTTTATTGCCAGGTGCTATAGTCATGGGGATTATGTCTGTCGTTTCAGGTGTCCTTTATGAGAAGTTCGGTGCGAAAATATTAGCCTTTATTGGTATGGCGATTGTCGTTGTGACGACAACATACTTCGTCTTTATGGATGCTGAAACATCTATCGCAATGTTAACGACAGTGTATGCGATTCGTATGATGGGGATTGCCTTAGGATTAATGCCACTCATGACACATACGATGAACGAGTTACCGCAAGAAATGAATGCGCATGGTTCATCAATGACTAATACGATGCAGCAAATTTCAGCATCTATCGGTACAGCCATCCTATTTACGATCATGAGTCATTTTGCGAAAATCTTTAAACCAGATATGGCAGATTATCAAGGCATGAAACCTGAAGTGATGCAAGCCCAAATGGCGCAAGATGCGATGTTAAATGGTTATCATGCAGCGTTCTGGTTCACAGTCATTATTGCGATTATCGCATTCTTAAGTGTGTTCTTATTAAAAGGTAAGAATAAAGCTAAACAACCAGTGACATCAGAACAAAATACAACTGCATAATATGAATTAACTAAACAAAATCAGTATTTCCATTACAGAGATGCTGATTTTTTAGGTTTGTATTAATCGCATAATTAAAAATTAAAACTGGCGATATCTTGTGCAATTTCAGCAATCATTAAACGCATCATAGGGTGGGCCATATATGACTTAATAGGTTCATGTTAGTCTATTCAATATGTATACAATTAAATATTTCTTAACACACCATTGTGTATTTCTGATAAACTAGTAAAAATATCATAATTTAAACAAAGGGGATATTTATTTATGACAAATTTACAAAATATTCAACCAACTGTATTGAGAAAAATGATTCGTAATAAAGAAGTGACCGGGCATACAAGTGGAATGGCTAAGGGGTACATTCAAGCGAATGTGGTCATTTTACCTTCAAAATATGCTTATGATTTCTTGAAATTCTGTTTTAAAAATCCAAAAACTTGTCCGTTATTAGATGTCTCTGAAGTAGGGGAAGTCAACTTTTCTAAATACGGTAAAGATGCGGATATCACAACGGATGTAGGGGCGTACCGTGTTTATGAAAATGGGGAATTGATTGACACACCTTCTGACATACAACATTTATTCAATGACGATATGGTCAGTTTCTTGATCGGCTGCAGTTTTACTTTTGAACATGCCTTATTAGATGCGGGGATTCCATTACGTCATCTTGAAGAAGGACACAACGTACCGATGTATATTACCAATATTCCAGCTGAACCAACAGGACGCTTTGACGGGAATATTACGGTGAGTATGCGTCCAATGACCATGAAAGATGCGATTCGTGCTACTGAAATTACGACACACTTTAAAAATGTTCATGGTACACCGATTCATATTGGAGATCCAACTGCCATTGGTATTAAAGATTTGAATCAAACAGACTTTGGCGAACCAGTTCACATTAAAGAAAATGAAGTGCCTGTATTCTGGGGTTGTGGGGTAACACCACAATCAGTAGCATTAGATGCTAAGCCAGAATTAATAATCACGCATGCACCCGGACATATGTTTATCACAGATATTAAAGATAGTGAATTGAGTGATTGATAATTTGTAAAAATCAATTTAAGTATATAACTACCTTGGCGAAAGCCAGGGTTTTTTTATTGTCTATTTTTATACATACGTGATACTCCCCGCATAATAAAAATGAAAGAATAGAATAATTTTTCTCTATAAATAGGATTATACAAATTGTGACAGTTTCAATATATGGATGTAAGTGATGGTTGTCACAATTGGAGTGAAAGCGTTTGTTAGCAAGAGGTTTAAAATTGATAAACAATTCTGATTATGTTTAAAAATATAATTATTTATAAAACTCCTATAAATTAATTTGATTTTGTTGTATTTGAGTGTTAAGTTTTATGTGAAAACATTCACAAGGAGAGATGAACATGGAAATCGGTATCATAAAAGAACTCAAACCAGGTGAAGGACGTGTCGCTTGTACCCCAGAAAATGTGAAGAAACTAGTATTAGATGGACATCGTGTACTTGTTGAACATCTTGCGGGTGCAGGCTCTGGATTTGATGATGCGCAATATGAGAAAGCAGGCGGCTTTATTGTGAATCATGAAGAAGCATGGCAAGCAGATTTAATTGTGAAAGTGAAAGAACCTGATGCGAAAGAATTCAAATTCCTTAAACCAGGACAAGTTATTTGGGGCTTCCAACATTTAGCTTCATCTAAAGAAACAGTAGAAGCGATGCAAGAAGCGGGTGTTACCGCAATTGGCGGTGAAACGATTGTGAAAGATGGACAAGCACCATTACTTGCGCCGATGAGTGCGATTGCTGGCCGTCGTTCAATGTTAATGGGTGCGTATTATTTAGAGAAACAACACCAAGGTGAAGGGATTTTAATTTCAGGTATTGATGCTATTGATGGTATTCCTTCTGGTAAAGTTGTTATTTTCGGCGGTGGTTCAGCAGCAGTCAACGCCGCAACAATCGGCTTAGGCTTACAAGCCTCTGTGTCAATTATCGAATTAAAAGATGACCGCATCGCATGGCTTAAAGAACACTTCAAAGGCCAAGATGTGACAGTGATTAAATCTAATGAAGCAAACCTCAAAGAAGAAATTAAGACAGCGGATGTCTTTATTTCAACGATTCTTATCCCCGGTTCTAAACCACCAAAACTCGTTACACGTGACATGATTCAATCTATGAAAGAAGGATCTGTGGTTGTGGATATTGCGATTGACCAAGGCGGTACAGTTGAAGGTATCCGACCAACAACGATTGATGATCCAGTTTATGTTGAAGACGGTGTAGTTTTCTATGCGGTACCAAACCAACCTGGTGCTGTCCCACGTACTTCTACAATGGCACTCGCTTTAGGTAATATCGAATACTTACAAGAAATCAGTAATAAAGGTATTGAACAAGCAATTAAAGATAATTCAGTGCTTGCGACAGGTGTCAATATTTATAAAGGCCATATTACGAACGAAGGCCTTGCGCAATCCCACGATTTAACTTATGAAGTCTTAACTACGTTAATGAATTAAGTGAATAAATCCTATATATAAAGAAATGGAGAGAGCGACATGACAGTAAACAGTACAGTAATGCAGACGGAGAAATATTGTAATATTCAAGACATTAAAGAAGCGAAAATGATGATTCGTGATTACGTGCGTGAAACACCGTTAATCCAATCCATGTTCTTAAGTAACGATATCACGGGCGGCGATGTTTATCTTAAATTAGAAAACATGCAGTTTACAGGATCATTCAAATATCGCGGTGCCTTGAATAAAATCTTACATTTAACAGATGAACAAAAAGCAAAAGGAATTATTACTGCGTCAGCTGGAAATCACGCTCAAGGTCTCGCACTGACCGGTAAGTTACTAGGTATCCAAGCAACCGTTATTATGCCAGAAGAAGCACCAATCGCGAAACAAGAGGCCACAAGAGGCTATGGTGCAGAAGTCATATTGAAAGGAGAGACGTTCAATGATTCTCGCCTCTATATGGAACAGCTTGCGGAAGAAACCGGGAAAACGATTGTTCATCCATACGATGATAATGAAGTAATGGCAGGACAAGGCACAATTGGTTTAGAAATTTTAGACCATATTTGGAATGTGAACACGGTGATTGTACCTGTTGGCGGCGGGGGATTAATTTCAGGCGTTGCGACTGCGCTGAAATCATTTAACCCATCCATTCATATTATTGGTGTACAAGCAGAGAATGTTCACGGTATGGCAGAGTCTGTAAAACAAGGTAAGATTACGTCACAATTTACTGCGCATACGATTGCGGATGGTACAGAAGTCGCAATCCCTGGCGACAAAACATACGAAGTTGCGGACAAATTAGTCGATGAATTTATCTTAGTGACTGAAGATGAAATTGCCAATGCGATGCGCCATTTAATGCAGAGAGCAAAAATTATTACAGAAGGGGCTGGCGCACTACCTACAGCAGCAATCCTGAGCGGAAAAATTGATCCGAAATGGTTGAAAGATAAAACAACAGTAGCCCTTGTGTCTGGCGGAAATGTGGACTTAACACGTGTCTCTCATATTATTGAATCATTACTAGAACCCGCTGATACAAGTGAAGGTGTAGTAGGTTAACTGAAATAGGACAGAACGGAGGTAAACCTAATGAGTAGTGATAAAGCCTTAAAGAAAAATATAGGTTTCTTTGCTGCACTTTCACTTGTGATGGGCTCGGTCATCGGTGCGGGCGTCTTCTTCAAAGTCTCCAGTGTCACTGAAGTTACCGGCTCAACAAGTATGGCAATGCTAGTATGGTTCCTTGGAGGACTGATTACCATTTGTGCAGGTTTGACAGGTGCAGAGTTAGCGGCTGCCATTCCTGAAACAGGTGGTCTGACAAAATATATCGAATATACCTACGGCAACTTCTGGGGCTTTCTTTCAGGATGGGCACAAGGGTTCATCTATTTCCCAGCGAATGTTGCGGCACTTGCGATTATATTCGGCACACAAATTATTAATTTATTTCATCTCAGCACGATTTACTTAGTACCTATCGCAGTATTAAGTGCGTTGACCATACTGCTGATTAATTTATTAGGTTCTAAGGCAGGCGGCATACTCCAATCTATAACGTTGGTTATTAAATTAATTCCCATCGCCATGATTGTATGTTTCGGCTTCTTCCAAAGCAGTGAAGTATCATTCTCTTTATTCCCAGTCGTCAACGGTACAAGTTCTGGTTGGTTTGAAGCAATCGGCAGTGGTTTGCTAGCGACAATGTTCGCATATGATGGTTGGATTCATGTCGGCAATATTGCCGGGGAAATGAAGAATCCTAAGAAAGATTTGCCTGGCGCTATTGCTTTAGGTATTGGCTTGATTATGGTCGTATATTTACTGATTAATGCGACCTTCTTAATGACTTTGCCGATTGACCTTATTATGGGTAACTTAAATGCTGCGAGCGATGCATCATCTATTCTGTTCGGCGCAGGCGGCGGTAAAATTATCACTATCGGTATTTTGATTTCTGTATACGGCACAATGAATGGCTATACAATGACAGGCATGAGAATTCCATATGCGATGGCACAAATTAATCAATTACCTTTCAAACGCGCATTCTTGAGTTTAACACCTTCAGATACACCATGGTTAGGCGGTGTGATTCAATTGGTAATCGCTGCGATCATGATGATGCTTGGCGCATTTGATACCATCACAAACATGTTGATATTCGTTATTTGGACGTTCTATTGTATGGCCTTCTTGGCAGTGATGCTATTACGTAAACGAGAACCTGAATTACAACGGCCTTACCGTGTACCATTGTATCCAGTCATTCCAATTATCGCTTTAGCTGCAGGTGTGTTTGTATTAATCAATACATTAATTACACAACCTGTACTTGCCATCATTGGTATTATAGTTACTTTAGCAGGCATTCCAATCTATTATTACAAGAAAGCACAAATGCAGTTATAATGTAAATATTTAAAATTCATTCACTATCCACTTATACCTTTCAAATGAAAGAAGGAAGTCTCTCATGATCAGCGTCATGATGGGACTTCCTTTTCTTATGGTTTGATTTAGCTGTTTAGTATGAGGTGTGTCATGTGTGTTAAATGTTTTCGAACTCATGACGTCTTGACTTAGGGACGAAATGTAATGGATTAAGGTGTTGTGAATCAAAATATGATTTAACTACAAGCATTAATTCAGGTGGCAGGAACACGACGGTTTCCAAAGGATCTATTTGAAACACAAAGGCATTCATTGAAAGTTCTTCTGGTGTTTCGACGGGGAAACAGTTTTGATTTAACAAGACAAATTGCGCTAAGATGAATTGTTCTTCCGGCGCAAATGTATCAATAAATCGTGCTGGATTTTCAATAAAGGCATGTTTCAATAAGATCGCAATGTCCTTTTTTTTCTTATTCGAATAGCCTTTGATTTTAAAATGACGACAAATCGCTTTTAATTCGTCGAGTGAGAAATATAAATCTAATGCTTGTAATAAAGAGATATTTTGATGTAATCTGATATCCGTTTCTCGACGACTTAACCAAGCCATCGATTGCTGGTCTTCTTTGGACAATGGCGGCAGTTTGGCATAGGCATTGTTAAATACCTACTGATTATAGAGATTTAAGAAATCATGATCGACATAGTATCGGTCTGATAATAAAGGTTTAATCACAGCCGTATGTTGTAATTGTTCGAAATGTGGCAAGTGATGGTTACCAATGATCATGATAGGGCGCGGATGTTCTAAGACAAATTGAATCGCGCGTTTTTCTTCATCAGATAAAACTTGTTCAAGTGTCTGGAAGATTATCTTCTCATCTAACGTATACATGTATTTCGTTAGGAAATAAGGTTGTTTTTTCGTAATGATATGACATAACTGTCTCAACATGATAGGAAATGCGTTTAGATTCACTTGCATCATTGACACCTCTTTTGTGATTAGGAGTGTGCAGCATCTAGTTCAGCTTGGCTATGTCCACGTAATTTCCATAAAGGGACATAATAGGCAAGCTTTTTCAAATGGCGTTTTGCTTCTAGTTTATTAAATTTGCGTACTTCTGGTTCTTGTGCCAGTTTGTCTAAAATTTGATCGAGTTCTGCTGAATCCGTGTGCTTTCTCACTTGTTGTAAGACAACTGAATCTGTGAATATAGCTTTCATGTCATCATCTTTAACGAGTTTGGTGAAGAACTTGATGGCGTTTCTAGTCGCTTTATCTATACTTAGTGCGTCAATATCTCCATATGCTAATAATGCCTCATAGCTTGTTGGCTCGTAATAGCTGACAGCTTCATAATGAGTGAGAACGTCTGGATATTCATCTTGTAGGATTGGGTGGATGAATTGGTCTGTATCACTGATTAATATGTCTTGCATATGTTCTGAAACGAGCGTTTTGACTTCGGCTTCTGTTTTCGTTTCGTTGTAGAAGCGGTTATATAATTTAGTCGCAAAGCTGTAAGGAACAACGCCATAAGCATTAAGTAAGACAGAAAATAGTTCGAATTCAGGTGTGATGTTTGCTTCATTTTCTAGAAAACGATCGAGTTTCGCATCAAAATCGTTCTCTTTCTGTGAACTTGTTTGTTCAGGTGCGGTTTGTTTTGCTCTTTTATTTTGTGCACTTTCATGGTCTTGGAATAACACTCTGTCTTCTTTTCTAATGTAATCTAATGGATTCATCTCATGTGCTTTAAAGAAAGCAATAATAGGTTCCATAACATCTGCAGCTGTGAAGTAAATGTTATTTAATCGATTCGTATCCACCAACCAGAAGTCTGTATTCAAATCTTCAAAGGACTGCTTAGGAAGACTGTTGCGCTCTTCTAAGATAAAGTATGCAAGTAATGGGTAAGCTTCTTTAGCATAACCTTCAATAAATGCATCAGGAGATTCAAAAAAGGCTTCTGTCACTAAGTCGATGATGTGCTGCTTAGGACCTTTAGAAAAGCCTTTGATTTTATGTTTGCGACAGATGTCCTTTAATTGATTTGCCGTTAAGCTGATATCAAGGAATTCAGATAGTGTTAAATCATCACAGTTGCGTCTGCTTTTTTCAATAAGATATTTAATACTATTTTGATCTTTCGCAGTATCTGCTAACTCAGGAAATTTTGACGAAGAGCCATTTAGAATATAGTAGTTGTAGTTATTTAGGAATTCACTATCTACATAATTTAACTCCCTGTGGATTGGCAATAAGTAATGCGTTTGTGCTAACAATTCCATCTGCTTTGCCCGTGCATTAGACACGAAGGCTATATACTCGGCATTTTGAATCAAATCTTCAATGATTTGACGTTCACTTTGAGACATATGTTTCGCAAAGCGTTGGTATAATATTGCTTCAGGGTTATTCGTTTTGAATAATTCATCATGAGATAAAGTTGAAGGGCCATCTAACTTAATAAGTACTTCCATAATTTCAGAAAGTGAGCCTTCTATACGAAAATAATTTGGGGCTGACATAGTGTTCACCTTTTCTATTAAGTTATGTATAGCCTTAGTTTACTGAAAATATCTTAATATGGAAAGTATCACTGATAATCATTAAATATTTATATATTGTTAATTAGAATTATCTTTAAAATTAAAAAGAGTTTCGTTTGAAAGTAATGGGGAAACTGATAACTAGTTAGTCTTAGAGGAGGTTATTTGTGTGGCTAAAAATAAAAAGCAAGAACAATTAGACCAATTCAGAAAAAGTCATGAAGGCGAAGCGATGACAACGAATAACGGCACAAAAGTCAGTGAAGATGAATTAACACTCACAGCAGGAGAAAGAGGTCCAAGTCTGTTAGAGGATTTTCATTTCCGTGAGAAGATTATGCATTTCGACCATGAACGTATTCCAGAACGTGTGGTACACGCACGTGGCTTTGGTGCACATGGCGAATTTGAAGTGTATGAAAATTTATCTGAATATACATCAGCGGATTTCTTAACGAACCCTGATAAAGTGACGCCAGTCTTTGTACGTATTTCAACGGTACAAGGTTCAAAAGGTTCTCCAGATACAGTTCGAGATGTTCGCGGCTTTGCGACGAAATTCTATACAGATGAAGGTATCTTTGACTTAGTAGGTAACGATATTCCAGTCTTCTTCGTACAAGATGCGATTAAATTCCCTGATTTAATTCACGCAGTTAAACCTGAACCTGATACTGAAACACCACAAGGCGGCTCAGCACATGATACATTCTGGGACTTCTTCGCAGAGAATCCAGAGTCCTCACACACGGCAGTATGGGCAATGAGTGACCGTGGTATTCCTAAGAATATTAGACAAATCGAAGGCTTCGGTGTACATACGTATCGTTTAGTCAACGCACAAGGTGAAGCATTCTTCGTTAAATTCCACTGGAGACCGGTACATGGTTTAGAATCATTAGTGTGGGATGAAGCGCAAATCTTACAGGGTAAAGATATCGACTTCCATCGCAAAGATTTACATGAATCTATTGAAAAAGGCGACTATCCAGCTTGGGAATTAGGTTTACAAATCTTAAGAGAAGACCAAGAATTTGATTTTGATTTCGATATTTTAGATCCGACGAAATTATGGCCGGAGGATGAAATTCCAGTCAAAGTCGTAGGGAAAATGATATTGAATCGCAACGTAGATAATGTCTTTGATGAAATTGAACAAGTCGCATTCCATCCAGGTCACGTAGTTCCAGGCATTGATTTCTCTAACGATCCATTACTACAAGGCCGTTTATTCTCTTATACTGATACACAAATTTCACGCTTAGGCGGACCGAATTTCAACCAAATTCCAATTAACCGACCTGTAAATAAAGTACGTAATAACCAACGAGATGCGATGCATCAAATGAATGTACATGAAGGTCAAACGTCATACCATAAGAATGGTTTAGCAGGGAACTGTCCATTCACAAGTGCGAAAGCAGAAGGCGGCTATGAACATTATCCAGAAAAAGTAGAAGGACATAAAATTCGCCGACGCAGTGATAGTTTCAAAGATTATTATTCACAAGCCAAATTGTATTTGAATAGTTTAACAAAACCTGAATATGATCATACCGTTGATGGCTTCTCATTTGAAATCGGTAAATGTAAAAGCATGGATGTACGTCAACGTGCAGTCAATCAACTCAATAAAATTGATCGTGAATTAGCGGAACGTGTCGCAGATAATGTCGGTGTACAAGTACCAGAAGAAAATGAAGAAGTACAATCAGACAAAAAAGACAGTCAATTGACGATGGAAAAATATGATCGCCCATTGCCAGGTCATTCTGTCGCAATCTTAGTAAATGGTGACATTAAACCTGAAACGTTAAAAGACTATGCGAAAGCATGCGCAGACAATGATTTAAATTATGCGTTTGTCGGCAAACAGCAAAAAGATTTATCTGATGATATTTCAATTCATGAAACGTATGATACTGCTCATGCGACATTATTCGACAGCTTAGTCATCTTGTCAGATGGCAATGGTTTAGTGCCGGATGCGGAAGAATTTGCGGCGTTGTCTTATAAACATAAGAAACCGATTGTCTTTAATGAAGCGGCTTCTAAAGATTTACAAGTTGGTAAAGTGAAATTAGATGCGGAAGGTATCTTTGTATCAGATGAGCCACAAACCATTGTGAAGGCCTTTGAACAAGTGCGTTATTGGGACAGAGTTTAATAGCTTTATATAAAGCCTTGGCATTGCGCCAGGGCTTTTTGTATACATATTTATAGATTAGAAATTCAGAAAGTTGTTTTCACTAAACTTTCATATTTTAGTTATATTCATTTGCCAAAATGAGAAAAAATCGTGATAAACTGGACTATGTTATCTTTTTCACAATATAGAGAAACTAAAGTGAGGAGTTCAAATGTTTCTATTTATCACAGAAATTATCATCATGATTGCGGCCATACTGATGGGGTTACGGCTTGCTGGTGCGCTCGGTTGCGGGATATTTGCGATTGTGGCACAACTGATCATGATTTTTATCTTCGGTTTGCCGCCGGGTTCAGCACCTGTAACAGCGGTATTAATCATTCTATCCATTGGTATCGCGGGCGGTACATTACAAGCTACAGGCGGTATCGATTATCTCGTACATCTTGCTTCTAAAGTCATTGAGCGCTTTCCTAAGTCTATTATTTTTATTGCGCCTATGATTGTCTTTCTTTTCGTTTTCGGTATCGGGACAACGAATATCGCATTATCACTTGAACCGATTATCGCTAAAACTGCAACACGTGCAGGGATTCAACCGAAACGTCCTTTAACGGCTTCAGTATTAACTGCCAACTTGGCATTATTATGTAGTCCGGCTGCTTCTGCGACAGCTTATATTATTGCGACATTGGCAGTCACTGGTGTCACAATGGGTAAATATCTGTCTATCGTTATGCCGACAGCGATTATTAGTATGTTAGCGTTAAGTGTCTATTGTACAGTGGTTGGAAGACGACGTAAGATGAAGCCAAGTTCATTTGCGTCAAATATTATGGAAGACCTTGAATCACAACCATTACCCACGCAGTTTTCACCTCGTGTGAAATGGGGTGTAGCGGCTTTCTTATTAGGTGTAGGTTTGATTTTAACGTTCGGTATCTTCCCGGATTTAGTTCCGACATTTAAAGTAGAGGGTGAAACTGTCAAACTTCAGACAACTGAAATAGTCCAGCTCTTTATGTATATGAGTGCGGCGATTAACTTAGTCTTAGTTAAATTAAATACGCGAGATATTTTAGATAGCCATATTACACAATCTGCGATTGGTGCGTTATTCGCAGTACTCGGACCGGGTTGGCTCGGTGCGACCATCTTTACTGCACCTGGCAATAAGAAGATTATGACTGAACAAATCGGCGGGATTATCCAACAAGTGCCTTGGTTAGTTATTATACTTGTCTCGCTTGTAACGATTGTGGTGATTTCACAATCTGCGACAGCTTCAATCATGTTGCCGATTTTAATGAGCATGGGTGTACCGCCGATGTACTTTATTGCGATGGCACAAACATTAAATGTAAACTTCGTGATTCCAGCGCAACCGACATTATTATTTGCGGTGGATTTAGATGAAACGCAACAAACGAAGCCGACAAGCTTTATCTTACCTGGTTTCTTTGCGATCACTGTGTCTGTGATTGTCGGATTTAGTATTAAAGCGTTACTTGGTTATTAAGTCATGAACTAATATAAGAATAGCCTCCCATTTGGATAGATACGCCAATGGGAGGCTATTTCTATATAGGTTATTTCCATAAATTCATCACCGCATAACTGCGTAGGGGACGCCATGTGTCAGCCATAGCTAATCTGCCTTTTGGTGTTTCAACTTCTTCTGAGCCTGGAAATAAAGCTTTCATGGCTTTAATGACACCGATGTCAGATTCTAGGAAGGCATCAGGGTAACCTAAAGCACGCATGCCTATCGCATGTGTTGTCCAAGGTCCAATCCCTTTAATGGAAGATAGACGTTTCATTTCAGCTTCTGCTTGTGCCATCACTGCGGTATCTAGCTCATGACCTTTCCATATTGGATAAGGTTTAAGTTGAAGTTCTCCATTAATGAGCGCATATGCGATGGCTTCAATCGTTGAAGCACGTCTGCCTGTAATGCCGAGAGGTCCGAGTACATCACTAATCCCTTTACCGCCGTTTATATTATTGGCTCTGCCTGCCGCAATGAGTGTTTCTGCAGAAGGAAAGAAGGCAGATAAACCAGGCAAGTTAATAACGAAAGGCGTACCTAAGGCATGAACTAATCTACCGGTTAAAGTGGTCGCAGCTTGGACAGTAATTTGTTGGCCGAGTATAGTGCGGACACTGACTTCAAAGCCATCAAAGCCGCCTGGCATGCGTGTACTTGCCTCCAACCAAGCTGCATTCAGCACATCTTTAGCTGTATGAGGTACATAATCTAAATCGAAGAGGTGACGTATGCGTTCAATGACTTGTGAAAGAACAGGATAGAGACTGGCACTCAATGTCAGTGTTAAAGCGTTTTGTTGGTTATGTTGTGTGACCGCAACCCATCCTTTAAAGGTATAGCCTTTATTATGAAGCAATACTGTACGATAGTACGTATCTTCAAACACAGTTTCTACACCGGGAATGGCGCGTCGTTCTAAGAATTGAAGCAGTCTTTCAAAAGCGTAGGGAGGTTGGTAAGAAAGGTCTAAATGTAAGGTTTGATGATACCAACTGTCATCAATGGTTACCGCTTTATAGTTGGATCGTTGATGATAGAAATGTGTGAGTGTCGTAAATTGTAATGTCATACGCATTCTCCTAACAATCATATTATTCTTCTATACCCAGTTCACTAGGGGGGTTAAAAGCTTTCTGAATCAATTGATGTAGGTGTGATAACACAGATTTCTATAGCTTGTTTAATATCAGCCGGAAATTCATTGCTAACTATCAACAATTTCGTTAAGCTAGAAACATGATGATAGTTTATTATTTTCTATTTTAAAATGAATAAAATAATTATAACTGTTGATTTCAGATGAAGGGATGACGATAGCATTGATGAAACGCGTGCTGATTTTAACTGCAGCGAGTACTTTGATACTTACAGCATGCGGAACGAATGATTCAACCTCACAAAACAACAACAAATCCGCAGAACATCAACAATCAGAAAATCATAACGACAATAAAAGCAAAATCAAATATCCGAAAGACGGGGTTAAAGGGATTTATGTTACACCGGGTTCACTACAAGGTGAACGCTTTGATGAATTAATTAAAATGATTAATGACACGGATTTGAATGCGATGGTTATCGATGTTAAAGATGATAGCGGTAATATTACTATGGATCTGGACTCAGAAAATCAGCTGATTCAAAAGAACACGACAGAAATGGTCAATCTTAAGAAATTAATGAAGACACTTGAAAAGAATCATGTTTATCCGATTGCGAGAGTGGTGACCTTTAAAGATGCACGTGCAGCTGAAGCACATCCGGATTGGTCATTTAAAAAGAAAAATGGCGATGTTTGGGAAAGTGACGGCGGCGATAAATTCTTAAATCCGTTCAAAAAAGAAGTCAGAGACTATAATATTGATGTTGCGAAAGCCGCAGCAAAAGCTGGCTTTAGGGAAGTGCAGTTTGACTATGTACGTTTCCCAGAAGGATTTGAAAACATGGATAAAGCGTTAGTGTATTCGAATGGGAAATATAAAGGGGATGACATGGATCATACGCAACAACGTGTTGATAGTATTACACAGTTCTTAAAATCAGCACGTAAGGAAATTCATCCATTAGATGCGCAGATTTCTGCGGATGTCTTTGGCTATTCTGCAACGGTAGAGGAAGCACCGGGAATCGGTCAAAGCTTCCCTAAAATTGCGGAAAATGTTGATGTCATTTCTTCAATGATTTATCCGTCGCATTGGAGTCCGGGTGACTTTGGGATTGAACATCCTGATTTAGAACCGTATCAAACTGTGGATGCGTACTTAAATAGAGAATCAGATGTGTTGAAAAAGGCAGACCATCAACCTAAAACACGACCGTGGTTACAAGATTTCACGGCGAGTTATTTAGGTGAAGGGGATTATAAGGAATATGATGCAGAAGCGGTGTCTGATCAAATTCAAGCATTACGCGATCATGGCGTCAATGAATTCTTGTTATGGGATGCTTCTAATGAATATACTAAAGGTGTCGATTATTCACCAAATAAGCGTGAAAAAGCGCAATCAAATGAAGTGAAGCAAGACAAAAATGAGAAAAAAAGACAATAAATAGAATGATGAAACTGAACTTTCTTAATGATGGAGAGTTCAGTTTCTTTGTCAATTTCAGAAGTGTTCGGTGAATAAAACTTATACATAAAATGAATAACTATGGGATGTGCGTAGGAAAATGTGTTGAATTTCATTACCATAGTATGCGGAATTTAAAGGAAGTGTGAAGAAACATATTTTCTAGAAATACAAAATATTGTCGAAAATCGACACTGAAAATGGATTAATTAGGAGTTTTAGTGAAATCAGGGTAATATCCTTTAATAAATTCACAAAAATTTAAGTTTTACTATACTAAGTGGTACAAAATTTTGTTATAATAAATCGAATGTGAGAGAAAAAAAGCATTTACACTTTAACGTGCTAAACGCACTAAACGGAGGACATCATGAAAAAACCAAGCAAGAAACGTTTAGACTTCCTACCGAATATTCATAATCAATATTCAATCAGAAAATTCACAGTTGGAACTGCGTCTATTTTATTAGGTTCAACTTTATTATTCGGCGTAAGTCGTGATGCAGAAGCGGCAGAAAATGATTCACCGCAAAAAGCGGTAGAACCAGCTGAACAAAATGCTGCTCAAGCTGCTGCACCTGCAGAAGCTCAACCAACTGCAAAAGCGGAAGTACAACCAGAACAGTCATCGACACCCAATGCAACATCTGTTGAAAAAACAAATGAAACAAGCCAACCGACTTCATCATCACAAGTAGCGTCAAACCCTACGAAAAATGACACGCAAGCAACACAAGTAAATAATGAAAGTGTTCAAAATGCAAAAGCAGTAGAAGCACCTTCAAAAACTGAAGCAGCGCCTAAAGCTGAAACAGTTCAAAAAGAAGCTGCACCAACAGCTGCCCCAAAAACTGAAGTTCAACCTTCAGAAACAGCCCAAGTAAGCAGTGTTCCTGAAAGTGCTGTAGACTACGCAAACTTAAATGATGGTGCAAAAGCACCTGTTGAATTTGTGGAACAATATCTACACACACCAGATAAAGAAGATTTAGTTCGTAACTTATTATCTGAAACATATAACGCTAAAGATGTTGACGGTATTTTAAGTAAATTAAATGTTGATTATAATACAGTATCAGCAGAAGATTTATTCCAAGACATTTTACGTGCAGGTATTGAATATGCGAATGAACAAACGTCAAAATTTACAGTATATGCAGTACGTGCAGCAGCAGATGATCCTAATGCGCCGACTGCAGCTGATAGTGCAGCACCAACAACAAGTCGTGTAGGAGATCCTAACACAACTTCAAATATTACTATGCCAACAACTACTTCAGGACCTGAAGCAGTCGGTGCACTTAAAGCAAGTGCGTCTATTGATCCTAATACAGGTATTATAATCACTGGTGAAGGTAAAACGTATTCGGGTCAAAAACCGGCGCGATATGTGGTTATTGCTAAACCAGACAGAGTCAATAACACAATGGACTTTGAGATTAAATATTATGCAACAGCTGGTACAGGACAAACCCATGCAATTGATTTAGGTGGATTTAAATTTGGTGATGGTTTCCAATTACCGCCACCAGGCGCAGGCATTTCAGTAACTGTAGATATGGTGGGTACTACTGGACAACCTACAACATCTGTAATGAGAGAAGGATTAGCTAAACCAGGTTATCCAACGGGTTACGCGTTAAATGGACGTCCTTTCCTTACTGATACAGCAATCCGAGATGGTGGTTATGCGGATCTTAAATTCAGCTTACCTGTTAAAAACTGGAATGGTGATTTAAGTGTTGATGGTTTCGTTATGATGTTTCCAAATGGACAAAACTATAGTTCAACACCGGATCCATATTCAACAACCAACTATTTCAATGAAAAAATGGAAGTTGTATTAGATGGTAATGTTGATTTCAATATCAGACAAGATACACAAAAAATTCAAGAAGCTTACCCTTTTACGAGAGAATATAGAACATCAACAACCCTTCCAGCGGGTACACAACGTGTAGCAAGACAAGGTGTTAATGGTGTTAAAGAAATTACAAGCACAAACTGGTACTACAAAAATGTTCAATTAGGTAGTACTGTCAAAACTGAAACAATAGTTAAAAAAGAATTGCCAGAAATTATTGAATTAGGTGTTGCAGCAGCTGCAGATGCGGCTAGCAGTATTATTTTACCGCCAGTTGTAGATCCTAAATTATCAGGCGACAATGTGGTTACTGGAGAAACAGAACCCAATGTGCCTGTCACAATTCATGTAGGTCCAACAACTTACAACACAACTTCTGATGCACAAGGTAAATTCACACAAACATTAAATGCACCTTTAAAACAAGGTGATGTAATCTCAGCAACAATCGATAAAAACGGTAAAGTAAGTTTACCAGGTAAAACGATTGTACCTAGAGATGGTAAAACACCAAATCTTGCATATTCAAATACAAGAACGCAACAAGATGGAAAAAACGGTACATTAGTTACTGTCACTAACGCAGATACAGGCGAAAAAATTGGTGAGACATTTATTCCTGATGGTGAACCAGGACCAGCAGGAAAAGCAGTTGCTGTTGCAAGTACAAAAGAATTACCTAACGGTATTCAAGTTACCTTTACTGATGGCAACTCTATAGTAGTTCCAAAAGGTGAACAGGGACCACAGGGTATTCAAGGCCCTAAAGGTGATTCAATTAGAGTTAAAACAACTGAAACATTGCCTAATGGAGATATAAAAGTTACATTCACTGATGATACGTCAGTTACAGTACCAAAAGGAACAAAAGGTGATTCAATTACAGTAGCCGGAACTGACAATACTCCTACTGGTATTAAGGTAAAATTCTCTGATGGAACATCAATACTTGTACCTAAAGGACCAAAAGGTGACCCTGGAGAAGATGGAATAGATGGTCAAAATGCTGATCCATTAACAGTGGTGGGTTCTAAAAAAGATGCTGCTGGAAATACAGTTGTTACCTTCAGTGATGGTTCACACGTAACGATCTCTAAAGGCGATAAAGGTAATCCAGGTGTAGCCGGAGCAAAAGGAGACAAAGGTGATACTGGAGCAACAGGGGCAAAAGGCGACAAAGGTGATTCAATTACAATCATATCAACTGAGCCTCAAGCAAATGGCGATATCAAAGTAAACTTCAGCGATGGAAAATCAATCGTTGTTCCAAAAGGCGACAAAGGTGATCCAGGTCAAGATGCCGCGCCATTAAAAGTTTTATATGAATCAAAAGATGCTGCTGGAAATACAGTTGTACACTTCAGTGATGGAAAAAGAGTTACAATCTCTAAAGGTGATCCAGGCCTTGCCGGACCAAAAGGTGAAAAAGGTGATACTGGAGCAACCGGAGCACAAGGTGCGAAAGGTGAAACTGGCGCAACTGGAGCTGCAGGTAAAGACGCTGCACCATTAACAGTGACTGGTGAATCAAAAGATGCACAAGGCAATACTGTTGTAAACTTCAGTGACGGTTCACACGTTACCATCTCTAAAGGCGATACAAAAGTCACATTCTCTGATGGTACATCTGTCACAATTTCAAAAGGTGATAAAGGCGACAAAGGTGATTCAATCACAGTTGCTAAAGTAGAACCACAACCAAATGGCGATATTAAAGTTACATTTAGTGATGGTAAAGAAGTAACAATTCCTAAAGGCGAAAAAGGTGACAAAGGTGATACTGGTGCCCAAGGTGAAGCAGGTCAAAATGGTGCAGATGCAAAACCATTAACTATTACAGGATCTACACAAACACCAGAAGGCAATACTGAAGTCACATTCTCAGATGGCACAAAAGTAACAATTCCAAAAGCCAAAGATGGTAAATCAATTACAGTTGCTAAAACTGAAAAAGATGCTGATGGTAATACAGTTGTGACATTCTCAGACGACAGCACAATCACTATCCCTAAAGGAGCAAAAGGTGATGCTGGTGAAAAAGGCGATAAAGGTGATTCAGTCACAGTCGCAAAAGTAGAACCACAACCAAATGGTGATATTAAAATCACATTCTCTGATGGAAAAGAAGCTGTAATTCCTAAAGGAGCAAAAGGTGATAAAGGTGATACTGGTGCTCAAGGTGAAGCAGGTCAAAACGGTGCAGATGGAAAATCAATCACTGTTCAAGATGTACAACCTGATGCAGACGGTAACACAGTCGTGACATTCTCTGATGGATCTAAAGTCGTTCTTCCAAAAGCGAAAGATGGCGTAGACGGTAAATCAGTGACTGTTCAAAGCACTGAAACAACACCAGAAGGTAATACGAAAGTTACATTCTCTGATGGACATGAAATCACAATCGCTAAAGGCGACAAAGGTGATAAAGGTGATTCAGTAACAGTTGCTAAAGTAGAACCACAACCAAATGGTGATACGAAAGTGACATTCTCTGATGGAAAAGAAATTGTAATTCCTAAAGGCGAAAAAGGTGAACAAGGTTTACCTGGTAAAGACGGTGTGAATGGTAAAGACGCAGCACCATTAACAGTAACAAGCACTGAAAAAGATGCAGACGGCAACACAGTTATCCACTTCAGCGATGGCGGCACAGCAGTTATTTCTAAAGGTGATAAAGGAGCAGACGGTAAATCTATTACTGTACAAAATGTTCAACCAGATGCAGACGGTAATACAGAAGTGACATTCTCTGATGGATCTAAAGTTACTATTCCGAAAGCAAAAGATGGTGTAGATGGTAAATCAGTCACTGTCACTGGTAACGAAACATTACCAAGCGGTGATATCAAAGTAACATTCAGTGATGGACATGAAATCGTTATTCCTAAAGGCGCTAAAGGTGATGCTGGCGCATCAGTAACTGTTGTTAAAACAGCAAAAGATGCAGACGGCAACACAGTCATCGACTTTAGTGATGGAAGTAGTGTAACTATCCCTAAAGGTGACAAAGGCGATAAAGGTGCAGACGGTACTTCAGTCACTATTACTGGTACAGAAGTACAACCTGACGGTTCAACTAAAGTCACATTCTCTGATGGCCGTGAAATCAATATTCCTAAAGGATTAGACGGTAAATCAGTAACAATTACTAAATCAGAACCAGATGCAGATGGTAATACAGTGATTGAATTCAGTGATGGTTCTAAAGTGACAGTACCAAAAGGTAAAGACGGTGTGGATGGTAAATCAATTACTATCACTAACACTGAAAACTTACCAAATGGTGATGTTAAAGTGACATTCAGCGATGGACACGAAGTTGTTATTCCTAAAGGTGCTAAAGGAGATAAAGGTGAAGATGGTAAATCTATCACAATTACTTCTTCTACAGTTCAACCAGACGGCAATACAAAAGTAGTCTTCAGTGATGGACATGAAATTGTTGTACCAAAAGGTCAAGATGGTAAATCAATCTCTATCGTTTCAACTACAAAAGATCCTAACGGTAACACAGTTGTCGAATTTAGCGACGGTACTTCAGTAACGATTGCGAAAGGCGATAAAGGTGATCAAGGCTTACCTGGTAAAGACGGTAAAGATGGTAAATCTGTAACAGTTACAGGCCAAACAATTGATAAAGACGGCAACACAGTTGTGACATTCAGTGATGGCAACACAATCACAGTATCAAAAGGTAAAGACGGTACTTCAGTTACAGTTAAAGCCTCACACCAAGATGCTGATGGTAATACAGTTGTAGAATTCAGCGATGGATCAACAACTACGATTGCGAAAGGTAAAGATGGTCGTGATGGTAAAGACGGTGTAGACGGTAAATCAATTACAGTTACAGGCCAAACAATTGATAAAGATGGCAACACAGTTGTAACATTCAGTGATGGTAACAAAGTGACAGTACCAAAAGGTAAAGATGGTATCTCAGTAACAGTTAAAGATTCAAGTCTTGATAAAGACGGTAACACTGTTATTGAATTCAGTGATGGTTCAAAAGTTACTGTTCAACGTGGTAGAGACGGTCGTGACGGTAAAGACGGCAAATCAATCACAGTTACAGGTCAAACAATTAATAAAGACGGTAACACAGTTGTAGAATTCAGCGATGGCAATAAAATTACAGTAGCAAAAGGTAAAGATGGTATCTCAGTAACAGTTAAAACATCAAGCCTTGATAAAGATGGCAATACTGTAGTAGAGTTCAGCGACGGATCTAAAATTACTGTTCAACGCGGTCAAGATGGCAGAGATGGCGTAGATGGCAGAGACGGACGTGATGGAAGAGATGGCAGAGACGGCAGAGATGGTCGCGATGCACAACCAGCACAACCTATTTATATCATCAACAACTACATCGATGCTGAAAACACAAATGTCATCATCTTTAATGATGGTCAACGTGTTGAAATTCCATGTGATGTGGATGGTAATGCGGTAGTAATTATTGGATACAATCATGATGTGAAAGGTAATGTGGTATTACAGTGTGCTGATAAAACAAAAATTATCGTACCTTGCCAAAAACCAAATACACCTAAAGTAACAATCCCAATGATTCCATTAGTTCCAGCACAACCAACTGTAACAAAACCAACACCGAAACCAAATGTAACAACAACAGTGACTACACCAGGCAATGTTACAGTAACAGGTAATGGTTCAGTAACAAAAACTGATCAAAGTAATTCTGATGGAAACCAACAAGGTAAAACAAATTCGGATAAAAATGGTCATAATGGCTTCATCAATGTGAACAATGGCCAAGATCATAAATTTGTAGGTAAACAAACTACAAACAAAGTGGTTTATCATAATGTAGCAAAATCACAAGCTAAAGCAGCAACAAAATCTAAACAAACAGCTAAAGCTTTACCTGAAACGGGTTCAGACGATACAGCAGCATTAGTTTATGGTGCAATCATGGCTGGTTTAGGTGCTACAACAGTACTTGGTGCTAGACGTCGTAAAGAAGAATAAGATTCAGTTCTAAGTATTTAAGAACCGGGCTTCGGCCTGGTTCTTTTTATTAAATATAATGTAATCGCTTTCTTATCATAGATTTTTTGAATTGAATAAATATAGACAAATTTCTGAAAAATAATGTTGACTTTTTCTATCAGACTTTGTAACATATGGAATATAAATGAATTGAATATAACTTTCTTATCCAGAGAGGCGGAGGGACAGGCCCTGCGAAGCCTCGGCAACAGGATTAATTATGAAGATTAATTACTGTGCCAATTCCTGCAGTGAAATACTGTGAAGATGAGACGATCCGATATAAATGTATCCCGGGGACTTGTTTCATCAGTCCTCGGGATTTTCTTTTATTATTAATTGATTGAAAAGAGTTAATATTCATTTATTTTAAAATGATTAAGGGGGATTTACCTATGATTGAGTTCAAGGATGTTAATAAAACATTCCGTAAACGCTCAACGGAAATTCAGGCTTTGAAAGATGTCAGTTTTACTGTAGAACGCCAAGAGATTTTTGGTGTCATCGGGTATAGCGGTGCAGGTAAAAGTACATTAATCCGATTAGTGAATAAGTTAGAAAATGTGACATCAGGAAACATTATTGTGGATGGTCATGACATTAATCAATACAACAAAAAAGAACTGCGCAAAGTGAAGAAAAACATTGGCATGATTTTCCAACATTTCAATTTATTAAATTCTAAAACTGTATTCAATAATGTTGCGATGCCGCTCATCCTTGAAGGGAAAAATAAGTCATACATAAAAGAGAAAGTTGACGAAATGCTTGAATTCGTAGGTTTAGGAGACAAAGGCACACAGTATCCGAATGAGTTGTCTGGCGGCCAAAAACAAAGAGTTGCGATTGCGAGAGCTTTAGTTACTGATCCTAAAATTTTGTTGTGTGATGAAGTAACGAGTGCACTAGATCCAGCAACAACAGAGTCTATCTTACGTTTATTGAAGAAAGTGAATCGTACATTTGATGTGACTATTTTATTGATTACACATGAAATGGGTGTGATTCAACAAATTTGCGATAAAGTTGCGGTCATGGAACAAGGCAGTGTGATTGAAATCGGCAGTGTATTAGATGTGTTTAGCCACCCTCAAACGAAAACAGCAAAAAGTTTCGTTTCGACGGTTATCAGCACAGATATCAGTGATAAGATGATACATCAATTACCAACTGACGCAGATTATGCGGACGTCAAAGTGTATTTAGAAGGTGCGCAAATCGGCTTATCAGTGATTCAAACGTTAATTAAAGATTTCAATTTAGATGTCAATGTGATTTATGCATCCATGTCAGATATTCAAGATACTTCAGTCGGCTATTTGACACTTCGAATTAAAGGATCGAATGAAAATAAGCAACGTGCATTTGATTATATGAAAGAAAATCATATTGAATTTGAGGAGGTCGTATAAGATGCTTGGATCTACATTAGATTCGTCTCAATTAATGGAGGCGTTGTATCAAACGTTGTTGATGGTCTCCATTTCATTAGTCATCGGGTCATTGATTGGTATTCCGCTTGGCGTATTGCTTGTGGTTACTAAGAAAGATGGAATTTGGGAAAATGTGGTGATTTATCACATCCTCAATCCAATTATTAATATTTTACGCTCTGTGCCTTTCATTATTTTATTAATTGCGATTGTACCTTTTACGAAATTAGTAGTAGGTACATCCATTGGGACAGCAGCGGCTATTGTACCATTAACGGTTTATGTCGCACCTTATATTGCGAGATTAGTTGAAAACTCATTGTTAGAAGTGAATTCAGGTGTCATTGAAGCAGCGAATGCGATGGGTGCATCACCGCTTCAAATAATTCGTTATTTCTTATTACCTGAAGCATTAGGTTCATTGATTTTAGCATTAACAACAGCAATTATCGGTTTAATCGGAGCAACAGCTATGGCCGGCGCAGTCGGCGGAGGCGGTATTGGTGACTTAGCATTGGCTTATGGTTACCAACGTTTCGACACAATCGTTATTGTGATCACAGTTGTCATTTTAGTCATCATGGTTCAGCTGATTCAATCTCTCGGGAATGTCTTAGCTAAGAAAATTCGTAGAAATTAATTAAGTAAAGGGGCAATCATTGAATGAAGAAATTATTAGTATTAGCCATCGCATTTGTGGTGATTTTAGCTGCATGCGGGAAAAAAGAAGATAATAAAACAGTAACAGTCGGCGTAGCATCTAACGAAACAAAAGTATGGGATAAAGTTGCAGAACTTGCGAAAAAAGATGGTATTACAGTGAAAGTTAAACAATTCTCTGATTATAACGTACCAAACAAGGCGCTAAACGATGGGGATATCGAAATGAACGCATTCCAACACTTTGCATTCTTAGATCAATATGAAAAAGCGAATAAAGGTACAAAAATCACACCAATCCGTACAACAGTATTTGCGCCATTAGGTATTTATTCTAAAAAAATCAAAAATATTAAAGACTTAAAAGACGGTGCGAAAGTCATCATTCCAAATGACGTTTCTAACCAAGCACGTGCATTAAAATTATTAGAAAAAGCAGGCTACATCAAACTTTCTAAAGATTTCGGCTTAAAAGGCGGCATTAAAGATATCGAAGAAAATAAAAAACATTTAGATATTAAAGCAGTAGATGCACAACAAACAGCACGTGCCTTAGATGATGTAGATATTTCAGTTATCAATAATGGTGTTGCGACAAAAGCAGGATTAAATGCGAAAAAAGATCCAATCTTCTTAGAAAAAGATGACGCAAAAGCATCACAACCGTACATCAACATTATCGCAGTGAACTCTAAAGACAAAGACGATAAAACATTGAAAAAAGTTGCGGAACTTTATCATTCTAAAGAAGCGCAAAAAGCTTTAAAAGAAGAAGTTAAAGATGGCGAAATCGTCGTTGATTTAAAACAAGATGAAATTAAAAAAATTCAAGACAGTTTAAAATAATAAGTAAAGCTATCATAAAATGGCCGGCAAATCTCCTAGGTTTGTCGGCTTATTTTATGTATTTGATCATCAGCATGTAGATTATACAAATGTGGCAACGTGTGGGTACTGACCAAAGGGGGTAAAGAGTTAGTGCTAGAAAATCACATTCACTTAGGAGTGATGATCAATGGAAGTATTACAATATGGAGATCATGAAGAACAATTCATCGATGTCTATGCATCTAATGATAAAAATGAAAAACATGAGGATAAATGGCTTGTGTTAGTTCATGGTGGTTATTGGAGACAACAATATGACCGTTCGTTAAATGACAAAATGATTGAAGTGTTAACGAACAAAGGCTACAATGTCGCAAATGTTGAATATCGCCGTGGAGAACACAAATGGCCGACACCAGAAGAAGATGTTAAAAAAGCGATTCAAACATTTAGAAATTCTGAATTTGTAGGTACAGGCGAATCATTAATTCTGATTGGACATTCAGTGGGTGGCCAACTCGTATTAAATAATGAAGATGAAGCTGATAGAATTATCGCTTTAGCACCTGTCACTGATGTGCCGTATACAAAAGAAAAAGAATTAGGACGAAAAGCGGCAGAAGAATATTTTGGAGATGTGTCAGAAGATATATTATATGCGGCATCACCTCTTTCACGTTTACCGTTAAATACTAAAACATTAATCATTCATGGCTTCGATGATACACAAGTGGAAATTGAGACAACACTAGATTACGTATCTAAAAACACGGATAACACAATAGATTTATATGCCTTATCAAGTTTGTCTCACATGGATGATATTGAACCTGAAGGCAGACATTTTGACCTCATGTTAGAGTGGATTGACAATGATAACGAAGAAAATTAACTCAGTGTTGAATAATCATGCGTGAAAATATAATGAATTTAAAACAGCAATAAAGTTGAACATTTTGGGAATGGAGAAATCCATTCCTTTTTTGTAGCCAATCAGTTATTTGTGTTTTAAAAATTAATAGCGTTGACAATTTTTTAATCATTTATTATGCATATTATTCAAATGCTACGTTCGGAATCAGTATAGCAAAACTAGTATTACAACCGCATTTTATAAAACGATATAAGTAAAGTGAGTAAAAATACTATTACGTACAATTAGATAGGTGGTATAATCTGTATGGCACCATATATTGTTGTGATGGGGCTCAATTTAACAATTATAAATAGAAATACGAGAGTTAAGTTAAAGTGTACTCGTTATTATGATGTATGCCCAAATTTAATTTAAGGAGTGTCTAGGTTGAAAGACGAACACACATCTAAGAGAAAAGCATCTTTTCTACCCGATAGAAAAAACAAATATTCTATACGGAAATTCACAGTAGGTACCGCTTCTATTCTAGTAGGAGCTTCTTTACTTTTCGGGTTAGATACACAAGATGCACAAGCAGCTGAACAATCAACAACATCTACAGAAAACGCAGCAACTCCAAACAAAGACACGAAAGTTGAAGTGAATCATGCAGATGCAGTTGTAAATGAAACTGCAAATTCTACATCATCTGAAGTAGTGAAAACAGATGATGTAAAAGAAACATTAAAAGCTATAGTTGAAGCACCTCAACCGACAGAAAGTAAAGCCTCAACAGAAAAAACAACTTCTGACGATCAGGTAGTTGTTAAAGAAACAAGTCAAAAAGCAGAAGTTGTAACATCAAACCAACAAGAATCAAAACAGCAAGTGGTTTCAGCAGAAAAAGCAACACTTGAAAACAAAGCAGAGGTTCAACAAGCAGTTGAAGCACCTAAAGTAGAAGTACCAACATCTACTTTAGAAATCCAACAAGTTCAAGACTTGAATACAGCTGCTGAATTTTATGCACAATCTTCAGGTGTTTCAATAGAAGATGCACAAGCTCTAATTCAAGAATTGAATTTAGATAGCAATGCGACACCAGAAGAAATTCAACAAGCTTTAATTTATCAATTATCTCATGAATATGATGTATGGTTTAAACCTGCAGTTCGTGAAGGTTTAACGACAGAAGCTGAACACGTAGCAGGCAGCCCTGACATTGTGAAATATGCGGCTACATTACCAAATGATCCAGAAGTTATTGAAGCAGATGCGATTAAAAATGGTTATGTCCGTTCAGGTTCAGATGAAATTAATAAAGCAAACTTGATTTCTGGTCGTGCTTGGATTACATCAACAGGTACATTGGCGACAGGTAGTAATGGTATGTTGCCAGTTCCTGTAAATACACCAGTTTTCTTACAATGGAAAGACCAAGATGGCAGTGTATCTCCAATTTATGTGGCTTATACACATAACAACAAAAGTGATGATGCAGCACAAGATGGACCCGGTGCATACGCCTTTGATTTAAGAAAAGGATGGACAGATGCGACAGGTAAACAACATCTTTATACTGCGCATGAAGGCCAAGAATACCGTTTCTGGATTGAAGATTTCAAAACTCCAGAAGGCAATACAGCTACAATGTTACGTCAAGCTGGCGGTTACTTCCCAGGTGCGTTCGTAAATACATTTACAGGCAGTAACTTAGGTCAAGTACCGGTTGTAGGTAAAAACGTCAGCCGTACAGGTATTTATATGTCTGTCATTCCATCTGCACATTATATGACAAAAGATGCGAATCAATGGTCAACATCAAACGCAAGTCCTGGTGACCCAGGTATATTAGCAGTAGACGGAATGAATTCAGTACGTGGTAAAGTATGGCTTGAAAGTTCAGGTGGAGATAAAGCCAACTCTGCGACAGGTCCTGTGTTTAATCCTAACTTTGGAGATAAAGTTGCGAGCAACTACCATGTTGTATTCAGTACATTAACAGCAGCTGGAGCGAGTGCATATAGACAACAAGTGGAAAGTTTACCAACTAACCAAAGACCAGCCGCCGCAAAACGTTTATTATCACAACATCCTGAATACATCGCATCAACTGTTCAAACTACTACAGACAGTAGAGGAGCTTATGCGATAAAATTCCCAACTGGTATGCAAATGGATTATCTATATGGATTTGTTACAGACCCAAAAGGTAACTTAGTACAAGCTTATTCAGCTTATACATCACCAGAATTTAGAAGACCTAACTCAGCGCCTTCTATTTCACCACAAGCTATTCCATATCCAGGATTGCAACAATGGGCTAACGTAAACTTTGCAGTTGTTACAAGTCCAAGCCAAGCGCCAAAATTAGATATTACAAACTTTAATACAACAACACAACCTGCTTCTCCAGGTAGTAAAGCATTAATTAAATTGGACGGTAAAACGATTCCAGCATTGCCAACACATATTGTATGGACTAACGGTGCAGGTCAAGTTGTTCATACAACAAAAGATTTCTACACAATTAAAGAAGGCGAAAAATTAGGCGCCTTTACTATTCCGTCAGGGGCAAAAGATGGTGAAATTTATACGGCATTACTTGTATCTGGCGACAACGTCATTTCAGGTGATTCTTTAATTGTTCGTAAAATACAACCGCAAAAAGATAAATATGAACCAACAACAGGTGAAATCACAAAACCATTTGGTACACCAACGACTGAACAAGAAGTAAAAGACAAAGTTACAGTACCAAAATTCCCAACAACAGGACCACAACCTACTTTCACTGTAGATACAACTAAGATTCCTGATGGCCAAACAACAGGCGAATTCCAAGTTCCAGTGACAGTGACATATCCTGATGGCACAAAAGACCATGTGAATGTGAAAGTCACAGTAGGACCAAAAGATTCAGATACGTACGAACCAACAACAGGCGAGATCACAAAACCATTCGGTACACCAACAACTGAACAAGAAGTGAAAGACAAAGTTACAGTACCAAACTTCCCAGCAGATAAAGGTACACCAACGGTAACAGTAGATGATCCAACAAAAGTACCTGATGGTCAAACACCAGGCGTATACGATGTTCCAGTGAGAGTAACTTACCCAGACAAAACAACAGACAAAGTCACAGTTAAAGTGACAGTTGGCGAACAACCGCAAAAAGATAAATATGAACCAACAACAGGCGAGATTACAAAACCATTCGGTACACCAACAACTGAACAAGAAGTGAAAGACAAAGTTACAATTCCAAACTTCCCAGCAGATAAAGGTACACCAACGGTAACAGTAGATGATCCAACAAAAGTACCTGATGGTCAAACACCAGGCGTATACGATGTTCCAGTGACAGTAACTTACCCAGATAAAACAACTGATAAAGTGAACGTTAAAGTTACAGTTGGTGAACAACCGCAAAAAGATAAATATGAGCCAACAACAGGCGAAATCACAAAACCATTCGGTACACCGACAACTCCTGATGAAGTCAAAGGCAAAGTAACAGTTCCAGACTTCCCTAAAACAGGAGACCAACCAGTAATTACAGTGGATGATCCGACAAAAGTTCCAGACGGTCAAACACCAGGCGTATTTGATGTTCCAGTAACAGTGACTTATCCAGATAAAACAACTGATAAAGTTACAGTTAAAGTGACAGTTGGTGATCAAGCAGATAATGCGAAATACGAGCCAACAACAGGGGAAATCACAAAACCATTCGGCACACCAACGACTGAACAAGAAGTGAAAGAAAAAGTCACAGTCCCTAACTTCCCAACAACAGGAGACCAACCAGTCTTTACTGTAGATACAACTAAGATTCCTGATGGTCAAACAACTGGAGAATTCCAAGTTCCAGTCACAGTGACATATCCAGATAAAACAACTGACACAGTGAATGTGAAAGTCACAGTAGGACCAAAAGATTCAGAAACTTACGAACCGACAACAGGTGAAATCACAAAACCATTTGGCACACCAACGACTCCTGATGAAGTGAAAGGCAAAGTCACAGTCCCTAACTTCCCAACAACAGGAGACCAACCAGTAATTACAGTGGATGATCCAACTAAAGTTCCAGACGGTCAAACAACAGGCGTATTTGATGTTCCAGTAACAGTGACTTATCCAGATAAAACAACTGACAAAGTAACAGTTAAAGTTACAGTTGGCGAACAAGCAGATAATGCGAAATACGAGCCAACAACAGGGGAAATCACAAAACCATTTGGTACACCAACGACTGAACAAGAAGTAAAAGACAAAGTCACAGTTCCTAATTTCCCAGCGGACAAAGGTACACCAGTAGTAACAGTGGATGATCCAACAAAAGTTCCAGATGGCCAAACACCAGGTGTCTTCGACGTACCAGTAACAGTAACATACCCAGATAAAACAACTGACAAAGTTACAGTTAAAGTCACAGTTGGTGATCAAGCAGACAATGCGAAATACGAGCCAACAACAGGGGAAATCACAAAACCATTTGGTACACCAACAACTGAACAAGAAGTGAAAGACAAAGTTACGGTCCCTAACTTCCCAGCAACAGGAGACCAACCAACAATTACAGTGGATGACCCGACAAAAGTTCCAGATGGCCAAACACCAGGTGTCTTCGACGTACCAGTAACGGTGACATACCCAGATAAAACAACTGACAAAGTCACAGTTAAAGTGACAGTTGGCGAACAACCGCAAAAAGATAAATACGAACCAACAACAGGCGAAATCACAAAACCATTCGGCACACCAACGACTGAACAAGAAGTAAAAGACAAAGTCACAGTTCCAAACTTCCCAGCAGACAAAGGTACACCAGTGGTAACAGTGGATGATCCAACTAAAGTTCCAGACGGTCAAACAACAGGCGTATTTGATGTACCAGTAACAGTGACATATCCAGATAAAACAACTGATAAAGTTACAGTTAAAGTGACAGTTGGTGATCAAGCAGATAATGCGAAATACGAGCCAACAACAGGCGAGATCACAAAACCATTTGGCACACCAACGACTGAAGATGAAGTTAAAGGCAAAGTCAAAGTCCCTAACTTCCCAACAACAGGTGATCAACCAGTCCTTACTGTAGATACGACTAAGGTCCCTAATGGTCAAACAAGTGGAGAATTTGAAGTTCCAGTCACAGTGACATACCCAGACAAAACAACTGACACAGTAAATGTGAAAGTAACAGTAGGTCCGAAAGATTCAGACACTTATGAACCAACATTTGAAAATATCACAAAACCATTCGGTACACCGACAACTGAACAAGAAGTAAAAGACAAAGTCAAAGTCCCTAACTTCCCAGCTGATAAAGGCACACCAGTAGTAACAGTAGATGACCCAACAAAAGTACCAGATGGCCAAACAACAGGCGTATTTGATGTTCCAGTAACAGTGACATATCCAGATGGTTCAACTGACAAAGTAACAGTCAAAGTTACTGTTGGAGAACAACCAGATAATGCGAAATACGATCCTAAAGCAGGAGAAATAACTAAACATTATGGTGAAACAACAACTCCAAATGAAGTAAAAGATAAAGTAACAGTTCCAGGATATCCAGAAAATGGTCAACCATATACAGTAACAGTAGATGAAACAAAAATTCCTGATGGTCAAACAAGTGGAGAATTCGAAGTTCCAGTCACAGTGACTTACCCAGATAAAACAACTGACACAGTAAATGTGAAAGTAACAGTAGGACCAAAAGACTCAGACACTTACGAGCCTACAACAGAACCAATCACAAAACCGTTTGGCACACCGACAACAGAACAAGAAGTGAAAGACAAAGTCAAAGTTCCAAACTTCCCAGCAGATAAAGGTACACCAGTAGTAACAGTAGATGATCCAACAAAAGTACCAGATGGTCAAACACCGGGCGAATATGATGTTCCGGTTACAGTGACATATCCAGATGGCACAAAAGATCACGTGAATGTGAAAGTAACAGTAGGACCAAAAGATTCAGACACTTATGAGCCTACAACAGAACCAATCACAAAACCATATGGTCAAGGTACGACTGAACAAGAAGTGAAAGACAAAGTCAAAGTCCCTAACTTCCCAGCAGATAAAGGTACACCAGTAGTAACAGTGGATGACCCAACAAAAGTACCAGACGGTCAAACACCAGGCGAATATGATGTTCCGGTTACAGTGACATATCCAGATGGCACAAAAGATCATGTAAATGTGAAAGTGACAGTAAATCCACAACCACAAAATGATAAATATGAGCCAACAACTGGTGAAATCACAAAACCTTACGGTTCAACAACTACAGAAGACGAAGTTAAAGATAAAGTAAGCATTCCAGACTTCCCTAAAGAAGGCGACCAACCTGTAATTACAGTGGATACAACTAAAATCCCAGATGGTCAAACAAGTGGAGAATTCGAAGTTCCAGTAACGGTGACATACCCAGATAAAACAACTGATAAAGTCACAGTTAAAGTAACAGTAGGACCGAAAGATTCAGACACTTACGAACCAACAACAGAACCGATCACAAAACCATATGGTCAAGGTACAACAGAACAAGAAGTGAAAGACAAAGTCAAAGTTTCAAACTTCCCAACAGACAAAGGTACACCAGTAGTAACAGTGGATGACCCAACAAAAGTACCAGACGGTCAAACACCAGGCGAATATGATGTTCCGGTTACAGTGACATATCCAGATGGCACAAAAGATCATGTAAATGTGAAAGTGACAGTAAATCCACAACCACAAAATGATAAATATGAGCCAACAACTGGTGAAATCACAAAACCTTACGGTTCAAAAACTACAGAAGACGAAGTCAAAGGTAAAGTAAGCATTCCAGACTTCCCTAAAGAAGGCGACCAACCTGTAATTACAGTGGATACAACTAAAATTCCAGATGGTCAAACAAGTGGAGAATTCGAAGTTCCAGTAACGGTGACATACCCAGATAAAACAACTGATAAAGTCACAGTTAAAGTAACAGTAGGACCAAAAGATTCAGACACTTACGAACCAACAACAGAACCGATCACAAAACCATATGGTCAAGGTACAACAGAACAAGAAGTAAAAGACAAAGTCAAAGTCCCTAACTTCCCAGCGGATAAAGGTACACCAGTAGTAACAGTGGATGATCCAACAAAAGTACCAGACGGTCAAACACCAGGTGAATATGATGTACCGGTTACAGTGACATATCCAGATGGCACAAAAGATCATGTAACAGTTAAAGTTACGGTTAATCCACAACCACAAAATGATAAATACGAGCCAACAACAGGGGAAATCGCAAAACCTTACGGTTCAACAACTACAGAAGATGAAGTCAAAGGAAAAGTAACAGTTCCAGACTTCCCTAAAGAAGGCGATCAACCAAAAGTAACAGTGGATGATCCAACAAAAGTACCAGATGGTCAAACACCAGGCGAATATGATGTACCAGTGACAGTCACTTACCCAGATGGCACAAAAGATCACGTGAATGTGAAAGTAACAGTAGGACCAAAAGATTCAGACACTTATGAGCCTACAACAGAACCAATCACAAAACCATATGGTCAAGGTACGACTGAACAAGAAGTGAAAGACAAAGTCAAAGTCCCTAACTTCCCAGCAGATAAAGGCACACCAGTAGTAACAGTAGATGACCCAACAAAAGTACCAGATGGCCAAACAACAGGCGTATTTGATGTTCCGGTTACAGTGACATATCCAGATGGCACAAAAGATCATGTAAATGTGAAAGTGACAGTAAATCCACAACCACAAAATGATAAATATGAGCCAACAACTGGTGAAATCACAAAACCTTACGGTTCAAAAACTACAGAAGACGAAGTCAAAGGTAAAGTAAGCATTCCAGACTTCCCTAAAGAAGGCGACCAACCTGTAATTACAGTGGATACAACTAAAATCCCAGATGGTCAAACAAGTGGAGAATTCGAAGTTCCAGTAACGGTGACATACCCAGATAAAACAACTGATAAAGTCACAGTTAAAGTAACAGTAGGACCGAAAGATTCAGACACTTACGAACCAACAACAGAACCGATCACAAAACCATATGGTCAAGGTACAACAGAACAAGAAGTGAAAGACAAAGTCAAAGTTCCAAACTTCCCGGTTGATAAAGGTACACCAGTGGTAACAGTAGATGACCCAACAAAAGTACCAGATGGTCAAACACCAGGCGAATATGATGTACCAGTGACAGTCACTTACCCAGATGGCACAAAAGATCACGTGAATGTGAAAGTAACAGTAGGACCGAAAGACTCAGACACTTACGAACCAACAACAGAACCGATCACAAAACCATATGGTCAAGGTACAACAGAACAAGAAGTGAAAGACAAAGTCAAAGTTCCAAACTTCCCAACAGACAAAGGTACACCAGTAGTAACAGTAGATGATCCAACTAAAGTACCAGATGGCCAAACACCAGGCGTATTTGATGTCCCAGTAACAGTGACATATCCAGACGGCACAAAAGACCATGTGACAGTTAAAGTAACAGTAGGACCAAAAGACTCAGATGTCTTTGAACCGGTTACTGAAACAGTAGAAAAACCATATGGTACACCGACTACAATTGATGATGTGGTTTCTAAAGTAACTGTACCTGGATATTCTAAAGTGGATGACCCTTATAAAGTTACAGTAGACGATCCATCAGAATTACCTAATGGTCAAACACCAGGTGAGTATGATGTAACAGTTACCGTAACTTATCCAGATGGTTCAACAGACCATGTTGTTGTGAAAGTTGTTGTAGGACCAAAAGACTCTGACACTTATGAACCAACAACAGAACCGATTGAAAAACCATTTGGCACTCCAACTACAATTGATGAAGTTGTAGGTAAAGTGACAGTTCCAGGTTACCCAGAAAATGAAAAACCATATACAGTTACAGTGGATGACCCATCATTAATTCCAAGTGGTTCAATCCCAGGAACTTATGATGTCCCAGTAACAGTGACTTACCCAGATGGCACAAAAGACCATGTAAATGTCACAATTACTGTTGATCCACAACCTGATGCTGATATTTATAACCCGGGTTATAATGATGTTGAAGTAAATCCAGGCGAATCTATCGAGATTCCTCAAGTTAAAGATGAAGTACCTACTGGTACACGCTTCGAAATCCCTGAAGAATCTGGAGTGGATAAAGATTGGACAGTCACAGTAGATCCTGATACAGGTAAAGTGACAGTGACAGCACCAAAAGATGCGGTTGAAGGCGATGTTGTAACAGTTACAGTTCAAGTCACATATCCAGATGGTTCAACTGAAAATGTAACAGTGAATGTCACAGTTCATGACTCTATTGCGCCAGAAGCACCAGTTGTGAACCCAATTGAAGCTGGCGATAGAATTGTTACAGGAACTGGTAAAGAACCAGGTACAACTGTGACAGTAACATTCCCAGACGGCTCTACTGTATCAACTAAAGTCGATAAAGACGGTAATTGGAAAGCAGATGTTCCATCAACAGTAACATTGAAAGTCGGCGATACTGTTAAAGCAGTAATTACTGATGAAGCAGGTAATGTTTCAGAAGAAACAGCAGCACCAGTTAAAGATACAGTTGCACCAGACGCTCCAGTTGTGAATGGTATTCACACAGGTGATAAAGTCATCACAGGTACAGCTGAACCAGGTACAACTGTGACAGTAACATTCCCTAATGGAACAACAGTTTCAGTTAAAGTGGGACAAGATGGTACTTGGTCAGTAGATGTTCCTTCTGGTGTAACATTGAGAACTGGCGATAAAGTAACTGCAGTAGCGATTGATGATGCAGGCAATGTTTCTAAATCAACAACTGCGATTGTTGTAGGTGATAAAGAAGGTACTCCTAGTCCGAACGAAGGAAAAACTAAAGTATCAACAGATCGCACAACAAACCATACTCATAACAACAATCAATCAACTAAAGTTGAAGTATCTAAAGCGAAAGATACAGATTCAAATAAAGCAGCTAAAAAAGCAAAATCAACTGCTAAAGCATTACCAAATACTGGTGAAGAAACTACAAATAGCGGCGTATTATTTGGAGGATTGTTCGCAGCCCTTGGCTCAATCTTGTTATTCAGAAAACGTCGTAACCACGATGACAATAAATAAAACTAAATAGTAAACAGTTTTTAGGTCGTACCTTTTTAAAGGGTGCGGCCTTTTTTTATACATATGGGGAATTCCCTGATTTTGATATTAAGTACAATTTAATTTAGCAAAAAGTATTCATTTATTAAAATTTATACGATATGATAAGTGAAGTTAACGCTAATGAGCGTCCCTTTTAATTCCTATCACAAACAAGGCTTTGTTTGTTTCAATCTTTTTATTTCACTTCTAACCACCTCTTTAATCTCTCTTTTAGCAACGATTTCTTAAATTAAATGACTCGATAGGAGAATCAATTATGGACTACACCTACAATATTTTTACTTCATCCGTATGTAATTTTGATTTAATGCATGATAACCAATACATTACTGTTTATTTTGTGATAAGTGGTTTAGCTAAAGTAACCATCGATGAAATTGAATTAGAATATGGAACGGGCGATATCTTTGTGACAACACCAGAAATGAAATATTCACAGATTCAAAGTATCAATGGCAGCATGGTTTGCCTCTCTATCAACAAAGTTCACTTTAATAAATATTACTTAAGAAATGCGCGGAACATTACTAAAACAGCTGAAACAAAACTATGTATGAAAAAGGCGTTTATGAATTATATTCGCTTTATGTATGAAGAGGATTTATTTATGGCAGATATCAATATCATTAAGCTGATTAATTATCTGCACATTTACTACAGTGAAAGTGAGAGCTATATTTTTAATTTCACGAATAATGAGAATGTATTGAAGGCTGTTGCACATGTGAATCATAACTTTAAAGCGCAATTAAAGTTGAGTGATGTCGCACAAGTTCTTTATGTTAACAGTAGTTTTCTTTCAAGAAAGTTTAAAGAAGAAATGCAGATAGGCTTTAATGAATATGTGAGACGGCTTAAGCTTTATAAATTAGCTGAAGAATTATTAATTCGCGGTAATGAATATGAGTTATGGAAAGAATATAATTTTACGAGTTATCGTACTTATTTGAAGAACTTCAAAAATCAATTTCATATGAGTCCTAGTGAATTTATCATTCAAGCTCAGTATTATAAAAGTGCAGAAAATACGATATCTGAATTGATTTATAGAGAAGCTTTGGCGTATTTGGAAGGGACAAACAACTAAACTTTACTGTGATATCCATTGTCTACACTTTTTTTACTTTTAACATGCACTTTTTTTACTATTCCTTTGATGTCTATTTATTTTCAAAGAAAATCAGTTAATATAAATTTTGTTCTCTTAACACGAGTATGTTAGGAACTGATTTTTTTAGAAATAGAACACTCAGCATATAGACAAAGACACATCGGAGGAACAACTATGAAACAACCTAATCGCAGACTTGATTTTTTGCCTAATAAGCAAAACAAGTACTCTATCCGTAAATTTACGGTAGGAACCGCTTCTATCCTTGTAGGAGCAACATTCATGTTTGGACTCAGTCATGATGCCCAAGCAGCAGAAGAACAAACATCAAGTACAGACACCGCACAAACCCAGTCTGAAGCACCCAAACCTAACTCAGACACAAAGTCTCAACATACCCAAGAGACACAAAACAAAGCAGTCGTTACACCACCTGTAACAACAGAAGCTCCTGCCTCTGAAAACACTGCACTTCATAATCCAGAACCAAATCAAACAACATCCAAAGAACCAACAACAATAGAACACGCACCTCAACCAGAATCAGCACAACAAACAGATAAAGTTACAACTCCAGAATCAACACCAACGATCGAGCAACCATCAAAATCCAATCCAACAACAAACAAACGAGCTAAACGTTCATTAGACCCAGAAACGGTTGAAGCCCCTGTCAATAACGAAACATATAGTGGGAAAATCATTGATTATACTGGCAGCAATTTAGTGAAAAAAGTTAGTAATCCAGGACAAAAAGTTGCGCCAGATTATATTGATTTTTCACCTAAATTCAAAGAACGCGACAGTAAAGCTTATTCATTCCTGACAAATAAAGAAACAGTGACAAGTACAAAAACTACAACAACAAATGGTGGCAGTATTCATGCATATTTAGGTGATTATATTACGCTCGATGACAATCAACCAGAAGCTTATGTATATATTAACAACGTAGGTATAGCAAATGGTCATAAAGTAGATGCATTGGTACATGTCAAAATGGATGAACCATCTAGAAAGTTTCCGACTAATAAAAGGTATTTCTTTACTTCAGGTCGAGACATGTTATCAATGACTTCTCAAGACGGTGGCGGTGCAACAGCTAACATTAAGTTTTTGTCTCATGTTGATAAAGCAAAGTTAGACGATTTTTATAATAAAAATTCTAAAGGTACATCTATTACTTCTGTAATAGAGGGCTTAAAACAGCTTAATGAGCATTTACATCCAGTAAGTGGATTGTTAAATATTTACGACCTTGATGATTATGATCGAAACAAAGCTATAGATGTTAGAAAGTCCGTCACTTTTAACCAAAATGAAATCAATGAACTGTATATTAGTAATAAGCCTTCTTCAGAAGCAACAGCTAATTTAGAATTAAAAGATAATAAAATCATTATTTCAACAGGTGAACGTCCAAAAGGACCTGTTGAAGATTATCCAAATAGAGTAACTGCGACTTTTAAAGATAAGAGCGAATTAACTTATAGTATGACTGGAAGACAAGCTTCAGGAACAGCGTTTCATGTAAAAGGTATCTTACTAGTGCCGGTACAACCTTATACAGTTCAAATTGATAATCCAACAGGTAGCGATGATGCGAAAGTAACAATTACTCAGTATATTCCAACAAGAGAAGTAAACCAGGCAGCTACTTTGCCAAGCAAAATTGAAATATCAGCTGAGTTTCCACAAGACATTGTTGCAGTGGCGAAGTCTGATAATACTTTCTTTACTGTAAAACAGAATAATACAAACAAAGTTATTTTCGCTAATAGTAATACCGCTTTAAAAAACCCCACTTTTTATGATAAAACTTACACGCCTTCAATCGCTTTGAAACATAACTTAACAACTGAAGATATCACCTCAAATTCAGAAAAGTGGACACGATTAAAAGAATATTACGATGGAAATGTATTAAACGTTCCAGTGAAGTGGTCATTTGATAATGGAACAAAGCACGTTGAAGATCTTGTAACAGATAATCAAACAGTTGGTCTCAAACTTTCAGATGAATTGAAGAATGAAATTGATAAACAAATTATGGCAGAAGCAACCGCTTCTGTAGAAGAAGCTAAGAGAGCTCATGCGCAAGCAAAAACTACTGCTCAAACAATTGCTGCAGATCAACTTGTCAGTAAGAACGAAATAGATAACTTGAAAAATGAAATTCAAAATGCAACTGCCAAGAAAAATGATGCTCAAGCGAAAGTGGATCAATTACCAGAACGTTTAAAGGCAAAATTGCAAGACGAATTAAATCAATTAACTGATATTGTATTGCCTGAAGTAAACGATGAAAATAATAATTCAATCACTGATGATCAAGACAAATTGATAGCAGAGGCTGAACAACTGTTAAAAGAAGCACAAGAAGCCGAAAACAAAGCTAAAGCAGAATTAGAATCAGCAAACGAAAATAATGCTATCTCTCCAACTGAATATGATAATTTATCTGCACTACAAAAAGAATTTGAAACTAAGAAAAAAGCGGCAGAAACTAAAATAAAAGCAGTGAATGAGAAACATCAATCACCTTTAATAGAAAAATTGAATAAGCTAACTGGCATTGAAATTCCAAAAATGAACGACAAGAACAACAATGGAAAACCAGATGAACAAGATGAACAGGAACAGCAAGCAGCAGCTTTAGTGAATGTAGAAGATGTGGTTAAGAAAGCTGAGGCAGCAGATCAAACTGCACAATCACAGTTACAAAAAGCAAACGAAGATCAATTGATTAAGCCACAAGAATACACAGAATTAACTGCACTAAAAGAACAAGCAGCTTCAACTAAGAAAACAGCAGAAGACGCAGTTAGAACTTTGCCATCAGACCAACAGCAAGATTTCTCAGATAGATTGAATGTCTTAAAAGGAATTGTTGTACCAGAAGTTAATGACAAAAATGAAAATGGTATTCCAGACAACCAAGATGAGTTAATTAAGTTAGCGGAAGCGGCTATTAAATTGGCTGAAAATGCTGAGAAAGTAGCGGTTTCTGATTTAGCAACAGCACAAGAAAATCAAGCAATTAATCAAAAGGAAAATGAGAAATTAACAGAAGAGCAAAAGCAATTCGAAGCATTAAAACAAGCGGCTATTGAAAAAGCGAATGCGGTTGATTCTAAATACAATGACAAACTATTACAACAAATCAATGCATTAAAAGGTATCCAAGTACCGAATGTTAATGATACTGATAACAATGGAAAACCAGATACGGTTGATAATGAAGAAATCAATCAATTGTTAGAACAAGCTAAAGCAGCTATTGAAGTAGCTAAAAAAGCTGATAAGGCAGCACAAGATAAATTAGCTGAAGTTAAACAAGACGAAGTAATTTCTCAATCAGAATTAAATGGTTTATATGTAGTTGAAAATCAAGAAGACGAGGCGAACGCAACTGCACGAAATTTAGTTGGATTACTTCCAGAAAATCTGCAAGCACCATTATTAGATGAACTCAATGCATTGGATGGCATCGAAATTCCATCTATTAATGATATTGATGGCAACAACATTCCTGATGACCAAGATACATTAATTGCGGAGGCTAAAGATTTACTAGCAGCAGTTAAAGCGGCCGATCAAAAAGCAAACGAAGAATTAACAAACGCAACCGCGGACAAAGCTATTAGTCAATCAGAACATGACAACTTAGAAAAACTGCAGCAAGATTTCACAGCGAAGAAACAAGCAGCTGACAAGAAAATTAAAGAAATTAATGAAAAGTATCGTGGTGATTTACCGACTGAACTTGAAGCATTAAAAGGCATTGTTGTTCCTGCAGTAAATGACAACGATGCCAACGGTAAACCAGATGATGAAGATGCAAAAGAACAACAAGAATCAGCGTTGAAATATGCACAAGCGTTAGTTGAGAAGGCAGAAGAGGCAGATAAAAGTGCGCAAGAACAATTACAACAAGCTAATGAAGATCATTTGATTAAGCCTGAAGAACATACAAATTTACTTGCTGCAAAAGATAATGCAGACACAACAAAAGCCACAGCAGATACAACAGTAAAAGCATTGCCACAAGATCAACAAGCATCATTGTTAGAGAGATTAGATAAGTTAAATGGTATTAATGTACCAGAAACAAATGATGCCAATGGTAATAACATCCTAGATGCTCAAGATGCATTGATTGCTGAAGCAGAAGCGTTATTAAAAGAAGCAAAAGCAGCTGAAGACAAGGCGAAATCATCATTAGAAGCAGCGAATGTCAACAATGCAATTACACCTGAAGAACATGACAACTTAGCAAACTTACAACAAGCGTTTGAAGCTAAAAAACAAAAAGCAGAAGATAAAATTGCAACAATTGAAAAGCAGCACCAAACACCTTTAACAGAAAAATTAAATCAACTTACAGGCATTAACGTACCAGAAGCTAATGACAACGATCCCAACGGTAAACCAGATGTTGAAGATGCAAAAGAAAAACAAGAAGCAGCGTTTAAGAATGCAGAAGCATTAGTTAAGAACGCTGAAGCAGCAGATCAAGCAGCACAGGAAAAATTACAACAAGCTCAAGCAGATGACTTAATCAAACCTCAAGAGAAACAAGATTTAACTGCAGCAAAAGACAACGCAGACACAACAAAAGCATCAGCAGATGAAGCGGTTAAAGCTTTACCTTCAGAATTACAGGCACCGTTATTAGAAAGATTAGCTAAGTTAAATGGTATTGCAGTACCAGAAACGAATGATGCCGATAATAACGACATCTTAGACGAACAAGATGCATTAATTGAAGCGGCTAAATTATCTATTAAAGAAGTTGAAGTAGCTGATGAAAAAGCTAAAGATGAATTAGCAAAAGCAGATGCAGATAAAGCTATCAACCAATCAGAACATGACAACTTAGAACAACTACAACAAGATTTCGTAACGAAGAAAGAAGCAGCTAACGATAAAATCAATGCAATTGATGAGAAGCATCGTGATGCATTATCAAAACAACTTGAAGCATTAAACGGCATTGTTGTACCTGATGTGAATGATAAAGATAACAATGGCAAATCAGATGATATTGATCAAGCTGAACTAGATGCATTAATTAAAGCAGCACAAGCCTCATTGGATAAAGCAAAGGCAGCAGATTCAGCAGCGAAACATCAATTAACAGAGGCAACTGCAGATAAGTTGATTAATCCTGAAGAACATCAAAAGTTAACTGAAGGTCAGAAGTCAGGAGTTTCAACAAAAGCGGAAGCAACAGAGGTAGTTAATGCATTGCCTGAAGCATTGCGTACACCATTTGAAAAAGAGTTAGAAAAATTAGATGGCATTATTGTTCCGGAAATTAATGACACAAACAGTAATGATATTTTAGATACTCAAGAACCATTGATTAAAGCAGCTGAGGATGCAATTACGTTTGCTGAAGCAATGGATGGTTTAGCGAAAACAAAATTAGCAGAAGTAACTGAGAATCAAGCTGTTTCACCTGAGGAACATCAAATACTGTTAGACTTACAACAAGGTTTTGAAGCAAGAAAAGCAGAAGCACAACAAGCTTTAGATGCAGTGAATCCGTTATATCAAGGTGTATTACCTGGGAAATTAAAAGCATTAACAGGTATTACAGTTCCTGCAGTAAATGATAACGATGCTAATGGTAAACCAGATGATGAAGATGAGAAGATAAAACAAGCAGCATTAAAAGCAGCAACAGAATTAGTTGAAAAAGCGGAAGCAGCAGACCAAACTGCGCAAGCACATTTAAAAACGGCACAAGCAGACCAGTTAATTACACCAAAAGAATTAGATGATATAACTTCAGTTGAAGATGATGCCGCTTCAACCAAAGCGCAAGCTAACAAAGTCGTTAACGAATTACCATCTGACATACGCCAACCATTATTAGATCGCTTAGCACAATTAACAGGTATTACAGTTCCATCTGTAAATGACAACAATGAAAACAACATCCCAGATGAACAAGATAAGTTGATTCAAGAAGCCGAAGATTTATTGAAAGATGTTAAAGCGGCAGATGAAAAATCAAAAGATGCATTAACTAAAGCACAAGCAGATCAAGCTGTTAATCCAGCTGAACACGCTGCACTTTCACAACTACAAGATGAGTTTACAGCGAAGAAAGAAGCAGCTAATGATAAAGTTAATGCGATTGATGAGATGTATCGTGGCACATTGCCGCAACAACTTGCAGCCTTAACTGGAATTGAGGTTCCGGATATTAACGATACAAATAGTAATGGTGTACCGGATGATAAAGAAGCTGAACTCAGACGACTTGTACAAAAAGTTATTGATACTGATAAAGCAGCAAAAGATGCTATTTTAGCTATTCAAGATGACGGTTTGGTTAATCCAGATGAAATTGAATCATTAAGACCATTCAAATTAGTAGCATACGAATCGAAAATGATTGCCTTCACGGATGTGCATAACTTATCGAATGAGACACCTTTAAAAGCAGAATTACTCAGCGTTTTAAGACAATATCCTGATTTAGTTGTTCCACCAGTAAATGACGAAAACAACAATAATATTCCTGATTCAGAAGATTTATTAATTCGTTTTGCTGAAGCGGCATTGAAAGAAGCTAAAACAGCAGACCAAGCAGCCAAAGACATGTTAGCTGCGGCACTCGAGCCAAATGAAGTCATCAATCCAAAAGAACAACAGGTATTATCAACAGCACAAACAGAGTTTGAACAAAAGAAAGCATTAGCAAACGAAAAGATAAATAAGATTCAAGAAGCATATCGCAGTGACCTGCCACAACAACTTGCAGCCTTAACTGGAATTACTATCCCTGACATTAATGACACTGACAGCAATGGCATTCGTGATGACGTAGATCAAGCAATTGATAAGGCGAAAGAAGCGGTTGAAGCAGCGAAAGCAGCATATCATAACGCTTTAGATCAATCTGAAGCTATTCAAAAAGATGCGCTTGTTACACCAGAAGAAAGCGAAGCATTATCAGAAGCAATCACAGTCGCAGAAGCTAAAAAAGCAGATGCACAAGCACAAGTGAACGCATTGTTATCAGGTTCTGATAAACAAGCATTGCAAGCAGCACTTGATGCCTTATCAACGATTGAAACACCACAAGTCAACGATGAAAATCATAATGGTGTTCCTGATAAAGAAGATAGATTGTTTGATGAAGCAGTCAAAGCTTACGAAACAGCCAAAGCAGCTGAAACAAAAGCGCAAACAACATTAGAAGAAGTTCAAGCAGATGGTGTGGTAAACCCTGATGAACAAGCACAATTGGATGCGTTACAAGCAGACTTTAAACAAAAGAAAGAACTTGCTGAAGAAAAACTACAAGCAGTTGAAAGTCAATACAGACAAGATTTACCAGAAAAACTACAAGCTTTAACAGGTATTTCTATTCCGACTATCAATGATGCAAACCATAATGGCATTCGTGATGACGTCGATACATTGATAGATAAAGCACAACAATTAATTGATGCTGCTAAAAAGATGGCACTATTAGCACAAGATAAAGTAGAGAAAGCATCAGAGGACGGCCTAATTAATCCTAGTGAATTAGAAGCTTTAAGTGGTGCTAAGAATTTAGTTGAAGCGAATAAAGCAGCAGCCCAAGCACAAATTGATGCATTACCAGCTGCGTACCAAAAAGAATTACAGTTACAATTAGATGCGATTAATGAAATCACTTTGCCAACAGTCAACGATCGAGATAATAACCATATTGATGATCATACAGATGCGTTAAAAGCAGCTGTTCAGGCTTTAATTGATGAAGCAAAACATGCTAATGAAAAAGCACAACAACAACTAGAAACAATTCAACAAGATCAATTAATTACACCAAAAGAACAGTTCGAATTAAACAATCAAGCTAATTATGCGAAAACAGCTAAACATTATGCACAAAAGGCAGTGGACATGATTGCGGAAAGTTTGAGACCAGAGTTCCAAACGCAATTAGATGCATTAAAAGAAATTGAAATTCCAGAAACAAATGATGCTAATTCAAATGGCATCAATGATAAACAAGATCAATTGATTAGTGATGCATTACAAGCAATTAAGGCAGCACAAGCAGCTGAAAATGTGGCGAAGGTCGGGTTAGAGACAGCGTTAGATAATGACCTTATCAATGATGATGAACAGCACATATTATCAGAACTTCAAACAGCATTCTTAGTACAAAGAAATAACGCTGAAGAAAAAGTTGCATTAGTAGATGAGGTCTTAAAAGGCGATATGCTGAAAATGTTAGATGCTTTAAAAGGTATTGAAGTACCAACAGTTAATGATCGTAACCATAATGATGTAGAAGATACATTAGATCAAACGTTACAAGATTTAATGGAAAAGGCTAAATCAGCACATCAAACAGCACAAGAGGATTTAACAAAAGCGAATGCTGATTCATTAATTACGCCACAAGAACATGCTGCATTAGTCAAATCAAAAGACAACGCAGAAAAAGCAATAGCACAAGCAACTGAGACAATTCAACAAAGCAAAGTGCCGACAGCAGTGAAAAATGAATTGTTGAATGTTTTAGCACAGATGCAAGCTATCACAATTCCAACTATCAATGATCAAAATAGTAATGGCATTTCAGATGACATTGATACATTGCTTGAACAAGCAGAAACACGTGTAGCTCAAGCTGAAGAACTGAATCAATCAGCACAAACTGAACTTGCTACAGCAACAAAGAATGGATTAATTACACCACAAGAACATCAAACATTAACGCAACATCAAGCTTTATTCGAAGGTGCTAAAAATACAGCACAACAAGTTGTTGATCAATTACCAAAAGCGTATCAAACACCTTTTGAAGTGCGTTTAAATCAACTTCACGGTATCGCAGTTCCAGTCATCAATGATCAAGATGCCAACGATATTGCGGATGTAGATGATGCAGCATTAGCTGAGGCAACAGAGTTTGTCAAAGTCGCACAAGCTATGGATGCTAAGCTGCAAGAAAAACAAGCAGACATTATTGCTGATAGCTTAGTTACGCCAAGCGAGTACGAACAATTAACTCAATTACAAGCTATTTATGAAGCTGTGAAAACACAAGCAAAAGCGAAGGTGGACCACTTACCATCATCACTTCAAGGTCATCTGCTTAATGATTTAGCAGCACTAAAAGGTATTACATTACCGCAAATTAATGATCGTAATGAAAATGGTATTGAAGACAACACAGATGCATTAATTAATGATGCAAGAGAAGCTGTAAAGACAGCGCAAGCAGCTGATATGAATGCTCAAAAGCAATTCACTTCTACGGTTTCAGATAACTTAGTGACACCACATGAACAAGCATTATTGAAGTCAGCACAAGAACACGAACAATTATTAAAAACAACTGCAGAAGCAAAAGTAGAGGCATTGCCAAGTGAATTAAAAGGCAACTTACCAAAGTTATTAGCACAGTTGCAAGGTATAGACATCCCAGAAATCAATGATGTTAATGCGAATGGAACGAATGATATTCAAGATAAGTTGTTAAGTGATGCCGAAGTGGCAGTAAAAGAAGCAGAACTTGCGGATAAAGCAGCGCATGCCACATTTGATATGGCGGTTTCAGACAACTTAGTGACACCACAAGAGCAAGCATTATTAAAGTCAGCACAAGAACACGCACAAACATTGAAAACAGTTGCAGAAACAAAAGTAGAGGGATTGCCAACTGAATTAAAAGGTGAATTACCAGAGTTATTAGCACAATTACAAGGGATAGACATTCCTGAAATCAATGATGTTAATGCGAATGGAGCGAATGATATTCAAGACCAGTGGGTAAGTAATGCTGAAGCGGCATTAAATCAAGCGATATCAGCAAACCAAGCAGTCCAATCTGAACTCGAAAAAGTCATTTCAGATCATCATGTACAGTCAGAGGAACAAGCGACTCTAACGATTGCGCAAGAAAAAGCGAACATCGCAAAAGAAACTGCTCAAACTGCTATTAATCAATTACCAACTGAACTAAAAGGTAACTTGGTTTCAGAGTTGGACAACCTAGAGGATATTGAAATTCCAGCAGTTACTGAAGATAATTCAGCACAAGATTCAGATACAACTCAGAATGAAATTTCATCAGAAAAATGTGAGACAGGAGAACAACATCCAGAACCAACACATCAAGAAAAAGTTGACGAAAATACACTTAACAAGTTAATTTCTGATACAACATCAACAGATAAAATAAGTGATAATGAAGTTAAGCAAGAAGCTAAAACAGATAATAAAGAAGAACATCAAGACAACACATCGCAAGAAGAAGTATCATCTGACAATGTGTTATTAGAAGAACAGCAAGTAACAACGCAAGAAGATCAAACATCTGAAGATACGTCTAATGAATCAACACATCAACAGAATAACACCCAAACTTCTTATGAACACTTAAATCACAATAACAAAGCACAATGGACACAAACATCAACGCAACAAGATAGCAATACTACACAACCCGTTGCTTCTGAACATCACAAAGCCTTACCAAATACAGGAGGAACACAATCTAGTGGAATCCTTGTAGGCGGTTTAGCCGCATTGATTGGCGCAGCATTCTTAGTAAGTAGCCGCCGCAGAAAAAATTAATCGGTAAATGAAAGTCGTACTCGTCATGAGTGCGGCTTTTTTGTCGGTTTAATATGTAAAAACATCATAAAGAACCCCCATTCTATTGACCTAGAGTGGGGGTTTAGTGATTCATAAGTTTAATATGTATTAAGTAAATGACAACTTTACAATAGGTTAATAAAAAAGGATGAGACACTGTTTAGTATCGCATCCTTTATCGTAGCGGAGAAAGAGGGATTCGAACCCCCGCGAGCCGTTAAGCCCCTGTCGGTTTTCAAGACCGATCCCTTCAGCCGGACTTGGGTATTTCTCCATAGTTTTTTAACACAAGATTTATTATATCGGAGAATGTGTAACGCGTCAATAATTTTTTTAATGAAATCCACAAAAATTATAAAGTAATTTTACAAGTCCTTAAAGGTTAAGGGCTAAGTGGACTGATTGAATAAAATCGATAAAAATATAACATATTAGCACAAAAAATGACAATTAGGCATTCAATTTTCTGAACATTTAGTTTATTATAAAAAGGTGTAGTCTTGCTATGGATAATTTCATGATTTATGAAAACTATCTACCTCAATCATTCACTTCTTTTACACTTCTGATTAACTACTTGCTTTTCTATTGATAATAGAAGAACTCATTCACATTATCATTTTAATAGGGGGGATATTTTGGATTACAGTTATAATATTTTTCAAGGTTGGTCTTGTATAAAAGATAATTCGAAAAGCGAGGAGTACGTTAATGTTTATTTAGTCTTATCAGGTACAGTCTTCGTAAAGAAAGGGGCACAGCACTTTACCTATAAGACGGGGGATCTTTTTGTTCAAAAGCCGCATTTCACAAATATAGAAGTGGAGATACAAGAAGGTAAGGTCGTTTGTTTATCTATTCATTACGTTTACTTCAAACCCGCATGTTTAAAAGAAATCCATAATGCTGAAAGCAATTTCGAACTGCATTACTTTATTAAAAACGATTATATTCAAGCGTTGCGTTGTGTATGTGAAACCAATTTTATACAAGCGAATGAGATTATCGTCAGACTCGTAAAATATCTGCGCGTCTACCTGGAAAACTTCGATATCTACTTATTTAATGTGACAAGAAACCCAACAATCAACCATATCATCGAATATATTAACCATCATTCAGATGAATCATTAAAGCTGGCGCATATCGCTGAAAGCTTTGATTTGAATGTTAGTTATCTCTCTCGTGTCTTTAAAGACACAGCACATATCAACTATAATGATTACGTACAACAAGTTAAAATCTTTAATGTGGCAGAATATCTATTGCTTAATGGTGAAGATAGTCAAAAAAGCAAAGAAGTTTGGAAAAGATATTCATACTCTAGTAAACGTTCCTTCCTTAATAATTTTAAGAAACAATTTAATATGGTACCGATGCAATATGTGGCTCAAGCTCAAATGAGACGTATCAAAAATAATGAGCGTTCCCAACAGGTTTATGATGAAGTAATAAAATTCATAAACGGTTAGTTAATCAGCGTGTACACGCATATCGATCTTATTATGTGAGCAGTAAATCCAAATTAGTATTCAATTGTATAAATTCTTAATATTATTTTGTGTCTGATAGGGTATAAGTTACTAACTTAATGTATAAATTAAACCTATGGGGGAATAATCATGAAAATCAAAATTGCAGATGATTTAACAAAAAGATTGGGTAAACTAGACAGCAATTTCAAACATTATATGGATGATATGGCGTATCTAACGCTAGTTTCAGGAATAGATAAAACTTTAAAGGATTTAGTAGCGATTCAAATCTTGCGTCAAGCACAGTCAGAAACGGTCGCAAGAGAAATATCACGTTTAGATTTAGCTGTCCTTGATCAAAATGAAATGACAGATATCGTTAAATTGAGACCTGTATATCTACATGATTTTGAATCAAATACAAACAACGCAACAGGACAAGCAGTATCAACCATCCAACGTGATTTTAAAGAACATTTAAACAAAATGAAGAATCCGCCTAAATCTTGGGGTTACAATGTTTCAGACCAAACCAAACTTCATTATGCGGCAGTCTATATTGATGTACAAACGAATGAAGACTTTGAATTACCAGAAACAAAGCGTGCATTTTTAGAACAATATCCAGAGTTGAAAGATGCGCATGCAGTTCATAAAAGTATTCAGAATCATCAACAAGAGCGTGATCATTCAATTGAAGAGATTGTAGAAACAGCCTTACAAACAAATGTCATAGAACCAGCATTAACAGAACATACTGAACTACAAGCACGTCAAAGTGATATCACTACACTTTATAAAGGACAGTATAAAGACTTCCAAGTTACTGTATACTTACAAGTATTAGAGCTAGGTAATCAATTAGATGAAGAAGAGGAACAAGAAGCTGAAACAACACTCACAACAGATGAACAAGGTGAAGTAGTCGCAATAGATGAAGTCGCAGAAGCATTAAATGAAGTCAAAGAAGAACCTGCTCAAGAAAAAGCAGAAACTAAAGACAAAGATAGTAAAGATAAGAAAGACAAAAAAGACAACAAAGATAAAAAAGATAAGAAGGACAAGAAAGACAAAGATAAGAAATCCAAGAAAAAGGATAAAAAGAAAGACGATAAAAAAGAGGATTCTAAAGACAAGAAGAAAAAGGATAAGAAGAAAAAAGATAAAAAGAAAAACAAAAAGAAGTAATAGGAAAGAATGATTGAGATAAGATAATCCACCTTCCAAAACAAATATATTTGGAGGGTGGATTATTTTGATTGCCTTTATTTAGTTATGCCGGAATTTCTGCTTTTTTATCTGAGTGTTTACGAACAAATGCGGCTATGATAACTGAAATTATTCCGAAAAGCATAAAGCCGATGAGCATCCAAACTGTCGTATTAAGCTCAATTGGATGATGCATGTAGATGATCTGTCTTAAGGTAGTCGCATAGTTAGAGAATGGGTTCCAATCTACGATATAATCACGATAAAATTTCGGCAACATTTCTTTGGGTGTTGTAACCAACTGCATACTGAAGAACATCAATAAGAAGAAAATCGGGACACTCTTCATACCTAACCAAGTCATAGTTCCTAAAATCAATCCAATGAAGCCTAAGAATGCTAACATCACAAAGAATGCGACGCGATTGGGATGATCAAAGTGGAAATCTTGAACCCCTGACATAAAGTAAATATAACCAAAGCTTCCGATAAAGGCAGTGAGTACTGCGATAACGATTTGGCTCAATGCAGCAATAACACGCTGGCTGCGTTGAACTAAATGACTGGTTCTAAACGCAAAGAACAATAAGATTGAGCTGACAATAGAACCCATCCAAACGGGCATAAACATTAAGAATGGCGCATTACCATTTCCTTGGTGATCTTTTATTTTATCAACTGTTACTGCTTGTGTTTCAACAGGTTGGATTAAACTTTCAATCTCATTAGCTGGAATAGATACGTTCTGTTTATCTAAAATAGTTAAGCTTTGCTTCATAATTTGTTGGTTTAAGTTCGTGCTGACCCCCTCTAAAACTTTCTTCGCTATTTGAGTGCCTTGTAAACCAGAACCTTCACTGACAATGGTTTTTAATTGTGCCGCTTGTGGTTTGGTGTCGTTTGAACCAGATTGCTTCATCTTCTCTGCCATTTGTTGTGCAACTTGCGGTGGAATTTCCCCAGATTTTACTTTATCTTCCATTTCTTGTTGTTTAGCTTTCATAACTGTTGCTTGTGATTTGCTTAAGGCGTGTTTTGAAAAGTTTTTTTCTAAGATAATGACGCCAAAGTATTTTTGGTTAGATAAACCGTCTCTCGCTTTAGCTTCACTTGAAACGGATTGCCATTGAAGTGCTTCTGATTTGTTTTTAAGTAAACGGTCTTCAAAGTTTTTTCCGATATTGATAGATTTGCCTTGAATCGATGTGCCCTCATCTAGATTCACAATTGCGAGTGGCAAATCTTTTGGTTTTGGATTATATGCTGGATAGAACGCGATCGATAGCAACATTAAAATTAAAATTAATGCGAAAGGCGCAATCCATAGTAGTTTATTTTTTAGAATGTTCATCTTTATCACTTCCTTATATTTTTTATTGAACACTGTGTTGATTTATCATTACTTTGATTATTATAATAGGGAATGAAATAGATGCAATGCGCAATTTACTACAATATGTTTGTTAATGAACACATTGTTGATAATTGTTTATTAATATGTAAGGAAGTGTCAATTATGGCTGTAGATCGACGTGTACGTAAGACACAAAGCGCGATAAAAAAAGCATTCATTCAGTTGCTTAAACAAAAAGATTTAGAACGTATTACAATAAATGACATCACAGAAGCCGCAGATATTAATAGAGGAACATTCTATCTGCATTATGAGGATAAATATGACTTGCTTGCGAAAATGGAAGATGAATATGCGAAAGCACTCTATGATAAAACACGATTTTTAGAAAGTATGAAAACAGTTGCTTCCATTGATGAATTCTATGAATTGTTTTCTAATCAAGTGCTAAAAAGTGTGGTCACGCACGTTTATCATAATCTAGAGTTCTATCAAGTGATTTTAACTATAGAAAGACAAAGCCAATTAGAAGAACGTATTTCTCAAATGATTTTAGAGAATATGAAAATACGCATGAATGATAAAGGAGAAATCGCAGGCATTCCTGTAATGTATTTCCATAGTTATGTCAGCGGTTCAATGTTGAATGTGATTAAGTATTGGGTTCAAGATGACAATCGTGTAGATATTGATACGTTAATTGAATATATTTCTAAGATTGTATTCAATGGTCCGGTACGTTTATTAGCGATGGATCATTAGCTGAGTGTTTAGGTGTATTGTGTGGAATCTTGTTTTAGATGAACCGCAATTTAATTGAAAGCATGCTATAAATTTGGTAAGCTTTAGGTGTATTAAAATAGCCCTCAGTCTTACTGGACTGAAGGCTAGAGTAAAGGCTCACAACGCACAATTGTGATTACCAAACGAACCGAATGAGAGACTAGTTATGTTGCAGCATAGCTAGTCTTTTTTGTCGTTCTTGCTGATCAGAAATTTGATAGCTGTTGCTAGAAGCGTCACTTGCACAATAGAAGAAAAATTAATCGTGAGTTCATGGATTATGATGTCCATCCATATCACCTCACTTTCTTGCGGTTCAAGGCACGTGAGGTACTCACAATAGAAGAGAACGACCTTTACTCATGCATTAAGTTTAGCATTTTACGAACGCGTTTTCAAAGAAAAAGCGAACAAATGTTCGATTAAATTTCACTGTGATTTAGAAGATGATTAACGGAAAATTAAAATATCCTCTGCCTTTATAGACAGAGGATGGTAATGCTGGTGAGTTTTTAGATAAATAAGTTGTGTTTCGCATGTTCGGTATCGCCGATATAAGTACCGACACCACCAATTTGTACATCATCACGTAATTCTTCTCGTTTAATACCCATGACATCCATACTCATGGTGCATGCGATGAGTTTAATATCATTTTCAATTGCCTTATCGATTAATGCAGGTAATGAATCAACATTTTTTTGTTTCATTAGTAATTTCATCATGAAGCGACCTAAGCCGAACATATTCATTTTAGATAACGGCATACTTTCTGGGCCTTTAGGCAACATCAAATCAAAAAGTTTTTCTAATCCTTTTTTCTGTACCTTCGGCGCATCTGTGCGTTTCAAGGCATTTAAGCCCCAGAAAGTAAAGAAGATAGAGACATCTCGACCAGCAGCACGTGCACCATTTGCGATGATTAAGGCGGCTAAAGCTTTATCGAGTTCACCGCTGAATAATACAATGGTTGTGCCATTGTTCGATTCGTGGACAGACATAGCTTGATGAGAAGCTTCCCCTTTTTCAATAATTGCGGTCACTTTCGAATCGTCTGTGTTTAAATCGATTAAGTGATGACCTGTTTGTTTAACCCAGCTTTGGATGTCACTCGCAAAGCCTAAATCCGTCACGATTACTTCTACTTGTTCGCCAGGTTGTAGTTTCTGTATGGCTTGGCTTAAATTCACAATCGGGCCTGGACATCGTAAACCGCTATAGTTTAACTGTTTGCGTTCTGGTTTAATCGTGCGTTCAGCTTCTGTTTGTTCAGGTGAGGATTGTGTATTTGCAGTTTGTGGTTCCTGTGTGTCTGGTTCTTGGCTTTGTGCTTCTGCCTCTTTTTGTGAGTGATAAGCTTCGTAACCTCCGTTTAAATTAATCACATCAAAGCCGCTGTCACTTAACATTTGGCTTGCTTGTTGACTGCGTCCGCCTTTTTGACAATAAATATAATACGTTTTTCCTTGGTCTAATGGGAATTTTGTATTTAATGTTGAGAGTGGGTAATTCAACGCATCTTCAATATGACCAGCTTCGTATTCATCTGCTTCACGTACATCGATAAGTTGATCTTGTGCGCCCATTGCTTGTAAATCTTCGTCTGTTAAATCTGTAATTTGAACCGTTTTAAATCGAACCATTCATTCGTCCCCCTTATGATTGATATTGATGTTATTGTACAAAGAAAATGACGAAAATGCACAAAGTTGAAATGACTATGCATTCTGATGAATTACAAATATGTCCCTTTAGGAATGAGGGGAGTCTTGCTATAATGAGATTAACTATTAGATGAAGTAAAGGATTGTGAAGCATGACGGCATATAATAATGACTATGAACATCTCTTGTTCTATTTTGCCTACAAGACATTTATTAATACTGCAGATGAACTTATCGAAACCAAAGGAATGCGTCGCCAACATCATCGTTTTTTATTCTTTATTGATAAGGTACCTGGCATTACGATCAGTGATTTATTGAGAGGGTTGGAAATCTCCAAACAAGGCAGTCATCAAACGCTAAAAAAATTAAAAGATGAAGGCTTAGTGATTGAAAGAAAGTCAGAATCAGATGGCAGAGTTAAAGAACTATTTGCGACAGATAAAGGTCATGCATTGGTTACTGAGATTAATAAAGCACAAAATGATTTACTTCATAGTATTAAAATGAAAGTCGGCAATGATTGGAATGCGATTATGGAAGAACTCGCTAGTAAACGCCCAGGCTTTCAAGAAGTCCAGTACTTAAAAGGTGAATCAGATAAGGAATAATAAATTGAATAGGTTGTGTTTAAAGAATATCGTCTCCCATGTTTAAGACGATATTTTTTTGTTTAAACAAACGTTGGAATCATAAAAAAACAAAATATAAGTCAACTAACTTGACCTAATGTGTGAATAGGGTTTATTCTATTATTGTATTAGAGAAAGAGAAAAGGTGGAATAAATTATGAAAAAACGTGTTGGAGAATATTTAATGGACTGCTTAAGTACTGCAGGTGTAGACAAAGTATTTGGTGTACCTGGAGACTTTAACTTAGCTTTCTTAGATGATATTATCAGCCGCGATGATATGGAATGGGTTGGTAATACAAACGAATTGAACGCAAGCTATGCGGCAGATGGTTATGCACGTATGAGCGGTTTAAGCGCTATGGTTACAACATTTGGCGTTGGGGAATTATCAGCAGTTAACGGCATCGCAGGTGCTTATGCTGAACGCATTCCAGTAGTTGAAATTACAGGTGCCCCTACACGCGAAGTGGAAAAAGCGGGCAAATATATTCACCATTCATTAGGTGAAGGTAATTTTGATAACTACCGTAAAATGTACGCAGAGATTACGACAGCACAAGGCTATATTACACCTGAAAACGCACAAGAAGAGATTCCGCGTTTAATCAATGCGGCACTCTCAGAAAGAAGACCAGTTCACATTCATTTACCAATTGATGTCGCAATGGTAGAAATTGATGTAGAAAATGAATATCAAGTTCCAGACTTTAAACAAAACGATGTATCTCAATATATTAAAATGGTCAAAGAAAAATTAAACAAAGCATCACAACCTGTCATCATTACAGGTCATGAAATCAACAGCTTCCAATTGCATGATGAACTTGAACAATTTGTAAATAAAACACACATTCCAGTTGCGCAATTATCATTAGGTAAAGGTGCTTTCAACGAAGAAAACCCTTATTACATGGGTATTTATGACGGCTCAATCGCAGACAAAGCGATTCGCGATTATGTAGACCAAAGTGATCTTATTTTAAACATCGGCGCAAAATTAACAGACTCTGCGACTGCAGGCTTCTCATATAAATTTGATATCAATGATGTCATCATGTTAAATCAACACAACTTCAAATTGGGTGACACAGAAGCGAAAGAAGTTACGTTACCAGAATTATTAGATGGTCTATTAGAAATGGACTATGTGAATGAAGCGGACTATCCAAAATATGAACGTCCAGAAGCTGGCCAATATGAAGTAACAAATGAACCATTGTCACAAGAGACTTACTTCAAAATGATTCAAGACTTTATTAAACCTAACGATGTATTGATTGCTGAACAAGGTACATCATTCTTCGGCGGTTATGATTTAGCATTAAACAAAACGAATAAATTTATTGGACAACCATTATGGGGTTCAATCGGTTATACACTACCCGCAACATTAGGTTCACAAATTGCAGATCCAAATCGTCGCAATGTCTTATTAATTGGCGATGGCTCATTACAATTGACAGTTCAAGAGATTTCTACAATGATTCGTCAACACTTAAAACCTGTATTATTTGTGATTAATAATGATGGTTATACAATTGAACGTAAAATCCATGGTGAACATGCACCATACAATGACATCTTTATGTGGGACTATAAAGCACTGCCAGCAGTGTTCGGTGCTAAAGAAGAAGATGTTCAAATTCACGAAGCAACAACAAGTGAAGAACTTCAAAAAGCATTTGAAGCAATCGATGCTAACCCAGATATTATGCATTTAGTTGAAGTTAAAATGGCAATGCTTGATGCACCACACAAATTAGAAGAAGCAAGTAAAGCTTTCGCTGATCAAAACAGCTAAGTTTGATTAAAATAAAAAATCTTATTTGGACAATAGAATCATAAGATGACACGAATGAAATCCCTGACGTTTATGCGTTGGGGATTTTTTCTGTTTTCTAGTTTTAATAGTTAAGAAAAGTGCTGGAAAAAGGATGGAATTGTGAGATACAACTTAGCATTTCAAAAAAATATTTATTCGTATAAAATGAATATTCATGCATAAAAATCAAGGTTAAATGCGTTCAATTTGTTAAATTTAAACTTAACGCAAGGGTTACAAGCGATAATTACGCTTAAATTACTGTTTGAAAATATATAATTATTCATTTCTGAAGAAAAAGATTTCTGTATGAATTTGCATTATTATAAATAATTCGTTAATGTCTTTATGTAACATATGAAATGGGGTACAGGAAAATAGACTAAAAATTAGTTTGTTGTTTTCCTCAATAATTAATCAATATAGGGAGTGCAAAAACATTGCAAAAAGCTAAAAAACAAAACAAAGCTAAAAAGTCCCAAATTATGGACTGGACAACGTTTTATGGTACTGTCGCTATTTTATTAATTGCTGTCATTCCGATGATGGCATTTCCTAAGGCGAGTCAAAAAGTTATTACAGACATTAACGAAGCAGTATCCAATTCACTCGGTGCAGTGTATTTATCACTGGGTTTAATTGTTTTAGGTTTCGTGCTTTACATAGCATTTGGCAAATACGGTAACGTTACACTTGGCAGAGCAAGTGATAAACCGGAATTCGGCAACTTTACTTGGGCAGCGATGCTGTTCTGTGCTGGTATCGGTTCAGATATTTTATATTGGGGCGTCATTGAGTGGGCGTTCTATTTCCAAGTCCCGCCGCATGGTGAGAAAGGTATGACAGATGCAGCATTAGAATATGCCACAATGTATGGAATGTTCCACTGGGGTCCTATTGCTTGGGCAATCTATGTCTTGCCAGCATTACCCATCGGCTATTTAGTATTCGTGAAGAAAAAACCAGTTTATAAAATCAGTCAAGCTTGTCGACCGATTTTAAAAGGACAAACTGAAAAATTACCAGGTAAAGTTGTGGATATCTTATTTATCTTCGGTTTACTTGGCGGTGCAGCTACATCTCTAGGTTTAGGTGTACCGATGATTTCAATGGGGATTGAACGTTTAACAGGTATTAATGGTCACAGTATGGTGTTACGTTCAGCGATACTAATTGCGATTACTGTGATTTTTGCGGTCAGTTCTTATACAGGACTGAAAAAAGGGATCCAACGTTTAAGTGATGTTAACGTTTGGTTATCATTTATTCTGTTAGGCTTTGTCTTTATCGTAGGGCCTACGGTATTCATTATGGAAACAACTGTTACTGGCTTCGGTAATATGTTGAAGAACTTCTTCCAAATGGCCACATGGTTAGAACCGTTTGGTGGTATTGATGGACGTAAAGAAACAAACTTCCCACAACAATGGACAATTTTCTATTGGTCATGGTGGATTGTTTATGCGCCATTTATCGGCCTCTTTATTGCGCGTATTTCTAAAGGACGTACGCTAAAAGAAGTTATCTTAGGTACTATTATTTATGGGACATTAGGTTGTGTCTTATTCTTTGGTATCTTCGGTAACTATGCAGTATATTTACAAATTACACATCAATTTGATGTCGTTTCATTCTTAAATCAGCATGGTACGGAAGCAGCGATTATTGAAGTCATTCATCAATTGCCGTTCCATAATATCATTGTGGTACTGTTCTTGATTTCAGCGTTCTTGTTCTTAGCAACGACATTCGATTCTGGTTCTTACATTCTAGCTTCAGCATCTCAAAAGAAAGTCATCGGTGAACCATTACGCGCAAACCGTTTATTCTGGGCATTTGCGCTATGCTTATTACCATTCTCATTAATGTTAGTCGGTGGTCAACGTGCACTAGATGTGTTGAAGACGGCTTCTATTCTGGCCAGTGTGCCGTTGATAGTAATTTTCGTCTTTATGATGATATCCTTCATTATCACCTTGTCGAGGGACAGAGTGAAATTACAAATACGTGCAGCACGCTTAAGAGAGGCAGAACATCGCTCATTAAAAATTAATCAAATCGCAGAAGAACGTGAAGAGGAACAGCAAGCACAAAAACCATAATGATGATTTATTATGATTAGAGATTAAATGAATTAAATAGACATGAAAAAGACACGCATTCCAATTTGGAGTGCGTGTCTTTTGTATACCGAATACGATATGGAAAGTGCGGTTATACATCTTTCGGATCAGGTATCGGGAAATATTTAAAGATTTCGCCAGTGCGAATGGCTTCATTGATTTGTGCGAGCCATTCGTAATAAATACGAGAATGTTCGAGCTGTGCATTGACACGTTGTGCATAGTTGTAAGTTTCTTCATCGATATCATTTGCTTCTAGAACTTGATGAATGATTTGTTCAGCTTCATCAAGCGAATCTAAATTGACATTGATTTCACGACTGAATTTCACGTCGAAGAAATGTCTGAAGAATACAAAGAAGTCTTTCTCAGCGACAAAATGTTGTTTACGACTGCCGCGTGTAAATTGTTGTTTCACTAAATCATATTCTTGCAGGCGTTTCACACCTGTACTCATACTTGGTTTGCTCATCTGCAATTTCTCGCGCATTTGATCTAACGTCATATTATCTTCAAATACCATAGTCCCGTAAAGGTTGCCGACACTACGATTGATGCCGTACAAATCCATTGTTTCGCCAATCGCGCTAATCACTAAATCTTTCGCTTCTTCGATGGCTTGTTCGTATTGATTTGAACTTGTCATACTTAAACCTCCGTCCACTACATTTATATTCATTTTAGAGTTATTTCCCGTATTCGTCCAATGTTGAATTGTAAATAGTGTATCAAAGTACAGGATTATGTTTCACTAAAATTGTAGTGCATTTGACACTTTCTCTTTATTCATGCTAACATAAAGTTTGTAAAATTCGTTAAATAAAAATTTAACAAAGTTAACGGGGGTCTAAATGATGGAACTTGTAAAGCGTTTATCTCATCAACAATATATTGATGGTGAATGGGTAGACAGTGCGAACCAAGCCACACGTGAAATAATCAATCCTTATAATCAAGAAGTTATATTTGAAGTATCAGAAGCAGCAGCAAACGATGCTGAACGTGCAGTAAAAGCAGCAAGACGTGCATTTGATCAAGGTGACTATGCGAATGAAACAAGTGAAGTCAAAGGACAAAAAGTCAGAGCGATTGCGGATAAAATTAAAGAGCATCGTGAAGAACTTGCGAAATTAGAAACGTTAGATACTGGTAAAACATATGAAGAATCTCTTGCAGATATGGATGATATTCATAATGTCTTCATGTATTTTGCAGGATTAGCTGATAAAGATGGCGGTGAAATGATTAATTCACCAATTCCAGGTACAGAAAGTAAAATTGTGAAAGAACCTGTTGGCGTTGTAACACAAATTACGCCTTGGAACTATCCTTTACTTCAAGCATCATGGAAAATTGCACCAGCCTTAGCTACAGGTTGTTCATTAGTTATGAAACCGAGTGAAATCACACCATTAACAACAATTCGTGTATTCGAATTGATGGAAGAGGTTGGTTTCCCTAAAGGTGTCATCAACTTAGTACTAGGTGCCGGTTCAGTAGTCGGTGATGTGTTATCAGGTTCACCTGAAGTGGACTTAGTGTCATTTACAGGCGGTATTCAAACAGGTAAACACATTATGAAACAAGCCGCAAACCACGTGACAAATGTCGCATTAGAACTTGGCGGTAAGAACCCGAATGTAATTTTCGAAGATGCTGACTTTGATTTAGCAGTGGATCAAGCTTTAAATGGCGGTTATTTCCATGCAGGACAAGTATGTTCAGCAGGTTCACGTATCATTGTTCAAAATTCAATTAAAGACAAATTTGAACAAGCATTAGTTGAACGTGTAAAAGCTATCCGTTTAGGTAACGGGTTTGATGAAGATACTGAAGTCGGTCCATTAATTTCAGCAGAACACTTAGCTAAAGTTGAAGGCTATATGGATGTTGCGAAAGAAGAAGGCGCAACGATTGCGACAGGCGGCAAACGTCCTGAACGTGACGACTTGAAAGATGGTTTCTTCTTTGAACCGACAGTAATTACAGATTGTGATACGTCTATGCGTATCGTACAAGAAGAAGTCTTTGGACCTGTAGTAACTGTTGAAGGATTTGAGAATGAAGCGGATGCAATTCGTTTAGCGAATGATTCAATTTACGGTCTTGCAGGTGCAGTCTTCTCTAAAGACATCGGCAAAGCACAACGTGTTGCAAGCCGATTACGTATGGGTACAGTTTGGATTAACGATTTCCATCCATACTTCGCACAAGCGCCATGGGGCGGCTATAAACAATCAGGTATCGGCCGTGAATTAGGTAAAGAAGGCTTAGAAGAGTACTTAGTTTCTAAACACATCTTAACGAACTATCATCCAGAGCCAGTTAATTGGTTTAAAGGCTAATTTATGCATTTTAAATAAAGCGAGAATACAGGTGAACTAAGTTTCACCTCTCTGTTCTCGCTCTCTTTTTGGACAATTCAAGCGCAATAAGTAATAACCATTTTCTATAGGAGGAAGACATAAATGAGTAAATCTTATGATTATGATTATATTATTATCGGCGGGGGCAGTGCCGGTTCAGTTTTAGGTAATCGTTTAAGTGTAGACAAGAATAACGAGGTATTAGTATTAGAAGCAGGACGCAGTGACTATTTCTGGGATCTATTTATTCAAATGCCAGCGGCATTAATGTATCCATCAGGTAATCGCTTCTACGATTGGATTTATGCGACAAATAATGAACCTCACATGGGCGGTCGTCAAGTATCACACGCACGTGGTAAAGTACTAGGCGGTTCAAGTTCTATCAATGGGATGATTTATCAACGCGGTAACCCAATGGACTATGAAAAATGGGGTGCGCCAAAAGGTATGGAAACATGGGACTTCGCACATTGCTTACCATACTTCAAGCGTTTAGAAACAACGTTCGGTGCAGACAAAGATGATGAATATCGTGGCCATCATGGTCCAATCAAATTAAAACGCGGACCAGCGAAAAATCCATTATTCCAAGCATTCTTTGATGCAGGTGTGCAAGCAGGCTACAACAAAACACCTGACGTGAATGGTTTCCGTCAAGAAGGTTTCGGACCATTCGACAGCCAAGTGCATAATGGTCGGCGTGTTTCAGCATCCCGTGCTTACTTACATCCAGTGATGAAACGTAACAACTTGCATGTTAAAACACGTGCTTTTGTGACGAAACTGAACTTTGAAGGTAACAAAGTCACAGGTGTGACATTCAAACGTAATGGTAAATTGCACACTGTAACCGCAAAAGAAGTTATCTTATCAGGTGGCGCATTCAATACACCACAAATACTTCAATTGTCAGGTATCGGTGATTCTGAACACTTGAAATCATTAGGAATTGAACCACGTATTCATTTACCAGGTGTGGGTGAAAACTTCGAAGACCACTTAGAAGTTTACATTCAACATGCGGCGTCTCAACCTGTGTCAGAACAACCAAGTTTAAACCCATTAAAAATGCCGTTCATCGGTTTACAATGGATCTTCAGCCGTACAGGCCCAGCCGCAACAAACCACTTTGAAGGTGGCGGTTTTGTACGTTCAAATGAAGATGTTAAATATCCGAACTTAATGTTCCACTTCTTACCTTTAGCGGTTCGTTATGATGGTGAAAAAGCAGAAACAAAACACGGTTTCCAAGTACACGTGGGACCAATGTATTCTAACTCTCGCGGCAGCTTGAAGATTAAATCAACAGATCCATTCGAACATCCAGACTTTGTGTTTAATTATCTTTCAACAGAAGAAGATAAACGTGAATGGGTAGAAGCGATCCGTGTAGCACGAAACATCTTATCTCAACCTGCACTTGCGCCATATAACGATGGAGAAATCTCTCCAGGACCAGACGTTCAAACAGACGAAGAAATTTTAGACTGGGTACGTCGTGACGCTGAAACAGCATTACATCCATCATGTAGTGCGAAAATGGGACCTGCTTCAGATCCGATGGCAGTTGTAGACCCATTAACAATGAAAGTACATGGTATGGAAAACTTACGTGTAGTAGATGCATCAGTGATGCCTACAACTACAAACGGCAACATTCATGCACCTGTATTAATGATTGCTGAAAAAGCAGCAGATATTATTCTAGGCAATGATCCAATGGAACCTGAATACATGGATTATTACCAACATGGCAAGCATGATAAAGATGCTGGGACAGTAAAATAATTGTTTTTCAAAAAGAAGTCTTCGAGATATCGAGGACTTCTTTTTGATTTTTTTAAGATGTTTTAAAAGCGGGTTAAACGTTGTAGTTTTACATGAATTGATGTTTATTTTTAGAACTTTAGGGATACATGAAGGGTAATGAGGAAGTACACAAAAGTAAATTTCATGTTTAAAATATTTTTTAATATTAAAAAGTGTGAAACTTTTGATATGTTAGAAAATAATGATAGACACTTCTTGATTTTCCAGTATAATTAACTCAATTAGCAATTTTTAAATGAAACTAAATGTAAACAAGTTAAACAAAGGATTGTAAGAAATGAGGAGGAATTTTTCTTATGAAAAAGTTAGATTTTCTTCCGAATAGACAAAACAAGTATTCCATACGTAAATTTACTGTAGGAACTGCTTCGATTCTATTAGGAACAATGTTGATTTTAGGTGTAAATGATGAGGCGCGAGCGGCTGAAAATAGCACTACAGATTCATCAGGCGGCAGCTCAAGCAGCACATCAGGCAGCAGTGATACGTCAACAACTGACACTACAACAGATACACAACCAACACAAGAGACACAAACTCATACTACTGATACAACAAATACGACAAATACAGCACCAGCATCACAAGCTGATACCACAACACCATCAGACCCTGCCCAAAATACGGCTGAAACAACAGAACCATCAGCGGCATCTACGCCATCTGGCGAGACGTCTGCACCATCAACTGATCCTGCGCCAGACACGACAACAGAACCAGCACCTTCTAATCAAGAATCTTCAACACCAACTACTTCAGAAGCACCAACACCTTCACAACCATCATCGAATGAACCACCGCAAACTAACAGTACCTCTGAAACTACGCCAACACCTTCATCATCGAATGACACATCGTCAAAAACACCATCAACACCAACAACTGATACTACAACACCAGATACATCCTCAAGCACAACAGGAACACCAACGTCAACAACGGATAATAATACGATTAACAACACAACAAACAATACAACTCAAGATACAACTGCGCAAAGTTCAAAGAATGATACAACAGTATCTTCGACAGAAACACCGACACCAACGTTGTCTCAGGATTTATCACAAACATTGGCTGATAGCACCAATAAAGAAAGCGCTTTAACAGATTATTTGACGACTCAACAAAATTTATCTCCTGAAGCAGCGCAACAAGTGGTAGATGGAATGGCAGTTGACGCAAATACTGCGACTGATGGACAAATCGCAGATGCATTGTTGACGTCTTATTTATTGAATACATCTAATGCACCTGGCAGTAATCCAGTAGGTGAAGTGCCTTTAACAACGACTGCTCAAGCATCAACGACAACAAGTTCTACAAACATTTCACCGAGACTACGTATGATGAGTTTTGCAGCGTTGGCAGCGCCGGCACCTGCGACGCAAGTCAGCACGTGGGATCAATTTGTGACGGCATTAAATGATAAGACAGTTTCTAACATTCAATTGGCTGGCAATATTACTGGCACAAGCTCGCCAACACTGCTGGCATCTACAGGGCGCACTGTAACGATTGACGGTGGCGGTTATACATTAAATACAGGTACCAATATTATTAATGCACCAGCGACATCTGGCAGTTGGAATATGACGTACCAAAATATGAATATTACAACTGGCAACACAGGCGGTTTAGTAAACTTCGGCGCAAGTACAACGACGAACAATACGATCACGTTCAATAATGTTAAACATACTGGCAGCAACTTGGTAAATAGTACACTCGCAAACCAAAATGTGACAGTTAATTTAAACGGCAACTTCAGTTCTGTCAGCAGTGACAGTGCCACAAACCGTTCTAATATTGGTGCGAAGAATATTAATATCGCGCCAAACGCGACAGTGAATATGACACGTACCGGTTTAGGTAACGCACTACAAGTGGTAGATGGCGGTGTGATTACAACAGGTACGAATTCGAATGTGACGATGAATGTTTCGCCGACAAACCCATGGGGCACAACGAACGGCACAACTGCGTTCCAAGTCGGTAACGGCGGTTCTGTATTGATTGGTGATGGTTCAACGATGAACATCACAGGTCAAAATATCTTTGCCTTTGGTAATGATGGCAAGCTTTATACAGGGGCGAACTCTAACATCAATATCAGCCAAAAAGGTAACGGCAATATTGTAGATATGGGTACTGGCAGTACTTTCGAAGTGGGTCAATACTCTAAATTCATCGCATATTCTGATGGTCACCGTGTCGGAGACTATTCAAATAACAACATCATTGGTTTAGACGGCAACTCTCAAATCTTAATTGATGAGTATGCGACATTGTTCTTAGATGCGAAAAACCATCAATGGAACCCAGATACGAAGACACAAATTGGGGCTTATAATGACTTAGTCAATATTAATGCGACAGGTACACAAAGTGCGTTATTGCGTGTTAAAGATAACGCCACATTAGATTTACGTACAGACAACCGTGACTATTATGCGGAAGCCTTGTCAATTCCTTTAGGCGGTACGAATCAAAACCGTCAATTCATCTTTGATAATGTGAATTACGTCAACTTACAAAAAAATAGTATCGTCACAAGTGGTCAAAGTGTTAACGGCAGTAAACCTAACTTAATCTATATGGATCCAAACTCACCAGGTTATATGCAGTGGAATGGTTCTTATATTGTTAAAACTTGGAATGCGACACACTTCAGTGATCCAAACCAAAGTGCAGATGCGGATACAGTTTGGTCTGATGTCGTAGATTTACAAGCAGCACAAAAAGGGTTCTCGACAGGAACACCCACTTATAATACGACAGAGTCTACACGTGCCAGCTCTACACCTTCAGGTACGAGCAGCAAAGACTTAAGTACGTTAAATTTAAATACGATTCAAAGAATTGTGTTAATCAGTAACAACTCAGTGAACCCTGAAGCGGTGCCAGCACAAACAACCGTTCAGGCTATTCAACCAAGCACAAGTTATCAGGCGAATCCTGATCCATCACAATCACTTGGCACGAAAACAGTTGTGGTTCCAGGTGTAGCGGGTTCTCAAACAGTTACGACTGAACCAGGTAAAGATACGATTGTGAATGTGACACAACAACCAACGAACGAAGTAATCGGTGTCAATAACGTTCAAGCAACCACAACGACGATTCCATATAGCACGCAATACGTAGGTGTGAATCAACCAACAGATTATACGAACGTGCGTACACAAGGCCAAGCAGGTTCAACCACAACGACAACAACTTATACGGTAGACCCAGCAACAGGTCAACTCACTAATCCAGTAACGACAACATCGACAGTTCAACCTGTGACACAAGTCATTGAAAAAGGTACTGTTCAGGTCACAACGAATGAGGTTGCGTATAATACAATCTATGTAGAAAATTCAAACTTGCCTAAAGGTACACAAAATGTCGTACAACAAGGGATAACAGGTCAAACACAAACCACAACGAATTATACCGTGAATCAACCAACAGGAGCACTGGAAAATCCAACGTCATCCACAACGACATTAACGCAAAAACAAGATCAAATTATTGAAGTGGGTTCAGGTGTAACTACTTCAACAACGTCACCGATTCCATCAGGTACAACATATGTCGCTAATCCAAATCCTGATGCAGGTGTTGGAGATCAAGCTGTAGTGACACAAGGTCAAGACGGTGTCGCAACAACGGTGAAAGAACCAGGTAAAGATGCGGTAACGACAACAACAACACCAGCCGTCGATCAAGTTATCAGTGTTGATAATGTGGATACGAGTGTGACACCTATTCCATATAATACGGTCTATCGTTATAACCCAGATTTAGCAGTAGGTACACCGAATACATTAGTTCAACAAGGTCAAAACGGTTCAACAACAACGACAACGACTTATGATGTCAATGCGACAACAGGTGCGCTATCTAATCCGACGAGCGTGACGAATACAATTAATCCAGTCGACCAAGTTTATGAATATGGTCCAGTCGCAGGCAATACAGTGTATCAAGCGGATCCGAATCAGCCAGCAGGTCAAACAACAACTGTACCAGGTAAGCCTGGTGATCCAAATGATCCGAACAACTTGCCTACAGATACCATTGTTTATGTCGGTAATGTCGGCACAACAACGACACCAATCCTTCATAATACAGAATATATCGGTGTTAATGAACCGACAACTTATAGAAATGTTGTTGCTGAAGGCAGTGATGGTTCGACGACTACGACAACGACATATGAAGTGAATCCTGAAACAGGCGAATTAATTAACCCGCAAACTAACACAACAACCGTACCAGCAGAAAACCGTGTGATTGAAAAAGGAACAGTTCAAGTTACAAATACGGACGTACCTTTTAATACGATTTACCAAGAAAATCCTGATTTACCACAAGGTACAGAAAATGTGATACAACAAGGTGTCATTGGTCAAACGCAAACAACGACAACGTACACAATTAATAGCGCAACAGGTGAATTAGAAAATCCAGTATCCAATACAGATACATTGGTACAAGCACAAGATCGAATTATTGAATTGGGCACAGGTACAACTTCAGTTACAACAACACCAATTCCACCAACAACAACTTATCAAGCGAACCCTGATAAAGATTCAGGCACGGGTGATCAAATTGTGATTATTCAAGGCCAAGATGGTGTCGCAACAACGGTGAAAGAACCAGGTAAAGATGCGGTTACAACGATAACAACACCAGCGGTTAATGAAGTAATTGGTGTCGATAATGTTGATTCAGCGACAGCACCAATTCCATACGAAACAATCACGCGTTATAACCCGACATTACCTGTTGGTTCACAAAACGTTGTTGTTCAAGAAGGTCAAAACGGTACGGCCACAACAATCAAAACATATGAAGTGGACCCAGCAACGGGGGAATTATCTAATCCAGTGACGACGGAAGAAATTTCTCCGGCGACACCACGTATCGTTGAATATGGACCAGTCGCAGGCAAAACAGTGTACCAAGTTGATCCGAACTTACCATATAACCAAACGAATACAGTTCCAGGTAAACCAGGCAATCCAAATGACCCGAATAATTTACCGACAGATACGATTGTGTATGTGGGCAATGTCAACACAACGAATGAAACCTTGCCATATAGCACACAATATGTAGGTGTAAACCAACCCGTTGATTACACAAATGTACAAACCGCAGGTCAAACAGGTGTGACAACAACGACAACTACTTATGAAGTAGATCCAAATACAGGCGCATTGATTAACCCGTCTATTTCAACACAAACGACACAACCTGTCACAGAAGTGGTTGAAAAAGGAACGGTTCAAGTTGCGACGACCCCTGTACAATATGAAACAATCTATCAAGAAAATGCGAATTTGCCTGTCGGTGTGCAAAATGAACTACAACCAGGTATCATTGGTGAAACAACAAAAACAACGACGTATGACGTAAATCCAACAACAGGTGCCTTAGAGAATCCGACGTCAACTGATGCGACAACGGTTCAAAAACAAGACCGTATTATTGAAGTAGGTACAGGTACAACTGTTGTGACGAAGGATCCAATTGCGCCGACAACGGTGTATCAAGCAAATCCTAACTCAGATGCGGGCACAGGCGATTACACAGTAGTGACACCTGGACAAGCAGGTGAAACTACGACAACGAAAGAACCAGGACAAGACCCTGTCACTGAAATCACAACACAACCTGTGAACGAAGTCATCGGTGTCGATAATGTAGATACCGCGACAACACCAATTCCTTATCAAACAGAAACACGTTATAATCCGAACTTGCCAGTGGGCAGCACGAATGTTGTTGCGCAACAAGGCCAAGACGGTGTGACGACAACAACGACTACGTATGATGTCAATCCAAATACAGGGGCGTTATCTAACCCACAAGTATCAACAACGACAACCCAACCTGTGACACAAATTATTGAGTACGGTCCGGTTGCGGGTGAAACGATATATCAAGCAGACCCGAACTTACCGTATAATACAACAACGACAATTGAAGGCACACCAGGTAATCCGAATGACCCGAATAACCTTCCTACAAACACAATTATTAAAGTAGGTAATACAACACATGAGTTGGCGACACTTCCTTATGACACGCAATATGTCGGTGTCAGTCAACCAACAGATTATACGAATGTCAAAACAACAGGTAAAGAAGGAACAACAGCAACGACAACGACGTATACAGTGGATCCAAATACAGGTAAATTATCTAATCCAGTCACTTCAGTTCAGACAGTTGGACCGATTACACAAGTCATTGAAAAAGGTACAGTTCAAACAACAACAGCGGATGTACCGTATGAAACGATTTATAGAGAGAATCCTGATTTACCACAAGGTACACAAAATGTGGTACAACAAGGCGTCGTTGGTCAAACACAAACAACGACAACGTATACGGTTAATCCAGAAACAGGTGTGTTAGAAAATCCAACCTCTGACACGGTGACAACGCTATACAAACAAGACCAAATTATTGAAGTGGGTACAGGTGTAACGACTTCTACAACAACGCCGATTTTACCGACAACGACTTATCAAGCGAATCCTGATGCAGATCCTGGCACAGGCGACCAAGTCGTATTAGTACCGGGTCAAGAGGGTGTCGCAACAACAGTCAAAGAACCTGGTAAAGATGCGGTCACAACAACAACGACACAACCAGTGAATGAAGTCATCGGTGTCGATAACGTAGATACCACAACAAGCATATCAGCTTATGACACGATTACGCGTTATAATCCGAACTTGCCAGTAGGCAGCACAAACGTAGTGGTACAACAAGGTCAAGATGGTGTCACAACAACGACAACGACTTATGAAGTAGACCCGACAACAGGTCAATTATTGAATCCTAAAGTAGATACAAATACAACTGCACCTGTGAGTCAGATTGTGGAATATGGTCCAGTGGCAGGCAATGTGGTGTATCAGCCGGACAGTAATGTTCCTTATAATCAAACGAATACGATTGAAGGCACACCAGGCGATCCGAAAGACCCGAATAACTTACCGACAGATACCATTGTCAAAGTAGGTAATGTACAAACGGATGTGACGACACAACCTTATGAAACAACGTATGTCGGTGTGAGTCAGCCAACGGATTATACAAATGTACAAACGCAAGGTCGAGACGGTACAACGATTTCCACAACAACGTATCAAGTGGACCCAAATACAGGTGCATTATCAAATCCAGTAACTGCGGTTAAAACCATTGCGCCAGTAACACAAGTGGTTGAAAAAGGAACGGTTCAAACATCAACGGCAGACGTTGCGTACAATACGATTTACGTTGAGAACCCAGATTTACCACAAGGTGCACAAAATGAAGTTCAAGCAGGTGTGACAGGTCAAACACAAACCACAACGACTTACACTGTCAATACACAAACAGGAGCACTAGAAAATCCGGTCGATAATACAACGACATTAGTTGAAAAACAAGACCGTATTATTGAGGTAGGTACAGGTGTAACAACGTCTACGACAACACCAATTCCACCTAGCACAACGTATCAAGCGAATCCAGATAATGACCCAGGTGTCGGTGATCAAACAATCATTACACAAGGTCAAGCGGGTGTATCAACGACGGTGAAAGAACCAGGACAAGAAGCGGTTACGACAACGACGACAGAACCTGTGACACAAGTTGTCGGCGTAGATAATGTGGATGTCGCAACACAAGATATTCCATATCAAACGATTGAACGCTATAATCCAGACTTACCTGTTGGCACAACGAACTTAGTGGCACAAGAAGGCCAAAATGGTGTAACAACAACGACGACAACGTATGAAGTAGATCCAAATACCGGCGCATTATTAAAACCTGTAATCGATACGACTGAAACAGCACCGGTTGACCGTATCGTTGAATATGGTCCAGTGGCAGGTACAGTGGTTTACCAGCCAGATCCAAGCTTGCCTGTAGGTCAACAAACCACAACTGAAGGTGTACCAGGAGATCCAAATGACCCAAATAACCTACCGATAAATACTGTAGTTAAAGTGGGTAATGTCGATACGTCAACGACTGTCTTGCCGCATGATGTGACATACGTGGCAGTACAACAACCGACAGATTATAAGAACGTCACAACGACAGGTGTTGATGGATCAACGACTACGACAACAACGTATCAAGTGGACCCTAATACAGGTGTCTTAAGTAATCCGACATCAGTCAATCAAACGACGGAACCTGTGACAGAAGTAGTGGAAATTGGCTCACAACAAGTTACAACAGCTGAAGTCCCTTATACAACGATTTATAGAGAGAACCCAGACCTTGCGGCAGGTACACAAAATGAACTTCAAGCAGGTGTGATTGGAGAGACGCAAACAACGACAACTTATAGTGTGAATCCACAAACGGGTGAATTATATAATCCAGTGGCGAATACAGTCACATTGACACAGAAACAAGACCGTATTGTGGAAGTAGGTACAGGTGTAACAGTCACAGATACGACAGTGATTCCACCTTCTACATCGTATGAAGCGGCACCAAACCCTGATGCAGGTGTAGGTAATCAAACAGTCATTACAGAAGGTGTGCCAGGTGAATCGACAACAACGAAAGCACCAGGATAAGCACCTGTGACAGAAACAACGACACAACCTGTCAACCAAGTCATCGGAGTCGATAATGTATCAACAACAACTCAAAACATTCCTTACGAAACACAATATGTGGCAGTCGATCAGCCAATTGGTTATGAAAATGTATCAACAACAGGTCAAAATGGTACAACAACGACGACAACAACGTATCGAGTCAATCCGAATACAGGTGCGTTGATTTATCCAGAAACAACGACAACAACAGACCAACCTGTCGCACAAGTGGTTGAAATCGGTACGAAACAAGTGACAACGAATGATATTCCATTCAACACAACGTATGTCGATAATCCGAACTTGCCAGTAGGAACTGAAAATGAAGTTCAAGCAGGTATTGTTGGACAAGAAGAAATTACGACAACGTATACAGTGAACCCGCAAACAGGTGCGTTAGAAAATCCGACTTCTGTGACGACAACACAAGTCGCAAAACAAGATCGCATTATCGAACGTGGTACAGGTGTCACAACAACGCAAGTGACAACTATTCCGCCGAAAACCATCTATGTGCCGAATTCAAACAGCAATGCAGGTGTCGGCGGTACGACGATTCTCACACTAGGACAAGCAGGTTCAACAACGACAACGACTGAACCAGGTCAACCACCTGTTACAGAAACAGTTCCGGCTGTAGACCAAGTTGTCGGTGTCGATAATGTGGATAAAAGCACAGTGGATGTGCCGTTTGAAACGCAATATATTGGTGTGAATCAACCTGTTGGCTATAAAAATGTAGCGACATCAGGTCAAAACGGAACAGAAACAACGACAACAACGTACGATGTGAACCAAGAAACAGGTGCACTAACAAATCCTCAAGCCACAACGACAACAACGCCTGCGACAACGCAAATTGTTGAAATTGGTACGACACAAGTTGTGACGAATCATGTAGATTACGAAACGATTTATAGAGAAAACCCTGATCTACCTGCAGGCACACAAAATGAAATTCAAGCAGGTGTCGCGGGTCAAACCGAGACAACGACGACATACACTGTCAATGCACAAACAGGTGCGTTAGAAAATGCGACATCTAATACAGTGACGACACAACCTGTTCAAAACCGTATTATAGAAGTCGGTACAGGCGTGACAACATCTACGACAACACCAATTAATCCAACAACAAGTTACACTGCAAATCCTGATTATACACAACCTGCAGGAACACAAACGGTAATAATTGAAGGTGTACCAGGTGAATCGACGACAACGAAAGCACCAGGACAAGATGCTGTGACAGAAACAACAAAACAACCAATAAATGAAGTCATTGGCGTTAATAATGTGACACAAACTCAAACGGATGTACCATTTGAAACGATTATCCGTTATAACCCAAATCTGCCAGTCGGCACAACAGATTATGTGGCACAAACAGGTACAAACGGTACAACAACAACGACAACGACTTATGAAGTGGATTCAAATACAGGCGCATTGACAAATCCGACAGCACAAACAACAACGGTTGATCCAGTGAATCAAATTGTAGAGTATGGACCAGTTGCGGGCGGTACCATTTATCAAGCCGATCCAACGTTGCCGGCAGGACAAACAAGTACGGTGCCAGGTCAAACAGGAGACCCGAATGATCCGAACAATCTGCCGACGGACACAGTTATAAAAGTAGGTAATGTGACTACTGAAACAAGTCCTGTGCCTTATAACACGCAATATGTTGGTGTCAATGAACCAACAACCTATACCAATGTACAAACACCAGGACAAAATGGTTCTGAAACAACAACGACAACATACACTGTGAATCCAGAAACAGGTGCGCTTGAAAGTCCAGTAACGACAACAACGACGACACCTTCAACGACAGAAGTTATCGAAAAAGGTACAGTCCAAGTTGTGAATACGGATATTCCTTATGATACAGTTTATAGAGAGAATCCAGATTTACCTGAAGGAACACAAAACGAAATTCAAGCAGGTATTGACGGAACATCACAAACGACAACAACGTACCAAGTGAATCGTCAAACGGGTGCATTGGAAAATCCAACGTCAGATACAACGATTCTAACTGGTGCACAAACGCGTATTATTGAAGTCGGTGTCGGCACAACTGCCACAACCACAGATGTGATTGAACCGAAGACAAACTACGTCGCAAACCCAGATGCAGATCCTGGTACGGGTGATCAAACTGTCATCACACCAGGTACGCCAGGTGAATCAACAACGACGAAAGCACCAGGCCAAGACCCTGTCACTGAAACGACAACACCAGCTGTGGATACAGTGATTGGTGTCGATAATGTAGATACGACAACACAAACGATCCCGTACGAAACGATTGTGCGTTATAACCCAGATTTACCAGTTGGCACTGTGAACCAAGTGGTACAAGAAGGTCAAAATGGTACAACAACGACAACAACGACATATGATGTGGACAGCACAACAGGTACATTGTCTAATCCGCAAGTCACACAAAATACGACAGCACCAGTCAACAAAATTGTGGAATATGGTTCAGTTGAAGGTACGATTGTATATCAACCAGATGCGAATCTGCCATATGGTAAAACAGAAACGATTCCAGGTACGCCAGGCGATCCAAATGATGTAAATAACTTGCCTACAGAAACAGTCGTGAAAGTAGGTAACCAAGTTACAACGACGGATGCCTTGCCATATGAAACACAATATATCCCTTCAACTCAGCCAGTTGGTTATGAAAATGTGAAAGTAGCAGGCCAAGACGGAACATCTACAACGACAACTGTTTATAGTGTGGATCCAGCTACAGGTACCTTAAGCAATCCAGTGGTAACGACAAATACGACACCGGCTGTAACACAAGTAGTTGAAAGAGGTACAACACAAGTTACGACTAGTGCGGTACCATATGAAACTGTTTATGTAGTAAATCCTAAATTGCCTGAAGGTGCACAAACTGTACTGCAAGAAGGTACAACAGGTCAAACACAAACAACAACAGTTTACACACTAAACGCTGAAACAGGGGCATTGGAAAATCCTGTATCTAACACTGTGACAACACAAGAAGCGTTAAATCGTATTATTGAAGTCGGTACAGGCGTTACAACAACGACAACAACGCCGATTGCTCCGACAACATCATACGAACCAAACCCAGATTATACGCAGCCAGTCGGTACACAAACTGTGACGGTACCTGGTCAAGCAGGAGAAACGACGACAACGAAAGCACCAGGACAAGAAGCAGTAACGGAAACAACGATTCCTGCAGTGAATGAAATTGTTGGTGTCAATAACGTTGAACGTACAGGGACAACGATTCCATATGAAACGATTGTCCGTTATAACCCAAGTCTTCCGATAGGTACGAAAGATTATGTGGTACAAGAAGGCACAAATGGTACAACGACTACGACAACAATGTATGATGTCAATCCACAAACTGGCGCATTGACGAATCCGCAAACGCAAACAACAACAGTAGATGCGGTCAATCGCATTGTAGAATATGGACCAGTAGAAGGCGGCATCATTTATCAACCGGATGCGACATTGCCTGCAGGTCAAACATCTACAACACCAGGTATACCTGGCGATCCGAACGATCCAAATCATCTGCCAACAGATACAGTTGTGAAAGTCGGCAATACAACGACAGAAACAACGCAAGTACCGTATGAAACTAAGTATGTAGGTGTAGATGCGCCAACGACTTATACGAATGTACAAACACCAGGTCAAACAGGTACAGCAACAACGACAACAACGTACACAGTCAATCCATCAACAGGCGCTTTAAGTAATCCGCAAATTACAACAACGACAACACCTGCTGTAAATGAAGTGATTGAAAAAGGTACAACACAAGTCACTACAACAGACGTACCTTACAATGTGATATACAAAGAAAATCCTGCGTTACCACAAGGTACAGAAAATGTCCTTCAAGAAGGTGTAACAGGTCAAACACAAACAACAGTGAAATATACAGTTAATCCACAAACGGGTGTGTTAGAAAATCCATTAGCATCAGATCAAGTATTAGTAGAAAAACAAGACTTGATTATTGAAGTGGGTGTCGGTACAACTTCAACGACAACAACTGTGATTCCGCCTGAAACAACATACGTCGCAAATCCTGATTCAGATGCAGGTACAGGTGATACAACAGTTATGACACCTGGTATAGCAGGCGAGTCAACAACAACGAAAGCGCCTGGACAACCAGCAGTCACAGAAGTAACGACACCAGCAGTTAACGAAGTAATTGGTGTAGACAATGTGGATACGACAACACAAACGATTCCGTATGAAACGATTGTTCGTTACAACCCAGATTTACCAGTCGGCACAACAGATTATGTCGCACAAGAAGGACAAAACGGTACGACAACAACGACAACAACCTATGAGGTTGACGGTCAAACGGGTGCGTTGACGAATCCGAAAATTGAAACGCAAACGACAAATCCAATTCAACGTATTGTGGAATATGGACCAGTCGAAGGCGGTGTGGTTTACCAACCGGATGCAAGCTTACCTTATGGTGAAACTGTCACAGTTCCAGGTACACCAGGTGACCCGAATGATCCAAATCATCCACCGACAGAAACAGTTGTGAAAGTCGGTAATAAGACAACGGATACAACACCAGTTGCTTATGACACGCAATATATACCGACAGCTCAGCCAGTGGGCTATGAAAATATCACAACCCCTGGTCAAGACGGTACAGTAACGACAACAACTATTTATCAAGTGAATCCGAAGACAGGCGCACTAATTAATCCAGAAGTGACGTCAATCAAGACACCGGCTGTAACACAAATTGTAGAAATAGGTACGACGCAAACATCAACGCATGATGTACCGTATGAAACGGTTTATATTGAAAATCCTAACTTGCCTCAAGGTACACAAAATGAGTTGCAGGCAGGCGTAACGGGTCAAACAACGACAACGATGACGTATACGGTTAATCCGCAAACAGGTGCATTAGAAAATCCAACAGAAGTTACCACAACAAGTATTGCGAAACAAGATCGTATTATCGAAGTGGGCAGCGGTACAACAACATCAACAACAACACCGATTGCGCCACAAACAACATATGAAGCAAACCCAAATGCATCACAACCTGTGGGTACACAAAGTGTGATTACAGAAGGTGTACCAGGTGAGTCAACGACAACGAAAGCACCGAGTCAAGAAGCCGTTACGGAAATCACAAAACCAGCAGTAAATGAAGTGATTGGTGTTAACAACATCGTACAAACAACAACACCAGTTCCTTATGACACGATTGTCAGATACAATCCAAATCTGCCAGTTGGCACGACTGATTATGTCGCACAAGAAGGTCAAAATGGTACGACGACAACAACGACAACGTATGAAGTCGATAAGACAACAGGTGCGTTGATTAATCCGACAACGGCAACACAAACCAAAGATCCAGTACAACGTATTGTGGAATATGGTCCAGTTGCCGGCCAAGTCGTTTATCAACCAGACCCAACGTTACCTGCGGGTGAAACGAGAACGGTAGAAGGCCAACCTGGTGATCCGAATGACCCAGATAATCTACCGACAAATACAGTTATATACGTAGGTAATGTCGCAACGGATTCAACATCAGTACCAATTGATACGCAATATATCAGCACAGATGAACCTATCGGTTATGAAAGTGTCGTAACACCTGGCCAAGAGGGTACGACGACGACAACGACAACGTATGAAGTCGATAAGACAACAGGTGCGTTGATTAATCCGACAACGACAACACAAACCAAAGCACCGACACCACAAATTGTCGCAAAAGGTACAACGCAAACAACAACGAATGATGTACCATTCGAGACGATTTATCAAGAAAATCCTAACTTGCCACAAGGTACACAACAAGAAGTACAAGCAGGTATTGTTGGTCAAACAGAAACCACAACAACGTATACAATCAATCCAAAAACAGGTGCGTTAGAAAATCCATCCACTGTCACAACAACAATTAAACCAGCACAAAATAGAGTGATTGAAATCGGCGTCGGCACAACCGCAACGACAACAACAGAAATACCGCCGGCAACATCATATGAAGCGAACCCAGACCCATCACAACCTATCGGCACACAAACGGTGACAACAGAAGGTCAACCAGGTATTGAAACAACAACGAAAGTACCAGGACAACCAGCGACATCAGAAATTACAACGCCGCCAGTCGATAAGGTCGTGGGTGTGAACAATGTTGAACAGACAACATCGCCAATCCCTTATGAAACAATCATCAGATACAATCCGAATTTACCAGTGGGTAGTGTGAACCATGTGGCACAAGAAGGTCAAAATGGTGTGACAACAACGACGACAACGTATGAAGTGGATAAAACAACAGGCGCATTATTGAATCCGACAACAACAGAATCTATCACAACACCGCCAGTTGACCGCATTATCGAATACGGTCCTGTCGCACCATCTACAACGTATCGTCCAAATCCTGACTTGCCAGTCGGCGAGACACAAGTGATTGAGGAAGGTACACCAGGCGATCCGAATGACCCGAATAACCTTCCGAAAGACAGAGTCATCAGTGTCGGCACAAAAGTAGTCACAACGACAGACATTCCATACGACACAATCTATCAAGATAATCCTAACTTGCCAGCCGGCACAGAATATGAAGTACAACCAGGTAAAACAGGACAAACACAAACAACAATCATTTACGGCGTAGATCCGAAAACAGGCGAATTGATTAATCCTTCTACAACAACAATCACATTGACTGATAAAGTCGACAGAATTGTTGAAAGAGGTACAGGTACCGTGCCGGTAGATCCAGGTACTACACCAGAAGAACCAGAACAACCAGAAGATCCTGAGACACCAAAACCTGAAGATCCACAACAACCGGAAAATCCAGCACCGACACCTGAAGTACCAGAAACGCCTGAACAGCCAGAAAATCCAAATCAACCAGGCACACCTGAAGTACCAGAAACGCCTGAACAGCCAGAAAATCCAAATCAACCAGGCACACCTGAAGTACCAGGTGAACCGACACAACCAACAACACCAAGTACACCTGAGAAACCGGAACAACCAGAAGCACCATCACAACCAACACAACCAGAGGTGACACCACCATCAGAAAATCCAGATGAACCAAACCAACCACATGGTCCATCTGTAACAGAAGATCATGATGGTTCAACGGTAACGCCTGAAGACAAGCGTGATGTACCAGTTGAATCAGGTACTGAAAAACAACCAGCAAAAGCAGATAAGAAAGAAACTGCGCAAGACAAAGACTTGCCTGATACAGGTGAAGATGATGCGAAGAAAACATTGTTCGGCACATTGTTCGCTGGTTTAGGTTCATGGTTATTATTTGGTAAACGTCGTAAGAAAGATAAGAAAGAACAATAAGCTTTTACGTTAAAAATAGAATAAGTAAGATGAGACGTCCTTTGGCTATCAAAGGGCGTCTTTTTATAGGAATGTACTTGTGTTAATTAGATGTAAAGAATGTTAAGTGAATGTTGATTTGATAATTAGTTTATTAATGTTATGTAATTGTAAATTTAGGATTGTTAAATAATAATTTTAATTACGAATATTGATTGAATACTTTTTACTCGGTGGATTATACTGTTACTAAATTGGAACATAATATCTAATTAGAATATTTGCGATGTGTGATGAAATGGCAGAAATCTTTTTGATGGATGCGATAAATGCAGAACCATTTAGATATTTGGCAGATATTCTAAAGTATTATTTCTTGGCATCATAGTGAGAGATAATCGTTAAAGATAAAGGAGAAGATAGCTATGCAAATACCATTCAGCCCGCCTAAAATTTCTGAAGAGGCAATCGAAAGTGTTGTGGAGACGTTGAGATGCGGTTGGATTACGACAGGGCCAAAAACGAAAGCATTTGAGGAAGCATTAACTGACTATATGGGCACAGAAGGCACAGTCGCAATGAACTCAGCTACGGCTGCTTTAGAAATGACATTACGTTTATTAGGTATTGGCGAAGGGGACGAAGTCATCACTTCTGCTTATACATACACCGCGTCAGCCTCAGTCATCGCCCACGTCGGTGCGAAAATTGTATTAGTAGATACGCAAGAAGACTCCTTAGAAATGGATTATGCGCAAGTAGAAGCAAACATTACAGAACGCACAAAAGCCATTATTCCAGTGGATATCGCTGGGCAACTATGCGATTATGATACATTGTTTGATATTGCACGCCGCAAACAAGCACTTTTCCATACGGAAAATCCAGTACACGCTACGCTTAACCGTATTGCGATTATTAATGACGGTGCGCATTCTTTCGGTGCGAAAAAAGGCGAAGCCAAAAGCGGAAGCTTTGCCGACTTTACAACATTTTCATTCCATGCGGTTAAAAACTTGACGACAGCTGAAGGTGGCGCAGTCACATGGACGAAAGACTACAAAGCACATGGATTTGATTTACAAAAACTATACAAAACATCTATTCTACATGGTCAAAGTAAAGATGCATTGTCTAAAATGCAGAAAGGAAACTGGGAATACGATATTTCAGAGTTAGGTTACAAATTCAATATGACAGATATCAATGCGGCGATTGGTTTGGATCAGCTTAAACATTATGATGAGAATTTAGCACGTCGTAAAGAAGTGGTACGTTTATATGAAGAAAACTTAAACTCAGACGTTATCAAAAGTTTAAAACATTTCGATCAAGATAAAGAATCCAGCTGTCATTTATATATCACGTGGATTAAAGGTGCTACAGAAGCGCAACGTAATGCGATTATTGAGCAGTTAGCAGAAGAAGGTATTGCGACAAATGTTCATTATATACCATTACCAATGTTTTCTGCGTATCAAGCGTATGGCTTTGACATTAAAGACTATCCCAATGCATATGCGCACTATGTGAATGAATTGACATTGCCGCTTTATCCGCAATTAACGGATGAACAAGTAGAATATATTGTGAATCAAGTGAATGAAGCAGTCGGCGGGGTGCTGGTATGAAAAAGGTCTTAATCTTAGGGGTTGCGCCCGTTCAAGCAGAAGCCATTGAAAAATTAAAAGAGATGGGCTATGAAACACATGCCTTGGCTATGAAAAAAGATGGCCCGGGTGCTGAGAGTGCAGATCACTTTGAAGAGATTAACATTATAGATGAAGCGGCAGTCATTGATTATATCAAGCAACATCATATTGATGCCGTTTATTCTGTAGGTTCAGATTTAGCGATGCCAGTCGCAAATGAAATTTCAGAGACTTTAGATTTACCACATTTTGTCAGTCATGAGACCGCTTATGCATGTAATCATAAGGATGTGATGCGTGCGCAAACCAAAGGAATTACAGGTTCTGTGCCTTTTGAAATCACTAAAGACAGCCAACATCAAACAGCAATCGAGTATCCTGTCTTTGTGAAGCCGACAGACGGCCAAGGACAACGGGGTATTACTTTAGTGACAAACGCTGAAGCTTTGCCTGAAGCGATTGCGCATGCTATAGAACACTCTAGAGAAGGTGCCGCAATCATTGAACGTTATATTGAAGGTTATGAAATCTCAGTCAATGGGTATGTCGTAGAGGGTGAACTGCAGTTTACTTTAGTATCTATGCGCGAAACATGGCCACAACACCCAGGCTTAATTCATAAACATATTATCGATCCTGACTATGATTATCCAATGGCTTCTATTGAACAAGCGATTTCAGCACATTTGAAGACATTGCATATTCAAAATGGTCCAGTTTATGCGCAAGTGAAAGTGATGAATCATGAAGCGTTTATCATTGAAATCACACCACGCTTTGATGGTTGTCATATGCATAAATTGATTCAATATTATAATCATGATGATTTGTTAGAGAAAACTTTCAAACATTTACTAGAAGAACAGGCACCGACATTTACCAATACTACAACCATTCAACCAGTGGTCTTAGAGTTTATGTGTGAGACACCGAAACAACCGATTGATTATTATCAATTCAAAGTGCCGGATCATACATTAGAAAGCTATCGTTATTACCAACAAGGAGAGTACATCAGACCGGTGAACGGCGTGTATGATAAAGTCGGCTTCTATATTTATCCGCTGATGAAGGAGGAAGAATAAATGGCCTTTCGAATTACAGGCGGTACCGGATTGCTTGGCCGTTATCTGACAGCATTATTAGAAGATAAAGCCGTTGATTATACCGTTTTATCACGTCGACAAACAATTGAAGATGCACACCAAATCCAAACAGATTACAGTCAAGCTGCTTTAGAAATGATTTTTCAAGAGGGCGACGTAATTGTGCATCTGGCAGGAAATAGAGGACCAAGAAAAGATATCAGCAGTTATACTGAAGAATTAAAAATGGCACAGCATGTGTTTGAAGCCGCACTTGAATGCGACTGTAAACAAGTCATCGTTGCTTCTTCTATTTCTGTTTATGCGGATACACAGACATTGCCGTGGACAGAAGCGGACGCAGTGGATACCGTGCCGAAATCTTTATATGGTTTAAACAAACTTTATATTGAACAATTGGCGGCGTATTACCGTAAGCACTATCAGTTAGATGTTGTGTGCTTGCGTTTCTCACATTTATATGGCGCACTAGAACAAAATAACTATATGATTAATTACTTTATGCGTTTGGCGTTATTAGGCAAACCGCTCACAGTGATGGGTGAGAGTGATGTGTCGCGTGAATTTTTATATGCGAAAGATGCCGCGACAGCGATTTGGCAAGCTGCACAACATCCAGATGTCTCACTCATTCAAAATATCAAAGGCAGTGAAACGTTGACTAATTTAGAAGTCGCGCAACACATTAATCAAGCGTTTGATAATTCTGCGGGTATTGAACGTCAAGATGAAGATGTGCCGGATTATTTTGAACCTTCTTATATGGATGGCACACGGGCGCAAGAAGAAATTGATTTTGTCCCTCGCTATCGCTTTATAGATGCGTTACAAGAAATTTATCAAGAAATGGAGGGACTGCGTGATGAGTTACCGGAAAAATATTAAGCGCGGGTTAGATGTCGTATTATTTATAGCACTCTTACCTGTACTGCTCATGGTCGCTTTGCCTGTAAGTGTGTTGATTAAAAGAGAAGATAAAGGCAGTATTTTATACAATGGACAGCGTTTAGGTGTCGGCATGTTGCCGTTTAAAATGCATAAATTCCGTACAATGAAAGAAAATGCGCAAGATATTCGTAATGCGGACGGCAGCACGTTCAACAGTGATCAAGATCCGCGTGTAACGAAGGTGGGCCATTTCTTACGTCAATCAAGTATTGATGAATTACCACAGCTGTTAAACGTATTAAAAGGTGACATGAGCTTTGTGGGACCACGTCCTAGTCCATTAGGCAATACACACCGCTATCCGGATTACTATAAAACAAAGTTTCATGTGAAACCCGGAATTACTGGTTTAACACAAGCTTTGTTACGTAACAGTGCTTCGATGGAAGAACGCATGCGTTTAGATGCGTTTTATGCGGCGAATGTCAGCTTTAAAATGGATGCATTTGTGATTTATAAAACGATTTCAACAGTGTTATTACGAAAAAATATCAATCAGAAGTAAGCGAGGAATAGCACTATGAAGAAAGAATTGATTTTGTTGACGAATTACTTTCCTTACTACAAAGGAGAGGAATACTTAGAAGAAGAAATCAAATATTTGGCCGAAGCTTTTGATCATATCACGATTGTTCCAACGATGGTCAGTCAAAAGATGAAGGTGACAAGAGAAGTGCCTGATGTTGCGACGGTCATTGATTTACCGTTTCCGCAAGGATTAAAAGATAAAGGTATCAACTTCTTAAAGACAGGGCCTCATATTTTATTCAATCAACCGCGTGTGCGTAGTATTGGTGAAAATGCAGGTTCATTGAACCCTTATAAATGGATGTACAATTTGTATTTTGAAGCGAGAACAGATGCGATTTATCAAGATTTAGTACGTTCACATCTATTGCCGGAAAATGATGACCATACGCAGCTGTATCTATACAGTTATTGGTTTTATATCACGGCGAATCTCGGTAAGAAATTGAAATATGATTATTATGGAGATGCTTCGATTCCGTTTGTTTCAAGAGGTCATGGATATGATGTGAATGACTATATTAAACCATTTAGTTTCTTGCCTATGCGTCAAATGATGTTGGAACATGTAGATAAGTTATATCCAGTATCGGATACGAGTTCGAATTATTTACGTCATAAGTTTCCGAAATATGCGCATAAAATTGAAACAAGACGTCTTGGCGTCGGTGAAGGTGACTATCAAGTTTCTTTACGCCAGCCGCCATTGTTTGTCAGCTGTTCAACGATACGTAAATTAAAACGTTTAGACGTTATTATTGATGCCTTAGCACAATTAAATGAAAAAGGTTATGATTTCAAGTGGGTACATATCGGTGACGGTCCAGAAACACAAAAGATTGAAGCGATGGCAAAAGAAAAATTAAAACCTTCGCAATACGAATTACTTGGCCGTTTGCCGAACAAAGCGGTAAGAAAATGGTATCATGAGCATAACCCAACGTTATTTTTAAATACATCTGAATCAGAAGGGGTACCTGTATCTGTGATGGAAGCAATGGCGAATGCGATTCCAGTTGTTGCGTCTAATGTTGGAGGCACAGCTGAAATTGTACAGCCAGAAGTGAACGGCATGTTAATCAGTGACGCGCTTAAGCCGAAAGATGCGGCAGGTGCTATTGAATATTTCTTGAATCTTTCAGATGAAGCGTATGAAAGTTATGCGAAAGGTGCTTATCAGACTTGGCAGACGCTTTGTGATTCTGAAAGTCTGTATACCAAATTTGCGAATGAATTAGCACAGCCTTGAGATATAGAATGAGTATGAGACACCTATGAAACAACCAGACGCAAGCAATGACAAATAAGTAACGAATGAGTAAGTAGGTGGAAGTTTGACCAAGTTATTAAGATGGAGTGTGCTGATGATTGCGGTGATATTGCTTGCTGTCGGCATTATCTTTTCAAATATTACCCTGTTATTTAGTGCACTCTTACTATTTTTCCTGAACAACCTTATATATGGACTAGAAGCGTTCAACCAGCGGGTCATCTTCTTTATGTTCAATGTGACTTTCTTTGTCTTTTTAATGGGCAGAATGGTTGTGAGTAAACTGTTCCATTATCATGAAAAAGATTTTAAATTGCTGGGAACGTATTTTACAGATCAAGCCACAATATTTAATATCTTAATCTTATTAAGCTTAAGTTTGTTTTGTCTCTTTTTAGGCTATGCCATGTTAGATCGTACGGCGCGCCAAGGGTTTAAACAGTTTCAACCCATCGAGACATCGTATAAACAAAATATCCGCATCATCAGTTTAGGTGTCTTTACAATCGCGATTATTTTTAAATTGATGTATTTGGCAGAAGCAGTTCAAGCCTCACAAGCCCAAGGCTATTATGCCTATTTCGCAAGTTTTAAATCTAGCTTGCCGGGTGTATTTGTGTTAATCAGCCGTATGTTTCCAGTTGCCTTCTTTGTGTATTTAGCAACCTTGCCGGCACAAAAGAAAGCGTGGCTGCCAATACTCGCTTATTTATTTGTGGATGGCCTTTCTGTGTTAACAGGTTCTCGTTCTGACTTTATGTTAGATGTGCTGATTTTGTTTATTTATTTCTGTTACCGCAACATTCTAGCAAAACATACTGGGACACAAGCTTGGTTTGGCAAAAAGACATGGATCGCTGGGATTATTTCAGCGCCGATTTTATTAGCCATGATGAATTTTGTCGGTAATAGTCGTGGAGGGTCTAAGACAGAAGGCGGCTTCTTTGATGCATTGTTGTCATTTTTCTTCTCACAAGGCATCAGTGTCAACGTCATCGGCTATACCATTGAGAAAGCGAAAGAAATTCCAGATAAAATCTATTCTATCGGACCTTTAACAGAGTACGCTATATACAATATCTGGGGTAATTTAACCGGAGGTCAAGGCGGATGGTCTGGTCAATCGGTTGAACGTGCGTTAGAAGGGTATCAATATTCGCATACGATGTCCTATGTCATTATGAAAGATTTGTATTTAAAAGGTGTAGGTTATGGTTCGAGTTTCGTAGCGGAAACATACCATGATTTTGGTTATGTCGGCATGATGTTCGGCAGTATCATCATCGGTTTGTTGATTGCGATGTTTACGAGAATGTTGACCGCAAAACATATCATTGTCATTGCGGCAGCGTTGATTATGGCGCGTAAGATGTTGTTTATTCCGCGTGCGAGCACGATAGCGTTTATTATTGATACATTTTCACCAGCGAATATTTTTACGGTGCTTGTGATTTTCGGTTTAGAACGTGTGCTGCGTTCATACTTGAACCGCAAGCGTAACCAACATAAACAGGAGTTATGAGTATGAATCAAAGAAGAGCTGGCGCCATCTTATCCTACATATCCATATTTGGTAATATTCTTGTGGCGGTCTTATATACACCGTTCTTCATCAGAACACTCGGCACTTCTGAATATGGATTATATAATTTGGTTTTATCCTTTTTAGTCTATTTGAACATTATGGATTTAGCATTTGGAAATACCATTGCTAAATATTTATCACAAAATAGAGTAAAGGGGTCAAAAGCACAAGAAGCACGGATTTTAGGTAATATCTTGAACATTTATTTCTTATGTTCTTTATTAGTCGGTTTGATGGGCTTAGTGTTGTATCTGAATGCAGAAGCGGTATTCGGTAATGCATTAGCCCCTAAACAATTATCTGAACTGAAGCTGATGTTGATTTTTATCGTCATCAACATCATGATTTCTTTTTACCCAGGTATCTTTAACGGTATTTTACAAGCATATGAATACTTTGTGATTGCGAAGAGCATGTTGTTAATCAGAGTGATTATGCCTTCTATTATTGCGACTCCTTTCTTGTTGATGGGATTTGGTGCAGTAACAATTATTTTAATCACATTAATCGTTAACTTTGCATGTCTCTTCATGGGTATGATTTTATGTCGGCGTCATGTATCGATTCGCTTTGATTGGAAGGGCGCGCTTTCCCTTGATCACTTCAAACAGCAGAAACAATTGAATGTTTATTTAGGGTTGGTCTTGTTCTCTATCGCAATTGAACAATTGACCTTAAACTCTGGTCAAATGATTTTAGGGGCGATAAATGGGACTGTTGCGGTTGCGATTTATGTCATTGCTGTACAGTTCGTAAAAATCTTCCAACAGTTTGCGACCTCGATTAATAATGTGACGTTCCCAGGCTTCTCCATGTTAGTGGTAGAAGGCGCAAGCAATGAACGTTTGCTTCAACAAATGGTGCGTATCAGCCGCATTCAATTGATTGTCTTATCATTTATCTTGTCAGGCTTTGTGATATTTGGTGAGAACTTTATTGTTATCTGGGCAGGACAAGATTTCAGACCCGCGTATATCATGACAGTTATCTTAATGTTTACGATTACGTTCCAACTGTCGCAATTGCCGGCAGTCAGTATTATTCAAGCACATAACCGCCAAACATTCCGCTTCATCGCTTTAGCTGTCACACTAGTCCTCGCAATGATCAGCGCAGTTATTTTAGCACCGAAGTATAGCGGTTATGGCGTATCGCTGTCTATCGCAGCGTTCAGCTTTATCGGTTATACCTTGATCATGAATGTGTACTATCACCGTAAAATCGGTTTAAATATGTATCGCTTCTGGTTTGAAATGAGTAAGATTTGGCTGCCGATGATTATCACTACAGTGATTTATTATTTCATCTATCAATGGATTGCGGAAATATTCGGTAAAGGCTTAGTGGTGCTAGGTTTAAACATTATCGTTTACGTCATCTTGTATTCTGTCGTGTTATGGACAGTGATTATGAATCAAAGCGAACGACAAATCGGTATGCAAGTAATCCAACGCTTTAAGCGTGCATAGAAACTAAAATATAAAATAAAGACGCTGTTCAGACAACAAAATCTGAACAGCGTCTTTTATGCCTTTATTTGCGGAATAATGTTAAACATACTTCAATTAAATGCAGGTGAGAGACACTATAAATCAAACCAGAAAGAAATACAGTTAAGGTTATCGCAAAGAGTGCTGTTTGAATCCATGACCGTTTCATAATCGTAATGGATCGAGTTGTTGTATTCCAGACGAAATTGAAGCGGTTGAAATATATCAGCAACAGCACAAGCAATGAATAAAAAACAGAAGTTATCAGTACCGTTTGAATCAAACCAGGTAATAAAGTAGGGTCTGACAAATGTATAATACTTTGAAACTTAGTTATAAATGCTTTTGGCTTCATACCTCCGAATAAATCAAACCACCAATCTGTAAATTTGATTAATAAGACTCCGATAAACATAAAGAGTAATAAAGCACAGGCGTTTAAAGTCGTTAGCCATGCGCGACGTCCTGGCACAGCAGTAAAGGTTAAACGGTGCATCAATATAGCATGAACGATTAATAAAACAATGCCAATCGCAAACGCCAGCACAATGTATTCAATGACGAAAAACGTATGATACAGTTGCGACTTATAAGCATTGGGTTTTCCTAACATTAAGAGTGTGCCAATAATAAAGCCATTAATAAATAGAGTGTAAAAGACTAATGTACTAAACCAAACGAGTATACGATGATTACGACGAATCAAGCATACATCTAATAAGGTGAACAACATTCCAATTAATACATATAAGATGATTTGAGTCATGATGATAAGTTTCTCCTTTGGGAAAAGTGTTACTTTTTCTTTTCGTTTACAAATTCACGGTCATAATAATTACTTCGGATACTGATTTCTTTGTCGAAATGTTTTAAACCGTCTTTTTCAATTAACGTCGGTTCTTTTGAGAAAAGGTTGGTTCCAAGACCTAAACGCTCGCCTTTAATTTCAACGCCCATAGCGGCTAATGTTGTCGGATATAAATCCAATGGCGCAAACTGACGGTTTTTCGTTTTATCCGGTTGAACTGCAGGGTTTAAAATTAAGTTAAATACCGTGCGTTCATAATTGGGATTGAAATCTTTAAAGAACTTTTTATCCATACTGCGATGATCGCCTGTGACTACAATGGTTGTATCTTTATAGAAAGGTTGTGCTTGAATCCATTCAATGAACTTAACCGCTTCTTCATCCGAATAAGAAATCGCATTTGCATAATGATTTTGATGCGGTCTCGGTGCATGTTTTGGCAAATAACCATCTGGGAAGTGGGTGTCCGCCGTTTCCATAGTAAAGTTAAACGGCTTACCTTCTTTGGATAAACGTGTAATTTCATCTTTTGCGAAACCATACAATTTATCGTCTTCAAAGCCCCACCAAACGTTGTAGTCTTTAGGAATCAATTTGTGTTCACGTGCGTATTTCACATCAAAAATCTTATAGTGGCCATGTGTTGTGAAATATGTGGTTAAACCACCAAAGTCCGCATCGGCACCAAACATAATTGTTTGATTATAACCTTCTTTATGCAAAACATCTCCAATGCCGACAGCGCCAGGCAAGAAGTAGCCCGATTTTCCGTAACTATTGCCGTTCATCGGTATTTTCAAAGGAATACCCATGCCCATATTTACCATCCCAGCAACAGACCAGCTTGATCCGTATGTTTGATGTGGGCCGCCAAAAGTTGCTTTGGAATTTGAGAAATGTACGCCTTGTTCTGATAAACGCGTCAAATTAGGAATTAAATTTTTATCCATATGGCCGCCTAAATCTTTAGAGGTATAGGAATTCTCCATAGATTCTAAGTAGATATGGATCAAATTCCGTTTTTTCTCTGGGAATTTCAAGTTGCTGTCAGTGGCACGTACATAATGATTTTGAATATATTTAGAGTCTTCATTGTAAGCTTTGTAGACTTCAGCTAAACGTAATTTATCTGAACCATAGACAAGACCTGAAACTAATACAGCAATGGAAAGGATGGCTAATCCGATTTGGATTATAAAACGTTTCATGACTGTAACCACTTTCGTGTTTGTATGCCACTGGATGTGGTATCAATTAAAGACGATAATCAGCAACAATGGCATCAGATAAAAGAGCGACTTTAATATAGGTCCTTTTAACATCGCATCTGTCATGTCGCTGCTTGTCCCTTTAATGGGTGAGTTTAAGTTGAACAAGAATTGTTCTGGTGTAATATTGCCAAAGAAGTCGATAAACCAATCCGCAAAGAATACTGCAGCTAAACCAATTAAAGCGAATAATAGAATGACACTATTCAATAAGCCGCTTAAAAAGCGACGCTTAGGTTTTGAGGGTTCGAATGTCATACGTTGTATGATAATTGCTTTAAGCAACAGGACGAAACAACCGATGACGCACGCAAAAAGTACATATTTTAAAGCGAATAAAGAATGATACATGTCCGGCATTAACACGTTCGGTTTCTTAAGATACAACATGAGTATGCCAACGGAGACAATATTAATAAAACATGTGTAGAAACAAAAAGAAGTTATCCACTTAACAAGAGAACGCTGACGTGAAATTATTCGTTTGTCTAACACAGTAAAACTTAATCCGATTAATAAGTATAAAATGATTTGAAACATGATGAACAGTTTACTCCTTTTTTAAAGGTGATAAATCAGGATGTATTGATAATTAATAATTTTACTATTGAAGATAGAACTTGTCAGTAAAAAGTTGAAGTGAGTGAAAATATTATTATATTTTACAAATTTGGCGGAGTCAGGAAAGCACTTATGATAATTATAGGTTTGCATGACAATCATATAATGAAAGTGTATTATATGATTAGCACAATAAGGAGAACGACATCATGAAAATAGTGAAGGAAAACCCGTATTTTTTAGTATATGGATTGTTAGTGATTTTTTATTTTGTTTTTGCGGCGCTTGTTCCGCTTGCACAAGATGATTGGAACTGGTACGTACATGGATATGAAGTATGGTTCCAAGAACATTTTGAGAAATTAAATGGTCGATATTTCGGCAACATTTTAGAAATCTTAGTTGTGAGAAGTCTGGTATTGCGCATGATTGTCTATGCGTGTGTATCTTTCTCAATACTTTGGATGATATTGAAGTTCGTAGGTAAAACGAAAAGCACAGCTTATAGTTTAATCACATTTATAATATTGCTGCTGATGCCAGCTGCCATTTTTAAACAAACGTATGCTTGGTATGCGGGCTTTAATAACTATGTAACAAGTTCACTCTGCGCCTTAATCGTTTTAATGTTTATTTTAAACACACTGAATCCTCAAGAAAACACATCTAAGTGGTCGTTGCGTATTCAAAGCGTACTCTTTTTGATCGCATGTACGGCAGGGCAGTTATTTATGGAAAATGTGACCTTGTATAATATTGCGATAACCGGTTTAGGTTTAATCACTTACGTCGTGTTATATCGTAAAATCAATTTGAAATTACTGATAGGATTTTGTTTAACGTGCATAGGTGCGGTTATTATGTTTACCAATCCTAACTACTTGAACATTCTGGATGGAAAGAGTGATTATCAACAAGTAGGTTCTAATACTACGATGTATGACAAAGTCATTGTGACATTATTGAAAGTCATCCCATATCAGGGTTATTTCCAGTGTGCGATATTCTTAAGTATTATCGCAGTGCTGTTAATCATTGTATTATATCGCAGCCCGAAATTTTTAAATTTAGCAATCAGCTATAAAGTATTGTTAACGGCTTCCATCGCGTTCTTCACATTTTATAAGTACTTTGTCTATGAACCTTTTGGTTTAGATGAGATGAAACATATCCCGTGGATTGCGGGACTGAACTTTTTAGCATGCCTGATTTATTTCTGTTCGATTGCGGCAGGAATTTATTTTATCGGGCTATCTAGAAGAGCGTTGTATATTGCGTACTTTAGTTTAGTTTCAATAGTGATTGCGACGACGCCTTTATTAGTTGTAGCACCGGTAGGACCGAGAAACTTCTACTTCATGTATGTGCTGTGGCTGATTGTATTGTTAATCATAGTGAAACAACTGCCTTTGCCTGAAAAGCGTACCAGTATCATCGCAGCCAGTATCGCATGTGTCGCAAGTTTCATGTTTATCGTTATCTTTTCATTTATGACACATGCCAATGCACAGCGTATCGCAAAGTTGAAAGAAGATGCAGCACATGCCTCTAAAAATGACACAATTACGGTAGAAATGTTGCCGTTTGATGCCTATTCGCAACATTCTTCACCTTGGGATTCTGGAACGGAAAGAGTGTTCAAAACATACTTTGATATTCCGCAAGACGCAAAATTGCAGTTTAAACCATATGGCCAAAAATATTTGAAGCCTAAAGCAGAACAGAAGAAATAATAAAAAAATCAGAACCGTTTCTAAATAAAGGAAACGGTTCTGATTTTTTATTTGTTTGAAATGTATGTGCGTTATTTTGATTTTACTTTGATATTGAGCAACTGATTGTACATACGATCCAGCGCATCAGGGTCACCGATAGCTTCTGAATAGTCAGCACAAATTTTGTGTTCATCATATTTCCAATTGCCAATCGCTGAAATGGCAGATTCAAACACACGCGCAACCACTTCAATGGGCGGATTGCCAGGGACTTCGATAATTTCTGCATTATCTATGATGTCTTGGCGGAGTTTTTGAATGAAAATCGCTGTGACCGTTTCCATAAATTGTTGGTCATGACGTTGTTTAATATCGATTTTCTCAATGGGTTTATCAAAGAAAGAACTGAGTGATTTGAACGGTGCTTCAATGCGATCACTAATATCTTTTTCGAAGTATTCTTTTGTCAGGTTAGTAATCAAATAAGACAATAAATCGTATTTATCATAAAAGTGCTTATAGAATGTAGTGCGGTGGACTAAGGCATTGTCACAAATCATATTGACAGTAATCGTAGAAAACAATTTTTCGCTTAATAGATGAAAGAGTGATTCAGATAATGCACGTTTCGTTTTGATAACACGTAAGTCATTCGGATTCATAAGATTATCTCTCCTTTAGTTTCATGTGTAAAAAGGGTATATATATTTAGCGTTAAGTATGTGCTATTAATAAACTACTATGTAGTTTAAACTATAATGTATATAGAGAGAAGGGGCAAGGATTTCAACTTAAATCGTCTTAAGATTAATTTTGCCGTTTTATTTATGAGTTAAAGTGTATATATAGAAATGATATAATTTAATTTAAAGAATTTTACGAAATGGGGTTTAAGGTTGATTTATACTGTAACATCGACTTTGCCTCCGAATCATGGAGGCAGAACGAAAGCATTGTTGAAGCGGATTCAATTTATTTATGACACGTTGGGGATTAAACAAACAATTTTAACAACCAACTATAATATTGAATATCCTGAAGTACTTGCTGACTTTAGAGCACAAGGGATTTTAAATGAAGAGACATCAGTCATTAATCTCTATGATTGGCTGTCAGGTTATCATTTATTCAACATTCCAAAGTCGAGGTTTAAGAAAGAAAAGAAATATAAAGCACAACCTGTCGCACTCACGCATTACACAGCACGTACGAATAAGAAGGGCGACGTCGTACGTTATTATGACCAAACAGATGATACGTATTTACTGTATCGTAAATTTTATGAGGATTCTGAGGTTGTCCGTTTTGAAGATGTGATGACGCCTGGGGTCAAACATAAAATTATCCGCTATGAATATAATCCTTATGGCTATCTGCATAAGCAGACGAATTATAGTGCACGTAAAAACATCAAACTAAGTGAGACCCTGTATGACCTTAACGGTAATGTCTATTGCCAGAAATGGTTTGAAGAAAATAAACACGGCAAACCAGAAGCCATCTCTATTTTGATTTATCAAGATGGACGTGTGGTTAAAAGCTTTACGCATGATAAAGCATTATTTGCCTATTTTTATAACGCACTGTTTAAAGATGGAGATATTGTGTTTGATGATGCGCGAGTATTAGATCAACCGTTGATTGATAATCAGCATGCGATTAAACCGGTTATGGTCTTTCATAGTTCCCATTTATCAGGTGAAAACATCAAAGGGTCTTATCGTTATGCGCTGAATCATCACCAGAACGTTGCGCGGTATATTGTGCTGACTACACAGCAGAAACAAGATATCCTTGCCCAAACCGACATACCTGAACATCAAATTGAAGTTATCCCGCATTTTATTGAACCAAGTACATTATCTGAAGGCGCTCGTAAAAATCAATTTGTTTATTTAGGACGGTTCTCAAAGGAAAAACAAATTGATCATATCGTCAAAGCATTTAAGTTATTTAAATCAAAAGGGTATGACACGACGCTGAAATTATATGGAGGCACACCAGGACCAGACCAAGATGAAATCAAAGCTTTAATTGAACAAGAAGGTCTAGAAGACGTTGTGACAATAGAACCTTTCACCCATCATCCAACAGCTGTATTTCGTGAATCCCGTGCCTCTCTGTTAACGAGTACACATGAAGGGTTCGGGTTATCGATGATGGAAAGTATTAATGAAGGTTGTCCAGTTCTGGCCTATGATATTCGTTATGGACCGAATGAAATCATTGAAGCGGGTGAAAATGGGTATTTAATATCAAAAGATGATATTGAAGGTTTAGCACAGGCCATGGAACGTATCATTCAACATCCGCTTCAAAACGTCCATACACGTCAATCATTAACCCCTAAAGCAGCACAACAACACTTTGAACAGTTATTCAAAGTGTTAACATAGAGAGTGTATACGTGGGTGTACGCTAAATAACGACACTGTGATAAAGTATCAAGGTGTCTTATTTGGTTCAGTGCGTATTTATCAGTACAATAAGACAATGTGAAAAACAGAGATATAAATCAGTAAGGAGTTCGCAATCATGAATGAGTTAACAGTTATTATCACTTATTACAACTCAGAAGATTATATTCAAGCTTGTATCGAAAGTTTGAAACAACAACGCAATCAAAATTTTAATGTGATTATCGTCAACGACGGATCAACAGATCGTTCAAAAGCATTATTAGAAGCATCATTGAAAAATTATGATAAACAGGTTGAAGTCATTAATTTTGAACAAAACCAAGGCCATGCGCATGCACGTAATGTGGCGATGTCGCATGTTGAAACCCCTTATTTTATGTTTTTAGATGCAGATGATGAATTAGCGTCTTATGCGATTCAATTCTATTTAAAAACAGTTAATGGGTTAGATGCGTTAATCGCACCGATTAATAAATTTACAGTGACGCAACCGCAATATATTGATCAGAATAAAATCAGATTAGAATATATGAACGCTGAGACAAATCCTAATTCATTCTTAAGAAAAAACACCGCATGTAATATTTTATTTAAAACTGCGATTGTAAAAGCGCATCAACTTGAATTTGATGAAACTTTAAAGACCTATGTCGATAATTCTTTCGTAGTGGATTACTTGAGTTATGCAGAACGCTTTGTGCGTATTTTAGGGTTCCCGTTCTACTTCAGAGGAGAAGTCTATGATCCTTTTGAAACAGAACAGCTGACACAACAAGCGTTTGACCAACTATTTGAAGATTACGCAGATGCTTATCTGCATACGATACAGAAAGTTAAAAATAAAAAAGTCCGTCAATTTATGACACATAAAATGGCGGGTATTATACGCAAAGGATTCGATCCAGCGAATAAACAAAACGCGTATCACTACAAACAACATCAAGATACTTTAATTCAACTCGCACAAAAATTAAAATGGCATCTTTTTCAAGAAACAGATGGCGGTTCCTTGTTTAAAGTAGAGATGTTGGCGTTAATGTTTAATCAACCTGACGCCGCAATTGCGATTAACAAATATAGAGGCATGTTGCGTCATGTGAAGAACATTGTCATGCGCAATAAGAATAAAGACCGTTCTATGTATCAATTAACAGATGCACCAGAAAATGTGTCTCATAAAACTATCGTCTTTGAGACATTCGGCGGTAAAAATTACAGCGATAGTCCTAAATATATTTATGAATATATGCAGAAGTATTATCCGTATTATAACTATATTTGGGTGCTGAATAATCCGAATAAAACTTACGTGCCGGGCAATGCGACGAAAGTGAAAAGAAACTCAAAAGCATACTATGATGCGTATTCAAAAGCACATTACTGGGTGACCAATGCCCGCACACCGCTTTATATCAACAAGAAAGAGAATCAAACGTATATTCAAACGTGGCATGGTACGCCATTGAAACGCTTGGCCAATGATATGAAAGTAGTACGTATGCCAGGCACAACAACACCTGCGTATAAACGTCATTTCAGAGAAGAAACAGAACGTTGGGATTATTTAGTATCACCGAACCGTTATTCAACTGAAATCTTTGAGTCTGCCTTTTGGATGGACCGAGACCGTATTTTAGAAATCGGTTATCCAAGAAATGATGTGCTCGTCAATCGTTCAAATGACACAGCGTATCTTGAAGCGATTCGTGAGAAATTGAATATTCCTAAAGATAAGAAAGTCATCACATACGCACCGACATGGCGCGATGATGAATTTATTAAAAAAGGCCAATATCTCTTCAACCTTAAAATTGATTTAGACAACCTATATAAACAATTAGGTGATGACTATGTCATTTTATTACGTATGCATTATCTGATTGCGAATGCGTTAGATTTATCAGGTTATGAAAACTTTGCGATTGATGTATCTGATTATGATGATGTCTCAGAAATCTTCTTGATTTCAGATGCGTTGATTACAGATTACTCATCTGTCATGTTTGATTACGGTATTTTAAAACGTCCGCAATTCTTCTTTGCGTATGATATTGAGAAATACGATAAAGGGTTACGCGGTTTCTATATGGACTACCATAATGATTTACCAGGACCGATTTTCACAGATGCGCACAAACTGGCAGAAAGCTTAAAAGACTTACCGAAAGTACAAGCTGAGTATCAAGATAAAATTGATGCATTCTATAATCGTTTCTGCAGTATTGAAAAGGGTAAAGCGTCACAATATATTGGTGAATTGATTCATCAAGGGATTGAAGCAAAAGAATAATGTAAAGCGATACACGCAAAAACACGCTGAGTATAGGCTGTTTTTGCGTGTTTTATTTATATTAGGCTATAGAGTAAGAAAGAGGTGAGCAGTATGGGGAAACAAAAAGTCATTTATACGATTGGTCATTCTGATCACGACCAAGCCACATTTCTTGAAATGTTGAAAGCATTTCATGTGGAAGTCTTAATGGATATCAGAGCGTTTACTAAGAGCCGCAAACATCCGCAATTTAAAGATGATGCGATGAAAGATTGGTTGAAAGAAGAAGGGATTCAATATCAAACGGACAAATTTCTCGGTGGACGCAGAAAACCGAGCGAAACAGTGGGGCGTAGTTTAAATAGCGGCTGGCAAAATGAATCCTTTCATAACTATGCAGATTATACTTTAACGGATGATTTTAAAGAAGGTATTCAAATCTTAACAGAAACTGCACAACAACAAACCACTGCGTATATGTGCTCAGAACACCATCCTGCACGTTGTCATCGACTGATCGTCAGCAATTATTTAGCTGCGCATGGATGGGAAGTTTATCATATTATGCAGAACAATAAAGGGGATATTATTGCGCAACCGCACAAGCTAGGCCAATGGGGAGCAATGCCGATTATTGAAGATGATGGTGAAGTGGTTTATCCAAAAAATATAGATTGACATATATATGTATATACGTATATACTAATGATAACAACAAGAAAGGTGGCATCAGTCATATGAATCAGAATAATTTAGAACGTAAAGTAAGAAAAAGTGGTAATAGTTATATCGTTGGTATTCCTCCAAAAGTATTAGAAGATTTAAATATTAAAGAGGGATCTAATATTGAGTATGTCAAAGAGCCAACAGGCGGATATACAATTAAAAAAGTAAACACAGATGAGGATAAAGACTTAGAAATTTTAAAATTAGTAGATAGAACTTTGGATAGACATGGAGATATTATTAGAGGCTTAGCGGATAAATGATAAAATATTTAACTGAAAGACAAATTGTTGCTATAAATCATAAAATCATCTTAGAAACTACGCCTACTGAACAAATTGGAATTAAAGATCCATACGCATTGAATATGATTGTCGGTTTGTTAAAGCAAGATGTTTTTGGCAGAGAGCTTTACCCAGACCTTTTATTAAAAGCTGCAAGATTATATGAATTGATTATTAAGAAGCACATATTTTTGAATGGAAATAAAAGAACAGCTTTTACATGTTTAGAAATTTTCTTGTTCATAAATGGAAAAACAATAGCAGTACCAACTCAAGAAGGTATTGATTTCACATGTGCAATTTTAACTGAAAATTTAGATAGAAAAACAATAGAAAGATGGATAGAATATCATATTCTTAATTAATAGACAGGTCACACCTGTCTATTTTTTATGAAAAAATTAAAAAATTGCAGCAATTGTGTGGCAATCTTTTATAAAAAATGAGATCCTGCATATAAGTAGTGAAATATTTATGTGAGCGGAGGATACATATGAAAAAGTTAATCAGAGTGGTAGGTGCCGTGATTGAACATCAAGGTCAAATATTATGTGCACAACGCAGTGAACAAATGAGTTTGCCGTTATTATGGGAATTTCCGGGCGGTAAAATTGAACAAGGTGAAACAGATGTGGAAGCGTTAAAACGTGAAATCCAAGAGGAAATGAAATGTGATTTAGCTGTAGACGAGAAGGTTACGACAACGACGCATGAATATGATTTTGCGATTATCGAATTATCCACGTATCGTTGCACTCTACAACAAACAATGCCGACTTTAACAGAACATAGTCAAATCAAGTGGTTAGCACCAAAAGATTTACACCAATTAGCGTGGGCACCGGCAGATATTCCGGCAGTGGACATATTGGTTGAACAAGGGTAAAGCTGATGGAACATTTAATTGATGATTTAACCCAGTCACTGCATAAAGGGTTTATTGACCGTTCTCTTGTACATCAAGGTCATCATGTGCCGAAGTTAGTTTTAAATAACCAAGAGGAAAATGTTCTCGCGACGTTGATTGATGAACTTGAGAAATGCCAATCCTTCATGATATCTGTGGCGTTTATTACGCCGAGCGGTCTCCAAAGTTTGAAGTCTCACTTATTTGATTTAGCGCAAAGAGGGGTTAAAGGGAAAATCCTGACTTCTAACTATTTGGGGTTCAACTCACCAAAAGTCTATGAAGAATTAATGAAGTTAGATCATGTGGAAGTCCGTGTCACTGAAGTGTCAGGCTTTCATGCGAAAGGTTATATTTTTGATCATGAAGCCTATTCTACCTTCGTTGTCGGCAGTTCAAATTTAACTTCCAATGCGTTGAAAGTAAATTATGAACATAATATTTTATTGTCGTCACATCAAAATGGGGATTTGGTTCATAAGGTCAAAGACCAATTTAAGGGTTTATGGGAAGAGAGTACACCTTTAACAGAAAGCTGGATTGAAGCGTATCGCAATGTCTATCAACCGCAGATGACACAGCGTTTGTTTGTAGAAAGTCAACAACAGACAGCGCTTGAAAATAAGATACAAGAAGCGGTTAAAATCGAACCGAATTTGATGCAGGTAGAAGCGTTGAAAGGTCTGGCAGAACTGCGTGCACAAGGGGAAGACAAAGCATTGATCATTTCTGCGACAGGAACGGGTAAGACGATTATGTCTGCGTTAGATGTTCGTGTCTTTAAACCTAAGCGTTTCTTATTTGTGGTACATAGTGAAACGATTTTAAATGATGCGTTGGCTGCGTATCAAAAAGTGCTGGCTGATGAACCAGCTGCCGCATTTGCGAAGTTGACAGGTACTGAGAAAAATCTAAATGCAAAGTATTTATTCGCAACCGTTCAAACTATGTCTAAACCTGACATTTATCAACAATTTGATTCAAACACGTTTGATTATATCGTCTTTGATGAAGCACATCGTTCGGCAGCACAAAGCTATCAGAATATCTTTCAATACTTTCATCCAAAGTTCATGTTAGGAATGACCGCAACTCCTGAACGTAGCGATGATTTAAGTGTCTTTGCGCAATTTAATCATAATGTGGCATATGAAATCAGACTTCAAAAAGCATTAGAAAGTGATATTTTATGTCCGTTCCATTATTTTGGGGTGTCTGATTATATTCAAGAGGGGCATGTCATTGATGATAAAACAGAAGATTTAAAGTTGCTTACGTCTGATGATCGTGTGAAATATATTTTAGAGAAGACACATTATTATGGTTATTCAGGTGATGTGTTAAAAGGCTTAATCTTTGTCAGCCGTAAAAGTGAAGCGACAGTTTTAGCACAAAAATTAAACGACAAAGGAATTCCAACTAAAGCTTTAACCGGTGAAAATTCACAAAAGCAACGTAATGAAGTCATTCAACAATTAAAAGACGGCAGTTTGAATTATATCATTACGGTAGATTTGTTTAATGAAGGAGTCGATATCCCTGAAATTAATCAAGTTGTCATGTTGAGAAGTACACAGTCGAGTATCATTTTTGTACAACAACTCGGGCGTGGATTACGTAAGAGTGCGAATAAAGATTATGTGACAGTCATTGATTTCATCGGTAATTATAAGAATAACTATATGATTCCTATCGCATTGTCAGGTGACCATTCACATAATAAAGACAGTTATCGTAAATTTATTTCAGACTACGCACCACTAAAAGGCGTATCAACGATTAATTTTGAACAAGTTGCGCAAAAGAGAATCTTTGATTCAATCCAGTCTGCAACTTTAAATAAGAAGGCGATGATTTTACAAGCTTTCAATGAGGTGAAAGCACGTATTGGCCGTACACCAACGTTAATGGACTTCATTTATCAACATTCTATTGACCCAGAAGTGATTCTATCAAAATATGGAAATTACGAAGCGTTTTTAGAAGATAAAACAGATGTAGGCACAAGAATAACTGACAACGCCTCGAAGAATTTAACCTTTATCTCTCAAGAATTAGCGAAAGGGTTAAAAAATACAGATTATCTGACATTAGCGTTATTAATGAGACAAGAGGAAAGTTTTGAAGGATTAGTTCAGAAGCTTCAACAAAGTGATGAGCAAATTGAAGAAGCTGATGTGCGTACCAGTCTGAAAATCTTAGATGCTTCGTATTTCAGTAAGAATATCGATAAAAGATATGGTACACCGATGATTGAATGGGATGAAACCAACAATCTGATAAGATTAACAGAAGCCTTTAAAGTGAACTTAAATAGCGAGGTATTTCGTCATCATGTGAATGATTTAATTGAATTAGCCCGCTACAAACACCAACATGTCTATCAAAATCAAAATGATTTCATCTTGTATGAACGTTATTCAAGAAAAGACTTTGTGAAGGTGATGAATTGGGATAAAGATGAATCCGCAGTGATTAACGGTTACAAACAAAAACACCAAACACTGCCTATATTTATTACGTATCATAAAAGCGAAGATATCAGCGACAATACGGCGTATGAAGATCAATTCATTAATCAAAATGAGTTGAAGTGGTTTACACGTTCGCCGAGAAAGTTAAGCTCTGATGAAGTTCAAAAAGTGATGCAGCACCAAGAAACGAATACACCCATGTATCTTTTCGTGAAGAAAGAAGATGGCGAAGGCACGGACTTTTATTACCTGGGAAAAGCGCGATTCATGCCAGGAACAGAAGCACAAACAAAAATGCCAGATGGCAAAGATGTGGTCACGATGCATCTAGCTTTAGACACACCAGTGCGTGATGATATTTATCGCTATCTAGTTGAAAAATAAATGTATGGCCTGACTCGAGATGGAGTCAGGTTTTTTGTTTGGAATATGGATTTGCTTGTGTGGGCATAGATGCATATAATCTTTATTAAACATATGGCAGCGATTCAATAGGGGATAGATAATGTGGTAAAAAGGATTCTGGTAATTGGCAGTCCTGGTTCGGGAAAATCAACATTTGCGAAACAATTAAGTCAGAAAATGCATGTTCCAATCTTTCATTTAAATCCCCTTTTTTGGAAAAATGATCATGAAACGGTAAACCAAGAAGTATTTATAAGACGAATTGAAAAAATCATTGGGGAAAATGAAGCTTGGATTATAGATGGAAATTATAGCGATACCCTATTGTTGCGGTTAGAAAAGGCAGAACTTGTCATTTGGTTGAAAGCACCACGATGGAAATGTATTTTGAATGTTGTTAAACGCTATTTTAGATTATTGCGAAATGAAGATACTGGCGGTAATCCAAAAGCACTGCGATTTGAATTTCTAAAGTATATTTGGGACTTTCCAAGCAATCATTTTCCTTCTATGATTCTAGCTCAATCAAAGTGTTCAAATCGAGTCAAATGGATTGAATTAAATGGTTTTAAAGAAATTGATCGTTTTATGCGAGAAAGTGAAGCTAAACTAAAACACTAGTCCAAATGGTTATTTTGGACTAGTGTTTTAGTTAATGAACATAGATTTAGAAGGTTTAATGATGTGTCGCAATACCTGCGCGTGTTAATTTGCGTTTATTTTTATAATATACAAGTGCGATGGTTGAATTGACCATAGCGGCTGAAATAACTAAGACATCATCGTATTGGACAAAGATAAGGCTGATGATATAACCGATAATAATGAGTGATACGGATATGATAAATAAACGTAATTTTCGATAGTAATCATGGAAGTAAGACATGTTCATCCATAATCCAAAGAAGAATAAGAAAATACTCGCATACATAAAGTGTACTTCAAATAATCGGTTGATTTTATCACTGCTGCTGAAGACAATGGCCGCATTGACGCCACCTAAAGCGATATTAATAATCAGGTGTGAATAGTTTAATTTGAACCCGATAGTGCGGTGGCGATGGTTAATATAAAACTCAGTAATGGCCCAATAGGCTAAGAATAAGCCGATTAAGATCATGAATTGGAAAATATAAAGGTAATCGAATTGCGTGATACTGAATATACTTGCGATACCGACTAATAATTCTCCGAATACGATAATAGTCAATAGGGCATAACGTTCAACTAAATGCATCATATTGACAGGTGATTCTATTAAATATTTGCGGAATGGAATTAAACCTAGCGCCGCAACGGCTAATCCAATATTACCTGGCACAAAGCGATAGGGTGGTGGTGTGAGTATGCCAATGATAGATAAAATTGCGACCAGTGATGTGACAATCACATATGCGATACACGTCATTTTATCGCCCTTTGATTGTGTCTGGCGTATTTGTAGTAAATATTGTAGACAAATACTCAAATAGAGTAATGACATATAAGTCATGAAAGGCACAAAAGTTTTATTGAAATCTGGGTAGAAACTGTTCGATAAGAAAACCAAAAGAAAAATATTAACGATGGTAAAGCCGACATCTTTCGGTGACAGTTCCCCAAAGCGATTGGTAAAGACGGTTTGATGAGACCACAATAACCATAAGAATAGGCTCATTAAAATATAAATAACAAAGGTATCTAAGGTTAGAGTGCCATTTCCTGTAAGGTGCAGTAATACGTGCGCAATTTTTTGTAAGGCATAAACAAAAATTAAATCATAGAAAAGTTCATGAAAGTTTGCGCGTTTATCTTGTAAGTAACGTGGTGTTAAATTAGACGCCATTTGTGTCATCTCCTGTTGTGTAAAGTAGGCGACTATGTTCTGTTTTTATTTTAGTCTCTTGTATTTTATTATGAATGGTTTCAAAATAAAAGGATTTTTATTTAACATGGACGATGTAAGCATTTGGACGATTAAATAAATATTAAGCAAAATAAAAAGCGAACCTCGTAGAGAGATTCGCTGTCATCGAATAATTATAATTATGCTTTGTTTACAGATGCATCGTAGATTGTGTCAATCGCATCTTGTAATTTACTGTTGAACTCTTCATCAGATTGTTTAACGTTCAAGTCAGTGACTAAAGCACGAGAGAAGCTTGCGATTAAGCCATCGTTTTCTTTTAAGATTTTGTTTGCTTCTTCACGGCTGTAACCACCAGATAAAGCAACAACACGTACCACTTGAGGGTGTTCGATAAGTGCTTTATATGCGTTAGCTTTTGTTGGAATTGTTAATTTCAACATTACATTTTCATCTTTGTTTAAGTTGTCTAACTCAGCTTTGATTGCTTCTGCTAAGTTTGCTTCGATTGCTTCTTTATCTTCTGCATGGATGTTTACTTCTGGTTCAATGATAGGTACTAAACCAGCTGCAATGATTTCTTTCGCAACTTCGAATTGTTGTTTAACAACTTTTTCAATACCTTCTTTGTTGTTTTCTAAAATGTTAGAACGCATTTTTGTACCGAAGATATGACGTTCGTTTGCGCGTTGTAATAATTTATCTAAATCTGGAATAGGTTTCATTAATTGAACGCCTTCGTTTTGGTCAGCTAATCCTTTGTCGACTTTTAAGAAAGGCACAACACCTTTGCTTGCTAGGAAGTCACCAGTGTATTGACCTTCAATTTCGCGATCCATTGTTTGTTCGAATAAGATTGCGCCTAGGATTTTGTCTCCGTTGAAAGCAGGTGAAGTGATGATACGTGTACGCATTTCGTGTACAAGGTCAAACATTTCATCATCGTTTGAATATTCATTTTCTTCGATTCCGTAAGCTTTAAGCGCTTTAGGAGTACTACCACCGCTTTGGTCTAATGCTGCGATAAATCCTTTACCATTTTTAATTTTGTCAAATTGTTCTTGGTTCATTTATTGACACTCCTCTTTCCGCATTTTGCTATATCTCTTTCATCTCTAGTATGGTAAAAATGAAGTGATTTCGCAAATAGTTTAACTTGAAATTGTAAAATAAATCACAAACGTATTTTTAGTGCGCTGAAACGCTTGAATCTGGGACGTAGAATGTCTTGACAGTGTTCATTTAAAACGAAAATACGTTACAATAGAAGGAAAGGGATTCGTAGAAAGGGTGTAGCTGGTGAGCAGAATTGAGACGTTATTTGTAGGCGGTGTGGAAACAGTTGGACATCCGCATGCCGTTAATAAACTTGAACAACAATGGATGACAGCCGCATATAAGAAAGCGATGCCGATACCTGTCTTTCTAACTAAAGAGGGATTAGAAGGTGATGATGTAGGAGATAAGAAACATCATGGCGGACCTGAGAAAGCGTTGTTTGCGTATAGTGTGGTACATTATGATAAATGGAACGAAGAATATCCTGAAGGTGATTTTAAAGCGGGCACCAACGGCGAAAATGTTTCGGTTTCAGATATGGACGAAACGACAGTGTGTATCGGAGACATTTATCGTGTAGGTGAAGCATTAGTACAAGTATCACAGCCACGCAGACCGTGCTGGAAACCGGGAAGACGTGTGAAATGGATAGACTTTGGCCAACGTATTCAAGATACAGGTCGCACAGGTTGGTATTTCAGAGTCTTAGAAGAAGGACGTATTCAACAAGGTGATGTGTTTGAGTTAGTTGAACGTCCTTGCGGGACATGGTCGATAGCGAAGATGAATGATGTTTTATATCATCATGCTGATCATCCGCAGTTAATGCATCAATTAATGGAAAATGATTATACACCGCAGTCTTGGAAAGATGAGTTAAGACAATTGATTGCGGGGGAAGCGGTAGACCATACGCCTAGACTTTATGGTCCCAATCTTTAAAATGAATTTATGTATTTTATCAATAAGGAAAGCAAGACACATGTGTTTCAATAGCGACATGTGTCTTGCTTATTTAATATGTTTTATAATCTGCCAGCCCCATGGCTGTGAAGGGGAGAAAACAACCATGAGGCCTTCATGACAGATTAACCTTTTACTTTTGTGGCAATAATTGGATAGGATTGTGTAATCCAATGTGTTGCACGTTTATATTTAACATCTTCAATCAGTTTTTTTACTTTTAATATGTGCAACTGTCATATGCCAAGTGTTTGAATGGACATCAAGCATCATAGATTAAGGAGGGTAAATCTCAATGTTGATGGATGTACCTGGTTTAATTTTTTATATTGTAGGTTTATCACTCGCATGCAAATGGGCTGTATGTTTGCATGGGTGTGTTTTCATAATGGGTATTCCAAATTTAGTATTGATTAGACCATCCAAGGACGGTTATGCGTATTTTGTTGTTTCTGTTTTATTGGGAGTTTATCTTTGGAAACAACTTTTGGTTCTTGACCAGATTCAATTCTTCTCTTCAACTTTGAATCAATTTTGGAAGTGTTGAATGGGACAAAGACGCGCTTTGCGTCTTGATTGCAGTCAGGGCAAACTGCATAATCATGATTTTCATTCATGGATTGATTTAAGGTAAATTCACCGTGATGTTCGCATGCATAAGTGTAATTGGGCATTACGCATCAGGCTCCAAATTTGGGATGATGTCATCGTTAAAGATCTCACGAGGTATTGCGATGGTACAACAAGCGTTTGGAACATCCACGATACCAGCAACTGTACCTTGGACGGGCGCTGTTCCAAGTAACATATAAGCTTGTTCGCCTGTAAAGCCTCGTGTTTTCAAGAATTCAATCGCGTTTAAACAAGCATTGCGATAAGCAGTATTCGCATTTAAATACTCTTGTTTTCCGCTGAATTCATCGACTGAAATACCTTCAAATACAATGTAATCTGTATAATTCGGCATTACAGGCCCAGGTTTGAAGGCTGGGTTCTTTTTAATTTGATATTTTTCCATGCCATTTTTAATCACGTTGACACGTAAATCAATCCAACCAGGCATTTCGATACCGCCGCAGAATGTAATCTCGCCATCACCTTGTGAGAAATGCAAGTCGCCGACAGATAATTTTGCACCGTCGACAAAGACTGGGAAATAAATGCGGGAACCTTTTGATAAATTTTTAATATCGCAGTTACCGCCGTTTTCTCTAGGAGGAACGGTTCTGGCACCTTCTTTAGCGACACGATCGAAATCTTTGCCTTCTAAAGTACCAAGCACCACAGCATCCGTATCGGGCAAGTTTGCTAAGACTGGCTCTCTGTTCGGATCTGTATCTACCAATGCTTGTTCACGTCGGTTCCATTCATCCAACATTTCTTGGGATGGCGCAACCCCAATTAATCCTGGGTGAATCAAGCCGACAAATTCTACGCCAGGTACATGACGACTTGTCGCATAAATTCCATTGAAATCCCAGATTGATTTTTGGGCGTTCGGATAATGATCGACGAGGAAACTACCACCATTTGTGACGTCGAAAATACCGTTAAAGCCCCATTGATGTTCTTGGAATGCACCGATATCTAAAATGTCGACGACGAGTAAGTCGCCGGGCTCGACACCGTTGACATATACGGGACCACTGAGTACATGTACACGATTCAAGTTAACATATTTGATATCGCTCGGGTCGTCGTTGTTTGAGACTTGACCATCGGTCCAGTCTAAACATTCCATACGAAATGATTCCCCCGGTTCAACTGAAAATGCGGCCGGAATGTCCGGATGCCATCGGTTGTGTCCGGGATGTGCTTGCTGATCCATTTTCTTATTCAAATCCACACTAAATAATTTCTTAGGCATATGCCTACCCCCTTGCCGAAATAATTTGTGACTGAATGATTGTGACTAAAAATAGTATTCCTCAAAAAGTTACATTTTAAACTCGTTTTCTGAATTTTTGTGAAAAATATTGATTTTTTGTTAAAAAGTTACAATTTGTGAAATAATAGAAAGGATGACTATAAAAAGAAGGTGACGAAATGCATAAAGGATTCGTTTGGTTTTAGGAGGTCTATTCAGCCTAGCAGGATTCATGCACTTTGTGCGTTCTGATGCTTTTACTCGCATCGTTCCGAAGTATTTACCATTGCGTAAAACAGCAGTAATTGTAACAGGTATTGTTGAACTAATCATTGGTGGCGTTCTATTCTGGAAACGCCCAAGCCAAGCATTTAAACGAGGTATCAATGCTTTTTTAATTTCGGTATTTCCAGCTAATATCTATATGGCACGCAAACAATTGCCGCTTGGAGATTATCAACCCCCTAAATGGGCATTGTACAGTCGCTTGTTACTACAATTTGTGTTGATGACGCTGATACGAAAATTATAATTGAAATGAATAAAGCTTCTTCTTGGCAAAATGAAGGCAAGAAGAAGCTTTTAATATATGATTAAAGTAATCGGTTTACTGCTTGTGCCACTTGTTTAGGTGATTGTGGATTTTGACCAGTGACAAGACGTCCATCCGTTTCAACTTCAGGTGTGAAAGGTAACATCGCCTTATGGTAATCTGCACCACGACGTTTCAATTCATCTTCTAACATGAAAGGAACGAGTTTCTTACGATTTGCGAGCATCTCTTCTGTATTTGAAAAACCTGTTATTACTTTTGGGTCAATGAAGTATCTGCCATTGCTGTCTTTAACATTTAATAACGCTGTGACACCATGACATACTGCGGCGACAATGCCATTGTGACTATAAACTTCATTAATTGCGTTTTGAATCGCATGATTATTAGGGAAATCAAACATTACCCCGTGTCCGCCAGTGAAATATATAACATCGTATTTTGTGGGATCCGCTTCTTTAATTGATTTTGAGTATTTTAATTGTGTCATAAACTTTTCATCATCAAAATAACGTTTTGTGACTTTATCTAAAAAGACAGGACTCAAACTAACTGGGTCAATTGGCGTTTCGCCGCCCTCAACATTAAAGATGTCAATCTCATAGTTGCCGTCGTTAAAGTAATCATAAAAGTGAACCAGTTCTCCTAGCCAAAGTCCAGTTGGCTTAGAAAATTCACCGAATTGATTTGTGCTTGTGTTGACAATCATAATTTTTTTCATTATTTATCCTTCTTTCTATGGAAAAACTCCACTCTTATTTATTTACCCTGAAAGGCTATGAAGTACTTCTCTTAATGTTTTTTGATGAATCTTTTAAGTTAAATCTACTTTACTTTGGGCAGAACAGAATGGAAATTGATATGCTCGCGCAATTTTATGAAAGTAATTTGAAGAATTCATTTTGAATTATGTAAGCGCTTAACTTATTGCGGTTCTAAGGCTTTTAAAAATTTATTAAAATGATATGTTCACACAATTGTAAGGAAATAAAATTAAAATACATGTTTTTCATTTACTCTAAAAGAAAAATAGGCTATTCTATTTGTGAAATAATTCACAAAGTAAAACAGTGGTAATCATATCGAGGAGGAAATGAAATGACTATATCTGCACAAAACAAGAAACAACCAACAGAAGTACAACCTGAAGTTAATCCCACGGAAGAAATGATTAATGCGCTTGCGGAGAATGGCCAACAAGCTTTACGTGAATTAGCGAAACTCGATCAAGCACAAATTGATCACATTGTTCATGCGATGGCAATGGCAGCAGTAGATCAACACATGGAGATTGCGAAAGCAGCCTATGAAGAAACTGGACGTGGTGTATATGAAGATAAAGCGATTAAGAACTTATATGCATCAGAATATATCTGGGAATCTATTAAGTACAATAAGACGATTGGTGTCATTGATGAAGATGAACAACGTGGTTTGACGTATGTAGCTTCACCTGTCGGTGTAGTATGTGGTGTAACACCGACAACGAACCCGACTTCTACAACAATTTTTAAAGCAATTATCGCAATTAAAACAGGTAACCCGATTATCTTCGCTTTCCATCCAAGTGCACAACAATCTTCGACACTTGCGGCAAAAGTGATTTATGAAGCAGCACTTCAAGCAGGTGCACCAAAACATGTTATCCAATGGGTAGAACACCCATCACTTGAAGCGACTAAATTATTAATGAACCATGACAAAGTGGCTTTAGTGCTTGCGACAGGTGGTGCAGGTATGGTGAAATCCGCATACTCAACAGGCAAACCAGCTTTAGGTGTCGGACCGGGTAATGTGCCTGCATACATTGAAAAATCAGCGAATATCAAACGTGCGGTGAATGATGTTATTGTTTCTAAAACGTTTGATAATGGTATGATTTGTGCGTCTGAACAAGGTGTCATTGTAGATAAAGAAATTTATGATGAAGTGAAAAATGAATTTGAAGCGCATCAATGTTATGTCGTGAAGAAAAAAGAATTACCTAAATTAGAAAGTATCGTGATGCGTGAAGACCGTTGTGCGGTCAACGCTGATATCGTTGGTAAACCCGCTGCTGAAATCGCGGCATCTGTAGGTATTAAAGTACCTGAAGGTACAAAAATGTTAATTGCGGAACTTGATGGTGTCGGTCCGGATTATCCGCTATCTCGTGAAAAGTTATCTCCAGTACTCGCAATGGTGAAAGCAGAAAATCGTGAACATGGCTTAGAATTATGTGAAGGCATGTTAGATCTTGGCGGTTTAGGCCATACGGCAGTGGTGCACACAGAAGATGCAGCTTTACAGCAAATTTTCGGTATTCGCATGAATGCCTGCCGTATCTTAGTCAATTCACCATCAGCTGAAGGCGGTATTGGCGGTATATATAATGAAATGATTCCATCGCTTACATTAGGTTGTGGTTCTTATGGTCACAACTCAGTTTCTCATAACGTTTCAGCTGTTGATTTGATTAATGTAAAAACAATTGCTAAAAGGAGAAATAATATGCAATGGTTCAAACTTCCACCTAAAGTATTCTTTGAGAAAAACTCACTGCTTTATTTAACACAAATGAAAGAAGTAGAACGTGTAATGATTATTACTGATGCAGGTATGGTTAATCTTGGTTATGCACAACGTGTACAAGAAGTTCTCGCTAGACGTCATGATGCACCAGATGTACGTATCTTTAGTGATGTTGAACCGAACCCGTCTACCAACACAGTGTATAAAGGATTAGAGTTAATGGTGGAGTTCCAACCAGATACGATTATCGCAGTGGGTGGGGGTTCTGTGATGGATGCCGCGAAAGGCATGTGGGTATTCTTCGAACATCCTGATTTATCATTCTTCGGCGCTAAACAAAAATTCTTAGATATTCGTAAACGTGCTTATAAAATTATGCCGGCACAACGTGCGAAAATGGTCTGTATCCCAACGACTTCAGGAACAGGTTCAGAAGTGACACCATTTGCGGTAATTACAGATAGTGAAACACATGTTAAATATCCACTCGCAGATTACGCGTTAACACCTGATGTCGCAATCGTAGATTCACAATTTGTCTTAAGTGTGCCAAGAAGTGTTACCGCTGATACAGGTATGGACGTCTTAACTCATGCGATTGAATCTTATGTATCAGTGATGGCAAGTGATTATACACGTGGCTTAAGTTTACAAGCGATCAAAATCGTCTTTGAGTATTTAAAAGCTTCCGCAAACGATGGCGATCCAGACGCAAGAGAACGTATGCATAATGCTTCTACACTTGCAGGTATGGCATTTGCGAATGCTTTCTTAGGTATCAGTCACTCTATCGCACATAAAATCGGTGGAGAATACAATATTCCACATGGACGTACGAATGCGATTTTATTACCGCATGTCATCAGATATAATGCGAAAGATCCGCAAAAACATGCGATGTTCCCTAAATATGATTACTTCAGAGCGGATCAAGATTATGCAGATATTGCGAAATACTTAGGCTTGAAAGGTAAAACAACTGCAGACTTAGTAGAAGCTTTAGCAGATGCGGTTTATGAATTAGGCCAAAGTGTAGGGATTGAAATGAACCTTAAAGCACAAGGTTTAACTAAAGCAGTCTTAGATGCGACAGTAGATCGTATGGCAGAGCTTGCATACGAAGACCAATGTACGACTGCCAACCCTAAAGAACCATTAATTAGTGAATTAAAAGATATCATCATCACAGCGTATGATTATCAAAAATAAAATAATGTAACTTCATCAAAGTGCTAAATTCAATCATCCATCCTTAAACACGTTCCTTAAATACGGGACGTGTTTTTTTGATAGAGTTAATTTGAACTATCATTACAAAAATATATAAATTACTTGTAGTTATTGTAATGCAATTTCAAATGTGTAATAATGTAAGCGATTACATATAACATCTTTGTATAATCAACTTTATGTTAATTTGCTTTTTGTGTTACTTCCTGACAATACAGTAAGAAAAATGAGATGAAGAGGTGAGTGGATTGGAATTAGGATTTTCTGTTTATCTAGGTGATACGTTTGATGAGGCATATATCGATGACATGCTGCAATATGGTTTTCGCTATATCTTTACGTCTCTTCAAATTCCAGAAGATAATCACGAAACGTATTTGTCACGTTTAAAACAGTTAGCGGCAATCAATGGACAACGTGCCCAAATTATCGCAGATGTGAATGGTCAAACTTTGAAGGCGCTGGGTTTATCTTTAAACCATCCTGAAACCATTCAAGAAGCCGGTATTGATATGATTCGTTTGGATGAAGCGGTAGATATGGATAGTCTGGCTGATTTTGTCGAAGCGAAACATGCGGTGATGTTGAATGCGAGTACGGATGCCTTTCAAATCTTAAGAGAATTAAGCGACCGTGCGATTTCACAAGAGAATATTTTAGTTGCGCATAATTATTATCCGAGACCTGATACAGGTTTAGATTGTAAGTTCTTTCAACAGATTAATGCACGTTTAAAAGGGGCATTTCCTGAAATACAAATCATGGCGTTTGTGCCAGGTACGCAAATGAGAGGACCTATTTATCGTGGGTTACCGACATTAGAAGACCATCGTCAACGTCATCCGCTTGCGGCTGCGGTCGAGCTTGAAGCGGATTTATGTGATATCGCATGTATCGGAGACAGTAAATTGGATAACTTCATAGTCAAACAATTTGATGCATATTTCAGAATGAATCGTGTGCTATTGCGTACGCAATTAAGTACGGACAGTCCATATCTAGGTGTTTATCATAACCGACCGGATGTTGCACGGGATGTTGTAAGAGCGGTTGAAGCTCGAAAAACATTTACTGCACCCGTACCACCGCACAATGTTGTAGAACGTCGTAAAGGGTCGGTGACTTTAGATAATCAATTATATGGGCGTTATATGAATGAACTGCAGATTGCAAAATGCGATTTACCAAAGGATGAAGCAGTTAATGTCTTAGGTTATGTAGATACACGTGATTTAGATTGTATAAACATGATTGGTTCAAATACCGCATTTGAATTAGTTTCAAACGAGGAGGAAAGTCATGGACATTCACAAGATGACAACGGAACAACGTAATGAGAAAACCATGCATCTCGATGAATTGAGTACAAAAGATTTTGTGACATTGATGAATCAAGAAGACCAGACTGTCGCACAAGCGATTGCGCGAGAAAATGCATCCATTGCACGTGTGATTGATACTGTGATTGAAGGTTTTAAACAAGGCGGCAGATTAATTTATATGGGTGCCGGAACAAGTGGCAGATTAGGTGTATTAGATGCGGCTGAATGTGTACCAACCTTCGGTGTGACACATGATGATGTAATTGGATTAATTGCTGGTGGTGCTAAAGCAATGACCCAAGCGGTAGAAGGTGCTGAAGACAGTAAGTCACTTGGAGAACAAGATTTAAAGGCTATCCATCTTAATGAGGCAGATACGGTGATTGGATTAGCCGCAAGTGGCAGAACACCTTATGTTATTGGTGGTTTAGAGTATGCGAAAGCAATAGGCGCAAACACCGCAGCTGTTGCTTGTAATAAAGATACAGCCATTGGTGCAGTCGCAGATATTGCTATTGAAGTTGAAGTGGGACCTGAAGTATTAACAGGATCTACACGTTTAAAGTCTGGTACTGCACAAAAGTTAGTGTTGAATATGATATCCACGGGCGCAATGATCGGTATCGGCAAGGTATATGAGAATTTAATGGTGGATGTTCAACCGACAAATGAGAAGTTGAGAAGACGTGCAATCAATATGATTTCGGAAGTCGTTCAAACCACTGAAGCAGAAAGTCAACAGCTGTTTCACGACAGTCATGGTCATGTGAAGGCTGCGATTGTCATGGGGTTGCATGATATTTCATACGAAGAAGCCGTAGAGCGTTTAGAAGAAGCGGATGGTTTTATTAGAAAAACATGAGGAGCTGAACAACAATGTCAAAAGAGAAAAAGATTGCCCAGGAAATATTGAATTATGTTGGTGGTAAAGCGAATTTAGAACGTGTCATACATTGTATGACGCGTGTGCGCATGGATATTATAGATTATACTCAAGTTGATCTTGAAGGGCTCAAAGCTATAGAAGGTGTCATGGGTGTAGTGGAAGATGAAACATTACAAGTGATTGTGGGACCTGGTACTGTTAATAAGGTTGCACATGAAATGAGCGCAATGATTGGAACGCCTTTAGGTGAAAAAATCGTCCATCATGAATCTGCACACCAAACAGATAAAGCACATGTAGAATCAGAAGCACAGCTCTTTAAGAGCCAAATGAAAGAGAAACAGAAACAGTCTAAATGGAAAAAAGTACTGCGCGTTATCGCGAATATCTTTGTACCTTTAATTCCCGCATTTGTTGGTGCAGGGTTAATCGGCGGGATTGCGGCAGTTCTAACGAACTTATTATCTGCCGGCTATATTGAAGGCGCAATGTGGAAACAACTGACATTAGTATTCGATATTATTAAGAGTGGTTTATTAGCGTATTTAGTCATCTATGTTGGGATTAATGCGGCTAAAGAATTCGGCGCAACACCAGGACTTGGCGGTGTCATTGGCGGTACAACTATGTTGACGGGCATGACACCTGAACAACCGCTGCATAATATCTTTAACGGAGAAGCATTAGCACCTGGACAAGGGGGCGTCATTGGCGTCATCTTTGCGGTATGGTTGTTGTCTATCGTTGAAAAGCGTCTGCACAAAGTGATTCCAAACGCAGTTGATATCATTGTGACACCGACCATCACCTTATTAATTATGGGACTTGCGACGATATTCTTGATTATGCCGATTGCGGGTGTCATTTCTGAAGGTCTGTTAGGAATCATTAACTGGGTTTTAAATATCGGCGGTGCATTCAGCGGCTTTATTCTCGGCGCAACATTCTTGCCATTAGTTATGTTTGGTCTGCATCAAGTCTTAACACCAATCCATATTGAAATGATTAACCAAGATCATGCGACATTCTTATTACCGATACTAGCGATGGCTGGTGCGGGTCAAGTTGGTGCAGCATTGGCACTTTGGGTAAGATGTCGTAAAAATAAAAAGATTGTCCGTTTATTAAAAGGGGCATTGCCTGCAGGGATTTTAGGCATTGGAGAGCCTTTAATCTATGGTGTGACATTGCCTTTAGGTCGTCCATTCATCACCGCATGTATTGGCGGCGGTATTGGAGGAGCTGTCATTGGCGGCATTGGTCATATTGGTGCGGTGGCAATTGGCCCAAGTGGTTTGTCATTGATTCCTTTAATCTATGACAATATGTATTTAGGTTATATTGCAGGAATATTAGCGGCGTATGCAGGCGGATTTATCGCGACTTACTTCTTCGGAACTACAAAAGAAATGACTGCACCACAAGATGTTGAAGAAAAGGTGTGAGGTACATGGAAAATGAGCAATTGCTAATTTATATAGAAGAACAGATGGAGCAGTTGACTAAAAACGAACAGCAAGTGGCACGTTATTTGATTGAATCCCCTGAAGCGGTGTTAGAAATGAGTGCGCAAGCTTTAGGTAAAGACACACAAACAAGTTCTGCAACTGTGATTCGCTGTGTACACAAATTAGGCTTTAAAGGTTTAGTGGACTTGAAACTGGCAATTTCAAGCTATTTACCCAATCATCAAGCCAGTATCTATCAAGAAATGGAACAAAATGAACCAGCAAACGAAATTAAAAATAAACTCTTCACAAGAGCTGCGTATACTTTAAAAACGACTGAGACGTTGTTAGATGACCAAACCTTAGAGGAGATTGCTGAGAAACTCCGACAATGTCAGAAACTGGTTGTGTTCGGTGTAGGCGCAAGCCATATTGTGGCGGAAGATATCTTTCAAAAATTCACAAGAGCAGGGATGAACGTGGTGCATAGTTCAGATGCTCATATTATCGCCACAGCCCTGACGGGAAGTAGTGAAGGTACACTATTGATAGGTATTTCAAACTCAGGTCAAAATCAAGAAACATTAAAGCTCGCACAAGTCGCACAGCATTACGGTATTCCAGTTATTGGTATGACGAGTCGTAAAGATTCAGAACTCGCCAGTGGAGCGGATTATTGTCTGCTTCATGATGCAAGTTCAGATCGCAGTCTGAGATTAGCCGCAACAAGTTCTTTAATCGCTCAACTCATCACAGTAGATACTTTGTTTTATACCTATCTTGCGAAGGATTATACCGAGCATGTTGCACATTTAAGTCAAACGAAGGATGCTGTTGATTTATATATGGATGAAGCATGAGGTATGATGGAAGTAATGTTGATATTAAAGGAATGAGAGAAATGTATGCTTTAGAAACAAATAATGCGATCATTCGTTATGACATGATTGGACATGGACCGATTTTGTTATGTATTCCAGGCGCAAGTGGTATTAATGATAGTTACTTGGATTTAGCGCATAAGTTGGAAGATGATTTTACAGTTGTCTTGCCTGATAGAAGAGGATATGGTGCGAGTGAATTATTAACGGCTTTGCCAGGTTCAATCGCAAATACTAAAGATACGTTTCGTTTAACGAGGGATGTACAGGATATTCAAGCTTTAATTCAAACTTTGAGTGATGGTCCTGTAGTTATATTTGCGACGGATACAGGTGCGGTTCCGGCAATGGAATTTGCCTGCGAATATCCAGAGCTGGTTGAGACTTTATTGATTCATGAACCCTTCAATACTTCAGTCTTGCCGAATAAAGAAGAGATTATGAAACAAACGGAACAAATCAACCGTACTACGATGATAGAAGGTGTGCCTGCAGCAATGCGGCAATATGAAAGTTTAGTTCGGCCATCTCATTCTGACATGCAAGTATTAGTAGAACATACAATTGCACCTTGTGCGGTTTGTTCACCGAGTACTGCACAGATGCGCAGTCAAGCTTCTACACAGATTTGGCTTCAATATGAATTGAGACAATATATGAATTATCAATTTGATGTAGAAGCACTGAAGGATACGAATGTGATAATAAAGTTCTTACAAGGTGAACAATCAAAAGGCTCGTTAGGGTACGAAACGGCGATGTATTTTGCGCATAGTTTAAATACAGACGTCAGTAAAGTTGCGGGTGGTCATTACGGCTATGCGCAAAAGCCAAAACGATTTGGGAAAGAGACTAAAAAGATACTGCGTTCACTATAATAGCTTTTAAGATCTTCGAGATAAGAAGGTCTTAAAAGCTTTTTTTATGAGGTCCTGTGATTTTATGTGCAGGAGTGTTATAATACATTCAAATTTATTTTTGAATGAGGTGGCAAAGTGATACAAACTGTCTTGACTGCAGTAATACTATACACAGCGACGGCACTAGATTTATTAGTCATTTTATTAATCTATTTTGCACGTGCGCAAACGAAAAGAGAATATCGTGATATTTATATAGGACAATTTTTAGGTTCAGGCGCACTCATCGCAATCAGTTTATTCTTTGCGTTCGTGTTACATTATGTGCCTGAAAAATGGATACTAGGTTTATTAGGACTAATTCCTTTGTATTTAGGGATTAAAGTCGCGATATATGATGATTGTGAAGGAGAAGAACGGGCTAAAAGAGAGCTGGATAAAAAAGGTTTGTCCAAATTAGTCGGCATCGTTGCGTTAGTTACGCTCGCTAGTTGTGGTGCAGATAATATTGGATTATTTGTCCCTTACTTTGTCAGTTTGAGCTTAGCACAAGTGATCGTGACACTTATTGTTTTTGTGATTATGATTTTCTTGTTGGTGTTCACTGCACAACAATTATCAAAAGTACCAGGTATTGGTGAAACGGTAGAAAAGTATAATCGTTGGATTATGGCAATTATCTATATTGGTTTAGGATTATACATTTTAATCGAAAATAAAACAATCCAAACGTTATTAAGTTTCATTTCATAGAAAGGATGGGAGATAGGTGTCTAACGAACAATGTGACATGATGTATGTGCATGAAGAAAAGGTAAAACATGCGGAAGCATTTTTGACGGAAACACATACGATGAAAGCAATAAATACCTTAACCGCAATGGGCGATGAAAAGAAATTAACAATTTTATTTGCGTTGCTTGAAGAGGAAAAATTATGTGTTTGTGACATTGCGAAACTCCTTCAAATGAGTATCGCTTCTACCTCTCACCATTTGCGCACGCTCTACAAAAAAGACATCATAGATTTTCGTAAAGAAGGGAAAATGGCTTATTATTTCATTCATAAGCCTCAAGTAAAAAAGGTGCTGCGTTTTGTGTTGGCAGAAGTCCAAAACTAAATAGCATACATTGAAAGAAAAAACTGTTGTGCTCACAACGTTAGAAGTCACAACAGCAACAAGGTTATTTTTCTTTTCGATTCGCGTTATAATTCATAGAAGCAATCGCGATTATAACTAAAGGACCTACAAGGAACACGATAGATAGCGTGTTAGCTTGAATATAAAATTTAAACATGAGAAAACCTAATAAGGCAACGATTAAATAAACAGGTATCATAAAGGGTTTCCAAAATATTGAATTTTTCATAGTTTATTTGCACACACCTTTCTATTCATAAGTTTGTAGAAAAGAGGCGGGATTAAATCCTGCCTCTTTTCTTTATGATTTCAAATTATAATCCCAATTGCAGCCAACGTTTTCTCGCAAAGAAAAGAACAACGAAGTTGATCGCAAATAGTAAAGGGAAATATACAACAAGTAATGTGATATCGTATGTTGTGAGTGCTAAGGTATCGCCATTCAAAGTGGTGTCGACATTAGGGTACATGACATTACTTGCTTCAAACGGCGCTAGGATACCGAATATGGTTGGATTAAGGATCACTAAAACAATAGAAACGACCCAATATATTAGACTAGTAATGACACTGGTTAGTATGTTTGAAATCAAAATACTAATGGTTCCAATGATTAAAATATATTGGAGTATTAATAACGAAAACATGGTGATTAAAAAGAAATAATGTGAAAAGTTATTAAACAGTAAAGACGTTACAGTAATGCCTATCACTACGAACACAAAGCATTCTAAGAATATAACCAACATTTTTTTGTAAAAGAAAGTGAACCCTGTATTGCCTAACAGTTTGTAGAATAGAATGTTTTGATCTGCATACTCTTTATTGAAGTAATATGCGATGATAAATGAAAAGAGTATGAAGCCAGTTTCTACAGCTATCGTGTATGTGTTAAAGAAATATGAGCCATAAGATAGCTGGTGATTGTTACTCATGATGGTGGTATAACCATATCCAAGTACGAACAGTAATAAAAAAAGCGAACCAAGAATCAGTGTGATTTTGTTCAACACTGTCGTTCTTAACTCTAACCTCATTTTGTACACCTCAAATATTAGAAACAGATATATTCATCAACTACTGCTTCTTTAGAATTGTATTCTTCAATCGTTAAATCTTTAAATAAAAAGTATTTACCAGGAAGGTTTGTTAAGTCTTTTGCGCTATGCGTCATATTGATAATGACTTTTTCAGGATTATCCGCAATGTAGCTGTTGAAGAATGTGTAGATATCATGGATGGTTGTGTCATCGAGGTCTTTTGTGATTTCATCTAACACAATGATAGGTTTGTCTTCTGACAGAAAGCTTAATAACTTCAGTTTCTCTTGATGTCCTTTGCTTAATTTTCGAATAGGGATGTTGTCAGGAATCGTTTCAATACCTAACAAATCACCTAAATAATCGATTTTGACAGTACAGATGAAATAACTCTTAAGCAACTGAATGAGAAATGCTTTTGTAATGTCTCTTGGGATACATGATGCATGACTGATCAAAGTTGTATTTTCTGTGATCTCTTCGTTCATATGGCCGCTGTGATTCAGTACGAAATCTTTAGCTAATTGAGATTTGCCAACTTTGTTTCTGCCGATAATATGATTGATGGTTCCTTCGTGAAATACCAAGTCAGTTGGCTGTAATAATATCTTGCTTTTGATACGCAATACATACTGTTTGATTTCCATTTAACTCGGCTCCCTTGCCAAAATTGTAAAGTTTCAAGCAATGCGATTAAATAAGTCTTAACAAAATTTTTAGGAATTCTTAAATATAGGGTATCATAAATATTACTTGATTATAATTTGTCTTTTAGTAATAATTTGTGAATTTTTTGTCATGCATAAGAAAATTACGGAAACGTTTTCAACATATACGAAATGGGAATTTTATGACCTTATTAATAGGGAAGGAGAAAGCTTGGAAATCTGAAAGATGAATCGATTTTAAGAGGGTTGGATGTCTACGTTCAGACAACCGTGAGGCTACCATGTATTGTTAGAAGCTGATAAAAAGCAATCAAGAGACAGTGGATGTTGATGTGTCAATGTCTCTTGGTTGCGTAATGTTAGTGATGATCAGAACGTTCTTTCATAAGTGCTTTGCGCATTTGTTGTCTTGAACCATACGTACTTTCTCGAACGAGTTCTGCATTGCGCATACCAGCACCAATAGCACCTGAAGGTATGAAATTTTATACGCTTGATCCAAGATCAGGTCCTTATGCTGTTTTTGTAGGCGTATCTCGCGATAAAGTTGCGATTTGGTGTTCTCAAGCGACTTATGAAAATTATCCGGCAGAAGTTGCTAACGGTAGTATTATGGAATATCAGATTGCTGATTTAAAGAAAATGAACATCTCATCAACACAAATACAATCAGTCGCAAATAAAATTGTGGTTGGCAATAACGAAGGCCAACAGGTCATTCGTTTAGACTAAATTATGGAAGCAAGCTTCGGCTTGCTTTTTTTTATATCTTTTTGACAAATGTATGGTTTTTAAAATTTTTGGAAAAATGAGACTTTGTTACTTTAATGTTACTTAAATATGAATTATAATGATTAAGTATCATTAATTTGTATTAGAAATATTTTGTTTTTGGAAAGGAGTGGGGCTGTTCATGGAATGTGTCTTGCCGATTAAAGAGAAGTCGGATATCGAAGCGATGTATGAAACGTTGCGTCAACATAATCAACGGGATTATTTGTTGTTTCGTTTAGCCATACATACTGGGTTGAGAATTAGTACGTTAATTCATTTGAAAGGCTTAGATGTTTTAACACAAGATGAATCTTGTCAGGCTGTGATTAATGCTTGGAAACAACCGGGTATTACTGAGATTCATGTGTCATTGCCTCAATCGCTATGTGAAGAATTAGCGCTGTTTATTAAGGATAAAGGGATTGGCCAAGATGATTATTTGTTTCGTTCTGTGAAAACAAAGCGTCCGCTCTCTCGTCAACAAGCGTATCGCATTATTCATGATGCGGCGGTTAAAAATGGACTCTCTCAAATCGGTCTTCAATCTTTACGTAAAACTTTTGCTTATCATGCGTATCAAGCGGGTACACCGCTTACAGTGATACAAAAATACCTCGGTCATCAGACGATCTCTGAGACCCTCAAATTTATAGATGTCCCAAAACAAAACCACACGATTACGATTCAGATAGATCTTTAATGATTACCCCATTTATAGAAAGGAGTCTCACTTTATATGAGCCTTATTTGGCTGTTTGTCTTTATTATTGTTGTGATGTTGTGCGTGCTCATGACAAACTTGCCGAATCGTTCTGTACGTTCTGAGACTGTTTCAGAACAGGCACAACAAGAAATCACACATAATACGAGTCGGTATAGAACGACATTGAGCAGGCAAGCTGGATGGATCGCATTGGCTGCGCCTGTTGTCAGCGCAATTTATTTCATCACGATGATTCCGCGTATCGCCGCTAATGAGCTGGTGATAGTTTCATTGCCGTGGATGCCGTCGATTGATGTTAACTTTGCGTTCAGATTAGATGGCTTGTCTATCATCTTTGCCTTGTTGATCACTTTAATTGGTACGGGTGTTGTATTATATGCGAATGCATACCTCTCAAAAGCACATGATGATTTACCAAGGTTCTATGTCTATTTACTGATGTTCATGTTTGCGATGTTAGGCGTTGTGCTCGCAAATAATACCATATTACTGTACGTCTTCTGGGAGTTGACCAGTATTGCGTCTTTCTTACTCATTGCTTATTGGTATAATCGTCCTTCCAGTCAATCGGGTGCCATGAAATCCTTCTTAATTACTGTCTTTGGCGGCATGTTTATGATGGCAGGCTTTGTGATTTTATTTAACATTACAGGCACAAATACGATTTCTGAATTAGTGAAGATTCCAGTGCGTCAAACGATGTATGAATCTCCATGGTTCCCACTGGCTGTTGTCTTTATTTTACTAGGTGCCTTTACGAAATCGGCACAATTTCCATTTCATATTTGGTTGCCAGATGCGATGGAAGCACCGACACCTGTCAGTGCGTACCTGCATTCTGCGACGATGGTTAAAGCCGGACTTTATTTATTATTCCGTTTTACACCGATATTAGGTTATGAACCTTGGGTGGCTTATATTGTCATCGCTGTTGGGATTATTACACTGATGGTTGGTTCATTTGTGGCAGTAGGACAACGAGATTTAAAAGGGCTGTTGGCGTATTCCACAATCAGTCAACTGGGCATGATTATGTCAATGGTCGGCTTTGGATTTTTGGCTTATAGTCATCAAGCACAAGGGTTCCAAGCTTTCTATGTCGCAAGTTTATTTGCGGGGCTGTTTCACTTAATCAACCATGCACTCTTTAAGAGCGTGCTCTTTATGGGTGTCGGTATTATAGACCATGAAACAGGTACACGTGATTTGTCTCGCTTAGGTGGTTTACGTAAGTTGCTGCCGGTTACTACTGTTATGATGACCATCAGTGCGATGGCTATGGCAGGATTACCGTTATTTAATGGTTTCTTATCGAAAGAAATGTTCTTTAAGACTTTAGTAACTGCGAAGAAGCTTACTATGTATGACCAAGTCTTTGTGTCAATCATGCTGATTGTCGCAGTCGTTGCCAGTCTCTTTACGTTTATCTACAGCTTGCGCTTAGTAAAAGATACTTTCTTTGGTCCACTACACAAAGCAGGTTTACCGCAAGTACCAGAACATGAGCCTGTGGGTCTTTATATCGCACCGGCCATTATTACACTCGGTATGCCATTGTTCTTTATGATTCCGAACGTATTAGGACACTATTTAATCGGGCCGGCATTACGAGATATCGGCCATTCAGATAAAGTTGCACCGTTTATTCCGCACATTGCTGCGTGGCATGGTTTAAGTCCTGAGTTATGGATCACCTTAACGATTTATGTCGTCGGCATTTTATTATTATGGCGTTCACGTTGGATGAACGTGTACAACAAATTACCGGAAGTTTTATCTATCAATAGTTTATATCGCGGTATGTTGCGTGGCAGTGAACGTTCCAGTCGAAGCGGGATGCAGATTATGATGAATAACCGCTTAAACCAATACTTACACGTGATTTATTGCTTATTCTTCGCGATGATGGCTTATGGTTTTATCCGTGTAGGCTGGATTCCGATTAAAGGGTTCGAAGTGAAACCTGTAACGTGGTTTGAAATTTTAGTTACAGTCAATATCGCATTTTTATCGACTGCGTTAGTCTTTTTACGAGAACGGATGGCAATGATTATTATCAATGGTGTGATTGGTTATACCATTGCGATTGTTTTCGTACTGATGCGCGCACCTGATCTTGCGATGACACAGTTAGTGATTGAAACGATTACGACGATTTTATTCTTGTTAGTCTTCTATCATTTGCCGAACGTGCGACGTGATAAAGTGCATATCGGGAAAGAAGCAGTGAAATTATTGATTGCGCTATTCATGTCCATCTTTGTGGTGACATTTGTGATTATGGCGCAACAAGAACAAGCTTTTAAGAAGATTTCAAGTTTCTATGAAAATAGCGATACTTTAGCGGGTTCTAAAAATATAGTCAATGCGATACTCGGTGACTTCAGAGCGCTAGATACGATGTTAGAAGGTATTGTCATTATGATTGTCGGACTGGGTATTTATGCATTAATTAAATTCAAAATTAGAAAGGGTGATTCAGATGCACGAAAATGACATTGTGTTAGAAACGATTTCTAAAGTGGCAGTCTTTATTATTTTAACCTTTGGTGCTTATATTTTCTTAGCGGGTCATGACAATCCAGGCGGCGGTTTTATCGGCGGCTTAGTTTTCAGCTCAGCGTTTATTTTGATGTTTTTAGCATTTGATGTTGAAAAGGTTATTCGTTCACTGCCGTTAGATTTCAGAGCGGTTACGATTTCTGGTTCTTTATTGTCAATTGCCACAGCGATCGTTCCGATGTTTTTTGGCCACCCTTTATTGTCACATGAAGATGTTTATATCACATTACCTTATTTAGAAGAAGTACATCTTTCAAGTGTGACTCTATTTGAATTTGGTATTTTATTAACCGTTGTCGGTTCAGTGACAACGATCATGCTTGCGATAAGTGGTGATAAAAGTTGAATGTGATTTTAATCATAATTATAGGTATTTTAACTTTCGCAGGAACGTATATGATTTTATCGAAGAACTTAATTCGTATTGTATTAGGGACAGCCATTTACACACATGTCGCAAACTTAGTCATTTTGGCAATGAGCGGCTTTGATGGGACGAAAGTTCCGATTATTAACGAGGAAGGCAGCAACTATGTAGATCCATTGCCGCAGGCATTGATTTTAACTGCGATTGTCATTGGCTTTGCGGTTTCAGCCTTCTTACTCGTCTTGGTGTATCGTACGTATAAAGTGACACGAGTGAACCGAATTGAAGCGTTACGCGGTGAGGATGATGATGTCGATGAATAATATGATGTTAATTCCGCTGTTGTTGCCTTTAGTCACAGGTCTGATTTTATTCTTCTTCAAAGAACGTCTCATTGTCACAAGGCGTATTGCGATAACCATTCAAATACTGAATACCGTGGTTTCAGCTTATTTATTGGCATATGTTTATCAACATAAACCATTAGTCATTAATTTCGGTGATTGGCAGCCGCCATTTGGAATTCAGTTTGTTGGGGATACGTTAAGTCTCTTCTTCGTGACGATTGCGAACTTGGTCGTCACATGTGTGATTTATTTCGGTTTTGGTAAACGTGAACATATAGCGAACCGCTATTTCTTGCCATCCTTTATTTTGTTTATGCTGACAGGAGTGAATGGCAGTTTCTTAACGGTTGATATCTTTAACTTGTACGTCATGTTTGAGATTATGCTGATTGCTTCGTTTGTCTTGTTGACACTTGGTCAAACTTTAGAACAATTACGTGCCAGTGTCATTTATGTCGTGATGAATGTCGTCAGTTCATGGTTCTTCTTAATTGGAGTCGCCTATTTATATGGGACACTCGGAACTTTGAATTTCGGACATTTAGCGATGCGAATTACTGAAAGTCATCAACCGCCGATGATGACCATGATTGCGATTATTATGATTTTCGTCTTCGGCGGTAAAGCAGCCTTAGTCATGTTTATGTGGCTGCCAAAAGCCTATGCCGCATTAAATACAGAATTAGCTGCGCTATTTGCGGGCTTAATGACGAAAGTCGGTGTCTATGCGCTGATTCGTGTCATGGTACTGTTGTTTGATCAACAACCAGATATCACACATCAACTGATGTATTACATGGCCGTTATCACTATGATTATCGGCGCAATTGGTGTGTTAGGTTATGATGATGTGAAGAAAATAGCGGCGTATCAAGTCATATTGTCTATCGGCTTCTCAGTTATGGGCTTAAGTACGTTAAACCAAGCAGGTGTTGCTGGTGCGATATTCTATGCGGGTCATGACATGATTATCAAGACATTATTATTTTTAGTGATGGGTGTCTTGGTGGTCATGACAGGTTCTCGAAGTTATAAACAAATGGGTGGTTTAATTCATACCCACCCATCACTCGGGATTATATTATTTATTGTTACTTTATCTATTGGCGGCGTACCGCCATTCAGCGGATTTCCTGGGAAATTATTGATTATCCAAGGTGCACTCGCTGAAGGATATGTGGTCGGTGTTGTTGTGATGCTGATTACGAGTTTGATTGCGATGTACAGTTTGTTGAAAGTTTTCTTCTATATGTATTTCGGAAGAGAAGGCATGCCGGTCGTTCAACGTCAACCGCTCTTGCCGCACAAGTTGTTTGCGATGATTTTATTGACACTAGCGACTGTGTTGATGGGGCTTTGTGCAGAATGGATTTTAGATATCGCAAATCATGCGGCTGCGTTTAATTTAAATCCGAGTGATTATCTTAAGTCAGTCATTCCGAATGTGGAGGTGGAATAATGTTAGCCCAATTAACACTTAATATTTTAATCGCTGTTTTATGGACACTCTTTCAAGATGAAGACAAATTCCACTTATCTACCTTTATTGCGGGATATCTGATTGGGATTGCGATTGTCTATTTAATCCATCGTTTCTTCTTTACACGCGTATTCTACTTAAAGAAAGTCTGGATTATCACGAAATTTATTGTGATTTATAATATGCAGCTGTTGATATCAAGTCTCTCTACGATTAATTACATTTTATTTAAATCACATGATATGAATCCTGGTTTATTAATTTATGAGACATCATTAAAGAGAGACTGGGCGATTACATTATTAACCTTGCTTATTATGTTGACACCAGGTTCGTTAGTGCTCAGGGTATCGCCAGATGGCAGTCGTTTCTTTATTCATGCGATTGACGTATCTGAAAAGGATAAAGCAGTGTTAACCAAGCAGATTAAGAAATATGAACGTTTGATATGGGAGGTGCTCAAATGATTGATGTGATCATTGATTGGATGATACGCAGTGCATTAGTAATATATGGAATTGCGGTTATTATCGCTTTGATTCGTGTGATTAAAGGACCGACCACACCGAATAGAGTTGTCGCATTTGATAGTATTGGTGCGATGATTATTTCTATCGTAGGTTTACTGAGTATTGTCTTAAATACATTAGCCTTTTTAGATGCGAGTTTGATTATCGCAATTCTAGCATTCTTGAGTACCATTGGTATTTCACGCTTTGTAGAAGGAGGACGAATCTTTGATAATAAACGAAATCGTTAGTTTATTTGCGGCAGTCCTTATTTTAATGGGTTCCATCGTGGCGTTAATCAGTGCCATCGGTATTTTGAAATTCAAAGATGTCTTTTTACGTGCCCATGCGGCGACGAAAAGTTCAACTTTATCTGTATTATTCTCGCTCATTGGTGTGTTTCTTTATTTCTGGTTTACAAGAGATTATTTTAGTGTCAGAACACTATTAACCATCTTATTCTTATACATGACTTCACCTGTTGCTGGACAGATGATTGTACGTACGGCGTATAACATAGGTTCATATATGTATATGAAAGATAATACGCAAAAAGGCGCTTCTTTAAATATTGCGTATAATAAACGAGAAGCGAAGAAAAATCGGAAACTGCGTGCAGAACGTAGACGTAAAGCAACAGAAGCTTTTACCAAAGGTGAACATCAGCCCACCATCCGTTATAAAAAGAAAGAGGATTAATTCATATACGCGTACGATAGTGTATTTCACAACTAGGGTACGCGTATTTTTTTATGGTTAAATGGAGAATGGAAGGTAAAAGGACTAGAATGGGTTTTTAATCGTGGTAGGGTCGCGATAGTTTATACAATGTTATTTAAAAAAATAAAAGTATTGGACAATCATATATGCAAACGTACGCAAATAGAGTATAATCAGTTTGACAGAGTATTCAGATTAATTCATAACCTATTGACTATGTGAAAGTATTCACATAATATATGAAGTAGGATATGAATTACTCTACTTCACAACTTTTAGAATCGAGGGAGTAATTATGACAAAAATTAAATTTTTCGGTACACGTGACTATGAAAAAGATGTTGCTTTAAATTGGGCGAAAGCACACGATGTTGAAGTGTCATTCTCAAATGACTTCTTAAGTCTTGATACTTTGGATCAACTTGAAGGGTTTGACGGTGTAACAACAATGCAATTCGGCAAACTTGAAAAAGAAGCATATCCTAAATTAGAAGCAATGGGCATCAAACAAATTGCACAACGTACTGCAGGTTTTGACATGTATGATTTAGAGTTAGCCAAAGAACACGGTATTATTATCTCAAACGTACCTAGCTATTCTCCTGAAACAATCGCAGAATATGCGGTAGCTGCCGCATTAAATCTTGTACGTCGATTCCCACGCGTTGAAAAACGTGTTCAAAATTATGACTTTACTTGGGATGCGACTATTATGGCAAGACCTGTGAAAGACATGACAGTTGCAATCATCGGTACTGGACGTATCGGCGCATTAACTGGTGAACTTTTCGCAGGATTCGGTGCTAAAATTGTAGGTTATGATTTATATCCAAATGATTCATTAACTTTCTTAGAGTACAAAGACTCTATTGAAGAAGCAGTTAAAGATGCAGATATCGTTTCTTTACACATGCCTGCGTTTGCGGATAACCATCATATCTTCAACAAAGAAATGTTTGCGAAATTTAAAGATGGCGCTATTTTAGTCAATGCTGCACGTGGTGCAGTTGTGGATACAGAAGCATTAATCGAAGCAGTCAACAGCGGTAAATTAGCAGGTGCTGCAGTCGACACTTACGAATTCGAAATGCCTTATTTCACATTTGACTTTGGCGGTAAAGAAATCGAAGATGAAACATTTAAAACATTAATCGAAAATGACAAAATACAATTAACACCGCATGTCGCTTTCTTCTCTGATGAAGCGGTACGTAACTTAGTTGAAGGCGGCTTAAACGCTGCATTAAATGTCATCAAAACAGGGGATACACCAACACGCTTGAACTAATTATTGTGAGTCGAAGTTATTTTATATAAAGGAGTCGGATCAGTTTAACTGGTCCGGCTTTTTAATTTACGAAGACAAAGAAACAGGTGGAGACTTCCTAAGAAATCTCCACCTGTTTTAAAGTGTTATCGATTAGTGTTTAATGCGGTTAAGACCACGGTTTTTAAAGCCGCCGACTTTATACGCAATGAATAATAAGATGAGCCAGAATGGTGAGAAGTATAAAGCGACTCTTGTATCTTCTGCTAAGAATAAAATGGCGATAACGATGACGAAGAAGACAAGGGTACTATATGAACCTACAACACCAAAGAAGTTTTTGAATTTCGAAGCAGCATGTAATTCAGGATGTGCTTTACGATATTTGATATAACATACTAAAATAATCGTCCAGATAAAGATAAAGAAAATCGTTGCGACAGTTGTCACGACAGTGAACACTGTATCTGGAATAATATAGTTTAATAATGCGGCTAAGAATAATACAACCCCTGAGAAAATCAATGCATTGTATGGGACACCATGACGATTGGCTTTACCTAAAGGTTTAGGCGCACTGTCTGACACAGCTAAACCGTAAACCATACGGCTGTTACTGAACAATCCGCTGTTTGCGGCACTAGATGCTGAAGTTAAGACGACAAAGTTAACGATACCTGCCGCAGCTGGAATACCCGCAAGTACGAATAAGTTAACGAATGGACTTTCTTTAGGATCTAATTTGTCCCATGGTGTGATACTCATAATAACCATTAAACTTAATACATAGAAGATGATGATACGAATACCGACACTATTAATCGCTTTCGGCAAGTTCTTTTCTGGGTCTTTCGTTTCACGTGCAGTGACACCAACTAATTCAATCCCAACGAAACTGAATACTGCCATTTGGAAGGCAAGCAAGAATCCCATAACCCCGTTAGGGAAGAATCCGCCGTGAGAATAAAGATTGCTGAAACCACTTTGAATATGGTTTGGTGATGAGAAACCAGTAAAGATTAAATAGAGTCCGATGACGATTAAGAATAAAATCGCAATAACTTTAATAATCGCAAACCAGAACTCAATTTCCCCGTAAGCTTTAACTGTCATTAAGTTCAGTGCGAGTAATAGGATAACGGTAATAATAGCGGTTAAATACGGCGGAAAAGACGGCCACCAGAAATTAATATATTTGGTTACGGCTGTGATATCCGCAATTCCTGTAGCTACCCAACAAAACCAATATGTCCAACCTGTAAAGAAACCTGCCATATGCCCTAAGTAATCTTCCGCGATATCAATAAAAGAATTGTATTGGCTGTTTGATAACAGAAGTTCACCTAATGCACGCATCATAATGAACAAGAAGAACCCGATAATGATGTAGGCCAAGAGAATGGATGGCCCAGCTAACGCAATACTTTTCCCTGCCCCCAAGAAAAGCCCTGTACCGATAGCGCCCCCGATGGCGATCAGCTGAATGTGACGATTGGTCATACTGCGTTTTAAATCATTGTTTTCCATGATGTTACACCTCTTTGTAGTTTTTATATAGAGAATGGATGGCGTGCAGAGTAGAAATGCGAACTGCATATCATCTATTTTCTTTTTATGTTGTACGGAATAGAATATGTGTATGGAAGTATTATACACTAACTTTAATGAGTTGCGTGACTAATTTTTTAATTTTCTAAATTAAATTTAAATGAAAGCGTTTTATATATGATTTGACAAGAAGACACCATACATGATGAGAATTAGGGTAAAAAAGAAATGAGCGAAATTTAATGTGAAATTAAAGAAGATAATTATTCAAAGGAGAAGGTGACAGTGAAGAAACAAATAGCAGGCTTGCTGTTTGCGTCGATGACATTAGCAGTATCAGGATGTAGTAATTCAGAGGTAAAAGAAGTGAAACAAGAAGCCAAACAAGAACCGACGCAACAAGCACCTACACAACAAGAACAAAAAAAGGATACAGGTCCTGCTAAAGCAGAAGGTGAACAATTAGATTTGCACCCAGATATCTTTGATAAGAAGAAAAAGAATCAAACGTTGACCAAAGCTGAATTGAAAAAAGATATTCAAACTTATTTGAACGCTGACCATGATATCACGCGTATCTATGAGCATTACCAAGAAAAACTGCATTCTAAAGAAGGTATCTCTAAAGGTGATGCGAAACATATTGAGAGAGCCAGTGCCTTAGCGAGTACGAATGATAATAACTTCTCGCAGTATATCAATGAGAACCGTTTGCCTAAAAAATATGATGGCCATGCGCATAAGATTAATCGCTATATTACAAATTCCAATCAGTACCTTAGAGATATCGATGAGAAAATAGACGCAGCCATCGCATCTTCTAAGAATGGACGTATTACAGCGAAGGATATCGGTGAGATTGAAAAAGGGAATGACAAACCGAGTCAGCGTGAACAAAAGAAAATTGAAAAAATATTGGAAGAAGAACAAATTGATACACGCGCATTTAACTCTAATAAGTAATAAGGGCATTCTTTGTGAATGTCCTTATTTTATTCGGCAATCTTTCATGAAAGCGGTGTATAATGAAATTAAGTTTTAAAGGGATAGGTTGAGAATAGAAAAAGAAGGTGAATCTTATGGTATCCGTGTTAGAAATTAAAGATGTAACCAAACGATTTGGTAAATTTGAAGCACTCTCCAACTTAAATATGACAGTAGAAGAAGGAGAAATCTTTGGGTTTATCGGTCCGAACGGTTCAGGAAAATCGACGACGATAAAGACATTACTTGGGCAGTTGAAACCCAGTTCTGGACATATCACATTGTTTGGCAAAGATGCGTTTAAAGAAGCAGTCTCTATCCATGAACGCATAGCTTATGTACCAGGTGATGTCAGCTTATGGCCGAATTTAACGGGAGCAGCAGTGATTGAGTTCTTATTAAGTCTGCAAAAATCAGTGAATCATGAACGTAAAGCAACGTTAATTCAAGACTTTGAACTCGATATTCATAAGAAGTGCAGTACGTATTCAAAAGGGAATCGACAAAAGGTAGCACTCATTGCCGCATTAAGCATGGAAGCTGATTTTTATATCTTTGATGAACCGACGTCTGGTTTAGATCCTTTGATGGAACGCGTCTTTCAACAACATGTGAAAGCATGTCGTGAACGTGGGAAAACAGTTTTGTTATCGAGCCATATACTTTCTGAAGTTGAACAATTATGCGACCGTGTCGGTATTATTCGTAAAGGGACACTGATCGAATCAGGTACATTAGATGAAATGCGTCATTTAACACGCATGCGTTTTATTGTTACGACTTCAGATGAACTTACACAGCTAGAAGCACAACAAGGGGTACACGATGTGACTAAGCAAGGCGAAACGTATCAATTCCAAGTAGATACCGATCAAACCAATACTTTATTGCGCTATTTAAGTCGCTTCAATATTAAAAAATTAGAAAGCCAACCTATGACATTAGAAGATTTATTCTTACGACACTATGGTGAAGCACTTAAAGAAGGTGAGTAAGATGAAACGAAAAATGGCGATGCTTTCTAAAGTCATGTTGTTTTATTTGAAGCGGAATCAATGGTCTATTGTCTTTTGGATTGCGGGGTTAGTTATCTTAACTTTAATGATTCCACAGTCATTTGCGAATTTGTATCCTGACAAAGAAGCTTTAATACCTTTATTTGAAATGTTTAAAAACCCTGCGATGCAAGCGATGTTGGGGAAATCAAATTTAGGACACATTAATCTAGCAACCATGTTCGGTTATGAGATGTTAATGTTTACTGTGATACTAGTGGGTATCATGAATATCCTATTTGTGTCGAAAGATTCAAGAGGGGATGAAGAAGAAGGGCGTTTAGCGTTATTAACTGCGTTGCCTATTGGACGTCATACTTTAATGTTAGGGACTATTATTCAACAAGTTTTCATCAATTTTGTGTTAGGTGCAGCCATCAGTATCGGCTTACGCTTTACAGGTGTTGATGGTTTCACTGCTGAAGGTGCATGGTTATATGGTTCATTGATTGCGGCTACTGGTTTTATGATGGGCATGTTAACGCTATTTGTTGCGCAATTTACCACAACGCATAGTCAAACAACAGGCGTGAGTATCAGTGTCTTATTAGTGATGTATTTAATGCGTGCGATGGGAGATGTCTCAGCCTCTTGGTTAGCTTTAAGTGTGCCTTTAGGATGGGTGACACGTTCAGATGTATATAGTCATAATCATTGGTGGCCTGTCATAGCGCTATTAGGAACTGCGTTGATATTGATGATTGTTGCTTTAATATTGAATCGCCAACGTGATATGGAAGCGGGCTTATTACCAAGGTTTAAAGGACATCACCATGTATCGCATGTTTTGAAATCACCTTTTGGTCTTCAGTTGCGGTTACAACGTACAGGTATGATTGTGTGGGCAATCGGTATGTTGATGCTTGGGTTATCATATGGATCAGTATTTGGTGATTTGGAAAATTTCTTTAAAGACAATCCACTCTTACAAAGAATGCTGACAGGTAAAGGGGATAATTATGCAGAACAATTTGTACCCATCTTGATGGCCATCATGGGGATGGTGTCAACGATTCCTGTATTAATGGCGCTCTTTAAAGTTCAAAGGGAAATGCGTCTCCATCATACGGAAATGGTATTGGCTTTACCTGTCCAACGTTTACGCTATGTCATGAGCTTTGTTTGGATTGGATTCATTAATAGTGTGCTGATGATCAGCTTGGCAGCTATCGGTATGTATATCGGTGCTGTATCAAGCATGGCTAAACCTATCGCATTAAGTAAGTTATGGACTGCAGGACTTGTTTATATTCCAGCTATCCTTATCTTTGCAGGTTTAGCAGTATGTGTGATTGATTGGTTGAAGAAAGGCAGTTTAGTTGTATATTTGTATTTAGCTTATTCATTTTTAGTCGTTTATTTAGGCCAATTATTGAATGTAAAACCGTGGTTGAAGAAAATAACACCGTTTGGACATGTGCCGCGATTACCGATTGCGGATATGGATTGGCAAGTGACATGTATCATGTTGATTATCGCATTCGTTCTTTTTATTACAGGTATGATTGGATTTAAATCTAAAGATATTTCTTAGAAATGAATATAGAAAATAATTTGAACACATGAAATTCTAATCGTTGATATATCTTTTTCTTTTGAAATATGGTAGATTTAGAGGGTCATTAAAGAGCATGGAGGAAAACATGGAACAAACATTACCAAATTGTCCGAGCTGTGGTTCGGAATATACGTATTTAGATGGTGCGTTATTTGTCTGTCCAATGTGCGGACATGAGTGGACACAAGATTCAGTAACAGAAGCTGAGGAAGCGTTAAAAGTACGCGATGCCAATGGTCAAGAATTACAAGATGGAGATACAGTGACAGTCATTAAAGACTTGAAGATTAAAGGTGCTTCATCTGTGATTAAACAAGGAACGAAAGTGAAAGGCATTCGTTTAGTCGATCCTGACGATGGTCATGACATTGATTGTAAAATTCCAGGTGTCGGTCAAATCGGTTTAAAATCGATCTATGTGAAGAAAATCAAATAACATTTCGTAGCTGAAAACAATCGCAGTCACGAATTAAGTAAATCACTAATAAAGATTTACCAAAGCCCTCCTATTCAAATCGAGTAGGAGGGCTTTTTTGCTAATGTTTGTATTTAAGTTTGCGTTTTAAAATGGTGCTGATGATATCACTGATTAAACTGATAGCGAAGAGTAATGAAACTAAAACGATGTGGGTTGTACTTTCAATTTTAAAACCTGCGGAGAAGCCGTTTGCTTGGGCATTGATATAAAAATTAATTGACAACAATACTAATAAGGCTATAAAGCTGACAATGGTAATGATATCCGCTGTACGTTTCGCATAAACAAGGTTCATAAGCACACCCCTTCTTTTTATATGATTTATATTGCTTATCTTAGTTTTAATATAACACATTTGTTAATTGTATAAACGCTTAATATAACAGCTTTTTACATGAATAATCATGATTCAGATTATATAATAGAGGTGTATGTAAAGTATGAATTGATGAATGCACACAAAAGGGGTTGTGAACATATGAAAAAATTGATTCAAGACAAAACAACAATACTTTCAGATATGTTAGAGGGATTGGCACTGTCAAATCCTGAACAAGAGATAGTTGCTGAAACGGTTGTTGTGAGAAAAGAGAAAAAGCAAAAGGGCGTTGCGTTGGTTTCTGGCGGAGGAAGCGGTCATGAACCGGCACATGCAGGCTATGTGGCACAAGGCATGTTAGATGCGGCTGTCTGTGGTGAAATCTTTACTTCGCCGACACCGGATAAAATTTTAGAAGCAATTAAAGCTGTCGATAATGGAGACGGTGTCTTATTGGTGATTAAAAATTATGCCGGTGATGTCATGAACTTTGAAATGGCGCAAGAAATGGCTGAAATGGAAGGTATCAAAGTCGGTAAAGTGATTGTCAGAGATGACATTGCGGTAGAAGACGAAGAGATGCGCCGTGGTGTCGCAGGCACAGTCTTTGTGCATAAGTTTGCGGGTTACCTTGCAGAACAAGGCGAATCTTTAGAAACGATTATTGAGAAAACAGAAACACTCTTAACTGACATGCGTACCATCGGTATGGCTTTAACACCGCCGTTAGTCCCTTCAACAGGCAAGTACGGCTTTGATTTAGAAGAAGGTGACATGGAAATCGGTATTGGTATCCATGGGGAACGCGGGTTGAAGAGAGAAGCGGTTAAACCTGTAAAAGCCATTGCGTCTGAATTGGTTCAAGCCTTAACACAAGAAGTTCAAGCTAAAGAAGTCATTGTGATGGTTAACGGTATGGGCGGAACGCCGCTTTCAGAATTGAATATCGCAGTGAAATATATTAATGCAGTACTTAAAGAAGAAAATATCACAGTCAAAGACTGGTTTGTCGGCGATTATATGACATCGTTAGATATGCAAGGGTTCTCATTAACGTTATTAGAAAGTAATGAGGAACGATTGAACGCATTAAACGCACCGACAAAAAGTCGTTATTTCGGATAACGCACAAGGAGGATATACATTATGAATGCTGAAACATTAAAAAAACGTTTAATACACTTACAAGAAATCTTTCAAGAACGTGAAGATACATTAACAGAACTTGACCGTGCCATCGGAGATGGGGATCATGGTGTCAATATGGTCAGAGGTTTTAATGCTTTACCTGAGGCACTTGAAAATGCGGAGACTGTACAAGATGTCTTGAAGACAACAGGGATGACTTTGATGTCTAAAGTCGGCGGGGCTTCAGGACCGTTATACGGCTTCAGTTTCGTTAAAATGGCACAAGTTGCGGAAGATGAAGTTACTGAAGACAATTTACCGAGGTTATTAGAAGCATTTTCAGAAGCAGTGCATCAGCGCGGTAAAGTCGAGTTAGATGAGAAAACAATGTATGACGTTATTGAAAGAGCGAGAGAAGCAGTCGCAAATGGCGAAAGTGTCGATATCGCATATCTTCAAACACTCGCAGATAATACAGAAGATCTCATTGCGACAAAAGGACGCGCAGCATATTTCAAAGAAGCATCTAGAGGTCACACAGATCCAGGCGCACAAAGCAGTGTTTATATCTTAAATGCGTTGATAGGAGATGAGTAAATCAATGACATCAATTATTGTAGTCAGTCATAGTGAAGAAATCGCAAACGGCATCAAAAAGCTCATTAGTCAAATGGCCGAAGGCGTTCAAGTTATTCCAGTCGGCGGCAGCGATGGCACTATCGGAACATCCTTCGAACCCATTCAACAAGCAATCGAAGGCCTAAAAGACGACGCGATTTGTTTCTATGACTTAGGTTCAGCAGAAATGAATTTAGATATGGCAATTGAAATGTATGAAGGACAATATAGAGTAGAAAAAGTGGAAGCCCCTATTGTAGAAGGCAGTTTCTTAGCCAGTGTCAACATCTCTACAGGCATGGGCTATGAAGAAGTGATAGAAGTAGTAGAAAGTGAATATAGATAAAATAGCGGCGCATTTGTGTAGGCAAGTGCGTCGTTATTTTTATATTTAACAAACATAAACCAGCAACAAATACGCCTTTAATAAGTGTTGTAAAGTATTAAAATAATAAATGTAGATTGAGCAATATACACTTTTGTTTGAAAACGTTATGTAGTATATTAAATATAAGGCAAATGCAAACCACAAAGAAAATACATCATAGAAATGAAAGCGTTGGTGAACAAATGTTTAGCTTTATACTGCCTGCATATAATGCAGAAAAGACGATCAGTAAGACGATTGAAAGTATCTTAAGCAATAATACATCGCAAGAGTTAGAAGTTATTGTGATTAATGACGGAAGTACAGATGACACTAAAAAAATTTTAGAAAAATATAATCATCATCAAAGCATAAAAGTGATTAACCAAGAAAATAGAGGAGTCAGTGCAGCACGCAATTCAGGGCTAAATGCATTAGATAAATCTTCTCAATTTACTGCGTTTATAGATGATTCTGATACTATTAGTGAAAATTATATTGAAGCACATCTGAAAATATATGAGCAGTATCCAGAATTAAAGTTATCAGTAGCTCCAATTTTATTGAATAAGGATAATAAACTATCCTCTCAATCTTTGAATTTCAAATTTGAAAATATTTCTGGATATGTTGATATCAGGCAGCATTCAACTTCTATTCAGTATCACATGGGTGGTACAGTATTTCGCAGTGAAGTGTTTACTGTACAACAACATAGATTTCAAGAAGACCTTACTTTTTGGGAAGATGCTTTATTAATTAATACTGTATTATTAGAAAATTTAAAATATGGACTGGTTGATGCTGCCTATTACTATTATGATCGCAATAATTCAAATTCATTAAGCCACGTTGCATGGGCACAAGAAAGCAGATACACAGCACATCTGAAGAATGCCTATTTCCCTTTAATTCATTTATCTGAAACATTATACGGAGAAGTGCTCCCCTACATTCAATATTTAATTGCAAGACATTATTTAGGTTATGTTGCAGAATATAATCAAAAGTACATAATGGAACATAAATATATCAATGAAACGTTCAAATTGCTTTCTAAACAATTGTTTAAGCATATAAAACTCTCTGTGATAGATGTATTAGAATGCCCAATTTATTGCAAAATTTATCTGTACCAGTTAAAAGATGTAGAAATGCACTTATCTTCAATCAGAAAACAAATAAAGGTCTTGATTCAAGGATATCACTTTAGAAATAGAACATTACAATTTACTTTTTCGAATGAAGCTGTTGAGATACCAGGAGATAGTGAAATTTATATTAATAACACAAAGGCAGAGATTTTTAGTTTTTATAAAAGGTATATCTTAGGAGAAGAAATTGAAAGAGATATAACTGTCAATAAATATGATGTGCAAATAAATCCTTGGCACTTATTCTTTGGTTTTACAGTACAGATAAAAGGTGAGGGTTATAATTATTTGATAAAAAGTCCTTCAATCTTAAAAAGACTATCTATGAAACTACATAGGAGGAAATAAACAATGATTTCAGTGATTTTACCGGTTTACAATGCAGGAGATTATATAGAAGAGTGTTTAGATTCATTATTAAACCAAACAATCGGCGAAGAAAATCTAGAAGTGATTTTAATAGATGATGCTTCAACTGATAATTCGGTTGAAAAAATAAAGAACTTTAAAAATAAATTTACTAACTTAGTATTATATCAATTCAAAAAAAACAACGGTTCACCAGGAAAACCAAGAAATAAAGGTGTTTCATTAGCAACAGGTGAATTTATCCATTTTATGGATCCTGATGATGTACTATATAAAAATACCTATGAGATATTGTTGGATAATATGAGAGATAAAGACGACTTTGTGATGGGGAAAATGATTGCGTTTAATGAGGATGGAAGCACCTTTCAACATGTTACTTTTCGAAATTATAAGATGCAAAAAACATACGTGAGTACTAAATTGAAACTTGTACCATTTTTTGCCCAAGTAAAAGTGGGAGTAGTTTTAAAATTGATAAGAAAACAATTTTATTTAAAAAACGAAATCCATTTTGTTGAAAATATGAAAAATGGTGAGGATAAATTAGTTGATACAATGTTATATACAAGAGCTAATCATTTTACATATATCCCAGAACCGGTATATCTGTATAGAAATAGAATCGAAGATGAAAACGAATCATTAACACATGGTGATATTAATAGAAGCATAAAGAACGATATAGAAGCTTTTGGTATTTGTCGTCCTTATTTTAGTTCTGAAGAACTGGAGTTTTTTAAAATCAATGTTTTTAGATCATTGTTATGGAAAATTATTTCTGAAGAATTTATCAATAGTGACACATCATACAAAAATGAGGTGTTGAAAGAAATTCAAAGTAAAATACTTCCAATTAATAAGCAAGTTTTAAAATTATATTTGGATAACGAAGCAGCGATTATCAAGTTGATTTCTGATTGTGAATATAAGTTGGCCATTCAGTACATTGAATTGTTTCATAATAGAAGAGAAACTTTCTATATAGGTTCTAGATTATTAAGGAAAACAAGAGAGTCAAAAAAATTCATTAATAGTAAAAGTTATAAGCTGTATAGTCTTTTAAGTAAATATAATATTTTGCGATAGTAGGGGTGAAAAATGAACATTTTAACAATTGATTTGAACATTAAAAAGTTTGATGAAAACAAGGAAAGCTTTCCAAGCACTATCAACAATAAAAAAGGTGATTTTCAAATTGATCCTATTAAGGATATTAATCAGGTTATAAACACACAAGAATATGATTATGTTTATTTTCGAAATCCATCATACATGGTAGAACACAACACTATCTTAAAAGTTGCTAGAAAATTGGAAGAAACCAAAATAAAATGCGCAGAATTCACATATACAAATGTGAATCAAGAAAAGTTTTCAACATTAACAACATTTAATTTTAAAGATTTACTTTCTAGCAGTATGATTGATGTAAAAAATGATCATGTTATTTGTTTTGGAGAAGTTTATTACAAATCAAAATTAGAAAAACGACCTAAAATTTACGTTCAAGCGCATAATGAAAACAATCGCTTGTTGAGTGCAAAAAAAATGCAGTCACTTGATTATAGTAAAATGCAATCTTATGAAATTAGCTATGCAATTCGATTTTTAACTAAATCAAACTATTTATATGAGTTGAGAAATAATGCGAAAATCAATATGAATGACCGTGACATATTGAACAATCTTCAATCGCTTGTTGTTAGTGGTGAATTTGTTAATGAAGCAAGTAAAGATACGCAATATCAAATACTGAACAAAATAAAACAACTTCTACGTCTAGTTGATTTAGAGGGAAATATTGAAAACAAACTATTCTTTGATTTGGTGAAAAAGGATTATTTCGAAGAGGCATTAAAAGAAATTGCTATTTATAAAAGCTATGTATATTGGAATGCTATCGAAAAGGATATTGAAAGTAAATATAGTGTTGAGTTTGTTGATATCAGAGGAACAGCCGCATGGAAAAAAACACAAAAATTCAGAGATTTGCGAATCAGTTTAAAAATGAAAAAACATCAGATTGAAAAAGTGTTGTTGAAAAGTATAGCTAAAATTAGTTTTAAGAAAACCAAAGAAATATGGCTCATTTCAGAAAGGATTAATACTGCATCAGACAATTCTTATTTTTTATATAGATATCTAAGAGAAAATCAAAGTGAAGTCGATGTTTATTATTTAATTGATAAAAATGCACATGAAGTTATTAAAAAACTAGAAACTTTAGGAAGTAAAAATATCATTTTCATTTCTTCCTTATTGCATAAATTGATGATGATCAAAGCTGATAAACTGATTACTTCTTTTACGATTGAAGAAACAATGATGCCATATAACACTAAAGAGTACATGGAAATCAATAGTGACATCTTAGAAAAGAAAGATGTTATTTCTATTCAACATGGAATGATTATAAATAATGTATCACCTTATTTATCCAAGAAAAATTATTGGGTAGACTACATTACTGTTAATAACAAATATGAGAAAGACATTATTATGAATAGTTTAGGTTTTAAAGACGATGAAGTACTTATTACAGGTATGGCCAGACAAGATAATTTATTGGAGCATAGTAAAATGGGTAATTCTATTATTTTAATGCCAACTTGGCAAAGAGAGCTCCAACATTTAAATCCCTCACAATTTTTACATTCAGAATACTATTTAAAGATAAAAGAGCTAGTAAATGACAGACGGATGTCTGATTACTTAAAGGATAGTGGATTAACTTTGAACGTACTACTTCATCCACAATTTAATAAATATATAAAATTGCTAAGTAGTAGTAATCCTATGATTAAATTTATATCATTAGAGGAAGCAGATTTACCTACTTTGATAGCTGAAGCTAAAGTATTAATTACTGATTTTTCATCAGTAAGTGTTGATTTTCTCTTCCAGCAAAAAAATGTGGTTTTTTATCAATATAATAAATATGTATTGCACCATGTGCCAACGGAAGAGATTAAATATGAAGATATTGGTAAAGTTGTTACTAACTTATCTGATTTATTTGAAACACTAAATAGTATCAGTTCAATTAATTTTGAGTTATTACCTGAATATCAAAATTCATATGAAAAGCTGTTTGAAGTGAAAACAGATATTAGCTCGCACATCTTCCAAGCGATAAAATCATTAGAAAAGAAGGTACATCATCATGTTAAAGAGGATTAAATATAAATCTAATATCTTAAGTATTAGAAGTAATGAAAAGGTTGATTATAGTTACGTAGACATGATTGGTAGATTTTCGAACCGAATTAATTTGAAAATCAATCAGGTTGGAAGATATTCTGAAATTGACTTGACGCCATTAAAAACACAACAAATAAAACCGATTAAATTGAAGATAAGTGCTAGATTAAAAAAAGCGGCATCTGTTTTAATCAAGAATCATAATAATTTGTATGATATTAAAGTATACACTGAGGATAAACAAGTTTATTTAGAAACCATAGCAAAACCAGATGAACAATTACAAGTTATAAAAAACAATGGTTTTGCAATAGGTTCTGATTTTAAAGTTAATGCAAAACTTTGTTTAATGTTAGAAAAAGGCTCTCAATTTTATACTGACTATATTGATTTAGCACCTGAAAATGGTATTTTTAGGGTGGATAATATGATAAAAATAATCCGAAAATATAAATCGTTTAACACAGTATGGAAAGTTTTCATTATGATTAAAGATAATGACGGTAATGTCATAGAAAAAACAGTTGGTTTAAGCACATTGTATTCAGAGTTCAAAGACAAATTCCAGGAACATCACATTCAATATAATAAGCATTTTAATGATTTGTATGTCGATATTCCTGAAAATGAAGATAAATATAAAATTGCTGATACAACAGTTGAAGACAATGTGTTAAAGTTGATAATTCAAGCTAGCAATAAGTCGCCGAATTATAAGTCAGTATTTATAGCTAGGCGCAATAGACAAGGAAATATATTTGAATATCAAGATATCAAACAATATGAAATTAAAAAGAAAGAGTGCAAAATCCCTGTTGATTCACTAGCAATAGAGCAATATTGTGATGGAGATAACTTAGACTTTTTAATCGGAAATAGATTTGAGTCCGCACAATATTTAACAAGCATAACGGATGATAAGTTATCTCGAAAACCTCTAAGAGTTTCTAATGATTACATTGGAACATTATATAAAAACGGAAGAGGATCTGTCTCACTTTATATAGAGCCAAATACAATCAATACCGATGAGTCAGGTGTGAAGATAGCAGTTTTAGGAACATGTTTCTCAAGAAATGCATTTAATTCGAGTGATTATTTTAACCCTGATTACAAAAAATATTTCAACTGTGTTTACACTCAATTTCACAGTACAATAAAATCTTTAATTTCATCACCTGCCCCTAAGGCACTGATAGAGCAATATAGCAACGAAAAAGAATTTGAGCATATTAATACGGATATGAGTAAAACTTACTTTGAAGAGTTGAAAGAAAGTGATGCTGAGTATCTTATTATCGATTTGTACTCCGATGCAATGTTGCAGCAATTAGAATTAAATAATGGATCCACTATTACGTATTCTTATTTGATTAAAGAGAAGGTTGTATTAGGTGATTATGTATTAGATTGGGGACATGATAAATTTAAAAAGCTTAATTGTTTTATAGAAGACTGGGAAAAGAATATAGAAATATTTATGAGAAAGTTAGTAGAGATTATTCCGGAAGATCATATAATTTTAGATCGTGGAAGACTTGCGGAAAGATATCATACTGAATCGAATAAACTTGGTCGTTTTGGAACAATTGATTTTATTCGAAGAAATAACTACTTATGGGAAAAATTAGACAATGTATTTCAGGAAAAATACCCCAATATTAAAGTCATAGATATGAGCAACACACATTATTATGCCGATCGTAACTATCCATTTGGTTTTTCATACTCCCATTATGAAAGTGCCTATTATAAAGAATTTTTGAATCGTCTTATAAAAATCACATATCTAGATAAAATTTAACCTATCGTTCAAGAAGTCGTGAATCGGCTTCTTTTTTTATTGAATGTAAAACTTTCTTACAAGTGTTATACTTTTGTAAAGATTCATTAAACTCTATTAAATATATTAAGTTTATACTAATGAGTAAGTATGTGTATAAACGTTTTAGAAAAATAAACGCATGTTTACTTGAAAAATACATAGTAGAGTATGTTTCATTATAAATAAAGAAAAAAGAATGAAAGAGTGGACAGTATGAAAAGAGTAATTACGTATGGAACTTATGACTTATTGCATTATGGTCATATTGAATTGTTAAGACGTGCAAGAGAAATGGGTGACTACCTTATTGTCGCATTATCTAGTGATGAGTTTAATAAAATTAAAAATAAAAAGTCTTATTATAGTTATGAACAAAGAAAGATGATGTTGGAATCAATTCGTTATGTTGATTTAGTGATTCCTGAAAATGACTGGGGTCAAAAGAAAAAAGATGTTGAACGATATGAAGTAGATACATTTGTGATGGGTCACGATTGGGAAGGTGAATTTGACTTCTTAAAAGACCAATGTGAAGTGATTTACTTAAAACGAACAGAAGGTATTTCTACTACACAAATCAAAAAAGAGTTATACGGCAAATAATAAAGCCTTTGTTTTAAAGTTGATAAAAAAAGAAAACTAGGAGTGTCTACCTTGAATAAAGTCAGTGGATTTATACTCAATCAAGCAAAGAGAAAATACAAATTTATTGAGCAACCTGTTAAATCAAAGCTTAAAAGCAAGTATGTCTTAAAAACAACGAAATATGCGAATTTTTATAAAAAGAACAAAGTCAATGAGAATCAAGTTGTTTATCAATCACGAGATGGCAAGAGTATGACAGATAGCCCTTATGCAGTTTTTAAGTATCTATTAAATGATAAGCAATATAAAAAACTAGAACATATTTGGGTGGTAGATTCTGAGCAAAAACGTAAAGCCTATACAAAGCAATATAAATCACTTAAAAATATCCGATTCATTGTTAAAGAAAGTGATGATTACTTAAATGTACTTACAACAGCTAAGTATCTTATCAATAACTCAACTTTCCCAGCGTATTTTACAAAGAAACCAGAACAAGTGTATGTCAATACTTGGCATGGTACACCTATTAAAGCGATGGGATTAGATGTAAAAGATAACTTATTAGGTTCACAAAATATCATTAAAAACTTTTTGAGTGCTGATATTTTAGTTACACCTAACCCGCATACTACGGAAGTGTTTAAAAGAGCATTTAGTTTAGACGGTATTTATAATGGTGATTTAGCTGAAATTGGTTATCCGAGAATTGATTTAACATTGAATAGTGATAAAAAAGAAGTACGTAAACACTTAAAACAAAATGGGCTTAAATTAAAGCATCGTAAAACCCTTTTATTTGCGCCAACATGGCGAGGAACAGATGTTAATAATCCGGAAGACAGTGTCACTGACATTCATGAAATGGTGTTAGAACTTGAAAAGCAAACAGATTATCAAGTTATTGTTAAAGTACATCCATTTGTATATAAGACAGCTTTAAACTATAAAGAATTAAAGCCATATCTTGTTCCAGACTCATTTGATACGAATGAATTGTTAGCAGCTGTAGATTTATTAGTGACAGATTACTCAAGTATTTTCTTTGATTATCTTGTGACGGATCAACCTATTGTTTTTTATGCCCCTGATTATGAGGATTACAATAGTGATCGTGGACTTTATATCAATACAGACTTACTTCCTGGACCTTCGGTCTATGATGTAGAGGGACTTATATCAGCAGTTAAAGAAGCGGAAGCAAATCAAAGTGTGTACCATGCAAAATATGAGCGTTTTAAAGACTTGTATGTACCTTATGAAGATGGTCATGTAACTGAACGTCTTGTCAACATTATGTTCCAACCGATTGTCAGCAACCAAGAAAATGCTAAGAAAAAAATATTAATGTACCCAGGCGGTATGAAAAATAATGGTATTACGACATCAGCCATTAATCTATTAGAAAATATTGATTATGATAAATATGATGTGACGATTTTCTTAGGGCACACGAAGAATCGTGAAATCCTAGATAACTTGAAAGAAGTTAATGAAAATGTACGTATTATCTTAAGAAAAGGCCCTCTTTTAGGAACAACGTTAGAGAAATATAGAGATATCTTCGTTAAAAATAGAGGCGTTAAATCTGTGCTAGAAGAATCAGTATATCCAACAGAAGTATTTGAACGCGAATTTAGAAAGATCTTTGGAAACTCAAAATTCGATGTTGTAATAGACTTTAGTGGTTATTCTATGTTCTGGTCTAAAATTCTATTAGGCACAGAGTCTAAACGAAAATTGATTTATCTGCACAGTGATATTAAGAGTGACATGAACCGTAATGTAAATGGTGTGCGTCCGCACTATCAAAATTTAAAAGGTGTTATCAGTTTGTATAATCGATTTGACCATTTAGTCAGCGTATCAGAAGAAACTTGCAGAATTAATAAAGAAAACTTGGCAAATTCTAAAACGAAAGATAAGTTTACATCAGCTATGAATACGATTAATTTAACACGTATTAATAATCTAAAAGATGAAGATACAGATTTCTTTATGCATCGTGGTCAAAAAGTACTCGCGTACTTAAATAATGGAGAAATTGTGAGTGTTCCATTCAATGATCAAGATTTTAAAATCATGGCAATGGGACGACTTTCGCCAGAAAAAGGCTTTGACATTTTAATTGAAGGATTCAAAGAAGCAGTAGAAGAAAACCCAACAGCTAAGTTATATATCCTAGGTGAAGGACCACTACGTTCTAAGTTAGAGCAATTAATTCAAAAACTGCAGCTAGAAGATAATGTCTTCTTAGTAGGTCAAAAACGTAATCCATTTAACATCATGAAGCAATGTGACTTGTTTGCGTTGACTTCTCATTATGAAGGACAGTCTATGGTGTTGCTTGAAGCATTGACAATCGGCGTAAATGTTCTTGCTTCCAACATCCCAGCAAATCGTTATGTATTACGTTATGGTGATTTCGGTATTTTAACAGAAAATGAACCTGAAAAAGTAGCGGGAAATATTAAGAGCTTTATGAATGGGCAAATTCCAGTATTTGAGACGTTTAAAGGTCAAAAGCATAATGAAACAGCATTAAACGAATTCTATGCACTACTAGATTAATAAGAAATTTGAATATAGGCTTGCGCACTATGCGTGAGTCTATTTATTTATGAAAAATAATCTACGATAGAACTAAATATTATTGAGGACTCTATTGCACAAATGATGTGAATTCCATATAATTAATGATGATAAACGAATTTATAAAGGCATTTTTCTTTTAAATATCTCGCGTTGATATTTAAAAGACTTTTTTATGTGTTCGTTGAAAGTGTTTTACCAAAAAGGATAAATGTTAAGGGAGTACGCAAAATGAAAAAGAAAGTAGAACTCACATATGCGCGTGCTATTTTTTGTGTCATCATTGTTATTGTTCATGCTATGATGGGCTTTGTGAATGATCCACATATCACAGAGTTCCAAAAGCAAAGTGCAAGTTACATTCAAGTATTATTATTTAGTGCGACGCCATGCTTTATTATGTTATCAGAGATGTTGTTGGGTATGAGGTATTCAAAACATATACCAAACAATTTCTTAACTAAACGCGTAAAGTTCATTTTAATTCCATACATCTGCTTTGCGTTATTTGTAATCATTGAGATATATTTCGATCCAAGTAAAAACTTCTCAATGAGTCATTTATTAATTAATATTTTGCTAGAAGGTAAATTCTTTGGATGGTTTGTGCTGGTCATCTTCCAATTCTTTGTATTACATATGTTGTTTTATAAAGTATTAGATCGTATGAAACCACTTATACCTATCTTAGTGTCATTAATAATCAGCTTTGGCCATGCATTTTTAATGTACTATAGTACAGCTTACTTGGAGTTTTGGAATACGTATTATCCGCCATTTAATCGTACAATTATTTTAAATTGGCTGTTTTATTTTGTGATTGGATTCTACATTGGTAAGAACTTTGATGCTGTTATGCAATATGTTCATCAAAAAGTATATTATGTACTTGGTGTACTTTTAATAAGTGGACTAGTTATTGCATTTGATTTCTTCATGTTGAACGTAACTTGGAGAGAATCAAACCGATTCGATTTATTTATTTTTACAGCAGCGTTCTTTGTTTTAACGATTTATGTTGCAAAACAATTAAGTCGCTATCACATCACAGCATTATATTTGATCAGTGAAATCTCGTTCTTTATCTATTTATCGCATCAGATTATTATCGAACATATTTCTAGAGGTTTAGCTTCATTTGTGAAGTATCCGTTCGCATTCTTCACATTAACTACGATATTTACATTAGGTTTTTGTGTAGGGTTAGCCATCATCCTTTCTTTCTTCCCTTATGCCAGAATTGTAGTGGGAAGAAATACGTTATATCCAATGGTATTGAACAACTATAGTATTAAGCCAGAAGAAACTAAGCCCATTGCTGAAACTAAGCCTATTACTGAAACTAAATAACACTATTAAAGCATTTACATTAAGTTGTGAATGCTTTTTTGTATTTGAAAGCAGTCAAAGGAAAAATGATTTAAAAGTAGGCGAACTAGGCAATATTAATATGTATAATTGATCAGGAATATTTGAACATTATTGTTTTAGTTTAACTACCTTAAATGAATAACAATGTTCTTTAATATATTCAATACATCTTTTGAAGTCATGTCCATAAAATGTGTATATATTAAAATATATTGTTATTGCCGATTATGCGAGCGTGAGTTAAACTGTAACAGAAAGCTATGATTAACATTATCAAAAGCGTTAAAAGTAACAGAGACAGATAAAAGTTATTTTTCTCAGTATGAAAGCGCATTCAATAAAAGTGTAAAAAAGCGGCTGACAGTACAATAAATACAATGAATTTTATAAATCCAGAGTATGAGTTGTGCAGTATGGTCCTTTATTTTTGTGCGGAAATTGAATAATACTGTTTTAATAATGTATAGCGTCTCTCTACTTGCTTATCATGTATGAGTAAATGGAGGATAGATAGAAATGAGTAATCAAACTGAGCTTAAACGTAATTTAGGTTTCTTCTCAGCCATTTCCATTGTAATGGGAACGGTAATCGGTGCTGGTGTATTCTTTAAAGTTTCCAGTGTCGCAGAAGTAACGGGCTCTACAAGTATGGCAATGTTGGTATGGTTTTTAGGTGGTCTCGTCACAATTTGTGCTGGCTTGACTGCAGCCGAACTTGCTGCCGCTATTCCAGAGACAGGCGGGCTTGTTAAATATATTGAATATACTTACGGTAACTTCTGGGGTTACTTATCAGGATGGGCGCAAGCATTTATTTATTTCCCAGCAAACGTTGCAGCTTTAGCAATTGTCTTTGCGACGCAATTTACTAATTTATTCCATATTAAAGCACATTGGATTTTATGGATTGCGTTGATTACTGCACTTACTGTATACTTCATCAACTGTTTAGGATCTAAGGCAGGAGGTATGCTTCAGTCAATTACATTAGTCATTAAACTGATTCCTATTATCTTGATTGTAGCCGTCGGCTTCTTTGCACCTAGCAATGTGGAGTTCTCACTATTCCCAATTCAAGCAGGTGAGCAACAAGGCTTCTTTACAGCCTTAGGTGCAGGTTTACTTGCGACTATGTTCGCATATGATGGTTGGATGCACGTCGGTACAATTGCTGGTGAGTTGAAGAATCCTAAACGTGACTTACCAGGTGCAATCACTATCGGTTTAGGTGCAGTAATGGTTGTATATCTATTAATCAACGCAGTATTCTTAATGACATTACCGATTTCAGAAATCAGCGGCAACTTGAATGCTGCAAGTGAAGCTTCTGTCAAAATCTTCGGTGATGGCGGAGGTAAAATTGTCACAATCGGTATTATGGTATCTGTATATGGTGCTTTAAACGGCTATTTAATGACAGGTATGCGTGTACCTTATGCGATGGCTGAACGTGGCGGTTTACCATTCAAGAACTTCTTCTTGAAATTGACACCAGGACAAGCGCCATGGGCAAGTGGTTTAGTTCAAATGGTCATTGCTTTCGTAATGATGTCATTAGGCGCATTCGATACGATCACAAACATGTTGATTTTCGTTATTTGGACATTCTACACAATGGCATTTGTGGCAGTCATGATTCTTAGACGCAGAGAACCGGAGATGGAACGTCCTTATAAAGTACCGCTTTATCCAGTAGTACCTTTAATCGCGATTGTGTCAGGTGTCTTTGTATTAATTAATACATTATTCACACAAACATTACTCGCTTCCATTGGTATTATCATTACTTTACTAGGTATTCCAATCTACTTTTATACAAAGAGAAAAGAAGCTAAATAAATGAGATGATTTGAATTGGCCGGCATAATTGCCGGTCAATTTTTAAATAAGAGTTATCTCAATATTCAAAAATCATAGCATAAAGCGTTATAATATAAGAAGATACAACTTTAGATACGGTAGAAAACTACCGCAATACAAACATAAGGAGTACGATGAATATGAAAATTGCAGTTGCTGGTGCCGGCGCCATGGGCGGCCGTGTAGGAACACAAATTCAAAAAGCAGGTTATGACGTTACATTTATTGATAGCTGGTTACCTCATGTAGAGGCTGTACAAAAACATGGTTTTGAAATTCAAACTGAAACAGAAACTTATCAAGTAGATGCGACAATGATTACACCTGAAGAAGTGAAAGATCAATATGATTTAGTCATCATTCTTACGAAAGCAATGCAATCTGTTGAGATGTTGCAAAAGCTAAAAGATAAAGGTGCTATCACTAAAGATACAGCTGTGTTAACAATGATGAATGGACTCGGTCACGACGAACGCTTTAAACAAGTCGTACCTGAGGAACAAATCTATCTTGCAGTTACTATGTGTACAGCTGGTTTAAGAGGACCAGGTAAACTCTTACTTGAAGGTGTGGGTACTGTAGATTTCCAACGTGTAGATGGTAAAGAGAGTGAAAGAACGTTAGAAATTAATAAAGTGTTTGAAGATGCTGGTTTAAATCCAACAATCAGCCATCAAATTATGCAAACAGTTTGGTTAAAAGCAGCGCTTAACAGTGTTGTTAACCCACTTTGCACAATTTTAGATAAACGTATCGTTGATTTTGCAGCGTATGAACATTCACGCGAAATGATTTCACCAATCATTCGTGAAATCATTGAAGTTGCAGCAGCTAAAGGCGTCGAAGTTGATTTTGATACAATCTTGCACAAAATTGAAGGCTCTTATCCAGTTGAAACACAAGGCTTACATCATCCTTCAATGCATCAAGACTTATATAGCGGTCGTTTAACAGAAGTTGATTACTTAAACGGACAAATTGAAGCATATGGTAAAGAATTAGGTGTTCCAACACCAAACAATGCTATGTTGAAACACTTAGTACATCAATTAGAAATGACACATGTTAAAGCATAATTTATGTAATAAAGCTCTGCATCTTGCAGGGCTTTTTTTCGCGCATAAGCAGATTGTATGATAAGAATATTCAATTATGTGATAATTGAATATACAACCAAGAGAGAGCTTCATAATTAGCGTTTAAAACGATTTTGAAGCGAATATAAATTGAAAATAAATAAAGTAACTTTGAAGGAGGACTTTAATCATGAGTGTAAATGTAAGAGACTATGTTCATGAAAGTTATGATTTATTTATTAACGGTGAATTCGTCCCAAGTGAAAATGGCGAATCAATTGAAGTTACTAACCCAGCAACAGGTGAAGTCATCACAAAAGTAGCGAAAGCAAGTGAAAACGATGTGGATAAAGCAGTTAAAGCTGCACAAGATGCTTTCGAAAGCTGGAGTAAAACTTCAAAAGCTGAACGTGTAAAATTATTACGTGAAGTTGGAAGAAAATTATCAGAACAAAATGAGCGTTTTGCTGTGATTGAAACATTAAATAATGGTAAACCAATCCGTGAAACATCAACAATCGATATCCCATACTCAGCACGTCATTATGACTATTTCGCAAGTGTTTTAGATACTGACGAAGGCGCAGTGAACGATATGAGCGAAGACATTATGAGTATTGTACGCCATGAACCTATTGGTGTCGTAGGTGCTGTCGTAGCATGGAACTTCCCAATGTTATTAGCAACTTGGAAATTAGCACCTGCACTTGCAGCAGGTAACACTGTAGTTATCCAACCTTCATCATCTACACCAGTGAGCTTGATTGAAATGGCTAAAATTTTCCAAGAAGTATTACCTAAAGGTGTCGTAAACGTCTTAACAGGTAAAGGTTCTGAATCAGGTAACGCCATCTTCAACCATGAAGGAGTAGACAAACTATCATTCACTGGTTCAACAGAAGTTGGTTATCAAGTTGCAGATGCAGCAGCTCAACGCATCGTTCCAGCAACATTAGAACTTGGCGGTAAATCAGCAAACATCATCTTAGATGATGCAAACTTAGATGTGGCTGTTGAAGGGATTCAATTAGGTATCTTATTCAACCAAGGTGAAGTCTGCAGTGCAGGATCACGTTTACTTGTTCAAGAAGATATCTATGATGAATTAATGGATCGCTTAAAAGATGCTTTCAGTAAAATTAAAGTAGGTGACCCACTAGATGAAAATACACAAATGGGTTCACAAACTGGTGAAGCACAAATGGAAAAAATTCAAGGCTATGTAGACTACGCGAAAGAATCAGGTGCTGAAATCTTAGCAGGTGGTAATCGTCTAACAGAGGGTGACCTATCTAAAGGTTATTTCTTCGAACCAACATTAATTGCAGTAGAAAGCAATAAAGATAAACTTGCTCAAGAAGAAATCTTCGGACCTGTCTTAACAGTGATCAAAGTTAAAGATGAAGACGAAGCAATTGAAATCGCAAATGATTCTGTATACGGTTTAGCTGGCGGCGTATTCTCTCAAAATATTAACCGTGCATTAAAAGTTGCACGTGGTGTAAGAACTGGTCGTGTATGGGTGAACACTTACAACCAAGTACCAGAAGGTGCACCGTTCGGCGGCTACAAAAAATCTGGTATTGGTCGCGAAACTTACAAAGCAGCAATCGAAAACTATCAACAAGTTAAAAACATCTTCATTGATACAAGCAACCAAACTAAAGGCTTATATTAAGTCTGAACAACGAGCTTTAACGAATAATAAAGCAGTTTAAAGGCATGCCGCTCATTTCAAGTGATTTCTTGGAATGGGCGGTATTTTTGTATTTGAATGTCTCAGAAGTCAACGATGAGTGCATACACTATTATACATAGTTGTAGTAGACTATATATTTAACGGATTGTATAATTATATATGACTATAAAATTAAAACTAAGACATCATTAATGTGTAACAATTATTTAGATTTTGTAAATTTGGCGGGTTTTATTGGAGTATGTAATCTGAAGTATGTATAATCGAGGACAAACTTCACTTGAACATTATACAAAATAAGTGACTAGCCATAAAAATGGGTATATATAAAGAATAACCTTTTGTTTTATTAAATCAGTAATTTTAGACATAGAACGGAGCTATAGAATGGTTAAAGTGAGAATGTTAATCCCATGTTTTAATGAAGAAGATGTTATCAATTACACATATAAAGAATTAACAAAAGTATTAGACGCAGACTCAAAGCAACAAGGTTATGATTATGACTTGTTATTTGTAGATGATGGAAGCAGTGATCAAACAATTCATCTTATTAAGCAACACGCTGTACAAGACGCACACGTCAAATACATTGAATTCAGCCGAAACTTTGGTAAAGAAGCCGCAATGTATGCTGGATTGGATCAAAGCAGAGATGTAGATGCGGTAATTATTCTAGATGGTGATTTACAACATCCACCGGAATTAATTCCACAGATGATTAAGAAGTATATGGAAAATGGTACGGACCAAGTGATTGCTAAACGTAATCGTGAAGGTGAAAAAGCGATGCGTAAGTTTATGTCACATTGTTATTATAAATTGGTCAATCGTTTTGTGGATGTGCCGATTGAAGACGGTGTTGGAGACTTCCGTTTATTAAGTCAACGTGTTGTACGTACATTGGCAGATTTAGGGGAAACACAACGTTTCTCTAAAGGTTTATTCTCTTGGGTTGGTTATAAAGCCGAAACCATTGAATATGAAAACCAAGAACGTAAGGCAGGGGACTCTAAGTGGTCGTTCTTTAAATTATTAGATTATGGCGTAGACGGTGTCATTTCTTTTAATAATAAACCGTTACGAACAATTATGTACTTTGGTATGGGTATCTTTGGCATCAGTATTATTTACTTGTTAATCAACTTCTTGATGATTGTTTTTAATGGTATTGACGCACCAGGTTATTTCACGACGATCTTCGCAGTTTTATTCCTAGGTAGTATTCAGTTGATTTCTTTAGGTGTGATTGGTGAGTATATTGGACGTATCTACTACGAAGTGAAGAATCGTCCAAAATATCTTCAACAAGATTCTAATTTGACAGAACAGTCACAAGAGAAAAAGAACGTGGAAAAATTTAAAAAAACTTCAGACAGAGAAGAGAAACACCCTGACATTGAACCCTTGCATCATGCGATACCTACACCAAAAGAGCCGATTTCATACAAAACGAATTTACAAGAACGAGAAGAAAGTGAATTAAAAGAAAAAGAAAAACAAGCACAACGTATTAAACAAATGCATGTATAACATAAAGCGACACGTCTAAGAAAGCAGCTGCTTTCGTTAAACGTGTCGCTTTTAATATATTAAGTGTTAGTCTGTTTCATCATGTGCACGATCTGATTTGAATCCTTGCAAGATAATGAAAAATTCACCTAACACAATGAAGATAATGGTTGATGCGAGTGACGTGATACCTAAAATATCGAAAATAATCACGATAACCAAATAGAGAATAGGTATAATGAATTTTGAGTTGCCACCGGCTTTTGATGCAATGACTTTTTGGAGTACAATCGCAATGATCAGTGTAACCAGTGGTGTTATCCAATGCATTAAGAATGCTGACATTTTTTATCACACCTCTTTTTGATTTGTTTCCTCATCATTTCGCTTATTTTCTTCATGGCGTTTAAGCTGCTGCTCGAGCCCGAAGAGCTGAAGCGCTCCTAATCCAAAGAAAATAATAAACATGGATAAGTTAATGATATGTGTTAAAAATAACACAAGTAAAATAACTAAATAGGCAATCGGTACAACAAATTTATACTTCTTGGAAGTATGACGCAATATGTAGTGTTGCGTAAAGAATGCTGCAGCATAAAGAATAATGATACTAATAACACTTAGAAATGCAGACAACCTTGCACCTTCTTTATTTAAATGATTATGTCTCTAGTCTATCATATTGGCAGATGTTGTTAAGATAATGAAAAAACATACCCAAAATGAATCAGGTATGTTTCTGTATCAATCTTTAAAGCCTGTGAAGTTTTTAACTGTGCCATGTGTATATCTATAGACATGAAACGCAGTGACTAGTACGTATAGAATGAAGACCGGCGCAACGATATAGTGTGCGATGAATAAGCCAGTCATCACGAGTACTGAAATGACAGGTACGATTAGGTTCCAGTCACTTTTAATACGTTTCATTAATGAACCTTGAATTAAAATAACTATCACGAAGAAAATCAATGATAGTACCCACATTAAAACTGGAGACATTTAGACTAACCTCCTTACTTATCTCTGTTATTATGCTTACCTTTATTCTAAAGGCAGTGGATAGGTTAAGCAAATACATGAGAAGCGGTACAGTATCTTTTTGACACTGTACCGCATTTTAATCTAGTACTTTGTATAAATTAGAATAATTGATTGTCTTTAGGGAAGACATCATCGCCTAAGGCACGTTGTGCTAAGACGTTCAGATAGTTCCATGGACGATCAAAATTAGGTTGGAAGAAGAAGTCGACTAATGCTAAATCTTCTAATTTCCAGCCTGCATTAATTGCGACTGAAAGTGTGTTGATTGATTCGACTAAATCTTCTTTACTCATGATTTGGCCGCCTAAGATGTGATGTGAGTCTTCGTCATAAATAATTTTCAAATGCACAGTTGTATCATTTTGTCTGAATTTAGGGCGAACAGGTACTTCAATATACGTTGCACCTAAATTGCCGTTATAGTTTTCTTTTTCTGTTTCATGGACACCTGTTTGGCCGAATTTGTAGTCAAATAAGGCTAGCCCAGATGTACCAGAAACACGAGGCATTTTCATGTCATGACCTGCCATGTTGCGTCCTGCAACATAACCTTGACGACGTGAATTTGTCGCAAGCGCGATATAGCGTTCTTCTTCAATTGGCGCATACGGCACCATTGTTGCGTCACCACTTGCGTATACATCTTTTTCAGATGTTTCAAGATGGTCATTAATTTCAATGATACCTTTAGTACCTAATTTCACTTTCCCATCTAACCATTCTGTCGCAGGTTTCACACCTACAGTAAAGATGACGGTATCAGCTTCAAATTCACCATTGTCTGTCACGACACCAGTGACATTATTATTGTCATCTGCTTTTAAGGCTTTCACATTTTCATTTCCTCTGAATTTAAGGCCATGTTCTTTTGCATTCTCTTCGAGAATATCTGTGAATTCTTTATCGAGATACGTTTTAATTAAACGGTCACCGTTATCCATGATAGTCGTATCGATGCCTGCTTTAACGAAAGCTTCCGCAGCTTCAATACCGATATAACCGCCACCGACTACGATAGCTTTCTTCGCTGATTTCATACGTTCTTTGATTTGACCTGCCCAGTCAGCACCACGCATGAATAATACGTTATTATATTCGTTGATACCATCAATAGGCGGTGCATTAGGAACGCCGCCTGGACTTAGGAATAATTTATCATAGTCTACTTTAGATTCGTTATCGTCTTTATCTTTGACTGTGACTGTTTTATTCTCACTATCTAAGTCAGTCACTGTTGTATTCACATGAATCTTAACGCCGCGATCTTCTAGTGATTCCACACTTGCATAATGCAGTGAATCTAAACTAGGTGCGACATCTTCTAAATAGCTTTGAATACCGCAAGATAAGAATGAAGGCTTATCTGCACTTTCAAACACTTCGATTTCTGCTTCTGGGTCTGAAATCAGCAGCGTTTCGATTGCTGCGTAACCCGCATGAGAAGTTCCGACAATTACATATTTCATAATGAAAAGACCTCCTCTAATATAATTTTCATTACTATATAAATCGTCACATTAATATATTTACCCTTGTATGTTATTTCTAGACTTGATATTTCGGGAGAGTCTTCAAAGTTGATAAAATTGTCATATTTAAAATGTATCATTTATATACTTTCAAAAAGTGTTGTATGGTTTCAGTCCAAAATCGCTTATAATGTAAGTACTATGTCATGTAAGGAAATGAGGGGATGTTATGCAAGAGGTTGCACAATTAATACATGCATCTAAAGCTTATAATAAACAAACTGTGCTAGAAGATATTTCATTGACGCTCAAACAAGGCCAAATTATGGGATTGATCGGGCCGAGTGGTTCAGGGAAGACGACAGCCATTAAGTGCTGGCTAGGTATGGAACAGTTAGATGGCGGAGAAGCGTCTATCTATAATCAATCTATGCCGAATCGAAAAGTATTAAGTCATGTCGGTTACATGGGACAGACGCTCGCATTATATGAGAATTTAAGTGCGAAAGAGAACTTAGTTTTCTTTGGTAATTTAAAAGGCTTATCAGGTAAGAAACTGAATGAGGAAATTGAACGCTATATGAAATTGGTTGATTTAGAAAATAAGCAATCACAAATCGTACATACCTTTTCTGGAGGAATGAAACGTCGATTGTCTTTGGCCATTACATTATTAGGACAGCCGGAATTACTAATCTTAGATGAACCTACTGTTGGTATTGATCCAAGTTTGCGCCAAACTATATGGCATGAATTACGTCAGTTGGCTGACCAAGGTCAAACGATATTAATGACGACACATGTGATGGATGAGGCAGAGCGCTGTGATCAAGTTGGACTCTTAGTTGATGGTCGTATCTTTGCGCTAGGTTCACCCGAGGAATTGAAACAACAGTTCCACGCTTCAAGTATTGAAGAAGTATTCTTAAAAGCAGAGGAGGAGAAAGGTCATGAGATTTAAGGCAGTCTTAAAACGCGTCATGATTGATTTAGTACGTGATAAACGTACCCTCGCTTTAATGTTTGTCGTCCCTTTAGTTATTTTGACGATTATGTTCTTCTTATTTAACAGTGATAATGAAGAACACTTAAATATTGGTTTCTCTGATAATGTTCCAGAGGCTTATGTCAAAGCATTGCCTAAAGATAAAGTGAAAACAGAAACATACCATTCTTCTGAATCTGTTAAGAAGATTATCGAACAACATAATTTAGATGCATACGTTCAAAAAGAGGATAAACAATTGTCCGTCACGTACACTAATGAGAATCCAAGTAAAACCTCAGCAGTAAAACAAATCCTAGCTGGAACACTTCAAAAAGATAAGATGCAAACACTTGCGGGTGAAATGAAAACGATCAAAACACAACTGGCAGATATGCCTCAAGCTGGTAAACCAGATATGAAAGCAACATCAACTTCAGAAATCACATCACTTGATGCACACTATTTATATGGAAGTTCAGACAGTAGTTATTTTGACAAGATGTTCCCGATTCTCATGGGCTTCTTCGTCTTCTTGTTTGTGTTCTTAATTTCAGGAATTGCTTTGTTGCGAGAGAGAACAACTGGCACGTTAGAACGTGTACTCGCAACTTCAATTAAGCGCAGTGAAATAGTATTCGGTTACTTAGTAGGTTATGGTATCTTTGCGGTTATCCAAACAATGATTATCGTACTGTTTTCCATTTATTTATTAAAGATTGAAGTTGCGGGCAGTCTGTTGTGGGTCCTATTAATTAATATTTTAATCGCGTTCGCTGCACTGACGATGGGCTTATTCGTGTCAACATTTGCGAATTCAGAATTTCAAATGTTACAGTTCATTCCGATTGTAGTCGTTCCCCAAGTCTTATTCTCAGGAATTATTCCTTTGGATAATGTGAATCGTTTTATCGCAAGCATTGGTTATCTGTTCCCATTACGTTATGCAGGTGATGCATTAACTAAAGTGATGATTAAAGCACAGAGTATTGATGCTTTCTGGTTTGATATCGGTATATTGCTCCTCTTTATTCTAGTCTTTACCGTCTTAAATATTGTGGGATTAAAACGGTATAGAAAAGTATAGTTAAACTAATAGGAAATGAGATCTGTTCAGAAATGAAGAGGTCTCTTTTTTACACGTCAATAAAGAACTTCAAGAAATATAGCATGTTTGTTTGAAACGAATATGAACCAAAATTGACAACACTTTTAGAGTGATTTACGATTTATGGTAGCGATTACAAAGTTATATATAACACGTACATAATAGAGAAAACGATTGAATAATTAAAGAAGGTGGACGCTGTGGAAAGAATTAAACAACAAATTGAAACTGGCACTATCAGTGTGGGCATAGAATTAGGATCAACACGTATTAAGACCGTCGCAGTCAATGCCGAATGTGAAACTATCGCAACAGGGTCATTTGAATGGGAGAATACATTTAAAGATGGGTTTTGGACCTATTCACTCAATGACGTTTGGAATGGACTTCAAATCAGTTATCGTGCAATGACGGATGAGGTAAAAGCCGAGTATGGTGTAACCGTTAAGCGCTTGAAATCATTAGGTATCAGCGGCATGATGCATGGTTATCTGGCATTTGATGATAAAGATGATTTATTAGTGCCATTTCGTACTTGGCGTAATAATAATGCACATGATGCAGCACGTAAACTGACAGAACATTTTGGGGTGAATATTCCTGAGCGTTGGAGTATTGCGCAGCTATATGATGCAGCGATTCACGATGCACCGCACACACGCCATGTACGTTATATGACGACATTGTCAGGTTATGTGCATTGGTATTTAACAGGTGAACGCGTCTTAGGTGTAGGAGATGCCTCAGGTATGTTTCCGATAGACCCTAAGACACATCGTTTCAGAGAGGATTTATTAACTCAGTTTAATGACCTTTATCACAAAGAAGGCTATACACAAGATATTCATGATATCTTGCCGAAAGTGTTAGTGGCTGGAGAAGATGCAGGTTGCTTAACAGAAACAGGCGCGAAGTTGATTGATCCCAATCAAGAACTAGAAGCAGGGTGCCCAATGTGTGCACCTGAAGGCGATGCGGCAACGGGTATGGTGGCAACGAAAAGTGTTGCGCCAAGAACTGGTAACATTTCTGCAGGAACAAGTATCTTCTCGATGATTGTGTTAGATCATCCATTAAAGCAATTATATCCAGAAGTTGATTTAGTCACAACGCCTGCAGGCGATGAGGTTGCGATGATTCATGCGAATAACTGTACATCTGATATCAATGCTTGGATGGATTTGTTTGCGGAAGTATTAGATACCATGGGTGCTTCTTATACTAAAGAAGATTTATTTACAAGTATGTTCGAGAAGGCATTAGAGGGTGATCCGGAACTTGGACACTTATTATCTTATGGCTATGTTTCAGGTGAATTTATCACAGATGTGCCAAAAGGTTATCCGATGTTTATCCGCAGTGTTGAGAGCCAATTCAATTTGGCGAATGTGATGAAGACACACATTTTCAGTGCTTTCAGTACCTTGAAGATTGGGATTGATTTATTAAAGCGTAATGAAGCATTAGAAATCGACAGTATGATTGGTCACGGCGGCATCTTTAAGACAGAACGTGTCGCACAAAGTTTCTTAGCTGCAGCCCTGGAAAGTCCGGTCAGTGTGATGCAGACAGCAAGTGAAGGTGGCGCATGGGGAATTGCGGTGCTTGCGCGTTATCATATCGATCATAACGGCAAAAAACTGTCTGATTACTTAGAACAGCATGCGTTCGGTGACGTAGAAGCATTAGTGCTTGAGCCGAAAGAAGAGGATGTAGAGAGTTTCAAACAGTATATTGAGAGATTTGAAGCGGGACTACCTTTAGAACAACAAGCAGATACACACTTTAATTTATAAAGATAAACAAGTAAGATTATTGTGCAGACTTTAGAGAGAAATCCATCAAATTTAAAGAAACCCGGTAAGGATAACGGTCACTAACCATTGCCTTACCGGGTTTTGTATAGGTGTTAATTGTTATAAAGAATAACGATTAAATTATTCGTTTTCTTTACGACGACGTGCATTTAATAAGAATAATGTACCAGCACTTGCGAATAATGAACCAGATAATAATCCGAATAATACTTGATCTTGTTCACCAGTTGCAGGTAATTGTTTTTTAGCATCTTTAGCTTTTTGTTGAGCATTAGCTTTATTTGGAGCAGTTGTAGCTTTGCTTTCTTTTTGACCAGTTACAGCTTTAGCATTGTTGTTTCCAGCTTTTGAATTGTTTGTAGCTTTTTGTTCTTTATTATTTTGAACTGAATCTTTAACTACTTTTTTAGCTGGTACTTGTTTAGCATTTTCAGCTTGAGCTTTTTTAACAATTGCTTCTACTTCATCAGTAGCAGCTTGCGCAATTTTTTGATTGTATTGAGCTTTAGCATCTTTAGAAAGGTTTTCTAATTTGTTAACTACAGCCTGAGCTTGCGCGATTTGTTGAGCGTGAGCTTTTTGAGCTGTTGTAATTTGTTTTTTAGCGTTAGCAGCATATTTGTCTTGTGCTTGAGCATCTTTAACTAATGCTTCAACTTCATCAGTAGCAGCTTGAGCGATTTTTTGATTGTATTGAGCTTTAGCATCTTTAGAAAGGTTTTCTAATTTGTTAACTAATGCTTGAGCTTGAGTAATTTGTTGAGCATGAGCTTTTTGAGCAGTTGTAATTTGTTTTTTAGCATTTTCACCATATTCAGCTTGAGCTTGAACATGAGCTTTTTGAGCTGTTGTGATTTGTTTTTTAGCGTTAGCAGCATATTCATCTTGAGCTTGAGCATGTTTAACTAATGCTTCAACTTCATCAGTAGCGGCTTGAGCAATTCTTTTGTTATATTGATCTTTAGCATCTTTAGATAGATTTTCTAATTTATTAACTACAGCTTGAGCTTGTTTAATTTGTTGAGCGTGAGCTTTTTGAGCTAATTCAATTTGTTGTTTTGCACCTTCATTCTTAGCTGGAGCTTGTTTTGTGTTTAATTCTTTAGCTTGAGCTACAACAGTATCGATAGCTTTAGCATTTGTACGTGCAACTTCGTTAAGTTTGCGATGTGCAGCAACTTTTTGTTGAGGTTTTAAGTTTTTCAATGCGTCTATAGTGTTGTGAGCATCTTTAACTTTTTTAGCTACATCTGCTGGAAGGTTAGTGTTGGCACCTTCTTCACGAACATGTTTAGCTTGAGCACTTTTAGCATCTTTTTGTTTTGCAGCAGCGACGATGTCATTAATTTTTTGACCTTCGTTGTTTCCGCTGTCTACTAAAATTTGATGGTTGAAATCATCTTTTTGAGCATCGGTTAAGTTTGGTAAGTTATTAACTACATAATAAGCATCAGCAGTTTTTTGGTTTAAAGCTTTAACAGCTTTAGCTTTTTGTTCTTTGTCATAAGCGAATTGAGCGTCTAATTGTTTGGCGTCAGCAACGATAGCATCGATGTAATTACCATTATTAGTACCGCTGTCAACTTCGACTTGATGTAAGAAGCTTAATTGTTGTTTATTAGTGATGTTTTTCAAAGAGTTAATTACTTGGTATGCATCAGCAGTTTTTTGGTTTAATTCTCTAACAGCTTTATCTTTAGCATCAGCAGTTTGTTTATCTAATGTTTTAGCTTTAGCAACGATATCATTAATCTTTTGACCATTGTTGTTTCCGCTGTCTACTAAAATTTGATGGTTGAAATCATCTTTTTGAGCATCAGTTAAGTTTGGTAAGTTATTAACAGTGTTATAAGCTACTTGAGTTAAAGTATTTAATTCTCTAACAGCTTTGTCTTTTTGTGCCACAGTGCTAGCACCTGCTTCACGAGCATGTTTAGCGTTACCGTTTTGTTCATCTAAAGATTTTGCATTAGCAACGATATTATTGATGTTATGACCATTGTTGTTACCACTGTCATGTAAGATTTGTTTGTTAAAGGCATCTTTTTGTTGATCAGTTAAGTTGTGTAGGCCGTTAACAGTGTTATAAGCTACTTGAGTTAAAGTATTTAACTCTCTAGCTGCTTTTTGTTCAGCTTTAGCTTTTTGTTCTTTATCATAAGCGAATTGAGCATCTAATTGTTTAGCGTCAGCAACGATAGCATCGATACGTTCACCATTGTTAGTACCGCTATCAACTTCAACTTGATGTAAGAAGCTTAATTGTTGTTTGTCAGTGATGTTTTTCAAAGAGTTGATTACTTGATAAGCATCGGCAGTTTTTTGGTTTAAAGCTTTAACAGCTTTATCTTTAGCAGCAGCTTGTTCTTTAGCTACATTTTTAGCTGTTGCAACTTGTGCGTCTACAGCTTTAGCATCTTTAAAGATAGCTGGAATGTCAGCAGTTGCAGCTTTAGCGATTTTATCATTGTATTGAGCTTTATTTTCTTTAGAAATGTTTGCTAATTTGTTAACTTCAGCTTGTGCTTTAGTTACTTGTTCAGCAGCAGCTTTTTTAGCAAGTTCTACTTGGCTGTTAACAGCTTTAGCGTCTTGTTCTTTTGCAACTTTTTTAGCTGTACCTACTTGAGCATCTTCAGCTTTAGCAGTTTTTACAATGCCTTCAATATCAGTAAGTTTGTCATTACCTGCAGCAGCAGTAATTTTTGCGATATAAGCATCTTTAGTTTGATCAGAAATATTTGGTAAGTTATTTACCACGTTATAAGCGTTTTGTGTAATAGTTGTTGCATCTTGCGCATTGCCTTGAGCATCAGCAGCTTGCGCTCCGCTTAAAAATACGACTGTTCCTAAAGATACAGATGCGATACCAACTGTTAATTTACGTAATGAAAATAGTTGTTTTTTCTTCATGATGTATTTCTCCTCCTAATGTGACTATACATAGTGATGGTGACGATATGATAGATAAAATATTGATATGTCTATATTTTACACAACGTATATGGTCGATATACTTCACTTTATTAATTAAGTTTGAAAATTTTCTGTAAATTCAAACGACTTTTTGTATTGAGTGTGACATATTATGTCTTTTATTGAGTTTTTGTAGTTATTTAATAGGGTTATTGTACTTTCGCTAATGATTAAGGAGGGATTATAGACAGATTCTTTAAATATTTCACTAAGAATAATGAATAAAGAAAACAACCCAGTAGATATTTCTACTGAGTTGTTCTGAGATAGGGGAGTTTTTCTAATGTTAGATAGAAGAAAAATACTTACTTATTTTCTTTACGACGTGCGTTTAATAGGAATAAAGTACCTGCACTAGCAAATAGAGAACCAGATAATAAACCGAATAATACTTCATCAGATTCACCAGTTGCTGGTAATTCTTTAGCTTCTGCAGTTTCTTTTGCAACTTTAGCATCTTCATCTTTTGCTTTATTTAAGATTGCTTCGAATTGTGCACCTTTATCTTCTTTAGCTGATTTGTCGATTGCTGCGTTATAAGCATCTTTTTGTTTTTGAGTTAAGTTTGCTAATTTATTTACTGCATCATGCGCTGATTGAGTTCTGTCTTCTAATGAAGCTTTTTCATCAGTTGCTTCTCCAATAGCTTTTTCTACATCTTTTTTGTCTGTTTTATTTTCAGCTTTTGCATCTTCTTTAGGTTGATCTTTTTCTTTAGCTGTACCATCTTGTTGTTCTTTATTTTCAGGCTTAGCTTCTTCTTTAGATGAATCGTCTTGCTGTTCTTTTTCTTCAGGTTTAGCTTCTTCTTTAGATGAATCATCTTGTTGTTCTTTATCTTCAGCTTTGTCTTTTTCGTCAGGAGCTAGTTTAGCATCTAAAGCTTTAGCTTCATCTAAGATAGCAGCGAAGTCAGTGCTGTTAGTACCAGCAACTTCTAGAATGCGTTGGTTAAATGCATCTTTTTGCGCATCTGTTAAGTTTGGCAAGTTATTAATCGTGTTGTAAGCATCTAAAGAAGCTTGGTTGATGTCTTGAGCAGCTTGATCATTTGCTTTTTGCGCTTCATCTAAGATAGCAGCGAAGTCAGTGCTGTTAGTACCAGCAACTTCTAAGATACGTTGATTATACGCATCTTTTTGCGCGTCAGTTAAGCTCGGTAAGTTATTAATCGTGTTGTAAGCGTCTTGAGAAGCAGCGTTGATGTCTTGAGCTGCTTGATCATTTACTTTTTGCGCTTCATCTAAGATAGTAGCGAAGTCAGTGCTGTTAGTACCAGCAACTTCTAAGATACGTTGGTTATACGCATCTTTTTGCGCGTCAGTTAAGCTCGGTAAGTTATTGATCTTGTTGTAAGCGTCTTGAGAAGCAGTGTTGATATCTTGAGCCGCTTGATCATTTACTTTTTGCGCTTCAGCTAAAATCATGTCGAAGTTCGTGTTGTTAGCGCCAGCAGCTTCTAAGATTTGTTGGTTGTATGCGTCTTTTTGCGCATCAGTTAAGCTCGGTAAGTTATTAATCGTGTTATAAGCATCTTGAGAAGCAGTGTTTATGTCTTGAGCCGCTTGATCATTTGATGTTTGCGCTTCAGCTAAAATCGCATCGAAGTTTGCGTTGTTAGTGCCAGCAGCTTCTAAGATTTGTTGGTTATACGCGTCTTTTTGCGCATCAGTTAAGCTCGGTAAGTTATTAATCGTGTTGTAAGCATCTTGAGAAGCAGCGTTAATGTTTTGAGCTGCTTGTGTGTTGTTTGTTTGCGCTTCATTTAAGATTGCATCAAAGTTTGAGTTGTTTTGTCCGCTTTGTTCTAAGATTTGTTGATTGTACGCATCTTTTTGCGCATCAGTTAAACTCGGTAAGTTATTAATCGTGTTGTAAGCATCTAGAGTTTTTTGGTTTAAATCTTGTGTTTCGGCACTTACTGTTTGGCCTCCACCTAGAAATACTAATGTCCCTAGTGATACTGAAGCAATCCCCACAGATAACTTACGTAAAGAAAATAGTTGTTTCTTTTTCATTTTCTAATCCTCCTAATAATAAATATGCATATACTTTGATAGACTTACTAAGATGAAAAAAATATATTTTGCTTATGTATTTATTCTACCGAATAGGTATAGACATAAAATTTCAGTTTAAATAAAAATGAATGCGTTTTTCATTAATAAAGCGCACGACTTATCCACACTGAATGACACATTATGTCATCAGATGACTATATGTTTAGAGAGGGAGTTAAAATGATTAAGAAAGAGTGAAGACGTGATAAAATAAGCGGATAGTGGTTATTAATATAGGAAGAAACTCATTATGAGCTTCGACCAAAAAAGCTGCATGTCCACATTGAACATACAGCCTTTCACGTTAATATTCATTTGCGCTGAGACGAGTAAATAAGTATGTTTCTTGAAGCTTCAATAGTTCTTTCATCACAACTTGATACGTACTTTCTGGCCCAACAAGTCGTGCTTGATTTCGTGCAGTAAAACAGAAATTAATCGCATCTTCTACGCACATTTTAATACGAATGACATAATACTTTTTATTAACTAATTTAATGATTTTGTGCGGATAACGATGTCGAATTACTTCATAGAGTTCTGGCACGAGTTCAAAAGTAACCCATTCTATAGAGTTAGAAACAGACTGTGCATGGTAATGGTTGGGACTGAGCGTGATAACTTTTTGTTTTAAGTCGGTAGATTGAATTTGATCTTGCATCTTATAGATTAAATTGAATGTAAAGTTATAATATTGAATGCCGATAGGGGTGATTTCTTGATGATGGTCAGTATATAGCTTTTGAGATTTATTGATTGCGCGTGAGGCAGTGACAATATGTTTGAGTTCATCAAAGCGTTTGCCTACATTTAGCTTAGACAAATGTGCACGTAATTCACTTTCATGTTGTGTATGGAAAGTCGAAATCAATAATTCTAAATAATCATAAAGATGTTGGTCAATATCAGGTGAAACTGTTTCTAGCAACGTCAGCAAAAAGTAAAGTGAGATTTCATGATTTGAGCCGGAGCTGTCCATTTCATAGGTTTCTAACTTATGATTGTATGTGATTTCTTTACGATACCCATGCCATTCATCTGTATCATAAAGAAAATTCCGAATATTATCGATATCTCTTTGTATTGTCCTTGAAGAGACACCCCATTCGTTAGACAGCTCATACTTATTTACAACCTTTTGTTGAATTAAACGCGTATAAATACTTAAAATTCTGTGAGCTTGTTCCATAAACATGCCCCCTTGCTCTCAAGATGAAAATTCATAGATAGTGAAAAAAGATTCGAGTTTGTATGAAGTCACGAATGTCGTACATCACACAATTAAACACTGTGAAATCCCCATTCATAAATAGTATACAATAATTTTGCATACAAAAGAATAATGAATTTGATTACATACAGATTAGGTTGCATTGTAAACTCATTCTTTATCAATAGCACTATGATAAAATTAAACTGATTTGAAATAATTTTTCAAAAAGGAAAGGTGGTCCGTATGTCTGATATCGTCATTCAAACAGAAGCAAGCCGATTAACTAAAACGCAATTAAATCATGTGTTAAACAAAGACCGTGGATATATTCAACAATGGGCAGCTGACATAGAAAGTATCGGTATTTTAATTCAAGATCCGGCACAATTTTTGCGTGTATATTTAGCTGTACAATCTTCTGGTTATATTCCAGTTGTGTTAGATGCTAAATGGACGTCTGAACAACTCCATCAAATTTTGAAACACTATCATATTACGTATGTCATTGCGGATAAGCAGATTGAGAATGTTCATACACTGCTTTTAGAACAATTAAATGAAGCAGAAAATGCTTCTGCACAAAAGGTGACATCACCACCCCATGATCTTTTGCACATTGGTTTTACCTCCGGTACAACCGGTATGCCGAAAGCGTATTATCGCAATAAACACTCTTGGGTAGTCAGTTATGATGCGAATGATGCTATCTTAAATGCTGCACCTTCATGTATGATCGCACCAGGTCCGATTGCACATTCATTGACCTTATACGCCATGATGTATGCATATCGTTCTAATTGTCCATGTTATATGCAGATGGATTATCATCCGGCTCAATTATTTCATCAATTAATTGAGCATCCACAAGCTGTTGTTTTTATTGTGCCATCTGTTTTAGAACAACTCCTACAATTAAATACTGAACAGTTAAAGGATATTTCAGTGACCTTTTTAACGTCAGGCGCAAAATTAGAACCGCATACTATTAAACGTTTTAAAGACCGCATGCCCAAAGCGCAAGTGATTGAATTCTTTGGGACAAGTGAAGCAAGCTTTATTTCATATCATCATGTGACAGACTACGCACCTAAAAATGTCGGCAAACTGTTCCAAGGTGTCAAAGTCATTCTAACAGACGATGCTGGACAGAAATTGTCTGACCAAACAAAAATCGGACAACTGCATGTACAAAGCGATATGGTCTTTTCTGGTTATGTAGATGGAGAAAGTGTTTCTAATCAAGATACGATTGCGACAGGAGATTACGCCAGAATGACAGAAGATCAAGAGTTGATTTTAGAAGGTCGTGTAAACAATAAAGTCATTGTAGGCGGTATGAATGTATATCCTGAAGAAGTAGAACGTGTAATTTTAGAAACCACACCAATTGAACAGGTTATGGTAACAGGCGAAAGCCATTATGAGTTGGGAGAAGTCTTAATCGCTTATTACCAAAGTGAGCAACCTGTAGATATCAGAGCGTTAAAACGAGATTTACGCCAACATTTAGAACGTTATAAAGTACCGATGCGTTTTATTCAAGTGCCGGAAATGCGATGGACGAATAGCGGGAAAATTGCGCGAAAAGAAATGATAGCGCGTTATGGGAGGAAAGAAAAATGAGAGAAGCAGTCATTATTGAAGCGAAACGCACACCCATCGGAAAATATGGCGGCATCTTTAAACATCTAGAACCTGAAGCGTTGCTTCAACCGCTTATCGATGAACTTATCCAATTACACCCATCTATTGCGGCTAACATTCAAGATGTCATCATCGGCAACACGGTGGGCAATGGCGGCAACTTAGCACGCAAATCCTTGCTTCATGCGGGATTATCTTCTGACATACCTGGCATGACCATAGATAGACAATGCGGTTCAGGCTTAGAAGCGATCAATATAGCTTGCCGCATGATTCAAGCGGGTGCAGGAGATATTTATTTGGCTGGCGGTGTCGAATCGACGAGCCGTGCGCCATGGAAAATTCAAAAACCACAATCACTCTATGAGAAGCATCCGCCAGAGATTTACGAACGTGCACCTTTCACACCAGAATCTATGGGAGATCCGAGTATGTTAGAAGCTGCTGAAAATGTCGCACAAGTCTACCAAGTGACAAGGGAAAGACAAGATGCCTTTGCGGCACGCAGTCATCAAAACTATTTTGAACATTTGCCGAAAATTCAAAGAGAAATCGTGCCATTGCGTGTTCGAGGTGAAGAGGTAATACAAGACGAAGCACCTAAATCTAAGATCACTGCACAACGTCTGGGACGCTTAAAGCCTATATTTGATGCTGGAAGTGTGACTGTCGGCAATGCATGTCCTAAAAGTGATGGTGCCGCATTAGCGTTAGTAATGTCACGTGAAAAAGCAGAGGCACTTGGATTAAAAGGACAATTGAAATTTGTAGATGCGCAAGTATCTGGTGTGAATCCTAAATTATTAGGGATTGGTCCTGTTCCTGCGACAGAACAATTATTGATGAGACATCATCTTTCTGTGTCAGACATCGACTGGGTCGCATTTAATGAAGCGTTTAGTTCACAAGTGTTAGCTTCTATGGATTTACTAGGATTAGAAGAAAGACAAGTCAATCCATTTGGCGGTGCACTCGCAGAAGGTCATCCCTATGGCGCAAGCGGTGCAAATCTAGTTGCACGTCTGATTTCAATACTTACGTATTTCCCTGGAAATTATACTTTAGCGACGATGGGTATCGGTGGAGGATTAGGTATTTCGACTTTATTTGAGAGAGTAGAGGATTAAATGAAACAAACATTTACATGGAAGGCACCTGCGTTATCCGCACCTTTAGCTTTAGATGCATTTTATTTAACAGAGATATGGCATCAATTCGAACCGTTCCAAGACTCCGCTGAACATACTTATATGTTGAGACAAAAACGTATTCGTCATCATGGTGATTTAATAGAAGGAAAAGCCTACACAGCTGAACTGACATTGATAGATCAACGTAAACTTAAACACTTTACACAAGCGCGTTATACACTCATTATTAAAGAATTGCTTCAAAATGAAGTATTAATAGAAATTGAAAGCACCTTTATCACGCACACAGAAAAGTTAACTAAGCAACCATTACAATCAGAGTCACAGGTTGAACGCATTTCTAAGCAGGAGAAACAGGATTTACCCTCCAATGCGCTGCCACTAGAAATAAAGTGGTCTGATGTTGAAACGTATTTAGAAGCAGTTTCAGATTATAATCCTCTTCATTGGCAAGATTATGTCATGCCAGGGGATTATGTGGTGATGCAAGCATTGAATACAGTGGTACCTCACTATGAAGAGGTATCGGCTTATCGTCTGTTAGATATTAAATATAAACAGATGATAATGAAAGATGAAAGGTTATACATTCAAGTGAACACAACAGATGAAATTTATCATGTGACGGTATATAATCCTGCGCATCAAGTGTGTGTTGTGATAAAAGTTGGATAGTACTTTTACTGATGCTTTAAGTTGAATATAAGCGTATGTATTTTAAATTGAAAACCACAATGTGGTTTTCTTTTTTTATATGGTCATATATTATCTTAAGGTTTTGTAAAGCATGGTTTTTGACGCGAATAAGGGGTAGAGGCACATAAGGAGGGATTTAAATGGGAACTTTATGCGGGTTCTTTTTTCATGTTCATTAATGTGGACAGGTCATATACATTGTTAAAAGAGCCACACTGACCAGCTGATGGAAGCATAATGTATATATTCTCTAAAAAATGAATAAAATTTTTTCTTTCGGATTTCAAGCGCATTAATTCTACGCATTATTCACGGTTTATACATGTAAACCCCACATAAATGTATTAAATATACAGAAACATGTAATGAATAAAAAGATTAATGTGAAATTAACAACAGTTACAATGTGATTTAATTCACATGTGCATAGTTTGGAAGGGCTTACAATATAGATAAATAAAACAAGGAGGTTTCACAAATGAATGAACATCCAATTAAAGTAAACAGTGAGATCGGTAAATTAAAAACGGTATTGCTTAAACGACCTGGTAAAGAATTAGAGAATTTAGTACCTGAGTATTTAGGAGACTTATTATTTGATGATATCCCGTATTTAAAAGTAGCACAAGAAGAGCATGATAAATTTGCACAAGTGTTACGTGACGAAGGCGTAGAAGTGCTTTATTTAGAAAAATTAGCCGCAGAAGCCATTGAAGATCCAAAAGTACGTGAACAATTTATTGATGACGTATTATCAGAATCTGAAGAAACATTATTAGGCCACGAAGAAGAAGTGAAAGAATTATTCGCAACGTTAAATAACGAAGATTTAATCGAAAAAGTAATGGCTGGTGTTCGTAAAGAAGAAGTAAGACAAGAACATGCACACTTAGTAGAATATGTAGATGATTCTTATCCATTCTACATGAACCCAATGCCAAACCTTTACTTCACACGTGACCCACAAGCATCAGTAGGTAACGGTATGACAGTAAACCGTATGTTCTGGCCAGCACGTCGCAGAGAATCAATCTTCATCACTTATATCTTGAAACATCACCCAAGATTCAAAGATGCTGATGTGCCAGTATGGTTAGACAGAAATTCACCATTCAACATTGAAGGCGGAGACGAATTAGTACTTTCAGAAGAAGTTATCGCAATCGGTATTTCTGAAAGAACATCTGCACAAGCGATTGAAAAATTAGCACGTCAAATCTTTGCGAACCCTGATTCTAAAATTAAAAAAGTGGTTGCGATTGAAATCGCAAATACACGTGCATTCATGCACTTAGATACAGTATTCACAATGATTGACTATGATAAATTCACAATCCACTCAGCAATTGAGAAAAAAGGTGAAGACATGAATATCTTCACACTTGAACCAACTGAAGATGGTCAAGATATCACAATCACTCGTACACACAACTTAAAAGAAACATTGAAAGATGCGTTGAACTTAGACCATATCGACTTCATTCCAACTGGTGACGGCGACCGTATCGTAGGACCTCGTGAACAATGGAATGACGGATCTAATACATTAACAATCCGTCCAGGTGTTGTTGTAACTTACGACCGTAACTATGTATCTAACCAATTATTACGCGATAAAGGCATTAAAGTTATCGAAGTAACTGGTAGTGAGTTAGTTCGCGGACGCGGGGGCCCACGTTGCATGAGCCAACCGTTATACCGTGAAGATATCTAATTCTAAAGCATTCAGTGCTTTAAGTGATAAGGATTGCATCAATAGAGGCAGTTCACCGTCATCACTTAAAGCCTGACTTTAGATGAAATACTGCTTTGAGTTCATTTGATACCTATTCACGGCGACATGTCTGACATGGCCTATGATTATAGAAATAGCAAGAGGCGCAGGCCCTTTAACAATTAAAGCAGTATAGCGTCAAAAAATAAATAAATTGACAAGACATGCTTAGAGAGCAGTCTCAAGCATTAAAGGAGTTTTGAAGATGAGCGGAGAACAAAGTAAACTCAGTAAAACGGCTTTAATCGGTCTGGTCGTTGGTTCCATGATCGGCGGCGGCGCCTTTAATATTATCTCTGACATGGGCAGCAATGCCGGCGGTTTGGCAATTATCATCGGATGGATCATTACAGCTGTAGGTATGATTTCACTCGCATTTGTATTCCAGAACTTAACAAATAAACGTCCTGATTTAGACGGCGGGATTTACAGTTATGCACGTGCCGGTTTCGGCGACTTCGTCGGTTTCTCCAGTGCATGGGGATACTGGTTCGCAGCATTCTTAGGAAACGTTGCTTACGCCACGTTGCTGATGTCAGCAGTCGGCAACTTCTTCCCGGTATTTAAAGGCGGCAACACACTTCCAAGTATTATCGTAGCCTCCATCTTACTTTGGGGTGTACACTTCCTGATTCTGCGAGGCGTAGAAACAGCTACTTTAATCAACAGTATTGTAACGGTTGCTAAATTAATTCCTATCTTCCTAGCGATTGTATGTATGATTGTCGCATTTAACTTTGACACGTTTATGGCCGGTTTTGCAGGAATGAAAGGCAACATTGCATTACCTATCAACTTCTCAAACATTATGGAACAAGTGAGAGGTACAATGTTGATTACCGTATGGGTATTCACTGGTATTGAAGGTGCGGTTGTATTCTCAGGCCGTGCGAAAACGAAAAAAGACGTAGGTACAGCTACAGTACTAGGTCTATTGATTGTATTAGTGATTTACTTCTTATTAACTGTACTTGCACAAGGTGTTATTGAACAAAACCAAATTTCTGAATTAAGCAGTCCATCTATGGCAGCTTTACTTGCTCACATCGTTGGCCCATGGGGTTCAGTTGTGACTAACATTGGTTTAATCATCTCTGTACTAGGTGCTTGGTTAGGTTGGACATTGCTTGCTGGTGAGCTACCATTCATCGTCGCAAAAGACAAAATGTTCCCGAAATGGTTTGCGAAACAAAATAAAAATGGTGCACCTGTCAATTCACTTCTAATCACAAACATTTTAGTACAATTGTTCTTAATCAGTATGTTATTTACAGATAGTGCGTATCAATTCGCATTCTCACTCGCATCCAGTGCGATATTGGTACCTTATGCATTCAGTGCATTCTATCAGTTCAAATATACATTGCAGTATGATCGTAAAAGTAACCTGCAAATGGCAATCGGTATTATCGCTTCTATCTATGCGGTATGGCTCATTTACGCAGCAGGTGTGGACTACTTGCTACTAACAATGTTGCTTTATGTACCAGGTCTATTCGTATACTGGATTGTACAACGCAATAAAGGTATCAAACTTATCACAAGAGATTATATTTTAATGGGATTCATTGTCATCTTTGCCATTATCGGTTTAATAAGATTGTTCAGTGGTGCAGTCAGCGTTTTCTAATGACTGACGCATGAAATCCTGACAACAGATAGAGAAATGGCAGCTTGCAGGACCCTCGCTACATCCTGTAAGCTGCCTTTCTCACTGTATACATAAACATGTCTGTACCTGCGCAATATGTTACAATAAACACGTTGCACACGTTGAAAATGATGGTGATAAACTAATGCTTAATCATTTCAACACACATTCATGAAAAAGAGAAAAAAAGAGATGAGGTGAACGTGTATGAGCAATAGTACTGAAGATTATCAAGCATCGATACAAGCATTATCGAAAATATTAGAAGTGCCATCAGGACTGCTCGTTCCTCATCTTTCTGAGATTTATGTCAGGAATTATGAAAAAGGGCAAGTGATTTATTATCAAGGGTCAGAAGCGGATAGTATTTATGTATTACTCGAAGGCTATGTCTCAAGAGAGATGTTGAATGAAAATGGTGATGATTATTTAATGTTGAATCGTCCCATCAATATGTTTCCGCTCAATCATTTATTCCATTCTGATCATTATCATGAATCTTGTACTGCACTCACAAGCAGCTTGATTGTCAGAGTGCCTAAAAATGTCATTGAATATTTATGTAAAAACAACGAAGATACGTTTATTAAAATTTTTGATTTACTACGCACAGAAACTAATCAAAGCGTTGAGCGTAATATGGCTTTACTTGGCCGTAATGCCGAACAAAAAGTAATGAATACCTTACGTGTCATGTGCGAAACGGTCGGTAATGATCAAGGTGCGTATTATGAACTTGATAAAATCATGACCGTGACATTATTAAGTGAACTGGCAGGTGTCTCTAGAGAAAAAGCCAGTCATGTCATTAGAGATTTAAGTAAACAAAATTTAGTTTTAAAGAATCATCAAACATGGACAGTAAGCAAGTCCTTATAAAATAGAGAGAAGCGGCACACAAACTTTGGTTGTACTGCACCCCTAAAGTTGAACCTGAAAAAATCAACTTTAGGGGTGTTTATTTATGAGAAAAAATATCAGCTGAATCACGTTTTAGAAGTGGCTAATATCGATAAAAGTGTCTATCATAATTGGAAATGTTATATAGGCGTAAAAGATGAAAAAGATGCTCCATTGATTAAATTAATGAAACAAAGCATTGAAAAATATAATAATCGCGTAGTCTATCGCAGAATAACCCTGTGACTTAAGGAAATGGGTCATAAAATAAATCATAAGAAAGTCTTGAGATGACAAAGGAAAATAATCATTTTTATAAAAAGTTCAGTCATATAAGCAGAAGTTACAATTCTTATAAAGGTAATACTCGAAAAATCGCTAAAAATTTACTGAATCGCAGATTCATGTCTGACAGATTTTATCAAAAATCATTAACTGAAATTACTTGATTCAATATCAATAATACTAATATAAAACGCTATTTATCACCTGTTTAGATGTGTTTTCAAAAGAAATTATTGCCTATCCTATAAGCAAAAATCTAACTTAGGATTTGGCGATATAAACTATAGATAAAGCTATTAGAAATATCTCGATTTTAAATTATCGAACTACAGTTCATTCTGAATAGGGTTGGCACTAGCAGCACAAATTTTAGGTGGGAACGCTTAAAAATTATCGTATTTTCAAAGCTTGTCACGGAAAGTTAATTGTCATGATAGTTCTCCTTTGAAGCATTTCTTCGGATTATTAAAGCAAGGGAGGATTTATGGAGAAGAATTTAGTACTTATGAAGAGTTGGGATTAGAAATATACAAATATACTGAATACTACAATAAGGTAAGAAGTAAAATAAATTTAAAGGCAAAACTCCTGTTAAATACAGAAATCTTACCTTTAAAAAAGTTTAACTTTTAAGATTACTTCTATTGTACACGATAAAGGTTGTCTGGCACAATCGCATAAAAATAAGACGCAAAACTTGCGTCTTATTTACCTTATTGCCAAATATCTTCTTCAAATTTTACTGCGTCATGCCCTACCGTACCGTTTGCTGTCGGGTCATGGGACATTCTATCGTACCATTCTTTGTGTAAAAAGGCACGTTCTTCGTCCGTACGGTCTTTCGGTGCTTTTTTGACCGCCTCGTTAAATGTGTTCATGAAGTCTTGTGTTTTAATGATACGACCATCCTTGCCGTATGTGATTTCATATTTGTTGTGTAGTTTATTAGCTTCTGCTGGTTTAGCTTGTTCAACAGGTTTTGTTTCTGCTGGTTTAGCTTGTTCAACAGGTTTTGTTTCTGCTGGTTTAGCTTGTTCAACAGGTTTAGCTTCTGCTGGTTTAGCTTGTTCAGCAGGTTTAGCTTCTGCTGGTTTAGCTTCTGCTGGTTTAGCTTCTGCTGGTTTGGCTTCTGTTGGTTTAGCTTCTGCTGGTTTAGCTTGTTCAACAGGTTTAGTTTCTGCTGGTTTAGCTTGTTCAACTGGTTTAGCTTGTTCAGCAGGTTTAGCTTGTTCAGCAGGTTTAGCTTGTTCAACAGGTTTAGCTTGTTCAACAGGTTTAGCTTGTTCAGCAAGTTTAGCTTGTTCAACAGGTTTAGCTTGTTCAGCAGGTTTAGCTTGTTCAGCAGGTTTAGCTTGTTCAGCAGGTTTAGCTTGTTCAACAGGTTTAGCTGTTTCTTGTTTTACAACAGGTTTAGCTATTTCTTGTTTTACAACAGGTTTCACTGTTTCTGCTTTTTCCACAGGTTTAGATTCAGCTTTTACTGCTTCTTCTTTTTTAGCAGGTTTAACTTCTGTTTTTACTGTTTCTTCTTTTTTGGATTCAGCTTTTACTGGAGTTTCTTTTTTAGCTTCTGATTTAACAGTTGTTTTTGTATTTACTGGACTTTGCGGTTGTAAGGCTTGTTGTGTCTTTTGTTGATTAGTTTTTACTTCAGATTTAGTTATTGCTTTATTTTGTTGAACTATTTTTGTCTGTTTAGCTGGAGTTACAGGTTGGTATACAATATTGTTATTTTTAACAGATTGTATTGTATATTTACCATATAGGTACGTTTCTAAATTTTGAAGTTCATTTCCTGTAACCGGTGTTGTTTGGGCTTTAACGTTTTCTGGCGTTAAGTTTTGTTGTTGAGCTAAAAGAGTATATATTTCTTGAGTAATTGTTTTATCGATGTGTTGTTCTAAAATATCATCTTTTAATTCGTTTTGATAAGATCGGGCTAATTTTAGTCTTAAAATATTTTCAGAATCATTTTTGTGTGCAAGGATATCGTTATATACACGATATGTCATTTGTAAACGATTTGATTTGTTGTTATTAATAGTGAAGCCATCTAAATACGAATTGATTTTCACTACATTTTGATATAATTCGCTATCTTGATGTTGGATACTGTTTTGGGCAGTTTTGGCTAATAAATCATTGGCATAACGTGCATTATTTAAGTTTAAAACATCTACATTGCGATACGGATTAACATTTGCTTGTGAAATACCAGACATTTCAGCTTCTAGAGAAAGAAATGTATTTGAAGCAACGCTTGCACCAATACCAGTAAGCGCAAGTATGCTAGCTGCACTCATAGTGAATTTTTGAAGATGGCTTGGTTCTTTAGTTTTATTTTTGAAATTATTTCTAGTTTCAGATCTAAGTGGCTGTGTGTCAAATAATCTCATGGATTGCTTTGATTTTTTCATGATGTCGTCTCCTTAACTTTAGATACTCATATTGTAATATAAGGTTATTAGGTTGTGCAACATGTTACGCGACTTATATAGAAAAATATTGTTTGTGAAAAATGAAGGGGGTTTTAATTTTGTTGCGAAGTACATACAAAAGTACAATAATTATAATTAAGAAGAGATTGTAAATAGGGACCTTATTAATGTATGTGACTTATTAATAGAAATTAATTTTAGAGGACAGTAAGCTAGTCCTTATAAAATAGAGAGAAGCGACACACAAACTTTGATTCAAAGTAAGTATGTCGCTTCTCTTTGTTTAATTTCCTCTATCTCATTAAGGTTTTAGCAATAAGTATTTGACGTATTCTGCTTCTTCATGTGACTTCATCAGCATCATAATGACATCATTTCCGCTGACTGTACCAAGGACATGCGGCAGGTGCATTTGATCGATACAGTAATTAATCGTGCGGGCAAATCCTGGTTCGGTTTTAATTAGGATATAGCTGTCTTTAACAATAATGGAATTAATACTGTCATCGCGATATTTTTTGAATGCCTCACGAAAACTATTCGCTTCGCTTTTCTCTGGCAATACATAATAAGAAGGGGCTGAGCCATTCGGAACTTTTGTCACTCTTAAATGTTGTAGATCTTTTGCGACTGTTGTCATACTGAAAATGAGGTTATATTGTTCTTCCATAATTTCAGCTAATTCACGTACTGTAGAAATCTTGTTGTTCTTTAATAGTAATTTAATTAAATCAAGACGCTTCTCTCTTTCCATATCCTCATCCCTTAAATTAATAATTATTCAGTATTATTGTATTCTATAAGTTAAGTGAACTCAAATCATTTTTCCTTATTTCTTAATATTATCTCAAAGTGCTTTGAATAAATGAAAGAAAATGTTTGTAAGTTAGAAGAAATAAGGAGATTAAATAATTTGCGGTTTATAATGGTTGAAGACAGTAAAAAAGAAGTGTACACGTGATTGAGGTGTACACTTCTGTGTGTTTATTACTATTTCACTGCTTTTAATAGAGTGCGATAAAGTGCTTCTGCAGTGTCTTCATCTTCAATATGATGGACATTCATACGCCCGTCTTTAAATAAAGTTGCGTCATAGCCATGCACATTTAATAATTTGACATAAGGGTTGGCTTTTAGGACTTCTCCCGGAAATAAGTCGGCATTATCAAAATGATCCGCTTTGAATCGAAAGACATAGGTGTCACCACAACTGCCTTCGATTACGTTAGTTTGACGTTGGCCTAAATAGGCATACTGGCCTTGTGCACAAACGGTACAATTAGGATTTTTTAATCGGCTGACATCCATTGCTTGTTGTTTGATTTCAAATGGTGACACAGTAATCAATTTGCCTGAGAAACCTTTGCCTGAGACAAAACGCATCAGCTCTGCGATTTGATAACTGACCACCTGCATGATGACCGGCGGAATGACACCGTTAATCGCACAGCTTTCCGCAGTTTCTGGTGTTTCTTCCATAAAACAGCGTAAACAAGGACCTGTATAATCAATCGCATATACAGAACCTTTGCCTCCAACAGCTGCACCATAAATCCAAGGCAAGTTTAATTTATGACAGACTTCATTAAATAAGAAACGAATCGCAAAGTGATCCATACCATCTAACAAGATGTCTGGGTTAATGTCTTGAATCATAGTCTCAATATTCATCGATGTGATTTCTTCATAGATAGGCTGTACGTCGATTTGAGCGTTAATGGCCTTTAATTTATCGGCTAATGCGTAAACTTTCGGGCGCATTTCTCGCGCATCGGTTTCATCATACAGTGCTTGACGATGCAAGTTTGAAATTTCCACGATATCCATATCTACAATGGTTAATTTGCCGACACCCATGCGTACGAGCTGTTCAGCTAAATGACTGCCGAGTGCACCAGCACCCATGACTAAGACGTGGGTTTGTTCAAGGTGGTGTTGGCCTTGTTGACCAAATGGCGCAAAGCGTGTTTGACGGCTATAGCGCGCATTGATATCAAATGCTTCTGGCATTATAAGAATCCTAAACCTTCGCTAGGGCTTGAAGCTTGTGCTGTATATTTAACTGGAATACGACCAGCTTCATAGCTTAAACGGCCAGCTTCAACGCCAAGTTTCATCGCTTCAGCCATTTTAACTGGGTCTTTTGCGCGTGATACGGCAGAATTTAATAAGATACCATCAGCACCAAGTTCCATCGCTTGTGCTGCGTCTTTCGCTGAACCAATACCTGCATCTACAATAATCGGTACATTCGCATTCTTAATGATATAACTTAGGTTTAATGGGTTGTTGATACCGCGACCTGTTCCAATTGGTGAAGCTAAAGGCATCACCGCATGGACGCCGAGTTCTTCTAGACGTTTGGCTAGAACGGGGTCTTCAGAGATATAAGGACATACAATGTAACCACGTTCTAATAAGATTTTACATGCTTCATAAGTGGCAATCGGATCAGGTAATAATGTTTCATCATCTCCGATGATCTCTACTTTAATCATATCGCATACACCTGCATGTTTAGCTATCTCTGCGATACGTACAGCTTCTTCAACCGTTTTTGCGCCTGCAGTATTCGGGAAAGTTACGAAGTCTTTTAAGTTTACGTTCGCAAGTGGGTTCGGTAAATTTTTGTCATATAAATTCATACGACGTACCGCAAAAGTTAAGACGTTTGTACCTGAAGCTTCAATCGCTTTAGTTTGTACATCTTCATTATCAAATTTACCTGTACCGAGTAATAATCTTGATTCCATTTCATAAGGTCCAATTTTTAACATATTATCCGCCTCCAACAAATTCTAATAGTTCTAAACGATCATCTTCACGTACCATTTGGTTTGCGAAGTCTTCACGTTGTATTAAGTTTTGGTTGTGTTCTGCGATGACACGTTTCTTATCGAGTTCTAAATGATCTAGAATATCTTGAATCGTCACTTCCGAATCGAATGTGAACGGATCACCATTAATGATGCATTTCATGTATCTCCCTCCTTGGTTCAAATTGAAACGGTTCGAGTGCTTGTGGGCGTTGATCAGTGATTACCCATTCAGCCATTAATTCACCAATGATAGGTGACAGTAAGATGCCGTTACGGTAGTGTCCGGTAATAATCCACATGCCGTCTTTCACTTCATCCATAATGGGTTGTTCTTCTTTAGTCCATGGACGAATGCCTGACCAGTATTTCAGTTCTTTACTGCTGGCAAGTTCAGGTACACGTTCAATCGCTTCTTGAAGCAACCAAGTTTTACCTTGTTCGGATACTCCGACGGAGTAATCATCAAAGTAGCTTGTGGCACCGATTAAGAAACGATGCGGCGGCTTAGGCACGATATAACATCCATTGGTCATAAATAATGTTTGTTTTAAATCTAAGTCTTCGTTTTCAACGAGTAAGACTTCGCCTTTAACCCCGCTGACCGCATCTTGAATTTCTGGCTGTTCTGATACATTGCCGGCCCATGCACCTGTTGCTTCAATGACTTTATGTGCTTTAGTCAGTGTACGACGTCCATTGCGTTCAGCTTCGATATCATACCCTTCACCTACACGATGAATCGCAGTGACATTAGTGTGAGTAAAACGATCAATATTAGAATGATTTTCTAATGAGGCATGTAACGCTTTCGTGTAATGATTGGCATTGACTTGATGGTCATGCGGCACAAACATCATGGCTTCTGTTCCTTTGACCAGATGATTTGTGAGCAACGCTAAATCTGACTCAGTTAAATCTTGTACATCTTCATCATGTGCATGTAGAAATGTATATTGTTCTTTTAATGAAGGCACATCTTCAGGGCAAGCAGCTAATTTAATCAAGCCGTTTTGTTGGTACTGAATATCTATGCCAGTTTCTGAAAGTAATTCTGTACTTAATGCGTTGAACTTCGCACGTGATGAAAGGGCTAAACGAAAGAGGGGACTATCTGTTTTGAATTCATTTTGTGCCCCTAACATACCGCCTGCTTTATAAGAAGCATGTTTGCCTTCAATGTCGCGATCAATGAGTGCGATAGACAAACCGCTGTCTTTAAGATGTCTTGCGATAGACATCCCGATGACGCCTGCCCCAATAATGGCTAAATCATACATAGTGTTCACCTTCCTTGATGGTACGTAATGTGTGTAAATCTTGTTGTAAGAAGAAAGAAATGGCTGCGATGCCACTAAAACCTTGAGGCACTTGTGTGCGTGTCTCTTTATTAATACCGCCAAGTGCGATGATAGGCATATTCACTTTTAATGCATCTGTGATTTCAGATAGTGTACGTGGCGGAACACCTGGTTTAGAACGGGTTTTGAAAAGGTGCCCGAATAGCACATAATCCAAGTCATGTGCTTTAGCCTGTTGAATGGTCTCTTTATGATGTGTAGACATACTGACACAAACCTCTGGATGGCTTCTTTTGAAATCAAAGGCACGTACATCCATCTCTTTAAAATGAATACGTTGTAAATCAAAATTTTCTAACACATTTATATTGGAATGCGCAGTGATTTTATCTTTTGGAAATCCTGCATCTAACAAGCCCTGAATATCGGCTGCTTGTGTAGCTTGATTTGTCCTAACAATCAGACAATCAATCACAGGCGCGATTTCAACATAATGTGACATGATTGTTTCTGTGAGTTCATTTGGCGTTATCGCTACCCACACGATAGATTCACCTTCTTTTATCAATAAGTCGCAAGAAAAAAGCGAATAAAAAAGCAATAAAAAAACGCTATTTTCGTATAAGAAAATAGCGCATTAAACGTACAATACGCCACTTTCCTACGCTAGTGTGAACTAGATCAGGTTCCAAGAATTTCCTTATCAACTATAAAGATCTCAGCCTGTAGGAACAGGCACTTCCAGTGGACTTATTGAAAAGTATTTAATTCATAGCATTTCAGGAAGTCATCATATTCAATACTTTAACTATTCGTGTAGCGAGGCGTTAACGTATTGGACTGACTTTTTCATTCTTGAAAATATAACTTCCTTGTATTACAAACACATCATAAATCACTTACCTTAAAAATGCAATAGCGAATCGTTGTCACTACGGTTTTTAACAGTTTTAGTTCTCAACCACAAATGGTTGTATTGTCACATTGTTTACTTATTGGTTAAACAAATATAGAAAAGATGATAAACACCAATCATACCTTAAAGAAGCCCTTAACTAATGACAGTGGCTAAGAGCTTTGGCATATTATATGGTTCGTTAAATTCATATTATAAAATAATTATGTATTATTTCCAAGGGATACTATTGAAAACATGCGAATGCAGCTGTCAGTATGTGTGATACAATGAGAAAAAAACATAAGGGGATAAACATGAAACAAATATTTAAAAGTGCAGTTGTATCACTTGCGGTTGTGACGGGCTTAACATTAACAAGTACAGAAACTTTAGCAGCAGGCAGTTACTATTATAATGGGATGACAGATTATAATGCGTCAAAAGCCTACCCTCAAACAAAACGTATTTCTAATAACGAAGTACAAATTAAACATATCGCAAATGCATATAAAGGAAAATACAAAGCAGTAGGACGTATTAGCAACAAAGATGGTTGGAAAGGCAGAGGTAAAGACAGTATGGGGACAGGGACTGTCATAGGACCTTATACCGTTATTACTAATGCACACGTTATAGATGATGCCAAAGGTGCAGCAGCGAATCCAAAATATATTTCATTTGATTTAAACCGTGACGGCCAGAATAAAACATTTACTTTTCACGCAACCAAAGTCGTCAAAGTACCACAAGCTGATGTCGCATTAGTCTATACTAAAGAAAAGCTGACAAACTATACACAAGCACTACCACTTGCGTCAAATGCTCAAATCAACAACTTAACTTATAACCGTAATCTCTATTCAGTAGGTTACCCATGGCAAAATGGAGACAATACAAAATCCTACTGGAGTAAATTAAAATTCATACAAAAATCTTCAAATGGCACAGAACTACAAACTAAAGATAAATTCCGTGCAGGTGCATCCGGTTCAGTCATGGTTGATGGCAATTATCGTATTTACGGATTACGCACATATGGTTATAACCTATGGGGGACATCACCATACAATTATGCCAAAGTTGAAATGGCTGGCGGAGAAGCTTTAAATGGATCAACAGGAAACTTTGTGAGAAGTCATATTAAATAAACCTTAAAAACAATCTCCTTAATAGTGTGAAGTGAGTCATACGGATTAGGGAGATTGCTTTTTTGGTTTTTATTTACCTAATATGGCTCAAATTTGTAAAAAAAGATGACATTTATTTTACCTAAATAGTAAAGTAAATATTCAAGTTGGATATAGAATTAAGAATTGAATCGTAGTATAATTATATTAATAAATATCTAGAAGAACTAGAAAGTACTTCAGTGTTTAAATATAAGGAAAGGCGGTAACAACTATGAAAAAATCTTTGAAATATCTACATCGTATGCCTTATTTTGCTGGAGTTCAGCCGTCTTAGCCAGGTTTCATATTAATGATTTTAAGTTGATGGGAATTAAATGTTTTTCATTTAGCGTATATGAGAGTAATCAAAAATCTTAATTATTAATATGAGAGAGGATCTGGAATGATGGATGACGAAGTACAATTTTTAACTGATGAAATAAGACGAATGCAAAACATGTTGTTAGAGATGAGTCTGAATCAAAACTTAATGAGTATAGACTTGAAATATCTCGGAGAATCTGAAAATAGAAATTTTGAAAGCTTAGTGAATAAAATTGACAATTTAGATAGAAGCTTAATGGAACTTAAAAGTCTGATTCGCAACAATCAATAATGAAAAGTGATGTGAGATTTTTAGTGTATACATTACTGATAGGTACAGTCACTTTAGTTATTATCCAAAGTATTTTTATATAGGTATATATATGGCAGAAGTCTATGGGGCTTCTGCTTTTTTAATGCTTGGTTATGAAATTAATTTTCAAAATGAAGACGCTGTTTTGTGTTAAAATACCAATGATATATAATATGAATAAAGAAGGTTAGAAAATGACTGAATATGTAGTGACAAACGGTAAAGTTTATACGGAAACAGGTGTCTTAGATAAAGGTTATGTGAAAATTTCTGATGGTAAAATTTCAGAGGTTGGTGAAGGTGACTATCAAGGCAATCTTGAAGTAGTAGATGCACAAGGACAATATGTTTTACCAGGGTTTATTGATATTCATATTCATGGTGGATATGGTGAAGATGCGATGGATGCTTCGTTTGAAGGTTTGAAACATTTAGCTGAATCATTATTATCTGAAGGGACAACATCTTTCCTTGCGACAACTATGACTCAATCAGTGGAAAATATTGATCGTGCTTTAGAAAACATTGTGAAATATAAAGCAGTTCAAGATAAAGAAAATGCGACTGAAATTGCGGGTGTTCATTTAGAAGGTCCATTTATTTCAGAACATAAAGTAGGGGCGCAAAATCCTAAATATGTACAACGTCCTTCAGTCGAAGCGATTGAACATTTCCAACAGAAAGCGGATGGCAATATTAAAGTGATTACGTTCGCACCGGAAGTGGAAGGTGCGAAAGAAGTATTGGAAAAATTATCAGATCAAATTATCTTCTCTATGGGGCATACTGTTGCGACTTTTGATGAAGTGAATGAAGCGGTAGAACATGGCGCAAAACATGTGACTCATCTTTATAATGCGGGCACACCATTCCAACATCGCGAACCTGGACAATTCGGTGCCGCATGGACTAACGATGGTATTCACACTGAATTAATCGCAGATGGTATTCACTCACATCCAGCATCAGTTAAAATTGCTTATACCATGAAAGGAAACAAACGCTTTTATTTAATTACAGATGCGATGCGTGCGAAAGGTATGTCAGACGGTGAATATGACTTAGGCGGTCAAAACGTTATCGTGAAAGGCTCAGAAGCGCGTTTAGCCTCAGGTGCTTTAGCTGGCAGTATCTTAAAAATGAATGATGGCTTGCGTAATATGATAGATTTCACAGGTGCTTCTCTTGAAGAAATGTGGCGTGTAACAAGTTTAAACCAAGCCATTGCGTTAGGTATAGACGATTATAAAGGTAGTATTAAAGCAGGTAAAGATGCAGATTTAGTCTTATTAGATCAAGATATGCATGTAAAAACAACAATTAAAAATGGTCGCGTACACACATTTAAATAAGTATAGTGGTTAAGTAAACCTCTCGTATGACTTTCATATGGGAGGTTTTATTCATTTTGGTCAACTTAATAATAAATTTACAAAAGTAACAAATTCCATACAGTAGCTTAAAATATGACTGATACAATAGGATTTAAAGGAAATGAGAAGTGGGCTATATTATTAATTTGAATTTTTGTAGTGTTGTGTAGTCGTACTTCTTTTAATACAAGTAAGAATATTTTGGAGGTAAGCCTTTGAAGAATAAGTACATCAAGAAATTTGCGGCAGGAAGTATGGCGAGTTTAATGTTGTTGTTGGCAACGGGTGTTGCTAATGACGCTAATGCGAGTGGTGGAGGTCAACAAGCTGTCACACAACAACCAAAAGCTGCTGCGCAACAAAAAGGTCAAATTAAGTTATTGAAAGAAAAGCCAGAAGTGGCTCCAATCCCTAAGAAGAACAAACCAAACCGTATCATCGCAAATATTAATGGTGATACAAAAACACAAATGGCATTTAACTGGTTTACGACGGATAAAGCTGAACAGCCACAAGTTTGGGTTTCTACTACTAAAGACTTTAAAAATGCGAAAGTCTTTGCGGCCAATGCTGAACAAGTAGATTCTAAATACGTTGAGCGTGATAAAACAGGCCACATTATTTTTGAAGATATTGAAAAGAATGATGATGGGAAACCAGTTAAAGACAAGAACGGCAAACCTAAAATTAACGGCTATTATACAGATGAACATGTAGGCGGACCAGAATGGACAAGTGGTAACCAACATGGTAAAGCGATTCCTAAAGTTGAGAAAGAATATGTGTATAAAGCACAAGCTACAGGTTTAAAACCAAATACAACATATTACTACAAAGTAGGAGCTAAAGCCGGTAAACAAAGTGAAGTCGGAACATTTAAAACATCTGGTCAAGCGAATGATAATTTCAAATTCGTACAATATACTGATACACAAAATGCGTTTTGGAATGAGCATGTAAATAATGAAGCGAAATATGGTGCGAATACTATCGCAGAAGCGATTAAAACAGCAGGTAATCCTAACTTTGCATTACACACAGGTGACTTTGTACAAATTGCACAAGTAGAAGATGAATGGAATGATATCTATGGTCAATCACGTCCATCATTCATGTCATTACCTATCGTAGCTGTTTCAGGAAACCACGATGAATATTCATTTGAAGACAGCAACAAAAAGGTATTAGATCTGTTTAACCGTCACGTGAATGTACCGAAAGCAAACAATGCGGTAAACGGCGGCTCATACTACTCATTTGATTACAACAACATGCATATGGTTGTCGCAAACACGAATGACAACAAAAAAGGTCCAGATAATCCAGAAGGCAAAGCGATTGGTCAAACACAATTCAACTGGATTAAAGAAGATATTAAAAAAGCACGCGCAAATGGTGCGAAATGGATTGTCTTAAGCATGCATAAACCAATGTACTCTAAGTCATATCATGCTTTAGAAGATAAAGACATCATGAAATTACGTGATGAATTAACAAAAGAAATTGATGACTTAAATGTAGACTTAGTGCTACAAGGTCATGACCATGTGTTAGCACGTACAAAAGTATTGGAACATACATCAACAAAAAGCAGTTTCGTTAATGCGAAAATTGAAGACGCGAAACAAATTGTCGGTGCTGATGGTGTGAAATACTATGACAATCCGAAAGGTTCTGTGTATGTCTTACCAAATACAGGCGGTACAAAAGCCTATGATGATATTTACAGCAAACCACTAGAACACATTAAAAAAGTACGTCCGAAATTAGGCTGGTTGACAGAAGCACAACGTCAAGAATACAACAACTTATTCGCGCTCGGTGAACAGCCGCAAAAAACGGATGCCTTTAACAAAAGTCATGAAAACAACCGTGACTCTACAGCACAAAACTTCACAGTTTATGAAGTAAAAGGCAACAAACTGATTGTGAAAGTCTATCAATTACATGGTGACTTAAGCAAAGGTGAACCAAGAACTGTGACACTCGTTGATCAATTTGGTATCTCAAAAGATAAATAAGCATAACGTAAAAGAAAGATTGGGTTTTTGGAAGTGCCCAATCTTTTCTTTAAACATAAAGTAATCAATAATAATTAATACTTTAAACTAATCTTACAGTTCTAACATTGAATTAATAATTTCTTAACGATAGGTTGCTACAATTTATATCGAGAGGAAGTAAAGAGCTTATAAGACTGAATGTTAAGTGGTCACATGAAATTTTAAACTTCCTTTAAATTTCAACCTAATTTTGGAGGTAGCGCATTGAAGAATATTAAGATGACTAAGATGGTAGCAGGAAGTATGGCAAGTTTAATGCTTTTATTATCGACAGGAGCAGCACAAGCAGATGCAAGTGGGAAACCAACTCCACAAGCAGCACCGCAAGCGCAACAGGCACAACAAGGGATTAAATTACTCAAAGACAAACCTAAAGTTGCACCGGTTAAAAAGAAAAACAGTCCTAACCGTATCATGACAAACTTTAATGGCGACACTAAAACTGAAATGGGCTTCAACTGGTTCACTACAGATAAAGCTGAAGAACCACAAGTTTGGGTTTCAACATCTAAGAATATGAAAGATGCGAAAGCATTCAAAGCTGATGCAGAACAAGTGGACTCTCAATACATAGAAAGAGATCATTCTGGCCACTTCATTTTCGCTGATGTGGAAAAAGATGATAATGGTAAGCCAGTCAAAGACAAAGATGGCAATCCTAAAATTAAAGGTTACTTCACTGATAAAGGTGCTAACGGTCCAGAATGGACAAGCGGTGACCAACACGGTAAAGCTTCTTTAATGAACGTTAAAGAATATAACTACAAAGCGAAAGCAACAGGTTTAAAACCAAACACTACGTACTACTACAAAGTAGGCAGCAAAAAAGGCAAACAAAGCCAAGTCGGTACATTCAGAACTTCTGGTAACGCAGGTGATCCATTCAAATTCGTACAATATACTGATACACAAAATGCTTACTGGAATGAACACGTACGTAACGAAGCAAAATTCGGTGCGAACACTATTGCTGAAGCAATTAAAACTGCAGGCAATCCAAACTTTGCATTGCATACAGGCGACTTCGTTGAGAACTCACAAGTAGAAGATGAGTGGAGCGATATTTACGATCAATCACGTCCATCATTCATGTCTTTAGCCATCGCACCAGCAGCTGGAAACCATGATGAATATCCATTCAATGAAAAAGATAAAAAGTTATTAGACCGTTTCAACCGTCACGTGAACGTGCCTAAAGCGAATAACGCAGTGAACGGTGGTTCTTACTACTCATTTGATTACAATGGTACACACATGGTAGTTGCTAATACGAATGACAACAAAAAAGGTCCAGACAATCCAGAAGGTAAAGCCATTGGTAAAAAACAAATGGAATGGATTAAAGAAGACATCAAAAAAGCACGTGCAAACGGCTCAAAATGGATTATCTTAGACTTGCATAAACCAATGTACTCTAAGTCATACCATGCTTTAGAAGATGAAGATATTATGAAATTACGTTCAGAGTTAACAAAAGAAGTCGATGACTTAGATGTAGATTTAGTGTTACAAGGTCATGACCACGTATTAGCTAGAACTAAAATGTTACAACATACATCAACAAGCAACAGCTTCGTTAACGCAAAAATTGAAGATGCGAAACAAGTTAAAGGTGAAGATGGCGTAACATATTACGACAATCCAAAAGGTTCAGTTTATGTATTACCTAACACTGGTGGTACAAAAGCTTATGATGATATCTACAGCAAACCATTAGATCACATCAAAAAAATCGAACCAAAATTAAAATGGTTAACTGAAGAACAACGTCAAGAATACAACAACTTATTTGCGGTGGGTGAACAACCTCAAAAAACAGATGCCTTTAATACGAGCCACTCAAACAACCGTGACTCATCACAACAAAACTTCTCAGTTTATGAAGTGAAAGGCAACAAATTAATCGTCAAAATTTATCAATTAAGCGGTGACATCAGCAAAGGTGAACCAAGAACAGTTAAATTAATTGACCAATTCGGTATCCAAAAAGATAAATAATCCTTATAAATCGCGTTTCATGAATCAACGATGAATAAATCATATGAAATATTGGAGGAAAACCATTGAAGCATAAGTACATCAAGAAAATTGCAGCAGGAAGCATGGCGAGTTTAATGTTATTTTTAGCAACAGGTGTCGGTCAAGATACGACATTTGCGGCTGATCAAAAAGGTCAAGAAACACAAGAAGTCGGACAAAACAAAGCAGGTATTAAATTACTGAAAGACAAACCAGAAGTTGCACCTGTACCTAAAAACAATAAACCTAACCGTATTATGACAAACTTTAATGGAGATACTAAAACAGAAATGGCTTTCAACTGGTTCACAACAGACAAAGCTGAAAAGCCTCAAGTTTGGGTATCTGAGACTGAAGACTTTAAAGACGCTAAAACATTTAAAGCTGAAGCGAAAAAAGTGGATTCTCAATATATCGAACGTGACCCATCAGGCCATTTCATCTTCGCAGATGTTGAAAAAGACGATAATGGTAAAGTGAAGAAAGACAAAGACGGCAAAGAAAAAATTAATGGCTATTACACTGATGCGACAGTAGGCGGTCCTGAATGGACGAAAGGTGACCAACATGGTAAAGCGTCTATTGGTACAGTAGATGAGTACAACTACAAAGCACATGCTAAAGGTTTAAAACCCAATACGACTTACTTCTATAAAGTAGGTAGTGAATCAGGTGAACAAAGTGCAGTAGGTCAATTCAAAACATCTGGTTCAAAAGATGACGGCTTTAAATTTGTACAATATACTGATACACAAAACGCATTCTGGAATGAACATGTGCGTAACGAAGCGGAGTATGGTGCAGATACAATCAAACAAGCATTAAAAACAGCGGGTAATCCAGACTTTGCAATCCATACAGGCGACTTTGTAGAAAATGCGCAAGTTGAAGATGAATGGAATGACATTCTAAATCGCTCACAACAATCATTAATGTCGGTACCTTTAGCACCAGCATCAGGTAACCATGATGAATATTCATTTGATAAACATGAAAAGCGTAAGTTATTAGATCGCTTTAACAGACATATGAATGTTCCTGTCTCAAACAATGCTATGAGAGGCGGCTCTTATTACTCATTTGATTACAACAACACACACATGGTAGTTGCGAATACCAATGATAATAAAAAAGGAAAAGACAACCCTGAAGGTAAAGCCATCGGTAAGAAACAAATGGAATGGATTAAAAAAGATATCAAAAAAGCACGTAAAAATGGTGCGAAATGGATTATCTTGAATATGCATAAACCAATGTATTCTAAGTCATACCATGCATTAACTGATAAAGATATCATGGCTTTACGTAAAGAATTAACAAAAGAAATTGATGATTTAGATGTAGATTTAGTATTACAAGGTCATGACCATGTGTTAGCACGTACAAAAGTGTTACAACATACTTCAACTAAAAACAGTTTTGTGAATGCTAAAATTGAAGATGCAAAACAAGTTAAAGGCGAAGACGGCGTAACATACTATGACAATCCAAAAGGTTCTGTGTATGTCTTACCAAACACGGGTGGTACAAAAGCCTACGATGACATCTACAGCAAACCATTAGATCACATCAAAAAAGTTCAACCAGATTTAAAATGGTTAACTGAAAAACAACGCAAAGAATATAACAACTTATTTGCGGTGGGTGAACAACCTCAAAAAACAGATGCATTCAAAGATAGTCATGAAAATAACCGTGATTCAACTGCACAAAACTTTGCAGTCTATGAAGTCAAAGGTAATAAATTAATCGTTAAGATTTATCAGTTACAAGGTGACCTGAGTAAAGGTGAACCAAGAACAGCGACACTTATTGACCAATTCGGTATTTCAAAAGACAAATAATAATGCAATCAATCGTCATTTGACGAAGGCAGGGACTCGTAAAGGATACGAGTCCTCTGCCTATATACATAGGAGGCAAGATTTATGAAAAAAACTTTAACATATCTAACAGCAGTCGCAAGTTTAGGCTTGATTTTAACAGGATGCAGCGGACAACAAGAGAAAAAAACAAGTGATGCTAAAGCTCAGACAGAAACAACAACAGAGTTACAACAACCTACAGCCTCAACGAAAGACATTAAAATCAATAAAGAGAAATTATCTGATAAAGATCAAGAAAAAATAAAACAAGAAGTCATGAAGTGGGCAGAGAAACGTGCGAAACAACAAGGTTTAGCAACGTCTAATCGCTACTTTGGTGCAGGTGAGATTTCTATTGGAGACTGGTATGCGATGACACCTAAAGGTGAACTGCAAGTCAGCAATCAAGATGCACCAGGGCCTAAAGCCTTTGAACGCCATAATCTTGTAGGGGTCGTGTTCTATCACTCTAACCAAGGTGTAACAGGTTATGATGAACATGCGAAGCATTTATCAAACATTGAAGGTTATGATAAAGTAGCTGACTTAAACCAACCTGTTACTAAATATTTATTCGCAGATGACGGTAAAGTCTATGAATGTCAATTTAAATCCGACAAACCAGTCACACTATCATCAGGATTCGCACCTAAAGATCATAATGATAAAGACCCGAACTTAAGACCTGATGAATTGTTTAAAGTCTCTGAAGATGAAACTGCGACTGAATTGATGAATCATTTAGTCAAAGAATACGGCAAAAAATGATGTGCAAATCTGTACATAAGACATAATAATTTTGTCTAATTTGTACATATTTAAAATGGGGCAGTCATAGTAAGATACTGAATAGAAGTTGATTTCTTATAAGTACCCTAATGAATTGAAATGCTAAAAATTCCCAAGCGAACGATTGCCGCTTGGGAATTTTTTTGCGCTTATTAATTTTCATTATATGCTAGATATTCCGCAATTCCTTTAGATACAGGATAGTTAGGTTGATAGCCTAACGCTTTTAATGGGGATACATCTGAACGTGAATGTTTGATATCGCCTGCACGTTCCTCTTTAAATGAATAGTTCACTTCATAACCGAAGTAGTCTGAGAAGGCTTTGAATACGGTTAATAAATCTGTTGCCTCTCCTGTTCCTGCATTATAAATTTTGCCGTTTGTTTCCTCATTATGCAAGACAATCCAAATGGCTGAAAGCAAGTCTTTAATGTAAATAAAGTCACGTGTTTGTTTACCGTCACCAAAGAAAGTGAAATCAGCTTTGTTTAAGAATTTCTGATTTAAAATGGATAATACACCTGAGTAATCTGACTCTGGGTTTTGTCTTGGACCATACACGTTGAAGAAACGTAAAGAAACGGTCGGCAAGTTATACAGTGAATGGTAAATTTTTGCGTATTGCTCACTTGCGAATTTCTGTACAGCATAAGGTGATAATGGATTAATTTTAGAGTCTGTTGATTTTGGTAAATCTGGCAAGTCACCATAAATTGCTGCAGAAGAAGCGAATAAGAATTTTTTCAAATTCGGGTTATGTTGACGGTTTGCCTCTAATAAATGAATTGTTGAATCAATATTATCTCCGTTGGATTCGACCGGTTTGTCTACCGTTTCTACTACACTGACCATTGCGGCTAAATGAAAGACAAAATCAAATTGATGTACTTTCACAAGTTCTTCAAGCAATTCAAAGTCTTTTACATCATTTTGGTAGAAGTGATCATCATCTATAAATGGGATATTCTCTCGTTTACCTGTAGAAAGGTTATCTACGATAAATACTTCTCCGCCTTCGTTGTTAAATTTCTCTGCGATGTGCGAACCGATAAAACCAGCCCCGCCTGTAATCAATACTTTCATAATAGGTACCTTCCTCATTAGAAAATTTATAGCTTGCATCTATTTTAATATGTATACGTCTAAAGTGTAGCATTATACTATAAAACTTGAAAGACAAAACATGTGTGAAACTATTAAAATTTTGTAAAGTCGCGAACACGCGTCATGACAAGGATGAACAAGACAGACGGCAGTCTGACTTTATAGTATTTTCTCAAGAAAACACTTGCTTATGACGCAGCGTTATAGCGTAAGCTAGAGATGTAGAATAAATATAAAAATAAGTAGGGAGGCCATGCTCATGGAATATTCAACAGGTGAATTAGCCAAAGCTTGTGATGTATCAGTACGAACGATTCAATATTATGATCAAAAAGGATTGTTAGAACCGAGTCGCATGGAACATAAACGCAGACTCTATAGTGAAGAAGATAAAACAAAATTAGAAAGCATTATCCTGTTAAAAAGTATGGGCGTATCGCTTCAAGAAATTCATCATATTCTTAATGAGTCAGAAGACAATGCGACGTTAAAAGTATTATTGAAAAAGAAACAAGTAGAATTAGAAAATACATTAACACAAACGAAGCAACAATTAGCACGTCTGCATCAATTAGATGATCTAGTAGGGAACGATAATCTCGGTATATTAGATAACGCACAACAATTCGAACAATTATCAGAACGTATGGATCAAATGCGTCATATACGTCGCAATATGTTAGTGACCGGAGTGGCAATTGGCGGTTATCAACTCAGTGCTTTAGTACGCGCATTCACGCACAAAGATTGGAAAATTTGGGCTCGTGCCATTCCGTTTAGAATGCTGTGTGCGGCAGGTCTAACTGCGTATTACTATCAAAGTGTCAGCTATGTCTGTCCTAATTGTCAAACGGTCTTCAAACCGAAATTAAGCCAAATGATGCTCGCAAATCATACGTTTAAAACACGTAAATTAACTTGTCCAAATTGTGGTGAAACTCACTATTGTATTGAAGTAGCGGATGATCGCAAGTTGATATGAAAAGAGGGAGAACATCATGATTGCAAAAGTAGAACATCTATCTAAAAGCTTTGCGGGCAGAAACGTTATACAAGATATTTCATTTGAGTTAGAAACAGGCAAAATCCATGCGATATTAGGTCCGAATGGTTCAGGAAAAACAACGACGATCAAATTAATGACGGGCTTATTAAAACCAGATAAAGGTACGGTAACGCTCTTTAGTGAATCGTTAGACCATCCGAACTTTAATGAAGTCAGACAAAAGATGGCAGTACAAAATGATGGCGCGCTCTATGAAAATTTGACAGTAGCACAAAATTTAAAGTTTTGGGCTGAATTATATGGATTGAATGCAGCTGATTTTAATCAAACCAGCAACTACTTATTAAAAGTATTTGATATTCAAGCACATATGCAAGTTAAAGCAGGGGCTTTAAGTAAAGGGATGAAACAAAAGGTATTGTTAATTCGAGCAATGATGACAAATCCTGAGTTATTAATTTTAGATGAACCGACTTCAGGTTTAGATCCCATTGCGGCACAACAATTCGTTGAATTACTAAAACAAATGGCAAAAACACAAGGTACAACCATCTTAATGTGTACCCATCAACTTCAAGGTTTAGAATCAATTGCGGATAATATTTTCATTATGAAAGCAGGCAAATTTATAGTACAAGGTCCAGCCTCACAGCTCATACAAGCAGAATGGCCTGCACATGAATTTCATCTGAAAGTATCAGATGCGAAACAAGCTGAACAGATACTAAGTCAAGCCGCTTTGGACGTTGTGAATTTTATGGAAACGAGTGAAAAGCAACTTATCGTTAAAGTGGATGCCTATCATGGTATTTCTGAAGTGCTTGCTGTGTTAATCAGACAAAATATTAAAATATATGAAGTAACAAAGTACCAACATTCACTCCAAGAACTTTATGCGAAGAAAGTAGGTGCTTTATAAGATGAATACACACCGTATTAAAGCATTAGTTAAAAAAGAATTGTTAGAAATGATGTATGATAAATCCACATTATATCCGATGCTTTTCATCGCTATCTTCTTTAGTGTCATACTGCCAAACTTATTAATTGTGTTCAGCACGAAAGTGGATTTAATCAATTTACCAAGTGAATTTGAAACATCCATCAAGCAGTTGAAGACTGTTGATTTACCAGCTGATGTATCAACGGCACATCTTATAATTTACATTGTATTGATGTATTTCTTAATGCCGCTCTTTCTGTTGATGCCAGTCATTATTTCAAATGCTTCCGCAAGTTATAGCTTTGTAGGAGAAAGAGAACATAAAACACTAGAAGGGTTGTTGTATACACCACTATCAGATAAAGAAATGTTATTAGGGAAAGTAATCGCATCTTTTATACCTTCCATTATCATTACGTATGGCGCGGTAATATTCTACGGTATATCTGTCAATATATTTGGTTGGCAACATTTTCATCAATTGATTTTTCCTAATGGTGCTTGGTTATCTTTAATTATCGTGATTATACCGTCAATTACTTTTCTTTCAATATGTCTGGTCATGATGATTGCGAACCAAGCAAAGAGTATGAAATCTGCACAAAGTGTGGCACTCTTTCTAGTCGTACCGATTATCGGTTTAATCATTTCCCAAGCCTCCGGGATTATGCTTCTAGGTTTCAAAACGATTCTAATTGCCGGACTCATTTTAATTGTATTGAACATCATTATTTTCATATTATTAGCGAAGTCATTTAACAGGGATAAAATGGTTTCGAAATTATAAACAGGGCGATATTTTCGTCCTGTTTATAATTTTATGAAGAAGTAGAAAAAATTTAAGAGAATTGAATCGAAGCAATCAACGTGTTAATGCTCATTTGTCGTATCAATGAAGTCATATTGTAGAATTTCTTTCGGTTCTTTTTTAGTGAATTTATCAAATAAACTTTGATTGATGTTGGCTAACTGAGTTAAAAATTCGGGTTCTACTTTTAAGGTATCTAGAAATTTTTGTGGTGTGATGAGTTCGCGTACAAACATGTATTCTAAATGCGCATTTATTTTTAATGGATGTCTGCGTGTGAGTGTATCATCCAAAGGTTCAACGTTATCGTAATGTTTGTCTTGAATCGCATGACAAAAAATATTGTATTGTTCTGGTGTGAGTAAGCCTAATTCATAAGCACGCATGCCCATGACTTTGATGGAGACATACCATTTCTGTTTTAAAGGTAGATAATCATCTGGATTAGATAGATGAGCTATCTTTTTCATATCTTCTCTAAATGCTTGTTCAGGCAATAGAAATGAGAGGGCAAAGGTATTTGCTTCACGTTCTAGCGCTTGATATTCTTCATGCGTGAGTAAATCAAATTGAATATGCTTATGTAATAGTAAATGACCTAATTCATGCGCAACATCAAACATGCTTTGTACGGCAGAATCGTTGTTGTGCGTTAAAACAATATAAGGCATACCTTTTTCAGACCAGAAACTGAAAGGATTGGCTTCGTTATTGATATTTGATTCACATATACATACGCCTGCTCTTTCTAACATAAATAATAATCTTAGATTCGACGGCTCTTTCATCAGTAATGCATGTGCTTTTTCAGCAGCACTTCTAACGAATTCGATTGGAGTGCTATCTTGGTCGTAAAGCTGTTCTATTTCATATAGGGTACCTAAAATTAGTTTTAAAGGTGATTTGACGAACTTTAATTGGAATTCTACAAAGTTCGCGATAAATACAGATTGGTAAAATTGTTGTGCATGTGTACGAAGGTCATAGTTGCTTAGAGACACATGTCCGCGTTGAACTGTATGAGATTTAGAATAGACTTTGTTGTCGTCTGTTAGATAACTGGTTCTTACTTTGAAAAACCGACTTAAAGTTAAGATCAAATTGAAATTAAAAGGGGCATTGTTTTTCTCGCATTGTCTTAATTGGTATTCACTGATATTTGTGTGTGCAGCTAAAGTACTGTAGTTATAACCGTGTAATTGATTTAAGCGAACGAGTTGTTTTCCAATATTCATAGATGTTGTGTGCTCCTCTGTTAGTTATTTAAGGTTCTGTTCGAGATGGAAAGTTGTCTGCTATTTATTGTTTTATTATACATAAAACCCGAGCGAAATCATGATAATTACGCTCGGGTTGCTTTTGATTATGTTATATTCAGTTCATTTTATTTTACAATTATTGTAGTTTGACGTCTGCTTTCGCAACTTCAATCACAGTATCAATGAGTGTTTGGACACCTTTTTCAATTTCTTCTGGTTCAACAGATTCTTTTGGTGAATGGCTGATACCGTCCTTACATGGGATAAAGATCATGCTGGTAGGGCAGATTAAAGCCATGTTCATTGAATCGTGACCGGCACCGCTGAACATGAAGCGGTAACTGTAACCAAGTTGATTGCATACATCTTTAGTAATTTGTGCCATTTCAGCATTTAAGCCTACAGGTGTGTCTTGACCAAGGTCTTCGACCTCTGCTTGAATGTGACGACGTTCTGTAATATCAGTAATGGCTTGTTGTACTTCTGTCGCAACTTGTTCGCGTGACGCTAATTCTTTGCCTCGAATATCTATCAATAGTGTGACATCACCAGGGATAGCGTTCATGATATTAGGAAAGGCGTTTAAATGACCGACTGTCGCAACGACGCCTGCCTTATGATATGTTTGCGCAATTGATTCGACCTTTAAAATGATTTCTGATGCGGCAGTTAATGCATCATAACGCATCGGCATCGGTGTTGAACCTGAATGACTGGTTTCACCTGTCAGTTTGACTTTGAAACGGTGGGGTGCTGCGATATGTGTCACAATCCCAATGTCTTTATGTTTATTTTGTAAGATAGGCCCTTGTTCGATATGCAGTTCTAAGGAAGCTTTTAAGTCACCTTGATGATAGAAATCTTGTTCTGAAGGCAAGCTTTGTTTCAATGTATCGACTAATTGGAATAATGTTTTGCCTTCATTATCTTTAATGGCTTTCATATCATCTTGTGATAATTGGCCGATCATGTATTTACTGCCTAGTGTCGCAGTGTTGAAACGTGCTGATTCTTCAGCTGTAAATGCGACAATTTCAATCGGATGATCTGTTTCAATTTGGTGTTCGTTCAAATGCAGCATGAGTTGTAAAGCAGCAACGACACCAAGCAAGCCGTCGTAACGACCGCCGTCTTTCACTGTGTCAATGTGTGAGCCAATCATGACCGGCGGTAAATCCGGTTGTTTGCCTTCTCTTCTTGCGATGACATTGCCGAAGTAGTCGAAGCGGACTTCTAATCCTGCTTCGCGGCACAACATTGAGAATTTCAAAGCGGCTAAACGTTCGGCGTGGCGAAAGGCAATACGGTTTGTGCCGCCTGTTTCAGTGTTAAAACCATAGTTATTAAACGTGTCTAAATGAGACATGACAGTATCTCTATTCATGGAGCTCCCCCTGTTTTGTTTATGATTGATAGATAGTTATTAAACTGTTCTGTGTGCAATGTGAGTGGCTTATTTATCAAATAGTATTTCTTCTGATGCATATAATGCAAGTCGAATGTTTAAAGAGTTGAACGGATCTTCTACAGTACAGCCTAAAAGTTCTTCACAATTTTTAATACGGTATTTGACCGTGTTGCGGTGAATAAACATTTTTTTAGCTGTTTTCGTAATATCACATTGATAATCCATATAGATTTTAAGTGTATCTTTCAATTCTTCATCTTTTTTAGTACTAGGATAGGCTAGATCACCTAAAGTATGTTGAATGAAAGGTTTTAATTTACTTGGCGGTATCAGTTGCAGCAGTTCTTTCATACTTTTTGATTGATAGAAGTTCATAAATGCTTTACGCGTTTTATCTAAACCACTTTCGTAGGCTTCATTCGCTTCTAAAAATGATGTGGATAATTGAGAGAACTCTGTGACTTTATTTCCTATACCAAATGAAATACTGCTGTCGAAGAACTCATGATACTCTTTTTGAATATGTTTTAAGTAATTTATATAGTATTCGTGTTGAGACTGCAGTAAAATCGCAAATCGGCGATTGCTTGGCATACTGTAAACGCTAATACGTGAATCTAAATCTGTCAGTTTATGTTTTAACCAAGTGAACACAAATTGATAACGTTCTTCCACGTACTGACTGTTTTCTAAATTATCCATAGGATCAATAGCACAAATAATGACTTGATAATAATCAGATGGATAGATGCCATATTGTTCGAAAAGAATAGGGTGGTTATGAACGGATAAAGATTGATCAGAACGATTGGTAATGAGTGATTCGAAGAAGCGATTGATATCTAATGATTCAGCTTCTTCGACTTTTTTATTTTTATAAATCGCAAAGCTTAATGTCGTCACAATCTGTTCGATCGTTAATAAACTGAAAGGATATGACAACTTATTAATATCCGATACCATTAAATAATATGGGAAATACGCATACGCCTGTACTTTGAAAATGGCGACATCATTGGTGAACTTAGTTTGATTGCGTGTAATGGTATTCGCATTTTTTGAACGTAAGTATTCTAGGAAATATTTGATATGTTGTTGTTTTAATAATTTGTTTTGTTGGTAATGCCAGCTTTGAGAGTCAACCATATAGAAAGGATTGAATAACAGAACCGGAACCCCTAAGATGCGGCTCATTCTTTCTATCATTGTTTCGACACCGAAGCCTTTGATTAACATATCGTTCAATTCTTCTTGAATGTTTAAGGCGTAGTTTAACTTAGCTGTCTGCTCATCTGAAATATATGTTGAAATTTGTCTTGTGATTTCCCCTAAGTTCCATTCATCAGAAATTTCAATGAGTGGAAATTTTAATTGGTTCGCATAATCAATCACATCTTGATTAATCTGTTTTAAATAACGTGACGTTTTAATACCTAACCCTGCAGTATTAATGTCATTCAACTCTTTAATCATTTGTTTTAAACCTTGCTGATTATCTTTAAACAATAATCCTGTCGTCAGTATAAATGACTCTTTAGCAGTGTAGTCTTTAATATCAATATTCTCAGTGATGTCTAAATGGAGCACATCCCTATTCAAATCCCCGTGTTCATTGATGAGTTTCAATCCGGCAAAGCGCGGAGCAGCAAGTATATCCTGCAACGTCGGCATTTAATCACCTTCCTTAAAGTTGGTAGTTCAATTTCAGATGTTATGACAAAGGTCTTTATTTATACAAGTGAATTTACTTTTTGTTTTATCAACCTTGTTCAATAGCATTTAACTTCCCCTTAAACACTTTATGTAATTTCTATTAGAAATATATGAATACTATTGTACCTTAGTTATTTGCATCTACTGAAATAAATTTTAACATGAAATGACATAATTTGTTCGAAATCGATAATTTTATAAAAAATTACTGTCAAACTGCACAAAGAAAAACGTTTCCACTCACTGTAAAATTTTAAGTAAAGATTATACGTATAGTCATTATTTATTCCAACTCAAAGGAGATATACAAATGACGAAACAGGGGCAAGCGCAAAGCGGCATTCATGATGCGGCTTTCTTTGAACGCAGAGGCTATAACAAGGATGTTATGCCGAAAACTGGCAGCCAAAGGAATACATCAACATTTAACTTCTTTACCCTTTGGATGGGGGCTGTCCATAACATTCCAAACTATACAGCCGTAGGCGGATTTTTGCTACTAGGGCTTTCGCCGTTACAAGTTATCTTCGCATTGATTTTCAGTTCGTTTATCATTGCAGCATTACTTGCCGTTAACGGTTATGCAGGTTCTAAGTACGGCATTCCATTTGCGATGCAGTTACGTCAAACTTACGGAGACATCGGGGCAAAGCTTCCTGGTGTGTTACGTGGTGTAATTGCGGGTATTGGATGGTTCGGATTACAAACCTTCGCAGGCTCACAAGCATTACTTATTTTGCTTATTAAGATCTTCCCGGGGTTCGAGCATCTTGGTAATGGAACGACAATTTTAGGTATCACGATACCTGGTTTAATCGCATTTTTAGTGTTCTGGGCTATTAACTTTGCGATCGGTATCGGCGGCGGTGAAACATTAAATAAATTCACTGCAGTTTTAAACCCGTTAATTTATATCGTATTCGGCGGTATGGCAATCTGGGGATTCATGGTTGCCGGCGGCTGGGACAACATCATGAACTATGAAATCACTACAAAATCAACTGGTGTCATTTATCCAGCCATCTTATCATTCATCTTAATTTTCAACTCAATGATGGGTGTATGGGCTGGACCAGGTTCAAGTGTTTCTGACTTTACACAAAAAGCAGTTTCAACACGTTCACAAATTGTAGGTCAAGTTTCTGGTATTGTAGTTGCGCACTTATTGTTCGCATTCAGTAGTGTGTTTATCATTATTGGTGGTTCTATCTTCTTAGGTCATCAAGAATGGAACATTCTAACTATTATCAATCACTGGGATAGTATCTGGGCAATCTTAATTGCAACAGGTGTATTATTGATGACAACAATTTCTACGAACGCGACAAGTAATATCATTCCAGCAGCATACCAATTAAGTGTATTGATGCCGAAATGGATTAACTATCGCCGTGGTGTGATTTTAGCTTCTGTGATTAGTATTTTGATTATGCCTTGGAAATTAATGGAAAATGAAGATAGTATTTTCGTTTTCTTAAACATGATCGGTGCGATTTTAGGACCTGTTTCAGGTGTGTTAATCGTACACTTCTACTTAATTAACAGATGTAAAGTTGACATTGAAAGATTATACTTTGACTTGAACGACCCGCATCATGGCGGATTGAGATTTAACTTCTCTGCATATGCGGCAACGATTTTAGGTGTTGTATTCTCACTATTAGGTTTCATTCCGAAATTCCAAGTTATTTCTGACTTCTCTTGGTTTATCGGATTTATCATCGCAGGCGTTTCTTACATCATTTTATATGTGATTGAAAAGAAATTTAAAAAGGATAAAGGAGAGAAAGCTAATGAAATATGATTTATTAATTAAAAATGGTCGTGTTATTTTAGACGAAGGCGAACAAGAAGTAGAAGTAGCCGTTAAAGACGGTAAAATTGCAGCAATTGGTCATGATTTAGGTGAAGCAGAAAAAGAAATCGACGCAAAAGGTCAAATCGTTGCGCCAGGTATGGTAGATGCACACGTGCATATTACAGAACCAGGCGGCGGATACCGTGATGGTTGGGAAGGTTATGAAACAGGATTGAAAGGTGCTGCTAAAGGCGGCGTTACTTCAATCGTTGAAATGCCTTTAAACCAAGTACCAGCAACAACTGACAGAGCTTCAATCCAAGAAAAATTTGACGCAGGTAAAGGTAAACTATCAGCTGACGTAGCAAGTTATGGCGGTTTAGTACCTTATAACTTAGACGGCGGCATCCAAGAGTTAGACGAAGAAGGCGTTGTGGCTTACAAAGCTTTCCTAGCTACTTGTGGTGATCGTTCAATCGAAGGCGACTTCGAAAACGTTGATGATTACTCTCTTTACGAAGGTATGAAACAAATTGCGAAAACAGGCAAGATTTTATCTGTACACGCAGAAAACGCTGATATTACTGACCGTTTAGGCGAAATCGCTTATAAAAACGGCGAAACATCATTAGCAGCTTATGTAGATTCAAGACCTGTATTTACAGAAGTTGAGCCTATCCGTAAATTGATTTTATTCGCGAAAGAAACAGGATGCCGCTTACACATCGTTCACGTAGCATGTGAAGAAGGCGTTGATGAAATTGTGAAAGCACAACAAGAAGGTGTCGATGTGACATGCGAAACATGTACACACTATCTATACTTCTACAAAGAAGAATTAGATGACATTGGTCCAGTTGTAAAATGTTCACCACCAATCCGTGAAGAATCACGTTTACCAGGTATGTGGGAACGTGTTATCAATGGTGACATCAACTTTGTAACATCTGACCATTCACCAAGTACACCTGACTTAAAAGATACTGACAATGCATTTGAAGCATGGGGCGGTATCGCAGGTATCCAAAATAACGTGGATGTATTATTTGATGAAGGTGTTCAAAAACGTAATTTATCATTGAAACGTTTCGCTGAAATCATTGCGACAGAACCTGCAAAACGTTTCGGCTTAGAAAACAAAGGTAGTATCTCAGTTGGTAAAGATGCAGACTTCGTCTTCATCAAACCAGAATCTTCTTACACATTACAAGCTGAAGATTTAGAGTACCGCAATAAATTAAGTCCTTATGTAGGTCGTACAATCAACGCGCAAGTTGCGAAAACAATTTTACGCGGTGAAGAAACTTATAGTCTTGAAGACGGTGTTTCTAACGACTTCCGTGGTGAATTTATCTAAGTCTTGGTTAAATAGATGTGCTTATGATATAAGCATCAAAAGAGGCCTCCGAACTGAATGGTTCGGAGGCCTCTTGTCGTCTTTAAACAAGATTTAATAAGAATGATTGAGCTTGTTGATAAATATCTAAATTGAAGTCGTTTACTTCACGATCGAAATCGTGGTCTTTATTGTCAAAGGCAATGAATTTTGTGTTTGGAATATTGCGGTCTAAGTGCTGTGCTTCACCGAAGGGCACATCTGGATCTTGTTTGCCATGCACGATAAATGTAGGCGGAAATGTTTGGAGTGTTTTCGGTGCAATATTATAAGCTGCATCTGTAGATTGTTGAATGCCGAGTAATTTCAGCCACTGGTTTTGGCCACGTGCATAAAGGTAAATGAGATAACGTGTCTGCAAATCACCTTGTGTTAAGGGTTCCTTTTGAATCATATTGTTGAATAATTCTGGTGTGATTTGTTGGGACATGGCCTTGTATTGCGGGTTCGCACGTAAGAATTGAGGGACATGGAAACGACTGTAACCATAGAAATCAAGAATACCTTGTACTTCTCTTTTAGAAGCAACAATCAAAGATAAGAATGAACCGGCAGAACGTCCAAATAAGAAAATCGGCAAGTCTGGATGATTCGCTTTAACGTTATCAAATTGTGTTAAAGCATCTTCAATGATTGTGTCTATATTGCTTTCAGGTGCAAGTCGATAATCTGCAGAAATCATTGTGAAGTCTTCAGTGAGTAAATCCACATAGGCTTGTGGTAAATCATCAGGTTGTCCGAAAATTAAACCGCCGCCATGAAAGTAAAGCACGATCCCTTTAGGTTCATTTTGAGCGGGTGTGATGATTTGTGTTAATTGAAATTGGTCTTGGGTTGTAATGTGTTTTGTTTCTGACAACAAAAGAACCTCCTTTAGTTAATGTTAAAAGTATGGAATTTATTCATAATTACCCAAAATAATTATCCCAAACCTTATATCTATCGTATTTGTACAAAATGAATAAATCAGCGGTTGTTAATTGTCGGAATTGTGGATGTAGTAACAAAAGTAAACATTTATAATAGATGATGAGATGAAAAGGAGTTGTTGTATATGAACATCCGTTCCTCTTTTGAAGCTTTAGATAAGCAATTTACCGCTTACGGCGGTTTGGTTGGTGGAGGAATTACCCGTTTGCTTTATTCAAACGAATGGCAGCAAGCGGTGCATGCTTTAAAAGAAACATTAGAATCAGCTGGATTTGATGCAACTTTCGACGATATCGGCAACTTAACAGGCCGTTTAGAAGGCAGCAAATATCCAGAAGAAAAAATTGTTTCAGGTTCTCATATTGACACAGTTGTTGAAGGCGGTCATTTAGACGGTCAATACGGAATCTTAGCTGCAGTCACAGCAATGAAAGCACTAAAAGAAGAATATGGTCAACCCCTTCGTTCTTTAGAAGTACTTGCTTTAGCTGAAGAAGAAGGCAGCCGCTTCCCATTCGCATTCTGGGGCAGTAAAAACTACTTCAATCTTGTAGACAAATCAGAAGTTGAAGAGATTGCAGACGCAGAAGGTGTGCGTTTTGAAGATGCGATGAGAGATTCAGGCTTTGACTACAGAAAACAAGATCATACACATGATGATATTAAAGCTTTCGTTGAAGTGCATATCGAGCAGGGGAAAGTGCTTGAAACTGAAAACAAAGCTATCGGCGTTGTCAATGGTATTGTTGGACAAAAACGCTATACCATTACGTTAAAAGGTGAAGCGAACCACGCAGGTACTACACCGATGGGCTTAAGAAAAGACGCAGTAGTCGGATTCAGCGAAATCGCTTCTAAATTAACACAACGTGCAAGAGAAATCGGAGATCCGTTAGTATTGACTTTCGGCAGAGTGGACCCTGTACCAAACACTGTTAACGTGGTACCAGGTGAAATTGTCTTCAGCATTGATACACGTCATATCGATCAAGACGCATTAAATCAATTCGCTGATGAAATCACTGAAACGATTAAATCAGTATCTGAGTCAGAAGGCTTAGATTATGACATTGATTTATGGATGGACGAAGCACCAGTGTTAATGGATAAAGGTTTAGTAGATCGTATCGAACATTCGGCTGACCAAATAGTGGGTAATGAACAATATAAAGTTATGGCATCAGGAGCAGGACATGATTCACAAATCTTTGCGAAATTTGTTCCGACTGCAATGTTGTTCGTACCATCTATCAACGGTATCAGCCATAACGTTGAAGAAGAAACAAACATCGAAGACTTAGTAAAAGGAATCGAAGTATTAAAAGACGTTTTATATGAATTAGCTTACAAAGAATAATTAATGTAAAGGAGATTTTAATCATGGGTTACTTAAATCACAATCAAGGTTATAGAGAAGGTTTATTGGAGTCAAGATCAGTTATTAAAAAAGACAATTATGCGGTAATTGATCCAGATGGCTTAGTGAATAACGTTGTTCCAGGTTTCGAAAACTGTGACGTTACAATCTTAGGTTCACCACGTTTAGGTGCACGTTTCGTTGACTACCTAGTAACATTGAAAGATCAAGGCGGCAATACACAAGGCTTTGGCGGAGACGGTATCCAAACATTCATCTATGTGGTATACGGAAACATCAATGCGTATGCAGGCGATGACAAATATGAATTATCACAAGGCGGCTACTTATATGTACCAGCTGACCAAGTCATGAAATTCGAAAACAACAACAATAACGAAGACAGCCGCGTATTCTTATACAAAAAACGTTACCAACCACTTGAAGGTCACAAACCAGAAGTTGTATCTGGCAATGTAAATGAAATGAAAGCAGAACCATATGAAGGTATGAAAGAAGTATTAGTACAAGACTTATTACCAAAAGATATCGCATATGACATGAACATTCATATCTTATCATTCCAACCAGGTGCTTCACATGGTTATGTTGAAACACACGTACAAGAACACGGTGCTTACGTATTAAGCGGTCGCGGTATGTACAACTTAGATAACGAATGGTTACCAGTAGACAAAGGTGACTATATCTTCATGGGCGCTTATGCTCCACAAGCAACTTATGCTGTTGGTTTAGAAGAACCATTCGCATATATCTACTCTAAAGATGCCAACCGTGACATCGAACTATAAGAGAGGGTTTCTAAAATCATGAGTGAAGAAAATTTAGTTTATGTTGGCTATGATGAATTACGCCAATTATTTAAAGAGAAGCTTATGCTTGCAGGTATGCCTGACAAGTATGCAGATAAAGTCGCTGAGTTAATGGTATTTGCGGATGCACGCGGTATCCACTCTCATGGTGCCGTGCGCTTGCAATACTATGCAGAACGTACAGCCAAAGGCGGATTCAACTTAGAACCAGAAATTAAATTTGAACAAACAGGAAAATCAACAGGTATCTATCACGCAGATAATACAGTTGGCCATTATGCAGCGTATCATGCGATGGAAGAAGCGATTAAAATGGCTAAAGCACATGGCATTGCTGCAGTAGGTGTCAAAGAAATGGGACACAGCGGTGCGATTGGCTATTACACGCAAATGGCAGGTAAAGCAGGTTTAGTGTCATTAAGTGTCTGCCAATCAGATCCGATGGTTGTACCTTTCGGAGGTACGAAACCTTACTTCGGTACGAATCCGATTGCTTTCGGTGCACCACGTAAAGATGGCAAACCGATTGTCTTTGATATGGCTACAACTGTACAAGCGTGGGGTAAAATCTTAGACGCACGTTCAAAAAATCATTCTATCCCAGATACTTGGGCTGTGGATGATAAAGGTGAACCGACGACGGATCCATATAAAGTCAGCGCATTGTTGCCGGCAGCTGGACCAAAAGGTTACGGCTTAATGATGATGGTAGATATTCTATCAGGCAGCTTGCTTGGCTTACCATTCGGTCAGCATGTGTCTTCTATGTACGAAGATTACAGCGCATACCGTCGTCTTGGCCAATTCCATTTGGTAATCAATCCAGTTCTTAACACAAATGGAACAAATGGTCCAAGAACTTCATGATATTGATCCAGCGAAAGGCTTTGACCAAGTCTACTATCCAGGTGAAATTCAAGAAGATGTGGAAACAAAATACGAAGAATCAGGTATTCCAATTCCACAATCTATCTATGATTACATGAAGTCAGACCAAGTTTACTAATTCAATTGAATGAGCGGTGCTGGTCATTGCACCGGCATCGCTCTTTATTTAGTTTTATAGACTACCAAATTGCAAGAATCTTCAAAAAAGTCAGGAGGGTTTTAGTGATGCGTGTTACAAAAAAAGAACTTTATGCGTTAATGAAAAATAAATTGATGAAAGCCGGTCTGCAAGAAGATGCAGCAGCTGATGTTTCAGATGTTTTAACATTCGCGGATCATCGCGGTATTCATTCTCATGGTGCAGTACGTGTTGAATATTATGCAGAGCGTATTGCCAAGGGTGGTATTAATGCTCACCCGAATTACGAGTTCGAACAAACAGGTCCATCTTCTGCAGTGTTCCATGGCGACAATGGCCCAGGCCATCAAGCAGCGAAACAAGCAATGGACAAAGCGATTGAGATGGCAAAAGAAAATGGGATTGCCGTCGTGGGTGTGAAAAACATCAGTCACAGTGGTGCGCTAGGCTATTTCGTAGAAATGGCTGCAGACCAAGATATGGTCGGCATCAGCATGTGCCAATCTGACCCGATGGTTGTTCCATTCGGCGGTACTGAACCTTACTTCGGCACAAACCCGATTGCTTTCAGTGCGCCAACAAATGATGATCGTGTCATCACATTTGATATGGCAACGACTGTTCAAGCATGGGGCAAAGTACTCGATGCACGTTCAAAAGGACAATCTATTCCAGATACATGGGCAGTTGATGAAAATGGTGAACCGACAACAGATTCAAGAGCGGTACACGCGTTAGTACCTGTCGCAGGTCCTAAAGGCTACGGCTTGATGATGATGGTAGATATCTTATCAGGCAGCTTGCTTGGCTTACCATTTGGCGGCCATGTGTCATCAATGTATAAAGATTTAACAAAAGGCAGAGATTTAGGTCAATTACACGTAGTAATTAACCCGGCTTACTTCACTGACCCTAAACAATTCAAACAACAACTTTCAACCATGATTGATGAGTTGAAAGCACAACCCGCAGCAAAAGGTTATGGCGAAGTTTACTATCCAGGTGAACGTGGTCGTTTACGCAGCGAACGCTATGACAAAGATGGTATTGAAATTGTGGATGACATCTATGACTACTTGAAGTCAGATGATGTGCATTATGACCGTTATCACGGTAAAAACAGATTTGCAGAATAATAATGGAGGACTATTATGTTATATACAATCATTAAAGAGAATACGTATCAAGACTCTATTGTATTGATGTTGTTATCAAACAAATTATCAGCAATGGACGGCGTTAATAAAGTATCAATTATGATGGGGACACCCGCAAACAAAGACATCTTCAAAGCTTCAGGATTCGATACACCTGAATTAGAAGATGCGAAACCAAATGACATTGTGATCATGGTCGATACAGATGATGAATCAATGGTTGATGAAGTGAATCAACAAGTTGAAGACGAGTTAAAAGGTAAAGGCGAAGATGATAAAGCTGAATCACAACAAGAGGTTTCAAACTGGAACCAAGCGTTGGATAAAGCAAACAATCCTAACCTTGCGTTGATTTCAGTTCCTGGCCAATATGCGGCAATGGAAGCAGAAACAGCACTTAGAAACAACTTGCACGTGTTCATGTTCAGTGACAACGTACCGAAAGAAGACGAAGTACGTTTGAAAGAAATGGCACATGACAAAGGTTTACTCGTAATGGGTCCTGACTGTGGTACAGGTATTATCCATTCATTACCATTAGCTTTCACAAACATCGTTAACAAAGGTGACATTGGTATCGTTGGTGCATCAGGTACAGGTATCCAAGAAGTAACTACAATTGTTGACCGTGAAGGCAAAGGTGTGACGAACGCTATCGGTACAGGCGGCCGTGACTTATCTACAGAAGTGGGCGCTATCACAATGATGGACAGCATCAAAGCGTTAGCACAAGATCCAACTGTTAAAGTCATTACAGTTGTTTCAAAACCACCAGCTAAAGAAGTAGAAGAAAAAGTATTAAACTTGCTGCGTAATATCGACAAACCAGTTGTGACATTATTCTTAGGTCATAAACCAGCTTACACTGAAGCAAACATTTACCATGCTTATACTTTAGAAGAAGCTGCACGTGTATCAGTTCAACTTTCTAATGGTGAAAAACCTGAATTCACACCAGCAACGAAAGCAATCAAAGCATCATTAAAAGATGGCCAAGATGGTATCAAAGGTTACTATTCAGGCGGTACATTAGCAAGTGAAGCAGCAATGCTTGTTAAAGATGCATTCGATGGCTTAACAGAAGAAAAAATTGAAGGCTACACATACAAAGCCGGCAACCATGAAGTGATTGACTTAGGTGATGACATGTATACACAAGGTCGTCCTCACCCAATGATCGATCCAGGTAAACGTATTGAAAAATTACAAGAAGCAGCAAATGATGAAAGCACTGCAGTCATTATGTTAGATAACGTTATCGGTTACGGCAGTCATGATGATATGGCAAGTCAATTAGCACCAGCAATTGAAGATATCATCAGCGAAGCAAAAGCAAATGGCCGTGACATCGCAGTACTTGCGACTGTTGTAGGTACACAACACGATCCACAAAGTTATGATCAACAAATCAAAACATTAGAAGCAGCAGGTGCACAAATCTGCGAAACGAACGATCAAATGGTACGTTTAGCCATCGAATTAACAGGTCATAAAGCTGAACAACCAGAATTGAAAGAAGAATCATTCGAAGCAACACCAGTTGATTTATCAGTAGATGATAAAGTACTTCAATTAATCAACACAACGCCAAGCGTTATCAACGTTGGACTAAAAAGCTTTGCGACTGCGATTGATGAAAGCGGCGCAGATGTTGTTCAATTCAACTGGAGACCAGTTGCTGGCGGAAATGAAAAATTAATGAAAGTATTACAATTCTTAAACAACTATGAAGGAGAGTCTGTATAATGGGTTACCAAACAATTGATGAAGCAAACCAAGCTGTCATAGACAAAATTATCGCGGCGGCACCATTCCTAGTTGACGTGGTACCTGCCAAAGATAAAATTCCTGAATTAAAAGAGCATGTTTTATTACATGCTGGTCCACCAATCAAGTATGAAAACATGACTGATCCAATGAAAGGCGGTTGCATTGGTGCAATCTTATTCGAAGGTTGGGCAAAAGATGAAGACGAAGCGCGTGAATTATTAGAAAATGATAAAATCACGTTCATTCCATGCCACCATGTGAATGCTGTTGGACCAATGGGCGGTATCACTACAATGAACATGCCTGTATTGGTTGTTGAAAACAGAGAAAGCGGCAACGAAGCATATTGCCAAATGAACGAAGGTATCGGCGCAGTATTACGTTTCGGTGCTTATAATGAAACAGTTGTTAACCGTCTGCACTGGATGAAAGATGTATTAGGTCCAGTCTTAGGTAAAGCAATTCGTCAAATGGAAGATGGCTTAAACGTGAACGTATTAATCGCGAAAGCAATCGCAATGGGTGACGAATTCCACCAACGTAACATTGCAGCTTCATTAGCATTCTTAAAAGAAGTTGCACCCATCATCTCAGAATTAGAAGATGTTGAGCCTGAAAAACGTACAGAAGTTATTCAGTTCTTAGCAGACACTGACCAATTCTTCTTAAACGTTGCGATGGCAACAGGTAAAGCAATGATGGATGCTGCACGTCAAATCGAACACGGTACAATCGTTACAGCAATGTGCCGTAACGGTGAAAACTTCGGTATCCGTATCGCTGGTATGGGTGACGAATGGTTCACAGCACCTGTGAATACACCACAAGGTTTATACTTCACTGGTTATTCAGCAGACGATGCGAACCCTGATATCGGTGACTCAGCAATCACTGAAACAATCGGTGTCGGCGGTATGGCTATGATCGCAGCACCTGCAGTTACACGTTTCGTTGGTACTGGCGGCTTCAATGATGCCCTAGCAACTTCAGACGAAATGACTGAAATTTGTATCGGCGAGAACCCTAACTTCTCTATCCCGACTTGGGACTTTAAAGGGGCTTGCTTAGGTATCGATGCACGTTTAGTTGTTGAAAAAGGTATCACACCAGTAATCAACACAGGTATCGCACACAAAATTGCCGGCTTCGGTCAAATCGGTGCAGGTACAGTGCATCCACCAATCGAATGCTTCGAAAAAGCAATCACAGCATATGCTGAAAAATTAGGATTTAATGGATGATTCTCACAGCACAAGCCATTGGCGAAAGTGCAAGCAGAATCTTGAATCATACACCAGAACTTAAAGTGCACAGCTGCTTTAACAAAGGTTTCAATGTGGTGGATAAAGATGACAACCTCATCTTTATCGGTACCACGGAGAATGGCATGTTTCCATTCGGAGTTGTAGTTGATGTATTCACCAGAGATCGATTACTACAATCGATTCAGGTGGGTCAAACGTTAAAAGTACATCCGCGTGCTTTAGCGTTTGATCGCAATCTGCAACTAAATATCAATGTCGATTCATTTAAAGCGAGTCAAAATTTTGAAGCGGTTTATTTGAATCAATTAAAGGAAAGTATTCAATCCTTTGATTTCAGTGAATATGCGGATGGAGATTTCAACCTTAATCAAATGCATCGCATTTATGATGCATTGTCAAACCCACATGGAGATGCGAAGACTGAATTACGTTATTTAATAGGTCGAGGACAAGGTTTGACACCATCAGGCGATGATATGTTAGTAGGTATGTTGTTCGTGCATTATATAAGACCATTTATTGCGGATGAACAAATGCCAGTCATTGAACAAATGGTTGAAGCCCCTTTAACGACATTGGTCAGCCAAACCTTTTTGAAATATGCGGTTAACCATATCTTTAGTTCTAAATTAACTGATTTGATGGAAGATGCCTCTAAGTCGACGTTAGATAAACTTCTCCAAGTAGGCTCATCATCAGGTAAAGACACACTTTATGGTATGTCTATAGCTTTATTGAAGGAGTGAATGAAGAATGGGTAAATATGTTGTTTTAGCACTTGGCGGTAACGCAATTTTACAACCGGGCCAAGAAACAACGTTTGAAAATCAATATAACAACGTAAAAAATGCGGCTAGCAAAATGGTCGACATTAAAGAAAGTGGACACAAAATTGTGGTGACACATGGTAATGGACCGCAAGTGGGTAACATTATCGTACAAAACGAAGCGGCGAAAGACCAAGTTTCACCAATGCCAGTTGACGTATGTAACGCTGAATCTCAAGGCTTCATCGGTTACATGATGGAAAGTGCATTGAAAAATGACTTGCATCAACGCGGTATCGACTCAAATGTGGTGTCATTATTAACAATGGTTGAAGTCAGCAAAGATGATCCTGCTTTCGACAATCCAACGAAACCAATCGGTGTGTTCTTCTCTGAAGAAGAAGCAAAACGCATGGAACAAGAACAAGGTTTCACAATGGTTGAAGATGCTGGCCGCGGCTATCGTCGTGTTGTACCTTCACCTGAACCAATGGTAATCAACGGTGTCGATGCGATTAAACGCTTAATGACAGACACAGTTGTGATTTCATCTGGTGGTGGCGGTATCCCAGTATATCGTGATGAAGACGGTAAAATTCATGGTTTAGAAGCGGTTATTGATAAAGACCGTTCTGGCTTGAAATTAGCTGAACAAGTGAATGCTGATACATTCATTATGTTAACGGACGTATCTAACGTTTATATCAACTACGGTAAAGAAAACGAAGAAAAATTAGAAAATATCTCAGTTGAGGAAGCGGAACAATATGTTGCGGAAGGTCAATTCCCAGCAGGTAGTATGTTACCGAAAATCCAAGCTGCGATTGAATTCGCAAAAACAGGCAAAGAAGCGATTATCTGCTCACTTGCAGACGCTGTTGATGCTTTAGAAGGCAATGCAGGTACACGCATTACTTCAAAATAAATTAAGTACGTCTTTCACATGTAAGAGATGAGGAAATTCTGCGCCTGAACTTGCATAGATAGTTTGAAAGACATAGAATAAAGTTAATTCAATGAGGTGGGGAGATTCGGTTCTGTCCTGCCTCTCTCTTTATTTAGAAAAAACATAAATAAAATAAAGAAAGGGTGAGCTTATGGAACAGGAGGGTCTCTATCAAAAGCATAGCTTAAGAGATTCATGGCTTATAGTACTCGCAATGGTCTTTGTGGCTTCGACGTTACGTGCACCATTAACGTCAGTGGGTCCTGTCATTGATCAAATTAAAGATGCATTATCTATCAATAACAGTGTTGCAGGTATTTTAACGACGATTCCGTTGTTGATTTTCGGTATTGTATCACCGTTTGTATCTAAAGTATCCTCACGTTTGACGATGTCTAAAACCGTCTTCTTCTCTACGATTTTAGTCATTATTGCTTTAATTGTCCGTGTCTCAGGCGGATTCCCGGTTTTCATTCTTGGTACAGTATTATTAGGTGTTGGTATTGCCTTTGGTAACGTGGTACTGCCAAGTTATGTTAAATGGAAATTCCCACTTCAAATTGGCCTTATGACAGGCTTGTACAGCGGTACAATGAACTTTACTGCAGGTTTAGGAGGCGGCTTAAGCTTCCCATTATCTGAAGCGGGTACATACCGTCTATCGTTAGCTTTCTGGCTATTATTTGCGATTATCGCAATTATCTTATGGATTCCGCAAATGTTGTCAGGGACGAAACAAGAGAAAGCGATGTTGGCTGAAGCGGCTAAAGAAGAAAAGAAATTATTTAAAATCAGCCGTTCTAAACTGGCATGGATGGTCGCATTTATGATGGGCTTCCAATCCATGATCTTCTATACAGTGGTCGCATGGGTGCCTTCTATTTTAGTAGATAGAGGGGTAGATCAATCGACTGCAGGTTACTTGTTAATGTTGAACCAATTCGCACAAGTACCGATGACATTTATCTTCCCTATCTTGGCATCACGTATGAAGAACCAAAAATTATTAGTGACGATCGTATCCGCATTCTTTATTATCGGATTCGCACTCTTCTTCTCACAATCATTCACATTATTAATCATCGGTATGATTTTAGCCGGCTTTGGTATGGGCTCTGGATTTAGTTTGTGTATGACATTCTTCTCAATCCGTGCACGTACAAGCGATGGCAGTATTGCCTTATCAGGCTTTGGTCAATCTATTGGTTACTTTGTCGCAGCCATTGGACCATTCTTGATCGGTTTATTACACGATGTGACAGGTAGTTGGATCTCAGGTATCATCGCTCTTGTCACAATGGGTGTGCTATTCTATATCTTCGGTTTACTTTCATCACATGGTGAAGTAGAAGACGAATTAGCATAAATCTTGTAAGCATGACAGTTCTAAACGCTGTCATGCTTTTTTATATTGATAGCACTTTCTTAATGGGTTTCATATAATAGAAGTAAATTAACAAAGGGAGCTAACCATGGAAAATTTTAATGACTATTTAAATAAAGTAGAAGATCCGAAACAAAAGGAAATTTTGACGAACGTTTTTAATTGGGTAGATGAGACATTCCCTGAATTAGAGAAAGTGATTAAATGGAATCAACCGATGTATACACATCATGGGACTTATATTATTGGATTTAGTCGTGCCAAAGCACATTTCTCAATTAATCCTGAAGCTGCAGGGATGAAACCATTTATCGCGCGCTTTGATAAAAATGGCTATACGTATACAGAAAATCTATTCCGCATTAAATGGACGCAAGATGTGGATTATGACTTATTAAAGGATATGATTCAATATAATTTAGAGGATAAAGCAGAGATTACGTCATTTTGGCGCCATTATAAATAAAGATATGAATAGATACAAATAGCGCAACCTTTTGAATTCATTTTCAAGGTTGCGCTGTTTGTGTTTTATAAATTATTTTAGTTGTTTGTTTCGTTTATCTTTAAAGTATAACAAGGCTTCAATGATAAAGACGATAATTAGTGAGAAACCGAATAAAGGCATTAAAACACCAAGGATAATCAAGGTGATAATCAATGCGATAGACATCGGCTTTTTCACACGTCTCGGCAGCATTTCAAGTTGTTTCATGTGTTTTAGGCGTTTGAACCAAGATAAATAACCAAAGATGATACCGCCTAAAAAGGCAATACATACAAGCAGGTTAATGATTTTATTGGCAATGCCGAATAAGTGGCCTTCGTGAAGCGGAATGCCCCATGTTAACCATTTAGCTAAGATGCCGTAATCTTGATAATCAACTTTGCCTAATTGTTTACCAGTATATTGGTCCATATACTGCGTTGTTTCTTTTTCTGGTGCGACATCAAAGCCGGTTACACCACTATTGCTGGCTTTGGAAAGTGTAAAGGAACCTTCAGGACTCGTTGGATACACAATCGCATAGGGACGTGTTAAGCCTTGTTTTTCAGCTTTATGCATGACTTGATCTAATGACAATTGACCTGGAATATCAGTCATCGGCATAGCCATACCGCCGTGATGACCACCGCCTTCTGATTCGGGTGCTGCTTTTTGTCTTAATGCCCAAGGAATTTCATTGGCTTCTGATTTAGGCGGATTTGCGACTAATTTTGTTTGACCCAATTGTGGGTACGCTGTTGAAATTTGGTTAATCTTAGCCCCCATAAAGCCAGACCAAGGCAAGCCAGTAAAGACTAAAATTAACATTGGAATAGCAACGACTAGACCGATAGCCGCATGCCATTTTTGAAATTTAAGTACTTTATTGTTAGAAGTTAAGAGTTTCTTCTTAATTAACATATAAGTACCAGATAGTATCATAAAGATTGTCCAACAAGCAGTTAATTCCACTAAATAGTTAATCGCAGTATTTTCAGTTGAAAGGGAACTATGTATGCTTCTGACCATATTGGAATACGTATATTTCGCATTTTGTTGATCGACAATCTGGTTATGCTTGTCTAGGAAAATATAATAAGAATTACCATCCATATCCCCAATGGTAATACGGTTATTATAAGGCGCTTCCATCACACTGACCTTATTGATCGTGTAGCCTGGATGTTCTTTTTCTATTTGTTTAATCGCATCAGTCATAGATTGTTGATGCGTATGTTTACTTTTATCATAGAATTCATGCTTATACAATTGATTTTCAACTTCAGGGAAGAACAGATAAGCAATACCAGACAAAGTCAAAGTAATTAATAAAGGCGTAATAAATATCGCAGCATAAAAGTGCAAGCGCTGCATAGGGTTAAATGTATTATGTTTCATAGGACACTCCTTTATATATAAATTGTAATGATTTCGCTTTACATAAAAGCTATATTATATTATTACAGATTTTCAAATAGATTAAAGGACAAATGTTTGTCATATTTTGAAAATTGTATGACGAAAGTTTGACAATTATTAAATGCTGAGTATTATAAGCGAGACATATAAATTTAAGTTTAGTGTAAAATTTACTTATCATTGGTGTTGACTTATATTATTAGATAAAATATAATTTAGATATAGCACAACGTATATGTGCTGTACTTATACCTAAAATTACAGAATCTACTAAAACAAGGCAAAATGCCGTGTTTATCTCGTCAACTTGTTGGCGAGATTTTTTTAATATCAAAAATCAAAAAATTCAAACATCTTAGGAGTGGTCATATGCACAGAAATTATATCTTAGGACTAGATATCGGAATTACATCAGTGGGATACGGAATTATTGATTATGAAACAAGAGATGTTATAGATGCAGGCGTACGCTTATTTAAAGAAGCAAATGTTGAAAATAATGAAGGACGACGATCAAAAAGAGGTGCCAGAAGACTTAAGAGACGTCGCAGACATAGAATACAAAGAGTGAAGAAACTGCTTTTTGATCATAACTTGCTTAATGATGAAAGCGAATTAAGTGGGATCAATCCTTACGAAGTGCGTGTAAAAGGGTTGAGAGAAGGATTAAGTGAAGAGGAGTTTTCTGTAGCCTTGCTTCATTTAGCAAAGCGCAGAGGTGTACATAACGTAAATGATGTGGAAGAAGATACTGGTAATGAATTATCCACTAAAGAACAAATCGCAAGAAATAATAAAGCTTTAGAAGATAAGTATATAGCAGAATTACAGTTAGAACGGTTGAAAGAACAAGGTAAAGTTAGAGGTGCTGCCAATCGCTTTAAAACCTCCGATTACATCAAAGAAGCGAAGCAGTTATTAAAGACACAAAGTAATTATCATCAAATTGACCCATCTTTCACAGAAACATATCTCGAATTATTGGAAAATAGACGAGCGTATTATGAAGGCCCAGGTGAAGGCAGCCCGTTTGGTTGGAAAGATATCAAAGAATGGTACGAAATGTTAATGGGACATTGTACATATTTCCCAGAAGAATTGCGAAGTGTAAAGTATGCTTACAATGCTGATTTGTACAATGCGCTTAATGATTTAAATAACTTAGTGATTGCACGAGATGAGAATGAGAAGCTAGAGTACTATGAAAAATTCCAAATAATCGAGAATGTCTTTAAACAAAAGAAAAAGCCAACACTCAAACAAATTGCGAAAGAGATACTTGTAAATGAAGAGGATATCAAAGGATATCGTGTTACAAGTACAGGTAAGCCAGAATTTACTAACTTTAAAGTCTATCATGATATCAAAGGTATTACTTCAAGTAAAGAAGTGCTTGAAAATGCTGATTTACTTAATCAAATCGCTGAAATATTAACGATTTATCAGTCAGCAGAAGATATACAAGAAGAATTAGCAACACTGGATTCGAAATTAACACAAGAAGAAATTGAACAGATTTCAACTTTAACAGGCTATACAGGTACGCATCGTCTTTCTCTTAAAGCTATCAATTTAATATTAGATGAGCTATGGCATACAAGCGATAATCAAATGGCTATCTTTAATCGTTTGAAACTTATGCCGAAAAAAGTGGATTTAAGTCAACAAAAAGAAATTCCGACATCTCTAGTTGAGGACTTTATTCTATCCCCAGTAGTGAAACGTTCATTTATTCAGTCTATTAAAGTAGTTAACGCTATTATAAAAAAATTCGGATTGCCAAAAGATATTATTATTGAACTTGCAAGAGAAAAGAATTCTAAAGATGCACAAAAATTCATAAAAGAAATGCAGAAAAGAAATCGTCAGACTAATGAAAGAATCGAGGAAATCATCAAAAAAACTGGTAAAGAAAAAGCTAAGTTTTTAATTGAGAAGATTAAACTGCATGATATGCAAGAAGGCAAATGCTTATATTCATTAGAAGCAATTCCTTTAGAGGACTTACTTAATAATCCTCATCATTATGAAGTAGACCATATCATTCCTCGTTCTGTTTCCTTTGATAACTCTTACAATAATAAAGTATTAGTAAAACAAGAAGAAAATAGTAAGAAAGGCAATAGAACGCCATTTCAATATTTAAGTTCTTCTGATGCGAAAATTAGTTACGAGGCATTTAAACACCATATTTTAAACCTAGCTAAAGGTAAAGGAAGAATTTCTAAGAAGAAAAAAGAATATTTGTTAGAAGAAAGAGATATTAATCGCTTTAGTGTCCAAAAAGATTTTATTAACCGTAATTTAGTAGATACACGATATGCTACAAGAGAGTTAATGAACTTATTAAGATCATATTTCAGAGTGAACGAATTAGATGTCAAAGTGAAATCGATTAACGGCGGTTTTACAAATTTCTTGAGAAATAAATGGGAGTTCAAAAAAGAAAGAAATCAAGGTTATAAACACCATGCTGAAGATGCATTGGTTATTGCAAATGCTGACTTTATTTTCAAAAAATGGAAAGAGTTAGACAAGACTAATAAAGTAATGGAAAACCAAACTCTTGAAGAAAACCAAACTGAAAGTATGCCAGAAATTGAAACTGACGATAAATATAAAGAAATCTTTGTAACACCACATCAAATACAAAATATCAAAGACTTTAAAGACTTTAAGTTTTCTCATAGAGTTGATAAAAAGCCAAATAGAGAATTAATAAATGACACTTTATACTCAACACGAAAAGATGAAAAGGGAGATACACTCTTCGTCAACAACATTAAAGGACTGTATGACAAAGATAATGACAAATTGAAAAATTTAATCAAGAAATCACCTGAAAAATTATTAATGTATCATCATGATCCACAAACTTATCAAAAGCTGATAACAATAATGGAACAATATAGTAATGAGAAAAATCCACTTTATAAGTACCATGATGAAACAGGCAATTACTTAACTAAATATAGTAAAAAAGATAATGGGCCAATCGTTAAAAAAGTTAAATATTATGGTAAAAAATTAAACGCTCATCTGGATATCACAAATGATTATCCTAATAGCCGTAATAAAATTGTGAAACTGTCATTAAAACCGTATCGTTTCGATGTATATTTGGATGATGGTGTATATAAATTTGTGACAGTTAAATATTTAGATGTTATTAAAAAAGAGGGACACTATGAAATTGATTCAATAGCATATGAAGAGGCAAAAAGTCAGAAGAAAATCAGTGGAAATGCAGTGTTTATCGCAAGTTTTTATAATAATGATTTGATTAAGGTTGATGGAGAATTATTCAGGATTATAGGTGTGAATCATGATTCGACTAATAGGATTGAATTAAATATGATTGACATAACTTATAAAGAATATTTAGAAACCATTAATGATGGAAGAACTCCGCGAATATATAGAATGATATCAAAAAAAACACATTCTATTGAAAAATATTCAACAGATATTTTAGGTAATCTTTATAAAGTGAAAAGTAAGGAAAAGCCTCAAATGATCATGAAAGGGTGAGTAGTTTTTGGCGTGGAGAATTGTATATCTTTCAGAAGTAGATAAACTTGCATTGAACTTGAATAATTTGAAAATCGCAAAAGGGGATTTAGAGGTTAAAATCCCCCTAAGCGATATTTTCGCTATAGTGATTGAAGACTTAACAACGACAATAACATCAAGACTTATGATAGAGCTTTCTAAATATAATATTTTAGTCATTTTTTGTAATCAACAACATTTGCCAGAATGCATGGTGCATCCGATTAATGGTCATTTTAATCAATACGGACAAATGAAAGAGCAGCTTCAGTGGTCAAATGAAAGAAAAGAAGAATTATGGAAACACATTTTGATTCAAAAAATACAAAATCAGATTCAGTGTATGAAACATGTTGGAGTACATGAAGAGAGAATTATTAAAATGAAAACATTACAAACTTTGATTACTGCTAAAGATGAAATGAATATAGAAGGACAAGCAGCTAAATATTATTTCAATACATTTTTCGAGGATTTTAGGCGTGATGATGAGTTTCTAATTGAAAATATGGTGTTGAACTTTGGTTATACAATTATAAATTCAGCAATCGCTAGAACTATTGTAGCCAAGGGATTGATTCCAGCATTAGGTATACATCATATTGGTGCACGAAATCATTTTAATCTTGCATCGGATATCATTGAAGTGTTTAGACCTCTAGTAGATTTATATCTGTTAAAGCATCCTCCGGAAGAAGAATATATGACAAAGGCGTATAGATTAGAATTGGTTAATTTAATGCATGCAAGAGTACAAATTGATGGTAAGCAGCATACTGTAATTAGAGCAATTGAAATTATGATTCAATCAATGATTGAGTATTTCAGAACTGGGAGATATGAAACACTTAAACTACCAAATATTAAACAATATTCCTTTTATGAATCATGAGTTATAAATTTATGAGAGTAATGATAATGTTTGATCTCCCAACTGATACGAAAGAAGAGAGACGTTTATACAGTAAATTTAGAAAAGGATTGATATCTGAAGGATTTTTGATGATGCAGTACTCTATTTATATTAAAAGTTGCAATAATAAAGATTCAGCAGAAAGCAGTGTGAATTATGTTAAACGAATTTTACCACCTAATGGTCATGTAAGAGCTTTGACTATTACGGAGAAGCAATATGAGAAAATGAAAATATTATTAGGTGAGGAAGATAAGAATATTGAGATTTTAGGAGATAATCGTACAATTTTATTTTAGGAGAAAAGATATGTATGAAGCGGTTTTAGAAATTAACATTGAGGATTTACCAAAAGTTATTTTAAATACTAGTGACTATACATCTATTTATAATGAAGATTCAACGCATGAAGAATACATTCTAGAAACACTTAAGAATTACTTTCAACCAAGAAATTCAAATAAAGACTCTGTATCTATTACAAATCTTATTGAGTATGAGAGGGTTTCAAATAACCGATATAGAGGATTTATCTTAAATCATTCCGCTATAGAAAATGAGCATCAATTAGCAGCAACCAGTATGATGACTAAGAAAATCATTAGAGAATTACAAAATGATATGGAAATAGAAGGCTATATCAACTCAATTAATGTATTATTAGATGACTTAAGAGAAAATTTAAGAGGGACTTTGCCTTTAGCTGTTAAATCTTTTGATTTAAAACAGTTTATAAAACTACTGTCATTTAAATATGATTATAGCGAAGATTACGCCAGGTTGATTAACCGTTTGGAGCAAGTAGTTCCTTTAGTAGTAGATGAAATGAACTATCAAGCGAAAGAAAAAGCGTTTCTGATTTATTTGTATCCAGAAGCTGGTTTAAGTATAAAAGAACAAATTAGGTTCCGAAAAATATTAAATGATTTACCTGTACCAATTATTGTGCTAACTGAATCACCATATTTTTTATCTAATAGTATCAAAGGCTTAAACTACTTTATTCAAAACGTACAGATGATCACAGAAACATTTTTTGAAGACAGTTATTGGAATGCGCCTATTAATATAGATGAAGAAAAGTTTAAAGAGAGATTCGAGTATTTGTTCAACAAATACTGTTCATTTCTAGAAGTAAACCCTACAATTTCTAATTATAATCTGACAGAGATTGTTGCTTTTGATGATTTGGATTTATATGTAGTGATAGCCTTTTTAAAACACTGCAACTTAGCTTACCAACTTGATATTGATCAAACCAAAATTTCTTCAGCATTATCAGCTTATTTATTTTCTTAATCACAATTTAAATATATAATTGTGCTAGAGGTTTTAGTACTCTGTAATTTTAGGTATAAGTGATTCATAAAGTTGATGAGATTAAAAAGTGGGCAGGTTTTAGTACTCTGTAATTTTAGGTATAAGTGATTCTAACTCTAGTGAACCTGTTACATCGTATACGTTTTAGTACTCTGTAATTTTAGGTATAAGTGATTCCGCATTAACTGGATCAGTACAATTTGTAGGTTTTAGTACTCTGTAATTTTAGGTATAAGTGATTCAAAGATGACAAAAAATTGAGACTAGAGGTGTTTTAGTACTCTGTAATTTTAGGTATAAGTGATTCTAGTTAAACAACAAACATATCAACGTTCATGTTTTAGTACTCTGTAATTTTAGGTATAAGTGATTCCGTTGATAGCGCTTGTTACTACCGTTTTTGGTTTTAGTACTCTGTAATTTTTAAGCAGCTTCGGCTGCTTTTTTATTTTTTGTACATTGACATACATAGGTGATAGGACTACAATAATTCTGAAAATTACGAAAACATCATGTCTTTTGCATCACGAGAGGAGTCTTATTATGGAACACACAGCGATGGATCATACTTCACCCACACGTCCAGGGACTAAGATAGGTCCTAAGTATTTTCTTTTTAATTTATTGAATGGGGTCGCTATTGGTATCGTAGCCGGTTTAATCCCGAATGCGATTTTAGGAGAAATTTTAAAAGCATTAGTCCCATTTAGTCCGGTATTTACACAATTACTGCATATTACAACAGCCATTCAATTTGCGGTACCTTGTTTAATCGGTGCGTTAGTTGCGTATCGCTTTAAATTTACACCATTAGGTATTGCGGTTGTCTCCGCAGCTTCCTTTATCGGTAGTGGCGCAGTTGTCTTTAAACATAATGCATGGGTTATCACAGGTATAGGAGATTTGATTAATACCATGTTCGCAGCCGCAATCGCCTCACTCATGATTTTATTTATTGGTGAACGTTTCGGCAGCTTGAACTTAATTATTTTGCCTACCTTTGTGGCTGTAAGTACAGGTTTCATCGCTTTGCATACATTACCTTATGTCAAACTTGTCACAACCGCAATCGGTAATATGGTTAACAGCTTTACTGAATTACAACCGATTCCGATGTGTATTTTGATTTCTTTAGTATATGCGTCAATTGTTATTTCGCCGATTTCAACCGCCGCGTTGTCCATGGCTATTGGTATAGAAGGATTAGCTGCAGGTTCAGCATCAATTGGTATAGCGGCAGTAGAAGCAGTGTTAACGATTGGGACATTACGTGTCAATCGCTTAGGGGTGCCGATGACAATCTTTTTAGGTGGCGTTAAAATGATGTTGCCGAACTTAGTACGTCATCCAATTATCTTTTTACCAATTACGACAACCGCTGCGGTTACCGGTTTTGTGGCAAGTTTAATTGGTATCGGCGGAACGAAAGAATCAGCAGGTTTCGGTATTATCGGTTTAGTCGGACCGATCAATGCGTTCAGATTTTTAGATTATGGTGACTTCTGGCTTAAAGCCATTCTTTGTGCTGTCGCATTCTTTATCGTACCGTTTATTACTGCGTTCATCGCACACTTTGTTTATAGTAAAATATTTAAACTTTATGATGAAGAGATTTTTAGATTTATCGATTAATATTTATAGTGAGAAGCTGCTTTTGGGTGGCTTCTTTTTTATGGTAGATAATGAACGGTTTCTACTATTTTAGTGGCTTCTTACTATTATATGTTATTAAAACCATTATTAAATTGAAGAGGATGTTGACTTTAAGACATTAAAATATTAGAATTATCAGAAAATTAAAACTTATTAAGCATCATAGAAATGGGAGGAAATGATATGTCAGAAACGATGACAAGACCAGGTACCAAGGTGTCGGTTGGTACATTTTTGTATAACGTATTGAACGGGGTTGCATTTGCGATTATCGCAGGATTAGTACCGCATGCCGTTTTAGGGGAGATTTTAAAAGCCTTAGCACCGCATTTTAAATCAGCAGGGGTACTCTTACAAGTTGCGACAGCGATTCAATTTACAGTACCGATGTTAGTCGGCGCACTCGTTGCACACCGTTTTAAATTTACGCCACTTGGCATCGCGGTAGTCGCAGCTGCGTCATTTATCGGAAGTGGGGCAGCACAATTTAAAAATGGCGCATGGGTAATTACAGGAATTGGTGATTTGATCAATACGATGTTAGCCGCTTCAATCGCCTCACTATTAATCCTATTAATCGGCGAACGCTTCGGCAGCTTAAACTTAATTATTTTACCTACCTTTGTGGCAGTCATTACTGGCTTTATTACCTTACATACTTTGCCTTACGTTAAGTTAGTTACAACAGGAATTGGCCACATCATTAATACATTTACAGAAATGCAGCCAGTATTAATGTGTATGCTGATTGCGATTGCGTACAGTATGATCATCATTTCTCCGATTTCCACAGTTGCGACGTCAATGGCAATCGGTATCAGCGGTTTAGCAGCAGGTTCTGCTTCTATTGGAATTACAGCGGCTGAAGCAACATTAGTCTTCGGGACAATGAGTGTCAATCGTCTGGGTGTCCCAGCAACCATCTTACTAGGCGGCGTTAAAATGATGCTTCCAAATATGGTTAAATATCCAGTCATGTTAGTACCGATTACTGTTACAGCTGCGATTTCTGGTTTTGCATCTAGTTTCATCGGTATCGGCGGTACAAAAGAATCAGCCGGTTTCGGTATTATCGGTATGGTTGGACCAATCAATGCGTTCAGATTTATGCATGTGGATGATTTTTGGATGAAATTTATTTTAATTGGTATCGCATTCTTTGTGATTCCATTTACGGTTGCCTTTATCGCACACTTTGTTTTCATCAAAATCTTTAAACTTTATGACAAAGAAATCTTTAGATTCTTAGGGTGAATGGGGATTTCTGATAAAATATATCAGAAATTTAAAGTGCAGAGATTGCGCTTAAACGTTGTTGTACCACCCAATATTAAATTAAACACAATTCGAAGTGTAAAATTATAGCAAAAAAAGTCTTTTACTTAAGCAACAAATGTATTATATTAAAACAATACACATGAAAAGGTTTTCATCTAAATTGTCAGAATACTTATACAAACACTGACAACATGCATGATTTCACATCATAATATATACTTATCGAATTTGAGTTGTGATTTGAATACCCAACTTAATCGATACGGATAGGGCATAAATGTTATAATTAAATTTGTTGGCTATTTATAGAATGGCTACAACTATCTTAAGTATATCAACAACTGAAGAGATAACGGGGTTAAAACATATACGACTGCACGAGCTGATGTTTGTTTACAGCTTGTGCGGTCACATTATTAAACAAAGGAAAGAGCGTTTTCATAAACGCTTAGTATGACCTAACACAAAGGGGAGGCAAAACAATGGATTACCAAATCATCAGTGAACAAGCTATCTTAGTTCGCTTTGAACCACAGATTGCGCCTGAGACTTTCAAGAAAGTCCAACAACTCGTGGTTTATTTGGAACGCCAAGATCATGAAGCGATTAAAGAGATTGTACCGTCTTATCGTGCAGTAATGATTCACTTTAATGATCGAAAAATTCATGCGAAAGCATTAGTCGAAGCGTTGAAGCTTGATACACTCGATGTTAGTGATATTGAGACATCAGAGAGTTCTAAAGTGGTACGTATTCCAGTTATTTATGGAGGAAAATACGGACCAGATATTGAAGAAGTTGCACAGCTTAATGATTTAACAGTTGAAGAAGTAATTCAATTACATACAGAACCAACTTATTTAATATATATGCTAGGGTTTATGCCTGGCTTCCCATATCTTGGAGGATTAGATGAGCGTCTGTATACGCCTAGAAGAGATGAACCGAGAGTTCGCATTGATGCAGGTTCTGTCGGAATTGCGAAAAACCAAACCGGCTTATACCCGCAAGATTCACCAGGCGGCTGGCAAATCATCGGACGCACACCATTAGATGTGTTCGACTTGGATCGTGAACCAATGACACTTTATGAAGCAGGAGATCGTATTGAATTCTATCAGATTTCACAAGAGACGTATGATGACATCATTGCGCAAAAATATGAGCCTGATTTTGACATAGAAAGATGGGTGACTGTTCAAGATGAGCATTAGAATTATTAAACCAGGACTATTCACAACGATTCAAGATGAAGGACGCTTTGGTTATCAAAAAGAAGGATTCTCTAGCGCAGGCGCTTTAGATAGATATAGTTACCGTTTAGGTAAACAATTAATCGGTAATGAGGGTCCGGCGATTGAAGCAACAATTATTGGACCGACAATACAATTCTTAGAAGACAATTCTGTCGTTATTACAGGTGCAGAATTTAAAGCAACGTTAAACGGTGAACCTGTTTCACATCAAACGGTTGTACAAGTTTATAAAGGTGATGTACTCGCTTTAAATGCGGCAGTCAAAGGTGCCAGAGGTTACTTACTCTTTGGTCATCCGATTGATGTACCTGAAGTTGCAGACAGTTATGCGACACATACACGTACGAAAATGGGCGGTTTCCATGGACGCGCTTTAAGAAAAGATGACATGATTCCTGTTCATTATAATAATGACTATCGACGTCATGTCGGCTATACAAGCGATTTAGATTTAATACATGAAGGTACGGATGCGATCAGAGTTGTGGAAGGTCCGCAATTTGACAGCTTCCCTGATTCTAGTCATGAAGGCTTAGTGTCAGAACCTTTTGAGATTTCTGAACAATCGGATCGTATGGGCTTTCGTTTGAAAGGTGCTTCCATTCCGCCGACAGACAGTGCAGATATTATTTCTGAACCTGTGGCACTCGGCAGTGTACAAGTACCAAATGACGGCAACCCGATTGTATTGATGAACGATAAACAAACTGTCGGCGGCTATACTAAGATTGCGACAGTCTGCCAATCAGACTTAAGTATCTTAGCACAAAAGCAGCCAGGTCAAAAAGTAAACTTTGAATGGGTGACTGTTGAGGAAGCCATTCAACATTTAGAAGACTATAATAAAGGCTTTGAAGCTTCATTAGAAGCAATAGAAAAAGCACCGTTGTTTGACATGAGGGAAATGAGAACAACGTCAAAACGTATTAGCGAATTACTAGAGGGGGATAAATAGAGATGAAACTAGAAGAAATTAAAGATTTAATTAACTTAGTCAAAGAGAACAAGGTGAATAAGTTTAAATATAAAGATGAGGCACATGAAATTGAATTAGATTTCTCAACACCACAACAAGCACAACCCGCAACACAAATTCAAAATCAAGCGACTTCTAATCCAACGCCAGAAGCAGCGCAAGCATCACAAGGTGAAGAACAAGCATCTGGTGATACAGTGAATGCGCCAATGGTCGGTACATTCTTCTTACAAGATACGAAAGAATTAACTGAACCAGTTGTTAAAGTCGGCGACAAAGTGAAAAAAGGCGATGTTATCGGTTATATCGAAGCGATGAAAGTCATGAATGAAGTAACAAGTGAAGTAGACGGCGAAGTTACAGATATCTTAGTTGATCATGGCACAAATGTAGAATATGACCAAGCACTGATTGAAGTTAAGTAAAGGGGTGAGAAATTATCATGTATCGTTGTTTAATTGCGAATAGAGGAGAAATCGCAGTACGTATTATTCGTGCCTGTCGTGAAATGGGCATCGAGACAGTAGCCGTATATGCGAAAGGAGACGAAAAGAGTCTGCACGTCAGTCTTGCAGACCAAGCCATTTGTATTGGCGAAGCGAATCCGTTGGACAGCTATTTAAATATTAATCGTATTATTGCCGCAGCAGAGATTACAGGTGCCAATGCGATTCATCCAGGTTACGGCTTCTTATCAGAAAGCTCTAACTTTGCGCAAAAAGTAGAAGAAAATGACATCTACTTTATTGGACCAACCAAACGTACGATGGAAATGATGGGTGATAAAATCACAGCGCGTCAAACAGTTGACTCTGCAGATGTGCCGATTATCCCAGGTTCTATCGGTTCTGTTCATTCTGTTGATGAAATTAAAGAAATCGCGAATGATATCGGTTATCCTGTCGTATTAAAAGCCGCAAGCGGCGGTGGCGGTAAAGGTATCCGTATCGTGAAAGAACCAGAACACTTAGAAAAAGCGTTTAAAGAAGCACAAAGTGAAGGTAAAAAATATTTCGACGATGATCGTATCTATGTCGAAGCATTTATTCCTGTTGCGAAGCACGTAGAAGTTCAAGTGATCGGTGATGGCAAAAACAATTATGTACATCTTGGTGAACGTGATTGTTCTGTACAACGTAAAAACCAAAAACTGATTGAAGAATCACCATGTGCAGCATTATCAGATGAAAAGCGTCAAAAGATTTGTGAAGATGCGGTTAAAGTAGCGAAAGCATCAAATTACCGCAGTGCAGGAACGATTGAGTTCCTAGTTACAGAAGATGCCTATTACTTCATCGAAATGAATGCGCGTATCCAAGTTGAACATACTGTTACAGAAATGCGCGCAGACAGAGATTTATTACAAGCACAACTTTATTTAATGCAACATGGGGAATTGCCGTTCACTCAAGAAGATATTCACTTCTCTGGCCACGTGATTGAAGCACGTATCAACGCAGAGAACCCAGAACGTAAATTCCAACCTTCACCAGGTAAAGTTAAAGCTTTACATTTACCGCAAGGTTTCAATGTGCGTGTGGATTCATTATTGTATCCTGGTTATGTTGTATCACCTTATTATGATTCACTTGTGGCTAAAGTGATTGTTAAAGGTGCAAATCGTACGCATGCGATTAACAAATTAAAAGCAACGCTTGATGAAATGGTCATTGACGGTTTCTCAACAACTGCTGATTTCTTATACGCGGTATTATCTTATCCTGCATACGCAGAAGGTGATGCAAGAGATGTTGATATCAAATTCTTAGACCATCATCAAATTACTAAGGGGGCTGCTTTAACATGAAAATAGATTTGAATTGTGATTTAGGCGAAGCATTTGGTAATTATTCATTCGGCGGAGACCATCAAATCATTCCTTTGATTACTTCTGCAAACATTGCATGTGGTTTCCATGCGGGTGATGAAAATGTGATGTATGAAACTGTGAAACTTGCGAAAGAACATGGCGTGGGTATCGGTGCACATCCAGGGTTCAATGATCTTCAAGGCTTTGGACGCCGCAACATGGATTTATCACCTGATGAGATTTATGCATTAGTGGCATACCAAATTGGTGCTTTATCAGCATTTTGCCGTATTCACGATGTCAAAATCAATCATGTTAAACCACATGGTGCCTTATATAACATGGGTGCGCGTGACAAAGATATTGCACACGCGATTGCACAAGCAGTATATGACGTGGACCCATCACTTATTTTAGTGGGCTTATCTAATACATTACTTGTATCAGAAGCTGAAGCAATTGGTTTGAAAGCAGCAAATGAAGTGTTCGCAGACAGACGTTATGAAGAAAATGGCCAATTAGTCAGCCGTAAAGAATCAGACGCTGTCTTAACGGATACAGATGAAGCAATCGAACAGGTTGTGAAGATGGTAAAAGAAAACAAAGTCATTGCGAAAACTGGTAAAGAAATTGAGCTTAAAGCAGATACAATTTGTGTGCATGGCGATGGTGCGCATGCATTGGAATTCGTGTCGAAAATCAGAGAACGACTAACGAAAGAAGGTATTTCGATAACGAAATTAGGGGGTTAATCAATGGGAGATAACAAACAAAATAAAACGGAGTTCCAGTTCACTAAGGAGCATAAGAGACTGTTATTAGGGTCAGTCTTCTTAATGGCAACTTCAGCGATTGGGCCGGCATTCTTAACACAAACAGCAGTATTCACACAACAATTCGCCGCAAGTTTTGCGTTTGCGATTTTACTATCAATCATTATTGATATCGGTGCGCAAATCAATATTTGGCGTGTCTTAGTTGTGACAGGTTTACGTGGTCAAGAAATCGCGAATAAAATGGTTAAAGGATTAGGGACCTTCATTTCCATTTTAGTTGCGATTGGCGGTCTGGCATTCAATATTGGTAACGTCGCAGGGGCTGGTTTAGGTTTAAATGCGATTTTCGGTATTGATGTTAAATGGGGTGCCGCAATTACAGCCATTTTAGCGATTGGCGTATTCATCAGTAAGAGCGGTCAAAAAGTGATGGACTTCGTAACGATGATCTTAGGGGTATTAATGATTGGTATTACAGCGTACGTGATGGTGGCATCTAATCCGCCATACTTAGAAGCTGCAGAAAAAATGGTGTTACCTGAACATCCAGGTGCATTAGTATTACCGATTATCACATTAATCGGTGGTACTGTAGGTGGTTATATCACATTCGCAGGTGCACACAGAATCTTAGATTCAGGTATCAAAGGGAAAGAATATCTTCCGTTTGTTAACCAATCAGCGATTGCTGGGATCTTAACAACAGGTGTAATGCGTGGTTTATTATTCTTAGCTGTATTAGGTGTTGTTGTGACAGGTGTTACATTAAATCCTGACAACCCGCCAGCATCAGTATTCGAACATGCATTAGGACCAATTGGTAAGAATATCTTTGGTATCGTATTATTCGCAGCAGCATTATCATCAGTAATCGGCTCAGCGTATACAAGTGCGACATTCTTGAAAACGTTAAGCAAGTCATTGATGAAACGCAGTAATATCATTGTGATTGTATTCATCGTTGTTTCAACAATTACATTCTTATTAATCGGTAAACCAATTAAATTATTAATCATCGCAGGTGCGTTGAACGGTTTAATCTTACCGATTACATTAGGTGTTATTTTAATCGCAAGTAAGAAGAAATCGATTGTCGGCGACTACAAACATCCAACTTGGATGTTAATGTTCGGTGTTTTAGCCGTACTTGTCACAATCGTAACAGGATTCTTATCATTCCAAGGTTTAGCGGATTTATGGAATTCTTAATTTAAAGCATATTATAAAGACACACGGGCAATTTGCTCGTGTGTCTTTTTGAGTGCGTTGTGCTTATGAGGCACAAACGCTTGTAGTATACCTAATGATTAAATTCGGCAGGTACACACATTGTTTATTGTTGATATAAAGCTATATATTTATATGACATTAAACGTTATACTATACCTAATCAGATAGATAAAAGAAACGCGTTATACCCAAATAAATAGCTTTATCATTTTGGAAAGGATGATTGACATGACAACAGAAGCGGTAATCGGCATCGATTTAGGAACGAGCGCAATTAAACTCATTGCGGTCGATCGCTTAGGCAATGTACTTGGCACTCAAAGTGAACCGCTCAAGCTTTACCAAGACTATCCAGGTTATTCAGAACAAGCACCAGAAGAATGGGTGACAGCCGCGATACAAGGGCTGCACCATTTATTAGCACAAACAACTTTAACAGATGTTTCAATTGAAGGTCTTTCATTTTCAGGTCAGATGCATGGATTGGTGATTATAGACCCAGCAGGCCAACCATTAAGACGCGCAATACTATGGAATGATACACGTACTACACCGCAATGTGAACAAATTAAAGCGAAGTATGGGGATCAAGTGTTAGGCAATCCTGTCGTAGAAGGCTTTACTTTAACGAAGCTATTATGGGTTCAACAACATGAACCAGAATTGTTTAATCAAATTGATACCTTTATGTTGCCGAAAGACTATTTACGTTATGCATTAACAGGGGCATTACATACAGAGTATTCCGATTCAGCCGCAACGATGTTGTTGAATCCACAAACCAAGTCATGGGATAAAGAAATAGGGGCTTCTTTCGATATCCCTGATCATATCTATCCTGAATTAGTAGAATCGCACGCACAAGTTGGCGTATTAAAAGCAGAACTTCAACAACAATTGTCTCTTAATAAACCTGTACCTGTCTTTGCGGGCGGGGCAGATAATGCATGTGCGGCACTTGGCTCAGGTGTGATTCGTCCTAACGATGCGATATGCAGTATTGGGACATCAGGGGTGTTATTAATATGCGAACCTGTTGGAGAATCAGAAGGTTATGGTCATAAAATTCACCTAATGAACCATGCGGTTTCAGGGGTGAATTATTTAATGGGTGTGACTTTAAGTGCAGGCTATAGTTTGAGCTGGTTTAAACGTGAATTCTATCCTGAAGATGACTTTACGACTTTAATGCATGACGCTGAAGCCTCTCAAATTGGTGCACATGGCTTAATATTTACACCTTATTTAGTTGGTGAACGTACACCGCATGGCGACGCTTCTATCCGCGGCAGTTTTATCGGTATTACAGGCAATCATACACGCGGCGACTTTGGTCGTGCAGTGGTTGAAGGCATTACGTATTCGTTATATGATTCCCTAGTATATTTAAGAAGTATCGGACGTGATGTCACGAAGATTGTGTCTACAGGCGGAGGTGCTAAGAGCGACTTCTGGCTGCAACTTCAAGCTGATGTGTTCAACACTGAAATTTATAAGTTGAAACATGAAGAAGGGCCAAGTATGGGGGCAGCGATGTTAGCGGCCTATAGTCTAGGCTGGTATGATTCATTGAAAGCTTGTGCCGACGCATTTATTCATTATGCGAAAGTATTCCAACCCGATTCAAAACGTCATCAAGCCTATGAAGCCTATTTCGAAATTTACCAACAAGCGTATCAAGCGACGCGTGATATTACACGTGACTTGTTAGCACTTCAAAAGTAAATCAAATAAATCCCCTGAGTACACAATATGCACCTCAGGGGATTTATTTACATCGTAGGTTTTAGTTTATTTACCATTTTTCTCTAAGTAGTAACCAATCCAAGCACCAAGTGGTAAACCAACAATCGGTGTTGTAATCGCACTTAACACAATCGCTGAAACAATCATGATAATACCGTTTTTAGAACCGAAACGCATGTGTTTGATAGTTTCAATCACGTCTTGAACATATTCTTTAATTGACATAGGATGACCTCCTTTAGAATTGTTGCTTACTTAATTTCAGTTTAAATATAACATTTTTGAATGAAAAAGCGTACGAATATGATTTGTACGAATACGATTATATGTACTTTGATAGGAAAGGGGGCTAAAAGATGCAGTATGAATACTTAAAAGAAGAGACAGAACGTTTAGAAATCAGACCGATGACGATAGAGGATTATGACCCATGGGTCACAGGTTATGCGGGAAGGGCGTTGCCGAAAAGTCCTTTTGACGAAGGGTGTTTAGCATTGCCTGATGATTCTAAAACATATTTTCAGCGGCTTATCAAACAACAACAAGCACTGATACAATCTGATGATACTTATGTCTTTGGAGTCTTTCGTCAATCTGATGGAGTACATATCGGGAATTTCAATTTAGTGACACTAGCACGTCAACATTTTCAGTGGGCTGAATGTGGTTATGCGCTACATAATCAATTTTGGCGTCAAGGTTATGCGTATGAGGCTTTGACCGCATTATTAAAAATTGCGAAGCGGTTAAAATACCATCGGGTAGAAGCCCATGTTCATCCAGGGAATCAGGCTTCAATAGGCTTATTAGAGAAGTGCGGCTTTACTTATGAATGTACGAGAGAACAATTTATGTTTGAAGATGGTGCATGGGCAGATCGGCTGATTTACTTTATCAACTTGAATGATACACCGCCGCTTCACCCCTCCCTCTAACTTTACAAAAATTTAAAAAACAATTCTATAGATTTTCGCTATAATAAAAATAAGCGTATAAAAGAGAAAACACGATAAAGGAGGCATGCATCATCATGAAAGGCAGATTACTCGTCTCATCAGATATTCATGGACATAAAGAAGCACTCGCAACCTTACTTGCTTATGTAGATTATAATCCTAAACGTGATCAGCTGGTTTTGCTAGGGGATTATGTCAATCATGGACCTGATTCTGATGGGACACTTAAAATGGTACAAAAGTTACATCGTGAAGGGGCGATTGTATTATTAGGCAATCATGATGTACGCTGGATGAAATCAAAAGAAAAGGATAAACGCAAATGGAAAGCGGTGCTAAAACAATTTGACAGTATGGCACATATTGGAGATTACTTGTTTGTGCATGCAGGGGTTAATCCTAAGAAGTGTTTATCCAAACAAAAATTAAAAGAAGTTTCAGGGTTTGAACCTCCTGAAAAATTATCACGTAAAATAAAAGGAAAATGTGTCGTCCATGGGCATGTGCCGACGAAGCGTCTTGGTGTGAAACAACATCGCATTCATGTGGCAGATCACACGATTGATATCGATACAGGCGCAGGACATGGTAAACGCTTATCTTTAGTAGATTTAACACATCAACACGTCTGTGCGGTAGAAGTCCGTCGACTGAAGAAAATTTATGAATACAGTTATGCATAAAAATAAACCTAAAGGTTGCAGGCCTTTAGGTTTGTTTTTATTTCAGCTCTTTTAAAACATCTATTGATTTCGATGCCTTCAGCTTATATTTAATCTGTTTCTTGATCCGTTTTCTTAAACACGTTAAAGCCAACCACATTAAACGCTATAAGCAGAACTATGAAGATAATCGCATCTGTCGTGGCAGCTTGTTGACTTTGCAGGTTACCAAACAAGGCTAGGGTAATTAGACTCGGCAACGTAATGACTAAAGTAGTCATTAAAAGTATCCATGATTTTTTAAGTCCAGTTACGAATAAAATGATAACGGAAATGACACAACCTATTATCACATTTGTGCGACTGGAGAATGTCATAAATGTATAAATAGGATAGTGAGATGTGAAGTACACATTTGCGACGAAAAGTCCCATGATTATGATAGCGAAGCAGAAACAAGCAACATAAAGTTTAATGGGCGTTTTGTCCGCAGCCAGTATGTCATACCCCCATTTAATCACAATCATTTTAATGAACTTCCAAGCTATAAAGCCAATCAAGAGCACCGTAGCTAAATAAATCAAAAGCCCTATAGTTAAGGCAAATGTTCCATTAAAAAATTTCGGAAGTAGTGTAAATATCAATATAATAGCTATTGTTTTGATTAAAAAGCGCAGCCACTTTTGGTCATACGGGACTTCTTGTGAAATATTGTTAATATATGCTTCTACAGAATGGTCGGTAATATTTGATGTGGAATGGCCATTTGCATGTGCTTCATGGAAATGGTCGCGCAATTCTTCTTCGATTTCATCAATCGATCCCTCATCTTTTCCTCTTTCTAATAACGTCATACGCAGTTTGAGTAAAAATGTTTCTTCTCTTTGGTTTAACATTCTTCTTCACTCCCTAATAGGTTATTCATGCCTTGGTTTAACGCATGCCACTTTTGTTTAAAATGATTTAATTCTAATTGGCCTTCATCGGTGAGGGTATAGTACTTACGCTTAGGACCGCCAGAAACTGATTTTCGTGTTTCACTTTTGATATAGCCTTTCTTGTTTAGGCGCAGTAATACAGGATAGATACTGCCATCACTGATTTCTGGAAACTGCTGTGCGTTAAGTTTCTCTAAGATTTCATAGCCGTAGGTTTCTCCTTGCGCAATTAAAGCTAAAATAGCCCCGTCCAGTAAACCTTTCATCATTTGATTCGAAATTGTCATTGCCTTCACCTCTTTACACCAAACCAAAACTAACTATCTTATAATGTAAGATAGTCTAATTTTTTGTGTTTGTCAACTATCTTATAATAAAAGATAGTGGGACAAAAAAAGACATATATCCAATAGTAGGACATATGTCTGAGATTGTTTTATTTATGATGAGTGGTGTTGTTGATGTTTTTTCATTTCTTTAGGCATTGCGTGGCCGCAACCTTTGTTGATGTCACATGCTGCACATTTGCCTTGTTTAGATTTTTTGAAGAAGCGGACAATCGTAAAAGCCGCATATCCAAATATCAATAAGAAGATGACAAGATTAATGAGTAATGTCATATAAAATTCCTCCTAGAAAAAGAGTTGGCTTGTTTGGTAGAACACAAATGCGAGGATATAGGCAATCGCAATCGGATAAAGCGTTGCGATGATTGTCCATTTCCAAGACACTGTTTCTTTTCTGATGGCTGCGACAGTTGATAAACATGGAATGTACAATAAGATAAATAACATAAACGCATAGGCTGAAGCGGGTGTGAAATGACTTGCGATCATATTCGTCAAACCTTGACTGTCTACTGCGTAAATAATTGCCATTGCGCTGACTACGACTTCTTTAGCTAAGAAACCAGGAATTAATGTTGCGCCAGTTTGCCATGAGCTGAAGCCTAATGGAATGAGTAATGGCGCAATCGCTGCACCAATCAAGTGTAAGAAACTATGTTCGACATCAACGCCAAAGCCAGTTGGACCTGCATAGTTTAATAACCAAATGACAACTGATCCACCAAAGATAAAGGTACCTGCTTTTTTCACAAAGCCTTTCGCTTTTTCCCATGTACTACGCCATAATGTTTTCGCTGATGGTAAACGATACGGAGGTAATTCAATCACAAAGACTGAGTTTTCCTTTTTCAATATCGTTTTAGTCATCACAAAGCTGACGATTAAAGCAACGACAATCCCAATCACATATAAGCTTAGCACGACGAGTGCTTGATGTGTTTGGAAGAATACGCCTACAAACAAAGCATAGACCGGTAAACGTGCGGAACATGACATGAATGGTGTGATTAAAATCGTTGTTAAACGCTCTTTTTCTTGTTCGATTGAACGTGTTGCCATAACACCAGGAACGTTACAGCCAAAGCCAATAATCATCGGAATAAATGACTTACCGTTTAAGCCTAGACCTTCCATGACTTTATCCATAATTAAAGCAATACGTGCCATATAACCTGAATCTTCTAATACTGAAATAAAGAAGAATAAAATTAAAATTTGCGGTACGAAGACAAGTACTGCCCCGACACCAGCGATAATCCCATCGGTAATCAAATCTTTCATGAATGGGAAGAGCCCAATCGCATCCATAGCTTGGTTGACCCAATCTGTAAAGGTACCGCCGATAAATTCATCTAGTTTATCAGACAGCGGTGTCCCGATCCAAGAGAAGGTGGCTTGGAAAATCAGCCACATAATGCCTAAGAAAATAGGAATACCGAAAATTTTATTCGTTAAGATTTTATCAATACGGTCAGTTAAGTATTGTTTCTTCTTATCTGGATGTGTAATAACGTCTTCGATCAGTGTGTCGATAAATTCAGTACGTGAACGACGCATGCTGTCAACAATGGAAATCTCCAGCTGTTCAGCTAAATGATTGCGAATCTGACGTAAATCTTCATGATGATGTGCACCGATATAATGTTCGATGGCTGGGTTGCCCAGTAAGTATTGGACTGCGATAAAACGATGACGTTTCTCTGGTAGTTCTAAGTGATGTTTTAAATAATGTTGGATGTCAGATAAAGCTTGTTCGACTTTATGTTCATATGGAATTTTCAATGGTTGTGAGGTAGATAATGTTTCTTCTTTTAATAATTCTAAAATACTGTCGATCCCTTGACCGCTTCTCGCCACAATCGGCAAGATCGGCAGCTTCAAACGACGCATCAATAAATTACGATTAATGAGAATACCGCGCTTTTGTGCGACGTCTCCCATATTTAAACAAAGTAATAACGGTGCCCCGAATTCCATTAATTGTGTCGTTAATAATAAGTTACGTTTCAACTGTACCGTATCAACGATATTGATGATTTTTGAAAACTCATCATGTAATAAATAGTCTGTTACAACGGATTCATCTTTAGAAATTGGTAAGAGGTCATAAATACCTGGTAAATCGACCAGATCACCTTGCTTATCTGATAAGATACCGACTTTCTTTTCAACCGTTACACCGCTCCAGTTGCCGACATATTCATAAGAACCTGTCAGGGCATTAAACAGTGTCGTTTTGCCGACATTCGGATTGCCGACAATACAATACGTATTAGCCATTTGCTTGCTCCAAAGTGATTTTACATGCATCACAATGTCTGATACCGATACATTGTCCGTCCATTTCTAATGTGCATGGACCTTTCATAAAGAATTTTTGACGTACTTTAATTTTGCTTCCGACTGTAAAACCAAGTGCGCTTAGGCGATGTGCAAGCATTGTGTTATCGAAGTTCATGTTGATGATTTTATATGTTAACCCTTTTTCAGCGTTTGTTGCGTCTACCATAATGGGACACCTCTCTCATATCTTACTAATTGATAACTATTATCATTGATATTTTACACTAAGATGAAGTCAACTACAATATAAAGTTTAAAAGTTATTTTGAACTTTATTTGAACAGTGTCACATTTTTTGTTTTCAAATAACAATATAGGGGAGAAAGTATGAACCTTTTCAAAATTTAGATAATGGGCGCTTATGTCTATTGCCTTTTGAGATTGTTGTATATTATAATCAATCTTGTTAAGAAACAATTTGCTATACTTGTATGTATAAGATTTATTTTTGATTTTGAGCAAAAATTATGGTGCATTCCTTTAATCCTCATCTTAGAAAGTCTCCATATCTCAACGCAAGAAGAAGTGATGCCTATAAAAGCAGGCAGTCGCTTAAACATACTCACTACGACACCATCTGCGCGTCATCTTGTAAGATGATGTATTTTCTTCATTTTAGGTACGCAAATTTAAATTCACGCATGTTCGTCAAACCTTTACTTATGTTAGAACAATTAATGCAAGACGCATTAAATATTAAGCGAATGTGAAAGTGCGATTGTTTTTCTTTGGATTTATTGTGTATTTTGTTGTTTTGGTCGTTAATTGCGATTTAAGAATGTTAATTACATGTAAAACTTATGCAACAATTCAATTAATACGAATTAATTTATTTTGTTTTCCTTTATAATGGTTATCAAACAGTCGGAATTTGTTGTGTAAGTTAAAATAACTTTAACCTTTCTGACATGTATCATTCAATTTCCGCATTACGGAGGTAACGAAGCAATATGGAAGAAAATAATAGTTTTGATTTTTCAAACGTATGGAGGATAATCAAGCGTCACTTAAAGTGGTTGATTATTTTTCCCATTGCAGGTCTGATTTTAGCCGTGCTCCTTACAGCATTGGTAGCGCAACCGAAATACGAAGCAACTTCACAAGTCTTGATTGAGAAAAGTAAAAAAGGCGATTTGACTATGGCTGAAAAGTATCAAGCTGATTCTCAAATTGTAGCTACATATACAGATATTGCGAAAAGTCCGCGTGTATTAGGTAAAGTCGCTAAAGAAATAGGGAACGATGAGGATGCGAAATCCATTACTGAGAAGGTAGAAGTGAATAACCAACCTAATTCTCAAGTATTGAACTTTACCGCAACCGCAAACAGCGAGAAAGATGCTGAGAAAATCGCAGATACTGCTGCTGAAGTATTAAAAGAGGAAGTAGATAAATTATCACCAGATGGCGGTATTGAAGTCCTTTCTAAATCAAAAGATGATGTGAAAGAAGTTTCATCAAGCATCGGTAAAAATGCAGTGGTTGGTTTTGCCGCAGGTCTTATTATCGCAATTGTTTTAATCTTAATCCGAGAATTCTTAAATCAATCAAAAAGTTCTTCAAAACCAAATACACATCAGACACAACATACACAACAACGTAGACGTACAAAACGAGAAGATTTAACACAAGATGACTTTGAACGCTAAGACAAGCGTCAGTCTTGCAACGAGAATCTGAGAGGAACAACGGGTTGGGACAGATAAGTTTCCCAACCTTTTCCATTTCATTCAGACATCACATAAATATGACACCGAGAATAAACAGAGATCAATTAATTGAGGTGAAATAAAGTGTCAAAAATTTCCGCAAGGCAGCAGCGACTCATCCTATTGTTGTTTATTGATTCAATCATAGTTGCTTTTTCTGTCTTTTTGAGTTATTTAATTCTTGAACCGTATTTCCGCGGTTATTCTTTATCATTGTTAATTCTATCATCACTGGTATTACTGTTTTCACATCATATCTTTGCCAGTGTATTCAACTTATATCATCGTGCTTGGGAATATGCCAGTGTGAATGAAATGCTGGTCATTGTTAAATCCGTCACATGTTCGATGGCTCTGACGGTTTTAATTGTACCGTTCTTTACACATGAAGGACCGTTCTTACGTTTATACTTCATCACATGGATGATGCATGTCTTATTAATCGGAGGTTCACGTTTATCATGGCGTTTATATAGAAGAACGTTAGTCCGTAAAGGTGTTAAACGTAAGAATACATTAGTCATTGGTGCTGGTGAAGGCGGTTCAATGCTGATTAACCAAATGTTGAAACGTCCTAACATGGGCATGGAACCTGTGGTTGTCGTGGATGATGATCCAAAGAAACAGAAATTGACCATTACTGAAGGGGTTAAAGTTCAAGGGACAATTGAAGATATTCCTAATTTAGTAAATAAATACCGCATTAAAAATATCATTATCGCTATTCCTACATTAACGCAACAGCGTTTAAGAGAAATTAATGATATTTGTGAAAAGACACAAGCCAATGTATTGAAAATGCCGAATATTGAAGAGGTTATGTCTGGTCAGCTAGAAGTCAGCCAGTTGAAGAAAGTTGAAGTGGAAGACTTATTAGGTCGTGATCCTGTTGAGTTGGATATGGAAATGATTTCGAAGGAACTGACACACCAAACGATTATGGTCACAGGTGCCGGCGGTTCAATCGGTTCAGAAATTTGTCGTCAGGTTTGTCGTTTCGCACCTGCACGTATTATCTTGTTAGGGCATGGTGAAAACAGTATTTACTTAATTCATCAAGAACTACAAAAACAATATGGCGATCAAATTGATATTGTTCCAGTGATTGCGGATATTCAAGACCGTTCACGTCTGTTTAAAATCGTCAATCATTATCAACCGTATGTGATTTATCATGCGGCGGCACATAAACATGTACCGATGATGGAATATAACCCAAGTGAAGCGATTAAGAATAATGTCATTGGTACGAAGAACGTGGCTGAAGCTGCACGTGAAGCACGCGTCGCAAAATTCGTTATGATTTCTACGGATAAAGCAGTTAATCCGCCGAACGTGATGGGTGCGTCTAAACGTGCCGCAGAAATGATTGTACAAAGTATGAATGAAGAAAACAGTTATACGAACTTTGTGGCGGTTCGTTTCGGTAACGTATTAGGTTCACGTGGTTCTGTTATTCCGTTATTCAAGAAACAAATTGAAGCGGGCGGACCGATTACCGTGACACATCCTGAGATTACACGTTACTTTATGACGATTCCTGAAGCAGCGCGTTTGGTACTACAAGCCGGAGCCATCGCGGATGGCGGTGAAGTCTTTGTCTTAGATATGGGCGAACCGGTTAAGATTGTGGACCTTGCGAAAAACTTAATTCGCTTAAGCGGCTATAAAGATGGTGACATTGAAATCAAATTTACAGGACTTCGACCAGGTGAGAAGCTGTATGAAGAATTGCTGGATGAAGATGAAATCCATCCAGAACAAGTTTACGAAAAAATCTACCGTGGTAAGGTAGAAGAAATGAAAAATGAAGATGTCTTACGTATTCTAGATGAGATTATTCACAGTAAAGACTATAAACAAAAATTAATTGATCTTGCGAATCATCGCTATGATATTAACAATAAATCAGAGAAAGAGGATGAGGGGAACACAGATATCCCGCCCTTTCGTCTAATTAAATAACACCTCACAAAAGCATCTGATGACAATCAGGTGCTTTTGTTAAAAGTTGACTATTAATAGATAAAACTCTAATATTATCAGTGATGTAAACGTTACAAATTGTGATAAATCACAATTTAAATACAACGAGCTGAATGTTTTGAATGTGGCTGTTTAAAGGAAAAGATAAGTTATAATTTTGATGACTTCAGACCACCTGATGAAAAAGGAGATATTGTATGACTAAGATAAAAAAAGCAGTAATTCCCGCAGCAGGCTTAGGAACACGTTTCTTACCTGCGACTAAGGCAATGCCGAAAGAAATGTTGCCGATTTTAGATAAGCCGACCATTCAATATATTGTTGAAGAAGCCTATCGTGCAGGAATTGAAGACATTATTATCGTGACAGGTAAGCATAAGCGTGCCATCGAAGATCACTTTGATAATCAAGTCGAACTTGAAAACAACCTCAGAGAAAAAGGTAAAACAGATTTGTTAGAGAAAGTTCAACGCTCTACACACTTAGCCAATGTATTCTACGTCCGTCAGCGTGAACAAAAAGGGTTAGGTCATGCGATTTGGACAGCACGCCAATTCATCGGCAATGAACCTTTTGCGGTCTTATTAGGTGACGACATTGTAGAATCTGATACACCTGCAATTAAACAATTGATGGATGTTTATGATGAAACAGGCAAATCAGTCATTGGTGTACAAACCGTTCCAGAAAAAGAAACACATCGTTATGGCATTGTGAAACCTGAAAAACAAAATGGCCGTTTATATGAAGTAGAGAAATTCGTCGAAAAGCCTGCACCAGGCACAGCACCCTCTAATCTAGCAATTATGGGGCGTTATGTTTTAACACCTGAAATCTTTGATTATTTATCAACACAAGATAAAGGCAGCGGCGGTGAGATCCAACTTACAGATGCGATTGAACGATTAAATCGTGACGATGAAGTCTATGCTTATGACTTTGAAGGCCATCGCTTTGATGTGGGTGAGAAAATCGGTTTCGTTAAAACAACGATTGCTTACGCATTAAAAGACGAAGAAATGAAAGATGAAATCAAATCATATATCCAATCTTTAGATTTATAAAATTACGATTTCAAAACAGAGGATGTTAAGTGACATCTTCTGTTTTTTTATGCACAAAATAGGTGGAATCCGTTATAGATTAACAACTTAGGGTATATTAATAATGAATAGGTTGATACTAAACTTTATCAAGAAAGAAGTGAAGTTTTATGTATAATAACATTTTAGTACCGTATGATTTCGGTAATGCGTTTAACAATGTACCAGACCAATTAGAAGCTTTAACAAAAAATAATGATCAAGCCAAAATCACAGTGTATCATGTCATTTCTGAAACAGAACTTGCGAACTATGTGCGTTATCAAAACAAACATTTTGAAGAAGTAACAAAAGAAAAAGAAGTAGATATGAAACCATTTATCAAAGAACTTGAAGACAGAGGCTTGAATTATGAAATTGTCTTTACAACAGGTAGTCCAACGATTGAAATTTTAGATGAGTTAGAAAAAAATCATTACGACATGGTGGTAATGAGTAACAAACGTTCTCGTGTTGAAATTAAGCACGTGTTAGGTCATGTGACACACAAAGTCGCAAAACGTTCTAACACACCTGTCTTAATTGTTAAATAACTGTATAATGTATTCATTTTAAAGATGAGGAACCGCTTCGGCGGTTTCTTTTTTACATTTCTCGTCTAAAAAGGGGTAGAGGTTTAAAAAGGGGAGGTAGATCCATGAACCTATTAAAATATCAAGATTGGAAAAATGAACAACAAACGCTGCATTTAATCGCACAAATACTCGGTAAATATAAGCTTGCGTGTGCTTATCAAGCACCGCAATGGGAGCATATTACGTTAACGATGACACCAGAAGGCTTTACAACAGGCTTACTGTATTATGGTGAAAAGTACTTCTCAATCAGCGTCAACGTCTTAGATGACCAAATTGAAGTACGTGTGAATGAAGATATGACCACATTCCCGCTACAAGATGGCAAAACAGTCCAAGACTACTACAAACAAATCACAGGCACTGTTAAAGCGTTTGATATTGAAGTTGAACTCAATCCTAAACCTCAAGAAGTGTCAGATACGACACCTTTAGATGAAGATACGACACATCATCATTATGATCATGATAAAGTCGTGCAAGCTGTACAATTGATGCAGTATGCTAACCGTGCTTTAGAACGCTTTGTGACCCCATTACGTGCCCGTGTAGAAGGTCCAGGGTTATTCTGGGGTACCTTTGATATATCCGCATTAGTGGTCTATAACGATATGTATGAGACGTTTAAACCAAGACAAGTCATTGAATACGGCTGTTTTGATGAACGCTTTGTGGAATTCGGCTTCTGGTTTGGTGATGACAACTTTGAAGGGCCAACCTTCTTTGTCTTACCTTATCCATTTGTGGATGCAGACTTTACGTATGAAGGACAATTGCCTGAAGGAGCTTATTTCAGTCAACAATTAACAGAATTTGTTTATGAATTGAAACAAGGTACTTTAGATGAATTAGATGTGATTAATGAAACGTTCAAACGCGGCTTTGAAATTTTCACCAAACATCAAGGCTGGGAAGGAACATCCCATTATACCATTCCAATGAATATGCCGAAGAATGACTTGTCAGATTATGAGGCATAGCGCATCTGCCGGTATTTCGCTATAATGAATGCACATGTGAAATTTCAGCTAAGAAGGAGCGAACATAGCCATGATTGAAATGGACGGCATTGTAGCCAAAATGAAAAATCAAAAAATCAATTATGATAGAGTCTTGAAGAAAATGATACAACAATGGGAACGCTCAGAGGAACGTCCTAAAATTTTGTTGCATAGTTGTTGTGCACCTTGTAGTACGTATGTATTAGAGTTTCTGACGCAATATGCGGATGTGGCAATATATTTTGCGAATCCGAATATTCATCCGAAGAAAGAATATGAACGCCGTGCTTATGTGCAAGAACAGTTTATTAAAGATTTTAATGAACGCAATGAGACGACGGTGCGTTATATCGAAGCACCATATAAACCGCATGAATTTATGAAGATGGCAAAAGCACGCGGTGTGATGGATGAACCAGAAGGCGGTTTACGCTGTACCGCATGTTTTGAGATGCGTTTAGATATGGTGGCAGAAGCGGCTGTTAAATATGGTTATGACTACTTCGGCAGTGCATTAACTTTGTCACCTAAGAAAAATGCACAGTTGATTAATGAATTAGGATCAGAAGTTCAAAAGTTATATGATGTTAATTATTTACCAAGTGACTTTAAAAAGAATAAAGGATATGAACGTTCACTTGAAATGTGTCGTGATTATAATATTTACCGTCAATGTTATTGTGGCTGTGTCTTTGCGGCGCAAGCACAAGGTATTGATTTTAAAGAAGTCAATAAAGCTGCGCAAGCTTTCTTTGATGAACTTGAACAAAATGAATCGACACAATCTTAAAATGACAAAGCGCCTGATAGTGCAGGTACTAAAACAGTACTTGCGTTATCAGGCGCTTATTGTTTATTTTAACTTGTGATGAATGTCATTGACTAAACGTTTGTGTTTCATGTATGGCAAAAACATAAAAAAAGAGAAGGTCTGGGGAAACCTTCTCTTCGTTACAGTGAGTTTAGAAATGACGGGGAATCATTTCTAGTACTTGTAATAACAATATCAATTTTAAGGAGTTTACTCAATGTTCCATACACTCAGGGGAAAGTGTATGAGAACGAACCATTTAGTATATTTCTATAAGAGTTCATCAATATAACTGGTTATCATGCTTATTACTTACTTTGCCTACAATTTTTAAGGAGTGGTTTGAGCAAGTATGACGTTCAGATGTTGAATCCTCTGTCATCCAATCTATCTGTATCATGTATGCTCAACGTTTGAATATACTTACGACTCATTTTTAGAGATTAGCTCTTGCATTTGTTTCATATTGTCGGGGCACATCATTTCATTTAGCTGCTTACGAAAGTTGGGAGTATACAAGTAAATGGTTGGGGAGCCACTTACTTAATAGTGCAGCTGTTTTGAAATGTTGTTTACTTGATGTATCAGGGGAAACACATCAAAGTTCAATATGATACAAATGTGTCAGCTTCGAATATAGGATGGGGTAATCCTGGATTCGACTTCGCTTATATGAGAACTCACCTCCTGAAATATACTAAAATTGATACATGTTTCTTTCGGATGCGGGGAACATCGTTAAAGAAATATGCAGCAACACGACAGAAATCCTACCACGGTATTCCTGCCAATGAAATTTCTAAGTTGTTGTTCTGAGATGTACTCGTTCACTGTAAAGCGTCGCATTATCATAAAATAATGCCGCCAAATTAAAATTTTAAATAGATAGCGTTGTCAGAAGCGCTCATCTATCTGCTGTTCATGTCTCAGGGGTCTCTAGAACAACATTATCGCTTGAAACAACTTTGTTATCTATTTCACATACTACAATAACATGACTTGTGAGTAAAATCACTAAATATGGTGCATAACTTTTTAGAGTTGTGACGTTATTGTGAAACTGTACGGTTTACTGTTGCATTATGTAAGCGCTGTACCACCACAGAAATATTGTATGCAATAGGGAGAAATGGTGTTTCTTCCTATTTAAATAGCAGTTCAGCCTTGTTTGTATAGGGAACGCAAGGGTAGAATAAATATAAAGGCAATCATCATTGAATGAAGGGAAGGATACGACAATGACAATTAAAGTGAAACGTATTTATGATGATAAAGCAGAAGATGATGGTGTACGTATATTGGTGGATCGTGTATGGCCACGCGGTATTTCAAAGGAAAATGCCAACTTAGATGAATGGTTGAAAAAGATTGGACCTACTAAAGCATTAAGAGAATGGTTCAATCATGATGCAGATAAGTTTGAAGATTTTAAAAAGAAATATATTAAAGAACTTGAAAATAATGATGAACAAAATGAGGAATTAAAAACACTCGAAGGCATGGTCAAAGATGCGCGTAAAGATATTATTATTTTATATGGTGCTAAAGATGAAAAACATAATCAAGCAGTGGTCTTACAATCTTATTTAAAAGATCAAGGTTATAAATAGGAAGATAGCATACAAAAAAATGAGAATTGAATATTTATCGCAGCAATCCAGCAAGGTATATAACGCTTTGTTGGATTGTTTTTATTTTGCAATTAAATCTTTACTGTTCTAATACACAGTGTGAAGAATATAACACTTAATCTAACAGAGTCACATCCTTGTCACATGTTTATTAAAACGGTTTCATAATTTAGTGATTTATTTCACAAGTCACGTTATAATAATATGTGAAAAGGTGAACAAACAATAAACCTAAAATACACATTATCCATGGAGGGATATCAATGATTGAACCAAAATCAAAAAAACAATCAGCATGGGCAGGATTTGAAACTGGCAAATGGACTTCAGAAGTGGATGTTAGAAACTTTATTCAATTGAACTACACAATGTACAATGGCGACTCTTCATTCTTAGAATCACCAACACGTGCAACAAGTGATCTTTGGAAACAAGTTATGGAATTATCTAAAGAAGAACGTGAACGCGGCGGCATGTGGGATATGGATACGAAAGTTGCTTCAACAATCGTGTCACATGATGCAGGTTACTTAAACAAAGACATTGAACAAATCGTAGGGGTTCAAACTGAGAAACCATTTAAACGTTCAATGCAACCATTCGGCGGTATTCGTATGGCTAAAGCTGCATGTGAAGCTTATGGTTATGAATTAGATAAAGAAACTGAAAAAATCTTTACTGATATTCGCAAAACACATAACCAAGGTGTATTCGATGCTTACTCTAAAGAAATGTTAGCTTGCCGTAAAGCAGGTATCATTACAGGTTTACCAGATGCATACGGTCGTGGACGTATTATCGGTGACTATCGTCGTGTAGCATTATATGGTGTTGACTACTTAATTGAAGAAAAAGTAAAAGACTTCAATAACATGTCTACTGAAATGGATGAAGGAACAATCCGTTTACGTGAAGAATTATCTGAACAACACCGCGCTTTACACGAATTAAAAGCAATGGCTGAAATGTACGGTTATGATATCAGCAAACCAGCAACAAACTTCAAAGAAGCAGTTCAATGGTTATACTTCGCTTATTTAGCAGCCATCAAAGAACAAAACGGTGCAGCAATGAGTTTAGGACGTACATCAACATTCCTAGACATTTATGCAGAACGTGATTTACAAAACGGTGACATCACTGAACGTGAAGTACAAGAAATCGTGGATCACTTCATTATGAAATTACGTCTTGTGAAATTCGCAAGAACACCTGACTACAATGAATTATTCTCAGGCGACCCAACTTGGGTAACTGAATCAATCGGTGGTGTAGGTATTGACGGACGCCACATGGTAACTAAAAACTCATTCCGTTTCTTACACACATTAGATAACTTAGGACCAGCACCAGAACCAAACTTAACTGTTTTATGGTCACAACGTTTACCAGAAAACTTCAAAACTTTCTGTGCTGAAATGAGTATCAAATCAAGCGCTATCCAATACGAAAACGATGACTTAATGCGTGAAAGCTATGGCGATGACTATGGTATCGCATGTTGTGTATCTGCAATGCGTATCGGTAAACAAATGCAATTCTTCGGTGCACGTGCCAACTTAGCGAAAACGTTACTTTATGCGATTAACGGCGGTAAAGATGAAAAATCAGGCAAACAAGTTGGACCAGAATTTGTACCGATTACTTCAGAAATCTTAGATTATGATGAAGTTTATGCGAAATTTGATCAAATGATGGAATGGTTAGCAGGCGTTTATATCAACTCTCTAAACATCATCCATTACATGCATGATAAATACAGCTACGAACGTATCGAAATGGCATTACATGATACAGACGTAATACGTACGATGGCAACAGGTATCGCAGGTTTATCTGTAGCTGCCGACTCACTTTCAGCAATCAAATACGGTGAAGTACGCACTATTCGTAACGAAGAAGGTTTAGCAGTAGACTTTGAAACAACTGGCGACTTCCCTAAATACGGTAACAACGATAAACGTGTAGATGATATTGCTGTAGAATTAGTAAAATCATTCATGAAAAAATTACGTAAACACAAAACTTACCGTGATTCAGAACACACTATGAGTGTCTTAACAATCACTTCAAACGTAGTATATGGTAAGAAAACGGGTAATACACCAGATGGACGTAAAGAAGGCGAACCATTCGCACCAGGTGCTAACCCAATGCACGGTCGTGACGAACACGGTGCTTTAGCATCATTATCATCTGTTGCGAAAATCCCTTATGAATACTGTAAAGATGGTATCTCTAATACATTCAGTATCGTACCTAAATCATTAGGTAAAACAGATATGGAACAAAACCATAACTTAGTTTCTGTATTAGATGGTTATGCAATGCAACAAGGTCACCACTTGAATATCAACGTATTCAACAGAGACACATTATTAGATGCAATGGAACATCCTGAAGAGTATCCACAATTAACAATTCGTGTATCTGGATACGCAGTAAACTTCATTAAATTAACAAGAGAACAACAATTAGATGTTATCTCAAGAACATTCCACGAAAGAATGTAATTAAGGTAAGAGCCGCATACACTGCGGCTTGATACCTATTAGAAATAACAAAGTATGACGTATAAAAATAAGAGTAATATGGATCATGAAACAAAAAGAAAGGACGATTATTATGGAAGGAAGAATTCACTCAGTAGAAAGTTTAGGGACAGTTGACGGGCCAGGACTTCGCTACATTATATTTACACAAGGGTGTTTATTAAGATGCCTGTACTGTCACAATCCTGATACTTGGGGGTTGACTGACGCATCCCGTAAAGCGACGGTTGACGAATTAGTGGATGAAATCCTTCCTTATCGCCCTTACTTTACGGTTTCCGGTGGAGGCGTCACAATCAGCGGTGGCGAACCTTTACTACAAATGCCATTCATAGAAGCGTTATTTAAAGAATTGAAAAAAGCAGACATTCACACATGTATTGATACTTCGGCAGGTTGTGTGAATGAGACTCAAGCTTTCCTTTCCCATTTAGATAATTTGCTTGAGTATACTGACTTGATATTGCTTGATTTGAAACATATTGATAACGAGAAACATATCGCATTAACAGGAAAACCTAATGAACATATTATTAAATTTGCGAAGATGTTGTCTGATCGCAAACAACCGGTTTGGATTCGTCACGTACTTGTTCCAGGCTATACAGATGATGAAGCAGATTTAATTAAACTCGGCGAATTTATTAATTCACTAGAGAATGTCGAACGCTTTGAAATCTTGCCTTATCACCAATTAGGTGTGCATAAGTACGAAGCATTAGAACTTGAGTATCCATTAGAAGGTGTTGTCGAACCGACAACTGAAGAAGTCGTACGTGCATACGATTTAGTTAACTTTAAAGGTATCACTCCAGTGAGTGTATAAAATATTAAACAGGCGCTTAGAATTATTCTGGGCGTCTGTTTTCACTATCCATCGATTGACATGAAGTGACATTCTTTTTTAACATAATAGTGTTGTTCAAATCTAGATACCAGTTTTGAATTAAACGACTTAGTATTAGGGAAGAGATAACTAAGTCGACAATATAATATTTCACAACCATTCAAGGAGGGCATACTATGTTTGAAAAATTATTAACATCACTTGGTGTAGGGGCATTAACAGTTGAAACACGCTTAGAAAAAGATGTGTTTGACGCTAATGAATTAATTTCAGGGAAAGTTGTTTTAAAAGGCGGAGATGCGGATCAACAAATCTCTAAAATTAAACTTTCTTTAATCGAACACAAAGAAAATGAAACAGAACACAGTGACTTTGATGAAATGGAAAATATTTTACAAGTCTATGAAATTAATAGTGAACAAGTGATTGAAGCAGATCAAACTGTGGAAAAATCATTTGAATTTCCGCTTGAAAAATATAAATTCCAAAATAACACAGATGCATTGACACTCAGAACTTATGTCTATATTGATAACGGTGCGGATGCAGAAGAAGACGCTGAAATTACTATTAAATAAGACAGATGTTTCGTATAAAAATAACACCGCATTCCTTATCGAAGTGTTGCGCTTAGGATAAAGGAATGCGGTGTTTTTAGTTTGTTTTTGATGAGTCCTAGTATCGGTAGGATTATCTTGAAATACGGATGATAACTTTACCAGTCGCATGGCCTTGTTGAAGATATTCTAGTGCTTTGTCTACTTCTTCAAAGTCAAAGGTAAGGTCGAGGACCGGTTTGATTTTATGTGCTTCTACCAGTTGTCTGATTTTGTTTAATTGTGCGCGGCTATCATGTGTAAAGATAAAGTGATAGGCTGCGTGATGTTGTCGTGCAGTACGTTGAATTTTACGTGACGCAAAGGTTAATAACAGACGTTTCCAAAAAGAGAGTTTTAAATCTTTGGCAGTTTGTGCATCCGGAATACCGTTGATCGACACGACTTTACCTAAGGGTTTTAAAATCTTAAATGCGGAAAGTAAATTGTTACCGCCTAATGTATCAAAGACACCGTCATACTCTTTGAGTACCTCTGTAAAATCTTGATGTCGGTAATCGATGATATGGTCAGCACCGAGGTCTTTCACTAATTCATGATTTTTACGACTGGTTGTTGTGGAAACATAAGCACCTAAGACTTTCGCAAATTGAATCGCAAAGGTACCGACCCCGCCGGAACCTGCTTGAATGAGGACTTTTTGACCTCTTGTTAAATGCATGACATCATTTAAAGCTTGGTAGGAAGTTAGACCTGCCATCGGAAGAGAAGCGGCCTCTTCGTAACTTAGGTGGTTCGGCATTGCGGCGATTTGATTTTGTGTTGCGGTAATGTATTCGGCGAAGGCACCGGCTTTTAAACCATAGACATTGTCACCGATTTGAAATGCGGAGACATGTTTGCCGACTTCTACAATTTCACCCGCAAAATCATGCCCCATAATATAAGGTGTTTTATAGTTGAAGAAGAGGCGCATTTTACCGCCTTGCGCTATTTTAAAATCGACCGGATTTACACTGGCCGCATGTATTTTAATTAAGACTTGATCATCTTTGATTTTAGGTCTTTTAACTTCTTTTAATTCTGCTTTGGCATGTTTGCCGTATTTTCTGTTGATGATTGCTCGCATTTTCTTTTTTGCCATACTCTTCACACTTCCAATTTCTCATTTACTTTATTATACACCTACTTTCCCTAGAAATAAGCACATTAACCTATGTTTCATAAGGTTGTGAAAAGATGTCATTTAGATATTTATCGCAAAATATTTCATTTGATTTTGTCCTGTTTTCTATTCATTTCATTCTCGTTTTGATGCTGCCTCGTGGTAAAATATAAGTAAGCAAGTGTCACAAAGCACAGATGAAAGAGAATAATTGAAGGAGTGGCAAAAATTATGAGAATGGTGGATTTAATCGATAAGAAAAGAGACGGCAAGGCTTTAACGACTGAAGAAATTAATTGGATGATCGAACATTATACCAATGGCGACATTCCAGATTATCAAATGTCGAGTCTTGCGATGGCAATTTATTTCCAAGATATGAATGATGAAGAGCGTGCGGCTTTAACCATGGCTATGGTTCATTCAGGCGACGTGATTGATTTATCTAAAATCGACGGCATCAAAGTCGATAAACACTCTACAGGCGGTGTAGGAGATACCACAACATTAGTACTTGCGCCATTAGTTGCGGCGGTCGGTGTACCGGTTGCGAAAATGAGCGGACGTGGATTAGGACACACGGGTGGTACGATTGATAAGTTGGAAGCGGTAGATGGCTTCCATGTGGAAATCTCAGAAGATGAATTTATTCGCTTAGTGAATGAAGATAAGTTAGCGGTTATTGGCCAGTCTGGCAACTTAACACCTGCGGATAAGAAAATTTATGCGTTGCGTGATGTAACAGGAACAGTAAACTCTATTCCGTTAATTGCTTCATCCATTATGAGTAAGAAAATTGCGGCTGGTGCGGATGCGATTGTCTTAGATGTTAAGACAGGGAATGGCGCATTTATGAAAACGTTAGATGATGCAAAAGCATTGGCGCATGCGATGGTTAAAATTGGTAATAATGTCGGCAGACAAACAATGGCTATTATTTCTGATATGAGCCAACCACTAGGCAATGCGATTGGTAATGCGCTTGAATTACAAGAAGCCATTGATACCTTACGCGGTGAAGGACCAGAAGATTTAACTGAATTAGTGATGACGCTTGGTTCTCAAATGGTCGTGCTTGGCGGTAAAGCTGATACTTTAGATGAGGCACGTACATTACTGAAAGAAGCGATTGAGAGCGGCGCAGCTTTAGATAAATTCCGCACATTCTTAGCTAATCAAGGGGGTAATCCTGAAGTAGTAGATCATCCCGAATTATTACCTCAGGCTAAATACCAAATTGATATCCCAGCCAAATCTAGCGGTGTCGTTACTGAAATTGTGGCGAATGATATGGGGATCGCATCTATGATGCTGGGTGCAGGTCGTCAAACTAAAGAAGATGAAATTGATTTAGCTGTTGGCTTAGTCCTCCATAAGAAAGTCGGAGATAAAGTTGAAACAGGCGAAAGCCTAATGACTGTATATAGTAATACAGAATCAATCGATGATGTGAAAGCTAAAATCTATGATAATATTACGATTGCACAAACAGGTGAAGCACCAACATTGATTCATACGATGATTACAGAATAATAATTGAAATAAAGAAAGATAGGAGCGAGTGAGTATGACAACGCCATTTAAACGTGTACATTTAATTGTGATGGACTCTGTAGGTATCGGAGAAGCGCCAGATGCGGCCGCTTTCAATGATGAAGGCAGTCACACATTAAAACATACATTAGAAGGTTTTAAACAACAATTACCAAACTTAGAGCGTTTAGGATTAGGTAATATTGAATCTTTACCTGTAGTGAATAAAGTAGAACATCCTGAAGCCTTTTATACAAAGCTAAGCGAAGCGTCTGTCGGTAAAGACACAATGACAGGGCACTGGGAAATTATGGGCTTAAATATTATGCAGCCATTTAAAGTTTATCCAGAAGGCTTCCCTGATGAATTAGTTCAAGAAATTGAAGACATGACAGGACGTAAAATTGTGGCTAATCGTCCAGCATCAGGGACACAAATTATTGATGAGTGGGGCGAACACCAAATGAAGACAGGCGATTTAATCGTCTACACTTCAGCTGACCCTGTGCTTCAAATTGCGGCACATGAAGATATCATTCCTTTAGAAGAGTTATATGATATTTGTGAGAAAGTCCGTGAATTAACGAAAGACCCTAAATATTTAATCGGTCGTATTATTGCGCGTCCTTATGTGGGAGAACCAGGCAACTTCACACGTACTTCAAATCGTCACGACTATGCTTTGAAACCATTTGGCCGTACGGTGATGAATGAATTGAAAGACTATGATTATGATGTCATCGCGATTGGTAAAATCAATGATATTTATGATGGTGAAGGTGTTACGAAAGCAATCCGTACGAAAAATAATATGGATGGTATGGATCAACTGATTGATGTCGTTAAACATGACTTTACGGGTATCAGCTTCTTAAACTTAGTTGACTTCGATGCATTATATGGCCATCGTCGTGATAAAGAAGGTTATGCGCAAGCTATTAAAGACTTTGATGAACGTTTGCCTGAACTGTTTGATCATCTGCAAAAAGATGATTTAGTAATCATCACAGCAGACCATGGTAACGATCCAATTGCGCCTGGTACTGATCATACGCGTGAATATATTCCAGTATTGTTCTATAGTCCGAAGTTAAAAGATAAAGCACATGAATTAAGCGGAGATACGACATTCAGCTCTATTGGGGCAACGATTGCAGATAACTTTAATGTACCTATGCCTGAATTTGGTCGCAGTTATCTATCTGAACTCGGTGTTGACTCTGAATAGTGGATATTAAATATTAAATAAACAGAAAAATTTAGACATAAAAAATAACGTTCTATCCAATAGAAGGATGGAACGTTATTTTTATACGTATAATGGTTAATTATGAGTTGGATGTGCGTTTGTCACCAATATGAATTCTTTGATCTCCGTCTTTAATCCAACCTGCATTACGACACACTTTATAAAGCAAGTAGCTGACAATCGCAGGTAATGCAATTTGGAAGACCCCGATTAAGATCCAAGTTTGAAGTGAAGCGCCCATTGTGTTGATTGTCATAATTTGTCCGATAAAGCCGCTCGTTCCCATACCAGCACCTGCCGCATTATTCGTCATTGGGAAGAGTGTGGTCATGATTGGTGCGACAATCGCACTTGCGAGTGTCGGTGGAATTAGAATGGCCGGATTCATTAAGATGTTCGGCACTTGCAGCATACTTGTACCGATACCGACTGAAATTACACCGCCGACACCATTGTCTTTGTAGCTTGTGACCGCAAAGCCAACCATTTGTGCACAACATCCAATCGTTGCGGCACCTGCAGCTAGACCTGATAAATCTAACATTAAAGCTAAGGCGGCACTAGAAATCGGAGCTGTTAAAGCTAAACCGAAAATAACTGCGACTAAGATACCCATGACAAGTGGACGTTGATCTGTCGCAAGCATAATCATTTTACCGAGGGATACCATAAAGTCATTTAAGAATGGTCCGATAAACTTAGCAACGGCACCCCCGATAATTAATGTAAGCAATGGTGAGATGATAATATCAATTTTTGTTTTAGCGGCATAAAAACGACTTAATTCTGTTGCTACTAATGTTGCGACAAAGGCACCAACTGCACCGCCGCCGAATTTATCATAACCGAGCGAGCCGACAATAATACAAGAGAAGACCACTAACGGCTGTGCACCTAAACCATAAGCAATAGCACCCCCGATTGCAGCACCTGTTAAGCCCATCGCAACGGTACCGATATCAGATAAGAAATGTAAATTTAAAACAGGAAACAAAGTTTGTTTACCGATAGTTTGTAAGATTAAACCGATAATAAGTGAACCAAATAAGCCTAAGGTCATATAACTTAGACCTTGAATAAACCAACGATGTAGAAGTTTTTTCATTTAGGATTTCACCCTCCAATTATTTGTCATTAGTATAGCATAAATGCAACTGCAAAAAAGATTGTTATTTTGAATAACACATCATTGTTAAAAGAAATAAACAAAAGTCATATGCTTAACAAGCGGGTTAACGAAAGCAAGTTATAATTATAAGATAAGTGGTATATATAATGTATGAGATATTTTAGAACGGGGGCAGAGATAATGGATAAGTTATGGCAGCAAAATTTACCGATTTCAGGTATTAAAGATATTGTTCCAGTGACAGGCGGTGACGTGAACGATGCCTATCGTATTGATACCGAACACAATGAAACATTCTTCTTATTAGTACAACCGAATAGTTCTTATGATTTCTATGTGGCAGAGGCAGAAGGATTAAAAGACTTTGAATATGCGGATATTACTGCACCGCGTGTCATTGCGAATGGCGAAATTAATGGAGATGCGTATTTAGTATTAAGCTGGTTAGAAGAAGGACCACGCGGCAGCCAAGCAGAACTCGGCAAGTTAGTCGCAAAACTACATGATTTCCATAATCCTGATAAACGTTTTGGTTATGATCATCCTTATGAAGGCAGAGATATTTCATTTAATAATGAATGGACGGATTCTTGGAAAGAAATTTTTGTCAATCGCAGATTGGATCATTTACGAGAAGTCGTTGTTGAAAAAGGATTATGGGACGTTAATCAATTGAATAAGTTCGATAATGTACGAGAAGTCATTGTACAGGCTTTAGATAACCACAAAAGTAAACCTTCTTTATTACACGGTGACTTATGGGGCGGCAACTATATGTTTTTAGAGAGTGGTGAACCGGCACTCTTCGACCCAGCACCGATGTATGGGGACCGTGAATTTGATTTAGGCGCAACGGCTACCTTCGGCGGTTTCTCAGAAGAATTCTATGAAGCTTATGATAAAGCATATCCTTTAGATGAAGGTGCGTATGAACGTATTGAATTCTATAAATTCTATTTACTGTTAGTACATTTAGTAAAATTCGGTCCAATGTATGAAGGCAGTGTAGATGCGTCAATGGATAAAATTTTAAGTGATGCGAACTTATAAATAGGTATTATAGCGGCTTGCTGATGAAGTAGGTCGCTTTTTCCTTACATAGTGAGGGTAGAATTTTACTCCTTTGACCATTTGCAGCTTAAAAAGTGTTAATTTATAGGTAAGTCTAAAAATGGGGTGAGAATAATGTCAACTAAGATTAAAGACCTTGAGTTAGAAGCATCTGAGTTAACAAGAACAACACATCAACTAGGGATTCCAGTGATGATTCTATTCGAGGGTGTACCCGCAGCAGGGAAAACACGTCTGTCTAATGAATTACTATTGACTTTGGATGCGAAATACTCAAGCTTTATTGCTACAGCATCACCGACACCAGAAAATTTGCGCTACCAATTCTTACAAAAGTATTGGAACACTTTACCGGGCAAAGGTGATATTAATATATATTTCCGTAGCTGGTATTCACACTATATCGATTACAAAGTAAATGGAATTAAACATTTACAATATAAAGATTATCATGTGCTGCGTGATCAAATTGATGGTTTTGAAACGATGCTTGAAAATGACCAGTATGAAATTATTAAGTTCTATATTGAAATTGATGAAAAAAAACGCCAAGAACACATCAGACAAACAAAAGAAAATCCATTAACAAGATGGAAAGCACAAGAATATGAAAATGTTATTCCGGATGATATTTATCTTGAAGAAATGCATGAAATTCTGAAAGATCCATCACAAAAAGATTGGAAGATTATTGATTATACAGATGGAGAAGCGGCAACCATTTCAATGTATGAACACATTATTAAACGACTTAAAAAAGCTATTAAAGCGTATCATGAACGTGTTCAAACACGGGATGGCCTGTTTACTGCAGACTATACAACCGATGTATTTAATAATCCGTTAGACAAAGTCAGCAAATCAGACTATAACGCACAAATCGAAAAACTCCAAGCACGTATGTTAGAGATTCAATTTGCGTTATATGAACGAAAAATACCATTGATTTTAGTGTTTGAAGGTATGGATGCGGCAGGTAAAGGCGGTAATATTAAACGTATCCGTGAAAAATTAGATCCAACTGGTTATGAAGTCAATGCGATCAGTGCACCGACAGATGTTGAACTTGCGCATCAATACTTATGGCGTTTCGCACGAGATATGCCGCGTACAGGACACATTGAATTCTTTGACCGCAGCTGGTATGGCCGTGTACTGGTTGAACGTGTAGAAGGATTTGCGACAACAGATGAATGGCAACGTGCTTATCATGAAATTAATGACTTTGAAAAAATGTGGACAGATGAAGGCGCGATTATCTTAAAATTCTTCTTGAGTTTGGATAAAGATGTTCAATTAGAACGTTTCAAAGCCAGAGAAGAAAATCCAGATAAACAATGGAAAATTACAGATGAAGACTGGCGAAACCGTGAAAAATGGGATTTATATTTAGAAGCCAGTGCGGATATGATTCAAAAAACAAATACTGCAAACGCACCATGGTATGTTATTCCAGCTGATCATAAGAAAACAGCACGTATTGCGGTATTAAAACGTATTATTAAAACATGTGAAACTGCGTTGTGGGGCGTACATCACGATTAATAATTGATATAATTGAGGGCATATAAACAATAAAAACATCAATGATTGATGGATAGAAGAGGAACAATCGCAAAAAGGGGGAGGAAAAGTAATGGCGAGAAATTATTCTAGAACCTATTATTTTCATCATGTGGAACATCGCAAAATTCAAAAAAGTTCTAAGAAAACACTGTGGTTATCATTAATCATCACGCTATTCTTTACATTAGTTGAATTTATAGGAGGTCTCGTGTCAAACTCATTGGCACTTTTATCAGACTCCTTCCACATGCTGAGTGACGTATTAGCACTAGGGCTATCAATGGTCGCAATTTATTTATCCAGTAAGCGGCCGACAGACCGTTTTACATACGGTTTCTTAAGATTTGAAGTCATCGCAGCTTTCTTAAATGGTTTAGCACTTGTGGTCATTTCACTATGGATTTTTTATGAAGCAATCATGCGTATGATTTTCCCAAGAGAAATCGAAAGCGGCTTAATGTTAGTGATTGCGGTGATTGGTTTAATCGTTAATATTGTATTAACGTGGTTACTGTATCATTCGTTAAAATCTGAAGAGAATATCAATATTCAAAGTGCGCTTTGGCATTTCTTTGGTGACTTATTAAACTCTGTGGGTGTCATCTTGGCTGTTATTTTAATTAAATTGACAGGCATCCAAATGATTGACCCGATTTTAAGTATTGTGATTTCAGCAGTATTATTAAATGGCGGTTATAAAATTTTAAAGAATGCATGGATGATTTTAATGGAATCTGTACCAGACGGTTTAGATGTGGATCAAATTATGACAGATATGAAAAAAGCAGAACATGTATTAGATGTACATGAATTCCACTTGTGGAGTGTTACTTCTGATCAATACTCATTATCTGCGCATGTGGTTTTAGATAGTAAAGATAGCCAAGATGCTTATCGTATTATCAACCAACTTGAACAATTATTAAAAACAAAGTATGGTTTGCATCATACAACGTTACAAATTGAACATTTAGATTTGAACCATTTGGATGAGAACTATTTTGAACAATTTGAGCATGAAAAAGCATAATTATGTGTGATTTAATTGTCTTTAGGGTAATATAGTAAATACGGTTATAAATTTCAACCGTTTGTTTAGTTGAGATAAGACAAAACATAACTAAAGGAGGCTATATTATGGCTGAAGAGAAAAAAGGTTCAATCCAAGGACGCGTTGTAGATGAAACGAAAGAACAAGCGAAAAAGCAAAAAGAAAAATTAGAAAAGAAAAACGAAGATAAATAATAAAAAACGGGCAGCCATTAAGGTTGCCCGTTTTTATATGATTAAAATTGTTTAGCGAATTGTTCTGCGTTTTGGATAGCATTCAATTTAATTTCTTCAGCGTTTTCGGGTTCAGCGTTGTGACCTTCAATTGCGATTAAATCAATATTTGGTACGCCCATGAAAGCAAGAATAGTGCGGATATAGCGATCGCCTAATTCAAAGTCAGCAGCGGGTCCTTCACTGTAGTAACCGCCACGTGATTGAATATGCAAGGCAGCTTTATCTGTTAATAAACCTTGTGGGCCTTCTGCAGTGTATTTGAATGTTTTACCAGCAACTGTTACTGCATCGAAGTAACGTTTCACAGCTGGTGGGAATGATAAGTTCCACATTGGTGTAACGAAAACGTATTTATCTGCTGCAACGAATTGATCAACAAGTTCTGTTAAACGATTTACTTTTTGTTGTTCTGAATCTGTTAATGTTTCGCCTGACTGTAATTTACCCCAACCTGAAAATACTTCAGCATCGATTTCAGGTACATATTCTTTAAACAAGTCGATGTGAACGACTTCATCATCTGGGTGTTCAGTTTTATATTTGTCGATAAATGATTTTCCGACTGCCATTGAGTTAGAAACCATTTCGTTAAGTGGGTGAGCAGTAATATATAAAATTTGTGACATTAATTATCATCCTTTTTCATGTAATTTAAGATATATTTATTATACTTGATACAATTACTATATGTAAAGAGGAAAGTTTTCACTTTCAGTGCATTGTATAAATAGGTAGATTTCGTGAACAAGCAAGTTTAAGGTGGAGCACGCGCTAACGTTAGGCGTATAATACGTTTGGAAATGAAGCCTAGAGGTGAAGTCATGAAAAATTTTGTCATTGGTACATTATTATTTTTATTAGTCATCGGTTCAGGGTTGTATACGATTGAAGCAGAAATACAAAATGATGCGAAAGCTGCCGCAACACAAAAACATAAAATGAAAGGTATTACTACAGAGAAGCAGTTGAAAGCATTCTTCAATGATCCGAAGAAAACAGAAGCACAAAAGTTAGGTGCATACGAAACAGCTGTAGAAAACAAAGTTATTCCACGTAGTCCGCATTTTCAAAGTGCAGACGCGGCATATAAAGAATCTATGGATTTGAAACATCATAAGCAATAATAAAATAACATCATCATTTACAGTGCATAATAGGCTTTGTAAATGATGATGTTATTTTAAATGTAGCAAGTTTTTAATTTCATCTAGTGAAGGAAGTTGTTGCATGTATGATTCAAGGTGCTGAAGCAAGGATTGGTTATCTGACCACTGTTGAATTTGACTTAAGAAAGTGCCGTTAAATACTTGGCCGTAGAAATGTAGAAAGTTCTCTAAATAATGACCTTCTTGCCACACCTTGTAAGTGCCGATGAGTGCTAAAACAAAAATGATTCCTTTAAATACATTCCACATCGTCTTTCTCCTTAAAAATAGTTTGTTATCTAATTAATTGTATAATATTTTTATTCTGATTGCTAGTGAGCACATTGCTCTATATGTATATTGAAAACCATGTTATAATGGATGAAATTCACAGCATGAGTCGAACTGAATTAGGAGGTTTATAAATGGGGAAATGGAAATCACGGTTATTTACTGTACTTGGTGTCGTTCTTATTTTAGCGGGCATCTTTATGGTATTTAAACCACAAATCAATCAGTTTATTACAGGTAAAGAAAATGAAGCGAAAATAGAACAATATGATAAACAACAAGCCTCAAAAAAACAAGAGAAGAAAGAAGTACCACAAGTTCCTAAAGATAAATCACAATTAGTGGGATATATAGATATTCCGAGTGTAGATATTAAAGAAGCGGTTTATCCAGGTGAAGCAACACCTGAACAGTTGAACCGAGGTGTGAGTTTGGCTGAAGCGGATGAATCACTCGATCAACAAAATATAGCGATTGCTGGACATACCAATACTTCTGGTAATTATCAATTTACGAATTTACACAAAGTAAAGAAAGGTGCGAAAGTTACTTTTAAAGTAGGTAATGAAACTCGCAAATACAAAATCACTGATATTAGAGGTGTAAAGCCTAGTGAGGTCAGTGTATTGGATGAACATAAAGGAAAAAAAGAGCAATTAACATTAATCACATGTGATGATTATAATCCGCAAACTGACGAGTGGGAAACACGTAGTATTTATACTGCCGAAAGAGTTGCGTAATTGAAAAGACCTGAGACAATTTTAAACTGTCTCAGGTCTATTTTTATGTTTCTACTATTATGCTTCTAATTTTTGCGTGATTTGTTCAGCTGTATCCTCAGGTAAATTACTGTGATCTATTTCAAAACCTAAATCTTGAATCATACGATAATCCATTTCATTAGGTTGACCACCTGTAATTAAGTAATCTCCAACGAAAATTGAGTTGGCCGCTAGGAGTGCTAAAGGTTGGAGTGATTGTAAATTGATTTCACGTCCGCCTGCGATTCTAATTTCTTTAGTTGGATTAATCAAACGGAAAAGGGCGATAATACGTAAGCATTTCATTGGTGTAAGTTCGTCCATTTCTCCGAATTTTGTACCTTGAATAGGATGTAAGAAGTTAATTGGAATACTGTCCGCATCAATCTCTTTTAAAGCAAATGCCATATCAATTCTGTCTTGATTCGTTTCACCCATACCGCAGATTACTCCAGAACAAGGTGAAATATGATGTGCTTTCATAATTTCAACAGTATTAACTCGTTCTTCATATGAATGTGTTGTAACGACTGTATCATGATAATTTTCACTTGTGTTTAAGTTATGGTTATAACGGTCAACCCCAGCATCTTTTAAACGTTGTGCTTGGTCATCGTTTGCGATACCTAAACAAGCACACACTTTCAATTCAGGGTGTGTTTGTTTGATTTGTCTTACAGATGAAGTAATATGATCCACTTCTTTATCGCTAGGACCACGTCCGCTCATCACAATACAATAAGTCCCGATTTGATGTTCAGCAGCTGCATTTGCGCCTGCCACAATATCATTTTCTGGAATTAATGCATAACGATCTTTACGTTTCATATCTCTTGATTGACCACAATATCCGCAGTCTTCCGGACAAATACCACTTTTCGCATTTAAAATCATGTTCAGTTTTACTTTCTTTCCATAGTAATGCTTACGAATAGCATAAGCTTCATCTAATAACGTCATCGTATCAATCGTATCATCTGTATATATATTATAAGCTTCTTCTTTAGTTAGTGATTTACCATTTAAAATATCTTGAGCAATGTTCATAATAAAGCTCCCCTTTACAGTGAAATTCAGTATGTAAACTTATTGATATTATTAGTTTACATTTATAAAAGGGGATATGCAAGTGAAGCATGGATGGAGAAAGAGGTGTTCTTATACATTTATATGAGTGAAGGGATAGCTGAGAAAAATAAAAAATACAGTAACAGCATTGAAATGTGTCTAAAATGTGTCTGAATTGTGACGTATATGAAGTGAATATTTTTAATGTAAACGCTTTATATTTAGCTTTAATTAAGAAACTATAAAGCGAAAAAGCACAAATTTCAGTAATAATTTATAAAAAACTAATCCATTTAGTTCAATTGAATAGTGCAATTTAGACCGTTTAGCAGACTGTTTTTTATTAATACATTTATAAAATTAATCAAAAAATTACATTCCGCTAATTATGTGTTATAAAAATGAGTGGTTCAACAAAATTTACACAAAATAAATAAATAACAATACAAAGTTGTTTGAAATTGTGGTACTCTTTATTTACACTAGTTTTTTGAAAACTCAGGTAAGTGGTAAACAATATACGTAACAATTGGACAAGGGAAAATTTTTAATTTTTGAAAGGGGTTATATCTTAATATGAGAAATAATTCACATTCGCGAGGGTTTGACGCAAGACGTCAAAACAAATATTCGATTCGTCGTTTTACTGTAGGCACAGCTTCTATCATCGTTGGAGCAACTTTGTTGTTCGGAATCGGAAATGAAGCAAGAGCTGCAGAAGGAACGAGTGACTCTTCAAGCAACCAAACGTCAGGTAGTTCGACAAGTGATCCGGCAGCACAACCAACTGAAGGGACTGCACCAACTCAAGAAACACAAACAAATACAGTTGACCCAACGGTTGACCAACAAGTACCACAAACTGATACAAAAACTGCAGACGCACCAACAACTGGTGAAACTGTAGCACCAGAACAAAATACAACTACTAATGAAACTAATACAAGCACCGCATCAGATGCCCCTCAACAAGACACTTCTTCACAATCTGCATCTTCAACTGATACAGCAAGTATTACAAAAGATACATCAACACAAACATCATCTGATTCAGCTAATACAACAGCTTCTACAACACAAGAAAAATCAAGTGCAGATACATCTTCACAATCATCAACTTCAAACAAAGTAGATGCGCCTACGACTTCTACACAAGCACCAAGTACATCAACACAAGAAAAATCAGCAGGTACTACAAGTACTTCAACTGATACGTCTGCTCAAACAGCTGACGCACCTGTAACGTCTCAAGGAACAACTGACCAAACGGTTGATAAGTCTACAGTTGATTCAAGTACTAATCAAAGTACAGTTTCAGCAACTGAACCGACTCAACAAGTTGTTACAGCTGCTGATTCAAACGCAACTACAAGTACTACTCAAGATACATCTTTACAAGCAAATGATTTAGCAACACAGGCAGGCGTTACAAGTGCTGACTCACCAGAACTAGCAACATACAAATTATTGCAACAATCTTCTGACAATAAAGATGCAAATACAATTCAAACAACTGCTGAAACAACACCAAGTTTACGTACATTTAGTTTAATGTCAGCACCAACAACCTTTGCAACATTAGCAGCTACTTCAGGAACAAATGTAAATGATTTAGTTACGATTTCAAATCCTACTATTTCAGAAACTACTATTGACCCTAACCAAAACGGTAACTTCCGTTTAGATGCAAACTATACAGTCAATGGCGCGGTAAAAGCTGGTGATTATTTCACAGTACAAATGCCAACGTATGCAAATATGGATGGAGAATTAGATTACACAAATGCCAACAATCAATTTACAACAGAGTTAAAATCGCCTTCTGGATTTGTAATCGCTGATGGTGTCTATGATACAACAACTAAAACATTAACATATACGTTCACTGATTGGGTTAATGATAAAGAAAATATTTCAGAAAGCTTTAGTTTAGCGCAATTTGCTGATCGTGATACTGCACAAAAAGCAGGAACTTATCCGTTAAATTATAATTTAGCTGGTGAAACATTTAATACTCAAATCACATACGCGTATGATAAACACAACTATGGTAATTATCCAGCAACGATTGGCTCAATGATTACAAATGTTGATGCAACAAATACAACAAATGATTTTACTAATGTGGTATATGTCAATCCTGCTGATGAAAACTTAAGCAGAGCGGTTCTTACTATTGGACCAAATGATTCTAATAGTAATGCATTAGTTGGTTTTGATTATACAACTTTCCATATTTATTAAGTACCAGATCCTAGTCAGTTAACGGATAGTTACGATTTTAATACTGCTGGCTATACAGACTTAGCCCCAAGTTTCCAAAATAACGGAAGTATTTATACAAATGCAGCCGGGGATATGGTTATTAATTTTGGTGCTATTGATACACCTTATGTTGTAGTTATGGATTCAAAATTCGACCCAACATATAGTTCAGATTTAACAACTAGAGCAACTCTAGATGCTACGGACCAATATGGGAACCGAGCAAGTTTCTTCTGGGATAGCAATTTTGTAGTTGAAAACAGTTCAGGTACAGGAGATGGAACTGTTGAAACTTACAGATTAGGTGACTATGTATGGGAAGATAACAACCAAAATGGAATTCAAGATATTGGTGAAACACCAATTTCGAACGTGTTAGTTACACTTAAAGATGCTAATGGGAATATCATTAATACTGCAGTAACAGACCGTTATGGTAACTATCTATTCTCAAATTTAAGCAATGGAAATTATACTGTTGAATTTACTACTCCAGCTGGCTATGTACCAACAGTTCAAAATGCTGGAACAGATGGTGCAGTAGATTCAAATGGCTTAGCTGTACCTGTGACAATTAATGGCGCAGACAATTTAACAATTGACTCAGGTTTCTATAAACCTGTCGCTGCGACATACAACTTAGGCGACTATGTATGGGAAGACAGCAATAAAGATGGTATTCAAAACTCAAATGAAGTAGGTATCGAAGGTGTAACAGTTACATTAACAAAACCAGATGGTTCAACAGTGACAACAACAACAGATGCGACGGGTAAATATGAATTTACAGGTCTAGAAAACGGCGATTACAAAGTTGACTTCACAGCACCAGCTGGCTATGTATCAACATTAGTAAATCAAGGTAATTTACCAGCGCTTGATTCAAATGGTACAAGTACAACAGTAACAATCAATAATGCTGATGATAATACAATTGATTCAGGTTTCTATAAACCAGTAGTAGAACCAACGCCAGTACCGGCAACATACAACTTAGGCGACTATGTATGGGAAGACAGCAATAAAGACGGTATTCAAAACTCAAATGAAGTAGGTATCGAAGGTGTAACAGTCACATTAACAAAACCAGACGGTACAACAGTGACAACAACAACAGATGCGACGGGTAAATATGAATTTACAGGTCTAGAAAACGGCGATTACAAAGTTGACTTCACAGCACCAGCTGGTTACGAAGCAACAACAGTGAACCAAGGCAGCAGCACAGCATTGGATTCAGACGGCGCATCAACAACAGTAACGATCAATAATGCAGACAACTACACAATCGACAGCGGCTTCTTCAAGCCAGCGGCTGAAGAACCAACACCAGTACCGGCAACATACAACTTAGGCGACTATGTATGGGAAGACAGCAATAAAGACGGTATTCAAAACTCAAATGAAGTAGGTATCGAAGGTGTAACAGTCACATTAACAAAACCAGACGGTACAACAGTGACAACAACAACAGATGCGACAGGTAAATATGAATTTACAGGTCTAGAAAACGGCGATTACAAAGTTGACTTCACAGCACCAGCTGGTTATGAAGCAACAACAGTGAACCAAGGCAGCAGCACAGCATTGGATTCAGACGGCGCATCAACAACAGTAACGATCAATAATGCAGACAACTACACAATTGACAGCGGCTTCTTCAAATCGACGGTTGAACCAACGCCAGTACCGGCAACATACACAGTTGGGGATAAAGTATGGGAAGATACAAATAAAGACGGCGTTCAAAACTCAAATGAACCGGGCATTCCAAATGTGACAGTCACATTGACAAAACCTGACGGTTCAACAGTAACGACAACAACAGATGAAAAGGGTAACTACGAGTTCACAAACTTACCGAACGGTGACTACACGATCACATTCGAAACACCGGAAGGTTATGAACCGACAACACCAAACGTTGGCAATCCGGAATTAGATTCAAACGGAACAACAACAACAGTTACTGTTAATAACGGCGACGATAAAACAATCGACTCAGGCTTCTATAAACCAGTACAAGAAACACCACAAGAACCAGCGACATACACAGTTGGGGATAAAGTATGGGAAGATACAAATAAAGACGGCGTTCAAAACTCAAATGAACCGGGCATTCCAAATGTGACAGTCACATTGACAAAACCAGACGGTTCAACAGTAACGACAACAACAGATGAAAAGGGTAACTACGAGTTCACAAACTTACCGAACGGTGACTACACGATCACATTCGAAACACCGGAAGGTTACGAACCGACAACACCAAACGTTGGCAATCCGGAATTGGATTCAAACGGAACAACAACAACAGTTACTGTTAATAACGGCGACGATAAAACAATTGACAGTGGTTTCTATAAACCAACAGTTGAGCCGACACCAGTTCCAGCGACATATAACTTAGGTGATTATGTATGGGAAGACAGCAATAAAGATGGTATCCAAAACTCAAACGAAGTAGGCATCGAAGGTGTAACAGTAACATTAACAAAACCAGATGGTTCAACAATCACAACGGTTACAGATAAAGATGGTAAATATGAATTTACAGATTTACCAAATGGTGACTATACAATTACGTTTGAAACGCCTGAAGGTTTCGAACCAACATTGATTAATGTAGGAAACACTGCACTTGATTCAGATGGAGCAACAACGACAGTAACGATCAATAATGCGGATAACTACACAATCGACAGCGGCTTCTACAAACCAGTAGTTGAGCCAACACCAGTACCGGCAACTTACACAGTTGGGGATAAAGTATGGGAAGATACAAATAAAGACGGTATCCAAAACTCAAATGAACCAGGTATCCCTGGCGTGACAGTTACATTGACAAAACCAGATGGCTCAACAGTAACGACAACAACAGATGCGAATGGCAACTATGAGTTCGCAAATTTACCGAATGGTGAATATACAATTACATTTGAAACACCGGAAGGTTATGAACCGACAACACCTAATGTAGGTCATCCAGCATTAGATTCAGATGGTAAAACGGTAACTGTAATCGTTGACAACGCAGATGATAAAACAATCGATAGTGGCTTCTACAAACCAGAAGAGCCAACAACACCGGAAGAACCAACGACTCCAGAAGAGCCAACAACACCGGAAGAACCAACGACTCCAGAAGAGCCAACAACACCGGAAGAACCAACGATTCCAGAAGAGCCGACAACACCGGAAGAACCAACGACTCCAGAAGAGCCGACAACACCTGAAAAACCAACGACTCCAGAGGAGCCGACAACACCAGAAGAACCAGGAACACCTGAAAAACCAACGACTCCAGAAGAGCCGACAACACCAGAAGAACCAGGAACACCTGAAAAACCAACGACTCCAGAGGAGCCAACAACACCGGAAGAACCAGGAACACCTGAAAAACCAACGACTCCAGAGGAGCCAACAACACCGGAAGAACCAGGAACACCTGAAAAACCAACTGTACCATCTGTTACACCAACACCGAACGTGGAACAACCATCAGTTGAAAAACAAGGGCAACCTTCTAAAGAAAAGAAAGAAGCGCTACCTGACACAGGTGAAACAGATAATACAAATAATGCGACATTATTCGGTGGATTGTTCGCAGCACTTGGTTCAATCTTATTATTCGGTAAACGTCGTAAAGACAACAAAGATAAACAATAAGATTAATTGTAAAAATCTCAGACGATTTTTGGGACACATCTAATTTGAGGTGTGTTCTTTTTTCTTACATAATAGAAGTAATCAATGAATTCACAGCGTTTAAATAGATAAAACAAAGAAAAAAGGTGATTAAATGACAAAAATGAGCGATTATCAGTCTCCGATTGGAACGTTAACACTTGTGTGTGAAGACGATGTATTGACAGGATTATATTATGAAGGTCAAATCAATAAAGATGACCCGCATATAGATAAAGTAGATTTAGATTCAGTTCCAGTTTTCAAACAAGTCAGTGATTGGTTAGATCAATATTTTACAGGGGAAAACCCAGAAATTAATTTTAAATATCATGCCTCTGGTACAGAATTTAGAGAACAAGTTTGGAAGGAACTGGTGAAGATCCCTTACGGTGAATTAGTAACATACGGTGAGATAGCACAAAAAATTGCGCAAGTAAGAGGTAAGAAGAAAATGTCTGCGCAAGCTATAGGAGGGGCTGTTGGCAGTAATCCGATTTCTATCATTATTCCTTGCCACAGAGTAGTGGGCCACCATAACAAACTGACTGGATATGGCGGTGGATTAGACAGAAAACGTTATTTATTAGAATGTGAACATCATGATATAAATCAATTTATAACTTAAAATTCTAAACAATTATGTAAGAATTGTTCAGCTTGTAAATAGATAGTATGTGTGTCTGTGTTAAATGTACGATCAAAATCATGTTCATCACTGTCTACGGTAATTAATTTTGAGTGTGGAACATGTTGAGCCAATCTTTCACTTTCACTAAATGGCACATCCATATCACTTTTAGCATGAGCTATGAATATTGGAGGTAATTGATTCAAATCATGATGATTTAAATTTAGTTCAGGGCTTTCAGCATTTTGAATTTCAACATATTCATACCAAATGCCTTGACCTCTTGTATACAAATATAAAGGATAGCGAAATTGAATCGGTCCTTCTGTAATCGGTTGTGATTGAACCATCATGTTAATCATAGCTGTATTCAGATGGGCCGTTTTCTTCTTGAATACTTCATGTGGTAATTTAAATTCAGGTAGTTGTACTTGCGCATAACCATAAAAGTCAAGAACCCCTTTAACAGGACGCTCTGATGCTATTTGAATAGCTAAATAACCACCAGAAGAGCGACCAAAAGTAAATATAGGTAAATTAGGATAAGCTGTCTTGATGTGATCATAGACTAAAAAAGCATCGTTCATGATTGTTTCAATTTTAGATTCAGGTGCCAATCGATAGGGTGCTTCAACCAAATGGAAATGTTGTGTGAGTATTTGAATCACTTCATCAGATAAATCATGGGGGGAACCGGCAATTAAACCGCCGCCATGATAATAAAGGATGATCCCTTTGGTCTGTTGTTTTGATAAATGTATTTTGATGTTAAGTTGAAATTGATCTGGTGTTTGGATGGTATTAGTTTGCGTTTCGATTTGAATCACTACTTTCTGTATGTATGAAAATTGATAAATATCTTGTATATAGTTTAAGCTTTCTTACAAAGAAACACGAATAATAAACAAGAGGGAATGACGCTTATGTTCATTCCCTCTTTCTTAATGTGGAGTAATTATGAAGTTGCGAATGCGCCAATTAAACCTGAGCCCATTGTGATAATAACTAACAAAATACCGAAAATAATAGAAACTCTTCCTGATAACTTACAAGTTTTATACAGTAACAGGCCAAATAAATAACCAGAAAGTAATGTTTGTAAGTTAAATACGCCAAGTATTTTATTACCTTGATCGAAGATGTTCAAGCTTGTAATAGAAACATTCACAATATCTAAACCAACAATAACTTGGATCGCTAAAACAATCAGTGCAACGATTGAGCTGATTAACAATGCGAATAATGTTCCTGCAAAAATGCTTTTCTTTTTCACATCAGATTTAAAGATACGTGCAATTGCCCATACGATTAAAAATGCTGCGAGTAAATAGAACATTTGTGTGAAGAAGCCTGCGATGATTGTTATAGGACCCATAAACGATTTAGCTTGTTCAACTTGTGCTTGATTTACATCAGGATTAGTTTGTTTCAGGACTTCTGTCCAATCACTAAAAGTGAAAGTCAACCATAGTGAACCAATCACAACGACAATCCAAATGATTAAATTAAGTATCCATTTTGGACGTTCTCTGAATTTGCTGAAAGTATTGCCTAACAATAAATTAGAATTTTCCATATGCTGCTCCTTATGTATGAATTTAATCAAAGCGTATCATAATCGTTAAATTTAATAAATGGTTTTTCTATAAATAATAAAAAAATTCATTGTTAACCGTATCATTGGATTGCCTTGATAATGATGTTTGGTCATATTAGTAGAAATTTTTAAAGATTATAAAAGTCTAATTTTATTACTGTAAAGGTATTTATTTATTTTTAAGTTGTGATATTATGCAGATGTGAGTTTAAAATTAATGGATAGGAGAGAAAATGCGTGTGAAAAAGAAAATGACATGGATTATCTTAATCATTGCGGCAATCTTATTATTATTTATTATCGCAATTATTGTAAAAAATGCCGGAGGCACCTCTAACAAGGAAAATACATATCGTGTCTACAAGGCTAAAAAGGAAAGCCCACTAACAATGCAAGGGAAGGCTTCTCCTGAAACAGTTAAATCTTATCAAAATAATTCAACTATCGGTACATATATCAATACAACTGTCACAAATGGCCAAGATGTAGAAAAAGGCCAGCAAATCATCAGTTATGATACGAGCCAGAATCAACGTCAAAGTTTAGTAGATAAAGTCAATCAGTCAGAAAGTGCAAGACAAAAAGCCCAAGAAAGTGTCAATCGTGCACCAAATGATGAACAAGCCAATGCACAGTTGTCAGAAGCGCAAGACAATTTAAACAAAGCGAACCAATCATTAAATCAACTTGACCAACAAATTAATGACAGCTTATTTGCGGCTTTCGCAGGAAAAATTGAGATTAAACAAGAAGATTTCCCAAATGATGGTGAAACGATTCTCCAACTCATTTCAAAAGATCCTCAAATTAAAACGACAGTCACAGAATATGACTTAAACAAAATTAAAGAAGGACAGAAAATAGAATATAGAGTAAATAGTACAGGGGATAAAGGCACGGGTGAGATTCTTAAAATATCTGAGCTTCCTACGAGTTATGAAGATAGCCTGAATCAAAGTGCGATGAGTGGTGCTTCTAGTGGTGCTGCTTCAGGCTCTGAAGAAGAAGGTGCAGGACAAGCTTCTAATCCTGTCGCAAATGATGTGTCAGGTAAAGACAGTGCGAATGATGCTTCTAAATATAATGTATTGATTGGCCATTTATCTTCTCCGGTACGTGCAGGTCTATCATTAGATGCTTCAGTTGCGACTGACAAAATTAAAATTCCTGAAAACGTATTAGGTAAAGACCACACTGTTTATGTCCTTAACAAACAAAATGAAGTGGAAAAACGCAAAATTGAAATAGAAAAACAAGAAGGTTCTATATACGTTAAATCAGGATTAAAAGAAGGAGAACGATTAGTTCAAAATCCTAAATCTTCTCTAAAAGAGGGAGACAAGATTGAGGTGGAATCATGATTAAGTTAGAAAACGTCAATCGTTCTTTTAAAAATGGAGATAAAGTCAACCATATTTTAAAAGATATTTCCTTGGAAATAAACGAAGGTGAGTTTATCGCTATTATGGGTCCTTCTGGTTCAGGTAAAAGTACCTTAATCAATATCATCGGATTTATCGATAGAGGTTATGAAGGCGAGTATTTGTTTAATAACCAAAGTTATAAAACAAGCTCAGATAATCAGTTGGCAGAAATTAGAAATCAAGTAGTCGGTTTCGTCTTTCAAAACTTTAAGCTGATTCAAAATAATACAGTGTTAGAAAATGTTAGTATTCCATTAGTTTATGCAGGGATTAATAGTCAAGAACGTAAGCAGCGCGTCCTTGATACGCTGCATAATGTAGGGCTTTACGACAAAGAAAATTTTGTGCCCAATAAATTATCCGGTGGTCAACAACAACGTGTTGCGATTGCGCGCTCTATTGTAAATCAGCCGAAATTTATTATCGCAGATGAACCTACAGGTGCACTAGATTCTAAAACATCAGAAGATATTATGGATTTATTTATCCGTCTGAATCAAGAACAAAATACAACCATGATTATGGTGACACATGACAGAGCAGTCGCTGAAAAAGCGGATCGCATCTTTCATATCTTAGACGGACGTATTCAAGAAGAAGAGGTGATTTCATGAGTCGGTTCTCTAATATACTCATGGTTTCACTGCGTTCAATCATGAAAAATAAACGGCGTAATATCTTTACGATGATTGGTATTATTATTGGTATTGCGGCAGTGATTACTATCATGGCACTAGGTAATGGTTTTAAAAAGACCGCAAGTGAACAATTTTCAGATTCAGGTGCATCAAAAGATACAGCTTTGATTAGCTTTATGCAGTCAATGGACGCAGATATTAAGACAGACCCTTTTTCACCGAGTGATATTCAATTAGCGGAAAGAGAAAAAGGTGTAGAAAAAGCACAGATTAAAAAAGATAAAGACCAGGCATTTTCTGCTAAAGTGACCAATTCACGAAAAAATGGCGACGCTAATATTTATGCGAAGAACCAATTTAAAGATGTAGATGAAGGCCACGGTTTTAATCAAGGTGATAATGCGATTGAAAATAAGGTCGTAACGATTGATAGTAAATTAGCTGAGAATCTATTTGATAGTTCTAAAAAAGCAGTAGGAGAATCACTCTATATCAATGGACAAGGATTTAAGATTGTCGGTGTTACTCAGGGTGATGGCTTTGAAAATAATGTCGTGCATATGCCGACGCAAACGCTTGAACATTACTTACCCAATCTAACACAAGATTTTGAGCAATTAGAACTTAAGATTGAAGATGGACATCAGAAAAAAGAAGTTGCAGAACGTGTGGCGAAGGTGTTATCGAAAAAAGGAAGCGGACAAGCTGCAGGCAGCTATCAATATTCTGATATGGAAGAAATGATGAAAGGTATCACTAAAATATTTGATGGAATTACGTACTTTGTTGCTGCGGTTGCGGGGATTTCTTTATTCATTGCCGGTATCGGTGTGATGAATGTCATGTATATTTCCGTTGCAGAACGCTCAGAAGAAATTGCGATCCGACGTGCATTCGGTGCCAAAGCAAGAGACATTGAAATCCAGTTCTTAGTTGAAAGTGTTGTTCTATGTTTGATTGGCGGCATTATTGGCTTAATATTAGGAATAGGTGTTGCTTCGCTTGTTGATGCAGTTACACCTGACTATATTAAGAGTGCTGTAAGTTTAGGTTCTGTGCTATTAGCAGTTGGAGTCTCTACTTTAATCGGAGTGGTATTTGGTTGGATACCAGCACGTGCAGCAGCTAAAAAAGAATTGATTGATATTATTAAATAATAAAGAACAGACCAAGAATGCATGACATTCATTGGTCTGTTTTCTGCATATATAGCACTTCTGTTATAGATATTATAGAATGGTTGTATATGTTAAGTTTGATAAATAAGTATGGATAGAGAAGGGGCACAAACATGGATATTAAACAAATGGGATATTTTATTGCAGTTGTACAACATGGCGGTATGACAAATGCCTCTAAAGAACTTTATATCGCACAGCCTACAATCAGTAAGGCGATTAAAGATTTGGAAAATGAATTAGGCAGTTCATTATTTGATCGCAGCAAACGTCATCTGACTTTGACGGACAGTGGAGAAATTTTTTACAAAAAATCATTAGAAATTATGAATTTATTTGAAAATCTTCCTAAAGAAGTGAATCAACTTAAAGGACTTGAAGCGGGACATATCAGTATTGGCTTATCAGCGGTCATGAATATGAATAAATTCATTGATACCTTAGGAAACTTTCACCAAATGTATCCGAATATTACTTATAATTTAGTTGAGAATGGCGGAAAGGCGCTTGAATCTCAAATTATCAATAATGAAATAGATATCGGGATTACAACTTTGCCAGTAGATAGTGCCATTTTTGAATCCATTCCGCTCTATACAGAAGATATCTTATTGGTAGTCAGTGAAACTCATCCATTTGCGGGGCGTGAAATGGTAGAAATGCATGAGCTGGCCAATGAAGATTTCATTTTGTTCAATGAAGATTTCTATTTAAACGATAAAATTATTGAAACAGCGAAACGCTCAGGCTTTGTGCCTAAGACAATTTCCAAAATTTCACAGTGGAATTTCATTGAAAACTTATTAACGGCAGGCTTAGGGGTCAGTATCTTGCCGGAAAATATTGTGAAAATGTTGAGAGGGCCGATTCATAGTGCCAAAATCAACGATTCCGCAATGAGATGGCAACTAGGTGTTATCTGGAAAAAGGAAAAGTATATTAATTATGCGACGAGAGAATATATTGATTACATGAAGTCAACGTTGACGATGTAAAGCAGGTCAGCATCATATGGATGGTGAATTGTTATTGTGAAGATTGTTCACCATAATGTCATAATGCATTAGAAAACGAATGATGTCGTACTTAAAACAGCATATCTTAGGTTATACACCATATTTTCAATAGCCTTTAACAGAAATCAAGACAGTTGTTCGCTAAAACGGACAGCTGTTTTTGTATGCGCGTAAATTTATTGTTAAGACTGTCAGAAAGGGGTATATACGTTATGGAACAGGATTGGAAGTAACAAAAAGATATATGTGGAAGAAAAATAATAGATGTTATCGCTTTCATAGAAAAAAGTAATAGGTACTATCTAAAATCGATATTTTTATTATACACAGAATTGTCATAGAATAAGGAATGTAAGTCAAAAGAATGTGTATAAATCGTGATGGACACTAGATTCAGACACCAGAATCGTTTTGAAAATGGCATTTATACATTTATTTTTTAAAGAAAGGTGTTAGCTTATGGCATCGAAAGTTTTAAAGATTATCTTCCAAATTTTCTTGATTATGGGCATCACGTATTTAGGTAACACCCTTCAACACCTTTTGCATATTCCATTAGCTGGAAGTATCGTCGGCCTAGGACTCTTTTTCCTACTATTAGAATTTAAAATTATACCTGTCAAATGGGTCGAAGCGGGTTCCAACTTCTTGTTAACAACGATGGTATTTTTCTTTATTCCTTCTGTCGTTGGTGTAATGGATATCATAGGTAACATACACCTCAACTTTATTGTGTTCTTCGGCGTCATCATTCTCGGAACGATAGTTGTCGCTTACGTCTCTGGGCTAATTGCTGAGAAGATGGCTAGAAGACGCCATGGTGGTAAGGGGAGTCACACATCATGATTATTTTAAAAGACATCGTAATGATACTGCTCACAGTAGTAATGTATCTAGCAGCGAAGAAGCTGCACAAGAGATTTCCTAGCCCGTTTTTAAATCCAGCCTTAGTTGCTTCAATCGGAATTATAATCGTGTTACTATTGTTCCGTCAGAATTATAGTTCTTATATGGCAGGCGGTCACTTGATCAACTATCTGTTGAGCTGCACAGTTGTGTGTTTAGCTTATCCGCTCTATATCAATCGCCATAAAATATTCGAGAACTTCAATATTATTTTTACAAGCGTATTGACTGGCGTATTACTCAATTTTGTGTTAGTTTACTCGTCGTTGAAGATTTTAGGCTTCAATAAAGAGGAAATTGTCACATTATTGCCTCGTTCCATCACAGCAGCGGTTGGTATTCAAGTATCTCACCAAATGGGCGGTGCAGATACAGTTACAGTACTCTTTATTATTACTACTGGCTTAATTGGCAGTATGCTCGGCTCGTTGCTGTTGCGTATGGGGAACTTCAGAACTTCCATTGCAAAAGGGCTTGCATTTGGAAATGCATCACATGCGTTCGGAACAGCTAAAGCCTTGGAATTAGATTTAGAATCAGGTGCATTCAGCTCAATCGGTATGATCTTGACTGCAGTAATCAGCTCAGTGCTGTTACCTATCCTGATTATTCTTTTTTATTAGATTTATATATACAGACTCATTTGCATAACGACATATCAAACACTAACTAAAGGGTAGTTTGAATACAGTTACTTTTTTAATGAATAGAAAGGGGCTATTTTTAAAATGGCAAAAATTAAAGCAAATCAAGCACTTGTAGAAGCTTTACTACAATGGGATATTGATCACTTATATGGTATCCCAGGTGACTCTATCGACGCAGTTGTTGATAGTTTACGTACAGTAAGTGAACAAATCAAATTCTATCATGTTCGTCATGAAGAAGTAGGAAGCTTAGCAGCTGCAGCTTACACAAAACTTACTGGTAAAATCGGGGTATCATTAGCAATCGGTGGTCCAGGTGCGATCCACTTATTAAACGGTATGTATGACGCTAAAATGGACGGCGTTCCACAATTAGTATTAGTAGGTCAATCAAACAGTAACTTACTTGGTACTAAAGCATTCCAAGAAACAAACTTATTATCATTATGTGATGATGTTTCAGTATACAACCGTCAAATCTCAGAAAAAGATGATGATATCTTCGGTATTGTAAACGAAGCAATCAAAACTGCATATGAGAAAAAAGGTGTGGCAACTTTAATCTTGCCTAATAACTTATTAACTAAGAAAGTTAAAGACACAACAAACAAAGTTGTAAATAAAAAACGCCCAACAATCCCAGCACCAAACACAGCTAAAGTTAAAAAAGCTGCAAAATTAATCAATAAAGCTAAAAAACCTGTATTATTAATGGGTACTGGTGCAAAACATGCTGGTCCTGAAGTAGAAGCTTTAATCAATAAAGCACAAATCCCTACAATCATTACTTTACCAGCTAAAACAATCATTCCAGATGACCACCCATACAACTTAGGTAACATTGGTAAAATCGGTACAAAACCTGCATACCAAGCAATGCAAAATGCCGATTTATTAATCATGGTAGGTACAAACTATCCATATGTTGACTACCTTCCTAAGAAAAACATCAAAGCAATCCAAATTGATGTGAACCCAAGTGCAATCGGTCACCGTTTCAAAGTAAACGCTGGTATTATCGGTGATGCTAAAATTGCTTTAACTGAATTAACTGACCTTGTTAAACCAGTTAAAAACCGTAAATTCTTAAAAGAAGCTATGGATAACATGGCAACTTGGAAAGAATGGATGGAAAAAGACCTTAATAACGATGCGTTCCCAATCCGTCCAGAACACTTAATGCAAGCAATCAACAGAGAAGCAGACAACGATGCTGTATTCTCAATTGACGTTGGTACTTCAACAGTATGGTCAACACGTTACCTAAGCCTTAAACCAAGCAACGAATTTATTATTTCAAGCTGGTTAGGTACAATGGGTTGCGCATTACCAGGAGCAATTGCTTCTAACGTAGCATTCCCTAACCGTCAAGTTATCGGTATTGCCGGTGACGGTGCTTTCCAAATGGTAATGCAAGACTTCGCAATGGCAGTTCAATATAATATGCCAATGGTAATCTTCGTAATGAACAACAAACAATTAGCGTTCATCAAATACGAACAACAAGCAGCTGGTGAATTAGAATACGCTATCGACTTCTCAGATATGGATGTTGCTAAATTCGCTGAAGCTTGTGGCGGTGCTGGCTACACATTAACAGATCCAGCAGACATCGATACTGTAGTAGAAGCTGCATTAAACGAAAAACGCCCAACAATCGTAAACGTACACGTTGATCCAAATGCTGCACCACTTCCAGGTAAAATCGTACCGGATGAAGCAATCAACTATGCTAAATGGGCTTACAGATCTATTACTGAAGATAAAAAATTAGATCTTGAAGAAATCCCACCACTTTCAGTAGCAGCTAAACGTTTCTTATAATTGCTAAGCAATGAACTAAATATGTAATTTCGACGAGTAGTGCATCGTGCATTACTCGTCTTTTTTTGCTTCGGAATGATATTGAAATATTCTGTCAACTCCGCTATAATCTAATTATTCATGAAAAATACATAATGAAAGTAGTTGGTATGGATGGATATATTTGAACTGCAAGTAGATAAAGATATTAAACTGGCGCAACCAGAGATATTTATGGCAGAACCATTATTTCAACTCATTGATGAAGATAGGGCATTTCTATCCACGTATTTGCCATTCATTGACCATGCTTTAGCTGTTAAAGATGAAAGAGCATTCATTCAGTTAATGTTAAACAAACAAGCTGAAGGTATCCATCGCTTGTTTGTCATTTATTATCAAGGAGAAGTAGTCGGTACGATTGATATACAGCAAATCGATCACGATAATAAGAAGGCATATATAGGTTATTGGTTGCATAGTCAATATAATGGGCGAGGAATCATTGCACGCTGTTTAAATAAAGTATGCGATTTTGCTTTCAATACGTTAGATTTAAATAAGTTGTCACTGCATATCAATACTAAAAATAAAGCGAGTCAAAAAGTCGCAGAACGTGCCAAGTTCCAGTTTGTAGGAACAGAAAAAGACGAGTCATTTGAACGCGGACAATTTGAAGATTTTCATAGATATGCTTTGCTCAAACATGAATTTAACACACAAAATTCAATGTAAGTTAAGATAACACTTATCAACTTTAATGTAAGATTGTTATACTGATGACATTAAGATAGATAGGAGTTGTTGGTGTTGAGTGAACGTAAATTAGTGGCAGAAACTGAAATTGAAGTAAACAATTATGACATTGATGCGATGGGTATCGTCAGCAACATTGTTTATGTGCGTTGGTTTGAAGACTTAAGAACAAAGTTTGTGAATCGACATCTAAGTATATCTGAAATGTTGAAACAAGGTATTTCAGCAATTCTGATGCATACAGAAATTGATTATAAGATTCCGATTACGATCCATGACAAACCCATTGGCAGATGCTGGCTCACAAAAGTCAGCCGTATGAAGTGGGTTTTTGAATTCGAAATCAGTACAGGTGACCAAGTACACTGCCAAGGAATGCAGTATGGCGGGTTTTATCATTTAGAACAACAAAAAATCGTCCCTGTTCCTGATGCATTCAAGATTTTATAAATCACTACTAATCTTCGAAAACAGTTGTTTTTCGAAGATTTTCATATACATAGAAAGAGGCTTGATAGTCATGGCAGAACATCCACATTTAAACGCTTTAAAAGCAGCATTTCCTCAAACAATTCCAATTTTTGCGGGCTTTTCATTTATTGGAATTGCTTATGGTATTTATATGCATTCATTAGGATTTCCCCCGATATATGCGATGTTAATGAGTTTACTCATTTTTGCAGGTTCGATGGAATTCGTGGCAGGGAGTTTATTGCTGGTCCCCTTTAATCCAGTTAGTGTCTTTGTGTTGACACTTATGCTGAATTCCAGACACTTATTTTATGGGATTTCTATGTTGGATCGTTTTAAAGGAACAGGACAGTATAAACCGTACTTAATATTTGGTATGTGCGACGAAACATTTGTTATTAATAATATGGCGAATGTGCCTAAAAATGTGGATAAGACGCTATTTATGTTTTATGTCACGCTTTTAAATCAATTTTATTGGTTTTTCGGCACGACCATCGGCAGTTTATTCGGTGTCTTCATCAAATTTGATACGAAGGGTTTAGATTTTGTGATGGTCGCATTGTTTGTGGTTATTTTCTTAGAATCTTGGTTGAAAGAAAAGAATCATGTCAGCTCACTCATTGGTTTAACTATACCTGTGATTTGTTTAATCATTTTCGGACCTAATCAATTTATTTTGCCTTCCATGATTTTAATTGTCCTAGCATTGACATTGTTTAGAGGTTATTTCGCAAGAAAGGGTGTGGCATAATATGATATTGACACAACAAATTTTAACGATTGCGGTTGTCGTTGTTGGAACGATGTTGACACGCTTCTTGCCGTTCTTAATCTTTTCTAAAGATAAAGAAACACCAAAATTTGTGCAGTATTTAGGTGCAGTGTTGCCCGCAGCAGTATTTGGTTTCTTGGTTGTTTATGCCTTGCGTAAAACGCCGGTGCTTACAGGCAATCATGGCTTACCTGAATTCATTGCGATTGTCGTAATCGTAATCTTACATGTGATTAAGCGAAATATGTTGATTTCAATTGCAGGCGGTACGATTGTATACATGTTATTGGTTCAATTTGTATTTTAAAAGCAATCCTCAAACGTTCTCAAGTGATTATGAGAAGGCGTGAGGATTGCTTTGTTTTAGGTCGAGATATAGATTTGTTATGATGTGGTTGGATTTGTATACTATCTCAATTGTTGTTCTTCGAAGTTATTGAATTTCCATACAATTACAGATAGTAGCCAAAAGACTAGGAAAACACCAACGAGTATATAACCGAGATGATCGAACTCTATTGCCGCAATATTTTTCCAAAAAGGACTATGCGATTGGAAGTGTTCGCCAATCATTTGAAGGAGCTCTACAGCACCAATTAATAATGCGGCGATAACGGAAATGGCTGTGATGGTAATATTGTAATAAATTTTACGCACTGGCTTTAGAAATGCCCAATGATAGGCTGACTTCATCAATGCGCCATCTAAGGTATCCAATAAACTCATACCTGCCGCAAACAATATCGGTAGTGCAATGATGCCAGTAAACGGCAGTGCTTGTTGCGCAGCACCAGACGATAATGCGAGTAACGCAATTTCACTAGCGGTATCGAAACCTAATCCAAAGAGAAACCCTAAGGGCAATACATGCCAACTTTGGTTGATGAATTTAAAATAAGGGCCTACAAAGCGTTGAATCAGACCTCTGGATGCTAATAGATGATCGAGCTCATCATTAGAGACGGGTTTATGACGCAAGCGCATGAATAAACGAATGAGTGAAATTAAAATGATTGCGTTCAAAATACCAATGAGTAATAGAAATAATCCAGAAACCATCGTGCCAATTAATCCGCCAACAGCTTGAAAGACGGGCATTTGTGTTTGTGCCCAGGATACGGAAATACCAAGTAAAAGTGCCATAATGAATACGACACTGGAGTGGCCGATAGAGAAATAGAAACCGACACCGGTTGGGTTTTTCTTTTCTTGCATCAGTTTACGAACAGTATTATCAATTGCCGCAATATGGTCGGCATCAAAGGCGTGACGTAAACCAAGTGTGTATGCTAAGATACCCATTCCCAATAAAATAGGGTGTGCTTGTCCGCCTATCCATAGGCAAGCACCACCGATAAGGTGCAACAATATAATAATGCATAAGTAAGGAAGCATGTCTTTGAAGTGTGTTGTCTTGTTGTTAAATAGTGTCATCTGCTTTCTGTTGTTTTTATAATTTGGTCAATCTAATAATACGATTATGAATGAACGTTATTATTTTAATACCGATAAACGATTTAGTAAATTAAAAACGATAATATGTTTGAAGAATTAATATGTGATTTTCAAAATGCATAGGGTAAGTGAGAATAAAGACGGTTGAAGGAGAGGTTTTAGCTGTGTCAGATATTGATTATATTTCTTCGTTTGATAATGTGAATCTCTACAGCAAGATTACGCTAGGCGAGCAGCCTGTGGCTAATTTGATTATTGTACAAGGTTTATCAGAAGAATTAGATGATTACGATGGTGTGGCGGCACTCTTTAATGAGTACGATTATAATGTTATTCGTTATGACCAAAGAGGTCATGGTAAAACACCAGGAGATAAAAATCTGGATGAACATGTAGAAATTGTTGTAGAAGATTTGAAAGCGGTTGTCGATTATGTCAAAGCACAATTGACAGGTAAAATATTTATTTTAGGTCATGGTGTAGGTGGTACGATTGCTACGCTATTTGGTATACGTTATCCGCATGCTGTACAAGGATATATTTCTGCCGGAGGTTTATCGCCTACAGGACAGCCTGTCTTTCGTGATGACATTTCAGCAGAAATGGAAGATGAAAGTGAAGAAGCGGATATTGAGAAACATAAGAGAATTTTAGCATTTCGTCAGACTTTACAAGAGATGAATATTGAATTTTCTAAGTTTGAAGATAAAGTATTAATCTTGCATGGGGGTTCTGACCGCATTGTAAGTTCTGATGATGCGATTCAATTCTTTAAAGAGGCGAATACCACACATAAATCATTAAGAATTTATGATGGTTTGGATCATGAGTTGTTAAATGTTAATTCATATCGCGGTATGTTATTATCAGATGTTGTAAATTGGTTAGATTTTGAATTATCGATGGAAAATAGAGAGGACTAATATTCAGCAAGACACAACAACCATTCAACGGTTTCAAGGAGTTTGAAAGTAAATGAAGAAAACACAACCGACTTTACATGATATTGCGAGAATTTCAGGCTTGTCCATTGCGACAGTCAATCAAATATTAGAAGATAAGAAGCATGTATCTAATGATCAAGCACGTAGACGCGTCGTCGAAGCATTAGAGATGTTAGGTTATGAACCAAGCCGATATATTCAATCATTACGTGGAGAAAGCGTGAAGACGATCGCATTCATTATGCCAAGACATGACGCCTATTATGCTTCAATGATTGACGCGATTGAACATCAACAAGGCTCTGAATCTATTCGTATTATTGCGATGGCATCTAATGAACAAGCACAACGACAAGATGAATTGATAGATTGGTTTGTATCGCAGCAAGTAGATGGGATTATAGTTTCTCCAGTGTCAGCTCAAATGCGTATTTCAAAACGTTGGAGAGATATCCCTATGGTGATTATTGATAATCAGATTGAAGATGAACAGATTCCATATATCGGTTTAAATCATGAAGATACAGCTTATCAAGCAGCTGAACATTTATTAAAACAACAACATCAATCTATCGCATTGATTTTAGGCAACCCAGCTTCAAGTGCGACTGCAGATACACGCATGGGGTATAAAGCAGCATTAGAAGATTTTGACCAGCAAATGGATCAGCGCTTAATCTCTTATCAATATACAGATTTAAGTTTAACCGCAACCGAAAAATATGGTTATGACACAGCACATCAACTATTTACACAGCCTAATCATCCTACTGCACTCATCGTATCAAATCATGCGATGTTGTCAGGCATCTTACAAGCATTGAAAAATAACGCATTAAAAGTACCTGAAGATGTGGCTATCGTTACTTTAGAAGAGAATAGTTGGAATAAAGCACATTACCCTTCATTAACAGCTGCAGGCATCAGTGCTGAAACCATCGGCGCTTCAATTTTTGCACGCTTGAAACAATTCTTTGAAGGAGAAAGCGACCACATTCAGTCGGATTGGTTAACAGCAAAGGTAAACGTCAGAGATTCTAGTACGAAATGATCTAAATATGAATATAAAATAAACAGACTTAGAAACAATGTCTTAAAGAAAGGGAAAAAGACAGGTTTCTAAGTCTGTTTTTTTGGGATTTTGGAAAGATGTACTAGGGTTTTTTCAATCAAATGTCATCTCGACTTGGGGCGGATGTACGTGCATTTTGTCTGCATACGTAAACCAAGGCAATGGTAGAGACAACAATACTCATAATAACGGCTATGACAGCACCCGATTCTGGATGGTCAACGTGTCCTGTTTCTGGCAAGTCAGCGTATGATGCGGTTTCACCCTGATGGTGTGTGCCTGCATCTTGACTCTTTGACGTTGTTGCTGATGTTTGATGCGCATTGCTTTGTTCCGCTGTTGCTTCTGTGGTTGTGGGCTTAGTATCTGCTTCTTTATGATTTCCTTCTGCATCTGCGCTACTTGTCTTTGAAACATTTTCTGCAAGGGAAGGATCGGGTTCAACATCAGCAGCTTGAGCCACATGAGTTGGATGCGATGTAGAATTGAATGTTTCAGATGTTTGTGCAGTTTCAGTATTTTCGACCAAAGCGGATAATTCAGCGGACTGTTTGTTTGCGTAATCATGACTTTCAGCAGCATTCATCACTCCAGGCATATTAAAGAATAGTATACCGCTTAAAGCTAATGTAGAAACATGAAGCAAGCTTTTCTTTTTACTTAACTTCATCGGCATGAAAACAACACTCCTATTTCAAATTGAAAGTGTCATGTCATCCGTGGTGTTATGAGTATGATGTAGAAACTATCGGATGATACAGACAAAACGACAATGAAGAAACTTGATAGTTGTATGCGGATATGTGAGAGATAGAATTTGGTATACGGCTTTATGAGATCATCGTGCTTTCCGCAATATCAATTCCTTCATATCAAGCATGGCATAGGATTATTAAGCTAACTTAAAATTGAGTTTAAAAAGCTTTAAACTTCGTAAATTTTCAGTATATTGGAACTTTTAACGGACTAAGTTGTCCAAAACCCTAATATATCAGGCGTTTTGGCATTTATCCGATAAAATCACCCTAAATTGTTGGTTTAAAGTTTATTTCCAAAGTGTTATAGTTGCTAATGGAAAATAATTTGTATAGACAAATAACAATAAAAGTCTAAAGGGAGTCTTTTAGTGTTGTTTTAGGGTAAACAAGATTATTTTTATTAATTGGTAAGTGTTTAGATTAATTTCAAACGTTTAAACTAATTGTGACAACTTTATATACAACATGACTAAAATTACTGTTTAAATTAAAAATAAAGAGTAATAATAGTCATAATAAAGAGTTTGTGAAATTATTCGCAATTTGTTCACAAAATGTTTTTGAAAGCTATTGAAAACGCTTTATCAAAGATAGTATGATGTCGGTGGTAGGAAAATTAAATATATAGTAGGAAAAGAGGTCATTTGGCATGGATATTATTTTGGGAACTGGGACGTTATTGCTAGTCCTATTAGCAATGTCGTTATTCTTAAAATTTGCTCCTTATGGTAAACAGGGGCTACAAGCACTTTCAGGTGCAGCATGTGCAACATTTTTACCGCAAGCATTCTTAAGTTATGCGATTGGCGGTGTGTTCCACGTTGAATTCTTCCAAAGAATTGGAGACTTAGCAGGAAGCTTGAGTGGTATTGCAGTAGGTATTTTAACTGGTTTGAAATTGGGTATCTCTCCAGTCTTCGCAGTTATTATTGGTTTAGTTTTACATGATCAAAAATTATTACCGGCATTTATCGCTGCTTACTTAGTCAGCTTCTTGATTAAATTGATCGAGAAAAAAGTACCAGAAGGCTTAGACTTAATTGTCGTAATCTTAGTCGCTCCGGCATTAACATTCGGAATCGGCGGATTAATTTCACCAGGAGTAATGGCTGTGTTAAGACAAATCGGTGGTGCGATTACAGCAGTTGGTGACAATAATCCTTACGCATTAGCAATTATTTTAGGCTTAATCATTCCAGTGGTAGGTATGACGCCATTAAGTTCTATGGTATTAACAAGTTTACTTGGTTTAACAGGTGTTCCGATGGCAATCGGTGCATTAACAACTACAGGTTCATCATTCGTTAACTTTATGATGTTCAGAGCATTAAAAATCGGCGGCTTAGGTAAAGCATTCGCAGTCGCAGTAGAACCATTGACACAAATCGACACTATCGCAAAATATCCGATTCAACTCTATGGTGCAAACGCCATAGTCGGAATGTTTACTGCAACGATTGTAACGTTTGCAGGTTTAGTAATTAATGTAACGGGAATGGCAACACCAATAGCTGGTGCAATTGTATTGTTCGGCTTTAACAAACCAATTCCATCAATTATTACTATTGCAGCTGTTATTGTGACAGCAATTATTCTAGGTTGGATCTTAGGTAAAATTATGAACAAAATCAACTTCAAGAAACTCTCAGATAAATTACCTGGTGGCAAAGCAGAACCGTCAAAAGCAAACTAATTAAGCATTTCTTATAAAGAGATTAAGGAGATGACAATACGCTATGGCACGTAAACATGATTACCAAAGCGCATTTGATATAATCGGTCCAGTTATGATGGGACCTTCAAGTTCACACACTGCAGGTGCAGTTAAAATCGGTAACGCAGCAAGAATGGTACTTCAAGGAGAGCCGGAAGATATTGAGGTTCATTATTATGAATCATTTGCACAAACACACTTAGGACACGGTACAGACGTAGCAATCATTGGCGGCTTACTTGGCTACAGCACATTTGACGAACGTATCAAAGATGCAGTCAACATTGCTAAAAATGATGGTATCGATGTTCGTTTCATTGAAGAAACAGGCAGAAGCTTAGGAGAACACCCTAACTGTGCATTAATCAAAGCAAAACAAGGTGATCGTCACATCGAATTGAACGGTATTTCAATCGGTGGCGGTACAATTAAAATTAAAAGCATCAATGTCGATGGTCAATGTATTCTAATGAACCATGGTTTACCATTATTAGAAATCGATGGACCAACTGACAATGCGACAATCAACCATTTAATCAATGATTTAATTGAACTCGGTGCAGACATCAACGAAGAAATCAAAACGATTAATCCAGATGGCTGTTTAATGGCTTTACACTTGAACAAAGCTTTATCAGATGAAGCACTTAGCGAAATTAGAGAGAAATATAGCGACTTAAACTTTGCATATATAAAATAAAGAGGTGTAATGTATGTTTGATTCAATTAAAGAGATCATAGATTATGCGAATGAACACGATATGAAATTCTCAGAAATTATGATTGAAGAAGAGCAAGAATTAAGTGGGAAATCACGTGATGAAATCCGTGAACAAATGAGACAAAACTTACAAGTAATGCGCGACGCAGTTGAAAAAGGGACAACTGGCGAAGGCGTTAAAAGTGTAACAGGGTATACTGGTCAAGACGCAATTAAAATTAAAAACTATAACGAAAACAACCATGCACTTTCAGGTAATGAAATGATGAGTGCCGTTATGGGTGCCGTTGCGACAAACGAAGTTAACGCAGCTATGGGTATCATTTGTGCTACTCCAACAGCTGGTTCCTCGGGCACAATCCCAGGTACACTATTCAAATTAGAAAAAACACATGACTTAACTGAAGAGCAAATGGTGGACTTCTTATTCACAGCTGCTATCTTCGGTCGTGTCGTAGCAAACAACGCAAGTGTTGCTGGCGCAACAGGCGGTTGCCAAGCTGAAGTTGGTTCAGCATCAGCAATTGCTGCAGCAGCTGCAGTTGAAACATTCGGCGGTAAACCAGAAGCTTCAGGTCAAGCAATGGCAATCGCAATCAGTAACTTACTTGGTCTAGTATGTGACCCGGTTGCTGGTTTAGTAGAAATTCCATGTGTAATGCGTAACGCAATCGGTTCAGGTAACGCATTAATTTCAGCTGACTTAGCATTAGCTGGCGTGGAAAGCCGTATCCCAGTAGATGAAGTAATTGAAGCAATGGATAAAGTTGGACGTAACTTACCAGCTGAATTACGTGAAACTGGACTTGGCGGTTTAGCAGGTACACCGACTGGTGAAGCAATCAAACGTAAAATCTTCGGTGAATCACAAGTTAAATCATAATTGCCAACTGAATATGTAAATTTCATTAAAAGTTGATTTTATAAATGATAGAAGCACGCAATCTGAAAAAGGTTGCGTGTTTTCATTTATAAAATTTAAAGTTGTCGCAAAATTCAAAATACATATTGCAATTTGTATCTTTTATGGGTAAACTAGTCAAAAGGGGATGATGGGATATGATAACAAGATTAGTTTACATTATTATTGCGTTCTTCATTAACTCAGCCATTACGTTTTATTTAACGGATATGGGCACGATGATGAATAATCTGTTGAAATCAATGTCAATCAGTATGATTATTGTTTTCTTATTCTATTACACAAAGTTAATGATGGAGACCAAAGGGGAATAACTAAATAGCAAGCTTAAAATGAGATGACGTCGGGGTACATCTCATTTTTTTATGCGCATATATTTTAATTGAAAGGAAGGATTATATGTCAACATTAGTCATCATTGCACATCCTGATATTCAAGAAGGCGACGTCAATCAAGTGTGGAAACAGAAGTTAGAAGAACATCCTGATTTAGTAACTGTCCATGATTTATATCAAGCCTATCCAAATGGAGAAATTGATGTGGCGCATGAACAATCATTACTAGAAGCGCATGACCATATCATTTTTCAGTATCCGATGTTTTGGATGAGTTATCCGCCGCTCTTACAACATTGGTTTGATGAAGTCTATACGCATGGCTTTGCGTTTGATGGTGGAGATGCTTTAAAGGGAAAACATTTCGCATTAGCGATTTCATGTGGTCAGTCAGAGGAAAATTATAAAGAAAATGGACCTATCGGTTATACCATTGATGAAATTTGTCACCCGTTAAAAGGGGTCGTCAATTTAGTTGGCGGTCATTTCTTTGGTATTCATGCGATTTATCAGACGGATGATATCAATCATGTCGCTACAATCACAGAGAATGCGGATCAATATATCGCATTCATTGAACAATTTCAAAAACAATAACGTTAAGCAATTTTCTTTAGACCCATGGTTGTGTTCTCTATACTAGAGTTGACTATATAAGATGAGGAGCGAGAGTATAATGGAACAACAAGCAATCCGTGATCAAATTTTACAAGCGTTTAATTTTAGACATGCGACAAAACGATTTAATCCAGAGAAAAAAGTGAGTACAGAAGATTTCCATACAATTATTGAATCTGGACGCCTTTCACCAAGTTCAATCGGTTCAGAACCATGGCGTTTCTTAGTCGTTCAAAATGAAGATTTACGTCAAAAATTAAAAGAAGTTTCTTGGGGTGCGCAAGGTCAGTTAGATACGGCTTCACATTTTGTGATTTTATTAGCGCGTAAAAATGTACGCCCTGGAACAGCGTACTTAACACATATTATGAAAGAGATTAAACATGTGCCAGATGATGTGTTAGAAGATATGAACAAACGTTATGAAGTTTTCCAAAATGATAGTTTGAATTTATATGAAAGCGAACGTTCATTATGGGACTGGGCAAGTAAACAAACGTACATTGCATTAGGAAATATGATGTCAGTAGCCGCGTTAATTGGTGTGGATTCATGCCCGATTGAAGGATTCAGCATGAAAGACGTTACACAATTACTAGTGGACGAAGGTCTTATGAATGAAGATGAGTTCTTACCATCAGTCATGGTGGCTTTTGGTTACCGTGCTGAAGATCCGAAACGTGGAAAAACACGTCAATCTTATGATGACGTTATCGAATGGGTTGAATAATCAATCGACAAGACTTGAGCTTTAATGCTTAAGTCTTTTTAATTTTGATTATATTTTCTGAATTTTGTGTTTCTTGGAATTGTTTGAATGCTATAATATGAGACATATCATTATTTTAAGCAGTTGTAATACATATTAAAGGGGAGATTAAAATGGTAAGCATAAAAATGTTTGATGTGGCACCTTATGAAATTGACGCAATTGAAAATTGGGCAGCAGAACATCAAGTGAAAGTAGATTATGAGCGTGAGCCTCTGACATTAGATAATATAGAATCAGTCAAAGGTTATGACGGACTTTCATTATCTCACAATGGTCCTTTTGATCATGAAATTTATCGTATTTTAGAAAGCTATGGGATTAAACAAATCGCTCAACGCAGTGCTGGCTTTGATATGTACGATTTAGAGGCAGCAAAAGCACATCATTTAATCATTACAACAGTACCAAGTTATTCACCAAGTTCAATTGCGGAATATGCGGTCACAGGTGCTTTGTATTTTGTAAGACAATTTCCATTGATTAAACAGCGTATGACAAAGCACAATTTTGTTTGGGATGCACCTTTAATCTCACGACCAGTTAAAGATTTAACGGTAGCCATTATTGGTGTGGGGCGTATCGGCAGTATTTCAGCACAACTCTTCTCAAATTTCGGTTGTAAAGTGGTTGGTTATGATATTGAACCGAAACCTGAATTAGATGATGTTGTTGAATTCAAAGCTACATTAGAAGAAGCAATTGCAGAAGCTGATATTGTGTCGCTTCATGTCCCGGGAAATAAAGACACATATCATATGTTTGATGAAGCAACATTTAAACAATTAAAAGAGGGTGTGATTTTTGTCAATTGTGCACGTGGCATGGTTGTTGAAACTCAAGGACTGCTTGATGCATTAAATAGTGGTAAGGTTTCAGGCGCTGTGATTGATACGTATGAAAATGAAGCACAATATTTCCGTAGAGATTTCTCTAATCAAACGGTTGAAGATGATACTTTATTAGAATTGATTGAACGTGAAGATGTTTTAGCTTCTCCACATATTGCTTTCTTTACACATGAAGCGGTTAAGAATCTTGCCGAAGGTGGATTGAATAGTACGATGGAAGTTCTTGAAACAGGAGATGCGCAATCAAGAGTGAATTAACTCATAATAGTCATCAAAAAGATATAAGAAAGGAGGAAGTGCAAAAGTGAAAGTATTTATACATTTAAGCTGGTTCTTTAAACAAGAAAAGATGAAGTACATTTCAGGTTTACTGGTTTTGTTATTGATTGCGCTGTTTCAGCTCGTTCCGCCGCAAATTATTGGTAAAACCATTGATGCGATTTCAGCTGATCGTCTAACAGGCAAACAATTATTCGCTTATATGATGATTCTGGCTTTTGCGGCCATCATGATTTATCTCTTACGCTATACGTGGCGTGTATTGATATTTGGAACGAGTAATAAATTGGGCAAGATTTTACGAAATCGTTTATATGAGAAATATACATCGATGAGCCCTTCGTTCTTTCAAAGACGCAGAACAGGAGACTTGATGGCTCATGCGACGAATGATATTAATGCTGTTCAAGGTGCCGCAGGTCCTGGGGTCTTAATGATTGGAGACTCGTTAATTACAGGGACAACTATTTTGATTACGATGGCTATAACCATTAACTGGAAGTTAACGTTGATTATTATGCTGCCATTACCTGTATTAGTTTTATTGACAAGTTATTATGGACGCATGATGAGTAAAGGCTTTAAGAAAGCACAAGCAGCATTCAGCCGTTTAAATGATAAGACACAAGAAAGTATCGCGGGGATTAAAGTAACAAAAACAATGGGGTACGAAAAGAGCGATCAACAAGACTTTAAAACAATCAGTGATGATGTCGTGAAAAAGAATTTAAAAGTAGCACAAATTGATGCTTTATTCGACCCGACCATCATGTTAGTAATTGGGACAAGTTACTTCTTAGCCTTGGTCTTTGGGACATATATGATTTTTGACCATACTATTACGTTAGGTCAATTAATTACCGCAACGACTTATTTAGGTATGTTGGTATGGCCATTATTAGCACTGGGTTTCTTCTTTAATGTGATTCAAAGAGGACATGCCTCTTATGAGCGTATTCGAGATATTTTAGATACGCCGAACGAGATTGATTTAACTTACAAAGTCAACGGTTATCCTTCTGGAGCGATTTCTTATCAGATAGAATCGTTCACTTTCCCAGGCAGTACGCATCCAGCATTAAGAGATGTGCATTTCACGATTAATGAAGGAATGACTGTTGGTATTGTAGGCCGTACAAGTTCAGGGAAAAGTACATTGTTACGTTTGTTAGTTCGAGAGTTTGATACACAACGTCCTGAAGATATTACGTATGGCGGTATTCCGATTCGTGATTATGAAATCAAACATTTACGTGCGATGTTCGGCTATGTACCGCAGGACAATTTCTTGTTCTCAACGAGTATTCGAGAAAATATTGCCTTTGCGGCACCAAAAAGTACAGAACAACAGATTCAACAAGCCGCAAAAACAAGCTATGTGCATCATGATATTTTAAACTTTCCACAAGGCTATGACACGATTGTCGGAGAACGTGGTGTGTCATTATCAGGCGGTCAAAAACAACGTGTATCGATTGCACGTGCAGTGATTTCTGATCCGCCAGTGTTAATGTTTGATGATTCTTTATCAGCCGTTGATGCGGATACCGAAGAACATATTTTAAATAACATGAAAGAACAGCGACAAGGCAAGACCAATATTATTACTGCCCATCGCATGAGTGCTGTCAGTCATGCGGATTTAATTATTGTTATGGATGAAGGTACAGTGGCTGAACAAGGAACGCATGAACAATTGATGGACAATCAAGGTTGGTATGCGAAAACCTATCAGTCACAACAATTGCGTGATCAATTAACGAAACAATTAGATGAAGCCGCACACGAAGGAGAGGGGGATGATCATGAGTAGAAAACAAAAATTACATGATGATCATCAACTTACTGCACGTGATCAATGGCATACATTAATGCGTTTGATGCGCTATACATTTCCATTTAAGTGGTTAATTTTCGCAGCATTTGTGATGCTAGGTATCTCAACAGCGGCAGGTGTGGCGGTTCCATATCTAGTGAAAGTATTTATTGATGATTACTTAACACCTAGACATTTTCCGCAACAAGATATAATTTGGATGATTGTTATATTTATCGGTATCGAATTGATAGGTGCCATCACGACGTATATCAACATCTATCTGTTCCAAAACTTTGCCTTTAAAATTATTCAACAATTACGTATTGATGCCTTTGACAAAATTGGTGCACTTGGAATGAAATATTTTGATGAGGTGCCAAGTGGTAGTATTGTGTCACGTTTAACGAATGATACAGAAGCGATTGTGAATATGTTTGTCGGCGTATTTTCTTCATTTATGATGGCATTGTTTACTGTTATTTCAAGCTTTATTATGATGTTTATTTTAGATGTCAGACTTGCTTTGATGGCACTATGCTTTATGCCGATGATCATCATTATATTAGCTTTATATCGTAAATACGCATCTCTGTTTTTTGCGCAAGCACGACAACGATTATCTGATTTGAATGCGAAACTCGCAGAGTCTATCGAAGGGATTCGTATGATTCAAGTGTTTAATCAAGAGCGCAGATTACAAAATGAATTTGATAAAATTAACGAAGAACATTACCAATATAACTTAAAGACGATTCGCTTAGATGGTTTATTATTACGTCCGGCTATCGGTATGTTGAGTGTCTTTGCGACAGTGATGATTCTCAGCTACTTTGGAATATTAAGTTTCTCTTCGACGGTCACAGCGGGGATTGTTTATGCGTTTGTGCAATACATGCAGCGCTTCTTTGAACCGATTAACCAAGTCAGCCAAAACTTAAATATTTTCCAACAAGCGATTGTTGCCGCAAACCGTGTCTTTACATTATTAGATAATCAAACCTTAGAGCCTAAGCAACAAGAAATTGCAGGACATCATATCACAGAAGGCAAAATTGAATTTAAAGATGTGACATTCAGTTATGATGGGACACACAATGTGTTGAAACATATTTCATTTACAGCTCATCCAGGTGAAACGATTGCGCTGGTTGGCCACACAGGTTCTGGTAAAAGTACGATTATTAACTTGTTTATGCGTTTTTATGAATTTAACCAAGGTGATATTTTAATTGATGGACATTCGATTAAGACGATTCCAAAACAAGAACTAAAACAAAAGGTAGGATTAGTTCTGCAAGATCCATTTATCTTCTATGGTACGATTTTGTCTAATATTCGTTTATATCATCCAACGATGACGTTCGAACAAGCGAAAGCTGCGGCAGAATTTGTACATGCAGATCGTTTTATTGAACAATTGCCAGATCAATATCAGCATAAAGTAATTGAGAAGGGCAGTGCTTTTTCTAGTGGGGAACGTCAATTAATTGCCTTTGCGAGAACAATGGCGATTGATCCAAAAATTCTTATCTTAGATGAAGCAACGGCGTTTATTGATTCTGAAACAGAAGAACAAATTCAAGCGTCTTTAAAAGATATGCGTAAAGGACGCACAACACTCGCAATTGCCCATCGATTATCGACGATTCAAGACGCAAACCAAATTTTAGTTTTGAACCAAGGTGAAATTGTCGAACGTGGTACACATGAAGAACTGCTCGCACAAAAAGGGATTTATTATAATATGTATTTACTGCAAAATGGATAATCATTTATGTGTAAATATACAGAAGCACCTAAGGCGCAACAGCCCTAGGTGCTTCTCGTTCGTTATGTAAGTATTATTCTTTACCAGCTAAGAATAATTTGAATTCTGGGAATTGTTCTATTACACGTCTTGCGAATGAACAGCTTGCGGTAATTTTAAGTTGATTTGCGTTAGCATAATCCACTACCTTTTCAACAAGTTTTGTTCCGATACCTTGCCCGCCTAGTTCATCACTCACTGCAGTGTGGAAAATATCGATGACATTCTCTTGCTCATCTCTAAATTCGATAATGGCACTCGGTGCACTTTCTTCCCCAATAAAGAATTTATGATCGCCTGTTTTTAAATCGGTCACGCTTATAATCCCCTTTATCTATTTAATTTTTAACTCCTATCTAAATGGTACAAAACAAAGCGGGTCAGATACAAGGGTTATTACAAAAAATATATACTTTCTTTAATGTAAGCGTTTTCTTATTTTTATAAATTTACAAATAAACAAGTGAGATATTGAAACACATACTTTTCTCTTTAATGTGTATATAAATAGTAGCCCTAACAAATATTTAGTTATAGAATTTTAGCTTAAAAATTTCAGAATTCTGAGAATCTAAAAGATTTCATGAATACCATTGCAATTTAGTAGGTTTAGGGGTATAGTTTAAAACATAATGATTACGATTTGGAGGGACCTTTTAAGATGAAAAAGACACTTTTCATAATGTTATCTTTAGTCTTAACAGTTGTATTAGCAGCTTGCGGTAATGGCGACAGCAGCAAAGACAGCGGTAATAAAGACAGTAAAGATGCTAAATACAGTGAAGACAATAAGATGAAAGTTAACACAACAGTATTCGCATTCCAAAGTTTTGCGAGTCAAATCGGCGGTAAATATGCAGATGTAAAATCAATTTACCCACCAGGTACAGACTTACATAGTTTTGAACCGACACAAAAAGAAGTTATGAACATTTCTAAAGGCGACTTATTTATTTATACAGATAAAGAAATGGATCCAGCAGCAGGTAAAATTGCGAAAACAATTAAAGACGACAAAAAAGTGCTTGAGTTAACTAAAGGCTTAGATAAAAATGCGATTCTTCCTGGTGAAGAACATGAGCATGAACATGAACACGGCGACCACGAAGAAGGTGACCACCATGAACATGCTGACCATGAAGAAGGCGATCATCACGAACACGGTGATCATGAACACGGTGATCATGAAGAACATCATCACCACGGCAAATATGACCCACATATTTGGTTAGATCCAGTTGCAGATAAAACATTTGCGAAAGAAATCAAAGATGAATTCGTGAAAAAAGACCCTGATCACAAAGACTACTACGAAAAGAACTACAAAAAATTAGTTCAAGACATCTCAGATGTTGATAAAGAATTAAAAGACGTTTCTAAAAACAAAAAACGCGACAAAGTAATTATTTCTCATGATTCATTAGCTTATTTAGCAAAACGTTATGACTTCAAACAAGAAGGTATTAACGGTATGAACAATGACGAACCAACACAAAAAGAATTAATGGCTATCGTTTCTGAAATCAAAAAAGAAAAACAACCCTATGTTTTATATGAACAAAACATCACTTCTAAAGTGACAGATATCATCAGAAAAGAAACAGATACAAAACCATTAGCATTCCACAACTTATCAGTTCTAACTAAAGATGAATCAAAAGACAAAGATATTACTTATCAATCATTGATGAAGAAAAATATCGAGTCATTGAAAAAAGCTTTAGATGACTAATTTGATAGACGTTTAAGATACGCATTTCCGGTTAATTCGGAAGTGCGTATCTTTTTTTTTATGAAGTGAGACAAAATAGTTGTATAAAAAATATACTGGTGGTATAATAACCTTAACAAAGTAAGTATAATAATTATACTGAACAAAGGAGGTTCCATTTATGGACAACATTAAACGTATACATCATATTTCAGCAATTGTAGGTGACGCACAAGAAAACTTAGACTTTTATCGTAATGTATTAGGCTTACAACTTATTAAACAAACAGTTAATTTCGATGACCCAGGTGTGTATCACTTATACTTCTCAAGACCAGACGAAGATAAACGTATGGTAATGACATTCTTTAACTGGCCAAATGAACATAAAGGACGTGTTGGAAGCGGACAAGTCGGACGTATTGCTTTCCGTATTCCTAAAGGTTCAATGGATGCTTGGGAAAAACATTTAAATGAACAAGGTATTAAAACTAGAATTTCTGGTTTGTTCGATGATGCGACATTAGAATTCAATGATGTGCATGGACTTGCATTGGCATTAGTGGAAGGTGAAGAAGCAGCGGATGACAAAGCAATTTTAGGCTTCCATGGTACAGAATTGTTATCTGCTGATCCATCAGGTACACGCAGTACATTAGTAGACGATATGGGATTAAACGTAGTCAGTGAAAATCCTTCTAAAATCCACTTAGAAACAGAAGGCGAAGAAAAACATCAAATCATTATGGCTGCACAACCATTACCAAAAGGTTTATTTGGTGTGGGAACAGTTCACCATGTTGCTTGGTCTATTCCAACAGAAGCAGAACATTTAGAATGGCAAAAACACATGGAAGACCGTGGTTACCATGTGACAGAAGTAAAAGACCGCAACTACTTCAAAGCTATTTACTTCAAAGAAAAAGGTGATATTGTCTTTGAAATGGCAACAGTTGATCCTGGTTTTGCGGTAGATGAGCCAGCAGATCAATTAGGTCAACAGCTTCAATTGCCGCCGCAATACGAAGATAGACGTGAAGCATTAACACAAAACCTTAAACCATTAAAACTATAATATGAATCAAACGATTAAAACTCCTGTGCTTACTTATTACAGTAAGTGACAGGAGTTTTTTGTGTTTACTATTCCTTTTGTGCCGTATGTAAATGGTGTATGAAACATTTGAACATATGAAAGAATGATTTGGATATTCTAATATTTTGTAGAAAATGATAACGTTTACATGAATAGAGGATTTATCATTTGAGGACTTCTCAATACAAAAAACCAACAAAGGAAATAATAATCTATAGATAGAGGTGAAAGGATTGGAAAGAAAATTAACGCGCTTTGAAAAGTATGCATTTGGTTTTGGGACAGTAGGAAAGGATGCCATCTTTAATATTGTCAGTCTGTTTTTAATGTTTTACATCACGGATATTGTAGGACTGTCACCTGCATTCGTCGGTGTATTATTCTTCGCAGCTCGTATTTGGGATGCGATTAATGATCCGATTATGGGCATGATTGTAGATAATACACACAATCGCTTCGGCAAATTTAAAACATGGCTGGTTATCGGGACATTAATTAACGCCGTAGTCACAGTATTACTTTTCACAAACTTTGATTTCGCAGGTAATGGGATGTATATCTACATCTCAATTATGTACATTGTATGGGGTATGACTTATACCATCATGGACATTCCTTAATGGTCTTGGCTGCCGAACTTAACGAACAATCCGCGTGAACGTGAAGAAGTTGCGGTTGTACCACGTTTCTTCGCAAGCTTTGCGGCCTTTGTCATCGGAAGTTTTGGTTTAATGTTCATCCACAAATTAGATGATTGGTTAGGCCAACCATTCAAAGGTGCAGGCATATTTGCGCTCGCAATTATTTGTAGTATTACGTTTATCATCACGATTGGTATTACAGTATTTTGTGTACATGAAGATACGGAAATTGAGAGACAAAACGCAATTAAAGTCCGCTTCAAAGATATTTGGCGTATCTTATTTAAGAACAAAGAACTGCTTGCCGTCATCGGTGTCATCTTAGCATTCAACTTATGCGGACAAATGATTAACGCGATTATTTTGTATTACTTTAAATATGTAGCAGGTGTAGAAAGTCTGTTCTCAGTGTTTAATACAATGATTTTAATGGAAATGGGTTCGTTATTGATTTTCCCTTACTTAGTTAAAAAGGTTGGACGCAGTGCGGTATTCAACTATGCGGTGATCGGCATTATTGTCGGTTTAGTAGTTATCTTACTCGCAGGCTTTATCGCACCAAAAGCAGCAATTTGGGTTATTATCGGTGGCGCATGTATTCGCTTTGGTACAGGTACATTAGTCGGTATCAATACGGTCGCATTAGCTGACGTCATCGACTACAGTGAAGTGAAATTTGGACAACGTAACGAAAGCGTTATCACATCAACACAAACATTCTTAGTGAAATTAGCACAAGCCTTTGCGGGATTAAGTGTTGGTGTAGGCTTATCTATGATCGGTTATGTACCAAACGTCGAACAAACAACAGATACTATTTGGGGTATCAGAATCGGTATGATTGGTATTCCAATCTTCTTTATCATCATTTGTAGTATTTTGTATCATAAAGCATTCAACTTAAAAGGAGACTTCTTACGCGATATTCAACAAACGCTTGAATATAAACGTAAACGAGAAGGTCGACCGCCGATTCATAAAGAAGAAAAGCTGTAACAATACAATAAGCAGTGCTAGCGCATGCATAGATTACGCTAAACACTGCTTTTGTTTTACAGTATTTTTAACAGCTCAATGATTATTTAGTCAGTCGCATTTTTTCTTGCTTTATACATTTTTCGGTAGTGCGATGGTGGAGTATTAAAGTATTTGGAGAAAGATTTGGAGAATCCAAGTGAATCAGAAAAATGGAGTTCACAAGAAATGGTTTCAACCGATTTGTTAGTAAACTTCAACTGTTCTGCCGCATAAGCCATACGGAGATCCATGAGGTATCTGCTAGGTGAAGCACTGAATTGTTTTTTTAAGCGTTTATAAAGCTGGCTGCGACTCATTTTAGCGATTCTTGCCGCATTATCTACCGTTGTTTCTCGGTTTCTGAAATTTTCGTTGAAATATTCTAAAGCCTCTTTTAAATCTGTAGCTTCACGCTGATTAGGAATAATAATTTCTTTTTGGTTTTGTTGCGTTAGGAAATATAACAGTTCAAATAATCTTATTTTCAGTAAGATATCGTGGGTATCTTCAGAGGTATGGCTGTTTGCGAGAATGCAGATTTTAAAGATTAATTTAAACAATGTATCGGTGTTTTGATTTACGAGGACGTATTCATCTGATAATGAAGTACGTGTAATAAAGTTGATGGCATGAGTGCCGCTGAAGCCGACCCACATATAATGCCAAGGTGTATCTCCTGTTGCTTGATATTTGACATGCATGCCTTTAAGCAGAAGAAATACATCGCCTTTCTTTAAAGGGTAGGTGGTTTGATTCACAGTGAAGGTGCCGGTTCCTTGTGTCACGATATGCAAGACTGCAGGTTTAGTGACTTCATATTCATAGCCGTTACCTACGTATAAGTTTTCCTTGCCGCATTCATCGACTTGGGCTTCGTAGCTTGTTTTTTTAAGTTTTGTCCAAAAGACTTGCACTTGTCTCACTCTCTTTCTCTCTATGTTAGAGCCATTATAACACGTCTATTTAATAAAATTATATAATTTCTGAAAATATTTAGGAGGGTCATGCCTTGAAATTAGATTTACATTATAATTTAGAACAATTACATGTTAATACATTACCTTATGCCGCATACTTTATTCCACAGCCCCAGCAATATTCTACTGCTGTGACTGCTTTATCAGGGGATTGGAACTTTGGTTTCTTTAATAGCGTGGCAGAATTTGAAGCGAGTCATCAAAAGGTGACACAAACTTTACCGGTCCCATCTGTGTGGAATTTACATGGTTTTGACCAAACACAATACGTGAATATCAAATATCCAATTCCATTTGATCCGCCATATGTCCCTGAAGAGAATCCTTGTGGCTATTACGAACGTTCATTTACAATTGCGTCACGTTATCAAAATGACCATCAATTTGTCTTGAACTTTGATGGCGTCAGCAGCGCATATTATGTTTGGATTAATGACACGTTTGTCGGTTATAGCCAAGTATCACACAGTGCTTCGCGCTTTGATGTGACACCATTTGTTAAAGAAGGCGACAATACCATTCAAGTTCTTGTAGTGAAATATTCAGATGGTACATATTTTGAAGATCAAGATATGTTTCGTCATTCTGGGATATTCAGAGACGTGTACATTGTAGAACGTCCAAAGCATCGTATCGAAGACTATACAATTCAAACAACCGTTGAACCTGCAGCTCAAACAGGGGCAATTCATTTGGATGTCACACAAGTGAAAGGTGCACCTAGTTATACAGTCGCATTATATGACCAATCAGGTGAATTATTAGCACAACAACAAGGTTCAAGCGAAGAAAAGTTTGTATTAAATATAGAAGATGCAGCGTATTGGAGTGCAGAGACGCCATATCTCTATACGCTAGTCATGACAACAGCAGATGAAGTGATTACTGAGAAAGTGGGTCTGCGTGAAGTTGAAATTAAAGATCAACAATTATGGATTAATGGGCAATCGGTTAAATTGCGTGGTGCGAACTATCACGATAGTAATCCAGAAACGGGTTATGTCTTAACTGAAGCACAAATGCATGAAGATTTAACGTTGATGAAACAAGCGAATTTCAATGCGATTCGTACAGCGCATTATCCGAAAGCACCACGTTTCTATGAATTAGCAGATGAATACGGCTTCTATGTGATGAGTGAAGCGGACTTAGAAACACATGGGGTTGTACTGTTTTATGGAGATGAAAATACCAAGGACTTTAATATTATCGCTGATGACCCTCAATATGAAGCACCGATTTTGGATCGTATTGAAGCTTCTATTGTGCCATTACGAAATTTCTCTTCGATTATTATGTGGTCTTTAGGCAATGAATCAGGATATGGTGTGAACATTGAAAAAGCAGCTGATCTTGCGAAAGCGTTAGATGCGACACGTCTTGTACATTATGAAAGTGCGTTTTACGCAGATGGCGGAGAGGATTTCTCTAAACTTGATATGATCAGTCGTATGTATCCATCACCTGAAGAAATTAAAACACGCTATTTAGATAACCCTGAAGTGACACAGCCATTTATTTTATGTGAGTATGCCCATGCGATGGGGAATTCACCAGGCGGTCTGTTAGAATATCACGAACTGTTAGAAGACTATCCAAGCTTTATTGGTGCGTTTGTTTGGGAATGGTGTGACCACGCAGTGAACATTAGTCAAAATGAAGCACAGCCAGTCTTTCGTTATGGCGGGGACTTCGGTGAAGATTTACATGATGGCAACTTCTGTGTCGATGGCATTGTGTCACCAGACAGAATACCGTATGAAGGCTATTATGAGTTCCAACAAGTGAATCGTCCAGTTATTTTAACGCAATCTGATAAACATTCACTGACATTTTATAACCGTCTTGATTTTGTGGATGCAGATAAAGTGCTTCAATTCCGCTTCACACTCACGACATTATCAGGTGAGCGATATGAAGCATATGCAGATATAACAGACTTTGAACCGCATACTGCGCTTACAGTGGACTTAAATACGCTGCTTGATGAAGCAATATTAAACCAAATCAGTGACATCTTAGTTGAATATATTGCGTTAAACGATGAAACCCTTTTAGGTCATGACCAAATCGTTAGAGAACGTTTGGTGTTTGACACTAACACAGTACAGCACACAGATTACGCGGTTACAGTGGATGACGCAGCACAGATGATTCAAATTTCAGGAGATAATCACCAATATGTGTTTGATGCGCGTTCAGCAGCATTGACAAAAGTGACACAAGCAGGACAATTGGTGCTTCATGAACCTACAGCCGTCCGCATTTGGCGTGCACCGAAGGATAATGATATCAATATCCGTAAACAATGGGAAGAAATGGGATATGAACATGCCCATACACGTGTGTATGATTATTCGATTGTAGAATCTGAAGGCGGTGTCAGCATTCAATTTAATATCAGTATCGTGCATAAGCGTGTACCGAAAATTTTGGAAGGTACTTTAACATGGTTAGTGCATGCGAATGGTAAGATTGAAGCGGATTTAGAACTTGAGAAGAATGAACGTATGCCATTCTTACCGAGACTTGGTTTAGAATTCAAGTTATCTGATGCTTATCAAGCATTAACGTATTATGGTCATGGACCTTTCAGCAGCTATGATGATAAACAACTTGCGAGTCATTTAGGTTATTTTGTGTCAACTGTGAAAGATAATTTCTGGCCGCATATCAGACCGCAAGAAGACGGCAGTCACAACAATACGACGCATGTGACATTAAATGATACAAAGACTCAAGCAGTATTTAATGCTGAAACGCCATTTAGTTTTAACGCAAAACCTTATTCCGATGCACAGCTAACAACCGTAAAACATGCGGATCAGTTACAGTTAGAGGGCTACACTTATGTGAATATTGATGTAGGTCAAAGTGGTATCGGTACGAATAGTTGTGGTCCAGAATTACCGGAACACTATCGTATGAATGACACAGCGTATCACTTGAACTTTACTTTGCAGTTCAAGGCATTAAGTTAATTACACAACTATCCAATTCAATAGCGCATCATAAAAAAGCAGAAGGCGTCAGCCCTCTGCTTTTTTAGGTCTATTCAGTATAGCGATGAGACATTAATTCTTTTAAGTTGCGGATTTCTTCTTTAATGAATTGTCCAGAATTTGTATCTTTAATACGTTTACGTTGCAGTTCTTTATCAACGAGGCGTTTTGTGGAAAGTTCATCAGCACCATAGCGTAATACATTTTCTTTCGTGTTGAAGTGTTGATGTGCTACCAGCTGCATGCCGTAAGAATTGTATAGTAATGTGTAACCGGCAATCCCCGTAGTAGATTGGTAAACTTTAGAGAAACCGCCGTCAATTACAATCATTTTTCCGTCAGCTTTGATTGGATCTTCACCATCAATTTCTTTAACTGGTGTATGTCCGTTAATGATGTGGCCTTGTTCAGGATCTAAATCAAAGTCCTCAAGCAGTTTGCCTACTACTTTAGGATCTTCACGTAATGAATAATATGGATTTTTTTCCTCTTTATGTGTCGCTTTATCTTTAATGAAGTAACGTTCGAATGTCGTCATCGCACGTTTACCGAATAATGAAGAATATTTACCTGTCCATAAATACCACACTAAATCTGTTGCTAAATCATCTGTAATGTCTTTATTACGGAATGCTTTACGCATATACATTTCAAATTGATCTAATAATGGACGTCCTGCATAGAAAGTGCCATCAATTTCCATGCCTTCCATGTTGCCGTGTTCATCAATTGGAATACAGCCGTGAATCAATAGGTTGCCGTTATAAGGCAGATAGAGTGAACCTTTGTCCATTAAGAAAGTCATATGTCGTTTCAGCTTTTCTGATTCTTGTACGGATACTAACAGTTTATCAATAACTTCTTGTTCTTCAGGCAATAATTTAGCAGGGTCTTTTGGATCCACTGTCACGAAACATGTATCTGTTAATTCATGTGTTTGACCATGAAGAGTATACGTTAAGTTATCATAATCGACGTGTTCTAACACCAAACGTTCTTCCATTTCGAATGAAGGGCGACGTTTGATAATCGGCATTTCTAATTTGAATTGAATCATCGCAATCGCTTGATGAATTTTAGTGATTTGAAGCTGTTCTTGTTCAGATAGGTTAGAGTCTGCACGTAATTTAGGGCGGAATGCTTTGTTATCACCGTAGTATTTTTCAGCTAAGTTCAATAATGGACGTAAGTTGATGCCATACGCATCTTCAACGATATTTAAGTTGTCGTAACGTGCACAAATACGTAAGATGTTAGCTAAACATACGCGAGAACCTGCATACGCACCAATCCAAATCGCATCATGGTTGCCCCATTGAATATCAACAGAATGATAATCGATCAATGTTTCGACGATTTTTTCAGGTTCAGGACCACGGTCGTAAATATCTCCGACAACATGTAAATGGTCGACGACAAGACGTTGAATGGTATAAGACAATCCGATAATTAAATCATCTGCTTGTTGTGTTTCAATGATTTGTTGCATCAACGTATTGTAGTAAGGTGTTTTATTTTCAAGTTCATTCGTTTTATACAGTAATTCTTCGACAATATAAACGAACTTTTTAGGTAGTGCTTTACGTAGTTTAGAACGTGTATATTTTGAAGCGGAATATTGAACCATTTGAATCATTTGGTCAATACGTTTTTCATACCAACGGTTTAATGGTCCTTTAGTTTCAAAGCTACTTTTAACCATTCTCAATTTATCTTCTGGATAATAAATCAAGGCAGTGAAGTCACTGATTTCTTGGTTCGACATTTTATCTTTAAAGATGTCATTCACTTTCGTACGGACGTTACCTGAACCGTTTCGTAATACATGTTGGAAAGATTCATATTCGCCATGTAAGTCACTGACAAAGTGTTCAGTCCCTTTAGGTAATTCTAAAATAGATTCTAAACTGATAATTTCTGATGCAAGTTGTTCTTCATGGTTGAATTTCTCTGCAAGTAAATCGAAATACTTATTTTTAAGTTCACGTTCGTTGGTAATCATTTGTGCCTCCTGGTTTATTAATAATAGCGCTTACATTTGATTATTGTACTTTTTTAACAATTTTTCAATGGTCACGTTTTAAAAGATATAAAAATAATGGATGGATGTGTCGAAAACGTAAAGTGTTGAGAGATAAACTAAATATTTAAATCAGCTATGTTATAATAAAAATAACATAAAAATATCAGGAGGTCTTATGACACCATTATTATCAGTACATCATTTAACGAAACAATTTTCTAATAACCGCTTCTCCATCAATGATGTCTCCTTTCAAGTTGATCCAGGCGAAATTGTCGCTTTAATCGGCAAAAATGGTTCAGGCAAATCAACATTAATTCGTATGATTGTGGGAAATTATCCTTTAACTAGCGGAGAAATCTATTTTTTCGGTCAACGTGTCTCACCTGAAGATACAGACTACAAAAATGACATGAGTGTTGTATTTGATTCCATGAATTTCACTAAAAATATGACTGTTGATAAGTTGAATCGTATGTTTCAAAAGGTCTTCCATCATTTTGACACGACTTTGTTTAATGATTATATCCAACGTTTTGAATTGCCAGAAAAACAGGCAGTTAAATTCTTTTCAAGAGGGATGTCTATGAAACTCTCTATGGCAGTCGCATTGTCACACAAAAGCCGATTATTGATTTTAGACGAAGCGACAGCAGGATTGGACGCAGCAAGTCGTGATGAGATTCAAGATGAAATTGAAAAGTTCGTACATGATAGCAATCGTGGTGTGTTAATGACATCTCATATTGCGGAAGATATTGACCGCTTAGCGACAAAGTTAGTTTTTCTGAGACATGGCCAAGTTGATACGCAAATTGACAAAGCAGCATTATTCAACAATTATGCACGTTTAACATGTGATGAAACAGAATTTGAAAAACTTGAGGACGAGAATGTTTTAGTAAAAAAACATCACTTAGGTAAAGTTCAAGCGATTGTGTTAAAAAATGAACGTACTTTGTCTTTTGAATTAGAACCTATCGAGTACATTGATCAAGTCAGCAAAATGATCTTAAGAGGTGAAGACATATGAAAGGTTTAATTTATAGTCAGTATTATTCAACTCAGAAAGTATTGTGGATTTACCTAGGTATCGGTTTGTTGTTGGGTATCGGATTCACAGCTGTGGATTTAGAAGGTTTTCAACCGTTAATCAGTTTAATCATTTTAATGTTTTCTGTTTCAGCTGCGACTGATAATTTGAAAAATGAAGCAGCAGCGGGTTGGTATAAATATGCGATTACATTACCTGTAAGTCGCAAAGAAATTGTACAAGCACATTATGCATATTATTTTCTGTCTGCTGGATTAGGGTTAGCGATTGTTCTGTTTATTTTTGCAGGCAGATACGCATTAGGCTTCGGTACTATTAGGGAATCCCTTTCAGCTATCATGTTAGGGATAGGAATTTGTTTGTTAGTGTCATTGTTTTATCCGTGTACCTATGTGGTTGGTGCAGATAAATCGAATATAATTCAAATGATTATCACAGGAATTATAGTAGTTATATATTTCGTGTATAACACTGTAACACTTATCATTGGCGGTTATATGTATGGTTCAGGTAATGATGCCGTGGAGCATACTGGTTTTGAACTGGGACGTATGTCTATCTTCCTTGTCTTTACGCTAATACTTGCGCTGCTTGGTTATTTCATAGGTTTGAACAAGTTTAAAAATCAGAATTTCTAAAAAGCAAAACAAAGTAAATTGGATTATATAGATAAAGCACACTTCAAAAAAATGAAGTGTGCTTTGTTTTCGTATTGTTTAGTTTTGACGTTGACGACGTTTCGCAATGTAGCGATAAACGAAGTAGATTAAAGCAATCGCAATAAGCGCATACATGATATAAGAATATGTGTGCATTGCATTTAAGATAGCATGCCAATTATCACTTAATGATTTACCTAAATAAATCAAACCGAAGTTCCAAATTGTTGTAGCGATTAACGACAGTGTCGCAAATGTGACGATGTTCATTTTATTGACACCTGCAGGAATCGTGATTAATACACGTAGGACTGGAATGAAACGGCAGATAAAGACAGCGATTGCTCCGTATTTTTTAAACCAATTGTTGGCACGTTCGACATCTTTGCCTTTAAGTTTGATCCATTTACCGTATTTATCGACGAAGCGATAAAGTTTCTGTTCATTAACGAGGCTACAAATATAATAAAGTATCAGTAGGCCTATAAATGAAGCAACGGTTGCGATGATTAGTAAAATCCAAATAGAAATATGTGATTTTGCGGCTAATACACCTGCAAAGGTTAATACGATTTCTGAAGGTACAAAGGGAAGGATGTTTTCCGCAAGGATTAAGAAGAAAATCGCATAATAACCATAGCGGGTAATAAAGTCAGTCAGTATTTGTTCCATGTAAAGCAATGGCTCCTTTTTATATATAAGTTTAATGGGCTTTGAATTCATTTTAAAGAACAGACGCATTTATGTGTCCAAGCTACATTGTACTAAAAATAGAATCAAATAACATCCATTTATATCTTCTTAGATTGAAGGATACAGTTTGAAATAGGGTAAAAGACCGGCAGTGTAGGGGATTATCCCTCTATTTTAATATGCATAAAAATAATATTGTGTCATTCATAGTGTTCAAATTTCTGTAAAAAAGTTATTGTTAACGGTTTCAAATAGTGGTAATATTTACTAGAACAACTTAGGTCATATGATGACCTAATGTATTTTGAACACAGAAAGTTGGGATATCTATGAGTGAAAGAAAGAGTAACGTACGTTGGTTCTTCGCCTTTGCGTTCTTTATTATTGGAGTTATTGCGTATATGGACAGATCTAACATCTCCTTAATTGCGGCACCAATGATGGAAGACTTACATATGACGAAGGCTCAGTTTGGTTTATTAGCAACATTCTTCTCAGCGGGCTATGCGTTAATGCAAGTCCCATCCGGTATTCTTGCGGAGAAATTCGGACCGCGAAAAATGTTGACGATTGCGTTGGTGTGGTGGAGTGCATTTACGATTTTAACAGGTTTAGTTAAGAACCACGGTTTATTATATACTGTTCGTTTCTTATTCGGTGTAGGGGAAGCGCCGATGTATCCATCGAACGCAGTATTCAACTCCTATTGGTTTACTAAAAATGAAAAAGGCCGCGCATCTAGTGCGTTGCTTGCAGGTTCATATTTCGGTCCGGTTATCGCACCGATTGTGACAGTTTGGATTGTAAGTTTATTTAACTGGCAAGCTGTATTTTATATCTTCGGGGCAGTCGGTTTTGTGATTGCTTTATTATGGGTTATTATTTCGAAAGACTTGCCTGAACAACATAAAATGGTTAATAACGCTGAAAAACGCTATATCATGGAAGGCCGTGATGTTGTAGATGCAGGGGAAAAACAATCTGCACCATGGAGTGCATTCTTTAAACATTTCAGCTTCTATGCGATTGCGATTCAATATTTCGTAGTACAATTTATCGTCGGTTTATTCTTAATTTGGTTACCGACTTATGTCATGGAACAATATCATGTTAAATACACAGCATTAGGTTTATTGGCAGGGGTGCCTTGGCTTGCGATGTTTATTTGTATCATGATTGCAGGTGCAATTTCAGATAGAATTTTACAAGCAGGCAAATCACGTTTTGTAGCACGTGGTTCAATTGCGATTGTAGGTATGATTGTCTTTGGTATCGGTTTATTATTTGCGATCCGCAGTGAAGTATTAGAAGTAAATATCGCTTGGTTAGCTGTATGTTTAAGCGGTATGGGTGTTACTACTGGTATGAGCTGGGCAGCAGCGGCTGACATCGGACGTAACTTCTCAGGTACAGTTTCAGGCTGGATGAACTTATGGGGCAACGTCGGTGCGATGTTAAGTCCATTAATCGCAGGTGTGTTAGCTGACTTAATCGGCTGGACATGGACATTACAATCATTATTAATCTTAGTTGCGGTAGCAATCTTCATGTGGTTCTTTGTAAAACCAGACAATCCACTTGTTGTTGACCGTACTAAACTGTAATTAAATAGCATATAAGCATCAAATAATTATATAACAAGCGGTCATGTTAAACTGGGTTGGAGAAAGGGTCTGACTCAGTTGAGCATGGCCTTTTATTGTTGTAATGGTTCAAATTTCTGATATGGGGAAATAAAATATTGTTAATATAAAGAAATTGGAGAGGGAAATTATGATTACAGTTATTGTAAAAACAAAAGTAAACGATATGAATTATGATAAATATACAGAACTAGTAGGACAGCTTGTCGCTACATCACAAGCAGAAGAAGCTAATATCGCTTATGAGCATTATGAAAATGCGAATATACCAAACGCTTTTGTGATTATAGAACAATGGAACTGTGAAGAAGGATTCGAAAATCATAAGAAATCTGATCATTTCCAAGTCTATTGGCAAGAAATCGTTCAACTATGTCTGGATGAACCAGAAATTGTTGTGTTTGACAGCCAAGAAACACTTACAGAAAATTAAGCAACTCGTAAGGCAGGTCATAACTTTAGTGCTATAATAGAACTTAAATAGACAGAGACATAAAGATGTCTGTAAAGTCAAATCAGTAAGGAGATTGAAGAGTATGATTTACCAACATGGAACTTTGGCGACGTTAATGGCTGGAATGCTTCAGGGAACAGTATCTGTAAATGAGATGCTTGAAAATGGAGACATGGGTATTGGTACATTGACAGGTTGCGACGGTGAAGTCATTTTTATCAACGGTAACGCTTATCACGCAGACGAGTACGGCGGTTTCAGACGTTTAGACGGTCCAGAAATGCTGCCGTTTGCGACCATTACGAAATTTGACCCCACACAGACATTTGAAGTGTTGAATGTCACAACACAAGATAAATTGTATGATCAAATTTTAGAACGTATGAAGAGTCGCAACTTATTTTCTGCAATTCGTATTCACGGCAGTTTCAATCATGTCCATGTACGCATGATGCCGAAACAAGAGCCGCCTTATACACGTTTAATGGAATCAGTGAATCGTCAACCAGAACATCATTATGATTATGTTAATGGCACAATCGTCGGTTTCTTCACACCAGAATTATTCCATGGTGTGGGTTCCGCAGGCTTCCACTTACATTTCGTGGATCAAGACCGTACCGTCGGCGGCCATATTTTAGGCTTTGAATTAGAACGCGGCAGTGTAGAGTTGGCTGATGCGGAAACATTCGAACAACATTTCCCAACACAAGACGAAACATTCTTAGAAGCAGATATTGATTACGAAAACATTGATGAAGAAATCAGAATGGCAGAATAAGCCATACAACATCCGTACGTCAGGAGATAATACATGGGTATTATGTTCTGACGTTTTTATTTTGATGTAGAATAACTTGCTGTCTGATAAAATAGTAGAGTTGAATATTTTAAAATTTTGGAAGGAGTCTTCATATGGCGTACTATATCAAGTCGCTGTTTAAATTTAATAAGCGCAATGTGAATTACAGTAAAGGAATACGTCAAGGTATATTAATGTTGATTCCTTTACTATTAGGATATTTGCTGGGTTACTTTCAATTTGGTTTATTAATCGCGACAGGAACTTTAGCGAATATTTATGTTTTTGGCGGATCTGATAAGTCCAAATTACGTATTCTATGGTGGTGTACCGTCGGCTTTACGTTATGTATCACGCTCGGTACGTTAACAGTCAGTATCCCATTGTTGTTTGGTATCGTGTTATTGCTTGTCACAGTCGTCGCCTACTATATGTTTAGTGCTTTAGAAATACCAGGCCCTTCTGCAACGTTCTTTATTGTTACGTTTGCGTTGCCGATTAATATGCCGATTGCACCTGAACAAGCACTGACACGTGGTGTTTTTGTTTTCATTGGCGGACTCTTTGCATTAGTGGTTGTCGCAATTTTATTAAAATCACAAGGGAAAAATACGCAAGAACGTGCGATTGAAGCGGAATATAAGAGTTTATTAAAGCTCGTTAAAACATTTTCTGATAACGAACAGTACAAACAAATTACGGAACAGTTAGTGAATCAGTTTAAATCTACAGATAAACAATTGATTACTTCATTTACGTCGAAAAAGAAACATTCTGAACAACTGCAACGTTTATACTTACTGCATAATAGCGCAGAAGGTATCTTTGCGGAATTATTAGAACTGAAGACCAAAGAGGTAGAAAGCTTGCCAGATGTTATCATTGAAATGATGCATTATATTGAACACAGTGTTTCCACAACCTTTGGTGAACAAGAAATGATTCCGTGGAAAGAAAAGGTAGAACTGCCTGTCATCTTCCAACGACTAGAGAAACAGATTTATCGTACAGATGAAATCTTACATAGTCCGACAGGTCAAATTGAATATGAAGCAAATCTAAGACAACCTTTATACGGTCAGCAATTGAAATACAATTTAACCTTAGACTCACTGGTATTAATGAATACGCTAAGATATAGCTTGATTATGGGTGCCGCAATTTTCATTGCTTTAATGTTTGATTTTGATAAAGCATACTGGATTCCATTAACAGCACATACGATACTTATTGGGACAAATACCATTCATAGTATGGAACGTGCAGTTGCCAGAACTATCGGCACGTTTGTCGGTGTGCTGTTATTGACTGCGATTTTATCGCTGCATCCACATATGATTATCAGTATTATCGTGTTGGCACTTAGTGCGACAATTACTGAAATCATTATCGGGGCGAATTATGCGATTGCGATGATATTTATTACGACTCAAGTTATTATGCTGAATGGTTTGGCATCAGGTAAACTGTCAATCTTAATTGCGTTGCCTAGGGTAGTAGATGTCATCATTGGTGTGATTATCGCAGTAATTGGTTTATTAATTCTAGGTCGAAAGAATGCATCCCAAACCTTGCCGGATGCGATTGCGGAAGTGGTACGTTACGAAATGTCGTTCTTCTATTATGTATTCTCTAGAAATGATCATTTAGCCAAACATGAACCGAAGTTCAGTGAATTAAAACTGCGTATCAAATTAAGTAATATGAATAGTATGTATCAAAATGCACATGGTGAATTATTTGCGGACAGTACGAAAATCAGTGCGTACTATCCGATTATCTTTGCATTAGAAGAAATCAGCTTTATGTTATCCAGAGCACAAAATAATCCGAAACCCCAAACGATCGATGATGTGGTGATGGGGCAGTATCTGATTGCGTTTGAAGGCATTGCGACACACTTTGAACAACATGTTCCCCTTTATCAAGGGACAGGTTTGCCATCTTTACCACAATATACCAATATTCGTATCGCATTATTGAATATCCAACAATATGCACGTCTCAGAGATTCAGACAAGATTGGTGAGCAAGTTTAAGTGGTATAGCACATATAAGTGACGAAAGAGGAGGATATGATATGCCTTGGACATTAGATGATTATCCGAATACTTGGAAGAACTTAGATAAGCTGGAACGTAAAAAAGCCATTGATATCGGTAATGCGATGTTGAAAGATGGTTATGATGAAGGCACACTTATACCAATTGCGACCAAACAAGCAGAAGAATGGTACCAAAATGCATCTAAAGAAGAATTAGATGAATTGAAGCATAAAAATATTACCAAGCATCAAAAAGATAAAGACGTACGTCCAAAATTAAACGAGAAAGATGTAGAAGTCTATCAAGAAGATAACGAATGGAAAGTCAAAACGTATGGTGCGAAACAAGCAGCAGACACATATGACAAGAAAGAAGAAGCGGTAAAACGCGCAAATGAAATCGCAGAAAACCGTGGTACGAAAGTGCATGTTAAATCTTAAGTTAAAATGGAGATGATTATTTCAAAACTAACTTGGGTAAATAATATGTATCGATTCACAGTATGCAATATAATAAGAAACTGAGCGCGTTGCATTGTGAATCCAGGGAGCAACAGAGACGTTATAAAAAACGTTATAAAAGAAGAAAACCTCTTAACCATTGTGTGTTAAGAGGTTTTCGTTTTATTAAATAGATTATGCTTGTGTGATTTGCCAGCCATAAGGTTCTGGTAATTGAGACCAATCTTGGTCGTATTCTTCAGTTGTTAATAAACATTCATCTAATGATTTTGTTAAAGCTTCTTGATCTAAGTCCGTACCGATAATGACAAATTGTGTGTGGCGGTCTCCAAATTCAGGATCCCAGTTTTCGCGCACATCTTCACGTTCATGCAAGATTTCGCGTTGTTGTGCTTCAGACATTGCTGCAACCCAGAATGTGACAGGGTGGATGGATACTGAAGAACCTGCTTGTGACATCAAGCATGCGACATGATTATATTGTGCTAACCAAACAATACCTTTGGCACGTACAATCGTATTCGGCATATTTTCCAACCATTTGTGGAAACGTTCAGCATGGAAAGGCATACGACGTTCATATACAAATGAAGAAATGCCGTATTCTTCTGTTTCAGGTGTGTGTGTCGCATGACCGCCTGCCGTTAATTCTTGCAGCCAACCTGCAGAGTTTGAAGCTGCTTCAAAGTCGAATAAGCCAGTATTAACGACATCGCTCAATTCAACGACTGAATTTTGTGTGCGGATAAATTTCGCAGTAGGTTGTAATTTACGTAAAATACCTTCAAGTTTGTTTAATTCTTCTTCTGATACTAAGTCTGTTTTGTTTAAGACTAAGACGTCACAGAATTCAACTTGGTCGATTAATAAGTCAGCGATGGTACGTTCGTCTTCTTCGCTTGTACCTTGATCGCGGTCAACTAATAAATCTTCTGATTTGATGTCGTTGATGAAGCGGTTAGCATCCACCACAGTGACCATTGTGTCTAAGCGGCAGATACTTGTTAAATCAATGCCAAGTTCTTCATCGATGTATGAGAATGTTTGCGCGACTGGAACAGGCTCAGAGATGCCTGTTGATTCAATCACGATTTGGTCAATGCCGCCACGTTTTACAATGTTTTCAACTTCTTTTAATAAGTCTTCACGTAAAGTACAGCAGATACAACCATTAGATAGTTCTACTAATTTCTCATCCGTACGTGAAATGCCTCCGCCTTCAACTACTAAATCTTTATCAATGTTGACTTCACTCATATCGTTGACAATGACTGCGATGCGTAAGCCTTCTCTATTTTGTAAGATATGGTTCAACAAGGTTGTTTTACCTGAACCTAGGTAACCACTGAGTACCGTTACTGGTATTTTAGCCATAAAAAATCCTCCTATTTATATATACACGCATTTAATCGTAATTATTACGATTTATATTGTATAGAAAAAAAGAACGGTGCGCAAGGTGATGAACTTAAACTATAAGTCTCAGAAAACAAAGTACGGTTAACAACTTCACTGTAGCATTGTTTTGTATCTTATTAAAACTTATTTATAAATATTCGTTTGCGGATGACAAATAATTAATTTTAAGTACAAACTCCGTTATAATGAAGATGTCTGAAGAACGGGGGATTATTATGTATGTAGAAAGAAGAGAGACACTTAACCTTAATGCGCTTAAGGAAGATTTAAAACATAATATTACAAGGTTTCAAGAAAAAAACTACCAAATAGAAGAGTTGGTAGATTTTGTGAGTTTACATCATTTATATGCATCGGCATTAGAAGAAGTCAGTACGAAATTGAGTATATTAGACAATGATTTTCAAATCTTATATGAGCATAATCCAATTCATCATATGGAACGACGTGTTAAAGAAATCAGCAGTTTAGTGCGTAAGCTGGAAACAAGGGGATTGCCAGTAACGACAGAGTCTGCACGTCGAAATATTACCGATATCGCAGGAATTCGTGTGGTATGTAATTACTTGGAAGATATTGAAGTCGTTGCTTCTTTATTATTAAGACAAGCCGATGTTAAATTATTGAAGCGTAAAGATTATATTGCGCAGCCAAAGGAGAATGGCTACCGCAGTCTGCATCTTGTCGTTGCAATTCCAGTATTCTTAACGGATACGGTTGAAAACGTTCCGGTAGAAATTCAAATACGCACGATCGGTATGGATATGTGGGCAAGTCTTGAACATAAATTGCGTTATAAGAATGCGACGAATACAGAAGTTTATAAAGATACATTAAAGCAATGTGCAGAAGAAATTGAAACAGTCGAATATAAGTTGCAGAAAATGCATGGAGATATTTTAAAACAAGTTGGCTGTGAAGAATAATCGATAATGAAGTTGAGTCTTTAAAGATTCAACTTCTTTTTTATTGAGAAAATATATGTAATATACACAAAGGGTTTCAGACAGCTAGGGAATGAGTTATTTTGCATATTTAACCGACAAAACCCCAAAAAAACTAAAAAACTTTGAAAAATGCATATTTAATACTTGATTTATGCATAAATATGCGTTATAATTACATATGTAAGGTTGATAGAGGCGATAAAAAAAGGAAATCGCTAATTTGACCTTAATTAACCAAATTATAAATATACGAAAAGTAGTCTTGATCACAAGAGATGAAAACGCAAGAACACAATAGAAGATAAAGAAGAAAATCAATCAAATGTACGTGGCATATGAAAGTGTTTTGGATTTTTAACAAGAAGGGTATAAATTAAATGTAATGATACATGTATCTTGTTAACGAAACGCTTATCTGTTAATCATGTGAATGCACAACGAATGCGTATTGTGTCCTTGCCACACGAAATAACATAAATGGAAGTGTAAAACAGTTATTTTAAGCTAGACAGAGCATATTAAAATAACAGCGTTTTACCAATTAACGGAGGTTATGAATATATGAATAACGGATTTTTCGGAAATGAATTTGACTCAATTTTTAGAAGAATGATGCAAGATATGCAAAATGCAGATGGAAATAAAAAATATTATATTAATGGTCGTGAAGTATCACCAGAACAATTACAAGCATTACAACAACAAGGTGGACAACCTTCACAACAAGTTCAACAAGCACAACCAGGTCAAACTGGCGGTGGCAAACAAGGTGAAGACTACTTAGAAAAAGTAGGTCGCAACTTAACTGAAGAAGCAAGACAAGGCTTATTAGACCCAGTCATCGGACGTGACAAAGAAGTCCAAGATACTGCAGAAGTGTTAAGCCGTCGTAATAAAAATAATCCAATTTTAGTCGGTGAAGCGGGTGTTGGTAAATCAGCTATCGTTGAAGGATTGGCACAAGCGATTGTGAAAGGTAACGTACCAGCTGCAATCAAAGATAAAGAAATTATTTCAGTAAATATTTCTTCATTAGAAGCAGGTACGCAATACCGTGGTGCTTTCGAAGAAAACATCCAACAATTGCTAGATAGTGTGAAAGAAAGAAAAAATGTCATCTTGTTCTTTGACGAAATTCACCAAATCATCGGATCAGGTTCTACTGGCGGAGATTCAGGAAGCAAAGGCTTATCTGACATTATCAAACCAGCATTGAGCCGTGGTGAAATCTCAATCATCGGTGCAACTACTCAAGACGAATACAGAAACAACATCTTGAAAGACCCTGCTTTAGCACGTCGTTTCAACGAAGTTGTCGTTAAAGAACCATCAGCACAAGATACAATCAAAATCTTAGAAGGTGTACGTGAAAAATTCGAAGAACACCACAACGTTATCTTACCAGACGATGTATTGAAAGCATGTGTAGACTTATCTATCCAATATGTTCCACGACGTTTATTACCAGATAAAGCATTAGATATCTTAGATATCACTGCAGCACATTTGGCAGCTCAAAATCCAGTCGTAGACAAAGTGGAAGTTGAAAAAGAAATTAAAGTATTAGAAGATAAAAAATCTAAAGCAGTCAGCGAAGAAGCTTATTCTGATGCAGACAAATACCAAAAAGAAATCAAAGCATTACAAGACAGACTTGAATCAGGTCATGGTGAAGGTTCAACAGCAACTGTTCAAGATGTGGCAGACACTGTAGAACGTATGACTGGTATTCCAGTATCACAAATGGACGACAATGATATTGCACGTTTGAAAAACATTTCTAAACGACTCAAAAGCAAAATCATCGGCCAAGATAAAGCCGTGGATATGGTTGCTCGTGCTATCCGTCGTAGCCGTGCAGGTTTCGATGAAGGCAACAGACCAATCGGCAGCTTCTTATTCGTAGGTCCTACTGGTGTAGGTAAAACTGAATTAGCAAAACAATTATCAATTGACTTATTCGGCAATAAAGAAGCATTAATTAAATTAGACATGAGTGAATACATGGACCGTACAGCTGTATCTAAATTAATCGGTACATCTGCAGGTTATGTAGGTTACGATGACAACTCTAATACGTTAACTGAAAAAGTAAGACGTAATCCTTACTCAGTGATTCTTTTCAATGAAATCGAAAAAGCAAATCCGCAAATCTTAACTTTATTACTACAAGTGATGGATGACGGTAACTTAACTGACGGTCAAGGTAATGTCGTGAACTTCAAAAACACAATCATTATCTGTACTTCAAACGCAGGTTTTGGTGATGGTGATGAAGGAGATCGTGAAGCATTGATGGATGATCTTAAAAAATTCTTCCGTCCAGAATTCCTTAACCGCTTCAACGGCATCGTAGAATTCGTTCACTTAGACAAAGCAGCGCTACAAGATATCATCAACTTATTATTAGATGACGTAGCTGCTACACTTGATAAAAAAGGTATCTCACTTGAAGTCAGCCAAGACGCAAAAGATTGGTTGATTGACCAAGGCTATGATGCTGAACTTGGTGCACGTCCATTACGCCGTGTCGTTGAAAGAGAAATTCGTGACCGTATCACAGACTACTACCTAGAACACACAGATGTTAAAGATATCGAAGTGACAATCGATGGCGACGATATCTTAATCAATGGTGAAAAAGTAGATTCTCTATAAGAGACACATGCATAATGAATGCACATTGAACATTTGCACCCTTATCTATAGAAATATGGATAAGGGTGTTTTTTTATCCGCTCTTGTAAGCGATTGCAAAATCAATCATTTTGTATTAATATACTTGTATACAAGTATATCGAATGAAAAGAGGTGCATCATGGAACATCAATATCCAAAACAATGGTTAGCGGCAATGACAACAGGGGAGACAGTTGCGGCAGAATTACGTTTGAAAATTATCAGTGGTGAGCTGACTTCTGAAGATGCTTTAACTGAAAACCAAGTCGCCAAACAATTCAATGTCAGCCGTTCGCCTGTACGTGATGCCTTTAAATTGTTGAAACAAGATCAATTGATTCGCTTAGAACGCATGGGGGCAGATGTTTTAACGTTTGGTGAGGCAGAACGTCGTGAAGTTTATGATTTGCGTATTATGATGGAATCCTTTGCGTTTGCGCGTATTCAAGATACAGAACGTGAAGCTTTGGCGAAAGAAATGCGTAAGCATTTAGAAATGATGAAAGTGGCAGTACAGTTTGAAGATGCAGAATCCTTTACAGAACATGATATTTTATTTCACGAAGTCTTGATTCATGCGACGAAACATCGCTACTTATTAAGCAGTTGGAATAATATTAAGCCGATTTTGCTTTGTTTAATCTTACTATCTATGCGTGAAAGAATGGTGAAACAACCAGACGATTTTGAACGCATTCATGCCAACCATGAAATTTATGTACAAGCTGTTGAACATAATGATACGACATTATTACGAGATGCGTTCCATCGTAATTTTGATGATGTGGGAGATTATATCAGCGCATTATTTTTAGATAAGAAATAAGGAGGTCACAGTATGCGATATATGATTGGGGTCGATATTGGCACAACGAGTACCAAAGCAGTGCTTTATGATGAACGGGGTCAATATTTGTTGAAGAATAATATCGGTTATGATATGCAGACACCGGATGTAGATACTTCAGAAGAAAATCCAGATGAAATCTTTGATGCGGTCTTAATGACGATTAAAGCAGTCATGCGAGAAGGCAAAGTAGGACCTGATGACGTGAAACTGATAGCATTCAGTGCACAAATGCATAGCTTAATCGCAATGGATGGTGACGATAAACCCCTAACAGAAAGCATCACTTGGGCGGATAATCGCGCAAGTCAGTATGCTGAAGCGATTCGTCAACATCATCAGGGACATGAAATTTATAAACGAACAGGGACACCGATTCATCCTATGTCGCCGTTAGCCAAAATTTATTGGCTGAAAGCAGGACATCCTGAGATTTATCAACAAACTGCGAAATACATCGATATTAAAAGTTATGTCTTATACCAACTTTATGGACGCTATGTGATGGACCATTCTATTGCTTCAGCGACAGGTATGATGGACCTTGAAACATTGGCTTGGGACCAGCCTGCATTAGATGTGCTAGGTATTACATCAGACCAGTTGCCTGAACTGGTACCGACAACGTACATTTTAAAAGGAATGAAACAACGCTATGCGACGCTATTAGGTTTAAACAAAGAGACACCTATCGTGATTGGAGCGAGTGATGGTGTGCTGTCTAACTTAGGTGTGAACAGCTATAAAAAAGGTGAGGTTGCGGTGACAATCGGTACTTCAGGTGCCATTCGTACAGTGATTGATCATCCGAAAACAGATGAGAAAGAACGTATTTTCTGTTATGTCTTAGATGAAGGACAATACGTCATTGGCGGACCTGTCAATAATGGCGGTATTATTTTACGTTGGCTGCGTGATGAATTGCTTGCGAGTGAAGTTGAAACCGCGAAACGCCTAGGGGTGGATCCGTATGATGTACTGACTAAGATTGCGAGTCGTGTCGAACCTGGTGCGAAAGGATTGATTTTCCATCCTTATCTTGCGGGTGAGCGTGCCCCATTATGGAATGCGGATGCGAGAGGTTCGTATTTCGGCTTAACGTTATCCCATCAAAAGGAACATATGATACGTGCAGCGCTAGAAGGAATCTTATATAACCTGTATACCGTTTACCTTGCGTTGATTGAAATGATGGGTGAAACACCAACCGCAATTAAAGCAACAGGCGGATTTGCGAAGAGTGAAATGTGGCGTCAAATGATGTCTGATATCTTTGATACAAATCTAATTGTACCTGAGAGTTATGAAAGTTCATCACTTGGGGCATGTGTATTAGGCCTTAAAGCCTTAGGTGAAATTGAAGAATTCTCAATTATTGAAGAGATGGTTGGCACAACACACGCCCATCAACCGAACCAAGAGGCTGTAGAAATCTATCAACAATTGATTGGGATTTATATTGATTTAAGCCGCAGTTTGGCACCGCAATATCGCAAGATTGCAGATTTCCAAAGAAAACACCTATAAAAAAAGAGAAAACCATGAGTCGCAAAGAAAAAGCAGTTGAAGTGTAAATATAAAACAATTTTGGCACTTCGGCTTTTTCTATGGCTACTGATGTAAACGCTATCAGTAGGGACTTGTGATGAAAGTGAGGAAAAGAAATGTTTACAGAAATATGGCCGTTAATTACGGTAGTTATTGGTATTTTAATTTTATTAGCACTCATTATTGTGCTGAAACTGAACACGTTTATTTCATTGATTATTACATCAATGGTCACGGCATTAATGTTAGGTATGCCGCTTGATAAAGTAGTGGAAACAGTTGAAAAAGGTATGGGCAGTACGCTTGGACACATCGCCATTATCTTCGGGTTAGGCGCTATCTTAGGTAAGCTGCTTTCTGATGGCGGCGGTGCGACACGTATTGCGGATACATTGATTGATAAATTCGGAGAGAAACATGTGCAATGGGCCATGGTTATCGCAGCATTTGTGATTGGGATTGCGTTGTTCTTCGAAGTTGGCTTGGTTTTATTGATTCCATTAGTCTTCACATTAGCGAAACGCACTAAAGTATCACCGCTTAAAATTGGATTGCCGATGATTACTGCTTTATCTGTCACACACGGCTTCTTGCCGCCGCATCCAGGTCCAGTAGTGATTGCGAAAGAACTGCATGCACCATTAGGTGAAGTATTAATCTATGGATTCATTATTGCGATTCCAGTAACAATTATCGCAGGTCCACTCTTCGGTAAAGTCGCACAGAAATTAACGCCGACGGCTTATACAAGAGAAGGTGATATTTCATCTTTAGGTGCACAAAAGGAATTTAAGGATTCAGAAATGCCGGGCTTTGGGATCAGTGTGTTAACTGCGACATTACCTGTTATTTTGATGTTGATTGCGACTGTTGTTCAATTGATTACAGGAAATGTAGATCATTCTAAAAATGCGTTTATCGGTATCATCAACTTTATCGGTACGGCAGATACAGCGATGTTGATTGCGGTATTATTTGCGATGGTCACAATGGGACTTAAACAAGGCCGTAAGAATAAAGAGATTATGCAGTCAGTTACAGATGCGATTTATCCTATCGGGATGATGATCTTAATTATCGGTGGCGGCGGTACGTTCAAACAAGTCTTGATTGACGGCGGTGTTGGTGACACGATTGCGAAAATGTTTGAAGGTTCAACAATGTCTCCGATATTACTTGCGTGGATTGTAGCTGCGGTATTACGTCTGGCGTTAGGTTCTGCGACCGTAGCGGCGATTTCTACAACAGGTATTGTCTTACCATTACTGCAAGCTAGTGATGTTAATGTTGCTTTAGTTGTTCTAGCAATCGGTGCAGGCAGTGTGATTTTATCTCACGTCAACGATGCAGGGTTCTGGATGTTTAAAGAATATTTCGGTTTAACGATTAAAGAGACGTTTTTAACATGGTCATTATTAGAAACGATTATTTCTGTTTCAGGACTCATCTTTATTTTATTCTTAAGCTTATTCGTTTAGTTTTTTACTGCACGTGTCTTTCATTAGATGCGTGCTTTTTTGTTATAGTTAAGAGGAAGAGGTGACAATCATGACACGCATTGTACTAGTAGAAGATGTTTCACTGACCGCACAATATTTATTAGATATTTTAGATCCAACGCTCTATGAAGTCGTTGTATTATATGACCCAACACGTCAGCCTAATATACACGCAAATGTACACTATCAAACCATCGATTATTTAGATTTTGGACATTGGCAGACATACATAAAGCAAGCAGATATAGTACTGATGAATGCATTGCCTGACATGTTCAAGGATGGTCTATGGCAAGGTAATATCAACACACTGCGACAATTAATTAAAACTTTCATAGTAGATGCAGCACCGTTTGAAGTCATTGAATATCATGATGTTGTAACGGATGAGAACATACAGACAAAACAAGCCGCTTCATTTCAAACTATGTCTGTACCAAATGCCTATACTGTTTATCAAAGTCTCAATGCTTATGCGCGTTACTTAAAGAAAATGTCACTAGGTGTTATTCAAGTCAAAGGACAACCTGATTGTTTTGATATTCATCTCTTAAATATGCAACGTCCTTTGATTGCGATGAAACAAGTCATGTTAGCCCATGGTGTTAAGCTCACATTGCAATCTAATAGCTTATTGTATCAACCAAAAGGTAAAGCCGCTTCATTTTATTTCATACAAACACAACAAACACTTTATACGTGTTTAGTACACTTTACACCGCGTTTACCATGGTTGATGTATCAAAAGACACAAGCGGTGATACATGAATGGGTCATGCGAGGATTTGGGAGTTATTTAAAGTGTTTAAATCAGGGTAACGAGAAGTGAAACCAACGTAATAGCGTCATAGAATGATGAAATTTAGAAAGGAAGATTAACATGGAACATCGATTATTTGAATTGTTGAAATGGTTAGTTGAACATCCTACAGAAAGTCCGCCGGCACGTAATACAGACCCGCTTCAAATAGAAATACAAAACTATTTAGAAGGCTTAGGCTTTGAAGTTAAACGTGAACCTTTATACGAAAATGACAGTATCGTTGTGGGTGTATTAGCGGGTGAAAAGAGCGATGCTCCGAAACTTATTCTAAATGGTCATGTAGATGTCGCTAATGTAGAAGATCCTAAGCACTGGCAATATCCACCGTTTGAACTGACTGAAGTGGATGATGATGTGTATGGTCGAGGCGTCAGTGATATGAAAGGCGGCATGGCATCGCTCTTTTATGTCATAGAACAACTTGACGCACAAGGATTAAAACCAAAAGGTGACATCATTGTACAATCTGTCGTAGGCGAGGAAGTGGGTGAAGCGGGTACAAAAACCGCATGTGAATTAAGCCCTAAAGCTGACTTAGCGTTAGTATTAGATACCAGTGATGCACAAGCATTAGGCCAAGGCGGCGTGATTACCGGCTGGATTACTATTCAAAGTAAAACAACGATTCATGATGGTGCGCGCAGTCAAATGGTGCATGCAGGTGGCGGTCTGCATGGAGCGAGCGCGATTGAAAAGATGGCTAAAATTATCACAGCACTTAAAGAATTAGAACAACATTGGGCAGTCATGAAACATTATCCAGATATGCCTGCAGGCGCAAATACAATTAATCCGGCAGTGATTGAAGGAGGGCGTAATCCAGCATTCATCGCAGATACTTGTCGCTTGTGGATCACTGTACACTTCTTGCCAGATGAAGATTATCATGAAGTGATACAAGAAATTGAAGGGTATTTAAATCGTGTGGCCGAAGCGGATGTATGGTTGCGAGATAATCCACTGCAATTTGAATGGGGCGGTACTTCTATGATTGAAGACCAAGGTGAAATCTTCCCAAGCTTTACACTGCCGACTGAGCATCAAGGCTTTAAACTCTTAGCAGATGCACATGAAAGGGTTCACCACACACCCCTTGAGACAGGGATGTCAACGACAGTGACTGATGGCGGTTGGTTAGATGATTATGGCATTCCAACGATATTATATGGTCCTGGATTATTAACGGAAGCACATAGTGTAGATGAAAAAATTCATAAACAAGATTTAACAGAGTATAGTGCGGTGTTATTGGAATTTTTAAAAGTGTGGTACCAAAATCCTAAAGCCGCATCTACTATGAATGCGCAGAAAAAGGAAAATGAAAACAGTAAATAATACGTAATAGACCACCAGCAACAAACACAAAAAGACCCGCAACTGCGGGTCTTTACTTATCTCAACCGTGCTTACTGATATGAGATGTATTATGATTTAAATGTGTTTTTTAAACGCGAAATCCAATTGCGTCTCGGTTGCGTCGCACCCTTGGGACGCGCCTCATTATAAGGTGTTTTGTGTTTGATTGCTTTAGCTAATTCAATCGCTTGATGCATCAAGTAAAGTTGTGAGTTTAAAGGTAATTGATTATTGTTCACGTAATGGTATACACCATTTTTGTCTTGGTAACGTCCTTTTTGGTTATCAGCTAATTGTAAGTTGACAAAGTTTAAGAGACGTTCTCTGATTTTTGCATCGTGAACTGGGAATAAAATTTCTACACGTTTAATCATGTTACGTGTCATCGCATCTGCAGATGATAAATAGATTTTTTCATCGCCATTGTTGTGGAAGTAGTAAATACGAGAGTGTTCTAAGAAACGACCTACAATACTTACGACTTGGATGTTTTCACTGACACCTGGAATGCCAGGTTTTAAACAACAAATACCACGGATAATCAATTGGATTTTAACGCCTGCTTGTGACGCTTCAAATAACTTTTTGATGATAGTTTTATCTGTTAATGAGTTCATTTTCATAATGATATGGCCATTGCCATGTTCTTGATGATTTTTGATTTCAGTTTCAATACGTTCAACGAATACATCACGGATATCAAATGGCGCAACAATTAATTCATTGTATTGCGGTTTGATAGAATAACCACTTAAGTAATTGAAGAAGTTGATCGCATCTTCCGCAATGCCTTTATGTGTTGTGATAATACCCATATCTGTATAGATTTCAGCTGTTTTATCGTTATAGTTGCCTGTACCTAAATGGACGAATGGTACGAGACGGCCTTTTAAACGTTTCACAACTAATGTGATTTTACTGTGGGTTTTCAGATGTGTCATACCGTAAATGACATGACATCCGGCATCTTCTAACATACGTGCCCAGTGCACGTTATTTTCTTCATCGAAGCGGGCTTTCAATTCAACAAGTACAGTGACTTGTTTACCTTGTTCTGCCGCATATTTCAAACTTTTGATAATCGGTGAATCTTTGCTGACACGATATAATGTTTGTTTAATCGCAATCGTATTAGGATCTTCAGCGGCTTCACGGATGAAATCAACAATCGGTTCGAATGATTCATATGGGTGATGGAAGAAGATATCGCGTTTTAACGCTAAATCATAGACATCGTTATAGCCAAGTGATTCAGGGATTTGCGGTGTGTAACGGTCATAACGCAAGTTCGGTAATTGTGGTGTTAAATAACCGACTAAACCGAATACCATTGTTAAATCTAAAGGACCATCTACAAAGTAAACATCTTCATCTTTAATTTCTAATTGTTCTTTCAGACCTTCGATATCTAATTCATTCGTGTTGCGTGAATCTACTTCTAAACGTACAGCTGAACCGCTTTTACGCATTTTTAAGAAACGTTCGATTTCGATTAATAAATCTTCTGCACCATCTTCGTGAATCGTTAAGTCAGCATTTCGTGTAATACGGAAGGTGAAAGTTTTACGAATATCATAACCTTGGAAGAGATATTCGATGAAATAATCGATAACATCTTCGACCATTAAGATATATTGTTTGTCTTCCTCTTTTAAAATCACGAAACGATCGATTAATGATGGAATTTGAACAATCGCAGAGTTCGTTGTTTCATCCGTATCTAATTCTACAAAGATATTCAAGCTTTTATTAACAAGCTTAGGAAATGGATGGTACGCATCAATACCAAGTGGTGTTAATGTCGGCAAAATATTGTTTTTAAACTCTTGTTCTAATTCTTCTTGCAGCGCTGCGCTTAATTCGTGTGGTTTTGTCGTAATCACGTTATATTCACGTAAGTGATTTGTTAATTCGTTATAACGCTCATACTGTGCATTCACAAGCGGCGCGTTCTTTTCTTTAATGGCAGCTAGTTGTTGTTTAGGTGTCATTTGAGATTTGTTTTCTGGTTTATTGAAATTCATTTTAACTTGGTCTTGAAGGCCAGCAACACGGACCATAAAGAACTCATCAAGGTTAGATGCGAAAATCGCAATAAAGTTCAATTGTTCTAATAAAGGATTTGTTTTATCGCTCGCTTCTTGCAGTACACGATAGTTGAAGTCGAGCCAGCTTAACTCTCGGTTATTGTAAAATTCTGGTTTGTTGATATCTTTTTCAACGACTTGATTTTCCATAATGACCACCCCATGGTAAGTAAATAGACTTTATTTGAATAAAAATTGAATTGACATAATGCCATTGATGTCATTCATAGTTGTTAGTAATTACAATTTAAAATTTATGTTGAACGCTTACGTGCAATTCGTTGTATAACTCAATTCATTGTATACAAATGCTTAAATTCACAGAAACATCCATTTATAACTTAACATATGTTTGTTAAGATTTTGTAAAGTTTATTAATACTTTTCCTTTTAGTACCTTTTCTAAGTGTTTCTTTTGACGATTTGTTTGATATTCTTCTGCAATCGGATGACCGGTGTAATAAGCATTTAATGTATAATGATCCTTATTTTCTTTTACTAGTTCAATACGTTTGATTGGATTAGTATGTGAAACATTCAAAGCATCGATGAATTTCAAGATACCGCCTAGGGACTGTAAATCACTGAGTTCATCACTGTTAAACCATCCTGTTTCATCGTTATAGAATTTTAATAAACTTTTGTTTTTAAAACTTGCCATTAGCGCCAATTGGACACGATCATGATGATTGAAACCATCAATCATGGAGTTCGAGATAATATAATACGTATGTTGTGAAGCTGAATCAGCATCAATGAAACGGCCTAAATAATAAACATATGCTGCTTGTTTAAACAAACGTTGGTCTTTCTCAGAGAGTGAAATAACATCTAATTCTTTCAATTGATTTAATAAGTCATCCGCTAATACAACACGTTGTTTAGCGCCGATACCTTCATGTTTGTACGTATTTGATAATTGATATAATGCACGATTGCGTACATTAAAACGATCAAATGCATCTTCAATTTTCTGGTTAAGTTGATACATTACGTAGCCTTCACGCAACCCTTTTCTAGAGAAGGTAAATTGCGTTGCGTCAACTTGTTTAAATAACGCTTTAAAGACAGCCACGGCAGGTAGAATAATATCTACACGGTCACGGCTTAAACCATCTAAGTTCATCAAGTCATCGCGTGAATTATCTTCGATTAAATCAAAGACTTGATTTAAATCATCACCTGTCATCGTATAACAATGTACACCGCCGATAGGGTAAGCGACTTCAGATTGATGAATGCGTGCGACGTTACGTGCAGAACCGCCGACACCGACTAAAGCAACTTTTTGGTTATTGATCCAATCAAGTGAACCAAATGCTTTATCTAAGAACTTCTGCATTTTTTTAATCGCATCTTTATCGTTATGATCTTTTCCATCGAAGAATTTACGTGATAACGTCACAACACCAAATGGGAAACTATGTGAATGAATCAATTCTTTTCCTTTAAATAGTGTTACTTCAGTAGAGCCACCACCGATATCGACAGATAGACCATCAACAATAGCAGTAGAATTGATAATCGCATAGAAACCGTAATAAGCTTCGTCTAACTCTGGAACGATAGATAATTTCATACCGATTTTTTTCTTCACGCGTTTTAAGATGTCATCTCTGTTTTTCGATTGACGAATCGCAGCTGTTGCGATGGGATGCAGTTCATCTACATTGTATGCATCTGCAACTTTCTTAAAGCTTTCTAATGCTGAAATTAAGACATGAACACCTTCATCATTCATCGTTAAGTCATCTTCTAAATACTGACTCAAACGTGCAGGTGTTTTTATATTTTGTATTTCCGTAAGGCCTGTTTTACTATCGTATTCAAACACTACTAATCTGATGGTGTTTGAACCGATATCGATTAATCCAATACGTTTCATGAGAACCCCCTCTGATTGCTTAGAAGCAGTCAGCAGACGATTAATCATTTTTTGTCCAGGTAAAATCATATGACTAACTCCTTCTTTATAGAAAAAATGAGAACGCTTAATGCTTGATATAACAACAAGTATTCACATTTTTTGTTCACTTTAATTTTATCACAAAACATTACTTTCTACATTAACTGTATAGACTAAATTGTGTGTTGTATTCATTAATTTGAACAAGCAATCGCGTACACTTTATTTTTCAAAACGGATATAAAAATAAAGAAAATAGAGATACGTGGAAATGAAAAATGGTGGTATAATGATTTTAATAAATGCATAGGAAAAGAGGGAGAGAGATGAAACGTAACCTTCTCTTTATGGGAATAATTCTAATGAGTATATTCTTATTAGCAGCTTGTGAAAAAGAACAATCTAAGACGTATCAAGGTGAATTATCAGGTGCAGATGTCATCGATACTATAACGTATAAAGGTGACAAAATGGTTAAACAATCTATGATTATGACAATCACGTACGAGGATAATGGGCTTTCAAAAGCGGATGCTGAAAAGGTTTTTGCCAAACAAGAAAAAGTGTTTGATGGGCTAAAAGGTGTTAAATACAATAAAGATATTAAAGAAGACAAAGCAGTTCAAAAAGTAGAAATCGATTATAAAAACGCGGATTTAAAACAGCTATCACACAGAGTTGGTGTGACAGGTCCGAAAAAAGGCAACGATTATGTTGATGTTAAATCTGTTGAACGATCATTGAAAAATTCTGGCTTAACAGTAAAAAAACCGCTAAGTGAAGAATAAGCAATGATTATCAATAAAATGCAGTGAGTCACTTCGAAGTGACTTACTGTATTTTTATTGCACATTAATAATAAACTTTTGTAAATATACACAAAAATCACATTAAATAAACGTGTGATATGTTATAATCTTGTTTTGAATGAAAGCAAGAAATACAAAATAAAAAGAAACGGCTTAGAAAAGGTGATAACGTGATTGAAAACGAACAACGTCAACTAACCGAAGCACAGTCTAATCCTTATCAATCAAATCGTGTGATGAAACGAGACTTTTGGTTAATCCCATTATTCTTTATCGCAATTCCATTAATAACTGCATTAGTCATGTTTCCATTACGTTTAATATATGAAAACCAATATGGTGATTTAACTAAACATACTTTTATATTGTTCAATGTGATGGGCAGTTTAGCTGGACAAATTGTCCTATTGCTTATTTATTACTTGATGCACCGAAAATATATCATACCGATTGCGAAAGCACGTTTTGCGAAAGTAAAACGTTATGTCTGGGTATTGTTACTTACATATTTAGCCATGTCTGTCGCACAAGCAATCTATGGCGGCTTGATGTTATTACTACCGAAGCATCTGCAATTTGATAATACACAGAACCAATTAATGGCATTGCAACTATTTGATAATCCATGGGCATGGCCCATGTTATTTTTGGATATTGTCATTTTGACACCCTTCATTGAAGAATTAACCTTCCGTCATTTGATTATTCATGAGTTAGGTAAGAAAATCGGCTATACCGCAGGGGCAATCATATCAGTCATTGTATTTGCGTTTGTACATGTGTTCAATGCTTCTTCACCTTTTGAATTCGGTGTTTATGCGATCATGGCAGGTGCATTAGTCTTTGTTTATATGTATTCACGACGTAATTTAGCGGTCTCTATTGCTTTTCATATGATTGTTAATGGTGTCGGGTTTATTGGCATCGTCGGTCAATTCATTATGGATAAGGTGTCATAAAATTAAATAATAGAATGACTTTAAAGGCTGCAGATGCAGTCTTTTTTTGATTTCCTAGGAAATAATTAATCTAAATCAAATGTGATTTGTTTATGGCTTCATGATAGATTTCTAATGCCTTATGATTTATTTATACAAACATGTTTCAATTTTGTACAATAAAGAAAATAACAAGAGGTGACAACATGACACAAACAACAAAGACACTAGAAAACCCTTTTGATTCAGACAAAGTTATGAAACGAGATTTCTTCTTGTTTCCGTTATCTTTCTTCCTATTATTTGGCGCGGCAGTACTACTGCAACTTGTGCTTGGGCTATATTATGGTGCCACTAATCGTGAAGTTCCGATGATAAAGTATGAGGAGTTTGGCGGCTTCGCACAAGATGTGTCGAGCATAGGTTTATTATTCATTTTTTACTTAATGCATCGGCATTATCTGATGCCTATTGCGAAAGAGAGGATTAAACGTGCACTTAAACAATGGTATTTAATTATTGGCGGAGGTATCGCCGTCTTTACTTTGAATTTCGGTATAGGATATCTTATGAAACATGTCTTACATATCGATGACACGCAAAACCAAGCCATGATTGAAGCTATGTTTGAACATCGATGGTTATGGCCCTTCTTATTCATCAGTATTGTAGTTCTTGCACCTATTGTTGAGGAGCTGCTATACAGACACGTGATTATTCATGAACTCGGCAAGAAAATCGGTTATTTTGCGGCTACGTTACTATCCATCATTTTATTTGCGGGTATACATATGATGTATGCGACTTCTATCTATGAAGCGTTGCCTTATGTGATGATGGGTACGGTATTTTCTATTGTCTATTTAATGAGTCAGAAAAACCTAGCGGTTGCGATTTTGCTTCATGCTTTAAATAATGCGATCGGTTTTATTTTAATAATATTTTCTTAGTTAATCCTTATGTATAAACACTGGCTGAGTGAAGGTCAGTGTTTTGTATTATCCTTAGGATAATTGTCATATTTTCTAAAATTGAAATATGTTAAATTGTATAGGACAGGGAATAGTAAGGTAATGGGTTTAGAGATCCCTTTAGTTTGAAGAAAAGGAGCAGTTGTATGGCGATTTTAGAATTAAAAGATGTGTGCTATAAAGCGGATAAACGTCTGATTATTGATCATTTAAATTTAACGGTTAAAAAAGGCGAAAAAATCGCAGTTGTAGGCCCATCCGGCAGCGGGAAAAGTACGCTGTTTCATTTGTTGTGTGATTTAATCAGTCCGACGAGCGGTCATATGTATTATAACGGTAAAGAATACGATGCATATGAGCCGGAAACGTTACGTCAACAAATCAGTTATATGCCGCAGCAAACAGATTTGTTTGATCGTACAATCGGTGAAAACTTAGCATTTCCATCTATTGCACGCAATGACGAGTTCGATAAAGATAGAGCATTGAAATTACTGTCAAAATTCGGGTTAGGTCATTATGATTTAGATACCAATGTTGAGTTTTTATCCGGAGGTGAACGTCAGCGTATTTGTTTAGCACGTCAATTGATGTACATACCAGATGTTCTATTATTAGATGAAGCAACCAGTGCTTTAGATGCGGATAATACTGAAAAAGCAGAAAATGTTATCTTTGGCTTAGCGAAAGAAGAAGGGGTTTCCATTATGTGGATTACCCATAGTTATGACCAAAGTATGTCGCACTTTGACCGTCGTGTCGATATTGTCGATGGGAAAGTCAATAAAGATAAGAAAGGGGTAATTGATGTATGAGTACGACAGCTTTAGCCTTGACGGCACTGTTATTAATTATCCCGATTGCAGTCTCTATTAAAGAAAAATTAAACATCGCGAAAGATTTAATTATCGCATCGATTCGTGCAGTGATTCAATTAGTTATTTTAGGTTATATTCTGCACTTCATTTTTGATTTGAATGAACCTTGGATTCTAATATTATTCGTATTAATCATAATTATTAATGCGTCATGGAATACCATCAGCCGTGCATCTAAAGTGATGCATCATGTCTTTTGGATTTCATTTATCTCAATTTTTATTGGTACAGCGATTCCGCTTGCGGTCATTGTCAGTGTCGGTGCCATTAAATTTACCGGCAATGAATTGATTCCGATTGCTGGGATGCTAGCGAATAATGGTTTAATCGCGATAAACCTTGCTTACCAAAATTTAGATCGTGCTTTTGTGAAAGAATACGGCACGATTGAATGTAAATTAGCCTTAGCTGCAACACCGAAGTTAGCGTCTAAATCAGCTGTGAGAGAGAGTATTAAACTTGCGATTGTGCCGACGATTGATTCAGTCAAAACTTATGGCTTAGTGTCTATTCCAGGTATGATGACAGGGATGATTATTAGTGGCGTGGATCCGCTTCAAGCCATCAAATTCCAACTCTTAGTTGTCTTTATCCATACCACTGCGACGATCACTACAGCACTTCTCGCAACTTATTTAAGTTATAAACAATTCTTCAATTACCGTCATCAACTTATCGGCAGTATGTTGGAAAATGAAGAGGACGACAATTAAATAAACGTTAATAGAGCTGTAAAGCAGGAAGGGAACTTCTTACATTGCAGCTCTAATTTTTTAGTGAATATTGAAAATAAAATAAATCCACTTACATTTTGATTTCAATTCAACTATAATATAAAGGTTGAATTGATTAATGCTGTAAAGATAGAAGAGGAGGCAACAGGCATGTCAGTCATGAGAGTTATCACATTTATTATTAGTGTGTTTATTGTCGGTATGGTCGAAATGATGGTTGCTGGAATAATGAACTTAATGAGTGCGGATCTACATGTTTCTGAAGCGTGGATTGGACAATTAGTGACATTATACGCAGTGACTTTCGCAGTTTGCGGTCCAATTTTAGTGAAAATCACCAATCGTTTCAGTGCTAAAACGGTGCTGCTGTGGACGATTGCAGTCTTTGTCTTTGGTAATGCGTTAATTGCGGTATCTCCGAATTTCACATTACTGATTATTGGACGTATTATTTCCTCAGCTGCCGCAGCGTTAATCATTGTTAAAATTTTAGCACTGACAGCTATGCTGACGGCACCTCAAAACCGCGGTAAAATGATTGGAATCGTCTATTCTGGATTCAGCGGCGCGAATGTCTTCGGTGTACCGATTGGTACGATGCTTGGCGGATGGCTCGGTTGGCGTGCGACTTTCGTCTTTATTATTTTAGTCAGTATTGTAGCGGCTTTCTTAATGATGCGCTACTTGCCTACACCTGACGAGCTGCCAACTATGTCAGATGATAACTCAGCTGCCGCATCACAATACAAAATTTTAAACCGTGCAGAAATTATTAAATATCTTGCGGTGACCTTTATGTTATTAACCGCAAACTCTATTACTTTTGTTTATATTAATCCGTTGATGCTGACAAATGGCTACGATATTCAATTTGTCTCTATCATCTTATTAGTGAATGGTATCGCTGGCACATTAGGAACTTCCATGGGCGGATTCCTAGCTGATAGATTAACGAGCAAGACTTGGTTGTTAATCGCCGCTATTGCCTTTACACTCTCCTTAGCAACTGTGAACTGGTTTATTACTAATTCCATTGCGATTGTATTGATTATCTTTATTTGGAATATCATGGAATGGAGTACGAACCCAGCTGTACAAAGTGGGTTGATCGACCATGTTGAAGGTGATGCAAGCCAAGTACTCAGCTGGAATATGTCTAGTTTAAACGCAGGTATTGCTGCGGGGGGCATGATTGGTGGCTTAATTGTCTCAAATATCGGTGTCCATGCGGTCGCTTATAGTTCAAGTATATTAGGCATTGTGATTGTATTCATTGTCTTAAGTATTAAACAAACACAACAGCCGCAAATAAAACAAAACGCTTAATCCAATTTTGGGTTAAGCGTTTTTCTTATTCGAAAATATAAGCATCTTCAATTGTTGTATAAACAGGCCTATCTACATGCCCCTCTGTCACAAACTGACCAAGTGTGTCCATCATCTGTTGCATCAAAGTATGTGTATGAGGCGTTAAAGGAAGATGATGAGCACGTAAGATATCTGTATGACCCAACCAAAAGATTACATCCAAAATATGATAGGGTGTTTTAAAATGGTTTGAGTCAGGCGCAGCCCAATTAAAACAGTAGAGCCATTTCTGTGTCTGTTGATAATCATTTAACCATCGTAAAGCCGGTTGTTTAAATTCATAATGCGTAATTGCTTCAGACTGGCCTTTCCCTGTGGTGACATCAAAGGTATTTGTGTCCACTGTGATGTGATTATGATGCATGACTGTTAAGAAACGTTCAGGTGCTAACTTACGTGATTCATTTCGGACATAACAATCACCTTCTTGTTCAGTGAACCCCACTAACACAGGCCACTTGTCAGGGGGTGTATCTACCATAGTAGATTCATCAAAGATAGGACTGTAAATTAATTCTAAACCTTTAGAAGGTCCGTATTGTGCTAAATCTTCTGTCATCGCATGCATCATTTGTGGTGATGAAAGGTCAGCTAAGTTTGTCGTATGATACAGTGTGTTGATAGTATTAAGGAAATGTTGCGCAACAGCTTTACTATGATTTTGTGAATCAAAGCGTAATGTACCACTCATCAAAACAGCTTTTTGAAATAAAGGTTGTGCTGCCTTGACCTGCATTAAGGCTTGAATACTCATCGCACCGGCAGATTGGCCGCATAAGGTAATGTTGTGTATATCGCCGCCAAAGTCGTCAATGAAATGATGAACCCATTGTAAGGCAGTGCGCTGATCGGATAAACCGCAGTTCATGTCATAATGATTATTGATTTCGTTAAAGTTTAAATAGCCAAGTACACCTAAACGATAGTTGAAGGTCACCACAATCACTTGCGCATGTTCAGCGAAAGCTTGCGGGTTATATAATTCGGCAGAACCATGACCATTCATGTAACCACCGCCGTAAAACCAAATCATGACGGGTAATTTCTTGTTGGGTGAAGCAGTGAGGGGTTTCCAAATATTTAAATATAAACAATCTTCACTTTGATGTTCTGGTTTCGGTACGTTTAAATCATCAGGGTGTGTTGAAAAGAACGCTTCAAGTTTATTGAAAGGTTGAAGCGGAACAGTTTTAAATGCATCAGCTATTAAAGGTTCTGGCCATGATGTCTTAAGTTCAGCATGTTTAAAGCGTCTTTCATTAATGGGCGGATAAGCGTAGGGAATACCGAAATAGGTTTCACAGTTTTGTTTAATTTGGCCGATAATAGTACCGGCTTTTGTGTGTCTTGTAATGGATATCATCATACTCGCTCCTTTCTTCTAATTTAGCACAAAAAAAAGAAACAGCTGAGAGATAGTGTTATCTGTTCAGCTGTTTCATATGATTTATTGTGATGAAGTGTTAGCTTCTGCTTGGCTGGAGATATCTTTTTCTAAGGTTTCGTTGATTTCGACCGCATTCTTATAATATTTGCTTTCAAAGTAACTGCCGATACCCACTTTATAGAAGACTAAGGCAACGATAATAATAACGATGAAATCATAAGGATAATGAATCCAGTTCATACCGTTAAAGTCTTTACTGCCGATAAAGGAAAGGGCAGATAATATAATTAAATAGATAATCAACCAAAGACTGCCGCGTAATTGATTACGTGTATTCTCCCAGTTTAACTTGTATTCATAGAAGAAGTACATTGGCAAACCAAGAATAATGATAAAGATAACTTTCGCAGTTGTCGGCCACATTGCCCAATAAATTGCCAACGATGTTAAAGCAAAAGATAACGGTGCGGCAATTTTTAAGAAACGTGCTTTAAATGGACGATGGAGTTTCGGGCCCATTTTTCTTAAAGCTACCGCAGTCGTCGGACCTGTTAAATAGGCGACTAATGTAGAAGTTGCGATAACAGTAGCGAGTGTACCCCAAGATCTGAATAGCGTCACCATAACCATAGCTAAAATCGCATTGACAATAATTGCGACTCTTGGAATATTGTATTGTTTGTTGATACGGCCTAAAATTTTAGGAATATGACCATTTTTCTCCATTGCGCTTAATACACGACTTGTTGAAGCAACAAATGAAACACCAGTACCAAATGGTGAAACGAACGCTTCAATATATAATAAAATCGCTAGCCAATTCAAGTTTAATAAGATGGCTAAGTCAGCGAAAGGAGAGTTGAATTGAATCCCTTTCCAACCTTTATCTGCGACCATATTTTCAGGCATAGATGTAATGAAGACACTTTGTAAGACAACATATAATAACGCAGTTAATGATAAGCAAATGACGATACCGCGTAAAATGTTTTTCTCTGGCTTTTCAATTTCAGCACCCATGTTGATAATCGTTTGAAAGGCATTGAATGAAAAGATAATACCAGATACTGTCACCGCAGCAAAGATAGGTGCAGTACCGTAAGGGATGAAACTGCTTAATGAATGGCCGTAGTTCCCTGGATGGAAACCAGACAATAATAACAAGATTACTGTTAAAGTCGGTACACCAAGTTTAAAGAATGAGATTAAACTTGTGAACGATGTAAGGATCTTCACTGACCAATAGTTTAGCAATGAAAAGATAATAATAATGACATACACCGCAAATAAACCGATATTACTGATCGTACCGTCTTTCATCAGTACACTTGTGAATTCTGCCCACTCCCATGGCCAAGAACTCATGTATTGAACAGCAGATACGGCTTCAATCGGGATAATCGTCACTAAGGCAACCCAGTTTGCCCAAGAAGCGATAAAGCCGAGTAATGAACCATGAGTATATTGTGCATAGTTGCTCATTCCGCCGGATTGCGGCAGCATTGTTGCGATTTCTATATAGTTATAAGCGACTAAGCTGATGATAATGAAACCGATCACCCATGAAAAGATTGCGGCAGGGCCTGCAACTGAAGATGCTTCCCATGCACCAAACAGCCAACCTGAACCAATGAGTGAACCGAGTCCAAGTAAAACAAGCTGAGACAGACTGATTTTACCACTTTTCGTTTGTTTCATAGTAAAACTCCTAATTTTCAGAGAACATGCTCTCTTTTATTTATAAAGCAAAATAAGTTTGCCCAATTGTTATTTAAGGCAAACCTAACTCATGATAGAACATTATACGGAAAATCCAGATGACGTCAACAGGAAAAAGGCAGGTTTATATTTTATCAATGAAAACGTATGAAAATACAATATAACGAGGGTTTTTGAATAAACAATCAGGGTGATTTTTAAATTGATAGTGTCATTATGCCTTTTATGATTTAAAACAGATAAATATTTATGCATATGCGGAGAATAGAAAAGTGATAAACTGAAGAGGAAAACGGCTTCGCATCATTAACAAAAATGATGATATATGAGGGCTGAGCAAGAAAAAAGAGCAATATAAGCGGAAGTGTGTTTGAGTACACAAAAAGTGTAAGATTGAGGGTTAGAAGTATATGAAAATGGATATGGTATATTAAGCCTGTAAAAAAGGAGCACAGCTATGACAAAGAACAGATTAAATGATAAAGCAGAGGCATTTTTCACACGTGCACAAGATTGGCATGATGAATACAAAGCATTACGTGCCATCATTTTACAAAACGAGGATTTAACAGAAGATTATAAATGGATGCATCCTTGTTATACATTAAATGGTAAAAATGTAGTATTGATTCATGGATTTAAAGATTATTGTGCATTGTTGTTTCATAAGGGGGTTTTAATGAAAGACCCGGAAAGTAAGTTGATTCAACAAACTAAAAATGTTCAAGCGGCAAGACAATTACGTTTTACTTCAGTCGATCAAATCGAGGAAGAGTCAGAAATGATTCGCGCTTATGTGAATGAAGCTGTGGAGATAGAACGTGCTGGTAAACAAGTCGAGATGAAAAAGACTGAGGAGTATGATATGCCGCTAGAATTGCAAGAAGCGCTTGAAGCGGATGAACAACTAAAAGACGCATTCTATAAGCTTACTCCGGGACGTCAACGTCAGTATATGTATTTTATTGGCCAAGCCAAACGTGAAGCTACGAGACAAGCGCGTGTCGAAAAATACAAGGCACACATATTAGAAGGTAAAGGCATGAATGATTAAACATATTTGCAGTTTTTGTTGAATAAAAAGTAGTTTAATCACACCTAAATTATTAAATTTACAAAATATGTAAATGTTTTTCAAAAATTTTCTGCATTAAACCGACCAAATGGTTTAGTTTGTGTTATAGTTATAAAGTACACTATTAATCAAGGAAGTCGGAGATACAATTTTTGAAATTATTGTATCAATCACAAGAACAGACACTGTAAAACAGCGCTGTATTATAACGTAGTTGAGGTGAAGGTTGCAGCGCAACCGAATCTAAAGCATTTAACAAGTCATTTGCGACTTTGTTTGGGAACTTATCCGTTAAGTTATTGAAACATTGGGCAAGTGATTTTTTTATTGAATGTATTTAGGTGTGTACAGAGTATTTAAGAGAGACTGTTCTTACATGACAACTTAGAACTTACTGTAGGCTTAAACAAATTCGATAGAGAAAGGAATTACTTTAATGCTTAGTATTAAGAATTTATCTAAGGTTTACCCTGGAGGTAAGAAAGCGGTAGACGATATTTCGCTTGATATTGAATCAGGGGAATTCGTTGCATTTATTGGGACAAGTGGTAGTGGTAAAACAACTGCTTTACGTATGATCAATCGTATGATTGAAGCAACAAAAGGACAAATCACGATTGATGGCAAAGACGTCAGAAAAATGAATGCGGTAGAATTACGCCGTAGTATCGGTTATGTGATTCAACAAATCGGCTTGATGCCGCATATGACTATCAAAGAAAATATTGTACTGGTTCCAAAATTATTAAAATGGTCAGAAGAGAAGAAAGATAAAAAAGCACGTGAGTTAATTAAATTGGTTGACTTGCCTGAAGAATATTTAGATCGTTATCCATCTGAATTATCAGGCGGTCAACAGCAACGTATCGGTGTTGTACGTGCATTAGCAGCTGAACAAGATATCATCCTAATGGATGAACCGTTCGGTGCGTTAGACCCGATTACGCGTGATACATTACAAGATTTAGTTAAAGAGTTACAACAAAAATTAGGTAAAACATTTGTCTTCGTTACACATGATATGGATGAAGCAATCAAACTTGCTGATAAGATTTGTATTATGTCTGAAGGTAAAGTGGTTCAATATGATACACCAGATAATATTTTACGTCATCCAGCGAATGACTTCGTTCGTGATTTCATCGGTCAAAACCGTTTGATTCAAGACCGTCCGAATATGCGTACAGTTGAAGATGCGATGATTAAACCGATTACAGTTCGTGCAGATGATTCATTGAACCATGCGGTTGATGTGATGCGCCGCTATCGTATCGATACAATCTTTGTTGTAACTAACCAAGACAGATTTTTAGGTTACATGGATATCGAAGATATCAACCAAGGTTTACGTGCAGGCAAGGAATTGATTGATACAATGCAACGTGATATTTATCGCGTAAACGTAAACAGTAAATTACAAGATACAGTCCGTACGATTTTAAAACGTAACGTACGTAACGTGCCTGTGGTTGACGACCATGACAAATTAGTCGGCTTAATCACACGTGCAAACTTAGTGGATATTGTATATGACAGTATTTGGGGTGAAGGTGCTGAAGAAGCGCAACAAGCATCTGAAGAAAATGAAGCATCAGCCATTAAAGAGGCACCGGTTAAAATCAATAACGAACAAACGTCGGATGCAGGAGTTGAGCGATAATGAAAGAATTCCTTCAAGAGTATGGCGGCGAACTGATTCAAAAGACGGGCGAACATTTCTATATTTCTATTGTTGCGCTTCTAATCGCCATCGTCGTAGCAGTGCCGATTGGTATTTTGTTAGCGAAAACGAAAAAAGCAGCAAGTATTGTGTTAACGACAGCAGGTGTGCTTCAAACGATTCCGACACTTGCAGTATTAGCGATTATGATTCCAATCTTTGGTGTAGGTAAAACACCTGCCATCATTGCATTATTCGTATATATTTTATTACCGATTTTAAATAACACAGTATTAGGTGTTCAAAACATTAACCCAGATGTTCGCCAAGCTGCGATCAGTATGGGGATGACAAAATTCCAACTAATGAAAGACGTTGAGATGCCTTTAGCATTACCATTGATTCTCAGCGGTATTCGCTTATCAAGTGTTTATGTAATTAGTTGGGCAACATTAGCAAGTTATGTAGGTGCCGGCGGTTTAGGCGACTTCGTCTTCAACGGCTTAAACTTATATAACCCAATCATGATTGTGAGTGCTGCAGTACTTGTTACAGCATTGGCACTTATTGTGGATTACTTACTACGTATAGTCGAAAAATGGGCAGTACCAAAAGGCTTAAAAGCATAAAATATCCAGATAGGGAGGACATTGGAACTTTATGAAACAGATAAAAAAATACATGATTCTGATGGTAACTTGTCTTGTTGTATTATCTGGATGCAGTCTGCCTGGTTTAGGCGGTGGTCGTGCAGATGAGGATTCAGTAGAAATCACATCACTCGCAACAAGTGAGTCTCAAATCATGTCACATATGGTTCGTTTAATGATTGAACATGAAACCAAAGATAAAATTAAACCGACACTCATTAATAATATGGGTTCAAGTACGATTCAACATAACGCGTTGATGAACGGAGATGCGAACGTTTCAGGTGCACGTTATACAGGTACAGACTTAGTCGGTGCATTAGGTGAAGACCCGATTAAAGATCCTAAGAAAGCAATGAAAGTGACACAAGAAGGCTTTGACAAGAAATTTAATCAAAAATTCTTCAACTCTTATGGCTTTGATAATACTTACGCTTTCATGGTGACGAAAGAAACAGCTGAAAAATATAATTTAGAAACAGTTTCTGATTTGAAAAAACATGAAAAAGAATTACGTTTAGGTGTAGACAGTTCTTGGTTGAACCGTAAAGGTGACGGTTATCCAGGATTCAAAAAAGAATATGGTGTTAATTTCAGTACAGTACGCCCAATGCAAATTGGTTTAGTGTATGACGCACTGAAAAGTAATAAGCTAGATGTCGCATTAGGTTATTCAACAGATGGACGTATCGCAGCGTATGACTTGAAAGTATTAAAAGATGATAGGAAATTCTTCCCGCCATATGACGCGAGTCCAGTAGCTAAAAAAGAATTATTGAAGAAACATCCTGAAATTAATACAGCATTAGAAAAATTAGAAGGCAAAATTTCAACGAAAGAAATGCAGCATTTGAACTATGAAGCAGATGGTCAAGGTAAAGAACCTGCGGTTGTTGCTGAAGAGTTCTTACAAAAACATCATTATTTTGATGATAAGAAAGGCGGGCAAAAATAATGAAAGGTAATTTATTCCAACAGCTGATTGAATACTATTCATTGAACGCCGGCTACTTATGGGGTCTTTTCTTCCAACACTTATTGATGTCAGTCTATGGTGTGATCTTTGCCGCAATTGTTGGGATTCCCATTGGTATCTTAATTTCAAGATTCGGCAAATTATCTAAGACTGTCATTACGATAGCGAATATTATTCAAACTGTTCCTGTCATCGCGATGTTGGCGATTTTAATGTTAGTCATGGGCTTAGGTCCGACAACAGTTGTCGTAACAGTTTTCTTATATGCATTATTACCGATTATTCAAAACACATATTCAGGTATTATCGGTGTAGATGCTAACATTAAAGATGCTGGTAAAGGTATGGGAATGACAGGCAATCAAGTCTTACGTATGATTGAACTGCCATTGGCTTTATCAGTGATTATTGGTGGTTTACGTATCGCATTAGTTGTCGCAATCGGTGTTGTAGCGGTGGGTTCATTCATCGGTGCACCGACACTCGGTGATATTATCATCCGTGGTACAAACGCAACAGATGGTACAACATTCATTCTTGCAGGTGCAATCCCAATTGCGATTATCGCAGTGTTAATCGACGTTGTATTAAGATTTTTAGAAAAACGTCTTGATCCTGTGAAGAAAAGAAAACCGAAAGGTCCACAACCTCAAAGTGTAGAGGGTTAATTCAATTAAGGGTATCGCATGCAAGATGATTTCATCTGACATGCGATACCTTTATCATTAGTAATGTAAAGAATAATGAGGAGGAACTGATTATGGCATGGTTACAAGTCAATTATGATTCAATCACATTAGGTAAAGAGCAACGTTTTAATGCATTCTTACCAGAAGAACCTTCACAATTTGAAACAGATAAACCTGCAAAAGCATTACCTGTACTTTTATTACTGCATGGTTTATCAAGCGATGAAACGTCTTATTTAAGATTTACAAGTTTAGAGCGTTACGCAAATGAACGTCAAATCGCGGTAGTGATGCCGGCAGGTGATCACAGCGGTTATGCGAATATGAGTTATGGACATAGTTATTATGATTATGTATTAGAAGTCTTTGATTATGCCTTACAAATTTTACCATTATCTAAACGTCGTGAAGACCACTTTATCGCAGGTCATTCAATGGGCGGCTACGGCACAATCAAATATGCGTTGACACAAACAGAACGCTTCTCTAAAGCAGCGCCTTTATCTGCAGTGTATAACGCTGATCGTTTAATGGATATTGATTGGTATGATTTTTCTAAACGTGCATTATTAGGAGAGAAAGAGGCAGCGAGAGGGACAGAACTTGACCCTTATTATCTCGTAGATCAAGCGATTGAAAAAGGATTAGATATTCCTGAACTCTTGATTATGTGCGGTACAGAAGATGAATTACACCAAGATAATTTAGATTTCATCAGCTATTTAGATAACAAGAAAGTTCCATATCAATTCGAAGACGGTCCAGGCAAGCATGATTATGCATACTGGGATCAAGCAATTGAATATGCATTAGATTGGTTCTTAAGCGATAGAATATAAGTTGAACAATAGCCCCTCAAATCTAAACAGGTTTGAGGGGCTTGTCTTATGTTTTAACTTGAATTGTTTTATTTTAGCGCATAATGAATCAGCTAAATTACTTATGAGAGCGGACGATAAGCGTCAATCACTGTATTTAACATGTCATAGATGTACTCGTCTGTGAGTACTTCTGGTTTGATTAAAACATTAAAGTAAATCGGTGAGAAGATTAAATCGATAAACATGTCGAGATGCTCTTCAGCAATATAAGGCTTGCTGACTTGTTTCAACATGTGACGATATTGATTGAAATAATCTTCCATATAGTGATTGCGCAAGTCGTTTTCATCGTTGGTTAATAAAATTTGGATGACTGCTTTACCTAAAGGTGTTTTATAAAGATGTGTGATTTTAAGCAAAGTGTCGTATAAGTCATCAAAGAATTCGCCTTTAAGTGTCACATCAGAATGGACTTTGCTTAAAAACATATCAATCATCATGCTGTCTTTATCTTTCCAACGACGATAAATGGTTGCCTTTGAAATCTGCGTGTTTTCAGCTAATTCATCTATCGTAATAGACGTATAAGATTCACGTCCTAACATTTTTTCTAACTCATCAAAAATCCTTATATTTATCTTTGGATCTTTTGGTCTGCCTGCCATATTAATGACCTCGTTTCAAATGTGCTAGTTTCTCTACTATCTCAAAAATAATAATTGCGCTCAAGAACCATGCGATTAAACCAACGAAGATACTGAGAATCCAGTTGTTGGTCCATACTAACATCAACCAAGTGGCTAAGATATTGAATAATACACCCGTCATACCAAATATTGCACCGCTGCTGACATGGGCAGCTACTTTATCGCCATATTGGATACCTGAAGCGACTAAAGCAATTAAGAACACTGCTGGAAAGACCGCAAAGATACCGCCGAATTCTTTCCACGGAATAATCACAGATACGATATAGCTTAAAGAGACGGAGATGCCGCCTGCTAAAAATTTAATCAATAGCATTTTCATTTTTTATTCAAACCTCCGATTAGATATGTTTCAGTGCTAGGATGATACAAGATAAAACAAACCAGCAGACGATAGAGAATACAGCGCCTTTTCGATAGCCGATATGTTTGACCGCAATGGCTGTTAAAGCAACGCTGATTATACAGCCGATGATTCCAATCACAGCACCTGCACTTAAGTGGATAGATTCATAAACTAATTTGTCTCCTGAAAAATCAACAGACAATGTGACCAAGGCAGCTAAATAAACAGCAGGGAAGGTAGAAAAGATACCGCCCAGTTTACCGCCGAGTTTTGACGCAATCACTGTTGCCAAAGCCACAGCTAATCCACCGAATACAAAGCGGATGATTAAGCTTACTAATGAAATGCCGAACATAATGAAAATTCATCCCAATCTATTTGATTTTAAAACGAAACGTATCGTTTACTAATAGTGTAATACGCACTTTTTTTCTTGTAAACAGGATGCAATACTTCATAATTGAACATTTAATGAAAAATTTAAATTAAAACGCTTACATTTAATTCATGTTAATAATACAAAAAAAGAGACAGGCAATCCTGTCTCTAAACGATTGGAAATATAAAGCTGTGGTAGGTCAAATGGTCTTATAATAAGATTGTTGCTAAGAAAGGAACGATTGCGACAACGATGACACCCACTAATACAACCGCGATGCTCGCCATTGAAGTTTCTGTTTCACCAAGTTCTTGTGCTGCAGAAACACCGAGTGTATGGCCACTTGTTCCTAACGCTAATCCACGTGCAATCGGGTTATCGATGTGGAAGAAGCGTAATAATTTATTACCTAATGCATAGATAATAACTGCGTTTAAAATGACTGCGAGTGATGTTAACTCTTTAACGCCGCCAATGCCGTCTGAGATAGGTAAAGCGATGGCAGTTGTAGCTGCTTGCGGAATCATAGATGCGATAATAGCACTGCCGAATTGGAATAACTTCGCAAAGGCATAGATACCGAAGATTGCGACTACTGTACCTAACGCAATACCGCTGAAGATTTTAACCCAATATTTTTTAAGGACATCACGTTTTTTATAAAGCGGAATCGCAAAACAGATTGTAGCGGGTTCTAAGAAGAAGTTGATAACATCTCCGCCGATTTTGTAGTTTTCATAACTAATTCCAGTCACCTTTAAGAATGCGATACCAAAGACCATGCTGACAAATAAAGGTGCCAGTAAGAAGAAGCCATTAGTTTTTTTGAAGAAGTATGTGGCAACTAAGAACGGAATCACAGATAGCAAGATACCAAAATACGGTGTGTTAATGCCTAAATGTTCAATCATACATGTTCCTCCGCAACTCTATTGTGATGTTTGACTGAATGTTGTTTAGTTTTACGTTTAATCGGTGAGCCTTTCACCAATAATTGAGAAACAAATCCAGTACAAAGTAGTAATAAAACTGTTGAAATAATAATCAATGTGATAATTAAGATTGGACTTTTACTTAAGATACCGAGTGAGTTGATTACTGAAATACCAGCAGGTACGAATAGGAAGCCGATATTATTTGTCAGTGCAGTCCCTACACTTTCAACTTCTCCAAGTTTAATGATGCCTGTTGAGAGTGCGATGAACATCAATACCAATCCGATTACTGAAGCCGGCATTGGAATAGGGATGAAACTCTCAATCGCTTTTGAGATTAATAGAATAATACTGATGACGAGTACTTGATGTAAAAATGAATACGTTTTTGCTTTTGTGTTTGTTTTTTTAACGTTTGTTTGTGCTTTTTCCATCGTTTATTGCCTCCGTTTGTTTCTTTATCTTGACTCTAGTTTAAGATGAAAAAACGATCTTGTGCAGGTTTTCACGATGAAATGCGAGAATTGGTATGCGAGTTGCATTAATCAGAAGTTGAAATTCAGAGGATGACTGCCAAGATGTCAGTCCGGCAATCTGAGTTGTTGGAAAAGAAGGGTGAAATACAAAAATGACTTGCGTTCTTTTAGCGACGCAAGTCATTTTTATAGTTTAAGCTTTAATTATCACGCTTATTCTAATCCAATAGTTTGTTTGAAAGTCTTCATATAAGAACGGCTCACTTGTACTTTCAGATGATTGGTCATTGTGACTTGATAAGTGTAATTAAACCAAGGTTCTACCGTTTGGATATGAGACTTATTGATGATGGTTGCACGATGGATACGAATAAATTGTTTAGCATCTAATCGTTTCGCGTAGTTATTCATCGGTTCTGATGTTTCATAATCCTTGTTGATAGTATGCAGAGTAGTTCTTTTATTATTCACTGTCAAAGCAATGATATCTTTTTGATTTAATACATAGATGCGTTCATCTACTTCAATCGGTAAGACATCTGGCGCATGATTGGCGGATGTTTCTTCTTGTTGATCAGTTGCTTCAACTTTTGTTTCAGCTGTTGATTGGGTTGAAGTTTGAATTTGTGCTGCAACACGTGCCACAGCTGCGTCAATGCGTGCTTGTTCAAAAGGTTTCAAGATATAATCTGTCGCATTGAGTTCAAATGCTTTGACCGCAAAGTTATCATGCGCAGTCGCAAAGATAATATAAGGAGGTTGGCGCATTTTTTTAATTTTTTCAGCTAAATCCAAGCCGCTTTCATCCATTAAATGGATATCTAAAAAGATGACGTCATACGTATCATATAAAAGCTTTTCTAGTGTTTCAGAAATGGTTTCAGCTTCTTCTATTTTGTCAAAATGACCATTTTGTGTCAGCAGGTAATTCAATTCATTACGTGCTAAAGGCTCATCATCTACAATTAATGTTTTCAATTCAATTGACCTCCTTCTACGCTTTGGGTACGGTATGGAATCGCACAACTGACTGTTGTCCCTTTATCAGTCGAGTTAATTTTCAACATGGACATCGGGCCATATAAACCGGATAATCTTAGGTTCAAGTTTTCTAAGGCACTGCCAGTACCGCCTGATTCAGAATGTACGATGGCTTTACCGATGTAAGGCAATTTGTCTTTAGGTATACCCATGCCATTATCTTTAACTGTGAGGTACAAATAATGATCTTCTAGTTGTACTGTCACATGGACGTGGTTGTCAGAACGGCGATTCTTAAACGCATGGCGAATGGCATTTTCGACCAGAACTTGAATAATAAATGGCGGTAAGAGTGCATGCTGTGCTTTTGGATCAATGTCAAAGTCGATGTTGAAGCGGTTAGGGAAGCGTGCTTGTTCTAAAGAGAGATAAGCTTCCACTTGTTGTAATTCTTTATCTAATGTAATGGTGTTATTGCGTGCACCTTGTAAATTTGAACGGAAAAACTGACTGAGCTGCAGTAAGAGATTACGCGCTTTTTCACTGTCAATTCTGACCAATGCGGAAATCGTATTTATCGCATTAAAGAAGAAATGCGGATTGACTTGTGCTTGTAGTGATTTTATTTCGGCATCTTTCAATAGTTTACTTTGTGTTTCTGCTTGGCCGAGTTCTAACTGGCTGGAGAAAATATTTGCGAGCCCTGTAGCTAATTGCTTTTCGACAAATGTCAGTCGATGTGCATCTGTAAAATAAAGCTTCAAGGTACCAACGACTTTTTCTTTGATGTGAAGCGGAATCACAATGGCTGCTTCTAAAGGACAATTCGGATGATGACAGCCGATTTCTTCTCGAGAATGGGCTTCTTTGATTTTTCCGGTTTGAATTACTGTTTTAGATAAATCCGTAATAATTTCTTTTTGCGGAACATGATGATCACTCCCAGCACCGACATGTGCTAAGATATCGTGACGATTGGTGATTGCGACAGCTTGCACTTGCATTAAATCTTTAATGATTTGTGCAGCTTTAAAGGCAGAAGCTTCAGTTAACCCTTCTCTGAAGTAGGGTAAAGTTTCATTTGCCAGTTGCAACACATCATGTGTTTGTACGCCGCGCATTTGTTCTTCTTGTTTAATGGTTGAAATGATAATGGATAAGAAAATAGCAGTCCCGATACTGTTCATCAGAATCATCGGTATCGCAATAAAGCTGACAAGTGACCATGCATGACTGAAGTTTTCCGCAAACAACAGGATACAAGTCATTTGAATCACTTCTAATAAAGCACCCACAATCACGCCTAAGAAAATAGGGGGATAACGGCGTACTTTTAAATAATAACGGCCGACATATCCTGAAACTAATGCGATTAATATAGAAGACACGAAATAGGTAAATGCATTCGCACCCCCAATATAAAAGCGATAGATGCCTGAAATGATACCTACCACTAAAGCGACACCTGGACCGCCAACGAGTCCTGACACGCCAATCGTTAATACCCGCGTATTTGCGAGAGATGTATCAGGGGCCAAATGGGTATAGAGTTGGCCGGATAAAATTTGAGAATCTCTAATTACAACCCCTGTAACGTTAGAGAGTAAAGCGAAGATTACGAACATAATAGCCAATTGCCATTTCGCACGCCAAGTCTCACGATGATGCATCAAGTTCTTAAAATAATTGAAGTTCATTAAGAGATAGGCGAGTAAAATGATCAATCCGACACGTTCAAGTAAAAGCATAAATAAGTTGAGCATGGAAATCACCTGTAATATTCGAATTTTGTGACAATACAACCATAATTGATTATATTATATACAATTGTTGTAAAGTGACACTTATATTTAACCTAAATTTCAGGTATTTATAGAATTTAAGTTGAAATTGTTGTAAGATATTTCATATATTGAAAATGATTGGTTTAGTTTATATTGCTATTGTAGCATAAGCTAAATCGCTATTTTTTTCGATTTTTTTGCAGGGGTATAGGAGGAATTTAATATGACAGCAACAAGACCGTTCAAAGGTGACAACAGATTGTTGTTAGGTATCATTCTTGGGGTTATCACATTCTGGTTGTTTGCGCAGTCAGTATTGAATGTGGTACCGACACTTCAAGAATCCTTTAGTACGAATGCAGGAACAATCAATATTGCGGTCAGCTTGACTGCGTTATTCTCTGGTTTGTTTGTTGTGGGGGCCGGAAGTATCGCTGATAAAATCGGGCGTGTCAAGATGACGTATATTGGATTAGTCCTCAGTGTTGTGGGCTCACTGTTGATTATTGTTTCCAATTTACCGGCGCTATTGATTATCGGCCGTATTATTCAAGGTTTTTCTGCAGCTTGTATTATGCCTGCTACTTTAGCCATTGTTAATGAATATTACCAAGGCAAAGACAGACAAAGAGCACTAAGTTACTGGTCAATCGGTTCATGGGGTGGTTCAGGTATTACGTCATATTTTGGCGGATTAATGGCCACATTCGTAGGTTGGCGTTGGATTTTTATCGTATCTATTATTGTCGCAATATTAGCGATGATTTTAATGCGCCACACACCTGAAACAAAAGCATCTCAAGATAGTACAGTACGAAATCACAAATTTGATGTTGTAGGTTTAATTGTATTAGCGATTATGATGTTGAGTTTAAACGTGATTATCACACAAACATCTCACTATGGTTTCTTATCACCATTGATTTTAAGTTTAACTGTTGTCTTTATTGTCTCAGTTATTTTCTTTGTGATTTACGAGAAAAAACTGAAGAATCCATTAATCGACTTTGGTTTATTTAAAAACAAAGGTTACTCTGGGGCAGTGATTTCAAACTTCGCGTTGAACGCTGTAGCCGGAACTTTAATTGTCGCAAATACGTATTTCCAACAAGGGCTTGGATTTACATCTAACCAATCAGGTATGATGAGTATTACTTATTTAATTACAGTACTAATCATGATTCGCGTCGGCGAAAAAATCATGCAGAAGCTTGGGGCCAAACGTCCGATGCTTTATGGTTCATTGCTGAACGCAGCAGGGATGTTGCTCATTGCTTTAACATTCTTGCCGACAGGCTTATATGTCGTGTCTAGTGTGATGGGTTACTTACTCTTTGGTTTAGGTCTAGGTATGTATGCGACACCATCAACAGACACTGCTGTCACAAGTGCACCAGATAATAAAGTCGGCACTGCATCAGGTATCTATAAAATGGCATCATCACTTGGTAACGCATTCGGTATTGCGATCTCAGGTACCATTTATGCAGTAGTTTCTGAAAGTGTCAACTTGCAGGTAGGCGCAATGGCAGGTATTGGTTTCAATATCTTGCTAGGTCTTATCGCATTTGTTGCAGTATTGATTTTAGTACCTAAGTCACAAGGCGAAACGTATTACTAAAATGTTCCACGCAAAAAAATAATAAGAAACATAGAACAGTAGAATAGAAATGACAAAAAGGAGCAGTACTTGTTGTTTAGTTTATGAGGGAAACTAAACGACGAGCACTGCTCTTTTATTAGGGTTTAAATGAAGTTTTTACTATTTGTTTTTTTGTAAGTAACAGCCAACTGTTGATATAAAGTACACTTAATATCAAAGTTACCAAACTTCCAAGACATACCAGAATTAGTACCGGCGGGAAGACATTAAAGGCAATCGACCAATCCGCATCTTTCAAGAACCAAGAAGGGATATACCAAGCGCAATAAAACAAGCCGATAATTAAAAGGAGCGTAATAGCGCATGATAATTTATGATTCATATTGAAAGTATATTTAGTGTGTTTACGCTGCTGATGAAGGCGATACATATTGCGAATCAATGCGGCACATAAGACTGTAACTATAACAAGAATACCCCATAATGAAAGAGATAGCAGCACTACATTTTTAGCTACAGCTTGATGCAATGTCGCAAAGCTTTGATAATGTTCGATTTGATAGATCAATGTTTGTGCTAAATCAGGTAAATGGGGCGCATTCAGATTCGCTAAGAGAATGACCGCATTTTGGTGTTTCGTATCGAGAATAATCATGGATGAGTAGTTGGGCAATGTCCCCGGATGGAGTACCTGATCTCCATGTTGATCAATAAACCAGCCAGCACCGTAACCATTCATATCTTGTTTGTCAGGAACATCCGTCAAAGGCGAATGCGCTTGTTGAATGAGCGCTTTTGTAGAAGCGGATGGTTGCAAATTCATTTTGACAAAAGGTATCAAATCAGATGTACTGCTGATTAAATAAGCCGCAGGTGTATCACCGCGAAAATAATCCGGATCTTCTGCTTCAACTTTACTTCCTTCTAATGCATAGCCTTGTGCTTTAGAAGCGGTTTGTTTATCTGTTTTAAAGAAAGCATGCTCCATGTGCAGCGGTTTAAGGAAGTGTGCATGCATATAGTTTTCATACGGCGTATCTGTTACTTCTTGTATGACTAAACCTAGAATATTATAGTTCATATTCGCATAGTTGAATTCTGTACCAGGTTTACTTTTTAATGTTTGATGATTCAAACTTTCTACACGTCCCTTTAAGTTATCTTGTTTCGTCGGGACTTCACCTTCTTTATTAGGTGACATTTGGTCATCGATACCGCTGTTTTGAGCGAGCAGCATTTTTAAAGTGACTGCTTGTTCTCGTCCTTGATAATTTAAATGCAGCCAAGGTAAATACTTTGAAACAGGTGCATCTAATTTCACTTTGCCTTGTTGGGCCAGTTCTAAAATGGCTAAGCCTGTGAAGGCTTTTGTATTAGAGGCAATTTCATAACGTGTTTCTGTATCGGCAGGGGTATGCTTTTTAACATCCGCATAACCGTAACCTTTGTTTAGCGCAACTTCGTTACGTTTGATGAGTGCCACACTTAAACCAGGGATTTGGTCTTTATCCATAATCTTTTCAATGCGATGATCGACTAATTGTGCTAAGGTCTGATGTTTGAAATGTTTTACTGAATACTGTGTAAAAGACCAGACGAGAAGATAACTTAAACTTAAAAATAAGATAAAGGCGATAGCCATTAATAATTGATATGCGGAAGTGGATTTTATTTTCACAATGCGTAAGCTCCTGTTTATTCATTTTTTTATTATTATAGCACGTAGATGGAAAAGTATGAGATGAGAAATATTTGTGAACAACAAGGGAGAAATTGGGCCTAAATATGAAAGTTCTATGGAGTTTAGAGGTTTAGCCTGTACATTTTGAAAAATTAGGAGTATCTTTTTGCCATTCAAAACATGAAAAAGTCTAGAGGTCCTTAAATATGAGTATCAAACAAATCAAACACATATTGATTGGCACACCTAAACGTAATAGGGAGTTATCAACTGAAAAAATAAGTAAGGTCAAAGCATTGGCAATTTTATCTTCGGATGCATTGTCTTCAGTTGCTTATGGTCCTGAACAGATCTTGTTGACACTGACTGCACTGAGTGTTTTAGCAACTTGGTATACGTTGCCCATCACAGCAGGCATTTTAGTATTATTAGTTGCGTTAGTCTTGTCTTATAGACAAGTGATATATGCCTACCCTCATGGGAGGCGGCGCGTATACAGTTACGAAATATAACTTAGGAGAAAAGTTGTCATTACTGGCTGGAGGGGCGTTGCTTGTTGATTATACTTTAACAGTCGCAGTAAGTATTGCTTCAGGTGCAGATGCTTTTATCGCCGCATTTCCAGCTTTATATCATCATAAAGTATTAATCGCTTGTCTGCTGGTCATCATTATTTTGATTTTAAACTTAAGAGGTGTGACTGATTCAGCGACTGTGTTATCATTTCCAGTCTATTTATTCATTTTCGGCATATTAATATTGATAGGTTATGGTGCGTTTAAAGTGGTAACGGGTCAGTCTGAACCGAGTGTATCTGCGCCAGTCGGTACTGCGGTGCCTGGAGTGACATTATTTTTATTATTACGTGCATTTTCTTCTGGAGCATCTTCATTAACCGGTATTGAAGCTATTTCCAATGCGGTGATGGACTTTAAAGATCCGGCACCTAAAAATGCGGTTAAAACATTGACTGCGATGGGGACTATTCTCGCCATTATGTTAATCGGTATTGTTGGTTTGGCTTATTGGTATGGTATTGTACCGAAAGTTCAAACGACAGTCCTTTCACAACTTGCGGCACATGTATTTGGTCAAAATGCAGCATTTTATTTTATTCAAGCATCTACAGTATGTATCTTAATTTTAGCTGCGAATACAGGGTTTACCGCATTTCCATTACTTGCGGCAAATATGGCGCAGGATAAATATATGCCGCATATGTTTACGGTCAGAGGAGATCGCTTAGGTTATTCCAATTCTATGATTATCTTAGGCAGTATCGCAATCGTCTTAATTATGTTGTTTAAAGGACGGACCGAAAGTTTAATTCCGTTATATGCGACGGGTGTATTCATTCCGTTTACATTGGCACAATATGGCATGGTAGTAAAATGGGTGAGAGAACGACCAAAAGGCTGGTGTTTCAAATTAATTGCGAATGCGGTAGGTGGTACGATTACACTTGTCGTCTTTATGATTTTTCTTATCACCAAGTTTTCACAAGTATGGCCAATCTTAATTTTCTTACCGTTAGTTGTGATCGGGTTATTGCGCATCCGGATGCACTACCATAATATTGCCGAAGAGTTGCGGACAGATAACTTCTTCAAAGCCTTGAGCGGTGTGGATAAAAATTTAGCAATGATACCGGTTAGTTCGGTCTCATCTATTGTAGATAAATCTATCGCATATGCCCAAATGACCTCTGATCATATTATTGCGGTTCATGTATCTTTTGATGAACAACAAGATCAAATGATGCTTGAGAAATGGCAAGCACGTTATCCGGATATTCGTTTAGTCATGCTGCATTCTCAATATCGCAGTGTAGTTAAACCACTCGCGCGTTTTATTGATAAAATACGCAGTAAAGCAGAAAATGACCGTTTTGTCATTACCGTCATCGTGCCGCAGTTTATCACAAACAAAACATGGCAGAACTTACTTCATAACCAAACAGGCATCTTGCTTAGATGGACATTGTTTTATCAAAAGAATTGTATTCTAGCAATGATTCCGTTGAAGTTGAAAAAATAGCTATTACCAAGATTTGTCTCATATGTATGAGAAGGATATAAAAATGAAAGCCAAGAACGGTGAAGTTCTTGGCTTTTTCATATGCTTATTTTTTTGTTTCACGCATTTTTTGAACATTTGCGTGAGCGTTGTGTTTATATTTCTGATAGAAAAGAATAACGATAATAAACCAAATCGGTGCTACAAAGAGCGCGTTTCTTGTTTCTTCTGTAAAGAATAACAGCACATAGGCAAATAAGAAGAAAAGTAACACGACAATACCTGCATAAGGTCCACCGCGTAATTTAAAATCATTTGCTTTATGTTCTTCTTTATTTTTAAATGCATAAATGATGTACGAGATGATAATCAATGTCCAAACGAATAAGTAAAGCACTGTTGATAGCGTTGTGACATAAATGAACAACTGTACTGCATTCGGGAAAATATAGTTTAATAATGCCGCAAATAACAATAACATAGATGAAATCAACATTGAGATATGCGGAACACCACGGTGGTTCAATTTACCAAGTGCTTTCGGACCTAAGCCTTGTTCAGCTAAGCCGAATAAAATACGGCTGTTTGAGTAAATACCACTGTTTGTTGCTGAAGCAGCAGCAGTGATTACTACAAAGTTCACAAGACTTGCGGCGAATGGAATACCAATCAAGCCGAACACTTTAACGAATGGACTTGAGTTTTCACTTAAAGTATTCCAAGGTACCACAGATGTGATAATAATCATTGAACCAACATAGAATAATAAAATACGTACGGGTACATTATTGACGGCTTTCGGAATCGTAGTTGCTCGGTCTTTCGTTTCACCGGCAGTGACACCGATCAGCTCTATACCGATAAATGAGTATATTGCCATTTGGAAGGCCATTAAGAAACCAAATGCACCATTCGGGAATAGTCCACCATGGTCAACTAAGTTTGAGAAACTTGCCGTACCATGTTCAGTTTTAACTGACATAAAGATTAAGACTAGTCCTACAACAATCAATGCGATGATGGTAACAATCTTAATCAAAGCAAACCAGAATTCCAGTTCGCCGAATAACTTTGCGCCCAGCAAGTTGAATGAAATTAAGATTAATACCACAAACAGCACTGAAATCCAGTTAGGTACATCAGGCAGCCAGTATGCGATATATTGGCCAATTGCGGTTAAGTCAGACATGCTGGAAGCAATCCAACAAAACCAGTACGTCCATCCGATCACAAAACCACCGAATGGTCCTAAATATTCATTTGCGATATCTACAAATGAATTAAAACGTGTATTGCTTAAAAGTAACTCTCCAAGTCCGCGCATAAACGCAAATAAAAACATACCAATGATGATATAAGCGATGAAAATACTCGGACCTGTTAATTTAATCGTTTGGCCAGAACCTAAAAAGAGGCCTGTACCAATTGCCCCACCAATCGCAATTAACTGTATATGTCGATTGCTGAGGTCTTTTTGTAATTTTTGTCCCAAAACTTTTGCACCCTTTCGGATTTATATATGACAAAGGGGTTGACGTTAAATGATGTTAATAATGATATAAAAAATCTCAGGACATTGCAATTGTTAATGTATAAATATTAAAAAGTTTTATCAAGCACATAATTTAAAACTATCAAAAATTATGTTATTTTTCAGCTGGGTTGGGTAAGGGCTTTCAAATTACTTTCTGTAGCTTCTGTCGCATGGTATAAACAAAGGCGACCTGCTGAGTCATAACTTTGACGCATTTTATCTTTCGGAATTTGAATCACTTGGTAACGTGATGGGATTAAAGCTGGAACATAGAGTCTACGTCCAAATTGTGCCCATAATGGATCGATATAAAAATAGTTGTTTTGGTCATATCCGATTAATAACGTGATATGAATATTAGAAACCCATTCTTTTTTCGAGCCATCTACTCTAAAAGAGCGACGTTGTGGTTTTTGACCAAGGACTGTGTGATAAATCAAAACGGGTTGACCTGCATCGATAATGCGTTCAAGTTCTGCTAAAGATTTGCCGGTGCCATCTTTAATACGCGTATCATATTGTTTTAAATAGGGGGCAAAGGCGTTCGGAAAAATCGTTTGATGTGCACCTGGTTTAATCATTAAGAAATGTCCAACATAACCTTTGTTTGGATTACTCGGATGTGTCGGCCAACGTTTCATCAATGAAATCGGGTGGACGAAAATATGATTATAGTCCAATAACATCGATGCAGCAGTGCCTTCACAGCCCATAACCATTGGAATAGGAGAGAGCTGACTTTTTGGTTTAACATTTAATATTTTCTTCATATTGAATAACTCCCCATCTTTCATCATTACTACTATTATAAAAGTTGTGTGTGACAGAGTATATTACTTTGTCTTAAAACAAAATAAAAAGAGCGAGAACGTTGTCTCACTCTTGTCGTTTGTTATTTCACTTGAATCAGTTTGTGCAACCAAACATTTAAGATAATGACTAATACACTTGTGATCAAGATAATAATAATAAATGGACCGACACTTGTACCACCTTGGATACCTACTAATGGTGCGATGATACCGCCGATAATAAATTGGAATAGACCAAGTAAACTTGAAGCGTTACCGCTTCCGCCTGAGCGCTCTTCAATCGCTAATGAGAAACCAAGCGGTCCAATACCTGTCACAGGCCATACCATAATAAAGAATGAAGCTAATAATAATGGTAATGGCAAGTGGAATCCTGTTGTGATAACCACAAGGATAACACCTAGGATTTGAATCCCTGTTAAGATATGAAGCAATTTTTCGCGTTCTATATATTTCACCGCAAAAGCTGTAATTTGACTCATCGCAATTAATCCGATACCAATGACCGCATACATCCAACCGAATGCTTGAGGTGACATATGGTAGATTTTTTGTGTGATGAAAGGTGAAGCGGCTGCGAAACTGAATAGCATCACGTACGTGAACCCTTGCATCAACATTGGAATGACGAAACGTGCTTTGCTTAATAAATGACCGAAGTCTTTAAAAATCGCACCGAAATTTAAACGGGTATTACTTGTATCACGTGTTTCTTCCATTTTGATAAAGGCGATAGAGAAAATCACTAAAGAAATCAGTGTTAATGCCGCAAAAATCATTTTCCATGATGTGAAGGCTAATGTATAGCCGCCGATTAATGGCGCAATAATTGTGATAATCCCATTAACCACAAGCAAAGTTGCGATCATTTGTGTTAAACTTGCCCCTTCATATTGGTCACTGACAGTTGCTCTGGCAATCACAATTGCGCCGCCTCCAAGTAACCCTTGAATAAAGCGTAAGACCAAGAAGACATTAATAGATGAAACAAAGACGCAGGCTAAAGAAACCACCGCAATACCGATTAAAATCGATAAAACTGTTTTCTTACGTCCGTATACATCTGAGAGTGGACCGAAAACAAATTGTCCAAGTGCCATACCAATCATGACAAAGGATAAAGTAAGTTGTGATGTTGAAGTAGAAACATCGAAATCATCTCGCACTTGAGGCAAGGCCGGATTATACATATCTACTAACATCGGACCGAAAGCGGTCATTGCTCCTAACACGATAATCATAATGATTGGGAGCCGTGATTGTTCAGTTTTGACCATTTGAAATACTCCTATTCTGTTAAACAATATTAATATGGTAATTGTAACGTAAAACAACGGGCTTGTATGTAAAATTTTCTCAGTCGACAGAAAATAAGTGAAATACATAATTTAGAAATGCTATAATGGCGATGAATTAATGATTTTTAGGAGAAAAGTGATGGTGCACAATAGATGAAGTTAACACAAACGCATTTTGAAATTATCAAATTTATTATTGTAGGCGGTATTAATACCTTCAATTATTACATTGTATATTTATTACTGCTGAAAGGGATAGGTATTAATTATCTTGTCAGTCATATTACAGGCTTTGTGGTCAGTTTTATTATTTCTTACTATTTGAATTGCTACTTTGTGTATAAAGTCAAACCAACATGGCGCAAATTTATTCAGTTTCCTTTAACACAAGTTGTAAATATGGGAATGCAGACTTTATTATTGTATGTTTTTGTACAATGGTTCCATATTTCATCTGTGATCGCACCTTTTGCAGGTTTAATCATAACGATTCCTGTAACGTTTGTATTATCAAAATACATATTAAGAGACTAATATGAAGCAAGATAAGCTGCTTTTTCAAGCAGAACTTATCTTGATTTTTTTTATTCCTTTATTCAAAGGGCAGGATTAATTCATATTTAGGTGAGACTAACTAAAAAATTAGCACAAGAAATTAAAAAATAATTAAAAATAAAAAAATTGAAAGTGGTCATCAAATACCGCATACTAAATATGAATTAAAGAAAAGGTGGGACATTCCATGTCGCAAACACTTAATTTACGGCGCGCACAAAAGGGTGCGTATTTAAGTTTAGTTACCTATGTGGTTTTATCAATTTTAAAATACGTTGTAGGTACCATGTATCATTCTGCGGCAGTCAGAGCCGATGCATTAAACAACATGACAGATATTTTAGTTTCGATTGCGGTGATTGTTGGATTAAAAATTTCTATTAAACCTGCGGATCGAAATCATCCTTATGGTCATTTAAAATCAGAAAATATTGCGTCATTGCTTGTTTCCTTCATTATTATGTTCGTCGGGGTTCAAGTTGTTATTCAAAACTTCCCGCGGTTGTTCTTAAATGACTACCACACACCGACACCTATCACTATTATTGTCAGTGTGGCCAGTGGCTTTGTGATGTTGGGTGTGTCGTATTATAATTTCCGTTTAGCTAAACAAACGAAAAGTCGTTCACTCCATTCATCTGCAGTTGATAATATGTCTGACAGTATTGTCAGTTTAGGGACTGGTATCGGCTTAATCTTTACACAGTTTGGTATGCCGATTGTCGATATTATTTTAGCAACGATGCTTGGGGGATTAATCGTCTATACAGGTTTTTCTATTTTCAAAGAAGCCATTTTTACATTAAGTGATGGTTTTAATGAACGTGACTTAGAAAGTTATCGACAAGATGTATTAGAAGTAACAGATGTCATTGCGGTCAACAGTATCAAGGGACGTTATCATGGCAGCAGTGTTTTTGTAGATGTGACGATTGCGGTAGAACCAGATCTGACATTACAAGAAGCACATGCCATTTGTGACCGAGTAGAAAAACACATGCATGATAAAGGTGTATCTTCCGTTTATGTACATCCTGAACCCTATCATCCTGAACAAGGACCGCATGAAGTACATCAATAATTAATCTATCTAACAGTGCTTGAGCCATAGCTTAAGTGCTGTTTTTATATTGAGCTGAGTTTTAAAGAACATGTGTAACAGTGAAAACGATACAACACAATTGTGACAAATTTTGTATCTTTTAAATTTGAGCGAAAAAGGATGAGTGTTAGTATAAAAAAGTGGTAGAATATGAGTTGAAAAGTGATATATATCAAATTGAGCGCTTTTCTTAAAAGAAAGGAAGGATTTATATGCCTCAATTAATATTATGCCGACATGGTCAAAGTATTTGGAACGCAGAAAATTTATTTACTGGATGGACAGATGTTGATTTATCTGACCAAGGTAAAGAAGAAGCAACGACTTCAGGTGATCGCTTAAAAGCAGAAGGAATTCAAATTGATGTTGCCTTCACATCTGTATTAAAAAGAGCTATCAAAACAACTTACTATTTACTTGAACGCTCTGATCAATTATTTATCCCAGTACACAAAACTTGGAGATTAAATGAAAGACATTACGGTGGTTTACAAGGTTTAAACAAAGATGCTGCACGTCAAGAATTCGGTGAAGAACAAGTGCATATTTGGCGTCGTTCTTATGATATCGCACCTCCAGAAGCTACAGCAGAACAACGTGAAGCAGATTTAGCTGATCGTAAATACAGTGATTTAGATGCACGTGTTGTACCGACTTCTGAAAGTTTGAAAGATACATTAACACGCGTTATCCCTTATTGGGATGATCAAATTGCGCCTGAACTTTTAACAGGTAAAACTGTATTAGTTTCAGCGCATGGTAACTCATTACGTGCGTTAATCAAACATATTGAAGGGGTATCTGATGAAGATATCGTAGGCTATGAAATTAAAACAGGTTCACCATTAATCTATGAATTAGATGATAACTTGAACTTTGTTTCAAAAAGATATTTATAAGTTAAACAAGAGGGGAGCAATGGTGATTTTGCCATTGCTTCTTTCTTAAATTAAAAAAGCCAGAGCAACCTGAAAACAGGTGCTTTGGCTTAAATTTTGCAAATGACCAATCGCGTTTAATAGACTACAACTATTAATTGTCTAGGAATAAAAAGTTAAGGGAATGTTTTTTGAAATACTGTTTATATCCAGCTGCAGAGGTGTGCTTAATGGGTAGAGCACAAATAAGTGTTTGTGAAAAACATCTTGGACATAAAATCTGTGAAAATTAATGTTAAAGGATCATTTGCAAAGTATATGGAAACGTTATTTATTGCGTTTGTGTGCCTTGATAATCTTTAACGCACGTTTGCGCGTTTTGATGTTAGGGCTACTTAAATTACGTCTTGCTGTTGCTAAATCTTGTTTCATGTTCTTTCGCCTCCTAATCGTATTTTCTATTATGCATGAAAAATACATCTTTGTAAATAGTAATGATTACGATTTATGTAATTTATTGAGAAACGTTCTCAATATCGTCACAATTTAAGCGGTATAAAGTTTATTAGGTTTGAGTAATTAATATTGACGGAAGTTATGACTTGACTTAGAATAATAAGTATTCCGATTAGATTGATAAGGATAAAAGGAGAAATGTTATGAAGAAAATTTTGTTAGCAGTATTCACATTAGTTATTGCGGTGGCGTTAGCAGCATGCGGCAATGGTTCAAATGATAAAAAATCATCTGGCAAAGATGACAAAACATTCGTAGTTGGGACAGAAGGTACATATGCACCCTTTACTTTCCATGATAAAGAAGGTAAGCTGACTGGCTATGATATTGATGTTACTAAAGCAGTCGCGAAGGAAATGGGTTATAAAGTTAAATTCAAAGAAACACAATGGGACTCAATGTTTGCAGGACTAGATTCAGGTCGTTTTGATATGATCGCAAACCAAGTCGGAATTAATCCAGAAAGAGAACAAAAATATAAATTCTCAAAACCTTATACCTTCTCTAAAGGTGTATTAGTGGTCAATAAAGATAATAACGATATTAAAAGTTTTGATGATGTTAAAGGTAAGAAAATGGCACAAACATTCACATCTAACTTCGGTCAATTAGCGAAGAAAAAAGGTGCAGAATTAGTCAAAGTAGATGGTTTTAACCAAGCGATGGATTTACTTCAATCACATCGTGCAGATGGCACATTCAACGATAACTTATCTTATTTAGATTATAAAAAGCAAAAACCTAATGCGAAAATTAAAGTAATTGAAGGTAACGCAGAAAAAAGTAAATCAGCATTCACATTCTCTAAGAAAACAGATGACAAAACAATCAAAGATGTCAACAAAGCTTTAGATAAATTAGAGAAAAATGGTGAGTTAGCTAAAATAGGTAAGAAATGGTTTGGTCAAGATGTTTCTAAACCTTAATGCGATTGTATTAAATGAGCAGCAGCAACATGCATGGGATGCGGCACAACAAGCATTTATGCCGATGCTTGGCGGTTTATTAAAATACTCCATTCCCATTACGCTGGTGACCTTTGTATTAGGTTTGCTTATCGCTTTGTTTACAGCTTTAATGCGTATTTCAACAAGCAAGATTTTGCGCAGTATTGCGCGCGTGTATGTTTCAATTATTCGCGGTACGCCGATGATTGTACAGCTCTTTATCATCTTCTATGGTTTGCCGGAACTGGGCAGATTAATTACAAATAATCCGGATACCCAGTGGACATTACCGTCTGTGGTTGCGGCGATTATCGGCTTGTCTTTAAATGTCGGTGCTTATGCCTCTGAAATTATTCGTGGTGGTATTATGTCGATTCCTAAAGGGCAGACAGAAGTGGCTTATTCAATTGGGATGAACTATAGTCAGACTGTCAGACGTATTATTTTGCCGCAAGCCATCAGAGTGTCAGTACCTTCATTAGGGAATTCATTCTTGAATTTATTGAAAGATACATCACTTGTCGGCTTTATCTTAGTAGCAGAAATGTTCAGAAAAGCACAAGAAGTTGCTTCAACGACTTATGAATATTTAACAATCTATATTTTGGTTGCTTTAATGTACTGGGTAGTATGTTTTATTATTTCTGTGATTCAGTCATACTATGAAGCTTACTTAGAAAGAGGGTATCGCGCATGATTGAATTAAAAGGAATCAAAAAGGCATTTGGAGATAAAACAGTAATTAAAGGTGTCGATTTAGAAGTGGCTGAAGGAGAAGTGGTCACATTAATCGGGCGATCAGGTTCAGGTAAGACGACGTTATTACGCATGATGAATGCGTTAGAATTACCGACTGAAGGTCAAGTCTTTGTGAATGGTGAAACGTACACTAATAATGATAAGAAATCACAAATTCGTGTACGTAAACAATCCGGCATGGTATTCCAAAACTATAATTTATTCCCCCATAAAACAGCAGTTGAAAATGTCATGGAAGGCCTGGTTGTTGTTAAGAAAATGTCTAAACAAGGCGCAAAAGCACGTGCAGAACACTTACTTGAAAAAGTAGGCTTAACCCACGTGAAAGATCAATATCCTATCGCTTTATCAGGCGGTCAGCAACAACGTGTTGCGATTGCCAGAGCTTTAGCCATGAATCCTAAAGTTATGTTGTTTGATGAACCGACGTCTGCACTGGATCCAGAACTTGTCAATGAAGTATTGCGTGTGATTAAAGAACTTGCGCAAGAAGGGATGACTATGGTCATTGTGACGCATGAAATGAGATTTGCGAAGGAAGTTTCAGATAAAACTGTCTTTATTAATGAAGGGCAGATTGGCGAACAAGGTCCGCCTTCTGAGTTATTTGAACATCCTAAAACAGAAGCATTACAACGTTTCTTGAATGTAATACAAGAACAATAATAATAGGAAGTCTTCGGTTATTCTGTAATCGAAGGCTTTTTCTTATGTTTTAAATCGTTTCAAACTAGAAAGGTGATGCATTCAGGTGTATGATGAGATTTATGAGTATGAAAATAGAGTGAGTTGTATAGTTTAAGACAAGAAGTCGATTCGCATTAAAAAGTAAACTCAGAATCGAGGCGTAAATGAAATGAAAAAATGGTTCCTAATTATTAGTACAATAATATTGGCAATAATTGTTCAAGGATGTTCACAAAAAGACCCTGATTTAACAGCTAAAGGCGATAAGATTAAAATTGTTGAATTCGCAGATTATAAATGTCCATACTGTAAGAAAGTAGAAGACCAAATTATGCCGACCCTTAAGAAAGATTATCTTGATAAGGGCAAGGTTGAATATCAAATGGTTAATGTTGCTTTCTTAGGTGATGATTCGATAATTGGTTCGCGTGCAGGCCATGCGGTTCAAATATACGCACCAAAACAATATTTGAATTTCCAACAAAAAATTTATGCCAAACAACCGGAAACAAAAGATCATAAAAAACCATGGATTAATGAAAAGTTAATAGATGGTTTAATTGATGAATTGAATGTTTCAAATCAAACCAAAGCAGATATCAAAAAAGATTATAAAACTAAAGACAGCAAGTCATATAAAGCAGCTGAAAAAGACAAAGCTTTAGCTAAAGAGAAAAAAATTGATACTGTGCCAGTAGTTTATATTGATGGGCAGCTTGTGAAAGATCCTTATCAATTTAAAGATTATAAAAAATTATTAGAACAATAAGTTCGAAAGACAGTTTGTGTGGTGATACGTCACGATACAAGCTGTCTTTTTGTATTGAATAAGATTTTCTATTCTTGTCTTTACTAGGTGTAAGTGATAAAATACTTTGATATAAAACGTAACGATTACGATTTAAGTTTATATAGAGATTGATAGAGATAAGGAAAGGAAGTAGTAAATTATGCAACATTACCGCGTGGCAATCATAGGTGCTGGTGCTGCAGGTGTCGGCATGGCAATTGCGTTTCAACAAATCGGTTTAGATGATCAAGATATGATCGTCATTGATAAAGGGAAGGTTGGACAATCTTTCTTAAATTGGCCGAAATCTACTAGAACCATTACCCCTTCATTCACAACAAATGGTTTCGGTATGCCTGATATTAATGCTGTGTCGACCGAAACATCTCCAGCTTATACATTTAACGAAGAACATGTCAGTGGTGAAACTTATGCGGATTACTTACAAACGGTCGCACAACATTATGAGCTTCCTATACAAGAAGAGGCTGCAGTTGAAAAGATAGAGTTTGTTGATGGTCATTATGAAATGCAGACTAATCAAGGATTAATCACAAGTGAGTATGTCTTTGTGGCAACTGGAGATTTCTCATTTGCGCGCAAACCTTTCAAATATGGTCAACATTATAGTGAAGTAGAAGATTTTACCCAAATGCCAGGTGATGAATATGTCATTATCGGCGGTAACGAAAGTGCGTTCGATGCGGCAATTTGTATGGCTGAACAAGGCAAACAAGTGTCTATCTATACGCATTCAACAGGATTAGAAGATGACCATGCAGATCCAAGTATTCGCTTATCACCTTATACCCATCAACGATTACGTAAAGCGGTTCAACAAGGTGCAATGATTGAGTTGAATGTCGGTTATACGGCTTCTAAAATTTCATTTTCTGACGTAGACCGCAAATATGTCATTCAGTTTAATAATGGTAAACAAGCAACATCTAAAAATGAACCGATTTTAGCAACAGGTTTCGATGCGACCACTAACCCGCTCGTTCAACAATTATTCAGTACTCAAGATGGCGAAATTGAATTAACAGATAATGATGAATCAACACGCTATCCGAACGTCTTCTTAATTGGACCGACTGTCCGTCATGCGGATGCGATATTATGTTATATCTATAAATTCCGTGCACGTTTTGCGGTCTTAGCAACTACAGTATTAGAACGAGAAGCATTAGAAATTAATGAAGAAGCGGTTGAAGTTTATAAAAGCAATAACATGTACTTAGATGACTACAGCTGCTGTGAAGTGGACTGTTCATGTTAGAAGTCACGTTCAACTTAACAACAGGACAAACGACGCCGATACCAGAGGGTCAACATCAGTTGAAGTTGACAGGTTTCAAACGTTTAACAACTGCCCAGCAATTTTTGCTGCGGCAGTTTATTACGAAGGAACATATTCATGCGTCACCTTATCAAGCAGTGGTATCAGATCAGTCACAAACACAAAATGATATACAGAAGCTAAAAGCGTATGTCGAACAAAGTCGTCAACATCATCCGAAACTACGTGATACCTTTTTAGGTTGGCTGATTATATTCTTGATGTTTGCGTTACCGATTTATTTGGCCTATCATTTTTCAGATTGGCTTCAAACACAATATGTCTCACACTGGATAGAAGCGATGACAACCCATGCACACACACCTTTTCAATGGTTGAATCAAGTGTTATATGGCGATTATGGTGTACTCTCTTTAGGAATATATTCTTTAGTATGGGCATTGCCCGTCGTCGTCATGATTGGTATCTCTACAGCTGTGATTGATCAAACACAATTAAAACAGTTTGTCGTCTGGTCGATTGAACCGACCATGCGAAAAGTGGGATTAGATGGCCAAGATATTATTCCGGTGTTAGAAGGATTCGGTTGTAATGCGGCAGCGATTACACAAGCGAATAGTCAATGCAGTGCATGTACTAAAACAAGTTGTATGAGTATAATCAGTTTTGGTTCGTCTTGCAGTTATCAAATTGGGGCGACGTTATCTATCTTTAGTGCTGCCCATCATTCATGGCTGTTTATGCCATATTTATTGTTAGTGTTTGTTGGCGGTATCTTGCACAATAAATTATGGTACCGTAAACAAACAAAATTTCATGTGACACCGCCTGTGTATCGCAATCAATTGAAGTGGCCAAGTTTAAAACCTTTGTTTAAACAAATATGGGGTACGATTGAAATGTTTCTGATGCAGGCACTCCCTATCTTTATTGGTATTTGTATTGTGGTGAGTTTATTAGCTTTAACACCGATATTGGATGTGATTTCTACAATCTTCACACCATTATTATATTTACTGCACATACCAGATAGTATGGCACCTGGGATTTTATTCTCAATGATACGTAAAGATGGTATGTTGCTATTTAATTTCGGACATGGTTCAGTACTGCAATCACTATCACCCGCAAGTTTATTGGTATTAGTTTTCTTTAGTTCTACCTTTTCATCTTGTATGGTCACAGTTTCTATGATGGTAAAACATTTAGGATTGAAACAAGGCGGGGCCATTATTGGTAAGCAGATGGCGACTTCTATTGTATTAACATTAGCGATTGCTTTATTAGCAGGTGTTTTGATTTAAGTCATTTCTCTATATGGAAAGAGGTCAATACATGGATATTATAATAATCGGAGGATTTCTAGGCGGCGGCAAGACTACTACATTGAATCATTTAATTAAAGCAGCACAGCAACAACAGATGCAGCCGGCAGTGATTATGAATGATTTTGGGCAAGCGAGTGTCGATAGTCAGTTAATCGACCATTCAATACCGATGGATGAAATTGTTGAAGGGTGTATCTGTTGTGCAATGAAAGCAGATGTGTCGAAACAACTTCATCAAATTTATTTAGATTACCAACCTGATGTCGTGTTTGTAGAATGCAGCGGTATTGCTCATACGCAATCTGTGATAGATGCCTGTTTGACACCTGTGCTTGCACAAGTATCTGTCATTCGCAGTGTCATCGGTGTCGTCGATGCGACATTATACCAACGTATTGAAAATTATCCTGGCGACATGCAGAAGTTATATTATGATCAATTGTCCTATTGTTCGCATCTGTTTATCAACAAAGTCGATCGATGTGAGGCAGAAGCAATTGCACCGATACTTTCTGATTTAACCTTGCTTAACAAAGAGGCGGAAATTTCTGTGGGTAGTTTTGGCCATTTTGATACAAAAACGGTATTTTCAAATGACAGACTTGTTGAAGGCCACACACCTCAGGCACAAGCGTGTGATTTAGGGTATGCGCATCAAGGTATCGGCCATCGTTATTTTGCGTTGAATCATACAATTGCGCTTGAAGATTTAGTGAAGTGGTTTGAAAGTTTACCGCAATCGACGTATCGTGCAAAAGGATTTGTTCAGTTGGCAGAACATCCGCAATTGCAACTGATTCAATATGCTCAAGGTCAATTGGAAATTGAGCCGATTGCACTACAAAGTCAAACAGACCGTTATTTGGTAGTCATAGGAAGTCAGTTAGATCAAATTAAAATACCGGAGTTCTAACTTTCTTACGCTGTTCTTTTGAACGGCGTATTTTTTTATATTTATTTCATATTTTCTTTAGTTATTTCTCTTAGATAATCGGGTAAGCGAAAAGTACAGAAAAGAATTGAGACAAAATACTTGATATATTTAGTATATGTGGTATATTAAATATACAAATAAAAATTGGAGGTTTGTTTTATGACTAAATTTACTTTTGATGCAGCACATTCTTCTGTAGCTTTCCAAGTGAAACACTTAATGGTTTCTAAAGTGAAAGGTGCATTCGACCAATTTAACGTAGAATTATCAGGTGACTTAAACGATTTCAGTTCACTTAAAGGTGAAGCAACAATCGATGTAAAATCTATTAATACAAATCAAGAAGACAGAGATAACCACTTACGCACAAATGATTTCTTCTCAGCGGATGAATATCCAGAAATCAAATTCGTAATTAAAGAAGCTTCTGAAGATAAAGTAACAGGTGACTTAACAATGAAAGGTCAAACACACGAAGAAACTTTCGATGTTGACTTTGAAGGCGTAAGCAAAAATCCATTAAACGATACAAATGTAGCTGGTTTCACAGTTTCAGGTAAAATCGACCGTGAAAAATACGGTATGACATTCAACCAAACATTAGAAACAGGCGGCGTATTAATCGGTAAAGACGTTAAATTCGAAGCTGACGTAGAATTTATCGTAGAAGACTAATTTTTCCTATCTACTGGAATATGGCGAGATGCTCTATTCCAGTTTTTTTATGCATTTTTTTCTTTTTAATCAAGAAATGAAAATGGTATGATAGGCTTGTTAATCGGGAATATACAGTAAGAGGTTGAAATATGAAAGGAAGTGTTCGTGTGACAGTCACAAGAGAAGGTCATAAGATTATCGGAACGCGTACATTTGACGCGTCGATTCAAGAAGTATTTAATGCGTATACAACAAAAGAGAAATTTGAACAATGGTTCTTTCCTAAAGGCGGAGAGATACAAGTGTTTGAGTTTAATCCAAAAGTCGGCGGCAAGAATTTCTTTAAAATTACAATGCCAGAAGCGCAAAGTTATACGGTTCAACAATATGAAGTCATAGAAGCACCCAATAAAATGATTTATCGTGACTATTTCGCAGATGAACAAGGCAATGTGGATACAAATATGCATGGCATGCGTGTAGAAATCTATTTAACGTCAAAAGATAACCATCAAACAGAAGTCCGTTCTGTATCTGTCATGCCATCAGAAGAAGCAGCGCAACAACTGATGAAAATGGGTGTTGAACAAGGCATGGAAAGTACATTGGATCAGTTAGAAGAACTCCTAAAAAATGAATAGGGTATTCCCCGATTTCTACGCGTGGTGATATTCAATCTCATGTCAAAGTGCTAAACTAGAGTTGCTAAGATAAAAGAGGTGAGATGAATGAACGAGCGTTACGTAAAAGTTGTGATTCTTTACGTTATCAGTACATTAATTCCATCCTTAATTTTCCCATCAAAATGCGTTTCAAATCGCGGATTGAAATGGACATTAAGAACAATCGCAGGCTGTGGTATCTTCTCAGCTGGATTAAAATGGATGGTTAAACGTAAAACACAAAAACAAGCTGAATAATTCATTTGGAAATACTGGGACGTCAATGTTCCAGTATTTTTCATTTAAAAATATACACCATTAACACAATGAATAGATTAAATTAAAGGTGTTTAAATTGTTAATACTTAACACATTTTTTAAAAATTAGATATAAGGAAATTTTAATAAAGGGTAGGCACCGGCTTAATTTAATAATATACTAGAGACATATTGATGAGAATATGGGAGGGAAAGTTTTATGGGTATGAAGAATCATAAAACAGTTGAAGATACATATACTTCACGCCAAACAATGGACAGTGTTGTAAGTGCTTCACAAATGAAAGCAGTCATGTTAAGCAAAACCCCTGCACGTTACTTTTTAAAATCTATGATGTCAGGTTTCTTATTATCTATTGTGGCAGTATTTATGTTGGCGATGAAAACACAGCATACAGGTTTAAATGAAGGAGCAGTCAACTTTATCGGTGCTGTTTCATTCAGTTTAGCCTTAGTCTTAATTGTATTAACGAATTCAGAATTATTAACAAGCAACTTTATGTATATGACCGCAGGTGCGTATTATAAATCAGTGCCGATTGGTAAAATTTTATGGCTGTTTGTGGTATGTTTCCTAGGAAATATTGTCGGCGGTTTTGTGTTATTTGGATTAATGAAATTCACAAGTGTCATGACACCGGAAATGATTAAAGCGTTGACAGGTATTGTGGATAAGAAAACAGTACTTGGAACTTGGGACGGTATTTTAGTCAAAGCCATCTTCGCAAACTTCTTTATTAATATCGGTATTTTTGTTTCTATGCAGTTTAAAGATGGTTTATCAAAAGGCTTCTTTATCGCATGCGGTGTTGTAGTCTTCGTTTTTATGGGTTATGAACACGTTGTTTATAACGCAAACTTATTCTCAGGTATGATGTTCTATAATATCGGCGCATTAGCTTGGTTAGATGTCTTAAAAAATATTGTTTTCGCATTTATCGGAAACTATATCGGCGGCGGTATTTTCGTAGGTCTGCTTTATGCGTTCTTTAACGGTAAACGCAATCACTACTTAGATCAACAAAAATAATAAAACATATTTCAACTGCGTATGTAATGATTTTTAAAATTTTATGTTTTCACATATAAATAGTTGAATACGTCAGGGAATCCCCTCAAGATAGAACTAAGGGGATTCCCTATTTTTATAATAATAATGTGAATGCATTCACATTATTTCTGAAATTAAGGTACAATGCAATTAAAGGGGGGAAATGCATATGACACAAACGATTGTCGTTATGCATGGAATGAGACGTGGCAAACAAAATCAATTATTGATGGAGGAGCTTGACAGCGTTGCACAACAAATAGAAGGCACATTTGATGTTGCGTTTATCGAAAGTGATGAGCTTTCATTACCGCAAGTGATTCGTAAACATCTATGGGAAGGCGAAACGGCCTTTGTGATTGTGCCGCTTTTATTATTTTCTGGCAGACATTATTTACAGGATTTACCTGAAGTGATGCGTCAGATGCAACTGATGTTTCCAAGTATTACTTATAATATACGTCAGCCCCTTTGTGATCATCCAAGTTTAACGAAATGGGTCAATCAACGTATTGAAGCTTGGCCGGATGCGCATAGGCCAGGTTCCGCAATTGTTTTGATTGGGCATGGCAGTCCGATTGTGACAGAGCCTGATGCTGAAATTGATGATATTGCGGCACGCATCACTACAGATTTACCGGTCTATACCATGATGTTTTATGGAGATAAACAGTTTGAAGGTCTGTTGCCAAAAATGAAAGATGATTATGACCAAATCTATGTGATACCTATTTTCTTTTATGACGGTTTCTTAGTGAATAAGATTAAGAAGAAAATCGAGAAAATTAAAGGTGACTCTCATATCACTATTGCGTCAGCGTTGAATTTTGAACCGGAGTTAGATGAGATGTTAATTGATAGATTGAATCAGAAAGAGGCGGTTTGATATGTACCCTATACAACTGGATTTGTCGAAGAAACATGCTGTTTTAGTCGGCGGTGGCCGAATCGGCTACCGAAAGTTTAAACAACTGGCAAAGGCCAATTGCGGAGATGTTACAGTCATTTCAAAATCTTTTTTGCCAGAATTTTTTGAAGAGTCTTACCCCAACATGAAATTAATCACCAAAGATTATGCGAAATCAGATATTGAAGATGCTGATGTCGTGATTATCGCGACAGATTCACCTGAAATTAATGACCGAATCAAGCTAGATACCAAACCAACACAGTTAGTTAACCATACAGGAGATAAAGAACGCTCTGACTTCTTTAATATGAAAGAGTTTGAGTTTGAAGATATATCCATCAGTGTCCGTTCTAATGGCGAAGATTATAAAAAGGCAAAACATGTCGCACAAGCAATTCAACAATATTTAGAGGAAGAATACGGGAGGGAATAAGGATGCCAAAAACAAAGTTAGTCATGATCGGTAACGGTATGGCCGGCGTCAGAACGATTGAAGAGATTTTAGAGAGAGACAAAGATAAATATGAAATCACGATTATAGGGAAAGAACCTTATCCGAACTATAACCGCATTATGTTATCAAACATCTTACAAAAGAAAATGTCGGTAGATGAAACCATCATGAACCCTTATTCATGGTATGAAGAAAACAACATTTCATTAATTACGGGAGAACGTGCAACACGTGTTAATCGCGAACAACAATTAGTGGAAACAGAATCAGGCCAAGAAATTCCATACGATGTTTGTATCTTTGCGACAGGTTCAAATGCTTTCGTCTTACCGATTCCAGGTCATGAATTACCAAGTGTAATCGGCTGGCGTACGATTGAAGACACAGAGCGTATGATTGAAATCGCACAAACGAAAAAAGAAGCAATCGTTATCGGCGGCGGTTTACTTGGTTTAGAATGTGCCAGAGGTTTACTCGATCAAGGCATGAATGTAACAGTTGTCCACTTAGCAGAATGGTTGATGGAGATGCAGTTAGACCGTCAAGCGGGTGAAATGTTACGTGAAGACTTAGAAAAACAAGGTATGCGTTTTGAATTAGGCGCGAATACAAAAGAAATTCTAGGTGACAATGATGTAGAAGGTATCCGTTTAGCGGACGGCAGAGAAATTCCGGCTGATTTAGTTGTTATGGCTGTCGGTATTCGTCCATTCGTACAAGAAGCAAAAGACTCTGGTTTAGATGTTGAACGCGGTATTGTTGTAGATGATTTCATGCGTACAAGCGATGAAAACATTTATGCAGTAGGTGAGTGTGCACAACATAACGGTAAAGTTTATGGTTTAGTTGCACCTTTATATGAACAAGGTAAAGTATTAGCGGACTATTTAACAGGCCGAGACACAGATGGCTATAAAGGCTCTACAACTTTCACTTCATTAAAAGTATCTGGCTGTGATTTATATAGTGCTGGTCAAATTCAAGAAGATGAAGAAGTAGAAGGCGTTGAAATCTATAACAGTCAAGACCATGTCTACAAAAAGATCTTCTTAAAAGGTGAACGCGTTGTAGGTGCCGTATTATATGGTGATACAGATGATGGTACACGTTTCTTCAATATGATGAAAAAACGTGAGTCTATCGAAGATTACACATTAGTTTCTCTATTAAGCAAAGCTGGCGAAGAGGAAGGCTTATCCGTTGCGGACATGGATAATGAAGAGACAATCTGTGGTTGTAATGGTGTTACAAAAGGGACAATCGTTAATGCGATTGTTGAAGATGGGTTAACATCTGTTGCAGAAGTAACAAAAGCAACGAAAGCAGGTAACTCTTGTGGTAAGTGTAAACCGCAAATCGGTGAACTTCTAGAACATACATTAGGCGGCGCATTTGTTGCTTCTAGACCTGCAGGTATTTGTGACTGTACGGATTTAACACGTGATCAAATCGTGACTCAAATCCGTGCGAAAGGTTTAAAAACATCTAAAGAAGTACGTAATGTACTTGGATGGAAAACAGAAGGCGGTTGTCCGAAGTGCCGTCCAGCGATCAACTATTATTTAAATATGATTTATCCAAATGACCATGAAGATGAAAAAGCATCTCGTTTCGCAAACGAACGTTACCATGCGAACATCCAAAATGATGGAACATTCTCTGTCATTCCGCAAATGCGCGGCGGTGTAACGAACCCGGATCAACTCATTCGTTTAGGTGAAGTTGCGAAGAAATACGATGTACCGTTAGTTAAAGTAACAGGTTCACAACGTATCGGTTTATACGGCATTAAGAAAGAAGACTTGCCGAATGTATGGAAAGACTTAGGCATGCGTTCAGCATCTGCTTATGCGAAGAAAACACGTTCTGTGAAGAGCTGTGTGGGTAAAGAATTCTGCCGTTTCGGTACACAATATACAACACGTTTAGGTATCCGCTTAGAGAAAACATTCGAATATATCGATACACCGCACAAATTCAAAATGGGTGTATCAGGTTGTCCGCGTAGCTGTGTAGAATCAGGCGTGAAAGACTTCGGTGTGATCGGTGTAGAAAATGGCTTCCAAATCTATGTCGGCGGAAACGGCGGTACGGAAGTCGTGAAAGGTCAATTCTTAACAACGGTAGAAACAGAAGATGATGTCATTAAATTATGCGGTGCTTACATGCAGTATTACCGCGAAACAGGCATCTATACTGAACGTACAGCACCTTGGTTAGAACGCATGGGCTTCGATGTAGTTAAGAACTATGTCTTAGACCCTAAAAACCAAGACGCTTTATACGAACGTATCATGGAGGCAAAACGTGCAGTTGAACAAGAGCCATGGTCTGAAATTGTAAATGATCGTGAAGATCAAAAAATCTTTGAAGTGGAGAAGGTGTAAGTATGCATACGTTAGAAAAAATTAAAGTAGCGGCGTTAGATGACTTAACACCCTTAATCGGTAAAAAAGTCATTGTGAAAGATAAACAAATTGGATTGTTCCTTACAGAAGATGGCACAATCCATGCGATTAATAATGTGTGTCCGCATAAACAAGGACCATTATCTGAAGGGACAGTCGCAGGTCATACTGTATTCTGTCCGCTTCACGACTCACAAATCGACTTGAAAACAGGTTTAGTCCAAGATCCTGATGAAGGTTGTGTAGAAGTCTATACAGTAGAAGTTGAAGATGGAGATGTATATTTATGGTTGTAAGCACGACCGGTCACGTGTACTTGGTCGGTGCTGGACCAGGCAATCCTAATTTATTAACACGTAAAGCAGAACATTTAATCCGTACTGCGGACATTGTCCTTTACGACCGATTAGTGAATCCGTTTATCTTACAGTTGGCACCACCAGGTATTGAAATTGTCGATGTAGGTAAAAAACCTTATAGCCGACACATTCAACAAGGTGAAATCAATGACATCATTATTGATGCTGCTTATAAACATCAAAGGGTCGTACGTCTTAAAGGAGGCGACCCTGCGATTTTTGGGCGTGTGCAAGAAGAAGTAGAGGTCTTAAAATCTCACAATATTCCATGTGAAATTGTCCCTGGCATTACGACTGCCAGTGCGGCTTCAGCTACTTTAGGTATCGGTTTAACAAGTCGCAACGTGTCTAAAAGCGTGACCTTCACAACAGGAAGCTTTAAAGATTCAAAAGAAGAAGAGATTGATATCGCATCGTTAATTGATGGCGGTACGTTAGCCATCTACATGGGAATCAAACGGCTTCACAAAATTATTGAACAAATTTATCGACAAGTCGGCAAAGACTATCCGATTTGTGCGATATTCAATGTTTCTTATGCGAATCAAGTGATTATTCGCGGTCATCTGTCTTCTATCGAGGAAGAGGTGCGCGAGGCTGCACCAGAAGATGCGCCAGGTATCTTATTAGTCGGTGATGCGATGGCACTTACAGATGGTGCAACGTATATTGAATCAGATCATTTACCTGAGTATTTCGGTAAACAGTGTATCGTTACCGGTGATAGAGAAGCGGCGATTGAAAAAGCATTTGAGATCTACGATGCGGGTGGTTGGGCGATGATTGATCCAAACAGCGCAGACACCTATCATCAAAGTCAATTAGACTTAATCTATCGTTTTATGCAGATGGATGATATTACTGAAATTGTGAAAGCTTAAATTAACATAAAAAGGCAGTGTACTTAGCGTTAAAAGTACACTGCCTTCTTCTGTGTTCAGGGTATATTTTATTCAGTTATTGTTTCCGTTGTTTGTGCTTCTCTTTCTTGCATTTTATGGATATGACCTTCTCCCCAACTACATAATGAAGTTAAGATGTTATTTAAACTGGTGCCATAATCTGATAATTCATATTCAACTTTTGGCGGAACTTGTTGATAAACAATACGATTAATAATTTGGTCGCGTTCTAATTCTCTTAATTGTTGTGTCAGCATTTTCTGTGTGATTTGAGGGATTGCGTGTTTAAGTTCAGAAGTGCGCATCGTTCCTTCATCTTTAAGATGACATAAGATAACGGGTTTCCATTTGCCCCCGATGACATCAATGGTTGCTTCAACGCCGATATTATAGTCTTTCATATTCTGCACATCCTTTTAAGTATAGGCACTAAAAAGTACCTATCATACTTTTTGGTATCTATCGCACATTAAAGTGCGTACTTCCTATTGTGAAACTTTGAAATTATAATAACACATATCATAAAAAAAGGAAGGGATTTGAGTATGAAAAAGAACCGTTTGGCGATACTTGCGTTAGCTGTTTCTGCATTTGCAATTGGGATGACTGAATTTATCAGCGTTGGATTATTACCCCTGATTCAGCGTGAATACAATATTACGATTGCTTTGGCCGGTTTAACGGTTTCAATGTATGCGTTAGGCGTTACAATTGGTGCGCCTGTTTTAACACCTTTGACGAACAAAATGAAAAGAAAGCATTTATTGCTTGGGATTATGTTGGTATTTATTTTGGCAAATGGCGCGGCAGCATTTTCTGTCACTTTCAGCATGTTGTTAGCGATGCGCATCTTATCTGCTTTGATGCATGGTGTGTTTATGAGTGTAGCGACTGCGATAGCGAGTGACTTAGTTACACCAGATAAACGGGCAAGTGCCATTGCGATGATGTTTACGGGTTTGACTGTTGCGACCATAACAGGGGTGCCATTTGGAACTTGGATTGGGCAACAATTCGGTTGGCAAATGTCCTTTATCGCCATTATGGTGATTGGGTTCATCAGTTTAATCGCAAATATGATTTTTGTTCCGAATGATTTAACAGAATATGATCAAGCCCCGATGTCTGAGCAACTTAAAGTATTTAAAAATCCATCCCTATTACTTGTCTATCTCATTACAGCTTTGGGATATGGCGGAACATTTGTTGTGTATACCTATCTCACAACGTTATTAACAAAAAGTATGGGCTATGGAGAATCGTCTGTCGTGATAATCTTAATCTTATACGGTGTGATGGTCGCAATAGGTAATACGTTAGGCGGAAAGTTGACGAATCGTGAACCTGTGCGCATGTTAATTGGTATTTTCGTTATGCAAGCATTGATTTTATTGCTTGTCGGTGTGACTGAACATTTTCATATTTTAGGATTAATTTCAGTGTTGCTGATGGGATTATTCGCATTTATGAATGTGCCTGGTTTACAATTAATCGTGGTATTGCTTGCTGAAAAAGATAATCCGGCGACAGTGAACTTTGCTTCTAGTATTAATATTTCAGCGTTTAATATTGGAATTACGTTAGGATCAGTTATTGGCGGGTATGTATTAGAGCAATATTCTATTAGTGCGACACCATATTTCGCATTCGTGATGGTGATCCTTGCGAGTGTACTGATGTACGGCTTACACAAGCAACCTAAAATTAAAACAGCTTTTAATTCATAAAAAGAGAGGAAAATGAATATGGAATATAAAACATTAAATGGAAAAAATAACGCTATGCCTGTATTAGGTTTAGGCGTATTTAGAGTAGAAAATGATGATACAGCGAAAGAAGCTGTGAAACACGCAATTATCAGCGGTTATAGAAGTATTGATACAGCGGCTATTTATGGTAACGAAGAAATGGTAGGCCTTGGTATTAAAGAAGGTCTTGAAGCAACAGGTATTTCTCGTGATGAGTTATTTATCACTTCTAAATTATGGATGGATAGTTATGGACGTGAACACGTTGAAAAAGGCTATCAAGCATCATTAGATAAACTTGGTTTGGATTATTTAGATTTATATTTAATCCATTGGCCAGGTTTAGATGAATCATTAATGATTGAAACTTGGAAAGGGATGGAAGATTTATATCGTGCTGATAAAGTGAAACATATTGGCGTTTCTAACTTTAATATTGAACACTTAGAAGCTTTGAAAGCACAAACGTCAATTAAACCGGAAATTAACCAAGTTGAATTCCAACCTTATTTGACACAAGCATCACTTAGAGATTACTTGAAAAAAGAAGGGATCCAAATGGAGTCTTGGTCTCCATTAATGAACGGTGATATCTTAAAAAATGACATCGTGAATGCTATCGCAAAGGAACACGGTAAGTCACCTGCACAAATCGTGATTCGCTGGAATATTGAAAATGATGTTGTAGTTATTCCTAAATCTATTACGCCTTCACGTATTGAAGAGAATATCGATGTATTTGATTTTGCATTAACGCCAGAAGAAATCGAACAAATTTCATCATTGAATGAAGATAAAAGAATGGGACCTGATCCTTTAGAATTTACAGGAGAATAACATAGATAAAGTTATGAAGCGGTACTTCTCATTGAGGGGTACTGCTTTTTTTAATGCGTCAAAAACATAGGGAATCCCCTCTAGGTTATAGGTGAATCCCTAATACCTCTTATATATCAGAAATCGTACAATAAAAGTAAGTTGAAAAAATAGTAAACAAGATTATGAAGTTAACAGCCTAGTGCGTAAAGTAATTGAGATGAGAGGATGTTAGAGATGGCAAAATTTGGATTAAACTTCTTTAAGCCGACAGAAAGATTTAATGGGAATTGGTCTGTACTCCAAGATAAAAGCAGAGAATGGGAAAAAATGTATCGTGAACGTTGGAGTCACGATAAAGTAGTCAGAACAACACACGGGGTGAACTGTACAGGTTCATGTTCTTGGAAAGTATTCGTTAAAAACGGTGTCATTACATGGGAAAACCAACAAATCGACTATCCGAGCTGTGGTCCAGACATGCCTGAATTCGAACCGCGTGGATGTCCGCGTGGGGCGTCATTCTCTTGGTATGAATACAGCCCGTTACGTGTACGCTACCCATACATCAGAGGTAAATTATGGGAACTATGGACAACTGCTTTAGAAGAAAATGAAGGCAACATGGTAAAAGCATGGGGCTCTATTGTAGAAAATGAAGAAAAAGCTAAAATCTATAAAAATGCACGTGGTAAAGGCGGACACATTCGTGTGGCATGGAAAGATGTATTGCAGCTGATTGCGGCACAACTTCTTTATACGATTAAGAAAGACGGTCCAGACCGTATTGCAGGTTTCACACCGATTCCAGCAATGTCTATGTTGAGTTATGCATCAGGAGCACGTTTCATTAACTTGCTTGGTGGAGAAATGTTAAGTTTCTATGATTGGTATGCCGATCTTCCACCTGCATCACCGCAAATTTGGGGTGAACAAACAGACGTACCTGAATCAAGTGACTGGTATAACTCAAGCTACATTATTATGTGGGGTTCAAACGTACCATTAACACGTACTCCAGATGCCCACTTTATGACAGAAGTTCGATACAAAGGGACAAAAGTTGTTTCAGTCGCACCGGACTATGCTGAAAACGTAAAATTCGCGGATAACTGGTTAGCACCAAACCCTGGTTCTGACGCAGCGATTGCACAAGGTATGACGCATGTCATCTTACAAAAATATTATGTCGATGAACCTTCTGAAATGTTCGTCAACTACGCGAAACAATATACAGATATGCCGTTCTTAATTATGTTTGATAAACATGAAGATGGTTTTAAAGCAGGGCGTTTCTTACGTGCAAGCGACTTAGGTATGGAATCGGAAAACAATGAATGGAAGCCAGTCGTATTAGATAATGAATCTAAACAAATTATCGTACCGAACGGTACAATGGGCCAACGTTGGGAAGAAGGCAAACAATGGAACTTGAAACTAGAAAATGAAGACGGTTCTAAAATCGACCCAGCTTTAACAGTAGCTGACGATGATTATGAAATTGAAATCATGAAATTCCCTTACTTCGATAATGCAGGCAACGGTATTTTCGAACGTCCGATTGCGGCACGTAAAGTGACTTTAGCAAACGGTGAAACAACATACGTTGCGACAGTTTATGACTTAATGACAAGCCAATACGGTGTACGTCGTTTCGGTCATGAATTAGAAGCCAAAGGTTATGACGATGCTGAAACAGAATACACACCAGCATGGCAAGAAAAAATAACAGGTGTTAAACAAAAAGTTGTAACACAAGTAGCTGAAGAATTTGCGCAAAACGCCATCGATACAGGCGGCCGTTCAATGATTATCATGGGTGCAGGTATCAACCATTGGTTCAACTCAGACACGATCTATCGTTCAGTCTTGAACTTAGTGATGCTTTGCGGATGTCAAGGTGTTAACGGCGGCGGTTGGGCCCACTATGTTGGTCAAGAAAAATGTCGCCCGATTGAAGGATGGAGTACACTTGCTTTCGCGAAAGACTGGCAAGGTCCGCCACGTTTACAAAACGGTACAAGCTGGTTCTATTTCACAACAGACCAATGGAAATATGAAGAGTCTGGTGTCGATAAATTAGCATCTCCGTTAGCTGAAAATATCAAACATCAACATCCAGCTGACTATAATGTTACAGCTGCACGTTTAGGATGGCTGCCATCTTATCCGCAGTTTGACACAAACAGCTTGAAGTTCGGTGAAGAAGCAAGAGATGCGGGAGAATTCACTAACGAAGCCATTTTAAAACGAGCAGTTGATTCTGTGAAAAACCGCGAAACAAAATTTGCGGTTGAAGATCCGGATTTACGTAAAAACCATCCGAAATCATTATTTATCTGGCGTTCTAACTTATTATCAAGTTCAGCAAAAGGTCAAGAGTACTTCATGAAACATATGTTAGGTACAAGTTCTGGCTTGCTTGCTGAAGCGAATGAAACAGATAAACCTGAAGAAATGATTTGGCGTGATGAAGTACAAGGTAAATTAGATTTGATTGTCGCATTAGATTTCCGTATGACATCAACACCATTAAAAGCAGATATCGTTTTACCAGCCGCAACTTGGTATGAAAAACATGACTTATCATCAACAGATATGCATCCATTTGTTCACCCATTCAATCCAGCGATTGATCCATTATGGGAATCACGTTCAGACTGGGATATCTTCAAATCATTAAGTAAGTCATTCTCTGACTTAGCGAAAGTGCATATGCCAGGTACATTCAAAGATGTTGTGACATCACCATTAGCACATGACTCTAAACAAGAAATTGCGACACCATACGGCAAAGTCAAAGACTGGACGAAAGGTGAAGTTGAAGCCATTCCTGGTAAAACAATGCCTGGCTTTGCGGTCGTTGATCGTAACTACACGCAAATCTATGACAAATTTGTTTCTGTAGGTCCATTACTTGAAAGTTCGAAATTAGGTGCACATGGTGTCAGCTTCCCAGTGAAGAAACAATATGAAGAAACAAAAGATATTGTAGGAACTTGGAATGACGATACAGTGAAAGACGGTTTACCACGAATTGATACAGCAAGACGCGCTGCAGATGTTGTATTAAATATATCTTCAGCAACAAACGGTGAATTATCTCAAGCATCTTATAAAGATTTAGAAGAAAAAACAGGTATGCCTTTAACTGATATTTCAAGTGACCGCAGTGCTGAAAAGATTACATTCTTAAATATCACATCACAACCACGTGAAGTGATTCCGACAGCGGTATTCTCTGGATCAAATAAAGGGAAGAAACGTTATTCACCATTTACAACGAATATTGAACGCTTAGTACCGTTTAGAACATTAACTGGACGTCAAAGTTACTATATTGATCATGAAATCTTCCAGCAATTTGGTGAAAGCTTGCCAGTATACAAACCGACATTACCACCGATGGTCTTTGGTTCTAAGGATAAGAAAGTCATCGGCGGCCAAGACAACTTAGTCTTAAGATATTTAACGCCGCATGGTAAATGGAATATCCACTCGACATATCAAGATAACCAACATATGTTGACATTATTCCGAGGCGGTCCAGTGGTTTGGCTTTCTAAAGAAGATGCAGAAGCACATGATATTAACGATAATGATTGGTTAGAAGTTTATAACCGAAACGGTGTTGTTACAGCAAGAGCTGTCACATCACACAGAATGCCGAAAGGAACTATGTTTATGTACCACGCACAAGATAAACATATCCAAACACCGGGTTCTGAAATTACAGGTATGCGCGGCGGTTCACATAACGCACCGACACGTATCCACTTGAAACCGACACAATTAGTTGGCGGCTATGCGCAAATCAGTTACAGCTTCAACTATTACGGTCCAATTGGTAACCAAAGAGATGTTTATGTAGCAGTGAGAAAGATGAAGGAGGTAGATTGGCTTGAAGATTAAAGCACAAGTAGCCATGGTATTGAACTTAGACAAATGTATCGGGTGTCACACTTGTAGTGTCACTTGTAAGAACACTTGGACAAACCGTCCGGGTGCAGAATATATTTGGTTTAATAACGTAGAAACAAAACCAGGTGTCGGATATCCGAAACGCTGGGAAGACCAAGAGAAATATAAAGGTGGTTGGACATTAAACAAAAAAGGCAAATTAGACTTAAAATCGGGCAGCCGCTGGTCTAAGATTGCTTTCGGTAAAATCTTCTACAACCCTGATATGCCAGTCATTAAAGACTACTACGAACCTTGGACTTACAACTACGAACATCTGACAACTGCGAAAGCAGGCAAACACTCACCAGTTGCGACAGCACACTCAGTGATTTCTGGAGATAAAATGGATTTACACTGGGGTCCAAACTGGGAAGATGATTTAGCCGGCGGACATGTGACTGGACCAGAAGATCCGAACATCCAACGCATTGAAGAAAAAATTCAATTCGACTTTGACCAAACGTTCATGATGTATTTACCACGTTTATGTGAACACTGCTTAAATCCAAGCTGTGTGGCATCTTGTCCATCAGGTGCAATGTACAAACGTGATGAAGACGGTATCGTTCTTGTTGACCAAGAGGCTTGTCGCGGATGGCGTTACTGTATGACAGGTTGCCCATACAAAAAAGTTTACTTCAACTGGAAAACAAACAAAGCTGAAAAATGTACATTCTGTTTCCCACGTGTTGAAGCAGGTTTACCAACAGTATGTTCAGAAACTTGTACAGGTCGTATGCGTTATTTAGGTGTATTATTGTATGATGCTGACCGTGTTCATGAAGTGGCATCAACTGAAAATGAACAAGACTTATACGAAAAACAATGTGATTTATTCTTAAATCCTTATGATGAAGAAGTGATTGAACAAGCATTGAAAGACGGCGTATCAATGGAATGGATCGAAGCAGCACAAAACTCACCTGTTTATAAACTAGCAATCGAATACAAATTAGCATTCCCATTACACCCTGAATACCGTACTTTACCAATGGTTTGGTATTGCCCGCCATTAAGCCCAATCATGAACTACTTCGAAGGTAAAGATTCAATCAAGAACCCAGACGCAATCTTCCCAGCGATTGAAGAAATGCGTTTACCGATTGAATACCTTGCGAGCTTATTAACAGCTGGCGATACGAAAGCCGTGAAAGAAGCATTGCAACGTATGGCAATGATGAGAAGTTATATGCGTTCACAAGTGACAGGCAAAGACTTTGATTTAGACCGTTTAGACCGACTTGGTTTAACTGAGCGTCAAACGAAAGATATGTATCGCTTATTAGCCATTGCGAAATATGAAGATCGTTTCGTGATTCCAACGTCTCACAAGGAACAATATATGGACACTTATGCAGCACAAGGCAGCCAAGGTTATGAATTCAGTGATAATGCAATCGGCGGAAGCGGTTGTGAAGGCTGTGGTTCACCAGTAGCGATGAAACCGGGACAAACTGGACAAGAAGCATATAATGAAAGCTTCTATGGAGGGATTTTCCGTGATTAACCTGAATAACTTCTATAAATATCAAGAGTCAATCGGGTATTTTGCGCAACAATTGAACTTTCCTGAAAAGTTAACGTTCCATCCTAAGACATTTGATGACGTTTTCGATAGTCACCATCCAGCATATGCTGAGATGGTGGAATATCGCGAACGCATTCTAAGTTATCCGTTGACTGAAATTAAACAGCTGTATACAGATACATTTGATTTTAATAAAGAAGCACCGCTCTATATGACTTACAATAAATTTGATACGCAAAAAGAACGTGGTCAAATGTTAGCTAAATTAAAAGTCCTTTATGAAATGTTCGGACTGGATATGGTCGATAATGAGCTTTCAGACTTTTTACCGCTTATGCTTGAATTCTTATATGCAGCACAATGGCAAAATGATGATCGTGCAGAAGGCAATATTGAATTCATTATTATGGTCATTGAAGATGGCACATTTGCGATGCTGAATCAATTAAAAGAAATGGATAGTCCGTATGCACCTTTGATTAAAGGCTTAAGAGAAACACTCAAATTATGTTTACAACCTAGTGAAGAGGTGACACCGCATGCTTAATCAATTTTTGTGGGTCATATACCCATATTTATGTATTGCTATCTTTATCCTCGGTCATATTGCCCGCTTTAGATATGACCAATTTTCATGGACAGCAAAATCTAGTGAATTTATTGAAAAGAAACGTTTGAAGTGGGGCAGTTTGTTATTCCACTTAGGCATCATTCCAGTAGCTGCTGGGCATTTTGTCGGTTTAGTGATTCCACCCTCATGGATCAGTTCAATGGGCATCAGCCATGAAATGTACCATTTCGGCGCTGTATATATCGGCAGTATTTTTGGTATAATAACATTGATTGGAATGTTTTTATTAACGTCACGCCGTGTATCAGTGAAGAATATCAGACATCTTAGTTCTGCATCAGATATGGTTGTGAACTTTTTCTTGTTGATTCTTGTCTTTATGGGGTGCTATGCAACATTAGTAACAAATGCGGTAATGCCAGATTTTGATTATAGATCAACAATTTCTGTATGGTTCAGACAATTATTCACATTTGGACCAGATGCAAATTTAATGACAGAAGTTCCATGGTCATTTAAACTTCATGTATTGCTCGGTTTTGGTATCTTTGCGTTATGGCCATTCACACGATTGGTTCATGTGTGGAGTGTACCATTAACTTACGCAAACAGAAGTTATATCATTTACCGTAAAAACAAAGTCAAATATAGATAGGAGGAGACAATTTGAATAGTGTAGTTGCGACGGGTTTCTTTAATTATCAAGCTGCTTTGGAAGAAATCAGAGAAGAAGAACAGTTTGATTTTGCGGCGATTGCTTTGCCTGAAGATGATACGCATAGTGCAGTCATCAAATGGAGACATGTATCAGGCAATCTTAATAATCGCTATCAGCTGATTGTCTTGCGTCCTGGCAAAGGATTGGCTGGTCTGGTTATCCGAACTGGCTCTAGAATGGTGATTGATGATGTTGATACTGTGCTGAGTCCGAATGACAAGCTCAGTTATCCGATTGTATTGAGCGAATCATTGACCGCAATGGTTGCCATTCCTTTATGGCATGACAATCGTGTGTATGGTGCACTGTTATTAGGACAACGTAATGGTCGTCCTTTGCCTGAAGGCAGTGAAGAGATTCGCATTAATCACAGGTTAGGGAGTTTTAGAGATGAAATCAATTGATAACCGTGAAAAATTACAGGAATTATTGACGCAGTATTATTTGAACACGAATGAAAAAATGGTGTTTTTAAATAAAGCAGGTCAAGTGATTGCGTTGAATGAAGCGGCGGAAGAGGTCTTTTCTGAAGAAAATGATTATAGTCAAATGACGAATGCCATCTGCAAGCGATGCGAAGGTTATTCAAATGAGTTTGATCTGATGTCATGTGAAAATTGCTTCTTAGAAGCATTAGAAATCGGAAATGGCAGCTTCCAAGTCTTTATGCGTACGCGAGATAATAAAATTGAACCTTATACTGCTTCATACGAAATCATCGATAAAGCCAATGAAATTTATGCATTTACACTACACAATGTTTCTCCTCAGATTGAACGACAAGATAAGCGTTACCAACGTTTGATGATGCAAAAAACAATTTCAGCACAAGAAAACGAAAGAAAACGGATCTCCAGAGAATTACATGATGGTATCGTCCAAGAATTAATTAATGTAGACGTTGAATTGCGTTTATTGAAATATCAACAAGATAAAGATGAAATGATTGATAATTCTAAGCGTATTGAAGGTATTATGTCACGATTAATCGACGATGTGCGTAACTTATCTGTAGAGCTGCGTCCATCTTCATTAGATGACTTAGGACTAGACGCGGCGTTCCGTTCTTACTTTAAACAGTTTGAGAAGAATTACGGTGTGCATATTGCGTATCATACAGACTTTTCAGCACAACGTTTTGACAGCGAAATCGAAACAGTTGTGTATCGTGTGGTACAAGAAGCATTATTTAATGCATTGAAATACGCACAAGTAGACACAGTTTACGTTTCCTTACACTTAGGAGAATCATCTATTATCGCTGAAGTGAGCGATCACGGTATGGGTTTCAATATCGGCGATAAAGCGAAAGGGACTGGACTTGGTTTATTCGGCATGAATGAACGTGCTGAATTAGTCGATGGTTCGGTTAATATTGATTCACAAGTGGGACGTGGTACAATTGTGACGTTAGAAGTTCCAATAACTGATAAACGATAGGAGACTTGATGTTGAGAATTGTTATTGCAGATGATCACGCAGTGGTAAGAACAGGTTTCTCTATGATCTTGAATTTCCAAGAAGATATGGAAGTCGTGGATACTGCTGCTGAGGGTGTTGAAGCATACCAAAAAGTGATGCAGCATCGCCCTGACGTGTTAATTATGGATTTAAGCATGCCGCCAGGGGAGTCAGGTTTAATTGCGACAAGTAAAATTATGGAGAGTTTTCCTGAAACGAAAATACTCATTTTAACAATGTATGATGATGATGAATATCTTTTCCATGTGTTAAGAAATGGCGCGAAAGGTTATATTTTAAAGAACGCACCAGATGAACAATTGATTTCAGCGGTGCGTACGGTCTATCGCGGAGACACTTATATTGACCCTAAAATGACAACATCGTTGGTGAATGAATTTGTGAATCATTCAGAAAAAGATGGTAAAAATACGAATGATCCATTTCGTATTTTATCTAAACGGGAATTAGAAGTATTGCCTTTAATCGCAAAAGGCTATGGGAATAAGGATATTGCGGAAAAATTGTTTATTTCAGTAAAAACTGTAGAAGCACATAAAACGCATATTATGCAGAAGTTAGAGTTGAAATCCAAACCAGAATTAGTGGAGTATGCTTTAAAGAAAAAATTGCTTGATTTTTAAAATAGGAATGCCATTGAACTCATCAAAACAGATGGGTTCTTTTTTTATACAAAGCCGAACAATGTGAAGAGATGTGACTAATATGTGAAAAAAGCATGATAAAAAGCGTCTCAAATACGTGTAATCTCAACAAAATAAAGGGATTAGGGAAAAGCCGAATGATTTAAGGGAATGCCCTTATGTTCAATAATTCACCTAAATAATACACTATTAAGTGTAAGCAGTATCTTTAACTGATGAATAAAATAACTTCGACTCAAAAATACATCAGGGGGATACTGCTGCTCTTATTAATATGATATGAAAATGTAATGTTAGGGTGAAAAAAATGAACAAATCTAGAGGCGGTTTACAGTTAACCATCCAAACACTAAGTTTGGTTGCCGGCTTCATGGTCTGGAGTATCATTGCACCATTGATGCCGCTGATTTCAGAAGACATTAAAATTACGAGCAGACAAATTTCGATTGTACTCGCAATCCCAGTTATTTTAGGTTCCATTCTTCGAATCCCATTTGGTTACTTAACGAATATTATTGGTGCAAAATGGGTCTTCTTCTCAAGTTTTATTATTCTATTAGTACCTATCTTTTTATTAAGTTCAGCAACATCAGTCAATATGTTAATGATTGCAGGTTTCTTCTTAGGGGTAGCAGGTGCAACCTTCTCAGTAGGGGTAACATCATTACCTAAATACTTCCCTAAAGAAAAAGTCGGTTTAGCGAATGGGATTTACGGTATGGGTAACTTAGGGACAGCCGTATCTTCATTCTTAGCGCCACCTTTAGCAGGTGTGATTGGTTGGCAATCAACAGTAAGACTTTACTTAATTTTAATGGCAGCTTTCGCCATCTTAATGTTCTTCTTAGGTGATGCCAAAGAACCTAAAGTCAAAGTGCCGTTTGTAGCACAAGCGAAAGATTTATTAAAAGACTTACGTTTATACTATTTAAGCTTATGGTATTTCATCACGTTCGGTTCTTTCGTCGCATTCGGTATCTTCTTACCCAAATACTTAGTAGATCATTTCAATCTTACTTCAGTAGACGCAGGTATCAGAGCAGGGGTCTTTATTGCGATTGCGACATTGCTTAGACCATTAGGCGGTATTATCGGAGACAAAATTGATGCGGTTATGGCATTGAAAGTCGACTTTATTATTATGATTATCGGTGCGGTCTTATTAGGTATTTCAGATGGTATTTTATTATTCACAATCGGCTGTTTAACAATCAGCGCATGTGCGGGTATTGGTAATGGTTTAGTATTCAAATTAGTACCGCAATACTTCCACAAAGAAGCAGGTGTCGCAAATGGTATCGTTTCAATGATGGGTGGTCTTGGCGGATTCTTCCCACCATTAGTAATCACATACGTGACAAGCTTAACAGGTACAAGCCACTTAGCTTTCATCTTCCTAGCTTTTTTCGGAGTGATTGCGTTTATCACAATGTGGCACTTAGGCAAGAGAAACCGTTCGCTTGCGACAAAATAAGAGCGGTATGGATGAATGAACATGTAAATATTGAAGACGTATGGGCCATGAACAACAGATGTTGATGGCCCTTAGTCATGGACAAAAAGAGGACGAGAGAAAATAAATTTCTTTCGTCCTCATTTCAATTATTTGATTGTATGAAGGTGATTGTTGGATTCGCGTTCACGATTAATTTTACGTGTCGTCATAATTAATGCGGCAAATGCGATACTGACACTCAACATGGAGGAGCCGCCATAACTAAGCAGCGGCAAAGTCACACCTGTTAATGGAATGGTCCCTGAAACACCGCCGATATTGACAAAGGCTTGGATGAAAATATAGCTGCCGATGCCAACACAAATCAGTTTATAGAAATGATTGGATGTACGGTTGGCATAAATTAAACTTTTAACGACAATGATGCCATAGAGCCCTAAGACTATCAATACACCGATTAAGCCTAACTCCTCAGACAGCACAGTAAAAATAAAGTCTGTATGCGGTTCTGGCAAGTAACCGAGTTTTGAAACACCGTTGCCTAAGCCTTTACCAAATAGGCCGCCATTCCCAATAGAAATTAAAGCACTTGTAAGTTGATACCCATCGTTGCTTTCGTATTTGAATGGATTTAAGAATACCGCAATACGTTTGATTCTGTAGATGTTCTTCGTATCAAACAATAATGTGTAAATCAAATACATGACAACAGGCAACACTGCGATACCGAAGATTTGAACTTTAATCTTGTTCTTAATATCAGAGTAAAGTAAAATACAGCCAATAATTGCGACAGTTAACATTGTGCCGCCTAAGTCACCTTGCAACAGTACAAGGACAAGGCCGAGACCTAATAAGAGTAACGGTGGAATTAAATGGTTAATTTGATAATCACGTTTTCTGCTTAAGCGTCGATCGATAATGTATGAGAAATAAAAGATAGAAGCGAGTTTTAAAAACTCTGAAGATTGGAGACTGAAAAATCCTAAGTTCAGCCAGTTTTTGGAACCGTTGATTTCTTTACCTACTAATAAAGTTAAAGCAAGTAGGGCAAATGTGACGAACAACATCACGATTTGAACATTTGGCAATTTAAAGAAATCGATTCTGACAAACAGAGAGAAAAAGATAATTAAAAGTCCAATCACAAAATAAATGGCTTGGCGTTTCATGAAGTGGTCGCTGGAGACAGGATAGCCACCAGTTAAAGAACCTCTTGAAGCGGGGACCATACTGGCACTAAACACCATGACAATCCCAATTAATCCAAGCAAGAAAAAGGTTACGATCAAACTCAGATCCACACCTTTGGTTGCGTTACGCAATGTTCTGAGAAATTTCTTCAATTTTAGTCACCTCTAAGATTGTCTGTTTTCCTTAAACACGATGTGAAATATAATGCATTAAATATCTATTATATAGATTTCGTTTACAATTATCCACCTTTTATAGATAAAACCAGAATTGAAATGTTGGTAGGGGATAAAACATGAGCGTGCATAAAAAAAGAAGCCTTGAAATAAGTTCAAGACTTCTTGATAAAACATAGCTTCACACAAGCTTTATCTTTTATTTTACGGTATCATAATAACGAATGTTGTCTGAAATTTCTTTAAGATAGAAGTTGCCTTTTGGTTCTGCTTCTAATTCAGTTTCAGCATCAAATTCAAGGTTGTCGAAGCGTTTGAAGAATGATTCATAAGCTTCAACAGATAAGGCTTTGCGGTTTTTCAATTTAGCTTGGTGTGCTTCGACATCAAGTGCATCTTTAAAACCGTCTGCAAGTGTTGCGGTGAAGAATTCACCTACTGAACCAGAGCCATAGCTGAATAGACCGATGCGGTCTCCGCTATTTAAGTCATGGTTTTCAAGTAATGAAATCAAGCTGAGATAAAGTGAACCTGTATAGATATTTCCGACATAACGGTTATACTCCGTCGCAGATTTGTAGCTGTCATTTAATCTTGCTTGTGTATCTTCTGAGGCACTATCTGTTAGAATAGAATCAAGTGCTTTTTGACCCATTTTTGTGAATGGTACATGGAAGCATAACGCAGCAAAGTCAGACAATGATTTATGATAACGTTTCGCGTATTCGTTCCAACTTTCTTGGAAAGAATGGATATAAGCATCTTTAGATAATTTACCGTCAACAAGCGGGTAAATTTCACCAGATGGTCTCCAGAAATCGTAAACGTCTTCTGTAAATGCAACTGAATCATCATGTAATTCAACAATACGCGGGTTATGACTGATTACCATTGCGACTGCACCAGCACCTTGTGTCGGTTCACCGCCGCTGTTTAATCCATAACGTGCAGTATCACTTGCGATAACTAATACCTTTTCATTAGGACGTGGTACTAAATAATCTTTTGCCATTTGAATCGCTGGAGTTGCTGCATAGCATGCTTCTTTCATTTCGAAACAACGCGCAAAAGGTTGAATTCCTAGTAGATGATGAATTTGTACAGCAGACGCTTTCGCTGAATCAATCGCTGATTCAGTAGCGACAATCACCATTGTAATATCTTTCTTGTCTTGTTCTGTCAAGATAGGTTGAGCAGCGTTAGCACCCATCGTTACAATGTCTTGACTGACTGGGCTTACAGCCATTTCAGTCTGACCGATTCCAATTAAATACTTATTTGGATCTACATTGCGTGCTTCGGCTAAATCAGCCATGTCTACGTAAAAGTTCGGAATATAAAAATTAAGTTGGTCGATACCAATTGTCATAAATAACCAACATCCTTTCTTGATATGTTAAATCACTTTAAATCATATCAAAAGAGGGTACAAAAATACAATTTTAAATTAGTAGCTAGTGATAAAAAAGGAGATTAAATTATGAGCAAAATCGCAATTGTTAGTGCAAAACGTACGCCAGTAGGTAAATTCAGAGGAAAATTAAGAGATTATTCTGCAGTACAACTGGGCACCATCGCTTTAGAAGCTGCAATTGAGGCTATCGATCTGCCGAAAGATAAAATCGAAAATGTTATTTTCGGCAACGTATTGCAAGCAGGCAACGGCCAAAACCCGGCACGTCAAATCTTGATTAACGCTGGATTGCCGACAACAACTCCTGGAATGACTATCAACGAAGTATGCGGATCTGGTTTAAAAGCTGTAATCTTAGGTAAACAATTAATTCAATTAGGGGAAGCAAAAGTGGTCGCAGTCGGCGGTGTAGAAAGTATGACGAATGCACCGAAACTTGTCTTGCCTGGACAAGAAAAACCTGTGCCAAGCTTTATGCATGATGGTTTGACTGATGCGTTTGAACATGCACCGATGGGTATTACGGCTGAACGTATTGCGGACAAATATGAAGTGACACGTGAACAACAAGATGCGTTCGCGGTAAATTCACACCAAAAAGCGCATGCAGCTACACAAGCGGGTAAATACCAAGCAGAAATGATTCCGTTAACAGATGCAGATGGAGAAGAAATGACTACAGATGAAGGTATCCGTGGTAATAGTAATGTGGAAAAACTTGCGACCTTAGATACCATCTTTAAAGAAGACGGTACTGTAACAGCGGGGAATGCCTCTAGCATTAATGATGGCGCTTCTGCTTTAATCTTAATGGATGCAGACTATGCACGTGAAAACGGCTATGACATTATGGGCATCTTAGGTGATTATGCAGAAGTCGGTTGTGATCCAGAAATTATGGGGATCGCACCTTACTATGCGGTTTCTAAATTATTAGAGAAAACAAACCAAACGATTGATGATATTGATTTAGTAGAAATGACTGAAGCCTTCTCAGTTCAAAGTATTGCGGTCAAAGATAATTTGAATATTCCTGATGAGAAATTAAATATCTATGGCGGCGCAGTCGCAATCGGTCATCCAATCGGTGCGTCAGGGGCACGTTTAGTCACATCATTAGTTCATGAATTACATCAAGAAAATAAAGGTAACGGTATCGCAACCGCATGTATCGGCGGCGGCTTAGGTATCGCATTAGAAGTTGAAAAAGGAGAGTAATCGTAATGAAAGCATTGGGGAAAGATTTCAGACACTTATCTCGTCAAGATAAATTACAGCGTTTAGAAGACAATGGCTGGATTTCACAAGAGAGCCATCAAGAATTGTTAGATATACCGCTGTTATCTGAAGAAGTCGCAGACAGTCTGATTGAAAATGTGATTACACAAGGCGCATTGCCAGTCGGATTATTACCTGACATTGTGGTAGACGGTAAACATTATGCAGTGCCGATGATGGTAGAAGAACCGTCAGTAGTAGCTGCCGCAAGCTATGGTTCTAAACTCGTCAATCAAACTGGCGGCTTCAAAGTAGAATCTAGTGAACGTTTAATGATTGGACAAATTGTCTTTATGGACGTTCAAAACCCTGCACAATTAGCTGACAACTTGATTGAGAAAGAAGCTCAGATTCATCAAGTCGCAGATGCTAGTTATCCGTCGATTTTAAAACGTGGCGGCGGTTATCGTAAAATAGATGTCGATACGTTTGAAAAAGAACAATTGGTTTCATTAAAGGTATACGTGGATACGAAAGATGCGATGGGCGCAAATATGATGAATACCATCTTAGAGGGCATTTCAGGCTTCCTGAAAGGCGAATGGCCAGAAATCAATGTCCTTATGAGTATTTTATCTAATCACGCTACAGCGTCACTTGTACGCGTCTCAGGAGAGATTGATGTTTCAGCGTTGGCACGTGGAGAGATGAGCGGGGAAACAGTTGCGAAACGTTTAGAAGCGGCCTCTGTCTTAGCGTATGTCGATCCTTATCGCGCAGTGACACATAATAAAGGTGTCATGAATGGCATTCATGCAGTCGTTTTAGCTACAGGTAATGATACGCGCAGTGCAGAAGCAAGTGCGCATGCTTATGCATGTAAAGAAGGACAATATCGCAGTATGACTAAGTGGGAGTATTTAGAGGATCAAGGTCGTTTAAGAGGAACGATTGAAATTCCAATGACACTAGCAACAGTTGGCGGCGGTACGAAAGTGGTTCCGATTGCACGTTTAGCACAAGAAATCTTACATGTAGATTCTGCACAAGAATTAGGTGAAGTTGCCGCAGCAGTCGGTCTCGCGCAAAACTTCTCAGCTTGCCGTGCTTTAGTTTCTGAGGGCATTCAAGAAGGACATATGAGTCTTCAATATAAATCGCTTGCGATTGTTGCAGGTGCACAAGGTGCTGAGATTGAACAAGTCGCAGGTGCTTTAAAACAAGCAGAGACTGCGAATATGGCTGAAGCTGAAAAGTTATTAGCCGACTTACGCAGTAAGTAGCATTACATGCATCAATTTAATAGGCAGTAATAAGAGAGAAGCGGGTTCTTATAAAGAATGCGCTTCTTTCTGTTTCATAAAAAAACAGCACCCTTTAGGATGCTGTAAAGATAATTAGTCGATTGTGATATTTGAACCTGCTAAATCTTGCTCATCTTTCTTAGGCAATACAACAGTTAATACTCCATCTTTGTATGATGCTGTAATGTTGTCGCTGTCGATATTGCTGAAAGAGAATTCACGGCTCACACTGTCAGTGCTGCGTTCTCTTTGGATGACGCGACCTTCTTCGTTTTCCGTACGGCTTTCAATAGAACGTTTTGCGCTGATTTTTAGTGTCCCTTCATTATATGAAAGGTTGATGTTCTTTTTATCAAAGCCTGGTAAATCAGCTTCTACAATATATTGATTACCTTTTTCTTTAATATCTGTTTTCACCGTGTTTACTGTTGGGATTTGATCTATAAATTGGCGTCCGAATTCTTTGAAAATGTCAGTGGGTTTACTTTCGAAAGGCATAAAAAATCGCTCCTTTTCATTGTTTAATTAAAGCTCGCTTTCAACATTCATACCCGACTTTTTGCGGATTAATCTTACTGCGTATTCAACGAGTTCTGACATTAATTATACCATGTCCAGGAGCTGAGAGATAATGAGAAGGTTTTAGTATTAAGCTTCTGAAAAGTTATTAACGATGAATTTAGAAAGGATAGATTTAATTGTTTTTGCATCTTCCATTGTAATATCTAAGTCATTAAAAACTTCCATTGCGATATGTGGGATTTCGTGACGTGTTTTGATACCCTCTTCAGTTAAAGAAACGAGGAGATTTCTTTCGTCTGAAGGTTGTCTGAAACGTTTGACGAGGCCCTGTTTTTCTAACTTTTTAATCATAGGTGTTAAAGTGCCGGAATCTAAATAGACACGCTGACCTAATGATTTGATGTTGATTGCTTCATTGTCTTCTAAAGCAAGTAATACAATATATCCAGTATATGTCAGTCCATATTTTTTAAGATATGGTGTGTAGCGTTTAATAATCTCTTTAGACGACACATAGAATAAAAAACATAATTGTTTATCTAAAAAGTTGTCAGGTTCATGCAATTAAATCACTCCTTATTAAAAACAACGATATTATGAACGCAATCACTTGTCAAGAACTATTTTCGCGCCTATAATTTACTGTGTTTAAAGTTAGAAGCATGCAATGTAATGAATGCAGACTTTTTTGGTCAGAAAAAGAAATATAAGTGCTAAAGGAGCAGAATAATAAATGGAAAAACAATTGTTTGATGATGTGCTGCGCGCACGTAAATCAGTTAAGGTTTATGACCCGAATGTGAAGATTTCACATGAAGAAATGGATGAAATGTTAGAGAAGGCAGCACTAGCACCTTCTTCAATTAATATGCAGCCATGGAGAGCTGTCGTGGTAGATAGTGCAGAAGGTAAAGAGAAGATTCGACCTGCAATGCAATTCAACACCAGACAAAATGATACATCTGCCGCAATGGTTATTATTTTTGGTGATTTACGCAACTATGAATATGGTGAACAAATTTATCAAGGTAATGTAGATAAAGGTTATATGCCGCAAGAAACAAAAGAAGACTTGCTTTCTAAGTTTCTACCTTTCTATAAAGGATTAACTTTGCCGCAAATGACTTCTATTGTGAATATCGACTGCAGTTTGTTTGCGATGCAATTTATGTTAGTCGCAAAAGCGCATGGTTATGATACGAATCCGATTGGCGGATTTGATAAAGAAAATATTGCGTCAATCTTAGGCTTAGATCCAGAACGCTACTTACCCGTGATGGTTGTTGCTGTAGGTAAAGCTGATCAAGCTGCACACCATACGTATCGTTTAGATGCAGATGCATTCAGACGTTATTTCTAAATGTAATTATCGACAAATTTGTTACAATGACTTGAAATGTGTGACAAGTAGAAGCGGTTTCATTCATAATTGTATAGATAAGTACATTTTATATCAGGATGCAGTTTAAAGGCTAAAGGAGAAAAGCTATGAGTAAAAGAGTTTTTCATTTGATTTTAATTATTATCGGTTCTTTAATTATCGCAACGGTCTTCTTCTTTGGTTTGAAAACCTACCAAGGTAAGCAAAACTTAAAGTTGGTTGATCAATATATTGCTGAACATCATTTACAAGATGATATCAAATCAGAAAAGAAAAAATTCAATGCGAAAGACGGCGTCTATTATAAAGAAGTGGTCTTTAAAGACGAACCGGAACTGACATATTTAATTCAACCGTTGTCGACTTCAAAGGGATTATTTGCGCAAGCATTTGATACGCAGACGAGAAAGCATATCAAAAAAGCAAAACATAATTTCTTTGATGACAATTATAAGCTTAAATAACCGACCAAGTATGTTAGAATAAATGTGATTAAGACATTAAACACGATGAATAGTGTTTAGTGTCTTATTTGCGTTACACGGAGAGTTGTGTGAATATGAAAACTCTATCACAACTTATCGAAAATTGATTATTATCATCAAAAATGGATATAACACCTTTAGTATCAGCATAGAGAAAAAACATGATAGGAGGGACGGCATGACACACAGAAATCAAAAACGTTGGCCGGGCTTTGTACTCGTGATTATTGGCTCTATCTTCTGGGGCGTTGGCGGTACAGTATCACAATGGTTATTTGAAAATAAACAATTACCGGTTACGTGGTTCGTGGGTGTTCGTTTATTAGTATCCGGAATACTTTTAGTTTTGATGTCATTCTTTTTAGAAGGTAAGAAGACCATCACCATTTGGGCAGATAAAAAAGATACGCTCAAATTATTTATTTACTCACTCATTGGTATGTTAGGTGTGCAATACTGCTTCATGGCGACCATTCATTATGGTAACGCAGCAGTAGCAACGTTGCTCCAATATTTAGGTCCTGTCATTATTATCTTGTATTTAGTCGCCGCAAAAGTCATCCGTTTCAGATGGAAAGAGGGTGTCGCAGTCACTTTAGCATTGAGCGGTACATTCTTACTGTTAACGAATGGTTCGCTTGCGACATTGTCTGTTCCGATGCCTGCAATTATTTGGGGTGTAATGTCTGCCTTTGCGATGGCGTTCTATACGATTTTCCCAGTACAATTGTTGGCTAAATGGGGAACGGTCAATGTTGTGGGCTGGGCGATGTTAATCGCAGGTCTATTCTTAAACTTTTTACATCCGATTTGGAAAGTTGATATGTCAAATTGGGATGTTCAAGTCATTATCTATTTATTTATCTCAGTCATTATTGGTACGATGTTTGCGTTCTGGCTGTTTATTTCCAGCTTGAAATTCTTATTCCCGCAAGAAGCCAGTGTACTAGGTACAATCGAGCCTTTAACAGCGATTTTATTATCCGTTGTTTGGTTAGGTGTATCATTTGGTGCTTGGCAAGTAATGGGTGTCGCATTAATCGTATTAATGGTTATCTTCTTAGCAGTCGTCAAGGACTAGCGGTATAATTAGGATAGAAAGATAATTGCTTCAAAATAAGTTATTTTACACCTGGTTTTAATATAAATGTAAACATTTGGTGTAAAATCATCTTGAAGTTTTAAATTTTTCTATCCTAATTATTTTTTTTCTGATATAATTAAACAATGTCAGAAAAAGGGGAGATGCATCAATGGCTATATTTAAGAGAAAAATAAGTTTACCAGTGCAGGTTATGATCGCGCTTGTTCTTGGTGTTGTTGTAGGACTATTGCTTTATGGACAAAAAGACATCGCGAATTATATTCAACCGCTTGGTGATATATTTTTAAACTTAATTAAAATGATTGTAATTCCAGTCGTTTTCTGTTCGCTTGCCTTATCTATTTCAGGTGTAGGTGAATCTAAAACAGTTGGACGCTATGGACTTAAAACAATCATTTACTTTGAAGTGATTACAACGATCGCAATAGCATTAGGTGTTTTGTTCGCGAATATCTTTAAACCGGGGACGGGACTAGATCCGAACAAATTACCGAAAGGTGATATTACTAAATATGAATCATCAGCACATGCAGCTGAACATTCTACATATGGCAATCATTTTATTGATACCATTGTTAATATCATTCCGACGAACTTTTTCGAAGCATTAGCTAAAGGCGAATTGCTTCCGATTATCTTCTTCGCTGTCTTCTTTGGATTAGGAATCGCAGCTATCGGAGAAAAAGGAGAGCCTGTTAAAGCGTTCTTAAACGGAGTGTTAGAAGCGACATTCTGGATGATCAATAAAATCTTGAAACTCGCGCCTCTAGGCGTCTTCGCATTTATTTGTGTAACAATTATGACATTTGGTGCTTCAGCATTGATTCCACTGTTGAAACTTGTGGCTGTTGTTATTGGCGCAATGGTCTTCTTCGTAGTAGTGGTATTAGGTATTGTAGCGAAATTATGCGGCATCAGTGTATTTGATATTATAAAAGTATTGAAAAGTGAAATTCTATTGGCATTCTCTACTTCAAGTTCAGAAGCAGTATTGCCAGTTATGATGAAAAAAATGGAAAACTTCGGTTCACCAAGAGACGTGACATCATTTGTAATTCCAATCGGCTACACATTCAACTTGGATGGTTCAGCATTGTATCAATCCATCGCCGCATTGTTTGTTGCGCAAATGTATGGCATTCACTTAAGTTTAGGTGAACAACTCGTATTAATCTTTACATTGATGATTACATCAAAAGGTATGGCAGCGGTGCCAGGAACGTCAATCGTTGTACTTTTAACAACATTAGGTTCTATGGGCTTACCAGCAGCTGGTCTTGCATTAATCATCGGTGTGGACCGTATCTTAGATATGGTTCGTACATGCGTTAACGTAGTAGGTAACGCATTATCAACAGTCGTTATTGCGAAATGGGAAAATGTCTTCGACAAACAAAAATCTGAAGACTATTTAAAATCTATTTAAGCAATACACATGTATAGAGAGGTTATTTAAACCTGACTCTAAATTTAAATTTTCTGACATAACAAGAGTAAGATAAATGAAAAACACCGGCGTAAAAACGTCGGTGTTTTTCATTTGCCTAATGATGCATATCGTGAATCTTCATCATTAAACCGTGTGGTATATCGTCATGTTCGACTACTTTTTTCTTACTAAATTCGTCAGTGCCTTCTTTTTTCACAAGCACTACAAAATCGCCTTTTTTAGGCTTAAATTGATCATCTGATTCAATGTTAATATTCTTTTCAATATGATTGTCCTTTTCACTGACCATCTTTTCAACCGTTTGATTATCTTTCATAATACCGTAGTATGTTTCTTTCTTGCCTGAAGATAAAATCATAATCACTAATACGATACATACGATCGTTAAGAGCGCAATCAATGACAGACCTAATGCTTTACCATTCTTTTTCATATAGGAAACTCCTTTCTTTCTCTCTTAATAGATATACCGAAAAATGATAAGAAAAGCAATGAATTATAGATGAACAAAGTTTGTTATAATGTGGATATTGAGTCAAAAAGGAGCGGTAAGCATGCATATTATAGTTTATTGCGGCGCAAGCACTGGGCAAAATCCAGTCTATTTAAAAGCCGCAGAAGCATTAGGAACATGGATGGCACAACACCAATATGGTTTAGTTTATGGTGGCGGTAATGTCGGTTTGATGGGGCATTTAGCGGATACGATTAAACAACATCACGGCCATGTGATTGGTGTGATGCCTAAATTCTTAGAAGAAAAAGAAATCGCACATCAAGGTTTAGATGAACTGCTTATTGTGGATACAATGGCAGAGCGTAAAGCAGCGATGTTAGATAAAGGTGATGCTTGTTTAGCTTTGCCTGGCGGACCAGGAACATTAGAAGAAATAACTGAAATGGTTTCATGGGCAAGAATTGGTCAAAACCCGAATCCATGTATTTTTTGGAATGTGAATGGCTACTATGACAAAATTGAAGCATTTTATGATCAAATGGTTGAAGAAGGATTCTTAAGTCAGGCCGATAGAGATTTAATGCTCTTTACGGATGATTTTAATATATTAGAAAACTTCATAAGAGACTACCAGCCACCACAAGCACGCCAATATAAATAAAATAGACATCATGTATCAAAATAATGATTACTTTGATACATGATGTCTATCATTTTGTGTGAAGTGATTTCAAATTTTACCTTTACGCCATAACAATAAGAAAACAATGGCAATGATAATCATAGAGATACCTAATGTCGCAATCCATGACGTTGGACTGTGATCATTGAGCGGTAAAGGTACGTTCATACCGAAGAAACTAAATACCAATGTCGGCAATGTCAAGAAGACAGTAAAGAGTGTCAATGTCTTCATGATATTGTTCATATCATTTGAAAGTAAAGACTCATAAGAAGTTGTGATACTTTCTAGGATACGCGTATGCAGCTCTGTCGTTTCGATGGCTTGGTTGGTTTCGACATATAAGTCTTCAATTAAGTCTTCGTCTTCTTCAAATCGTTTAATCGGCGGCAATTTGAATAGTTTTTTGAAAACATCTTCATTTCCTTTAAGTGCAGCTAGGAAATAAACCAAACTTTTTTCAACTTCCATCAGATTATAAAGTTGTTTGTTTGTGACGTGTTTTTTTAATTCACGTTCGATACGTAATCTTGATTTATTTAATAAACGCAAATTACGGTTATAATGGTTTGAAATCGTTAATAAGATATTCAACGCAAATTGACTGCGATAATGCAGATTTTGATTTGATTTCGCAAAATGATCTAAGAAATCAACATCATGATCGCAAATCGTAATAATGCGTCTATGACCAATAATAATCCCCAATGGAATAGTCATGAAAGAAATAATTTTATTGTTCGTGTTATTGACGATTGGAAAGTCGATGATAATTAATGAATAATCAGTTTCGTCATCGTATTCAACACGTGCACTTTCATCTGAATCCAAGGGGTCTTTTAAGAAGTCTTCTGGAATATTAAAACGCTCAATTAAAGACTCTACTTCTTCTCTCGAGGGCTCGGTAATATTAATCCATAAAGCTTCCTCTAAGGAAGTGGTATGAATATCTTGATGAACATTATGTTTATAAGCAGTAATCATTCTGAAGCTTCCTTTCTGTGCATAAATCAAACAGGTAAGGTTTAAATTCTATCGTTTACGTTTAAACTATAGAGAACGCAGTGCTTGATTCATTTGGTATGTGCTTAATTATAGTACCATAATTTGATGATTTGTGTAGTCTAAATAAGGAGAGATGCGACCTATGGCAACGACAATCCAATACTTATTGCGTATGATCACAAATGAAATGAAAGTAAAAGCAGACCAATTACTTCATTCATACGGCATTACATTAGAACAAGCGCAAACATTACGCTACATATATGAGAGCGATACAGGTGTCATTCCGCAAAATGATTTAATTCATATTTTTAATCGTAAAGGGCCGACGGTAAGCAGCGCATTAAGAAGTTTAGAAAAGAAAAATTTAATAGAACGTATCAGTGATAAAAATGATACACGAAAAAAGGATGTCAGCTTAACTGCGGTGGCGAAAAAAGATGTTAGAGAAATTATCGATATTTTAGATGAAGTAGAAGCGACCTTATTTCTAGATATTCCTAAAGCAGACCAAGCAGCGCTAAAAGAAATCTTGTTAAAGATGAAAGATAATTTAAGTGCTTTAAATGAAGAAGATGAGGCATTCTAGTTGTGTATAATTCATGAAAAATGGCGCGATGCTTTCTGAATGTATCACGCTCAGTTATAATATAGAGTGATGCGAAAAGGAGGATTATGGTTATGAAAAGAATTTTGTATACATTTTTAACTTATACAATTATAGGTTTACTCGCAGGTGTGTATTACCGTGAATTAACCAAAGCGTTTGAATTTACAGGAAAAACGCAACTTGCGATTGTGCATACTCACGTATTAATGTTAGGTATGTTTATGTTCTTGATTTTATTAGTGTTTGAAAAACTGTTCTCAATCAGTAAATACTATTTATTTAACTGGTTCTACTATGTTTATAATATCGGCTTGATTGTGACAGTCACACTACAAGGCATTAAAGGGACAATGCAAGTGACTGGCGCAAGTATCTCACCAGGAATCGCAGGTATTGCAGGACTTGGGCATATGACGTTATCAGCCGGTTTTATTATCTTGTTCTTCTTATTGAAAAAAGCAATTTTAACACATCCCATTGAAGGACATACAAACCACAATAAAAAACTGTAAAGCTTAATTTTATGAGAGACACAGCGTTGATGTTGTGTCTCTTTATTTATTAAACAAGTTGCTTAAATCATTAAAGTGTACAGAATTTGAAGCACTTTGAGTTAACGTTTATAAAATACAAGACGAAAAAAGGGGATGTCTTCTCAAGATATGAGAGGACATCCCTTTAAATATTCATGCTTATTTATTTAAGTCTGGTGTAGTTGCGGAAGTACGTTCACGTAATTCTGCTTCGATTTCTTCTAAACTGCGTCCTCTAGTTTCTGGTAAATATTTCACCACGAAGATGAGTGCGAAGACACCAATCACTGCGAAGATTAAGAAGACCCCATGTGTTGGTAAGACATCAGTCAACATTGGGAAGAATTGCGCCACTGCTAAACTTCCGATTGAAAGTGTTAATGCGGCGATACCTGTTGCGGCACCACGTGCACGCATTGGGAATAGTTCTGGCAACATCACCCATAAGACAGGACCCCAAGAGAAGCCGAAGAAAATAATAAAGATTGTAAGGCAGACAATGCTGATCCAAGCAGATGATTGAATACCCATCATCCAAATCAATAAGGCCATAATGACTAATGATGAGACCATACCGATATTACCAATGACTAATAATTTCTTACGGTCGACTTTATCAATAATCATAATTGCGACAATCGTCACAAGGACGTTGACCGTACCGATACCGACAGAGCCTAAGATAGAAGCAGAGTCGCCTAAACCTGCTTTGACGAAAATCGTTGGCGCGTAGTAGATAATCGCGTTAATACCAATAATTTGTTGGAATAAGGCAAAGACACAACCGATAATGATGGTTGGACGTAACCATGGTGATTTTAAGACGTTCCATGTACTTTCTGAAATCGCGTTGATTTCTTTCATTTCAGCGATTTCATGGTCAATCTCATTTTTAGGGAACGTTAAAGCCATCACTTTACGTGCCGCATTTTCACCGCGGTGTTCAAGCAGCCATCTTGGACTTTCCGGCATAAAGAAAACACCGATTAATAAGATGACAGAAGGGACTACCGCAAGACCAAGCATCCATCTCCAACCTTCGATACCTGCGAAAGCGTAACCTGTTAAATAAGAGGCAAGAATACCAATCGTAATCATTAATTGGTTCAATGAACTTAATGAACCGCGTGATTCTGTCGGAGCCATTTCTGATAAGTAGACCGGTACAATGGCTGTAGAACCACCGACAGCTAAACCGATAATTAAACGACCGATAATCAGCATAGTCAAGTTAGGTGCAAGTGCTAAAGCTAAGGCACCAATGATGTAAATAATCGCAATGATAAAGACAACACGGCGTCGGCCTAATTTATCTGATGACGGTCCGCTTAAACCTGAACCGACGATGGCACCAATCAGCATGGCTGAAACGACAAAGCCTTGTGTTGCGCCTGTCAGCGGAATTTCATCTGGAATATACAATAAAGCACCTGAAATGATACCCATATCATAGCCATATAGTAATCCGCCTAGTGCACCTATGAAAAAGATGAGGTTTTTGTTAAACGTTTTACTCATAATGCGTCCTCCTGGTTATTTTGATTGTAAATCAAGTATACGCTTTCATAAAATTAAAGTAAATATCAATAAAATACAACTCGTACAATAAAGTAAAAGGAAATTAAATGTAATTTTCATTATAGTAAAAAAAGACAACTCTGAAATAAGAGTTGTCTGTGCTATGATTAGTCGATATTTTCGTCGATTTTCACAACATAACGACCAGTACTTTGATTGTTCAACATGTGATCCATTGCCTCTGGTACATCTTTAAAGTCAATAACATGTTTAATAGAATGAAGTGATTCTGGTTTTAAATCTGTCGCTAATCGGCGCCAAATCTGTCTGCGTAATTTCATCGGCGTTTCTGCTGAATCTACACCTAAAATACTATTACCGCGTAAGATGAAAGGTAATACAGTCGTTTCAAATGCTAGGCCGGCTGTGTTGCCGATTAACGCAATACTGCCTCTATTTTGAAGGCGTTTTACAATATCCCCGACATTTTTGCCTCCAACAGGGTCAATAACTGCTTGCCATTCTCTTTTATCTAGTGGCTTGTCTGTTGTATCTTCAACACGAGGAACCACTTCTTTTGCGCCGATAGATTTCAGGTAATCTGTATTGGCGTCATTGCCAGTACTTGCGATAACTTTGTAGCCGATAGTGCTTAACATCATTACCGCTAAACTGCCGACACCGCCACTTGCGCCGCGCACAAGTACAGGAGAGCCTTCAACAGTTAAACCATTATCTTCTAATTTTTGAATGGCTAACGCTGCGGTGTATCCTGCAGTGCCGTAAATCATAGCTTCTTCTAATGTTAAGTCTTTAGGAAGCGGTACGATCCATTCTTCTTTTACACGTGCGTATTCACTTAGACCCCCATGATGTGATACGCCTAAATCATAACTCGTCGCAATCACGTGATCTCCTTCTTTATAAGCAGAAGAACCTGATTCAACGACTGTACCTGCTAAATCGATACCAGGAATAATCGGATAATTTTTAACGACACCTGCACCTTTTTTAGCTGCTAAAGCATCTTTAAAGTTGATGCTTGAGTAAGCCACTTTAATTAATATATCCCCCTCAACTATTGTATCTATAGGTAATTCTTTTAGTTGCGTATGCACCTGTTTGTCTTTTCTTTCTGCATAATAGGCTTTAAATGTATTAGGCATTTATAACCAACCAACCTTTCCAATAAGTAAACTAAAACGATAGTAACATGAAGTAGGCTGAACAGCCAAACAGGTTGCTGTGACAAATGATAAATGAGCATCATAAAAATATTTTCTTAAAAGAATTTTTACAATTTTGATGTTTATAGAATATAATGAAAGTGTATAGGATAAGGGATAATACATTTAAAAGATTGAAAGCCACTCAAGGAGGAGAACGAAATGAAGAAGTTATTTGCAGGCGTTTTAACGTTATCTTTAGTATTAGCAGCTTGTGGAAATGATGACAACAAGAAAGAAGACGAAAACAAAGACAAAGATCAAACAACACAAGAAAGCAAGTCTAATCAAGACAAAGAAAAGAAACAAGACAAAGAAAGCAACAAAGATAAAGACAGCAATAAAGACAAAGAAAAACAAAATAATGATCAAGCAAATAGTGATGAACAAAGTAATGACAAAGCGCAACAAGATAAATCACAATCAACAACTGCATCGGACAGTGAAAGCAATCAAAATGCATCTTCAGAACAATCAAATAACAATCAACAAGCTTCTCAAACATCAAGTGCCAATAATGCACAAGGCAACAATGCAAACCAACAAGCAACACAACCAACATCTAATCAATCAAATGCTAACCAAGCATCAAACCAAGGTGCCAATCAAACAGGTTATGTAGCACCATACCAAAGTCAAAATGCGGTACCAGCAGCTCAAACGATTGGTCAAGCACAAGTGAATCAATCTACATTAAAAGTATTGCCGAACTTCCCTCAATCTCTACAAACAGCACAAAATGAAGTTAATCAATTAAATGGACAAACAAATCCATATAATGATTTCGGTGTTGAAGATAATGGTAACGGCAGTTATTCATACATTTTCAGTTTCAAAAATCAATCGCAACCAGGCACATATGCATTGGTGAGAGTGAATCAACAAGGTCAACCTGCAATCTTAGATCCAGCTTATCAAGCAGGCCAATAAGTATTTAGCTACTATTAAATACGAAGGTTTTAATCATTGAATGACAATAAGAAAGGCTCAGCACATTTTCGTGTTGAGCCTTTTTTATTTTATATATTAGATTTTACGTTTCTTTTGACGCTTTGGTAAGTGTTGCACAATCAAACTTGCGATGGTTTCAAATGAGTGATTGTCACGATTAATATATTGGCTGTCAATATGCGGAAGCTCTTGTTTAATAAGTGCTTGTGTTAAAGCTTCAGCGTCTCGATAGGTTACTTGATTGAAATCTTCCCATACTGATTGATATAAGCCGCGTTCCGCTTGATAGTGTTCCAAGTTAGGGGTATAAAGCGCAACGGGTTTATCTATTGTCAATGCATCAAAAACAACTGATGAATAGTCGCTTACTAATACATCACAAGCGAGTAACAAATCTTGTGTTTCAATTTGTGCAGTAGGTTGAATCACCGTTTTAGGCAAATGGGTTTCAGCTGCGTTACTTTCGATATGCCCGCGATAAACGACATTATAATGTTCTAATAAAGTATCAGTGATCGGGAAGTGATCATCTGCTTGTGGATCTGTTTTCCAAGTCGGCAAGTAAAGCAATGTCGGTTTATTAGGGTCGAGCTTCAATTGTTGTTTCATGTAGTGAACATAGGGACGTTCTTTCTGCTTTTCTAATAGGAAGCGTACACGTGGATAACCGCAAGCAACGACTTCTGTAAATTGCATTGGAAAAGCTGATTTAAAGAGATTGGCTGCATGTGAGCTATCGCAAATAAAGTAATTCTGATGGAGCCATTTGTTGTATTTACGTGCACGATAATTATAAATTTCTTTGTTTTGATGTGGCTCTAAGCTATCTAAGAATAATTGTTTTAAAGGTGTTCCATGCCACAACTGAATAATCTTACCTTTTGGTTTGATGTGATCAGGAATATAACTTTCAGCAACGACCACTTCTGCATTTTCAATTAGTTCTTGTGCTTCTTCATGTTCAGGTGAAACAAAGTGTGGTCCTGTCGCATCATTCGTAATAAAGAAGGCAGGATATTTAGAGTAATGTTTGGCAAAGTAATTGAATAGATAACGTGAATTACCTCTAAAGCCGTAATCAAAGCCTAAGAAGACAACCGTACCATTTAATTCTGCAGTTTGTTTCTCATAAATATTACTCATACTCTGATGTTTTTCTATACTGCGATTTAGTACAGAACGTGTCACAAAATGCGGCAGCATGAAACGTGTCTTCCATAATAATGTATCTACAAAGCGTTGAGGCTCAGGCAATGCTAAGTCACGGAATTTGAATGGTGGTTTATGGTGATGCAGGTAAGCTAATTTATTGAGATTGAATTGCGTAACGCTATTCAATGATTGTTGTTTGATACTTTGATAAAATCCCTGAGATGTACGTATCGTATGTTTGAAGTCAAAGACAACATGACCGTTTGTTTCAACGGTTTGATTTAATAATAGGCCAACTGCTAAATCAAAAGCTGTTTCATAATGTGCTTCATCGATGATGTCTAATACTTGTTGGATGTTGAAAATAAGATTTGGAAAATGATTAATGTTGTTCATCCATGAATTAAAGTTAATAGTTTTGTTGCCGAAATAACGACAATCATTTTGATAATACTGATCGATGGTGTAATCCACAACAATCGAATTGTGAGTTTCATGTTGTTTCAATACTTCTATTTGATCAGGATAAATATCTATATTTAAATCAGATGGAATAAAGTGCGTATAACCTTTTGTTAAAGCTTCTTCGAGGTTCATGCGCATTTTTTCATTTGATTGATATTCTGTTGTTAATATTTTCATATTATGACCTCAGTTTAATTATATTAAACTATATTTTAACATTTTGACCGCAAACTGTGAATGACAAGACGTATACATCATTTATTTAACTGTACTATTATAATTTTGCTTTTGACTAATACAGATGAGTGATAGTTATATTCGATGTAAGCGTATACATTGGTATGTAAGGGTTTTAAATCGAAAAACAGTTTGAAAAAAACATCAAAAAGTAATTGAACAGCTTAAAAATACGTGTTATATTATATGTGAAAATAATCACAATAAAAAGATTTACCATGACAACAAATTCATTCATGAAAATAAATTAAAGAAAGAAGCGACAGAAATGCTAGTACCATCATTTGATCCATTTCACAATTTACTTATTTCGAGTCTCGTAGCTGGGGTCCCTATTATTTTATTCTTGCTATGTTTGACAATCTTTAAAATGAAAGGTATTTATGCTGCATTAACAACATTAATCGTCACATTAGTTGTTGCAGTATTCATATTTAAACTTCCTGGTATGATGGCCACTGGGGCGGTTATCGAAGGGTTCTTCCAAGGTTGGTTCCCAATTGGTTATATCGTAATTATGGCAGTTTGGCTTTATAAATTATCAACAAAAACAGGCCAATTCAGTATGATTCAAGACAGTATTACGACGGTTTCTCAGGACCAACGTGTACAGTTATTATTAATCGGATTTTGTTTTAACGCGTTCTTAGAAGGGGTTGCAGGTTTCGGTGTACCGATTGCAATTTGTGCGATTTTATTAATTTATCTTGGTTTTAAACCCTTACAAGCAGCGATGTTATGTTTAGTTGCTAACTCTGCGGCAGGTGCATTCGGGGCAATTGGTTTACCTGTTGCGGTTATTGATACTTTGAATTTACACGGCGGTATTACTGCACATGAAGTTTCAGCGTATTCAACATTAACATTAGTATTTATCAACTTCTTTGTACCATTTTTATTAGTCTTTATTATTGATGGTTTTAAAGGTATTAAAGAAACATTACCGTTTATCTTAGTAGTTTCAATTGTTTATACAGGTATTCAAGGTGTTCTCACTTATTTCCAAGGTCCAGAATTGGCAGACGTTATCCCGCCATTAGCAGCAATGGGTGCGTTAGCCTTCATGAGTCAAAAAGTGAAACCTAAAAATATTTTCCGTATCCAAAAAGATGTTGCGCCTCCAGTCGTAAGAAAATTATCAGTTAAAGAAATCATTTATGCTTGGAGCCCATTCGCAATCTTAACTGTATTAATTGTTTGTTGGAGCATGCCGTTTTTTAAAGGATTATTCTTACCAGGCAAACCATTAAGCTTCTTAGCAACAAAACTTACAGTACCGGGAACATTTAGTGAAGTAACTAAGAAAGCAATTGTTTTAAACATGAACATCTTTGGTTATACTGGTACAGCTATTTTATTAACAATTATCATTACAGTATTGATGTCTAAAACAACAAGTTTTAAAGATGCATTCTTATTATTAGGTGAAACATTTAAAGAATTATGGATTTCAGTTGTAACTATCTGCTTCATCTTAGCCGTTTCAAAATTAACAACATATGGCGGATTAAGTGCGGCAATGGGACAAGGTATCTCAAAAGCAGGCGGCATCTTCCCATTACTATCACCAGTATTAGGTTGGATCGGCGTATTTATGACAGGTTCAGTTGTAAACAACAACTCATTGTTCACACCAATTCAAGCTTCAGTAGCAAGTCAAATCGGTGTCAGCGGTGGCTTATTAGTAGCCGCAAATACAGTCGGTGGGGTAGCAGCGAAAATTATTTCTCCACAATCCATTGCGATTGCCACAGCAGCTGTTAAACAAGTCGGTAAAGAATCAGAACTCTTAAAAATGTCATTACGTTATAGTGTTGGTATTTTAATCTTCATCTGTGTATGGACATTAATTCTATCTTTAATTATGTAAGGGTAGCGAAATTATATTTTAAAAAGCAACGAAAGAAATAATTGAATATAAAGAAGCGGAGCCGAATGATATCGGCTCCGTTTCTTTATACTTTATATTACTTTTGGTTTTTTAATTTGATTGCGTATTTTCAATTGATACCAATGCTTTCGCAAAATCTTGATACACACTGTCTGCAGAATACTTTTCAACAGTAGCAAAAGCATTTTCGATAATTTTACCTTGTTCAGAAGGGGGGGCAGACATAACATTTAAAATGTGTTCTGAAAGGGCGGAAATATTTTGGTATTCAGCTAAGAATCCATTACGATTGTTTTGTATTAAAGTTTCAGGTCCTGTATTCCCTTTATAGCTGATTACAATACTGCCTTGATTCATAGCTTCTAAAATAACTAAGCCAAAGCCTTCATTACGTGATGGCACGACAGTAATCATGCTTTCAGCTAAACGCAGTGGCAGATGCATTGTCGCAGGATAGAGCTGAACAATATCTTTTAATTGATGTTGTGTAATAAACTCTTCTAAGTCATGTTTTTGTTGGCCATCGCCATAAATATGTACAGAAAAGTTCATTTCACGTAAACTGTCTTGAATTAATTCCACACTGCGTAATAATAGGTCGAAGCCTTTTTCGTATTCTAATCTGCCAGCCGCAATAATCTGCGGTTTCTTCGGAATTTCAATACGTGGTTCATTCATCATATTCGGAACGACATACACAGGGGTATTGATAATGGATTTAAATGCTTTACGATCTGCTTCTGTTAAGACGGTAATACGATCTAATTTGTCGTAAGCAGATTTGATTTCTTGTTGATAATTTTTTGTGTAAGCACCCCAGTTCATATGTTCCATACCCACCGTTAAGACCGTTTCTGGTGCATAGTCTGCAAGCAGAATATTATAGCTGGCACGTGTGCCGACTAAGACATCTGTTTCAACGTTTTGAATCGCGTGGACGATTTTCTTTTCCACGTGACTTGAGAATTGAGATAAACCCGGTTCATTTTGCGTAATCAACTGTGGTTTGAGGAATGGCGTCCATTTGCGAATACGATTCGTCAAGATATCTATCAAGTTGTTAGGATGAAGATTATAATCGACCAATGCTTTAACTTTTATATCTTGATGTAATTTGAAATAAGGAGCCTTGCTTCCTTTAAAAACTGAGATAATTTCTACATTATGTCCTTTCACTGCCAACACGTTTGCGAGTTGCGTGACGGCCTTGACTGTACCGCCCATAGCATAAATGTTGTGCATTAAAAAAGTGATAGATTTCACGTGATGTCACCCCTCCCATATAGTTCTGTTTAATTATAGCATAGTTCAATCCAAGCCAAAAAAGGTCCGCGCTTTACAACCTATTTTTAATAGATACTTATCAAAAACTACAATTCATTTTAGAGTTTACGTACCTTCCCCCTTTAGTCTTCAACTGTTTATGTATATAATAAAGGAATAGAACGAAATCATTAGCAACAATATCCAGGCATGACTTAGGTGTGTTATTTTTTGAGTGTTTTGTTAAGCGCTTTCTCATTTGAGGGTTGAGAGAAGAGAACGACATGCTTAAGAAGGTGTCATCTTCATTATGAAAAAGGGGGCTGTATTTGTTATGAGTTCACAACATAGCAAAACAGATGTCATCTTAATTGGTGGCGGAATCATGAGTGCAACTTTGGGTACATTATTAAAGAAAGTTGCACCAGAAAAAGAGATTAAAGTATTTGAGAAGTTGGACGCATCTGCACAAGAAAGTTCAAATGCATGGAATAACGCGGGGACAGGGCATTCCGCGCTATGTGAAATGAACTATACGAAAGAAATGCCTGACGGTTCTTTGGATATTTCTAAAGCCTTAAAAATTAATGAACAGTTCCAAGTTTCTAAAGAATTTTGGTCATACTTAGTGAAACATGGCAATTTAACGCAGCCAGAATCATTCATTCACACTGTACCGCATATGAGTTTCTGTATCGGTGTGCGTAATGTTGATTTCTTAAGACGTCGTGTTAAAGCATTGAAAGAAAATGCATTATTCAATGAAATGACAATGACAGAAGATAAGAACCAAATCGAACAATGGCTGCCATTAATCATGGAAGGCAGAAACAACAATATTCCGATTGCTGTCAGCCGTGATGAAACAGGAACAGATGTTAACTTCGGTGCATTAACACAAAAACTATTCGACTTCTTACAACAAAACCAAGTCGATGTTGAATATGAACATCAAGTAACTGATTTAAAACAAAGAAAAGATGGCACTTGGAAAGTTAAAGTCAAAGACTTAAGAACAGAAGAAACAACAACATATATTTCTGACTTCGTGTTTATCGGTGCTGGAGGCGCAAGCTTACCATTACTTCAAAAAACACATCTGCCAGAATCTAAACATATTGGCGGTTTCCCGGTCAGCGGTTTATTCTTAGTTTGTCAAGATCCTGATATTGTAAGTCAACATAATGCGAAAGTCTATGGTAAAGCCAAAGTAGGCGCACCGCCAATGTCAGTACCTCATTTAGATACGCGTTATATCGATGGCAAACAATCATTATTATTCGGACCATTTGCAGGGTTCTCACCTAAGTTCTTAAAAACAGGTTCAAACATGGATTTATTCAAATCTGTGAAACCGAATAACTTATTGACAATGTTATCTGCAGGTGCAAAAGAAATGAAATTAACGCAATATCTGATTTCACAATTAATGTTGTCAGATGATGAGCGTATTGAAGAATTACGTGAATTTATTCCAAATGCGAAGAAAGAAGATTGGGATGTTGTCGTTGCTGGTCAACGTGTTCAAGTGATTAAAGACACTGATAAAGGCGGTAAAGGGACATTACAATTCGGTACAGAAGTGATTTGTTCTGAAGATGGCTCACTTGCCGCATTACTTGGCGCATCACCAGGTGCTTCAACTGCAGTAGACGTGATGTTAGACATCTTACAACGTTGTTATCAACATGAATTCCCAGAATGGGAAGCAAAAATTAAAGAAATGATTCCATCATTCGGCCAAAAACTTGCTGAAAATCCAGAGTTATATAAAGAAGTTAAAGCAGATATGGAACATTACTTGAAACTAAATCAACAAAAATAAACCAAATCAAAACCGCTTCAGTCAGATTAAGTTCTGATTCTGAAGCGGTTTTGCTTTGCATATATTATTCCAAAGTATTTGAACTTGGGATGTTGTCATCTTGTGATAACGGCATACTTAAAATAAAGGTACTGCCTTCGCCCAGTGTGCTTTCTACACGGATATCTCCACCGTGTAATCGCATGATCATTTGCGCAATGGCAAGGCCTAATCCATTACTGGTCGCAGAAGAATTGCCTTTATAGAAACGCTCGAACAGATGCTGCTGCATGGCGTCTGACATCCCTGGACCATCGTCAGAAATGCGACATATCATCGTCGTATCGTTTTCAGTATAGACATCAATATCTATACTGCCTTCTTGTTGTGTATACTTAATCGCATTGGTCAGTATATTGTTGAAGGCTTGATAAAGCAGACGATAATTACCTTTCACTGAAATAGGTTCAAGGTCAGTCATGATTAATAAGTCTTTTGCGTCAATCGCATACTGTTCATGACGTACCATTAATCGGATCATCTGAGTAATTTCTATGGTATCGTCGTAATCAAGGTGGTCATTATTATCTAATTCCGCAAGTAACAGTAACGCACGTGTCAGATTACTAAGGCGACTAGTTGTCGTATGGATTTCATCAATATAATATTGTCTCGTTTCTTCATCTTTTGCCTGGTTGAGCCGATCTAATAGTTGATGAATATGTGTTAACGGTGTCTTGATTTCATGTGAAACGTTTTGAACAAAGTGCTGACGCATGTCATCGAGTTGTTTGAGGGAAATACGCATTTGATCGAAACGATATTGCAAGGTACCTAATTCGTCATGACGTGTTGTTTTAATCGGTGTATTAAAGTCACCCTCCATTAAACGGTTGGTCGCATTTTTAAGTTGTGTGATGGGCTTGATTAACGTATAGGTTGAACTGATGATTAGTATCATCGCAATAATCAACAACAGCACAATCAATACAGCTAAGAATATACGGAATTCACTGAAAGATTTACCGATGTCTGGACGCATAAAGACAGCGACATTGCCATCTGGTGTGTTGAAACGTGTACCGACAGTATTATTGGTTTCATTATCAAAGAAGCCGGTCACAAAAAGCTGATAGGGATGATTTTTGATACCGTGATAATCATGTCCTTTTAATACACTTTGAATTGTTGCTTGTGTTAATGTGTCACGTCTGAAGTCTGCGCCATAAAAGGTTTTATGACCGGATTGATCGACTGTGACTAATTGGAAGTTCAGTTCGCTTAAATGTTTGAAGTAAGCTTTCATATTTGTGGTATGGGATTCTTTTTGATAGTTTTTAGCTTCTTGTAATGTAGTCATGATTTTATGGTCATTGGAAGGCTTCAAAGCCACATGATAGAGAACATTGGTCAAAATAAAACTCGCTAAAGCGCTGAGTAATAAAATGACAATGTTATAGACTGCAATACGTGTGTAAAGTGATTTAAACATGGACTTCCACCTTATAACCTAACCCTCTGACCGTTTCAATTGTGACATTACTGCCGATTTTCTTTAAGCGATTGCGCAGACGTCTAATATGTACATCAACCGTACGGTCATCGCCTTCATAATCAAAGCCCCATACACGTTCAATACATTCTTCTCTTGAAAATACTTGTTTCTCATGACTTGCGAGCAAGAACAGCAGATTAAATTCTTTATTCGGCAAGGTCATCGTTTTCGTTTCACAAGCTATTTCTAAATAAGATTGATTCAATTTTAAGTTGCCGATTTCTAATTCATTTTCGGCATTAATTTGGTAGCGGCGCAGTACGGCTTTAATTCGGAAGATGAGTTCTTGAACTTCAAAAGGCTTCGTGACATAGTCATCTGTTCCGGTCAAATAAGCTTCTTCTTTATCGCTCAAAGCATCGCGCGCAGTCAACATAATGACTGGCATGGCATAGGATGCTTTAATTTCATTACATAATTCAAAGCCGTCCATGCCATCCATCATGATGTCGATAATCGCAATGTCTGCTTGATGTGTTTCTAAATAGTTCAAGGCATCACGCGCATTAGAATGCGTGGATGTTTTAAAACCTTCACGTTCTAAATAGGACGATACATAATGAAGGATTTGATAATCATCATCGACAATGAGACAGGTTGTCATCCTTATCACTCCTTGTAATCATTTAGATTTAGTATACCTTTTGGTGCGACTGTGACACAAATATATCATATGAACGAAAAGTTTTAGTTTGTTCATATTGAGTTCATAATGTCTGCTTACAATATAAGTATCATAAAAGAAAAAGGAGTCAATAATATGAAGTTAGCATGGAAAGAAATCGTATTCTATAAATTTAAATATATCTTAATAATGCTGATTATCTTGTTACTGGCTAGCATGGTATTATTCATTAGCGGACTCGCACAAGGACTTGGACGCGAAAACATTTCTATGTTAGATAATATGAATGCTGAAAAATATGTCGTACAAGATATGAAAGATCCAGTCATTGAAAAATCAGCCCTTAAACCAAACGAGAAAAAAGACATTGAGAACATCACGAACGCAGAGCCGTTCCAAATCGGTATGCAGTCAATGAAAAGTGAGAATTCAAATGACTTAGACATCATGTTAATTAATCCAGGTAAAGATTTTAAACCAACTTTATCAGAAGGACATTATCCTAAAGCTGATAATGAAATCGTAATCAACAAAAAATTAACAGCTGATGGTGTCAAAAAAGGAGACACTGTTAAATTCAAAAATGGCGACAAAGAATACAAAGTTGTCGGTTTATTAGAAGACACAATGTATTCACACACATCTGCGGTTATGACAACAGGCAATACATTTGATAAACTAGTCCCTAAATCAGCAACATTCTATCCATTAAAAGATGTTTCAAAAGCAGATGAGAAAAAATTAAACGATACAAAAGGTGTAAAAGTTGTAACGCAAAAAGATTTAACTGACAATATTCCAAGTTACAATGCAGAACAAGCACCATTAAATATGATGATTGTTAGTTTATATGTGATTTCAGCAATTGTCTTAAGTGCATTCTTCTATGTCATGACAATTCAAAAAATCTCTGAAATCGGTATTCTTAAAGCAATCGGTATTAAAACAAGACACTTATTATCATCATTGGTATTCCAAATCTTACTTGTTACGATGATCAGTGTAGTTATTTCATTATTGATTATTAGCGGCTTAGGTATGATTATGCCAGTAAGTATGCCGTTCCACTTAACAGCTGGCAACATGCTGCTTGTTGTAGGAGTATTCGTAGTGGTTGCGATTATCGGTGCAGCACTATCATTCATTAAACTTGTAAAAGTTAATCCAATCGAAGCAATCGGAGGTGAAGGATAATGGGTTTAGAAGTTAAAGATATTACAAAATCATTTGGTACTGGCCAAGCTAAAACAGATGTTTTAAAAGGTGTAAACTTTGAAGTGAAAACCGGTGAATTCGTTATCTTGAGCGGTGCTTCAGGTTCAGGTAAATCTACGTTACTAACAATCTTAGGCGGTTTACAAGATTCAGATACAGGTAAAATCATCTATAATGGTGCGCCATTATTCACAAAAGATAAAACCAATTCAGATATGCGTTTAACTGAAATCGGCTTTATCTTCCAAGCATCACACTTAGTACCTTATTTAACAGTCCGTGATCAATTGACATTAGTAGGTCAAGAAGCGGGCATGTCTAAAAAAGATGCGAAAGCACGTGCAGAACAACTCCTTGATCAAATCGGATTAAAACATCGTTTAGATGCCTTTCCGTTCATGTTATCTGGCGGTGAAAAACAACGTGTTGCGATTATGCGTGCATTCATGAACAATCCTAAAATTATTTTAGCTGACGAACCAACAGCAAGTTTAGATGCACACCGTGCAACGGAAGTGACAGAAATGATCAGAGAACGTATCACAAAAGAAGATATGGTCGGTATCCTTATCACACATGATACAAGATTATTTGATTATGCAGACCGTGTGATTGACTTGTTTGACGGTAAAATCATTAATAAAAAAGATGACAGTGAACAAGTATAAAAGGGTATGAATAAACATGCGCTTCTAGTAAGCAATGACTGATTGCGTTAAATAGACATCATTATTAAGGGAATGATAATGATAAGAAAAAAGTTGAGGTTCAACCTAAATTAGGTCGAGCCTCAACTTTTTTATACATATAGTTCATATTTAAATGGAAAAGTTTAGTTTAAGTGAAAAAGTTTAAGCAAGATCGGATGTTTCATGAACATACTTACAATAAACAAGGTACCAAAATAAAGTGTTAGCAACAGTTTATAACAATACATCAAAGCGAAAAAGTCTCTGATAAGTGCCGTATCAAAAAATGGATAGGGTGTTCTGCTGCCTGCACCCACCGCATGCATGTTAAGTATTTGCGCAAATCTTAGGCCGCGTAAAACGTGGAACTGACTTGTGACAATCGCAATGTGTTTAAAAGCTTGGTTGTTAATCAGTTCCTTTGTATTATTTAAGTTCTCAAACGTACTATGCGATTGATCTTCTAAAATAATACGATCTTCAGGAATGTGTTGTTCAATCAAATATGCCTTCATGGCTTCAGCTTCTGAAACTTTGTCGCCTTCCCCCGTACCGCCGCTGACTACAATATAAGGCTTGCCGTGATGGTTTTGATATAAAGCAACGGCACGGTCTAATCGCCATGCCAGCATTTGAGTAACTTGGCTGCGATATAAGCCGGCACCTAACACGACAATCAAATCAATCGGTTCTGGCAGTACAACGAGACTAAATGCTGAAGACCAGCTTAAATAGTGCACTAACGCAAACAGTGTACTTAAGGTAATCCATCCAAGCCATAAGAACAGGGCATTTAAAACAGGTACAGGCATATAACTTAATAAGTTTAAAGCAAGTGCCAAGAATGTAACGGCTAACGCAAGACCTAATATTCTTGTGAAAAACATGCGTGCACTTCTCCAAACTAATATGGCACGATGCTTGCATAATAGCAGTAATGCGCCAATCAACGTTACACTTGCTAAGTCATAAGGCAGCGTATTTGTCATCAAATGAATCAGCAAGATGACAAATCCTATGACAAGTGTCATGAAAAAAGATTGTATGTTTAAAAAGCGGTAATGATTAAAATACAGATACACATAGCTGCATAAAATCAATAGGCTGAGTATAAGTGAAAGTATTAACATGATTAACCTCTATAATATAAATTTCCTGCTTTTAATATTACCCTATTTCTCCTTATGATACTTTAGATATGATATGATGAATTATACGGTTTGTTTAATATGTAGAAAAAAGAAGCGTTCTTATTCTGAGAGCCCATCAGAAATTTCTATAGTTATGAAGGAGAAGAGCATGAATAACATTGAACAACATACACAATTTATGGCCATGTTCATTGAAGACATTAATAACCTTATGGCAAATCTATTAAACGGCTTGCGTAAGGAATATCACATTTCAATCGAACAATCTCAAGCCTTATTTTTACTTGCTAATAATAAAGCTTTAACACTGTCTGAAATCACAGAGAAACAAGGTGTCAATAAAGCAGCTATCAGTCGCAGAATTAAAAAACTGATCAACCTTGACTTAGTGGAACTTGTAAAACAAAACGAAAATGTAGACCAACGTCTGAAGTATGTAAGATTAACAGACAATGGACGTGCTTATATAGAACGTACGAAAGTTATTGTAAATGATGTTTCTACCTACTTGCTTCAAGATTTATCCAGTAAACAAGTTGAAGAAACGGCAGAAAACTTAAATATTATCGATAAACGTATTAAAGAATACATTACTAAAATTCGATAAGAAAGACGTTAAAAATCGGTACCTTATCAAAGTGTGCCGATTTTTGTCATACATACTATTAAATTAAGACTTAAGGCTAAATACTGATATAAATTTGGCTTAGAGTCTATTATAATAGAACTATCTGAATGATTTTGCGGGTAAAACACGGTTTTGGATTTACATTTTAGTCCAATACCTGTAAAATTTGTGCGGGTTCAATAAAAATATTTTAAATCAATCGTTATTTTTACATAGAAAATTAAGTTAACCTCAATATTTCCTGGGAAATGTAAGGCGTATTGAAATTCTTGAAAAGAGGTGAATCGTCAATGGCGCAATCCGAAAAGCCGGATGCTAAAGACAGCAATCTAGCACGTGAACAACGTATGCGGACAAATCAGAATCTACGTAGAATGGTGCCGTGGGGTATTGGTATTTTTATTATTATCTTATTAATTATTCTGTTTTTCTTGTTAAGAAACTTCAATACACCAGAAGCACAAGCTCAAATTTTAGCAAATGCGGTTAAGAATAATGATACACAGCGTATTGCAACAATTTTGAGTACGCGGGAAAATAAAGTAAGTACATACGAAGCGGAAACCTATATTAAATATATTAAAAGTGAGATAGGTCAAAATAAATTTGATAAAGAACTGCAAGAAACGATACGCAATATCGATCGTAATGATAAAGATGCAAGTTATATCAAAACACCAGATGGCAATAAGATATTGCGCATCACTAAAAATGGCCGTCGTTTCATCTTCTTTGACAACATCAGTTTTACGACGATTACAAAGAAACCCATTGTTAAACCTAAAACAAAAACGACGTATATTTTCAGAGCAGACGATCGTAAACGTAAAGTGATTGCAGAAGCGAATGAAGCAACGATGCTGGGTCATTTTATTCCGGGTAATTATAAAATTCCAGCAACTAAAGAAACATCTAACGGCAAGTTCAGCGGTTATTTAACGTTCTCATTCAAAAACAGCAGTAGTGAAGCGGTCGATGTACATGAAGCATTCCCTGAAGCGAATTTGAACATCAAATTAGATGGTGCGAGCAAATTAGAAGGCAAACATACAAAAGTCAAAATTAATAAAAAATCATACAACTATGATCACACACGTTTATATGGTCCTTATCCTGTGACAGATGAAATTGAGGTTTCAGCACAAGGCAAAGTCAAAGGCAAAACGTTTGAATCAGACAGCGTTAAAATTTATCCAAATGAATTAAAAGAGAATACACCTGTCACACTGCATTTCGAAAAAGATAAAATTGAAAAGTATGTAGAAGACAAGGAAAAGGAAGAAAACAGTTTGAAAAATAAACTGTCGCGCTTCTTTAATAAATATTCATCTGCTGTCAACGAGGCGAATACGACGAATAACTTTGCGAGTGTTTCTCCATTTTTAAAAACTGGAACAGACAATTATAAACAGACACAGCAATTAATTCAATCAGGACAAGGTACGGCGTCTTTTTACCAAACGCCCCAAGTTGTTGATGTGACAACTGAAGGGGCACATGTCTACGCGGATGTATTAACGTTAAATGATCAAGGTGTATGGGTTGAAACCACCTATAAACTTGTAGATGATCATCATAAATCAGGTCAATTGCCGAAATCGGACAACTTGAAAATCATCAGTGCTACATCATAAACACAACTCCTTTTTATCTCATGGATAGAGAGGAGTTTTATTTTCATTTGAAGGTTGGGATTTTGTTTATTTGAAATACTGTTTTATTTTCATTGTATTATTTTGTATCTCGGTATAACATGAGGATAATAATGGAAACGTTTAGAGAGAAAGAAGGGATTGTTTGTGCATCAAGGACATACATATCAAAAGCGGCCGCCTATATTTTTAATCATTATATTAGGCGCACTGACAGCTATCGGTGCATTATCAATCGATATGTTTTTGCCGGGGTTGCCGCAAATTACATCAGACTTTGATACAACTGCATCTGCAGCACAATTAACACTGACTTTATTCATGGTCGGTTTAGCATTCGGCAACTTGATAATGGGACCTTTATCTGATGCGTATGGCAGAAAGCAACCTTTAATTATAGTGATGGTCATTTATACGATCGCAAGTATTGGGATTGTCTTCTCAGCGAATATTACGATGATGATCAGTTTACGTCTCGTTCAAGGGTTATGTGCAGGCGCAGCAGCGGTTATATCACGTGCGATTGCGAGTGATATGTATCATGGTAAAGCATTAACCAAGTTCTTGGCAGTTTTAATGCTGGTAAATGGGGTAGCACCGGTGATTGCGCCAGCACTCGGCGGACTGATCTTAATCTTTTCAACTTGGCATATGGTCTTTATCATCTTAACGGTATTCGGAATTTTTATGGTGGTTAGTACTGCGTTTCGTGTACCAGAATCTTTAAGCAAGCAAGCGCGCGAGCCGGCGGATATTAAATCTATTCTCATTCAATTCAAACGCTTGCTGAAGCGTCCGAAATTTGTCTTGCCGATGCTGCTTCAAGGAATGACGTTTGTGATATTGTTCAGCTATATCTCAGCTTCGCCATTTATTACCCAACGTATCTATACCCTGTCACCGCAAGCATTCAGTATTATGTTCGCAGTGAACGGTATTGGATTGATTATTTCATCTCAGCTATCTGGGAAATTAGTGGATTACTTTTCACCCTTAGCAATTATGCGCGGTTATACATGGGTTCAACTGGTTGGGGTCGTTATGATTTCAATCGTACTGATTTTTCATTTGCCGATTTTCTTTTTATTTATCGCTTTCTTTGTGTTAGTCAGTCCGGTAACTGGTATTGCGACACTGGGCTTCTCTGTTGCGATGGATGAACGTACAGGCGGCGGTGGCAGTGCATCGAGTCTGCTTGGCCTCGTACAAACTTTAATCGGTGGCATCAGTACACCGTTAGTCGGTTTGATGGGAGAAGAGAGTTATATCCCTTATTTAATTATTATCTATAGTGCAGCCATTGTTTTGATTTTGTTGCATATGATTACTGCGAAAGTCTTTGCGACGCATCCATCAGACAATGAAGCATAAACGTAAAATCATAGATAAGCTTTTCAAGCATCATAAAAGAGGAAGTGCCTTACTATTAGGGCCTTCCTCTTTTATTATGGTTGTTGTCTCATTTTAATTGTATTCACAAGCATTGTTTGTGCCATCGCTTCAGGTGCTTCTTGACAATGACGTCTTAACCAAGTGTGAATCACACCTAATTGTCCTCCGATTAAGTAATGTGAAAAGTATACTTTATCTACAACGCGTGTAAAGTCATTTAATAATTTTTCATAAGATTCATAAGTAAAGTTCATGAATTTATAAATGACATCCTTTTGTGGGTGTGTCACAAAGATGGCGCGGAAGAAGCGTTGAAATCGATAAATATACCTGAAGATAATTCGAAAGAATTGGAGTAACTTTTGATTATCTTTTTTGATAGCTTCGAAATTTTGATAAACAATATACATAAATTTTTGATAACGCTTCATATGATAGGACTGTATCTGCGCATACAAATCATATTTATCTTGGAAATAGGCATAAAAGGTTGAACGGTTAATCCCACTGAATGCGCAAATCATTTTTATAGTGATTTCTTCTAATGCACAATCTTCCATAAGATGGATGGTACTTTTAAATATTTTGATTCGAGCACTTTCTTTCATCTGTGGCACCTCTTCTAAACGCTTATTTGTTGTCCGACACATTTAAAAAAAGTGTTGGTGTTTTTTTGCGTCACATGTCTTTATACTATTAAAAGTGACTTTGAAAAGCAAATAGGAGGAAAGAATATATGAAGAAATTAATCATTATAAATATTGTGACTATCGTCGTGCTTGTATTAATCGGCATCGGCGGATTTTACTATTACAATCAAGCAACAAGTTTTATTAAAACAGATAACGCGAAAGTAGATGGCCAACAAATTAAAATTGCGAGTCCTGTTTCAGGGAAAGTAGAATCATTTGATGGCAAAGAAAACAAATACTATAAAAAAGATGAACAAATTGCTGAAGTAGCAGGTAAAGGAGAAGATGGCTCTCCGCAAAAAATGGATATTAAAATGCCTCAAGCCGGTACAATTGTTAAAACAGATGCCCAAGAAGGCGGTATGGTTCAAGCGGGTTCTCCAATGGCATACGCGTATAATTTAGATGATTTATATATTACAGCTAATGTAGACGAGACAGACATCGGCGATGTGGAAAAAGGTAAAAAAGTGGATGTTAAAATTGACGGTCAAGATTCAAAAATGAAAGGTAAAGTAGAACAAGTTGGTAAAGCGACAGCTTCAAGTTTCTCTTTAATGCCTTCATCTAATAGCGACGGCAACTATACTAAAGTATCACAAGTCGTACCTGTGAAGATTTCACTTGAAAATGCACCGGCAAAATCAGTCGTTCCAGGTATGAATGCTGAAGTAAGTATTCATAAGTAAGGAGGTCAATCTATGACACTTGCTTTAATTATATATATTGTCGTTGCATTACTGATTGTCGTGTTGATCAATGTTTTCTTGAGAAAACGCAAAACATCGCAATCAGTTCGTCAACCTAAACCCACGCATATCAAACAAAATAATGAACCCTCACGATTTAAAGCGAGCGATTTAGAAACACAACCTGAATCTACAGAGGATTCAAACGTGAAACACGCACACTCAGATGATACGAACGCTGCGTCAGCATATGAACAAGACACTACAGAGAATCAAGAAACAAAAGATACAGCACAACAACCGCAAGGTGATTCTGTGATGTATCGATTCGGTAAAGGTGCGACACGTAATAAAGTGCTCGCAGCTATGTTATTTGGGATGTTTATTGCGATTTTAAACCAAACTTTATTAAACGTTGCCTTGCCGAAAATCAATAGTGATTTTAATATTACTGCTTCAACTGGACAATGGTTAATGACTGGTTTTATGTTAGTAAATGGTATTTTAATTCCAGTCAGTGCGTTTTTATTTGACCGCTTTTCATATCGCAAGTTATATCTCTTTTCACTTGTGATCTTTACCTTAGGCTCATTAGTCTGCGGTATCGCAACGAACTTCCCAATTATGATGACAGGTCGTGTATTACAAGCGGCGGGTGCAGGCATATTAATGCCGCTCGGTTCTAATGTGATTATGACCATCTTCCCGCCTGCTAAACGTGGTATGGCCATGGGTGTCATGGGTGTTGCGATGATCTTAGCACCTGCAATCGGGCCGACTTTATCTGGTTATATCGTTCAAAATTATCATTGGAACATTATGTTCTACGGTATGTTCTTTATCGGTATTGTGGCGATTGTTGTCGGGTATTTCGGGTTCAAAATTTATCAACATACTGCACAACCGAAAGCGGATGTACCAGGTATTATATACAGTACCTTAGGCTTTGGCGCATTATTATATGGCTTTAGTGAAGCAGGTAATGCAGGTTGGGGTTCAACGGAAATTGTTGTTTCATTTACCATCGGTACGATTTTTATTATTTTATTTGTACTTAGAGAGTTACGCATGAAAATGCCGATGTTGAATTTTGAAGTCTTGAAGTTTCCAACCTACACGTTAACAACTTTAATTAATGTCATCGTCATGATGAGTTTATATGGCGGTATGTTGTTATTGCCGATTTATTTACAAGATTTACGTGGCTTTACGGCCATTGATTCCGGGTTGTTATTATTACCAGGTGCGTTAGTCATGGGACTGTTAGGTCCAGTTGCCGGGAAATTATATGACATGATTGGTATTAAACCACTCGCAATCTTCGGTATCGGGGTCATGACGTATGGTACTTGGGAACTGACACATTTAACTATGGATACACCTTATGCGCATATTATGGGAATTTATGTGCTGCGTTCATTTGGTATGGCATTTATCATGATGCCGATTATGACTGCAGGTATGAATGCATTACCTGCACGCTTAATTTCACATGGTAATGCCTTAGTGAATACGTTACGTCAATTAGCAGGTTCAATTGGTACTGCGATACTTGTCACTGTGATGACCACACAAACGACGGAACATATGAACACATTTGCGCAAGATTTAGATAAAACAAACCCAGCTATTCAAGATCAAATGAAGGAAATGGCTATGCAATTTGGCGGCCAAGAAGGTGCGATGAAAGTCATTATGACCTTCTTAAATAAACTTGCGACGGTTGAAGGTGTGAATGATGCGTTCTGGATTGCGACAATATTCAGTGCGATTGCACTCTTCTTAAGCTTCTTTATTCAAAGTAAGAAGAAAGCAGATCAATTTGCGCAAGAACATGATCATTAGTAAGTATTTAGTTTCATAGGATTTGTAAGCGACAGTTGATGCTGTCGCTTTTTTAATACAATTCGTTAGCGTTATGGGAGTTTTAACATAAAAAAGCAACAACTCTAGGCGAGCTGTTGCGGTTTTAATGCTATTTAATTCGCACACGACGGTTTCTGAAGAATAAGCTGATAAAGAGTAAGCCGAAACAACATGCGAGCAATACAGTCGCATTACTTAAAGCTTCACCCGTGACTAAAATTTTGTCAGGTGCAAGATTAATAAAGTATTGTTGTAATGTTTCTGATACACGTTTCGCTGTTTCTTCAACGATATAAGTCAGACCGAATGGAATCGCAAACATGATGGCGATCAAAATCATATTGACAATTTTAATCGCAGTACGATTGAAAATGAGTGTTAAAACCGTCAAAATCAAGCTGAGAATTCCAGCGAAGAAGAAAGCGTAAAATGCCAGTTTCAATTTACTGATGTTTTCTTGCAGATGACTGAGTTGTGTTAAATCAATATTTTGACTTGAGATGTTATGAAGTGTCTCTTGGAAGTTCAAGATTTGTGAGAAACGTATCGGTTCATTTACAAGTAAAATATTGAATATCGGTTCTTTCAACATACTGTACATCGAGATTATCGTTAGAATCAAAACGATGATTTGGATGATTAAACTGACGTAAGAACGTTTCTTTTTCGGTGCGAAATACTGGCCGCGTTGAAGCGGTACTCGGTCTAACGGTGCTTTATCAGCCCGTCTTAAATTATTTTGAGCCATTGTGACCCAATACCTCCCTTTAAAGAAAGAAGAACAGAATGATTTATATATTCTTAAAACTAATCTTCTGACTGTATTATATTTATTTTATCACTGATGACTTGAATCACATAGTACTTTCCTTGAGTTTCGTAGAGTTGTGCTAACGTCAGCCCTTCATTGTAATAGGCTTGATGTGCAGGTTGATTTGATGGCATGTTCATGTGCAGTTGTTCTCGCTTAGCTTCTAAAGCTTGTTTTGAACTTTCAATTAAAGCGAGAATGTCATGATCATTTTCTGCAGCATTGATTTGATTTTGAAGCGAATCAATCATTTGGCGTTTGCCTTGAATCACCGCATGCATGATACCGCGTTCAAATAGTTTATAGTCAGGACCTTTAGTCACATTATCTTTGAGCTGATTGAGTTCGCTGAGTTCAGCTTTGACGTCATCGTTTAAATCTAATAGCGTGAATTGAAGTTGTTCGTGCAGTACTTGGCTCATTGGGATGCTCCTTTTTGAGGTATTTCAATACGATGTCCCAATTGTTTGGGCCATTCGACTTTAGGTTGTGTGTTGAAATAGGTTTCAACATTTTGCATGAAAGTTTGAGGGAAGGCAGCCGACTTCTCAGTTTCACGGTCTATACCCATCATCATTTGTTCATTCGTTGCGACAATATTACCGTGTTCATTACGCATGATTAAAAAGAAATGCAGGCGTTTATAGTCATAATTGTAGAGATGGATATCGATTTGATAATGATCACTAAGTTTAAGTTGAGATAGGAAAGTAGTGTGTTCTTCGATAGTAAAAATTGTATAGTTTAACTGTTTGCGTTCTTCTAATGACAGTCCGTTATTATAATTGAATTCATTTGTTGCTTGGCTGAACGCTTCATTATATTGTGAATCATGCATATGCTGATTATGGTCAATCATAGATTTTTCAACTGTTCCTGTTATTGTAAATAGATTGGTCATAGTAGGACTCCTTTACAGATTATTATATTTATTTATCATGTTTGATTCTCATATTCGTTCAAAATATACATATCTTTGAGGATAACTTCAAACATACGACATACTAAAAATGATAAACTAATTGCATGACATTAGGGGAGGAAAATACATGAGTATGTCTATAAACTATCAGACCCGTGCGCATGGCTTCAAAAAAGTTGAAGATAAGCGTGATATTCCGTCAGGCGCAACGGTCATCTGGTATGATTTTAATGAACCGACTGAACAAGAAAATAAATTTTTAGTCGATAACTTTGATTTTAACCCGTTAGAGGTTGATGATACAATACACGCCAACCCAAGAGCAAAGTATAAAAACTATGGAAACTATCAAAACGTCGTGTTCCATCGGCTCTTAGAGGATAATTATCAAGTTGAAGTATTAAACATCTTTATTAAAAATAATATTCTCGTGACCTATCATCATCAACAAATTGATGAAATCGAGGCAGTTTACAAGAAAGTTACGACGCAATTCGATAAAGATTTAGACTGCGATGATATCGTGCTTTATATTTTAGACCATATTGTGGATGAATATTTCTACCATGTAGAAAAGATATCAGATAAAGTATTCATGTTTGAAGATGAACATGGCGGAGAGCGTACAAATAAATATATGATGGATGATCTCTTTGATTTACGGTCTGATATTATCAAGTTGAATCGCATTATTATGCCGATGAAAGAATTGATTGATACATTACACTATTCGAGTGCACTTGTGAAAGATGAAAGACATCGCATGTATATTCAACATATTAAAGATCATATTGTGAAAGAAGAAAGTATGTTGAGAACAGCGCAAGATATTACGAAAGAAATCAGGGATAATTTTGAATCCTATACGACATATAGAATGAACCATGTCATGCAGATTTTGACGATTGTTTCTATGATCTTCATGCCATTAACTTTGTTAGCTGGTATATATGGTATGAACTTTGAATACATGCCTGAACTCAAATGGCATTATGGCTACTTTATTTGTTTAGGATTGATGGTGGTTATCACGCTATGGTGTATTTGGTTCTTCAAACGTAAAGATATGCTTTAGACTGAGGCTGGAAATGAATATAAAAACTGGAATGAACGACGGTTGATTGATACACTAACACTAATACATGAAAGAAAAGAAAGTAGGAAAGACAATGAGCGACTCTAAAAGGGAACAACGAAAAGATGATCACGTAAAAATTGCGATGGCGCAATCAGACCCGAAGTTAACGGACTTTGATCGTGTAAGATTTGTACATCATTCCATTCCAAGTGTGGATGTAGACCAAGTGGATTTATCAGTTAAATTGCCAGATTTTGATTTAAGTTCACCGCTATATATTAATGCGATGACAGGCGGCAGTGAATGGACAAAACAAATTAATGAGAAACTAGCGGTAGTTGCGAGAGAAACAGGACTTGCGATTGCGGTAGGTTCTACACACGCTGCTTTACGAAATCCGAAAACTGCAGATTCATTCAACATTGTGCGAGAAAAGAATCCTGAAGGTATCTTATTCAGTAATGTCGGCGCAGATGTTCCGGCAGATTTGGCTAAGAAATCAGTAGAGATGTTAAATGCGAATGCCTTGCAAGTTCATGTCAATGCACCGCAAGAATTGGTTATGCCTGAAGGTAATCGTACGTTCTCAAATTGGATGGAAAACTTAAGTTTAATCGTTGAAACAGTCAATGTACCGGTTATTGTTAAAGAAGTCGGCTTTGGGATGAGCAAAGAAACAATCGCAGCTTTATATGATATCGGTGTACGTTATGTAGATGTCAGCGGTCGCGGCGGTACGAACTTTGTGAATATTGAAAATGAACGTCGTGACTTAAAAGATATGTCTTATCTTCAAAATTGGGGACAATCTACGGTTGAGTCTTTATTAGAAAGCCAGTCACTCCAAAATCAAATGACTGTGTTTGCGAGCGGCGGTGTACGCAATCCATTAGATGCGGTGAAATGTATCGCATTGGGTGCGGATGCAGTTGGAATGTCTCGACCTTTCTTAGAACAAGTTGAACATATTGGCATTACGCAAACTGTGGAATATGTAGAAGCTTTTCTTGAACAAATGAAACGCATTGCGACGATGTTAGATGCGTCAAATATTCAAGAACTGCAACAAACTTCTGTGATTCTTGATCAAGAATTACAGAATTGGATAGAACAACGTGGTTTAAAATAGAAAAAATGATTCAAAATATGAGTCAGAAAACATACAAAAATAAGTGAGAATATAAGGAGAGCGGTTCAACTGGTAGAGTGTTGAACCGCTTTTTTAGTAACAAATTGGTTTTGGTATAGGCAATCACGAAGAGCTGGACCTTAAGTCCATGGGCTCTGGCAACGCTTACACTTATTATAGAACATTAATTTGCACAAAGCAATTAGTTAATTGGAAAATGATAGGTTGTACAAAATGAAATGATTAGCAACTATCAAAATCTATGATGAGTTTTATTTAATACATATACGAAACATTTTGACATAAATATGTATTGATTCAATCCTTCTAAGTGAAATGTCCACGTTGTATTATATAAGTATATAAATTCTCTGTCGAAGGGGGTCAGGGAGTGAGACCTAGTTATCCGCAATTCAAAGAAACCGTGTTGATAAATCCGACATCACCAGTCATTGAACCATTTTTATACTACTATGATAAAAATCAACATCACATCTCAGGACTACACTTCAGTATAGATACTGAGTTAAATAACTGGCATGTTTCTCTCGAAAATAATATCAACACGAATATTATTACAGCTGATCATTCATTTATGGTTGATTGTGCTGATAATAATATGAAGTATCATTTGGTTGTCATAACAGCTGAGACAAACACCGCTGCAATTATTGAAGTCAATAACGTATTACGTATGGAGTTGAATCATCCAGCAACAAAATATCTATACGATATTACTGACTATGTGCATAGCGGCGAGAATTATATATACACTGCTTGTTTAAATCGTCAACTTACTCAGCGCAATATGCATTGTTTTCAAGCAGATTGCTGTTTTCTTGAAAGTTATATCTTAAAAGAAAATACTGGCCAGTAGCATGTCTCTTGAATGTTGCATGACTTTAAAATGTTCTACTAGCGCCTGATAATCATCCATGAAGTATTCCATATATTGTAATTAACGAAGTAAATAAAAACACTTAGTAGAATGTTTTGCAAGAGTATTGACAGTTATGTTCGTTTAACTCCAATGAGCGTAATGTGATGGTTTAAATAAGCAAATTAAAATGATTCTTGTACTTAAAAATGAGTGTAGGCCTTTATCTATAATTTAGATAAAGGCTTTTTATATCCTATGAAAAAGAGTCGCTTGAAATACGCTATTCAAAATTAAGCCATAAGATTTTGACATCTCTGTTAACAGTTGGGTTATCCTCTTCTAAAATCTATATATTGTGGTAACTTAATATTTAGAACACAAGATATAGTAGAAAAGGGGAATTCTATGTTGAAACTAGAAGAAAGTTTAAGTCGATTAATTAGTAAAGATCCAACAGTTGTTAATGAAAATGCGAATAAAGATAGTGAAACATTTACAACGATGCGTGACTTGACTGCAGGTGTCGTTTCTAAATCATATGCGTTAGAACATTTATTGCCTAAACATGTGGCAGAAGCGCATTTAAATGGCGATATTCATTTCCATGATTTAGATTATCATCCATTCCAACCCTTAACAAACTGCTGTTTAATTGATATTAAAGGTATGTTAGAAAGAGGATTTGAAATTGGCAATGCGCAAGTAGAGTCACCGAAATCAATCCAAACTGCCACTGCACAAATCGTTCAAATTATCGCGAATGTCTCAAGCAGTCAATATGGTGGTTGTACGGTTGATCGTATTGATGAAGTGTTAAGTCAATATGCACAATGCAATGCGCAAAAGCATCGTGAAATCGGAAAGAAATTTGTGTATCCTGATCAATTAGAAGATTATGTTCGAACACAAACTGAAAAAGATATTAAAGATGCGATGCAAAGTTTAGAATATGAAATTAACACATTATATACATCTAATGGACAAACACCTTTTGTAACTTTAGGTTTTGGCTTAGGCACAGATACATACAGTCGGATGATTCAAAAGGCTATTTTAAAAACGCGTATTCAAGGCCTAGGACATCATCATGTGACAGCAATTTTCCCAAAATTGGTTTATTCAATTAAAAAAGGGGTTAATTTTGCGCCAAAAGATATCAACTATGATGTGAAACAATTAGCGCTTGAATGTTCGACTAAACGTATGTATCCAGACATTTTAAACTATGACAAAACAGTTGAAATTTTAGGGGATTTCAAGGCGCCAATGGGATGTCGTTCTTTCTTGCCTGCATGGCAAAATGACAAGGGCGAGAATGAAAACAGCGGCCGTTGTAATTTAGGTGTTGTCACATTGAACATTCCACGTATTGCGATTGAAACAGAAGGAGACCTTGCGGCGTTTTGGAGATTACTTGATGAACGTATGACATTGATTCATGATGCGTTAGTCTATCGTATTCAACGCATTCAATCTGTTATCCCCAATAATGCGCCGATACTTTATAAAAGCGGTGCTTTCCATAAACGCTTGAATGAAGATGACAATGTGGTGGACTTATTCAAACATAAACGTGCTACCATCTCTATGGGTTATATTGGCCTTTATGAAGCAGCCACAATCTTTTATGGCCCTAATTGGGAAACGAATCCTGAAGCGAAAACATTCACTTTAGATATTTTAAGACGTATGAAAGATTTCCAATATCAATGGACAGAGGATTATGATATCTTCTTCAGCTTATACAGTACACCTAGTGAATCATTGACAGATCGTTTCTGCCGTTTAGACACAGAACGTTTTGGCTTAATTCCTAATATTACAGATAAAGGTTATTACCAAAATTCATTCCATTATGATGTACGTAAAGCTGTGTCTCCTTTTGAAAAACTTGATTTCGAGAAAGACTATCCGTTCCTCGCAAGCGGCGGCTATATTCATTATTGTGAGTATCCGAAATTGACACATAATACAAAGGCGTTAGAAGCAGTATGGGACTATTCATATGATAAAGTCAGCTATTTAGGTACAAATGCGCCAATTGATAAATGCTATGAATGCGGTTTTGACGGTGACTTTAAAACTACAGCACATGGCTATGAATGTCCGCATTGCGGTAATCATAATCCTGACACAGTAGACGTGGTTAAAAGAACATGCGGTTACTTAGGCAATCCAGTTCAAAGACCAACGATTGAAGGGCGTCATAAAGAAATAGCGGCACGTGTGAAACATATGAAAGGAAACGAATAACGATGTTATATGCACAAGTTGAAACAGGACAAGGGTATCTCGCAAAAATTGAAGAGGAGTCATTTGTGGATGGTGAAGGGGTCAGATGCAGTGTATATGTATCAGGATGTCCATTTGCGTGTGCAGGTTGTTATAATGTTGCGGCACAAAAATTTAAATATGGTACACCGTTTACAGATGATACTTTAACGCATATCCTTGATGCTTGTGCACCAGATTACATTGCAGGATTAAGTTTGTTAGGCGGCGAACCATTTTGTAATGTAGATATCATCCAACCGTTAATAGAGGCTTTCAGAGCTCGCTTTGGACATACAAAAACGATTTGGGTCTGGTCTGGCTTTATGTTTGAGAATTTAAAACATAACACACAAGCACGCAGACAAATCTTAAACCAAATTGATGTTTTAGTAGATGGTCCATTTGTGCAACAACTCTATCAACCGGGTCTAGCCTTTAAAGGATCATTGAATCAACGTGTCATCAATGTACCATTATCTCTACAAGCGAATACAATTATAGAAATTTGAAAAAAGTGGTTTCTCCTAAATAAAAGGAGAACCACTTTTTTATATGAAACACATTATTAAATTGCGCTCGTTTATTCGCTAGCTTTCCAAGTTTCATGCGCAGGTTTCATATCTGATTTACGCATGCGTGAAACATACGGATTGCCTGCTACTGTAAAGCGTAAAGGTTTATGTGTCCATTCACCTTTGTTTGGGATACCAACACGCGGACCTTCGACAATTTCAACGGGATAACGGCGATGTTCGGTATCTATAGTCAATGGGCCTTCATTTAATTTAAAGCCGTCTAAGTCCATTGACATATTAAAGGCACGTGTCCATTTGCCTGGTCCATTCGTTAATTCTATACCATCTTTACCATTTCGATTCTCTCTCATTTGATCAGTAATCGTTTCAGGTTCTATCGCACGAATCAACACACCTTGAGCAGTACCTTTGGGCTGTGTCACAAAGTTGATTAAGAGATGTGTATGCATGACATGCGCATAAATCGTGCCGCCATCTTTATACATGGATTGTACACGCGGTGTATTACGTCCATTATAGCTATGCGCAGCTTGGTCAATATCACCTAAATAAGCTTCAGTTTCAACGATGTAACCTGAAAAAGTTTGTTCGCCATCATTGAATTGTACTTTGACGCCTAACAAATCACGTGCGATTTCCTCAGTAGGACGATGAATAAAATCCATGATTTTCCTCCTCATCTAATTGATACAGTACTTTCTATTTTACGTAAAGAAAACACAGAATGACAATGTTATGTTTAAGCATACACTTTAAAGACTTTGTAGATTGTGTAAAGTTTGGAAATGGTATGCTAATTTTACTGTAAATCTGTTAAAATTAAAAAGAATAGTTTTGAATAACTATTACCTTTTAAAAGATTTAAATAAGAAGTTGTAATACATAAAAGTATCGTAAATTAGTAAGTAAGAGAGGAGGAAGGATATGATACGACGCGTTAGGTTTTTAGAAGCGTTTAAACTTTTCTGGAAGAATTATGCTAATTTTAAAGGAAGGTCGACACGCGCGGAATATTGGTTTGTGGCGTTATGGATGTTGATTTTATATGCGCCTTTAACCTTTGTCATGATTTTGGGAACCATTTTTTTAGTTGGAGGAGCAGCAGTTGATTCTGGTGAGCTGGCATTTATGGGTCTCATTTTATTCTTTATTTGTATGTTAGTTTACTTGTTATTTGCTATAGCAACTTTTATTCCTGCATGGGCCATAATGATTAGACGTTTTCATGATACTGGCAGAACAATGGTAATTCCGATTGTTATGTTCGTATTAAGTATTGTGATGAACGTGTTGAATTTTGTCATTAATAGTGATGCATCAACACAACTGACATTTGTTGGAATAATGTATTTAATCTTCAGCTTGGTTTATCTAGGATTATGGATATATGTGATTGTAGTACTATGTCTGCCGAGTCAAGATAAGGATAATAAGTACGGACGCATTCCATATGTACATCACATCAATCGCTCAGACTCTCATACATCTCATGCTCAATCGACAAAAGGTAATATGATCAATCATGATTCAGGTTCTGAAGTTTAAGTTAGCGGAGATTTGATGGGAAGAATATCTATTAGGAATAGTGTTCACATCGAATTCTAATGAATGGAGGAATAATACAATGCAAGAACAACAAAAAAAGAGTGTAGGATTTGTAGAAGCCTTTATTTTATTTTGGAAACGCTACTTCGATTTTAAAGGCAGATCACGTCGTTCAGAGTTTTGGTTTATGGTGCTTTGGACAATGATTATTCAAATTCCATTGAATGGACTTGATGCCTTATTAGGTTTAAATCAAAATTTTGACAACATATCATTTGGATTCACAACGGTTTATGAAATCGCAAGTTTTATCCCATGGATTGCTTTGCTTTCTAGACGTTTCCATGACACTGGCAATACAATGGTGGTCCCAATCATCTATGTGGCGATACTATTCATAGAACGTATCCTATCATTTGTAGATTTAGGAGAAAATACTTTAAGTCTGATTATTCATTCGGTTATCACTATTGGTGAACTTGTCTTTACGATTTATGTGATTGTTGTAGGTGTACAAAAATCACAAGAAGGACAAAACAAATATGGTCCAGAACCTATCGGACAGCGTTATAGAACAGCATAAAACCCAATATATAAATCATAATAAAGACGATACTTTTAAGTTGAAGTATCGTCTTTTTGTTTAGGATATGTGTCAAGTTGACTAATATACTTGTCAAAATGACTATTATCATATAGTATATGAGTTAACGGAGGTCAGGCTCATGAAAACACGATTAAAAGAACTGCGGGCACGAGATGGCTATAATCAAACGCAACTTGCCAAAAAAGCAGGCATTTCTCGGCAGACTGTCTCATTAATTGAACGGAATGAATTTATGCCTTCCGTTTTAACAGCTGCAAAAATTGCACGGATATTCGGAGAACGTATTGAAGACATTTTTATTTTTGAGGAGGAGGACTATGAGTAATAGCAAAAAGAACTGGAAATATGCCGGGAAGATTGCGTTAGGTGGACTATTTGGCGCATGTATCAGTCTATATTTCAGCTCACTGAGTAGTCACTCAAGATTACAATTCTTTGGACCAAATGAAACCATCCTTTCAACAGCGATAACGTTATTTTTGTCAATAGTTGTTGGCATTGTAATGATTCGTCAGTTATCTCAAGCGAAGCATTTCAAACAGTTATCGGAAGAAGATGAAACATTAGCTGATCATTATGATGCACAAGCCAATCAAAAGCAATTTTATGCTTCGATATTAAATCACGCTGGACTGTTCGTTGTGCTTTTGAACATCATTATCGTAACCATTTTTAAAACGAGTGATAATCATTGGGGAATTACGGTTATTCCATTTTTAGTCACATCTATTTTTAGTGTGTGGTATCAAATTTATTTACCTAAATTAGACGAAAGAATGCCTAAACCGAATGATGAGCATTATGTAGATAAATTGATTGAAGCGATGGATGAAGGAGAAAGATATATTACATTTTCATCATTATATAAGTTATTTCAATTCAATTTAACAGCATTTATGGTGATTATTTTATTTTTAGCATTCTACTCAGCAATAACAGGTCAGTCTCAAACATTAGCGTTAATCCTATTGTTTATGGCATTCGTCTATAATATTGTTTTTTATTACGCAAAAATCTATAAGTATTATAAAAGCAGATGATTGTAAAGAATTTGTGAAATTAATATGAATAATAGGATTTTAAAAGAAGTATGCAATAAAATAAATAATAATAATTAGGAAATGCACTAAAATCAAAGAAGAGGAGTGATGGAGTATGGCGTTAGTTTTACAAGATGTAACGAAACAATATGGTGAAAAGACCGTCGTCAATGATATTTCTTTAACACTTGAAAAAGGCAAAATGTTAGGTTTTCTAGGACGTAACGGTGCAGGTAAGACCACAACGTTCCGCATGATTTTAGGACTTACACCTTTAACGCAAGGCACAGTTACATATAATGGTGAGAAGATGGGTGAACATATGTTTAACCAAGTCGGTTACTTGCCGGAAGAACGTGGATTGCATCCAAAGATGAAAGTCGCAGATGAATTACGATATCTTGCGACATTAAAGGGGATGTCGAAAAAGGACTTTAATCAAGCATTAAACTATTGGTTAGAACGCTTTGAGATTACTGAGAATAGAGATAAAAAAATCGAATCGTTATCTAAAGGTAACCAACAAAAAATCCAACTGTTAGCCAGCTTGATTCATAAACCAGAGTTGTTGATTTTAGATGAACCTTTTAGCGGATTAGATCCAGTGAACGTAGAATTATTGAAATCTGCGGTTAAAGATTTGAACGAACAAGGGACAACGATAATTTTCAGTTCACATCGTATGGAGCATATTGAAGAACTATGTGACGACATCTGTATTTTGAATCATGGAGATTTAGTGTTGCAAGGGGATATTCAATCTATTAAAGATCAATTTGATATGAAGAAAATTGTTATCGAAACGGAAAATCCTTTAGAAGAGTTAGATGAAGTTGAAGGTGTGACACGTGTGGAACGTGCAAAACGGATGATTACAGTATCTGTAGAAAATCAAGAAGCGGCCAAACGGGTCTTTGATGTCGTAGCACAGCACGGCTTTGTGAAACGATTCCAAGTGCTAGAGCCTTCAATACAAGATATCTTTATTCAACAGGTAGGTGATATTCATGAATAAGTTTTTAGCAACGTTTAATCTGACGTATAAGAATAAAGTGAAATCACGCGCATTTATCATTATGACTGTTATTTTAGCAGTGATTATTATTGCGGCAGCTAACTTAAACAAGATTATCGACTTATTTGACAATGGTCCGGATAAAATCGGTATTGCATCGAATGAACCGCACATTGCGCAGATGGTCAAAGCACAAAGTAAACATATTGAGGACAAAGGTACAGAATTTAAAATCTTATCTAAAGAAAATGCGTTAAAAGAAGTTAAGAATGAAAAGTTAGATAAAGCTTATATTATTGAACTGTCAGGCCAACAAATTAAAGGTGAAGTCGTAGGTAAAGATGCACCTTCAGATGAAAGTGTTCAAAAATTAGAAAGTATTTTAACACCTATTCAAACACAAGCAGTCGCACAACAAATGAATCTAAGCTCAAAAGAGCTTTCTGATCTACAACAAAAAAGTAAAGTGACTTCAAAAGCAATCGGTAAAAATGGTGCAGAGACAACGAAAAGTAATAAATTCCTCAATTGGATTATTTTATATGCAGGAATTATGTTGATGTTCATTGTGATTATGAACTATGCCAATCAAGTGGCAATGGAAGTTGCGACTGAAAAAACATCACGAGTGATTGAAATGGTTATCACAAGTATTTCACCTGTTAAACATATCTTGGCTAAAATTGCGGCAATGATTTGTGTGGCTTTCACACAAGTTCTGATTTTAGTCATCATAGGCGCTGCAGCATTGTATTTCTCAGATGCGAAAGACTTAATGAAACAATTTGATATGACGATGACACCGACGACAACAAGATTGATTATTGTTGGTGTACTGTCTATTATTATCGGGGTTGTTTCTTATACAGTACTAGGTACGATTTTAGGTACTTTAACAACGCGTATTGAAGATTTAAACCAAGCAGTGATGCCGATGACAGTCATCAGTTTAATCGCATTTTATATTGCGCTGTTCAGCATGAATAACCCAGATATGCCATTCACAAAGATAGCAAGTTTCATTCCATTATTATCACCTTACTTATTATTTGTACGTGCTTCGACTCCAAATATAGAGTCATGGGAAATTATTGTCAGTATGGCATTATCCGTAGCATTTTTAGTGTTATTAGTTTGGGTTGCGGTGAAGAGTTATCGTGATTCAGTTTTAACGTTTGATAAGAATATCTTTAGAGCGTTGAAACGCGCACTTAAAAAATAATCGTGTCAATCTTTATAAAAAAGTTTCTAAATGGCGTGTGCTTTGCTAGATTCTATCTAGTAAAGCACGCGCCTTATTGTTAAAATATAAGGTAAGGAAAGTATTATTTATAATAGGTGGCAGTCAGTATATGATGTATCCAATTGCAATTTTTATTTTAGCAGGACTGTGTGAAATCGGCGGTGGTTATTTAATATGGTTGTGGCTGAGAGATACACAATCACCGTTGTTTGGGGTACTTGGAGGTATCCTGTTAATTACATACGGTGTCATCGCAACATTCCAAGTATTTCCAACATTCAGCAGAGTATATGCAGCATATGGCGGTGTGTTTATCGTCATGAGTATTATATGGGGATATGTTTTTGATAAACAGATGCCAGATAAATATGATGTGATCGGCGGCGTTGTATGTATTATCGGTGTCTTGATTATGTTGCTGCCTGATAGAGGCTGATGATTTCCATCGGTCAAGGAAAGGGTGTATTGAGTTGATGTTTACAGAAGTGGAGCACCAAAGAAACGGTTTGGATTTAATTAAAATTGATAATGACCAGGCAAAAATTATCTTTTCGAATTTTGGGGCGCGAATTGTGTCTTGGAAGTATGAAGATAATAATATTGTGCTAGGAAATGTGGTAGAAGCGGATGAATATTACCATGAAAATCCATATTACTTCGGCGCAAGTGTCGGTCGTTTTGGGGGACGTATTGAAGATGGACGTTTTGAGTTAGAAGGTAAAACTTACCAATTAGATCAAAATGATCCGCCGCATCATTTACATGGTGGTGCGCATGGAATTAATAAACACTACTTTGATTATGAAATTAAAGATGACAATGGTGGGTATATTCAAATTATCTTCACGACAACGGTCAAAGCGGCAGAGGATCATTACCCCGGCGATATTAAATTAAAGATTATACATACGTATGATATTGATAACCGCTGGACAATTGAATACAAAGCAGAAGCGACAGAAACAACATTGTTTAACCCGACAAATCATGTCTATTTCAACTTGAATCGTGATAACAAAGAAATTAATAATCACATTTTAACAAGTTCTACTTTGAAAATGCATTTATTGAATGACAAGAACTTACCAACGTTAGACAATACGATTGATTTAACGCAACTTTACGGCAAACAGTCAATTCCATTCAGAGAGATTTGCAAATCAACGGATGAACGTATTCATGCGCAAATCGAACGTTACCATGGCATTGATCATCCATTTACAATTGGTAATGAACTTACTGTCGAAAATAGTCAGTTCTTATTGAAAATGGAAACAGAAATGCCGCATGTTGTCATCTTTACGTTTAATGAAACAAGCAATTGGCAAAGTGACATGAACATTTATAAACCGCACTCAGGTTTTACTTTAGAAGCGCAATGCTTACCAAATGATATTAATTTATTAGGAGATCAAGCACCTTCTATCTTGCGTAAAGGTGAACCATTCTCTTCTAAAACGACATATCAAATTATAGAAAAATCTGAGTAATATATAGACAAGGAGTATTCAGTGATGGATGTTAAAGCGTTAAAATTACAAACTGTGAAAGACGCAGTCTCAGAAATTAAAGATGGGATGATTGTCGGTATTGGGACAGGCAGTACGATTGAACTTTTATTGCCGCATATCGCAAAATTATTAGAAGGCGGCGCTACAATTACTGGTGTTTGTACATCTAATAAAACCGCATTGCTTGCGAAAGAATTGGGAATTAAGATTGTAGATGTCAATGACGTAGACCATATTGATGTCGCAATTGACGGTGCAGACGAATTTGACCCGCAATTAAACTTAATTAAAGGCGGAGGCGGCGCATTGTTTCGTGAAAAAGTCATTGATGAAATGGCAGAACGCTTCGTAGTCATCGCAGATGAAACGAAACGCGTGGATTACTTAGGCCAAACATTTAAATTACCAGTAGAAGTAGATCGCTTCAACTGGATGTTAATCGCGAAAAAAATAGAAAAAGATACTAAAGCCAAAGTTTCACGTCGCAATGTTGAAGATATTACATTTATCACAGATAACGACAATTATATTTTAGATGTTGAGTTACCACCCAACACGGATCCATATGAAATGCATGAATACTTAATTCACTTAACAGGTGTTTTAGAAACTGGATACTTTTTAGACCTTGCAGACCGCGTGATTGTCGGTACACAACAAGGCGTTGAACTTATCGACAAGGTGTAAGCAAGCTGATTAATAATCATCGTCATAACAATAAAGAAGCGCTGACAGTTCATTTAATGAAAGCTGTCAGCGCTTCTTTAATATTCTAATATGATGACGAAGTTATTTTGGTTCGTCATGATGATTTAAATGTGTGTGTTCCTCGTCTTTAGATGTTGTTTCAGATTCATGTGCTTCTGTTACTGGTGTTTCTTCTTTGTGTGTCGTTTCTGTTGTTTCAATGGTTTCGTCTTCTTCATCTTTTGGATAATCAAGCGGATTATCAGGTTCAACTTCTTCTAATGAATCTTTCGTAAAGAAGTAGATGATTGCACGAATGATTAAGCTAAGTAAGATATAGACGGCACCGACAAGCGCTGTACTTAATGCGATGACTTTCATTGAGAAGACGTCTCCAAGTTCTTCACTGAAGAAGAAGACTAATCCGAATGACATTACAGCGTGGAATGCCACCGCAATGTAGATTGTACGTCCTTTAGTACCTCTGATTAATTCACCAATGATCATTGAGAATGCGAAATGATACAACAAACTATAGAGTGTGTATTCAAATGTATAAGTTGTATTCACATTCCATAAGGCATACAGAATACCAATTAGAATGGATGCGAATAATGTATTTGTTTTCGTTTCTACGACATTCTGCAAGTATGAACGGAACCCGAACTCTACAAAGAATGCCATTAAAATATGTCCGATTAAAATTGATGTGACAGACACAGATAAGTTTTTAGATTGTAAAATAATAAAACTGTCTGCGTAAGTATTAAAGGCAAACATACAAATAATAAAAATCACAAGTGGTAAGATTAAAGCTAAAATAATACGTTCAATGACTTTAAAACTGATTGTGAACTTTAAGCTGGCAAGCTGTGCGCGTTTATTTCGAAAAATAATTATGCAGATAATAGCTGCGATAAATGGCGCAAGTGTACTCAAATCAAAGACAAAGCGCTTGAATGGAACTTGACCTTGAAAATCCTTCAGAATCAATGGGAGTGCATATGCGAGTACATAGAAGACAAATATTGTCATAGCCCATTGGAAACCTGATATGCGTTTCGTGTTCATTGTGAAACCTCCAATAATTACGGCGATATCCATACATTTTTATATTAATTTCTATCATATAATACATTACAACTAGAGTGAACCCTTTAAGTATGTATTTTGAGTTTTAAGCGTATGGAACTACATAATAACCTAATAGTATTATACATCTCAACAATGCAGAAATAAATCACTTCCAAGAAATGACTTATAAATGAAATCTTGTTGTAAAGGTTGAATACAACTGTCTTGGGTGTAAGCGTTTTAGATTTTTTCAGATAAGGGTATGAAAAAAGTAGAATATTCTGTGATTCAATGTATATAATGATTCACAAGGTATGACTTAAGGAGGATGTGGAACATGTATAAGCAAGCCGACAAAGATTTGTGGACAGGCAGAGTAGATAGTGAAACAGATTCATCGCAATTCAGACACTTCCAAACCATTGAATTAAAAGATATCAATGAGACAAAGTTTGACCAAAAACAAGGCACGGGTATTTTAGGGTACGCGATAGATAAAGGGGTTGAACTCAATAATGGCCGTGTAGGTGCACAAGAAGGTCCGGATGCGATACGAAAAGCGTTTGCGAACTTATCAGTGTTAACGCCTTGCCCAGTTTATGACTATGGTAATGTCTATCATAATCATGACCACTTAATTGAAACACAAGAAGAATATGCAAACTTAGCTTCTAAAATGTTTAGCAATCATGAATATTCATTACTCATTGGCGGTGGGCATGATATTGCGTATGCGCAATATTTAGCCATGCGTCAGTCGTATCCGGATGCATCGATAGGAGTTATTAATATTGATGCACACTTCGATACAAGAAAGGCAGAATCATCAACGTCAGGCACAAGCTTCAGACAAATTTTAGATCAAGATGACAATGCGCATTACTTTGTCTTAGGTATTCAACCTGCAAGCAATACGAAGCATTTGTTTGATTATGCGCAAGAACGCGGTATTGAATATGTGACCGTCGACGAGATTCTTCATGAGATTTCACCAACAATCAAAGACAAAGTAGATCACTTTATTAATAAACACGACAAAATTATGTTGACGATTTGTATGGACGTTGTCGATAGTGCCTTTGCGCCTGGTGTCAGTGCACCAGCAGTCAATGGTTTAACACCGCACATTATTTTAGAATTGACGAGACGTATCGTCGGTCATGAGAAACTGATTTCAGTGAGTGTTGCGGAAACGAACCCATTACATGATGTAGATAACCGTACTGCTAAATTAGTTGCCTTGTTATTGCACAACTTCATTCATTAATAGATAACTTAAAGACGGATACGCCTTTACTTCTTGGCGTATCCGTCTTTATTTAATTCATCTTCCAATAATCAATACACGCATCAATCAATTGATTCGCAGGCTCAGAAAGCTTACGTTTTTCTAAATAGTTTAAATAAATCGTTCGTTCAATATTCGGTTCTAATTTGACCGCATTTAAATGATTGGCAGATGAAGATTGATAATAGAATCTTGGAATAATAGTATATCCTAAACCTCTGTGAACTAAAGTGGTGGCTGTTTCAAAGCGATCCACTTCAAGTACAATATTGGGATGGATATTCATGTGTTTAAAATATTCATCTACATGTTTTCTGACTTGGTATTGTCGGTTCGGCAAAATCAAAGGTAAGTGCTGTAATTCTTCTGTTTGGATACTTTGTTGATGATTAAATGTATCTCTTGGTGTAATCAATACATAAGGTTCTTGATAAAGCGGAACGGAGACAATACCTTCTCTTTGAATTTCTTCATTACATAACGCAAAAGATACATCAAAGCTTAATAAACTGGATATGATACGTTCTAGGCTATGTTGTTCAACAATTTGATAGCGTTGTTTATCAAAATGGCCATGATGTTGCTGAATGACCATTGCCATCCAAGCACTGGTAGATTCTAGAATGGATAATTTAATACGTGGTTCATCACTAATATTTAAGTCATACATTTGGTCTAGAGTGCGATGATACATTTCGACTAAGTCTTTCGCATGTTTATAAAATTGAATGCCTTTTTCTGTGATTTTTAGAGCTTTCGTTGTTCTGATAAACAATAAATAACCTAAATCATCTTCTATTTTCTTAATTGCGGTCGTTAATGAGGGCTGACTGATATGTAAATATTGTGCAGCTTTTGTAAAACTATTGTATTTAACCACCGCCAAAAAATATTCTAATTGTACGATTTTCATGCATGAATCCCCCTTAATAGCGCTGTTTGAAGTTATTGTATCATGGTTGGCGAACTTATTTATAGTCTTAAACTATAAATGATTAGTTTATTGATATTTGAAAGTTATAAGCGGTTAGACGTATACTTGATTTGTAATACAAGTTATACAAAAATTGTTTGAATCACATGATATCAATAGTTTGATTTCTGAAGATTCGATTAATTTTTAAAGTGAATAAACTGAAAATTATAACGATTTGTTTATGATCACAAGAAGCATACGTGTAACTTGTAAGAATGATGAGATGAAGTTGATACGCGAATTGGGGATACCTATAAGATGATGGGGATGATTTTGTAGGTGCGCGTGCAACGCTTACTTATCATTCAAACTTAATCACATGATGCTAAGCTTAAGTCATCTAGAGCCAGTCATTTAAAACAGCTTTGTCGTACTTGTAAAACAAAGGGGTGTGTCAAGTATGAAAACAGAAGCAGATTTGGTTTCTGGCGAAATGGAATTCCAACCTGAGCGTAAACCCGCTGACAAGCTGACGTGGGTCGGCATGTGGCGGTTTTACATATTCAGCATTATCGGAATTTTATGTTTCTTCGTACCAGTGACAATTAACGGAAAGAACACGATTATTGTTGATCATGTTCATTTATGGATTCGCGCAGCATTCGGTGTAGCGATGCCTTATGTGGCATTACTGATGATCATCATCGGTGCTACATTACCGATTATTCGTAAGGAGTACAAAAAGTCAGCAACTGATTTTGTGGTTGCACTTTTTAAAGTATTCGGTGCAGTAATCGGTATCATGTATGTCTTTAAAATAGGACCAGCATTATTATTTAATCCGAATTATGGTCCATTCTTATTCGATAAGCTGATGTTGCCTTTGAGTATTTTAATTCCAGTCGGTGCAGTCGCACTATCATTGCTTGTCGGTTACGGCTTGCTTGAATTTATCGGGGTGTTAATGCAGCCGATTATGCGACCGGTCTTTAAGACACCGGGGAAATCTGCAGTCGATGCGGTTGCATCTTTTGTCGGCAGTTATTCATTAGGTCTCTTAATTACAAACCGTGTGTATAAAGACGGGATGTATAACAAGAAAGAAGCTGTGATTATTGCGACAGGCTTCTCAACCGTATCCGCGACCTTTATGGTCATTGTCGCAAATACATTAGATTTAATGTCACATTGGAATTTATTCTTTTGGAGTACCTTAATTATCACATTTGTGGTTACAGCGATTTCGGCACATTTACCGCCGATTCGTAATGAATCAGAAGAATATTACGAAGGCCAAGAAGGCCAGAAGGAAGTAGAAGTTAACGGTAATCGTGTTGTTGCAGCATATGATGAAGCAAAACGTCAATCACATGATTCGTTACCTTTACTTAAAAATATTTGGGTGAACGTGAAAGATGGTTTTGAAATGACGATGGCGATTTTACCATCCATCTTATCTATCGGATTCTTCGGATTATTGCTTGCGAATTTCACGCCAGTGATTGATTGGTTGAGCTATATCTTTTATCCGTTTATCTATCTTTTCCCGATTGCGGATAAACCATTGTTAGCAAAGGCTTCAGCTATTTCATTAATAGAGATGTTCTTGCCATCTTTATTGGTTGTGAAGTCAACGATGGCAGTTAAGTTAGTGACAGCAATTACAAGTATTTCAGCCATTATTTTCTTCTCAGCGCTGGTACCTTGTATTTTAGCAACGGATATCAAAATTCCAATTTGGAAATTGGTGTTGATTTGGTTTATCCGTGTAGCTTTAACTTTACTGATAGCAATTCCGTTTGCATTATTAATTTTCTAAATTGAAATCTGAAATGGTGTTTTAAAAATCATAACTAAACAAAGGAGAGATTGATTATGACTAAAGATGTAGCAGCGAAAGGCAGACAAATCAAAGCGAAAAAAGGATTGGAAATTGAGTGTAAAGGATGGGAACAAGAAGCAGTTCTACGTATGTTATACAATAACTTGGATCCTGAAGTAGCAGAACATCCTGAAAAGTTAGTCGTTTACGGCGGGATTGGTAAAGCGGCACGTAACTGGGAAGCATTTGATGCGATTGTAGATACATTACGCCGTTTAGAAAGTGATGAAACGATGTTAGTTCAATCAGGTAAACCTGTAGCGGTATTTAAAACACATGAAGAAGCACCGCGTGTCTTATTATCTAACTCGGTACTTGTGCCTAAATGGGCAAATTGGGAACACTTCCATGAATTAGATAAAAAAGGCTTAATGATGTATGGTCAAATGACAGCTGGCAGCTGGATTTACATCGGTTCACAAGGGATTGTTCAAGGAACATACGAAACTTTCGCAGAATTAGCCAATCAACACTATGATGGTTCATTAAAAGGAACAATCACATTAACAGCTGGTTTAGGCGGCATGGGCGGTGCGCAACCATTAGCTGTAACGATGAATGAAGGGGTAGTCATCGGTGTAGATGTGGATCCATCTCGTATCGAAAAACGTATCGAAACGCGCTACTGCGATATTATTACTGAATCATTAGACGAAGCATTAGAAAAAGCACAAGAAGCGAAAGAAGCAGGCAAACCATTATCTATCGGTTTAGTCGGCAACGCACCGGAAGTATACGATGAAATTTTAAAACGTGATTTCAAAATCGATATTATTACAGACCAAACATCAGCACATGACCCATTAAACGGTTATGTACCTGAAGGTTATTCATTAGAAGACGCAGCGAAATTACGTGAAGAAAATCCAGATGAGTATGTGAAACTATCATCAGAATCTATGAAGCACCATGTGGCAGATATGTTAGAATTCCAAAAACGCGGTGCAGTCGCATTTGACTATGGTAACAACATTCGTCAAGTCGCTTATGATCAAGGTTTAGAAAATGCCTTTGATTTCCCAGGATTTGTACCTGCATACATCAGACCACTATTCTGTGAAGGTAAAGGACCTTTCCGTTTTGCGGCATTAAGCGGTGATCCAAAAGATATCGAACGTGCTGACCAAGCGATGCGTGAACTGTTCCCTGAAGATGAAAAGTTAATGCGCTGGTTAGATATGGCAAGTGAGAAAATCGCATTCCAAGGCTTACCATCAAGAATTGCATGGTTAGGCTATGGCGACCGTGCGAAAATGGGCTTAAAAATTAATGAATTAGTGCGTAATGGTGAAATCTCAGCACCGGTTGTTATTGGACGTGACCACTTAGACTCAGGTTCAGTGGCATCTCCAAACCGTGAAACTGAATCAATGAAAGACGGTTCAGATGCAGTAGGCGACTGGGCAATCTTGAACGCATTAGTGAACACTGCGGCAGGCGGTTCATGGATTTCAGTCCATCATGGCGGCGGTGTTGGTATGGGCTACTCATTACATGCGGGTATGGTTGTTGTTGCAGATGGTTCAGATCGTGCAGAAGAACGCTTGAAACGCGTATTAACGACAGATCCGGGTATGGGTGTAGTAAGACATGCTGATGCTGGTTATGATATTGCGATTGAAACAGCGAAAGAAAAAGGTGTCGATATTCCAATGTTAAAGGAGCAAGATTCTAATGAGTAATGATGTTGTTATCCAAAATATTGCACAATTAATTTTACCGAAGAAAACTGATAAGCCTTTAAAAGGGAATCAGTTAAATGAGTTGAAAGTCATTGAAAACGCAACATTAGTTGTGAAAGACGGTAAAGTCGTTTATGCAGGACCCCATACAGAGGAGTATGAAGCAGCAGAAGTGGTAGATGCGACAGGTAAAGTCGTATCTCCTGCTTTAGTCGATGCACATACGCATTTAGTATTCGGCGGTTCAAGAGAACATGAAATGGCCTTAAAACAACAAGGTGCGTCCTATTTAGAAATTCTTGAACAAGGCGGCGGTATCTTATCTACAGTAAAAGCAACACGTGAAGCAACGGAAGATGAACTGTTAAAGAAAACAGACAAATATTTACGTGAAATGATGGCCTATGGTGTCTTAACTGTAGAAAGTAAAAGTGGTTACGGCTTAGATAAAGAGAATGAGTTAAAACAATTGAAAGTGTCACATGCTTTAGAAGATAAGTATGGTATTACGATGAAACACACATTCTTAGGACCACACGCTGTGCCGAAAGAAGCGGAATCTAATCAAGCATTCTTACAAGACATGATTGATTTATTACCTGAAGTAAAAGCATACGCTGACTTTGCGGATATCTTCTGTGAAACGGGCGTCTTTACAGTAGATGAATCACGTGAATATATGAAAGCCGCAAAAGCACAAGGCTTTGATGTGAAAATTCATGCAGATGAAATTGATCCTTTAGGTGGTTTAGGGGTAGCCATTGAACAAGGTGCTATTTCAGCTGATCACTTAGTTGCTTCAAGTGAAGAAGACAAACAAGCATTAAAAGACAGCGATACAGTAGCGGTTGTTTTACCAGGAACAACATTCTATTTAGGCAAAGACCAATATGCAGATGCACGCGGTATGTTAGATAATAATGGCGCAGTTGCGATTGCTTCTGACTTCAACCCAGGCAGTAACGTAACGAATAACTTACAAATGGTTATGGCCATTGCAGCATTAAAATTAAAGTTAACACCAAATGAAATTTGGAACGCAGTGACAGTTAACGCTGCTAAAGCCATTGATGCAGATGCAGGTACATTAGAACAAGATGACCGTGCAAACTTCGTCATTTGGGATGTCCCAAATTATGAATATGTGCCATACCATTATGGTATTAATCATGCAGAATATGTTTATAAAGACGGTAAACTATTTATCGATAACCGTATCGATGTACAACAATAAGCTTTCATCATCAGTTAAAACAACTTTTTTCAGCTACACTTTTGGGAAACCATCAGTGTAGCTGTTTTTGCATCTTAATAGTCTGACAATTTATGTTAAGATAAATGCATAGAGAGAGCAGGTGAAAAAGTGAATCGTCAAATGTATGTGGATCAATGGAAAGGTGATATAAAGGATAATGTCCTTGCAGGTATATTAATCGCATTATCTGCATTGCCAGGCGCAATTGCCTATTCATTTATTGTCGGAATGAATCCGTCAATTGGTTTATTGAGTATGGGCATTATGATGATTGTGTTGAGTCTGACTGCAGGACGTACACTGATGATTACAGGACCAAGCAGCGGCATTGCATTAGTTGCGGCGCCGTTAGTAATGCATCATGGTGTCGGCTATTTAATTTGTGCCACCATCGTCATGGGTTTATTGCAGTTAGCGTTAGGTTTCTTAAATATAGGACGCTTGATTGAACGTATCCCTCAAGCAGTAGTCATTGGCTTTATGAATGCTTTAGCATTACTGTTAATGTCCTCACAAATTGATAATATATTCAACATTTCAATCGCTACATATGTCTTGGCGATTGCGTCATTTTTAATTATTTGGTTAGCACCGCGCTTCATTTCATTTATTCCAGCACCGTTAATCTCAATCATTGTCTTAACGGTTACGGCACATCTAATGCATCTGAAATTACATTATGTTAAAGACTTGGCAGAGATTTATGTTGTCTTGCCAAAACTGCAATTAACGCAGTTCCATTTATTTATGGATAGCCATGCGATATGGATTATATTAGGCTACGGTATAACCATGGCCATTGTCGGTACACTGCAGTCTTTGTTGACTGCACAAGCATTAGATGTCATGACACATGAACACAGTCGTTTGAATCAAGAATCAGCTGCACAAGGGCTTGCGAATTTAGCGGCAGGGTTATTTGGCGGTTTTGGCGGCAGTGCATTAGTCGGCCAATCTAAATTTAATGTGAAAGTCGGTGCCACTGCACGTTATGCGACTTTAGTCACAGCTGTATTTTTACTGTTGACCATTTATGTTTTAGGGCCAGTCATCGCATTGATTCCTATGGTCGTTCTTGCGACAGTTTTAGTTTCTATCGCACTTAATACATTTGACAGACGTACATTTCAAGCCATCAAAGCAGCACCTGTATTAAATACCGCAACGATTGTCGTTACGATGGTTGTCACGTTAGTAACCAATAATTTAGCGTTTGGCGTTGCGGCAGGCTCTGTGATTTATGTAATGATTGACTTGGTAAGTAAAGGAAGGGAAAGTCTATGAGTCATTTTGAACAATTAGTAAAATGGAGACGTCTATTTCATCAATATCCAGAAGTCTCTTATCAAGAATATGAAACAACCAAACGTTTAAAAGAAATTTTGACTGAAAATGAAATTAAAATGATGGATTATCCATTAAGTACGGGATTAGTCGCAGAAATTGGTCAAGGGGATACAATTGTCGCATTGCGTACTGATATTGATGCATTGCCTATCGAGGAACAAGCAGAAGGTGTGGTCACATCGCAAAATAAAGGTGCCATGCATGCTTGCGGACATGATATACATATGGCAAGTATTTTAGGGGCAGCGTTGTTATTGAAGGAAAGAGAAGCAGATTTGCCTGGACGTGTGCGTATTTTATTCCAAGCTGCGGAAGAAGTCGGCAGTGGTGCACAGCAAATGGTTGATGCAGGTGTCTTAGATGGGGTTAAAGCTGTGACAGGTTTCCACAATGATCCGACATTACCGGTTGGAACAATGGCGATTAAACCAGGTGCAATGACTTCAGCTGTTGATCGCTTCTTCATCCGCATCAAAGCCAAAGGCGGCCACGCCGCAAAACCTGAAGAAAGTAATGACCCGATGATTATTTTAGGCCAACTCTTAACCAGTGTGCAGTCTATCGTTAGTCGCAATGTTTCCGCATTTGATTCTGCGGTCGTAACGATTGGTGAAGTATCAGCCGGCAACACTTGGAATGTCATTCCTGACTCAGCCCAAATCCAAGGCACGGTCCGTACGTTCAATAATGAAACACGTACATTAGCACAACAACGCCTGAAAAGTATTTGTGATGGTTTAGCTGCAGCGTTTGATGCTGATATTGAATTAGAGTATATTCATTTACCAAATGCGGTCATGAATCATGAAGACCTGACACCACTTGCACAACTCGCTGCTGAAGAAACGGGGTATCATGTTGAACACTTAGAACAACCGAAAACCATTGGTGAAGATTTCTCTGCAATGAGCGATACAGTTCCAGGTGTCTTCAGCTTTATCGGTTCTCAATCAAACTATGATTTGCATCATCCGAAATATAATCCTAATGAAGCGATTTTAAAGACTGCACCTGAGTTTCTTGCGAATTTAGTTCAAAAATTATTTTAATTTGAAGATGAATGAAATATGAATTTTGTGGTATATCATGAGTGAGACAAAAATTGAGGAGTGATAGATGATGGCACCACAAGATCCACGTACAAAATTCTCAGATCAAGATTTTCCGAAACAAGAACAAGCATGGCCAGGTTTCCAAACAGATATGGAGCCTAAACCAGATTGCGGAGAAACGTCTTATCAAGGACATGGACGCTTAGAAGGATTAAAAGCACTTGTGACAGGCGGTGATTCCGCGATTGGCCGCGCAGTCGCAATTGCGTATGCACGTGAAGGTGCATCAGTTGTGATTAACTATCATCCAAAAGAAGAAGATGACGCACAAGAAGTTAAGAAAGTCATTGAAGATACAGGCGGCACTGTGTATTTAAAACCAGGTGATTTATCAGATGAACAATTTAATTATGACTTAGTAGAATATGCACATGAAACACTTGGCGGTTTAGATAATGTGACTTTAGTTGCAGGTCATCAGCAATATCATGAAGGCTTTGAAAACTTCAAAACAGAAGATTTCACACAAACCTTCACAACGAATGTCTATTCATTATTCTGGACGGTACAAAAAGCACTTGAGTATTTACAACCAGGAGCTACCATTACAACGACAACATCTATTCAAGGTTACGATCCAAACCCAATCTTGCATGACTATGCTGCAACGAAAGCTGCGATTATTTCATTAACGAAAAGCTTAGCAAAAGAGTTAATTGATAAAGGTATCCGTGTGAACTCAGTTGCGCCAGGGCCATTCTGGTCACCACTTCAAATTTCTGGTGGTCAACCGCAAAGTAAAATCCCTGAATTTGGACAAAGCTCTATGATGGGCCGCGCTGGCCAACCTGTAGAATTAGCAAGCACATACGTCTTGTTGGCTTCAGATGAATCTAGTTATACCACTGGCCAAGTATACGGCGTCACAGGCGGTAAACAAATTAACTAAATGATTAAGAGATGAAGCAGCGTTCCAGTTAAGATCGGAACGCTGTTTTTGTCATCAAACACATGATTCGCAATGTGAGGTGGAGTTTATTATGATAGGTATAATTAGTATAGTAACTGAGGAGGTAGCACGATGAAACATTTTAATCCTAAGGAATTAACACAAAGAGAAAATTATAAATTATTAAGTGGCAGTGTTTTGCCAAGACCTATTGCCTTTGTGACTTCTCAAGATGAAGCGGGGCATTTAAATGCGGCACCATTTAGTTTCTTTAATGTCGTCAGCAGTCATCCGCCGATGATTATGATTTCAACAGGACGTACCGAAGGGGTCCGTAAAGATACGGCACAAAATATTATTGATACAGGTGAATTTGTAGTTCACATTTCTGAACTTTCTATGATTGAAGGCATTAACAGTACCGCAGCACCGATTGAACGTGAAGCCAATGAATTAGAGCGCACGGATTTCAAAACGATACCTTCAGATGTGGTCAGTGTGCCAGCGGTAGAATGCGCACGTATTCGCTTTGAATGTAAACTAGATCGTGTCATTGAATTAGGAGACGAACATGCGGGCAGTGATTTAATTTTGGGTGAAGTGGTTCGTTATCATATTGATGATGATGTTTACATTGAGCCACATAAAATTGATGTGCAAGCCTTACATCCTGTCGGTCGTTTAGCTGGAAATGATTATGTGAAATTAGGACAAGAGTTTGTATTAGAAAGACCAACAGAATAATTGCTTAATGAAAAGTTAATACTTTGATGATTGACTAAATTATACAATCATGATAGGTTTAAAAAGATTCGAAAAACAAAAATAAATAGAGCTTATCAAGAGAGGTGGAGTGATGGGCACTTTGAAACCTCGGCAACATGGTTCGCAATCAGCGATGCGTGTGCCAATTCCCATAGCAATGTTTTGCTAAGAGATAAGAAAGTCAATGTATCCTTTTTTCTTAGCTGAAAAAAGGATTTTTTAATATCATGAGTGAGGTGTTTGAATCATGTCTGAACAAAGAGAAAAAGGCAATGCAGTCGCACTGATTCCTTTAATTCTATTTGTTGGTTTATTTTTAGGTGTTGGGATTATTACAGGTGACTTTACGAAGATGCCGCTAAATATTGCGATTACCATTGCGGTGATTGTGGCGTTGATTATGAATAGAAAAGAGAAATTCACAGATAAAGTTGAAGTTTTCACAAAAGGTGCTGGCCATTCAAACATTATTTTGATGGTATTGATTTTCGTATTAGCAGGTGCCTTTTCTAAAGTGACGGAAGATATGGGCGGTGTCAAATCAACGGTTAATTTAGGATTAAGTCTCATACCCGGCAACTTATTAATTATCGGTTTGTTTATCATCTGTATGTTTGTATCAATCTCTATGGGGACATCAGTAGGTACTGTCGCTGCGATTGCGCCAGTTGGGTTTGGTATCAGCGAAGCTACTGATATTTCTGCAGCGCTTGCGATGGCAACGGTTGTCGGCGGTGCAATGTTTGGTGACAATTTATCTATGATTTCGGATACTACGATTTCAGCAGTCCGTACGCAAAATACTAAGATGAGTGATAAGTTCAAAGTGAACTTCAAAATTGTGTTGCCAGGTGCCATTATAACAATGATTATTTTAGGTATCTTGACACATAGCGCAACCATCAGCAGTACGAAAGACTATAGTTTTGAATTGATTAAAGTCATTCCGTACTTACTAGTGTTAATCTTGGCATTAATTGGGGTTAACGTGATAATTGTGTTGATTGGCGGTACGGTCTTATCAGGAATTATTGGTTTAATCGATGGTTCATTTAATTGGATTGGTTTCTTGAAAGCTGCCTCAGAAGGTATGATCGGTATGGAAGATATTGCGATTATCGCTTTAATGATTGGTGGTTTAATCGGTATTATCCAACATAATGGCGGGATTACTTGGTTGCTTAACTTTGTGCGCAGCCGTGTAAAATCTAGACGTGGTGCAGAGTTTGGAATCGCAAGTTTAGTCAGTGCAGCGGATATTTCAACTGCGAATAATACGATTTCTATTTTAATGGCAGGTCCATTAGCTAAAAATATCGCGGATGAATATGATATTGATCCTAGAAAATCAGCAAGTATTTTAGATATCTTCGGCAGTTGTTTCCAAGGACTATTGCCTTATAGTCCGCAAGTGATTGCGGCTGCAGGGGTTGCTGGAATATCACCGTTTATGCTAGTACCGTATTCGATTTATCCGATCATTTTAGGACTCAGCGGATTAGCTGCAATTATCTTTAATTTCCCAAAACTAAATAAACCTCAACAAAAAGCATAGTTAATTTTTACTTTCTCACTTGAAAAATGTTAAAGTAATCTTGTTGTGAAATAACCAAAGAAGTATTGTGACGAAAGCGTTGAGAAGAGGATTGCTTTGGCTTATGCTTCTAAATGCGTTAAAATAATAAAGAGTGCGAAAGTAGGTGACGACAGAGTGGCAAGATATAACATTGAAAATGACGTCGTAGTCATTTCATTGGAACGTTTTATGCGTATCCCGCCGGAAATGATTTATCAAGCATGGACAGATGCGGATATCATGAGACGTTGGTTCATGACTTCTAATCGTTCAAATCAATCTATCGACTTGATTCCAGAAGAAGGCAGACGTTATGAAATTGTAGATGAACGTAATGGTAAAAAGAATAGAGTAACAGGGGTCTTCCAAGAATTAGAAGCACCTAACCGTATTGTTATGACAATCGGTATGCCTGAACTCAGCGATAAAGAAGATACCATTGAAGTAGAAATTTTCGAACGTGAACCAGGTTCAGACATGACACAAATGAATTTCCGATATACTGCTGTTGTTCCGAAAGAAAGACGTTGGACAACTTTGGAATACAAACAGCAGAAGAAAGAATATCATGATGCGACGGCGCATGGCTTTGAAAACATGTTCATTAAGCTTCAAGATATTTTAAGAGAAATGCAAGAAGACAAAGAAGAATTTTAATTGAAATAAGCGACACACATTGCTAGAAAGCAGTGTATGTCGCTTGTTTTTAATTTGTGTGCTTTATTTTGTTAGTGCTGTTAAACAGATTCTTGACCGCGTTTATTCCAAGTTAGAATAAAGCTTAATGTAGCTAGAATACTAATAATTGTCAACAAGATGAAACCTGCATCCCATCCCAATTGATCTACGATGAAACCAAGCACAATGTTTGCCATAACTGCCCCGAATAAGTAACCAAATAAGCCAGTTAAGCCTGCTGCTGTTCCTGCTGCTTTCTTTGGAACATAATCCAAAGCTTGTAAACCAATCAACATAACTGGACCATAGATCAAGAATCCAATCGCAACAAGTGCTAAATTATCAATCCATGGATGACCTGCTGGGTTTAACCAGTAGATTAAAACGAAAATCGTTACCCCTAGCATGAAGAAGAATCCTGCTGGGCCGCGACGTCCTTTGAAAACTTTGTCAGAAATCCATCCGCATAATAAAGTACCTGGAATACCAGCCCATTCATAGAGGAAATAAGCCCATCCTGATGCTTTCATGTCGAAATCTTTTTCTTCGCTTAAATAAACAGGTGCCCAGTCTAGTACACCATATCGAACGAAATAGACGAAGATATTCGCAAAGGCAATCGCCCAAACCCATTTATTATTTAAAACATATTTAAACAAGATTTCTTTAGTTGTTAATTCTGTTTCTAGTGTTGTTCTTGAAGCGGTCGGATAATCGTTTCGATACGCTTCAATAGGTGGTAGACCCTGTGATTGTGGTGTGTCTCTAATGAGTACATATGAAATGATTGCGATTATAATCGCAAGTAAGGCTGGATAAATGAATACACCTTCAAACCCTTTTAAATAACCAAAGTTATATAAGGCAGTCATCGAAATGCCCCAAGTAGCAATAGGTGCCATTAATCCGCCGCCAACATTATGGGCAACGTTCCAAATCGCAGTTTTACTGCCCCGTTCACTAACGCTGAACCAATGGACTAATACTCGTCCAGATGGCGGCCAGCCCATACCTTGGAACCAACCATTTAAAAATAGCATGATGAACATAATCAGAATACTTGAAGTGAAGAATGGAACAAATCCCAGTAACAGGTTAACGATTGCAGTTAAAATTAACCCTAATGTTAGGAACATGCGTGCATTACTTCGGTCGCTGACCGTTCCCATGACAAATTTGCTGAAGCCGTATGCAATTGAAACGGCAGAGAGTGCAATCCCTAATTGTCCTTTACTGAACCCTTGTTCAATTAAATCAGGCATTGCAAGTGAAAAGTTTTTGCGTAATAGATAATAACCTGCATAACCGATAAATATACCTAAGAAGACTTTCATCCTCAATTGCTTATATGTATCATCGACTTGATCTTTTGGCAGTGGCGTAATCGGCTTTGGTGGTTTTAGAAAGTTAAACAAGAAAGCGCCTCCTTTACAAATAATTAACCCTATCTTAATATTAAATTTACAAAATAGCAATGAAAAATTTTAATTATTAAGTTATAACATAAAAAAAGACATTCCGATATTGGAATGTCAATAGAGTACATCTCACTATGAGATTGTCGAATATTTATGTTGTGCGATACGCGGTCTATAGTTTGCCCCTAGCACATCAATGTTTTGTGTCGCAAGTGCATGAATGAGTTTAGATAATACATGTGGTGTACATGAAATATCAATATGATACGTAGTGAGTACATATTTAATATCTTCATGATGTTTAAGAAACTGCATAATATCAATAATTTTATCTTTGACAAACATATCTTGTAAACCGTCGATTTTGAGTTTGAAATGCATAGAAGCTTGAATGTTCGGTGCAAATTGATAAACGAAGTCTTTGTCTGCAAAAGGTAAAATCTGGTAGATAGGGTAGTTGTGATAACTTAAGAAACTGATGAAGTAAGGCAGGTTGCATTTAGGAATACGTACTTTTAAGACAGTTTGCTGTTTAATTCGAGTGAATTCTGCTTGCACAGCATGACTGCTTTGAAGCTGTCTGCATATTTTTAATAATTGTCTTCGCTTAAGCCATGTTGATAGATGCCCTAAATTAATAATAAAAGTGTCATATTTATCTATAAACATAGACAATTCCTCCAGAAGTATAGTTGGTATTTGAGTAGCATAAGATGGATGGATTGCGTGTTGATCAAATTCATTGTAAATTGTATCACGCTTTAAAAACTTTTTCACTAGGACTTTTGGACGAAATGAAGATAATTGTTAATTTTGTTATTTTTTCATTATAATGATTGTTATACATACAAAAGAAAGAGAGTGAATATATCGTGCGATATAGAGCGGTTGTGTTTGATTTTGACGGTACGATTATTGATACGGAACAACATTTATTTGAGGTCATAAATGAACATTTAATGACACATCAAAAAGATCCAATATCAGTCGAGTATTATCGTCAATCTATTGGAGGTGCGGCTAAAGATTTGCATCACTATATCACATCACAAATAGGAGAACAAGCGACAAAAGGTTTGTATGAAGCGCATCATTATAAGAGTCAGTATTTGCCGATGATAAACAATATCAAACGTTTGATGGAACAGTTAGAACAAAAACAGATTCCTTTTGCGATTGCGACGAGCAGCAGTCGCTTAGCAATTCAACCGGCACTGCAAGCATTAGGATTAGTAGATCGTGTTCCTGTAATTGTGGGAAGGGAAGATGTAGAAGCGGTCAAACCTGAACCAGACTTATATTTAACCGCAGTACAGCAAATGAATTTAAACCCGGTCAGTTGTTTAGCCATTGAAGATTCAGTAAATGGGGCAACTGCAGCACAACGTGCAGGATTGGGGCTCATTGTAAATACCAATCAAATGACAGAACATATGGATTTCAGCCATTTAAATTTAGAAGGTATGAATATGGATGCTGAAACGATTATGGCACAATGTTTCTAATTAAGCAGGTGACAACATGTTAATATTATTCTTTTTGGCAGGTCCTATGATTATTGGAATAGGCAACTTTGTACTTGCACCGCTCTTTAATAAGCAGGTGCCGATGAATGTGAGATTTCGCGCATTTATGATAGGTTCGATGATTTATTTGATATCTGCCTACATCGTCTATCAATTTGTTTTGAAAGGGCAGATGTGACTTCAAGCAGTGATTTGTGAGAGCAGTATAAATGAAATGACAGCATAAAATAAAACAGAGGATTCAAAAGTTTATAGCTTTTGAATCCTCTGTTTGGTTTATTTCATCATATATACAAGACCGGCAATCACTAAAACTAATAAAATCGCGTCTACTCCAATCATAAGTGCACGACGGTTGGCTTGTTCACCTTGTGCTTTCAAACGTTTATACATGAGATAGTTTGGTATGAGATTGATGATAAGGAGGACAATGATAATAATAATTAATGTAAGCTTCACTCTGATTCTCCTTTATGATTCTTAGATAGATAATCCCAGAGAAAGGCAATGACAATTCCTAGTACTAAGCCAAGACCAACTCCAAGTTTCATATGATTTGTAAAATGCCCGATAATGATACCGAGTATTACGGTAATCGGTAAGACGATTCCGACTTTCATCTTTTTAGCTGGAGAAGCCAATGCGCTAAACAATGCAACATAACAAACACCGAATACGATTGCCGCAATGATTGACATGACTAAAGTATGTGTCAGTGTTTCTTGGCTCGCTGAGCGGTTTAAGAAAAAGAATAACGCACCGAATATAAATGTATATAATAGTCCGCGTGAAACTAATTGTTTAGACAAGGTTGACGTCTCCTTTCAATTCAGTTCACTCAAATTATAACATAGTATATTGGTGCGTCGTATGCACATTATAAATCGTTCTTAAATTGTTTATGGTCGTTCAAGTAAGCATAGAACAGACCGATGATTAATCCGCCGCCGATATAGTTACCGATAAATGCGGCGATAATATTGATGACTGCAGGCCAGAAGTGTAATACATCTGATTGATAAATTGCGCCACCGATAAATAAACAAGCGTTATAAACAACGTGTTCATATCCCATGAAAGCGAAGATTGCGACACCAAACATCATGACAAACATTTTTGCTAGAATATCTTCAATCTGCATCGCAATAACTAATGAGATATTGATAAAGAAGTTGGCAAAAATAGCTTTGGCTAATATTTGAGTAAAGTCAGCTGTCATCGTTTTGTGATGAATTAAGACTTCTAATTGTTTCATCATTTCAGGTGTGACAACATCACTGAAACGTAAGATGACAAAGAAGGCTAGGGCACCTAACATATTACCGATAAAACATAACATAAAGATTTGGAACGCACGCCAAGGCGAAATAACTTTATAATACAAACCTACTGTGAAGTACATAAAGTTACTTGTCAGGAGTTCTGAATTGGTAAACAGAATCAGTACTAAAGCAAAACTGAAGGCCACTGATCCTACGATGTTGATAATTCCTGTGTTGATTTCTCCTGTATGTACTTCTTGTACAAAACCAGCTTTAATGGCTAATACAAAGACTGCGATGATACTGATAATAAAACCTGCCATCATGGCACGTAATAAGTAGCGCTTAAAATAAGTCGCTTGTAAGACGTCTTTCGTTTGGATAGTTTTAACAACTTCTTTTACCCATTTACGTCCATAGAATACATTATCCCAACGGATATACTTTTCACTGTTCATTCCTAAAATAACTCCTCGCTTCTAGCAAAATGTTTAATATTAATCAGGCTGAGAGGATAATCTCAATTTCTGTAATGCATATAGTATAATCGCATTTGTTAGTTTTGTGAATACTTTCACATGAACTTTTTTCATATTTATGTCTTTCTCGTGAAAAATATTGAAATTAAGACTTTGTGTATACATAAATGGTTGTGTGAAATGGACAAGTGTATATAGTATTGAGACAAAACTATCAGAAAATTATCAAAAGTAGATTGCTTATTTATAAAACTCCATGCTATAATGTTCAAATAATATGTATTTACTAAATGGACACTGTTCATTGTGTGTGTTTAAGAAATACAATATTTTGTTTGAGTGCGAAATGCATTAAAATGCGCGATGACTGCTTTTGTTGTATTTTAGGAAAAAATAAATGAAAGCGCATACATAAAAGTGTAATTTTTATGTTTTCATCTAGAAATTTTATAGTATAATAGCCTCAATGGGCTTGGAAAGTTACAAATCGGTTGAAAAAGGAAACATTATTGAATTTTTCGCAATCTTTCAAATTTTAGTAATTTGGGACGCTGAATAAGAGAGAGAAATGGGGCACATACCGACTCACTGTAACAAGGCCTGGAAATTATGAAAGAGAAGGGGTATTTTCTAATGGAAGAAACTCAATTACACAGGGGATTAAGTTCTAGACAGATTCAAATGATCGCACTCGGGGGTACTATTGGTGTAGGTTTATTTATGGGTGCGACAAGTACAATTAAATGGACAGGACCTTCTGTTATATTCGCATATTTAATTGTAGGACTATTTTTATTTTTAGTGATGCGTGCCATGGGAGAAATGGTTTACTTGCATCCAACAACAGGTTCATTTGCGAACTTCGCAAGTGATTACATTCATCCAGTTGCAGGGTATTTAACAGCTTGGAGTAATATATTCCAGTGGATTGTAGTAGGTATGAGTGAAGTAATCGCAGTCGGAGAATACATGAGATATTGGTTCCCTGAACTGCCAGACTGGATTCCTGGTGTTATCGTTATTGTATTATTAGCTTCAGCAAACTTAGTATCAGTTAAAGCATTCGGTGAATTCGAATTCTGGTTTGCGATGATTAAAATTGTCACAATTGTCTTAATGATTATTGCTGGTTTCGGATTAATTTTCTTCGGACTTGGCAATGGCGGCCATGCAATTGGTTTATCTAACTTATGGGCACATGGCGGTTTCCTTCCTAATGGATGGCTTGGATTCTTCTTCGCCTTATCAATTGTTGTGGGTTCATACCAAGGCGTAGAATTAATCGGTATTACAGCTGGGGAAACTAAGAATCCTCAAAAGAACATTAAAAAAGCAGTTAACGGTGTTATCTGGCGTATTTTAATCTTCTACATCGGAGCTATTTTTGTAATTGTTACAGTTTATCCTTGGGATGAACTTGGTTCAATCGGAAGTCCTTTCGTAGCAACATTTGCGAAAGTCGGTATTACAATTGCAGCTGGTTTAATCAACTTCGTTGTATTAACAGCCGCTATGTCAGGTTGTAACTCAGGTATTTTCAGTGCGAGCCGTATGATCTATACATTAGCGCAACATAAACAATTACCTAAATTCTTCTTGAAAGTTATGAAAAATGGTGTGCCTGTTTACACAGTACTTGCCATTTCAATCGGTATCTTTGTCGGTGTTATTTTAAACGTAGTTTTACCTTTATTTATTAAAGGTGCAGACAGCATTTTCGTATATGTATATAGTGCATCTATCTTACCTGGTATGATTCCTTGGTTCATGATTTTAATCAGTCATATCCGCTTCAGACGTTTACACCCGGAAGAAGCGCAAGGACATCCATTCAAAATGCCAGGTGGTCCAGTAGCAAGTTATATCACGATCTTCTTCTTAATCATTGTATTAATTGGTATGTTACTTAATAAAGAAACAGTTGTATCAGTTGTCATCGGTTTCCTATTCTTAGGCTTCATGACAGCATACTACTTCATCAGAGGATACGACAAATTACCATATAAAGATCAACACTTAGAATAATTTAATAGCACAAAGAAAAAGAGTTGGGCGATAGGCTCAGCTCTTTTTTAGTGTTCAAATTTAATTTTAGAAATGTGCTTCTTATAATTATTTAATGCCATTTTAGATTGAGTTATAGTGTCTAATGCGTTAGAAAAGTCCATAGATAAGTATCGGTAAAACAGCACATTAATCATAAAGAGTTGCGCTGTTAAAGAAGTGGTCGCAGCCATACGAAACTCATTTTCTTCTGATTCACTGTAAATCAGGTCAATTGCACTATAACGTGTAATCGGATTATGATGTGTCCCCATTAAAGTAATAAGGCATAGGTGATAATCAGAAGCTACGCGTGCAATGGCTTCTAATTCGTTATGTTCACCGCTGTTTGAAATTAGGAACAACGTATCACGTGCATCATGTGTCGCAATTAAATTGATTAAAGTGTGTACACTTTCAACGCATTGTGCGTTTAAACCAACTTTAGAGAGTTTCTGTGTTAAATCCATTGCTGAAATATAAGAGGCCCCAAAACCGAATAAGAAGATCGTACGTGAACGTTTCAAACGCATGCAGACTTGTTCAACTTGCTGCTCGTCGACCTCATCTGAAACTTTGCACAGTGTTTGTGTGCTGCGTGACAACATTTTACGCTTAATAGAATCAATCGATTCATTCGGCTGTAATTCGATAGGTTGGGGTTTGGTGCGTTTAGAAAGATATTTAGATATTTCGGTTTTTAATTCTTGAAAGCCGCCATCAGTGATTTTGTAGCCGAAACGGACAACAGAAGAAGCACTTGTATTTGTACTATGGGCTAATTCTAACGTTGTCATATCAATGACTTTTTGCGGCCGCTTTAAAATAAAATCTGCGATTTTCTTTTCGCTCTTGGTTAAAATATTATAATTTGATTCGAGTTTAAAAAGTATGTTTGTCATCATAATCACCTGCTCTATGAAAAAACAAAGCTGCTTTTTCATCTGTTTTGTAAATCATAGATAGCAGTAAACAGAACCCTTTGTTACTATTGTTTACTTTGATTATTAGTTGTACCGTCATTAAAGCATGCAGATAAACAAATAGTCTCCCAATTATAAGTTCATCTTGATAATGGTTTCTAGTGTACTATAGGATGAATGGTAACACAATTGAGAATGCTAAAATATATCTTACTAATAATATCATACCTAACTCATGAATATTTAAACGAAGATAGCTGAATTATTATAAAATCGTCATGATTTTGAATGATTCGCCAGTAAAGCAAGTAATGCCTCAATCGACTTTTGCCATGTGTTTATAATTGCTTGCGCATTGCCGGTATCAATGAGAACTAATGGCTGTAAAGTAAGCTGTGCTAATAAATCGCAATAGCGTTGTGTGATAAAAGAAGGGGCTGTTTCTATCCATGTTTGTGCTTGAAGGTAATTAGTGTTCAAGCATGTCTTGATTTCAGTTGCTGTCTGCTCAGCATGTTTGTGTTGATTTAATGTCAAATAATGGTGATAGGTATCACATAATGTTATTAAATGTACAAGTTGGACATACATATCAGTTTCAATCGTTTGTTTTTCCATCATGCATCATTCCTTTTTAAATGAATTTGATTTGTGATTTGAAAGCCGATAACTTAAGATAAATGCATGAGAATTTTAATTTATTTGTATAGAGGAGAATCTTATGGAGTTGAATCATAATAAACCAGCTTGGAGAGATTTAACGTTAATTCCGATTGGTTTTGTTTTAATCTTTCTATTTACTTTCATACAAACGTTAATTATCGCTAATTTTAATGTGCCAATTAACTTTGAAACGCTTATACCGATTTCAGCTATTGGGCAGATCAATACATATATCGCGATTTTAATCATTTACTATTATTATCACTATAGTGAAATGCCTTATAAATTGTCATCGGGTTGGCGTTATGTCAAACAACATTGGCTATTCTTATTGATTATGCTGCTGGTCGCAATGGGCGGGGAAACACTCTACAATCAATTAATGACATTCCTTCCTGAAAGTTTGCAATACACAGAAACACAAAATGAACAGGAATTAGACATGTTGTTTCACAATCCGGCATTTTTACCGTTTACGTTTATCTTCGTAGTACTGGTTGGTCCGGTAGTTGAAGAACTGTTCTTCCGTACGATTTTGATTGGAGAATTAGGTAAGAAGCTAAATTATATTGTCATGGCGATCATATCAGTTATCGGCTTTGCGCTGATTCATGTGACTGGCGCAGAATCTCCATTTGAAATCGGCGCATACTTAATTATGGCAATCGTTATTGTCTATGTATATTTCAAATCAGGTAAAAATACTGCAGCAACCATTGCTATTCATATGGCGAATAACTTTATTTCTTTTATTATGACATTATTTTATATGTAACGAAAAAATCCAACTGAGGACATTCCTCAGTTGGATTTTAAAAATTGTTGGTAATTATAGATGGTAATATCATGTGTCTTTAAGGTTTTATGGAAGGAATACGAAATGTCTTGTATCGCATGTATAGGAATTTCTTTCGTATGCCCATGTCCGATATCGAAGATGACTACGCGCCATTCTGCTTTGCGACAAATCAAACCGATAAAGATGACATTTTCTGTATAGGTTTCTTGGTCTAAATCATACTCAACTAACATCACATTACGTTCTGCACAATAAATGAGTAAATCTGAAAAGATTTGTGGAACTGGCTCATTTGGATTAGATTCGAATTTAATGTATCGATCCATGCGTTTTAAAATGCGTCGGATGTGTGTTGCTGGTTGGTTGAGACATTTCTTAATAATTTGGGCAATCTCTTTTTTATAAGGTAAACGAGAATAAGATTGGCTCTCATTTAAAGTCATAAATAAGGCCAGCATCTGTGCTTCGTTTAATTCAAGTTGAATCGGGACAGGATGGCTTTGAATTTGGTATCCGCCGAGCATGCCTTGTTTCGCAATAATCTGGACACCTTGTTTCTCAAGGTCTTGGATATCTCTTAATATCGTACGCTTCGAAACTTTAAGGGTTTGCGCAAGTTGTGCTGCAGTGAGCTGCTGGTTGGTTTCAATTGCTTGAACGAGTTTATTTTGACGTTCTATTTTATTCAATTAAGCCACCTCCGATATATTACATATTACAATCATTATATCATATCTCTTTAATTTTGATATTTATAGGTATTGTGTTTGAAGAAAAAATAAAAAAAGTCGAAAAAAATTCAAGTAAACGCTTACATTTTAGAGAATTATGTGCTAAACTATCATTAGTAACTAGGAGATAGCACTTAGTGAACAAAGGGGTAATGATAAATCATGTCGTGTGATTTATTAGAACGTGCAAATCACTAGTTAATTAACATCTTCAATATTATTACTTACTTTCCTTTCTATGCCGACTAGTTAAGCTAGTCGGTTTTTTATTTGTTTATGAATCACGTTAACAGTTCGCATAGGTTCCATGCTAGAATGAAACTATACATAAGAAAAATAAAGAATGAGGTGTGAAGTTTGAATCGTAATCAATTGCTTCAATTAGACCAAGCAATCAGACATTGGTTGAAAGGATTGGATGAAATCATTCCTAAACTGATTGCCGACATGCATACAGAAACAAAATTGAATCAGTTTGATTTAGTAACGAATGTGGATCAAATGATTCAAAATAAATTCGACGCATTTTTAAAAGCACATTATCCTGCACATGAACTATTTGCGGAGGAAAAGAATAACGATTTAGTAGATGCTAGACATGGCGACGTGTGGGTGATGGATCCCATTGACGGCACTGCGAATTTAGTGAAACAAAAAACAGATTACTGTATTATTTTAAGTTATTTCTCTGAAGGACAACCGATGCTTGCATATATTTATGATTACCCGCATCACACACTTTATAAAGCGATTAGAGATGAAGGGGCATATGAAAATGAAGTGCGCATGCCTAAAGTGGCACCTTTAGATATAGGAGAAACCATTTTATCTTATAATCCTTATGTGTTAAATCATCATACACAAGAGGATTTAAAGGCTGCGGCGTTTAGTTACCGTTTAATCGGTGCGTGCGGTTTAGATTCTTTACGCGTGATGAAAGGCCAATTTGGTGCACACATTAATACTAATGCGAAACCGTGGGATATTTCAGCACAATTTTTATTTGCGCGAGAACTCGATTTGAAAATGACGAATCTGAATAATGAACCGATTGATTTTGCGGTCGGCGGACCTTTTATTATTAGTAATAAAGGGTGTCATGAAGCAGTACTTGAAATTCTGAATCAAAAAGGCGGTTATCAAGTAAATCGTGTGACTAAGACTTAAGCACCATGTGAGTTAAAATCAGTTATAATATAATAGATTGAAATGAATAATGAGGAGTGGTTGGGTGAAGAGAACAGATAAACCTGGTCGTAAAATGGGGCTAGTACCTAAAATATTATTATGGGCATTTGGAATTTTAATCATACTTGCATTAGTTGCGGCTATTTATTTAGCTGTGAAAATTTTTGCGGTCGGCGGAAAGATACATAATCCGTTAGACAGGGACAAATCAGAACTCAGAAAAGAGAAAGTAGATTTAAATAAAGGAGATCCTTTCACTATTGCGTTATTTGGTGTAGACAGCAATGCGAAACGTCAAAGTGAAGGCGATGGACAACGCTCTGACTCAATCATGGTGTTATCTATTAATCCTGATAAAAAAACAACTGAGATCGTCAGTATCCCACGTGATACACAAGCAGAAATTGTTGGTCATAATTCAGTAGAGAAAATCAACCATGCATACGCATATGGTGGTCCAGACATGGCGGTTAAATCACTAGAAAAATTATTAGATGTACCGATTGATCATTATGCGACTATTGATATGGATGGTATTAAAGGAATGGTCGATGAAATCGGCGGTGTCGATGTAGTCAGCAATGCGACATTCAGTTACAGCGGCTACAACTTCATCCAAGGAGAAAAAACACATCTAGATGGAGACAAAGCTTTAGCTTTCATCCGTTCACGTAAAGAAGAAGGTGCCGGCGGAGATTTCGGCCGTCAAGAGCGCCAACAATTAGTGTTACGCGGTATTGCGAACGAATTAACAAGCTTTAAATCGATTACTAACTTTAATGGTGTGGCGGATCAAATCCAACAAAATGTCACAACAGATTTATCACTTGGCGAATTGAATACAGTTCGTTCTAAATATCAAAAAGCAAATGAAAATGTGAACCGTTTAGAGCTGCAAGGTGGCGGCGGTATCCAAAGTGATGGCGTTTATTACTATGTGCCAGATGACAGCTCATTAAATAATGTATCGGATGCTTTAAGACAAAATTTAGGGTTATAAATAAAAACCAAGGCAGAGTTAATAACTTTGTCTTGGTGTTTTTTTACTTAAAAAATTAAAATAGTATATAAATAAAATGTGTGAATTGGGGTAAGTACTAACGGAGGGGGAATTTTTTATGACAAATAATAAAGATCAAAATAAAGTAGACGAACAAGAAGTGCAAGATGTATCTGAAATGGTGGATGAAGGCGGCCTAGGTGCAGATAACTATTATGGTATTAATGAATTCCAACAAAATGGTAATACTGTTGAAGTGGGTATTGACCAATTCAAATTGAAAATCGGTGAATATAATGATGCTGATTTAGTCAATACTTTAATCGCACATGCAGATGCGAATCACAATGAAGAAAAATTCGATGATGCGATTAATGTGATTAAGAAAGAATTATTAGACAGATTACATGATAAGTAAGCAAAATACCGGCATAGTCTATGTCGGTATTTTTTTAAAGAAAGATTAAAGCTAATATAATGTTGAAAAATTTTCATTTGTGATACTAATTCCTTGAATTTGGCACCAAAAAAAGAAATCTATAAATAAAAAGTTTAATATGTCAACTTTAGAGAGAATGTATCAGTATAGGGCTTAACATTTAACATTAAAAGTAATAGAATTAATAGTAAGACTATTTTTTTATTGCGTGGGGCAAAAAAGACTAGTCTTCAATAGTATTTACGGTGTATATAAAATAAATAGAGGTTTAGGAAATGAGTTAAATCTTTAGAGGCTGAAAGTTTCTAAAGGAAGTGAGATGCAACCGCAAACTTTGTTGCAATGTTCATCTAAAGATTGCTTAATTTCAATGGATATTAATGTGATACATACATTCGTATCTGAGACATAAGCGTGACAGCAAGGACTATATGCGACTCTTATACTGTTCTTTTGACCCTCATCAATCAGGACGCAGTATATCTGTCGGTATGTCATCAGCTTAAACACATTGACAAAACCTCAGAATATAGGGGTGATTACATGCAAGACCATCTTGTCCTTACTTTAGACGGGAAAGACTATCTTGTGGAACCAGGTACGAATCTTCTCCAGTTTATTAAATCTAGAGATACATTTGTGCCGTCAATCTGTTATAACGAATCGTTAGGGCCGATTGAAACTTGTGACACATGTGCAGTAGAAATCGACGGAAAGATTGCGCGTGCATGCGGCACAACAATCGATCGACCAATGGTCGTTAATACGACAAACAGCGATGTGAAAGCATCTCAAAAAGAAGCTTTAGATCGCATTTTAGAAAAACATATTCTATATTGTACAGTTTGTGACTACAACAACGGCGATTGTGAAATCCATAATACTATGGATGAATTCGGTGTTCAGGAACAATCATATGAATATAAAGACAAAGGTTATGAAAAAGACTTCGGTCCTTTCTATCGCTATGACCCAAGTCAATGTATTCTTTGCGGTCGTTGTGTAGAAGTTTGTCAAGACGTTCAAGTCAACGAAACATTATCAATCGACTGGGAACGTGAACAACCTCGTGTTATCTGGGATAATGACGTATCAATCAACGAATCATCATGTGTATCTTGCGGACAATGTGCGACAGTATGTCCATGTAACGCAATGATGGAAAATCACATGGTCGGTGAAGCGGGTTACATGACTGATACTGAACCAGGTACACTAGCAGACATGATTGACTTAACTAAGAAATCAGAACCTGGTTACGGTCCATTATTCGCAATTTCAGATTCAGAATCCGCATTACGTGAAGAACGTATTGAGAAAACGAAAACAGTATGTACATACTGTGGTGTGGGATGCTCATTTGACGTATGGACAAAAGACCGTGAAATTCTTAAAGTTCAACCGCAACATGATTCTCCAGCAAACCGTATTTCATCTTGTGTGAAAGGTAAATTCGGTTGGGACTTCGTCAACTCTGAAGAACGTATTACCAAACCTTTAGTACGTAAAGGTGACGAATTCGTTGAAGTAGAGTGGGAAGAAGCATTGAACGTTATCAGTGAAAACTTCTTACGTATTAAAGAAGAAAAAGGCTCAGACGCGTTATCATTTATCGCATCATCTAAAGGTACAATTGAAGAATCTTACTTGATGCAAAAATTAGCACGTCAAATGGGTACAAATAACGTCGACAACTGTTCACGTTATTGCCAAGCACCTGCGACAAAAGGTTTATTCAGAACTGTTGGTCACGGGGGTGACTCAGGTTCAGCGGACGATTTAATGAAAGCTGGCATGGTGGTATTAGTAGGTACAAACACTGCTGAAGCGCACCCAGTTATTGCGTCTAAAATTAAACGCGGTCATAAAATCTACGGCAACAAACTTCATGTCTTCGACATTCGTCGCCATGAAATGGCTGAACGTGCTGATAAGTTCTATCAACCAAAACCAGGTACAGACTTAGCATGGTTAGCTGCAGTGACTAAATACATCATTGATAATGACCTTCACGATAAAGCATTTATCGATGAATGGGTAGATCATTTCGATGAGTACTACAAATCATTAGCACCATTCACATTAGAATTTGCGGAAGAAACAACAGGCATTCCTAAAGATGACTTGATTCATTTCGCACATGAAATGGTTGATTCTAATGGCGTATGTATCGCTTGGGCGATGGGTGTTACACAACAAGACATCGGTAGTGATACAAGTACTGCCATCTCTAACTTACTATTAGTAACTGGTAACTACAGAAAACCAGGTACTGGTGCTTATCCATTACGTGGACACAACAACGTACAAGGATGTAGTGATGCCGGAAGTATGCCGGATAAATTCCCTGGTTACCAAGATGTAACGAATGATGAAGTACGTGCGAAATTTGAAAAAGCATGGGGTACAAAACTACCAGCTGTTGCTGGACGTGACAACCATCAAATGATGGAAGGTATCCATAATGACGAAATCGACGCAATGTATATCTATGGTGAGGATACAGGTATCGTAGATGCGAACATCAACTTCGTACAAGCAGCGCTTGAAAAAGTTGGTTTCTTAGTTGTTCAAGATACATTCTTGACACAAACTGCGCGTTTCGCAAACGTAGTATTACCAGCAAGTCCATCACTTGAAAAAGATGGTACTTTCGCGAATACAGAACGTCGTATCCAACGTTTATATCAAGCAATGAAACCATTAGGCGACTCAAAACCTGACTGGCAAATCATTCAATTGATCGCAAACAAAGTTGGCTTAGACTGGAACTATTCACACCCAAGTGAAATCATGGATGAAATGGCAAGCTTAACACCATTATTCGCAGGTGTAAGTTATGATCTTTTAGAAGGTTACAATTCATTACAATGGCCTGTACATGAAGACGGTACAGATGAACCGATCTTGTACTTAGAAGGCTTCAACTTCCCTAATAAACGTGCCAAATTATATCCATTAACATTCGACAACTTCTTCAAAGAAGATGAAGAGTATGATATTCATGTCAACAATGGTCGTCTATTAGAACACTTCCACGAAGGAAATATGACGTACCAAGTGCCTGGTATCAAATATAAAGTGCCGAATGTTTACGTTGAAATCTCACCTGAACTTGCGGAAGACCGCGGTATTCATGAAGGTGCAGATGTCCGATTAATTTCTTCAACAGGTCAAATTGAATTAGTCGTTCATATTACAGACCGTGTTAAAGGTAAAGAAATTTATATTCCAATGAACAACAACGCAGATGCAGATGGTACAGCTGGTGCTGTCAACATGCTGACAAACAGTGATGTTGATAAAGATACGGATACACCATCTTACAAACGTACATCAGCACGTATGGAAGTGATTACAAGAAGAGGTAAGTCACCGCTTAACCCTTCAAACTTCCGTGTAGATACAGAACGTAATCCGCAATACAGTGTTCAAGTTCAGAAAAAATGGGCACGTCCAGACTACGTGTTCCCAGGAAATCAGGTGAGACACGATGGCTGAAAACATTAGAAAAATCAAACGTATGGAAATTTCACAAGAAGAGCAAAAAGCGAAAGATCTTGCGGAGGTTACAGATGCCATTTCAGAAAACAAAGATGTCATCATCAAAGCCATCCGTTTAATGCGTGTCTTAGATGATGCGAAAATCTTAGACGCTGGTATCGGTGCAGTTGAAAAACGTGGCTTCATTACGAGCAAGATCACAAAAGAATTGAATAAAGAGCAGTATACAGGATTGTTAAACAACCTGGCACCGCTTGTATTCATGCTTGGTAAAATTGATGTTGCTGGTACAGAGGAATTGTTAGCTAAGTTGAATAAAGGATTGAAAAATGCGAATGCTGCGAGTCCAAATCAACGTACAACAATTTCTAGCTTAGTCGGCTTATTAAAAGACGACGAAGCAAACAGAAGTATTACGTATTTCGTAAACTTGCTAAAAGGCATGTCACGCGAAGACTAAATGTTCCTTTTAAGAGCTGTTCACTTTAGAACGGCTCTTTTTTTATGGTTTGAATCTATCTGCCTAGAATGATTGAAATATGATAAACTTTAATAGAATTTAATACATAGCTATTAAGAAAGTAGGTGTTGACGATTAACCCGAATCTATTAAAAGTGCTCGCATTGATTTCCAATCTTTTTGTAGTGCTTGGTTTTATTTTCTTGATTATGATGAAAGCCGTTCTTGCGATTACGATGTTTATGATTGGTTTAGTGATTAGTTTAATGATGTTTAATGTTTTATTTCGTGATAGAACAGGAATGAAGATTATTATCAATCTTTCTTTCACAATTGTGATGATTGTGGTGATTTTGGCATACTTCATGTTGAAATAGAAAAAACATATGAGGAGTTCACACAATGAATCGTAAACAAAAAACGCGTATTTTCAGGCTGTTTGTCGGCTTGATTCTTTTAACTTTCATCATTCTTTTTATCATTAATGAAACCGGCTGGTTCAAAAACGACAAAAATTATACCTTTGATGAAGCAGTTCAGCTTCAAACTTCAAAAGGTGTATTGAATACTAAAGAAGATAATGGTCAATTTGTGAATGCATCGAAAGCGGATGTGGAACAAGCCATGGCTATTAAAAAACAGAATCACAATATCAGCTATATGGATATTTCAGAACCTGTCTCAATGGATGAAAAAGAAGTGAATCAATTATTAAAAGGCAAAGGCGTGCTTGAAAATAAAGGGGACGCATTTTTAAAAGCGCAAGATAAATATGAAGTTAACGTGCTTTATCTTGTCAGCCATGCATTAGTAGAAACAGGACATGGCCGTTCTGAGTTATCAAAAGGCATCAAATACAAAGGAAAAACGTATTATAATTTTTATGGTATCGGTGCGTTTGATGAAGATGCGATGAAACATGGTCATAGTTATGCGAAACAACAGAAGTGGACCTCACCAGAACGTGCCATTATGGGTGGCGCACGATTCGTAAGAAAAGACTTCTTTGATAAAGGACAAATCTCTCTTTATCAAATGCGTTGGAACCCAAGCCAACCCGGGCAGCATCAGTATGCGAGTGATATTGGCTGGGACCAAAATATAGCAGGAATGATGGATACGTATTATCAAAAGTACGGCATTAAAAAAGATGATATCCGTAAAAGCTTTTATAAATAATCAAAGAGGGCATCAGCCCTCTTTTTATGATATTTGGCTAGATACATAGGAATTAGGGAATATGATAAAATAAATAGGAAGTGTTAAAAAGAGGTGGATTATTGAGATGAAAATAGCAATTGTCGGCGGCGGCATCGGCGGACTTACCGCAGCTGCCTTACTACATGAACAAGGTCATGAAATATATGTATTTGAACAACAAGATGAAGTTAAAGAAATCGGTGCAGGTATTGGCATCGGCGGCAATGTACTAGACAAACTTGGCAATCATGATATGGCTAAGGGCATTAAAAATGCAGGGCAAGTCATCAAAACTATGGAAATTTTAGATGACAAAGGGCATGTATTAAACAAAGCAGTGATGAAAAAAGGGACAGTTAATTTAACACTCCCAAGACAAGCTCTATTAGATATTATCGCATCTTATGTGCCAGAAGCATCAATCCATACAGGAACTAAAATAGTGAAACTTGTTCAAAACAGTTCAAAAGTAACGCTAACAACGGAACAAGGTGAAACACATCACTTTGATTTATGTATTGGTGCAGATGGGGTACATTCTATCGTTCGTGGACAAGTTAACCCTAAAGCAACAGTTAACTATCAAGGCTATACATGCTTCAGAGGTATGGTAGAGGATGTGACATTAAATGATTCGCATACCGCAAAAGAATTCTGGGGCGCTAAAGGTCGTGTCGGTATTGTCCCAATGTTAAATAACCAGGCTTATTGGTTTATTGCGGTGAATGCGAAAGAAAATGATCCTGAATTTAAAAAGTTCACAAAACCATATATCCAAGCGTATTATAATCATTATCCAAATGAAGTCAGACGTATTTTAGATCAACAAAGTGAAACGGGTATTCTGCATCATAATATTTATGACTTAACACCCCTTCAATCCTTTGTCTATGGCCGTACATTATTGCTTGGTGATGCGGCACATGCGACGACACCAAATATGGGACAAGGTGCAGGACAAGCCATGGAAGATGCGATTGTCTTAGCCAATTGTTTAAACACTTATGACTTCAGAGAAGCATTAACACGTTATGACACACTACGTGTGAAACATACTGCGAAAGTGATCAAACGTTCTCGCAGTATTGGTAAAAAAGCACAATATCAAAATGGCTTGATGATTGGGTTACGTAACTTCGTATTAAAACGTACGCCGTCTAAGCTGATTTCTAATCAAGCGAAGTTCTTATATAAAACAAAATCAGTTTAAAATACTGTCATTTAAAACGATAGTAATTGGAGTAAGCATCGATAAAAAACAATATGAAATACAAAAATGAGGTTAGGGAAGAAAATCCCTAACCTCATTTGTATTTTAAATCAATGATTATTTCACGTTATTCACTACGTATTGTGGTGCTTTATCGTCTTTTAGAACATCTACTGTGTTATTTGCGACGATTTCAGCCATACCGTCACGCGCTTCAAATGTCGCGTTACCGATATGTGGTGTAATCACAACGTTATCTAGTGATTTTAAGTCTTCAGTGATTTTTGGTTCGAATTCATAAACGTCTAGTGCTGCACCTTCGATGACTTTATCTTTCAATGCATCTGCAAGTGCTTGTTCATTTACAATCGGACCACGCGCAGCATTGACTAAATAAGCTGTCGGTTTCATTTGTTTGAATTGTTCTGTATCGAATAAATGGTGTAAATCAGGATTGTAAGCTGCGTTGATTGTGATAAAGTCTGACTCTTTTAATAATGTGTCAAAATCAACATATTTCGCACCTAATTCTTTTTCTTTATCTTCTTTACGATGCGGACCTGTGTACAAGATATCCATATCGAATGCTTTGGCGCGTTTTGCGACAGCGTAACCAATGTTACCTAAACCAAAGATACCGATTGTTTTACCTGAAACTTCACGGCCTCTGAAGAATAATGGTGCCCAGCCATCAAAGCCTTTCGTACGTGAAAGTTGATCACCTTCAGCAATACGGCGTGCCACTGCTAGGACTAACGCAAATGTTAATTCTGCAGTAGAGCGTGTTGAAACACCTGGTGTGTTCGTCACATAGATACCTTTTGATTCAGCGTAATCAATATCTACGTTATTAAAGCCAGCACCATAGTTTGCGATAACTTTTAAGTTTTCGCCTGCTGCGATGACATCTTTATCGACGTTTGTAGATAAAATACTGATTAATGCATCAGCATCTTTCACACCATTTTTTAATGTTTCTTGATCTACCACACCTGGGCCATCATACATATCTACTTCGATATTATTATTCTCAAGTATATCAAGTCCTACTTGTGGGATAGGGCCTGCAATATAGACCTTAGCCATACAAAACACTCCCTTTTCTAGTTTATATATCAATTATATTAAAAGGAAGAAGGAGAAACAATGAATACACCGTAAGCGCATGCATGATTATGAAATCAGTTTCAAACCGACTGAAGAAACGACGATTAACCCGATACAAAGAATCCGCCAGATATTCTTGGATTCATTGTAAAATATCATACTGATAATAGCACCGCCGCCAGTGCCAATGCCTGTCCAAATTGCGTACGCTGTCCCCATAGGGATAGATTTCATCGCAAGAGACAGGATACTGAAACTGAATATAAATGCGATTCCGAGCAATATGATATAAAACTTCTTGCCTGTTCGATTTAATTCATTTAATAGGATAACACCTAGAATTTCAAAACAGCCTGCAATCAATAAATATAACCAAGCCATCAGTGGGAACCCTCGCTTTCTGTTTCATCTGTTGAAAGTTTTAAGCCGATAATACCTATCAACAATAAGATAATGAAAAAGAGTTTAGTAAAGCTGAAAGGGTCACCGTAAACGACCATATCTATTATAATCGTACCCACTGTCCCAATACCGACGAATATCGCATAAGCAGTTCCGACAGGCAATGTTTTACAAGCATTGATGACTAACGCAAAACTGATTGCAATCATGATTAAGGTCAGTCCCCAACTCAGTACGGAATCTGCATTTTTAATACAATTCACCCATATGATTTCAACTAAGCCAGCTAAAATGACTTTGAACCAACGCATATCCATATGCCTCCTTCTTAATAATTCAGCACTGTCTATTTTCTCAAATTAACTACAGGGACACAATAGTTGTGTTTTTGAAGAGAAGTTAATAAAAAAACACACAACGCTGTGGTTGTGTGCAGGTATTAGTTGAAGAAGCGGATCGATAGTGGGATGAGATATTCTTCACCATTATAAGCTTTGACAGCAGCAACAACGGTGAAAACAATCACGAGTATACCTAGAATCGGTAAGATGATTAATCCAATCAATACTAGGCATAACAATAATGCGACAAACATCCAAATCGTATATGAAATGAGGAAATTAAAATAATTTTTAGCAGTCTTATTCACAAAATAAGATTCATTGCCTTTGATTAACCAAATAATTAAAGGACCAATAATACTTACAAAAAAACTTAAGACATATATTAAACATGCGAATAAGCGTGCATCTTCTGTTGGAAATTGTTGATAAACTTCAGTGTGCTCGGTGGCTTGTTCGGGTTTTGGTTCCTGAGTCATAGCGTTCCTCCGATATTTAAGATTACTTTAAATATATCAAGAATAATCAATAAATGAAATACAACAGAGCAATTTTCAATATTTATTACCTTTTTTGACCTGGAACAAAAATAATAAAAAAAGAGAAGTAGGGTATGAATGATATGTGTATTATTGTTAATAAGTAAGAAACAAATTTTTATTTTATTATTTGTCTAATCGTGTTACGATAACTATAATACACTATTTGATGGTCGCAGAAAGCTGTAACGGTGCGTGTTCAAGCATACACAAGTTTCTTTGTTTTCTGCCTTGTTTTATATTAGACGGTCAAATAGATGAAATGATATTTTCACACTTCGAGAGACCGTACATCACTTTATTTCTAGCAATAAAGCTATTGTACGGTCTTTCATAATCATGACTAAATAAAGAAAGAAGGTATGAAGAATGAAAATAGCAATTATTGGTTCAGGGAATGGGGCAGTGACAGCCGCTGTTCATATGACAAGTAAAGGGCACGATGTCAAACTTTATTGCCGAAATGCTTCTATTGAAAAATTTGATAAAGCGATTGAACAAGGCGGCTTCCATTTTAATAACGAAGGTGAAGAAAGCTTTGTGAAATTCACACAAGTCAGTGATGACATTGAAGAAGTATTAGAAGGTGCAGAAATCGTTCAAATGATTATTCCTTCAACATTTATTGAATATTACGCACGTATTATGGCGCCATTTGTCACAGATAATCAAATTATTTTCTTCAACATGGCAGCAGCGATGGGTTCAGCACGATTCTTAAATGTATTAGAAGATGAATATATTGATGTTTGTCCACGTTTTTGCGAAGCAAACACATTAACTTATGGGACACGTGTAGACTTCGAAGAAGGTGTGGTTGATTTATCACTTAACGTACGTAAAGTATATTTCACTTCATACATTCAAGAACATTTAAGTGACGATTTTGAAATTGTTGAAAAGATTTATCCTCAAATTATTAAAGAGGAAAACTTGTGGAAAACGAACTTAGAAAACGGAAACCCTGAAGTACATCCAGGACCTACATTGTTAAATGTTGGACGTATTGATTACTCTGGTGATTTCTCATTATATAAAGAAGGGATTACCAAACATACAGTACGCTTGCTGCATGCGGTAGAGCTAGAACGACTATCACTTGGACGTCGTTTAGGATTCGAACTGCAAACCGCAAAAGAAGCACGTATCCAACGTGGTTACTTAGAAAGAGATCGTGAAGATGAACCGTTAAACCGTTTGTTCAACGAAAGTCCTGTCTTCTCACAAATTCCAGGACCTAACCACGTGAAAAACCGTTATTTAACAGAAGATATTGCGTTTGGATTAGTATTATGGTCAAGCTTAGGGCGTGAAATTGGGGTAGAAACGCCGAACATTGACGCGATCATTGTGATTGCTTCAACGATACTAGAACGTGACTTCTTTGAAGAAGGTTTAACCATCGATGAGTTAGGCAGAGATAAAGTTGGATTAGATTAATAATTAAATAAGGGGGACATATTATGAAGAGAATGCCGACATTACTTGAATCCATTTCAACAATCGTTGTGATGATGTTATTAGTTATTGTTGGATTTGTGGTATTTGGAATTCCAGTACAACCATTATTAATTCTTTCAGCAGCTTATGCGTCAGTGATTGCCTGGCGTGTAGGCTTACGTTGGAAAGACTTAGAAGAGGGGATTACACAACGGCTGAGTACAGCAATGCCTACGATTTATATTATTTTATGCGTAGGGATTGTAGTTGGGACATGGATGTATTCTGGAACTGTACCTGCTCTGATTTATTATGGGTTGAAATTATTGAATCCAAGTTATTTCTTGGTCTCTGCGTTTTTAATTTCAGCAATTACATCTATGGCAACAGGAACTGCATGGGGCTCTGCATCAACAGCAGGGATAGCGTTAATTGCGATTGCACATCAACTACATATTGATGCGGGTATGGCTGCAGGTGCGATTATTGCAGGTGCCGTATTCGGTGATAAATTATCACCATTATCTGATACGACAAACTTAGCAGCTATGGTGACGAACGTAAATATTTTTGCGCATATCAAAGCCATGTTATGGACGACGATTCCAGCATCGATCATTGGTATGATTGTCTGGTTCTTTGCGGGATTAAATCATAAATCGAGTGCGGATAAAAGCCAAATTAATGCTTTGTTACGCCAACTCGACAATGTTTATCAAATTAATTTCGCAGTATGGATTCCAGCCATTATTATCATTGTTTGCTTGCTGTTGCGTTTTTCAACCGTACCGGCGATGCTGGTTTCGTGTGTCGCGGCGATATTTGTCGGCGCTTGGAATCATGGCTTCAAACTAGCAGATGGTTTCAAAGCAGCCTTTGATGGTTTTAAACCGGATATGATCGTACAACAAGTAAACTTAAATGATAAAGCGACCACTTTGCTTGAGCAAGGCGGCATGATGAGTATGACCCAAGTCATTGTAACTATCTTCTGCGGCTATGCTTTTGCGGGGATTGTTGAGAAATCAGGCTGCTTAACAGTGATGTTAAATACGATAAAAGACAAAGTAACGTCACCAGGTACATTAATTCTAGTCACAGTTGTGTCTGGGTTAATCATGGTGTTAGCGGCAGGTGTCGCATCTGTAGTCATTATCGTTGTCGGAATGTTGTTATATGATATGTATGATGAAATGAAGTTATCACGTACGAACCTATCACGAACGCTTGAAGACTCAGGTACAATGATTATTCCATTGATACCATGGGGAACATCAGGTATTTATTATACGCAACAATTAGGTGTAAACGTCTATTCTTACTTTATTTGGACGGTACCTTGTTATTTATGTGTGATTTTCGCCTTATTCTATGCCTTTACAGGCTGGTCAATCAAAAAGGTCAAATCACCAGACACAACACATTATACGCAACACGGTTAATGATGAACTGCCTCACACATAGAAGTGGGGCAGTTTTTCTTTGACTTTTTATAATTTTTCAGGTTTTACACATTAAACCTTCAATTAAGGGGTATAACATACTAATGGTGGAACAATTAGAGTTATCAAAGAAGGATTAATTGCAATTCCAATCATTATTGTTAAAAAATTAATATTTATAATGTTTAGTTGTGCACTAAAACGGTTATTAAATATTATATGAATGAGGTGATTCCATGCTATATGTAGTAATACTTGTAGCGATATTACTATTGTGTCTAGGAATTCATCGATACTTCAATTTAGATAATTTAACTGTAAAATATCCTTCTATTATCTATTTAGTAATCAGCTTTATATTGTATTTTGTAGCGATTTTGCAATATAGAGTTGATTCTTCTATGTCGGAATTTTTAGCACATGAAATGTTAATGACGTCGATCTTCGGGTTATTAATATTTTGGACACTTTCCCAAAGCAACAAAACGAAGGACACGGTAGTTTATACTGTGATGATAATTATCTTATCACTGATTGAAGTCATGACGATCAGTCCGCAGCTTGGGATTAATGCCACAGTAGAAATGTACGTGGTACGTATGGTCCTAACAGCCGGTATGGCTATAGGTTTAGGAGGCTATGTTCTATATAGACAGCTTAAGCGTCCAGTATCAGAAAGTTTCCCACTATTATATGTGTTAGCTTTCGCATTCTGGATTATGGTCGCATTTTGGTTATAACGTTGTAAATAGATAAAATAGCCGGCAGACTTAGGTTAGTATACCTAGGTTTGCCGGCTATTTCATTTGTTTCAAGTGAAGTATCATCGCGTTTAAAGAGAAAATAAAGAGAAGAGACAAGATACAAGATACATAAAGAAAAAGGAAAGTTAAACAGAAAAAGATAAAAGACAAAAAGAAAACCAACTGATTGTAGCGAATCAGTTGGTTTATAGTATATCTATAAATTAGTGAATGTAGTTGTAACCACTTGCTTGGCTAGCTGAGATTGTACGTGAAGTAACAACGCCAGGGCCTTGACCGTAGTTCATTTCAGAAACGTTGATTGAACCGTCGCTGTTTACATTTTCAACGTATGCAACGTGACCGAATGCACCTTGGCTAGTTTGTAAGATAGCGCCAGCTGAAGGGTTGTTGTTTACTGTGTAACCTGATGCTGCAGCTGCGTTAGCCCAGTTATTAGCGTTGCCCCAAGTTGAACCGATTTTACCGCCAACTTTGTCGAATACGTAATAAGTACATTGACCAGCTGTGTAAAGGTTCGCACCTGATGATGAACGGTTAGCGAATGTGTTAGCGCTTGATTTTGGTGCTGAAGTTGTTGTTACTTTAATGTTGTTGTCTGAAGTTGAGTATGAAGCACCTAAACCGCCAGTACGTGGAGCAGTTGTTTGTGTATTGTAGCTAGCATAGTTTGTGTAGTTATTGTTAGCTGTGTTGTTGTTATTGTATTGAGCGTAAGTACCATAGTAGTTATTGTATTGATTAGATTGGTTCCAGTTACCTTCCCAAGTGTAGTGGTAGTTACCATCTTGGTCAATTGTGTATGAGTAGCTGTAAGAATAAGGATCGTTAGGGTTGTATCCGTTATTTTGTGCAGCGTCTGCATCGTGATTAGATAAAGTTAAAGCAGCGATTCCTAAACCTGCTGTAGCGATTGTAGTAGTAGCGATTTTATTCATGATAAAATATCCTCCTAAAGATAATAAGCTAAATTATTTTTTAAGTCTCGTGACTGGATTAACATTTACTAAGATTTTTTAATTTGTTTTTCGTTCTTTTAACGACAAGACTTACTCTATCAAAAAAATTCCAGCTTGTGTGGGTTGTTATCGTTTTGTAATTTAGTTCTAATAATTATGTATTTGGATGTAATAAGCATGGAAGTAGGCCCATAGTCTTAGAATATTGATATTATCGCTTTTTTAACAACTTTAATTAATTGTAAAGCTTGTTAATATTACAGGCTTGTAATATAACAGAAAACTTCGAAACATAATTTCAAATGAATATATGTTGCGTTTTAGTTAATCTGAAGATTGTTTCATTTTAAAAATCGGTCGAATAGATAGTCATCTAATTAAACGCAATGTATAGGTGTGAAGTATTAATTGAATGTAAAATTTGGCGTTTCTTCATTATATGGAGGGAATTTTGTAACTTAATTCAGCTCGAGTTGAAAGTATTGACTTCACTTATAAACAGCTGTATTATTTAAGTATAAAAATTATACCTAGAGAGGTGAAGAAAAGTGAAAATCGAAATTGGAATGACATCCTTTGCAGACAACACGAATATCTATACAGAAAATGGCGTTCAAGAAAAACTCACAGCAGCAGAACGTATTCAAAACATCGTAAAAGAAATCCAGCTGGCTGATGAAGTTGGTCTAGATGTTTATGGTTTAGGTGAACATCATCGTTCAGATTATGCAGTTTCAGATCCAGTAACTGTTTTGGCTGCTGCCGCAACTACGACAAAGCATATTAAACTTTCATCTGCAGTAACGGTTTTATCATCAGATGATCCCGTACGTGTCTATGAACGCTTTGCGACATTGGATGCAGTTTCTAATGGCCGTGCTGAAATTATGGTAGGTCGAGGTTCATTTATCGAATCATTCCCATTATTTGGCTACAATCTTGATGATTACGATCAATTATTCATTGAGAAGCTTGAATTGTTGAAAAGAATCAACCAACATGAGATTGTTAAATGGGAAGGCGGTTTACGTCCAGCTATCAACAATTTAGGAGTATACCCGAGAGCGGTTCAAAAGGAAATTCCAATTTGGCTCGCAACAGGAGGCACGCCAGAGTCTTCAATGAGAGCTGCAGAGTTCGGTTTACCGATTACTTATGCGATTATTGGCGGTAATCCTAGACGCTTCAAACGTAACATTGCCGTCTATCGTGCAGTTGCTGAAAATAGAGGTTATCGTGCAGAAGATATGCCTGTCGCTGTACATTCATGGGGCTATATTGCAGAAACGGATGAAGCGGCACAACGTGAATTTTATGCGCCGACGAAAGTTGCACATGATATTATCGCTAGAGAACGCAACTGGCCGCCATATGATCTTGCACATTTCCAACGTGAAATCAGTGATGAAGGCGCAATGTTTGTGGGAAGTCCAGAAACGGTTGCTCACAAAATGATCAAGGTAATCGAAGAATTGAACTTAAATCGCTTTATGATTCACCTCCCAGTAGGGTCTATGCCGCATGACCGTGTAATGAACGCAATTAAATTATACGGAGAAAGGGTAAAACCTATTGTAGAGGAATATTTTAATAATAAATAAAGGAGATTGTACTATGTTATTACGTTACTTAAACAATATTAAAATCGCTAAAGAATTATTACAGGCTTCAGAACCTAAATTAAAAGGGGACGCAGGCATGAAAGATACTTTCACTAATGTGTTCGGCCTTGATGAAAAATGGGTAACTGTGGCAGGTGCTCTAGAAGCAGCAAGTGGCTTAATCTATTTAGTTAGTTTCGGCAACAAAAAAATGACAAATGTGGCTTCATTATTAGCTGCAGGTGTTTTAGGTGTTGCTATCTACAAACACTTCGAAGCAGGCCATGGTAAAGCAGGCGCTAAACATGCGACTGACTTATTAAAATTAGCTGCATTATCATCAGCTGATACAATTTGCAGTAAAAAATAATTTGAACTGATATAAATCAAACATTATGGTCATAGAAATAAGGCTCAACCGCATTTTTTGGTTGAGCCTTTTCATTATGCATTGATATAACGTTTTAAATGCTTAGCAGTTAAAGTATCTGTTTCTAAGAAGTCTTTTGGCAGGCCGCTGAATAAGATTTGACCGCCTTCTAATCCTGGACCTGGTCCAACATCAATCATCCAATCCGTTTCACACATCATCGATAAGTTATGTTCTATAAGAATCACAGTATTACCAGCTTCAATTAGATCATTAAATCGATTCAACAAGAGCGGAATATCTTCTTCATGCAATCCTGTAGTCGGTTCATCAAAAACATAGACATAATCGGTAGTGGGATTGACTAAATGCTGACTTAATTTAACACGTTGAATCTCTCCGCCAGATAAGGTATCTAGCGGTTGACCGAGCGCCATATAATTTAAGCCAGTTTGACTGAGTGACGCTAACGCATTTTCAATATCTGAATGTCCTTTAAAGAAGTCTAACCCTTCATCAACCGTTAAATTTAAAATATCTGAAATATTATAACCATCAACGGTTGCGTCTAACACTTCTGGTTTATAACGTTTACCGTGACATACTTCACAAGTCTGTGAAAAATCTGCCATAAACGCAAGTTCAGTCTTAATATAGCCTTTACCGCCACAATTAGGACAGGCACCTTTAGAGTTGTAACTAAACATGGCTTTGCTTAATCCTGTTTGTTTGCTGAAGAATTGACGTACTTGGTCAAAGACGCCTAAATACGTCAGCAGATTAGAACGACTAGAACCTTGTACTGCTTTTTGATCGACAAAAATTGTATGTTCATGGTCTTCAAATCCTTTTTTAATTAAAGTACTTTTACCTGAACCTGCTACGCCGGTCATTACAGTCATGACGTGTTTCGGCAAATCGACTGTCGCATTTTTTAAATTGTTTTCTGTAATGGGGCCAAGGTGGAAATAATCTGCAGGTTTTCGTACGGCTTCTTTAAGATGATGTTGCTTTCTTAATGCTTGGCCTGTCGCTGTTTCAGATTTCAACAAGGATGCATAATCACCTTCAAATGTAATTTGGCCGCCGTTTTTGCCAGAACCTGGTCCCATGTCTATGACATGATCGGCTGCTTTAATGACATCTGGATCATGTTCAACAATTAATACAGTATTGCCTTTTTCTTTAAGAGATTGTAAAATAATATTGATTTTTTTAATATCTTCAGGATGCAGGCCGACACTCGGTTCATCAATAATATAAACTAAATCAGATAAAGGACTGTTCAAATGACGGATTAATTTGAGACGTTGTGCTTCACCGCCAGATAAAGTGGTAGTGACACGATCAAGTGTTAAATAACTTAATCCGATGAAGTCCAAGGCTTCAAGTTGTTTTCGAAGCGGCGCAATAATAAATTCGGCAGTAGGTTGATTCAACTGATCCAAGAATGCCAAATTTTCTTTAATTGTCATTTTAGTAAAATCTGAAATGTTATAGCCGTTGATTTTACAACTTAATACCTTTTGATTTAGTCTTTGTCCTTCACAAACAGGACATGTTTTAGTTGTAACGACGTGTTTTAAATGGCGTGCATAACGTTTTTTGGCGAACGTTTTATCACCCAAAAAGATTCGACTGAAACGCGGAATCAATCCCACATATTTCGCAGATTTTCTCCATTCTTTCGGCGGATTTTTAAGCTTCATAGGCTGTTGATATAAAAATAAATCGAGTTCTTTTTTGGTAAAGTCTTTTAACTTTTTATTATTATCAAACAAACCGCTATCACGATATGCTTTTCCTCTTTCTTTATTTGGACCGAAAGAAGGGAAGTCGATAGCACCTTCATTTAACGATTTATCCCAATCTAACAATTCATCTAAATTAATTGATTCAATATACCCTAAGCCTTCACATGCTTCGCACATGCCTGAAGGGCTATTGAATGAAAAGACATCAGAATACCCTACAAAAGGTGTGCCGATACGTGACCATAATAAGCGTACTGAGGCATAAATGTCTGAAATCGTGCCGACGGTTGAACGGGAATTTCCGTTATAACGTTGTTGGCTGATTGTCATCGCAACAGGCAGATGGTCGATATGCTCGACGTTAGGTCTAGGTTGCTGATTAAGGTGAAACTGTATGTAACTTGAATAAGTTTCGTTTAAGAGGTGCTCTGATTCAGCTGCTAGCGTGTTAAAAACGAGTGAAGACTTTCCAGAACCAGAACGGCCTGTAAATACAGTGATCAAATGTTTTGGAATGTCTACATCGATGGATTTTAAGTTGTTCTGTGTCGCGCCTTTGACACGAATATATGTTTGTGTCATCGTTTATTCCTCCTTGTTTGTGTATGCCATACACATTCATTATGACATTGATTAATTGTATTCCCCAATATTCATTTATTACTACTTTTATCGCATTTGATTTTTTAAATAGACAGTCATCCTATTGAACCAATTAACCGTAATGAAAACTATACAGTCAACCTGACTGATTTTATTATTAGGACGTTTACTATTTTGATTTTTTTAGGAACAAAAATAGATTGTTATTTAATGAGAAATGTAATAAAATTAGTTTATGTGAGGGGTTCACTTGAAATTTTCAGAATAATTCACTAAACATCTTCGAAAAACAACTTAGAAGGAGTGAATTCATAATTATGAACAATAAAAATATAATCAACGATTTACCAAAATTCGTAACTGTGGCACAAAAAGTAAGAGAGGTCAGTGCGACAATTAAAAGTGAGTTTCAAATCACTTTTGAAGAGCTCTTCATTTTAAACTATATTCACAGCAGCGAAAAAGAGCGTACAGAGTTCAATGTAAAAGAAATCATTCAACTATCCAACTTAAAACCATACTTTATTTCTAAAGCGATTCAAAAGCTTAAAGAGCGTAAACTCTTAACTAAAAAAAGAAATAAACACGATGAAAGAACCGTGATTTTAGTAGTTGATCCAGAACAAAGAAAAGAAATTGAGGCGCTTTGTAAAGCGGTCAGCAAAGTATTTTAATCATAGGAGAAGTTGGGGAATTTAAGATTATTTCAAGGGGCACAAATAACAGTAATAAAAAAGTGAGTTATACATCGTTATAGCTCACTTTTTTATTTTGGCTTTATTTGTTTCAATGGCTGCTAATACTTGGTTCACACAAGCTTCCATATCATGAAATACCTCGTGTTTCTCCCAAAAGCGCAGCACAGTATACCCCATCGCTTCTAATTGTGCATTAACTTCTTGATCGCGTTCGATATTTCGTTCTAACTTCGGAATCCAATAGGAGCGGTTGGTATGGATTCTTGTCTGTTTGACATGTTCCCAATCATAACCATGCCAAAATTCTCCATCTACAAATACGAGTACCTTATATTTAGTGATGGCGATATCTGGTGATCCGGGTAATTTCTTATAATTCCTAAAATAACGCACACCTTGATGCCATAAAGCTTTCGCGAGTTGTGTTTCAGCTTTGCCTCCGGTGCTTTTAATTTTAGACATCATTTTAGAACGGTACGCTTTAGATTCTGACATATCTCATTCACCTCATCTTAATTATATTATTCCCAAGAAAGTGCGTGGTTATGCAGCGCTGTGCAGCTATCCTATAAGCATAGTGATACATGTCATCTTATTTTAAAGGGTAAAATAAGGAGTGTAATGAATTAAATTAAATAAATGGAGGTAGAGGAGTGATTGTATGGCAACAACATCAGTCATTTTAGGTGCCGGCGGACAATTCGGTATGGCATGGGAAATCGGCTATTTAAGAGGCTTGGCTGAGAAAGGTTTGGATTTAAGAACGGCTGACGAATTTGTCGGTACATCTGCTGGTGCACAAGTCGGTGCAGTGCTCGCTTCAGAAGCAGACTGGGAAACGATTTGGGAAGAACAATTAGAATATCAAAGAGAAGCTGAAAATCCCTTAACAGATGAAGACTTAACTGATATCTTTGCGCAGTTTGATCAATTAGAACGTAATGCGCGTACAGTTGAGGAATGGATTGACGGTATGAGTCAAATGGCTATGCATCCTAAAGTAGAATTGCCTGAAACAGAACGTCTCAATATGATACGCAATAGTTTAGGTAAGGCAGTAACGGGGTGGACACCTAAAATTAAAATTGTAGTTACAGAAGTGGAATCCAATCAACGCAAAGTTTTAGACGAAAATTCAGATGTGCCGTTAGTTAAAGCTATCGCAGCAAGCGGTGCTTTCCAAGGTGCCTATCCAACAATTCAACTGCATAATAAACATTATTATGATGGCGGTTCTTATTCTATGGATAATCCTGATGTGAGTGAAGCCGATAAAGTCGTCGTCTTGGCTGCCAACTTACCAGTGAAATCACCGTATGCCTTGTCAGATTTAGTTGAAAACATGACAGAGCGTGGACAAGCGGTTCATACGGTTAAACCAGATGAAGCAGTCATGGCTATTCTAGAGAAATATGATTATAATACGATGAATGGTGCATTGCGTAAAGAAGTAGCTGAAGCGGCGCGTCAACAAGGGCACCATGAAGCAGAAACGATTAAAGCATTTTGGCATTAACTAAGCACAAGTAGTTATAGAATAAAGTATATAAAAAGGACGGTTATCCATATTTGGTAACCGTCCTTCATTATGCAATCAAATTGTTAGATAGGATTGTCTTTTAATATTTTCTTAAGAAATCGACTGCTCTGTCATAGTGCTTCTTAACGAGTTGTTGTTGTACGTCGTTTAAAATGTCTACGATTAAATCTGTTTGGTGAGCAAGAATTCGAATGCTGATGCCGTGTGTTGCGAGTTCAGTAATACCGATTCTGCAATCTTCTTGTTTCGCATAAGGTGCCATGATGTCATAAAGTTCTTCTACTGTTTCTTTGTTTACATCTGGATGGATGAAATAACAAGAACCAAGGTGAGAATAACCTTCCATATAACCTAAAGCATCTACACGATTTTTATTTGGATCTAACAACATATTGTCATATACAACTAATTCACCGTCTACAAAGATTTCGTTAAGCAGGTGGAGATAGTCATACGTAAAGTGTGCCTCATCTGGTGAATAACCAGGTGTTAGGATGTCGGTATAAAACATCGCGCCGCTGTTGGCAAGATGATATTGGTTATGCTGATAAAATTTTGCGTTTTTATAAGCAATAATTGGATCACCGACATATTCCATATAGGCATTATCTTCAATCGTGAACGTTTGATATTGTTCAACATGATCTTTCAATGTTTTGTAGATTTTTGTTGCACCTTGCGATGTCAGCGTGGTTGCCGCATTTTCTTTTACTTGGACATTTAAGCGATAACGGTCGCCATCTAAATAACCGCCGCCGACATTAACAATATAGAATGTCGGGATGTTAGAGCCATTTAAATAGATAGGGCGAATCACTTTTAATGCTTGTTCAAAAAAGATATCGCGTGCGACAGAACGTTCACCATCATTAAAGACGGTGATATCTAATTGTCCCGTCCATCTCTTCACTTCAGACATTATTCTAGTCCTTTAAGCAGCACATCACGTTCAATCCAGTTAATCACATTGTCTAAACCATCTTCTGTTTTAAGGTTAGTAAATGTGAATGGACGCTCACCGCGGAAAGTACATGTATCTTCAGCCATTTGGTCTAAAGAAGCACCGACATATGGCGCTAAATCTGTTTTGTTGATAATGAAGAAGTCAGATTTAATCATACCTTGTCCGCCTTTACGCGGGATTTTTTCACCTTGTGCAACGTCAATAATATAAATTGAGAAATCTACAAGTTCTGGACTGAATGTCGCAGCTAAGTTGTCGCCGCCAGATTCAACGAAAATCAATTCAATATCTTCATGACGTTCCATTAATTCATCAATAGCCGCAAAGTTCATCGAAGCATCTTCACGAATAGCTGTATGTGGACAACCGCCAGTTTCTACACCGATGATACGATCTGCAGGCAATACGCCAGTGTTCACAAGAATTTTTTCGTCTTCTTTTGTATAAATATCATTCGTAATAACACCGATACTTAATTCTTTTGAAAGGTGTTTTACTACTTTTTCTACAAGTTCGGTTTTACCAGCGCCTACTGGACCACCGATTCCGATTTTAATAGGTTGAGTCATAAATCTTGCCTCCTAGGAAATAAAGATTCGTACATTCACTTTTTCATGTTCCATTTGATTGATTTCAAGTCCTGGTGCAGTGATGCCGAATTCAGATGCTTTAAGCTCAAAAATGTGGTTGCGTGTCTCTTTCATAAATGGAATCATCTGCGTCACAATACGTTGACCTGCAGTTTGTCCTAAAGGGATGGCTCTGACCGCGTTTTGAGTTAAAGATGAAACGTTTTGATATAAATAATAATCGATAATCATTTCAATATCGACACCGAGATAGTGACCAAGCATTGTAAAACAAATTGCGGGATGCAATTTTGCTTGTTTCGCTTGATATTGTTCGTGATACCAATGAATCCATTTACTGTCGTAAAGTTCATCCGCAAGTTTCACCATACGTGTGCCCATTTGTTTAGTGCCCACACGTGTTTCTCTCGGCATATTTTGAACAAATAATAAACGATCTAATTCTAATACTCTTTGTTCATCATTCTGATTCAGTGCTTCATAAACGAAGCGCATCGCTAATCCATCCGCATAGGTGAGTTGTTCACTTAAAAAGAGTTTCAGCCATTCTTGGAAGGACTGTTCGTCATGAACAGTCCCTCTTTGAATATATGTTTCTAGTCCGAAAGAATGACTGAATGCACCTGTAGGAAATTGCGAATCGCAAAATTGAAACAAGCGTAAAGATGCATGATCAATCATGTGAATGTCCTATATGACGGAAAGCTTTATTGACTTTGCGATCCTCGCGTGAATGGGGGATACCAAGTGATTGTAATAAATCTTCAACTAAATAATCGTATTGTACCAGCATCTCACTTTCAGTGAACTGTGCAGGCAAATGACGGTTACCTAATTGATGGGCAATATCTCCCATTTCTTGCAGTGAACGTGGTTTGATAACCAAGATATCTTCAGAGTTGACATCTACCACGATACGGTTGTTGTCATCTTCATATAAGATATCGCCATACTGCAAATCTACAGGGTTTTTTAAGCGGATGCCGATTTCATTGCCATGGTCTGTTTTTACACGTTGGATGCGTTTAACTAAATCAGAGTTTTCTAGATACACTTTTTCAGTGTGTTTTTGTTTTTCTTCAGGTGATAAATTGGCGATATTGCCAAGAATTTCTTCTACTATCATGAAAGCTAGCCTCCTAGAATAAGAAGTAACGTTGTGTTAATGGCAATTCTGTAGCAGGTTCGCTTGTAATTTTTTCGCCATCTACAAACACTTCATACGTTTGCGGATCTACGTCTAATTTTGGTGTTGCTGTATTATTTTTCATATCCGTTTTACGTAATTTACGGATATTTTTAACTGGACGTACCATACGGTGTAAATTCAATTGACGTTGAATATCGTTCATATAAGCAATATTTGAAACAAACGTCATATTTGTACCTGTCATATTGCCGCCGAATTGGCCGTACATTTTACGGAATTTAAGTGGTTCTGAGATAGGGATAGAACCGTTCGCATCACCGTTGACTGCAGTACTGATCATACCGCCTTTTAATACAACATCAGGTTTTACACCGAAGAATGCAGGTTCCCAAATAACGATATCTGCAAGTTTGCCTGGTTCGATAGAACCTACATATTCTGAGATACCGTGTGTGATTGCAGGGTTGATTGTATATTTTGCGATATAACGTTTGATACGGTTGTTATCATTGTATTCTGAGTCGCCGTCTAAATAACCGCGTTGTTCTTTCATGCGGTGTGCAACTTGCCAAGTACGTGTAATCACTTCACCGACACGACCCATCGCTTGTGAGTCAGAGCTGACCATACTGAATACACCCATATCTTGTAATACGTCCTCAGCTGCGATTGTTTCTTTACGGATACGTGAGTCTGCGAATGCCACGTCTTCAGGAATAGAAGCATTCAAGTGGTGAGTAATCATAACCATATCTAAATGTTCGTCAACTGTATTTGTTGTATAAGGTAATGTTGGGTTAGTGGATGATGGAAGGACATTAGGATAGCTTGCTGATTTGATTAAGTCAGGCGCATGTCCGCCACCAGCACCTTCAGTGTGGTACATATGAATAACACGGTCTTTAATGGCTTTCATTGTATCTTCCATGAAGCCCGCTTCATTCAATGTATCTGCGTGTAATGCGATTTGTACATCATAATCATCAGCCACATCTAATGCATGGCTTAGCGCAGATGGAGTAGCACCCCAGTCCTCATGGACTTTCAAGCCGATTGCGCCAGCGTGGATTTGTTCAATTAATGCAGTGTGGTTGTAAGCTTGTCCTTTACCAGTGAAACCAACATTGATTGGTAAAGCTTCAGCTGCTTCTAACATACGGTGCATATGCCAAGGACCTGGCGCAACAGTTGTTGCCTTAGAACCTTCTGAAGCACCTGTACCGCCACCGATGTGCGTCGTTACACCACTTTCAAGTGCAACCCATGATTGTTCAGGGTTTATAAAGTGCACGTGTGTATCAATACCGCCGGCAGTCACAATTTTACCTTCGCCAGAAATGATATCTGTGTTTGCGCCGATAATGATATTTACGTTGTCCATAATATCAGGGTTGCCGGCTTTACCATATCGCATAATGTAGCCGTTTTTAATTCCGATATCTGCTTTGTATACTTTATCGTAGTCGATAATAACTGCGTTTGTGATTACTGTATCTGCAACATTGCGGTCATCACGTGTAACATTAGGGTTTTGGGCCATGCCGTCACGAACAGATTTACCGCCGCCAAAAGTTGCTTCATCCCCATATGTCGCATAATCTTTTTCAACGCGTGCAAATAAGTTGGTGTCACCTAATCGAATAGAATCTCCGACTGTCGGACCATATAAACTTGTATATTGAGATTGCGTCATTTTAAAGCTCATCGATTATACCCACTTTCTTTATTCGCATTATTCATTCCTTCGTCGTTTGTAATACCAGCGTTTGGATGGTCATCATCTACACGGAAGATACGATCTTCATCAATCGGTCCGTTGACCATTCCGCGGAAACCGTAAATACGACGATTGCCATTATATTCAACAAGTTGTACTTTCTTTTCATCCCCAGGTTCAAAACGTACAGCTGCACCTGCAGGAATATCTAAGTGTTTGCCATAAGCTTTTTCTCTATCAAATTTTAAGCCGTCATTGACTTCAAAGAAGTGGTAGTGAGAGCCGACTTGGATAGGGCGGTCTCCTACGTTTTTGACGACGATGACTGTTTCAGTAGAATCAGTACCTCTATTTATTTCAATTTCAGTACGTTTTACAATAATTTCACCAGGTTTCATAATGAAAAATCCCCCTTTAAACAATCGGATGATGTATTGTAATCAGTTTAGTACCGTCAGGGAAGGTCGCTTCAACCTCGATATCTGTAATCATATCAGCTACACCTTCCATTACATCATCCTTATTTAAAATTTGTCTGCCGTAACTCATAAGGTCGGCAACGCTCTTACCGTCTCTTGCACCTTCTAACATTTCGTAACTGATGATAGCTACTGCTTCAGGATAGTTTAATTTTAAGCCACGTTTTTGACGTCTGCGTGCAACGTCGTTCGCAATAACCAACATCAATTTATCTTGTTCACGTTGAGTAAAATGCAAAGTGATCCCTTCTTTCATATATGTTAAATAATACTTATCCATTGTAAGACTCGACTTATCGATATACAAGAAATATATATTTGTAGTGCGAAATATAATTGCAAATTAACAAGTTAGAGCCTTAACATACACTTTTATTAACCTAAAGGAGATTTACCTTTTTTGGTAATTTTTCAAACAAGTTAGATTTACAATTTTATAGGACATGTTAAACAATATTGTAGGTTATCATAAATAAGAGCATTCGATTTTTGTTCGAAATCTTATTCTGTTATAATTTTAGCGGTTTATATTTTTAAGAAATCAGGTGAAGGATCGATGCGTCAATTTGTCGACGTTGTATTAAAGAATATTTCACAAGTATTATTATTGAATAATGCTTGGACGGGACTATTGATATTGATTGGATTATTTGTGGCCGACTGGAAAATCGGTCTCGCAGCATTACTGTCTAGTATCATTGCTTATGTGTTTGCACCTTATACAAACTATTCAGAAGAAGAAATTAAAGAGGGGCTTGCTGGATTTAATCCAGTATTAACAGGGGTCGCATTGACCGTTTTCTTAGTCCAAGACTGGCTAGGCATTGTGATGACAGGTCTTGCAGTGGTATTAACCTTGCCGTTAGGTGCAGCATTTCGTAATTTGTTAGCACGCTTTGAATTGCCGATGCTGACAATGCCCTATGTATTTATCAGTTGGATGTTCTTATTTATGTCATTCCAATTTGAACATGTGAATGCAGGGGTTAATATTTTGCCGTCAAAAGTGCAAGAAATTCACTTTTCTCATCATACGATTCATGGCATCATGACCTTTTTAGATGGTTTTAGTGAAATATTCCTAGTACAAAGTGCAGCAGGGGGTCTCATTATATTATTTGGGATCTTTGTTGCTTCCAAACGCGCAGGTATCTATGCGATTATCGCTAATATTATCGGTGTATTTGTCGTGATGATGTTCGGTGCTAACCATGATGACATTAACACAGGTTTATATGGTTATAATGTCATTTTGGTTATTTTAGCATTAGGTATTACTTTCAAAGAAAAATCAGTATTCAATCGCTATTTAAGCATGTTGTTTGGTATTTTCATCACCGTTGTGGTTCATGCAGGATTAGTGACATGGTTAAAACCATTTGGTTTACCAGCGTTCACTCTGCCGTTTATTGTCGCAACGTGGATCATGATGTTGGCGGGAAAATCTACGATGCCGCATGAAAAAGAAGAACAAGAAGCTTATTTAAAAGATGAGGCATAATTAAAACGGCTTACACAATGTGTTCCTGTGTAAGCCGTTTGATTATAATGTTGAAGTTTCAAGTAACATCATCGGTTCGTATCAATGATATGAGGTACGTAGTTGAATATATTGAGTGACTAAAATAAGTTAAGCTCTGATTTGGCAATATTGGTATACGCTGCATCTTCCATAGGCGGATTATGCAGACCGGCACGCATATCACGATAATAACGTTGAAGCGGTCGCTCCATTTCTAAACTTTTCGCACCGACAATCCGCATGGCTATATCAATCACTTTCAAACCTTGATTCATCACAAGAATTTTACTGGCAGACGTTTCATTCCAAACTGGCGCATCTGGCGCTTCATGATATGTCCGCGCAGTTGACCATAAAAATGCGCGTGCTGACAGTAACAGCGATTCCATTTCACCGATTGCTTGTTGAACTGTTGGGAGATGACCGATAGGGTGGTCAATACTGTTAGGCTGATGTACTTCAGCGAAATGCTTCGCATAATCTGCTGCCGCTTGTGCGATGCCTAAATAGACACTTGGGATATGCAGAATCCAACCATTCGGGCCTTTCGATCCGCCCGCAACTTCTACAAAGTTTTCTTGTGGAATATGCACATCTTCTAAGACTAAGTCGTGACTTTCAGTGGCTCGCATCCCAACGACATTCCATGTTTCTGCGACAGACACGCCGGGTGTGTCTTTTTTGACTAAGAAGAAACCAAATTGGTCAGTTGCTTCATTATACCCGCTGACTAACAAGTGTGTTAAAGCTGGAAGCATTGAAGTAAAGGTTTTGACGCCATTTAATACATAATCCGTACCGGATGCTTTGGCATGTGTTGCAGGTTTGCCGCCGCGTGTCGGACTACCGGTATCTGCTTCACTTACTGCTCTGTTGATCAGCGCACCTGCCTTGATGTCTTGTGCTAATTGATCAAGTAAGTGAGGCTCCCATTTCTGTTCTTCAAATATTTGACCCGCTGTACTTAAATGCCAACCGATAGATAAAGCTGTTGCCCCATCAATTGCGCCTAAATAACTTTGAATAATAACCATATCTTCAATTGTCGCACCTTCACCGCCATAAGCTTTTGGTAAGGTTAATAAGCTGTAGCCTTCTTTGACGAGCCACGCTATATTTTCATGGGGGAAGCGGCTATGTTTATCATTGTATGCTGCGTGCGCTTGAAATTCGTCTTTGACTGATTGTAACTTTGTTAACCATTTGCGTTGAATCTCTGTATGAACTAATCCTGATTGTAACAACGTTATTCCTCCTGACGTATATTGCTGTATTAAGTTTAGTGTATCACTCGGATTAAAGAGTTGGTAGTGTTTAGCAGCTTGCATTAGATTCAACGGAGAAATTCTATATAGTACAACTGAATATTGCGTTAAACACTTACTTTACATTTTTTCGCAAATTCCATTTAATAGGGAGTGAACCTAAAATTTGGAGGTAAACCATGAAAAAAATATATTTTAACCACGATGGCGGCGTAGATGATTTAGTTTCACTCTTTTTATTACTACAAATGGAAGATGTTGAATTAATCGGAGTCAGCGCAATTGGTGCTGATAGTTATGTAGAACCTGCAGTCAGTGCTTCTGTTAAAATCATCAACCGCTTTTCAGATAGAAAGTTGGATGTTGCCGCATCGTCATTAAGAGGCAAGAATCCATTCCCTAAAGAATGGCGTATGCATGCCTTCTTTGTTGACGCATTACCAGTATTAAATGAATCACGAATTAAACAACATTCAACGCAGCTAGAGATAGAAGCTTATGAAGATATCATTGAAAAATTAGAAAGCAGCGATGAAGCAGTAACGTTATTGTTCACTGGTCCTTTAACTGATTTAGCGCAAGCATTGGAAGTCGCACCACAGATTACTGACAAAATTGAACGTTTAGTATGGATGGGCGGTACGTTTTTAACGAAAGGAAATGTAGAAGAGCCGGAACATGACGGCACAGCTGAATGGAATGCCTTTTGGGATCCAGAAGCAGTCGCAACTGTCTTTGACGCAGACATTGCGATTGATATGGTTGCGTTGGAAAGTACGAATAAAGTACCATTAACGATTGATGTACGACAAATGTGGGCAGATCAACGTGATATTTTAGGTGTAGATTTCTTAGGCGTATGTTATGCGGCGGTACCGCCATTAACACACTTTGTGACCAACTCTACGTATTTCTTATGGGATGTACTTACTACAGCATCAGTCGGCAAACCAGACTTAGTCCACGTTGAAGAAGTTCAAACGGAAGTCATCACTAAGGGTCCAAGCCAAGGCCGCACAAAGCGTGTGACTGAGGGAGGAAGAACGATTCGTTTAGTGGATGATGTGAATAGAGATGATTTCTTTGAATATATTACTAAACTTGCGTCTAAAGTCCGTGTATAATTGTGTAAAATGGAACAAATATATGTTAACTTAACGTAAATATAAGTTAACATTTGTGGTATAATCTTTCTTGTAAGTTATTGAGGAGGTTATTTTATGACAACAAAACATATTACTTTCACCGCAATTATGACAGCGATTATCGCATTGCTAGGATTGGTACCGCCGATTCCGCTTCCTTTCATGCCTGTACCGATTGTCTTGCAGAATGTCGGTATTTTTCTCGCAGGTATTCTTTTAGGTAAAAAGTATGGTACATTAAGCGTAATTGTATTTTTAATTTTAGCAGCGTGCGGTTTACCTGTCTTAACAGGCGGGCGCGGTGGTATAGGCGTATTTGCTGGACCATCAGCAGGTTTCTTATTCTTATACCCAGTCGTCGCTTTCTTGATTGGCTATGCACGCGATAAATCAATAGAACGAATCAATTTCGGTCGTTTATTTATTCCTACATTAATTGCGGGTATCTTTTTATTAGATATTGTCGGCACATTAGTGATGGGCGTGATTACACATATGCCATTATCAAAAGCATTCTTCTTATCTTTTGTCTTTATGCCAGGGGATATTATTAAAGGCATTATCGCTTGTTTAATTGGTGCGGCGTTATTAAATCATACACGCTTTAAACAATTGATTCGTTTCTGAGTTATCAGAAAGAGGGATGAAGATGGGACCGCTATCTATGCGATTAATTGATCAGCCTGGAACAGTTGCTTATCAAGATGAACACAAAACGATTTATTTAACACCACAAGAACCGCTCACGTATTATACTAATAAGTGGGTTTATCATGAGATGCCGACGTTTGAAACATGGTTAAAACATGTTGATACACAAACTAAAGCGCATCTAAAACAAGGCAGCCATCATTTGGCATTTACATTTCCAGAAAACACAAAGTTAGATACAACATTTCGTACATACTTTGAACGAGAAAATTTTGAAGTTGTGTTATTGGAAATGTATGCGATAGAAGCACATGCGCTTGCTGGTGAGATGCCAAGTGATTTAGATATTCGTTGGGTCGACATTTATCATTTGGATGATTATTTAAAAATCTGCCGCTACTTTTCTTTAGATTATGGAAAAGACTATGCGGATGAAGTGGTTAAAACATTAAGACAGCAATTCGAAGGGGCGACTAATGTGAAGCGGGTCATCGCGTATAAAGATGCGCAGCCTGTCGGCACATTAGACATGATTGAATCAGAAGACACGATTGAAATTGATAGTTTCGGTGTAATTAAAGAGATGCGTGGCCAAGGCATTGGACGTGCCATGCAGGCCTTTGTCGCAAATTATGCGCAAAACAAACCTATGATTCTAATCGCAGATGGTGAAGATACCGCAAAAGAAATGTATATCAAACAGGGGTATACCTTTATTAGCTATTGTTATAGTGTGGTAAAAGAAAATATATAAATAGATAAATTAAAAGCTGTGTTCCGCAAGTTAATCTTGTGCGGACACAGCTTTTATACGTTCTGGATGACTATAAATATTAAAGTTGCCATCTCTGATAAAACCGATTGCGGTAATATTCAAATCATTCGCTAAAGTCACCGCTAAAGTAGTGGGTGCAGATTTAGAGAGAATTACACCCACACCGATCTTCGCAGCTTTAATTAGAATTTCTGATGAGATACGACCGCTGAAAATCAATACTTTATCTCTGACAGGAATATGGCGTTCAATACAGAAGCCATATAACTTATCGAGCGCATTATGTCGACCGATATCTTGGCGATGTTCAAAGAATGCATCGCCATCGCTGATGGCCGCATTATGCAGGCCACCTGTACGTTTGAATAGTTTACTTGCAGTTTGAAGTCTGGTCATCATATTAATCACTTGTTTTGGCGTTAAAGTGATATTGGACAATGACGTCTTGGCGACTGCCGCATCATTTTGAAAGTAAAATTCACGACTCTTACCGCAGCATGAAGCAATCATACGCTTCGTCGAATATTCAAAACGGTCCCCTAAATCTTTGGTTAATTCAACATGCGCAAAGCCTTTACTGTCATCGATTTGAATCGATTTCAATTCACTGCGTTTCAAAATGGCACCTTCAGACGCTAAAAAGCCCAGTACCAATTCTTCCATATGGTCTGGACTACAGATGACGGTCGCAAATTCTTCGCCATTTACCATAACGGTCAACGGAAACTCTGTAACATAACTATCAGTGGTTTCGAATAAATCTCCACCTTCATAACGGACAATTGTCTGATTCGTTAAAACATCTTTATCTTTATTCATATGCATGACTCCTTAATTTAACAATATACTACATCACCAGAATTTACAAAAAAGATTTGCATAGAAGCTGTATTTATTGAAAGTGAAGCGTTGTACAAGTAAACAAAGAATAGTAAACTTAAAGTAAACAAAAGAGAGGTGGCAATTATGGCTAGTATCAGAGATATCGCAAAACAAGCGGGTGTCAGTCCAGGAACAGTATCTCGTGTACTTAATGAAGATCCGACATTGTCTGTATCGGACAGCACGAGAACACGTATATTAAATACCGCAAAGGAACTTGAATATCATAAGGCAGTGCGTGTGAACCGCCAAGTTCAAATCATTACGTATGCGTCGCGCAGAAGAGAAATGGCAGATCCTTTCCACCGAGAATTACGCTTAGCGATAGAGTCAGAGATTAAGAAATTGAATTTAACTTTAAAGAAAACACTTAGAATTGAAACAGGCTTTAAAAAACAAGATTTATTAGATGTGAAAAAAGCAGGTGCAGTGTTAGTCATCGGTAATTTTTCTCTCGATGCGTTACAAGAAATTTATCATCACAACCCTAATATGGTTGTGATTAATAATAAACAAGTACCTGATTATATTGATGCTGTTTATTCAGATTTAGAGCAAGCCATGTATCAACTGCTAGATCAAATCAAAGCAGCGTATCCGAAAGCAACAGTTGCTTATTATGGCGGTATGCGTGAAGAACGTAAATTGGATGGCGAAGAAACAATGGAAAGTGATGCCAGATATCACGCTTATCTTTCTTGGTGTCAACAGAATGAGGTAATGCCGATGGGGCATCTTATCGGTTGGGCAAGAGAAGAAGGGTTTGAAGCGGTTGAACAAGCTGAAACGATTCCAGATATTTTGATAGCGGGTAATGATATGGTAGCCATCGGCTTGATTCAAGCCTTACAACAAAGAGGGGTTTCTATCCCTAAAGAAGCAGGCGTCATTGGTTTCAATGATTTAGATGTGAATCAGTATGTGACACCTTCTTTGACGAGTATCCGTATTGATATTGAACAGTTCGGGAAAAGTGCGGTGTTAATGGCGAAAGAACGGATTCAAAAAACACGTCAGTCAGCGATGCATGTAGTGATACAAACAAAACAAATAGAACGTCAATCTTTTTCCTTCAAGAAGAACTAGAAAGTGTTGACAAAACATTTAGTAAACAAATAAACTTTAATTGTGTTTACTAATAAATTTACCTTGTGAGAGGAGTTATACTATGTTGGCATCGATGCAAACGCAATTTGAAAAGCAATTTGAGACAAAACCAGATGTTGCTGCATTTGCACCAGGACGTATTAATTTAATCGGAGAACATACTGACTATAATGGCGGATATGTATTTCCGGCCGCAATTGAATTAGGCACATATGGCTTAGCACGTAAACGTGATGATCGCACGATTCGTTTTTACTCTTTAAACTTTGAAGAAAAAGGTATCATCTCATTTTCGTTAGACGACTTGGATTACAATACAGACCATAGTTGGGCGAACTATCCAAAAGGGATGGTTAAGTTTTTAATTGAAGCAGGCTATTCAATTGATTCAGGCTTTGACGTCATCGTAGAAGGTAATATTCCAAATGGAGCGAGCTTATCTTCTTCAGCTTCTATTGAAATGTTAACGGGTTGGTTAATGAAACAGTTGTTTGATTTAGAGGTTGAACGCTTAGAATTAATTCAGCTTGGACGAAAAGTAGAAAATCAATTTATCGGTGTGAACTCAGGCATTATGGATCAGTTTATTGTCGGTATGGGACAAAAAGATCAAGCGATTCTTTTAGATACACATACATTAGAGTATCATTACGTTCCAACTGAGTTTGGAGACTATACGATTTCTATTATGAATACAAATAAGCGTCGTGAATTAGCAGAATCTAAATATAATGAACGTCTTGAAGAATGCCAGAAAGCATTAGCTGCTTTACAACAATCAGTAGATATTGATGCACTTGGACATTTAGATGTGGAAACTTTCAATCAACATGCGCATTTGATCGAAGATGAAACGATACGTCGTCGTGCACGACATGCGGTCACTGAAAATGCGCGTGTCAAAGAAGCGTACGATGCGTTAGCACAATCTGATTTCGAGCGTTTTGGCACATTATTAAATGAAAGTCATGCTTCATTAAAAGAAGATTATGAAGTAACAGGCAAAGAGCTGGATACGCTCGCTGAGTCTGCGCAAGCAGTTGACGGTGTACTGGGTGCACGAATGACAGGAGCAGGATTTGCGGGATGTGCGATTGCGCTCGTACATCAATCAAAAGTTCAAGATTTAGAAGCAGAAGTTTCACGTATCTATACAGATAAAATGGGTTATGCGCCATCGTTTTATCATGTCAATATCGGTGACGGTGTAAAATCAATCGAACTTTAAGGAGGAAAATCATGTCAGTTTTAGTATTAGGCGGTGCAGGCTACATCGGAAGCCATGCAGCGCATCAATTGATAGATGCTGGATTTGATGTCGCAGTCGTAGATAATTTAGGAACAGGCCATAGAGGTGCTGTACCGAAAGCAGCACGTTTTTACGAAGGTGATATTCGTGACAGCGAATTCTTAAATCAAGTGTTTGCGAAAGAAGCGGTCGAAGGTGTTTTCCACTTCTGTGCGTATTCTTTAGTTGGAGAATCTGTAGAGAAACCTTTAGATTATTTCAATAATAATGTATATGGCATGCAAGTATTGCTTGAAGTAATGAAAGCACATGATGTGAAAGATATTGTCTTCTCTTCTACTGCAGCGGTATATGGCGAACCTGATGTCGTTCCGATTACAGAAGATGCGAAGAAAGCACCGACTAATCCTTATGGTGAAAGCAAATTGATGATGGAGAAAATGATGCATTGGTGTCATAACGCATATGGTATGAATTATGCAGCATTACGTTATTTCAATGTCGCAGGTGCACGTGAAGATGGCTCAATTGGTGAAGATCATAATCCAGAAACACATTTGATTCCTATCGTGTTAGAGGCAGCTTTAGGCCAACGCGATGCGATTACGATATTCGGTGTAGATTACGATACCGAAGATGGTTCATGTGTCAGAGATTATCTGCATGTTACAGATTTAATCGAAGCGCACATCTTAGCGTATCGTTACTTAAAAGAGGGCGGAGAAAGCGGCGCATTCAACTTAGGCAGCAGCCAAGGTTATTCAGTGATTGAAATTGTAGAAGCAGCACGTCAAGCAACGGGTGAAGCCATTCAATCAGAAATCGGTCAACGTCGTGCAGGTGATCCAAGTAAATTAATTGCTTCAAGTGACAAAGCACGTGAAGTACTAGGCTGGGAACCAAAACATGATGACATTCATGAAATAATTGAAACTGCTTGGCATTGGCACCGTGCACATCCTAACGGCTATGAAGATAAATAAAAAGGAGGCTGTCTCATGAAGCTGAATCAACAGCTGGTACAACGCTTTATTTCTTATGCAGTCACGTATGGGGATTTTGAAACAGAAGATGCGTACTATATTCAAAATTTAGTGTTAGAAATCACACAGGCAGAAGATGTTGAAACTGCAACGCAAGATCTATCAGAATTAGATACACCGAATGCGATTGCGCAGTATTGGATTCAACAAATGATTCAACATGATTTGATTGAAGATGCGGTCTATCAAAAAGAACAAGTTGAAACGAAATTACTAGATTTAATTACACCGAAACCTTCAACCATCAATCATAACTTCAGAGCGCTGTATAAAGAAAATCCAGAAAAAGCGACACAATACTTATACGATATTTGTATGCGTAATCACTATATTAAGGCAGATGCGATTGCGCAAAATATTCACTTCTATACACCGACACACTATGGTGACTTAGAAATTACCATTAATATGTCTAAACCTGAAAAAGACGCAAAAGAAATTGCGGCAGCACGCGAAGCGAAACAATCAAGTTACCCATTATGTGCGTTATGCATGGAGAATGAAGGGTACGAAGGTTCAGTTACACAAGCGGCACGTCGTAATCATCGTATTGCACGTATTTCGTTAGATGGCGAAAGCTGGGGCTTCCAATTCTCGCCTTATGCTTATTTCCCTGAACATAGTATTGTATTATCTGCACAACATGTTCCAATGGAAATTGGACGACAAACGTTTGTGAATCTGTTAGACTTCGTGAAACAATTTCCGCATTACTTTGCGGGTTCAAATGCAGACTTGCCAATCGTAGGCGGATCAATCTTATCACATAACCATTATCAAACAGGCCGACATACTTTCCCGATGGATAACGCGGCAGAATTAGAGCGCTTTAAACTCAATGGCTATGCGGAAGTCGAAGCGGTAATTTTGGATTGGCCAATGAGTGTCATTCGTTTGAAAGGGAACAATCAAGCGCAATTGATTGATGCGGCAGAACATGTCTTCAATCAATGGAATCTATATAGTGATGAAACGGTTCAAGTTAAAGCACAAAGTGAAGCAGGCGAACGTCATCATACGATTACGCCGATAGCACGTTATCGTAAGGAAACAGGTAACTATGAATTAGATCTTGTCCTTAGAGATAATCAAACATCAGAAGCGTATCCAGATGGTATTTTCCATCCGCATCCAGATGTACAACATATTAAAAAAGAGAATATCGGTTTAATTGAAGTCATGGGGACTGCGATTTTACCGGCACGTTTAAAACGAGAACTGAAAGAAGTCGAACACTATGTTTTAGGTGATACACAGCTAGATTTAGGTGTGCATCGAGCATTTGCGGATGAACTCAAAGCAGCACATCACTTCACTGAAGATAATGCAGAACAGATTGTTTTAGATGCGGTGGGACAAAAATTCAAGCGCGTTCTAGAAGATGCAGGTGTCTTTAAACGTAATCAAGAAGGATTAGAAGCATTCAAACGCTTTATTCAAACTTTATAATCATATGAAAAGGCCGATAGGATATGGGCCTTTTTCTTATGGAAACATAAAAGATAATATACAAATACAAATTGGAATTTATGTAAGTAAAGCGTATAATTTACAGTGAATAAAACATTTCAGGAGGCTCTTTAAAGATGAAATTGAAATACTTTACAGTTTTATTGTTAAGCTTCTGTTTAATCATTGCGGGATGTTCAAAGGATAAAAAATCAACTGACAGTAATCAAAAAGATAAAACATTACATGTCGCAGCGGCCGCAAGTTTAACGGATGTGACAAAAGAATTAGAAACAGCGTTTAAGAAAAAACATAGTGATGTGGACGTGACATTTAACTATGGCGGTTCAGGTGCTTTAAGACAACAAATTGAAAAAGGCGCACCTGTTGATGTCTTTATGTCAGCGAACACTAAAGATGTGAAAGCTTTAAAAGATAAAAAGAAAGCCGATAACACATATGATTATGCGAAGAATCAATTAGTTTTAATTGGTGAAAAAGGGACAGATTTGAAATCTGTGAAAGATTTAAAAGACGGACAAAAACTTGCGATTGGTGAAGTGAATTCTGTGCCTGCAGGCAAGTATGCAGAACGTTATTTAAAAGATAACGGCTTATATGATAGTGTGAAAGATCATTTAGTCTTTGCGAAAGATGTCCGCCAAGTGTTGAATTATGTAGAAAAAGGTAATGCGCAATTGGGTTATGTCTATAAAACGGATTTATATAAAAATAAAACGAACAATGATAAAGTAAAAGAAATCGAAGCGGTTAAATTAAATCAACCGATCATTTATGAAGCTGGAACTACATCTGATAATAAAGCCGCTAAAGCTTGGATAGAATTCTTGAAATCAGATGAAGCGAAACAAATCTTAAAAGATTATCAATTTGAAGTGTAGGAGGAGTGGCAATGCCTGATTTAACGCCATTTTGGATATCAATTGAAGTGGCTGTAATCAGCACAATCATTGTAACGGTACTTGGAATACTAATTTCAAGATTGTTATATCGACGACAAGGTCGGATTGTGACACTTCTTGAGAGTATTATTATTTTACCTATCGTGTTACCGCCGACTGTCATGGGGTTCTTATTATTAATTGTATTCTCACCTAAAAGTCCGGTAGGCGCATTTATGACTAACGTCTTGCATATGCCAGTCGTTTTCACAATAACGGGTGCGATTATCGCATCTGTTATTGTTAGTTTCCCTTTAATGTATCAACATACGATTCAAGGTTTCAGAGGAATCAATCATAAAATGTTGAATACTGCACGTACGATGGGGGCGAGTGAAAATAAAATATTCTTCAGACTGATTTTACCGCTGTCTAAACGCGCAATTTTGTCTGGTGTAATGATGGCCTTTGCGCGTGCGATTGGTGAATTCGGTGCGACTTTAATGGTTGCGGGTTATATTCCAAATAAAACTAATACGTTGCCGTTAGAGATTTACTTCTTAGTTGAACAAGGCAAAGAAAATCAAGCATGGCTGTGGGTCTTAGTGTTAGTTGCCTTTGCGATCACTGTCATCGGTACGATTAACTTAATGAATAAAGATCGTTATTTGGAGGTGGATTAACGTGTTGACCATCCAAATTAAATATCAATTAAAAGCACAATTATTAAACTTGAATATTCAAGATGAAGTGCCTAAAATTTATGCGATACGCGGTCCATCTGGAGTAGGGAAAACGACGATTTTAAATGTGATCGCAGGTTTGAGATTTGCGGATAGTGCGTTCATCAAAATCAATCATCGCGTTTTAACAGATACGAAGGAAGCGCACAATGTTAAAATACAAGACCGTCAAATCGGTTATTTATTCCAGGATTATCAACTCTTTCCGAATATGACAGTCTACCAAAATATCACTTTTATGGCACAACCATCTGAACATATCACACAACTGATGCATCAATTAAATATCAGTTATCTACAAAAGCAGTATCCAGCAAGATTATCGGGAGGAGAAGCACAACGTGTCGCATTGGCACGTGCTTTAAGTACAAGACCCGATTTATTATTGCTCGATGAACCGTTTTCTAGTTTAGATGATGCGACAAAAGAAGAAAGTATGCGTTTAGTCAAACGTCTCTTTGATGAGTGGCAAATTCCCATCATCTTTGTGACACATTCAAATTATGAAGCAGAACAACTGGCGGATGAAATTATTACGCTCGGTTCTATATAATGTTAAGCGCATCAGTTTTAATCCGGTCTATCTCAATTGAGGTATGACCGGATTTTCGGTGGCGTGAAATCATTTGAACAATTGTATCATGTCACTATTCGTCTTATAATAGAATCAATGCACTTAAGAAAGGAATCGAAAGATGTCAGAACGTTATTCCAGACAAATCTTGTTTAAACATATAGGCAAAGAAGGCCAAGAGAAAATTGCGCAAAAACATGCGCTGATTATCGGCATGGGTGCATTAGGGACACATATCGCAGATGGTCTCGTCAGAGCAGGCATCAAACAACTCACGATTGTCGATCGTGATTATATTGAGTTCAGCAATCTGCAACGACAAATGTTGTATACAGAACAAGATGCGATAGATGCGATGCCGAAAGTGATAGCGGCGAAAGAAAAGTTACAAGCAATAAGAAGTGATGTTATCATTGATGCGCATATCGCACAGGTGAATCCTCAGTTCCTAGAAGCACATGGGACGGATGTAGATTTAATTTTAGATGCGACAGATAATTTTGACACACGTTTATTAGTGAATGATTTTGCATATAAATATCATATACCATGGATTTATGGCGGTGTGGTACAAAGTACATATATAGAAGCCGCATTTATTCCTGGTGAAACCCCGTGTTTCAATTGTCTGATGCCGCAATTACCGGTTATTAACATGACATGCGATACAGTGGGTGTGATACAACCTGCAGTGACGATGACAACGAGTCTGCAGACACGTGATGCGTTGAAAATCTTGACAGAAACACCTTTTACGCCAAAATTGACTTATGGCGATATATGGGAAGGGACACACTATACCTTTGGTTTCAGTCGAATGTATAATGTGGACTGTCATACGTGCAGTGACCATGCGACTTATCCGCATCTTAACCACTCTGATTTACAATTTGCGACATTATGCGGCAGAGATACGGTACAATATAACAATGAAGATATTACCCAGGAAATGTTGAAAGAATATTTGGAAACGCATCATATTAAGTATCACGCGAATCCTTATATGATTCGTTTTGAATTCAACAATCATCGGATTGTCAGCTTCTCAGGCGGTCGCATGTTGATTCACGGCATGACGAAACCTGAAGATGCAATCAAATTAATGAATCAATTACTCGGTTGAGTCCAATTTACAGGAGGTTTATTAAATGAAGAATGAACATGTAAACGTTAAGTTAGATAGAACAATCAATGCGGCTGTACTCACGGTATCTGATACAAGAACAAAAGAAACAGATAAAGGCGGTCAGTTAGCGAAGTCATTACTATCAGAAATTAATGTCGAAATCACAGATGACCATTACACGATTGTCAAAGATGATAAACAAGCCATCACACAACAAGTCCAACAATGGTTGAATGAAGATGTGGATGTAATTATCACAACTGGCGGTACAGGTATTGCGCAACGTGATGTGACGATTGAAGCTGTCACACCATTGCTTACGAAAGAGATTGAGGGCTTCGGAGAGTTGTTCAGATATCTTAGTTATGTAGAAGATGTAGGAACACGTGCTTTATTATCACGTGCAGTCGGCGGTACAGTCGGTGAACAATTGATTTTCTCTTTACCAGGTTCTTCTGGTGCAGTCAAACTTGCAATCGAAAAATTAATTAAACCTGAATTGAATCATCTCATTCATGAATTAACAAAATAGAAGATAGGATAGAAGCGGTTAGATTTTACTTAAGTAGAATGTTGACCGCTTCTTATCTATATCTACTTGTACAATAAGGGAAAACACTGAAAGCGATGATGCATTTCACGTGATTCCTTAAACTTTTTCATCCATTCAGCCTATTTAACTTAAAGAGGTCGCATTATATAATAGAAATAACATGAAAAAACGGAACGATTGCCTTATGTGAGCGTTATATCACATGACAATGGTTCCGTAGTGCTGTTGTATGATTCATGTTTCCTTTGAAAACGGGTAAAACATGAGCAACAACAGTTTATGATCTGCGGTAATCTCCAGATTTTCCGCCAGATTTTGAGATAAGGTAAGTTTCACCGATGACCATGCCTTTATCAAGTGCTTTGGTCATATCGTAAACGGTTAAAGCCGTTGCTGAAGCGGCTGTGAGAGCTTCCATTTCTACGCCAGTCTTACCTGAGGTAGAAACAGTGGCTTCAATATTAAGTGTGTATGACGATGTTGTATCCCATTCAAAGGCAATATCGATACCCGTCAGTGAGAGCGGATGACACATTGGAATAATTGTAGAGGTATTCTTAGCTGCCATAATTCCCGCGATTTGGGCAGTATTCAGCACATTACCTTTCTTATTTGTATGTTCTATAATTTGCTTGTATATGGCTTCATTCACAGTAATGCTTGAATGTGCAGTCGCAATACGTTTCGTGATTTCTTTTTCTGAAACATCGACCATTTTCGCATTACCTTGAGCATTGATATGAGTAAATTCAGACATGTTATTCCTCCTCGCTTAGACATTATAGCACGAAATAAATTAGATGATAGGAGCAGATAGTTTATGCCAGTTGAAAAAAGAAATCCAATTGCGGTAAAAGAAGCAATCAAACGTGTAGTAGCACAAGCGTTTCGTACAGAAACACAACAAGTCCCTTTAAATGACAGTTTAGGTTATGTGCTGTCTGAAGATATCGTAGCTACGTATGAAATTCCACGTTTTAATAAATCACCTTACGACGGCTTTGCGTTACGAAGCGAAGATACACAAGGTGCCAGCGGAGACAACCGTATTGAATTTGAAGTGATTGATCACATCGGTGCAGGCAGCGTTTCTGATAAAACAGTCGGCCCAAATCAAGCGGTACGTATTATGACAGGTGCTGAAATTCCTGCAGGTGCGGATGCAGTTGTGATGTTAGAACAAACACGTGAAAGCGACCATTCATTTACCATTCGTAAAACCTTTGAACACAATGAAAATGTGTCATTAAAAGGTGAAGAAACAGAAGTCGGTGATGTGGTCTTAAAAGCAGGCCAACGTATCAATGCTGGCGCTATCGCAGTGCTCGCGACATTCGGCTACACAGAAGTGCCAGTACGTCGCTTGCCATCAGCTGCGATTATTGCGACAGGCAGTGAACTGTTAGATGTCGGCGATGAGTTAGAACCTGGTAAAATCCGTAATTCTAACGGACCAATGATTCAAGGTTTATTAAATCAATTCGGCTTAGACTGTGAAGTTTATAAAATCCAAGAAGATGACTTCGACAGCAGTTTAGCAGTGGTTAAAGAAGCTTTAGCAACACATGATATGGTCATCACAACAGGTGGTGTTTCTGTCGGCGACTTTGATTATCTACCAGCGATTTATAAAGCAATCGGTGCAGAAGTGCTCTTCAATAAAGTACAAATGCGCCCAGGCAGTGTGACAACAGTTGCGGTCGCAAACAATCAATTTTTATTCGGTTTATCAGGCAATCCATCTGCTTGCTATACAGGTTTTGAACTGTTCGTGAAACCTGCAGTATTAAATATGATGGGAGCGATTGAACGCTTCCCGCAAGTAGTGAAAGCAACGTTAATGGAAGACTTCAAAAAACCAAATCCATTTACACGTTTCATCCGTGCTAAAGCGACTTTAAATGGTTTACAAACAACAGTGGTTCCTTCTGGCTTCAATAAATCAGGTGCTGTTGTAGCCATTGCACATAGTAATGCGATGATTATGTTGCCGAGCGGTACACGCGGCTTTGAAAAAGGTTACACAGTAGATGTCATCTTGACTGAAACAGATACATTTGAAGAGGAATTAGCACTATGATTTTACAAATTGTGGGATATAAAAATGCGGGGAAAACGACTTTAGTAGCAGAAATCGTTAAATTTCTAAAAGCACAAGGTTATCGTGTGGTGACCATCAAACATCATGGCCATGGCACTGAAGATATTACACTGCCGAACGCAGACGTAGATCATATGAAGCACTTTGAAGCAGGTGCAGACCAAAGTATTGTGCAGGGGCACGCTTTGAGAGAGACCCTCACCCGTTCAACTGAGCAAGAATTATCCCACATTATTGAGTCAGCGGTAACGATTGACTATGATGTATTACTCGTCGAAGGTTTTAAACAAGCGGATTATGATAAAGTGATTATTTATAGAGATGAAGCGGAATTAGTTTCTTTATCTGAGCTGAGTCATGTACAATATAAGTTACCGTTTCAAAAAAATTCAGAGTTAAGTCATTTTAAATCATGGCTGTTAACTTTTATTGATAGAAAAAAGGATGAGTCAAAATGAAACAATTTGAAGTTGTGACTGAGCCGATTCAAACTGAACCGTATCGAGATTTTACCATTACACCGCATCAGGGTGCAGTAGTGGTCTTTACAGGACATGTCAGAGAATGGACGAAAGGCATTCGTACAGAACATCTTGAATATGAAGCCTATGTTCCGATGGCTGAGAAAAAATTAGCGCAAATCGGCGATGAAATCAATGAACAATGGCCGGGCACGATTGTCAGCATTGTACATCGTATCGGACCGCTGCATATTTCTGATATTGCGGTATTAATCGCAGTCTCTTCACCGCATAGAAAAGATGCGTATGCGGCAAATGAATATGCGATTGATCGTATTAAAGAAGTCGTACCGATTTGGAAGAAAGAAATATGGGAAGATGGGGCACAATGGATTGGCCATCAACGTGGCTATCACGACGATGCAGTTGAAAGGGGGCAAACAGAATGAAAGTCCTTTATTTTGCGGAGATCAAAGAAATCTTACAAAAAGGTACAGAAGAATTCGATTTAGAAAATGAAATGACAGTAGAAGCGTTCAAAAAGTACTTATTTGAAACCTATCCGGAAATCAGCGGTAAACAATTCCAAATCGCCTTGAATGAGGAATTTGTACCGAATGATGAAATGATTCAACAAAATGATGTGGTTGCGTTGATTCCACCGGTAAGTGGAGGTTAAATCAGTGAAAGCAATTATTTTAGCAGGCGGCCGTTCAGAACGCTTCGGTTCGCCTAAGGCATTTGCGATGTTGAATGGTAAGATGTTTTATCAACACATTATTGATGTCTTAAAAGCAACAAATGTCTTTAATGAAATTATCATCAGTTCTAATGCTGAATTAGCTGATCAATTTAAGGATGTTAAAGTCGTCGTAGATGATGAAGAACATCAAACGAAAGGACCGCTAGCAGGGATTTATTCAGTGATGAAACAGGATTTTGAAGCAGAGTTATTCTTTGTGGTTTCTGTAGATACACCGCTCATTACCGAAAAAGCTGTCAGTACCTTATACCAATTTATGGTAGAACATGTCATTGAAGATCAACTGGATATTGCGGGATATGAAGAAGACGGTTATCCGATTCCGACCATCGCATTTTACAGTCCGGCATGTCTGCCTGTGATTGCGCGTGCACTGGAATCAGATGATTACAGTATGAAACATGTGTATGACCAAGTGTCATCTGACTGGTTAGATGTGCATCAGGTGGATACGCAGCCGAATTGGTATGAAAACATAAATTACCAAGAAGATTTAGCCAAAGTCAGAAATCAATCGCTTTGATGAGATGTATCAAGACGATAAGAGAGAAAGAAAAGGGGGTCAAAAGATGGTAAAACAAATAACAGATAAACTAGGTCGTCCAATTCGCGACTTAAGATTATCCGTGACAGATCGCTGTAATTTCCGCTGTGATTATTGTATGCCTAAAGAAATTTTCGGCGATGACTTTGTCTTTTTACCCAAAGATGAATTATTGACTTTTAGTGAAATGGAAAGAATTGCTCGCGTATATACACGCTTAGGTGTGAAGAAGGTCCGTATTACTGGCGGGGAACCTTTAATGCGCAGAGATTTATATAAATTAATTGCGGCGCTCAATGCTATTGACGGCATAGAAGATATTGGTCTGACAACCAATGGTCTATTGTTGAAAAAACATGGTCAGAAGTTATATGATGCCGGTTTAAGACGTATCAATGTCAGTTTGGATGCGATTGATAATGAATTATTCCAATCGATTAATAACCGCAACATCAAAGCAGATACTATCCTCGAACAAATTGATTATGCCGTATCTATCGGTTTTAAAGTGAAAGTGAACGTTGTCGTTCAAAAAGGGATAAATGATGATCAAATTATTCCGATGATTCAATATTTCAAGGATAAGCATATTGTGGTGAGATTTATTGAATTTATGGATGTCGGCAATGATAATGGTTGGGATTTCAGTAAAGTCGTTACTAAAGATGAAATGCTTGCGATGGTTGAAGATGAGTTCGATATTGAAGCGGTCGAACCGAAATACTATGGTGAAGTCGCAAAATATTACCGCCATAAAGATAATGGCGCACAGTTCGGCTTAATCACAAGTGTCTCTCAATCATTTTGTTCAACTTGTACAAGAGCACGCTTATCTTCAGATGGCAAATTCTATGGTTGTTTATTTAGCACTGTTGATGGCTTTAATGTCAAAACATTTATGCGTTCAGGTAAAACAGATGATGAACTGCAAGCGAAGTTTGAAGAATTATGGAATATTCGAGATGACCGCTATTCTGATGAACGTACAGAACAAACCGTCGCAAATAGCAGACGTAAGAAAATTAATATGAACTATATCGGCGGATAAATCGCAGATATAACGAAAGTAAAAGCACGTCTTTCTCAAATTTAAAGGAAAGACGTGCTTTTTCATGGCGATTACTTTGCGAAGTTTTCAAATTCTTTGATGACAGAAGCGACGAATTGACGTTGTGAATCGTCTAATAAATAAAAGACTTGGCGTTCATCAGTCTCTGAACGTTCTTTTGCGATCAGTTCTCTTTTATAAAGCTTTCGTATCAATACATCAATTTTACTTGCATTCCATTTCATATCGTAATGGAGTGTATCCCTCAATACTTTACCCGTAATTTTATCTGTATCATTGAAACGATATAAGATAATAAATTCTTCCATGGTAAGATGGTGTTCTGCTTTTAGCCAATATTTAATTTGACTAAGTTTACATTCTGTCTCAATTAAATAGTCAATTGTCTGTGACATTGGTATTCCTCCTCTTGCCCTTTCATAGTTGTATTCCCCCAGGAATAATAATTGTTTTACTTATTATATTATATAACGAATTTCAATATAAATCTATTCTCTTTAATTTACTATAATAGTAAAAAAAGTGCGTTATCGCGGAAATTATGAACCGAAATTGAATATGTTGAAAGAAAAGTTGACTCAAGTGTTCAAACAAATATAGAAAAAATGACAAATGTCATAAGGAATCCATGACAGACGTGACTAACGTCAATGATTCAAACCAGATATTATGGAATCAACTAAGGTTAGAGGTGATTCTATGATAAAGGTAAACAATATAACCAAAACTTTTGAGAAAACGAAAGCGATAGATGGCGTTTCTTTTGAAATAAATAAAGGTGAATGTATCGCTTTAATCGGTGTGAATGGTGCAGGTAAGTCTACATTGATTGACTTGGTATTAGGCAATTTAGTCCCAGATGAAGGCAGCATTGACATGAGTCCATCTGTTCAAAATCATATCGGCGTGTTATTTCAAAAGACCATTTTTAATGAAGGGGTCAAAGTAAAAGAGCTTTACGCATTTTATGCATCTATCTATAAAAAAGCACTAGATTATAACCAATTTAAGACGTTGACTCAGTTTGATGATAAACAATTGAATCAATATGCGACAAAATTATCAGGGGGTCAGCAACGTTTATTAGATTTCATGTTGATGCTGACAGGAGAACCGCATCTCATTATTTTAGATGAACCAACTACAGCAATGGATGCGAAGACAAGACGTTATTTCTGGCAAATCATTGACGATTTGAAAGCGCGAGGGATCACGATTTTATATACTACGCATTATATAGAAGAAGTAGAGAAAGTCGCTGACCGTGTGATTGTCTTGAAACAAGGTAAGATGACAAACGATAGTTCACCATCAAAATTAAAGCACGCGAATAAAACATCGATGATTTATTTGCCTGAACAATTTGAGGCAGTTATTCAAAATCAAACACAATTAAGTTATCAAAAAGTTCAAAGTGAAATTCAAATTAAAACAGATGAAGTTCAAAAGGTTTTACAACAATTGATTGAAATAGATATCGATTTGAATGAATTAGAAATTAAGAAAAGTTCGTTAGAAGATTATGTGTTTGAAAGTGAAGAGGAGGATCTGTAATGGTATTTAAATATTTGAAATTAGAGTGGACAATAACTTTACGCCAAAAAATTTATCTTATTCTATCAGTGGGAATGCCATTAGTATTTTTCTTGATTTTCACATCGTTAGCCAAAGTGCCTCAAGCAGAAGCAAATCAAATTTATAAAGAAAGTTTGATGAGTATGACTGTCTTCAGTTTAACAAGTTATTGCTTATTAACTTTTCCTATTGAATTAGTACAAGATAAACAGAATGGATGGCAGAAAAAACTATTTGCGACACCGATGACACCAGTAAAATATTATTTAGCTAAAGTGTTTAAAATAATGAGCATGTTTTTATTTTCGATTGTGCTGATGTTTACAGTAGGCGGCATGATACGACATATACACATGTCTGTGTTTGAATGGATTGCTTCAGGTATTTTATTATGGCTTGGATCAAGTTTATTTTTGTCTATTGGATTAGTGCTTGCACAATATAAAGATGTGAAACAAGTAAGCAGTATTGGTAATTTGTTGTATATTATTTTAGCTGTCGTGGGTGGGTTATGGTTTCCGATTAGCTTGTTTCCAAAATGGCTAGCCTCTATTTCTCATTATATGCCGACGTATCGTTTGAAACAGTTAGGATTAGATATGATTCAGCATCAAACGATTAATTTAACGGCACTTGGTTTTCTTTTGGGATACTGTATACTATTTATAATTATTGCTTTAGTTATTCAAAGAAAAACGGATGTGATGTAATGTCTTATTTGTTACGTAAAATAAAGAAAAATCCAATGGGAGCCGCGAGTTTCATTTATTTAATGTTTCCTATCATCTCTTTAATGTATCTAGATGTTAAAGGGCCAAGGTTACTCGCGGTTTTAATCATTATTGGTTTTATCATAAATTATGGCATCATGATTTTTTCTGATGTCTATCAACATAAAGTTAAACGCTTGATTGTATGGCTGATTTATTTATTGGGTGTTTTCTATTTTTGTTGGGCGATGGGCAGTACGTTTATCATGTTCTTCTTTTTCGGTTCTTATGTGCTGCCATTTGTATATGAAGCGACAGTAAAGTCTCTAGAGAGTATTCTTTTTTATATCGCTGTGATTATTACAACTGGTTTTACACTTTACTTATTCCCAGCAGCTTTACCTCTTGTTATTGTCCTTGTGCTTGTCGTCATCATAACACTGTTTATTAACTTTAGATTTATTGAAAATAAAAAGGTGAAAGCACAAATAGAAGAGAAAAATCGCCATATCAATTTATTAATAGCGGAACAAGAACGTCAAAGAATCGGTCAAGATTTACATGATACACTTGGTCATGTCTTTGCGAGTTTGAGTATTAAATCGGAACTGGCAGCTAAGTTGATAGAACAACTTCCAAAGAAAGCTAAGGAAGAAATATTAGCGATTAATCAACTATCAAAAGAGACGCTAAATAAAGTAAGATCTATTGTTGAACATTTGAAATTTCAAGATTTTGAAGAAGAAGTGAAGTCTGTAGATGATTTGTTGAAGCAAGCGGACATTGCTTTTGATTTCGAAGGACAATCTACTGCCAGGACGTTAAATAAAGGACAACAGTCGATATTGGCGATGTTGTTGAGAGAAGCGGTTAATAATATCATTAAGCATGCGCATGCGACAAAAGTAACGGGAAGGTTGAAAGAAGAACATCACTTGATTGAATTGGTCATCAGTGACAATGGGATAGGTATGAGTGAATCGGAAGCTACGTTACACAGTATTAGTACCCGTGCAGCCTTATTAGATGGTACAGTAACAGTAAAGTCTGAACAGGGTGTAACACTAATCATTCAAATTCCAAGAGGTGACCAATTATGATAAAAACGGTTTTAGCTGAAGATCAAGAGATGTTGAGAAAAGCGATGGTTCAACTGATAGAGATGGATGACAATATTCAAGTGATTGCGGATATTTCAAGCGGGGCAGAAGCATGGCAAATCATTGAATCCAAGCAACCGGACATCGCAATTTTGGATATAGAGATGCCGGAATTAACAGGGCTAGAAGTGCTTAATAAAATTAAAGAGGCAAAATTAAATACAAAAGTGATTATCGTCACAACCTTTAAACGACCAGGTTACTTTGAAAGGGCGGTCGCTAATGATGTAGATGCTTATGTATTAAAAGAACGTTCTGTAGAAGAATTGATTCAAACGATGCATAACGTCATGAAGGGGCAAAAAGAATATAGTGAATCTTTGATGACGACTTATTTTCAAGAAAAGAATCCGTTGACACCGACCGAACAATTAATACTTAAAGAAATTGGTAATGGATACTCTAGTAAGGAAATTGCGCAGAAATTATACCTTTCAAATGGGACAGTGCGCAATTATACTTCAGTCATGATTGATAAGATGGAAACAGAAAATCGATTTGATGCGTGGAAAAAAGCGGTAGACAAAGGTTGGATTATATAAAAAGTGCAGACCGCGTGATCTGCACTTTTTTGATTTAAGCTTGTTCTAAATATTTTACTTTGCGGCCATGTAGGACATAGTAGAGTCCTGCAGTGATAATCGTTAAGACTGCCATGAAACCATATAGTTGTGCATAGGTAATAGATGAAGTAAAGGTACCTAACACGGAAGGGCCAAAACCGATACCAAAGTCCACGCCGATAAAGAATGTAGAAGTGGCTAGACCATATTTTTCTGGGGTTGTGACTTTGATTGCGATGGCTTGCATCAGTGATGATAAATTACCATAACCTACACCTAAAGCTGCCCCTGCAAGTAATAACATCCAGCCTGAATGTGCAAAATATAAAAGCACAAAGCTGATAAGTAAGAAGCAATAAGATGGATATACGACAACGTTTTCGTTCTTGTTATCCATTAAGCGTCCTGTAATTGGACGTGTAATTAATGATGTTAAGGCATAGAAAATAAAGAAGTAACTTGAAACGGTCACTAAGTTACGCTCTTCTGCGAAGAATTTCAAGAATGTCAAAATAGAAGAGTAAGCCACACCAGTGACTAAAATAACAATCGCAATAGGTATCGCATCTTTTGCGATAAATTGACTTAAACTGAAGCCTTTAGTAGATTTTGAATCTGTCACTTTCGTTGTTTCAAAGTTGACGTTAATTAAGAATGATAAAATCAAAGCGATAATACCTAATACTAAACATAAAGTGAAGAGGACATCGATTGAAAAACGATTGGATAATAATAAACCGAAGAATGGTCCTACTGCTGTACCGAGTACTAAGCTGAGTGAGAACATACTGATACCTTCACTTTTACGTTCAGGCGGTGTGATGTATGCGGCGATTGTACCTGTTGCAGTTGTCGCAACCGCTGTAGCTACACCGTTAATTAAACGTGTGAACATTAAGAAACCAAGTGAACCTTCAACAAAGTAAAGGGCTTGCGTGATAATGAGAAATATCAATCCAATGAGCAGGGTACGTTTTGGCCCTAATGCATTGACATATTTGCCTGTGATGAAGCGGCCGATTAAAGACCCCACAATAAACAATCCAGTCACTAGACCGGATAAACTATCAGAAACGCCATATTCGCTCTTGCTGTATCCTGCAATGACCACAATTAAAAGATACATACAAAGATAGACGAAGAAGTTGACGATGAAATTCATATTGAAACTTTTTGTCCAAATAGGTGCGTGTTGAGAATGCTCCACGCGAACTCCCTCCTTAAAATTGATTTTTAATTGCTTGAAGTGTTTGTATCGTTTGTTCGATATTTTCTTTTGACAGACCTGCATCTTCAATAATTTGTTGTTGAAGTGCTGTGACTTTGGTCATAACTTCATGATAAATTTGATTGCCTTTATCTGTCAGACCTAATAATTTCTGTCTTCTATCTTCTCCTGGTGTAACAGTCAAGAGGTCGTGTTCAAGCAACACTTTTAATAATTTACGCGTTGATGGTTTTTCGATACAACGACGTTTAGAAATTTCAACCAGTGTTGTCGGTTCGTGGAGGTAAATGTCTTTTAAAACTAAAAATTGAGCAGTATGCAGCTGATACTGATCAAGTAAAGGTTGAACGTTTTTGACATAAGGTCTATATAATTCAGTAAAGCTATTAAATAATTGATTAATTTCCATGATGTAGCTCCTTAAATTAAGATAGAGGTTGAGACCTCAGTAAACGTCACAACCTCCTGTATATACGAAATCATTTGAAATTTGTTTTGCAGGGAAATTTTAAGATTTCGCTTAAAGGTTAGCTAAGCTAACTAATTTACTTTACTATTGTAGGAAAATCTCACAGAAAAATCAAGAGATTTTTTCGAAGATAGTCTTTCAAAAGGCAATTAGATTCATAATTTGATAAGATGAAGAAAAATGAAGAGAGGATGGTCTAATTGGTTCCGTTGAAATTTGATCATATCATCCATTATATAAAGCACATTGATGAGTTTCAGTATCCAGGAGAGGTTATGAAATTATCGCCGGGCGGCTTACATAACCGTTATGGCACACACAATAAATTGGTTTACACTGACTTAGCTTATATTGAAATTATCGGTGTGAATAATGAAGAGAAATTAAAGAAAGTCATTAAATCGAATGAAGGGCGCGTTTCGTTTGTGGCGAAAATTGTCCAAGATAATTTCATTCAAGGATTTAAAGCGATGGCATTACGAACGAATGATTTAGATAAGTTGAAAGATGAATTTGAAGCAAAAGGTTTAGATGTGGTAGGTCCGATTGAAATGGGTCGTGAAAATAAAAAAGGGGAACAGACCTCTTGGCGTTTACTTTATTTGAACCAGCCTGATGCCAAATTGAAGCCGCCATTCTTTATTGAATGGAATAAACCAGAAGAAGAACGTATCGAAGCGTTAAAGGATAAGTTCCAACCGCACTTTAAAATAAAAGCCATTGAAATTCAAACAACGGACAAAACGTTAGTTGTCAATCAATGGCGTGATTGGTTCGAAATGGAAGTAGTATCAGATGAAGAAGACATTACTATCTTAAAGTTGCCAGATGAAGCAATTGAATATCGTATTCAATCCGGCCGTAAAGATAAATATGCGATTGTACTTCAAGACACAACAACGGATCAACCGTATCATATTGTGACACGTGGCGGTGCGTATCATTTCGAACCTTGATAGCTAGTAAACATAATGATAGACTGCGTTCGCAATCATAATCGCATACGATAAAGCGATGAGACCTAATATAACAGCTAACCACATATCAAGGCGTGTTTTACGCAACAAGACGAGATATACTGCACTGACTAAAGAGAAAGCAGTAAAGAAGACACGCAAGCTGAGATAGTCTATTTGAACATGGTTGACTAATGTTATACTAATCACAATGATGTTTAAAATAATCATGATAATTAAGAAGCTATTTCTCACAGTTTTCACCTCTGAATCTTTATAGTTTATAGAGTTACGTGAGGATACGACATGAAAGTCACTTAATTTCATTGTATAATAAGTAGATAGTGTAAGGAAAATAAAGGAGATTTTATTTTATGGAAAAGATGAATATCACGAACCAAGAACATGATGCATTTGTTAAATCTCATCCAAATGGTGATTTACTTCAACTCACACAATGGGCAGAAACGAAAAAGCTGACTGGTTGGTACTCTAGACGTGTTGCGGTAGGGGAAAATGGAACAATTAAAGGTGTCGGCCAATTGTTATTTAAGAAAGTACCAAAATTGCCTTATACACTTTGTTATGTGTCTAGAGGGTTCGTCGCAGATTACGATGATAAAGCAGTCATCGAAGCCCTCCTTCAATACACAAAAGAAATTGCTGAAGATGAAAAAGCTTATGCGATCAAAATAGATCCAGATGTAGAAGTGGATAAAGCAGGGGAAGCTTTAGGTAATTTAAGACAATTAGGGTTCAGACATAAAGGTTTTAAAGAAGGCTTATCTAAAGATTATATCCAACCACGTATGACAATGATTACTCCAATCGATAAATCAGATGATGAATTGATTCAAAGCTTTGAACGCCGTAACCGTTCAAAAGTACGTTTAGCATTAAAACGCGGCACAAAAGTAGAACGCGCAGGTCGCGACCAACTGAAAATTTTCGCGGATTTAATGCGTATTACAGGTGAACGTGATGGTTTCCTAACACGTGATATCAGTTATTTTGAAAACATTTATGATGCATTGCACCCGGATGGTGATGCAGAGTTATTCTTAGTGAAACTTGAACCTAAGCCTGTATTAACAGAACTTAATGGTGAAAATGCAGAAGTTGAACAGGATATTGAACGTTTGAAACAAAAGAAACAAGATAAAAAGACGTTAAATAAAATCAAAGATGCGGAAGCTAAAATCGCACGTAACCAAAAATTGATTGATCAAATGGAAGAATTGCATCAACGTCATCCTGAAGGGATTTATTTATCAGGAGCACTCTTAATGTTCTGTGGTGAAAAATCTTATTACCTCTATGGTGCATCTTCAAATGATTACCGTGATTTCTTGCCGAACCATCACATGCAGTTTGAAATGATGCGTTATGCACGTGAAAAAGGTGCGAAAACATATGACTTCGGCGGTACGGACAATGATCCGGATAAAGACTCAGAACATTATGGTTTATGGGCCTTCAAGAAAACATGGGGCACTTATTTAAGTGAGAAAATCGGTGAGTTTGATTATGTCTTAAATCAACCATTATATTATATGATTGAAAAAGCAAAACCGGCATTAACAAAAGCTAAAATTAAACTTTCTCGCAAAATTAAAGGCAGAAAATAATACAGAGTTGCAACATATTTTCATAGACACAGATGAAAAGGTTGGGATGATATATCGTCCCAATCTTTTTTTGTGAAGAAATATAAAAAATGAGTGAAAACAACGCCCTTTTAATGAATGATATGTTAAATTTAAAGTAATGAGATAATAGGAGGAACATGCACATGATAAACCGTTTGCTGAAGTTCTCTTTAGGCAATAAATTCGCAATATTTTTGATGGTTGTATTAGTCGTCTTGGGCGGTGTCTATTCAAGTGTCAAAATGCGTTTGGAATTATTGCCTGATGTAGAAGAACCGATGATATCTGTCAATACAGTCTTACCAGGAGCTACGCCACAGACTGTACAAGAGGATATCAGTGATAAAATAGATAACCAAATTAGAGGAATGGCACATGTAAAAAATGTTAAAAGCCAGTCATTAGAAAACGTCTCTATGGTTCAAGTCAGTTATGATGACGGCACAGATATGGATAAAGCTGAAGAAGCTTTGAAGAAAGAAATAGATAAGCTTAAACTGACAGAAGATGCAAGAGAACCTGAATTAATGCGTAATAGTATGAACGCATTTCCTGTCGTAGTTTATTCGTTTTCAGATAAAGATGGGAATTTAGAGAAAGCTACAAAAGCGATTGAAAAGCAACTGATTCCTAAACTGGAAACAGTAGACGGCGTACAAAATGTGCAGATGAATGGTCAAACAGCGCGTCAAGCAACGATTAAATTTAAACAAAGCGAGTTGCAAAAACGAGGCATGAGTGCCAAAGGTGCAGAAGACTATATTAAAAATGCTTCTGGCAAAACACCATTAGGTTTATTCCAATTCGGTAAAAAAGAAAAATCCATTGTAGTTAATGGAGAATTCACTTCAGCAGATGCTTTGAAAAACTTCGTGATTCCTGTCAGCGCAGCACAAGGATCACAGGGTCAATCTGGATCAGATGAAAGTTCAATGGCACCACAAAGTGCACAGGGACAACAAAGTCATGAAATGGTAAAACTTTCAGATATCGCAGATGTGAAAATCGGGCAAGAACGTGAATCGATATCAAGAACCAATGGTAAAGATGCGATTGATGTTCAAATCGTAAAAGCACAAGATGCGAATACGGTTCAAGTGAAAAAAGATACTGAAGCTAAAATTAAAGACTTTGTGAAAGACAATAAGAACTTAACAGAAACAAAGATTATGGATACGGCTAAGCCAATCCAAGATTCCATTTATACGATGCTCGAAAAAGCGATTCTAGGTACGATTGTTGCGATTATTGTGATCTTGTTGTTCCTTCGCAACATTAGAACTACCGCAATTTCAGTCGTTTCAATTCCAATGTCTTTATTGATTGCGATGATTGCCTTAAAGCTATCAGATGTCTCCTTGAACATCTTGACATTAGGTGCATTAACCGTCGCAATTGGTCGTGTCATTGATGACTCTATCGTTGTTATTGAAAATATATATCGACGGATGTCTGATCCAAAAGAACGAGAAAGCGGAGACAATTTGGTAACCAGCGCAACAGCTGAAGTATTTAAACCGATTATGTCTTCAACGCTTGTAACAATTGTCGTATTCTTACCACTTGTCTTTGTGGCAGGTTCCGTTGGTGAGATGTTCAGACCTTTCGCATTGGCGATTACCTTTAGTTTATTAGCATCACTGCTGGTATCGATTACCATCGTTCCAGCACTAGCTTCAACGTTCTTTAAAAATGGTATCAAAAAGAAACGTGAACGTTCTCTAGGTGCAGTAGGCAGAGGTTATAAAAAGGTATTGAATTGGTCATTGAACCATAAATGGATTGTCTTGATTTTAACGACTGTCATTTTAATCGGCAGTGTTGGATTAGGTGCTGCTAAAATCGGTACAAGCTTTATTTCAACTGGTGAAGACAAATTCATGGCATTAACGTATACGCCAAAACCAGGTGAAACAAAAGAACAAGTACTCAAAAATGCAGAACAAGTTCAAAAATATCTTAATAGTAAAGATAAAGTGAAGAAAGTTCAATATTCACTTGGTGGCGCTTCACCCGTCGATCCGACAGGCAGTACGAATAATATGGCTGTCATGATTGAATATGCGAGTGATACGAAGAACTTTGATACTGAACCAGACAGAGTGTTAAAACATATCGCAGACTTTAAGCAAGAAGGCGAATGGAAATACTTAGACATGGGTACTGGCGGCGGTAATAATGAAATAGAAGTTAAAGTTTCTGGCCCGTCAGGTCATGAAATCAAAGGTACAGTTAAAGCGATTGAAGATAAGATGAAACAAACATCTGGCGTGGTTAATGTTAAATCTGATTTAACAGAAGTCTATGATCAATACACAATTGATGTTGATAAAAACAAAGCAACAGAGAAAGGCTTGTCAGCGGGTCAATTAGCAATGGGCTTAAATCAAAACATTCCAGAGACGACACTGACAACAATTAATGAAAAAGGCCATAAAGTCGATGTAAAAGTAGAAAAAGAGAAACAGACAAACTGGACGAAAGAAAAATTAAACAATCTTGAAATACCAACACCGACTGGTGAAATGGTACAGCTTAAAGATATCGCAACATTGAAATCAACAGAAACACCAAGTAAGTTGATTAAAGAAGACGGCGACTATACAACCACTGTAACAGGTAAAATCAGCGGTAAAGATGTCGGCGGTATTTCAACGAAAGTCATGGATAAAGTGAATAAAATTGATAAACCTGCAAATGTGAAAATCAATTCAGGCGGTGCGACAGATGACATCAATAAAGCTATGACACAATTAAGCTTAGCTATGCTAGCAGCAGTTGTGATTGTGTATTTAGTCTTAGTGTTAACATTCAAAGGCGGTTTAGCACCATTTACCATTCTATTCTCACTCCCATACATTGTCATTGGTGTAGTATTGGCATTAGTCCTTACTGGCGAAACACTTTCTGTACCAAGTATGATTGGGGTCTTAATGTTAATAGGTATCGTAGTAACCAACGCAATTGTACTTATTGACCGAGTTATCAATAATGAACAAAAAGGTATGGCAATGAAAGAAGCGTTGTTAGAAGCGGGCGGAACGAGAATACGTCCAATCCTAATGACAGCACTTGCGACTATTGGTGCACTCGTACCAATGTTATTCGGACAAGACAGTTCAATCTTAATTTCTAAAGGATTAGCCGCAACAGTAATTGGAGGGCTTGTTTCTTCAACATTATTAACACTGATTGTAGTACCAGTGATATATGAAATTCTATTTACAATGAAAGACAAAGTAACGAACATGTTTAAACGAAAACCTAAAAAAGATAATCCGAATTGATTTTAGATGACAAAACAAAAATCGCCCCTCAGCTTTTACATTTAATAGCTGAGGGGCTTTTCTTTCTTAATATAAGACAAATGTTAAAATAGTACTGATAATGAAAATAAATAGGGTCATCACATTTAATAAGAAGACACCTTTTTGATCGCCTTTAGAATACTTGAAGGCTGTAATCTCCACGTTTCCTACAAGCATGACAATAACCGCAAATTCCCACCAAGCGACTGGAGGAACTGTTAAGTTAATCATTGCGACAATGAGTATGAGTAATCCACCCATGACCATGCGTAAAACACTGCTGTAAATTGTATTCATTTTGTAAATACTGATATAACTTACAAACAAATACAAAACGGGTAGTAATAATAGATAGAGTTGCATCGTGTGTACTTCCTTTCTGGTAATCGCAAATCACATTCAATCATGATGTGTTCTTAATCAAGATATTGGTTTTATTGTTGTTTTATTTGTGAACGAACGTGCGCGATTTCATGTTCGATTTGTTCAAGCTGTTTAATCAATGGATCCACTTGTTGGCCAGTTGATTCACGCTTTTCCAAATCATCTTGCAGACGAACGTAATCTTGTTTTAATTCTGCTAATTGACTTTCTAAATCCAAAAGATACACCACCTTATTGATTTTTAATATCAATAATAATAGTATAGCATGGAAAGATTAGAGATGTAATGAGCGAGAAATGACATTTCATGATGTTTAAATGTCTTTATATTGAAAGAGAAAGAAGGGTGACTTATGACAGGCAAATTCGCAATAATTGTTTTACTGATTGCGCTAGGTTATTTGCTGAAACGTGTAAATATATTAAAAGAAGAAGATAACCAAGTTTTAGCTAAATTAGTACTGAATGTGACTTTACCTGCATTAGTCATCGTCAATTTAAATCAAGCTGATTTGGATATGTCTTTATCAGTATTACCGATTATGATGGTGATTTACGGTATTGTTGCAAAAATTATCGCAATCAGCTTTTTCTTGAAGTATGACAATGAGATGCGAGGAACCATTGGTATGATGATGGCATCGCTCAATATTGGATTATTTGCATATCCGCTCGTACAAGCAATATGGCCGAAAGTCGGCATGATTTATTTTGGTATGGCAGATATCGGAGGTGCCATTGTCATGTTCGGCATCACATACTTTATTGGTAATTACTTCAGCAGCGGTGGGAATAACACCTTTAACCTCAAATTTCTTGTAATGAATTTATTGAAGTCTATTCCATTAATGACGTATTTGATGATGTTTGGATTGAATATGAGTAATCTGCATTTACCAAAGGCAGTCATCAGTTTCTTAGATGTATTGGCACAAGCCAATATGCCATTGTCTATGATCTTGTTAGGTTTAATGTTGAATTTCAGAGTAGAACGTCGTTATTTACCAATTGCCTTAAAATATTTAACAATTCACTATGGCTTCGGATTGATAGCCGGATTACTCGTTTACTTCTTCTTACCCGTATCAGATCCGATGATTAAAACAACATTAATGGTCATTTGGCTGTTACCGATTGGTGTTGCGGTAATACCGTATTCAATCCAATTCCAATATCGGACATTGCCGTTAATTGGCATGACGACCAATATGACGATTGTCATCAGCATTGTGATACTTTATTACTTCCAAATGTTTTTCGTATAGCACAAAGGGAGTGTCAACCATTACTTCAGTGGTCGACACTCCCTTTGTCTATATTGAGACTCAAATATTTGATGTGAATATTTTATGCTTTCAGACCGCCAAGCACAAAGGCGGCGATAACAATTAAGACAATACCTGCCACAATACCAATCATTTGGCGTTTATCTTTACGTTCTTTCAAGATAAAGATGCCGCCGAGTGTTGAAACAATCACAAGCAGTTGTGAGAATGAGAAGCTTGTCGCAACACCGACTTTTGGTTGTGAATAGAATAAGAACAAGTTACCAATAGCCCAAATCACACCGGGCAACAGATTACGTAACGTATAATGCATAGACGTTTGATGTTTGGCGGATAATAAGAAACCGCCAATTGCCATACCGATAGATTGGAAGAAGAGTGCATCTAAGCCATTGACACTAAAGATTTGTGCGACAACAACATAGACAACATAGCCAACAGTAGAAATTAATAAGATGATAAGCGCTTTACCTAATTTAGATTGGCCTTCACTTGTTTCATTTCTTCCTTTCAATGATGTCAATGCAATACCGCCAACAAGCAATACCATTGCTAAGAGTCCCATAGCAACTTGTGTTCCTGTACTCCATTCTCCTAAGAATAGGGCACTAAATAACGTAGTTCCGACCAGTTGCATGCCTGTAGAAATTGGCATCGTTTTAGATACGCCGATTAAATCAACTGAGCGTAATTGATAACCTTGGCCTAAAGCCCAAAATGCACCGGAGATTAATCCGACAATGATCACTTTAGGTTCAAAACTAGAATGTCCTGTTAACAGCAGTACAATACCTACAATCAATGCACCGAGTGTCGTGCCTCGAATTTGATTATAGGGTCCACCGCCAACTAGAACGTTGATTAATACAACACTACCCCAAAATAGGGCAGGAAGTAATGCGATAAGTAAATCCATCTCGATTCTTTCCTTTCTATATTCATACTTCCCCTTTGTTAGAATAAGAATAAATCAATTGCAAATAAAAGAAAAATAAAACGTCTGCTATGAAGGTTAACCTCATAACAAACGTTTATATCATTTGATATATTTGAATTTTTTACGTTCTGAACGGATGTCAAAACCAAGTTCGCTGAAACGGTCCACTAATTGATCGTTTTTACTGCGAATTTTAAAATAGACTTTTTCAATCGCTGCTTGTTGAAATGCAAAGTTAATCGCATAGCTTAATAAGTTGAATGCGATACCTTCATGACGATAATCCGTGTGTGAAGAAAAGTATTTGATTTCGGCTTTGTTTCGATCTGGCTTCATTTGCAAGTAGAGATAGCCTTTTAATATACCTTCACTGACGAAAAAGAATAGATGATTATTATTGTCTATAGTATTCACGATTTCAGAAGCAGTCATAGCATCACGTCTGAACACTTTACGATGCAAACGATTAAAGTGTGTGAAGAATGCTTTATGGTAAGGAATAATGTGTCTATCTGCTTCGTTACTCTTCTCTATCGTATGATCCGTTGAAAGATAGTAGTCTGTAAAAGTGTAGTGTGCATCAATCGCTTTCATCAATGAATTGTTGTAATGATCTGTGATATCGAAAGAGAAATTGAAATGTGCATGTTCTGGTTGTTCTGCAATGATAGTTTCGAACAGTGATTTAAATGCTTGTGCGTCTAATACATCTTCATGACTGATAAATGGACCTACAACTTTAAAGTGGTTGGTATCATATGCGAAACCGCCCATCATCATATGAATTTGATGATTGTCATCAACGAGTGCATACACACCTGTATCTTGTTTTAAAGCTTCAATACTTTGTGTCAGTGCGACATTTTTTTCGTGAAGTTTATAGAGATAGGAACAAAAGGATGTATCGGCTTGGTGAATAAAACTTTGGATGTCTTTTGCAGCTTCAATTTTAATTGCTTTCATAAGAACCTCCTTGGTTGTGAGATGAACAGCACCTTTGTCTACATTATACTGTGTTTTTAATTGAGTTGAAAGGAAACGTAAGAGAAACAAGCTGAATAAATCGTGTTACAATGGAAATACGATTTTGAGAAAGGAACATGAAGATGAAATCATTAATTCTAGCAGAGAAACCCTCTGTGGCTCGTGATATTGCGCATGCATTGAATATTAATCAAAAGCGCAATGGTTATTTTGAAAACAATCAATATATCGTAACATGGGCCTTAGGTCATTTGGTGACGAATGCAACTCCAGAACAATATGATTCGAAGTTTAAAACATGGGATTTACAAGAATTGCCGATTATTCCAAAATATATGAAAACCGTCGTCATCCCTAAAACTAAGAAACAATTTAATACAGTCAAAGCTTTAATGTTAAAAGATACAGTGAAAGAAATTATTATTGCGACAGATGCCGGAAAAGAAGGGGAACTTGTTGCACGATTGATTTTAGATAAAGTTCATAACAAAAAGCCGATTAAACGTTTATGGATCAGTTCAATCACTGAGAAAGCAATTCGTAATGGCTTCAAGCATTTGAAAGATGGCAAAGCATATATGCCTTTATATCGTGCTGCATTAGCACGAAGTGAAGCAGATTGGATTGTGGGGATTAATGCGACACGCGCATTAACAACGAAGTATGATGCACAATTATCATTAGGTCGTGTTCAAACACCAACGATTCAATTAGTGCAAATGCGTCAAGATGAAATCAGACATTTTAAACCGATGCAGTATTATACGTTAGAAGCACAAGTGGAAGGACAAACTATTAAATTAGTGTCTGAACGCCGTATACACGATAAACAAGTCTTAACAGATAGAGTAAAGCAATTAGAGGGACAATCTGCGACAGTTGAAGCGGTCACTTCTAAGCGAAAGAAACAATATCCGGCAAAACTGTTTAGTTTAACGGATTTACAGCAAGAAGCTTATCAACGTTATCGTATGGGTGCGAAAGAAACGTTAAATACACTTCAAAATTTATATGAGCGCCATAAACTAGTTACGTATCCGAGAACTGACTCAAATTATTTGACTGATGATATGGTAGATACGTTTAAAGAACGTTTACAAGCATTGCTTGCGACGGAGTATAAAGAAGCGGTGCGTCCGCTTGTAAATAAATCATTCAGCACTAAAATGGGGATTATTAATAATCATAAAGTATCAGACCATCATGCGATTATTCCAACTGAAATTCGTCCGAATTTGAATGATTTAAGCCAACGTGAACAACATGTGTATTTGATGATTGCAGAACGCTTTATTGAGAACTTGTTGCCGCCGTATGAGTATGAAGCAGTTAAAGCCAGCTTGAAGATTGGCAAAGAGACATTTGAATTACAAGATAAAGTTACGTTGAAACTTGGTTTCAAACAATTGCGCAATGAAACAACAACACAATCAGAACCAACACATTTTAAACAAGGTGCATCTTATAAAGTACAACGTTTCCATATTCTGGAACATGAAACCACACCACCGCCATACTTTAATGAGGGGACATTATTAAAAGCAATGGAAAGTCCTCAAAAATTCTTTGAATTGAAAAACAAAAAACATTCTCAAACGTTAAAACAAACGGGTGGTATTGGTACGGTTGCGACACGTGCAGATATTATAGAGAAACTCTTTAATATGAATGCGATTGAAGCAAGAGACGGTCACATTAAAGTAACGTCTAAAGGCCGTCAGATTTTAGAGTTAGCACCGCAATCTCTAACTTCACCATTACTTACTGCAGAATGGGAAGAAAAACTAACGCAAATTGAACAAGGCAAATATGATTCACGCCAATTCATCAAGGAAATGAAACATTTCACAGAAACGATTGTGAATGAAATTAAGAATAGCGAACAAAAATATAAGCACGATAATCTTACGACAACTGAATGTCCGACTTGCGGCAAGTTTATGATTAAAGTCAAAACGAAAAATGGCCAAATGCTTGTCTGTCAAGATCCAGCATGTAAGACGAAGAAAAATGTACAGCGAAAAACCAATGCACGTTGCCCGAACTGTCATAAGAAAATGACATTATTCGGTAAAGGTAAAAAAGCGACTTACCGTTGTGTATGCGGTCATTCTGAAACACAAGAACAAATGGATCAAAGACACAAAAATAAAGGTAAAGGAAAAGTATCTAAACGTGAGATGAAGAAATATATGGGTAAAGAAGAAATGAACAACAATCCATTCCAAGATGCTTTAAAGAATTTAAAATTATAAAGTAATAGATGAAGCACTCATGACGAACGTACTTTAACGAACAATATTGAAAAAATAATGTTGGAATCGTTCGTTAATGAGTGTTTTTTTAATAATTATATTTAAATCGTTTGGTTTTTGTTAAATCTTCATTGTATTTTCGCTAAATAGGGATTAGAATATTAAGGTATTTCATTTAAGGAGAATTCAAAGTGAAAAAATATTTCCAATTTGATAAGTATCAAACGAATTATCGTCGTGAGATTTTAGGCGGTTTAACAACTTTCTTATCTATGGCTTACATACTAGCTGTTAACCCGCAAATTTTAAGTTTAGCAGGTGTAAAAGGCATTCCTGATGATATGAAAATGGATCAGGGTGCAGTATTTGTCGCAACTGCCTTGGCCGCATTTGTTGGTTCGTTATTTATGGGACTCATCGCAAGGTATCCGATTGCGTTAGCACCAGGTATGGGATTAAATGCGTTCTTCGCATTTACTGTTGTGTTAACAATGGGGATTCCATGGCAAATTGGTTTAACAGGTGTTTTATGTTCTGGTATCTTCTTTGCGATATTAACCGTTACAGGACTCCGGGAAACCATTATTAATGCCATACCTTATGAGATGAAGATGGCTGTTACAGCTGGTATCGGCTTATTTATTACATTTGTCGGTTTGCAGGGCGCAGGTATTATTGTGAATAATGATTCAACGCTCGTAACACTCGGACATATTACAGATGGCAAAGTTTTGTTAGCAGTCTTTGGTATTATTGTCACAGTAGTCCTTTATGCGAAAAAAGTACCAGGCGCTATTTTTATCGGTATGATTTTGACTTCAGTAGGCGGATTAATCACTGGTTTAATTCAAATGCCGCATGCAATAATTGGTAAGGTCCCAAGTATTGCACCTACATTTGGTGTTGCATTTGAAGCGTTTAAAGATCCAGGTCAATTATTTACAGTACAATTCTTAATCGTTATTTTAACGTTCTTATTTATTGATTTCTTCGATACAGCAGGAACATTAGTGGCAGTGGCTTCACAAGCAGGTATGATGAAAGATAATAAATTACCACGTGCAGGTCGTGCCTTATTCTCTGACTCAATCGCAACGATTGTCGGCTCTATCTTCGGTACAACAACAACGACTTCTTATATCGAATCTACTTCAGGTGTTGCGGTAGGAGCGAGAACAGGTTTTGCGAGTATCGTAACAGGTGTCTGTTTCTTATTAGCATTATTCTTCAGCCCGTTAATGGCAGTTGTAACAAGTGCAGTTACAGCACCGGCATTAATTGTAGTAGGGGTATTAATGGCAGGAAACTTATCACAGATTGATTGGAAGAAATTTGAACTTGCTGTACCTGCGTTTATCACAATTATTATGATGCCTTTATCATATTCAATCGCTACAGGTATCGCATGCGGATTCATTTTCTATCCTATTACGATGTTAGTCACAAAACGTCATAAAGAAGTACATCCGATTATGTACGTACTCATGGTATTATTCATTTTATACTTTGTATTCGTACATGGTTAAATCATATTTTGAAACAAGCTCAATATTATATGGGCTTGTTTTTTCATAAAATAAGACACTTGCGAATGTGCAAGTGTCTTTCATGATACTATGCTTAACCTTTGCCGCCCATAAATGCTGGATAGTTTGTCATACCGCCATCTACATATATTGTTGTACCGTGAATGTAGCTTGATACATCTGATGCTAGGAATAATGCGACATTGGCGACTTGATATGTTTCGCCTATTTCTCTTGCAGGAATCATTTGAAGTGTTTCTTCGCGTGTTTCTGGATCAGAGAATTTTTCTTTCGTATGTTCTGTTACGACGGCACCTGGTGAAATATTGTTAATGCGGATACCGTATTGCGCATATTCCATAGACATTGTTTCCATCATACTTTTTAAACCGGCTTTACTTGCTGAATAGTTCACGTAGTATGGCCAAGGAATAATGTCATGCACGCTTGCGGTATTTATGATAACGCCTTTCTTATCTTCTTTAAGGAAGTATTTTACGGCTTCTCTAGAACCGATAAAGGCGCCTGTTAAATTGATATCCAAAGCTTTTTGAAATTCTTCAACAGACATTTCGTGAGAAGGTACAGGGTTTTCAAAGCCGGCATTATTAATCATGATGTCTAGTGTGCCGAAATGTTGAATAGCTTGTTCAACAAGATTCATGATGTCTTTTTCGACTGTCACATCACCTTGTACAGGTAACGCTTGGCCACCATATGCTTCTATTTCTTTTTTTAATTTCTCTAACTCAGGTTCGTGTTTAGATGAACGATAATTCAAAATAACTTTCGCTTTCGCTTTACCGAATGCTTCTGCGTAAGCTTTGCCTATACCGCTGCCACTACCAGTAACAATAACGACTTTATTTTCTAAATCTTGATACATAATTGAATCTCCTTTTTCTCTATATCATGCTTTATATCTATATCAATAGAGTGAAAAAGCAGTATGATGATTATGAAAATGAATGCTTTTAATATACCCGCTGATAAAAGTGAATAACCTCACGCACTTTGTTATGGAAATGTAATTAATAATAGAAGCGGTTACATAATATAGGAAGAAATCCATAAAATTGCATTTAAAAGAACAAAAATACCGGCAATGGTGCCGGTATATAGCTATCAGTTATTTAATTCTGCGTCCATGTTCGTCATATATTGCACGCGCATGACGATTTGGCATATAAATAGGTGTACTCATCACAATAAATAGGAAGAACAGCATAAGGAAAAACAAAATCCAATGCACAATCATTCCGACAAAAAGAATAATTGCGATGAATGATCCTGCGATACCTAATAAAGGAATAATCACCATAGGGCGGATTGTACTTTGACTGTCAGCTAATAATGCAATCACTAGTAATAAATAAAAGAAAGCATTAATGATTAATGGCTGCCAACCAAATGAAACGATGATAGAGCCGCCTATGAAAGGAATACCATATAAAAGTTCAGAAAGCAGTAAGATAATGCTTATAATAATCAATGCAAGTCTTGTACTGTGTTTCACTTTTAATCACCACCATTCATTTACTATTATATAGGATATGAGTCGATTGAAAAAATATGAAGACTTAGAGAAAAAATTCTCTATACGGGTTGAAGTGCGCATACATTTGAAGTAAAATATACTGGTATGTGTTAGAGAAAAAAGTCTTTCATAAAAAAGTTACAGGAAATGGTTGCAACTGAGCACGTATTCGTGTAACATATCTAATGTTGGACTTTGAATACGCGATGAAGCGAAAGGTTACTGACACACCCGGCCGCTTTGCCATGGCGTTGTGTGAGATAGTTTTCGTGGAGAAGTCTATCACTAAATGTAGACGATATAAGGAGGGAAAATTATGGCAAAACAAAAAATCAGAATCAGATTAAAAGCTTATGATCACAGAGTAATTGATCAATCAGCTGAGAAAATTGTTGAAACAGCAAAACGTTCTGGTGCAGAAGTTTCTGGACCAATTCCATTACCAACTGAAAAATCAATTTACACTATCATCCGTGCGGTGCATAAGTACAAAGATTCTCGTGAGCAATTCGAACAACGTACTCATAAACGTTTAATCGACATTGTTAACCCTACACCAAAAACTGTTGATGCTCTTATGGGCTTAAACTTACCATCAGGTGTAGACATCGAAATTAAATTATAATAGAAAATCATAGGAGGTGGACTTTCGATGACCAAAGGAATCTTAGGAAGAAAAATCGGGATGACACAAGTATTCGGTGAAAACGGAGACTTAATCCCAGTAACTGTAGTAGAAGCAGGTCAAAACGTAGTATTACAAAAGAAAACTGAAGAGGTAGACGGTTACAACGCTATCCAAGTAGGTTTTGAAGACAAACAAGCATACAAAAAAGACAGCAAGTCAAATAAATATGCTAACAAACCAGCTGAAGGTCACGCTAAAAAAGCTGACACAGCACCTAAGCGCTTCATTCGTGAATTCAGAAACGTTAATGTTGATGAATACGAAGTAGGTCAAGAAGTCTCAGTTGATACATTTGAAGCTGGGGACATCATTGACGTAACTGGAGTATCTAAAGGTAAAGGTTTCCAAGGTAATATCAAACGTCATGGCCACGGTCGTGGACCAATGTCTCACGGTTCTCATTTCCACAGAGCGCCAGGTTCAGTAGGTATGGCATCTGACGCATCTAAAGTATTTAAAGGTCACAAAATGCCAGGTCGTATGGGTGGCAACACAGTGACAGTACAAAACTTAGAAGTTGTACAAATCGATACTGAAAACAACGTTATCTTAGTTAAAGGTAATGTGCCTGGTCCTAAAAAAGGATTAGTAGAAATCAAAACTTCAATTAAAAAAGGTAACAAATAATTAATTAACGAAAGGAGGAAAATGCATAATGGCAAATTATGATGTATTAAAAGTAGACGGATCAAAAGCAGGTTCAGTTGAATTAAGCGATGCTGTATTCGCAATTGAACCAAATAAAGATGTTCTTTTCGAAGCAATTAACTTACAACGTGCTTCATTACGCCAAGGTACACATTCGGTTAAAAACCGTTCAGCAGTACGTGGCGGTGGACGTAAACCATGGAGACAAAAAGGTACAGGACGTGCGCGTCAAGGTACTATCCGTGCTCCACAATGGCGTGGTGGCGGTATCGTATTCGGACCGACTCCAAGAAGCTATGCATACAAAATGCCTAAGAAAATGCGTCGTTTAGCATTACGTTCTGCATTATCTTTCAAAGTACAAGAAAATGAATTCAAAATTGTTGATGCTTTCGGTTTAGAAGCACCAAAAACAAAAGAATTCACTAAAGTATTATCAAACTTAGAATTACCTAAAAAAGTTTTAGTAGTTACTGAATCAGAAGATGTGAATGTTGAATTATCAGCACGTAACATCCCAGGTGTTCAAATCACTACTGTAACTGGATTAAACGTATTAGACATCACAAGCGCTGACAGTGTATTAATCACAGAAGCAGCTGCTAAAAAAGTTGAGGAGGTGCTCGGATAATGGAAGCAAGAGACGTTCTTAAGCGCCCCGTAATCACAGAAAAATCTTCAGAAGCTATGGCTGAAGACAAATACACTTTTGATGTAGATACACGTGCGAATAAAACACAAGTTAAAATTGCAGTTGAAGAAATTTTTGATGTTAAAGTAGACAAAGTAAATACCGTCAACTACAAAGCTAAGAAAAAACGTATGGGCCGTTACCAAGGCTATACAAACAGAAGACGCAAAGCGATCGTTACACTTAAAGAAGGATCAATCGATCTATTCAACTAAAAAATAAAATTACCAATAAGGAGGTAAGCGACAATGGCTCTTAAACATTATAAGCCGATTACAAATGGTCGTCGTAATATGACTTCATTGGATTTCGCTGAAATCACAAAAACGACTCCAGAAAAGTCATTATTACAACCGCTACCGAAAAGAGCGGGACGCAACAACCAAGGTAAATTGACAGTACGCCATCATGGTGGCGGACACAAACGTCAATACCGTGTCATTGATTTCAAACGTAACAAAGATGGAATCCCAGCAAAAGTTGATTCTATCCAATATGATCCAAACCGTTCAGCTAACATTGCATTGTTAGTATATGCAGATGGTGAAAAACGCTACATCATCGCTCCTAAAGGTTTGGTTGTAGGACAAACAGTAGAAAATGGTGAAGAAGCTGACATTAAAGTAGGTAACGCTTTACCATTAGCTAACATTCCAGTAGGTACTGTTGTTCACAATATCGAATTAAAACCTGGCCGTGGCGGACAAATCGCTCGTTCAGCAGGTGCAAGTGCTCAAGTACTTGGTAAAGAAGGTAAATACGTATTAGTAAGACTTCGTTCAGGTGAAGTTCGTATGATTCTTTCAACTTGCCGCGCAACAGTAGGTCAAGTTGGTAACTTACAACATGAACTTGTTAACGTTGGTAAAGCCGGACGTTCTCGTTGGAAAGGTATCCGTCCTACAGTTCGTGGTTCTGTAATGAACCCTAACGATCACCCACACGGTGGTGGTGAAGGTCGTGCTCCAATCGGTATGCCATCACCAATGTCACCATGGGGTAAACCAACTCTTGGTAAGAAAACTCGTCGCGGTAAAAAATCATCAGATAAACTTATCGTACGTAGACGTAAAAGAAAATAATAACAACTTATTTGGGTGTGCGGCGTAAGCGCTGCACGCACATAATAAGAAGGGAGGCGCCATAATGGCTCGTAGTATTAAAAAAGGACCTTTCGTCGATGACCACTTGATGAAAAAAGTGGAAGCGCAAGAAGGTAATCAGAAAAAAACAGTGATTAAAACTTGGTCACGTCGTTCAACTATTTTCCCTAACTTCATCGGTATTACTTTTGCAGTATACGATGGACGTAAACATGTACCTGTTTATGTAACTGAAGACATGGTTGGTCACAAATTAGGTGAATTTGCTCCAACTCGTACATTCAAAGGACATGCTGCAGACGACAAAAAAACAAGAAGATAAATACTTTCTATTAAGTAGAGGAGGAAGACCAAATGGAAGCAAAAGCGGTTGCTAGAACTATCAGAATCGCACCTCGTAAAGTCAGATTAGTATTAGACTTAATCAGAGGCAAAAACGTTGGTGAAGCTATTGCTATTTTGAAATTAACAAATAAAGCATCATCACCAGTTGTTGAAAAATTATTAATGTCCGCTTTAGCTAATGCAGAGCACAACTATGACATGAATACAGATGAATTAGTTGTTAAAGAAGCATATGCTAACGAAGGACCAACTTTAAAACGTTTCCGTCCACGTGCTCAAGGACGCGCAAGTGCAATTAACAAACGTACAAGCCACATTACAATTGTCGTAAGTGACGGCAAAGAAGAAGCTAAAGAAGCTTAATAAACTATCTAAGGAGGGAATACTGTGGGTCAAAAAATTAATCCAATCGGACTTCGTGTTGGTGTTATCCGTGATTGGGACGCTAAATGGTATGCTGAAAAAGATTTCGCTACATTATTACATGAAGATTTAAAAATCCGTAAGTTCATCGATAACGAATTAAAAGAAGCATCAGTTTCTCACGTAGAAATCGAACGTGCTGCTAACCGCATCAATATTGCAATCCACACTGGTAAACCAGGTATGGTAATTGGTAAAGGCGGTTCAGAAATTGAAAAACTTCGTAACAAATTAAATAACTTAACTAGCAAACGTGTACACATTAACGTGATCGAAATCAAAAAAGTTGATTTAGATGCTCGTTTAGTTGCTGAGAATATCGCACGTCAATTAGAAAACCGTGCTTCATTCCGTCGTGTACAAAAACAAGCTATTCAAAGAGCTATGAAACTAGGAGCTTTAGGTGTTAAAACTCAAGTTTCAGGTCGTTTAGGCGGAGCTGATATCGCTCGTGCTGAACAATATTCAGAAGGAACTGTTCCACTTCACACATTACGTGCTGACATCGATTATGCACATGCTGAAGCAGATACAACATACGGTAAACTTGGTGTTAAAGTATGGATCTATCGTGGAGAAGTTCTTCCTACTAAGAACAATGGTAAAGGAGGAAAATAATAATGTTGCTACCAAAACGTGTTAAATATCGTCGTCAACATCGTCCAGACACTAAAGGACGTTCAAAAGGCGGTAACTTTGTAACATTTGGTGAGTATGGATTACAAGCTACTACAACTTCTTGGATCACATCTCGTCAAATCGAATCTGCTCGTATTGCGATGACTCGTTATATGAAACGTGGCGGGAAAGTTTGGATTAAAATCTTCCCTCATACACCATATACTAAAAAACCTTTAGAAGTACGTATGGGTGCTGGTAAAGGTGCAGTAGAAGGCTGGATCGCAGTAGTTAAACCAGGTAGAATCTTATTTGAAGTTGCAGGCGTGTCAGAAGAAGTTGCACGCGAAGCATTACGTTTAGCAAGTCACAAACTTCCAGTTAAATCTAAGTTTGTAAAACGTGAAGAATTGGGTGGTGAATCAAATGAAAGCTAAGGAAATTAGAGACTTAACCACTTCAGAAATCGAAGAGCAAATCAAATCTTCAAAAGAAGAACTTTTTAACCTACGCTTTCAGTTAGCTACAGGACAATTAGAGGAAACTGCACGTATTCGTACAGTAAGAAAAACGATTGCACGTCTAAAAACTGTTGCTCGTGAAAGAGAAATTGAACAAAGTAAGGCTAATCAATAATAATTGAAAGAGGAGGTTACAAAAGTGAGCGAAAGAAATGATCGTAAAGTTTATGTAGGTAGAGTCGTATCAGACAAAATGGATAAAACTGTAACTGTACTTGTAGAGACTTACAAAACTCATAAATTATATGGTAAACGAGTAAAATATTCTAAAAAATATAAAACTCATGATGAAAACAATTCAGCTAAATTAGGAGACATCGTTAAGATTCAAGAAACTCGTCCTTTATCAGCAACAAAACGTTTTCGTTTAGTAGAAATTGTTGAAGAATCAGTTATTATTTAATTATTTAAAGATAAGGGAGGTTTAATTCATGATCCAACAAGAAACACGCTTGAAAGTAGCTGACAACTCAGGTGCTCGTGAAGTTCTAACAATCAAAGTATTAGGCGGATCTGGTCGTAAAACAGCGAACATCGGCGACGTAATTGTGTGTACTGTTAAAAATGCTACACCAGGAGGCGTTGTTAAAAAAGGTGAAGTTGTTAAAGCTGTTGTAGTACGTACTAAATCAGGAGTACGTCGTAAAGACGGTTCTTACATCAAATTTGATGAAAATGCATGTGTAGTTATTCGTGACGATAAGAGTCCACGCGGTACTCGTATCTTCGGACCAGTAGCTCGTGAATTACGTGACAGCAACTACATGAAAATTATTTCATTAGCACCAGAAGTACTATAATTTTAATAAATAAAATCTAAGGAGGTGCCCACATGCATATCAAAAAAGGTGACAACGTAATCGTTATCTCAGGTAAAGATAAAGGTAAAACAGGTGTTGTACAAGCAACAGAACCTAAAAAAGACCGTGTCGTTGTGGAAGGTGTGAACATCATTAAAAAGCACCAAAAACCGACTCAATTTAATCCAGAAGGTGGAATCTTAGAAACTGAAGCAGCAATTCATGTTTCTAACGTACAATTATTGGACCCAAAAACAAATGAACCAACTCGTGTAGGTTACAAATTTGTTGATGGTAAAAAAGTTCGTATCGCTAAAAAATCAGGCGAAGAAATCAAAACTAATAATTAATAACTAGTTGAAAGGAGGATCCACTTTGAGCCGTTTAAAAGAAAAATTCAATACAGAAGTTACTGAGAACTTAATGAAAGAATTCAACTATAGTTCAGTAATGGAAGTACCTAAAATCGACAAAATCGTTGTGAACATGGGTGTAGGTGACGCTGTTCAAAACTCTAAAGTATTAGACAATGCTGTTGAAGAGTTAACATTAATTACAGGTCAAAAACCATTAATCACAAAAGCTAAAAAATCAGTAGCAACATTCCGTTTACGTGAAGGTATGCCAATCGGAGCAAAAGTTACACTTCGCGGAGAAAGAATGTATGAATTCCTAGACAAATTAATCTCAGTTTCATTACCACGTGTACGTGACTTCCACGGTGTTTCTAAAAAAGCATTCGACGGTCGCGGTAACTACACATTAGGTATTAAAGAACAATTAATTTTCCCAGAAATCGATTATGATAAAGTAAGTAAAGTAAGAGGAATGGATATCGTTGTTGTTACAACTGCTAACACTGACGAAGAAGCCCGTGCATTGTTAACTCAATTCGGTATGCCATTTCAAAAGTAAGCTCTAATATAAAGGAGGCTAATTAAGTGGCTAAAAAATCAATGGTTGTAAAACAAGCTAAAAAGCAAAAATTCCCAGTGCGCGAATACACTCGTTGTGAACGCTGTGGACGCCCACATTCTGTATACCGCAAATTCAAATTATGCCGTATCTGTTTCCGTGAATTAGCTTATAAAGGCCAAATCCCAGGCGTTCGTAAAGCTAGCTGGTAATCAAAAGAGAGTCTTGAAAGGAGGCAACAATCTATGACAATGTCAGATCCAATCGCAGATATGCTAACTCGTGTAAGAAACGCAAACATGGTGCGTCATGAAAAAATCGAGTTGCCTGCGTCAAATATTAAAAAACAAATCGCTGAAATCCTTAAAAGTGAAGGTTTCATTAAAAACGTTGAGTTCGTAGAAGATGATAAACAAGGTGTTTTACGTTTATTCCTTAAATATGGTCAAAACAACGAACGCGTAATTACAGGCTTAAAACGTATTTCTAAACCAGGTTTACGTGTCTATGCTAAAGCTGACGAAGTACCTAAAGTATTAAACGGTTTAGGTATCGCATTAGTTTCAACTTCTGAAGGTATCATCACTGACAGAGAAGCAAGAAAACGTAATGTTGGCGGAGAAGTATTAGCATACGTTTGGTAATAAATAATTAAGGAGGTGCCCGTAAATGAGCCGTGTAGGTAAGAAAATTATTGAAATTCCTAGCGATGTTACAGTAGACATCAAAGGTAATACAGTTACAGTTAAAGGTCCTAAAGGTGAATTATCACGTACTATGGATCCTAGCATGACTTACAATTTAGAAGACAACACACTTGAAGTTGTTCGTCCATCTGATTCTCAAAAAGACAGAACAGTTCACGGAACAACTCGTGCGTTAATTAACAATATGGTACAAGGTGTAGCTAAAGGTTACGAAAAAACTTTACAACTTATCGGTGTTGGTTACCGTGCACAATTGCAAGGTAAAAACTTAGTACTTAACGTTGGTTACTCTCACCCAGTAGAATTCATTCCTGAAGAAGGTATCACATTCTCAGTTGAGAAAAACACAACAGTTAAAGTTGAAGGTATTTCTAAAGAACTAGTTGGTGCTACAGCATCTAAAATCCGTGCCGTAAGACCACCAGAACCTTATAAAGGTAAAGGTATCCGTTACGAAGGCGAATATGTTCGTCGTAAAGAAGGTAAAACTGGTAAATAATAAATAACTCTCTAAAGAAAGGAGAATAAAGCATGATCAGCAAAATTGATAAAAATAAAGTACGCTTAAAAAGACATGCACGTGTACGTACTAACTTAACTGGTACATCTGAAAAACCACGTTTAAACGTATACCGTTCTAATAAACACATCTATGCACAAATCATTGATGATACTAAAGGCGTAACTTTAGCTCAAGCATCAACTCAAGATAAAGATTTCGAAAATGAAACTGGTTCTAAAGTTGAATTATCAGCCAAAGTGGGCGAAGCAATCGCTAAGAAAGCAGTTGATAAAGGTATCACTGCAATCGTCTTCGACCGTGGAGGTTACTTATACCATGGACGTGTTAAAGCATTAGCAGATGCAGCACGTGAAAATGGCTTAGAATTTTAATCATAAAAGGAGGGACAAATAATGGCTCGCAGAGATGAAGAAAACAAAGAATTTGAAGAACGCGTTGTTACGATTAACCGTGTTGCGAAAGTTGTAAAAGGTGGACGTCGTTTCCGTTTCACTGCATTAGTAGTAGTTGGAGACAAGAATGGTCGTGTTGGATTCGGTACAGGTAAAGCACAAGAGGTACCAGAAGCGATCAAAAAAGCGGTAGAAGCTGCTAAAAAAGAATTAGTATCTGTAAACCGTGTTGAAGGTACAACACCACACACAATCACTGGCCGTTTCGGTTCAGGAAGTGTATTATTGAAACCAGCAGCACCTGGTACTGGGGTTATCGCCGGTGGACCAGTTCGTGCCGTATTAGAGTTAGCAGGTATCACTGATATTTTAAGTAAGTCATTAGGTTCAAACACACCAATTAACATGGTTCGTGCTACAATCAATGGTTTAGAAAATCTAAAAAGTGCTGAAGAAGTTGCGAAATTACGCGGCAAATCAGTAGAAGAATTATACAATTAAGGAGGGAAAATGAATAATGGCTAAATTACAAATTACCCTCACACGTAGTGTTATTGGTCGTCCAGAAACACAACGTAAAACTGTTGAAGCGTTAGGTTTGAAAAAAACTAACTCTACAGTAGTTGTAGAAGACAACCCAGCTATCCGTGGACAAGTGAACAAAGTAAGTCACTTGTTAAAAGTTGAAGAATTAGACGCATAATTAGATAATATATAAGGAGGTGCCGTAATGAAATTACATGATTTACATCCAGCAGAAGGATCACGTAAAGTACGTAACCGCGTAGGTCGTGGTGCTGCTACAGGTAATGGTAAAACAAGTGGACGTGGTCAAAAAGGTCAAAAAGCACGTTCAGGTGGTAAAGTAAGACCAGGTTTCGAAGGTGGTCAATTACCATTATTCCGTCGTATTCCTAAACGCGGTTTCACAAACATCAACCGTAAAGAATATGCAGTAGTGAATTTAGACCAATTAAACCGTTTTGATGAAGGTACAGAAGTTACTCCTGAACTTTTAATCGAAACTGGCGTAGTTAAAAACGCAAAAGCGGGTATCAAAGTATTAGGTAATGGTTCTCTAGAGAAAAAATTAACAGTTAAAGCACATAAATTCTCTGCATCTGCAGCTGAAGCAATTGATGCTAAAGGTGGAGCACACGAGGTGATCTAATGTTTGACACATTCGTAAACTTCTTTAAAACAAAAGAAGTGCGAAACAAGATCTTTTTTACGCTCGCAATGTTAGTTATTTTTAAAATAGGTACTTATATACCAGCGCCTGGAGTCAATCCAGCAGCGTTTGAAAGTCAACAAGGTTCTCAAGGTGTCACTGATCTATTGAATACATTCGGTGGGGGAGCCTTGAAGAACTTTTCCATTTTTGCGATGGGGATTATGCCCTACATCACTGCTTCAATCGTAATGCAGTTATTGCAAATGGATATAGTTCCTAAGTTTACAGAATGGGCCAAACAAGGTGACGTTGGTCGTAAGAAATTAAACAACGTTACGCGTTACTTTGCGATACTTTTGGCATTCATCCAATCAATAGGGATGGCATTCCAATTCAATAACTATCTTAAAGGTGCATTGATTGTTGATCCGTCACCTATGAGTTATTTGTTAATTGCAATTGTATTAACAGCAGGAACAGCTTTCTTATTATGGTTAGGTGAACAGATTACACAATATGGTGTAGGTAATGGTATTTCTATTATTATCTTCGCCGGAATCTTGTCTACTTTGCCATCATCACTGATTCAGTTCTATCAACAAGCCTTTGTCGGGCAAAGTGATACAACAATCGCATGGTTGCAAGTAGCAGCATTAATTATTGGTTTGATTTTACTAACAATGGGTGCTGTGTACGTATTACAAGCTGTTCGTAAGATACCTATTCAATATGCGAAAAAACAATCCGCTCAGCGTTTAGGACGTAATGCAACGTATTTGCCGTTGAAAGTTAACTCAGCAGGGGTTATCCCGGTTATCTTTGCTATGGCATTCTTCTTGTTACCAAGAACTTTAACAATGTTCTTCCCTAAAGCAGACTGGGCGCAGCAAATTGCCAATACAGCCAATCCATCAAGTAACATCGGAATGGTAATTTATATTATCTTGATCATTGCATTCACTTATTTCTATGCATTTGTTCAAGTTAATCCAGAAAAAATGGCTGACAACCTTAAGAAACAAGGCAGTTACGTTCCAGGTATCAGACCTGGTGAACAAACTAAAAAGTATATTACCAAAGTACTATATCGCTTAACTTTTGTTGGTTCTATCTTCTTAGCAGTCATCGCTATTTTGCCGATTATTGCTACAAAATTTATGAACTTACCACAATCGATTCAAGTCGGCGGTACAAGCTTATTGATCGTTATCGGTGTTGCTATCGAAACAATGAAAAGCTTGGAAGCACAAGTTAATCAGAAAGAATATAGAGGCTTTGGTGGTAGATAATTTGTAGGAGGGCAATATGAATATCATCTTAATGGGTTTACCTGGCGCAGGTAAAGGAACTCAAGCGAGTGAAATTGTTAAGAAATTCCCTATTCCGCATATATCTACAGGTGATATGTTTAGAAAAGCTATCAAAGATGAAACTGAATTAGGTAAAGAAGCTAAGTCTTATATGGACCGCGGCGAACTAGTACCTGATGAAGTAACTGTGGGTATCGTTAAAGAAAGACTTTCTGAAGACGATGCGAAAAAAGGATTTTTATTAGATGGTTTCCCACGTACACTTGAACAAGCAGAAGCATTAAGTAAAATCATGACAGAACTTGGCAGAAAGATTGATGCAGTTATCAATATTGAAGTTCCAGAAGAAGAACTCATGAATCGTTTGACTGGACGTCGCGTTTGTGAAGTTTGCGGAACAACTTATCATCTTGTGTTCAATCCTCCAAAAGTGGATGGTGTTTGTGATCTTGACGGCGGTAAATTATACCAACGTGAAGATGACAATCCAGAAACAGTTGCAAAACGTTTAGAAGTTAACGTTAAACAGTCTAAACCTATCTTAGAATACTATGATAATAAAGGCGTTGTGAAAAACGTTGACGGTTCTAAAGATATCCAAGAAGTAACTGCTTCAGTTATCGATATCTTGGAAGATCTTAAGTAATTCAACATTGCTGCTTGTATGTTGAATGAAGGCAGTCTGATATTGTTTGTCTCTCAGCCTAACGAATTATGAGTGACAGCATAACGATAATGATTCCCGAATTTTGTTCAACGTAATGATACAAGGGCAGTATGTCTAACATTTTCCAATAGACATTAACTAATAATGCAAAAGGGGGAATTGTTCTAATGGCAAAACAAGATGTAATTGAATTAGAAGGTACAGTAACAGATACTTTACCAAATGCAATGTTTAAAGTAGAATTAGAAAATGGTCATGAAATTTTAGCACATGTGAGTGGTAAAATTAGAATGAATTATATTCGTATTCTACCTGGCGACAAAGTAACAGTAGAAATGTCTCCGTATGATTTAACTCGCGGAAGAATCACTTATCGTTATAAATAATTCGTCACTCCATTATTACAGGGAGGTATTAAAATGAAAGTAAGACCATCAGTAAAACCTATTTGCGAAAAATGTAAAGTCATTAAACGTAAAGGTAAAGTAATGATCATTTGTGAAAATCCGAAACACAAACAAAGACAAGGTTAATAAAAGAGAGGTGTAAAATAATATGGCACGTATTGCAGGAGTCGATATTCCACGCGAAAAACGCGTTGTAATTTCATTAACTTATATTTACGGTATTGGTAAATCAACTGCTGAAAAAATCGTAGCAGAAGCTGGAGTTTCTCCACAAACTCGTACGAACGAATTAACTGACGATGAATTAGGTCGTCTTCGTGAAGTTGTTGACAGCTACAAAGTAGAAGGTGACTTACGTCGTGAGCAAAACTTAAACATCAAACGTTTAATGGAAATCTCATCTTACCGTGGTATCCGTCACCGTCGTGGCTTACCAGTTCGCGGTCAAAAAACTAAAAACAATGCTCGTACACGTAAAGGCCCAGTTAAAACTGTAGCTAACAAGAAAAAATAATAGGTAAAGGAGGAAAATATTAATGGCACGTAAACAAGTATCTCGTAAACGCAGAGTGAAAAAGAATGTTGAAAACGGTGTGGCTCACATTCGTTCAACTTTCAACAATACAATCGTAACAATCACTGATGAATTTGGTAATGCATTATCATGGTCATCAGCAGGTGCGCTTGGTTTCAAAGGTTCTAAAAAATCTACACCATTCGCAGCACAAATGGCTTCAGAAACTGCATCAAAAGCAGCTATGGAACATGGCTTAAAATCTGTAGAAGTAACAGTAAAAGGACCTGGTCCAGGCCGTGAATCAGCTATCCGTGCATTGCAATCAGCAGGTTTAGAAGTAACAGCTATTAGAGACGTTACTCCAGTACCTCATAACGGTTGCCGTCCGCCAAAACGTCGTCGCGTATAATATTATTGTCAAGAAATAGTTATTTTCCGCAGATCACTAAGATAAACTGTATCTTATAAGTCGACGTAACCAAGGAGGATATGTAAATAATGATAGAAATTGAAAAACCTAGAATTGAGACAATTGAAATTAGTGAAGATGCTAAATTCGGTAAGTTTGTTGTTGAACCACTAGAACGTGGCTATGGCACTACGCTAGGAAACTCCTTACGTCGTATCCTACTATCTTCATTACCAGGTGCAGCCGTAAAGTACATCGAAATTGAGGGAGTTCTACACGAATTCTCAGCAATTGACAATGTGGTTGAAGACGTATCTACAATCATTATGAATATTAAGAAATTAGCTCTTAAAATTTATTCTGAAGAAGATAAAACATTAGAAATCGATGTTAAAGATGAAGGCGAAGTAACTGCAGCTGACATTACTCATGATAGTGATGTTGAAATTTTAAACCCTGAGCTTAAAATTGCTACAGTTGCCAAAGGTGGACATTTAAAAATCCGTCTTGTTGCGAATAAGGGTAGAGGTTACGCATTAGCTGAACAAAATAATACTAGTGATTTACCAATTGGTGTTATACCAGTAGACTCTTTATACTCACCAGTAGAAAGAGTTAACTATACAGTAGAAAATACTCGTGTAGGTCAAAGCAGTGACTTTGATAAATTAACATTAGATGTATGGACTGATGGATCTATCACTCCACAAGAATCAGTTTCATTAGCAGCAAAAATTATGACTGAACACTTGAACATCTTTGTTGGACTCACTGATGAAGCGAAAAATGCTGAAATCATGATTGAGAAAGAAGAAGATCAAAAAGAAAAAGTACTTGAAATGTCTATCGAAGAATTAGACTTATCAGTACGTTCTTATAACTGTCTAAAACGTGCAGGCATCAACAGCGTTCAAGAATTGGCTGACAAATCTGAAGCAGATATGATGAAAGTACGTAATTTAGGTCGTAAATCTTTAGAAGAAGTAAAATATAAACTCGAAGACTTAGGTTTAGGTCTAAGAAAAGAAGATTGATAAAGGTAAAGGAGGTTAACTCATGGGTTACAGAAAATTAGGTCGTACATCTGATCAACGTAAAGCAATGTTACGTGACTTAGCTACTTCATTAATCGTAAATGAGCGTATTGAAACAACTGAAGCTCGCGCTAAAGAATTATGCGGTGTGGTTGATAAATTAGTCACTTTAGGTAAAAAAGGAGATTTAGCTTCACGTCGTCAAGCAGCTAGAATCGTTCGTGATGTTGAAATCTTAAATGAAGATGAAACTACACAAACAGCTTTACAAAAATTATTCGGTGAAATTGCTCCTCGTTACACAGAACGCCAAGGCGGATACACTCGTGTACTTAAAGTAGGTCCTCGTCGCGGAGACGGTGCTGAAGCAGCAATTATCGAATTCGTTTAATTCCAACTTTAACTTGTAACAAAGCAACGATGATAAGTAGAAGCACACGATGGTGATGACATTGTGCGCTTATCATTGTACAAGTAAACACACTGATTTTATGAATATATAAAGCAAATGAGTGCAACGATAATGTTTGCCACATACAAATATTGTCTAGCTCAGAGTACCCCATTCACAGAACTTAATATTTTTTAAAGCGTGAACTCAATTATCGAATGGGGTGCGCGCTTTTTTATTTCGAAGCCCCTTTACTCTATATTGGTACAGGGGCTTTTGATACATAGTCATGGATATACACATATCGTATATTCATGTACAATAAATACAGTGAAATTAAATAGAAGGGACAGAGTCATATTGAATACAGAGAATATTATTGAATTTGATGACGTATCATTTCAATACCAAGGCGATGAATGGTTTACCTTAAAACATGTTTCTTTTGAAATTCCCAAAGGTAAATGGACTTCAATTGTCGGTCATAACGGTTCAGGTAAATCTACTATTGCGAAACTAATGATGGGTATGATGCCTTTTCAAGAAGGCGCAATCCGTGTCAATGGTCAAACGATGACAGCCGATAATTTAGTAGAGATTCGCCAGCACTTAGGAATTGTCTTTCAAAACCCAGAAAATCAATTTGTGGGTTCTACTGTTCAATATGACGTTGCATTTGGCTTAGAAAGCTTCGAAGTCCCATATGAAGTTATGCATGAAGCTGTTCCACAAGTATTAAAAGAAGTAGAAATGTATGCCCAACGAAATCATGAGCCTCAAGCATTATCGGGTGGTCAAAAACAACGTGTTGCGATTGCTGGCGTGCTGGTATTAAGTCCAGATGTGATTATCTTGGATGAGGCAACATCTATGTTAGATCCTGAAGGCAGACAATCACTCATGCAGCTGGTCAGACATTTAAACAAAGAGAAAAATGTGACGATTATTTCGATTACACATGACTTGACTGAAACACTTGATTCTGACTATATGATTGTGATGAATCGTGGAGAAGTGTATGAAAAAGGGACACCAGAAGCAATCTTTAAGAAAGGAGCATCATTAACAGAAATAGGCTTAGATTTACCATTCCCAATGCGCATCAATCAATTGCTTGGTAATCCGTCTGAATTTCTGACCTATGATGCATTGGTGGCACGTTTATGAGTATCAAATTTAACGACGTCACATATGTGTACCAAAAAGGGACGCCTTTTGAATATGAAGCATTACATCAAATCAATACAGAATTTGAACCAGGACACTATTACGCCATTATTGGACAGACAGGTTCAGGCAAGTCTACCTTGATTCAACACTTTAACGGCCTATTAAAGCCCTCTTACGGCACTGTAACGCTTGATGATATAGTATTGAAGGCTAAGACTAAGGATAAGGCGATTCGTCCAATGAGAAAGCGTGTAGGGCTTGTCTTTCAATTCCCTGAAGCACAACTCTTTGAAGATAGTGTCGAACGTGAAATTCTATTTGGCCCAAAGAATTTTAATATGGACTTAGCGCAAGTAAAAGATTATGCTTATCGTTTATTAATGAAATTAGGTTTTAATCGTGATGTAATGACAAAATCACCATTTCAAATGTCAGGCGGACAAATGCGAAAAATTGCGATTGTATCTATTCTTGCGATGAACCCAGATATTATTGTATTAGACGAACCGACAGCAGGATTAGATCCGCATAGCCGAAAACAAGTCATGGATTTATTGAAACAATTACAGCAAGAAGGAAAAACAATTGTACTGGTGACACATGATATGAATGACGTTGCACAATATGCAGATTATGTGAAAGTCTTGCAGCAGGGGACACTCGTTTATGAGGGAACACCTAAAGCATTATTCGGTAATCAGCAACATATTAATGAATACGCTTTGGATTTGCCAGATATCGTGCAGCTTCAAAGAGATTTTGAACAGAAACATCAAACCCAACTATCTGACATCGCCTTAACAGATGAAGCCTTTATCGAACTCTATAGGGAGTGGCAGCAAAATGAAAAATAAGTTTATCATTGGACGCTATTTACCTCTAGATTCCATTGTGCATCGTATGGATCCTAGAGCTAAATTAGCATTTGTCTTTTTCTATATTGTTTTAGTCTTTTTCTGTCATAGCTTTTCGATGTATGGTTGGATGTTGTTCGTATTATTAATTTTTATGTATAGCAGTAGAATTAAACTGTTATACTTATTAAAAGGGTTAACCCCGATTCTGTTCTTTTTAATTTTTACATTTTTAATGCATTTGTTTTTAACTAAAGGCGGGACAACGTTGTTCAGTTGGAAGTTTATTTCGATAGATTCAGGCGGTATTAAAGAAGGTATCTTTATTTCCATGCGTTTGATGTTTATTATGATGGCATCAACCATTATGACTTTAACAACGAATCCAATCGCTTTAACAGATGCGTTTGATAAGATTCTGTCACCGCTTAAAGTAATCAAAGTACCAGTTCAGCAATTAAGTATGATGATGTCTATTGCATTACGATTTATTCCAACCTTAATGGAAGAGTTGGATAAAATTATTCTAGCGCAAAAATCACGCGGATCAGAAATCAGTTCTGGTTCAATGGGGCAAAGAATCAAAGCATTTATTCCGCTGCTGATTCCACTCTTTATTTCTGCCTTTCAACGTGCAGAGGATTTAGCCATTGCGATGGAAGTTCGTGGTTATGATGTAAAATCTAAGCGTACGAGTTTTCGTAAATTAGAGTGGCAAGGAAGAGATACGTTCTTAATTATTTCATTGATACCGATTGCGGCCATTTTATTTGGATTAAAATATATAGGAGTGTAGACGTGTGCGTATTTTAGTCAATATAGCCTATCAAGGAAGCAATTTTTTAGGCTTTCAGATACAACAGCACGGCAGAACCGTGCAACAACAATTTGAGAAAATTTTAAAGCGTATGCATAAACGTCATGTACGTATTCATCCTTCAAGCAGAACGGATAGAGGCGTACATGCGATTGAGCAATACTTTCATTTTGATACAGAATTAGATATCGCACCTAAGCAATGGCAATATGCGATGAATAGCGCACTGCCAGAAGACATTTATGTCAAAGAAGTATCTATTGTCGATGACAACTTTCATTGTCGTTATGACTGCGTAGGGAAGCGATATCGTTATAAAGTGTATCAAGGTGCACATCGTGATGTCTTTATGAGCGGATTAAAGACATATAATGATTTTGACTTGGATTTAGATAAGATGAACCAAGCAGCACAACACTTTATCGGTACGCATGATTTTACAGGATTCTGTTCACAAAAAACTGAAGTAGAAAGCAAAGAGCGTACACTTTATCAAAGTGAAATAATTAAAACAAAAAATGGCTTTGACTATGTTGTGACTGGCTCTGGTTTTCTATATAATATGGTACGTGTGTTAGTCGCGTTTTTAATCGAAGTCGGCAAAGGCAAGCGATCGCCAGACGAAGTTTCAAGCTTATTAGAAGCGAAAGATCGTAATCAAGTACCATTCACTGCACCGGCAGAAGGATTGTATTTAGAAAAGATTTATTTATCACCAGAATCATTGATACAAGACTTTGGTTCGGATATAAAAATTCATCGCAAAAAATCATTGCAAAATGACTGATTCGTATTGACAAATACATCAATAAATTATACGATTATAAACGGTATTGTTTTATATCACCCCACGATAAGCCCCGGAAACTTATTGTGTTACTAGATATAGAAGCAAAGTCGAAACGAAATCAACAATATGAAATTATCTGAGCTTTGAATCGTAACATTGATTTTTTAAAAAGCAACTGAACACGCAGTTATTATTAGGAGGACAATTATTATGCGTCAAACATTTATGGCTAATGAATCAAACATTGAGCGCAAATGGTATGTTATTGATGCGGCTGGCCAAACACTAGGTCGTTTATCATCAGAAGTAGCAACTATTTTACGCGGAAAACATAAACCAACTTACACACCACACGTTGACAGCGGTGACTATGTAATCATCATCAACGCTGGTCAAATCAAAATGACAGGTAAAAAAGAATCTGACAAAGTTTACTACCGTCATTCAAACTACCCAGGTGGTATTAAATCAATCACAGCTGGTGAATTAAAAGAGAAAAACCCAGCACGTTTACTTGAAATTTCAATTAAAGGTATGTTACCAAGCAGCCGTTTAGGTGAAAAACAAGGTAAAAAATTATTTGTATATGGTGGCGCTGAACATCCACACGCTGCACAACAACCAGAAAACTACGAGTTACGTGGTTAATTAGAAGGAGGAAATTACATTGGCACAAGTTGAATATAGAGGCACAGGCCGTCGTAAACACTCAGTAGCACGTGTACGTTTAGTACCAGGCGAAGGTAACATCACTGTAAACGGTGTTGACGTACGTGAATATTTACCATTCGAATCATTAATTTTAGACTTAAACCAACCATTCGACGTTACAGAAACTCAAGGTAACTATGACGTTTTAGTTAACGTTCACGGTGGCGGTTTCACAGGACAAGCACAAGCTATCCGTCACGGTATCGCTCGTGCATTATTAGAAGCAGATCCTGAATACAGAAGTTCTTTAAAACGCGCTGGATTACTTACTCGTGACCCACGTATGAAAGAACGTAAAAAACCAGGTCTTAAAAAAGCACGTCGTTCACCACAATTCTCAAAACGTTAATTGTTGGACAAACGATTATTATTATACAAACACTTCCCAATTGCGGGAAGTGTTTTTCTTTATATTTGTAGCTAAATAGATGCTTTATGATATCATTGGATTAATTGAAGGAGGCGCTGGCATTGCGTGAAAAAGTAGATATTTTAGTAACGTTAAATGAAAACTATCTAAAACCTTTGAAGGTTATGCTATTATCATTACATGATACGAATCCGCATTTATCAATTAAGGTTTGGTTGGTACACGAAAAGATTCCACAAAATAAATTAGAACAATTAGAAGTATTATTGTCATCGTTTGATATGGAATTAGAAACGATTAATGTACCGCCTAACTATTTTGGGAATGCAAAAACAGTGGAACGTTATCCTCAAGAAATGTATTTTAGATTAGCATGTGGTGAGTTATTACCTAAAACAGTGACAAAAATACTATACTTAGATCCAGATATTTTAGTCATTAATCCCATTGATGATTTATGGCATCTGGATTTAGAGGAAAATATCTTTGCGGCTGCGACTCATGAAAGATTAACAAAAGTCACACAGAGTATGAATAATCTGCGTTTAGGAACAAAGCAAGGGCAAGTATATTTTAATTCAGGCGTCATGTTGATTGATGTAGAGAAAGCAAGACAACACATCAGTATGGATGATATTTTCGATTATATCCATAAAAATAATCAATATTTATTATTACCGGATCAAGATGTCATGAACAGTTTGTATGGTGACAAGATTAAGGAAATACCAGAAGAAGTTTGGAATTATGACACAAGAAAAGCAGCAATGTATTATACAAAAAGTGTTGGTGTCTATAACAGACATTGGGTAGCGTATCATACGGTGTTCTTACATTTTTGCGGTCGTCCAAAACCTTGGGATCTCAAAAGCAGCAGCAGATTCACCATGTTATATCTACAATATCAAAAAAAGCTAGAACACCTTGAAAGGAAAAGTGAAAAGTAAAAAGAATGAAAATATACTTTGTCAGGCATTCAGTAAGAGATAATAGTGTGAAAGAAGATGTCATTGCACCTTTAACTTCAGAAGGATTGAAGAAGGCAGAGGCATTGGCATCTTTTTTTGATGATAAAAATATTGATAAGATATATGCGAGTCCATATCGTCGTGTCATGGAAACGGTATTACCAACGGCACAAAGTTTGAAGTTGGCAGTTAACGAAGAGATAGATCTGCGTGAAAGAAGTATTGGACGTTGGGTTGAAGATTTTTATGGTTTTGCTGAAAGACAATGGCAAGATTTTGACTATAAGCTAGAGAATGGTGAGTCATTAAATGAAGTTCAAGATCGTATCGTTCAAGCCTATCACCGCATTATAGAAAATAATGAAGTACAAACGTTATTAATATGTGGTCACGGCACAGCAATGTCACTGTTATTTAATCACTTAACACAAGGTCAGTTTGGTTATAAAGATTTCCTACAAATGAAGATGCCTTCTATTTACGAATATGATACTAAATCACATGTACTAACACACATACAGTAAATCAGTGAATACACTAATATCCTCACTCATAGAAAGCAGTTATACTTAAAGAAATGAAATATAAGAATTGCAGGTGTTTGTGATGTTTAATATTAGTTCGGTTTCCAATGAGGTTAAAGAAGAAGTTAAAGGACTCATTGATCAACATATACATCAAGAAGATATTACTGACATGTTAAAAGAATTGTCTGAGAGTGTCCCAATGAAAAAGGTGACAGAAGCACTGAGACAGCTTTATTATATAGAAAAATTCACATTTATGTATGAAATAGAGCACTTTGTATCATCATATGAAAAGGTGACACATCAATCACTGACAGAAATGACACTTTCAACTGATACGACCCATCCGCTCAATATCTTTAAACATGAGATTAATCTATTTAAGTATTTATTGAAAGATACTGCTGAATTGTTTGATAAGGTAAAAGAGGATGATAGTGAAGCAGTTGAAATATTTAAAGAGAAAGTTCAAGCACTTTCTGGTTTGATTCCGCACTTTAATCGTAAAGAAAAGCTTATTTTTCCTGTCATAGAACGAAGAGGAGAGTATATCTTACCGAGAAAAATGTGGGCAGATGATGATGTGATTCGCTTTGCGTTGAATAAACTACAAAAGCGTGTTGCTAAAATAGATGAAGTAGAATGGCGACATATTCAAAATGCTTATACTGAATTAGAAATCAGTTTAACGGACATGTTACGCCAAGAAGAGATACTTTTCATCCCACTAATACAAGAAGATATTAGTCCAGTTGAGTGGCAACAAATTGCGCAAGAAAGCAGTGCTTTTGGTTATGCGATAGAAGTTACTGAGACATATCATGATTCTGAAATAGAAATCACACCGATTGATGCACAATATGACGCAAAACAAGGGCAACAGAATTTGCGCTTTGGCGGAGGTTTCTTAACGACGAAAGAAGCGGATCTTATTTTAAATAACTTGCCCGTTGAAATTACTTTTGTCGATAAAAATGGCACTTTTAAGTATTTCAATGATTTAATTGAAGCATCAGAGATGATGTTTATTCGTACTCCTATCTCTATTGGGAGAAATGTGGCCAATTGTCATCCACCAAAAAGCTTAAGCAAAGTGATGCAGATTATTCGTGATTTGAAAACGAAACAAAAAGAGTCTGAGTCCATGTGGTTTAAAAAAGGTAACCAATTTATTCACGTCACATACAAAGCTTTATTTGATGAAAATGATACGTATATCGGTATTCTAGAATATGTACAAGATATCCAACCATTCTTTGAACTACCACAAAGATTTAAGAGAGATGCGACAAAAAATAAATGATCAATCAGTATGAAACGAACAACCCGCGAGTCATAGAAGATTCGCGGGTTATTGATGTATTAGAAACGATTTAAAGAAATGGTAAGAATTTTGACCAATACGTAATTAAGTATAACGGGAAGTTCATACAGATATGAATCAATATGAGTAAATAAATATTGCGATACTTAGCCCAGAAAAAGCCGAGGAATATACCCGCAAGCGCATGTGTGACTAAAGCGTGTGCGGACAATTCCAATAGATTACCTTGTCCTTGTATACCTGCATGCCACAATGACCAAAGCAGCGTACTGATACAAATAGATGACAGGATTCCTAAATGTTCTAAGCGTGTTTGTAGCCACACGCGATAAAATACTTCTTCTAATACCGCATTCATTAATATGGAAATAATCGCAAATATCAGTACGAAAAGATAAGGTTCATCATAAGAGATATTAGATAAGTTGTTCAAAGGACTAAAGTATAAAACTAACCAAATTACATAAACAATAGGCGCATGAGACCAATTAATGATGGGTTTCGCTTTTGATAGCACAGATAGTTTTTCGCGCTTAATAATCCATAAAGGAATCAACAACAATAATACAAATTTATAAATATAAAAGAAATCAAAGTAGGGCTTAGGTGTAAGAAACACACAAGCGATATATAAAACACTTAATATAAGTAAAATACGCTCTGACTTTAATGGCTTTTGAATCAGTGGTTGAAACTTATAATGAATAGGTAAAAATAATAATACAACAAGAGGGATGAGATAGATTAGCCAAATAGTTATAAAATGTGTTTTAACTTGGGTATCAGCACTGGTTTGAATCAACCCGTGTTGTGAGATTTGTACATATAAAGCGGAAATCAAAACTAATAATAAAGTAAGAATGGGAATCAATAATCGTCGTATGTTTTTCTTCATGGCGTTCTCCTTAATATTAATTTGTATAAGCATTTAAATAATAATACCCAATTTTATTAAATTTTGGTACTTTAAATGTAAAAAATCCTCAAACCAAATTGATTTGAGGATTAAAGTACTTACACCTTAGTAAGCGAAATTATTTTTTAAAGTTTGATTGAAGGTATTCATAAATCTCAGTTGTATTAGTAGATTTAAAGAATGCTTCTAATTCAGCTTTATCTTGACGTTCAAAGAATACGATAAGGTCAGATAATAAGTGAACTTGACTCGCTTTCGTACTGTTTAAAATCACAAATAAGAATTCCACTGGTAAATCTTTATGAGGTGAACTCATATTTTGGAATACGATAGGGTTCGTTAATTTTACAGGTACAATTTTAGTTACATTTACAAATTCAGGTTCAGTATGTGGAACTGCCACATTAGGATATGTTTCACTGATGTTAGCCAAGCTTAAAGCTGTTGGGTAATTTTTTTCACGTTCTAAAACATGATCTAAGAAATTGTCTTTCACATAACCTGCTTTTACTAATGCTTCTGATACTTCTGTTAATACCGCTTCTTTACTATCCGCATTTGAAACAAAAACGCTATCTTTTGAAAATAATTGAGTCATAAGTTGCTCCTTCTTCGTTGTAAGTTTTTAATATTTATCTGGTCACTTAAAGTATAGGTAAATGAATAGATAGATGTCAATGTATTATGTGTTTTAAACGATAATACCTTTTACAACTTTAAATTTTTTGTCAAAAAAACGCCGATGCTAGACATCGACGTTAGTAATCTCTATTAACTTTCTTCAATTTCTTTCAATGCTAATTTAATATGTTCTAGATGATGGTTACCATGCCAAGCCATCTTCGCTACAAGATCTGCAAGTCTGCCTTCTCCTTCTTCAGGGTGGAAGAAAGTGCGGTCAAATGCTTCTGTAGGTAATTCACGTAAAAGGATGGCCCAACGTTTATGCATTCCATCAATCAATTCTAGTGAATATTCAAGCGGGGCTTGATTATCTGGCGCATCAGCCCAAGCATCTTGTAGGAACGATGTGACATATGGGTGGTCTTCGGTCAAAATTTGTTTCGTACGAATAAAACCGTGCATATGGCTATCTGCAATATGATGAATTAAAGTTTGAACATCAAAGCTGCCTTCGCGATAGGTCGCATGACGTTCTTCGTCTGATGCGTTCGTTGTCAGTGTTGTGAGTATGTCCGGCAGACCTTCAATTGCGTCTATCCACGTGTTTAAATCTTCTTCACTGTAACTTTCTGGTTTTTGAAACTTACCGATTGGAAATTGATTTTTCAGCATGGTTAATCACCTTTCATCAAATATTGAATTAAGTGCTAGTATATCACACGTGAATTTAAATAGTTAATTTACTCATTGTAGTTGGATTTTTGTATGAAGACTAAGCAACTTGTATGACACTATACCCCAATTGTTCAATTAATTCGCCGATTTGTGTAGAAGTTATGTTTGTTTCATTTAAATGTTTTCTTTAGCTTAATTCATTTAATTAAAAGGGTAAATGACATTGCTTTTAACTAAAATGTAACGAATTAGTGAAATTCTAAACAAATTAATTGAAACAATTGTATGTTTTTAATTGTCAAAGCGTTTACAGTGTGACATACTATAAATTAATTAGTATGACACATTGATAAAAATAGATGAGGTGATCTACAAATGACAAAATACATTTACGCATTTGAAGAAGGTAGTCAATCCATGAAGGATTTACTTGGCGGTAAAGGTGCGAACCTAGCTGAGATGATGCGCTTAGGTTTACCGGTACCTGACGGCTTTACGATTACAACCGAAGCATGTATTGAATACTTGAAACAAGGTGCAACATTATCTGACGAGTTACAAGAGGAATTACATACACAACTCAAAGCTTTCTCAGAACGTACTGGGAAATCTTTTTCATCTGACGACAACTTGTTATTGGTATCTGTCCGAAGTGGTGCGAAAATTTCAATGCCTGGTATGATGGATACGATTTTAAACTTAGGTTTAAATGATGAGAACGTTGAGAAGTTAGCCAATAAAACAAATGATGCACGTTTTGCGTATGATTGTTATCGTCGTTTACTTCAAATGTTCGGTCAAGTTGTATATGGTATCAACATGACCGCGTTTGACCGCTTCTTTGACCAATACAAAGATGAACATGGCTATGAAACAGATGCTGAAATTCCAGCAGAAGGTTTAAAAGTCATCAGCGCACGTTTTAAAGAAATTTACGAAGAAGAAGTATACAAACCATTCCCGCAAGATCCATTTAAACAATTAACTGAAGCGGTTGAAGCGGTCTTCAAATCTTGGGATAACGACCGTGCACGTGTCTATCGTGATTTAAATGATATCCCGCACGATATCGGTACAGGTGTCAACATTCAAGAAATGGTCTTCGGTAATAGTGGTGACCAAAGTGGTACGGGCGTTGCTTTCACAAGAAACCCAGTCACAGGTGACAATCATGTATTTGGTGAGTACTTATTAAATGCGCAAGGTGAAGACGTTGTAGCAGGTATTCGTACACCAAAAGAAATTGATACACTTGCACAACAAATGCCTGAAGTTTATCAAGAATTTGTAGATGTGACTGAGAAATTAGAAGCCCATTACAAAGATATGCAAGATATCGAATTCACTATTGAAAACGGCAAACTCTATATCTTACAAACAAGAAATGGTAAACGTACAGCCAAAGCAGCAATGAAAATTGCGGTTGATTTAGTTGATGAAGGGGTTATCACTAAAGCAGAGGCGCTAACAAAGGTAGATGTGAAATCAATTGATACATTATTGCATCCGACATTCAAACCAGAAGCAATTGAAGCAGCAGAAGCAATTTCTGATGCCGGACTTCCAGCAAGCCCAGGTGCATCAACAGGTAAAGTAGTCTTCTCTGCAGAAGATGCGAAAGTACAAGCAGAACAAGGTGAAAAAGTTATCTTAATGCGACCAGAAACATCACCTGAAGATATTGAAGGTATGGTAGCAAGTGAAGCGATTGTAACTACACATGGCGGTATGACATCACATGCGGCAGTCGTTGCACGTGGTATGGGTAAATGTTGTGTTACAGGCTGCTCAAACTTAAATATTGATACACAAAATAAAGTAGTCACTTATCACGGACAAACTTTACATGAAGGCGACATCATCTCAGTAGATGGTTCTACAGGTAATATCTATCTAGGAGACATTGAGAAAACAGATGCTGACCATAGTGAAGACTTTGACCGCTTCATGCAGTGGACACAAGAAACTGCACGTATGAATGTACGTATGAATGCTGAAACACCACAAGATATTGCATCAGGATATCAATTTGATGCGGCAGGTATCGGTTTAGTCAGAACTGAGCATATGTTCTTTGGTGCAGAGCGTCTCGTTCAAATGCGTCGTTTCATCTTAGCTTCATCTCAAGAAGAACGTATCGAAGCATTAAATGAAATCCGTAAATACCAAATTGAAGATTTCGAACAAATCTTCAGATTATCTGCAGGCCGACCAACGATTGTACGTTTACTTGATCCGCCATTACATGAATTCTTACCGAAAACGAATGAAGAAATTCAAATGGTGTCTGAACAACTAAACGTGGATAAAGAAGTATTACGTAAACGTATTGTAGACTTGCATGAAACGAACCCAATGCTTGGTCACCGCGGTTGTCGTTTAGCAGTCACATATCCAGAACTTGCGGAAATGCAGACCGAAGCGATTATCGGCAGTGTGCTAAAATTAAAAGATGAGGGTATCGAAAGCCAACCGGAAATTATGGTACCGCTTGTATCTACAGTAGAGGAATTCAAAACATTAAAAGACACAATCCAAGCCACAGCTGAAGGTATGTTAGCACAAGCCAATACGTCAATTGATTACTTAATCGGTACAATGATTGAAACACCAAGAGCTTGTCTGATTGCAGGTCAACTTGCGAAAGAATCAGAGTTCTTTAGTTTTGGTACAAATGACTTAACACAATTAACATTTGGATTCTCTCGTGATGATGCAGGTAAATTTATCGGTGAATATATTAACAGAGGCTTACTAGAAGTCGACCCATTCCAAACATTGGATGTTGACGGTGTCGGCCAGTTGATTAAAACAGCAGTAGAACAAGCCAAAGCAGCCAATCCAAATATTAAAATTGGTGTGTGCGGTGAACTTGGCGGTGATCCGAAATCAATTCATTACTTCAATGACTTAGCCATTGATTATGTATCATGCTCACCATTCAGAGTTCCTGGTGCGATGTTGGCTGCTGCTCAAAGCCAAGCAGAAAGTGAGAGAGCAATCGGTGCAAAACAATAACGAACACTTAGCATTATATATTGTGTCAGATTCTATCGGTGAAACAGCGCAACGCATGATTCATGCGACATTAACCCAATTTCCTGATATGGAAGATGACGTAGAAATTAAGAAATTCCCATTCATTAAAAATGAAGAAGAATTCCTAACGATTTTAAAATTAGCGAAGCAGCGTGATGCGATTGTCATCACAACGCTCGTTAACCCTAAATTTAATCAAATTGGCCAAGCTTATGCTGAAGAACAAGGTTTGCAATATGTTGATTATATGACGGATTTACTCAATTTAATTGAAAACAAAACGCATAAAAAAGCGTTGCGCGAAAGTGGTGCCTTACGCAAAATGGATCAGCACTATTTTGAACGTATTGAGGCAATGGAATTCTCTGTTAAATATGATGACGGCAAAGTCTTTACAGGGATTGAAGAAGCAGATGCGGTGATTTTAGGTGTGTCCCGAACTTCTAAAACACCTCTTAGTATGTATCTTGCGAACAAAGGCTATAAAATCGCCAATATTCCATTAGTACCTGAAGCACCGATTCCAGAAGAAGTTTTCAACAAAAAGATGTTAGTATTTGGCTTAACCGCAAGTCCCGATTATATTATGAATATCCGTACAGAACGCATCCGTGTGCTGGGTATGAAAGGTTCAGCCAACTATAACAGCTTACAACGTATTAAAAAAGAATTAAGTTATGCAGAAGAAGTCTTTGATAAGTTTAATGCGATTGTCATTAACACGGAATATAAATCTATCGAAGAATCTGCATTTTACATTGAAAAATATCTGAACAATTAACATCCATTCAATTCATCCATTAAATATAATAGAAAATTCCATAAAAACTTCTCACAAATATAAACGAAGCCGTAACTGCCTCCATTCAGTTACGGCTTTTTACTTGGTATATGGTGAGTCAGAAACTTAATTTTCATTGCAGTCCTTTACAGAAACCTCTATACTTAAGTGAAAATATACAATCAGCAGGAAAGAACGAGGGGATAGAGATGGAGAAACAAAATCAACCTGATGCAAAAACGGTTAGAATCATCGCTATCATTGCGATTATTCTAGGTGTGCTCGGCATTGTTAAATATATATGGACTGAATTTCACCCGGAGAATCCATTAGATAAAGAAACTAAAATTGCAACACCTACGCTCTTTATGCACGGCTATGGCGGAAGTGTGAAGTCATTACATTTCTTTGAAACTCAGGCGCAAAAAGAAGGGTACACGAAAAAACCTGTTATTGCGACAGTCGGCGGAAATGGTCATGTAACTTTAAAAGGGAAGTTGGATGAGAAAGACAAACACCCGATTGTGTTAGTTCATTTACAAGATAATGAAAATGGGGACATGAAGTTAAATGCATTATGGATTAAAAATGTCTTAGAAGCCTTACAACAAGACTATCAGTTTAATCAATTTAATATCGTGACACATTCCATGAGCAATATGTCATTTGTGAAGTATATGTTAGATTACAGTAATAATCCTGATTTGCCGAACTTACATAAACAAGTCAATCTTGCGGGTACGTTTAACGGTATTATCGGTATGGGCGATGAACCAGGTAAAGTTACATTAGATCAAAATGGTAAACCGGATCAAATGACAGATGGTTATGTAGAATTATTGAAATTGAAAAAAGAGCCTGCATATAAAAACGTTGATGTATTAAATATCTTTGGTGATATACAAGATGGCACAGAGAGTGATGGCCGTGTTACCAATGCATCTTCGAAGTCACTAAAATATATTATGCAAGGCCATGCGAAAAGTTATCGCGAAGTCTTGATTAAAGGTAAACAAGGCCAACATAGCCAACTGCATGAAAGTGATAAAGTTGCCGAAGCAATCTTCAAGTTCTTATGGAAGGACGAGTAAGGTTAGAAAATACGCAATTCGGCAATATAAGTACTATCATGTAAATAGATTGGAGCGAATGAAATGGCACAAAATGAACAAATTGTGTTAGCGCAATATCCTGAAGGCATGCCGAAAGCAGAAGACTTTCGCTTTGAAAACATTGAGATTACATCACCGACAGAAGGTGAAGTAACTGTAGAAATTGCGTATATTTCTGCAGATCCTTATATGCGAAATCGTATGAAACCGAATACTAATTCATATATTGGCGGCTTTGAATTAGACCAGCCGATAACAGGATTAGCAGTAGGGCAAGTCATTGAATCGCAACATTCAGATTTTGAAGCGGGAGATAAAGTCATGGGCATGTTGCCATGGCAAAAATATTGTACCGTTCAAGCGGATGATTTAAATCGATTACCAGATTTAGACGTACCTGCGTATTTATTCTTAGGAGTATTAGGTATGACTGGTCAAACTGCATATCATGGTTTATTAGATATCGGTCGACCAAAAGCAGGGGAAACGGTTGTCGTTTCTGCCGCATCTGGTGCAGTTGGCTCTGTAGTCGGACAAATTGCGAAGCTCAAAGGTGCTCGTGTTGTCGGGATTGCAGGCGGAGAACAGAAAACAAACTATTTGGTAGATGAATTGGGCTTTGATGAAGCGGTGGATTATAAGAAAGATGATTATCCAGAAGCGCTTAAGCAAGCTGTACCTGACGGTGTCGATGTTTATTTTGAAAATGTTGGAGGCACAGTCGCAAATGAAGTGTTTAAACATTTAAATACCTTTGCGCGTATTCCTGTTTGTGGTTCTATTTCAAAATATAATAATAAAGAAGTAGCTTATGAACCTGCAGTCCAACCCATGTTGATTAAACATCAAGCGTTGATGCAAGGTTTCTTAGTCCAACAATTCAAAGATGACTTTGATCGTGCAGGTCAAGAATTAGCACAATGGGTCAAAGTAGGTAAGATTAAAACGAAAACATCTGTAGCAGAAGGTTTTGACCAAGTCCCTAAAGCCTTCAATAATCTTTTCACAGGTGAGAATTTTGGTAAACAAGTGATAAAAATTTCTAATGTATTAGATAAATGAGGTGTATAGATGATGAAAGCAATTGGTGCAGATCGTGCCTTTCAATTATCAGAAGGCAATTTATTTTATGAATTCGATAAAGAAAAACCAATGCCGAAAGATAGAGAATTATTAATAAAAGTAAAAGCCATCAGCGCAAATCCGATTGATACAAAACAACGTCAAAGAGCTATCGAACAACCGCCTAGAATTTTAGGTTATGATGCAGTGGGTGTTGTAGAAGCAACAGGTGACAATTGTGAATTGTATCAAGTAGGAGATGAAGTGTTTTATTCTGGCTCATTGAAATTTGATGGTTCTAACGCGGAATATCAAACAATGGATGAACGTTATGTAGCGACGAAACCGAAAAATGTATCGTATACAGAAGCAGCAAGTCTCCCATTAACTTCTATCACTGCGTATGAAGTGTTATTTGATATCTTCAATATTTCTACGAATCCTGATAATAATAGAGGTAAAACATTATTAATTATCAACGGTGCTGGCGGTGTCGGCAGTATCGCGACCCAAATTGCGAAGGCCTATGGTCTGAAAGTCGTAACAACTGCAGGTCGTGAGGAAACGAAAGCTTGGTCAGAATCTATGGGTGCTGATCTGGTCATCAACTATAAGGAAGATATGAAAGCGCAACTTGAAGCGAATCATATTAAAACGATAGACTATATTTTCTGTACATTTGATACGGATTTATATTACGAAAAAATGATTGAACTCGTAAAAGCAAGAGGCACACTTGCGACAATTGTTGCCTTTAATGAAAAGCAAGATTTGAACTTGTTGAAAGGTAAAAGTTTAACGTTTGCGCATGAAAATATGTTCGCACGTTCATTGAATGATACTGATGTGATTCAATATCACCGTTATTTAACAGATGTTTCTAAAAAAGTAGATGAAGGTGTCTATCAGCCAACAGTGACAAAAGTCTTTGATGAACTGACACCAGAAACACTCTTTGAGGCCCATCAATTATTAGAAGACCATGTGATGAAAGGTAAAATTGTCTTTAACATGGATAAATAATACATGGTTTAACACTAGCGCAGCTTAACAAAAGTTGAACGCTAGTGTTTTTCTATAAGCGGAAATATTGCTTATGCGCATCAGTCATTCTATGATAGGTCAACAATCATATAGAGAAAGGAACGATATGAATGAAAGCAATCGGTGCAGATAGAGGGTTTGAATTATCAGAAGGTAATTTATTTTATGAATTTGACAAAACAAAGCCTGAACCAAAAGGGAATGAACTCTTAGTTAAAGTCAAAGCAATCAGTGTAAATCCGGTTGATACGAAGATTCGTCAGCAATCTGTAGATAAAGCACCACGTATTTTAGGGTTTGATGCGGCAGGTGTGGTAGAAGCGACAGGTCCAGATTGTGTATTGTTTAATGTTGGAGATGAAGTGTATTATTCAGGTGCGAGCTTCTATGATGGTTCTAACGAACAATATCAAGTGATGGATGAACGTTATGTAGCCAGAAAACCAAGCAACTTATCATTTACAGAAGCAGCGAGCTTGCCTTTAACATCATTAACCGCGTATGAAGTGTTATTTGATACATTTAATGTTTCATCGAATCCTGAAAATAATAAAGGTAAATCTATCTTGATTATCAATGGTGCAGGCGGTGTCGGCAGTATCGCGACACAGATTGCGAAAACATATGGGCTGCATGTTGTGACAACAGCTGGACGTGAAGAAACAAAAGCATGGTCTGAACAAATGGGCTCAGATTTAGTCATCAATCATAAAGAAGATATTAAAGCGCAGTTAGACGAACACGATGTCAGACCGTTTGATTATATTTTCTGTACGTATGATACGGATGGCTATTATGAATTGATGATTGATTTAGTGAAAGCACGTGGTCATATTGCGACGATTGTTGCTTTTGATGAAAAACAAGATTTAAACTTATTGAAAGGTAAGAGTGTGACTTTTACACATGATTATATGTTTGGCCGTGCAGACTATCACTTGAATGTAATCACGTTCCATCGTCATTTAACAGATTTGACGAAGAAGGTAGAAGCGGGCATGTATCAACATACGAAAACCAAAGAAGTACAAGGCTTAACGCCACAAACTCTTTATGAAGCACACCAACAATTAGAAAATCAATCTATGATTGGTAAGTTAGTGATCAATATAGAAAATGAATAATATAGTAGAAAGCACTGGGGAATTGTTCTCAGTGCTTTTAATTTTGAACACACAATAAATTATATAATGATTAATCTTTAGTGAAGAAACAATTGTATAAACGGGATTGAAAAGCGTCGTAGCGGGTATTGACATGTTATCAACTAATTAGAAAGGGTTTAAGGGTTATGAAAGAGAAAAAGATGACCAAAGTGTTTTGGTTTGCGCTAGCCATTTGTACATTATTTGTAATCTATGGGGCGATATTTCCAAAACAACTTGAGACAGGGACACAACAGATTACAACCTTTATCGCTAAATACTTTACTTGGTATTATCTCATTCTATTGTTAGTGATATTGATTGTATGTATTTATTTACTCTTCTCACGCTATTCAAGTATTACATTAGGAGAAGAAGGGGAAGATCCAGAGTTTTCACTGCAATCATGGTTTGCGATGTTATTTAGTGCAGGTATGGGTATCGGGTTAGTCTTTTGGACAACAGCAGAACCGATTAGTCATGCATATACACAGACACCGATACATAAAGCTGGAACACAAGCAGCGATTGATGATGCGATGCAATTTGCGTTCTTTCATTGGGGCGTTCATGCATGGGCAGTGTACGGTATTGTGGCATTAGTATTTGCGTATTTCAGTTTCCATCGAGGTTATCCTGGTTTAGTCAGTGCAACCTTGGTGCCGTTACTTGGCGAAAAACGTATGAAAGGGCCATTAGGCGGCATGATTGATATCCTTGCGATTATTGCGACAGTCACAGGTGTCGCAGCAACACTTGGTTTTGGTGCGTTGCAAATTAACGAAGGCTTGAATTATTTGTTTAAAGTACCCTCTAACTTCGGCACGCAAGTGATCATTGTAATTGTGGCAACGATTTTATTTACATGGAGTGCATGGTCAGGTATCGATAAAGGGATTAAGACGTTAAGTAATATTAATATGATTTTAGCGTTCATCGTGTTAATCGTATTATTCGCAGTAGGACCAACACTATTTACATTAAATAATTTTACAAATTCTTTAGGTAATTATATTTTCAACTTCTTTGGGATGAGTTTACGTATTCCGCAAAATGGCGGAGAGAAATTCCAATGGATGCAAAACTGGACAGTATTCTATTGGGCATGGTGGATTTCATGGGCGCCATTCGTAGGTATCTTTATTGCCAGAGTTTCACGTGGGCGTACCATTAAAGAGTTTATTCTAGGTGTGTTATTTGTACCTGCATTAGTATGTTTCTTCTTCTTTGCTGTATTTGGTTCAGCAGCCATTTATTTACAGAAGAATGGCATTGCGGATATTGCGAAAGAAGCAACAGAAACAGCAACGTTTGCGACCTTGCAGCATTATCCGCTGGGCTTCTTATTAAGTTTAGTGTCATTAGCTGTCATTATGATTTTCTTCGTCACATCCGCAGACTCAGCAACCTACGTCTTAGGAATGTTGAGTGCGAAAGGCAGTATTAACCCAGCTTCAGCCATTAAAGTGTCATGGGGTGTGATTTTAGCACTCTTTGCATTAATTATGATCTATACTGGTGGAACACAAGCGATTCAAAACTTATTGATTATCGCAGCACTGCCATTCTCGGTTGTCATTATATTAATGATGTGGTCCTTGTTTAGAGCGTTAAGTGAAGAGAAGCCGCGCTATCAACAACCGAGATATAAATACAAAGAAGTGCTCTCAAAGAAAAGTAACAGAGAAACAAATGAATAAGCGTTGAATTTAACGAAAGCATGGATTGCTATAGAAGTAATATATAGTAAATCTATGCTTTTGTTTTTTGCAATGTAATTTACTGTGTTTTTTAATAAGAGAGTCAGGGTATAAAAAGACTAACAATATTGTTATTACATGGATATGAGGAGGTGCAGCACCGTGAGAAGATTGAAGAATTTCATCTTAGGGTTGATCATTGTGGTCGTTGTCGGAATGTTAGTGTTTATGCTCGCTAAAGTGCCGCAAATTCCACAGGTAGAAACTTACCAACAACAATTGCTGACATTTGCATGGTTCTTACCAGTACTCTTTACTTTGGCTGGACTATTAATCTTGTTAGGTTTTATTTTGGTATTCAGTTTGTTTGCGCCGACACATCGCAAACCAGGGCTTTATAAATTTTATAAAGATGGTCATATTTACATTTCAAGAAAATCAATTGAGAAAGTTGTTTATGATACGATGGCGCAATATGAACAGTTAATGCAGCCGAATGTTGTGACGAAGTGCTACAGTAAAAAGAAAAAATCGTACATAGATGTAAAGGCGGATTTCTTTTTACCAGATGACACACATGCACGAACTTTAACAGAAAATGTCAGATCAGATATTAAGAAAAACGTTGAATATTTCACAGAAATCCCTGTCAGAAAGTTAGAGGTTAATGTGAAAGATCAGAAAAGTCCATCAAGTCCAAGAGTACTATAAAGGAGGGAAACCAGATGCCAAACGAAAATAATCAACAACCAAATGATTCAACACAACACGTGGTGAATTTTATTAAAAGTTATATGGGTAGAATTATCGGCTTTTTAGTGTTTTTAATCATCGCAATTTTATTCCTGACACTCGGCTTTTGGAAAACCATCCTGATTATCGTGTTGTGTTTGATTGGAATAGGAATTGGGTATATTAAAGACCGTAAGCAACAATTTCTTAACTTTTTAAATCGGTGGAGTTAATTTATAATTTAATGATTAGTTTAAGGGTATAGACATAAGTAATATTTTAATGTAAAGGAGAATGTGCTATGGCAGTAGATAATACAAAAGCAAAACAAGCATATGATCAAGAAACAGGAGTTAATAAAGTGGAGCAGCAACAACAAGAAAACCAACAAAATCAACAACCTAAATTCCAAAATAAATTAACATTTTCAGATGAAGTGATTGAAAAAATCTCTGGTATTGCTGCACGTGAAGTTAACGGTATTTTATCTTTAAAAGGGAACTTTGTTGATAGCATCAGTAATCAATTCTCTAGCAATGAAAATGTAACACAAGGTGTTTCAGTAGAAGTTGGCGAAAAACAAACTGCAGTAGATTTAAAAGTTATTTTAGAATATGGTGAATCAGCACCAAAAATCTTTAACAAAGTGACAGATTTAATTAAAGAACAAGTGAAATATATGACTGGTCTTCAAGTTGTAGAAGTTAACATGCGTGTTGAAGATGTCATGACACGTAAAGAGTTTGAACAAAAACAAAAAAATAATCAAGAGCAACAAAAGAACCAAGATAAAGGTCTGCAATAATTCATTGATATATCTTGATTAACTATCATAAATAGGAAAGAGGACGGATTTGAAGTTTTTTACTTCAAAATACCGTCCTCTTTTTAATATGTCTCTATTTATTCAGCAGCTAAAGGATTTTCAACTTTAACATACGTATATTCATGTGCTTCATCTTCTAAACGCATGGTAGTCACACACTTATAATCAATGGTATTCGCAAAGAATGTGCGTTTGATATCAGTTAAACGCTCATGATCAATCGCATGATCTGCTTGCATTTGTATGAATTTCTTTTGTGTAATCTGTTTAACATGGTGCCATAGTGTATTTTCTGTTAATACACTGTCTTGTGAATGTTGGGCAATCGTTAAAATCAATTCACCAAGATGGTTCTGTATCGTTGAATAAAACGCTTTGTTAAAGACAGAAGCGGATTTACTTGTTAAGATACGTGATTTTTCATGGAAGTGTTTGGTTGAATAGCCGCTATCATTTAATTGCTGTTCATCAATACGTAAACCTTCATAATCACGAATAAACATATGATTTAAACTGCCATCTTGATTGAATGATGCCACCGCATTTTGTAAATGTGCTTCTAATGCGATGCCGTATTTGACCATTAACGGAATAACGATATCAACAAGTGCTTGTGCATACTCAGCAAGCCAAGCTTCTGAGGCAGCTTCAAATGTTTCGATTTGTTTTGCATCTTGATAGTGTTCAATTAATGAATTGATGACCGCTATCTCATTATGAGGATTATCCGCTACTAAACTTGATGGAATGATATTAATGGTCTCAGGTGCTGTTAAATGATAGACATTTTCTCTTAAGAGTGAACCAAGTTGTTCGCTGCGTTCTGTTTGATAGTCTCCTTGATCTTGTTTGTTATAGAAATGAATACCGGCAAGTTCAGGGATGCCAGAAGCATGGATACTTTTAAATAAAGGATCATGGTCTAGAATTTGGTTAACAATGCGTGTCACGAGCGGACCGTTAAACGTCGTTTGTTCTGACAGCGTACGAATTTCACCAGTAATGTGCACATTCGTTGAAAGTTTGACATGCGGTGTTGTGTTTGGCCACTTCGGCATCAATGTTCTAAACGATAGTCCAGCATAATAAGACATTTCATACGGAATCGTCACGATTTGTCCTGCATCAAGTTCTGATTCATAGTCTCGTTGTAAGATATCGTCATATTGCCATGGATGCAGCACGACAATACTGTAATGATTCTGTTCACCTGAAGGAATTGCTTGGTTAAAGGCTTGTTCTAATCCTTCGAAGTTGTTAAAGAGCGTTTCATTATATGTATGCTCAAGTGTTTGTGTGCGGACGAGATCATTGTGTACGGCAATCCATTTTAACGCAATAGGGTGTTGGAACTCAGATGAATATTGGATGTTTTCTTCTGAGGTTAATCCCTTGCGTAATTTAGCTCCGGGATGAAGCGGGTGGCCTTCAATGACAGCTTGCTCTGAACGTAAATAACTATCAGATGCTTGCGCAATGATATCGTACATGGGACGCGTATCATCTTTTAGTGTGATGTGTTGGTAGCTGAGTGCGAGTGCCATATTCGCTGAACTATTCATCATATCATCACTGAATTGTTTACTCGCAGGGCCTTGAAATTTAGGGGCTTCTGTTAAGATGACTTCTAATACTTCTTCAGGATGCATAATACGTCTAGCTGTTTTAGGCTGATCTATTTCTGTAAAATAAAACGGGCCATCCATATCAATGCGATCAAAAGCATGAAAGCCTGAAATTGGGGCATAAAGTGTACGCTTTGATGTCGGCCAATCCATTTTCATCACTTTTCCTGTTTTCGATGTTAACGCAAATGGTAATTCTGCAGCAGGAATAATTTGTGCTTGTCTGCCTTGATTGACCATGTTTTCTCGATAAATTGAAACGACCAGACGTTTCGTGATCAAGTCTCTTGCAGTTAGTAAAATTGCTTTAAATTGCTCAGCCCATTTTGGATGGGATGCAGATAGGTAATCATAAGCTGATTGTTCCTCTGCTGTAAGCTTTAAAGGTTGTTCATTTATCTGTTGTAATTTATTTTCCATAATACACCTCTTATTTAATCATTTTACAAAACAACTAAAGATTTGTATAATCCATCATATCGGTAATGATAATCATTATCAATTAAAAAGACAGGTGGAATCTTCAAATGGCTAAATATTTTTTTCCAAGTTCATTCCTACTGTTTTTGGGGAATTGGATTGGACAAATCGCATTAAATTGGTATGTATACGAGCAATACCATAATGCATTTTATTTAGGATTAGTGAATTTCGTAAGACTGATACCCATTTTATTTTTAAGTATCTGGGCAGGGGCTTTAGCTGATAAATTCGATCGAGGGAGATTAATTCGAATTACTGTCACAGGTTCTACAACTTTAACTGCAATCTTATGTTTGCTGAGTTTCGAATTCAGGGAATTACCCATATATATTATTTTGATTTATGCATGTTTAAGGGGCATACTTAATGCTGTAGAGACACCTGTCAGACAGGCGATTTTGCCTGATTTGTCTGATAGACTTAGTACAGTCAAAGCAGTGTCATACCATTCGTTTATCATTAATATTTGTCGCTCAATTGGACCTGCAATCGCAGGCGGCATTATTGCAGTATTAAATGTGAAATATGCATTCTTAGCACAAACATCCGTTTACATAGGTGCTTTGCTTTTATGCTTGCCGCTTCATTTTAAAGTCGCTTCAACTTCAGATGAAGAAGGGGAAGCACGCTTTTCAATGTCAGTCGTCAAAGATTATTTTAAAACGCATGGACAAGGACTCAATATCTTTATTACGTCATTGTTGATTATGGCCACAGGCTTCTCATATACCACTTTATTACCGGTATTAACCAGCTTGAACTTTCCAGGTCAAGCTTCAGTCTTCGGCATCGCAATGACCTTTAGCGCAATCGGCGGGATTACCGCAACATTGATCCTGCCGCAACTGTTGAAAATATTTTATTCAATTAATGTATATTATTTAAGTTCAATCCTGTTCGGTATCGCATTACTTATGGTAGTCATGCCGAATTCAATACTGTTGTTTGTATGTATCTTTTTCATTGGTTTATTCAGCCAATGTGCACGAACAACGAATCGTGTATACTTTCAGACACACATTGAAGCCGAAAGAAGAGGCAGAATTTTAAGTATTGTCATGATGGATCGCGGCATGATTCCCTTAGGTGCAGTGATTATGAGTGCATTAACTGAACTCATCGGTATTGTACCAACTTTTATTACCATGGGACTTAGTACTTTAATTATTGCGGCGCTCTTTTATGGGGTGAAAGAACTGAAGAATAGAGGAAGTGTAATATGAGACAAACAACATTACAACAAGCAGATATGAATATGCAGCATCGCGTGTTCAACGCCATGATTAAAGAGCATATTTTTAACGAAGGGACTCGTGTGACTAAACAAAATCATCGTTTAGAAGTCCAATTTCAAGGCAAAGTATTGTCAGTTAGAATCAACGGTATATATGCTTTTGAACGCTTTCAAATGGAAGGCCCACTAGCATTCCAAGTGGGTGACAAAAAGCAAGCAGTCGCTTCTTTAGAACAGCTGATTGAAATTTTAGAGCAAGCGTTTGAAGTCGCATTCCCGACACGTTTAAAACAAGAGTTGATTCATAGCCGACGCGGCTTTGATTTAACATATGCACAACTGGAAAAACGACATCAGCTCATTCACGATAGCATGAAATTTTCTAGAATGCCGGTCAGTTTGAATTATTTTGCTTGGATGTCGCATATGACCGCATTAGGTGAAATGGATGATTTATTATACTCAGAGAGTTTAGTGGTCGAGGGTCATCCGACGCATCCGTTATCTAAAACCAAATTGCCTTTAACGAATGAAGAAGTGAAGCGTTATGCCCCTGAGTTTGAACAAATCATTCCCTTAAAAGTCATGCTGCTTAGAAAAGAAGATGCGGTTACGACAAGTGCCTCTTCAGATCCTGAATTTATGTTAAATGAAGTGTTAAAAGAGCACAAAGCACAATTAAAAGATTATGCCAAAGCACTGGGCTATCAAATTGAAGATTTTGAAATTGTCATTATCCATCCATGGCAATATGAACATATGATTTTAGAACAATTCAAAACTTGGATACAGCAACAACGTTTGATACCGACACCCGTCACTTTAAAATCAAAAGCGACGTTATCGTTTAGAACCATGGCGTTATTAGAAAGTCCTTATCATATTAAATTGCCAGTTCAAGTCCAAGCAACTAGCGCAATTCGTACAGTTTCATCTGTAACGACAGTCGATGGTCCGAAGTTAAGTTATGAGCTGCAAGATATGTTAAATGTCTTTCCTCAATTGAAAGTAGCGAGAGAACCGTTTGGTTTGCATGCGGCAATTGAACCAGATCAAGCTAGACAGTTAGCATACATCGTCAGAGAACGCCCAATGATTGATGGAGAGGGTGTGGCGGTTGTAACCGCAAGTTTAGTGAATCGAAATCCAGTGGATGATATGAAAGTAGTGGACAGTTATTTAGAATGGGTCGACCGAGAAGTCTCACCCCAATCAATTAAACACTTTATCACAGTTTATGCGCATACGTTGATTCCACCACTCATTGCTTATATACAAGAATATGGCATTGCGCTAGAAGCACATATGCAAAATACAATTGTAAAACTAGGCAAAGATTATAAGATGGCATTTATGGTCAGAGATTTAGGCGGTTCACGCATTGATTTAGAAACGATGAAAGAGAAAATACCGAATGTCAAAGTTGAGAATGACAGTTTGATTGCGGAAGATATTGAAGCGGTGATTGCCAAGTTCCAACATGCGGTTATTCAAAATCAAATGGGTGAATTGATATATCACTTAAGTCAGCATGAAGGTGTATGTGAACAAACATTATTCGACATTGTACGAGACGTTACACGCCATGCGATTGACCCAAACAAACCCCATGCAGAAGTATTGAATCAAATCCTGTTTGGACCAACGATTACTGTGAAATCGTTATTAAGAATGCGCATGGAAGGTAAAGTTAAGAAGTATGTGAATATAATATTAGATAATCCGTTAAAAGAAGGAGAGTGAACCGCATGGCTTATGTAGAAATAGATTTAGCCAAAATCCAATTCAATGCATTGATGCTGAAAGAAAAATTGGCACAAAGAAATTTAGAAATGATGCCAGTGATTAAATGTATCGCTGGAGATAAGTTGATTGTTGAAGCGTTGAAAACGCTAGGCTTTGATCAAATGGGCGATGCACGTATGGTCAATATTGACCAAATTCATGATGGTGCACTCTCTTATATGCTGATACGTACGCCTAACCGCAGTGAACTTGAAGATTGTATCGAGAAAACAGAAGTGAGTATACAAACGGATCTTGAAACGATTCGATTATTAAATGAGACCGCACAATCGATGGGCAAAAAGCATAAAATTCTATTAATGGTCGATTGGAAAGACAGCAGAGAAGGTGTCTTGGCGTATGATGTCGCACAGTACATAGAAGAAATCATGTACATGTCTCATATCTGTCTGGCAGGACTCGCTTTTAACTTTATGTGCTTTTTAGATATTCCGCCGACTGAAGAAGATATTTTACGTATTAATCAATTTGTGCAAACCATTGAAAAAGAAACAGGCTATACGTTGAAAATGATTTCTGGTGGCAACTCAAGTGCATTACCGTTGCTTGATTATTGTACTTTCGGCCGAATTAATCATTTGAGAATCGGCGAATCGTTGTTTCGAGGTATCAGTACGGTGGATCAAAAACCAATAAATTATCTTTACCAAAATGCGATTACTTTAAAAGCAGAAATTATAGAGATTAAACCAAGAATTGATATGAAACACGACCGTTCTTATTTACAAGCAATTTTAGACATTGGACATATCGATACCGTGATAGATGACATTACTCCTTTAAATGATCAAGTGAAAGTGATGGGGGCGACGAGTGATCATCTTATGATTGATTTACAAAATACCGATTACTATCAAACAGGAGATATTATAGAATTTACATTAGGTTATAATGCCTTAGCCCAAAGTATGTATCAAAAGACACTTAAACATGTATATATCAGAGATGCAGGTGTACAGATTTTAGTAGATCACTTTAAAGTGAATTATGACCACGTACAAATTAATCCCTAATATAGCACAACAAAATATTGACAATATTGTAAACCGGACAAATTTTGTTCGGTTTTTTGTGTTTAAATGAAAAAACGTTGTTGACATTGAGAATCGTTATCAATAGAATAAAAAGTAAGATGATTGAACGAGCGATAAATGGGATATATCTAATATGGATGATTATTCTAATCATCATACATAACTTGGCAAGATTAAAACGTCAAAGTTGACCGACAAGCTACATTTCATTTGTTGCCTCAAAGAGCATCTAACTATTTGAAGGAGTGGAAGCATGAATAAATTAAAGTTTCTTAGTATTCTTATGTTAGTACTTGCTTTGACTGTCGTTGCGGCATGTGGCAATAACAGCAAAGATAGTTCAAAAGAATCTGATAGTAAATCTTCAGAAGATACTATCGCAGTAAAAAATGAAGCCGGCACAACGAAAGTGAAAAAAGATGCAAAACGTGTCGTAGCTTTAGAATATTCATTCGTGGATGCTTTAGCAGCATTAGATGTAAAACCTGTAGGGGTAGCGGATGACAATAAAAAAGACCGTATTATCAAACCAATCCGTGAGAAAATTGGTGACTATGAATCAGTAGGTACACGTAAACAGCCTAACTTAGAAGTGATCAGTAAAGAAAAACCTGACTTGATTATTGCGGATGCGCAACGTCATAAAGGTATTTATAAAGAATTAAACAAAATTGCACCAACCATCTTATTACCAAGCTTCGATGGTGATTACGATGCCAACATCGAATCATTCAAAACAATTGCGAAAGCCTTGAATAAAGAAAAAGAAGGCGAAAAACGTTTAGACGAACATAACAAGAAAATGGATCAATACGCTAAAGACATTACTTTAGATAAAAAATTATCTGCGATGCCAGCAGTATTAACTAAAACTGATGTAATGGCACACTCAGATAAATCATATGTCGGTCAAGTATTCCATCAATTAGGATTTAAAGAAGCATTAAACAAAGACATCTCTAAAGATTTACCTAAATACTTAGATGGTCCATACTTGAAAATGAGCACGGAACAAATTGCGAAAGTAAATCCAAAACAAATGTTCATCATGATTGATGAAAAAGACAAACCATTATTAGAGAAACAACAAAATGACAAAGTATGGCAAACAATTGATGCGGTCAAACATAAACGCGTTTACACAGTAGATCGCAGTACTTGGTCTCGTTCTCGTGGTTTAATTTCATCAGAAGAAATTGCGAAAGAATTAGTAGAACTATCTAAAGAACAAAACAACAAATAAGCGATTAAGATGATTAGAAGGGTGAAGGGCTATGACAAACCAATCTAGCCACAGCCTGATTGAAAAGAAGCAAAGAAAACGCACCACACTCCTTTTTATTGGGAGTGTGTGCTTTCTTTTTATCGTGATGTATTTCAATTTGACTGTCGGCACAACACATATGAAGTTTAAAGATATTGCAGATTATTTAATTTGGCATCATGACACGAAAAATACATTTATTATACATAATATCCGTATGCCTAGAATGGCAGGCGGGCTGTTGATTGGTGCAGCTTTAGCAGTTGCTGGTTTATTTATGCAGGCTATGACACGTAATCCATTGGCATCACCGCAAATTTTCGGTGTGAATGCGGGCGCCTCATTTATCATTGTTGTGATTACTGTTATCTTCCCAGCACTGACTTCTATTTCGACATTGCTTGCGTTTATTGGTGCTTTAATTGGCGGCAGTATTGTTTATATGTTGTCTGATTCAACCAAAGGAATGACACCGGTCAAATTAGCATTAGCAGGTATGACGGTTCATTTATTCTTTACAAGTTTAACGCAAGGGATCATTTTGCTGAATGAAGATTCGACAACAACTGTTTATTTCTGGTTAGTCGGTACACTGTCAACGCTGAAGTGGGGCGATGTATTATCGATTACGCCATGGATTATCGGTGCGTTTATAGGTGCGTTATTTATGGCACGTCAAATTTCAGTGTTAGAACTTGGCGATGAATTAGCAAGAGGTTTAGGACAAAATATTAAATTAACACGTGCTTTACTTGGTGTGTTAGTGGTTATTCTAGCAGGTGCTTCAGTTTCGATTGCAGGGCCAATCGGATTTATCGGTTTGATTGTGCCGCATATTGTGAAGTACTATACGGCACATAATTATTTTGTGATTATCCCGTTAACAATGATTTTCGGTGCGGCCATCCTATTATTGTCAGATGTGATCAGCCGTTTAATCGCATTCCCATTTGAAACACCAGTCGGCATTGTGACATCCTTTGTCGGCGCATTATACTTCTTAGGCTTAACATTGAGAGGAGTGAAACGCGTATGACAAGACATTTAGGACGTAAATATTTGATTGTTATCGCGCTATTGATTGTTGTTTCTATCTTCTCATTATGTGTCGGAGCAGTATTTGTTAATCCGCTTCAAGCTGTCAAAGGTTTACTTATGCAAGATGACTTTATCATCAATGAATATCGGGAACCTAGACTTTATGTCGGCTTGCTTGTCGGCAGCAGTTTAGCGATTTCTGGTGCAGTGATTCAAGGGGTGGTGCGTAACCCATTAGCGTCACCAGATGTTATCGGGATTACCAAAGGTGCAAGCCTTGCGGCTGTCGCTGTATTGATACTCTTCCCGAAAGCACCAATTTATGTGTTGCCAGTCGCTTCATTTATTGGCGCTTTAGTCATTAGTTTATTATTATCTTACTTAATTGCACGTAAAGAAGTACAAGGTTCAAACTTAGCATTAATCGGTTTGGCCATTGGTGCAATCTGTATGGCGATTGTGCAGTACTTATTGATTCGTTTCCCATTAGAAGCGAACTTAGCTTTAGTATGGTTAACAGGTAGTTTATTCGGACGTTCAATGGAACACGTCATTTCCATTTTACCTTGGTTCATTGTGACCGTACCGCTTATTCTATTCTTCGCACAACGCTTAGACATTATTCATTTAGGCGATCAAGTTGCGACAGCACTTGGTACAAGAGTACGTACTGTTAAAATGGTGATGTTGATATTAGCAGTTATGCTTGCTGGTTCTTCCATTGCGGTCGTCGGCGGTTTAAGTTTCTTAGGCTTAATTGCACCGCATATTGCCCGCTCTATTGTTGGACATAAACATATTCATATTATTATGATGTCTGGTTTAGTCGGTGCGATTTTAATTATCGTCAGTGATACACTCGCACGTGGTATTCATCCGCCGTTAGATATTCCAGTCGGCGTTATTATCGCCATAGTGGGTGCACCTTACTTTATATATGTTTTACGCAAAATGTAATAGGGAAATAAAAAACTGTCTCTTAATAAATAGGAGGCAGTTTTTTTATGGGGAAAGTTGGGTGTCATAGAATTTGAAGTTGTTAAATTTATACAAATTTATGTATAAGTATAAAAATTCTTGTTGCTTAACCATTGCAATATGCTTATAATGTATTGTAATGAGAGGGAGAGATTATGGAAAAATATACAAAATCAGAAATCTTCAAGGGACGTTTGAAGTTCATTATCATGTCCTTAATCGGTATCATGTTATTCTTAGTACCGGTGCCTGTGACACAAGACGGAAAGCAACAAACGACATTAATGGTAGCATTTTTAGCAAGTTGGCTGAAGGACGTATTAGGTCCTGCAATGCCGTATTTAATTTTAATCGTTATCACGATTTCAGGTATTTTAACTTTATGTTGTTCTACTTTTTTAAAGAAACGATTAAAGCCAGAAAGTTTATGGAATAAAACGTTTAATGTGACACCGATTTGGCTGGTTGTCAGATTATTAGCGGTAGTATTTGCATGGATGACATTTTTACATATTGGGACAAAAGTGATTTATTCAGACGATACTGGAAATCTTATTTTTTCTAGTTTATTACCGACGTTATTCTCAGTGTTCTTCTTTGCGGCACTTTTCTTACCTTTACTGATGGAATTTGGTTTATTAGAAATGTTAGGACCAATCTTCAGACCAGTGATGCGACCACTCTTTACTTTACCTGGTCGTTCGACTGTAGATAACCTGGCATCATTTATCGGTGACGGTACAGTGGGGGTTATCATTACAAGTAAACAATATGATCAAGGCTTTTATTCTAGACGTGAGGCGACAGTGATTTCTACAACATTCAGTGTTGTTTCATTAACATTTGCGATTGTAGTGGCAGAGACAGTCGGCATGCAAAATCATTTCTTTTATTTCTATTTAACAGTCATTGTCTCTTGTTTAGTTGCAGCAGTGATTATGCCTAGAATTTGGCCGTTACGCAGTGTACCGGATGAGTACGCAGTAGAAAATAGTGAGTATGCGAAAGATGAATCAAAACCTGAAGGTGTTTCAGCATTTAAACACGGGTTTAATCTTGCGACTGAAAAAGGGATTAAATCTCCAGGTATTTTACAATTCTTTAAATCAGGCCTAGTAACGGTTGCTGATATGTGGTTTGCGATTTTACCTGTTGTTATGGCAATCGGGACAATTGCGACAATCATCGCAACGTATACACCAGTCTTTGAAATTATCGGTAAACCTTTTGTGCCGTTGTTAGAACTCTTACACATTCCAGAAGCACAACGTGCATCTGAAACGATGTTAATCGGATTCGCGGATATGTTTTTACCTTCAATTTTAATTGATGGTGTGAAGAGTCATATTACATTATTTGTGGTAGGTGCTTTGAGTATCTCACAATTAATCTATTTATCAGAAGTCGGTGGGGTTATCTTAGGTTCTAAGATTCCTGTCAGCGTATGGAAATTATTTGTGATTTTCTTATTAAGAACTATCATTGTTTTACCAATTATTGCCGCTATGGCACATTTATATTTCTAAATAATAAAGCTGAGTCAGCAGTGATACTGCAAGACTCAGCTTTTTCGTGCTTTCTATACTAATCTAATGTGCCTAATGATGATAAAACACGAGACTTCACGACAGTATTACCGATGATAGGTGATTTTGATGATTCATCAGAATCTGATGACTTAGGGCGTTGATGTGCTTGTTTGAAAGCATCGCTATTTTTCCAGTTCTCAAAATCTTCTTTAGTTTCCCACCATGTCATAACATGCATAAATTCAGTATCCTTTTCATCATCTTCTACTAATGTAACTTCAACGCGATGAAAACCTGGCATTTCTTCTAAGTGTGGATTTGATGTGAAACGGCCAGCCATTTTTTCTGCAAAGCCTTTCTTCAATTCGATTTGGTTTGTGACTATATACAAGACTATCATCCTTTCAAATGCATTGTTAGTTATCTTTACCCTAATTGGTGGATGTTCATTATACAAAATCGTCAGTGTTTGAATGATAAAACATGTGGTACGATATTAAAGATAATAGCATCTTAATTAATAGGAGAAGAGTGAATGAAGAAAAAAGAAGTCAGTATGGCCGAACTGTTTTTTGATTTGGTCTTTGTATATGTACTTTCGACGATTAATATCACTGTGGAACATATTTCTAGCTCATTAGTCGATTTAGAAAGTCTAGGCAAAAATTTTATGTTGTTTTTAGTGTTTTTCTCAATATGGATTTATCATACATTGCTGGTCAATCGCTTCTTTGAACAGAAATGGTACCAATATGTCTTTTTGTTTATAGATATGTTTTTAATCCTGTATTTGTCAAAAGCTATTAATGGTAATTTCCAAGAAACATTTGTTGCGTTTGCCTCGACAACGACAGTTATTTTTATCAGCATTATTATTCAATACATTATGAGTTATAAATTTGTGGAGCATTCCATTAATGCGCGATTCTTAAAAGTATATGTATCAGGTCTTGGATTAACTGTAATATTTTCAGTTGTCGGTTTATTGTTACCGAAAGGGATTAATTTTTGGGTCTATTTTATCGGTATTGTTATTTCAGCGACTTTCCCAGCATTCTTTGCGCGCGCTTCTAAAGAGAATCCAGTTATCTTTAAGCATCTAACTGAGCGCCTAAGTTTATTTATGATTTTGTTGTTTGGTGAAGGCATTGTTCAAATTGTCAATAATATGGAACTCTCACAATTTAAAGCCTTAGATGTTGTATATTTCTTAATGGTAATCAGTTTGTTTGTGATTTATACATTTCACTACAAAGGAAGTTTGGATCAAGAGAAAGATGAAGCAACAGGCTTTTTAACGATGTTCTTGCATTTGTTTATTATCTATTCCGCAAACTTTATTTTCTTGATTATGAACAAAGGGTTGTCAGAACATCCTTTAAGTTTCGCAGAAGGTATCGGTTATACTATCGCATTTTGTGTGTTCTTATTTGGCGTTTTCTTCGATACCATTTTACACCGCAATATCACCAAGAAAAAAGGTCTGTATATTGGCATTATTGTAGTTACAACAGTGATCGGCTTCATTATTCCAAATATCCACTTGATTACAATCATTCAGATTATCGGTATTATTGTGTTATGTAGTATGTATTATATTGAAAACAGGGATATCTTAAAAGAGTAAGTCAGATGTTTATGAACATAAAATAACCTTCCACTTCAAAGAGAGAAGCGGAAGGTTATTTATATATCTTCATTCATTTATTTAGTGAGTTCATTATATATCTTCATTCATTTATTTAGTGAGTTCATTATAGACTTTCTTGTCGTTGAAAGTGAAGATGATGTATTCGTGATCATCAGTATCAATAATAACGCGGTTAGTTTTACCAAATGTAGAACCAATACGAGATACCTCTCTGCCATCTTCTTCTGGAACTGCATGGATATCTTGGTCTTCTCTTACGTTTTTAATGTCTGCAGTTGGGATTTTGATGTCTGCTACTCTCCATTGGATACGAACTTCGTCATTATTTTTCTTTACTGTCATTGCCATTATGGAACACATCCTTTAATTATTTTTGTAGTGCTATCATACACTATTCAGAAACCGTTTTCAAGTAATGTGAGATACTTTTTTGTCAATGTGTCATACTAATTGAAAAAGCGAACATACAGTCCGAAAATATGTTCGTGTTTATTAAGAAATTGTGATAAAATAAAACAACTAGAAAGGAGTATAGAGATGACAGGGAAAACACACTTATCATGCGGGTTTCTCATTGGAACACTTGCGATTAATTATTATCATCCCGATTTATTCACTTCTATTACCGCTGTAGTCTTAGCAGGGGCTGGAAGCTTATTGCCTGATATTTGTCATGCACAAAGTAAAATCGGGAGACGTTTTAAGTTTTTAAGCTTAATTGTTCGTCTTTTGTTCGGTCACCGAACATTCACACATTCTATTTTATTTACGCTGCTTGTGGCGTTGCTGTTATCTACTATACATACACCTCCCGTATATATGACAGCAATTATCGGCGGAATGATATCTCATATTATTTTAGATATGCTGACGCCGAGAGGTGTTAAGTTATTATATCCATTTCCATTATCTGTTAAACTGCCGATGCAGTTTAAAACGGGAGGTATGGTGGATTTATCACTGGCCACTGCATTTACTTTTGGCGGGACATATGTTATATTCCGCGAAGTCATCAATCAATGGTTCATGCACTGGTTTCATTTGAATATATGAAAAGTTATACGATAAGATAAAGTCGTCACAATTAAAGAAAATTTTTAGAACCTCTGCTTGTTTTCAAAGTGGAGGTTCAAGCTTGAAGGATTGATTTGTGATATAATTCAAGAATATTGAAGGGTTTATGTTGGCCGATTACATATTTAAAGACAGAACCCTTTGTAATCGCGGAGAAACTTAAGGAGAGGTATCATGTTAGATAAGAATAAATTAGAGAAATTCAATCAGCAACATTTATTAGAATTGGAGAAATTGATGAGTTCCAATGAAAAAGAAAATATTGCTTCTAAATTAGAATCATTAGACTTATCTGCAATTTTAGATTTATATGAATCACTTTATGTAGAGCAATCTCAAAATAAAACAGAAGAAGTATCTGAAGCGTCTGAAGTAAAGTATAAGGTACGTAAAGATTACTCAACAGAAGAATTAAATGACTTTTATGCTCAAGGGATCGATGCGATTAAGAAGGGTGAATTTGCGGTTGTTTTAATGGCAGGCGGACAAGGTACACGTCTTGGTTATGACGGTCCGAAAGGTTCATTTGAAATTGAAGGTGTCAGCTTGTTTGAGTTACAAGCTAGACAACTCATAAATTTAGAAAAAGAAACTGGACGTTCGATTGACTGGTACATTATGACAAGCGATATCAATGATGAAGCAACACAAGCATTCTTTAAAGAACAAAACTATTTTGGTTATAACCCTGACTATATCCATTTCTTCAAACAAGATAATATCGTTGCATTAAATGAAAAAGGCGAAATTGTCTTAACTGAAAATGCTGAAGTAATGGAAACGCCAAACGGAAATGGCGGCGTATTTAAAGCATTAGAGGCTTACGGCTATCTTGATAAGATGGAAGAAGACGGTGTGAAGTACATCTTTATGAATAATATTGATAATGTATTGGCACGTGTATTGGATCCAGTTTTCGCAGGCTTTACTGCACAAGCTAATCGTGATATCAGCACGAAATCTATTCAACCGAAACAAGGTGAAAGTGTTGGACGTCTAGTGAATATCGATTGTAAAGATGGCGTTCTTGAATATTCAGAGCTTGGAGAATCAAATGTTGATGCATTCCACAATGCGAATATCGGTATTCATGCATTCAAGTTGGCTTTTATCAAATCATCAGTAAATCGTGAGCTGCCGTATCATTTAGCAATTAAACAATTGAATCAATTAGACGAAGATTTCAATGTGGTCAAAGCACCGGCATTGAAATTTGAATTGTTCTATTTTGATATCTTTAAATACGCGACAAGTTTTATTACATTGCAAGTTCCTAGAGAAGAAGAGTTTTCACCATTAAAAAATCGTGAAGGCAAAGATAGCGTAGAAACTGCAACAAAAGATTTAAAACGCTTAAATCTTATTTAACTGCAAAGGTGGAGTCCTCGTTGAAACAGACTTCAAAAACACAAGGTGAACATGGTCTCAATCGTTTTAAAGATATTATTCCTTTATCATTCGGTGAAGAAATTGGTAATGCAGTCTCGCATGGGGCAGCAGCTTTTATAACGTTAATGGTGCTGCCTTATGCGGCAGTACATAGTTATATTCATAATGGTACGATGGCATCGGTTAGTGTTTCGGTATATGTAATCAGTATTTTCTTGATGCTGATTTCATCAACCATCTATCATGTCATGCAAAATAATTCACCGCATAAGTACATTATGCGTATTATCGATCACAGTATGATTTATATCGCAATTTCAGGGACGTATACACCGGTCTCATTAGTCGTAGTCGGTGGTTGGTTCGGCTGGATAATTATGATCTTGCTGTGGGGCATTACGATTTGGGGTATTTTGTATAAAGCAATTGCTGAAAATGTTAACCCGAAACTTAGTTTGTTTATGTATTTAATCATGGGTTGGGTTGGCATTTTGTATTTGCCGATTATTTGGAGAGAAGCATCTTGGCAATTTATGTTGTTCATCTTGCTTGGCGGTATCGCATATACAATAGGTGCATGGTTTTATGCACAAAAGAATCGACCGTATTTTCATATGATTTGGCATATCTTTATTGTTATCGCATCGGTATGTCATTTCATCGGTATTTTATATTTTATGTAGGGGGAGAGGCTGAGGCTTTGGTTTTAGAAAAGTCTTGACCTCTTTCTTATTTGAGAAAAAGAAAGAGGTGTCATAAAGTGAAAATGGATTTGAAGTCCATCGGTGTAGTAACAGCATTGATTTTAATTATGTTTATGGCAGCTATTGAAACATCTATCATTTCTTTAGCTTTGCCGACAATAAAAACAGATTTGAACGTGACTAGTGCAATTTCATTGGTGTTCTCAATTTACTTTATTGCTTTAGTGATTGTGAACCCGTTAGTCGGAGAATTGTTATCACGTTTTAAATTAATACATGTGACTATTGCAGGGTTATTATTATTCAGTGTCGGTAGTTTGATGTCTGGATTAAGCAGTACGTTTGCGTTACTTATTATCTCTCGTTTTATCCAAGGTTTAGGCTCAGGTGTCATGATGGTATTGAGTCAAATCGTACCGAAACTCGCTTTTGAAATTCCGTTACGCTATAAAATAATGGGGATTGTCGGTAGTGTGTGGGGGATTTCCAGTATTATCGGTCCATTATTAGGTGGTGCGATTTTAGAACTTGCGACATGGCACTGGTTATTTTTTATTAATATCCCGATTGCTGTCATTGCAGGTATCTTAGCATTTATGACTTTTAAATTTGATGAAGAACCTGCTTCAAGTGGTGAAGCCTTTGATCAAAAAGGTCTATTCTACTTCTATTTAGTACTTATCTTTGTATTAGGTGCTATTACGACACCGTTATCATTGTGGGTAAAAGGTATTATGATTCTTATCGGCATAGTCTTTGCTTATCGTCTATTTAAAGTTGAGAAGCAAGTAGCAACGCCATTTCTTCCATTGGAAGAATTCAATCGCCGCATTACCATTATTTTTATTACAGATTTCATTTATGCGATGATTTTAATGGGTTATAACTTATATATGCCAATCTACTTGCAAGAAGAAATTGGATTATCTCCGCTACAAAGTGGATTTGTCGTATTCCCAATTTCAGCGGCATGGTTATTAATCAACTTCAATTTACATAGTATTGAAGCAAGATTAACACGAAAAGCATTGTACTTAGTGGCATTCACTTCGTTATTATTATGCAGTTTAATTGTTTTTGTGACACATGCAGCACCAATTCTTTTAGCCGCAACATTGATGTTGGCAGGCGCTAGTTTCGGGATTGTGTATACGAAGGATAGTGTGATTGTACAAGAGGAAACGTCGCCGAAAGAGATGAAGCGGATGATGTCGTTTTATTCTCTTTCTAAAAACTTAGGTAATTCTATCGGTTCTACAATTATGGGCGGCATGTATGCGATGCCGTTTGTGATAGGCGGTGCACGCATTTTAAACAACGTTGTTCTGATCATTGTATTTATCATCATGCTGTTTGCACTATGGATCGTATTCTATCGAAACCATTCTTATAATGAATAATTTAGTATCCCGCGAAATTGCGGGATATTTTTAATTTTTAGCAGATTTCGGTATGTGTTATTATACGAGTGTATAAAGAATGTGCGAAAGGAGTGAGGAAGACTTGAAATTCAATATATTCAATTTAATCTCTACATTGATTGTACTCTTAGTGTTTGTGATTTCTGGCGCGATTTTCCTCACACTTTTAGGTTTCGTATTATTTGGCTTAAGTCGTTTGCTTATTTTTTGGCATCTAGGGTATTTCGGATATAACAAAGGTTTCTATCAAAACTTACTGTATTACGGCAGCTATATTGTATTAGGTTACTTCACCATGTTTTTAGTGGAATATCTGATGGATTACTTTAAAAAGAAGTTACCGCAAAGTCCATATTTTCATGGTGAAATCTTTCATTTAATTTCATACTCTGTGACAACGATTATGTTCTATTTTGTAGTCCATATTCATTATAGTTATATCAACATTGATTTTTGGGTCATCATGTTGATTATGGCTTTCTTCTATGTATGTAAAGAAGTCTTTTATCCTGATAGTGAGGACTTAAATAGAAATAAGTGACCTGCATGAGCAATTAGTTTGCTTTGCTAACTATTTTTGGTGCATTATATTATGGTAAGTTTTTAAAGGAGTGTTAATATCTATGCCAGAGCAGGCTACTATTTCTAAGCAAAAAAGAAATTTGATTGTAACAGTTATGATTACGAGCGCATTCATTGCGATTTTAAACCAAACGCTGCTCAATACTGCATTGCCTGCAATCATGCGTAGTTTCAATATTGGAGAAAATACATCTCAATGGTTAGTAACAGGTTTCATGTTAGTGAACGGTGTTATGATTCCTTTAACTGCCTTCTTAATGGATAAAATTAAAACTAGACCACTCTACTTAGCTTCGATGGGAATATTTTTAATTGGTACCATATTAGCGGCAATTGCCCCAAACTTCGCTGTTTTAATGACAGCGCGTGTTATCCAAGCGATGGGTGCCGGTATTATTATGCCGCTGATGCAATTCACTTTATTTACACTTTTCCCGAAAAATGAACGCGGCTTTGCGATGGGATTAGCGGGGCTCGTTATTTCCTTCGCACCAGCAATCGGACCGACAGTATCAGGTCTGATTATTGATATTTCAAGTTGGCGTACGCCATTTATCGCAGTAGCTGTAATAGCATTAATCGGCTACATCTTCGGAGCAATCAGTATTAAAAGTTACAATGAACCTAAAGACATTACTTTAGATATGAAATCCGTGATTTATTCAACAATTGGATTTGGTATGATGCTCTTAGCATTTAGTAGTGCAGGTTCTTCAGGCTTTAATAGCTGGATGTTCTATGTGCCGTTTATTGTCAGTCTATTGGTGATTTGGGTCTTTGTGAAACGTCAATTAACAATTGAAAATCCAATCTTGAACTTGCGTGTCTTTAAGAATAAGACATTTACGCTTTCAGCAATTTGTTCAATGATCGTCATGACTTCAATGATTGGTCCAGCACTATTAATTCCAATCTTCGTACAAAATGCGATGGGCTTATCAGCATTCTTATCAGGTATCGTGATTTTACCAGGTGCGATTGTGAATGGCGTTATGTCTATCTATACTGGAAAATTTTATGATAAATATGGTGTGAGACCTCTTGTCATTATCGGTTTTACAATGTTGACCGTCTTTACAGCTGTACTAGCATTCTTAAAAGTAGATACACCATTTTGGTATCTTGTATTAATTTATGCTTTAAGAATGTTCTCAGTCTCATTACTTGCGATGCCGCTGAATACAGCAGGTGTGAATGCATTGCCGAATAAAGATATTTCTCATGGCACGGCAATTATGAACTTCGCACGTATGATGGCTTCTTCCATCGGTACGGCCATAATGGTTGCTTTAATGACGATAGGGACTAAAACCTTTGCACCGGCACCGCATGAAGTAGCTTCGAAAGAATTGTTAAAACGCGAAGCGATTGCACGTGGTGTAGACTTATCATTCGGTGTAGTGACCGTCCTTGTATTAATTGGATTCATTATTGGTTTATTCATTAGAGACAGAATTAAAGGTGAAACAAAACGACAAATGAATGCACGTAAAATTTAAAACTGAATCAAACTTTATCATAAAACCAGTAAAGCAATGCATAGATTGTTTTACTGGTTTTTATTTAGGTTTTATACAAAACGTTAACCACTTCGGATTATTCGTTACCACTTATACATTAAGTTTGTTAAAATAATAAGAGTAAACATTAATTTATATTTGGGGTGACGTACATTGTTAACAGTTGAACAAGTCAACGAACTAGTGGGAAATCTGAAAGATCCAATTCTAGATGTACCATTTAAAGATACAGGTGGTATTGTCAATATCACGATTAAAGAAGAAATTGAACATGTTAGTGTCAAAATTGCGATGGCAAAATTAGGTGGGAAACCTCAATTAGATGTGCAAATGGCAATTGTTGAAACATTAAAAGAAAACGGAGCAAACACAGTAGGTATCCGTTTTGAAGAATTAGATCCTGAAACTGTAGCTAAATTTACAGGTGATGATCCAGCTGAAGAACAACCGCAAACAATTGAAGGATTGCTTTCAAAAAATAATCCGGTTGAGTTTATTGCGATTGCATCTGGTAAAGGCGGCGTAGGGAAATCTACTGTAGCTGTTAACCTTGCTGTAGCATTAGCACGTGAAGGTAAAAAAGTTGGATTAATTGACGCTGATATCTATGGTTTCAGTGTGCCAGACATGATGGGCATTGATACTAAACCAGGTATTGAAGGCAAAACAGTTAAACCAGTTGAACGTCATGGTGTTAAAGTAATGTCTATGGCATTCTTCGTTGAAGAGAATGCACCAGTTATCTGGCGTGGACCAATGTTAGGTAAAATGTTGACGAACTTCTTCACAGATGTGAAGTGGGGAGATCTTGATTACTTATTATTAGATTTACCTCCTGGAACAGGTGATGTAGCATTAGACGTACATACAATGTTGCCATCAAGTAAAGAAATCATCGTTACAACACCACATCCGACTGCAGCGTTTGTAGCTGCACGTGCAGGCGCTATGGCTAAACACACTGAACACTCTATTTTAGGTGTCATTGAAAATATGTCTTATTTCGAAAGTAAAGAAACTGGAAATAAAGAATATATCTTCGGTAAAGACGGCGGTAAAAAATTAGCTGATGAACTGAATTCAGAACTATTAGGACAATTACCATTAGCGCAACCCACATGGGATCCGAAAGATTTTGCGCCTTCAATCTATCAACCTGATGATCAACTCGGTGAAATTTATCAACAAATCGCGCAAAAAGTTATCACTAAAACAATGAAGAAATAAGAAATGCTAATAAAACGCAGGTTTTTTTAAAAAATCTGCGTTTTTCTCTTGCGTTTTTCTGAAATCCTGTTAGAATATATTTTTGTGAGCGAGAAAAACAAGTGAAAAGCACTTAAAAAAACCTGAAAAAAGTTATTGACTTAACGCATTGAAGGTGCTATGATAATAAAGTCGCTGAAAAAAACAGCACGTTATCAAGAGTGTAAAACTTACTCTTGCAAGAATGAAAAAAACATTTTAAAATTGTAAAAGTAATGTTAATTAAATGTTGACTTCGAAAACGAGAAGCGCTACAATAAATAACGTTACTGAAAAAATGAACATTGAAAACTGAATGACAATATGTCAACGTTAATTCCAAATTAATAAACGTCTTAAGACGTTTAAAAAACAATTAGTTTTTATGAGCTAGTCAAACATCATAAATTATTATGGAGAGTTTGATCCTGGCTCAGGATGAACGCTGGCGGCGTGCCTAATACATGCAAGTCGAGCGAACAGATAAGGAGCTTGCTCCTTTGACGTTAGCGGCGGACGGGTGAGTAACACGTGGGTAACCTACCTATAAGACTGGGATAACTCCGGGAAACCGGGGCTAATACCGGATAACACATAAAACCGCATGGTTTTATGATGAAAGACGGTTTTGCTGTCACTTATAGATGGACCCGCGGCGTATTAGCTAGTTGGTAAGGTAACGGCTTACCAAGGCAACGATACGTAGCCGACCTGAGAGGGTGATCGGCCACACTGGAACTGAGACACGGTCCAGACTCCTACGGGAGGCAGCAGTAGGGAATCTTCCGCAATGGGCGAAAGCCTGACGGAGCAACGCCGCGTGAGTGATGAAGGTCTTCGGATCGTAAAACTCTGTTATTAGGGAAGAACAAGGATGTAAGTAACTGTGCATCCCTTGACGGTACCTAATCAGAAAGCCACGGCTAACTACGTGCCAGCAGCCGCGGTAATACGTAGGTGGCAAGCGTTATCCGGAATTATTGGGCGTAAAGCGCGCGTAGGCGGTTTTTTAAGTCTGATGTGAAAGCCCACGGCTCAACCGTGGAGGGTCATTGGAAACTGGAAAACTTGAGTGCAGAAGAGGAAAGTGGAATTCCATGTGTAGCGGTGAAATGCGCAGAGATATGGAGGAACACCAGTGGCGAAGGCGACTTTCTGGTCTGCAACTGACGCTGATGTGCGAAAGCGTGGGGATCAAACAGGATTAGATACCCTGGTAGTCCACGCCGTAAACGATGAGTGCTAAGTGTTAGGGGGTTTCCGCCCCTTAGTGCTGCAGCTAACGCATTAAGCACTCCGCCTGGGGAGTACGGCCGCAAGGCTGAAACTCAAAGGAATTGACGGGGACCCGCACAAGCGGTGGAGCATGTGGTTTAATTCGAAGCAACGCGAAGAACCTTACCAAATCTTGACATCCTTTGATAACTCTAGAGATAGAGCTTTCCCCTTCGGGGGACAAAGTGACAGGTGGTGCATGGTTGTCGTCAGCTCGTGTCGTGAGATGTTGGGTTAAGTCCCGCAACGAGCGCAACCCTTAAGCTTAGTTGCCAGCATTAAGTTGGGCACTCTAAGTTGACTGCCGGTGACAAACCGGAGGAAGGTGGGGATGACGTCAAATCATCATGCCCCTTATGATTTGGGCTACACACGTGCTACAATGGACGGTACAAAGGGCAGCGAACCCGCGAGGTCAAGCAAATCCCATAAAGCCGTTCTCAGTTCGGATTGTAGTCTGCAACTCGACTACATGAAGCTGGAATCGCTAGTAATCGTAGATCAGCATGCTACGGTGAATACGTTCCCGGGTCTTGTACACACCGCCCGTCACACCACGAGAGTTTGTAACACCCGAAGCCGGTGGAGTAACCTTTTAGGAACTAGCCGTCGAAGGTGGGACAAATGATTGGGGTGAAGTCGTAACAAGGTAGCCGTATCGGAAGGTGCGGCTGGATCACCTCCTTTCTAAGGATATATTCGGAACAGTTTCGTAGGAAACTGAAACGGAATAACGTGACATATTGTATTCAGTTTTGAATGTTTATTTGAAACATTCAAAGATTGTACATTGAAAACTAGATAAGTAAGTAAAAAATAGATTTTACCAAGCAAAACCGAGTGAATTAGAGTTTTAAAAGCTTTATTCATTTAAATGAATCGCTAGTAATCAATTGCCGATGGCAAACGATTACTCACAATATTAATAACGTGATTAAGTTATTAAGGGCGCACGGTGGATGCCTTGGCACTAGAAGCCGATGAAGGACGTTACTAACGACGATATGCTTTGGGTAGCTGTAAGTAAGCGTTGATCCAGAGATTTCCGAATGGGGGAACCCAGCACAAGTTATGTTGTGTTATCGACATGTGAATACATAGCATGTCAGAAGGCAGACGCGGAGAACTGAAACATCTTAGTACCCGCAGGAAGAGAAAGAAAAATCGATTCCCTGAGTAGCGGCGAGCGAAACGGGAAGAGCCCAAACCAATGAGCTTGCTCATTGGGGTTGTAGGACACTCTATACGGAGTTACAAAGGAATAAATTAGACGAATCACCTGGAAAGTTGAACCAGAGAAGGTAAAAGTCCTGTAGTCGAAAGTTTATTCTCTCTTGAGTGGATCCTGAGTACGACGGAGCACGTGAAATTCCGTCGGAATCTGGGAGGACCATCTCCCAAGGCTAAATACTCTCTAGTGACCGATAGTGAACCAGTACCGTGAGGGAAAGGTGAAAAGTACCCCGGAAGGGGAGTGAAAGAGAACTTGAAACCGTGTGCTTACAAGTAGTCAGAGCCCGTTAATGGGTGATGGCGTGCCTTTTGTAGAATGAACCGGCGAGTTACGATCTGATGCAAGGTTAAGCAGCAAATGTGGAGCCGCAGCGAAAGCGAGTCTGAATAGGGCGTTGAGTATTTGGTCGTAGACCCGAAACCAGGTGATCTACCCTTGGTCAGGTTGAAGTTCAGGTAACACTGAATGGAGGACCGAACCGACTTACGTTGAAAAGTGAGCGGATGAACTGAGGGTAGCGGAGAAATTCCAATCGAACCTGGAGATAGCTGGTTCTCTCCGAAATAGCTTTAGGGCTAGCCTCAAGTGATGATTGTTGGAGGTAGAGCACTGTTTGGACGAGGGGCCCCTCTCGGGTTACCGAATTCAGACAAACTCCGAATGCCAATCAATTTAACTTGGGAGTCAGAACGTGGGTGATAAGGTCCATGTTCGAAAGGGAAACAGCCCAGACCACCAGCTAAGGTCCCAAAATATATGTTAAGTGGCAAAGGATGTGGTATTGCCCAGACAACTAGGATGTTGGCTTAGAAGCAGCCATCATTTAAAGAGTGCGTAATAGCTCACTAGTCGAGTGACACTGCGCCGAAAATGTACCGGGGCTAAACATATTACCGAAGCTGTGGATTGTCCGTAGGACAATGGTAGGAGAGCGTTCTAAGTGCGTCGAAGCATGATCGCAAGGACATGTGGAGCGCTTAGAAGTGAGAATGCCGGTGTGAGTAGCGAAAGATGGGTGAGAATCCCATCCACCGATTGACTAAGGTTTCCAGAGGAAGGCTCGTCCGCTCTGGGTTAGTCGGGTCCTAAGCCGAGGCCGACAGGCGTAGGCGATGGATAACAGGTTGATATTCCTGTACCACCATTTATCGTTTTAAGCGATGGGGGGACACAGTAGGATAGGCGAAGCGTGCTGTTGGAGTGCACGTCTAAGCAGTGAGACTGAATGGTAGGCAAATCCGCCATTCTTAAGGTTGAGCTGTGATGGGGAGAGGAAACATGTTTTCCTCGAGTCGTTGATTTCACACTGTCGAGAAAAGCCTCTAGCTAGATAACTGGTGCCCGTACCGCAAACCGACACAGGTAGTCAAGATGAGAATTCTAAGGTGAGCGAGAGAACTCTCGTTAAGGAACTCGGCAAAATGACCCCGTAACTTCGGGAGAAGGGGTGCTCTTTAGGGTTCACGCTCTGAAGAGCCGCAGTGAATAGGCCCAAGCGACTGTTTATCAAAAACACAGGTCTCTGCTAAACCGTAAGGTGATGTATAGGGGCTGACGCCTGCCCGGTGCTGGAAGGTTAAGAGGAGTGGTTAGCTTCTGCGAAGCTACGAATCGAAGCCCCAGTAAACGGCGGCCGTAACTATAACGGTCCTAAGGTAGCGAAATTCCTTGTCGGGTAAGTTCCGACCCGCACGAAAGGCGTAACGATTTGGGCACTGTCTCAACGAGAGACTCGGTGAAATCATAGTACCTGTGAAGATGCAGGTTACCCGCGACAGGACGGAAAGACCCCGTGGAGCTTTACTGTAGCCTGATATTGAAATTCGGCACAGCTTGTACAGGATAGGTAGGAGCCTTAGAAACGTGAGCGCTAGCTTACGTGGAGGCGCTGGTGGGATACTACCCTAGCTGTGTTGGATTTCTAACCCGCACCATTGATCATGGTGGGAGACAGTGTCAGGCGGGCAGTTTGACTGGGGCGGTCGCCTCCTAAAGTGTAACGGAGGCGCTCAAAGGTTCCCTCAGAATGGTTGGAAATCATTCATAGAGTGTAAAGGCATAAGGGAGCTTGACTGCGAGACCTACAAGTCGAGCAGGGTCGAAAGACGGACTTAGTGATCCGGTGGTTCCGCATGGAAGGGCCATCGCTCAACGGATAAAAGCTACCCCGGGGATAACAGGCTTATCTCCCCCAAGAGTTCACATCGACGGGGAGGTTTGGCACCTCGATGTCGGCTCATCGCATCCTGGGGCTGTAGTCGGTCCCAAGGGTTGGGCTGTTCGCCCATTAAAGCGGTACGCGAGCTGGGTTCAGAACGTCGTGAGACAGTTCGGTCCCTATCCGTCGTGGGCGTAGGAAATTTGAGAGGAGCTGTCCTTAGTACGAGAGGACCGGGATGGACATACCTCTGGTGTACCAGTTGTCGTGCCAACGGCATAGCTGGGTAGCTATGTATGGACGGGATAAGTGCTGAAAGCATCTAAGCATGAAGCCCCCCTCAAGATGAGATTTCCCAACTTCGGTTATAAGATCCCTCAAAGATGATGAGGTTAATAGGTTCGGGGTGGAAGCATAGCGATATGTGGAGCTGACGAATACTAATCGATCGAAGACTTAATCAAATTTCAAGTTTTGATTGGTCGAATTGAAATTTACTTACTATCTAGTTTTGAATGTATAATACATTCCATTGTCTGGCGACAATGGCAAAGAGGTCACACCTGTTCCCATGCCGAACACAGAAGTTAAGCTCTTTAGCGCCGATGGTAGTCGGACTTACGTTCCGCAAGAGTAGGACGTTGCCAGGCAATTAAATATTATTCCACAGTAGCTCAGTGGTAGAGCTATCGGCTGTTAACCGATCGGTCGTAGGTTCGAGTCCTACCTGTGGAGCCATGGCTCCTTGGTCAAGCGGTTAAGACACCGCCCTTTCACGGCGGTAACACGGGTTCGAGTCCCGTAGGAGTCATTACATATTGGAGAATTAGCTCAGCTGGGAGAGCATCTGCCTTACAAGCAGAGGGTCGGCGGTTCGAACCCGTCATTCTCCACCATTTAGAATTAAATATTTGTCGGAGGGGTAGCGAAGTGGCTAAACGCGGCGGACTGTAAATCCGCTCCTTCGGGTTCGGCAGTTCGAATCTGCCCCCCTCCACCATCTTTAATGGGCTATAGCCAAGCGGTAAGGCAACGGACTTTGACTCCGTCACTCACTGGTTCGAATCCAGTTAGCCCAGCCATTAGAGCCATTAGCTCAGTTGGTAGAGCATCTGACTTTTAATCAGAGGGTCAGAGGTTCGAATCCTCTATGGCTCACTATTGCACCCTTTTCAAAAGGGTGCTTTTTTTATTATGATTTTTTTCTTTACTATAGAATGGGAATATATAATTCAGGTTTGTATGTATTTTTATTCTAAGGTAAAGGGGGATGTATGCTATAATTTAAATGTATGAACGCTGTATATGAATCTATATAACAGCATTCATTGTAATTAGGTTACCGGAGGAGATGCTATGAATTTTGGCGGCATTTTTGAAAATTTCAATACGGTAAAGTTAATAACAAGTGTATTAGACTTACTCATTGTCTGGTATGTGATTTATCTATTAATCACGGTATTTAAAGGGACTAAAGCAATTCAACTGCTCAAAGGGATTATTGTAATTGTAATCGGGCGTTGGGTCAGTGCTGCTTTAGACTTGACTACAACTGCGCGCTTGTTTGATATGGTGATTCAATGGGGGTTCTTAGCCATCATTGTAATCTTCCAACCAGAAATCAGACGTGCACTTGAGCAGTTAGGTAGAGGTAACCTGTTTAAACGCTATGTTGCGAATTCATCAGCAGATCAAGAAAAATTGATTAAAGCAGTTGGCGGAGCCGTACAATACATGGCTAAAAGAAGAATTGGTGCTCTTATAGTATTTGAGAAAAAGACCGGGCTTCAAGATTACATTGAAACAGGTATACCAATGGATTCTGATATCTCACAAGAGCTTTTGACAAACGTCTTTATTCCTAATACACCATTACATGATGGTGCAATGATCATTCAAGGAACAAAGATAGCAAGTGCTGCTTGTTATTTACCACTTTCTGATAGTTCTAAGATTTCAAAGAGTTTAGGAACAAGACACCGTGCTGCAGTAGGTATTTCAGAAGTTTCTGATGCATTTACCGCAGTCGTTTCTGAAGAAACAGGTTCTATATCTGTAACTTTTGATGGCAAACTGCGTAAAGACATCTCACTAGAAGTCTTTGAAGAATTATTAGCTGAACATTGGTTTGATACAAGACTTCCAAAGAAAGGCGTGAAGTAAAATGTTTGAGAGCAAATGGGGATTAAGATTTGTAGCATTTGTCTTAGCATTGGCTTTCTTTTTAACAGTGAACAATGTCTTTGGAGATATCTTTGGAACATCTAGCCTATCACAAACATCAACACGCACGATTTCGAATGTACCAGTAGAAGCTACATATAATAGTAAGAATTTATATGCGTCAGGCATACCTGACAGCGTAGATGTTCAAATTAAAGGTACGCAATCTAAAGTGTTGAAAGCAGAACAATCAGATGACATTAAAGTTGAGTTAGATTTAACGAAAACATCATTAGGGCGTCATAAAGTTCCTTATGTAATCAAAGGTTTAGATAATGAGGTAGAGGGTACTGTTAACCCTAAACAAGCGACTGTCAACTTAGAGAAAAAAGTAACTAAGATGATGACAGTAACGCCAGATGTCAGTGAACAGGAACTCAATCCAAACTATCAGATTAAAAATCAAACAGTGACACCTAAGAAAATGAAAGTGATAGGCGGACAACATCAAGTAGATAGTATTGCTTACTTAAAAGCAACTTTCAAAAATGATACAAGCATTAACGAAGATACGACAGACGTTGGTGAAATTGTAGCCTTTGATAAAAACTTGAAACGACTTGATGTGATTACGAAGCCAAGCACTGTTAATATAACTGTAGAGTTAGAACCTTACAGCAAGAAAGTAGATATTAAAAAGAAAGTTATCGGTAAATCAAATTCTAAGTTAAATGCTGATAATGTTAATTTGTCTAAAGAACAAATTGAAATTTTTGGAAATAGAGATGAGTTAAGTGATATCCATAGTGTTACAGCAGTAGTGGATTTAGCAGACTTTGAAAATTCAGATGAGGCTGCTGTGAAAATGGAGTTACCTGACAAAGTGAAAGATGCTGATGCGAGTGACATCAAAGCAACGATATCAGCGAAATAAATTAAGCATTAAAGGAGAATTTTGAAATGGGCAAATATTTTGGGACAGACGGCGTCAGAGGTGTAGCAAACGAAGAACTTACACCTGAACTGGCTTTTAAACTAGGTAGATATGGCGGCTATGTTTTAGCGCATAATGAAGACAAGAAACATCCACAAGTCCTTGTAGGACGCGATACACGTGTTTCTGGGGAAATGTTGGAATTTGCGTTAATCGCAGGTTTAATTTCTATCGGTGCTGAGGTCATGCGTTTAGGCGTTATTTCTACACCAGGTGTGGCATACTTAACAAAAGAAATGGATGCAGACTTAGGTGTTATGATTTCAGCTTCACATAACCCAGTCGCAGATAACGGAATCAAATTCTTCGGTTCAGATGGTTTCAAATTATCTGATGATCAAGAAAAAGAAATTGAAACATTATTAGATGAAGAAAATCCTGAATTACCACGTCCAATCGGAAATGAAATTGTTCAGTATTCGGACTACTTCGAAGGTACGCAAAAATATTTAAGCTATTTAAAATCAACTGTAGATGTTAATTTTGAAGGTTTAAAAATTGCTTTAGATGGAGCAAATGGTTCTACATCACAACTTGCACCATTCTTATTCGGCGATTTAGAAGCAGATACAGAAGTTATCGGTTGCAGCCCAGATGGCTACAACATCAATGATGGTGTAGGTTCTACACATCCAGAAGCTTTAGCAAAAACAGTTGTTGAAACTGAAAGTGACTTCGGTTTAGCTTTTGATGGTGACGGTGACCGTTTAATCGCTGTCGATGAAAAAGGTAATATCGTAGATGGTGACCAAATCATGTTCATTATTGGACAAGAAATGGCGAAAAACCAAGAATTGAATGATAACATGATTGTTTCAACTGTAATGAGTAACTTAGGTTTCTACAAAGCATTAGAAGCAGAAGGTATTAAATCTAATAAAACTAAAGTTGGCGATCGTTACGTTGTAGAAGAAATGCGCAGAGGCAACTATAACCTTGGCGGTGAACAATCAGGTCACATCGTATTGATGGACTATAATACAACAGGTGATGGTTTATTAACAGGTGTGCAATTAGCAGCTGTTGTGAAATTAACAGGCAAACCATTAAGCGAACTTGCTGAACAAATGAAAAAATACCCACAATCATTAATCAACGTGCGTGTGACAGACAAATACGCGGTAACAGATAATGCGGATGTTAAAGCAGAGATGGACCGTGTAGAAGCTGACATGAACGGTGAAGGACGTATTTTAGTTCGACCTTCAGGTACTGAACCATTAGTACGTGTCATGGTAGAGGCATCAACTGATGAAAAAGCAGAAAGCTATGCACAACAAATCGCAGACGTTGTAAAAGAAAAAATGGGCTTAAATGAATAATTAACATTTTGAACTGAGACTGATATATAAGTCTCAGTTCTTTTTTTAAGAATAAGCTTAGCGTTATCAATATTTATTAGTAAAACCTTTTAAAATTTAAGTGTGTTTATACTTATTATAAGAAGAAACATAATTTAAAAGTGCAAAAAATGTCATTTACATAAAAAAACTGGGTGTAAGCGGATACAGTACAGGAAAATAGTTGCATTTATAAAATCACTCATTGTAAAATACTTATATTACGTGTAAAAGGAGGGCAGAACGGTTAAATCATAATTATAGCGCCCGTACAATGACAAGCTGGCATTTGCGTGGATTTATATCTTAGAGCAGAAGATATAATAGCAAGCAAGACTTTTAATTGTCGACGAGGAAGACAGTGATCGGATTATCGGCGGATGCTGTCTCGGTTATGGTCAGTCGTAAGTTTACAGGGGAAAACACTGAGGTGACTCGGTGCACAAAGTTTGTAAACAGACCAAAGTTTATATTTTTTTGACGGTACTCACACAAGGGGATTAGTATGTCAATTTTTATAGGGTTCAAGTGAGAAGGAACGCTATAAAGTGAATTTTGACGACATCAATTTATATTCGATACTAAAAATTTAATATGAAACGAAAAGATTCCCCCGTGAAAAGGGTAACCGTTGGAATAAGAATACGGAGGAATTGAATTATGTGTGGAATTGTAGGATATATCGGATATGATAATGCGAAGGAAGTATTATTAAAAGGCTTAGAGAAATTAGAATACAGAGGTTATGACTCTGCAGGTATTGCATTAGTGAACGATGAAGGTACAAAGGTATTTAAAGAAAAAGGCCGTATTGCAGACTTAAGAAATATCGCTGACAGCAGTGATGTAGATGGTACAGTAGGTATTGGACATACACGTTGGGCGACACATGGTGTGCCGAACTATGAAAACTCTCATCCGCATCAATCAGCATCTAAACGCTTTACATTAGTACACAACGGCGTCATTGAAAACTATGAAGAATTACGTGATCAATACGTTTCAGATGTAAAATTTGTATCAGAAACAGATACAGAAGTCATCGTACAATTAATAGAACATTTCTCAAATGAAGGTTTAGCTACAGAAGAAGCCTTCACTAAAGTCGTAAAATTATTACATGGTTCATATGCCTTAGCATTATTAGACGAAGAAGATCGAGATACAATTTATGTGGCTAAAAATAAATCACCATTATTAATCGGTGTAGGCGAAAAATTCAACGTTGTAGCATCTGATGCTTTAGCAATGTTGCAAGTGACAAACCAATATAAAGAAATTCATGACCATGAAATTGTAATCGTTAAACGTGATTCAGTTGAAATCAAAGACTTAGACGGCAACGTACAAGAACGTGATACGTATACAGCTGAAATTGATGCATCAGACGCTGAAAAAGGTGTTTATGATCATTACATGTTAAAAGAAATCCATGAACAACCTGCAGTAATGCGTCGTATCATTCAAGAGTATCAAGATGATAACGGCGACTTGAAAATGGATAACGCGATTATTGATGAAGTTGCACAAGCTGACCGCATCTACATCATCGCAGCAGGTACAAGTTACCACGCTGGTTTAGTAGGTAAAGAATTTATTGAAAAATGGGCAGGTGTTCCAACTGAAGTACACGTTGCTTCTGAATTCGTATATAACACACCATTATTATCTGAAAAACCATTATTCATTTATATTTCACAATCAGGTGAAACAGCAGACAGCCGTGCTGTATTAGTTGAAATGAAAAAACGTGGCCATAAAGCATTAACAGTAACAAACGTACCAGGTTCTACGCTTTCACGTGAAGCGGACCATACGCTATTATTACATGCTGGTCCAGAAATCGCAGTTGCTTCTACAAAAGCATATACAGCGCAAATTGCGGTACTTGCTATCTTGTCTCAAATCGTAGCAAAACGTCACGGAAAAGAAGAAACAGTAGATTTATTACAAGAACTTGCGAAAGTTGCAAATGGGATGGAAGCAATCGTAGATGATGCTGAATATATGGAACAAATTGCGAAAGATTTCTTAGCAACAACACGCAATGCTTTCTTTATCGGTCGTACAATAGACTATAATGTCAGCTTAGAAGGTGCATTGAAATTAAAAGAAATTTCATATATTCAAGCAGAAGGATTTGCCGGTGGTGAATTAAAACACGGTACCATCGCATTAATTGAAGATCAAACACCTGTCATTGCTTTAGCAACACAAGAAAATGTAAATCTTTCAATTCGCGGTAACGTGAAAGAAGTTGCTGCACGTGGTGCACATACATGCATTATCTCTATGGACGGTTTAAACAAAGCAGGAGACACATATGTGATTCCTCAAGTTAATGAATTATTAACACCGCTTGTTTCAGTTGTTCCATTACAATTAATCGCATACTATGCTGCATTACACCGTGATTTAGATGTGGACAAACCACGTAACTTAGCGAAATCAGTAACAGTAGAATAATGAATTTTAACGAAACTGTCATTCTCTTTGCAGAGTGGCAGTTTTTTGTTTGCTGAAAGTTGCGAAATTAGTTTGAAAATGCCATAATCAAGGCGATAACAACTACTTGGAGGAAGAGTAATGGATAATGTACAAGCGATATTCTTAGATATGGATGGTACGATTTTACAAGAAAACAATAGAGTATCAGATAAAACAACAGAAACAATCAAACAATTACGTCAAAAAGGCTATAAAGTCTTTATTGCGACAGGACGTTCATTTGATGAGATTGAACATTTAACACCGGATAACTTTGAAATAGATGGAGTGATTTCTTCTAATGGGACTAGAGGAGACGCAGAAGGTGAAACAATTTTTGAACATAGTCTGACGTTCGAAGCGGTCAGTGAAATTGTTGAAAATGCGAAAGCACAACATATTTATTATGAAGTCTTCCCATTTAGCGGGAATCGTATGATTTTAAATGAGGACCGTGACTGGATTGAAGCAACTTGTGAAGGAGATACACCGCCAAACAATGTCGGTATCAGTGAATGGAACTCTCGTAAACATGCATTAAATGGTAACGTAAACTGGGTAGATACATTACCTCAAACACAATTCTCTAAGATTTATATGTTTACACCAGATTTAGAGAAGATCACGAAATTCAGAGAGCATTTAGTTGATGAACAACAAGCATTAGCAATTACAGTTTCTAACTCATCGCGTTTCAATGCGGAAACAATGGCTGAAGGTATCGATAAAGGTACAGGAATTAAAGAAATGATTGAACATTTTAATATTCCGCAAACCGATACACTTGTGATTGGTGATAGTGATAATGATCGTTCAATGTTTGCGTTTGGTCATTATACAGTCGCAATGAAAAACGCACGCCCAGAAATTCAAGCACTGACAAAAGATGTTACATCCTATACAAACGATGAAGATGGTGCAGCACGTTATTTAGAATCAAACCTTTTGAATCAATAAATAGAAAAAGCGTCTGAAGGAGTATGTAATAACACTGCCTTCAGACGCTTTCTGTATATTATTTTTTAAACTCATCTGAACGTTCATCAATTTCTTTCTTCTTTGATTGTAAGTGATCAAAGGTAGTATCTTGATAAAGTTCTTAATCGTTTTCATTTGTATTGTCTTTCGTTTTTGTTTCTTTATCTGTTGGTTCTGTTTCTTTCTTTGGTGTTGCTGTTTCTTCTTGTTTTTCTTGTTCTGCTTTAGCTTGTTGTTTGCGTTGTTGACGTGACGGTGCACGGTGAGGCAGAATATCATCAGTCACATTACTGAAGAATGCGATAATCGCATTAACGTTTAAGTAATAAACTAAAATACGAACGATAATGACAATGATAAGCAATGTTGTTGTGATAATACCTGCCATATTTTGAGAAATATTTCTAGTTGAGAATGTCACAAGTTGAGAAACAGGTGTTGATAGAATAATAACGATTAAGTCTAATACGACAAGGCCAAGTAAAAGCTTGAACCAAGAGTGATGTTTGTTTTTCATAGATTTAAAAGCGTGTTTAACATCTTGGAATGCACCGGCCTGACGGTTTTTAAAGTATGCGACTGTATAGGCAATCATGATGTAAGTAAATGTCCAAATGAAGAATGATAACACAATCGCTAATAGTGTTAACGCGACAAGTTGAACAGCGATGTATACACCGATATGTTCCATAAAGTAGCTTTGTCCGCTTCTCAACAATGATCCAATACCTAAAGTAAATAATTGTGTAATTAAGTAACGGACCAGACTAAGTATCGCGATAAAGAGTAAAGTAAATAATGCCAATTTAACAGCTTTTAAATAACTTCCTTTTTTAAATGCTTCTAAAGCATCAAGGATACTTACTTTTTCTTTATGGATACCTTTATAGATAATATTGATTGCACCTGCAGCCAGGTGGTAACCAGCAAAGATAAAGAAAGCTAATGGTATAATCAGACTGATAATCACCGGAATTAGAATTTGCGGTGACATGGATTGATACATCATAGCCATAACAAACATTGAAATGCTTTGTTGTAGCGGTTGTAATGTCAATCCAGTCAGTAATAGAAAGACAATAAATGTTAGAATACTAAAAAGAGCTATTTTAACATTTTGCGGTTTTGCGTTTTGTATTGCATGTTTATGAAATTTAAACAATGGCTTAGCACTCCTTTGATATGATATAAACACAATATCAAAAAAATGCTTTGTTTCAAATTAAAAAATCATGATTTTAAGCAAAATGTAATGTTTTGTTTCATTATAAACTTTAATGAGGGTGATAATATGAAATTTGCAGTATTTACGGATGTCCACGGTAATATGGACGCGCTAGCAACTGTCTTAAGAGATATCGATAGAAGAGGGGACATTGATCACATTTATAACTTGGGCGATATCATCGGTATCGGTCATAATACAAATGAAGTTTTAGGTATGGTGACATCACGAGATGATATTACTTCTATAGCAGGTAACCATGATGAAGCCATCATGTCAGTCATCAATCAAACACCATATCCAGAAGACTTAAAAGATAAATTTTATGAACACCATCATTGGATCGCTGAACATTTAAATCCGCAGTATTATGATTATTTAAATCAATTGCCAAGAACGTTCAACTTAGAAGTGTTCAGTCAAAAAGTGTTAGGTATTCATTATGAGATTGAAAATATGATGTTAGAGCAACCGATTGATAAAGTACCATTCAGTCCCATTGTAGAACCGACAGCTTCACATATGGCCCATTTATTTAAAGATAAAGATGCAGATTTAATCTTATTCGGTCATAACCACACACTGCATCATTTTATTTATGAAGATGTGGCTTACTTCAATCCTGGTTCAGTCGGCTTGAACCGTGCGCCTTATACAGTGTATGGCATTGTGACGATTACACCAGATGAATTTAATATTGAGCATGTGAGAGTTGTTTACGATAATACACGTTTCATTGACGGCTTCGAACAAAAAGAAGTTCCAGGTCAACAATTAATCTTTGATAAATTCATTCAATAATCCGTTGTCAAAATTAAATCTACGCAAAAAACGACGTATCAGATAATTTTCTGATGCGTCGTTTTGGTTTGAATTGAACTATTCGTTTATTCAGCTAGTGACAACATGCGAACATAATGTTTCACGGCTATGTTCATTTTGATTAGATTCTAGTTGAATCGTCATATGATGGACATTCAATGCGTTGAGTTGATGTTCAATGCGTTTAAGCAACGCTTCACATTCTCTAATAGATAATGTATCACTCACAACTGCATGACAACTGAATGCATTTAAATCATTTGAAATGGTCCATATATGACAATCATGGACATTTTGAACTTCTTTTTCAGCACGTACTGTTTCTACGACTTGATCAATATCGATATCTTTAGGTGTACCTTCCATTAAGATATTAAGCGAATCTTTAATTAAGCCATAACTGCTTTTAAGCAGTAATAACGATACCAGCATACTTGCGATAGGATCAGCAATTGTAAAATGGAAAGCCCAAATTAAAATAGCAGCAACAATCGCACCGAATGAGCCAAGCAAATCACCTAAGACATGTAAAAATGCGCCACGCATATTAATATTATGTTTCGTATCACTGCCCCGTAACATCATCCAAGCGACGATAATGTTTACGATTAAACCAATTACACTGATGACAAACATTTCGGTAGAAAGCACTTCAGGAGGTGCCGCAAATCTTCTGATTGCTTCTATCATTATGCCGATACTGATAACAAGTAATAAGACCCCATTAAATAATGCAGCTAAGATTTCAAATCGTTTATAACCAAAGGTCATGTGCACAGTCGCATGACGTTCTGCATATTTAAAGGCGAATAATGCTAATCCTAAAGAAAAGGCATCACTCAGCATATGGACCCCATCAGATAAAAGGGCTAAGCTGTTCGCAAAGAAACCGCCGATTAATTCGATAATCATAAATGATGCGATAATCATAAATGAAAAGGCTAAGACACGTTTGTTGTCGGTATGCACATGATGATGGTGATGATGTGCATGTTCATGAGAATGATTCATTGTATTACTTCCTTCCTAATCAACCGGATGCTCTGCATGATGGATGGCTTGTGACAGTAAAGTCACCACATGTTGATCATCAAGCATATAAATTTTAGATTGACCTTGACGTTGATCTTTCACTAATTCCGCATGACGCAAAACCTTTAATTGATGTGACACATTAGATTGTGAGAGGTTAAGCGTATGGCTGATGTGGCCAACACTGCAAGGTCCTTGTTCAAGTAAATGCATAATTCGGATACGATTGGGTTCACTTAAAGCTTTGAAAATGTCCGTCACTTGTGCAAGTGTACGGCCGCTTAATTCTTGGTGTGACATGCCTTTCACTCCTCTTATTAATATATGAACATGTATTCATATATAATGTACATCGGAAAGATTGATAAGTCAATATCAAGGATAAAAAGAGTGTTTGTTTGCTAAAATCAGCAATAGGGAAAAGTGATATATCTATAAAATGAACAGAAATAAATGATGAGGAGTGAAGTAATTGAGTATTTTATTCTTAGGTGCGAATGGCGGCGTTGGCCATTTTGCAGTTCAACAGTTAAAAGAAGCTGATCAAGAGGTAACTGCTGCATATCGTAAAGAAGAACAAGTGCAAAAAGCGCAAGAGGAAGGCTTTAATGCTGAACTTGTCGATGTTGAGAAAGATTCAATTGATGATCTTGCGCAGAAATTCAAAGACTTTGACCAAGTTGTCTTCTCTGTTGGTTCAGGCGGCAGTACAGGTGACGATAAAACCATCATCATTGATTTAGATGGTGCTGTTAAAGCGATTGAAGCAAGTAAACAAGCAGGTGTGAAACATTTTGTGATGGTATCCACATTTGATTCACGTCGTGAAGCGTTTGACAGTGTACCGGAATTAAAACCTTATACGATTGCGAAACATTATGCGGATAATCACCTGCGTGATTCTGGCTTACACTATACCATCGTGCATCCAGGTGCATTATTAGATGAAGCAGGTACAGGCAAAGTGAAAGTAGAAGGACAATTAGAAGAAGCGGGCAGTATAGCACGTGAAGATGTGGCATCTGTCTTAGTTGAAGTTGTAACACAAGAACAATTCCAAGGCGGAGAGTTCCAAGTTGTCAATGGTAATGAAGCCATTGAAAGTGCATTAACTAAGTATTATCAAAATAAATAAGCAGCAATATCTATTTTTGTTTAGAAGGTCTTTAATGGCCTTCTTTTTTCTTATCGTAACTTCTCCAGAGTTTGTTATAATTAAGTAGATAAAATTATGGGGGTCAAAGGTCGATGAAAATTTCTAAAACAAAGATATATGAAAAAATTGCCGACATCTTGTTAGAACAAATTAAATCTGGTGAATATGCTGTCGGGGACAAATTGCCTTCCATACAAGCGTTAGCGAAAGATTATGGTGTCAGTGTGGCTTCTGTACGCGAAGCCTTTAATGCGTTACGTACAATCGGTGTCATTGAAATCAAACAAGGTTATGGAACGTTTGTGACGAAAAGAGAACCTGTGTTTTTTGATTTGAATGAATCTAGTTTGACACGTAAACAGATTGAAGATTTATTAGAATTACGTGAAGTTGTTGAATTAGCTACTGTACAAAAAGCAGCTGTACATAGAACAGAAGAGGATTTAGAAGCACTGACTTCTGCATTGCAATTGATGCGAAAAGCGGTGGGTGATGGAACGTCAGGTGAAGCGGCGGATTTAAAATTCCATTTAGCCATTGCCAGAGCTGCTGACAATGATATGTTGTTTGATTTATTGAATAATATTTCTGACGTGATTCAAGAAACTATGAAAGAAACACGCAGAGTTTATCTATTTGATAAAGAGAAAGCATTGCTTCGCTTATATGAAGAACATCAGAAGATTTATCAAGCTATCAATCAAAAGGATGAAGCTAAAGCGATGCAGCAAATGCGCGCGCATTTAGAAGAAGTACGTGATACGATTTTGCAAAATATTCAACAAAAGTAATCATTTCAACAAGTCTCAAAATAGGGACTTGTTTTTATTTTGCCTAAGAACAGTTATCAAATATAAAAAAGTTTGAACAAATTGTTAAACATCTGATGACTAGATGTTTAAATAGCGCTATAATGTACGAGTAATCGTTTCTTGTCTTAATCTAAACAGTAATCGTTGTGGGGATGATTGCTGCTGTTTTCGTGATTAAGTCACTAGAAATCATTAAATTTGAATAGGGCAAATACGTTCACGTATGATGCGCGAGCGGGGAAAGGGTGTAAAATATGAAAGTCAGTTTATTCTCAACTTGTTTAGTTGAAGCCTTCCATACACGCATTGGTGTTGCGACAGTGGAATTGCTTGAAAGACTTGGTTGTGAAGTAGATTATCCAACTGCACAAGTATGTTGCGGACAACCAGCTTATAACTCAGGTTATTTTGATGATGCAAGACAATCAGCTAAACAAATGATTAAAGCATTTAAAGATTCAGACTATGTGGTCGCTCCATCTGGTTCTTGTATTACGATGTTCAAACATTACCCAAGTTTATTTGAAGAAGATCCAGTGATGCATAAAGCAGCCGTAGCATTAGCGGATAAATCTTATGAACTTACACAATTTATCGTTAATGTCTTAGGTGTGACAGATGTAGGTGCTTCATTAAAAGGTAAAGCAACGATTCATCCATCTTGTCATATCACACGTGTTTTAGGTGTTGTAGATGAACCTAAAGAATTATTAAGCCATGTGAAAGGTTTAGAATTAGTTGAATTACCGCAATATTATAATTGCTGCGGTTTCGGCGGTACATTTGCAGTCAAAATGTCAGATGTCTCAAGTGAAATGGTTGATGAAAAAGCACATTGTGTTGATGAAACAGGTGCAGATTACTTAATCGGTGCAGATGCCAGCTGTTTAATGAATATTGAAGGTCGTTTAAAACGTATCAACAGTAAAGTAAAAGTGCTTCATATTGCTGAAGTATTAAATCATCAACTTGAAGGGGCGGTGCATTAAGATGGGTATGCGTATCGGAGAAAAAACATTCAAAGAAGCATTCAAAGTTGAGAAGCAAAATAAATTTATGCGCGGTGCGGTAAGTTCAGCACAAGATGGTCTAAGAGTTAAAAAGCTCAAAGCACAAGAAGAGCTTGGCAACTGGGAAGAATGGCGTCAACTTTCTGCTGAAATTCGTCAACATACATTAGAAAATTTAGATTACTACTTGAATCAATTATCTGAAAATGTTGCCAAACTAGGCGGTCATGTTTACTTCGCAGAAACTAAAGAAGAAGCATCTAATTATATTGCTGAAGTTGTTAAAAAGAAAAATGCGAAAAAAATCGTAAAATCTAAATCAATGGTTACTGAAGAAATCAATATGAACCATGTCTTACAAGATACTGGTGCAGAAGTGGTTGAAACAGACTTAGGTGAATACTTACTACAAATTGATGAAGAAGATCCGCCATCACATATCGTAGCGCCTGCATTGCATAAAAACCGTGGCCAAATCCGTCGCGTTTTAAATGCGAAAGAAGGCTATGAAGGTACAGATGATCCAACAGAAATGGCACGTTTTGTACGTAAAATTATGCGCGAAAAATTCTTAGCAGCAGAAGTTGGTATCACAGGATGCAACTTTGCGGTTGCTGACAGCGGCAGCTTCTGTTTAGTCACAAATGAAGGTAACGCACGTATGTCTACAACAGTACCTAAAACTCAAATTACGGTTATGGGTATGGAACGTATCGTCCCATCATTTAAAGAAATGGAAGTTTTAGTCGGCATGTTGTCACGTAGTGCGGTGGGTCAAAAATTACCAAGTTACGTAACAACTTTAACTGGTCCACGTGGAGAAGGCGAAATCGACGGACCAGAAGAATTCCATTTAGTCATTGTTGATAACGGTCGTTCAACTATTCTAGGTACACAATTCCAAGAAATTTTACAATGTATCCGCTGTGGTGCATGTATGAACGTTTGCCCTGTATATCGTCATTCAGGCGGTCACAGTTATGGTTCTATTTATCCTGGTCCAGTGGGTGCAGTTTTATCACCATTACTTGGCGGTTATGAAGAATATGGTCAATTACCATATGCCTCTTCACTTTGTGCAGCATGTTCAGAAGCTTGTCCGGTAAAAATTCCACTTCATGATTTATTATTAAAACATCGTCAAGTTGAAGCGGAAGAACTTAAAAAATCAGCATTAGGCGAACGTCTGGTAATGAAAGGATTCGGTATCGGAACAACGAAACCGCAATTATTCCAATACAGTATTAAAATGGCAGGTCCGGCGCTTAAACCGTTTGCGAATAAAGACGGCTGGGTAGAAAAAGGTCCTAAACCATTACATGCTTGGACACAATCCAGAGATTTCCCAACACCTGAAAAAGAACGTTTCAATCACTGGATGAAAGAACATTTGAAACAGAAAGAGGGTAATCACTAATGACTGGTTCAGTTTCTAATAAAGACAAATTCCTAGCAAATATCCAAAATGCCTTAGAACGTAAAACACCTGAGAAAGTTATCAAACCTGAATGGTCAGTACAGCCGCAATATAAAACATTAAGTGATTTATCACAAGATGAACTTGTAGACCATTTAGAACAAGAATGTAAAAACATTCATACAGCATTCTTGAAAACAACGACTGCACAGTTAAACGATACATTGAAAGAAACAATCGAACAGTTTGGCGGCAATCCAGTTGTTCGTTTTGATGATCCACGCTTTGATCAATACAATGTAGATTTAAGTGCGTTTAAAACCACTGTATGGGATGAAGCACACCCAGAAGAAAGTAAATTAGCAGCGCAAACTGCACAAGTAGGTATTACGTTCAGTGATTATTGTTTAAGCGAAAGCGGCACAATTGTCTTATTCTCAGGCAAAGGACGCGGTCGTGCAGTCAGCTTAATGCCTGAAACGTATATTGCGATTGTTCCTAAATCTACAATCGTTCCAAGATTTACTCAAGCCGCAGACGGCTTATTCGATAAAAACCAAGAAGATACACGCTTCCCATCATGTGTAAACTTCATTACAGGACCTTCAAACTCTGCAGATATCGAAATGAACTTAGTTGTAGGGGTTCACGGTCCAGTCAAAGCAGCTTATATTGTTGTAGAAGATATCTAAATATATTTTGTATAGAAATGGTAAAATCCCTGAATCATAGATTGAATGAAATGATTCAGGGATTTTCTGTATTTAAAAAGACCTAAGCTTTTCCAGGGCTTAGGTCCTTATGCAAATTTTTTTATCAGTGTGAGCTGCATCAGCAACTCGTTCGATATTAATCATTTTTATTACCTTATGTAGCATATGTTAAGGTACTATTAACATACTTCTATTATAAAGGGTAAGAGATAGCCAACACAAGCAATAATTAATAGAAAATGTAGATTTAATAGTGAAAATGATAAATCGTTTCAAAAGTATTAAAAGTAATGTGAAAAAAACATATACTGAGTGAAATTTTGATGAGTAAGTTTTGTAAAAAAATTATGGATACTACCACCCAGAACAAAATATTGTTATAATATGCTAGATAACGCTAACATGAATGAAGCCCACAAGAATTCAGAAAAACAGATTTTGATACATAGTAGACACGGTTTGAAAAAGTAGCGGAGGTGGAAAGTTTCAATGCCATTGTTTTTAGACCCGATTTTTAAAGAGAGAATTTGGGGGAGTCATCACTTATCAAATTATGGTTATGCATTACCTGAAACAGATATTGGAGAAATATGGACAGTTTCTGCGCATCCACATGGTGACAGTGTCATCTCAAATGGTCCATTCAAAGGTCAAACACTCAGTCAGGTTTGGCAAACAAATAAAGAATTATTCGGTGATTTTCCAAGTGCGCAATTTCCCTTAATGGTTAAAATGATTGATGCACAAGAAGCTTTATCGGTACAAGTACACCCAGACACAGCATACGCTTATGAACATGAAGATGGTGATTTCGGCAAAAAGGAATGCTGGTTTATTATTGAAGCGGATGATGATGCTGAAATTATTTATGGTTTGAATACTGAGTCTAAAGATGATTTTGTAGAGGCTTTAGATCAAGGTAAACACCAAGATTTATTTAAACATATCCCAGTACAAGCAGGAGACTTTTTCTATGTGCCGAATGGTATTGTTCATGCGATTGGCAAAGGATTACTCGTGTATGAAGTGACACAAGCTTCAGATGTCACATATCGCATTTATGATTATGATCGTGTAGATGTTGATGGAAGACCGCGTGAAATGCATATTGAGAAAGCTAAAGATGTGGTTGAAGTACGCGAAGATAGCCCAAATGTGATTCCTGAATCAGAAATTATCGAGAATCATAAACGTACGACTTACATTGCACATGAAGCATTTACAGTAGTGAAATGGGAAATCACAGGAACGTTAAATTACATGAAACCTAGAGAGTTTTGTTTAGTCACAGTCATCGATGGTGAAGGGCAGTTGATTACAGATGGCGATGTTTATGAGATTGCCTCAGGCAGCAATTTTATTTTGACATCCGAGGATTTAGATAACATCTTTGAAGGTGACTTAACTGTTATGATTACGTATGTTTAAAGAAATAGAGGTGTAGCAGCATGCGAAAGTTTTTATACATTACTTTAATCTGCGGTATATTATCTGGTGCAGGTGTATTCATGAATTTTCCTAAGTATCCTAACTTATTGATTCCGGCTGGATTTTCTATTTTAGGGATATTATGTGTTTTCATCACAATACCAGATAAACAAACAAGCAATATGTTGAAATTAGGCGGATTTTTAATCAATTTCATGCCGTTGATGGCTATTTTATTCATGCCAAGATAATGAGTTTAACTTGTATCGTAAATAGGCATTTGATATAAATAGCTAGAATGAGATTTGCAATATAGGATTGAAGCGAACAGCTGTGAAATGCGTATATTGCACTTAAATTAATTTATTGATGAAGAAGGAGCAGTATAAAATGAGTGAAGAAACAAACTATTTCTGGCTGAACTGCGGTTATAATCGTTGGAACCATAATGAACCTTTAGTGGGCCAGACAACATTGTTTGAATCAGGGGCACAATTCAATCCTACGCAGGGTTTTAGAGCATTTAAAAAAGCAAAACCAGGCGATAAAGTAATCTTTTATCAAGTTCAAACAGATGCAGGTCTGCTTGGAAGCGGTGAAATCATCAGTGTCCAAACAGGTGCACAACATAAAATCCGCGTACAATTTCGTTTGACTGAGGCTTTAAAACCGTTAACTGCAGATTATTTAAAACGCAGTGAACAATTAGAGTTTCGTATCAATAACATGAAAGAGACATTGTTCAACCAAATCGCCAAAGAAGAGTTTGAGTTGATTGAACAACTTGGTAAAGGGACAACACAAGTACCAAGATATTTCTTCTTAGCTGAATCCAAAGAGTTTGAACCAGGAGAAACTTACACACTCTTTACACATACATTTAATGGGATTAAACGAAATGGCTATCATTATTACACACAACTTGAAATCGGTGACAAGCTTGTCTTTTACAACCGCAATGCAGATCATTCTGTTGTTGGTTTAGGTGAAGTGACACATCATATTCGTGAATTGCCGCCGATTCAAGGCCGTACGAACAGTACCGCAATTGAAGTGCGTTATGATGAAGATATTAATCCAGTAAACTTAGCAACTTTAAATAAGCACCCGAGATTGAAAAACTTGTATTACTTACAAGAAAATGCGAAACAAGCTATCGCCAGCATGTCTCAAGCACAATTTGACGCAATTCTTGAAATGAGTCGTAATGATAGTGTGAAGCCGCAATTTGAAGCGATTAAAAAAGACGATGCTGTTCAACAGACAGATGATGAAATCAAACCTTTCATCTTGTTGGTCATTCAAGATAAAGATCGTGCAGAAGGCTTAAAAGCTGCAGAAAATCTTTTACAAAAAACCAATGCGAAACCGGTTATAACAACTGGACATCCTGATTTCACTGAAGATATGCTGTATGGTAAATACTTACCAAATGAAGCAGGGGCATTGTATTATCGAGAAGGTTTCATTACAGAGTTGATGCCGAGAACTGATAGAAGTTATTTAGTCATCGATAATTTCAACCGTATCGATCCAGATATCTTCCAAACATATATCAATGTATTAGAAGGGTATGAGGTCACATTGCCACGCTATAATCGTGATGGTTCTATGGTTAGATGGTCACGCGATAAAGATTCCTTCTATCACTTCAATCCAAACTGGCATATTATCGGTGTCACATATGATGATTTAGAAACGATTAAACAAAAATACTCTGAACAATTCTTAAAATATGCACGAATTGTCAAAGTCAATCATGAATAATGATGCTATGAGTCTTAGAGGGTTATACCCTATCTAAGACTTTTTTTAATGAAAAATTATGGATCTACGAATACGGGTATTCTATATAATATATGGAAAAACAGACCGAAAGGAGCATGAGGACATGCCAATTATTTATTATGATGCAAACTGTGTATATTGCTATAACTATGCAATCTGGTTAATCAGACACGGTTTATCTAAACGCTATGAATTTGCGACATTAAAAGGAGAAGCAGGTCAAGAACTAGAACGCAGAAACCCAGGTATTTTAAAAATGAATACCGTCGTACTTCAAGAAGGGGAACATCTTTATTTCAAGTCTACAGCGATTGCCAAACTCTTGATGTCATTAACAGAAGATAAATGGATGGGCATACTGTTGACGCTTGTACCGAAACCTTTACGTAATTTCGGTTATGATTTATTCGCAAATAATCGTGACAAAATGTGGCATGCAGAATGGCAAACACCCACAGATTATGAGCGTTCATTCTTTATTGAAATGCCAAAGCATATTTAATTGAGAATGACATTTAAAATGAATAATTCATTAGTCTATACCAAAAATGGTTGTGAAAGAAATTAAAAGCACAGTGCAGAAGGATTTATCATGTGTTATAAGCTTTTAAGAAGGGTAAAATAATAAAGTGAGCAATAACGACATCTTTACTCCGTAGTTTATAATAATTTTAAATTAGGAGAGAAATAGCTTTACAGATTAGAATGGTTATAATATAATAATTATTACAAAGAGAGAAATGACAATCTAAAGGAGCGATTTTTTATGGCAAATAAACAAGATGTAGTAAGTGTATTAAATGAACAAGTAGCTAACTGGACAGTATTATATACTAAAATTCACAACTTCCATTGGTTTGTGAAAGGCCCTCATTTCTTCTCATTACACGTAAAATTCGAAGAATTATATAATGAAGCAAGTGTGCATATTGACGAATTAGCAGAACGTATTTTAGCAATCGGCGGCAGCCCAGTTGCAACATTAAAAGAAAGCTTAGATGTTGCGATTGTTGATGAAGCAGCATCAGAAAAATCTGCTGACGATATGGTTCAATCTATTTCTAAAGACTTCACTAGCATTTCTGAACAACTTGAAAAAGCAATCGGTGTTGCTGGAGATGCAGAAGATGATGTATCACAAGATATGTTAATCGCATTACAAACTTCAGTTGATAAACACAACTGGATGTTCCAATCATTCTTAGGAAAATAAGCATCGATCAGCTAAACAACAATAAAGAAGACCAAGCCGTGGTTCATCTAGCCATGACTTGGTCTTTTTTTATTTGTTTTGTGCATGTAAACTTTTATAACTTTTGCAAATAGATGTTGAAGAATATTTTAACAGTTCTATACTAAAAGTATGAAAGTGGATGAGGTGAATTAGAATGAATAAATTAATTGCGGGTACTCTAGCAGCAAGTCTATTACTTACCGCATGCGGCAGTACATCAGATCAAAGTGAAAATAAAGAGAAAAAACAATCTGAACAACAAAGCACGAAACAAGCACATCAAGTGAAACAAAAAAATGGTGTGACAACCGTTGATGGATTAATGATTGTGAATAAAAAAGTGCCTATTTCAAAACATTATAATCAAGGAGAAAATCAAACAGCGAGACAACATTTAAATGAAATGATACAAGATGCACATCAACAAGGCTTACATATTGTTTATCGCAGCGGATTCAGATCCTATCAAGAACAAGTTGGGCTCTATAATAGTTATGTAGCGCGTGATGGTCAAAAAGCAGCGGACAAATATAGTGCCAGACCAGGTTATTCTGAACATCAAACAGGCTTGGCTTTTGATGTAGGTACACCACCAGGCAATAAAGATTTCCTAGAAGCATATGGAGAAACACCTGAAGGCAAATGGCTTGCGCAGCATGCCCATGAGTATGGTTTTATTCTCCGTTATCCAAAAGGTAAAGAACAGATTACAGGCTATCAATATGAACCATGGCACTTCAGATATGTGGGCCAAAAACATGCGAAAGCTATTCATGATCAACATACGACATTAGAAGAATATTTAGATTATGGTTATGACAAAAAATAATAAAGCAAACGAAAAAGGCGAAGCTGACTGGAGCTTCGCCTTTAAGGATATAGAATGAATTATGCGATTTCTAACGCAATTTCCATCATTTGTGTAAATGAGTTTTGACGTTCTTCAGGTGTAGTTGCTTCATCACGTAAAATGTGGTCACTTACTGTGAAGATACCTAATGCTTTTTTACCTGCATATGTCGCATTTAAATATAAACCTGCAGATTCCATTTCGATACCTAAAATACCCATACGTTGCCATTGTTGGTTGAATGTAGAATCAGCATTGTAGAATGTATCTGAAGAAAGGATGTTGCCGACGTGTGTTGTTGCGCCAACTTTATCCGCTACATTTTTAGCTTCGACCATTAAATCAAAGTCAGCTAATGGTGCGAAATGACCTGGAATATTGTATTGGTCTACGTAGTTAGAGTTTGTAGATGCACCTTGTGCAATAATAATATCGTAAAGGTTCACATCTTCTTGTAATGCACCACAAGATCCGATACGGATAATTGTATCTACATCAAACGTGTTATAAAGTTCATAAGAATAGATACCGATACTAGGGATACCCATACCTGAACCCATCACTGAAACTTCTTTACCTTTATATGTGCCTGTATAGCCGAACATATTACGGACTTCGTTGAATTGAACGACATCTTCTAAATAATTATCTGCGATATATTTTGCGCGTAGCGGGTCACCAGGCATTAATACTGTCTTCGCAATTTTAGCACCATTTGGTTGAATATGCGGTGTACCTTGAGTCATATTTATCTGCTCCTTTAATAAAAAAATAAGTTAAGTTAAAGATAACACGCAAGCCTATAATTTGCGAGAATAACCTAATACCGTTACGTATATTTAACGCTAAAACAGGTATGTTTTCCATAAAAGAGTGAAAAAGAAACAAGGTAAACATCTCTTATATTTTAGTCAGTTAAAATATTTGGTAAAATGATATATGAATACGTTATATTATACGTGAGAGTAAACAACCAAAATGGAGGATGTATATAAATGAATTATGCGAAGTATATTGATCATACTTTATTAAAACCAGATACAACTGTTGAACAAATTGATAAGTTGATTGAAGAGGCAAAAGAATATAGATTTAAATCTGTTTGTATCAACCCGACTTATGTGAAACATGCGGCAGAAGCATTATCAGATTCTGATGTCTTAGTTTGTACAGTAATCGGATTCCCATTAGGCGCAAATACAACTGCGACGAAAGCATTTGAAGTTGAAGACGCAGTGAAAAATGGTGCAGATGAATTAGATATGGTAATTAATATCGGCGCATTAAAAGACAAACGCTATGACAAAGTTCAACAAGATATTGAAGCGGTTGTTAAAGCTGCAGATAGACACACAGTGAAAGTCATTATTGAAACAGTTTTATTAACAGACGAAGAAAAACGTAAAGCTTCTGAATTAAGTAAAGCAGCAGGCGCACACTTTGTGAAAACATCAACTGGATTCGCAGGCGGAGGCGCTACTGTTGAAGATGTGAAACTTATGAAAGAAGTTGTTGGTGACGCGTTAGAAGTCAAAGCCTCAGGCGGTGTTCGTAATTTAGAAGACTTCAAAGCGATGTTAGATGCAGGTGCGACACGTGTTGGTGCCAGTGCAGGTGTACAAATTGTACAAGGATTAGAATCAGATTCTGATTACTAAGTGAATAAATGAATCCAAAAGGTTCGGTTCTTAATTGTTAATTCAATTAAGAATCGATCCTTTTTTCATTGGCTAAAAGTAAACGTTAAAATATATAAATAATTACACGCTACATTGTTGTGTGTGGTGTTGTAGAGTGATAAAGTTAAACTGAGCAAAAACACCGAAGGAGATGCAACATGTACTTTACAAATTTAACTGAAGCAGAGTTTGATGATTATACGAAACAACATTTTTCACATTACACACAATCAGCGAAACATTATCATAATCGTTTGAAAATACAACATGACGTGCATTTAGTGGGTGTTAAAGATGATCATAATCATGTGATTGCGGCGTGTTTATTAACAGAATCCAGAAGTATGCGTTTCTTTAAATATTTTTATACACATCGCGGACCTGTCATGGACTATAAAAATATAAAACTTGTGGAATATTTCTTTGCGTCATTGACACTTTATTTAAAAAAACAAAAAGGATTGTATGTACTTGTTGACCCTTATGTATTAGAAAGTATTCGAGAAACTGATGGTGAAATCATCCAACATTTTGATAATCACCAATTAATACAGTCATTAGAGAAACTAGGGTATCAACATCAAGGATACCCTATCGGATATTCTTCTATGAGCCAAATTAGATGGCTGTCTGTGTTAGATTTGAAAGGAAAATCAGAGACACAGTTATTAAATGAAATGGACTATCAAACAAGACGTAATATCAAAAAGACATACGAAATGGGTGTGCAAGTGCGTACACTTTCTATTGATGAAACTCCATTGTTCTTTGAACTGTTTAAAATGGCAGAAGAAAAACATGGTTTTACATTCAGAGGGTTAGATTATTTTAAACATATGCAGAAAATTTATGGGAAACGTGGTTTCTTAAAATTAGCTTATGTAGATCTGCATACGTATTTAAAAGAACTAAAAGAGAAGCATGCACATTTACAAAGAGACTTAGATGAGATCAATGAGAAATTAAAAGAAAGTCCAAACTCTAAGAAGTCAAAAAGCAGAGCTAATCAACTTCAGCAACAGTTCAAAAGCAATGAGCGTAAAATTAATGAGACACAAACATTGATTGAAAAAGATGGTCATATTTTAAATTTAGCTGCCGCATTATATTTATATAATGAACATGAGGTTTATTATTTATCAAGTGGCTCAAATCCAAAGTATAATGCGTTTATGGGCGCCTATCGCTTACAATGGGAAATGATTAAATTTGCGAAAAAGAAAGGCATAGATCGTTATAACTTCTACGGCATTACAGGTGATTTCTCTGATAACGCAGAAGACTATGGTGTGCAGAAATTTAAAGAAGGTTTCAATGCGCATGTCGAAGAGTATATTGGAGACTTTATTAAACCGCTTCGCCCAATGCTGTATAAACTCTCATTACTATTAGATAAATTGAAAAACAAAGCGTAGTACGAATAGAACCAGTGCTTTAGATTTAAACTAAAATATAAACAAATGAAAATACCCGCTTCAAATCAATTCCGATTTGAAGCGGGTATTTAAGTCTTCAATTGCATTAAATAAAGCAATTAATCCATATTAATCTTCACTGAAGATTTTATCCCATTGGTCACGTTTTTCTAACATTTCTTTTGCGATTTCATGTGCACCTTCTAATGAGTGGCTTGCTGCCCAACCACATTGTACTTCGTTGCAAGCAGGTACTTCTTTAGCCGCAACAACATCTTTTAATGTTGCTTCGATAATGTTTAACACATCTTCATAATCATCATGGTTAATAAATGAGACATAGAAACCTGTTTGGCAACCCATTGGACTTAAGTCTACAACTTTGTCTGTATGGTTACGGATATTTTCAGCCATTAAGTGTTCTAATGAATGTAAACCAGGCATTTCCATATGTTCTTTGTTCGGCTGTTTGAAACGAATATCGTATTTCTTAATAACATCTCCGTTTAGACCTTCTTTTGTACCAGCAAGACGTACAAATGGTGCAACAACTTTAGTATGATCTAAATTGAAACTTTCAACGTTCATTTTAGGCATAAAACGAAACCTCCTTTAGTTCTTCATGTCTTATTGTAACAAGGGTAAGAGGCATTTACAATTTAACTGAATGTGCACTTTGAGAAAAGTTTATCGGTTTACTCGGAATGAATTTGTTGAAAATTAAGAAAAAGGATGACAAAGTCATGAAAAACCTTTAAAATGTTTAGTAATCAATTTTACTGATAAAGATATAAAAGGGGATAAGAACGGTGTGCAAAAGCGTTCTAAATCGTGTTAAAACAACCTAAAAGGCACATATATCTTTGAAAAATAAAGGGAGTCAATAAAATGTCATTTGAAACTCAAATTCAAGAATTTATAGATGCAAAACAGTCAGAATTTATAGATATCAGTCATAAAATCCATGAAAGACCAGAATTAGGAAACCAAGAAGTCTTTGCGTCTGGTTTATTAATGCAGGAATTAACTAAAAACGGCTTTGAAATTGAACAAGATATCGCAGGGCATCCGACTGGGTTTATTGCGCAATATCATAGTCATAAACCAGGACCAACAATTGGCTTTTTAGCAGAATATGATGCGCTTCCTGGACTTGGCCATGCATGTGGGCATAATATTATCGGAACAACGAGTGTATTAGCTGGGATTGCGTTAAAACAAGTGATTGATGAAGTGGGCGGACAAGTTGTGGTTTTAGGTTGTCCAGCTGAAGAAGGCGGAGAAAACGGGAGTGCAAAAGCAAGCTATGTGAAAGCAGGTATCATCGACGAACTCGATGTAGCGTTAATGCTGCATCCTGGTAATGAAACGTATAAAACAATCCATACTTTAGCGGTAGATGTATTAGATATTAAATTCTATGGTAAAAGTGCGCATGCCTCTGAAAATGCAGATGAAGCAATCAACGCTTTAGATGCGATGATCAGTTATTTCAATGGGGTCGCACAATTACGTCAACAAATTAAAAAAGGTGAACGTGTCCATGGTGTGATTTTAAATGGGGGAGAAGCGGCGAATATTATCCCAGACTACACACATGCGCGTTTCTATACACGTGCTACAACACGTAAAGACTTAGATGTATTAACACATCGTGTGGGTCAAATTGCACAAGGGGCTGCAATGCAGACAGGCTGTGACTATTCATTCAAACCGATTCAAAATGGAGTTAACGAATTTATTTTAACGCCTAAATTAGATGAACTCTTTGCGTATTATGCACGTCAAAAAGGCGAAGAAGTCAGTGAAGATGACTTTGGATACGGTTCAACAGATACAGGGAATGTCAGTCATATCGTACCGACATTACATGCGCATATTAAAATCGGTCCAAGTAATTTAGTGGGTCATACGTATAAATTTAAAGAAGCAGCTGCTTCTGATCATGGTGACAGCGCATTGATTAAAGGGGCAGATATTTTAGCACGCATGGGCTTAGATTTAATTCAAAACAATGAACTATTAAGAGAAATCAAAGAACAGCATGTCAGAAAAGTGAAACAAGCTTCTTTGAAAGAATTGAGAAAACATTCAGAGCAGCCAAAAGTTACATTAAGTGATTTATATGATGACTCAATTGTTTACACATCACGTCCATCTTATGTTTCTAATCCGTGGTTAGAACCGGATGAACATCAGTCTAATTTCTTAACTGGACGTGAGTTGCTGATAGCGAATAAAATGCCAGTTATTGTGCATGAAGCCAGTGTGACTGACAAATTGAAACAGCTCTTTAATGAAGTGGGTAAAGAAATTCCAAGCAATATTTATAAGTTCCATAACCAAGCAAGTTACGAACATTTATTACGTTCATTAACCCAAGAAGACCATAAGAAAATTTATTTCCAATATGTACACAGTGAAGAAATCGTACCTAAAGAAGATTATGCGCTAGATAAAGATACGTTTGTCGCATTAAATAATAAAGCACGTATTCCTGAATGGACGAACGGGAAGTATTTACCAAGACGTGAAGTTGTGGCAGTTGAAGATTTCGAAGCCGCGGTGAAAAAATGGGATTTACCGATTGTGTTGAAACCAGGTGACGATTTACCGACAGCTGGCGGTTATGGTGTGATGATTTGCTATAACCAAGAAGATTTGGAAAAAGCGATTGAACGTGTTCATAAAGCATTAGATGAAACGGAAACAATGATTATCGAACAAAAAATAGATGATATCGCAAATTACTGTGTCCAATTTGCCTACTCAGAACAAATTGGCTTGAAGTATTTAGGAACAGCTGAACAGATCACAGATGAATATGGATTCTATAATGGCAACCAAAGTGTGCCGGTAGAAGAGGTACCACAAGCGGTGATTGAAGCGGGCCGAGAAATTATGGAAAACGGAATTAAAGAAGGTTTCTATGGTGTCGGCGGCTTTGATTTGCTTTATGACAAGTATGGCCATGTCTATGCGATTGATTTGAACTTCCGTCAAAATGGTTCAACAAGTATGTTGCTATTAGATGATGAATTATCTGGAGATTTCCATAAATTCTACAGTTATTTCTCTCGTGGTGACAATACGAAATTCTATCGTACAATTATGAAATATGTCCGACAAGGTAAAATTTATCCGTTATCGTATTATGATGGTGATTGGTATGGTAAGGATAAAGTCAATTCTCGTTTTGCGTGCATCTGGCATGGCAGCTCGAGAGAAGAAATTGACTTGAATGAAAAAGCGTTCTTAAAAGAACTTGGCAACTAATCAATCAAACGGTTAAAATCTAGTGAGATTTTAGCCGTTTTTCGGTTTCTCTGCTGTATTAGATTGACTGTTTAAGTTTATTATTTTATATTTGCATTGATACACAACTATAGAGAAAGTGGGTTTATTATGGATTATAAACACGAAACGTTTTTCAAAGATTTGCTTGTAAATGAAACCTATTACATTGCAGTTAAAGATAGAAAAATGGTGCGTAGAGATGTGGATGGACAAGCCGTTGCGCTGTTTTGGACAAAAAAAGAATTAGCAGAAGCGTATTTTGAAAATCGTTCGGATGCTTATGACAAAATTATTATTCGCGATTTAGATCGCTTTGTGACAAGTGAAATGGATGATTTATTTGATAATGGTGACAAAGTCCTAGTAAATGTTACGGATGAATTAGATGGTCATTTTATCGATATTTATCAAGCGACAAATCAAATGATGACTGAGCTTGATCGCATCCGTACTGTCGAGTTTGCGCGTATTACTGCCAAAACAGATGAGGTCTATGGTTTAACTGACAAAGGAAATAAACAATTCATTATTATTAGTAATAATGGTGCGGACCAACCGAACTTCATGCCGGTATGGAGTGACTATCAATCAGCGTTAAATGTACGTGATAAAGATTTTGAAGAGTGTGAAGTAGAACAAGTTGAAGGTGAAGTCTTCAGTGAATGGTTAGATCATTTAAGAGATGATGACAATGGTGTCGGTATTAACTTAAAACCTGATGTCGTGGGCTCTATTGTTTCAGCACAAACACTCCAAAATGAACTTTCATATTAATAAGAGATGTATAGATAGAGATATTTTATAAATAGTAATAGGGAGTATGGCGTGGATTTGTTTCGCCATACTCCCTAATTTTTAGCTTATTGTTAAATTAAGCTGGGTTGCCTAAGTAAATACTGCCTAAGGCACCAGAAAAAGCACCGCCTTCAACATAGTAAGGTTTGAAACCACGTAAGACGGTATAATCTTCAACGACTTTACGAAGCAAGTGGTTGTGGTTGAAAGATGAACCAATATAGACAACATTTTCTGTATGGAATTCTCTAGCGAGTGTTATCGCCATTGTAGTGACAACCTCTCCAACAACACCCATAACAGAGGCCAATTTATCAGCAGTTGAAACTTCTTTGTCTAGGTGACGCATAACGTGTGCGAAGTTTGCGGCTGTTAAATCGCCAGGTATCGGCGGTTCACTATTTTTGTAGATATGTTTTACTTTTAAATCGATAAATTCTCGGTCGCCTTGTTCTGCAGTATCTGTCAAAGTTTGATAATCAGTAATACCTGATAGTAAGTAACCTAATCCTTGAATCATACCGCCTCCAGCACCAATACCGCCAACACGTCTTTGTGTTTGACCATCAAAATAGTGCATAGATGTTCCTGTTCCGACATTAGCGAAGATATAATCTTTTAAATAATGACCTTGTTCTTCTAATAACATATTTAAGCCTTTTGAAGCCGCATCGAATTCAACGAATTCTTGTGCGGGAAACTTCAATTGATCTTTAATCATTTGTGCTTTACCGCCTGTTAAAGAAACGTTTCTGCAAGGTTGTTCATTCAACCAATGAATCACTTCAGTTAATTCATCTGAGCGTTTTGTTCTGAAAGTGCGTTGCCCGTTGTCGATTTCGACAATTTTTATTAATGTACCACCGGCATCAATACCGATTTTCATAGTTTCACCTCAAAATTATGTATGACATGTAATCATTAATAGTATAATCAAAAGGGAAAGAAAAAAGCAAAGTTAAGGAGTGCACAATAAAAATGAAATTAAGTCCATACCTTATCGTAGAAAATGTTGCGCAAGCAGCTGAATTCTATCAAAGTGTTTTCGGCGGTGAAATTAAAGTATTGAATCAACAAAAAGAACAAGTATTACATGCAGAGGTACATGTTTCAGAATCGATGGTTTTGCATATTTCTAGCAATTACGGCAAACCTTTCAGCAATGAAAATGTTAATCTGTTATTAACCTTTGAAGATCCATCAGAACAACAACGTGTCTATGATGCGTTAAGTGTCGATGGAGATCCGCATATGCCGATTACCAAAACTTTTTTCAATGCAATGCATGGTCAAGTGAGAGATCAATTCGGTGTAAACTGGCTCTCAAATTGTTTCTCAGCGTAAGACCTAGGGAAACAATAAAGAAACTTGCAGTAAATTCGAAATGTAGGGGATGTATATGAAACACAGTAAGCAATATGAAGATATTATCGTACAGCCATATGAACCAAAGTATTATCAAGAACTCGTAGATTTCAAACTGTCAGAAAGACAGATGATTTATTCTTCTTTACCGATTCAAGTATTAGACGATGCTTTAAAAGACAAAGACCGTATCGCAAATATAGCTATCAATCAAAAAGGGGAAGTGGTCGGCTTCTTTGTTTTGCACCAATATTATCAACACGAAGGCTATGACACACCAGAACATGTCGTCTATGTCCGTTCGTTATCAATTAATGAAAAATTTCAAGGCAATGGTTACGGCACAAAGATTATGATGAACCTGCCGAATTATGTTCAGTCGCAATATAGCGACTTCAACCACTTATACTTAGTTGTCGATGCTGAAAATAAAGCCGCTTGGAATGTTTATGAACGTGCTGGCTTTATGCATACAGCAACCAAACAAGAAGGCCCCATCGGCGAAGAGCGCTTGTATTATTTAGATTTAGATTCTAAGTATGTCTCATCTTTAAAATTAAAAGCACCAGATGAGCAGCCTGATGAAGAAATAGATACAGTTCATTTGATGTTAGATGGCCAAAAAGCCGGCTTTATCGCTTTACAAGCCACTGGCAATCGTATGCATATCAGAGGAATTGAAGTGGATAAAGACAAACGCCATAAAGGTATTGCTGAAAGTGCCTTGCGTCAATTAGCAACTTATATCCGAAAAACATATCCTGAAATCGAGGTTTTAGATATTGTTTTATTCGGTGAACATAATGGATTAAAACCGCTATGTTTGAACAGTAATTTTGTCGCAACTTTGCAGACTGAAGATTATGTGAAATTCGAAAAATATATCGTTTATTAAAAAAGTCATCATTAGCATTGCGAAATAGGACATTGTCATTTATAATTTACATTTGTTAACATGAGATATAAGTAAACTTGTGATTGAATTGATAAAGCCTTTGAAAGGGAGTAATAGAACATATGAAAATTCAAGACTACACAAAAGAAATGGTAGACGAAAAATCATTTATCGATATGGCCCATACTTTATTAGAAGAAAAAGGGACTACGATGAATTTATACGATATCATTGATGAATTTAAAGCTTTAGGACACTATGAAGACAATGAACATTTAGAAAACCGTATCGTTCAATTCTACACTGACTTGAACACAGACGGTCGTTTCCTTAATGTTGGAGAAAATATGTGGGGATTGCGTGACTGGTATTCAGTAGATGATATTGAAGAAAAAATCGCACCTACAATCCAAAAATTCGATATCTTAGATGAAGATGATGAAGAAGATAAGAGTCTGAAACTTCTTGGCGAAGAGGAAGAAGAGGAAGACGAAGAAAGAACAGAAGAAGATGTTGAGGATGATGAAGAAAATTTAGACGATCCTCAAGATGAAGATGAAGTCAATGATTCTGACATCGTTATCGAAGAAGACGAAGACGAGTTAGATGAAGCAGAAGAAATGTTCGAAGACGCTGTCGGCTTCAATGATGAGCCGGACGAAGAATAATTATAATTGACTTTTCTGCGAAAAATGATAGAATTTTATTCGGGCTCCTTTAATTAGGACAACGTGTATAAATCATACGCTCCCCCTTTACATGAGATGTGAGAGGGAGCGTTTTTTTATTTTTAAAGCGATTTTTATATAAACGCTAAGACCTTAAATGTCTTAACAGGAATACAAACAAGTTATGGAATGTAAGATTAATTTGTAATTGAAAAGTAGGAGGAAAAAGAATGACTAAGTTCATATTTGTTACTGGCGGAGTAGTTTCTTCACTTGGTAAAGGGATTACGGCTGCATCATTAGGCAGATTATTAAAAGATAGAGGTTTATCCGTAACGATACAGAAATTCGATCCATATTTAAACGTAGACCCGGGTACAATGAGTCCGTATCAACACGGTGAAGTCTTTGTGACAGACGATGGTGCGGAAACAGACTTAGACTTAGGACACTATGAACGTTTTATCGACATCAACTTAAATAAATATTCAAACGTGACTGCAGGTAAAGTATACTCTCACGTATTGAAAAAAGAACGCCGCGGAGATTATTTAGGCGGTACGGTACAAGTTATTCCTCATATCACAAATGAAATTAAAGAACGTTTATTATTAGCAGGCGAAAGTACAAATGCCGATGTAGTGATTACAGAAATTGGCGGAACAACAGGTGATATTGAATCACTTCCATTTATCGAAGCGATTCGTCAAATCCGCAGCGATTTAGGCAGAGACAACGTCATGTATATTCACTGTACGTTATTGCCATACATCAAAGCAGCGGGTGAAATGAAAACAAAACCAACACAACATAGTGTTAAAGAATTACGTGGTTTAGGGATTCAACCTGATTTGATCGTGGTAAGAACTGAATATGAAATGACACAAGACTTAAAAGATAAAATTGCGTTATTCTGCGACATCCCTGAAAAGAATGTGATTGAATGCCGTGATGCAGAATCTTTATATGAAATTCCTTTACAATTAAGCAAACAACATATGGACGACTTAGTTATTAATCGTTTAGACCTTGATGCGAAATACGATACACAATTAGATGAATGGAAACATTTATTAGAAATCGTAAATAACCTTGATGGTGAAATCACTATTGGTTTAGTCGGCAAATATGTAAGCTTGCAAGATGCTTACCTTTCAGTTGTGGAAGCATTAAAACATGCGGGTTATCCATTATACAAAGACATCAAAGTGAAATGGATTGATTCTAGCGAAGTGACAGACGAAAACGCAGAAGCGTACTTAAAAGATGTAGATGGTATTTTAGTACCTGGTGGTTTCGGTTACCGTGCAAGTGAAGGTAAAATTTCAGCTATCCGTTATGCGCGTGAAAACAATGTACCATACTTCGGTATTTGTTTAGGTATGCAGTTAGCGACAGTTGAATTCGCACGTAACGTACTTGGCTTAGAAGGTGCACATTCTGCAGAATTAGATCCAGATACGCCATACCCAATCATTGACTTATTACCAGAACAAAAAGATATCGAAGATTTAGGCGGTACATTACGCTTAGGCTTGTATCCAAGTGAAGTCAAAGAAGGTACATTAGCTTATGATATTTACGGTAAAAAAGAAATCGAAGAACGTCACCGTCACCGTTATGAATTTAACAATGACTACCGTCAACAAATGGAAGATGCAGGAATGGTCTTCTCAGGTATCAGTCCAGACGGCAGAAGAATTGAAATGGTAGAAATTCCGGGTAATGACTTCTTCTTCGCAAGTCAATTCCACCCAGAGTTCTTATCTAGACCAAACCGTCCGCAACCAATTTTCAAGGCGTTTATTGAAGCGGCAAACAAATATCAACAAAACAAAAATAAATAAATTTAAGCATACAAAAGAAGCGGCAAAGCGCATTCACATCAAGTGAAACAGCTTTGCCGCTTTTTACTATAGAATAAGAACTGTTAATCTTCTACATTCAAATCTAAATCTCTGATCATTTCAATCATTTGGGTATAGATTTCATAATAGACATACGTAAATGCCATAGGGTGTGGCTGAACAATTTTATCGTAATCTTCTGTGTAAACAATCGGTCTTGGTGTACATAAATCTATATAATGCAATAAATGGTCTGGAATCGGTGTTTCTTTATTTTTATTGCAAATTAATACGAAATCAACATCTAAATCAATCAAGCGCTGTGTATCAGCTTGTACAGCTTCTGTATAAAAAGGCGCAAAGAGTAAGACACGGTCTGTCGTATCTAAGGCTTCATAACTTTCTAAACCAGAAAGTCGCTTGCTGGCTTCTAATTTCTCGCTGCTGTTTAGAACATAATCTTCAAAGCATTTTAAGTCGTCATAGCCTTTGACATAGACATGGCCTTCGCCGCCGATAGCTTGAATTAAACATTGTGCTGCCATTTGGATATCCAATTCTTGTTGATTTAAGCGATTGAATATTCCTGTAAGTTGTGTTTGTAAGATATTCGCCATAATAGCCTCCAACTAAATAATCGATAATTCAATTTTAAAGGATGACCTGCTTTAATTCAATTGACTGAAAAATGTATAAAGCGTTGTGAAAAGCGGGTAATGATAAAAAATATAACGTTAAGAATGAAATAAAGTGGTTGTGAAATACTTATACGCAAGTTGTATACGTTTTCATTTGAAAATTCACACAATTTTATCATTTATAACCGCTTACATTTAGTTTTGCAATGCATTACGGCGGTGACTTTGATATACTTAACGTATAAAAATCACGTGCACGATGCACGCAAGGAGGAACTTTCATGCCTTTAGTTTCAATGAAAGAAATGTTAATCGATGCAAAAGAAAAAGGTTATGCAGTTGGTCAATACAACCTTAATAACCTAGAATTCACTCAAGCTATTTTAGAAGCTTCACAAGAACAAAATGCGCCAGTTATTTTAGGTGTATCTGAAGGTGCTGCTCGTTACATGAGCGGATTCTACACTGTAGTTAAAATGGTAGAAGGCTTATTACATGACTTAAAAATCACTGTACCAGTTGCTATCCATTTAGACCACGGTTCAAGCTTCGAAAAATGTAAAGAAGCAATCGATGCTGGTTTCACATCAGTTATGATCGACGCTTCACACAGCCCATTCGAAGAAAATATCGAAATCACTAAAAAAGTGGTTGAATACGCACATGCACGCGGCGTATCAGTTGAAGCTGAATTAGGTACTGTCGGCGGACAAGAAGACGATGTTGTTGCTGACGGCGTTATCTATGCTGACCCTAAAGAGTGTCAAGAACTTGTTGAAAAAACAGGTATCGACACTTTAGCACCTGCATTAGGTTCAGTTCACGGTCCTTACAAAGGTGAACCAAACTTAGGCTTCAAAGAAATGGAAGAAATCGGTTTATCAACTGGTTTACCATTAGTATTACACGGTGGTACTGGTATCCCAACTAAAGATATCCAAAAATCTATTTCTTTAGGTACAGCTAAAATTAACGTAAATACTGAAAACCAAATTTCTTCAGCGAAAGCAGTTCGTGAAGTATTAAACAACGATAAAGAAGTATACGATCCACGTAAATATTTAGGACCAGCTCGTGAAGCAATCAAAGCTACAGTAACTGGCAAAATCAAAGAATTCGGTACTTCTAACCGCGCTTAATTTTTAAGAATTAAGTTTTGAAAGAGCATCTTTTATCAGGTGCTCTTTTTTCTATTGTGCTATAACATCAAAAGATTGTGTTCTCATCAACCATTTGTTAGGATACAAAAGATTGCGGAAATATTATATGACAATAATGTTAGATATAATTCATCTGAAGACCTAAATTATTTCGCAGTCTTAACGTGACTTGTGCTATAATGTCTTAAGTGATTTTTTGAATGAAACAAAAAAGTTTGTTAAGACTAACATCTTAAGACAAACGCATAAAATGGGTGCAACATATCAACATGTTGTAAATACTTTAACAAATGGCTTTGTATTCTATAATATGAATATACAATCGCTAGTGAATTCTACTATAATTAATTATGAAGTATATGGATAACAGTTTTTTCATAGAAATGATGAAAGCGTGGGTGTAGTCGAAGCGAAAACAAGGTAGACTATACATATAACTACGGAATAAAGATTGAATAACAAAGGAGAACAATCGAATGGCTCAAGAAGTAATAAAAATCAGAGGCGGACAGCCATTAAAAGGGAAACTGAAAATCAATGGCGCTAAAAACAGTGCCGTGGCGATTATCCCAGCAGCATTACTTGCAGAGGATGTTGTAACATTAGAAGGCTTGCCGCAAATTTCAGATGTTGCTACTTTAGTAAGCTTGTTAGAGGATTTAAACATTAAAACAGATTTAAAAGAAACAGACTTAAAAGTAGACCCGACAGAAATTCAAAATGCATCTTTACCGAATCATAAGGTAGAGTCATTAAGAGCATCTTATTATATGATGGGAGCAATGTTGGGCCGCTTTAAAAAATGTGTGATTGGATTACCTGGCGGATGTCCATTAGGGCCACGTCCAATTGACCAACATATTAAAGGATTTAAAGCATTAGGTGCGACAATTGATGAATCAAGTCCGACTTCTATGAAGATTGAAGCGAAAGAATTAAAAGGTGCCAATATCTTCTTAGATATGGTCAGTGTCGGCGCAACAATAAATATTATGTTAGCTGCAGTTCGTGCAGAAGGCCAAACTGTCATTGAAAATGCGGCGAAAGAACCTGAAGTAGTGGATGTTGCGACATTCTTAACAGGCATGGGTGCTAACATTAAAGGTGCAGGTACAAGCACAATTAAAATTACAGGTGTCGACCATTTGCATGGTGTGACGCATCAAATTATTCCAGACCGTATTGAAGCAGGTTCATATATGTGTATGGCAGCTGCTTGCGGGGCTGAAGTTGAACTTGATAATATCATCCCTAAACACATCGAACCGTTAACTGTTAAATTACGTGAACTGGGCGTAGATGTAGAGATTGATGATGACCGTGTTAAACTTCAAGGTCAATTACCGTTCAATAGCGTAAACATTAAAACATTAGTGTATCCAGGTTTTGCGACTGACTTGCAACAACCGATTACACCATTACTATTCTTAGCAGATGGTCCTTCATTTGTGACAGATACGATTTATCCAGAAAGATTCCGTCATATCGAAGAGTTAAGAAAAATGGGCGGAGAAATCTCTGTAGATCAAAATACAGCGACCGTGAAACCATCTAAATTACATGGTGCTTCTGTGTACGCAAGTGATTTACGTGCTGGTGCCTGCTTAATTATTGCTGGTTTAATCGCAGAAGGTGTTACTACTATTTATAATGTAAATCACATTTATCGTGGCTACACAAACATTGTAGAAAACTTAAAATCTTTAGGCGCAAACATTTGGACTGAAAAAATTTAAAAAACGTGGTATACTTTGTATAGTAAGTTTACATGATGTAATAATCATGAAGAGGTGATTTAAATGGAAATTTGTCCTTATTTAGAAGAAACATTCAAAATCATCGGTCGAAGCTGGAATGGATTGATTTTAAATTATCTATCAAGATGTCCAGAACAATCTGCACACTTCAGTGATATGAAGAAAGATTTGAAGACCATTACACCACGTTCTTTAAGTTTGAAACTTTCAGAACTGATGGAGTGGGAGCTAGTCGAAAAGAACATCGTATCCAAAGCCCCTTTATCAATCGTTTATCATTTAACAGATAAAGGTGCTGCTTTAGCTGAGGCTTTAGTACCGATGGAAGAATGGGCGCAAAAATATATTGAACTTGAATCTGAGAATCAATCAAATAATGTAGCCAATTCTTAATATAGATTTGAGCACTGTAAGAGTTATTCCTATTTGGAGTGGCTCTTATTTTGCGTTATAAGCAAAAACGTTTAAATATTTCTAAGAAAGGATAAACTATACAATAAGACTTAAAACTAAGGAGTGACTGAATTGAGAATTCAAACTAAGCAATATATCAATGGTCAATGGGTTGATAGTGCAAGTGGCGAAACAATCGATGTCATCAATCCAGCAACTGAAGAAGTACTCGGTCAAGTTGCGAAAGGTAATAAAGAAGACGTAGATAAAGCAGTTCAAGCTGCAAAAGATGTTTATATTGAATTCCGTCACAGCAGTGTAGAATATAGAAGAGATTTACTCGATAAGATTGTTAAAGAGTATGAAAACAGAAAACAAGATATTATTGAAGCAATTACGGATGAACTAGGTTCACCGCTTGAAAAATCAGAAAAAGTTCATTACCAAATGGGCTTAAATCACTTCACTGAAGCGAGAGATGCTTTAGATAATTTCCAATTTGAAGAACGACGCGGTAATGACTTGGTTGTGAAAGAAGGTATTGGTGTTGCAGGATTAATCACACCATGGAACTTCCCAACAAACCAAACTTCATTAAAACTAGCAGCTGCATTTGCGGCAGGTAGTCCAGTCGTATTAAAACCTTCAGAATTAACACCTTATGCAGCAATTATCTTAGCTGAAATCTTTGATAAAGTTGGCGTACCTAAAGGTGTATTCAACTTAGTGAATGGTGACGGTGAAGGTGTCGGTAACCCACTCAGTGAACATCCGGATGTACGAATGATGTCATTTACAGGTTCAGGACGTACAGGTTCTAAAATTATGGAAAAAGCATCACAAGACTTCAAAAAAGTATCACTTGAACTGGGTGGTAAATCACCTTATATCATTTTAGATGATGCAGATGTAGAAGAAGCTGCTGAAGCTGCAGTCGGCAAAGTTTATAACAATACAGGCCAAGTTTGTACTGCAGGTACAAGAACGATTGTTCCTGAATCAATGAAAGATGATTTTATCAAGGCAGCAAAAGAAAAAATGAGCCAAGTTAAAGTAGGTGACCCAAGAGAAGAAGGTGTTCAAATGGGTCCAATTATCAGTGAAAAACAATTCGATCAAGTTGAAGATTATATTCAAAAAGGGATTGATGAAGGCGCTGAATTAGTTCTTGGCGGTGTCGGTAAACCTGAAGGCTTAGACAAAGGTTACTTCGCAAAACCAACAATCTTTGCCAATGTTGATAATCACATGACAATCGCACAAGAAGAAATCTTTGGTCCTGTAATGTCAATTATCACTTACAAAGACTTAAAAGAAGCAATTGAAATTGCGAATGAAACGAAATATGGTCTTGCTGGCTATGTGTATGGTAAAGACTTGAATACTTTACGCAAAGTAGCACGTGAAGTTGAAGCAGGAACAATTGAGATTAATGAAGCAGGACGCAAACCAGATTTACCATTCGGCGGATATAAACAATCAGGTATCGGCAGAGAATGGGGAGACTATGGTATTGAAGAATTCTTAGAAATTAAATCAATCGCAGGTTACTATAATGAATAACCTTTGAATACTATTTGCTGGGCACGAAAGTGTCCAGCTTTTTTAATGAAGAATTAGTTAATTATACGCAATTGTTAACGCTAGACCAATGATTGTTTTTGTAATTAAAATGGAAATTTGCTATGGTTATCTTATGAAAAATACTTTATAATAAGTAAATACGTAAAATTAAAATGAAATGAGTGTCAAACATGCCTGAAAGAGAACGTACATCTCCTCAATACGAGTCTTTCCACGAACTTTATAAGAACAACACTACTAAAGCGCTAACTCAAAAAGCAAAATCTCTTAAACTGACAAACTACAGCAAACTTAATAAAAAAGAATTAGTTTTAGCTATCATGGAAGCTCAAATGGAAAAAGACGGCAACTATTATATGGAAGGTATCTTAGATGATATCCAACCAGATGGTTACGGATTTTTAAGAACAGTCAACTATTCCAAGGGCGAAAAAGATATTTATATTTCTGCGAGCCAAATCCGCCGCTTTGAAATCAAACGAGGGGATAAGGTTACAGGTAAAGTTAGAAAGCCAAAAGATAATGAGAAATATTATGGTTTACTTCAAGTTGACTTCGTTAATGATCACAATGCAGAAGAAGTCAAAAAACGTCCTCACTTCCAAGCACTTACACCACTATATCCTGATGAACGTATTCGATTAGAAACAAAATCAACAAATTATTCAACGCGTATTATGGACTTAGTATCACCCATTGGTTTAGGCCAACGTGGTTTAATCGTTGCACCGCCTAAAGCGGGTAAAACAACATTACTTAAAGAAATCGCGAATGCTATCACAGCAAATAAACCAGAAGCTAAATTGTTCATTTTATTAGTTGGAGAACGACCTGAAGAGGTTACAGATATTGAACGTTCCAGTGAAGATGCAGAAGTAGTTCATTCTACATTTGATGAGCCGCCAGAACATCATGTTAAAGTCGCTGAATTGTTATTAGAACGTGCGAAACGTTTAGTTGAAATTGGTGAAGATGTCATTATTTTAATGGACTCTATCACACGTTTAGCGCGTGCCTATAACTTGGTTATTCCACCAAGCGGACGTACATTATCAGGTGGTTTAGATCCAGCTTCATTGCATAAACCAAAACATTTCTTTGGTGCAGCGAGAAATATTGAAGCGGGCGGCAGTTTAACGATTTTAGCAACTGCCTTAATCGATACAGGTTCTAGAATGGACGATTTAATTTATGAAGAGTTCAAAGGTACAGGTAACATGGAATTGCACTTAGATCGCAAACTGGCAGAGAGACGTGTCTTCCCTGCGATTGATATCGGTCGAAGTTCAACACGTAAAGAGGAATTGCTGGTAGATAAGAAAGATTTAGAAAGCTTATGGCAATTACGTAACATGTTTACAGATTCAACAGACTTTACAGAACGTTTCATCAGAAAATTAAAACGTTCGAAAAATAATGAAGAATTCTTCCAACAATTACAAAAAGCTGCAGAAGACAGCAAGCGTACAGGCAAACCAATCATTTAAATATAAATTTGATTTGTCTGCCAGAATGGGTTGCAATTTATTCTGGTAACAATTATAATTACTAAGTATTGGGTAAAAACTCACAAATAACTCTGTTCCAGATGGTTCAGGGCAAAGGAGCTGAAAATAATAATGAGACAAGGAATCCATCCTGAATACCACAAAGTAATTTTCTTAGATACTACTACTAATTACAAATTCTTAAGTGGTTCAACTAAATCATCATCAGAAACAATGGAATGGGAAGATGGAAATGAATATCCAGTAATTCGTTTAGATATTTCATCTGACTCACATCCATTCTACACAGGTCGTCAAAAATTCGCAGCAGCGGATGGCCGTGTTGAACGATTCAACAAAAAATTCGGTCTTAAATCAAACAACAATCAATAATATTGAATGTATTTTACTCTCGCTTTTGAAGCGGGAGTTTTTTCTTTTTTATCTGAATTTATTCAGATTTTCTTGCGGTTATTTCTCTGTCAAAATTAAAAATATGATATAATGAGATGATTTTGTTTTGAAAAGGAAGGAAAAGCATAATGTATGAAACTTATCATTCCGGCTGGATTGAATGTATTACCGGCAGCATGTTCAGCGGCAAATCTGAAGAATTAATCCGCAGATTAAAACGCGGCATGTATGCAAAACAGAAAGTCGTTGTATTTAAACCTGCAATAGATAATCGTTACCATAAAGAAAAAGTGGTATCGCATAATGGAAATGCGATAGAAGCCATTACAATTAAAGTAGCAGAAGAAATCTTTGAAACAGACTTAACAGGCGTAGATGTCATCGGTATTGATGAAGTGCAATTCTTTGAACATGCAGTAGTAGACATAGCTCAAGAATTGGCTGAACAAGGTCACCGTGTGATTGTCGCTGGATTAGATATGGATTTCAGAGGTGAACCCTTTGAACCCATGCCGCAATTAATGGCAGTCAGTGAACTTGTCACAAAACTTCAAGCTGTTTGTGCGGTTTGTGGTGCACCTGCAAGCAGAACGCAACGTTTGATTAATGGCAGACCTGCCAAAGCAGACGATCCGATTATTATGGTCGGTGCAGATGAAAGCTATGAACCAAGATGTCGTGCACATCATATTGTTGCACCAAGTGAGACTGAGAAGGAGGAGTTATAATCATGTTTGATCAATTAGACATTGTTGAAGAACGCTATGAACAATTGAATGAATTACTGAGTGATCCAGATGTAGTCAGTGATTCTGACAAACTGCGTGAATACTCTAAAGAACAATCTGATTTACAGAAAACAGTAGATGTTTATCGTGAGTATAAACAAAATAAAGAAGATATTGAAGAAATGAATGAAATGCTGGATGAAACAACAGACAAAGAAGAAGTCGATATGTTGAAATCAGATATCAGCGAATTAAAAAACACATTACCTGAATTAGAAGAACAATTAAAATTCCTACTGATTCCTAAAGACCCGAATGATGACAAAAACGTTGTGGTTGAAATCCGTGCAGCAGCAGGCGGAGATGAAGCAGCTATTTTTGCGGGTGACTTATACCGTATGTATTCACGTTACAGTGAAGCGTTAGGTTATAAAACGGAAGTCATTGAAATGAATGACAGTGACCATGGCGGTTTCAAAGAAATCAGCTTTATTATCAATGGTCAAGGTGCATATTCTAAGTTGAAATATGAAAATGGTGCACACCGTGTTCAACGTGTACCAGAAACAGAATCAGGCGGCCGTATTCATACATCCACAGCTACTGTAGCGGTGTTACCTGAAGCGGAAGATGTTGAAATTGAGATTAGAAATGAAGACTTGAAAATTGAAACATATCGTTCAAGCGGTTCAGGTGGTCAGCACGTTAATACGACGGACTCAGCCGTACGTATTACGCACTTGCCAACAGGAATTGTCGCAACATCATCAGAAAAATCACAAATTCAAAACCGTGAAAAAGCATTAAAAGTGTTAAAAGCACGTGTATACGATATGAAATTACAAGAAGAACAAGAAAAATATGCATCTGAAAGAAAATCAGCAGTCGGTACTGGGGACCGTTCTGAACGTATTCGTACGTACAACTATCCGCAAAACCGTGTTACAGATCATCGTATCGGTTTAACGATTCAAAAATTAGATCAGATCATCGAAGGTAAGTTAGATGAAATTATTGATGCATTAACGATGTCAGAACAGACTGAGAAATTGAAAGAATTGAACAACGTTGAATTATAAAGAAGCAGTTCAAGCAGCCGCACAACAAGCGACAGCTAAAGGTTATGAGCCAAAACGTGCTGAATGGCTGTTATTGGATTTATTGGATTGGTCGTTGACAGATTATGTACTGCATATGCAAGATGAAATGACAACGCAACATGAACAGCTATATCAACAAGCGGTTGCACGTATGTTGACAGGGGAACCGATTCAATACATTACTGGCTTTCAAAGTTTCTTAGGGGAAAAGTTTAATGTCGACGAACGCTGCTTGATACCGAGACCTGAAACGGAAGAAGTGCTCATGTACTTTTTAGAACGTCTGCCTAAACAGAGTGTTGTGGCAGATATCGGGACAGGAAGCGGTATTTTAGCGGTGATGTTGAAACGCTTAGAGCCGAGTTTGAAAGTATATGCATCTGACTTATATGAAGGCCCTTTAGAGATTGCTCAATCAAATGCGAAGCTACATCAAACAGAAATAACATTGATGCAAGGCAGTGATTTAGAACCTTATATTGAACAAGGGATTCGACTAGATGGATTGATATCCAATCCGCCTTATATCGATGAAAGTGAATCTGTTGACATGACTGATACCGTGCTAGATTATGAACCGCATCAAGCTTTATTTGCGAAAGAACATGGGTTGGCTATTTATCGTGCCATTGTTGAGAAACTACCGCAAGTATTAAACGATCAAGCACTGGTTGTATTTGAAATTGGTTATAATCAAGGGGCAGTATTAAAACAGATGATTGAAACGATGTATCCGCAACTTAAAGTGGATGTGATTGCGGATATCAATCAAAATGACCGCATTGTCGCATTTAAATGGTCAGAATAAACAACGCATGAGAAGTTATGGGAGAAGAAGGGGAATGGTATGTTCCCTGTTCTCGCATAACTTCTTATTTTGTTTTACAATTAATTTGAAAGGACGTGCAGCGAAAAAATGATGACAAAAACATGGGATTTACGTAACCAATTACAGACAGAACAAGGTCAACGTGCATTAACAGAAATCAGTGAGATTTATCATGCGGGCGGTTTAGTCGCAATCCCGACAGAAACCGTATACGGATTAGGAGCCGACGCACGAAATGATCAAGCCGTACGTCGAATTTACGAAGCGAAAGGGCGTCCTTCTGATAACCCATTGATTATCCATATTCATGACAAGCACCAATTAGATGATTTTGTCGCTTCATATTCAACAGAAGTGGAACAATTAATGGATGCCTTTTGGCCTGGACCGATTTCCTTTATTTTACCGCTGAAACCAGGCTATTTATGTGAACGTGTCTCTGGCGGACTTGAATCCATTGCGGTAAGAATGCCAAGTCATCCCATTGGACGTGCAATTTTGCGACACAGTAACTTACCGATTGCGGCACCCAGTGCTAATATCAGCGGCAGACCTTCACCTACAACTTTCTCTCATGTCTTTAATGATATGGACGGACGGGTAGAAGGCATAGTCAATGGTGACCAAAGCGAAGAAGGGTTAGAGAGTACGGTACTTGACTGTACACAATATCCGTTTAGAATCGCAAGACCAGGCGCCATTACCGAAGAGATGATTGACGCTGTCTTACCAGGTTCAGTAGAACATAATGCACAATTAAATACCGATAAACCGATTGCGCCAGGCATGAAATATAAACACTATTCACCTAAAACACCTGTGGCAATGTTGACAGATTTGACTCAGCCGATTTCAGAGGATAAAGATTGGTCTCATACGTTATTTGCGGTGCCTAAATCTTTGAAAGCATATGTGCCGACAGATGCAATGTATCGTGAACTGGGTGAAGATGTCACTGATTTAAAATCTGCGAATCACCTGTTGTATCAAATTCTGCATGAACTGGATACACAGGCATCGATTGAACAAGGTTATATTTATCGCTTTGAACCTTCGGATGAAAGTACAGCTTTCTTAAATCGTTTAGAAAAAGCAACGGGCAATCAACAAATAGGAGCGGATGAACTGTGAAAATAATCTTTGTTTGTACAGGTAATACATGTCGCAGTCCAATGGCTGAAAGTATTGCGAAAGTATTAATGCCAGAACATAATTTTTATTCAAGAGGTTTGTTTGCGATGAATGGTCAGACAGCAGCTGAGCATACACAAACGATTTTAGAAGAAAAAAATTTGGGTGCTCCAACTAATGCCTGTCAGTTCTCTGAAAGCGACTTAGATGCCGATTTGATTTTGACAATGACTGAAGGACATAAGCAGCAATTGGAAATGATGTATGCGCAACCATTGCCGGTATATTCGCTTTATGCGTTTGCAGGACAAACGGGTGAAGTTTCAGATCCTTATGGCGGCGACCTCGAACAATATGAAAAAATTTATAATGAGTTGAATTACTTATTAAACGAAGTGAAGTTGAGATTGGAAAAAGATGTGAATAATTAGTATGAGTTGAGCATTAAATGCGTTATAATAGCAACTATATAGCATTGTTTGCTTACATAAGCGAGAACTTCCCTGTTATCGCTTAAGATGAGTTTACAAAGGGGTGGAATTAAATGGAAAATTTGAAGTTGTTGCTGAATGAATTGAAAGAACAAAATTTCTTCAAACCTGGAGAAATTTGTATCATTGGTTGTTCAACATCTGAGGTCATCGGCGAACGTATTGGTTCAGTCGGTTCAATGGAAGTTGCGCAGGAAATCTTTGATGCTTTGACAGAAATCCGTAAAGAGACAGGTGTCATTTTCGCGTTTCAAGGTTGTGAGCATATCAATAGGGCAATTACTATCGAAAGAGAACATTTCAATCCACTAACTATGGAAGAAGTTACAGTTGTGCCCGCAACGCATGCTGGCGGCAGTATGTCGACTTATGCATACCGTCATTTAGACAATCCGATGGTTGTTGAACATATCACTGCTGATTGCGGTATTGATATCGGTCAAACAATGATCGGCATGCATATCAAACATGTTGCTGTACCTGTACGTACATCAGTGAAGCGTGTCGGGGATGCGGTGGTGACACTTGCGACTTCCAGACCTAAGTTGATCGGCGGCGAACGTGCTCACTATACTTTATAACTAAATGAATTGGGGGAATGATGTCATGTCATTTATCGAAAAGGAAGACAAAGCAGTATTTGAAGCTATTCAAAACGAATACAATCGTCAGAATAACAACATTGAATTAATCGCATCAGAAAACTTTGTGTCAGAAGCAGTTATGGAAGCACAAGGTTCAGTATTGACTAACAAGTATGCTGAAGGTTACCCAGGACGCCGTTACTATGGCGGCTGCCAATTTGTAGATGTCACAGAAACATTAGCAATCGAACGTGCCAAAGAATTATTTGGTGCAGAACACGTTAACGTACAACCGCACTCAGGTTCACAAGCAAATATGGCAGTTTATTTAGTTGCATTAGAATACGGTGACACTGTATTAGGTATGAACTTAAGTCATGGCGGTCACTTGACACACGGCGCTAAAGTCAACTTCAGCGGACAGTTTTATAACTTTGTCGAATATGGTGTAGATAAAGAAACAGAACGCATCGATTATGAAGAGGTACGTCGACTTGCGAAAGAAAACAAACCTAAATTAATCGTTGCGGGTGCATCAGCTTACCCAAGAGAAATCGACTTCAAGAAATTCAAAGAAATTGCTGATGAAGTCGGTGCTAAATTAATGGTAGATATGGCACATATCGCTGGTTTAGTTGCTGCTGGCTTACATCAAAACCCAGTAGACTATGCTGACTTTGTGACAACTACTACGCATAAAACATTAAGAGGCCCTCGTGGCGGTATGATTCTTACTAAAAAAGAATATGCGAAACAAATTGATAAAACAATTTTCCCAGGTATTCAAGGCGGACCTTTAGAACACGTTATTGCAGCGAAAGCAGTAGCATTCGGTGAAGCATTGCAACCTGAGTTCAAAGTTTATCAACAACAAGTCATCAAAAATGCGAAAGCATTAGCGGACACATTAATCAAAGAAGGCTTCAGAGTTGTTTCTGGCGGTACAGAAAACCACTTAGTAGCGGTTGATGTGAAAGGTTCATTTGGTATTACAGGTAAAGAAGCGGAAGAAGCTTTAGACGAAGTCGGTATTACTTGTAACAAAAACACAATTCCATTTGACCAAGAAAAACCATTTGTAACTAGTGGTTTACGTTTAGGTACACCAGCTGCAACAACTCGCGGATTCGATGAAAAAGATTTTGAAGAAGTCGGTAAAATTATCAGCCTTGTTGTTCAAAATCCTAAAGATGAAGCGAAACTAAAAGAAGCTTCAGAGCGTGTTCAAGCATTGACTTCAAAACATCCATTATATAAATAAGAGCTAGGAGGCTATTCCTTTATGGGAAAAGTACATGTATTTGATCATCCGTTAATTCAACACAAATTAAGTTACATCCGTGACGTCCACACTGGAACAAAAGAATTCAGAGAGTTAGTAGACGAAGTCGGTATGTTGATGGCATATGAAGTGACAAGAGATTTGGAACTTCAAGATGTTGAAATTGAAACACCTGTAACTAAAACAGTAGCAAAAAGACTTTCAGGTAAAAAATTAGCTTTTGTACCGATTCTTAGAGCTGGTTTAGGTATGACACAAGGTGTCTTAAGCTTAATTCCTGCAGCACGCGTTGGACATGTTGGTTTATATCGTGATCCAGAAACGTTAGAAGCCGTAGAATACTTTGTTAAATTACCTCAAGATATCGAGGAAAGACAAATTATTGTCGTAGATCCAATGTTAGCAACAGGCGCTTCAGCAATCGAAGCAATCAATTCATTGAAAAATCGCGGAGCAAAACATATCCGCTTTATGTGCTTGATTGCTGCGCCTGAAGGTGTGGAATTACTTCAAGAAGCACATCCAGATGTAGATATTTATATTGCTGCACTTGATGAAAAACTGAATGATAAAGCATATATCATCCCAGGTTTAGGTGATGCTGGAGACCGTTTATTCGGGACTAAATAAGAATTTCAGCAGTCACACATGTTAATCCATGTGCATGCTTTAAATGGAAATAAGAGATAAATAGATATAAGAGTATGCAAATTGTTTAGCGTAGATGAACGAACATTGCATACTCTTTCTCTGTATAGGAGGCACATTGACTTGAAGAAAATAATGACAATCTTCGGCACACGACCTGAAGCCATCAAAATGGCACCCTTAGTCAATCATTTAAAACAAGAAGAAACATTAGAACCTGTGGTGGTCGTTACGGCACAGCATAGGGAAATGTTGGATGCTGTATTAGAAACGTTCGATATTCAACCTGACTATGATCTAAATATTATGAAAGCAGGTCAGACTTTATCGGATATTACTTCTAGAGTATTAAAAGGTTTGGAGACTGTGATTCAACAAGAAAAGCCAGACATGATTTTAGTTCATGGTGATACTATGACGGCATTTGCTGCAGGATTAGCTGCATTTTACAATCAAGTGGCAATTGGCCATGTAGAAGCTGGATTAAGAACATGGAATAAGTATTCACCTTATCCAGAAGAGATGAACCGTCAAATGATCAGCTGTTTAGCAGATATTCATTTTGCTCCCACTAAAGCGGCAAAGGCAAATCTTATAAAAGAAAATATACCAAATTCCAAAGTCGTCATTACAGGCAACACAGCAATCGATGCGATGCATACTACTATTCGAGATGATTACTATTCCGAAGTAATGAATCGTCATAAAGGCAAACGTGTAATCTTACTGACAGCACATCGCAGAGAAAATTTAGGCGAACCGATGGCACATATTTTTAGAGCGGCACGCAGATTAGTAGAAGCACATGAAGATGTTGTGCTGGTTTATCCAATGCATAAGAACCCTAAAGTACGTGAAATTGCGCAGCAATATCTCAGTCATCATGCGCGTATTGAATTAATCGAACCGTTAGATGTAGTTGATTTTCATAACTTTGCACATCAATCGTATTTAATTTTAACTGATTCTGGCGGCATTCAAGAAGAAGCACCTTCTTTAGGCAAACCGGTCTTAGTTTTACGAGATACGACAGAACGACCTGAAGGAGTAGAAGCGGGTACTTTAAAATTGACTGGAACGGATGAAGAAAATGTGTACCGAGAAGCGGATTTATTATTAACAGATGCAACGCGTTATAAACAAATGAGTGAAACAGCCAATCCTTATGGTGATGGCAAAGCATCCGAACGTATTTGTGACAATATTAAGTATTATTTTAATATTATTAACGAAAAACCGGATGATTTTAATGAAAATAAAGACAATTGTGAATGATTCGTTAAAAATGTGTCTAATTTGTGACAAAAACAACTCATTAGAATTGCATATTTTGAATGTAATTGACACGCGTTCCATTGCTATATTATGATTAAAAATGTATGGATGAAATGGTTTACAAATGATTCGTATCTCCATGTGAAATGAGGCACAATAAATGAAACAGTTCAACTTAATTTTTAAGCAATATCTTCAATATTACATTTATTGGTTGTTAGCCTTGGTTGTAATTGCATTTTTCATACCAAAGCCTTTCATTATTGGTCTTATCATTGGTTCATTTGGTTCCTTGATCAATACATACATCTTTGAATTATATTTATTTCAGGCGCAGAAAAAAGAAACGTCTCAGATATCTACAGGTGGAATATGGCGCTTTTTAGTGGCACTTGCTGCTTGTATTGTCTGGGTTTATTTCAAAAACCAAGTGAATATTATTGGTGTAATGATTGGTTTAATGATTTCATACTTATTAATCATTTTTCGACCATTTCTTCACAAAATGTAATACAAATCAACGAATGAAAGAGGTGAGTATTATATGCAACATAAAAGCCCTGTAGTTACATGGGAGCTATTTGGTTTGGATCTCAAATTCAACTTGGCTAGTATTTTAATGGTAATTATTACAGCGATTATTGTTTTAGTGATAGCCATTGCTTGTACACGTAACTTACAGAAACGACCGACAGGCAAACAGAACTTCATCGAATGGATCTTTGACTTTGTCAGAGGCATCATCGAGAGTAACCTTGCATGGAAACATGGCGGTCAGTTCCACTTCTTGGCAGTTACATTAATTATGTTTATCTTTGTTGGTAACATGTTGGGTCTGCCATTCGCGATAGTCATCGACCATACGCTTTGGTGGAAATCACCGACAGCTGATGCGACAGTTACTCTGACTTTGGCAACGTTGATGATTTTATTAACGCATTATTATGGTATTAAGTTACGCGGAGCAAAAGGTTACTTCAAAAATTATGCTCAGCCTTTCTTAGCACTAACACCTGTCAATATATTTGAAGAATTTACAAATACATTGACACTTGGCCTACGTTTATATGGTAATATTTACGCTGGTGAAATTTTAATCGGTTTATTATCATCATTAATCATAGGTAATGCGGCTTGGGGATGGATTGTCGGTATTCCAGGCTTGATAGCTTGGCAGGGATTCTCGATTTTCATCGGTACAATCCAAGCGTATATCTTTATCATGTTATTCATGGTATACATGTCCCACAAAGTTGCGGACGACCACTAGTTTTTCCAATTTAAAAATTTTATAAAAATATTTAGGAGGATTTTTTAATATGAATTTAATCGCAGCGGCAATCGCAATTGGTTTATCAGCACTTGGTGCAGGTATTGGTAACGGTCTTATTGTATCTAGAACAGTTGAAGGTGTAGCACGTCAACCAGAAGCACGTGGACAATTAATGTCAATCATGTTCATCGGTATCGGTTTAGTTGAGGCATTACCTATCCTTGGTCTTGTAATCTCATTCATCGTCTTATTCATGTAATTTATACATCGATACAAGCGGCGAAGTCTCATATCGACTCTCGCCATTTCTTTCGTAAACAACTATCGTAAGAGCCAATAGAGGACTTTGAATGAAAGGAGTGTCCAAGTACTGTGACTGCGACTACAAACACATTAGTTTTAGGTGCTGCAGGCGGCGGTGTTGAATGGGGTTCAGCATTAGTAACATTGATTACTTTCTTAATCCTTTTAGCATTGCTTAAAAAGTTCGCATGGGGTCCATTGAAACAAGTCATGGATAAACGTGAACGTGATATCAACAAAGATATCGATGATGCAGAACAAGCTAAAATTAATGCTCAAAAATTAGAAGAACGAAATAAACAAACACTAAGAGAAACTCAAGAAGAGGTTCAAAAAATCTTAGAAGAAGCAAAAGTTCAAGCACGTGATCAACACGAACAAATCATTCACGAAGCAAATGTACGTGCTAACGGCATGATTGAAACTGCACAAAGTGAAATCAATAGCCAAAAAGAACGTGCAATCTCTGAAATCAACGATGAAGTTTCTAAACTATCAGTTCTGATTGCGTCTAAAATTTTACAAAAAGATATCTCAGAACAAGATCAAAAAGACTTGATCGACAAGTACATTAAAGAGGTAGGGGATAAATAATGGCAAATGTTGCTAAAAAATATGCCCAAGCACTGTATGAAACGTCACTCGATAAAGATGTTTTAGACTTAATGTACGATGAATTTGCTGTTATTGATGAAGCAGTAATTCCTTATAAAGAGAAATTAAAATCTTTCGATGAAGATCCAAAGAATATTGCACAAGACCGCAAAGCTTTTGTTGATTCAATCTTTAAAGATATCAATGTGTACTTGAAAAACATGCTACATGTTTTAGCAGAAAATCGTAACCTTGCGATTATTTCTGAAGTATTCACTGCATTCCAAGGTTTATACAATCAACATTATAATCAAGACTTTGCAACGGTTGAGTCTGTATATGAGCTTTCTCCAGAAGAACTGGATAAAGTAGGGGAGTCTTTAATTCAACGTACTGGACTTGAAAAAGTCATTCTTACAAACAAAATCAATCCAGCACTTATTGGCGGTTTGAGAACAACTGTAGGAACTAAAGTATACGATGGCAGTATTCAAAACGATCTTATTAATTTAGAGAGAAGATTTACTAGAACGAAATAATAATTATAGAGGAGTGACATAGATGGCCATAAAAGCTGAAGAGATTAGTGCATTACTTCGCTCACAAATTGAAAATTATGAGTCAGAGATGTCTGTTACTGATGTTGGTACAGTAATTCAGATTGGTGACGGTATTGCATTAGTTCACGGATTAAACGACGTTATGGCTGGGGAGTTAGTAGAATTCCATAATGGTGTGCTTGGACTAGCTCAAAACCTAGAAGAATCAAACGTCGGTATTGTAATTTTAGGACCATACACTGACATTAAAGAGGGCGACGAAGTTAAACGTACAGGACGTATCATGGAGGTGCCTGTAGGTGAAGAATTAATCGGTCGCGTCGTGAACCCATTAGGTCAACCACTTGATGGACAAGGTCCAATTGAAACACATAAAACACGTCCAGTTGAAGAAAAAGCAACAGGCGTTATGGCAAGAAAATCAGTTGACGAACCATTACAAACAGGTATTAAAGCGATTGACGCATTAGTACCAATCGGTCGTGGTCAACGTGAGTTAATCATTGGTGACCGTCAAACTGGTAAAACTACAATTGCGATTGATACAATCTTGAACCAAGCGGATCAAGACATGATTTGTATCTATGTAGCGATTGGTCAAAAAGAATCAACAGTACGTGCGACTGTTGAAAAATTAAGACAGCATGGTGCATTAGATTACACAATCGTTGTAACTGCATCAGCAGCTGACCCAGCTCCATTATTATACATTGCGCCATATGCAGGTGTAGCAATGGGTGAAGAATTCATGTTCGACGGTAAACAAGTGTTAATCGTTTATGATGATTTAACTAAACAAGCAGCAGCTTACCGTGAACTTTCATTATTACTTCGCAGACCACCAGGTCGTGAAGCATACCCAGGTGACGTTTTCTATCTACATAGTAGATTATTAGAACGTGCAGCTAAATTGAACGATGAATTAGGTGGCGGTTCAATTACTGCATTACCTATCATTGAAACACAAGCCGGAGATATCTCTGCTTATGTTCCAACAAACGTAATCTCAATCACTGATGGACAAATCTTCTTAGAATCAGACTTGTTCTTCTCAGGGGTACGTCCAGCGATTAACGCCGGATTCTCAGTATCTCGTGTAGGTGGTTCAGCACAAATTAAAGCAATGAAAAAAGTTGCGGGTACTTTACGTTTAGACTTAGCTTCATACCGTGAGTTAGAATCATTCGCGCAATTCGGTTCAGACTTAGATGAATTCACAGCAAGAAAATTAGAACGTGGTAAACGTACAGTTGAAGTTCTTAAGCAAGGACAAGGCGAACCATTACCAGTTCAAAACGAAGTATTGATCATCTACGCATTAGTTAACGGTTTCTTAGATGATATTCCAGTTCAAGACGTTCAACGTTTTGAAGCAGAAATCATCAGCTGGACTAAAAACAATGCGCCAGAAATCTTAGATGAAATCAAAACAAAAGGTACTTTACCTGACAAAGAAAAAATGAACAGCGCAATTGAAAACTTCAAACGTAGTTTCAGCATTTCTGAAGAGTAAGATGAAGCGAAGTATAAATAAGGTGGTGAAATAATGGGATCTCTAAAGGATATTGATTCAAGAATCAAGTCGACGAAAAAAATGAATCAAATTACCAAAGCGATGAACATGGTAGCGAGTTCTAAGCTCAACAGAGCGCAACGCAACACGAACCAGTTCAAACCTTATATGGAAAAAATGCAAAATGCGATTACAGCAGTTGCAGGCCAAACGACTTCTAATCATCCGATGCTGAAGAAACGTCCAGTTAAAAAACGCGGCTACTTAGTTATTTCAAGTGACCGTGGATTAGCAGGTGCGTATAACGCAAATATCTTGAAGAAAGTCGTACAAGATATCGAAGCGCGTGGTGAAGGTCAAAACGATTATAAATTACTCGTTCTTGGTAAAGTAGGTATCGATTTCTTTAAAAACAGAAACTATAAAATTGACTTTGCATTGCCGGATGTTCCAGATCAACCGACATACAAAGATATTTCTTCTGTAACGAAGAAAGCAATCGACTTCTACAGCGACGGTGATATTGATGAGTTGGAAATTTATTACAACAAATTCGTCAACGTTCTTGAAAACAAACCGACTGCAAGAAGAGTATTACCATTAGCAGAAGAAGATACAAGTTCAGGACATGGACAAATGTCTTCATATGAATTCGAACCAGATAAAGAATCAATTTTAAATATTATTTTGCCGCAATATGTAGAAAGCTTAATTTACGGCTCAATTCTAAATGCGAAAGCCAGCGAGCACGCATCAAGAATGACTGCCATGAAAAATGCTTCTGATAATGCGAGCGACCTTATTGACGATTTATCATTAGAATATAACCGAGCACGTCAAGCAGCAATCACACAACAAATTACTGAGATTGTCGGTGGCGCAACAGCTCTTGAATAGTATATTAAAGGAGGAAAAAAGAATGGGTGTAGGCCGCGTAACACAAATCATGGGTCCAGTTATTGACGTAAGATTCAATCATGATGAACTGCCTAAGATTAATAACGCATTAGTGCTAGATGTACCTAAAAAAGATGGCACGACTGAATCTCTCACATTAGAAGTAGCACTTGAATTAGGCGACGATGTTGTTAGAACAATCGCTATGGACTCTACAGACGGAATTAAACGTGGTGACGACGTTAAAGACACTGGTCGTCCAATCAGTGTTCCTGTCGGTGAAGATACGTTAGGAAGAGTATTTAACGTTTTAGGTGATCCAATCGATAATGATGGACCAATTGCTGAATCAGTTCCACGTGAACCAATTCATAGACAACCGCCTAAATTTGATGAATTATCAACAAAAGTTGAATTACTTGAAACTGGTATCAAAGTAGTAGACTTATTAGCACCATATATCAAAGGTGGTAAAGTTGGTTTATTCGGTGGTGCCGGTGTAGGTAAAACCGTATTAATCCAAGAATTAATCAATAACATCGCGCAAGAACACGGCGGTATTTCAGTATTCGCTGGTGTAGGTGAACGTACACGTGAAGGTAATGACTTGTACTTCGAAATGAGCGACAGTGGTGTTATCAAGAAAACAGCGATGGTATTCGGACAAATGAACGAGCCGCCTGGTGCACGTATGCGTGTAGCATTATCAGGTTTAACAATGGCTGAATACTTCCGTGATGTTAAAGGACAAGACGTTCTTTTATTCATCGATAACATCTTCCGCTTTACACAAGCAGGTTCTGAGGTATCAGCATTGCTTGGCCGTATGCCATCAGCCGTTGGTTACCAACCAACATTGGCAACAGAAATGGGTCAATTACAAGAACGTATCACTTCTACAATGAAAGGTTCTATCACGTCTATCCAAGCGGTATTCGTACCTGCCGATGACTATACTGACCCAGCGCCAGCAACAGCTTTCGCTCACTTAGACTCAACAACTAACTTAGAGCGTAAATTAACAGAAATGGGTATCTACCCAGCCGTTGACCCATTAGCGTCAACTTCTCGTGCACTTGAACCAAGCATCGTAGGTCAAGAACATTACGATGTTGCGCGTCGTGTACAATCAACATTACAAAAATACAGAGAATTACAAGATATCATCGCAATCTTAGGTATGGATGAATTATCAGATGAAGATAAGAGCACAGTTGAACGTGCAAGACGTATTCAATTCTTCTTATCTCAAAACTTCCACGTGGCAGAACAATTCACTGGTCAAAAAGGTTCATATGTACCAGTTAAGCGTACAGTAGAAGACTTCAAAGATATTCTTGAAGGTAAATACGACCATATCCCTGAAGATGCATTCCGTTTAGTCGGCAGCATGGACGATGTATTAGAAAAAGCTAAAGACATGGGTGTTGAAGTTTAATATTAGGAGGTAAAGTTTAATGAACACAATGAACGTTAATATTGTTACTCCTAATGGTTCTGTTTATAACCAAGATAATGTTGAAATTGCGATTCTGCAGACAGTTGGAGGCGACATTGGTGTAATGGCTGGCCATTTACCAACTGTTACAGCAATTAAAACAGGTTATGTTAAAGTAAATTATACAGATGGGATTGATTTCATTGCGGTCAGTGATGGTTTCGTTGAAATCAGACATGAAAGCACATCAATTATTGTACAGACAGCAGAAAAAGCTGAAGATATAGATATCAGACGTGCTAAATCGGCTAAAGAAAGAGCAGAATCACATTTGAATAACAATGACGAAGATACTGACATTAACAGAGCAGAACGAGCTTTAGAACGTGCGGAAAACCGCATTAAAGTTTCGGAAATGAAATAATAACAACCATAAAGCATGGGATATACCTCACTTTGGGGTATATCCTATTTTTTAATGCCTAAAATTAGGGTAGATATAAGAATGAATGGACATTAGGATTTTGAATTTCTAAGTAAGAATGTATGATTTTATGCTCATTTCATGTACAATATGAGACAGTAAACAATTGAGGAGACGACAAAGATCATGGAATATTTAGGACAATTTGCGATTGCACATTTAATTATGCATGTACTTTGTATCTGTGTCGCATATTGGGCATTGAATGCGATTAGGTTAGATCAATTCTTTAAAAAAGGTTATCCTGTCCAAGTACAAGTATTGTTGATTTTTGTGGCGATTTTAATCGGAACAGGTGTTAGTAATTTTGTTATAGATTTATTGCAATTTTCAACACAACTTAAATATCTTGGCAGCTAATCGTTTGAGTGTAATTCAAATGTTTTTCCATATATAATAATAGGTAATAGAAGTGATGAGAAATTTTTAAGTTGAAGATGTTCAGGAGTTAAAAAGTGGAGGAGTAGTAATGAATAGAGATAGAATGATTATCAAAGGCGGAAATCGCCTAGTAGGAGAAGTACAAGTAGAGGGAGCAAAAAATGCAGTATTGCCAATTTTAACTGCATCTTTATTAGCTTCGAAAGGTACAAGTACATTACATAATGTGCCTGAGTTAAGTGATGTTGAAACGATTAATAATGTACTTTCAACATTAAATGCAGACATTGAGTATCATAAAGAGGATAACAGTGTCACAGTAGATGCGACGAAGCAATTAAATTCAGAAGCACCTTATGAATATGTCAGCAAAATGCGTGCGAGTATTTTAGTAATGGGTCCATTACTTGCACGTTTAGGACATGCGAAAGTAGCATTACCAGGCGGATGTTCTATCGGAAGCAGACCGATTGAACAACATATCAAAGGATTTGAAGCATTGGGTGCGAAAATTCATTTAGAAAATGGCTTTGTCTTTGCGGAAACAACAAATGGTTTAACAGGTGCAGAGATTCATTTAGATTTCCCAAGTGTCGGTGCGACACAAAATATCATCATGGCAGCATCATTAGCAAAAGGTAAATCTGTGATTGAAAATGTTGCCCGTGAACCAGAAATTGTTGATTTAGCAAACTATATTAATGAAATGGGCGGCAATGTGACAGGTGCAGGTACAGATACGATTACCATTCATGGCGTAGAAGCATTACAAGGTGTAGAACATGCGATTATTCCAGATCGTATCGAAGCAGGTACATTACTTGTAGCTGGTGCAATCACAAGAGGTGATGTATTAGTTAAAGGTGCAATCAAAGAACATTTAACGAGCTTACTTTATAAACTAGAAGAAATGGGCGTTAAATTAGCTTATGAAGAAAATGGTATCCGTGTTTCTGCCGAAGGCGAATTGAAACCAGTAGATATCAAAACATTACCGCATCCAGGATTCCCTACAGACATGCAGTCACAAATGATGGCATTATTACTAACAGCAGAAGGGCATAAAGTCATTACAGAAACAGTATTTGAAAATCGTTTCATGCATGTTGCGGAATTCAAACGTATGAATGCTCAGATCACTGTTGAAGGGCGCAATGCGAAAATTACAGGCAAAAGTAAACTACAAGGCGCACAAGTGAAAGCGACAGATTTACGTGCAGCAGCCGCATTGATTTTAGCAGGATTAGTGGCTGAAGGTACAACTGAAGTTTCAGAATTACAACACTTAGATAGAGGTTACGTAAACTTTAACGGTAAACTTAAAGCTTTAGGTGCTGATATTGAACGTGTAAATAAATAAGTAAGTAGGAGATTATGATGATGAAACGCTTTTATTTTAAAGTGATTAAATGGCCGATGGGTGTTCACATCCTCATCGTGATGTTCATGATGCTATTGATGTTTTTCATTGGTATGTGTATCGGTTTTATATTGAATCATCAAAATCCGCTTAACATCTTTGAATACCAGACTTGGTATCATTTCAAGCAAATTTTTGGAGGCTAGTAACATGGAAACAATTTTTGACTATAACGAAATTAAAAACATTATCCCACACCGTCAACCTTTCTTATTGATTGATAAAGTTGTTGAGTATGAAGAAGGACAACGTTGTGTGGCAATTAAACAAGTATCAGGTAACGAACCTTTCTTCCAAGGTCATTTTCCAGATTACGCTGTGATGCCAGGTGTATTGATCACTGAAGCATTAGCACAAACAGGTGCGGTTGCGATTTTAAATAGTGAACAAAACAAAGGTAAAATCGCATTATTCGCAGGTATTGATAAATGTCGTTTCAAAAGACAAGTCGTACCTGGCGATACATTACAGTTAGAAGTAGAAATTACTAAAATGCGTGGACCGATTGGTAAAGGAACAGCGAAAGCAACAGTTGATGGCCAACTCGCATGCAGCTGTGAATTAACATTCGCAATCCAAGACGTATAAGCCTATATAAAAAGACTGAGACTATTGATAAAAGCATTGCTTTTCAATAGAGCCTCAGTCTTTTTTCAGTCTTCTTTCTTTTCATCTTTTAAACGTGGTTTTGATTGCATCATACGATTGAACGATGTTTTCAATGCTTCGCCTGTTAATCCTTCATCAACAAGTTGCGCTAATAAATTTTCAGCATAAACTTGTCTTAAAGTATAAACATGGCAATCAAATATAATCGACATACGTTCATTGTCATATAATGCTATATTTTTAATTGTCGCATCGAATAACGCCGGATCATTAGATGGACGTGTGATAACAACACGAATATCTAATAGGGTTTCGTTATCCATATATTCTTTCATAATATCGTAATGGTTACTGGAGATTACAATTTCTAACAACCAGCCGGTGCCGCTTTGTTCTTTATTAATGATTACACCATCATAGAGTTCATATTCTATAACGCCACCATGTTCAGTGACAATTTGGAATCTGACTGCTTTAAATGTTTTCAATTGAAGTCACTCCAATCTTTTTTAAATTCTGCAAATTTTTTCTTTATGATACTAGTATAGCGTAAAAGAGAAAAATATTTGAGAGATTGTACAGAAATTCACTACGATAACTCTAAAATTTCTCTTAATTTGAGTTTTGACGGAATGCATCAATCTGAATATGATAGAAAGCAAGGAGGTGACAAAATGCTTAATAAAATCGTGATTGTAGGAAGATTGACGAAACAGCCTCAATTAACAGTAAAGGAGGAATCAGACATTGTATACTTTAATGTTGCGACAGAACGTCATTTTAACTATCAAGGCCAGAACAAACAATCTGTAGACTTTATCAATTGTAAAGCTTTCGGCAAGATCGCCCGAAATATTGCCAGCTATACACAAAAGGGGTCACTTGTAGGTATTACTGGTTATATGCATTCCTACAAATATGAAAAAGAGAATCAAACACATTTCGGTATGGAGCTGGTTGTAGAAACAATCAAATTTATCTCACACCCGAATGACAATTCAAATTACCAAAATCCATCACACCATGCACAAACAGATTTATTGATGAATGCATTTGAAGGAAGCCCGTCTTTTGATGCCATCCACCCTTAATCACAAAGTCATCCAATGACAATAACTATGCTTAACTGCATATCTCCCAAAATCAAATTGCAACAACCAGCATGATGCATCTATCTCTATCCTGTTCAAATTATCATGCTGTCCTCTCGTTAATTAAAAGTAATTCATTATGATGTTAGAATTATCCTTCTTTCTATTATAGGAAGTTTCCTATAATCTATTCCAAACTCTATTTTTAAACTCTATTTAGTCCAACGCATAGCTTTTACTGCAAAAGATGCTTGGATTGCTCCATTTTCAATTTTGTACTTTCAACTTAATCCATAAAAAACTCTTTAAATATACTAATACTCACTAAGGCTTTGCATAAAATTAACTTTATGCAGAGTCTTTTTTCATGAAATCTATGTTTGACAGATAGAAAATCGGGTTTTAAACGATTATTTTTAGTAATTTTACAGGATGTTAAAGGGTAAAATAACCTGCCAATTATCTGAAAGATTACAGAAATATTACATGGGATAAAGGTCGAAATTTAGTTTAAAAGCGATATTAATAGGATTTGAAGTGAAAGTAAGATATCTAACTATTTTATTTTAATGTAATTTACACGTAAAAATAAGCTTGTTTTTTTTATTTCACTGTAACCTACACCCTGATTTCAGATGATATAGTTGTAATTGCAAATTGATGATATTAATCACACGAAAAAAACAATTACCTTATAGGAGGATTTTTAGAAATGAAAAAATTATTAGTAGCTTCATCAGCAACAGCAGCATTATTCGCAGTAGGAGTAGGAGCAGAAGCTCACGCATCTGAACAAGGAAATGCAGATCAAGCACAATTAGCAGAAACAGCTTTAAACAATCCTGAACAATTAAACGAAAGCCCTGTACAAGAAGGCGCTTATAATATTAACTTTGAATACAACGGTTTAGACTTCAACTTTGAATCAGACGGTCAATATTGGAGCTGGAGCTATGGTCAAGCAGGCGGTAACGCACCAGCAGCTCAAACTACAACTCAACAAGCACCAGCAGCTCAACAAGCTCCTGTAGCTGAACAAGCAGCACCTCAAGCACAACAAGCAACAACTCAACAAGCACCAGCTCAACAAGCAGCACCTCAAGCACAACAAGCTGCTCCACAACAATCAGCAAGCACTGGTTCATCAGCTGGCTTAAATGATCACTTACGTGCAATTGCACAACGTGAATCAGGTGGCGACATCCACGCTATCAACCCATCATCAGGCGCAGCAGGTAAATTCCAATTCTTACAATCAACTTGGGATTCAGTAGCACCAGCTGAATGGGTAGGTAAATCACCAGCATCAGCACCAGAAAGCGTACAAGACGCAGCAGCTGTTAAATTATATAACGGTGGCGCAGGTGCAGGTCACTGGGTTACTGCATAATTCAGTTAACTAATTAAAAATAAATCGTTAAAGATAAAATAAGGCAGGTTATCTCCAATAGAGGAGGTAACCTGCCTTTTTGTAATATGGATGTAATGAAAGAAACAAGAAATATATATTGTTGTAACCTATGTTATTAGGAATGGTGCTATTATAAAGACAAGAAAATAATCATATAAAACAAACACCTTATGGGAGGACATATTTTACATGAAGAAATTACTAGTAGCATCAACAGCGGTGACAGCTGCTGCAGCAGTATTAGCAACAGGATTTGGAACTCAAGACGTACAAGCAAAATCATCATCAAAAGCTGAACATGCGAAGAAAGTAAAAGAAGCTGAAAAGTATCTTAATGAAAAAGGTGAATACACTGTAGTTAAAGGTGACACTTTAAATAAAATCGCTAAAAAATTCGACGTTACAGTTAAAGAATTAAAAAAATGGAACGATAAAGAATCTGACTTAATCTTAGTAGATGAAAGCTTAAAAGTAAAAGAACCTAAAAAAGTTGCGACAGCACAAACAGCTGCACAATCAAACGGCAACTATGCATACAATACGCAACAAGTATCTTACAGCAATTACAACCAAGCGCAATCAGACAATGCGCCACAATCATCATATACAGCACCTCAACAATCTTATAATGCACCACAAGCTTCATACAGCGCGCCATCATACGCTTCATATGGTTCAGGTTCAGTAAGATTAGCAAATGGTAATACTGCAGGAGCTACTGGTTCATACGCAGCAGCACAAATGGAAGCTCGTACAGGTGTATCAGCATCAGTATGGGAAAACATCATTGCACGTGAATCAAATGGTCAATTACATGCACATAACGCATCAGGTGCACATGGTTTATTCCAAACAATGCCTGGACATGGTTCAACAGCTACAGTTCAAGACCAAATCAACTCAGCTGTACACGCTTATAACGTACAAGGCTTAGGTGCTTGGGGTTATTAATCTTAAATAGGTAAAATTCAAGTCGAGACTTCGGTCTCGGCTTTTTTTATTGCAAGTATGAAAGGGCTTTGATATGTTTAATATGTAATCAACTAAATAAGAACTGCTAGGGGCGCCATGTGGCTGAGATAGGAAACTAGACCCTTTAAACCTGATTTGGTTAAGACCAACGTAGGAAAGTAGATACAAATGATAAGATGATGGAATAATCATGAAACTGCACTCCTAGGTTGGACTGCAGTTTTTTTATTGGAGGAATCAAAGTGACATTTGCTGAAACATTAGAAAGAGATGCACAACCCATCATTGATCAAATCTATCAAGATAACTTTATTCAAGCCTTATTAAAAGGCGATATCGATAAAGAAGCAATCAGACAATATTTACGTGCAGATGCTTCATATTTAAGAGAATTCGCAAATATCTATGCGTTATTAATTCCTAAAATGCCAAATTTAGAAAGTGTTCGTTTTCTTGTAGATCAAATTCAGTTCATCGTGAATGGTGAAGTAGAAGCACACGAAATTATGGCAGACTATGTAGGGGAACCCTACCAAGAAATTGTGCAACAGAAAGTATGGCCGCCAAGCGGTGATCACTATATTAAACATATGTATTACAACGTTTATGCACATGAAAATGCGGCATATGCGATTGCGGCAATGGCGCCATGTCCATACGTTTATGCTGAAGTTGCGAAACGCGCAATGCAAGATGAAGCTCTGAATCAGTCATCTATCTTGAAGCAATGGTTTGAATTTTATCAAACAGAAATGGATGCGTTGATAGACGTATTGAACCAATTAATGAATGATTTAACAAAACATATGACAGATGATGAAAAACAAGAGGTAAGAGATAATTATCTGCAAAGCACGGTACATGAACGTAACTTCTTTAATATGGCTTATACAAAAGAACAATGGGAATTTGGAGGTCAAACATTATGAATAAACCAAAAATTGCTTTAACAATTGCGGGCACTGATCCAACAGGCGGTGCCGGTGTCATGGCAGATTTAAAATCATTTCATGCTTGTGGTGTTTATGGCATGGCCGCTATTACGAGTATCGTTGCGCAAAATACCAAAGGTGTGCAGCATATTCACAATTTAGAATTATCTTGGCTAGAAGAACAATTAGAAAGTGTCTTTGATGATGAGCTGCCGCAAGCGATTAAAACAGGCATGATTGCGACAAAAGAGATGATGGAATTAATCCGAACATATTTAGAAAAATATCCAGAGATTCCATATGTAATAGATCCAGTTATGTTAGCAAAAAGCGGTGATTCCTTAATGGATGATAAAGGTAAACATGCCTTACAAAGTATTTTATTACCATTGGCTGATGTGGCAACACCGAACTTGCCTGAAGCAGAAGAAATTGTAGGATTTAAACTAGAAGATGAAGCCGCTATTAAAAAAGCTGGCAAAATTTTCATTGAAGAAATCGGCAGTAAAGGTGTTGTTATTAAAGGTGGTCATATTGAAGATGATAATATCGCTAAAGACTATCTATTTACAAAAGATGGTTTAGAAGTATTTGAAAGTGAACGATATGACACGAAACATACACACGGTACAGGTTGTACTTTCTCAGCAGTCATTGCGGCTGAACTTGCGAAAGGAAAAACAATTTATGAAGCGGTGAAAAAAGCGAAAGACTTTATCGCATTGAGTATCAAATATACACCTGAAATCGGTCAAGGCAGAGGTCCAGTCAATCACTTCGCATATATGAAGAAAGTTGGGTTAGATGATGAGTAATGGTTTAGAACGCATTAGAACTGAACATCCATTAGTGATTTGTTTTACGAATGATGTCGTCAAAAACTTTTCAGCAAATGGTTTATTAAGTTTAGGAGCAAGCCCAGCCATGAGTGAGGCTCCTGAAGAAGCAGAAGATTTTTACCCGCATGCAGGAGCAGTGTTGATTAATATTGGGACACTGACTAAAGCAAACGAACAAGCTATGTTAGAGGTAGGTAAAATTGCCAATAAGACAAACACACCACTTGTGTTTGATCCAGTTGCGGTAGGTGCATCAACTTACCGCAAGCAATTCTGCAAAACATTCTTGAAACAAGTGAAACCAACAGTGATTAAAGGAAATGCATCTGAAATTCTAACATTAATTGATGACACAACAACGATGAAAGGCACAGATAGTGCTGATAGTTTAGATGTCGTAACGATTGCGAAACAAGCACATGAACAATATCAAACTGCGATTGTACTGACGGGTGAAACAGATGTCATCGCCCAAAACAATAAAACTGTGACATTGAACAATGGTTCACGTTTCTTAACACAAATTACAGGAGCAGGTTGTTTATTAGGTGCCATCGTAGGTGCATTCTTATTTAGAAATGAAAAACCAGAGATTGAGACTTTAATTGAAGCCGTCTCAGTTTATAATATTGCAGCTGAACGTGCTGAACAATTAAGCGAGAGTAAAGGGCCTGGCACTTTCTTAGTGCAATTTATCGATGCATTATACAAAATCGATAGTGAAGCAGCACGAGAAAATCGCAAAGTACAAGAGGTGAATTAAGGTGTTTCAACCAGAAGATTTAAGTGTGTACTTTATTTGCGGTACACAAGATATACCAGAACATCGGACGATTCACGAAGTGCTGGCTGAAGCCTTAGAAGGCGGCATTACCATGTATCAGTTTCGTGAAAAGGGAGCGACTGCTAAAACAGGTGAAGCTAAAAAAGAATTAGCACAATCTCTACAACAATTATGTCGCAAATACCATGTCCCCTTTATTGTCAATGATGACGTAGAATTAGCAGAAGCGATAGATGCTGATGGCATTCATGTTGGTCAAGATGATGCGAAAATCGAGACATTTAAAACACACTTTAAAGATAAAATTATCGGTTTAAGTGTCGGCAATGAAACAGAACTCGCGCAATCAGATTTGACAGATGTCGATTATATTGGCGTGGGTCCGATATTTAAAACCGGATCAAAAGCAGATGCTAGTGAGCCAGTAGGACCCCAAATGATTGAAACCTTATATGAGAAAACCAACGGTATGCCAATTGTTGCGATTGGCGGTATTGCATTAAATAATGTTGCGCCTTTAGCACAAACACATGCACAGGGTGTTTCTGTAATTTCCGCAATTGCGCAAAGTTCAAATGTGAAAGAAACTGTTCACAATTTCTTACAATATTTTAAATAATGCCGTTAATTCTATGTTTTTGTTTTCTACACCTCATAGAATGTGATAAAATTATTTCTATGTGAATAATACCAATAGAGGTGGAAAAATGAATAAAAAAGCATTATTGCCTTTGCTTCTTGGGGTTATGGTTTTTCTTGCAGGGTGTGATTATTCTAAACCTGAAAACAGAACAGGTTTTTTCTATAATACATTTGTGAAAAACATGGATAACGTCATCCATTGGCTAGGCGCTAGTTTTAATAACGATTATGGATTAGCGATTATTGTGTTAGTTTTAGCAATCCGTATTATCGTTCTGCCATTCATGCTTTCTAACTATAAGAACAGTCATTTAATGCGTGAAAAAATGGTCATTGCAAAACCAGATATGGATGCAGTGAAAGAGAAAGTTAAACGTGCACGTACACAAGAAGAAAAAATGGCAGCGAACCAAGAAATGATGGAAGTATATAAGAAATACGATATGAATCCAATGCAAAGTATGCTTGGATGTTTACCGATGTTAATCCAAATGCCGGTTATCATGGGCTTATTCTTCGTATTAAAATACCCATCACCAGGTGGCATCGTAGAACATCCTGATTTCTTATGGTTCAACTTATCGAAACCGGACATCTGGATTACAATTATTGCCGGTGTGTTATACTTCTTACAAGCTTACGTATCAACATTCAGTATGCCGCCTGAACAAAAACAAATGAGTTACATGATGATGATCATTTCACCAATTATGATTATCTGGGTATCATTAAGTTCAGCATCAGCTTTAGGTTTATACTGGTCAGTCAGTGCCGCATTCTTGATTATTCAAACTTATGTTGCGAACCAATATTACTCTAAGAAAGCGAAAGAAATCGTCGCTCCGATGATTAGAGAATATGAAAAGAAACAAGGTAAAGACGGCAAACAAAAAGGCGCACAAGTACTTGGTAAGAAAAATAGAAAGAAAAAATAAAACCCTTTAGATAAAATCAGTTGCAACTCAAATTGCAGCTGATTTTTTTATTTAGGATTTGCACATTAGGGAATAGTAATAGTAACTCAAAGTGTTTTATTAAAATTGGAGGGGAAAACCAATGGAAATTAAATCAGTAACCACTGCTGACATTTTAGAGTTACAGAAAATCAGCTATAGAACTTTCGACGACACATTTAGAGAAATGAACAATCCAGAGAATATCAAAGATTATTTAGATACCGCGTTTACACAAGACAAATTACGCAGAGAATTAGAAGATCCACATTCACATTTCTACTTCTTATACGACAACGATAAAATTGTTGGATATTTAAAGTTGAATGAAGGAGACTCTCAAACAGAATCTGTTTCATCTGATTGTACAGAAATCGAACGCTTATATGTATTGAAGAATTATCATGGTTATGGCTATGGCAAGAAGTTATTAAATTTCGCAGTTAAAACTGCTGTTGAAGATAAGAAGAAATGTGTATGGCTAGGGGTATGGGAAAAGAATGAACAAGCTTTAGGCTTCTATAAACATTTAGGTTTCAAGAAAATTTCGGAACATGACTTTATGATGGGGAATGACAAACAAACAGATTATATCTTAGCTTATAATATTGAATAAAAAGAAGCGGTTGCGCACTTTGTTTAGTGTTCAACCGCTTCACTTCTATTTGTTGCTTACTCAGTAAATTGCCATTCATTAAAGAACTGCGCAACGAAGAATTCCATAAAACGATGACGTTCTTGCGCAATTTCAGATGCCGTCTCAGTATGCATTAAATCCTTCAGTTTAAACAACTTATCATAGAAATGTTTAATCGCAGAAGCATCATAACCGTCCAGTTCAACCTCCGCACTGATATTGTCTGGGATAGGTCCTTGCCACATTGGCTCATCAAAGTGACCAGCAAATTGGAATGTACGTGCAATTCCTATCGCACCAATGGCGTCTAATCGATCAGCGTCTCTGACAATATAGCCTTCTTGAGAAAGTGGAATGTCTTTATCAGATTGATGGCGAAAGCTGATGTTTTGAATGATATGCATAATTTTTTCTTGATCATTGTTGCGCACTTCGATGCGATTTAAAAATTCAATCAGTTGTGTTTCAGCTGTACTTTCATCAGTCAATTTAGTATCAATCGTATCATGTAATAAAGCGGCCATTTGAATAATGTATGGATTGCCATAACCTTCTTGTTCTGAAATGAACAGTGCCATTTTAACGACACGCATAACATGATTCACGTCATGACCTGTATGGTCTGCTTGATGGAAGTCTTTCATATAATGTTCAGCTGCTTTTAATTGTTGGTATTGATTCATGACAGTATGTGCTCCTTTAGTGATTTACAATATCGGTGAAATTAAGTTAGCAATCGCTTCTTTGAATTTCACCCATAAACTGCGTTGATTATAACGTTCTTGTGTGAGTTCTGAAGATAGTTCTAAATCTTGTTTAAATTGTTCACTCAGTTGTGCTGCGATTTGACGGTCGTAAATAAACGCATTAATTTCAAAATTAAGTGTGAAACTGCGATGATCCATATTGGCTGTACCAACACTTGCGACTTCATCATCAATAATCATCATTTTAGAATGGAGGAAACCATTGTCGTAATGATAAACTTTAACGCCAGAAGCAAGCAGTGAAGCAACATTTTTAAGGGTCGCAAAGAAGACGAAAGGATGGTCTGGTTTGTTTGGAATCATGATCGATACATCGACACCGCCTAAAGCCGCAATAGACACAGCATCCATAAAGGCTTGGTCAGGGATGAAGTAGGGCGATTGAATCTGAATGGATTTTTTCGCTGAAGTAATCATTTTTAAATAACCATATTTGATTTGTTCCCAATCTTCATCTGGTCCGCTTGAAGCGATTTGAATACCAATAGAGCTGCCGGTATCAATGTCAGGGAAGTATCGATCAGAATAGGTGATATTATCACGTTTAGCTTGCGAGTTCCAATCTAAAATAAAACGCAATTGCAAGGCGTTGACCGCATCACCGACAATACGCAGATGTGTGTCTCGCCAGTAGCCGAAACGTTTGGATAAGCCTAAATACTCTTTACCAACATTGAAACCGCCGACGTAACCGATATAACCATCAATAATCACAATTTTACGGTGGTTACGGTTGTTCAATCTAAAGTTGATTAATGGTAATTTAGAAGGGAAGAAAGATTCAACTTGTCCGCCTTTTCTTCTAAATTCATCAAAGGCTTTTAATGTTAAGCCCCGAGAACCCATATCATCATACAACATTTTAACTTCTAAACCTTCATCCAGCTTTTTCTCTAAAGCATCTAAGATACGTTTCCCCAGTTTATCATTTCTAAATATGTAGTATTGAATATGGATATAATCGGTCGCATTTTCAATGTCTTTAATCAACGCATCAAATTTTTCGTGGCCATCAGAAAAAATGGTCATTTCATTATCAGTGGTTAAGAACGCTGAGTTATTATAAAGCAGCATTTGAACCATTGATTTATGTTTGACGATTTCATGATTACCTTTTGAGAATTCCTCTGTTTGTAAGGCTTTTAATTGTTCGTTGACAATTTCTTCTAACCCAATCCGGTCTTCCTCATCTAATGAAAAGATGTGATCTCGTTGGATTTGACGTCCAAGTAATAAATAGAGTATGAATCCAATGACTGGCAGGAACATGAGTACAAGTAACCATGCCCATATTGATCCTGCAGATCTTCTCTCCATAAATACAATAACGAAACCAAAGACGAGGTTTAATATGAATAAGCCGATCAGGATAATATTGACGACTAAATTGGTTTGAAAAGGTATTAATTCTAAACTATACATAAGAAACCTCCGTGTTGTTAATCAACAGTGATGTAATTATATTTTCTTGCTGATATTGAACTTATTGTAACACAGCCATGCTATTTACAACACAGTTGACATATACCTATATAGGGTATATCCTTGAGTTAGAAAGCCAATAGGACGGAGGTTCAATCATGACGCAAAATGAACGCGCACATCATTCAGAACAAATCAAATCTAACCTTAAAGCACGACTGAATCGTATTGAAGGACAAGTCAGAGCGATTAACCGTATGATAGACGAAGATGTTTATTGTGATGATGTTTTAACGCAAATCAGAGCGACACGTTCTGCTTTAAATAGTGTTGCTGTGAAATTGTTAGATCATCATATGAAAGGCTGTATTTTGCATAAAGCTGAAGATGGACAGGCAGAAGCGGCTATGGAAGAGTTATTGGTTACCGTCCAAAAACTAATTAAAGATTAATAAAGGAGTCAGACATGCAGACAAGTGTGATTCAAATAGGTGGCTTAGAAACTGATGAGCAACAACAAAGCTTGCAAGAACATCTGCAATCTATGATTGGTGTATCAGAAGTACAAGTTGATGTTAAGTCGCAAGAAGTAAAAGTAAGTTATCAGACACCTATCAGTTTAAATAATTTAGAAAAAGAAATTTATGATCAAGGATATCAAATCTTAAATTAAAAACTAAGGAGTGTTAATAGATGGAAAAACAATTAAAAGTTGAAGGTATGAGTTGCAGTCATTGTAAAAAAGCAGTAGAAGATGCAGTAGGTAAAGTCAACGGTGTGGATCAAGTGACTGCGAACCCAGATGCTGACACAGTCGATGTGACATTCAACGGAGAAGACGCGGTCTTATCTGAAGTTGAATCAGCAATCTATGATGCAGGTTATGACGTTGTAAAATAAGGATAAATTTTAAGGCTCAAGTTATGTGATGGCTGAGCCTTCTTTTTTAAATGAAAATATACCTCTATAGGGTATTGGAGTGGGTGAAGTATGGAAAAAGCAGAGTTTAAAATCTCAGGTATGACTTGTGCTGCGTGTTCATCTCGCATTGAACGTGTACTGAACCGTACGGAAGGTATTGATCAAGCCAATGTGAATTTAGTCACTGAAAAAGCCTCTATCGCATATGATCAAAATCAAGTAGATATGGATCAAGTCTTTGATAAAGTGAAACAACTTGGTTATGAACCGATTGCGCTTGAAACAGCGGATGAAGCGAAAGCACGTAAAAATAAAGAATTGAATCGTCAAAAAATGAAATTTATCATTGCGATGATTTTATCCTTGCCATTGTTATATACCATGGTAGGGCATTTCAGTTTTTTAAATTTCTTGCCATTGCCGCATGTGATGACAGAACCATGGTTCCAATTTGTGTTAGCCACACCCGTTCAATTTATTCTAGGTTGGCAATTCTATAAAGGTGCTTATGGTGCGTTGAGAAATAAAAGTGCCAATATGGATGTATTGGTCGCATTAGGGACTTCTGCCGCATATTTCTACAGCATTTATATGTGGGTCATTCATGCAGGTGAAACACATATTCCATTATATTTTGAAACGAGTGCGGTTTTAATTACATTAATCTTGCTTGGTAAATATTTTGAAGCGAAAGCGAAAGGTCATGCGAGTGATGCGATTAATAAATTGTTGTCACTTCAAGTGAAAGAAGCGCGTGTAGAACGAGATGGAGAAGCGGTATCATTACCTGTTGATCAAGTACAACAAGGTGATATCTTGCTTATCAAAAGCGGTGAATACGTACCTTTAGATGGAGAAATTATCGAAGGTGATACGAGTTTAGATGAATCTATGTTGACAGGGGAAAGTATTCCTGTTGATAAAACAATTGGAGATGAAGTAATAGGTGCAACTTTAAATCACGGCAACTTTATTAAAGTGAAAGTGACACATACAGGTGATGATTTAGTGTTGAACCAAATCATCAAAATTGTTGAGGAAGCACAAGGCGAAAAACCTAACATTCAACGTTTGGCAGATAAGATTTCTGGTATCTTTGTGCCGACAGTGTTAGGGATTGCGCTGGTTGTCTTTATTATTTGGTTTAGTTTCATTACACCGTTAGACTTTCAAGCGAGCTTAGAAGTCTTTATTGCGGTTATTGTGATTGCTTGCCCATGTGCTTTAGGACTCGCGACACCGACTTCTATTATGGCAGGTTCGGGTCGTTCAGCAGAATTAGGCGTCTTATTCAAATCATCAGAAGCGCTAGAACAAACACAAAAAGTAGAGACCATTGTCTTTGATAAGACCGGTACGTTAACAGAAGGCAAACCTTCAGTGTATAAAGTGATAGATAATACTGAAAACCAACAATTCGGTACACTGGTTAAAAGTTTAGAAATACAATCGGAACATCCATTATCTCAAGCAATAACTGATTATTATCAGGATGTGCCAAACTTGATTGTCGATCAGTATCAAACACATCCAGGTAACGGAATCAGCGGATATATTAATAATCAGTTCATTAAAATAGGTTCTCAAAGCTTTATTCAACCTGATTTAAAACAATTTGACAGTGCGCTAGAAGATGAAATTAAATCACTTCAAAGTCAAGGTGCAACGGTTGTCTTAGCGTCGATTGATCACCAATTTGCGGGATTAATTGCTTTGAGAGATGAACCAAAAACAAGTGCGAAAGCCTTAATTGAACGCTTAAGACCTAATTATGACATTGTGATGTTAAGCGGCGACAGCCAAGGTACGGCAGAAGCAATAGCGAAAGAGTTAGGGATTCATCGTGTGATTGCGGGTGTGAAACCTGACCATAAAGCTGAAGAAATTACAAAACTTCAAGATGAAGGTAAAAACGTTATGATGATCGGCGATGGTATTAATGATGCTCCGGCATTAGCGAAAAGTAATATCGGCTTGGCGATGGGTACAGGTTCTGATATTGCGATTGAAGCGGGCGACATTATGATTGTCGGCGGAGACATTGAAAAAGTAGCAGCTGCGTTAGATATGAGTCAGCGTACGATGAAGAATATTAAGCAAAACTTATTCTTCGCATTCTGTTACAATACGATTGGTATTCCAATTGCGGCATTCGGTTTACTTGCCCCATGGGTAGCTGGTGCTGCGATGGCATTCAGTTCAGTCTCAGTCGTACTCAATGCATTAAGACTACAAAAAGTTAACCCGCAAAAGAAAATATAAAAATAATGTAGTAAAATGAAAATTTTTAGGGTAGAATAAAAGTAACTATAACATAGTAATACGAAGATGGGGTGAACACGAATGAATAATAATACAGATAAACTACGTAATGTCGTTCAATTGTTATCTTCGCTCGGTGTCAATATCAAGAAAACGAAATCCAGATTAGAGATTATGCATACGTTACCGAATACTTCAGTAGCGACACCAAAATTAAAGTAATAAAAAACAGGTTATCGATTTGGACATTGAAATCAATGTTCAACCGATAACCTGTTTTTTTAATTTGAATATGATTTAGAACGGAAGAAGTCTGGTTGATAAGGTACAGGTTGGTGATAGTAGATAGATAAGATTACGCCAACACCTGTCATCAAACTCCATAAAGAACTACCGCCATAACTGATGAATGGAAGCGGAATACCTGTAATAGGTAATAATTGAATAGTCATGCCCATGTTTTGAACAGCATGGAATAAAACGAGTGTCATAAATCCGATAATATAAATTTTGTTGTAGATGACTGTGTTTTTATTTGCGAGTCGTACCAAGTGGAACATCAATACGATAAATAAAATGATTAATAACACAGCACCAATAAATCCGAATTCCTCACCCACAACAGAGAAGATAAAGTCTGTATGGTTTTCAGGAATGTAAACTTCACCATGGTTTAATCCTTTTCCTAATAATTGACCAGAACCGATGGCTTTCAAGGATTCTGTTAAATGATAACCATCACCTGAACTATAAGCATAAGGATCTAACCATGAAGCAATACGTCCTAATTGATACGTTTTAATACCGAAACCATTTTCAATCAAGGATGGTTTGAAAATGATAGACAAAATGAAGAATGCGCCGACAGATAAAATCGTTAAGAAAATCGGTGCAAGAATCTTCCAAGAAATACCGCTGACAATTAACACGCCTGCTAAGATTGCTAGACAGACTAATGTTGTTCCTAAGTCATTCTGCAAGAAGATTAAAGCCATCGGAATACCTGAGACGACGAGTAATTTAAAGAATAACTTAAAGTCAGTTTCTAATGATTTATTAAATGTATATTTATTGTGACGTGAGACAATCTTCGCAAGCATTAAAATCAAGATGATTTTCATAAACTCAGAAGGTTGAATACTGATAGGTCCGAAACTATACCAACTTTTAGCCCCGTTAATAATAGGTGTAATCGGTGTTTCTGGCATTACTAATAAGATAATTAATAAACCACATAATATGCCGTACAATGTGTAGGTATATTTCATAATACGTTTAGGTGAAATAATCATAATTGCGAAGGCAATGATAAAACCGAGTATGTAATAAATGATTTGTTTAATACTGAAGTTTGCGCTGTATTGACCGCCGCCCATGGCAGATTTAATAAAGATTACACTGATAATCGCAAATATGACTAGAATGCCGATCAGAACCCAGTCAATACGCCGTATCCATGATTTATTAGGTTGTTGACGTGACGCTTTCATAATAAGTCTCCTTTAATGCATGTTTTACATCACTTTAATGATGTTGACAGTTTGCTCTGTGATGGATGTATTTTACGTGTAGTTATCCATATGAAAAACTATAGCATATTTAAACTTTCTTCTGTAGCTATTTCCTATTATATAACGTTTTACCAATTATGACTTCACTTTCTCAGGTTTGACATGCAATAAATTAGGAAATCGTGATAAAATAAAGTTTAACAATGCGTTTGGAGGAAAGAACATGGCTAAAGAAAATATATGTATCATTTATGGTGGAAAGAGCGCGGAACACGATGTATCTATTTTGACTGCGCAAAATGTCTTAAATGCTATTGATAAAGATAAATATCAAGTAGATATTATCTATATTACCAATGACGGTGCCTGGAAGAAGAAAGATAACATCGTTGATAGTGTGGAAGATACAGAAGCCTTGCGCCTAGAAGATGTAAAAGAAGGTGAAATTTCCAGCTTGCTTACAAATAGCAGTTCTGGACAGCCATATTCAGCAGTATTTCCATTATTACACGGACCAAATGGTGAAGATGGAACAATTCAAGGATTATTTGAAGTGTTGGATTTACCTTACGTCGGCAATGGTGTATTAGCAGCTTCTAGTACAATGGATAAACTTGTGATGAAACAATTATTTGCGCATAGAGGTTTACCGCAATTACCATATGTCAGCTTCTTAAGAAGTGAATATGATAAATATCAAAGCAATATTTTGAAATTAGTGCATGATAAATTAGAATATCCTGTCTTTGTAAAACCAGCAAACTTAGGTTCAAGTGTCGGAATCAGCAAATGTAACAACGAAGAAGAATTAAAAGCAGGGATTGAAGAAGCTTTCCAATTCGACAGAAAACTTGTGATTGAACAAGGTGTTGTGGCGAGAGAAGTTGAAGTTGCCGTATTAGGTAATGACTATCCAGAAACAACTGAACCTGGAGAAGTAATTAAAGATGTCGCATTCTATGACTACAAATCTAAATACTTAGATGGCAATATCCGTTTATCTATCCCAGCAGATTTAGATAATGACGTACGTACAACACTGCGCAATATGGCAGTTGAAGCATTTAAAGCAACAGACTGTGCAGGCTTATTACGTGCAGACTTCTTTGTGACAGAAGATAATCAAATCTATATTAATGAAACAAATGCAATGCCTGGATTTACTAAATTCAGTATGTATCCTAGTCTATGGGAAAACATGGGTGTTTCTTACTCTGACTTAATTACTAAATTGATTGAGTTAGCGAAAGAAAAACATGTTGAGAAACAAAAGAACAAATACAAAATTGATTAAGGTCGTGTACTTACATGATAGAAGTAACTTTAAAACAAATTAAAGATTGGATTCCTTGTGACATTGATGACAATTATTTAGATCATACGATTAAAGGTGTCTCAATTGATTCAAGAAAAATTGATAAAGGCAATTTGTTTGTCCCGTTTAAAGGTGAAAACACAGACGGACATCGATTCGTACAACAAGCATTAGAAGATGGTGCAGGTGCTGTCTTTTACCAAAATGATGTCAAACCAGAGGAGCCTGTCAAAGGGCCTGTGATTTGGGTTGATGATACATTATTAGCCTTGCAAGAACTTGCGAAAGCTTACTTGCAGCACGTACAGCCGAAAGTGGTTGCGGTAACAGGCTCTAATGGTAAGACAACTACAAAAGATATGATTGAAAGTGTCTTAAAACCGAATTTCAAAGTGAAGAAAACACAAGGGAATTATAATAATGAAATCGGTATGCCGTTAACGATTTTAGAACTTGATGAAGACACTGAAATTTCTATTTTGGAAATGGGTATGTCAGGTTTCCATCAAATTGAACTCTTGTCAGAAATTGCTCAACCAGATATTGCGGTCATTACCAATATCGGAGAATCACACATGCAAGACTTAGGTTCTAGAGAAGGGATTGCACGTGCAAAATTTGAAATTGTCGCAGGATTAAAAGAAAATGGCGTACTGTTATATGATGGTGACGAACCGCTACTTGTACCGCACGTGCAAACGCTTGAAAATCATCAGGCAATCAGCATCGGTATAGAATCTAGCAATGAAGTGGTCTGCCATGTTGAACAACATGATGCTTTAGGTATTGCGTTCAGCATTAATGGTCATGAACAATATCAAATTCCTATTTTAGGTATTCATAATATGCGCAATGCGGCGATTGCGATTACAGTGGGCAAATTATTAGGACTTGATTATGAAACAATCAAAGCTAATATTGCTAAAGTACAATTAACGCAAATGCGTATGGAATTGCATCACTCTAAGCAAGATGTTGCAGTGATAAACGATGCTTATAATGCGAGTCCGACAAGTATGAAAGCAGCAATTGATACACTTTCAGCGATGGATGGACATAAAATTCTAATTTTGGCAGATGTTCTTGAATTAGGAGAAAACAGTGCTGAGATGCATGCTTCAGTTGGTGAATATTTAGAAGGTAAAGGAATCGATTATTTATTAACTTATGGACAAGAGGCAGCACATATTCATCAAGCTGGTAAAACAAATGTGGAAACAGCTCAACATTTTGATGATAAAGCGCAATTAATTGAATATACACTAACACACGTCCAACCAAAAGATAATGTGTTGATTAAAGGTTCAAGAGGTATGGCTTTAGAAGAAGTCGCACAAGCACTTTTAAAACAACATTAATTAAAAGTCAGCGAGATGATGAAATTTCTTATTATGAGAAATCCTATCATCTTACTGACTTTTTCATATTCTAGTGAGAATTGCATGATTGCTATAATAGGCACAAGGTGGTACTATATAGAAGTTGATGAAAAATTAAAGACAAGGTGGGGGCGGGTGCTCATTAGTTCTGTATCCATACAGAATAATTGTTAAAGGATTAACCGCTCATTTTTTATCATTTTTAGATGAAAATGAAACTTATAGATGATGTATATCTACTGAATTGAAGAGAGCACAAATTCATCAAAGTCGTCTCGACCATATATAAAGGAGAATTATTTTGCAAAAATTTAAAGACTTAGGTGTTTCAGAACAAACTGCTGAAACGCTTGCTAATATGGGCTTCGAAGAACCGACTCCTATACAAAATGACAGTATTCCGTTTGCACTGCACGGATTAGATATTTTAGGACAAGCGCAAACAGGTACAGGTAAAACAGGAGCGTTTGGGATTCCGTTAATTGAGAAAGTTGTCGGAAAAGAAGGCGTACAAGCACTGATTTTAGCACCTACTCGTGAACTTGCGATGCAAGTTGCGGAACAATTACGTGCATTCAGTCGCGGCCAACGCGTACAAGTCGTAACAGTTTTCGGCGGTATGCCGATTGGACGCCAAATTAAAGCGTTGAAAAAAGGACCACAAATTGTGGTAGGTACACCAGGGCGTGTCATTGACCATTTGAACCGTCGTACACTTAAAACAAATGATATCCACACATTAATTATTGATGAAGCGGATGAAATGATGAACATGGGCTTTATCGACGATATGAGATTCATTATGGACCAAATTCCATCAGAAAATCGTCAAACACTGTTGTTCTCAGCAACAATGCCTAAAGCCATCCAAGCTTTAGTTCAACAATTTATGAAAGACCCTAAAATCGTTAAAACAATGAATAACGAAATGTCAGATCCGCAAATTGATGAATACTACACAATCGTTAAAGAATTAGAGAAATTCGAAACATTTACCAACTTCTTAGATGTCCACCAACCAGAACTCGCAATTGTCTTCGGTCGTACAAAACGTCGTGTAGACGAATTAACAAGCGCATTAATTTCAAAAGGCTACAAAGCTGAAGGTTTACATGGTGATATTACACAAGCAAAACGTTTAGAAGTCTTGAAGAAATTTAAAAATGATCAAATCGATATTTTAGTTGCGACAGACGTTGCAGCACGTGGTTTAGATATTTCAGGTGTCAGCCATGTATACAACTTCGATATTCCTCAAGATACTGAAAGCTATACACACCGTATTGGTCGTACTGGCCGTGCTGGTAAAAAAGGTATCGCGGTTACATTTGTAAACCCAATTGAAATGGATTATATCCGTCAAATCGAAGATACAAATAACCGACGCATGAAAGCGTTAAGACCACCACACCGTAAAGAAGTATTACGCGCGCGTGAAAATGATATTAAAGAAAAAGTAGAAAAATGGATGGCACAAGAACATTCAGAACGTCTGCAAAACATTTCATCTCAATTATTAAATGAGTATGACGATGTAGAATTAGTATCAGCATTATTACAAGAATTAGTGGAATCAAATGACGAAGTAGAAGTTCAATTAACTTTCGAAAAACCACTTGCACGTAAAGGTCGTCATAATACAAAAGGTCCTCGTCGTGGAGGAAAACCTTCAAATAAACGTTCAAACAACAAGTTTGATAATAAAAACCGTCGCGGTAAAGGCAAATTTAATGGTAAAAAACAAAAACACGACAAAAAAGATCATAAAAAACCAATTAAAGGCCGCACTTTCGCAGACATGCAAAAATAAGAATATACAATGATGATAAACCGTTTCGAAACTATTCGAAGCGGTTTTCTCTTTATAGAAATTTATAAAAATTTAACAAAATAATGTTAATCATTGTTAAAATATGACTGATAGCAAAAATACATAGAAAGGTGCGAAGTTCACTGATGTCTAAACAAAGCCCGCGACGTGCAGTAGGATACTATTATGTCCGTTACTTCATTGGATTTTTAGTGGAGGTCTTGATATTTAGCGGTTTAGTATTCTTGTATCATCACTTTAAGTGGTCACCTTGGGTATTAAATATACTTATCATATTATTGGCCATGAGTTTTCTATACAAAATCATCTATCCTTGGATTTTATGGAAATATCGCTTTTATAGTTTGCAGGAACAATATTTATCAAATGAAACGCGATTTTTCTTTCAGAAGCAACAAGTACTTAAATACAACAGAATACAATTTGTAGAAAGAGAAAGCGGACCGATTTTATTAGGGTTTAAACTTTATAAACTTTCCATTGTTACTGCTGGTCATGTCGTCACATTACCACTATTGACAGAAGGTGATGCGGTGACCATAGAATCCGTATGTATGCGCCAACTTGAGGAGGTAGATGCAGATGTATAATCCGCAAAGATTACACCCGTTGTCTTATCTCACAGGATTGATTACCACGATTAAGCAAAATATCGTCGTTATCATTATCTTTTTTATTAATATCAATAATTTTGAATACACAGATTTAACATCTTATATTTGGCCGGCTATTTTAGTCTTATTATTCCTGATTTCATTTGTTTTTAATGCGTTAGAAGTTTACTCCACACGTTATTGGATAGAAGGTCATCATTTTGTCGTGACCAAAGGCGTGTTTAATAAAAAGCGAAAAGAACTGGATATTCAAAGAATCCAAGCATTTGATTCCTCACAAGATATTGTTAATCGAATCTTTGGCGGAGTAATTATGGAAATAAAAACACCAAGTGATGGCATAACGTTGCAAATAGTGTCTAAGCATCAATTCAATTTGATAGAACAAGCCATCAGATCAGAACAAACATCAAAAGATTATAAAGGTGAATCATCTCATGGACCTATTGATGAGGAACAGCAAGTTTCTCATGACTCGGCAACAGACAAGCCTGAACACATTTTTAAACTTTCACTGAAAGAGTTAATTTTTATGGCTTTGTCTAGCGGGTCTATAGGGATTGCGTTAGTGACTTTAGCACCATTATTAGGAAGTTTCCAAGAAATTATTCCGTGGGATCAAGTATTCCATCAGTTTGATTGGATTGCCGAAGCTGCGTATGTAGTGGTGTCAGGTATGATCATTTTAGCTTTGCTATTAGCGTATATTATTGGTGTCATCATAGAATTTGTAAGGTATTACGGTTATACCTTGAGTGAGAAAAATGAACAACTGCATGTGAAATATGGCTTGTTGAATGTAAAAACGGTAAATGTGGCAACACGCCGAATTCAAGCGGTAGTAGAAAAACAATCATTTATACGTCGATTTATCGGTTATACTTCTATTTACTTTATTATTACGAGTGATGCGGAAAAGACTGATAGCACTACAACAGCTTCAGGTGATATTATGATTTTACCGTTTATAAAACGTAAGAAAGCCTATCAAATCGTTGAGCAGTTAGTGCCTTCTATTCAATTTGAAACCGTAGAACCCGGATTGCCGATAGGCGGTATACGGCGTCATGCACAAATTGGAATCGGTCTATTTTTAATCGCAGGTGTGATTTGTACGTACTTTTGGTCATGGTGGTATATGTTATTAGCAATTGTCGCAAGTCTGTTAGTATTAGTGCATAGTTTTATGACTGTACATTATTCAGGCTTTAAAACAGATTCTTCTACATTAACTGTTAAGAAAACTCAATTAACGAGAACGCGTTATTATTATGCGAAAAGAGATAAGTTGATCGGGTTTGAAAAATCACAGAATTGGTTTATGAAACGTGTCGGCTTAGCTGATTTCTCATTTTCAGCTGCAAAAGGGCAAGGTCAAATAGATATCGGTTTGCGCTTTATTAATAATGATGCTGCTGAACAACTAAAACAATGGTATGTAAAGGAGGACAACGATGAATAGAATGGCTCAAGATGGAAAGAAAGTGTTGTTTATTTCAGGTTTAATTCAAACAGGACTGATTGTTTTAGTGTTTTCGGTATTAATTACGGCTGAATATCTGTGGTTGCACCTATTAACTAAAGATGCATTGAAATGGATTATTTTGGTTGCGGTTATACTTGTATTATTTGTCTTTATATGGACTTGTCTGCTTAATCCGTGGTTGAAGAATAAACAACATGGTTATTTGTTGGAAACAAAACAAATTATTGTTCAAGAGGGTATGATTTTTGTCAGCATGAAACATATTCCTTTGTTTAGAATTCAAAATATAGATATTAATGAAGGTTGGTTGATGCGTAAATGGCAATTAGCAACATTGACACTATCGACTGCTGGGGGAGATAGTGAGATTTTGTTAATTGATAGGACAACTGCACAGCGTATCATGTATGATATTAAACATATAAACGAATCAGATGAATTGATTGAAGAAGAAGCAGGTGAATAGATTGATTTATGGTATAGGTATAGATTTGATTGAAATCGATCGAATTAAAACCATGATAGAACGCCAACAGAGATTTCCTGAAAAGGTGTTAAGTCAAGAAGAGTTAGAAAAATTCGATTCGTTTTCACATCCGCAACGCAAAGCTGAATTTTTAGCTGGGCGCTTTGCCTGTAAAGAGGCATTTAGTAAAGCATTAGGAACTGGCATTGGCAAACGCATCAGTTTTCAAGATATTAATTGTAAAAATGATGAACTTGGACGACCTTATATTCATTTTGAAGGATTTAAAGTGCATGTCAGTATCTCACATACGAAAAATTATGCGACAAGCCAAGTGTTGCTAGAAAAAATATAGTCTGAATTGAGTATTGATAAAACCAGTCAGAAAGTATTATAGTAGTAATACATTTTACTTGGTTAAAGGAGATGACGGTATGGCGGATAAATTTTATCGCCCTACGTATTTAAAGGTAGACTTAGAAGCAATTTTAAAAAACTACCAAGTACTAGGAGAACTACAACCAAACAAAACAGTAATGCCTGTCATTAAAGCAAATGCATATGGAACTGGCAGTGTGAAAGTCGCACATTATCTCGAAGAACATGGTGCAGAATTCTTTGCGGTCGCTACGCTGGATGAAGCTATTGAACTGCGCATGCATGGGATAGATGCCAAAATTTTAATATTAGGTGTCGTCATGCCTAATGATATTAACAAAGCAATACAGCATCGTGTTGCTTTAACCGTACCTTCTTACCAATGGTTGGAAGCTGTATTAGATCATATTGAACCTGAGAATACCAAAGATTTATGGCTGCATGTCAAAATCGATACGGGTATGGGACGTTTAGGTGTGAAATCACTTGAGGATTATCAAAACATCGTTGAAACGATCCAACAACATGATCATTTAATATTCGAAGGCGTATTCACACACTTTGCGCAAGCAGACGAAGATTCACCACACACACATGAACAATATCAAGTGTTTGAAGAATTGGTAAACTCCTTACCGCATCCACCATATGTTCATGCGCAAAATTCAGCAGGTACAATTCTACATGAAGCACCTATTTGCAATATGGTACGTACCGGTATTTCTTTATATGGTTATTATCCATCTGAATATGTAGAAGAAGTAACGGATACTGTACTCTATCCTTGTGCGTACTGGGCAACTGAAATTATGGAAATCAAACGTTTAAACTTAGGAGATACCGTAAGTTATGGTTCTACTTTCACTGCTGATCACGAATTAAAAATCGCTATTTTAGGTGTAGGTTATGCTGATGGATTCCCACGTATGATGCAAGGCGCAACCGTAAACATCAGAGGTCATCATTGTGAAATTGTCGGTCGCGTTTGTATGGATCAAATGATGGTGGTATTACCTGAAGATGAAACATTTGAAGTTGGAGATACAGCGACATTATTAAACCGTGAACATCAAGGCCCTGAATCTTTAACTGCGTTGGCGCATCAACAACAAACTATCAACTATGAGGTGTTATGTCGAATTAGCCGACGTGTGCCGAGAATCTATGAACCAGAAAAAGTATTTGATATTGTCAACGAATTACAAAAATAGTATGGTCATGAATTTTGAAATTTGTTATGATTAATTTGAATATTAGTTTAGAAGTTCTTTATTTCTTGGAGGTCTTACTTATGTCAACGTTTAATCAGAATAGAAGCTATAGTTTGGAACAGTCATTAAAAGAAGGCTATTCACAAATGGCTGATTTGAATCTCTCCCTAGCAACGGAGGCATTTTCAGTAGAATGTGAAGCCTGTGATTGCAACGAATCTTATCTCACATTTGATAAGGATGAATGATGAGGAGAGGCGATGTATATTTAGCTGATTTATCACCAGTGCAAGGTTCTGAACAAGGGGGAGTTAGACCTGTTGTAATTATACAAAATGACACTGGCAATAAGTACAGTCCGACAGTAATTGTAGCCGCGATTACTGGGCGTATTAACAAGGCGAAAATTCCAACACATGTTGAAATTGAAAAAAGTAAATATAAATTGGACAAAGATTCTGTTATACTACTTGAACAGATTAGAACTGTTGATAAAAAACGTTTGAAAGAGAAGTTGACTTATCTTTCAGATGAAAAGATGAAAGAAATTGATAACGCAATTGGAATCAGTTTAGGCTTGACACATAAGAATTAGGAACCGATTTCAAAGCTTGCGTACACAACTAAATGAGAAGCGGTTGTATCAGTTTATGCTGAACAATCCAGTTCATTCAAATGAACGATTTAAAAAAGGTGAAGCAACATTTTCAGCCTGCTTAGCAATTTTGCTTATTGCTCGATTTTAATCATAGTGTGATACAGCATTTTACTATGATGCTGAAATGTGACGTTTAACCTCTTTTTATTTCATCAAACATGAATTTAATAAGTATGTGTGGTTACTGGGTAAACAGCAAAACTGGTGTAAAGAGAGGGACAACGCAATTGGAAAATTTCAAAAAAAGATACATGCAATTAATGAAGTCTTATGTAGAGTCCTATAATAAGGAAACTGTAATTAAGCAATTTGAAGGCTTTGGCCAAGAAATTTTAGAAAAAAACATCCATGCAGAAGATGTATTAGATATACACAGAGAATGTGCAAAACAGATGGACTTAACTAAAGAACAAGTCTTTGCGACATTTGAATTATTGAAAATCATCGCAAGTATATTTGGATATAGTTATCAAGATTATCAAGAAATGGTTGATAGACTGTATTATCATGATAAAGAAATGGATTTAGCTTCACGTTTACAACAAACGATGCTGCAAACAGAGATACCGCAATTCGATAGTATTCAAATTGGGGTGATTTCAGTGGCAGCTCAAAAAGTAAGCGGAGACTATTTCAACTTAATTGATCATAAAGATGGGACGATGAGCTTTGCGGTCGCAGATGTCATCGGCAAAGGTATTCCTGCAGCACTTGCGATGAGTATGATTAAATTCGGCATGGATTCTTATGGCCATTCACAACTACCAAGTGATGGTTTAAAGCGTCTGAATCGTGTAGTAGAGAAAAACGTCAATCAAGATATGTTTGTGACGATGTTTTATGGCTTGTACGAAGAGATGAATCATTTATTATATTGTAGTTCAGCTGGTCATGAACCAGGTTATATTTTCAGAGCTGCAGAAGATAAGTTTGAAGAAATCTCTGTTAAAGGACGTGTACTAGGTGTTAAACAATTAGAACGCTACATGCAACAGGAAATTCCTATTCATTTAGATGATTTAATTATTATCTTTACAGATGGTGTTACTGAAATCAGAGATGAAAACGGTAAGTTTATTGAGACGGATTATTTACTAGACTTTATTCATAAGTATAAAGATCTGCATCCGCAAGATATCGTACAGTTATTGTATGAAGATTTACTTGGCATTCAGAAGTCAGGCAAGCGAGATGACTTAACAATCTTAATTATTAAACGCGTAAATTAAATAAAAATGGTTAACCTTTAATAAAATTGGGTAAACTAGTGTTTGAAATATGAACAGACTGGAGTGTATCACTGAATGAACTTGAATATAGAGACACAAAAACACGATGGGTATTATGAAATTAAAGTCGGAGGGGAACTAGACGTTTATACTGTACCTGAATTGGAGCAAGTTTTAACACCAATTAAACAAGAAGGTACACATGACGTTTATGTTAACTTAACGAATGTTAGCTATATGGATTCAACTGGACTCGGCTTATTTGTCGGAACATTAAAAGCATTAAATCAAAATGATAAAGAATTATATATTATCGGCGCTTCAGAGCGTATCAGCCGTTTATTTGAAATTACAGGTTTAAGCGACTTGATGCACGTAAATGAAGGATCGGAGGTAGAATGACATGGAAGCGAAGCGGAATATAATTGAAATGAAGCTGCCGGCAGAAGCTGAATATGTCAGTTTAATTCGATTAACGTTATCGGGCGTGTTTTCACGTGCAGGTGCTTCATATGAAGATATAGAAGATGCTAAAATTGCGGTAAGTGAAGCAGTGACAAACGCAGTTAAACATGCATACAAAGAAGAAGAAATCGATACATCTATTTATTTATGTTTTGAAATTTATGAAGATAAAATCAGAGTTGTCATTTCTGACCAAGGTAAGAGCTTTGATTACGAAGAAAAGAAAAAAGAACTTGGACCATATAAAGAAAATGAAAACATTGATTTCTTAAGAGAAGGCGGATTAGGTTTATTCTTAATTGAGTCATTGATGGATGAAGTTAAAGTAAACAAAGACAATGGTGTAACGATAAGTATGATCAAGTATATAAAAAAAGAGCAGGTGCACAATAATGGCGAAAGAGTCGAAATCAATTAACGATATTTCACCACAACAAATCAACGAATGGATCAGACAACATCAGAATGAAGAAAATACCAGTGCCCAAGATAAGCTTGTCAGACATTATCAAAAATTGATTGAATCTTTAGCTTTCAAGTATTCAAAGGGACAATCACACCATGAAGACTTGGTTCAAGTAGGAATGGTAGGACTTATTGGTGCGATAAATCGATTTGATATTAATTATGGCCGAAAGTTTGAAGCCTTCTTGGTGCCTACGGTAATTGGTGAAATCAAAAGATACTTAAGAGATAAGACTTGGAGCGTTCATGTTCCAAGAAGAATCAAAGAAATCGGGCCGAGAATTAAAAAAACCACAGATGAACTGACTAATGAACTTGAACGTTCGCCATCCATTGCCGAAATTGCAGATAGATTAGAAGTTACAGAAGAAGAAGTATTAGAAGCGATGGAGATGGGACAAAGTTATAACGCGTTAAGCGTAGACCATTCCATTGAGGCAGATAAAGACGGTTCAACAGTTACTTTGCTTGATATTATGGGAGATCAAGAAGACGGTTATGATTTAACTGAAAAACGCATGATATTAGAAAGAATCTTACCAATTTTATCTGATCGTGAACGTGAAATTATTCAATGTACATTTATTGAGGGACTAAGCCAAAAAGAAACAGGCGAACGCATCGGCTTAAGTCAAATGCATGTCTCACGATTGCAACGTAATGCAATTAAAAAATTGCAAAAAGCAGCTAAAAAGTAATAATAAATATAAAGAAATACAATCTATAGAAAGGGCTGAGATACATGAGGTGTATTTCAGCCCTTTCTATCCTTATGATATGATAGTTACAGATTATGAATTTGAGGTGCAAACATTGAATAACGAATTAATCAACTCAATTGAAAAACAACATCATTTTTCAAAGAAACAAATTACAGAAGTTCTCGCTTTATTAGAAGAAAACAATACTGTTCCATTTATCGCACGTTATCGTAAAGAACGTACAGGCGGTTTAGATGAAGTAGAAATCAAAAAAATTGCTGATGAATATCACTATATGGAACAACTTCAAAAACGAAAAGAAGAAGTTTTACATAATATCGAACAACAAGGATTACTCGATGCACAGTTGAAAGATGATATTTTAAAACAAACTAAATTGCAGCGTGTTGAAGATTTATACAGACCATTTAAGCAAAAGAAAAAAACACGTGCAACAGAAGCTAAACGAAAAGGTTTAGAACCTTTAGCAAAATGGTTGATGCAAAAAAGTATCAATCAATCACCTGAAAAATATGCGGAATCATTTAGCAATGAAGAAGTAGCTTCAGCAGCAGAGGCTTTAGCTGGGGCACAAGATATCATAGCTGAATGGGTGTCAGACAATCCTAAATATAGAAATAAAATATTAACGCAAACGCAAAAACGCGGTTTGATTACAAGTACGAAAAAGAAAAAAGCTGAAGATGAAACGAAAACTTATGAAATGTACTATGACTTTTCTGAACCGATTCAGAAAGTAGCGAATCACAGAATCCTAGCAATGAACCGCGGGGAAAAAGAAAAAGTACTATCTGTAAAAATTGAAATGGATACGGATGCTTTAGAACGTGAAATTTCACGTCAAGAAATCAAGGGCCAACATGAAGGGACAAAATTCATTGAGGCAGCCATCCAAGATAGTATGAAACGTTTGATTATGCCGTCCATTGAACGAGAAATTCGCATTGATTTGACAACAAAAGCTGAAAATCATGCGATTGATGTCTTCAGTGTAAATTTAAAGCATTTACTTTTACAACCGCCGTTAAAAGGAAAACAAATTTTAGGTGTGGACCCTGCATTTAGAACTGGATGTAAGTTAGCAGTTATAAATCCATATGGAACGTTTATTGCTAAAGGTGTGATGTATCCGCATCCTCCAGTTTCTAAAACAGCTCAGGCGGAAAAAATATTCTTACAATTCATCAAGGATTATGATGTGAAGTTAGTAGCAATTGGTAATGGTACGGCAAGTCGTGAAACAGAACAGTTTGTAGCGGAATTAATTCAAAAACATCAGCTCGATGTACAATTTATCATTGTAAACGAGGCAGGGGCTTCTGTTTATTCTGCTTCTGAAATTGCTAGAACAGAATTCCCTGATTTCCAAGTAGAAGAAAGAAGTGCAGTATCGATTGGACGTCGTGTACAAGATCCATTAAGTGAATTAGTAAAAATTGACCCGAAATCTATAGGTGTAGGTCAATATCAACATGATGTTAACCAAAAGGCATTAGAAAGTGCATTGAACTTCGTAGTAGAGACTGCGGTTAACCAAGTAGGTGTGGATGTAAATACAGCTTCACGTTCACTATTACAACATGTTTCTGGACTGTCACCGCAAATCGCACAAAATATTATCGACTACCGTGAAGAAAATGGGGTAATCAATCATCATAAACAAATTGCTAAGGTCAAACGTTTAGGGCCTAAAACATTTGAACAAAGTATTGGTTTCTTACGTATCGTTAATGGCAAAGAACCTTTAGACAATACAGCAATTCACCCTGAAAGTTATGCGATTGCCTATCAATTATTAGAGCAACAAGGACTAAGCGCAGACGACTTAGGAACATCACATCTTAAAGAAGTATTAAATAAATTAGATTTAAAGCAGTCAGCTGAACAATTAAATGTTGGTTTACCAACATTAGAAGATATTGTAGCGGCATTAATTGCGCCGAATCGAGATCCGCGTGACGAATACGAAACGCCTATTTTGAAATCTAATGTATTGTCATTAGAAGATTTAACAAAAGGCATGAAACTAAGCGGTACGGTTAGAAATGTTGTAGACTTTGGTGCGTTTGTAGACGTAGGTGTAAAACAAGACGGCTTAGTGCATATTTCTCAATTAGCGAAACGTTTTGTGAAAAATCCAATGGATGTCGTTAATGTAGGGGATATTGTAGATGTTTGGGTGTTAGATACAGATACAGTGAAAAATAAAGTGTCATTGACGATGATTAATCCAAATGAAAAATAATTGGATGAACAATGAAAAGCTGCAGCAATTGACTGAAGACATTTCCAGACAATCATTTGGATGGGAATTCAAACATCAAGCTTATTTTAATAAGAGGTTAAGGACTACAGGCGGCAGATATTTATTGCAGTCGCATGATATTGAAATCAATCCAAAGCAATTTGAGTTGTTTGGAGAAGCGGCTATAATTGATATTATTAAACATGAATTATGCCACTATCATCTTCATCTCCAAAAAAGAGGTTACCAGCACAAAGATAAAGATTTTAAAGCGCTAAGTGAAAAAGTAGGTGCACCTAGATTTTGCAGTGCTGTTAAAAGTTATGAAGATCGGGCAAACTATGTCTATCAATGTCAAACGTGCAAAAAATCTTTCTTGCGTATTAGAAAAGTGAACACAAGGAAGATGGTCTGTGGTCATTGTCATGGCAAATTAAAATTGCAAAAGAAGCTCTAAGATACTATGCCGAGTATCTAAGGTAATATGCCTTGGAACTCGGTCTTTTTTAACATTTAGGATGATTTTAAATAAATTTAAAGAAATATGATGTTTAGTGTTGACTCAAATCTCAATATGTTATATGATAGTTCATGTCCTAAAAAAACGACATTAAATATTTGAAACGAACTTTAACGCTTTGTTAAAAACTTTTAAAAAGTTATTGACAAGAGATTACAAGAGTGTTACAATAGAGTACGTTGTTAAAATAAATGATTAATGAAATCAAAGCCAAGCGGTCGTGGCGGAATGGCAGACGCGCTAGGTTGAGGGCCTAGTGGGAGAGATCCCGTGGAGGTTCAAGTCCTCTCGGCCGCATCAACATTTCATTAATTGCGAATATATGCGGGTGTAGTTTAATGGCAAAACCTCAGCCTTCCAAGCTGATGTTGTGGGTTCGATTCCCATCACCCGCTCCATTGAAACATTAAATGAACATTGAAAACTGAATGACAATATGTCAACGTTAATTCCAAATTAACAAACGTCTTAAGACGTTTTAAAACAATTAGTTTTTATGAGCTAGTCAAACATCATAAATTATTATGGAGAGTTTGATCCTGGCTCAGGATGAACGCTGGCGGCGTGCCTAATACATGCAAGTCGAGCGAACAGATAAGGAGCTTGCTCCTTTGACGTTAGCGGCGGACGGGTGAGTAACACGTGGGTAACCTACCTATAAGACTGGGATAACTCCGGGAAACCGGGGCTAATACCGGATAACACATAAAACCGCATGGTTTTATGATGAAAGACGGTTTTGCTGTCACTTATAGATGGACCCGCGGCGTATTAGCTAGTTGGTAAGGTAACGGCTTACCAAGGCAACGATACGTAGCCGACCTGAGAGGGTGATCGGCCACACTGGAACTGAGACACGGTCCAGACTCCTACGGGAGGCAGCAGTAGGGAATCTTCCGCAATGGGCGAAAGCCTGACGGAGCAACGCCGCGTGAGTGATGAAGGTCTTCGGATCGTAAAACTCTGTTATTAGGGAAGAACAAGGATGTAAGTAACTGTGCATCCCTTGACGGTACCTAATCAGAAAGCCACGGCTAACTACGTGCCAGCAGCCGCGGTAATACGTAGGTGGCAAGCGTTATCCGGAATTATTGGGCGTAAAGCGCGCGTAGGCGGTTTTTTAAGTCTGATGTGAAAGCCCACGGCTCAACCGTGGAGGGTCATTGGAAACTGGAAAACTTGAGTGCAGAAGAGGAAAGTGGAATTCCATGTGTAGCGGTGAAATGCGCAGAGATATGGAGGAACACCAGTGGCGAAGGCGACTTTCTGGTCTGCAACTGACGCTGATGTGCGAAAGCGTGGGGATCAAACAGGATTAGATACCCTGGTAGTCCACGCCGTAAACGATGAGTGCTAAGTGTTAGGGGGTTTCCGCCCCTTAGTGCTGCAGCTAACGCATTAAGCACTCCGCCTGGGGAGTACGGCCGCAAGGCTGAAACTCAAAGGAATTGACGGGGACCCGCACAAGCGGTGGAGCATGTGGTTTAATTCGAAGCAACGCGAAGAACCTTACCAAATCTTGACATCCTTTGACAACTCTAGAGATAGAGCTTTCCCCTTCGGGGGACAAAGTGACAGGTGGTGCATGGTTGTCGTCAGCTCGTGTCGTGAGATGTTGGGTTAAGTCCCGCAACGAGCGCAACCCTTAAGCTTAGTTGCCAGCATTAAGTTGGGCACTCTAAGTTGACTGCCGGTGACAAACCGGAGGAAGGTGGGGATGACGTCAAATCATCATGCCCCTTATGATTTGGGCTACACACGTGCTACAATGGACGGTACAAAGGGCAGCGAACCCGCGAGGTCAAGCAAATCCCATAAAGCCGTTCTCAGTTCGGATTGTAGTCTGCAACTCGACTACATGAAGCTGGAATCGCTAGTAATCGTAGATCAGCATGCTACGGTGAATACGTTCCCGGGTCTTGTACACACCGCCCGTCACACCACGAGAGTTTGTAACACCCGAAGCCGGTGGAGTAACCTTTTAGGAACTAGCCGTCGAAGGTGGGACAAATGATTGGGGTGAAGTCGTAACAAGGTAGCCGTATCGGAAGGTGCGGCTGGATCACCTCCTTTCTAAGGATATATTCGGAACAGTTTCGCAGGAAACTGAAACGGAATAACGTGACATATTGTATTCAGTTTTGAATGTTTATTTGAAACATTCAAAGATTGTACATTGAAAACTAGATAAGTAAGTAAAAAATAGATTTTACCAAGCAAAACCGAGTGAATTAGAGTTTTAAAAGCTTTATTCATTTAAATGAATCGCTAGTAATCAATTGCCGATGGCAAGCGATTACTCACAATATTAATAACGTGATTAAGTTATTAAGGGCGCACGGTGGATGCCTTGGCACTAGAAGCCGATGAAGGACGTTACTAACGACGATATGCTTTGGGTAGCTGTAAGTAAGCGTTGATCCAGAGATTTCCGAATGGGGGAACCCAGCACAAGTTATGTTGTGTTATCGACATGTGAATACATAGCATGTCAGAAGGCAGACGCGGAGAACTGAAACATCTTAGTACCCGCAGGAAGAGAAAGAAAAATCGATTCCCTGAGTAGCGGCGAGCGAAACGGGAAGAGCCCAAACCAATGAGCTTGCTCATTGGGGTTGTAGGACACTCTATACGGAGTTACAAAGGAATAAATTAGACGAATCACCTGGAAAGTTGAACCAGAGAAGGTAAAAGTCCTGTAGTCGAAAGTTTATTCTCTCTTGAGTGGATCCTGAGTACGACGGAGCACGTGAAATTCCGTCGGAATCTGGGAGGACCATCTCCCAAGGCTAAATACTCTCTAGTGACCGATAGTGAACCAGTACCGTGAGGGAAAGGTGAAAAGTACCCCGGAAGGGGAGTGAAAGAGAACTTGAAACCGTGTGCTTACAAGTAGTCAGAGCCCGTTAATGGGTGATGGCGTGCCTTTTGTAGAATGAACCGGCGAGTTACGATCTGATGCAAGGTTAAGCAGCAAATGTGGAGCCGCAGCGAAAGCGAGTCTGAATAGGGCGTTGAGTATTTGGTCGTAGACCCGAAACCAGGTGATCTACCCTTGGTCAGGTTGAAGTTCAGGTAACACTGAATGGAGGACCGAACCGACTTACGTTGAAAAGTGAGCGGATGAACTGAGGGTAGCGGAGAAATTCCAATCGAACCTGGAGATAGCTGGTTCTCTCCGAAATAGCTTTAGGGCTAGCCTCAAGTGATGATTGTTGGAGGTAGAGCACTGTTTGGACGAGGGGCCCCTCTCGGGTTACCGAATTCAGACAAACTCCGAATGCCAATCAATTTAACTTGGGAGTCAGAACGTGGGTGATAAGGTCCATGTTCGAAAGGGAAACAGCCCAGACCACCAGCTAAGGTCCCAAAATATATGTTAAGTGGCAAAGGATGTGGTATTGCCCAGACAACTAGGATGTTGGCTTAGAAGCAGCCATCATTTAAAGAGTGCGTAATAGCTCACTAGTCGAGTGACACTGCGCCGAAAATGTACCGGGGCTAAACATATTACCGAAGCTGTGGATTGTCCGTAGGACAATGGTAGGAGAGCGTTCTAAGTGCGTCGAAGCATGATCGCAAGGACATGTGGAGCGCTTAGAAGTGAGAATGCCGGTGTGAGTAGCGAAAGATGGGTGAGAATCCCATCCACCGATTGACTAAGGTTTCCAGAGGAAGGCTCGTCCGCTCTGGGTTAGTCGGGTCCTAAGCCGAGGCCGACAGGCGTAGGCGATGGATAACAGGTTGATATTCCTGTACCACCATTTATCGTTTTAAGCGATGGGGGGACACAGTAGGATAGGCGAAGCGTGCTGTTGGAGTGCACGTCTAAGCAGTGAGACTGAATGGTAGGCAAATCCGCCATTCTTAAGGTTGAGCTGTGATGGGGAGAGGAAACATGTTTTCCTCGAGTCGTTGATTTCACACTGTCGAGAAAAGCCTCTAGCTAGATAACTGGTGCCCGTACCGCAAACCGACACAGGTAGTCAAGATGAGAATTCTAAGGTGAGCGAGAGAACTCTCGTTAAGGAACTCGGCAAAATGACCCCGTAACTTCGGGAGAAGGGGTGCTCTTTAGGGTTCACGCTCTGAAGAGCCGCAGTGAATAGGCCCAAGCGACTGTTTATCAAAAACACAGGTCTCTGCTAAACCGTAAGGTGATGTATAGGGGCTGACGCCTGCCCGGTGCTGGAAGGTTAAGAGGAGTGGTTAGCTTCTGCGAAGCTACGAATCGAAGCCCCAGTAAACGGCGGCCGTAACTATAACGGTCCTAAGGTAGCGAAATTCCTTGTCGGGTAAGTTCCGACCCGCACGAAAGGCGTAACGATTTGGGCACTGTCTCAACGAGAGACTCGGTGAAATCATAGTACCTGTGAAGATGCAGGTTACCCGCGACAGGACGGAAAGACCCCGTGGAGCTTTACTGTAGCCTGATATTGAAATTCGGCACAGCTTGTACAGGATAGGTAGGAGCCTTAGAAACGTGAGCGCTAGCTTACGTGGAGGCGCTGGTGGGATACTACCCTAGCTGTGTTGGATTTCTAACCCGCACCATTGATCATGGTGGGAGACAGTGTCAGGCGGGCAGTTTGACTGGGGCGGTCGCCTCCTAAAGTGTAACGGAGGCGCTCAAAGGTTCCCTCAGAATGGTTGGAAATCATTCATAGAGTGTAAAGGCATAAGGGAGCTTGACTGCGAGACCTACAAGTCGAGCAGGGTCGAAAGACGGACTTAGTGATCCGGTGGTTCCGCATGGAAGGGCCATCGCTCAACGGATAAAAGCTACCCCGGGGATAACAGGCTTATCTCCCCCAAGAGTTCACATCGACGGGGAGGTTTGGCACCTCGATGTCGGCTCATCGCATCCTGGGGCTGTAGTCGGTCCCAAGGGTTGGGCTGTTCGCCCATTAAAGCGGTACGCGAGCTGGGTTCAGAACGTCGTGAGACAGTTCGGTCCCTATCCGTCGTGGGCGTAGGAAATTTGAGAGGAGCTGTCCTTAGTACGAGAGGACCGGGATGGACATACCTCTGGTGTACCAGTTGTCGTGCCAACGGCATAGCTGGGTAGCTATGTATGGACGGGATAAGTGCTGAAAGCATCTAAGCATGAAGCCCCCCTCAAGATGAGATTTCCCAACTTCGGTTATAAGATCCCTCAAAGATGATGAGGTTAATAGGTTCGGGGTGGAAGCATAGCGATATGTGGAGCTGACGAATACTAATCGATCGAAGACTTAATCAAATTTCAAGTTTTGATTGGTCAAATTGAAATTTACTTACTATCTAGTTTTGAATGTATAATCGTATATTATATATTTTGGATGCGATGAGCCGCATTGAGATCTCAGGTTTGAGGTCTTTTTTTTATGCCTTGATATTGTATTTGAGCAGCAAGAACAGTTAAATGTAGAGGATTGTCTATATAAATTGTGGTAACTTTAAGGCTTTTCATGTCTGTATATACGTAATGAATAGATGAATTGATAATAGATGGATTGATAACTGTATTAATAAAGGAGTAGAGATAAAGAAAAAAGCAGGGGAACCTTTTAATCATGACGATTGATAGGTTCTCCTGCTTTCTGAATTAAATCAATAAAGAATACAACATTTTGTTTTCATTGATATAGATATTAGAAGGGTCAAATTCATGTACTTTTTCTTTTAAACGTGTTAAGTCATCATGATTATTTAACTGGATACCAATGATAACTGTACCTGTATTTTGAGAAGATTTTTTTAAGTACTCGAATTTAGTAATATCATCATTTGGACCTAATACTTCGTTTACGAACTCTCTTAACGCACCAGGACGTTGAGGGAAGTTGAAAATGAAGTAATGTTTCATTTCTTCATATAATAGGGAGCGTTCTTCGATTTCTTTCATACGGTTGATATCATTATTACCACCGCTGATAATACAAACTACTGTTTTGCCTTTGATTTGATCACGATATTGTTCGAGCGCTGAGACGCTTAAAGCACCAGCAGGTTCTGCGACAATGGCTTGTTTAGAATACATATCTAAAATTGTAGAGCACACAGCACCTTCGTCGATTTGAAGATAATCATCAACGACTTTTTTCGCAATCTCAAATGTGATTTTGCCGACTTGTGCTACAGATGCACCATCAACGAACTTATCAATTTCTGGAAGTTTAACTCTGTGTTGTTCTAATACCACTGAAGTATACATACTTGCAGCGCCCTTAGGTTCAACACCAATAACTTTTGTTTGAGGAGACTTCTCTTTCATATAAGTTCCTACACCAGAAATTAATCCGCCGCCACCAATTGCGGCAAAAAGATAATCTACATCAATATTGCTTTCTTGTGCTTCATTTAGTATTTCAGCTGCGATAGTACCTTGACCCGCAATCGTGTTGACATTATCAAACGGATCAATGAAGTTCATCGCATGTTTCTCAGTATATTCTAGAGCCTCTTTTAAACAATCATCAAATGTATCACCGACTAAAATTACTTCAACATTCTCTCCGCCAAAGAATTTAACTTGATTAATTTTTTGTAGGGGAGTTGTTACAGGCATAAAGATGACTGCTTTTAAACCTAATCGTCGTGCAGTAAATGCCACACCTTGTGCATGGTTGCCGGCACTCGCACATGTGATACCTTTTGCTTTTTCACTTTCACTTAATGCTTGAATTGCGTTATACGCACCTCTTAGTTTAAAAGAACGGACCCATTGCAGATCTTCTCTTTTTAAATATACATTACAGTCATACTTTAAAGATAAATAGTGATCTTTCTCTAAAGGCGTTTCTTTGACAATCGGCTGTAATGATAAAAAAGCCTCATCTATATCTTTAGCTGATACAGCAGTTTGTACTGTCATTTCGCTCACTCCTTAATTATGTTGGTATTTCTGTTCATATTGTTCAATTTGGTCTTCATACGCCAATGTGATAGCAATATCATCTAGTCCTTGAACAAGTTTGTTCTTCCAAGTTGAATCAATATCAAAATGTAATTCACGGTCAGGTGTTTTAATCACCTGGTTCGGAAGGTCGATTTCGAGTTCTTTATAGTTCGCAAGGAACTCACGATCTTCTTTTCCTAAAGCAATCGGCAATAATGCATTTTTTGTGCAGTTCATATAGAAGATATCACTGAAACTGCCAGCAATAATAATGTTAATGCCGTAATCTTTCAATGCCCAAGCCGCATGTTCACGACTAGAGCCGCAACCAAAGTTATCACCTGTAATAAGAATTGAAGCTCCTTTATATTGCGGTTGGTTCAATTCAAAATCAGGATTATCAGAACCGTCTTCTAAGTAACGCCATTCATCAAAGGCATAGGGACCAAGTCCTGTTTTTGAAACACCTTTAAGATGAACTTTCGGGATGATTTGATCGGTATCAATATTATCATGGAATAAAATAGCGGTTTTACCAGTATATTGCGTAATTGGTTCGATTTTAAGCATGTTCAAGCGCCTCCCATTTTCTGACATCTACGAAGCGTCCTTCAATCGCAGCAGCTGCTGCCATAGCAGGGGATACAAGATGTGTTCTTGCGCCTTTACCTTGACGACCTTCAAAGTTACGGTTGCTGGTAGAAGCACAGTGGACACCCGCTGGTACTTGGTCAGGGTTCATACCGAGACACATTGAGCAACCAGGTTCACGCCATTCAAAGCCTGCATCTTTAAAGATTTTATCAAGGCCTAATGCTTCAGCTTGGTGTTTTACACTTCTAGAACCAGGTACGACAATTGCGGTAATATTCGGATGTACTTTATGTCCTTTCACAAACTTACTTGCTTCCTGTAAGTCTGAAAGACGCGCATTTGTACATGAACCTAAGAATACATAGCCAAGTTCAATGTCTTCTGCTTTATCACCTGGTTTTAAATCCATATAGTGATAAGCACGCTCATCGTTAATGTTTTGAATTTCTGGGAAAGGTGTGTTGAAACTTACACCCATTTCTGGACTTGTACCCCAAGTGACTTGAGGTTCTAAGTCTGTCACATCTAACTCAATCACACGATCAAATTGTGCATCCTTATCTGAATAAAGTGTTTGCCAATATGCGGCTGTGGCTTCATCAATATTCGCGTAAGGACGACCTTTGACATATTCAAGTGTTGTTTCATCTGGTTCAACTAAGCCATATTTTGCGCCGGCTTCAATCGCCATATTACAAATTGTCATACGCGCATCCATAGATAGGTTGCGAATGGTAGATCCCGCAAATTCAAGTGCATAACCTGTACCGAAATCTACACCGTATTGATTGATCAAATGTAGAATAATATCTTTCGCATAGACACCTTTAGGCAGTTCCCCATTAATATCAATTAAGAGATTCTTCGGTTTAGTTTGCCATAGGGTTTGTGTCGCAAATACATGTTCTACTTCACTTGTGCCGATACCGAATGCGATAGCACCGAAAGCACCGTGTGTTGCTGTATGAGAGTCACCGCAAACAATGGTTTTACCAGGTTGCGTTAACCCCATTTCAGGTCCAACCATATGTACGATACCTTGTTCTTCAGTACCATTATCAAATAGTCGAACACCAAACTCTTCACAGTTCTTTTGAAGTGTCTTGATTTGTGTAGCCGCAATTTCATCTTTGATGTTGAAAATATCTTGTGTCGGTACATTATGATCAATTGTCGCAAACGTTAAATCAGGACGTCTCAAAGGTCTATGTTGAATTCTTAATCCTTCAAAGGCTTGAGGTGATGTGACTTCATGGATAAGATGCAAGTCAATGTATAATAATTGCGGTTCACCTGCATTTCCTGTGAGAACATGTCTATTCCATATTTTATCGAACAAAGTTTGTCCCATTTCAATCACCATCCTTTAAAGTTTTTCTAAAATTTTATCAAAGATTTCTGATGTATGTGCTTTACCGCCTAAATCCGGAGTTGTAAAGCCATCTTTCAGTAAACCATAAACAACTGTTTCTAATTCTTCTGCTGCTTCGACTTGATTAAAAGTTTCTCTGAAACACATTGCTAATGAAAGAATCATACCTGTTGGGTTCGCAATATCTTGGCCAGCAATATCAGGTGCAGAACCATGAATAGGTTCATATAATTTTGTTCCTTTTTGTCCATAGCTGACAGAAGGGGAAACACCTAATGAACCTGGAATCACAGAGGCTTCATCACTTAAAATATCACCGAATAAGTTTTCAGTAACAATCACGTCAAACTGTGTTGGACGTGTAATTAAGTGCATGCTGCATGCATCAACCAATAAATGTTCAACTTCTACATCAGGGTATGAAGCAGCAACTTCATCAACCGTTTTGCGCCATAATTTACTTGAGGCTAAAACATTTTCTTTATCCACGGATGTCAATTTCTTACGTCTTGCTTGTGCAAGTTTAAATGCTGCATGCGCGATACGTTCAATTTCAGCTTTTGTATAGGTTAAGGAATCAATTGCATGATCGTCGGCTAGTTCTTTCGGTTCACCGAAGTATAAACCGCCAGTCAATTCTCTTACAATCACTAAATCCGTACCTTGTACACGTTCAGCTTTCAGTGGTGAAAATTCGCTTGCACCCTCTACAACAGCAGTAGGGCGGATGTTTGCGAAGAGCTCTAAATTCTTTCTTAAAGCAAGTAAGCCAGCTTCAGGACGTTTTGGGCTATTTGTCCATTTAGGACCGCCGATTGCGCCTAAAAGAATCGCATCAGATTGTTTACAAGCTTCAAGTGTAGATGATGGAAGCGGGTCGCCATAGTTGTCTATAGCGGCCCCTCCAAAATCATATGTTTCTAATTCATAATTAATGTTATATTTACGACTTAATTTTTCTAATATTTTCAAAGTACCTTCTAATATTTCTGGACCGATACCATCGCCTGGAAGGGCAGTGATTTTATAACTCATGCGTTCACCTCATCATTAACTGATGCTTCAGCAATATGATTAGAATAAGCTTCCACATAAGCTTTACATGAAGCAAGCAATACGTCATGGTCAATACCGATACCATAGTAAGAACGTCCATCGATGCTAAGCTCTACATTAACTTGTGCTTGTGCATCTGAACCTTCAGTAACTGAAGAAATTTGATAATTCAACAATTCAGAATCAGCATCGAAGATCAAGTCTACTGCATTATATACTGCAAGGATAGAACCTGTGCCTGTTGCTGCTGATTGATATTCTTTGCCATCGTTGTCACGAAGTTGCACAACTGCGCTTTGAACACCTTCAGCCACAAATTGAAGTTGAAGATTTTCAACATGATAAGCAGCATTTGTTTCATGGTAATGACCTTGAACAAGGGCATGTACATCATAGTCAGAAACATTTTTCTTTTTATCGGCAATAGATTTGAACTGTTTGAACAATTCAACTTGTTTTTCTGGACTGATTTCGTAGCCAAGTTGTTTTAACTTTTCTGCGAAAGCATGTTTACCAGACAATTTACCAAGTGGTAATTCAGAAGTTTTGATACCAACTAATTGAGGCGTCATGATTTCGTAAGTTTCACGATGTTTCAAGAAGCCGTCTTGGTGGATACCTGATTCATGACTGAATGCATTTTGACCGATAACTGCTTTGTTACGAGGTACAGGAATACCAGCGAAACGAGAAATTAAATCAGATGTTTCTTTTGTACGGCCAAGTTCAAGTTTTGTTTCAATACCATAATGATCTTTACGAACATATAAACCAAGTGCTACTTCTTCAAGTGCTGTATTACCAGCACGTTCACCGATACCGTTAATTGTACCTTCTACACGTTTTGCACCATTTTCGATGGCTGCCATACTGTTAGCTACAGCTAAACCAAGGTCATCGTGACAGTGTGCACTATAGATGATTTCTTTATCGGATTTGACATTTTCAAGCAATACTTTGAAGATATTTCCAAATTCAGTTGGATAACTATAACCTACTGTATCAGGAATGTTGATAATTGTTGCACCTGCATCTACAGCTGTTTGAACACTTTTGATTAAGAAATCTAAATCAGTACGTGTTGCATCTTCGGGTGAGAATTGTACAACATCGAATAAAGATTTGCCATAAGCAACATTTTCAGTAATTTGCTCTAGCACTTTTTCTTGAGTCATTTTCAATTTATGCTCTAAGTGAATAGGGCTAGTAGCGATAAAGACATGTAATTGCGGATATTTAGCTTCTTTAGTTGCTTCGTACACAGCATCGATGTCGCTTTTTTTACATCTCGCTAAGCCTACTACAGCAGTTTTTGTTAAAGCTTGGGAAATCGCTTGAACAGATTTAAAACTACCTTCACTGGAAGCAGGGAAGCCTGCCTCAATAACATCGACACCCCATTTTTCAAGTTGCTTTGCGATCGTCAATCTTTCATCGAAGGAAAAACTGACTCCGGGCGTTTGTTCACCGTCTCTTAGTGTTGTATCAAAAATTTGAATATGACTCATAAATAATCAACCTCCTGATTTAGTATTATTCTTCAATAGTTTTATTTTCAACGAAAGGCATCATTTCACGAAGTTTTTTACCAACTTCTTGGATTTGATGACCTTGAGCTGCTTTACGTAGTTTGTAGAATTCTTTGAATCCATTTTCATTATCTTTGATGAAGTTGTTAGCGAATGTACCATTTTGGATATCAGTTAATACAGCTTTCATGTTTTCTTTTACTTCTGGTGTGATAACACGTGGACCTGAAACATAGTCACCATATTCAGCAGTGTTTGAAATTGAATAACGCATAGTTTCCATACCGCCTTCGTACATTAAGTCAGCGATCAATTTCATTTCATGTAATACTTCGAAGTAAGCAAGTTCTGGTTGGTAACCAGCTTCTACTAATGTTTCGAAACCGTTTTGAATTAATTGCGTAACACCACCGCAAAGTACTGCTTGTTCACCGAATAAGTCTGTTTCAGTTTCTTCTTTGAATGTAGTTTCAATGACACCAGCTTTAGTTGCGCCGATACCTTTTGCATAGCTTAATGCGATGTCAAAAGCGTTACCAGTTGCATCTTGGCCTACACCGAATAATGCAGGAACTGAGCTGCCTTCAGTGAAAGTACGTCTTACAAGGTGTCCAGGACCTTTTGGAGCTACTAAGAATACATCTACGTCACTTGGTGGTTTGATTACATCGAAGTGGATGTTGAAACCATGTGCAAATGCTAAAGCATTACCAGCTTCTAAGTTAGGAGCGATTTCTTCGTCGTATACTTTACCTTGGATTTCGTCTGGTAATAATACCATTACTACGTCTGCTTGTTTTACTGCTTCTCCAACTGGATATACATCGAAGCCATCTTTTTTAGCTCTGTCGAAAGAATGTCCAGGGCGGATACCGATTATAACGTCATAGCCGTTGTCTTTAAGGTTTTTAGCATGTGCATGACCTTGAGAACCATAGCCTAATACTGCGATTTTTTTACCTTCTAAAGCGTCTTTTTTCACTGATTCGTCATAATAAACTGTTGTCATAATAAATTCCTCCAAAAATTTGTTTTATTTTAAATTCTCAACATTGTGAAAATTCAAATTATAATAATGCTGCAGTTCCTGTTCTAGAAACTTGTTCAATCTGTTGTGATGATAGTGCCTGCAATACATCGTCTAATGCTTGTTGTGTTCCCGATGCTTGTAAGTAGGTATGACCATCTTCTTCTTTTAAAACTGAAACTAGCGCATCACTGTGATTGATCAAATTATCTAATTCAGTGCTATCTGCAGGTGTTGCAATTTTAGCAAGTAATAACTCCACACTGTAGACGTTATTATTTGTGATATCTTCTACAGATAATACATTGATTTGTTTTTCTAAATGAAGCATGAGTGATTGTACTTTTGAAGCTTCATCTAACTCAGCTACGAATGTCATATCAGAAATACCAGGTTGAATACTTGGTGTAACACAAAGTGTTACGATGTTAAACTGACGACGTAAAAAGGTGCTTGTCAGTCGATTTAATGTACCAGATTTATCTAAAACTTTTGTTTTGAATGTATATCTCATAGGACACCCTCCATTTCGTTGTTTGCTTTACCGCTTGGAATCATTGGTAAAACAGGTTCTTTAGGTGAGATTCTCACTTCGATTAAAGCAGGGCCGTTATGCGCAAATGCTGCATCTAAATCTGCTTCAAGCGTTTCAGGATCTTCTACTAAGAATGCTTTCACACCATAAGCTTCAGATAATTTTTGGAAATCTGGTTGGCCATTAAATACGGAATGAGAGAAACGTTGTTTAAAGAATTTATCTTGCCATTGTTTAACCATACCTAATGTCCCATTATTGATTAAAACGATTTTGATATCTAGACCATACTCATTTAAAATCGCCATTTCTTGGTTTGTCATTTGGAAACCGCCGTCTCCAACGAAACAAACAACTGTTTTATCTGGTTCGGCTAATTTAGCACCGATAGCAGAAGGGATACCGAATCCCATAGTACCAAGACCGCCGCTTGTTACTAATTGGTTATCATGTTTGAATGGATAGAATTGAGCAGCCCACATTTGGTGTTGACCTACATCTGTCGTTACGACCGCTTCGCCGTCTGTGATTTTACCGATATATTCAATCGCTTGTTGGGGTTTGATAAATACGTCCGCTTCTTCATCTGTATAAGCGAATGGATGGTTTTTCTGATTATTCAAACAATAATCCACCCAATCTTTATGTTGGTCATAAGTGTTTGTTTCTGTAAGTAATGCTTCAAGTACTAATTTACAATCAGCAACTACGCCCAAGTCTGTTTTGATGATTTTATTGATTTCAGAAGGGTCGATGTCTACATGAACCACTTTAGCGTTTTTCGCAAATTCTTCTGGGTTACTCGCAAGACGGTCATCGAAGCGGCTGCCAAAGTTAATTAACAAGTCACATTCATGTAATGCCATGTTACTTGCGTATGATCCATGCATACCACCCATACCTAAGAATAGGGGATTGCTGTATGGCACTGTGCCTAACCCGTGCAATGATGTAACAACTGGGATTTGATGACGTTCAGCAAATGCAGTTAATAGCTGACCTGATTGCGAATGTCTTACGCCTGCACCAGCTAAGATGACTGGCTTTTTGGCTTCTTTCAACCACTCTAGTACTGTTTGTACATCTTGAGGATTCGGAGCATCAGCTAAACGATAGCCTGGTAAATCAAGATTTTCGCAAACATCAACATCAGATTGCAAGATACCAACATCTTTTGGGAAGTCGATTACAACTGGACCTTTACGTCCTGTGTTTGCAATGTGGAATGCTTGATGTACAACTTCAGGAATTTCATCTGGATGTTTAACTTGGAAGTTATGTTTAGTAATAGGTGTTGTCATTGATAACAAGTCTGCTTCTTGGAAAGCATCTTTACCAATACCTGGTGTTGCTACTTGGCCTGTAAATACAACTAGCGGTAATGAGTCACTGTAGGCATCTGCAATACCTGTGATAACATTTGTTGCGCCAGGACCGCTAGTTACAACAACTACGCCAGGTTTGCCAGAAACTCTGGCATAACCTTCGGCAGCATGTACAGCACCTTGTTCGTGTCGTGCTAGGATATGTTTGATTTTACCATCATAAAATGTATCGTAGAGCGGAAGTACGGCACCTCCAGGATAACCGAAAAGCAACTCTGTGCCTTCTTTTAGCAGTGCTTCTACTAGCAATTCCGAACCACTTCTACTCGTTTTCGTGGCTGCTTGTGTACTATTGGCTTCTTTATTATGTTTAGTCATTTGTGGGTAAGACATAAAGCATCACTCCTCAATTAAATATTCTGGTACTCTCATAACTCCGCCTGTATTTGCGCTTGTAACAAGAGCTGTATAACGTGCTAAGTAACCAGTTTTTACTTTAGCTTTAAATGGTTTCACTTCTGTTTTACGTTTGTTCAATTCTTCTTCTGAAACATCAACATCTAATGTTCTGTTTGTTAAATCAATAACGATTTCATCACCATCACGGATTAATCCGATAGGACCGCCAGAGGCTGCTTCCGGTGAGATGTGGCCGACTGCGATACCTCTTGTAGCACCTGAGAATCTTCCGTCAGTGATTAATGCGACATCTTTACCTAAGCCGCGTCCTACGATAGATGAAGTAGGGGCTAACATTTCCGGCATGCCTGGTCCGCCTTTAGGGCCTTCATATCGGATGACAACAACGTGGCCTTCACGAACGGTGTGATTGTCGATGGCTTCAACGGCTTCATCATGTGAGTCAAAGCAAATCGCTTTTCCTTTAAACACTTTGATTTCTGGATCAACACCGCCGACTTTGATAACTGCGCCATTTGGAGCTAAGTTACCATATAAGATTGAAAGTCCGCCTTCTTTATCATACGGTTGATCGAGTGGATGGATAACATCTGTATTTTTAATTTCTTTGCCTTGGTTGTTTTCACGAAGTGTTTTACCTGTAACAGTAATTCTGTCTGGATGTAATGTACCTTCTTTTTTCATCAATTCATTGATGATGGCTGGAACACCGCCGGCTTCATGAACATCATGCATAGAATAAGAAGAACTTGGTGCAATTTTAGATAGGTAAGGTGTGCGTTTCGCAATTTCATTGATACGGCTTAAGTCATAATCAACATCTGCTTCATTCGCAATTGCAAGTGTATGAAGGACAGTATTTGTTGAACCGCCCATCGCCATATCTAGTGCGAAAGCATCATCTAAGGCTTCTTTAGTCACGATATCACGTGGTTTCAAATCGTTTTTAATATTTTCTACTAATTGGAAAGCGGCTTGTCTAATCATTTCTCGACGTTGGTCAGATACCGCTAATGCTGTACCATTATATGGAAGTGCTAGTCCTAAAACTTCCATTAAACAGTTCATTGAGTTTGCTGTGAACATTCCTGCACAAGATCCGCAAGTAGGGCAGGCATTTTGTTCCATGTCTAAGAATTCTTCTTTACTCATTGAACCGCCTTTAAAGGCACCGACTGCTTCAAACATAGATGAAAGGGTTAAAGCTTTACCTGTTGCAGATAAACCAGCTTTCATCGGACCACCTGAACAGAAGATAGCAGGTACGTTTGTTCTTACAGCTGCCATCAACATCCCTGGTGTGATTTTGTCACAGTTTGGAATGTAGAACACACCGTCAAACCAGTGCGCATTGATAACTGTTTCAGCAGCATCTGCAATAATTTCCCGTGATGGTAATGAATAACGCATACCAATGTGTCCCATCGCAATACCATCATCAACACCGATTGTATTGAATTCAAATGGAATGGCGCCTGCTTCACGAATCGCTTCTTTAGCAATATCGGCTAATTCTCTTAAATGAACATGTCCTGGAACGATATCGATGTAAGAGTTACAGATAGCTACGAATGGTTTGTTCATATCTGTTGGATCTTTGATTTGTCCTGTGGCATGGAGTAAACTTCTGGCCGGAGCCTGTTGGTCTCCTTTTTTGATAGTGTCGCTTCTCAATATAATTCCCCCCGAAGATTCAAATAAAAAAACGTCCCAATAATTATTGGGACGTCAATGGAAGTCCCATTCAATCGGAAATAGGACTTAAACATTTAGTAGTGGTGCTTACTAAAGTTCGAGTCCTAGCAAATTAATAAAATGACTAAAATATTTGTTGTTGTCGGTTGAGTATTTGCTTGTGTTCTGTTAGTCATTTCAATTTGCTCCTTTCGAATGGTTTTATGAATAAATTTGAATTGTCTAAAAATTTGATAAACTTAATTTACTACATGTCCAAAAGGATGTCAACACGATTTCAGAAAATTTTTTAAATTAATACATGTAAGCGTTTGTAAAACATGACATATTTCAATTTAATAGCAAACAAACATTATAGTCAAAAGCTATTGCATGCCATGTTACAATATAGAAGACGAAATTTCTGTACACAAACAGAATAGAAAATAGGAGATTTGAACATGATAACAATCAACAATATTGATCAAATGAATCAATTTGCTGAAATACTGACAAAGCATTTACAACCTAAAGATTTAATTTTACTGAATGGTAATCTAGGTGCAGGTAAGACAACTTTAAGTCAATTTATCGGTAAACATTTAGGCGTGAAACGTACGATTAACTCTCCGACGTTCAATATTATTAAATCCTATAAAGGAACTAACATGAAGTTTCATCATATGGATTGCTATCGCTTAGAAGATTCTGATGAAGACTTAGGGTTTGATGAATATTTTGAAGATCATGCTGTAACCGTTATTGAATGGAGTACATTTATTCAAGATTTATTGCCAGATGATCATTTAACAATTAATTTGACTGCTATAGATGAAAATAAAAGAACAGTTACTATAGAAGCAAACGGTGCACACTATGCACAATTGAAGGAGGACGTGACACGTGATTTACTTGCTGCTGGATACATCCAATAAGCCTATGTCACTTGCAGTCATGCAAGATAACAATATATTAGTAGAACATACGACGAATATTAAGCGTAATCATTCTGTTCAACTGATGCCGGCAATTCAAAAGATAATTGAAGAAGCGGGTTTAAACAAAAAGGAAATTGAGGCGATTGTTGTCGCGAAAGGACCAGGTTCTTATACAGGTTTAAGAATCGGGGTAACCACTGCTAAGACTTTAGCTTATGCATTAAATACTGAGTTATATGGTGTTTCTTCCTTAAAGGCATTAGCCGCAACATTGCCTGATACGCAGTCTGAACAATTGATTGTTCCAGTATTTGATGCTAGAAGAGAAGCGGTCTATACAGGTGTGTATCAATATCAAGATGGTCAACTCGTCAATGTATTAGAAGACCAATATATGTTAATTTCAGAGTTAAATGACTATCTAACAGCGCAAACACAGGCACACATTTTTGTAGGTCATCATATCGAAAACATAACTGAATTATTAAACGGACCTATTATTTATCAACTTCCTAAGGCAAGTGTGATGCAAGCATTAATTACACAACCTGAAAACATCCATACCTTTAAACCAGATTATCTTAAACTTTCTGAGGCAGAACGCAATTGGTTAAAAACACAACAGAAATAGAGGGTTTGAATATACGATTAATGACATTAGAAGATGTTCCTCAAGTGTTTGATTTAGAACGCATGTGTTTTAATGATAGTTCTTGGACGATTGATGCTTTTTATCATGAAGTCGAACGTAACCAGTTTGCGCGTTACTTTGTGATGGAATATCAGCAAAAGATTATCGGTTATATCGGGATGTGGACAGTCATTGATCAAGCACAGATTACAACAGTTGCGATCACTGAAAAGATGCGCGGGTATGGATTAGGAAAACTGATTGTTGAATATGCGATGAATTTTGCGAGACAAACTTGTGATGTCATGAGTTTAGAAGTACGAATTGAAAATAGCGTTGCGCGCCGAGTCTATGAATCATTAGGATTTAATTATGGCGGCAAACGCAAAAACTATTATGGAGAAGGCGAGGATGCACTCGTAATGTGGGTGGATTTATAATGGAAAAAGATACATTAATTTTAGCAATAGAATCAAGCTGTGATGAAACAAGTGCCAGTGTGATTAAAAACGGCAAAGAAATCTTAAGCAATACTGTGCTGAGCCAAATTGAAAGTCACAAACGTTTTGGCGGTGTAGTCCCTGAAGTCGCAAGCAGACATCATGTTGAAGGGATTACACAAACGATTGATGAAGCATTAAAAACGGCACATACTGATATGGAAGATATTGATGCGGTCGCAGTGACTGAAGGTCCTGGATTAATTGGTGCGCTTTTAATTGGTGTTAATGCCGCAAAAGCATTAGCCTTTGCTTATGATAAACCGTTAGTTCCAGTACATCATATTGCTGGTCATATTTATGCGAATAATTTGGAAGAGCCCTTTGAATTTCCATTAATGGCATTAATTGTATCAGGAGGGCATACGGAATTAGTTTATATGAAAGATCATTTAAACTTCGAAGTCATTGGCGAAACTAGAGACGATGCGGTCGGGGAAGCTTATGATAAAGTAGCGCGTACAATAGGTTTGCCATATCCCGGCGGACCAAAAGTCGACCAACTAGCTGCTGAAGGTGAAGATGTATACGACTTTCCGCGTGTATGGCTAGAACCAGATAGCTTCGACTTCAGTTTCAGCGGTCTAAAAAGTGCTGTTATTAACAAACTGCATAACTTAAAACAAAAAAACGAAGAAATTGTGCCAGCAAATGTCGCAGCAAGCTTCCAAAATAGTGTGGTAGAAGTCTTAGTACACAAAGCGATAAAAGCGTGTGAAACGTATCAAGTCAATCAATTGATTGTTGCTGGCGGTGTCGCAAGCAATAAAGGCTTACGTAAAGCACTAAAAGAAGCTTGTGCAGAACACCAAATCAAACTCTCTATTCCGAGTCCTAAGTTATGTACAGATAATGCCGCAATGATTGGTGCAGCAGGTCATTACTTATATAAAACAGGTTTAAATGCTGGCTTAGATTTAAATGGTAAGAGCAGCATTGATATAGAAGAATTTTCAGTGGAATAATAAAATTAAGCGCATACTTATAAATGAGAAAAGTAGAGAAGCGGTCATTTCGCTTCTCTACTTTTTTGTATTTTTTAAAGCATTTTGATACACCACTGTTGGAAAATCCATTAAGCGTAAAAGTTCAATGGCATTACGTGTATCAGTGCAAAAGCATTCATAAAGGTAGAATCTGTCAGCAAGATATTACGAATGGTTAAATCAATAGCCACATTAAGACTAAAAATAAAAAATGTTAAGTAAACTATTCATATAAGTAATACCTCACTATGTATATTAATTATTTATATATTCTCGTTAATAGAAGGGCAGTGCCATTGAGAACAAAATGGAAGGTTGTCAATAGCGAACATGCGTACTTATCAACAAAAGGTGTATAACTTGTGGATAAGTGTGTATAAATGGGTGGATAACTGTGGGAAGTGATGTGAATAGCTGTTAAAATGATGTCTTTTTACCTGTGGATAAAGTGGATAACTCTGTGGATAGTTGATGTTAAGGGATTTTTAATGTTGATAATATTGTAAAGGAATTGTAAAAAAAGAAGGCTGAAAATGAAGTTGTCATTTCTAGCCCTCGGTAACCTTTATGGTTTATATCATTTTTTCTTGTAATTCTTCCCATGTTTCCATGACGTGTTCGAGTTGCTGTTCGATAGTCTCTTTTTCTTCAGCTAATTGAGCTGCTTTCTCTGGATCGCTAAAGACTTCAGGTTGTGTTAATTGTTCATCTATCATTTCAATCTGTTGTTCGAATTTATCAATTTCAGCTTCGCAGTTTTCAATTTGACGTTCTAATTGACGTTGTTCTCTGCGTTGCGCTTTTTGATTTTCATATGAATTGGCATGGGTTTCTGTTGAGATTTGGGCAGCTTGTTGTGCTTCATTTTTGGCTTCTATTGCTGCTTTCTCTTCTGTTTTATCTAAATAGTATTGATAATTACCTGCATAAACAGTACCGCCATCTGGCTGCATATCAAATACCTTATTTGCAAGCTGGTTAATAAAGTAACGATCATGTGATACAAAGATTAATGTGCCTTCAAAATCTTGAAGTGCTTGTTCTAACATTTCTTTAGAATCGATATCAAGGTGGTTGGTAGGTTCATCTAGAATTAAGACGTTATTACGTTCCAACATTAATAATGCGAGTTGTAAGCGTGCTTTTTCGCCGCCTGATAAATCATTGATGATTTTTTTAACATCATCTTGTACAAACAAGAAGCGTCCTAATACGGCGCGCACATCTTTTTCAGGCATTGTAGGGTATTGGTCCCATACATAATCTAAAATCGTTTTGTTAGATTTGAATTCTGCTTGTTTTTGGTCATAGTAACCTACACGTAAATTCGCACCATGAATAATTTCGCCGCCTAATTTCGGTATACGATCTGCGACAGTTTTAATAAATGTAGATTTTCCGATACCGTTTGGGCCAATGACTGCTAAATGGTTACCTTTAGTAATTTCCATTGTAATAGGGGAAATCACAGGTTCAGCATAGCCAATTTCTAAGTTTCTGATATGGTAAACATCATTGCCTGTGTTACGATCAAAGTCAAATTGGATATTTGCGCTGCGGGCATCTAGCATCGGTTTATCAATGCGTTCAATTTTTTCTAAGACTTTTCTGCGGCTTTTAGCCATACCGCTTGTGGAAGCACGCGTGATATTTTTTTCGACAAACGTTTCTAGACGTTTAATTTCTGCTTGTTGACGTTCGTATTCTTGCATGCGTTTTTGATAGTATTGATCACGTTGGGTAATGAATTTACTATAGTTGCCGACATAATGTTGAACTGCACCGAGTGCAACGTCATAAATTTGGTTGACCGTTTTATCAAGGAAGAAGCGGTCGTGACTGATAATCACGATAGCCCCTTTAAAGAAATTTAAGTAATCTTCAAGCCATTGTGTCGTTTCCATATCTAAATGGTTGGTCGGTTCATCAAGTAATAATAAATCAGGTTCACTTAACAACATTTGCGCAAGTGACAAACGTGTCTTTTGACCCCCGCTGAAATCGTTAACTGGACGATTGAAATCTTCTTCGTTAAAATCTAGTCCGTGTAGGACAGTTTTAATCTTACTTTCAAACTGATACCCATCTAAACGCTCAAACTGATTTGATAAGGCTTCATACCTTGCCATATGTTCTTTAAAAGCATCTGTTTCATAGTCACCAGCATGGTCAGCAAGCCAGTTAGTTTCAGCTTGCATCTCTTGTTCCATTTGTTTGAGGTGCGCAAAGGGTTTAGACATTTCCTCCCATACAGTATGATCAGTATCTAATGTCATTTGTTGGGTTAAATAACCCACTTTTAAGTTTTTAATTTTTGAGACATTACCGCTGTCATAGCCATCCAAACCGGCAATAATTTTCATTAATGTAGATTTGCCGGCACCATTTCTGCCGACAATGCCTATTTTTTCATGACTCTTCACTTCAAAGTGGACATCACTAAAGATTTCTTCACCGTCGAAGGATTTTGAGACATTGTTCAATTGTAGTAGTATCATTCAAATATTATACGAGATGTATCTATAAAATATCTCGTAGTCCTCCTTCCTAAAAAAGCGTCGCTTAGTTACTATTATAAGCGCAATTGCCATGAATTCCTAACATATCATGCGAAATGTATGGATAGAATGTTTCATAAAGAAAATGTGTCAATACACATTAAATACAGACTATTAATTATGATTTGTCACAAAAAAATGTGTTCAAAACAAAATTCTAATCGTATAATAGTTTATATCTTGGTGTAAATTTCAAAACCATTTTTTAGATGTTTTAGTGTAATAAAGAGCGTATTCACTAAAATGTTGATATTACAGTCATTCCATTTTCTGAAATCATACGGTATACTTAGATAATAAAAAATGTTTTCAGAAGAACATCTGAGTAGATTGCAGCAAAGTAACCATGATAATACTATAATCTGCTGGTAGTCGAAAAAGGCTGCTTTTCACAACACCATGGCTAAACTATTATTTTTGTACGCATAAATGCATAGTTTTTATTAATGGTTAATTTGAATAAAGTTTGGGATAGTAGTTAGAAAGATTTGGAGGGAAACACATTGGCTAATCAAAACAATAAAATTCCTCGCGCGACTTTGAAACGATTACCCTTATATTACAGATTCGTAAATACCCTTCAAGAAAAAGGGATAGATAGAGTGAATTCTAAGACAATCAGTGAAGCATTGGATATTGATTCAGCTACGATTAGAAGAGATTTTTCATACTTTGGTGAGCTGGGCAAAAAAGGCTATGGCTACAATGTGGAAAGTTTATTAGAATTTTTTAAAGGCGAAATCAGCGAAAGTGATGTAATTCGCATTGGATTAGTCGGCGTAGGGAACTTAGGGAAAGCGTTGCTTTCATATAACTTCTCAATCCATGATGATATGGTCATTACAGAAGCGTTTGATATTAACGAAAATGTAATCGGCACACAAATTGGAAAAGTTGTAGTAAAAGACATGGATGCAATACAAGATATTTTGAAAGAAGGCAATTTGGATGTTGTGATTATCACGACACCAGGCAAAGCAGCACAAGAGGTTGCTGATCAGCTTGTCGCATGTAATGTAAAAGGCATCTTGAACTTTACACCTTCTCGTATCGATGTACCCGATACTGTGTCAGTCCACCATATTGACCTAGGGGTAGAACTACAGTCTTTACTCTTCTTTATGAATAATATGAATCGTAAATAAAGAAAAGGAGTTTGCTTGATAAATTTCAAACAAACTCCTTTTTATTTATGCTTTTTGAACTGTAATAGTCCAAGAAGCATCTCCTAATTGTTCATAATTTGTTACTGGATAAGATTTTTCTGCTGCCCAGTTCGGAATAGCTTCTGTTGCTTGTGTGCAGTCAAAGTCAATTTTCAATTCGTCTCCGACTTCTAATTCTTCCATTTTCTTTTGTGCTTCGATAAGAGGGAAAGGACAAACCATTCCGACTGTTCCTAATTCGTATAACATAGCTTCATTCTCCTTTGCTTTTTACTTATATACATATGATTATTTTAATTAGATTATGATTGTGCTGCTGGTTTTGAAGCAGTCGCTTTTGCGGGTGCTTTGCGTAATGCTTTCATAGGTTTAACAAAAATAAAGTAACTCATTAACCAAGTACCCAAAATCATTGATGCTAATGCAATCCAACCTTGCCAAGATAAGGCAGCTGTTGCAACTAAGCCGTTACCAATTGAGCAACCGCCAGCTACTGAAGCACCGAATCCCATTAATGCGCCGCCGATAACGCTATTTCTTAATGTTTTCTTATCAGGTAAGCGCCATGCGAATTCACGTGAACCTTTCGCTGCAATATATGATCCGATGAAAATACCTAATACTAAGAATACGCCCCAGTCTAGGAATGATGTTTTACCTGTAAGGATATATTGTACTAAATTTGAAGAAGGCGTCGTAATACCTAAACCACCTTCACGACCTGCAGAATAACTCATTGGCCAAGCAAGTAATGCAATTAAACCAACAACAATTGCTGCAACGAAGGGGTGGAATTTCTTTTCAAAGAAGAAATGACGTACACCTGTGAATTTTTGTTTTAATTTAGGGACTGCAATTTTAGGTTTCGGTTTACGCAGTGTTTTTACTACGAAGAACACTGTGATTACTGAAATGACAATAACCCAAACCCAAGCAGGAATACCAGTACTTGTTGACATATCTGCGTTTACATTTGTTTTTGAGTTAAGACTTTCCATAACGGGTTTAAGCAATCCAGCTTTTGTAATCGCTGAGAATATAGCATATGCTGCTAATGCTAACCAACTTCCGATAAGACCTTCACCAGCACGGTAATACGTACCAGTTGCACAACCTCCAGCTAATACAATGCCAACACCGAATATAAATGAACCAATAATAGTTCCGATTATTGGGAATGTTCCATTATCTAAAGGCTTACCAATTATTGCTGTAAATGCTAGTAAACCAATCGCTTGAACAGAAATTGCGATGAGCAAAGCGTAAAACATTTTATTATTCTTTTGAACATACATATCTCTAAATCCACCGGCTAAACAAAATCGTGTCCGCTGCATTACAAATCCTAGTAAACTCCCCACAATTAGACCGCTGATAATCATCCAAATCATTTAATCCCTCTTTTCCGATAATGTTGATAAGGTTTATCCTAATATACAATGAACTAAATTGCAAGGGTGTAATTTCACTCTAGAATATTAATTGATAAACCTAAAAAATAATCATATAAATTTGATATAAATATCATAAGTCAGAAACACAATGAAAAAGAGGATAGGTGGTCGGATATAAATATGCTAAAATAAAAGAAATGATGATTAACGTTTAATTAGGAGGATATGGTTGATGCAAGATTGGATGAATGAAGTCGAAACACAACGAATAGAACAACTACCCGCTGAAAGAATAACTGAACTAAAAGAAAAGTTCGCATCTTCACCGTATAAACAGACATTCCATTTACAGCCGCCATTTGGCTCTGCAGGAAAGCCGAACGGACTATTATTTGATGGTGAACACTATTTGATAAGTCATGTATGGTATCCATTTACAATTAATAATGGATTAAGCTATAGCTATGCGTATCAGACTCCTGATTTAATTCAATATCCTATAGAACAGATTTTATTAAAGCCAGACGGATTATACGACGATGAGGGGATTAAAGGCGGCAGTGCTATAGGAATTGATCAACAAACTTATTTTGTTTATTCTGCAGAAAGTAAAGATGCAACATTAGAAGTACCTTTTACACAGTTATATGCTGTGAGAAATCAACAAGGTGCGCTTGAAAAAGCACAACAGCCCATACAATTTGACGTGCCAGAAGGTTATAGCAACAAGGTACAAGATCCGCATGTATTTGAAAAAGAAGGGCAACGCTATGCGTTATTAAGTGCCCAATCTGACAAAGGCCAAGGAAGATTATTGGCTTATCATGCCGATGATCTTAATCACTGGCAATTAATTGCTCCAGTGCATACGAATCTTTCACACTTTGGTGATTACTGGCATGCGCCTGATTATTACACGATGAATGGGTATGATGTTTTGACGTTTACCGCAGAGAATGCAGAACACGCATATAGAGCAGGGTACTTAATGGGACATCTTCATTTCCATAACTTTAAAATGAATCATGGGGACTTCAAATTGTGGGATGACGGCTTTGGTTTTGTCTTTCCGCAAACTTTTGAAGATGCGGAAGGTTCGCGTGTATTGATAGGCTTGCTAAAAACTGAAGGGGACTATGCGCATTTACCTGAAATTGCTCAAGTGCCTTGCCTTTCTATTCCAAGACAACTTTCGATGCGTAATGGGAAAATTTATCAAACACCGCATTCAAGTTTAAAACAACTGAGATACAACGAGGAAACAGCCTTAGGTTACGCGAATAAATTTGCGAAACAACTGCATCCATACGAAGGCGATAACTTTGAATTACAAGTTGAAGTGTTAGAAAATGATGCGACTGAAATTTATTTTGAAGTGAAAGTTTCAAAGTGGAATTCAACGAAAGTAACGTATAATACACATTCACGTTTAGTAACGTTAGATTGCAGTGAAAGTGGAGAGATTCCGCTTGAAGATGCAGAAACAAAATGTTCAGTACAATTGAGTCAAGATTTAGAGCATCTACAAATCTTTGTAGATCAATCTAGTATTGAGGTCTTTTGTAATCATGGTGAACGTGTAATGTCTTCTCGTATCTTCCCGCCAGAAAACAGCAGAGGAATTCGTGTAGGTACTGAATCAGGTCAGGCTTATTTAAAATTTACGAAATATGATTTACACGGTATCTATGAAGGGGAAGCAACTACAGAGCAATAACAAACAATGTAACTATAAGTAAAACAAACATAAAAGAAGGGCCGAAATCGCATTTTTGATTTCAGCCCTGTTTCTTTAGATTTTTTTCAAATTCCTTACTGAGATATAACAGTGTTCACCATTTTTAAAGTGAACTTCTCGTTCTTTAGAAATCACTTCTTCGATATTGTTTCGATTAATAACGAAACTGTTGTGGCAACGGAAGAAGCGGTCATCTAATTGACTTAAATCTTTTAAGTTGCCGTAAAACTCAATTTGTCGATTATCGAGATGTGCAATTAAGCGATGTGATTTTGCTGAGGATTCAAAGAACATAACATCATCATAATTCACATAGATTGAATTGCTGCCACGTTTCAACTCAATGGTCTCAAGACTTGATTCTTTTGAAAGCAGCTGTAATCTTGTCAGTGCCGTTTCTATACAATCGATAATACGAGATTTCATTTCTGAAGGATCGTCTTTAAAAATAAAATCCATCGCTGCTACTTTATAAACAAAAGTAAGATAAGTCAGCTCACTGTGACTCGTAATAAAGATAATGCTGCCGACTGAATCATAATTTCTTAACTCACTGCCAAGTTTAATACCGTTAATATCAGAATCTAATTGGATATCTAAGAAGTAGCAACAAATTTCATTCGTAGCTTTCGCAAATTCCAGTACCTCATAAGGATCACCTGTAGATAACGCAACTTCTAGAGGCTTTTCTTCAATCATAATATAATTTTCAATGATGGATTCAATGTGTTCACGTTGTTGTACATCATCTTCACAAATAATAATCTTCACGTTATTTCACATCCTCGTGTTCTGTATTCATGATTTCAAGTTTTTGTATAAAGTAGTGATTTTCTATAACCGTATCTAGTAAGACATTATCCGTTTGATCGATAATTTCTCTTAAAGTTGATAGCCCTAAACCTCGATTTGGACCTTTGGTAGAGAAGCTCTCTTTAAACAACTCATGAACTTTAGGAATATCTTTTGCACATTTGTTCATCACAATAATCATTACCGCTTTATTACTTTTCATAAAGCCGATTTGAATTAAAGGATCATCAATTTCAGTTGAAGCTTCAATGGCGTTATCTAAAATAATGCCCATGACTCTCGATAAATCAATCATATCTAGTGAGATATGGTTAATTTCATCAGGTACTTCAACGCTGACTCTGACATTGTTTTCTTGTGCTTGAATAATTTTAGTCGTCAATAAACCTTTCAGCTCTCGAATCTGTAAACGTTCAAGTCCGTTGATTTTAAATGAATTCGTCTGCATATTATCCTTAAGCGGAACAATATGTTTCTCAAAATAAGCCCTCAAACCAGGCATATCATCATCACGAATATACTCAGACATTGATAGTAATATATTTACATAATCGTGTCTGAATTTACGCATGTCATTATTAATCTTCTCGATACGTAACGTATATTTATAATAATTCTCTATTTCTTCTACTTGACGCTTATACTTCATTTCTCTTAGTACAGTAAAACTAATGACAATGACTAAAACAACAATAGCCAGAATAAAGGATATATAAATCACCATAACTGTTTTAAAAGTACCTGGTGTGTTTACGCTATATGGCATGAAAAGAAACAGTAAAACGAAAGATAATGTCAAAAACACTGTTACTGTACTGATATAGAGCTTATTACTAGAAAGATAAGAGTTTTTCAGTTTCTTAATCAAATATCTAACTGCATAAGCTAATAATAGTGCTACAATCGTAAATAATACTAAATAAAGTATATTTAGAAATATTCGTTTAGGGTCATATGCATCAAGCAATATAAAAACAGACATGGCAGAAAGGTTACCTAAGTATAAGATTAGGACACTTCCTACCATAGTCAGCAAAGAGTATAATTTGATTTTTTTATATAAATAGATTGTGGTAAGCAATATCACGATAAATAAGGCATATTTACCAATGATAATATATGAAAAGCTTCCCAATGTATTTATCGCTATAAGTATAGCTATTTCTTTATAAGTATAACGTAGGTTCAATATAATTTTTGCGATTAAAAAGAGTAGTATACCTTGATAAGTCGCTATAAACATACCATTTAATAATTCCATGTTTGACACACTTTCTTATACAATGCAGATTGTACGCTTTATATTTTAGTTATCTTCTTCTAATAATTCTTTTGGCACTTCTGTTTCGTCGAAGTAACCCCAACAAGGATAATACTTAGCTAAGTTTCCAATTTTCTCAAAGATAAAAGCGAATAATTTAAAGATACCATTTAATAAGTCCATTATTATACATCCTTTCTGGTTTTAGGGAAAAATATCGGCAATTGTGAAGCCCCTTGTAATGTAATACCTAGCAAAATCATTTGTTGAAAAGTATTTGGAACAAGGAAAGAAAGTGCAAACAATACTGTTGCGAGAATGATTGCCGTAATTTTCTTTTTCTTAATCAGTCGTGTGGGAATTGGTTGCTTAACTGTAGCAGCAGGTGCATAAATACAAAGTAAAACTATGGCGATTGCTGCAAGTGTCATCATAATGTAGCTAGGCAAGTGATAGGTTGCTAAAAGCCATGGAAACATTACGAATAAAACAATACTTTCTATATAGCATGCAAGCGTTGACTTAGCATGCGCACCGTGTGCAAAGTGTCGAATAATAAAATAGCTTAAATGAACAGTTAGTGTGTATAAGAAAACATGGAATAGAAGAGCAAGTCCATAAACGACAATGGTTTTGAAAAGGTTATTAAAAAAGACTTCTAGGCCAAGCTTTATTTTTAAATAAGCAATACGGTCTAGATTGTTTCTCTTTTGAAGGGCTTGTGCCCAACGATCAACCTGCCTATAAAAAGCCTTTTGCATAGCCTCACTCTCCTCACTGTCATTATACAACTAAAAAGGATATTTTATTGATTCATTGCCCAACTGTTCATTTTCAATGCCAAACTGTAGAAAATTCTCTAATATCGTCATTTTAACATATTTTTATAGACAGTTATGATTGAAATATCATAAGTTAGGGATTATTTAACATTAAATTTAGAATTGATGTTTTAATAAGGATGTATCACAGAGATGTGATAAGAACTCAGGTAGCACATTACATAAGCACAACGTGTTTTTTAGTAAGTCGTGTTACCGTACTTCATCTTAATATTTCAAAGAAATTGGTTTATGGCATCGTTAATATTCTTCGTAGATGTAACATGCTTTAACCGAACTGATCATCCTATATTTCATTAGAAAGGGGGGAATTCACATGGCAGGCGATATCGTAGGTACTATCGGTGAATTCGTAAAATTAATCATCGAAACTGTTAAAAAATTCACTCAAAAATAATAATCCTTTACTTATTGTCCTTTGAGTATAAGCACTAAATTGTTTAATCCTTACGCAGGAATTGATGTTTGTCCTTGCATTGATTCCTGCATCTCTCATATTGTATATCGGAAATGAAGCGTTCGGTATGCATATCATTGTAGTTAAATTATCGTGAGTAACATTTAATTTATCAATATCGGTAAATTCACTAAAATTTTTTCATAATTAATAACATCCCCAAAAATAGATAGAAAAATAACTGTAAACATTCCCTTAATAATAAGTAAAACCCATGAGTTCCTCCCAAACTCATGGGTTATTTTTAATGGTCGTATTTATAAAGGTGAGGACGTCTATTATCAAATACAGGGATGTTTTTGCGTTGTTGTTTTACTTCATCAAGATTGATATCTACAGTTAAGACTTCTTCTTCGGTTCCTGCTTCAGCTAAAATTTCACCATTTGGATTAATGACTAACGAGTGGCCTGCATATTCAGTACCGCCGTCCTTTTCATAACCGCATGTATTACAAGCAATAACAAAGATATCATTTTCAATTGCTCGGCTTTGTAGTAGGGTGCGCCAATGATTTAAACGTGCCATCGGCCATTCGGCGACATAGAATAAAATATCTGCACCATTAATTGCAGGGTGTCTTGCGATTTCAGGGAATCTCAAATCATAACAGATAATTTGAGAAGCGGTTACTTGTTCATTGAGGTTAAAGGCATAGGGCACAGTTTCGCCACCTGTTAAATATAAATGTTCATCTAACATCGGAACGAGATGAATTTTATCATATTGATAAATCAACTCTCCTTGAGTATTTACTGTGAATGCTGTATTAAATGTGTTGCCGTTTTTTCTATTAGATACAGATCCGGCAACTATTGTGACATTATATTGACGACTCAGTTTTTGAATGAATAATAAACTCTCTTTTAAATCATCATCTGATAGGGTGTTTAATTGTTCAAGTGCGTAACTGTTATTCCACATTTCAGGTAAAACAGCAACTTCTGTATCAGATTCAAGATGTTTTGAAAAGAGCGTTTCAATCTTGTCTTGATTGGCTTTCGCATTACCATGTGCAAGATTGAATTGAAATAGTTGAACTTTCATAGATAATCCTCTCCATTCTTTTATTATTACTGTACTAAAGTACGTCTTAAATTTCCAATATTGATAATAATCTGATATTTAGGGGCTTTATTTGGATTATTACAAATTATTAAGTATATTAACACTTCTTTTCATTCTAAAATACATATAGAATTTAAAGATAAGTTCTTATATACTTAGGTTGATTGCTATATTTGATAAAAGGAGGTGCGTGAAATGAAAAAGAAAATATACAAAAAATTAACATTGACCATCGCTGCCACAAGTCTACTATTGCCTAGTACAGTAACACATGCTGCAGAGCAAACACAAAATATGCAGCAAACAAATCATACTACAACTCAGTCAGATGGTTTGAATCATCAAAGCGCGCCTAAGGAAGAAACGCCAACGCAAACACCTTCAACAGAAAGCGACAATTCCAATACTAATGAGTCATCTCAAACAGAGGCAACCACAAAACCTGATAATCAAACAACTGATCAAACTAACAACACTACAACCAATGATGAATCGAATACAACACCACCAACACAAGAAGATACTTCACAAAGTCAAACAAAACCTCAGCCAAATGAGCAACCTGATGGCGGTTCAACAGGTGGAGATACTTCCCAACCTCCAAGTGGTGAAAGTAATAACACTGAAACGGATCCAACAAGGCCAGGTGAAACAAAGCCGAATGAATCTAAACCAGACGAAACAAAACCAGATGAAGAAACACCACCTCAAGATAATCATGTAGATAAACCTGATAATAATGAAACAGATAGCAGTCAGGGTGGCGGATTCATTCCGCAAAAAGGTGAGGGAGGCTCAAAGCCGGATAAACCAAAACCGGATAGTTCTGGGTCAGGAGAAACTCATAAGCCCGAACAACCATCTGTGCCGGATGAACCTGTTACACCTGAAATGCCCGAAACACCCACAACACCAGAAGAACCGGAATCAAGACCAAATCATACAACAGATCAAAATCAATCAGGACATCATGCATATCAACCGAATCAACAAGTTACACCTATTTCAAGTTCTCAACCTTCAGCAGATTATATGCCGACGCAAGCTAATTTAGGTTCGGCAATGCCTGCTTTAAATGGAGGTTCTGATGAACATCAATCGATGGATGAAATGATGCCGTTTTCTAATTTTGGTTTAACGGGTGATCGCTTTGGACATTTAGTAACTGGGTCATTTAAATATAATCCATTTATTGTACATCAAGTCGGTATGATTAGTAATGACACGCACTCTACTGAAGATGATGTGAATGCGATGCTTCGACCGCAGAACTTCAGCAACAATAATAATTTAAATACCTTGCAGCAAAATACAGGCTATTTTAAATATCAATACTTTAGCCCAATGCGTGCACAACAATATTATACGAATTTAGATTTACAGATATTAGGATTAGTAACGAGTGATTTAGGTTCAATGCCAGATTTAAAAGAAATTAAACGTGAGAAAAAGGCTGAAGCAGAACACACAAGCAAACCTTCAGAAGATACGAAACAAAATGCGGATAAAGTAAAAAAGTCACATGAAGAAAAGACAACAGATAATCAGAAGTATCCACGCTTGCTTAATTCGTTGATGATTGTCTTTGGTGCTGCATTTATCTGGTTTATTATATTAATGATTATGAAACGTAAGAAAAAATCACAGAGTGAATAATGTACGAAGAAATAAAAATCACGCAACAAGGTCATATGTAACCTGTTGCGTGATTATTTAATATCCAATCATATGAAATATAAATGATACGGATTCTTGCATTTTCTTAATATCGTCTGCGAATAATAATTGAATAACGACGACATAACTGTTCATTAATATATGGATTAAAATAGGTACAGCAATACGTTTGGTGTAGACATAAAAACCAGCTAATATAAAGCCCATACCAAAATAAATCAAAATGAAGTTTGGATCGTTATGCGCCATCGCAAATAATGCAGAACTGACTGTGCCTGCGATGATAAATCGAATAACTTTATTACCTCTAAGAATGTTGAAAATCTCACCGAAGATAACCTTTCTGAAAACAAACTCTTCTAGTAAAGGTCCGGCAATTGCGACAAGAACAATAAAGATGGGTGCTTCTTGAATAATCTTCATAATGCCGGTTGTATTCGGACTGGGTTGATCGATTTTAAATACAAAATGATTTAATAGAGAAGCAATAACTTGATATAACAGTACGACAATGAGCCCAACAATGGCCCAGAGAATGACGTAACGTTTTTGGACTTTTGGCTGCAATTCTAAACGTGTTTGATTTTTGATTTTATAATTCATCCAAATGATGATTAATGCAGCTGCAATCATTAAAATAACTTGTGTGTAGGATGTCGCAAACATCAGCTGTTTTCCTTTAAAATGATTAAACAGACCAGCTTGATAAAGCATCTGTGGTCCGAACAATGCAAGTCCATAAACGATTAAGGTTAAGATTGAAAACCATAGTCGTGACATAATTTAACTCCTCCATACTATCTAGTTGTTATTTCCATTTTAAACTAAAAGTTTGTGCGAGGAAAATAAAAATCTAATTGCTTGATGTATTGACCAATTTTGATTAATATAGAGAGTGGATTAGCACTCTGGATATGAGAGTGCTAAACAATTCAGATATGTAAACAAAATAAATATGAAATAAACAATTGCAACAGATTAGAGGAGGAACGACCATGCTTAAACCATTAGGGAATCGCGTGATTATTCAAAGAGTTGAAACTGAACAAACAACTAAGAGCGGAATCGTATTAACTGATAAAGCGAAAGAAAAATCTAATGAAGGTAAAGTAATCGCAGTCGGACCAGGCAGAACTTTAGATAATGGTACTGTTATTACGCCTGAAGTTAAAGAAGGCGACACTGTGGTATTTGAACAATATGCAGGCAGTGAAGTACAAGTCGGCGAAGACAAATACCTTGTTATCAGTGAAGAAGAAATTCTAGCTATCGTACAATAATACATCAAACATAACACATAACAGGAGGCTATCAATCTATGGCTAAAGAAATCAAATTTTCTGAAGATGCACGTCAATCAATGCTTCGCGGTGTAGATCAACTTGCGAATGCAGTTAAAGTAACAATCGGACCAAAAGGCCGTAATGTGGTGCTAGATAAAGAATTTACAGCACCTTTAATTACAAATGATGGAGTAACGATTGCGAAAGAAATTGAACTTGAAGATCCATATGAAAATATGGGGGCAAAATTAGTTCAAGAAGTTGCAAATAAAACAAATGAAATTGCTGGTGACGGTACAACTACAGCCACAGTACTTGCGCAAGCAATGATTCAAGAAGGCTTAAAAAACGTAACAAGCGGTGCGAACCCTGTTGGTTTACGTAAAGGGATTGATTTAGCAGTAGGTGAAGCGGTTCAAGCTTTACATGACCAATCTCAAAAAGTTGAAAATAAAAATGAAATTGCACAAGTAGGTGCTATTTCAGCAGCCGATGAAGAAATTGGCCGATACATTTCAGAAGCAATGGATAAAGTTGGTAATGATGGTGTCATCAGCATTGAAGAATCAAACGGCTTCAACACTGAATTAGAAGTGGTTGAAGGTATGCAATTTGACAGAGGTTACCAATCACCATATATGGTGACAGATTCAGAAAAAATGGAAGCGACTTTAGAACGTCCATATATCTTAGTAACAGATAAAAAAATCAGCTCATTCCAAGATATCCTTCCATTATTAGAACAAATTGTTCAATCAAATCGTCCAATCTTAATTATTGCTGACGAAGTAGAAGGCGATGCTTTAACTAATATCGTCTTAAACCGTATGCGTGGTACATTTACTGCAGTAGCAGTTAAAGCACCAGGTTTCGGTGATCGTCGTAAATCAATGTTAGAAGACATTTCAATCTTAACAGGTGCACAGTTCATTACTGACGACTTAGGTTATGACTTAAAAGATGCATCAATTGATATGTTAGGTACAGCGAATAAAGTCGAAGTTACAAAAGACAATACAACAATTGTTAATGGTGACGGAGATAAAAATTCTATCGATGCGCGTGTTTCTCAAATTAAAGCACAAATTGAAGAAACAAATTCTGATTTCGACCGTGAAAAATTACAAGAACGTTTAGCTAAATTAACTGGCGGCGTAGCAGTAATTAAAGTCGGTGCAGCAAGTGAAACAGAATTAAAAGAACGTAAATTACGTATCGAAGATGCATTAAACTCTACACGTGCAGCAGTAGAAGAAGGTATTGTTGCTGGTGGCGGTACTGCATTAGTTAACGTATACAAACGCGTTAGTGAACTTGAAGCAGAAGGTGATGTCGAAACAGGTATCAACATCGTCTTAAAAGCATTAGAAGCACCTGTACGTCAAATTGCTGAAAATGCTGGATTAGAAGGTTCAATTATCGTTGAAAAATTAAAACATGCAGATCCAGGTGTGGGTTATAACGCAGCAACTGGTGAATGGGTTAATATGTTAGAAGCAGGGATTGTAGACCCTACAAAAGTAACACGTTCAGCATTACAAAATGCAGCAAGTGTCGCAGCAATGTTCTTAACAACTGAAGCTGTTGTCGCAAAAATTCCTGAAGAAAATAATGATGCAGGCAACCCAGGAATGGGCATGCCAGGCATGATGTAATTTATAATTTAACTAGCTTACAGTCTGGTTAATCAACTGTTCACAAAAGAAAGACACCGCATTAGTGTTGAGTGCTAATGCGGTGTCTTTTGTGTTCGTTTCAAATTAAATATGTGCTTTTAGATAAGCAATGTGTTCTTCACGTGTTGCCCAACTTGTCGCAAAACGAACGATTTTATGTGTATCGTTATATTTTTCCCAACAAGTGAATTTTAAATATTTGCTAAGTCTTTGAATGGTTTCATTATTCATAATAAAGAATTGTTGATTGGTCGGTGAATCAAAATAAAGTTGATAGCCTTTTTCTACAAATGCTTGTTTTAATTGCATCGCCATATCCACCGCATGACGACTAATATCCATATATAAGTTATTTGTGAATAATTCTGAGAACTGTACACCTACGAAGCGGCTTTTTGCCAGTAATGCACCATGTTGTTTAACAATTGATACGAAGTGCCTAGGTTCATTATTGCTTGAGAAGACAATAGCTTCACCACAAAAGGCACCGATTTTAGTACCGCCTATGTAAAATACATCAGCATATTTGGCAATGTCTTGAATATTCATATCACTCGCATCACTTGCTAAACCATATCCGAGACGTGCGCCATCAATATACAAAGGAATGTCGTAGGCTTTGCATGTGTTTGATATACTTTCTAATTCTGCTTTTGTATATAATGTACCGTATTCAGTAGGATATGAAATATAGACCATTCCTGGATAAACCATATGTTTATAGTTAGAGTCTTCATAAAAATCATCGATATTAGATTTCACTTGATCTGCATTGATTTTACCGTTGTCAGAAGGTACCGTTAATACTTTATGACCGCTGAATTCAATTGCGCCAGATTCATGTACACTAATATGGCCAGTGTCCCCGGCGATGACACCTTCGTATTTGTTTAGCATTGCGTTAATTACAACTTGATTCGTTTGTGTTCCACCGACTAGAAAATAAATAGAAGCATCTGGCATATCGATCGCTTGTCTGATTTTACTGATAGCATCTGCAGTAAATGTATCATTGCCGTATCCAGACTCCTGTACGTAATTAGTTTGAACTAATTTTTCTAAAACTTTTTCATGTGCACCTTCTAGATAGTCATTTTCAAAAGATATCATGGGTCCTTCCTCCAATTCATCGTATTTTGTTTTGCGTTTCTAACTGTGCTATTGCTTGAGCGTAAAGTGTTAATATTCTGATAATAAAATTTAGTGTTGTGTTCATCATGATATTGAAACACATGTATACTCACGCTCATGTGCAGTTAGAGAATGTTTTAATAATAATGCGGGTAGATGGTTGTGTCAACTGCAATATAAACATTTTATGATTTAATAAGTCAGAGCTTTAGCGCGATAACGCTGTAAAATAAAGGGATACTATAAATTGTATCAATTTTTTGACAATTCATTTGAAAGTATATAGAAAGAGGAAAGGCATGGGTGGTTTTAGATTAAAAAAACTCTGATTGACGCGAGCGCCGATCAGAGTTTGAACAGGTTTGATTATTTTTGTAAGTCTGCGATACCTTTTGCGATAGATTCGAAAACATGAGGAATATCTTCTTTTTCGATACAACTGAATGCAACACGGATATCTGTGCTGTTTAAAGCAATAGTACCAATTGAATAAGCATCAATTAAGTGTTTACGTAATGCTTCAGCATCTACGCCTTTAACTTGAACTGCCATGAAATAACCAGAGTTGAAGTCATAAGGTGTCCAATATGCTTGATATTGCTCATCATATACAACTGATTTTGTGACTTCATAACGTTCACGTAATGTATCAATATGACGTTGAACATCTGCTTCAAATGCTTCACGATGTTCAGGTTGTAATACATATTGCACAGCACTTTGCGATGGCATTGGACCACTTGAGATATTACTACGGATTAAGCCTTTAACTTTGGCTTCTAAGATTGCTTTTGTAACTTCATCTTTAATGCCGAATGTGATAAAGCCGACACGTAAGCCCCAAGCAAAGAACTCTTTTGTAGCACCATCTAATCTTACTGGCAGGATATTTTCAGATTCAATTTGCGTTAATTTTGAGAATAAAGATTGAGTATAAACATCTTCATAGAATAAACCGTAATATGCATCATCTACAATTGTGATGACTTTTGTACCGCGGTCTGCTAAGTCTTTAATCGCTTTTGCGATAACTTCAACTTGAGCTGCAGTTGGTGTATAACCAGTAGGGTTATTTGGGTAATTCAACAATAAGATGACTTTATCGTGATTGTAATTTTCTAACGCTTCAACAAAGCCGTCAGTTGTATAACGGTTATTTTCGTCAAAGATAGAATATGTTTGGATATCAGCACCGTGGCGTGTATTAAAGATTAATTTATAGTTGCCCCAGTTTTGAATAGGTAATAATAATGTGTCACCTGCATTCACAAATAAGTCAGCTAAAATAGATAGGCCATGTGTTAATGCATTCGTTACGATAGGTCTTGAAATTTGTTTTTGTTCTAAATCAGGATTTTCTTTCAAAATCTTTTCTTCCCATAACGCACGTAATGTTTCCAATCCTTGCGGTGGGGCATAAGGGAAAATTTCATCTGGATCTAAATGTTGGTATAGACCGTAGATTGTATCAGAGTAGAGTTTTCCATTATCGTCTGTTGCCATACCGATTGTTGCGTTATATTTTGTTGCTTTAGCTTCTGCTGATTGAGATAAAATGCCTTTAGGATAAAACATATGTTTACCTAAGTCAGACAGCATATCCAATATCACAGGGTTAGTTTGTGTAAGTTGCTCATTTAAATCAAGCGCTAATGGATTCATAATAATTCCGCCTCACTTTTTAATATCTTCATACATTACTATATTATCTTGTATGAGCTTAAATAGAAAGTGCGGAATGAAGATTTTCAGAAAATATAAGCAATTATTATAATCGAGCGCTCAAATTTGTAAAGTATAACCATGAAGGACGGATAATTATTTGATATACTGATTATATTTGAGGTGAAAATATTGAAACATTTGACTAAAATTTTTGTCATCATCGCAATCCTGACATTTTTAGCGGGTGCTTATTTTCAATTTATTGAAGATGAAGGTGCAAGCATAAAGGTGTTTTTAGCGGCCATCATGTTTATGATTTGTGCATTTATCAGTCGTAATAATGATAGGAAGAAACAAGAACGATATAAGAATAAGAAGTAACTGTACAAGGAGATTGTGCAGTTATTTTTTTGTTCCTTCTGTATATATACGATATATACAGATAATGGCGTTTTATTACTTTTTAAGTAAAGAATTTGTAAATTCAGTAGACAATGAGGTCACTTCTGTGTATACTGTGTATATACAGTTAGGGAGGAAGTTAGATGAAAATACTGCTTAAGAATAATAGTGAATATCCGATATATGAACAAATCAAGCAGCAGATAAAAGAGAATATACTGAAAGGCTACATTTCTCCCGGTGATCATCTTCCCTCTATGAGAGAACTTGCGAAGGATTTACGAGTGAGTTTAATCACAACGAAACGTGCTTATGAAGATTTGGAGAAAGATGGATTTGTGACCACGATTAGAGGAAAGGGTACTTATGTTAAAGAACAAGACAACGCGATTTTGAAAGAGAAACAGTTTATCGTCATCGAAGATTTAACAAAATCACTGGTGAAAGAAGCCAAGACAATCGGAATGCCGCTAGAAGAATTAAATGAAATCCTAGCATTAATCTATGAGGAGGAAAATGAATGATAGACAAAGCCGTAGATGTACAGTCACTTACATATCGTCATAAAAACTTCGCGCTCAAAGATATTTCATTTCATGTTCCAAAAGGTTATGTGACAGGTTTCATCGGCGCTAACGGTGCGGGTAAAACAACCATTATTCGCTTGTTGATGAATTTAATCCATCGAGAATCAGGTCATATTGAAATATTAGGACAAGAAATGCCGAAAGACGAAATGCAGATTAAAGAACAAATTGGTTTTATTTATTCAGAGTTGTATCTGAATGAAAAATGGACCGTTGAAAAAGTAGAGCGTTGTGTAGGACCGATGTATCAAAAATGGGATCATGCTATTTTTCAACGCTACATAGAACGCTTTAATTTACCAAGAAAGCGTAAGATTAAAACCTTCTCAACAGGAATGAAGATGAAACTTTCATTTGCGATTGCTTTTAGCCATCATGCGAAGTTGTTTATCTTAGATGAACCTACAGCAGGACTAGACCCTATTGCCAGAAATGAAGTGTTAGAAATCATTCAAGAAGAGTTAGTTAATGAAGATGTTTCAGTATTCTTTTCAACACATATCATTTCAGACATCGAGAAAATTGCGGATCATCTTGTTTACCTTAAAGATGGACAAATTATTTTCAATGAACCTAAACATGTGTTGTTAAATGATTATCAACTCATACGCGGCAGTGTTGAAGATTTAGATGAAGAAATGAAAAGTTATATTATCAACTTGAATATTAAACAAACTGGTTATGTTGGATTAACAAAAGAAGCGGATGCATTCAAAGAAATATTTGGTAATCGCGTAGAAATTTCTAAACCAACCATTGAAGAATTGATGGTTAATGTTGAAAAGGGCGGTCTAGATGAAACGAGGCTAGGTGAGACACTATGAAAACATTACTCAAAAGAAATTTGATGCTAAGGAAATATACATTAATTGTTTATGTTTTGATGGTTCTTGCTGCACCGATTGTATTGCCTTTGTTTCACGGGACGTCAGCATTGAACTTTATTCTTAAAAATATATTCACGACACTGATTATGTTTATTATGATGTTTGATAGTGGTCAAGTGTTCAGATTGCAATTTAAACTCGGTGGTAATAGGGCTTATTATTTCAATCACAGTTTGCCTTTTTCAGCACGGCAACAATTGAATGCACATTATTTAACGACACTTTTGTTAACGCTAGCCGGTGCGCTCGTTTTGATAGTTTTTAACGATGTACCGCAAGGGGCAGAAATTAACAGTATTGAATTGATGACACCTTTAACTTTTGTCGCAATTAACCTGTTTGGTCATGCCATTGCTTTTCCTAAAAGTTCAGAGGTCAGAAGGGATTTTATTCCTTATTGGGGTTATATTGTGGTAGCGAATATAGTTACCCCGATTTTAATTGTAACCTCGTTCTTTTTTGTTGCCTTTCTGACAAGGCAAATTGATAGGTTGTCTGACAAAGTGATAGAAGTATTCATTAATCATTTTGTATTTTGGACTTCATTGTTATGTATCGCGATATTTATAGGAACATATTTTTATCAGCTCAGAAAAATTAAATTAAATCAGCAGTCATTATAAAAGGAGGTCTTTTGATGAAACTCGAACACATTACGAAGCAATATGGTTCTAACAAGGTATTAAACGATATTGATTTCAATTTTGATCAAAGTCGCATTGTCGGCTTGATAGGTAAAAATGGTGTAGGTAAAACAACATTAATGAAAGTGATGAACGGTAATATTATCAACTATTCAGGTAAGGTTAATTTAGGACCTGATGAACGTGTCGGTTATTTAATTGAGCACCCTAAACTTTATGATAATAAATCAGGCTTATATAATTTAAAAATCTTTGCGCAAGTCTTAGGTAAAGGTTATGACAAAGCCTATGCTCAAAATATTATTGATGCATTCGGCATGGCACCTTATATCAAAAAGAAAGTCAAAAAATACTCAATGGGTATGAAACAAAAACTTGCGATAGCAGTGTCATTGATGAATAAGCCAAAATACTTAATTTTAGATGAACCGACCAACGGTATGGATCCAGATGGTTCAATTGATGTGCTTGAAACGATTCAACGTTTGGTTAAAGAATTCGATATGAAAATTTTAATTTCGAGTCATAAATTAGAAGATATCGAGTTGATTTGTGATAGAGCTGTTTTCTTAAGAGATGGTCATTTTGTACAAGATGTTGATATGGCCAAAGGCACGCCAACAGATGTCACTGTCCTTAATTTGGGCACTGATTTATCTGATGAGAAATTTAAAGCAGTGTTAGATTACTTATCAATTCATTTCAGTATTCTGCAAAGTCATAAAGAGTCTGGCGAAATCTCATTGAAATCGATTAAAGCATACAAAGAATTATTAAAAGGATTAGCTGGATTAGACGTTTTCCCTGAATACATTGAAACGCGTAAACAGTCATTACGTGATACGTACTTCGATATTAACCAAAGAGGTGAGAAAAAGTGAATCTATTCCAACTTGTAAAACATGATATTATCAGTATCTTAAGAAGTCCATTAACCTATTTAGCATTACTTTTAACGTTATTGCCAATTATCGGGATGACAGCTTTGATAAATCAACAAATGCATAAAGTGGATGGAGATATTATATTATCTATGGGCAGCTGGTTCTTCTCCATAGTGGGTCTATTATTTATGATTAAAACCATCACAAGAGATATTTCTCAAGGTACGATTCAGTTGTATTTAAATAAAACAAGCAACCGTATTAAGTATTTTATTGCGAAGGTATTGTCTATCACATTTATCGCAATTTTAATTACAGTACTTTTGGATGTCATTGTATTATTAATTCAAGCTGTCACAAAAGGGCCTGATGTGAAAGATGAGAAGATGATACAAATTTTATGGTTCTATTTCATTTTCTTATTGTTCTTTGGTCTCTTATTATTCTTAGTTGCGTTAGTCGTTCCAAAACCAGCATTAATTTATGCATTAGGTATTTTCTTAGTCTTGATTGTGCCATTTGCGGAACCTTTCTTACCGATGATTCCAAAAATCGGTGACGATATTCAAAAATCACTGAAGTATATTCCGTTCAGTTACTTAACTAACAAGACAACGACAGGCAACTACAAATTCAGTAATTGGCAGTGGTTTATTTCATCAGCTAGCATTGTGGTATTCTTTATTGCCAATGCGTTATATATTACAAAAAAAGATATTTAAACAAAAAAGCCGGAATGCTAGTGATGTACTCTAGCTTCCGGCATCTGTATTATGGATTTAATAATTTATTGATGATAGAATTATAAACTTCTTTCCAAAGATTTGAGTCTGTTTTGAAGCGATTGCTGATGACAACATGCGTTTGTTGTACGGCTTCATCATAATTTTCATCATCTTTATCTGGAAGTAATTTTTTTCGTGTTTCTTCTACGAAGACTTGTGCAGCTTTTGCACGAGGTCCCCATACATTTTCTTGTTCATATTGATCGTTTAAGAAAACGAAAATTGGAATTGCTCTTGCTTTACCATTCGTTAAATATTGATCAATCAAGTCTGTGTCTTGGTCTCTATGGAAGACACGTACTTCAAGGTTTAACAATTCGCTGATATGCTTTAGAATCGCAATGTTCATCATGGCATCCCCACACCAATCTTCAGAAATTGCGAGTACTTTTTGATATGACTTCTGTTTAACTTGTTCGATACGTGAATCGTCTTCAGGAACAATGAAATCTTCATAAATTTTAAGCAGTCCATCTTTGTTCTCTTTCATTTGAGAGATATACGTATCTAAATCTTGGCTGTTTTTGTAATATGTTTCTAACTTTGCCATCGATAAAACCCCCTTTGTTAATTGATAATATTATATCAACAATTGATTCAGAATTAAAAGGAAAGGTTGCGAAAATTCTAAAGATTATATAGTGTTGCAAATGTAGTTAATATTGTTTGAAGAAAAAGTAGTATATAAGTGGAATAACACCGTGCAAATTCTAAAATTAGTAGTATGATAAATATGTGCGAAATTACATATGAGAAAGTGAAAAGGAGGGATATCTTTTGAAATATAAATTAGTCGCAGTACTTGTATTTTCAACAATTAGTGTAATAACTTTATTGATTTCAGGGTATATGAGTAGTACAAAATCAGTTGATTTATCAGAGATGTCGATTAACGACATGAAGATGAATCAATCATTTAATCAAAAAGGGTTTAAAGAAAATCATAATATTCAAGTCGATCGATTTAAGTTTTATTATAATGATAAGCATCCTAATTTTGTCGTGAAAGTAGATAAAGCACATCATAAAATCAATGGTATGATTGTCATTAATGATAAAGCTATTGAAACCAACATGGGTTTTAAAGTAGGAGACGATATTAATGATGTCATTCAAGCACTAGGCAGCAGTTATCAGTTAACTGAAGGTAAAAAAGGCTATAAAACATTGAACTATGTTGATAAAGAACATCATTTGAAACTCAAAGTTTTATATCAAGATGACGAAATCAAACGAATTGAATATTTTAAATGATAATTTGGATTAAGGATGGCATACTTGAAAGATAATTTAAGCAGCCATCTTTTTACATAAAACCAAAGGAAATCATTTTAAAAGATAAACAAGATACAGTATAATTCAAGAAGATTTTGGAGGTGGCCATTGTGAATAAAATTACATTTTTAAACGATTTAGAAAGTGAATTGAGATGGTTGCCTAGAGATGAGAAAGATAAAATCATGTATGAATACGAAGACGTGTTCTATGAAGGTGAAAGAGAAGGGCGTTCAGAACATGAAATCTTAAATGGGATGGAAAGTCCTAAAAAGATAGCGAAAGAAATTTATGCGAAAAAAGCAATTAAAAACGCTGAATATGCACCGAACGCACAAAATGTTACTAAAGCCGTTTTAGCGACGCTAGGCTTAGGCCTTTTATCTTTAATCATCATATTAATCCCATTATTTTTTGTAGTGATTTTTATGATTATCTTATTGCTTGCGTCGTTGGTACTTTTATTATCACCTATCATTTTATTGGTAGCGAATGTGATGAGCGGATTTTCACAGTTTATTTTCAGCGATTTCTTATTTGCCTTTAGTTATACAGGACTTGGAATCATCTTTATTGTCTTTATCTTCAAATTGGTTGAATTAATTTATAAATTAATTCTGAAGTACCTACGCTGGAACCTAAAAATGATTAGAGGGAGCATAAGCGCATGAGAAAACTATTATTAATCGGTATGATCACGTTTGTTGCTTTCTTCTCATTAGGCACTTTAGTCTGGTTTGTTCATGATCAAAGTAATTTGCCAGAGGAGCGTGTTGAAAAGACATTTCATAATAAAGGCATTCAAGATATTTCAATCAGCGGCAATCGTGCAGATATTAAAATTGTACAAGGCAAGGAACTCAAGCTGAAATATAAAGGACAACGGCCTATTAATTTCTCTGAACACAATCATATCCTCAAAATTTCTGAAGATAAAAAAGATGAAATTGCGCCTAATATTAATCCATACAAAAGAACGAAACAACAATTGGTTGTTGAAGTACCAAAAAGAAAATTAAATGATATTAATATTTCGACAGACATTGGCGCAGTTGATCTTGATGGTGTACAAGCTTCAACCGCAACAATTTGGAATAATATTTCGGATGTACATATTAAAGATTCAGAGTTGAATAATGTTGATATGAAGTCAGAAAGCAGTAAGCTGACATTTGAAAACAGTACATTAAAAAAGGGCAATTTCAAAATTAAAACGGGTGCTATTCATGGTGATCATTCATTAGCCAAAGAGAGTATATTTATTTTAGGCAGCGGTCCTATTAACTTCTCGCAAATGGCCAATGCGTGTGATATCAAAGCATCAACTAAAAATGGCAATATTACGTTAAGTTATTTACATCCGCCTAAAGATACATTGTTGAGACTCAATCCTACAGAGGGTAAGAAAAATGTAAAAAATCCTCACTTTAAAAATGATAAAGTCGGCAATGGTGACAATGTGCTGGAATTCTACACGAATAACGGCAACATCACAATTGAATAAAGTGATTTCATGCGCTTAAGATGCAATGAGTTTGAGCGTATGTATAAGAAAAAACGATTTTCATCTGATTTAGACGAAAATCGTTTTTTTCATTTTATCTTTCTGTTTCAGCTATTATAGAGGCTCTGTTGTGTTGGATGATGTTTGTTTTAAAATGCCATCTCTGATTTCGTCCTCTTCGAATATTTAATTTTATAACTTGTGCTGATAATTTTTAGTTGAAATTTATCAAATTTATTCATTATCACTTTATAGCGTAACCTTAAAAACTAAAACAAAATGTATTAATAAAGCAAGCATAGCGTTATCTTTTTCTGTGAATTATATTCTACGTTGTATTTACAATAAAAGCGTCGAGACTTGAGAATAGGTCTTGACGCTTTCACGCTGTTATTCAGTTGCGAACGCAATATCTGTATCAATTTCTCCATGAAGTGATGTGATATCTAATTCATGATGGTTGAGCCATTGATTAAAATCAATACATATGGGTGTTTGATTTTCGCCTAAACTTATCCAAGCTTTCATTGTCTCTGGTTGATACATAGAGGTATGAATGGTGCCAGACCAGCTGTTGAAGAGCTTACTGTATATTTCATATTGCGGATCATTAAAAATTTCAAAAGCTTTCATTTTATCCATATGAATTGTTGTTTGTTTTAATGTTTTAGCTAATCGCGCTTTAGATTCTTTAGTGTAGTTACGATTTTCATGTGTAAGCAATTTAAAATGATTGGTACAAGTACGGTCATAACGTACATCTAAACCTCTGGGTGTAACTTCCACAATCGCATGTTGATTCGCTTTATCCATCATGATGTAACTGAATGAACTCCGATGAGGGATTTCTTTTAGTAAACGAATCGCATCATCTGTATCACGGCATAGTTCTAAAATTAAACGTCCAATCATATAACAGACAAAGCCGTCTTGCGGATGTTTACGATGCATAAAATTATAGCCCATTGAAAGACCTGCTGAATTTAGTCCGTCCATTCTTCCTGTGACACGAGAGGTTGGACCGATTTGGGCGAGTCCGCCATCATTGGGTTCATATAATAAATAACGCCCGTCATATGTAGTTGGGTGATAATCGTAGTTGCGTACTAAATAATTGTCGCCAAGAAAGACCGTGCAGCCGCTGTCTTTTTTGATAGGGGTAAAGCGGTAGTGTGCAAAATTAAAAATGATTTGTCTCATCGGTAATTCAAGCACTTCACGCATTCCCATTAATTCTTCCCATATTTGCGGTGCATATTGTTGGAAGATTGCATGTGTTTCATTGACGTCGATATCAAAACGCGGTAAGCGTTTTTTCCATTCTTTTTCTCTATTTTGCATCAATCGTGTGGATTGCATCCATTTACCTGTTTCAACACCTAAATCATAGTGTGAACCTCGAAAGGTCATAATATCTGAGTGTACTTTTTGCATTCAAAATAACCCCTTAATGTTTCTTTTGATAATGTTACAAGAATGTAATTATTTGTTAATAGACTTAAGAAATCAATCCATATTATAATATATATGTAGAGAAAAAACTGTAAATACGGTTTGTAAATGTCACTTGAAACGAAGGTAGATTACGTTTAGAGGTGATTCATATGGTACAAGATTATTATAATAAAGCATATGCCGCTGTTTACAGATGGTGGAGAGGCGCGTAATACTATTCTTGTGATTTTAAGAGGTTAACCTTTTTCGGTTAGCCTCTTTTTAGTATAATAGTTTTAGACATGCTTTAGCTTTTTAAATATAGGGTATATGTTTTAATGACCAAATTAAGTATGCTATGATTAGAGCATGCAGGCGATTATTTATATAGAGGTGAAATCAAAATGTTAGACTTTATTAAAGGCTTTTTTAAATTCTTCTTCAGTTTAGCACTTATCGTATCAGTTGTAGTTGGCGTAGGTGTAGCTGTATTTGCTTTCATCTTCAAAAAAGACTTTGAAGATATCGAAAGAAGAACAAAAGAAATCGTTGCTGATATTGAATCAGGCAACAGTAATTAATTGTAATAGAATTAATGTAAAAGCACTTGCTGAATTTTGTTTCAGCAAGTGCTTTTCTCGTTGATTAAAAGTTAGAAGTATGACGACAAAGTTTAATTTGAATAATATCGAGCAGAGACAATTGAATCTGCTGTTGTTGTTTCAAATTCGTACCGACTAAGACTTGGTCTAAGTAATTAATTTTTTCCGGCAGCATTTTGATTGTCTGAATCCAGCCAGCTTTAAAATAGCGTACACTGATTGGGCATCGCTCTTGAAATGCGATATGAATCTGCTGATTTAATTCATGAATTTGATCTTCAGATAAAATGGGGCGTTCTACCTTTGTTTGATCTACCGCATATTGATGCAGACGTTCAAATTGTTCAGGCAATGTCGCAAAGGGTGCCCATTTTACCATACCTCTGCCCATTGGAATATTGGCATCTAATTCTTCCCTTGGAATCTTCCGATAATCTGTTTCTTCTTGAGATGTATCCATCACTATCACCTGCTTAAGTAAGAGTTGATAGGTTTATTATACGAACAAATGTTCGTATTTTCAACTTTATTATCATATTCATATTAAGAAAACAGTTTCACAATAGAACTATTATCATTTTTCAGAATTATCCCGTACAATAGGAGGTAAGATGAGGAGGTAATAATATGACGAAATCAGGTTATATTGGATCTTACACAAAGAAAGAGGGTAAAGGCATTTATCGCTTTGAATTAGACGAAGACAAAGCTTTAGTGACAGAAGTTTCAACTGCATATGAAATCGAAGCATCTACGTTCATTGCACGCCACAATCAATTTTTATATGCGATTACAAAAGAAGGCGAACGTTGCGGTGTTGCAAGTTTCAGAGTTGAAAATGATGGTACGCTGACTTTATTGAATAAATGTTTAGACTCTGTTGAAGGAACAGGATGTTATATTTCTGTATCAGAAGATGGCAGTTATTTATTTGAAGCGGTTTATGGTGCAGGCTTATTACGTTTATATGAATTAGATGGAGCAACAGGTGAAGTGGTACGTTTAATTGAAGAGTTAGAACATACGTATCCAACAGGTCCGCATGAACGTCAAGAACATGCACATGTGCATTATATTCAACAAACACCAGACAAAAAATATGTAGCAGCATGTGACTTAGGAACAGATAGAGTGGTCAGCTACACATATGATGACGAAGGTTTTCATGAAGCAGCAGTATCACAATTTACTGCAGGTTACGGCCCACGTCATATCGCATTCCATGCAAATCAACCGTATGCCTATGTTGTACATGAACTTTCGAATAAGGTGAGTGTGACTAAGTATGAAGAGGGGCACTTTGAAGAAGTCGGTGCTTATTTAACGATTCCAGAAGATTTCACAGAAGCAACGAAACTTGCGGCGGTTCATTTATCACATGATCAACGTTTCTTATATGTCAGCAACCGTGGTCATGACAGTATCGCAGTCTTTGAAGTCAGCGACAAAGGAGATGCATTAACATTAGTTGAAATTGTGAAAACAGGTGGCGAATTCCCACGTGATTTCAACATTTCAGATGATGATCAGTACATTGTATGTGCACACCAAGAAGGTGACTATCCAGTCACTGTGCTAAAACGCGATAAAGAAACAGGTCAATTAACATTAACTGATGACAAACAACATGCCGCAGAAGGTGTTTGTGTCATTTTTGATTAATGCATACGCTTTATAATTGCTATAAAACTACCAGCATCTTATTAGGTGCTGGTTTTTTTATGCACGCATTATAAATACTATTTATCATATGAATTATAAAAATTAATGTAACCGTTTGCATAAATTGGTTAAATATACGGATTTTTGTGATAAAATTAATAAAACAACATGTGCAAGGGGACTTTAATATTGGGATTAGATTTAATTTGAAACTGATTAAAAGTAAAACATGTTGAATTTTAAGGGGGATTGGCTATGCGACACACACAACAAACAATTTTTCGCATTCCTGGACGTCTGACATTCTTTTCTCAACCCAAGAAACAAAAGCCTTATAATTTAGGCCAACTGATCGGCTTGATTTTAGGGCCTGTACTTTTTGCGTTGATTTTGATGTTTGTACATCCTGAAGGATTATCACATCAAGGGGTTTTTGTTTTAGCAAGTACTGCATGGATTGCAGTGTGGTGGATTACAGAAGCGATTCCTATCCCAGCAACCAGCTTAATGCCGTTAGTGCTGATGCCGATAGGTCACGTGATGGATCCTGCACAAGTAACGTCTGAATATGGTAATGATATTATCTTCTTATTCTTAGGCGGCTTTGTGCTTGCGATTGCAATGGAAAGATGGAACTTACATACACGCGTCGCTTTAATTATTATCAATAGTATCGGAACAAGTACCGGGAAGATTTTATTAGGCTTCATGTTAGCAACCGGCGGCTTATCGATGTTTGTATCGAATACAGCAGCGGTGATGATTATGATTCCAATTGGTTTAGCAATTATCGCAGAAGCGAAAGCTTTAAATGACACAGAGGATCATCAACATAATTTATCAAAATTTGAAAAGTCATTAGTACTTGCGATTGGTTATGCAGGTACAATTGGCGGAATGGGAACATTAATCGGTACACCGCCTTTGATTATTTTAAAAGGGCAATATAATACGGCATTTGGCGAAGAAATCAGTTTTGCTAAATGGATGTTGATAGGTATACCGACAGTGATTATTTTACTATTCTTAGCTTGGGTATATTTACGCTTTATTGCTTTTAAACAAGAGCTGAAACATTTACCAGGTGGAGATGATTTAATTAAGACTAAGTTGAAATCATTAGGCAAAGTGTCTTTTGAAGAGAAGGTCGTTTTTGCAGTCTTCACTACCGCAAGTATTTTATGGATTGTCAGGGAGTTTTTACTTAAGCAATGGGGTCCGACTTCGCTCGTTGAGGATGGAACAATTGCGATGTTCGTGACAATTTTATTATTCATTATTCCAACTAAAAATAATCAAAAATATAAACGTATTATTGACTGGGAAGTTGCGAAAGAATTGCCATGGGGCGTACTGGTTCTGTTTGGCGGCGGTTTAGCTTTAGCAAAAGGTATTTCAGAAAGTGGTTTGGCGAAATGGCTAGGTGCACAATTAACCGCATTAAACGGTGTCAGTCCATTACTGATTGTGATTGTGATTACCATGTTTGTATTATTCTTAACAGAAGTGACATCCAATACCGCAACTGCGACTATGATACTTCCAATTTTAGCGACACTCTCTGTCGCGATTGGTGTGCATCCGTTATTACTAATGGTGCCAGCCGCAATGGCTTCAAACTGTGCGTATATGATGCCGGTCGGAACACCGCCGAACGCAATTGTCTTTGGGACAGGTTTGATTTCTATCAAGAAAATGGCAAGTGTCGGTTTCTGGGTCAATTTAATTAGTGCGATATTGATTATTTTAGTCGTTTATTTCTTAATGCCTTATGCATTAGGCATAGATATCAGTGAACCATTAAAACCGCTTAAATAATAATAAAGGAGATAGGATAAAGCAGCCGCTTCATCTTATCTCCTTATTTTTGCATTTTATTAGGTTGAGTTTTACTAGATTTATCATACTGAATCGGCAAAGTTCTGATAGACATGTGTTAGATTACGATGTTTAATTTGGCTTTGCTTTAATTCTGGCTGATCAAGATACAAACCATCAATATCGTTTAAGGTCAATGAATGATGTGTATCAAAATGATTTTGTACAATTAATACATCTTGGTGCTGTATATTATAGTAACCGCGAATATGAATGGCATCTTTGGTCATGGGTCCTTCAAATTGGTTATTGATAATATTTAGATTACGACCACCTTGTGCACCCATGCGTTGACCGGTAACAATATCAGACGTATGTTTATCATCTTTCGTACCTAAGAAACGAATACCGCCGGCACAATTTAAGAAATGATTATCCATGACATACAATCCATCTGCTTTAAATGGCGTTAGCGCAAAATCTTGAGTTTGGTGGAATGTATTACGATAAATGAATATGTCGTGATAAAACTGATTGTGACGGGTCGCATGTGAACCGATAGCGCGGTTCCAACTGTCGAAACCTGGAGTCTCTGATGGGCCGAAATAGCATTCAGAAATCATGGTGTTGCGTGTAATGGTACCGTCACGTGTACCGAATTTAGGGAAGGCGCCAGGGACTTGAATATCAAGTTGAATGGCTTCTGAAAAACTGCGGTCGCCGTGAATATCTAAGAAGCCTTCAAAACTGCATCGTGTAATTAACGTATCTTCAACGCCGCAAGCATCAATCGCATGACCGCCGACGATGTCTTTGAAGCGGATGTTGTATAATACAAGGCTATGCGCATGACCTAAACACATCGCCGTATTATTGTCTGGGACACGGCTGCCGTTCATATCAAAGGTACCGCCAATAATTGTGATATGACTATTGCCGTTATAACCATGATATAGTCCATTTCGTATACCATTTTTTAGTAATGCATCATTGCCATGACGTTGAATGACCGCTTCTTCATGTAAAAACAATGTCGTCCCTTCATAAATCGTTAAGGCACGTTTAACATGAAATTCTCCTTTCGGCACAAAAATCATACTGCCTGGATGCTGCTTTGCGAGATTTAAAGCCTGTTGCAGCGCTTTAGTATCTTTATGTTTATTTTGACCTGTCAAACCGAACTTAATGGGATTGATGAACATGGTTGTGACCTGCTTTCTTCATTTCATTATTTGTATAAAACGTTGTTAACTCGATAATTTGTCTAAAGTAGGTTATTCTATTAATTAACAAGATATCACAAAATTGGGGGTAACGCATTATGGCAAACAAAGCTTTAATTGTTGTGGATTATTCATATGATTTCGTCGCACCGGATGGAAAGTTGACTTGTGGGGAACCAGGGCAAGCGCTAGACGAATTTATCGCAGAACGTATGGAGACCTATGATAAAGAAGAGGAAGCCATCTTTGTCATGATGGATCTGCATTATGAAAATGATCCATATCATCCAGAAAGTAAATTATTCCCGCCGCATAATATCGAAGGCACATCAGGCAGAGATTTATACGGCAAAGTTAAAGACGTTTATGACAAGATTAAATCACATGAACACGTGCATTATTTAGATAAGCGTCGTTATGATTCTTTCTTTGGTACACCTTTAGATAGTTTATTACGTGAACGCGGAATTACAGAAATCGAAATTGTAGGTGTATGTACTGACATTTGTGTACTGCATACTGCGATTTCCGGTTATAATAAAGGGTATGCGATTACTATACCGACGAAAGGTGTCGCATCATTTAATCCAGAAGGTCATAACTTTGCGTTAGAACATTTTAAAAATGTCTTAGGTGCAAAGGTAGAATAACAGAATAGAGTCGTGATAAAATAGGATTAAATAGGTATGAATTACAATAATTAATGACAAGGAGTGTCTCAGGACATGGAAAGTACTTATATTTTCGGGCATAAAAGTCCAGATACAGACGCAATTAACTCTGCCATCATCATGGCTGAATTTGAACAATTAAACGGCAATACTTCAGCGAAAGCATACCGCTTAGGTGAAGTAGGCCCTGAAACGCAATATGCTTTAGATTATTTCAAAGCAGAAGCACCAGAACTATTATCAGATGACTTATCAGGTAAAGACGTTATCTTAGTAGACCATAACGAATTCCAACAAAGTGCAGATTCAATTGAAAGTGCAACAATCCGCCACGTTGTGGATCATCACAGAATCGCAAACTTCCACACAGCAGGTCCGTTATGCTACCGTGCAGAACCACTTGGCTGTACAGCAACAATTTTATACAAAATGTTTAATGAAAAAGGCTTTGACATCAAACCGCAAATTGCTGGTTTAATGTTATCAGCAATCATTTCTGACAGCTTATTATTCAAATCACCAACATGCACAGAGCAAGATAAAAATGCTGCTAAAGCATTAGAAAAAATTGCAGGTGTAGATGCACAAGAATATGGTTTAGAAATGTTGAAAGCAGGCGCTTCTACATTAAATAAAACAGCTGTCGAATTAATCAATGCAGACGCAAAATCATTCAACATGGGTGATCACACAGTACGTATCGGCCAAGTCAACACAGTAGATTTAAATGAAATTTTAGGCCGTCAAGCTGAATTAGAACAAGCAATCACTGAAACATTGAACAATGCGGAATATGATATCTTTGTTTTAGTAGCAACTGACATTTTAAACAGTGACTCAGCAATCTTAGTTTTAGGTGAAGACAAAGATAAAATCGCTGAAGCATTCGGTGTTGAATTAGACAACAACACAGCATTCTTACCAGGTGTCGTATCTCGTAAGAAACAAATTGTACCGCCAATCACAGAAGTATTATCATAATCAAAGTGTAAGGGCTGTACAATGTTAATAGATTAAACTGGAATGGGCTAAGATGATAAACATACAAGCATTCATGATGTCATCTTGCTTTTTCCAGTTTTTTTGTACATAACACATTATTAAGTTCATGAAAGCGATTATAAAAACATGAATTTAGGGTAAAATTAAGTAAACATTCAACCTGTACGAAAGGAGATAGAGTATCTTTGAGAACCACTGAAGAAAAATTTAAAGATTGCCATGGGTATTTTAAAACGCATATTACTAAAGATGTTAAATACCGCAGAAAACAACTCAAATCACTGAAACGGGCGATTAATAAATATGAAAATCAACTTTTAGCAGCGTTACATTTAGATTTGGGGAAAAACAAAGTAGAAGCATATGCGACAGAGATTGGGGTCGTGTTAAAAAGTATCAGCGCCGCTCGTAAAGATATACATAAATGGGCGAAAACGAAACAAGTCAACACACCACTCTATTTATTCCCGGCCAAGAGTTATATTGAAAAAGAACCCTATGGCACGATTTTAATTATCGGACCTTTCAATTATCCTGTTCAATTAGTATTTGAACCTTTAATTGGTGCGATTGCGGCAGGCAACACAGCAATCGTTAAGCCTTCAGAATTGACGCCGAATGTTGCTTCGGTGATTACAAAAGTGATTGAAGAAGCCTTTGAACCTGCGTATATTTCGACAGTTGAAGGCGGTATTGAAGAGACGCAAACCTTGTTAGAACAGCCTTTTGATTATATATTCTTTACTGGCAGTGAACACGTTGGCCGAATTGTATATGAAGCAGCTAGTCGTCATTTGACACCTGTTACATTAGAACTTGGCGGCAAATCTCCAGTGATTGTTGATGAAACTGCGAATTTAAAAGTAGCCAGTGAACGTATTGCATTCGGTAAATTTATTAATGCAGGTCAAACGTGTGTAGCGCCTGACTATATTTTAGTTCATGAATCCGTTAAAGATGATTTAATCACTGCGTTACAAGGGACAATCAAAGAATTTTATGGTAAAGAACCGGATAAAAGTGATGATTTTGGTCGTATTGTAAATGAACGTCATTTTGAGCGCTTACAAAAACTCATGGATGAACATCGTGATAAGATCGTTATCGGCGGAGAAACACACGCACCTTCACGTTATATTGCACCGACTGTATTAGATCATGTGACGGCACAAGATGCTGTGATGGAAGAAGAAATATTCGGACCGATTTTACCATTACTAACGTATGAAACGTTTGATGAAGCAATTGAATTTATTCAAGCACGCAAACGTCCGTTATCACTGTATTTGTTTAGCGAAGATGAAAATAATACAGATCGTGTAATCAAAGAGTTATCGTTTGGCGGCGGTGCCATTAATGATACGTTAATGCATCTTGCTAATCCTAATTTGCCATTCGGTGGAGTAGGGGCTTCTGGTTTCGGTAAGTATCACGGCAAATATTCGTTCTATACCTTTACGCATGAAAAATCTTATATTTATAAAACAACACGCTTAGAATCGGGTATTATTTTCCCGCCGTATAAAGGGAAATTCTCTTATATTAAAAATTTATTTAAATAGAGTCACAATAAAAAACGGGGGCGAACTTTGTATGAAGGTTCGCTCCCGTTTTTTTCATATATTTAAGATTTGGTTTGTTTTGCAAAAGAACCAATAATTTTAACTTGATACTCCAATGTTTCAAGTATCTTAATGACTTTGTCTAATTCAGAATCAAGTGTCGCATCTGCTTGGACAAAGAATCGATATCTGCCCAGCTGTGTTTTTAATGGGCGTGATTCAATCCAAGATAAGTTGATATTGAAGATTGCAAATGTATTTAAGATATTCGCAAGTAGCCCGGCTTTATCATGCTTCGGTGTAATCATTAGTACAGTGTCTGTCGCATCTTCAGAGATGGTTAAGTGATTGCCGATGATTAAGAAGCGGGTCACATTATGTGGAAAATCTTCGATGTTTTGTTCGATTGCTTCTATGCGTGTATCTTCATTGATGCCGAGCGGCGCAATCGCACCAGTGTGCGCATCGATATAATCTAAGCTTTGAACCGTACTTTCTGAATAACCGATATGGAAGTTGTGACGTTGAATAAATTGATTGGTTTGACTGATTGCTGGGGCAATAGAATAAACGGTATCAATTTGTTCAATATGTGTACCAGCTAATGCATATAAGCCGAATTGAATATTTAAATGGATTTCTCCGATAGCATAAATATTTTGATGTGTCAGACCATCTGCGATGATATTGATGGTACCTTCAATTGAGTTTTCAATCGGCACAATACCGATGCTGTCAGAGTCATTTTGAACAGCCTGAACGACTTCATACAAATTAGATTTTGGATGATAAGCTGCTTCTGCTTCTGAAAGATATTTTTTAGAAGCAAGATATGAAAATGTACCCTTCGGACCTAAGTAATATAAATTCATTTTTGCATTTCCCCTTTGATGTCACGCACAGTTAATGGAAAGGGCACGCTGATGTTTCTTCTGATTTCTTATAAAAGAAATTAGGGTCTTTCATCACATTTTTATATCCATGATGATAGTTTGAAACCAGTGTCGGTGAAAGTGATGGGACTAACCAAGACCATTTTCCAGTAACTTCACGATTGGCTTTTGCTTCATTGCATTCAAAGTGTTCGAATTGTTTAGCGGCTGTTAAATGATCCACAATAGATGCACCTGCATTTTTAAATGAATGATAGACTGCATCGTTTAGTTCCACCATAATACGATCTTTATTGAATGAAGTATTTTTAAGTGTATCAAATTCAAACGCTTCTGCAACTTTTTCTATTAAGTTATAGCGGTAAGTGTCTGTAAAGTTACGTACCGCAATTTCATTGACCATGTACCAGCCATTGAATGGTACGGTTGGATACGTAATGCCGCCGATTTTTAAATCCATACTAGAAATAATCGGTACCGCATACCATTTTAAACCGAGTTCAGCTAATTTAGGATAATGACGGTGTTCAATTGGTACTTCCAATACAAGTTCTTCTGGTAAATCATGCATGCGCGGGAAGCGTTCCCCTGGAAGTTTATAAATCAACGGTAACACATCGAAATCAGTCCCTGCACCTTGCCATCCTAAATGTTGTGCCATTTGCGTCACTTCTTTTTCAGCTGGATCCCCCGCATTTTCATAACCTGCATAACGAATTAATTGGTTATTGTAGATGATTGGCGGATGGTCTTCTTCTTGAGCGTAAATGGTAATATAAGATTGAATTTTCCCATCGTTTGTTGCCTCATCTAAATGTTTGTGAATGGTTTCAATAAATCCGTCATTGTCTTTGACGTCACGTGCATCTTGAACAATTAACGTTTCCCAAAATAATCGTCCGATACAGCGATTGGAGTTACGCCAGGCCATGCGTGCACCATAAGTCAATTCTTCAGTCGTATGGTGATACGTCCCAGTTTCGTTAATTTCCTTTTCAATTGCTTCTAATCTGTCTTGAATGGTTGTTTCGTCATAATTCAACTCTCGATACATTGTGTGAATAAATTCAGTCGCTTTCTCTATTAACATTTTCTTCACCTCATTATTATTATAGAAGTTATAAGGGAAAAGCCCTAGTAAAGATGTCATACAAAATTCGGAAATTTATCTAAATCTGACAATATTCTTACATTAAGAAAAAAGTGTTTACAAATTTAATTGGTTTATATTCAATTTCCTTACAATTGTGAGAAGAAACATATCAGGCGAGTGGGGGATTGTATAAAAGCCTATTAGAATGTGATAAACTAAACAAAAAGGTTGATTGGGGAGAAAGTTATGTATCAATTTAAAGATGACAGCTTAATGCTTCATAATGACTTATACCAAATTAATATGGCTGAAAGTTATTGGTATGATAATGTTCATGAAAGAAAGGCAGTCTTTGATTTATATTTCCGCAAGATGCCATTCGACAGCGGTTATGCTGTATTTAATGGATTACGCAGAATCATTCAATTTATCGAAAACTTCCATTTTACAGAAACGGATTTAACATATTTAAAATCTATCGGTTATCAAGATGACTTTTTAGATTATTTGAAAGACTTACGTTTTACTGGAAATATTCGCGCGATGGAAGAAGGCGAAGTATGTTTTAATAATGAGCCTTTAGTAAGGGTAGAGGCACCATTAATTCAAGCGCAATTGATTGAAACAATTTTACTGAATATTGTTAACTTCCATACATTGATTGCGACGAAAGCCAGCAGAATTAAACAAGTTGCGCCGAATGACTTATTAATGGAATTTGGAACGAGACGTGCGCAAGAGCAAGATGCAGCATTGTGGGGAGCAAGAGCGGCGATTATTGGCGGTTTTGATTCTACAAGTAACGTCAGAGCTGGTAAATTATTCGGTATTCCAGTTTCTGGTACACATGCACATGCATTCGTACAAACTTATGGCGATGAATATGTCGCATTTAAAAAATATGCAGAACGTCATAAAGACTGTGTCTTTTTAGTAGACACATTCCATACATTAAAATCCGGTGTGCCAACTGCGATTAAAGTTGCACAAGAATTAGGAGATAAAATCAACTTTATCGGTATTCGTTTAGATTCTGGCGATATTGCTTATCTATCTAAAGAAGCACGTAAAATGTTAGATGAAGCAGGATTTACAGATGCGAAGATTATCGCATCTAATGATTTAGACGAAGAAACCATTATGAGTTTGAAAGCACAAGGTGCGAAAGTCGACTCTTGGGGCGTTGGTACGAAATTGATTACAGGTTATGATCAACCTGCATTAGGTGCGGTATACAAATTGGTTGCGGTGGAAGATGAAAACGGCAATTATCAAGACCGTATTAAATTATCAAATAATGCAGAAAAAGTAACGACACCAGGTAAAAAGAATGTGTACCGCATTATCAACAAAGCGACAGGTAAAGCAGAAGGGGATTATATCACACTTGCGCATGAAGACCCTTATGCAGAACAACCATTGAAATTGTTCCACCCTGTGCACACGTATAAGAGTAAAAAAGTAAAATCATTCGATGCGATTGATTTGCATAAAGACATCTATACAGAAGGTAAATTAGTATATGAATTACCGCATGAAAAAACAGCACAAGCATTTTTACAAACCAATTTAGAACATCTATGGGAAGAAAATAAACGTTTCTTGAATCCTCAAGAATACCCTGTTGATTTAAGTAAAGCATGTTGGGATAACAAGCAACAAAAAATCTTTGAAGTCGCGGAAGATGTTAAAGAGATGGAGGAACGACATGAGTAGTGAATTACAGGATATCGTAGTTAAAGAAATGAAAGTGAAAACGGCGATTGATAGTGAACAAGAAGTCCATGACATTGTGCATTTTATTAAGCATTATGTCCAAAGTCATGGCTTTATCCAATCTTTAGTGTTAGGTATTTCAGGCGGTCAAGATTCAACCTTAGCGGGCCGTTTATGCCAAATCGCAGTTGAACAATTGCGTGAAGAAGGCAGAAATGTACGCTTTATCGCAGTCAAGTTGCCTTATGGTGTACAAAAAGATGCTGATGAAGTTGAAGAAGCGTTAAAGTTCATCCAACCAGATGAAACAGTGACTGTTAATATTAAACCTGCAGTTGATCAAAGTGTGCAAGCTTTAAAAGAAGCAGGTTTTGAATTAACAGATTTCCAACGCGGTAATGAAAAAGCGCGTGAACGTATGAAAGTCCAATTTGCGATTGCGGCGAACCAAAGCGGTATTGTTATCGGTACGGATCACTCGGCTGAAAATATCACAGGCTTCTTCACTAAATATGGTGATGGTGCTGCAGATATTGCGCCATTATTCGGTTTAAATAAGCGACAAGGCCGTCAATTATTAGCTTATTTAAATGCGCCGAAAGCACTTTATGAAAAAGTGCCGACTGCTGATTTAGAAGACGATAAACCACAACTTCCAGATGAAGATGCTTTAGGTGTCACGTACGAAGCGATAGATGATTATTTAGAAGGAAAGCCCGTATCTGAACACGACCAAAAAGTTATTGAAGGACACTACTTAAGAAATGCGCATAAGCGTGAGTTAGCCTATACGCGTTATACTTGGCCGAAATCAGAATCACAGACAGAAAAAGAGTGACAAATTATCAGTCGACTGATAAAATAGGCTAGATTTCAATTTGAAAAGAGGTAATTTATTTTGTCAGTAATTTCAGCAAATCCATGGCTGATGCTGCTCGCAATCTTTGTCATCAACGTTGCTTATGTCACATGTCTGACAGTCCGTACGATTCTTACCTTGAAAGGTTACCGTTATGTTGCGGCAGCTGTGAGTTTTATTGAAGTGTTGATTTATATTATCGGGTTAGGTCTGGTAATGGCTAACTTAGACAAATTCCAAAACATAGTTGCTTATGCTTTTGGTTTCTCTGTCGGTATTATTGTCGGCATGAAAATAGAAGAGAAACTTGCCTTAGGTTATTCCGTAGTCAATGTAACAACAGCAAACTACGAATTAGATTTGCCTGCACAGCTTAGAAACTTAGGTTACGGTGTTACACACTTCCCAGCTTATGGTCGTGACGGTGAACGTTTAGTTATGCAAATTCTGACACCAAGACGCTTTGAACTTAAGTTGATGGATACCATCAAACAACTTGATGAGAAAGCATTCGTCATTGCCTATGAAGCACGAACATTACACGGCGGCTTCTGGGTTAAAGGAATTAGAAGTAAACGATTGAAAGCGTATGATACAGATGAAATTTGAAGTAGCAGAAAATGAAACCATTCAAGAGTGTTTAGCACGTATGCGTGAGGCAGGCTATATGCCGGTCAAACGTTTTGAGAAACCTGTTTATCGTGAAAACAAAGACGGCAGTATAGAAGTAGAACGCCAACATATTCAATTTGTCGGTAAGAAAATTAAATAAAAGTGCAGAAAGCCCAATTTGTATTTTGAAATGAAGTACGAATTGGGCTTTTCTGTAAAAAGTTTGGAAAGTCTTATACATTTGAAAAATATTCTGTTAAAATAGAGAGTATAAGAGTAAAAAGTCGAACGTTTCACAGAATATTTCGATGAACGTACATATTCTATGAGCGTCAACAATTTAAAATCAAACCTTAGATAGGAGTTTATGAAATGATTGAACGTTATTCTCGTGAAGAAATGTCACAAATCTGGACAGACCAAAATCGTTATGAAGCATGGTTAGAGGTTGAAATCCTTGCATGTGAAGCTTGGAGTGAATTAGGTTTTATCCCGAAAGAAGACGTTAAAAAAATCCGTGAAAATGCACGTGTTGATGTAGATCGTGCAAAAGAAATTGAATTAGAAACACGTCATGATGTCGTAGCATTTACACGTCAAGTTTCTGAAACATTAGGAGAAGAACGTAAGTGGGTCCACTATGGTTTAACTTCAACAGACGTTGTAGATACAGCGTTAAGCTACCAAATTAAACAAGCAAACGAAATTTTGGAAAAAGACATTGAACGTTTTATCGAAGTATTAGCTGCAAAAGCGAAAAAATATAAATACACATTAATGATGGGCCGTACGCATGGTGTTCATGCAGAACCGACAACTTTCGGTGTGAAAATGGCATTATGGTACCAAGAAATGGTACGTAACTTAAAACGTTTTAAAGAAGTTCGTAAAGAAATCGAAGTAGGAAAAATGAGTGGTGCAGTAGGAACATTCGCAAACATTCCGCCTGAAATCGAAGCTTATGTTACAAAACATTTAGGCCTTGGTTTTGCACCGGTTTCAACACAAACATTACAACGTGACCGTCATGCATATTACATCGCTACATTAGCATTAATCGCAACTTCTATGGAGAAATTTGCAGTTGAAGTACGTGGCTTACAAAAAACAGAAACACGAGAAGTAGAAGAAGCTTTCGCAAAAGGCCAAAAAGGTTCTTCAGCAATGCCGCATAAACGTAATCCAATCGGTTCTGAAAACATTACAGGTATCTCACGTGTTATCCGTGGTTACATTACAACAGCATACGAAAACGTTCCGTTATGGCATGAACGTGATATTTCACATTCATCAGCAGAACGTATTATGTTACCAGATGTAACTATCGCATTAGACTATGCGTTAAATCGTTTCACAAATATCATTGACCGTTTAACTGTCTTTGAAGATAATATGATGGCAAACATCAACAAAACATTTGGTTTAATTTATTCACAACGTGTGTTATTATCTTTAATTAATAAAGGTATGGTTCGTGAACAAGCTTATGACTTAGTTCAACCAAAAGCAATGGAATCTTGGGAAACTAAAACACCTTTCAGAGAATTACTTGAACAAGATTCACAAATTACAGATGTATTATCAAAAGAAGACTTAGATAAAGCCTTCGATCCTAAACATCACTTAAATCAAGTGGACACTATTTTCGAACGTGCCGGCTTAGCTGAGTAATCTATTCGCTTAATTTGATTTATCTTACAATTTCTTATGGGTCTGACTACACTTTAATGTATTAATACGTTAAAATAGGATAAAGATGAACACAAAGAACAGGAGTTGTTGGATATGCAAATTGAGAAGTTACGCGGTAAAGCATTAGATGAGTTGTTTGATGCGATTCTAACGCTTGAAAATAGAGAAGAGTGTTATCAGTTTTTCGATGACTTATGTACTGTAAATGAAATTCAATCGTTATCACAAAGACTTCAAGTTGCGAAGATGATTAAGCAAGGTTATACGTACGCGACGATTGAAAAAGAAACAGGTGCTTCTACAGCTACAATTTCTAGAGTAAAACGCTCCTTACAATGGGGTAACGACGCTTATACCGTCGTATTAGATCGTATGAATATTGAAACAAATGACTAGTTCAAACAGAACCTGCACATCAGAAGATGTGAGAGGTTCTGTTTTTCTTTGTTTGAATATATCCATTTAGAATCTAAGGGGCAAAAATGATATAATCAAATGTATGTTTAAAAGAAGGGAAACGGTAAAATGTACGACATAAAAAAGTGGCAACATGTATTTAAATTAGATCCTGCAAAGACAATTAATGATGAAGATTTAGATAAAATCTGTATGTCTGATACAGATGCGATTGTAATTGGCGGAACTGATAATGTGACTGAAGATAATGTGATTCAATTAATGAGTCGTGTCCGTCGTTATCCGCTTCCACTCGTCCTTGAAATTTCCAACTTAGAAAGTATTATGCCTGGATTTGACTTCTACTTTGTTCCGATGGTCTTAAACAGCCCGGATGTCCAATACCAAAACGGCTTATTGCTTGAAGCATTGAAAGAATATGGCCATATGATGGATTTTGATGAAATCAAGTTCCAAGGGTATATCATTTTAAATCCAGATTCAAAAGCGGCGGTAAAAACAAAAGCAAAAACAGATTTAGAACCATCAGATATTGAAGCTTATGCCTTAATGACGGACAAAGTTTATCAATTTCCGATTATGTACATAGAATATAGCGGCACATTCGGAGACATGGAAATGGTCCGTACCGCAAAACAAAATGTTGAACAAGCACATGTATTTTATGGCGGCGGTATCAGCTCGTTAAGTGACGCACAAGCAGCTGCCAAAGAAGCAGATACGATTGTTGTCGGCAATTTAGTCTATACCGATATCAAACAAGCATTGAAAACAGTTAAAATAAAGGAGTTATCTTAAGATGAATGCGTTATTAGATCATATGAATACTGAACAAAGCGAAGCAGTACGTACTACAGAAGGACCACTGTTGATTATGGCCGGAGCAGGCTCAGGGAAAACGCGTGTTCTAACGCATCGTATCGCGTATTTATTAGATGAAAAAGGCGTTTCTCCATATAACGTCTTAGCGATTACCTTTACGAATAAAGCAGCGCGAGAAATGAAAGAGCGTGTTGAAAAGTTAGTGGGAGAAGAAGCGCAAGTCATTTGGATGTCAACGTTCCACTCAATGTGTGTACGTATTTTAAGAAGAGATGCAGACCGCATCGGTATTGAACGCAACTTTACAATCTTAGATCCGACAGACCAAAAATCAGTGATTAAAGATGTATTGAAAACAGAAAACATTGATAGTAAGCGTTATGATCCGCGTATGTTCTTATCTGCAATCAGTAATATGAAAAATGAATTAAAGACCGTTGAAGATGCTGAAACAGAAGCGACTGATTTTATGTCTGACATGGTGGCACGTGTGTATGCCGGTTATCAACGCCAGTTATCACGAAATGAAGCATTAGATTTCGATGATTTAATCATGACAACAATTAATCTCTTTAAACGTGTACCAGATGTTTTAGAATACTATCAAAATAAATTCCAGTATATTCATGTCGATGAGTATCAAGATACTAACAGAGCCCAATATACATTAGTAAAATTATTGGCTGATAAATTTAAAAATCTATGTGTTGTAGGGGACTCTGACCAATCCATTTATGGTTGGCGCGGGGCTGATATTCAAAATATCTTGTCATTTGAAGAAGATTATCCGAATGCGAGAACAATCTTCCTTGAACAGAACTACCGTTCAACGAAAGTTATTTTAAATGCGGCCAATGAAGTCATTAAAAACAATACAGAGCGTAAACCTAAAGGGTTATGGACTGCGAACCAAGAAGGTAAAAAAATCAACTATTATCAAGCACAAAGTGAAAGTGATGAGGCGCAATACGTTGTTAAAGAAATTATGCGTCAACAACGTGAAAATCATAAATCATACAATGATATGGCGATTTTATATCGTACTAATGCGCAATCTCGTGTGCTTGAGGAAACATTTATGAAGTCGAATATCCCATATACGATGGTCGGCGGTCACAAGTTCTATGACCGTAAAGAAATTAAAGACTTATTAAGTTATTTACGTTTAATCGCAAACAGCAATGATGATATCAGCTTACAACGTATTATTAATGTACCCAAACGCGGTGTCGGTCCTTCATCTGTCGAAAAAATCCAAGCTTATGCAAGACAAAATGATTTGAGTATGTTTGATGCCTTAGCAGAAGCAGACTTTATCGGATTAACGAAAAAGGTAACGAAACAAGTGATTGATTTCTATACATTGATCTCTAATTTAATCCAAGAACAAGAGTTCTTAGAAGTCAGTGAAATTGTAGAAGAAGTTTTAAATAAATCCGGGTATAAAGAAATGTTGGAACGTGACCAAACGTTAGAAGCGCGCAGTCGTTTAGAGAACATTGAAGAATTTATGTCAGTGCCTATGGATTATGAGAAAAATACACCACTTGAAGAACAGTCTTTAATTAACTTCTTAACCGATTTATCATTAGTTGCGGATATTGATGAAGCGGACATTGAAAATGGTGTGACATTGATGACAATGCACTCTGCGAAAGGTTTAGAGTTCCCAGTTGTCTTTATTATGGGAATGGAAGAATCTATCTTCCCGCATATTCGTTCAATCTTAAGTGATGATGATCATGAAATGGAAGAAGAACGCAGAATTTGTTATGTGGCGATTACACGTGCTGAAGAAGAATTGTATTTAACACACGCATCTAGCAGAACGTTATTCGGTAAAACACAATCTAACGCACCTTCAAGATTCTTAAGAGAGATTCCTGAGGACTTATTGAATAAACCGACAAGAACAGAAAGTCGTTATGCGGGTGCGTCAAGCAGTCAACAACCAACGAAACGTGGTCCAAGCAGACGTACGACGAAACGTTCTGAAGTGGCTTCAGGGACTTGGCATGTTGGTGACAAAGTGGTCCATAAAGCATGGGGTGAAGGTATGGTCAGCAACGTGAACGAGAAAAATGGCACAGTGGAATTGGATATTATCTTCAAATCTCAAGGACCCAAACGTTTACTTGCGAACTTTGCGCCGATTACTAAGAAGGAGGACTAAGGGATGAATGATTTAGCTAATAGAGTTGAAACGCTGCATCGCTTATTGAATCAATATAATCATGAGTACTATGTGATGGATAATCCATCTGTACCAGATAGTGAATACGATAAGTTACTGCATGAATTGATTCATATTGAAGAAGAACATCCTGAATTTAAAACAGAAGATTCTCCAACCGTACGCGTTGGCGGTGAAGCACAAGCGACGTTTAACAAAGTACGCCATGATACACCTATGTTAAGTTTAGCCAATGCGTTCAGTGAAGAAGACTTGCGTCGTTTTGATGCACGTGTACGTGAAAATGCGGGCAAAGTTGAATATATGTGTGAGTTGAAAATAGATGGTTTAGCGGTCTCTTTAAAATATGAAGATGGCAGATTTGTGCAAGGATTAACACGTGGTGATGGAACAATCGGTGAAGATATTACTGAGAACTTGCGTACCATTCGTGCAATTCCGTTAAAAATCAAAAAGCCATTGACGTTTGAAGTACGTGGTGAAGCATTTATGCCGAAATCATCGTTTGAACGTTTAAATCAAGAGAAGGAAGAAGCGGGTGAACAAGCCTTTGCGAACCCCCGTAACGCAGCTGCTGGCTCTTTACGCCAATTAGATTCTAAATTAGCAGCGAAACGTCGTTTAAGTATCTTCTTATATAGTGTCAATGATTTTACAAACTTCCATGCGACGTCACAAAGTGAAGCGTTAGATGAACTGGATGAATTAGGCTTTAAAACCAATCAGAATAGAAAGCGTGTCACTGATATAGAAGGCGTGCTGGACTACATTCAATATTGGACAGAAAAGCGCCAAGACTTATCTTATGATATCGACGGCATTGTGATTAAAGTCAATGACCTAGAAGCTCAAGATGAGTTAGGTTATACACAAAAATCTCCAAGATGGGCGATTGCTTATAAATTCCCAGCAGAAGAAGTTGTGACGACTTTAACGGATATTGAATTAAGTGTTGGACGTACTGGGGTTGTAACACCAACAGCAGTATTGGATCCCGTTCGTGTCGCAGGAACAACCGTTTCTCGCGCTTCCTTGCATAATGAAGATTTAATTCATGAGAAAGATATTCGTATCGGGGATAGTGTTGTGATTAAAAAAGCAGGCGACATAATTCCTGAAGTGGTACGCAGTTTACCTGACCGCAGACCTGAAGGGACAGAAACGTATCACATGCCGACACACTGTCCAAGTTGCGGTCATGAATTAGTGCGCTTAGATGGTGAAGTTGCGTTACGTTGTATTAACCCGAAATGTCCTGCACAGCTGGTTGAAGGCATGATTCACTTTGTGTCACGCCAAGCAATGAATATTGATGGTTTAGGTACGAAATTAATCATGCAGTTGTATGAAAATGAAATTATTAAAGATGTGGCAGATTTATATTATCTGACAAAAGATGACTTATTACCGTTAGAACGTATGGGTGAGAAGAAAGCAGATAATTTACTCAAAGCGATTGAGGCATCTAAAGCTAATTCGTTTGAGCATTTATTATTTGGTTTAGGTATTAGACACTTAGGTGTTAAAGCTAGTCAAGTGATTGCAGAACGCTTTGAAAATATGGACCGTTTATTTGAAGTAACAGAAGATGAGTTACTAGAAATTCACGATATTGGTGATAAACTTGCGACTTCATTAATGACTTACTTAAATAATGAAGATATCATTGCATTAATTGATAAACTTCGCGCAAAAAATGTTAATATGAAGTATAAGGGTATCAGAACTTCAGAGATAGAATCTGATTCAGAATTTAATGGGCTAACAGTTGTATTGACTGGTAAACTGCAAAATATGACACGCACAGAAGCATCGAAGTGGTTAGAAGCACATGGTGCGAAAACAACGAGCAGTGTGACTAAGAATACTGATTTAGTCATTGCAGGTGAAGATGCGGGTTCTAAATTAACGAAAGCAGAAAAACTAGGCACAGAAATTTGGTCTGAAGCAGACTTTATCCAAAAACAAAATGAAGTTGACCAATAAACAATAGAGGAGATAGGGCATGAAGAAAACAAGTGTATTACTCATCTCTCTCTTATTGATTCTCACGGCGTGTGGCAATAAGGATGAGCAACAAAAATCAACAAAAGAACAAGAAGCGAAATCAGATTCGAGTACGGTTAAGCATATTGCGACTGATAAAAATGTTCAAGGTGATAACTATCGAACAATTTTACCGTTTAAAGAAAGCCAAGCGAGAGGCATGTTGCAGCAAACAATGGCGAACGGCTATAACGGTGATGATTTTGAAGATGGTTTATTAGAACAAAGTAAGAAAGTCTTTCCAACTGATGAATACTTATATCAAGATGGTCAGTTCCTAGATAAAAAGACAATCAATGCTTACCTTGGACCTAAATATACAAAGTCTGAAATCGAAAAAATGGATAAAGACGAAAAAGAAGAAAAAAATGCGAATGAAAATCTTGGTTTAAATCCATCACGTCATGGTGAAAAAGATGAAGAGAAAATCGCAGAACATTCACCGGCTTATCTTTCTAATATCCTAGAACAAGATTTCTACGGGAATAGTGATACGAAAGGTAAAAAGCTGAAAGGCATGACAATAGGCCTTGCGATGAACGGTGAATATTATTACCAAAAAGAAAAAGACGGTCCAACCTTCAGTAAGAAATTAGATCATGCGAAAGTTGAAAAAGAAGGTAAGAAAATGGCCGATGAAATGCTGTCGCGTTTACGTGAAAATAAAGCGTTGAAAGATGTGCCAATTCACTTTGCGATTTATATTCAATCTGGAGAAAATGATATTATTCCTGGAGAATTTGTGGCCGGCGCAACTGCAGATGATGGTCAAACACGTATCAACAGTTGGAGTGAAATCAATGAAAAATCAGTGTTATTACCTTCATCAGAAGCAGCAGATTTAAATGAGAACTTAAACAATAACTTCAAACAATTCAATGATAATTTACAGTCATATTTCCCTAACTTTACACAAGCAGTAGGTAAAGCAAAATTTGATGGCAAGAGCCCTAAAAATCTAACGGTTGAAGTACCGATTGATTATTATGGCAAAGCAGAATTAACAGGTATTACTCAGTTTATTGCACAACAATCTGATAAATACTTCAGCAACATTGATGCTTATGAAATTCACATTAAAGACGGCAATCAAGCACGTGCTTTAATCACAAAAGGTAAAGATGATAAAAAACAAAATGTTCATATCTATAAAAGATAAAGGACATCAATAAAACATAAAGAGGGCAGGAACAAAAGTTCCTGCCCTTAGTTTATGCTTAATATGATGATTTTTAACTATGCAAAATGTGTTTAACTTCATCTAATTCATTAACGGTACGTATACTTGGTTTTTTCGTAAATTTGCTGACAAGGTATGTGACAATGACACTCATAATAAAGCCTGGAATAATTTCATACATGCCGAAGAACTCTGAAATATCAGCCATTGGTTTAATAAAGACAATCCAAATAATGACTGTAACTGCACCGGCAATCATACCGCTCACTGCACCGGCTCTTGTTAAACCTTTCCAGTATAGTGAGAACAAGACAAGTGGACTAAATGATGCCCCAAATCCTGCCCAAGCGTTACCGACTAAGTTCAAAATTGTGTCGTTAGGAGACCATGCAATCCAAATAGCGACAATTGCCACAGCCATAACACTTAAACGACCGACTAATACGAACTCTTTCTCATGCTTTTCAGCATTGGCTTTTTTACCGCGGATGAGTTTGTAGAAGTCTTCAGTTAATGAACTTGATGTTACTAACAATTGTGATGAAATCGTGCTCATAATTGCTGCTAGAATAGCTGCGAGTAGAAAGCCACCAACTAATGGATGGAATAAAATCTGACTCATAATAATAAATAATGTTTCTGGATCATGAATTGTGATGTGATAATCAGGCACAAATGCGATACCAGTTAAACCGACTAAACATGCACCCGCGAGTCCAACAGCCATCCATAAGATGCCGACACGACGTGCGATAGGTAATAACTTAAATGATTTGATAGACATAAAACGTACGATAATGTGAGGTTGTCCAAAATAACCTAAGCCCCATGAGAAGAGTGAAATAATCCCTAATACAGTTGTCCCTCTGAACAAGTCCAAGTTCGTAGGTTTCATATCTGCGATTTGGTTGAAGGTATCCCAACCATTCAATTTTAATAAAGCGACGATTGGAACCATAACCATCGCAACCAACATAATGACACCTTGAAAGAAGTCAGTGATTGAGACAGCTAAGTAACCGCCTAAAAAAGTGTAAAAAATAACGATAACAGCTACCATAATCAAGCCGTATCGATAGTTCAATCCGAATGCGGTTTCAAATAATTTACCTCCAGATACAAATCCGGAATGTGTATATAACGTAAAGAAAACAACAATAATCAGACCAGAAATAATCTTAATGATATTGGAATGATCGTCTAATCTGTTTTTGAAAAAGTCTGGCAAGGTAATCGCATTGCCTGCAATTTCTGTGTAAACACGTAATCTTGGTGCAACAATAAAGTAATTTAAATATGCTCCCAGTGTTAAACCGATAGTAATCCAAATTGCTGATAATCCTGTCTCATAGACAGAACCAGGCAATCCCATAATCATCCAGCCGCTCATATCAGAAGCTCCGGCTGACAGCGCTGTAATGTACGGGCCGATGTTTCGGCCTCCCAACATGTATTCGCTTAAATTTCCCGTTGACTGTTTGTAACCGTAGATACCAATGATGACTAGAATTAAAAAGTATACACCAATCATGATGTACGTCTGCCAGTCAGCATCGATTTGGTTACTCACTGAAGTACCTATAATAAACATCGTGGTTTCCCCCTTTTTCTCATTGATGGTTCAATGTATACGCATTATTATACAACAATTCTGAAAAAAGGGAATACTTATTTTATAACATTCTTAAATAAAAAATCGCATAACAGTGGGATTTTTAGTGGGTTTTAGGTTGTAAGGGGTTTCAATGCTTTAAAGTGTATCAGTAGTATTTTTATAACGGTAAATGAATAAAGCTACACAATACATTAAACTATTCATTAATTTAAAGGGAATGATTTGCAATTGAAGTTCAGAATGATTAAGTTAAAGGGGAGTCATTACCTGATATATAGGTATTTTGGACTAAAAAATTTAGATTTTTGACAGTTTTTTTGATACAATTTTATGATGAAGTATTAATAAGGAGGCAGTTCATTAATGGCTAGAGTATCACGTGAAGAAGTTGAACATATTGCAAATTTGTCTAGACTTCATATTTCACCAGAGGAAACAACAGAAATGCAAGACACATTAGAAACAATCCTAAACTTTGCCCAACAAATCGATACAGCTGATACAAGCGATGTAGAACCAACGTATCACGTATTAGATTTACAAAATGTATTAAGAGAGGATAAAGCAGTTAAAGGCATTCCTCAAGAGCTTGCGCTCAAAAATGCAAAAGAAACAGAAGATGGTCAATTCAAAGTACCATCAGTTATCAACGGGGAGGATGCGTAATGTCTATTCGTTATGAATCAGTTGAAAAGTTAAGCGAAATGATTAAGAACAAAGAAATTAAACCTTCTGAAGTTGTAAAAGATATTTATGATGCAATTGAAGAAACAGATCCGACAATTAAATCATTCTTAGCTTTAGATAAAGAGAATGCAATGAAGAAAGCTGAAGAGCTGGATGAATTGCAAGCGAAAGACCAAATGGAAGGTAAACTCTTCGGTATCCCAATGGGTATCAAAGATAACATTATCACTGAAGGTCTTGAAACAACATGTGCAAGTAAAATGTTAGAAGGCTTTGTACCGATTTATGAATCAACAGTTATGAAAAAATTACATGATGAAAATGCAGTTTTAATCGGTAAATTAAACATGGACGAATTTGCAATGGGTGGTTCAACTGAAACTTCTTACTTCAAGAAAACAGTTAACCCATTCGATCATAAAGCTGTTCCTGGCGGATCATCAGGCGGTTCAGCAGCAGCAGTTGCAGCTGGTTTAGTACCGTTCTCATTAGGTTCAGATACTGGCGGATCAATTCGTCAACCAGCAGCATATTGCGGTATTGTTGGTATGAAACCGACATATGGCCGTGTATCTCGTTTTGGTTTAGTTGCGTTCGCATCATCATTAGACCAAATCGGACCTTTAACACGTACTGTTAAAGATAACGCAATTGTTTTAGAAACAATTGTAGGTGTAGATAAACATGATTCTACAAGTGCACCAGTTGAAGATAATGACTTTACTTCAGATATCGGTAAAGATATCAAAGGTATGAAAATTGCTTTACCTAAAGAATACTTAGGTGAAGGTGTATCTGATGAAGTAAAAGCAGCTGTACGTAACGCTGTTGAAATTTTAGAAGGTGAAGGTGCGATTGTAGAAGAAGTATCATTACCAAACACTGGTTATGGTATTCCATCTTACTATGTTATCGCATCATCTGAAGCATCTTCTAACTTATCTCGTTTCGATGGTATTCGTTATGGTTATCATTCAAAAGAAGCAAAAACATTAGAAGAACTATATAAATTCTCACGTAGTGAAGGCTTCGGTAAAGAAGTAAAACGTCGTATTTTACTTGGTACTTTCGCATTAAGTTCAGGTTATTACGATGCATACTACAAAAAATCACAAAAAGTCAGAACGTTGATTCGTCAAGACTTCGACAAAGTATTCGAAAACTATGACGTAGTCGTTGGTCCTACAACACCAACTGCTGCCTTCAACTTAGGTGAAGAAATCAATGATCCGTTGACAATGTATGCAAACGACTTATTAACTACTCCAGTTAACCTTGCCGGCTTACCAGGTATTTCAATACCTTGCGGACAAACTAATAACAGACCGATCGGATTACAGTTTATCGGCAAACCATTTGATGAGAAAACACTTTACCGTGTCGCACATCAATTCGAACAACAATACAACTTACATGATGCATATCAAAATTTATAAGGAGTGTTAATGATGCATTTTGAAACAGTCATTGGACTAGAGGTCCACGTTGAACTGAAAACAGATTCTAAAATGTTCTCTCCATCACCAGCACATTTCGGAGCAGAACCAAACACAAATACGAATGTGATCGACTTAGCATACCCTGGTGTGCTTCCAGTTGTTAATGAACGTGCCGTTGACTGGGCAATGCGTGCTGCAATGGCTTTAAACATGGAAATTGCGACTGAATCTAAATTCGATCGTAAAAACTATTTCTATCCAGATAACCCGAAAGCTTACCAGATTTCACAATTTGACCAACCTATCGGGGAACATGGTTACATTGATATCGAAGTAGACGGCGAAACAAAACGTATTGGTATTACACGTCTTCACATGGAAGAAGATGCGGGTAAATCAACACATAAAGACGGTTATTCATTAGTAGACTTAAACCGTCAAGGTACGCCGTTAATCGAAATCGTATCTGAACCAGATATCCGTTCACCTCAAGAAGCATATGCTTACCTTGAAAAATTACGCTCAATTATCCAATATACTGGCGTATCTGACGGTAAAATGGAAGAAGGTTCATTACGTTGTGATGCCAACATTTCATTACGTCCATATGGTCAAGAAGAATTCGGTACGAAAGCTGAATTGAAAAACTTGAACTCATTCAACTATGTACGTAAAGGTTTAGAATATGAAGAAAAACGCCAAGAAGAAGAATTATTAAATGGCGGTGAAGTACTTCAAGAAACACGTCGTTTTGATGAATCAACGGGTAAAACTATCTTAATGCGTGTCAAAGAAGGTTCAGATGATTATCGTTACTTCCCAGAGCCAGACATCGTACCTTTATACGTTGACGAAGCTTGGAAAGAACGTGTACGTCAAACAATCCCAGAATTACCAGACGTACGTAAGAAAAAATATGTAGAAGAATTCGGATTACCTGCGTATGATGCGCATGTTTTAACATTGACTAAAGAAATGTCTGATTTCTTCGAAGAAGCGGTTGAACAAGGTGCAGACGTTAAATTAACTTCTAACTGGTTAATGGGCGGCGTTAACGAGTACTTGAACAAAAACCAAGTTGAACTTCAAGATACGAAATTAACACCAGAAAACTTAGCGGGTATGATTAAGTTAATTGAAGACGGCACAATGAGCAGTAAAATCGCGAAAAAAGTCTTCCCAGAATTAGCTGAAAACGGTGGAGATGCGAAACAAATCATGGAAGATAAAGGTTTGGTTCAAATCTCAGATGAGTCAGTATTATTAAACTTCGTAACTGAAGCATTAGATAATAACCCGCAATCTGTTGAAGACTTCAAAAACGGTAAAGGTCGTGCGAAAGGCTTCTTAGTCGGTCAAATTATGAAAGCGTCTAAAGGTCAAGCGAACCCACAAATCGTTAATAAATTATTACAACAAGAATTAGATAAACGCTAATTTTTGAGATGAATTTGCAGTGAGTACAGATCGTGTATTCACTGCATTTTTATATGTGCAGAAAAGCGTGAGGGAAGCCTATAGAAACGAATTTCATTGATTTCAACCATTAATACTTTCAACTGAAGCGGAAATCATTTAAAATTGAAAATGAGTAAAAATGATGAGGGATTATTTATGAGAAAACGAGCTAGAATTATTTATAATCCGACTTCAGGCAAGGAATTGTTTAAAAAAATGCTTCCAGAAGTCTTGATTAAAATGGAACAAGCAGGATTTGAAACAAGCGCATATGCTACACAAAAAGCAGGAGATGCGACGATAGAAGCAAAACGTGCACTGCATGAAGAATATGAAATGCTCATCGTTGCTGGTGGTGACGGTACATTAAACGAAGTCATTAATGGTATCGCAGAACATCCGAATCGTCCAAAAATCGGTGTCATCCCAATGGGAACGGTCAATGATTTTGGTCGTGCCTTGCACTTGCCGACTGATATTTTAAGTGCGGTTGATGTGATTATTAAAGGACATACGGTTAAAGTTGATATCGGCAAGATGAATAGCCGTTACTTTATTAATCTAGCTGCTGGCGGACGTATTACTGAAGTCTCTTATGAAACTTCAAGTAAATTAAAAACATTTGTTGGACCCTTTGCGTATTACATCAAAGGGATGGAAATGTTGCCGCAAATGAAAAATGTGGATGTTCGCATTGAATATGATCAAAAAGTCTTCCAAGGTGAAATTTTGTTATTCTTACTTGGACTGACAAATTCTATGGCAGGTTTTGAAAAATTAGTGCCAGATGCGAAATTAGATGATGGTTATTTCACATTGATTATCGTAGAAAAAGCGAATTTGGCAGAATTAGGTCATATTATGACTTTAGCTTCAAGAGGGGAACATATTAAACATCCAAAAGTCACATATGAAATAGCAAAATCTGTCAATGTATCATCTTTTGAACAAATGCCTTTAAACGTAGATGGTGAATATGGCGGACAATTGCCAGCCAATTTCTTAAATTTAAAGCAGCATATTGAAGTTTATACACCAGCCAATGTCGATAATAAAGAATTAATTGAACAAGATTAGAGAAGTAAGCTGAAGAAAGGTTAGGACTTAATCACAAGCCTGACCTTTTTTCTATGGAGGTTAAAGCGTGGAAACATTAAAGAAAAATCAAATCTTTACAAGTGAGGTTATAGATTTAACACATGAAGGACACGGTGTCGTGAAAATTGAGCGTTATCCCGTATTTGTGCCCAATGCCCTGCCTAGTGAGGAAATCAAATACAAATTAATCAAGGTAAACAAGAACTTTGCGATTGGTAAACTCTTAGAGATTCATAAAGAAAGTGCTGAACGTGTGATGCCTCCATGTGTTTACTATGACAAATGCGGGGGGTGTCAACTTCAACATTTGGATTACAACGCACAATTAACAATGAAACGTAATCAAGTGGTAAATTTATTCCATCGTAAAGGCAAATTTGAAGACACAGTTATCAATGACACAATTGGCATGATGAATCCATGGAACTATCGTAATAAATCTCAAATACCTGTTGGTTTAAACAAAGAAAGTGAACCGATGATGGGCTTCTATCGCCAACGCAGTCACGATATTATTGATATGGATGAATGTATTATTCAAGACAGTATACAAAATCAATTAATGCGTTCAATCCGTGCATTACTCAATGACTATAACGTTTCTATTTATGATGAAAAACAAAAAAGCGGTTTATTACGTCATGTGATTATTCGTGTAGGTCATTTTTCACGTGAAGTCATGATTATTTTTGTGACGAATGGTAAGAAATTCAAACAAGCAAAACCCATCATTGAAAAATTGGTTAATGCGATGCCGAATATTAAGAGTGTCATTCAAAATATCAATGAAACGCATTCTAATGTGATTATGGGTAAAACTTCTAAAACACTGTATGGTAAAGATGAAATTATCGATGCGTTGGATACAGTTGAATTTGAAATCAGCGATCAATCATTCTATCAAATCAATTCATCACAAACGATTAAGCTATATGATCAAGCGATGAATTATGCACAATTAACAGGCGAAGAAGTCGTACTTGATACATATTGCGGTATCGGTACGATTGGACTATATATGGCAGATAAAGCGAAACATGTCTATGGTGTTGAAGTCGTACCTGCGGCGATTGAAGATGCGAAGAAAAATGCGCAATTAAATGGTTATGACAATACAACTTTCGTTTGCGGTAAAGCTGAATCTGTGATTCTCGACTGGAAACAACAAGGTATTCAGCCAGATGTTGTGATGGTCGATCCACCACGTAAGGGTTGTGATGAAACATTTTTAAATACATTACTAGAACTCAATCCTAAACGTATTGTCTACATTTCTTGTAACCCAGCAACACAACAACGCGATGCCCAAATTCTTGCCCAAAACTATGACTTAAAAGAAATCACACCTGTCGATATGTTCCCGCAAACAACACATATTGAGACAGTGGCATTGTTTGAAAGAACATAAACAAAAAATATAAATTAAAGAGAACGAGGTGCCTTTAATAAGATGCCTCGTTTTGCTTGTTAAAAAATAGAGTTAAATCTGTCTGAAACAGCACTACCGAAAACCTAGACAAGATGCTTTATAATAGAGTAAAACATACATACAAAGCGAGGTGAGGAAAATGGATGAACGACGAATCGTGCATATTGATATGGATTATTTCTATGCGCAAGTAGAAGTGAGAGATAATCCTAAATTGAGGGGGAAGCCTGTTATTGTCGGAGGAAAGGCCAGTGGACGTGGTGTGGTGTCGACAGCATCTTATGAGGCTAGAAAATATGGCGTCCATTCAGCAATGCCGATGGCTCAAGCCCATAAACTCTGTCCCAATGGTTATTATATTCAGCCGCGCTTTGAAGCTTACAAAGCAACCTCTAAAGAAATTATGGATATCTTTAAGAGTTATACAGAAGTGGTAGAACCTTTATCACTAGATGAAGCCTATTTGGATATTACACATCTTGTTCGTCCTGATTTGCCAGCCTCAACAATCGCGCAATATATTCGAAATGATATTTGGGAGAAGACAGGATTAACTGCTTCCGCCGGTATCTCCTACAACAAATTCCTCGCCAAACTCGCAAGTGGTATGAATAAACCAAACGGCATGATGATTATTAATTACCAAAACGTTCATGACATCCTCATGAACTTAGATATTGGTGGTTTCCCCGGAGTCGGCAAAGCAACTAAAGCAATTATGCATGAACATGATATCTATAACGGTAAAGATTTATATGATAAAGATGAACGTGAATTGGTACGGATTTTTGGCAAAAGGGGTCACGGTTTATATGAAAAGGCCAGAGGTCGCGGTACCAATATAGTGAAGGCGCATCGTATACGAAAATCTGTGGGAACGGAAAGAACATTTTCGACTGATGTAAATGATGATGATGAAATTTTATTGAAAGTGAGAGAGTTAAGTGAGAAGACTGCAGAACGTTTAAACCGTATACAAAAGTCTGGCAAAACAGTAACTGTTAAAATTAAAACCTATCAATTTGAAACATTATCTAAACAACGTAGTTTAAGAGATCCGATTCGAAATGAGATAGATATATATAACATTGCTTATGCACTTTATAATGAGCTGAAAGATCCTGAAGTACCGATACGACTGATTGGTGTGACAGTCGGAAATCTAGAGAAAACGGAATATCAAAATATGTCGATATATGATTTCATATAAAGCAATAACCGATTGAATAGGTTGTTTTAGTTCAATCGGTTATCCTTTATCTATTAAATTTTTGCCATAAACTGCTAACATATCCGATAAACTATTATAGTGCTTCAACAATCTGAATGTAATCATGGCACAGGCTTTCGCATCATTTAATGCATCATGGTGGCCATGAAAATCAAGATGATAATAGTCCATCATATATTTTAATCCATAGCGTTGATTATTAATTGTTCTACGTGCTAATTGTAAAGAACAGAAATATGTCATATTTGGCGTTTGTAAACCTAAGGCCTGAATGCTGGCATGCATGGCGGTCATATCGAATGCCGCATTATGCGCAACAACTGGTAAATTATCAATAAATTGCATCATATAAGGCAAGACAAAGTTGAAGTCAGGTGCGGTTTCAACGTCTTCAGGTTTAATCCCGTGGACATTAATATTTTGTTGTGAAAAGTAATCTTTAGGATTTACCAATGTATAGAACGTTTCAACGATTTCATTTTCAACCACTTTAACCATGCCGACAGAACAAATACTTGTTCGCTTACCGTTTGCGGTTTCAAAGTCCAACGCAACAAATGAATTGCTTGTGTTCAAAAGTTATACGACCTTTCTTAGTGTTTTGAATAAGTAGTAAAATCTTAATGGATTGGTGCACGTGAGTCAAGTGTTTGCTTTAATAACGAGATATAGTTTATTTTTAATTAAAGTCTGAGACATGTTATAATTATTCAGGTTGATATTTAGAGGAGTGAAGCGAATGAGACAATGGACGGCGATCAACTTAGCCAAATTAGCGCGTAAAGCCAGCAGAGCTGCAGGTAAACGCGGTACAGATCTGCCAGGTCAAGTAGCCAGAAGAATTGATAAAAACATATTAAGAAATTTAGCAGAACAAGTCGATGATGTTGTATTTATTAGTGGTACGAATGGTAAAACAACAACTTCGAATTTAATCGGCCATACATTAAAGGCCAACAATATACAAATCATCCATAATAATGAAGGTGCGAATATGGCTGCAGGGATTACTTCTGCATTCATCGTTCAATCTAAACCAGATACTAAAATTGCGATTATTGAAATTGATGAAGGTTCTATTCCTAGAGTGCTCAAAGAAATGACGCCGACAATGATGGTCTTCACAAACTTCTTCCGTGATCAAATGGATCGTTTTGGAGAAATTGATATTATGGTGAACAACATCGCAGATGCCATCAGTCATAAAGGAATTAAACTTTTATTGAACGCTGATGACCCATTTGTCAGCCGATTGAAAATTGCGAGTGAATCTAATGTATATTATGGGATGAAAGCACATGTCCATGAGTTTGAGCAAAGTACAATGAATGAAAGTAAATATTGCCCGAACTGTGGTCGCTTATTAGTGTATGATTATATTCACTATAACCAAATCGGTCATTATCATTGTGAATGTGGCTTTAAGCGTGAACAACCGAAATATGAAGTTTCAAAATTTACGGTATCACCTTTTATTCATTTAACGATTGGCGATACAACGTTTGATATGAAAATTGCGGGAGATTTCAATGCTTATAACGCGATTGCGGCGTATAGTGTATTACGTGAATTAGGTTTAAATGATGAATCTATCCGTAAAGGTTTTGAAACTTATACATCTGATAACGGACGTATGCAGTATTTCAAATCTGGTGCGAAAGAAGCGATGATTAACTTAGCTAAGAACCCAGCAGGTATGAATGCCAGTCTTTCTATGGGTGAACAACTTGAAGGGAAAAAAGTTTATGTCATCAGTTTAAATGACAATGCGGCAGATGGCCGAGATATTTCATGGATTTATGATGCAGACTTTGAAAAATTAAGTGAGCAAGATATCGAAGCTATTGTTGTAACAGGTAACCGAGCGGAAGAATTACAATTACGATTAAAACTTGCAGAAGTTAACGTACCAGTTATCGTAGAACGTGATATTTATAAAGCAACAGCTAAAACAATGGATTATCCAAGTAAGACTGTTGCGATTCCAAACTATACATCACTTGCGCCGATGTTAGAGCAATTAAACCGTTCGTTTGAAATGAGGGAACAAAGATGAATGAATTAACGTTATATCATTTTATGACAGATAAATTAAACTTATATAGCGATATCGGTAATATCATCGCTTTAAAACAACGTGCAAAATGGCGCAATATTAAATTGAATGTTGTAGAAGTCAATGAAACAGAAGGTGTAACATTTGATGATTGCGATATCTTCTTTATCGGTGGCGGCAGTGACCGTGAACAAGCACTTGCGACTAAAGAATTAAGCAAAATCAAAAGTAAATTGAAAGCTGCGATTGAAGCGGGTATGCCTGGTTTAACGATTTGCGGCGGTTATCAATTCTTAGGCAACAAATATATTACGCCAGATGGTACTGAACTTGAAGGTTTAGGTATCTTAGATTTTTACACGCAATCTAAAAAAGAACGTTTGACGGGTGACATTGTCATTGAAAGCGACACGTTTGGCACGATTGTCGGCTTTGAAAATCATGGCGGCAGAACGTATCATAATTTTGATACCTTAGGCAAAGTGACACATGGATTTGGTAATAACGAGGAAGATGGTAAAGAAGGCATTCATTACAAAAACTTATTAGGTACTTATCTCCATGGACCGATTTTGCCTAAGAACCACGAGATTACAGATTACTTGTTAGAACAAGCTTGTGTACGTAAAGGCATTCCATTTGAACCGCGTCAATTGGATAATACAGAAGAAGAAGCGGCTAAACAAGCCATTGTCGATCGCTTTGAAAATAAATAATAAGGTGCATAGTTAGAAAACAAGCACATCAATAAAAAGGTCATTTTTTGAATTGGTTTTCAAAAAATGACCTTTTCTGTTAAGCATAACGTTCATCTAAAATGCGGTACGTCATGAGTATCTCGTAAATGATATGGCTTTTGACTTGTTGTTTTTCAAATTCATCTAAACGAATAACACTGCGTTTTAATATTTCAGCATCTTCATCCACACGTTCAAATCCGCCAGTCTCAATAATTTCATCGATGCTTTCTGCGATATTTAAAATAGCTGTCTGTTCAGCTTTGGTAAAGTGAAACTTTGTGTTTTTAGGCAGATATACAATATTAGATAAATGTGTGATAAACAGGCGGTCTGTATGCGCACGATTAGAGAGTGCTTTCAGTTTCATCCAGTCTTCTTGATCTTTATGATATTCTAGCTCATCTTTTTGATAGCGAATTAATGTATCTACGCGCAAGATGGCTGAGAGTAATTTTTCTAGTTTTTGATTGGTTTTAGGTGAATTGAATTTTTCATTTACTATTTCTTTTAAGCGTTGGCTATAGAGATGATACATATCTTTCTCAACCGTTTGCGCATTTTGCGCAACTTGATGGTAATATTTAGGTGGCAGCACAATTAAGTTTACTAATCCAGCTGTTACCAATCCAATCACAGCAGTTAATAAGCGCGAGAAGAAATTGAAGAAATAATGGTCTCCAATACCAGGTATCATCGCCATTGCGGTTAAAGTAGCGACTGTAATCCCATCGTGCAACTTTAATTTAGCACAAATAAAAATCGTACAGGTCGCACTCATCGCATATGCGAGCGCTGATTTATCACTGAAGATATACGTAAAAAGTACCGCTAAGAGTGCACCAATGACAGTAGCAGGCAAACGTTTATAGCCTTTTTTGAGTGATGCTTTGGCAGTTGGTTCAATGGTGACAATGGCGGTTAAAGTGGCATAAATCGGGTTAAGATTGAGTGCCATACAAAAGAAGGCTGTCAAAAAGGTGGCAAGGCCAGTTTTAATTGTTCTTGCGCCTATAATTTTGCGATACCATTTGTCTTGTGTCATAAAAAAATTTACCTCACTTGATGTCGGCAACATCGTTGCAACATAGTTCCATTTGCAGTTATAAAGTTATGAACTGCTTCTTACAAATTTAGTATAACAAACATTTTTTGCTATAATAAGAAAGAATGAGTGTTAATTATGATAATTTGGTATCATAATGAGACATGTAGAGCGCATATGCGCTGCATTAATAATTATTGAATAAGGAAAGGGATCTCACATGATTGTAAAAACAGAAGAAGAATTAAATGGTTTAAAAGAAATCGGATATATTTGCGCATTAGTCAGAGACACAATGCAAGAAGCAACAAAACCAGGTGTGACAACTAAAGAATTAGATAATATTGCTAAAGATTTATTTGAGGAACATGGCGCATTATCTGCACCTATCCATGATGAAAACTTCCCTGGTCAAACTTGTATCAGTGTTAATGAAGAAGTAGCACATGGTATTCCAAGTAAACGTAAAATTCGCGAAGGGGATTTAGTCAATATTGACGTTTCAGCATTGAAAAATGGTTACTATGCAGATACAGGTATTTCATTTGTAGTGGGTGAACCAAGTGACCCAATGAAACAAAAAGTTTGCGAAGTAGCTGAAGAAGCATTTGATAACGCGATGAAAAAAATCAAACCAGGCAGCAAATTAAGCCAAATCGGTAAAGCAGTACATGCGACTGCACGTAAAAATGACTTGAAAGTTATTCGCAACTTAACTGGCCATGGGGTAGGCAGCTCATTACATGAAGCACCTAATTATGTTTTAAACTATTATGACCCTAAAGATAAAACGTTGTTAAAAGAAGGGACTGTTATCGCGGTAGAACCTTTCATTTCATCTAATGCGACGTTTGTAACTGAAGGTAAAAATGAATGGGCATTTGAAACAAGTGATAAAAGCTATGTTGCACAAATCGAACATACTGTTATTGTGACGAAAGATGGCCCATTATTAACAACTAAAATCGACGATTCAGATAAATAGTTCCTGGGTATAAGAGGGATTAGGACTAAAGTATGAAAGTAAAATGGTTCCAGAGCCTATCGTGAGGCCTCTGGAATTATTTTATAATGGAATTAATCATAAATGAGGTGATTCCATGAATATCATAGCAATTTATTTAGACAAACTTTATCATAATACAGTTAAATACAGTATTACGAACTGCCAAGTGCATTTAAACAGAAAGTTATATTCAACTAAACAATACATCACATATTTAAACCGTAAAAGACAAAACATCGTTGCATATATTGAACAATTGACAGCTGAAGTAGAAAATAAATACATCGATTTGATGGATCAATATCAAATCAGTAATGTACAACGCATGGAAAACATTAATAATGCAGAGTTATCTGCGTTGATGCATGACTTAAATGAAGCAGAGTCAGATTGTGCAAGAATTGAAGCAGATTTATCTGAGCAAAATAAAACACGAATTACACTTGAAAGAGAATGTGATATGATTGCACAAATGAGTTTAGTTGCATAGAAAAGGTGGCGAAACATGACCAATAAATATATCTCGACCGAGATGTTGATTATCTTTACAGCATTAATGATTATAGCCAATTTTTACTATATCTTTTTTGAGAAAATCGGCTTTATCCTCGTATTATTATTAGGGATTATCTTAATGTATATCGGTTATCTTTATTTCCACAAAGTCAGAGGGCTTCTAGCCTTTTGGATTGGGGTATTGATGATTGCCTTTACATTGCTCTCTAACAAATATACGATTATTATTCTGTTTATTTTCTTAGTGCTGATTATTATTCGTTATATCGTCTTTAAATTTAAACCGATGAAGATTATTGCTTCTGACGAAGAAGTCACGTCTCCACAATTTATTAAACAAAAATGGTTCGGTAACCAAAGAACACCTGTTTATGTTTATAAATGGGAAGACTTGCAAATTCAACACGGTATCGGCGATGTCCATATTGATTTAACGAAGGCAGCAAATATCAAAGAAAATAACACGATTGTGATTAGACATTTCATTGGTAAAATTCAAATTATTGTGCCGATGAATTACAACATCAATCTGCATGCAGCCGCATTTTACGGCAATGCGACCGTGAATCATAATACGGTGAAGATTGAGAATAACCATATTCAAATGACAGAAGAAACGAAAGAAGAAAATTATAATATCAATATTTATACTTCAACATTTATTGGTGATGTTGAGGTGGTTTATCGATGAACCACTATATCAGAGCCATCGGTTCAATGCTGATATTGAACTATAGTATTTTAGCGGTTTTCTTTTTTATAGACAAAGTATTTGTTAATATTATCTATTTCCAGGGAATGTTTTACACGCAAATTTTCGGCATTCCTGTTTTCTTGTTTTTAAATATTATAGTCATTTTGATGAGTATTATTGTCGGTTCTGTGTTAGCTTATAAAGTGAACGAACAAAATGATTGGATTAAGACACAAATTGAACATTCCATTGAAGGTGAAGTTGTCGGTATTAATGACCAAAACATCGAACTTTATCAAGAAACATTGGATATTTATCATACACTCGTTCCTTTAAACCAAGAATTACATCGTTTACGTATTAAGACACAAGATTTGACCAATGAAACTTATAATTTAAATGATGTTAAAGTTAAGAAAATAATTGAAGATGAACGCCAACGTTTAGCAAGGGAACTGCATGACTCAGTCAGCCAACAATTATTTGCGGCCAGTATGATGTTATCGGCGATTAAGGAATCACCCCTCGAACCGCCGCTTGATCAGCAGATTCCGACACTAGAAAAAATGGTTCAAGATTCACAATTAGAAATGCGTGCACTCTTACTGCATTTAAGACCACTTGGGTTAAAAGACCGTTCATTAGGTGAAGGGATTAAAGACCTTGTTGTGGATTTACAAAAGAAAGTGCCGATGAAAGTGGTATATGAAATTGAGGATTTTGAAGTGCCAAAAGGGATTGAGGATCATTTATTCCGTATTACGCAAGAAGGTATTTCAAATACTTTGCGACATGCAGAAGGCACAAAATTAACTATTGATTTATATAATAAAGATGATTATCTGTTATTGCGTATTCAAGATGATGGTAAAGGCTTTGATGTAGATGAAAAAATGGAGAAAAGCTATGGATTGAAGAATATGCGAGAGCGAGCATTAGAAATTGGAGCAACACTGCATATTGTATCTTTGCCAGGTGCAGGGACAAGAATAGAAGTGAAGGCTCCATTGAATAAGGAGGATAAAGATGGCGATTAAAGTATTGTTTGTCGACGACCACGAAATGGTTCGTATCGGCATCTCAAGTTATTTATCTACACAACCTGATATCGAAGTCGTCGGGGAAGGCAAATCAGGTAAAGAAGCAATTGAAAAAGCGCATGAATTGCAACCTGATTTAATCTTGATGGATTTATTAATGGAGGATATGGATGGCGTAGAAGCGACCATGCAAATCAAAAAAGATTTACCTCAGATTAAAGTACTGATGCTGACAAGCTATATTGAAGATAATGAAGTGTATCGTGCTTTAGACGCTGGGGTAGATAGTTATATCTTAAAAACAACGAGTGCGAGTGATATCGCAGAAGCAATACGTAAAACGTATCGAAATGAAGCGGTGTTTGAAGCGGAAGTACTCGTTAAAATGCGTAATCGCATGAATCAACGTGCTGAGTTATATGAATTATTAACGGATAGAGAAATGGAAATTCTATTGCTTATCGCAAAAGGATATTCTAATCAAGAAATCGCCAGTGCGTCACATATTACGATTAAAACAGTTAAGACGCATGTGAGTAATATTTTAAGCAAACTTGAAGTTCAAGATAGAACGCAAGCTGTAATTTATGCTTTCCAACATGATTTAATTCAATAAATAGAAAAGGCAAGATTGAAAATAAATGTTTTCAATCTTGCCTTTTTGCTGTTTCAAATGGATGTTATGTACTACTTATTTTGTTCTGCGAGTTCATAACCATCTTGAATTAATTCTAATTCACCTGTATGCGGATCAATTACAAGTCCATGAATAGGTACCTTTTTATCAAATAATGGGTGATGATAAAGCATATCGATATTATGTTTAACATTGTCACTCGCGTTCTCAAATCCTTCTAAGAAGTTATCAACATCAACGCCAGAGTGTTTGATAATATCAAAGGTTTCATCTGTTACACCGCGTTCTTTCATAGCTTCTTTAACCGTATCAACATCTAAGCTGCCCATACCGCAGTCTTTATGTGCCATAATAATAATTTCTTCAGCACCTAAAGCATAAATACCAACTAATAAACTTTTAATTGTTGAACCATAAGGATGCGTAATAATCGCACCTGCATTTTTAACTACTTTTAAATCGCCGTTATTAAAACCTAAAGCTTTTGTGCCTAAGTCTTGTAAACGTGTATCCATACAAGTGAATAATACTGCTTTTTTGTTTGGTTTTTTACTTGTGGAATAGTTTTCGTAATCTTTGTTTTCCACAAATTCTTTATTGTAAGATAAAATACTGTCTAATAATGTCATCTCATTTACACTTCCTGTATCCTGAATTTAGTTGTTTTGTTATATCAAGATGAATTGACTTCATAAAATTAGTTCACAAAAATGTCACTAACCAAATATTACCATACCCTAAATAAATCACATAATAACATGAATTTAACAAAATAAAAGAAAAAGAGCAAAATCAACTTTGAATTAAGACAAAGTTGATTGCTCTTTAAGTAAGTTCTAATCTCTGTCAGCGTGAGGATTTTGCATGTCAGAAATTTCGAATTCACGTTCCTCTAGAGAATCTTCATGTTTTAATGTTCTGCGTTGGTTAATGATTGCGTTGATTTCTGCACCTACAATGATGATGAAACCAGTGATATATAACCATAACATTAATACGATGATACCACCGATACTGCCGTATGTTTTAGAATAGTTTGCGAAGTTTGAAACATAAAAACCAAACGCTGCAGTACCAAGAATCCATACTACTGATGCGAAGAGTGCACCTGGTAATACTGATTTGAATTTAATTTTGATATTTGGTGCTAGGGCATAGAGTGTCGTGAATAAAATGAAAATCACGATAAATGGTAATAAGAATCGTAAAATACTAAATACCCATTTGACTTGGCTATCTAGTCCGAGCGGACCAAATAGTAAATGACCGATTTGTTGACCGAATACGGGTAAGATTAAAGCGACAATGAAGACGACACCCATAATGACAGTGAATAACACACTGATTAATTTTAATACAATTGGGTTTCTGCCATCTTCAACATCATATGCGACGTTAAATGCATTCATTAATGCAGTCATACCATTAGAGGCAGACCATAGTGCTAAAATCAAGCCAACAGATAAAATACTGCCGCTGGCATTTTTCATAATATCTTCTATGATGCCTGTTAGTAAATCTGCTGTAGAAGCAGGCGCATTTTTGGCGATCATGCCGACGATTTTATTTCTGTCAATTTGGAATAATGGCAATAATGAAAGCAAGAACAGCAACATAGGGAATAGTGATAACATAAAGTAATATGAAAGCTGTGCTGCTAAACCTGCCGCATCGTCTTTACCAATTCGGTAAATTAAAAATGAAAAGAAATTAGAATCTTTCGTATATTTAGCCGGCTTGTTGTTTCTGGCTACAAAGAAAGTCTGATTCGGTTTCTTAGGTGATTTTGACTTAAATTCTTGTGGCGATACGTAGTTGTTGTGTCCTTCGTGTGTGATTCCTTCAGACTTTTCTTTTACTTTTTGAAGGATTCCTTCTTTTTTGCTATTTTTGTCATTTTCATGAGAATGAGACATTACATGAACTCCTTTATTACTATAATTAAATGGGCCAATAAGTTGAAAAAAGGGGGATAGAACTTAAATGAATGTCACTTAAGTTTATCCCTATAGTCAACTCATCTTAAGATACTTAAAACCTTCAATTAGTTTAAGTGCTTGTCGTTTTGTTTACGTTCTTGTAACGTATTTTTCGCATTTTTTAAAGCACGTTCTAATTCTGGGTTGTTGCGACGGATTTCTTCAATCGCATCTTTCCAGTAAAGCACTTCTTCTTTGATAACACTGAATTTAGAAGGTCCTCTATCTGAACGTTTACCTTCTTTTAAGTTTTGGATGCTGCTTTGTAAAGCGTTACGTGTGTTTTTGTCAGCTAATGTAATTGCGCCGCCAACTAATGCGCCTAATAAAATGCCTGGTACTAATTTGTTATTCATAATATATCTACTCCTCTTTAGAATTTGTGTCTTTAAGAATGTAATCAATTAAATTATCACATGATGATTGTACCATATCGAAAACACCCTCAAAATTATTTGTGTAGTAAGGATCAGGTACATCTTGTTCTTCCATATCGCTGAATTCCAATAATTTGAATAATTGGCCCTTCAACTCAGGATTAATACGCTTAATATTATCTACATTACTTTGATCCATCGCAATGATGTAGTCAAAGTCATCTGTAGGTTCAAATAGTTCACTAATCATACCGTCGAAAGGTATATTGTGAGTATTTAAAATGCGTTGTGTTCCTTCGTGAGGTGTTTGGCCTAAATTCCAACTGCCTGTGCCGCGTGAATATACTTCTATACCTTTGATACCACGGTCTTTCAGACGTTGCTTCATGATTGCTTCAGCCATTGGAGAACGACAAATATTGCCTAAACAGACAAATGCAACTGTAGTCATATTTTACCTCCAAAACATTTTTCAGTCAGGTAAATAAAGCGTATGATTGAACATAGATAGAAAGAATACCTAACGTTCCATAGATAATATTTACCCGAACTCAGATGAAATAACCCATATAATATAATCTTATCGGTTTTCAAGCAACTTCTAAAGAGGAAATTATCAAAAGTTTTCAGGAATTGTTGAATTTGATAATATATAACCATAAAGAGGTGATTTAAATGTCAGAAAAGAATAAAGATATGATTATTGAAATCAGAGAAAAATTAAACGTGGTCAATGTCAATCTAATTGATCCTGATAAATTTGAAGATGCAGACGAAGCTAAAATCGAAGAAATTCATAGTTTTGTTACTTCTAAGGATAAATTTTCACCGAGTGAAGTTACTGCCATTGCATCTGAATTAGGTGAATTAAGACAATCTTAAGAACAAACAGCAGTCAGAATAAGGAGGAACTTAGTTATGTCTCAATTACAAGAAAAGCTAAAACAATATGCGCAACTTATCGTCAATGTCGGTATGAATGTGCAAGAGGGGCAACCGGTATTTATTCGTTCATCTGTAGATGCATTAGAATTAACGCATGATATCGTTGAAGCAGCATATCAACGCGGTGCTTCTGATGTAAGAGTAAAATATGCAGATGATACGTTAAGACGTTTACAGTTCGAACATGAATCTGCAGACTACTTCTCAGAAAATGATGTAAAAGCTTATGATGTTGAAGAACGTATGGACTATGTCAAACGCGGTGCTGCCAACTTAGCTTTAATCAGTTCTGATCCTGATTTATTAAGTGATGCAGATAGTGCTAAAAAAGCGGCTTTCGGCAAAGCTTATTCAAAAGGATTTAAAGGTTATATGGAAGCCATTCAAAATAATGACTTGCCATGGTGTGTGGTCGTATATCCAAATAAAGCATGGGCACAACGTGTCTATCCTGAATTAGATGCCGAAGCTGCATATGAAAAATTCATCGATGAATTATTAGATATTGTCCGTGTCGACGGCAATGATCCGATTGAAAATTGGAATCAACATATCCAAAATCTTAGTGAACATGCGACATATTTACAAAACAAACAATACACAGCACTTCACTATATTTCAGAAGGTACAGATTTAACAATTGGCTTGCCTAAAAATCATTTATGGCAAGATGCGACAAGTTTCACAAATAGTGGACAAGAATTCATTGCTAATATACCGACTGAAGAAGTATTTACAGCACCAGATCGTAACCGTGTCAATGGTTATGTTACAAATAAACTTCCGCTTAGTTACAACGGCACATTGATTGATGGCTTTAAACTTACATTCAAAGAAGGTAAAGTCGTTGAGTTTTCTGCTGAAAAAGGGGAAGAAGTATTACGTGACTTGCTAGATACCGATGAAGGCTCAAGATATTTAGGGGAAGTCGCATTAGTTCCAGACGATTCACCGATTTCAAATCGCAATCGTGTCTTTTATAACACATTATTAGATGAAAATGCTTCTTGTCATATCGCATTAGGTGCCGGTTATCCATTTACGATTATTGGCGGCACAGATATGACGCGTGAACAATTAAGTGAAGAAGGGTTAAATGATGCGTTTATTCATGAAGATTTCATGATTGGCAGCGCTGATTTAACAATTTACGGTATCACGCAAGATGGGGGAGAAGAAATTGTGTTTAAAGACGGTAACTGGGCTTATTAATTAAAATAAAATCAATTTATAAAGGAGATTCATCGTGGAACAAAGAGAAAGTAAACCTATGTCAGCTTCAAAAACTGTTAAAGATCGTCAAGTCTATCCGCAAGATACTAACCACCACCATACAATGTTCGGGGGCTTATTAATGGCGAACATTGATGAAATTGCGGCAATCTGTGCTATGAAACATAGTAGTACACCTGTTGTTACAGCATCTACGGATTCAGTAGACTTTTTATTACCTATTCGTAACGGAGACATTATTTCATACGAAGCAATGGTTTCATATGCAGGGAATAGTTCAATGGAAGTATGTGTACAAATTATTCTGCAAGATATTATTAATGACAAAAAACACATGGCAGCACTCAGCTTCTTAACATTTGTCGCATTAGATGAAAACGGCAAACCGACAGAAGTACCTGGTGTTTATCCTGAAGGGGAAATCCAAGAGTGGTTCCATAGTACTGCACCTGCGCGTGTTAAACGTAGAAAAGAACGTCGTCAAGAAAGTAAGGATACATTAGAATTCTTAACAAGAAGACGTCATATTGAATAAATGAAGCATTTAAAAATGGCATCTCCACACAGTACTTTGTGTCGGGATGCCATTTTTTTGACTTTAATTATTGTTGTTGAAAGATGCGGTGCATCATTTTTTCTTTTTCACGGAAATCTGTATTTGGATAATACATATTTTTAACGAGCAAGTTGGGTCCTAAGCAATGAACAGGTGCGCAATGGCAATTTAGACTTTGTGCTAAGTCGGAAGCTAACCATTTATCAAAAACATCCGTTAGACGATCAGTTTGAATGTTAGAAATAGAGCCTGTTTCATCACCAAAGTCTGTTACAATTACATCGCCTGTAAAGACGTTGACATTCAAGCGACTGCGACCATCTGGATCATTACGTAAGCTGACATTCTTCGCTGAGCGCAGTTGGTTGAATAATTGTGCGTCATCTTCATCTTGGATACAAGGATACATAGGCAGCGTACCGAATAGCATCCAGATAGATTCATCGCGAATTTCTAATAAGTGACGAATTGTTTCTTTGATTTCTTTTAAACTTAATACATTTAATTGGCTTGCAAAATCAGAAGGGTACATCGGATGGATTTCGTGACGGCTGCATTTCATATCGTTAACTACTTCACGATGGATTTTTTCTAAATAAGGTTTGGTGCTTTGGTTCAACATCGTTTCAGCTGAAACAAACATGCCTTGTTCTGATAACGTTCTGGAATTTTCAATCATTTGTTCATAAAGTTTGAGTTTTGCTTTAAGCGGAGGCTGCTTTTCCATTGCGCCGAATCCAACTGTAGCAAATTCATCTGTCGTTCCCCAGTTGTGTGAAATGTGCATCACATCTATGTATTCAGCAATATCTAAATAACGATCTTGCGGCAATGTTAAATTAGAGTTCATTTGTGTATAAATACCGCGATCATAAGCGTATTTCAAAAGTGGTTTAACGACATTTCGAATCGATTTCTTAGAAAACATCGGTTCGCCGCCTGTGATAGATAAAGTACGCAAGTTTGGAATTTCATCTAGACGCTTAAACATTAAATCCATAGGAAGCGGTTCTGGATCTTTTGTTTGCAAGGTATAACCAACAGCACAGTGACTGCAACGCATATTACATAAATTCGTAGTTGTGAATTCAATGTTGCTTAACTGCAAACCGCCAGTTGCCTCAACGTCGTTATATGCCTCCCAAGGATCATTTGCTATTGTAATCGGCTTTTTAATATTCGTAGATTGGCCAATCATTATTTTGCCTTCTTTCTGTACAATGTATTTCTTGAATAAAATTCGGGTAATGTGAACTGAAAGGTTCAAATCACAAAAGTAATTCATTCCATATTATTAATATTCTAGTGAATTTTGTCAATCGCATGTTAAGATAAGAATATATTTTTTATAAAGGAGCCTTATCATGAAAATGAGCGAAAATGAATTAATCACAAACATTAAAACGAGATTATCTGAATTTGTAGATGAAATTGACCATGTGGATCCAGATAAAGTCAGTGTTGAAGACGTAGATGAATGGATTGGTTTACTCGATCAACTAGAAGAGAAAGTAAAATTGTATCAACGTGAGAAGTAATTGTTAATACTTTCTATGTTTAAGTTAGCGCTTTTTGGTCTATACAATTAGTACAAACAAAGACAAAAGCAATTCAAAATACAATGTATTGTATAGAATAGAAAGGTGATAAATCAATGGCACAAACAGTAGCAATTATTTTAGGTAATGACTTTGAGGATATTGAATTAACAAGTCCAAAAGAAGCAATTGAAGAAGCTGGCTATAAAACAGTGATTATTGGTTCTGAAGCTGGAGAAGAAGTAGTCGGTAAACATGGTACAAAAGCTAAAGTTGATGTAGATATCGGTTCAGCACAACCAAGCGACTACGCAGGCTTATTAATTCCTGGCGGATTTTCACCAGACCACTTACGTGGAGACGTAGAAGGCAGATATGGTACATTCGCAAAAGCATTCATCAAAGAAGATGACCCTATCTTTGCGATTTGCCATGGTCCACAAGTTTTAATTGATACAGATGATTTAAAAGGCCGTACGTTAACAGCAGTCTTAAACGTACGTAAAGATTTAGAAAATGCAGGTGCTGATGTTAAAGATGAATCAGTAGTAGTGGATAAAAATCTTGTAACAAGCCGTACACCTGATGATTTAGATGACTTCAACAAAGCAATTGTTGACACTTTAAAAAATAATGAAGCATAAGCTTAATCAGCTTAGCCGGAGTATCTGAGAGATATTCCGGCTTTTTTACATAGATGGGTGTATCAACGTGTACTACTCAAGACTGATTTTGTGTTAAAACGTATAATTCTTATTTCATATCAAACGGTTCTCAATTATAATTATGTGTGAAATACTAAAAAAAGATTGAGGAGATCTGTGTATGAAAAGAAGCGAAAGGCTATCAAGGTCTCAACGTGAGACAAGTAGAGCCACACAGAATACACCCCATTATAATACTTATTACCAACCCGTAGGTACACCGCCAAGAAAAAGAAAAAGCAAAGGCTTATTTTTAAAATTACTTATTGGACTCATCATTGTGATAGCACTCTTCTTTGGTGTGATGTATGCATTGTCATCACGTGCCAATGTCGAGGACTTAAAAACAATTGAAAATAAATCTACATTTGTTCCAATCAATGATATGCCAGAATACACGAAAGGTGCTTTTATAGCCATGGAGGATGAACGATTCTATGATCATGGCGCATTCGATGTTAAAGGGATATTCAGAGCGTTATTTACGACATTAAGCGACCAATCGGTCCAAGGCGGCAGTACAATCAGCCAACAAGTTGTTAAAAACTATTATTATGGAAACGAACAAAGTTTTACGCGTAAAGTGAAAGAAATTTTGGTCGCATCGCGCATGGAAAGAGAATATTCTAAAGAAGAAATATTGAGTTTTTACGTAAATAATATTTATTTTGGCGACAATCAATATACAATTGAAAGTGCTGCAAATCATTACTTCGGCACAACGACGGTGGCACATAGTCAAAACATGCCAACGATTTCTGTGCTGCAAAGTGCAATTTTAGCAAGTAAAATTAATGCGCCAAGTGTCTATGACGTTAATAATATGTCGCAGAATTATATCAATCGTGTCAAAATCAATTTAGAGAAAATGAAACAACAAGGCTATATAAATGATCAACAATATAAAACTGCATTAGCACAGTTAGGTGTTTAATGCACATTTAGGCAATCAGTAGTTGAAACTGAATTGCCTTTTTCTATATCTGTTTATTTAGTGACGAACAATCATGATTACTCTGAAGGTAAAAGTTGATAATGCTATAAAAGTACTTGTATTTGTTTTACAATAAAGTACGACTACTGATATTAAGAGAAGAGGTGAGACCATGCCTAAAATTACAATGATTGAAGTACAAAAGAAAAATAAAGAACGCTTTAATTTATACTTAGATGGTGCATTTGAAATGGGTATCGATATGGATACTCTCGTACACTTTAATTTGAAAAAGGGCGATGTGCTCACTGCTGAAGATATGATGCATATTCAAAAGTATGAACACTATCGTTTAGGACTGCATTACGCAGTTCAATATCTGTCCTATCGTAAAAGAACAGAACAAGAAGTCATCACGCATTTACAGAAACATGAAATCAATGAAACAGCGATAGCCGAAGTGATTGCGTATTGTCATCAAGAAGGCTATATTGATCATCAAGATTATGCGGAAAGTTTAAAAAATACAATGATTCGTACGACGGATAAAGGTCCGGAAATTTATAAACAAAAACTCTATAAAGCGGGAATAGAAAAGAATATTATAGAGGACTATGGTGAACGTTACGAACAAGAACAACCACTAGATGATATCATTGCGCTGGCTGATAAACTCATGCATCAGAAGAAAGGGCCAATGAAGAAGCGGACGGATAAAGTCAAACAATCATTACTTCAAAAAGGTTATTCATTTGAAATGATAAATGAAGCCATGCAGGCTTTAGATTTTGAACCGGATACTGATGAAATTGATGCACTATTGCAAAAGGAATTGGAAAAAGTGTATCGTAAAAATGAACGTAAATATAGCGGTCAACAACTTGTGATGAAAACAATAGAAGCACTGCTCAGAAAAGGCTATGAGTATGATACAATTAAAGATAAATTAAGAGAAAGCGGGATTAGCGATGACTGAGAAAAGTTTAAGCGAAATGACTAAAAGTGAAATTTTAAATGAAATACAAAAATATAAAGAAAAAATGCGTAAAGCAGAAATGAACGGCATTTTAAACGAGTACGATGTCTACCGTACCAAAGTCATCATAGCGGAAAGTTACTTGGTAGATACAGACAAAATTGAATTCGGTAAACTTTATGAATTAAATGATGGTACGAAACGTTATATGCGTGTCGATCGTTTGAAAGGTGTCTTTGCATGGGGCAAAATCTTGCATAGCGGACTAAGTGAAGAAGGCATCCCAGTCGCATTATTAAAACTTTAGAAGGATGTAGAAATTATGGCGAGTTCGATTGTATTAAAATTACTGAATATAACACATTATTATCGTAAAAAGAATAGAAAAAAATGGTATCTCCCATATGGTTATGATGCTGAAGATATCGAGTTGAACAATGTGTCGCTTCACTTATATCAAGGCGAATCGTTAGGCATTATAGGAGAGCCAGGCGCGTCTAAAACATTAATCGGCAGAATTTTAGCGGGTGAAGTCAAACCGGATAAAGGGCGTATCAGACGAAACGGCAGTTTATACTTCGGAGATATTGAAGATAAACATTTACATGAAGAAACGGTAGCTGCTTTTGTTCAAAATGCGGTGGAACTTTTTACATATACAGCTTCTGGACACAAAGTCGAACAAATTTTGCGCTATGCTGATTTATTTGAACAAAAAGACAAGCCAGTTTATGAACTGACAGATCGTGCCTATGCACAATTAATTGTCAGTTTAGCACGTACTTCTAAAGCAGATATCATTATTTTCAACCATGTACTCAGTGAACTAGATGATTCATTTATGGATAAAGCTGTCGCTTTATCACAAGATTACATAGATGATGAACTGACGATGATCACGATTGATGATAACTTAGAAGTGATTCAAGCTGTGTGTAACTATGCGGTATGGGTTTCACATGGTCAATTACGTTTAGAAGGACCATTGAGTCGTGTGCTGCCTACATTTAGAGAACATGAGCGCGATCGCCAATCATTAAAAACTGACGAGGAAAAAGCGCAGTTTGATGTGGATTGGAAGAAAAAACGATCACGAATTCCTGAAATGTCCTACAACTTTAAGCGTGTTGAACGTTATAAACACGCAAAACCTACGCCTTTCCTTGCGCGCGTGATTGGTTGGAGTGTCTTGTTGCTGGTCGGTTTTATCTTTACAGCGGCATTATTGTTCAACAATTTAGGAATTGTACACTTCGCTCAAAATACAGAACAAAGTAAATTACAAGCACAGAAAAAAGGTGTCTTTGATGAAACATTGACGTATGGCATTGTGACGAATAAGGAAATAGAAGTGAAAGGTTTGGACAATTCTAATAAAGTAAAATTGCCGAAATACTCATTTGTGACCATTACGGGTGAAAATGATGATAAATATCGTCTTGTGATAGATGACAAAACATATGTAACAGGCAAAAATAAATTGTATCATTTCAATCCAGCAGGCTTGTATGAACGACATGGTAAAGATTCACTCGAAGATTATATGAAGTCTAACTATATTAACTATATTGATTTCTATAATAGTCATATCGGCCAATCACATAAAAAAGCAACTAAAAGTTTAGTTCCTGAACAAGACCAGCGTTTTGTGGCGCCGGTGACACAACAACCTGTAGATTTACTATTTAATGATACTGATCATTTAACAGGCTTTGTTTTCCCAATTGTTGATAAAGACAAATTGGTCGATAAGTTCGATATCAAAGGTGATTATTGGGTAACAAAATCTGGTAAGGGTTACTTTATCGCTGATTTGAAAGATAATAAATGGATTTATATAGAATTGTAGGTGAGACGTTTTGATCGATAAACTGATAAATTTTTATTATAGCTTGCCGCAAATGATTAGACATTTAACGGGCAGTTTGAAGCGGAATTGGAGATGGCTTGCGATTCCGCTTGCAGCTTCTGTATTATTATTACTCGTCATGTTGCTGTTGTTAAAAGTCATTAATGCGACAGAAGAAACACAAGCAGTGTGGTATTACCGTTTCATCGGGTTCATCACATTATCGTGGACACTGGTCACACTTTATTTCAACACAATGCGTTATCGCAGGGATTATTATGAATATAAAAATTATGACTATCCGACAGCCTTTAAAACAATCATCTATTCATTGATTTTTTCTCTAGGATTACTCATTTCTATCGCGATGGTTGTCCTTGTGAAACCGGTGAATTTAGACAGTTCTTTTTGGGCCATATTGTTTTATTGGGTAATGTGGAATATCTTTGTGATGATTGTGTCACAAGTTCTTGGTTTAGTAAGAATGATTAGTCGTTATCAAATTTTTGATATAACGCTTTATATCGTGTTTGCGTTGATGTTTATCATCGTACCAATCTTTTTCATTCCAACTGCACATAAATCAATTTGGATGCATATTTTAATGTTGAATCCATTGTTTTATCTTGTTTCTGGTATTGAAGAAGCTGTCATTATCGGTATAAATAGCTTAGGAAATATTCCTTACCATTTCTTCTTTATGGTTTGGTTGGGTATCGCCAGTTTATTACTGTATATTTTAAGACCGCATATTGCGTATGAGAAATTCAGAATGACGACACATCGTTCGATTCATTTGAAAAATACAGCTGAACCAGATAAAGTCAAAAACACAAATTTTGAGCAGTAAGCTATAAATGATATATACAAGATTTATGAATAAAGGCGTGCATAAATAAAACGAGAACAAAGTGTATAAAATACATTTTGTTCTCGTTCTTTTATTAATGGGCATATAGCTTTTTCATTAATTTTTGTTCGCTGAAGACCCAACCTGTATAGGAATGCGTGATGTTTAATGCTTGATTTAGGTGGACAATCGCAACGAAAGAGTAGTGATCTTTGTTTAAGTAACGTAAGTCAATGAAGCGGACTTCAAGAATATTATCACTTAAACGACGTGTATCCCATCTGTAAATAGATGAAAAGTTTAAAAATGCTTTGATGTTAGGGTCATTACGTAATACTTTCATTAACGCCTCATCAGGGAAAGGCTGTCGTTTAACTTTATCTGCGAAGACCACATTTGTTCCATAACTGCGTCCAACATAATCATGTGTTTGTGTTTGAACCGCGACACGCCATTCCATAAACTTCATAGTAGGTGCGACAAAGACTTTGACAAGGTGGGCGTCATCTTGGCTGCTGACCATACGTAAAACACGTTTTCTAATCGTCGCTTGGAAAATAAAACGTACAATGTAATAAATGACCAACACAATGAAAATTGGAATATAAACTGCAAAGGCGTTTAAACCGAAAGCCCAAAGGACGATACCTAAACACCATAAAATAAAGATATATGGATCAAAGGTATTGATAACACTCAATTGAATCCATTTATTTGAGAATGGTCGTAAAGCTTGGGTTCCATAAGAGTTGAAAATATCTACAAAGACGTGTAAAAAGACCGCAAGTTGTGCCCATAACCAAATATGCAATGGATTGATATGGCTGAAGAATGTAAATATGAGTAAAGTAATGAGTATCGGCCATAATATAGTAAAAGGTATTGAATGTGTGATACCTCTATGATTAGATATATAAGCAGCATTGTTTTTTAGTTTTAATACAGTGTCGCTGTCAGGAATCAATGAACCTGCGATTAATGTTGTCGCAGCAGCACCAAAGTGATCTGACAGGGTGGGGTCATGCATGGCGAGCGCGGTAAGCCCGATGCCCATGACAATGTGTGTACCTGTATCCATAATTGTTCACTCATTTCAATTATTCTTACATATAGTATAAAACATATTGACAAATAACTAAATCAATTCATCTTTAAAAAAGGTTGAGTTGACGAGAGAGAAGGAGTACTGTTTTTTGATGAAACATCAAAAAAGTTTCAAAAAAGATTTATTAGATTGGTTTGAAACCAATCAACGTGAAATGCCGTGGCGTGAAACAACCAATCCGTATTATATCTGGATAAGTGAAGTCATGTTGCAGCAAACACAAGTCAAAACGGTGATTGATTATTATCATCGTTTTACAGAACGCTTCCCGACTGTGGAAGATTTAAGTGAAGCATCTCAAGATGAAGTTCTAAAATATTGGGAAGGACTGGGTTATTATAGTCGTGCACGAAATTTTCATCATGCTGTTCAAGAAGTTGCGACGAAATATAATGGACAAGTCCCAAGCAATCCGGATTTGTTTGCGCGATTAAAAGGGGTAGGTCCTTATACGCAAGCAGCAGTGATGAGTATTGCGTTTGATTTACCTTTACCAACTGTTGATGGTAATGTATTTCGTGTTTGGTCTCGTTTAAATAATGATTTCAGCGATACGACAAAACAATCCGTACGAAAAAAGTTTGAACAAGAATTACGTCCCTATGTGCAAACTAACGCAGGTCAATTCAATCAAGCCATGATGGAACTAGGCGCATTAATCTGCACACCAAAGTCGCCACTTTGTTTACTTTGTCCGGTGCAGAGCCATTGTGCTGCATTAGAAGAAGGTACAGTTGATGCGTTGCCAGTTAAACCGAAAAAGATTAAGAAGAAAACGATTAAGCAGAACTGTTATGTCATTTATAACCAAAATCATGAAGTGCTGATTGAACAGCGCACGGAAAAATTATTGCATGGCATGTGGGAATTTCCAATGTATGAAGCGGTACATAGTGAAGAACAGCTGCATGATTTACTACAACAAGATGTTTCCATCAGCGATGAACCGATATTTACGTTAAAACATCAGTTCACACATTTAACATGGGATATTCAAGTGTATCAAGTTGATGATGTCATAGATGCGTCAGAGATTACGTTAGATGAACAATTTTTGTGGATGCGTCTCGAGGATCGCGATGCATATAATTTCCCGGCATCTATGCATAAAGTTATGAACTATTTAACTAAAAAGTAGTTTAGTCTGAGTTTAAAATGGCGTTATGTTATAATTGGGAATGTGAAAAATAGCCAGGAGGAGGTGTGGAACATGGTAAAAGAGTCCATACCGAAAGAAGGAGAACGGATTAAAATTCAAAGTTACAAGCACGATGGCAACATTCATAGAGTCTGGTCAGAAACTACGATATTGAAAGGGACAGACCATGTTGTGATTGGAGGCAATGACCACACGCTTGTAACCGAAAGCGATGGACGTACATGGATTACTAGAGAACCAGCTATTGTTTACTTCCACTCGGAATATTGGTTTAATGTCATCTGTATGTTCAGAGAAGACGGTGTTTACTATTATTGCAACTTATCTTCACCTTTTGTGTGTGATGAGGAAGCATTGAAATATATTGATTATGATTTAGATATCAAAGTTTATCCGAACGGGAAGTATCATTTGTTGGATGAAGATGAATATCAGCAACATATGCAGCAAATGAATTATCCAAAAGATATTGATGCGATTTTACGCAGGAACGTTGATATCTTACAACAATGGATTGAACAAAAGAAAGGCCCATTTGCGCCTGACTTTATTAAAGTTTGGAAAGAACGATTTAAAAAATTAAGACAAGGTTAGCGTATCAAGCAGAATGCTTTATTACGGCTTGTGTTTTTAATTATAATAACTGAGGTATGAATAACAATCTTAATACGAGGTTGGGACATCACGTGGTAATGTCTCGCCTCGTTGATTTATTTCACGTTATAAATACAAATAGGATAGAAAGGGAGGATTGCCTCAATGATACGCAGGTATTTAAAGTTTGTTAAGCCGTATAGATGGCGGATAGCAGCTACCATTATCATTGGTATCATTAAATTCGGCATTCCGATGTTGATTCCATTATTAATAAAATATGTTATTGATGATGTTATCAACAATCCGAGCATGGGCATGCAATCGAAATTGAGCCACTTGGGTATCGCAATCGGGATTGCCTTTTTTATATTTGCAATTGTACGTCCACCAATAGAGTATATGCGCCAATATCTTGCACAGTGGACCAGCAACAAAATTCTTTATGATATTCGTAAGCGGCTTTATGATCATCTACAAGCCCTCAGCGCACGCTTTTATGCCAATAATAAAGCAGGCGAAGTGATTTCACGTGTGATTAATGACGTTGAACAAACGAAAGACTTTATCTTAACTGGGCTGATGAATATTTGGTTAGACTGTGTGACGATTATTATCGCATTGTCTATCATGTTTGTGCTTGATGTTAAATTAACATTGGCAGCGATGGTTATATTCCCGTTCTACATTTTAACGGTCTATTACTTCTTCGGAAGATTACGTAGTTTAACACGTGAAAGATCACAAGCTTTAGCAGAAGTGCAAGGTTTCTTGCATGAACGTGTTCAAGGTATTTCAGTCATTAAAAGTTTTGCGATTGAAAAAAATGAAGCACAAAACTTTGATAAGAAGAATAGTAAATTCTTAAATCGTGCCTTTAAACATACACGTTGGAATGCGTATTCATTCGCCGCAATTAATACTGTAACTGACATTGGTCCGATTATTGTTATTGGTGTCGGCGGTTATTTAGCGGTTACAGGTTCTATAACAGTGGGTACGTTAGCAGCTTTCGTCAGCTACTTAGAACAACTCTTTGGACCTTTACGTCGTTTAGTATCTTCATTTACAACATTGACACAAAGTTTTGCGTCAATGGACCGTGTTTTCCATTTACTAGATGAAGATTATGATGTCAAAGACGAACCGTGTGCGAAACCGATTAAAATTACAGAAGGCAATATCTCATTAGAGCATGTATCATTTAGATATAATCCACATGCACCGAAAGTATTGGATAATATTTCATTAAATGTCAATCATGGAGAAACCGTCGCATTTGTCGGAATGTCCGGTGGCGGTAAATCCACATTGATTAATTTGATTCCGCGTTTCTATGATTCCACAGATGGGACAATCACCATCGATGGTTATAACATCAAAGATTTCTTATTATCCAGCTTGCGTGAACAAATTGGTTTAGTCCAGCAGGATAATATCTTGTTCTCAGATACTATCAGAGAGAATATCTTGTTAGGTAAACCAGGTGCAAGTGATGAAGAAGTGATTGAAGCGGCGAAACTCGCAAATGCACATGATTTCATTATGAGTTTGCCTGAAGGTTATGAAACTGAAGTAGGGGAACGTGGTGTGAAATTATCTGGCGGTCAAAAACAACGTATTTCACTGGCACGTATCTTCTTAAATAATCCGCCGATTATTATTTTAGATGAAGCGACAAGTGCTTTAGACCTAGAGAGTGAAGCAATTATTCAAGAAGCATTAGCACATTTAAGCGAAAATAGAACCACATTAATCGTTGCGCATCGTTTGTCTACGATTACGCATGCAGATAAAATTGTTGTGGTTGAAAATGGACAAATTATTGAAGTGGGTACGCATCAAGAGTTATTAGCTAAACAAGGTGCATACCACCATCTCTACACAATTCAAGATTTATAATAAAGAAAGAGCAGAAACGCACCTCAGCTGAGAGGTATGTTTCTGCTCTTATTTTTATAAGTCTAAGTCTTCTTCTTCAATTTCAATATTTGAGTCATCTGTATGATATTTGAAATAACTTAAAACTAAACGGTCTAAGTGTTCTAAATCATAACTGAATTCTTCAATCGCAGAGATAATCTGCATCACATTTGAAATTGAATACTCAGATGTTTCAGTGTTTAGAAGCATTTCATTTCTAAATGCATCCAATAATTCAATTTTTTGCGGAATGTCTACAGGTGCTTGGAAGTTATCAAAGTCGTGCCTTGCTTTTTGTGCAATACTTAACATGATTTGATCATATGAAGTCATTAAATCGTCTAATTCAAATTTAATTTGTAATTTGAGTTCAGTACTCATATTATGCAAATCGTGTTGATAACGATGCATGCGTCTTAAAACATCATAGGCACTTTTCGTCGTTGTGACCACTTGTTTAAAGATGATTTTCTTACGATTTAGTTCTGGCCAGTTTTTTCTGAAGAAAGGACGTTCTTCTTTATAGTAATTAAACAATTGTTCGAGGTTCTTTAAACGCTCTTTAATACTCTTCGTATCTTCTTTAACGTGGTAGAACTCAGTCGTATCATTAATAACTAATTTAATCCAAATGAAAATATCTGAAGCGATATTCATTGAATTATAATACAGTTTAGTTTCGTATTTAGGTGGGAAGAAAGCTACATTGACAGTAAAAGCACTGAAAACACCAATCATCACTAAAACGAAACGATAAAAGGCTGATGCATAGAAGTTACCTGTTTCGCCGCCTTGTCCCATGATGATGAGGGCAGTAACAGTAGCTAAAGTTGCAACATGTTGCAGTTTGATTTGGAATAACAACGCAATTAACACAATTACTGTTGCACCCATGATAATAATATTATCGCCAAACAAACTGACCATCGATACAGATAAAATGGCACCGATTAAGTTACCTTGAAACTGTTCTTTTATCGTTTTATAAGAACGATATACACTTGGCTGCATTGCTACAATTGCACCAATACCGGCTACGGTAGGAATCCCTGCACTTTTTGGCAGTAATGATGCAATTAACATTGCTAGGACAATCGCAATACCTGTTTTAAATATTCTTGCACCTAGTTTCAAATGAGCGTGCTCCTTTTTTCTATTTATGCACATTAGTTCGAGAATAACTTCCCGAACAAAAACGTATATTAAAGTTTATACACTGAATCAGTATGTTTTTCAAGTTTATTTCATTTGAGAGAAGGCATAGTCTGCAGCACGTAATGTTTCATCAATATCTTCGTCTGTATGTTCTGTTGTTAAGAACCATGCTTCGAATTTAGATGGTGCTAAGTTGATACCTTGATGCAACATTAATTTAAAGAATTTAGCAAAAGCATCACCATCAGAATTCTCTGCTTGGTCATAATGTGTAACTTTCTCATCTGTAAAGTAAAGTGTTAATGAACCATAGACACGATTGATAGTTGCTGTGATGCCATGTTTTTTGATTAGTTCATTTAAACCGTCTTCTAATTTTTTACCAAGACGATCTAATTTATCATAGACGCCTTCTTGTTCTAATACTTCTAATAAAGCAATACCTGCTTTCATTGAAAGTGGGTTACCTGCCATAGTACCTGCTTGATATGCGGGACCTAAAGGCGCAACTTGTTCCATAATATCTTGACGTCCGCCGTAACCGCCGATTGGTAAACCGCCGCCGACAATTTTACCGAATGCTGTTAAGTCCGGATAAACATTAAGCAAGTCTTGTGCTGCACCATAGTGGAAGCGGAAAGCTGTGATGACTTCATCATAAATCACTAAGCCGCCATATTGATGTGTAATTTCATTGACTTCTTCAAGGAATCCAGGAAGCGGTTCAACCATTCCGAAGTTACCGATAATTGGTTCAACTAAGACTGCAGCGATTTGATCGCCCCAATGTTTCATTGCTTCTTTGTAAGATTCGATATCATTAAATGGTACAGTGATGACTTCTTGTGCAACACTCTTAGGTACGCCGGCTGAATCTGGTGAACCTAATTGAGAAGGGCCGCTGCCTGCTGCAACAAGTACTAAATCAGAATGGCCATGATATGAACCTGCGAATTTAATGATTTTATCGCGATTAGTATACGCACGTGCGACACGGATTGTTGTCATGACTGCTTCAGTACCAGAGTTGACAAAACGCATTTTTTCTAATGATGGAATAGCTTCACGTAATTTTTTAGCAAACTCGATTTCTAATTCAGTTGGTGTACCATATAACACACCTTTAGCTGCTTGTTCTTGAATCGCTTTAGTAATATGTGGATGTGCATGTCCTGTGATAATCGGACCATACGCTTGTAGATAATCAATATAACGATTTCCATCTACATCGTATAAGTATTGTCCTTTACCTTCCTTCATTACTACCGGAGCACCGCCGCCAACTGCTTTATAAGAACGAGAAGGGGAGTTGACACCGCCAAGGATATATTCGTTAGACAAACTCTGAAGACGTTCGCTTTCAGTAAATTTCATGATTTATCAACCTCTTTTAATTTAATATTTCCGTTTACTATCGTATCATATAATTAACTATAAGAAGAAAAAGGTGAGCATATGTTGAAAAAAGGAGACAAATTCCCTGAATTTGCATTAGAAAATCAAGATGGAGAAGTCATTACTAACGACACAATCAAAGGCAGAAAGGCAATTCTTTATTTCTATCCAAGAGATAATACACCAGGATGCACAACTGAAGCTTGCGACTTCCGTGATAACATGGCAATGTTTAATGATTTAGATATTACAGTTTACGGAATTAGTGGAGATTCTAAAAAGAAACACCAAAACTTTATCGCAAAGCATGATTTGAATTTCGACTTACTTGTGGATGAAGATTATAAATTATCTGAAGCAACAGGCGTTTATCAATTGAAAAAAAGTTTTGGTAAAGAATCTATGGGCATTGTAAGAACAACTTTTGTTGTAGATGAAAATGGTGTCGTAGAACATGTGATTGAAAAAGTAAAAGTTAAAGAACAAATGGATCAATTAAAAGAAATGTTGGGGTGAAGTGCGTGAAGGTTCTTTCATTAAATAGACTAAAAGACTCTGAGCAGTTATTGGAAGAAACTTTTCCAGAAGTTGAATTTGTATTTCATAAAAATGTAGATGAAATAAAAGAACAAGATAAACAAGACGCAGAGGTTGTCATTGGTTATAGTGGCAAAGCTGATCAAGCTTTCTTTGAAGGTATGCCGAATTTAAAATTTGTGGCATGGTATGCTGCAGGTGTAAATTCATTACCATTAGAGTATTTTGCTGAACGTGATATTGTGCTGACAAATGCATCAGGTATCCATGCAAAACAAATGAGCCAGTTTGTGTTTGCTTATATTCTTGATGATTATAAACAAATGCGAGTATCTAGACATAATCAAGAGAATAAAGTTTATGATTCGAAAATTACTGGCAGACGTGTAGATGGAGATACAATACTTTTATTAGGTACAGGTAATATCCCGCAACAGATCGCAAAACTTGCACGCGCATTTGAAATGAACATTATTGGGATTAATACGACTGGGCATGAAGTTGAAGGATTTGATGAAGTATATCCTTTAAGTGAACTTGATGAAGTGTTGCCTAAAGCGGACATTGTGGTTAATGTTTTACCTGAAACTGAATCCACGTATTATTTATTAAAGGATAAACAATTTGATGCGATGAAGGAATCTGCATTATTCATTAATATTGGCAGAGGTACTATTGCATCAGAGGAAACGATAGTAAACGCATTGAAAGAGAATAAAATCCGTCACGCTTATTTAGATGTATTTGAAAAGGAACCCTTATCAGAAGATAATCCACTTTATGATTTAGACAATGTGAGCATTACTGCACATATTACAGGAAATGGTAAAGAGAACTTCAAAGAGGCATCTCAAATATTTATTAGGAATTTCAAACAATTCTTAAACAATGGAGATGTTATTGAGAATAAAGTAGATTTATCAAAAGGTTATTGATAAAACAGTGTGCTAACATTGACATTTCAGTGGTTCTACCGTTATATTAATATTAAGTAATAATTATTATTAAGTAGAAAGACGGTGGATTAGATGAGTGCAGAAATGGAATCTATTGAGCATCAATTAGAGGACTCTATTGCATCTTTAAGAAATGCCGGAATCAGAATTACACCGCAAAGACAAGCCATTCTTAGATTTTTGATTTCAAGTAAAACTCATCCAACAGCAGATGAAATTTATCAGGCACTGTCACCAGATTTTCCAAACATAAGTGTTGCGACGATATACAATAACTTACGCGTGTTTAAGAAAACAGGAATTGTGAATGAACTGACTTACGGAGATGCATCTAGTCGCTTTGATTTTAATACACATAATCATTATCACGTCATTTGTGAGAATTGCGGTAAGATAGTAGATTTTCACTATCCGCAATTACATGAAGTTGAACAATTAGCTCAACATGTGACCGGTTTTAAAGTGTCACATCACAGAATGGAAATTTATGGATTATGTCCAGAATGCCAAAGTAAAGAACAATAACATTATTACCAATTAAAGGGAAAGCTGAATGTCGTTTGGACATTCAGCTTTTTTAATTACCATTTGATCGCAAGAGTTTTAATGTAATGTAAAGAGATGAAAACAATAAGAATATATAATTTAAATTACAGAACGAAGTATAACTACACACAAATGGTAAGAAAGTTAGTCGCGTAATTACACCATATACAGCAATAATCTCATATGAATGAAAACGTGCGCGCTTGTAGTAATTTTATACAATTTTTATTATAGAAAATTATTGACTCTTAACAGAAGGCTTGATATGATGAATAGGTCGTTGAAACGGCGCAGTAAATTAAACATTGAGTTTTAAAAGTTTGAATTAAAAACTTTAACAAAGTGTAAATTTTACTATTGATTAACAACAAGAAACATTATAGAATAGTTATTGTTGAAAAAAACGAAACAAGTTACTTCGAAAAAATATTTTTAAAAAGTACTTGACTTCGAAATTCATAAGCAGTATAATTGATTGTTGTAACGCGAAAAAATGAACATTGAAAACTGAATGACAATATGTCAACGTTAATTCCAAATTAACAAACGTCTTAAGACGTTTTAAAACAATTAGTTTTTATGAGCTAGTCAAACATCATAAATTATTATGGAGAGTTTGATCCTGGCTCAGGATGAACGCTGGCGGCGTGCCTAATACATGCAAGTCGAGCGAACAGATAAGGAGCTTGCTCCTTTGACGTTAGCGGCGGACGGGTGAGTAACACGTGGGTAACCTACCTATAAGACTGGGATAACTCCGGGAAACCGGGGCTAATACCGGATAACACATAAAACCGCATGGTTTTATGATGAAAGACGGTTTTGCTGTCACTTATAGATGGACCCGCGGCGTATTAGCTAGTTGGTAAGGTAACGGCTTACCAAGGCAACGATACGTAGCCGACCTGAGAGGGTGATCGGCCACACTGGAACTGAGACACGGTCCAGACTCCTACGGGAGGCAGCAGTAGGGAATCTTCCGCAATGGGCGAAAGCCTGACGGAGCAACGCCGCGTGAGTGATGAAGGTCTTCGGATCGTAAAACTCTGTTATTAGGGAAGAACAAGGATGTAAGTAACTGTGCATCCCTTGACGGTACCTAATCAGAAAGCCACGGCTAACTACGTGCCAGCAGCCGCGGTAATACGTAGGTGGCAAGCGTTATCCGGAATTATTGGGCGTAAAGCGCGCGTAGGCGGTTTTTTAAGTCTGATGTGAAAGCCCACGGCTCAACCGTGGAGGGTCATTGGAAACTGGAAAACTTGAGTGCAGAAGAGGAAAGTGGAATTCCATGTGTAGCGGTGAAATGCGCAGAGATATGGAGGAACACCAGTGGCGAAGGCGACTTTCTGGTCTGCAACTGACGCTGATGTGCGAAAGCGTGGGGATCAAACAGGATTAGATACCCTGGTAGTCCACGCCGTAAACGATGAGTGCTAAGTGTTAGGGGGTTTCCGCCCCTTAGTGCTGCAGCTAACGCATTAAGCACTCCGCCTGGGGAGTACGGCCGCAAGGCTGAAACTCAAAGGAATTGACGGGGACCCGCACAAGCGGTGGAGCATGTGGTTTAATTCGAAGCAACGCGAAGAACCTTACCAAATCTTGACATCCTTTGATAACTCTAGAGATAGAGCTTTCCCCTTCGGGGGACAAAGTGACAGGTGGTGCATGGTTGTCGTCAGCTCGTGTCGTGAGATGTTGGGTTAAGTCCCGCAACGAGCGCAACCCTTAAGCTTAGTTGCCAGCATTAAGTTGGGCACTCTAAGTTGACTGCCGGTGACAAACCGGAGGAAGGTGGGGATGACGTCAAATCATCATGCCCCTTATGATTTGGGCTACACACGTGCTACAATGGACGGTACAAAGGGCAGCGAACCCGCGAGGTCAAGCAAATCCCATAAAGCCGTTCTCAGTTCGGATTGTAGTCTGCAACTCGACTACATGAAGCTGGAATCGCTAGTAATCGTAGATCAGCATGCTACGGTGAATACGTTCCCGGGTCTTGTACACACCGCCCGTCACACCACGAGAGTTTGTAACACCCGAAGCCGGTGGAGTAACCTTTTAGGAACTAGCCGTCGAAGGTGGGACAAATGATTGGGGTGAAGTCGTAACAAGGTAGCCGTATCGGAAGGTGCGGCTGGATCACCTCCTTTCTAAGGATATATTCGGAACAGTTTCGTAGGAAACTGAAACGGAATAACGTGACATATTGTATTCAGTTTTGAATGTTTATCATTCAATTTTAAATGGGCCTATAGCTCAGCTGGTTAGAGCGCACGCCTGATAAGCGTGAGGTCGGTGGTTCGAGTCCACTTAGGCCCACCATTTAAAATTCATATATGGGGGCTTAGCTCAGCTGGGAGAGCGCCTGCTTTGCACGCAGGAGGTCAGCGGTTCGATCCCGCTAGTCTCCACCATTATTATTTGTACATTGAAAACTAGATAAGTAAGTAAAATAGATTTTACCAAGCAAAACCGAGTGAATTAGAGTTTTAAAAGCTTTATTCATTTAAATGAATCGCTAGTAATCAATTGCCGATGGCAAGCGATTACTCACAATATTAATAACGTGATTAAGTTATTAAGGGCGCACGGTGGATGCCTTGGCACTAGAAGCCGATGAAGGACGTTACTAACGACGATATGCTTTGGGTAGCTGTAAGTAAGCGTTGATCCAGAGATTTCCGAATGGGGGAACCCAGCACAAGTTATGTTGTGTTATCGACATGTGAATACATAGCATGTCAGAAGGCAGACGCGGAGAACTGAAACATCTTAGTACCCGCAGGAAGAGAAAGAAAAATCGATTCCCTGAGTAGCGGCGAGCGAAACGGGAAGAGCCCAAACCAATGAGCTTGCTCATTGGGGTTGTAGGACACTCTATACGGAGTTACAAAGGAATAAATTAGACGAATCACCTGGAAAGTTGAACCAGAGAAGGTAAAAGTCCTGTAGTCGAAAGTTTATTCTCTCTTGAGTGGATCCTGAGTACGACGGAGCACGTGAAATTCCGTCGGAATCTGGGAGGACCATCTCCCAAGGCTAAATACTCTCTAGTGACCGATAGTGAACCAGTACCGTGAGGGAAAGGTGAAAAGTACCCCGGAAGGGGAGTGAAAGAGAACTTGAAACCGTGTGCTTACAAGTAGTCAGAGCCCGTTAATGGGTGATGGCGTGCCTTTTGTAGAATGAACCGGCGAGTTACGATCTGATGCAAGGTTAAGCAGCAAATGTGGAGCCGCAGCGAAAGCGAGTCTGAATAGGGCGTTGAGTATTTGGTCGTAGACCCGAAACCAGGTGATCTACCCTTGGTCAGGTTGAAGTTCAGGTAACACTGAATGGAGGACCGAACCGACTTACGTTGAAAAGTGAGCGGATGAACTGAGGGTAGCGGAGAAATTCCAATCGAACCTGGAGATAGCTGGTTCTCTCCGAAATAGCTTTAGGGCTAGCCTCAAGTGATGATTGTTGGAGGTAGAGCACTGTTTGGACGAGGGGCCCCTCTCGGGTTACCGAATTCAGACAAACTCCGAATGCCAATCAATTTAACTTGGGAGTCAGAACGTGGGTGATAAGGTCCATGTTCGAAAGGGAAACAGCCCAGACCACCAGCTAAGGTCCCAAAATATATGTTAAGTGGCAAAGGATGTGGTATTGCCCAGACAACTAGGATGTTGGCTTAGAAGCAGCCATCATTTAAAGAGTGCGTAATAGCTCACTAGTCGAGTGACACTGCGCCGAAAATGTACCGGGGCTAAACATATTACCGAAGCTGTGGATTGTCCGTAGGACAATGGTAGGAGAGCGTTCTAAGTGCGTCGAAGCATGATCGCAAGGACATGTGGAGCGCTTAGAAGTGAGAATGCCGGTGTGAGTAGCGAAAGATGGGTGAGAATCCCATCCACCGATTGACTAAGGTTTCCAGAGGAAGGCTCGTCCGCTCTGGGTTAGTCGGGTCCTAAGCCGAGGCCGACAGGCGTAGGCGATGGATAACAGGTTGATATTCCTGTACCACCATTTATCGTTTTAAGCGATGGGGGGACACAGTAGGATAGGCGAAGCGTGCTGTTGGAGTGCACGTCTAAGCAGTGAGACTGAATGGTAGGCAAATCCGCCATTCTTAAGGTTGAGCTGTGATGGGGAGAGGAAACATGTTTTCCTCGAGTCGTTGATTTCACACTGTCGAGAAAAGCCTCTAGCTAGATAACTGGTGCCCGTACCGCAAACCGACACAGGTAGTCAAGATGAGAATTCTAAGGTGAGCGAGAGAACTCTCGTTAAGGAACTCGGCAAAATGACCCCGTAACTTCGGGAGAAGGGGTGCTCTTTAGGGTTCACGCTCTGAAGAGCCGCAGTGAATAGGCCCAAGCGACTGTTTATCAAAAACACAGGTCTCTGCTAAACCGTAAGGTGATGTATAGGGGCTGACGCCTGCCCGGTGCTGGAAGGTTAAGAGGAGTGGTTAGCTTCTGCGAAGCTACGAATCGAAGCCCCAGTAAACGGCGGCCGTAACTATAACGGTCCTAAGGTAGCGAAATTCCTTGTCGGGTAAGTTCCGACCCGCACGAAAGGCGTAACGATTTGGGCACTGTCTCAACGAGAGACTCGGTGAAATCATAGTACCTGTGAAGATGCAGGTTACCCGCGACAGGACGGAAAGACCCCGTGGAGCTTTACTGTAGCCTGATATTGAAATTCGGCACAGCTTGTACAGGATAGGTAGGAGCCTTAGAAACGTGAGCGCTAGCTTACGTGGAGGCGCTGGTGGGATACTACCCTAGCTGTGTTGGATTTCTAACCCGCACCATTGATCATGGTGGGAGACAGTGTCAGGCGGGCAGTTTGACTGGGGCGGTCGCCTCCTAAAGTGTAACGGAGGCGCTCAAAGGTTCCCTCAGAATGGTTGGAAATCATTCATAGAGTGTAAAGGCATAAGGGAGCTTGACTGCGAGACCTACAAGTCGAGCAGGGTCGAAAGACGGACTTAGTGATCCGGTGGTTCCGCATGGAAGGGCCATCGCTCAACGGATAAAAGCTACCCCGGGGATAACAGGCTTATCTCCCCCAAGAGTTCACATCGACGGGGAGGTTTGGCACCTCGATGTCGGCTCATCGCATCCTGGGGCTGTAGTCGGTCCCAAGGGTTGGGCTGTTCGCCCATTAAAGCGGTACGCGAGCTGGGTTCAGAACGTCGTGAGACAGTTCGGTCCCTATCCGTCGTGGGCGTAGGAAATTTGAGAGGAGCTGTCCTTAGTACGAGAGGACCGGGATGGACATACCTCTGGTGTACCAGTTGTCGTGCCAACGGCATAGCTGGGTAGCTATGTATGGACGGGATAAGTGCTGAAAGCATCTAAGCATGAAGCCCCCCTCAAGATGAGATTTCCCAACTTCGGTTATAAGATCCCTCAAAGATGATGAGGTTAATAGGTTCGGGGTGGAAGCATAGCGATATGTGGAGCTGACGAATACTAATCGATCGAAGACTTAATCAAATTTCAAGTTTTGATTGGTCGAATTGAAATTTACTTACTATCTAGTTTTGAATGTATAATACATTCCATTGTCTGGCGACAATGGCAAAGAGGTCACACCTGTTCCCATGCCGAACACAGAAGTTAAGCTCTTTAGCGCCGATGGTAGTCGGACTTACGTTCCGCAAGAGTAGGACGTTGCCAGGCAATCTATATTTGGAGAATTAGCTCAGCTGGGAGAGCATCTGCCTTACAAGCAGAGGGTCGGCGGTTCGAACCCGTCATTCTCCACCATTTAAATAGCCGGCCTAGCTCAATTGGTAGAGCAACTGACTTGTAATCAGTAGGTTGGGGGTTCAAGTCCTCTGGCCGGCACCATCTCAAGAGCCATTAGCTCAGTTGGTAGAGCATCTGACTTTTAATCAGAGGGTCAGAGGTTCGAATCCTCTATGGCTCACCATTTTAACGCGGGTGTGGCGGAATTGGCAGACGCACTAGACTTAGGATCTAGCGCCTTACGGCGTGGGGGTTCGACTCCCTTCACCCGCATATGCAGAAGTAGTTCAGCGGTAGAATACAACCTTGCCAAGGTTGGGGTCGCGGGTTCGAATCCCGTCTTCTGCTCCATTTTTTTGCCGGGGTGGCGGAACTGGCAGACGCACAGGACTTAAAATCCTGCGATAAGTGATTATCGTACCGGTTCGATTCCGGTCCTCGGCACCATAAATATTATAAAGATGCGCCCGTAGCTCAACTGGATAGAGCGTTTGACTACGGATCAAGAGGTTATGGGTTCGACTCCTATCGGGCGCGCTTATTTTCTACGGGAAGTAGCTCAGCTTGGTAGAGCACTTGGTTTGGGACCAAGGGGTCGTAGGTTCGAATCCTGTCTTCCCGATAACCTTAGAAAAAGGATTGTTAAATGAATATGGGGGCTTAGCTCAGATGGGAGAGCGCCTGCTTTGCACGCAGGAGGTCAGCGGTTCGATCCCGCTAGTCTCCACCATATTTAATTACAACATAAACCTATACAATGGCGGTGTAGCTCAGCTGGCTAGAGCGTACGGTTCATACCCGTGAGGTCGGGGGTTCGATCCCCTCCACCGCCACTAATTATTAGTTGTAAAATTATTTAGGACCTTTAGCTCAGTTGGTTAGAGCTAACGGCTCATAACCGTTCGGTCGCAGGTTCGAGTCCTGCAAGGTCCATATAATTTTTTTGGAGGAATACCCAAGTCCGGCTGAAGGGATCGGTCTTGAAAACCGACAGGGGCTTAACGGCTCGCGGGGGTTCGAATCCCTCTTCCTCCGCCATTTATTTTATAAAAATATTATTATCGCGGGATGGAGCAGTTCGGTAGCTCGTCGGGCTCATAACCCGAAGGTCGGTGGTTCAAATCCGCCTCCCGCAATTTTATTATGTAGGTCCCGTAGTGTAGCGGTTAACACGCCTGCCTGTCACGCAGGAGATCGCGGGTTCGATTCCCGTCGGGACCGCCATTCATTAATTTCATTATGGTTCAGTAGCTCAGTTGGTAGAGCAATGGATTGAAGCTCCATGTGTCGGCAGTTCGACTCTGTCCTGAACCATATTTGCCGGCCTAGCTCAATTGGTAGAGCAACTGACTTGTAATCAGTAGGTTGGGGGTTCAAGTCCTCTGGCCGGCACCATCTCTGGAGGGGTAGCGAAGTGGCTAAACGCGGCGGACTGTAAATCCGCTCCTTCGGGTTCGGCAGTTCGAATCTGCCCCCCTCCACCATCTTATTTAAATAGGGGCATAGTTCAACGGTAGAATAGAGGTCTCCAAAACCTTTGATGTGGGTTCGATTCCTACTGCCCCTGCCATGGCGACTGTGGTGAAGTGGTTAACACATCGGATTGTGGTTCCGACATTCGTGGGTTCGATTCCCATCAGTCGCCCTTTATTATTAATGGGCTATAGCCAAGCGGTAAGGCAACGGACTTTGACTCCGTCACTCACTGGTTCGAATCCAGTTAGCCCAGTTACTTTTGGCGGCATAGCCAAGTGGTAAGGCCAAGGTCTGCAAAACCTTTATTCACCGGTTCAAATCCGGTTGCCGCCTCCATGAATTATGCGGGAGTAGTTCAACTTTTAGAACACGTTCCTTCCCGGAACGAGGTATAGGTGCAAATCCTATCTTCCGCTCCATATATTTTATTTAATGCGGGAATAGTTCAACTCTTAGAACACGTTCCTTCCCGGAACGAGGTATAGGTGCAAATCCTATTTTCCGCTCCATTTTTTATTTTCTGCGGGAGTAGTTCAACTTTTAGAACACGTTCCTTCCCGGAACGAGGTATAGGTGTAAATCCTATCTTCCGCTCCATATTAAGCCGGCGTGGCGGAATTGGCAGACGCGCGGGACTCAAAATCCCGTTCCAGCTAATGGAGTGCCGGTTCGACCCCGGCCGCCGGTACTAGCCAATTAAGAAGAGTATAACTACTGATGACTCAGTGTTTATACTCTTTTTAATTGGTTTTTTTGCGTTTTATCTCCAAATATACCAGTTAAACAGCATTGCTTCGCGTTTAATTTCTATTTCATATTGTTATTTTGTGAAAAATATCATATGATTAAACAATAGTTAAAGAACGGAGGAAAAAGTAATCTTATGGCTAAATCAGAGTTAAACGCAAAAGTGTTTTTTAGTAATATTTTGAATGCGGTCGGCGCAGGGGTTGTTGTAGCCTTATTACCGAATGCATTACTTGGTGAAATTCTTAAGTTTTTCATGAACGGTAATCATTATTTAGAATCTATTTTCCAAATTGTTATAGCGATTCAGTCATTTATGGCATTTATTATTGGTGTTCTAGCAGCACATCAGTTTAAATTTAGTGGACCATCAGCTGTAATGGTCGGTACTTCAGCAATGATTGGTTCTGGTGCACTTCAATTTACTTCTAAAGGATTAGGGTTAAAAGGAATCGGCGATATTATTAATATCATCATCGTCGTTATGATTGCATGTTTGCTGATTATTTTATTAAGCGGCAAATTAGGTTCCCTTGAAATGATCGTATTGCCAGTTGTCATTCCTGTCGTTTCAGGATTTATCGGTTTAGTTATTTTGCCTTATGTATCACATATCACAAAAGCATTAGGCGCAATGATTCATATGTTTACTGAATTAAATCCTTTACTAATGAGTATATTAATTGCGATGACATACGCATTACTAATGGTAACACCAATTTCATTAGTTGCGATTGCCACTGCGATTTCATTAACTGGCTTAGGCAGTGGTGCAGGTAACTTAGGTATTGTGGCTGCATGTGTGACATTTATTTGGGGTTCATTACCTGTCAATAAAGCAGGTGTAAACATTGTGTTAATCATTGGTGCAGCGAAAATGATGATTCCTGTTTACTTCAAACATTTAATTATCGCAGTGCCACTTGCGTTAAACGGCTTAGTAGCTGGATTAGTCGCATATTTCTTCAAAGTTCAAGGAACGCCAATGTCAGCAGGGTTCGGCTATACAGGGCTAGTAGGACCTATCAATGCATTTAACCGTATGGAAGGTGATCCGATGATGAATATTATCTTCTTATTCCTAGGATACTTTGTGATTCCATTTGGGGCCGGCTTTATTATCCATCAATTGTGTAAGAAGTTCTTACCTGGATATAGTAGTGACATTTACAAATTTGATATACCAAAACAATAACACTTCAACCTTGTTCAAATACGAACAAGGTTTTTTTATGGCGTTTTAACATATTTATCAGTAATTATCAGAAAATTTAAAATAACTATTGCATATTGATACATTCATATGTATAATAATTCCATAAGTTAAGGAGGACACCACTATGATACAACAGAAAGCATTAAACTTAATTAAGGTATTCATATGTACGGTATTTTTATGCGGCATCATTTTACCGTTATTTAATTTAAAAGCGCATGCCGAAGCTCAAGATCCGGTATGGGATAAAATCAAACAAAGAGGAGAGTTAAGGGTTGGATTATCTGCTGATTACGCACCATATGAGTTTGAATCAACAAAAAATGGTAAGCGTGAATATGTAGGTATTGATATTGAATTAGCCAAAAAAATTGCGGAAGATAACCATCTTAAACTAAAGATTGAAAACATGTCATTTGATAGCTTGCTTGGCGCTTTGAAAACTGGAAAAATCGATATGATTATTTCTGGGATGACACCAACACCAGAACGTAAAAAAGAAGTAGACTTCTCAGAGTTCTACATGAAATCTGGACAATCTATTATCGTTAAGAAAACAGAGATAGATAAATATAAATCATTACGTGATTTTGATAATAAAAGAATCGCAGCACAAAAACAAACAACACAAGAACAATTAGCTAAAACAGAAATTGAAAATGCGGATGTGCATTCATTAACGCGTTTACCGGAAGCGATTATGTCATTAAAAAGCGGTAAAGTAGATGGTGCCATTATCGAAAGACCTGTAGCCGAAGCATATTTACAACAAAATCCTGAATTAGGGTTTGCGAAGGTTAAATTCCATGAACCAGATAAAGATAATTCGATTGCGGTTCCTAAAAACGCACCCGTATTACTTGCGCAAGTAAACAAGTCAGTAAAAGATGTGAAAGATCAAAACTTAATTCCGAAATATAAAGAGATTGCCGCACAATCTATGGAAGAAGAAGGCAACTTCTTTACGAAATACGGCTCATTCTTTATGACAGGTATTAAAAATACAATTTTAATATCTATTGTTGGCGTAGTCTTCGGTGCTTTATTCGGCGCATTTTTCGCATTGATGAAATTAAGTTCAATCAAACCTTTGAAATGGTTGGCTTCAGTATATATTGAATTTATTAGAGGCACTCCATTGCTTGTACAAGTATTCTTAGTATTCTTCGGTACAACTGCGGTATTAGGTTGGGATATCTCAGCATTAATATGCGGGATGATTGCGATGGTTATCAACTGTGCGGCCTATATTGCGGAAATTATCAGAGCAGGTATTAACGCTGTTGATAAAGGACAAACTGAAGCAGCAAGAAGTTTAGGATTAAGCTACGGTCAAACAATTAAAACAATTATTTTACCTCAAGCTATTAAAAATATTTTACCTGCATTAGGTAATGAGTTTGTGACAGTTATTAAAGAATCATCAATTGTATCAGTCATTGGTGTCAGTGAGATTATGTTTAATGCACAAGTTGTACAAGGTGCATCATTTGATCCATTCACACCATTACTTGTAGCAGCAATTCTTTACTTTGTCTTAACCTTTGTATTATCAAGAGTCATGAACTTCTTTGAAGGGAGAATGAAAGTCAGTGATTAATATTAAACATTTGAAGAAAAACTTCGGCAGTAATGAAGTTTTAAAGAATATCGAATTAGAAATTAAAGCAGGGGAAGTTGTGGCGATCATCGGACCATCTGGTGGAGGTAAAAGTACATTACTACGTTGTATCAACCTTTTAGAACAACCTGATAGCGGTGAAATTATTTTTGAAGGTACAAACATTTTAGACAAAGATGTGAAAGTAAATGATTTAAGACAAAAAATGGGAATGGTTTTCCAAAACTTCAATTTATTTCCACATAAAACCGTCTTAGAAAACATTATGTTAGCACCGAAATTACTTAAACATACAGATACGGCGACTTTAAAACAAGAAGCTCAAGAGTTATTAAACAAAGTAGGTTTGTCTGATAAAGGTGACAGTTACCCAGCTCAATTATCAGGTGGACAAAAACAAAGGGTTGCGATTGCTAGAGCATTAGCAATGCACCCAGATGTGTTACTTTTTGATGAACCAACTTCAGCGCTGGATCCAGAAGTGGTGGGTGATGTACTTCAAGTTATGAAAGAACTTGCGAAAGAAGGCATGACCATGGTAGTTGTAACACATGAAATGCAGTTTGCGAGAGATGTCAGTGATAAAGTAGTCTTTATGGCAGATGGTATTGTAGCTGAAGCGGGGACACCTTCAGAAATTTTTGGTAATCCGCAAAATGAAAGAACACAACAATTTTTAAAACGCGTCTTATAACAACAAGGAGATGGCAGCGATGATTGAAGTAGGTATAGTAGGTGGCAGTGGATATGGAGCGATTGAACTTATTAGATTACTTCAACATCATCCTGCTGCACATATTAAATATGTTTTTTCTCATTCTAAAGCACAGGAATCCATTAAATATACATTTCCACATCTCTATCATAAAGATATTATGTTTACTGAGTTAGATGTTTCAAAAATAGATTGCGATATTATCTTTTTTGCGACACCTTCAAATGTATGTAAAAACTATGTGCCGAGTTTATTAGAAAAAGGGATAAAGGTCATTGATTTATCAGGTGATTTCCGTTTGAAAGATCGTGAAGTTTACCATCAATATTACAATGAGTATCCATTATCATCACAGTGGTTGAATCAAGCTGTTTATGGTTTAGCAGAATATCAGTCAGATTATGAAAATGTTAATTTGATAGCTAATCCAGGATGTTTTCCGACGGCCTCACTCTTAGCACTCGCACCGTTGATAGAAGCGGATGTCATTTGTGAAGACCAAATTATTATTGATGCCAAATCAGGTGTTTCTGGTGCTGGCAGATCTATTAAACAGCAAACCCATTTTCCAGAGTTGAACGAAAACTTTCAAGCCTATGCGATTGGAAAACACAAACATACACCAGAAATTAATCAATATTTAACTCAAGTAGCAAATAAAGAGATAAATGTAAGGTTTACACCGCATCTTGTGCCGATGAACAGAGGAATACTCGCCACATGTTATGTGACTTTTAAACAGCCTATTAAAGAAACAGAAATCAGAAGTATTTATCACAAAGCTTATGCGGATAAACCGTTTGTCAGATTAAGAGAACAAGGGACCTTCCCAGCCACCAAAGAAGTTGCGGGAAGTAATTATTGTGATATTGGCATTTATGTTGATGAAACTACACACTCCGCAATTATTGTGTCTGTAATAGATAATTTAGTCAAAGGCGCAAGTGGTCAGGCAATACAAAATATGAATAAATTATTCAAACTAGATGAACAAACAGGATTAGATTTTACACCTGTATATCCATAAAAGAAGGTGACAACGATGAATCAAACACAACAAGAATTTAAAGTTTTAAAACAAGGTGACGTCGCTTCACCTAAAGGGTTTAAAGCCGGCGGTCTTCATGTCGGTTTAAAAAAGCAAAAACGTGATTTTGGTTGGATTATCAGTGAAGTTCCTGCCCAAGCAGCAGGGATTTATACTGTAAATCCCTTTCAAGCAGCACCGCTTAAAGTAACACAACAAAGTATCGCATTAAACCATGAAATGCGCGCAATTATTGTGAATTCTGGCGTTGCGAATGCTTGTACGGGTCCACAAGGCTATCGAGATGCCTTAGCCATGCGCAGTCGTGCTGCACAAACATTGGAAATACCAACAGATTCAGTCGCGATTGCTTCTACAGGTGTTATTGGAACGTTGTTGCCGATGGATTTAATTGAATATGGGTGTTCTCAAATCAAACAACCTGAATATAATCAAAGTACTTATTTTAACAATGCGATTTTAACGACTGATACGGCTTCAAAACACATTGCGGTGGAAGTTGAAATTAACCAAAAAACGATCACAATTGGCGGAACCGCAAAAGGTTCAGGTATGATTCATCCCAACATGGCAACCATGCTTGGTTTTATCACAACAGATGCCAAAATCGAAAGTCACTATCTGCATGCTTTATTAAAATCAGTTGCGAATGATACATTCAATATGATTACTGTTGATGGCGATACCAGTACCAATGACATGGTATTAGTATATGCCAATGGTTTAGCAGAAAATGAGGCATTGTCACCCCAACATGCCGAATGGGCAAAATTTAAAGCGGCATTTTTCAAAGTTGCGCAATACCTAGCCATGTCTATTGCGAAAGATGGTGAAGGAGCCACAAAATTAGTGCGTGTTAAAGTTAATGGTGCTCCTTCCAAACACATAGCGGGTCAGACAGCTAAAGGCATTATTTCTTCTAACTTAGTCAAAACAGCATTATTTGGAGAAGATCCTAATATTGGTCGTTTGGCATCAGCGATTGGCAATGTCTATCCGGAAGTGAAGCCGCATGATGTCAATATTTGGTTATGTGATACTTTGGTCGTGAGTAACGGTTTACCTGTCTTATTTGATGAGTCGGCTTTAAAAGAGAAAATGAGTGCGGATTATATTGAAGTCATCGCAACTATAGGTAAAGAAAAATTTAGTCAGGAAGCATTTGGATGCGATTTATCCTATGATTATGTTCGTATTAATGCTTCATACAGAACGTGAGGTTTGTTTATGCAGTTTATTATTATTAAGATTGGTGGCAGTATCCTCAATCAATTAACATCTACGACATATAAACAAATTGCACAACTCAAAACAACAGGTTGGTATCCAATCATTGTACATGGTGGTGGTCCAATGATTAATGAAGCATTAAAAGAGAAGGGTGTTGAACCAGAATTTGTTAATGGTATCAGAAAAACTAACCTTGAAACGTTGAATATTGTTGTGAATACATTATTATGCCAAGTAAACGTAGGCATTGTTGAACAAGCGAATGAAAGCGCACAAAATTTCATTGGTATTAATGGAGCGTATTTTCCTATTTTCACATGTCGTCCAAACGACAAAGCATTAGGCTATGTTGCTGAACCAGAGAATATTAATCAAGATGTGTTTCTCCAATTGTGCAAAAATTATATACCAGTTGTGGCCTCTGTTGGCAGATATCATAATCAATTCTATAACATTAATGCGGATACACTTGCGTATAAAATCGCTGCCGCATTACGAGCGCCTTTAGTTATATTAAGCGACATTCCAGGCGTATTAAATCATGATGAAGTGATTTCAGAAATCCAATCTTCTGAGATTGATGCATTAGTTGCTTCAAATATCGTTACAGGCGGTATGATTCCAAAGTTGAAAGATGCCTCAGATGCACTAGAAGCGGGAGTTAAGGAAATCGTGATTGCACCAGGATATGAAGCAAACATCATTAAACAGTATCAAGAAGGCCAACAGATTGGCACAAAAATTTATAAATAATGAAGCATGAGCTGATATCGATTGAAAGATATCGGCTTTATTTTTTGAGGGAATTGTAGCTTGTTGTGAAGCATTGTGTGTTAAAATACAAAATGGACCATGGATATGGAGGCATTATGGTGGATAATAAACAATTAAAAAGAGAGATTATTGAATATGCCTATCAAATCGGAATAGACAGTATTGGTTTTACGACTGCGGATCCATTTGATGAGCTTAAACAAAAGTTAGTGGACTATCATGCCAAAGGATATGCATCTGGTTTTGAGGAATCAGATATTGAATTAAGAGTGAATTCCAAGTTATCAATGCCGACCGCAAGATCTATCATTGCTATTGCAGTAGGTTACCCGAATAAATTGAAGGGTGCACCAAAGAGTGTTCGAGGCGATAGAAGAGGGATGTTTGCAAGGGCATCATGGGGACAGGATTATCATACAATTATGCGAAAGCGTCTAGATAAATTAGGCGCATTTATTCAATCACGTGTACCTGATGTTGAAATGTTATCAATGGTAGATACAGGTGTGCTGTCAGATCGAGCAGTAGCTGAACGTGCGGGTCTTGGCTTCACAGGAAGAAATGGTTTTGTGATTAATCCTGACTTAGGAACATGGACTTATCTAGGTGAAATGCTGGTCAGTATCCCATTTGAACCTGATGATCCAATACTTGACAGTTGTGGTGACTGTACAATTTGTGTCGACCGTTGTCCAACAGGTGCCTTAGTAGGAGATGGGCAATTAAACAGTCAAAAATGCATCTCATTTTTGACACAGACAAAAGGCTATTTACCGGATGAATATCGCTACAAAATCGGTAATCGTTTATATGGTTGTGATACGTGTCAACAAGTCTGTCCTAAAAATAGAGGGATTAATACAGAACATGATGATATTGTATTAGAACCTGAAATTTTAAAACCCCGTTTAATTCCTTTATTACAAATGAGTAATAAAGAATTCAAAAACACGTATGGACATTTAGCAGGGGCTTGGAGAGGTAAAAAGCCGATTCAACGCAATGCGATTATTGCATTAGCACATTTTAATGAGACATCAGCATTGCCAGAGTTAAAAGAAGTCGCATTAAATGATCCAAGACCGATGATCAGAGCAACAGCTTATTGGGCAATCGGACAAATTGCAGGCGAAGATGCGCGTGAATTTATCGAAACGCATTTAGCAGGTGAAATAGATGAAGTACAAGAAGAAATGTTAAAAGGATTAGAAAAGAGGAATTAAGTAGCATGACAAATCACGTCGTATTATATCAACCCCAAATTCCTGCAAATACAGGGAATATCGCAAGAACATGTGCGGGTACGGATGCACATTTGCATCTGATTAAACCATTAGGATTCAGCACTGATGATAAAATGTTGAAACGTGCAGGATTAGATTATTGGGCACATGTAAATATAACTTATTATGAAAATATCGAAGAATTTTTCGAAAAAACTGAAGGCCATTACTATCTCATCACAAAGTTCGGTCAAACTACATTCACTGATTTTGATTATTCAAATTCAGAAGAAAATCATTATTTTGTGTTTGGACGTGAAACAACAGGTTTACCAGACTGGGTGAAAGAGAAGTATGCTGAAACAGCATTAAGAATACCAATGAATGATAATATTCGCTCTTTAAATTTATCTAATACCGCAGCAATTTTAGTCTATGAAGCATTAAGACAACAAAATTATCCTGATTTACACTAAAGGATGTTTGGGTTTGAGTGAAATCACGAAACGAAACAGGTATAATAGAATTAACTATAACGTATATCTAGGCGTTTACTTCTTTTGAGAACAGGGTAAATAATGTAGCAATTGAAGTGATATACGAACCGAGAACAATTAGAGGAGTGTACATTATGGCAATGAACTTTAAGGTTTTTCCAACTGCGGATAAAGCTGCACGCTATTCTGCAGACATTATCAGAAAGACATTTAATAATAATCCAACAACAATCATGGGTGTGCATCTAGCAGATGACAACGCGCCAGTTTTAGAAGACTTAAAACAAAACGTGTTACGTAACCCAGTTGATTTCAGTCAAATCAATATTTTAGATTATGATAACAACAAATCATATTATCAAACATTAGGTGTACCGGATACACAAGTATATGAATTATCATATAATGACGGTGTTGTTGAATTTATTGAAGAAAACATTAAATCAAAAGAAAATAAAGCAAAATTTACATTACAAGTGTTAACAATTAATGATAAAGGCAGCTTAGATGTAGCGGTTAAATCAGGTGTGATGCCTGCACGTGAAGTGATTTTAATTGTGACAGGTGCTGACAAAGCAGACTTAGTCAACAAATTATATAACGAAAATGGCAACTCAAGCTATGTTCCTTCTGACTTAAAAGCACACCGTATGGTGAATGTTATTTTAGATGAAGCGGCAGCTGCTGGTTTACCAGAAGATGTACGTCAGTACTTTACTGAACGTTTCGCTTAAGTTGAATCATAAACAATCAATTCAATCCGAGTTATGTTGAAGAATAAATACATAACTCGGATTTAGTTTGTGTTCAGCGCCTTTTTCCTTTATTATTTTGTTGAATGAGTAATTTCAGAAAGGAACATTTCCATGCAAAATTTACATAAACATTGGAAACTATTAATGGTAGCCACTACCATCTTTGGATTACTATCTATCAAAGGTTTTCCAATTGCGTTAGGCGCACTTTATTTGCCCGTCTTATTTCGTGTCGTCAAGCTGCAAATGAATTTATCAGAAGGTCTAGTCAGCCAACGAGATCCGCAACTCTTTATTAAGAGTAATCAAAAAGGGGTTATTATCAGTGTAGTTTGTTGTATTGCTGTGACATTTATTTTGTTTAAACCGCTTGGTGATTTCTACAACAGTTTAACTGGCATATTCGGTACATTAATTCAAATCAGCCCAGTGCTATTAGTGATTAGTATCATCTTATATATTTTGACTGCGGTTGCAGTAATTAAAGCTGTTAAGCATACATTTAACAATGTCGGAACTAAATAATAGATTGTATGAATTTGAGTCTAGCTTGCTAGGCTCATTTTTTCATTAAGAGACATGTAAGCGTTAACTATATAGAGATTTAATTTAAAATCGTTTAATGCTATACTTATGATAAATACCAAACATAAAGGGGAGACAAGTCAAATGTCAGTAAGAATTGAACATGATACATTCGGAGAAATTGAAGTACCTGGGGATAAGTTCTGGGGTGCTCAAACTGAAAGAAGTAAACGTAATTTCCCAGTAGGTAAAGAACGTATGCCAATTGAAGTTGTATACGGCTTTGCGCAACTTAAACGTGCAGCAGCTTTAGCTAACTTTGAATTAGGTAAATTAAGTGAAGCTAAAAAAGACGCTATTGTCTTTGCATGTGATCGTGTCATCAAAGGGGAACTTGATGAACACTTCCCACTTGTTGTATGGCAAACAGGAAGCGGTACGCAAAGTAATATGAACGTCAACGAAGTAGTCAGCTACGTAGCAAATGATTACTTAAAAAAACATGGCAGCGAAGAAACAGTTCATCCTAATGATGATGTGAATAAATCACAAAGCTCTAACGATACATTCCCAACTGCAATGCATGTTGCGTTGTATCATGAAATCGAAGCAAACTTAGAACCTGCTTTAAAACAATTACGTGATACATTCGCGAAAAAAGAAAAAGATTTCCATGACATTATCAAAATTGGACGTACACACTTACAAGATGCGACACCTATTCGTTTAGGACAAGAAATCAGTGGCTGGCGTTATATGCTTGATAAATGCGACCAATTATTAGGTGAATCGAAAGCGCATTTATTAAGCTTAGCAATCGGCGGTACAGCAGTAGGTACAGGTATTAACGCACACCCTAAATTCGGTGATATGGTAGCAGCAAATATTAAAGAAAACACGGGTTATCCATTTGTATCTTCTGAAAATAAATTCCATGCCTTAACTGCACATGATGAAGTAGTACAATTGCATGGTTCATTAAAAGCTTTAGCAGCTGACTTAATGAAAATCGCAAATGATATCCGTTGGTTAGCATCTGGTCCAAGAGCTGGATTAGCTGAAATCAGTATTCCTGAAAATGAACCAGGTTCTTCAATCATGCCAGGTAAAGTGAACCCAACTCAATGTGAAATGTTGACAATGGTTTCTGTACAAGTTATGGGTAACGATACAGTCGTAGGTATTGCGGCGTCTCAAGGTAATTTTGAATTAAACGTATTCAAACCTGTAATTATGGATAACACATTACAATCTATTTACTTGCTTGCAGATGGTATGCGTACATTTGACGAAAACTGTGCACAAGGTATTGAACCAATCGAAGAAAATATCGATCAATATCTAAACCGTTCATTAATGTTAGTAACTGCTTTAAACCCACATATCGGTTATGAAAAAGCAGCGAAAATTGCGAAAAATGCACATAAACAAGGTATTACACTTAAACAATCAGCTATTGATTCTGGTTATTTAACAGAAGAACAATTCGATGAATGGATTAAACCAGAAAATATGGTGGAACCAAAAGAATAATCTTTATCTATAACAATACAATGTAAAAAGGAGAGGGCCGCGGCCTTCTCCTTTTCTTTATTATTTTTTATCATCTAATGATACAGAAATCTTTTCCTTCGTTAACGGGTGGATAAATTCTATTTTATGACTGTGTAAGCGTAATTGGCGCAACTTAGAATCGCCATATAACGGATCACCAATGACTGGATGACCGATTGCGGCTAAGTGGACACGGATTTGGTGTGTACGTCCAGTATCTAATTTAATATCTAATTCGCATTCGTTTTCTTTCAGCATACGTGCATCTAAAATATGTGTAATCGCTTGTTGACCAGTTGGTGAGACCCGTCTGCGGTTTGGATGGAACTTGTCTTTACCGATAGGCTGATCAATGGTTTGCGGCTTAAGCGGTAATAAGCTTTTAACGACTGCTTTATAAATTCTAGAAATTTGATTTTCCTCTAACATACGATCCAATAATTTTTTCATCAATGGATTTTTAGCGACAATCAACAAGCCAACTGTTTCTTGATCGAGTCGATGAATGGGCTCAACATAATCACTGTCTAAAGTATAAATCACATGATTCATCAATGTATTGCTTTCTTTTAAGTCGTTTGGATGTGTTTTAACGCCTTTAGGCTTTTTAATAATCGCAATATCTGCATCTTCATAATAAACATCTGCATAACGATAACTTGGTAAATAGTTGCTTTTTTCGTCTGGAGTCGGGACAAATACTAGGTCTCCTTGTTGCACTTTTGCTGACAACTGTGCAGGTGCTTGATTAATGGTAATGGCCTTTGACATATTTAATTGATGCAGTTCTTTCTTTGGTAACTTCACATCTTGGAAAATTTCTCTTAATGTATAGCCGTTATATTGTTCAGGTACTTTAAATTCCATAACTTCCTCCTCGATTGTTCCTTAATATCATAACATATTCTGAGGGAGGATAGTTGCGTGTTCAAGTAGAATGCTATCGTTATATAGAGTGAATCGGTATAATAAAAATAAGATTAAAGATGAGTGAGGTGAGCACTGTGGTTAAACCGACCCGTTTGGCATTATTAAAAGAGATAGCCGAATATCTAAATGAAGAAACCGAAATTTATACCATGATGCACGGCGCATTAAAACTTTTAATTGAAGGCAGCACATTTACAACTGGCTGGATTTTCTTCATCAATGAAGCTGGGGAACATGAAATGGCTGCTGACTACCAATTACCGTGTTCTTTAACGAAGCATGATTGTCAAAGCATGCGAGAAGGGACGTGTTGGTGTGTACAAGCCTATCACAGTGAAAAGTTAATGAAAGCCTCGAATATCATTCATTGTTCTAGAATCAGTGCCGCAAATCAAGAATACGCGGATGAATCGGAAGGGATTACACATCATGCGACGGTTCCATTACGTTCAGGAAATGAACGGTTTGGCTTATTAAATGTTGCTTCACCTGATACTATAAAATATTCAGAAGAGGATTTGGAACTGTTAGAATCCGTGGCATTTCAAATTGGTTCTACAATTAAGCGTATTGAATTAACGAATAAAGAGAAAGAAGCGGCGCGTTTAAATGAACGCAACCGATTAGCACGAGATTTACATGACTCTGTTAATCAGATGCTGTTTTCTTTAAAGCTGACTGCACATGCTGCGTATGGGATGACAAAAGAACCTGTTGCGAAAAAGGCATTTGAAACGATTGAGACAACGAGCCAACAAGCTGTGAATGAGATGAGAGCGTTAATTTGGCAGTTAAAACCCATTGGATTAGAACATGGATTAGTCAGTGCGTTAAAACAATACAGCCATTTAATTGGGATTCAACCTGAAATAGAAGTAGAAGGTCTTATTGATTTGTCTAGCAGTGTTGAAGAACATAGTTATCGCATTTTGCAAGAAGCCATGAATAATATTAAAAAGCATGCGCAAACCAATCAAGCACACATACACTTGCATCAACATGACGGCAGTTTTGATATGGTGATTTCAGATAACGGTGCAGGTTTTAATCCGGATTGGATTGACCAAACTTCCCACGGTATTTACAATATGCGTCAACGCATTAAACAAATACAAGGGAAAATGGAGATAAATTCTAAATTGGGACAAGGGACAACGATACGATTACGTGTACCATTGACTCATACAGAGAAGGAGACAAATCATGAATCAAGTCGTTTTGATAGATGATCATTACATTGTACGTCAAGGTTTGGAATTTTTGATTTCAACGATTGATGATTTAAATGTACAAGGCGCTTTTGCGAACGGCAAAGCATTTATAGCTGAGTTAGAACAAAGTCAACAACCCCCAGATATTGTACTGCTTGATTTAGTGATGCCAGAGATGAATGGCATTGAAGTTACAGAATATCTGAAAACACACTATCCAGAAATTAAAATATTAGTACTGACGAGCTATGCGGATGATGAACATGTCATTTCAGCTATTAATAAAGGGGCAGATGGCTACGAAATGAAAGATGTAGAGCCTGAACAGCTTATCACATCCATACATAAAGTACTGCAAGGAGAAAAAATGATTCATCCACAAGTACAAAAAGTGATGGAGAATGTCGCGAAAAAGCCGCATCATATTAATAAACTTTCAAATCGAGAAAAAGATGTGTTAAAAGAAATGGCGAAAGGTAAAACAAATCGCGAAATTGCGGAAGCACTATTTGTATCTGAAAAGACCATCAAAACGCATGTCAGCCATATCTTTTCTAAACTGCAAGTCAGTGACCGCACACAAGCAGCTATTTATGCAATGGAAAATAAACTTATCTAATTCAACATTAAACGTATATGAAAGATGATACTAATATCTTTCATATACGTTTATTTATTTTGTGAAAAATAGCACAATAAAATGTACATTTACTATTTATGTAAAATTAGACTATAATAGAAGTATACAAAGGGGGATGAGACATATGAAGAGTAAAAAGTTAACCATCAATATCGTCATTGCACTCGTAGCAGGGATTGTGATTGGATCTATTTGCGATATTTACGCAAATACAAGTTTAGTTAAAGGGGTCGACCAATATTTCTTTAATACTGTGGGTCAAATATTTCTAAACTTAATCTTTATGCTCGTTGTACCAGTCGTATTTGTATCGATTGTACTGGGTGTAGTTGGTGTTGGAGATCCAAAGTTATTAGGCGGCATAGGTTTAAAGACATTAGTCTTTTTCTTATGTACGACAGCCATCGCGATTACGATTGCAATTGTTTTGGCATTAATCGTAAAACCTGGGGCAGGTCATTCGGATTTAATGAAGAGCACTGAGGTTTCTTCTTATCAAAAAACGTTAGATAAACAAAGTGAAGGGGCAGAAGCGCCAGCGAATCAAACGTTTGATCAGACATTGATTAACCTGTTTCCAAAGAACCCAATTGAATCTATGACACAAGGGAACATGTTGCAAGTTATTACCTTCTCGATTTTTATAGGTATCGGGATGATGGTATTAGGTGACAAAGCATTAATCGTCAGGCAGTTCTTTGAACAATTCAATGAAATACTGATGTACATTATTTCTATGATAATGCGTGTATTTGCGCCTATTGGCACATTTTGTTTAGTCGCACATGCATTTACAGGTGCAGGCCTTGGCGCAATTAAACAACTTGGTTTATACTTTATCGTTGTTTTAGCTGCTTTAATTTTACATTTCTTCTTAATTTATGGCGGTACGATCAAGTTTATTGCGAAAGATAGTCCGATTAAATTCTTTAAAGGCTTTATTCCAGCGATAACAATTGGTTTCGGAGGTTCAAGTTCAAACGCTGCACTGCCAGTTTCAATGGAATGTACAAAGAAAATGGGTGTACGCCCAGCGATAGCATCCTTTGTGCAACCGCTTGGAGCCACAATTAATATGGATGGTACAGCCATTATGCAAGGGGTAGCTACAGTCTTTATTGCGCAAATTTCGGGCGCTCAATTGACGATCTTGCAAATTTTGACAGTTATTGTGATTGCGGTCATCGCAAGTATCGGTACTGCAGGTGTACCGGGTGTTGGCTTAATAATGTTAGCAATGGTGTTAACTGCCGTTGATTTAAATCCAGCAGCTATCGGTATTATTATTGGTATAGACAGACTCTTAGATATGACACGTACAGCTGTAAATATAACAGGGGATGCAGCATGTGCCTTCATGATTTCTAAACAAGAAGATAGAAAAGCACTCAGTAAATAGCAAGTTACAAAGGCTTGGGATGTTCTAGAAACGTCTCAGTCTTTTTTAATACGTTTAAATATGACTTAACTGTGAAGTGAATATTTCTACTTTAAGGTAAAATTAACTTAAAATGTAAAAATGACTTGAAATATCGCAAATTTTCGCCATAATAGAATAAGGGTATAAAACACCATAACAAGTTTAACCAATTCAATGAGATTATATGGAATTGGTAAATATATAATGCGTGATGTGTTTGATTATTTAGACAATTTCGGATATATCAAAATACGTCATAAAAGCTAAATTCGCTCTTTTAATTTTTCGCATTTTGTATTAAGATGTAATTTGTGTTTCAAGAATTGTGTATTATTGCAATTTCTTGCGTACGGAAAGATTACACAATAGAAAGGTAGAGTAATGATGGACAGACAAAGTTTTACAGATTTAATTCAAACGAAGTTCAAGATGGTGAGAATAGAAGCGGGATACACTCAAGATACGATGGCTCAAACAATTGGGTTATCAAAGAAAACATTAGTACAAATTGAGAAAGAACGCGTCTTACCAAACTGGACAACATGTGTTTCAATTTGCGCTTTATTCAGAGACTCTGATGTCTTAAATAGTACGTTTGGATGTGACCCCCTTGAAATCGTCCAAACTATTTCTAGAAATCACTGTGCATATCCTAAACATGCGACAACAAGTGATATCTACTGGAATACATTAGATTCTAAAAACGGATTTATCCTGCAAAGTAATAAAGTCAGTGAAATCTACCGTGTTTTAAATCAAAACAAACAACCTATTTTTGGTACTTCTAAATTAAGAGAAGCTGAAACATATTTCGGAAGAATCTCTAAAGATGAATTAGTACATGCTTAATTCAACTGATAAATAAGTGATAACAGAATCTTTTACAGAGATTGATACACTATTTATCCAACATAAGACTTTACTTATAAAGATTGATGGCTTAAGTCCATCAATCTTTTTTCTATTTTGAAACCTCTGAATTGTGCATGTTAAGAAATATATTGTAATATTAATGCTACGAGTGATTGAAAAGGAGATAAAAATTATGCACGCATTTTTCGTCATATTATTTATGATTGTGATAGGCGCAATTATTGGCGGTGTTACGAATATCATTGCGATTAAAATGTTATTCCATCCGCAAAAAGCGTACCATATTGGTAAATGGCGTATTCCATTCACGCCTGGTTTAGTCCCAAAACGCAGAGATGAAATCGCGAATAAGATTGGACGTGTCATCGAAGAGCACTTAATAACTGAAACGTTGATTAAAGAAAAAATTAGTTCGGCGAGTGCTAGAACAGCGATTGAAGGATTTCTATCACAGCAAATTAATAAATTAGGCAGTGATCGCGCAACACTGCAAAACTTTGCGCAGTCGCTAGATATAGATTTCGAAACTGCAGCACAGCAAAAAGTACAAAAATTAATTGAAGATAAATTACAGCAATATTATCAGGAACACGGAGAAGCTGAATTACATTCACTAATACCTAAAGCATTAGAAGTTGAGTTGGATGAGAAAGTTGAAGATTTAACACCCTTGCTTTGTGATCGTGCGCGCATCTATTTATCCTCTCAAAAAGGGGAACAAGATATCTATAATATGTTAGATACGTTCTTTGAAGAAAAAGGTAAAATCGTTGGTTTGCTTCAGATGTTTATGACTAAAGAAAGTATTGCTGAGCGTATTCAAATGGAATTGATTCGTTTAACGAATCATCCAAAAGCACGTCAAATTGCTGCACAGCTCATTAGAAATGAATATCAGACGCTGAAAGGTAAACATTTGAATCAAGTGTTATCTCAAACACAATTCACGAACATCAAAGAAAAAATGACGCCGATTATGATGGCTTATATTGATATTCCTCATAAAGCGAACCAACCGATTTCTGAGCTAGCACCTGGCTTAGTACAATATGCACAAGCACATGCAGCGAGCTTTATGACAGATTTAATTGTGGATAAAGCTGCTGAACATATTTCTTCAATTATGAAACAAGTGAATTTAAGCGGTATTGTAGAAGAACAAATTAATTCATTTGATTTAGATTATATTGAACGTCTGATTATAGAAATCGCTAATAAAGAATTGAAATTAATTATGCTGCTCGGTTTTTTACTGGGTGGAATTATTGGTTGTTTACAAGGTATTATTGCATTGTTCGTTTAAAAAGAACATGGCAGGGAATGTAAGTAGAGGCAGTTAATAAGAAAATAGGTAAATGTTTCGACACTGTTATGCATTTATGTTATGTTTATTGACGACGTAGTAAAACAAATACTTATAGGAGTGAATTTGAAATGGCAGTAGATTTAAAAGAACAAGCAAACCAATTAGAAGAGGCTTTAAGACAAAGTGATGAGTATAAAGCAATCAAAGATGCTTATGACAAAGTTAAAGCTAATGAAGAATCTAAAAAATTATTCGATGAGTTCCGCGAAACTCAATTGAAATTCCAACAAATGCAAATGCAAGGACAACAAATCGAAGAAGAAGACTTGAAAAAAGCTCAAGAGCAAGCACAAGCAATTGAAAAAGACGAAAACATTGCTGAATTAATGCAAGCTGAACAACAAATGAGCCAAGTATTCCAAGAAATCAACCAAATCATCGTAAAACCTTTAGATGAAGTTTACGCTGAAGAAGAAAAATAATATTTGGTAGTTTAACTGTCGGGTGTGATCACTCGGCAGTTTTTTTCATGCTTTTATTGTCTATGTTCTTTAGACTCATCCTAGGCGACTATGGTAAAATAAGATGATACTTTGATTAACAAAACAGTAGAATTTACATAGTTTATATTGAATTTGGATTACAAGAAAAAAGGAGCTTACTATGATATGGTGAAATTTATTCATTGTGCAGATTTACACCTAAATAGCCCGTTTAAAACGCATAGCCATTTAAGTGAAAACATTTATGAAGATGTGAAAAAGAGTACGTATGAAAGTTTCAAGACATTAGTCAATTATGCATTGCAAGAAGAAGTTGATTTTATAGTTATTGCTGGTGATGTCTTTGATGATCATAACCGTACGTTAAGAGCTGAAGTATTTTTAAAAGAGCAATTTGAACGTCTAAAGAAAGAACAAATTTTTGTGTATATGGCGCATGGCAATCATGATCCGCTCTCAGACAGTGTGGTTACAGATTGGCCAGAAAACGTTTCAGTGTTTGATAAAAATGTTGAGACATACCAAACCATTACTAAGAATGGTGAAAAGATTTTATTACATGGTTTCAGTTATCAGGATCATGCAAGTTATGAAAATAAATTAGATGAATATCCTTCTAGCCAAGGAGAGAAGGGTCTGCATATTGGTGTACTACATGGTACATACAGTAAATCCTCAACAAAACATCGCTATACTGAATTCCGACTAGAAGATTTAAATTCTAAACTTTATCATTATTGGGCGCTCGGCCATATTCATGAACGTCAACAAATTAATGACATGCCGCCAACATACTATTCTGGTAATATTCAAGGTCGTCACTTTAATGAAATGGGTGACAAAGGCTTCTTGCTTGTTGAAGGGGATGAGTTCAAACTGAATGTTGAATTTGTACCTTCACATTTTATACGTTTCGATGAAATTAAAATTGAAACGACACAAACAACCAAACAAGGAATTTATGAAGTGGTTCAAAAATTTAAAGAGCAAGTCAGAGGACAAGGTAAAGCCATCTATAGAGTTTATTTAGAAATAGATAGCGATGAACCTGTATCTTCTCAAGACTTAATGCAAGTTGAAGCAATGCTGAGAGAATACGAAGAAAATGAAAATAACTTTGTGTTTATAGAATCATTATTTGTGTCGTATAAAGATGATGATACAAGACCACTTGAACATGAATTTTCTCAAGAATTAAAAGCTGATGATGCCATTTTTACAGATGCGATGAGTGATCTTTATCTCAATCCTAAAGCTACTAAGTTCCTAGATAACTATGATGACTTTGATAAGATTGAATTGATTAATCGTGCAGAAGCATTGCTTAAGTCAGGTTTGAGAGGTGAGCAATCATGAAAATTTTAGCATTAGATATTTATGGTTACGGTAAGTTTGTGGAAAGAACAATTAAGTTTAATAAGTCATTAACACAAATATATGGTGAGAATGAAGCGGGTAAATCCACAATCCAAGCATTTATTCATTCTATTTTATTCGGCTTTCCTACTAAGCGGGAAAACGAACCGCGCTTTGAGCCAAGATTAGGTAATCAATACGGCGGCAAACTTTATTTAAAGTTGGATGATGGTCAAGAAATCCAAGTGGAGCGTGTGAAAGGTGCCGCGCAAGGTGATGTCAAAGTCTATCTTGAAAATGGCGGTATCCGTGATGAAGAATGGTTGCAAAACAAATTAAACTATATCGACAAGAATACATATAAAGGTATCTATTCTTTCGATGTTTTAGGTTTACAAAATATCAATCGCAATATGGATGAGAAGCAGCTTCAAGAATATTTATTACAAGCAGGTGCTTTAGGCTCTACGCAATTTACAACGATGCGTGAGCAATTAGAAGACCAAAAAGCAGCGTTATATAAACGTTCAGGCAAAAATCCAATTATTAATCAACAGTTAGAACAATTAAATGATTTACAAAATCAAATCAGAACACATGAAAGTGAATTAGAATCTTATCATAGTTTGATTGATGAAAGAGATAAAGCAGAACGTCGTTTAGATCATTTGCAACAAAACTTGATGCAGTTATCTAAGATGCATGAAGCGAAACAAAAAGAACTTGCATTATTAGATCAAACGCAAGAGTGGAAAGTATTGGAACATGAATTAAATATTGAACCGCTAGATTTCCCTGAACAAGGCATCGAACGTTATGAAGCCTCTAAAGCACGCAGAGATCAGTTGAAGAAAGATATTAGTCTGCGTCAAGAAAAGCTTGCTCAACTGCAACAAGAAAATGAACAAATTGATGTGCCAAAACAATCTGATTTGGATGCTTTAAATAATATTGCGAAACAAGAGAATGAAATCAAACAAAAAGAAAGTCAACTGTACACCCTTAATAAAGAGATTGAGGATAAGGAAAGAGAAATCGAAGGACTTAAATCTAATATTGGTTGGCAAGAAGATCATGATCAAGTTGATACTTCTGAAAGCATGAAAAGCTTTGTCAGCAAACAAATTGCGAAGAAACAAGATCAAGCATCTTACATGACACAATTGGAACGTACGCTTGAAGAACAACAAATTGAACAAGCAAACAACGAAGAAGAAAAACAACAAGTTGAAAATGCGTTAGTTTCGGATGAAGTCTTTGAAAAGAAAAAAGAATACAATCAAAAATCGATTGAATTGAATGAAAAGAAAAATCTTTATCAGAAAATGAAAGAAGCGTTTGACTCTGAACAAGCTGAGCGTAATCGTAAGACAAAAACAACAAGAATCATCTTCTTTGTTTTAGCAATTATCAGTGCAGGTTTAGCAGCGTTCTCATTTGTGACGCAAGCAATGTTGTTCGCGATTATCTTTGTCGTAGCTGCTGTTGGTTTTGTGATTGGTGCACTGCTATTCAAATCATCAGAAATTGGGCACAGTGAAACTTTCTCTAATGAAATTTCACAGTTAGAACAAGAAAATGCGGATTTAGAAAACAAATATGATTTAGACTTCGACTTAGATGATCAAGCACGTTTAAGAAATCAACATCATGGTGTAGACAAAGCGATAGGTATCTTACATTCTAAAATTGAATTAACTGAGGATAAATTAGCTGAAGCTAAACAAAACCATGAACGCTTTAACCAAAACATTCAAGAAGTTAAAACAGATTTGCATGTGTCTGATAAAATGTCAGATGACTTATTAATTGATGGGATTAAGACAATTGAGCGTATTCAAGCATTAAAACAACGTGTCGTTGAATTGAAAGAACAACATACCGCTTTAAAATCAGAAATTGATACATTCTATGATCATGCGCAAGCTGTCACAGAAAAACAAATTAGTGATTTTAAATCAGCAGCATTATTCCATGATACAAATCGTTGGTTGAAACAAGCAGAAGAAAATAAAACACGTTGGACACGAAATGATGAAGACATTCAACTTTTAAGCAATGAATTAAAACAATTGAATGAACGTTTAGAGGAGCATAACCAATCAATTAACAGTTTATTTGACTTTGTTAAAGTTGGAGACGAAGAAGCATACTATCGTTACCATCATCGTTATGTGACTTATAAAGATAATCACAACAGATATCAAGATCTAAATAAATACTTGGAAAATCAAAACATGATGTATGATGAAGCATCTGACTTAAGTGATAAAACTAAGGTTCAATTAGAAGAAGAAAATAACAGATTAGCTACACAGGTTGATGAATATAATGATAAGTATTTAACATTACAAGCTGAAGTGAGTGATTTAACTGCACAAATCAAACATATGGAAACGGATGATACCTTAACACAACTTCGTCATCGTTACTATATGCTTAGAAACCAAATGAATGAAAATGCGAAAGATTGGGCGAGTCTCAGCTATTTACAAGCATTGGTTGACGCACATATCAAACAAATTAAAGATAAACGTTTACCGCAAGTCATTAATGTTGCCACTGAGATATTCAAACAATTGACGCATGATAATTATACGCAAGTCACATATGAAAATGAGGATGTCAGAGTTAGACACCGTAATGGTCAGATGTATCAACCGAATGAAATCAGTCAATCGACAAAAGAAGCTTTATACATTGCATTACGTCTAAGCTTGATTAAAATCTTGAAACCTTATTATTCAATGCCAATCATTATTGATGATGCATTCGTTCATTTTGATAAGCATCGTAAAGGTGCTATGATTGATTACTTGAAAACTTTATCAGCAGAGTATCAAATCTTATACTTTACTTGTTCAAAAGATACCAATATTCCAACTAAACAAACAGTTGTATTAGAAAAATTAGAAGAAGGAGGCAAAAAATGAGAAATGTAGAAAAGCTTCAACCTGGCGATTCGGTGGATCATTTTTTCTTGATTCATCGAGCTGCTCAAGGCGTTACTGCACAAGGCAAAGACTATATGACTTTGTACTTACAAGATAAAAGCGGTGAAATTGAAGCTAAAGTATGGACAGTGACTAAGCAAGATATGGAAGTCCTAAAACCAGAAACCATAATCCACGCCAAAGGTGATGTGATTAATTACCGTGGACGTAAACAAATGAAAGTTAATCAATTTAAATTAGCTGAGCCGTCAGATGGTTTATCAGCACAAGATTTTATTGATGGTGCGCCGTTAACGCCAGATCAAATTAAAGAACAAATTGATTACTTTTTACTGGAAATCGAGAACAGTCGTTTACAACGTCTTACAAGACATTTGTTGAAAAAACATCACGATACGTTCTATGTCTTTCCAGCCGCAAGTTCATTCCATCATAACTTTGCGAGCGGTTTGAGCTATCATGTTTTAACCATGCTGAAGATTGCGGAGGGCTTATGCGACATTTATCCAATGCTGAATAGAAGTTTGCTATACAGTGGTGTCATTCTGCATGATATCGGCAAAGTTAAAGAATTAAGCGGACCGGTAGCGACATCTTATACGATCGAAGGCAACTTATTAGGTCATATCTCTATCGCAAGTGAAGAGGTAACACAAGCTGCTGAAGAATTAGGTATAGAAGGTGAAGAAGTGATGTTATTAAAACATATGATTTTATCGCATCACGGTAAACTTGAATATGGTTCACCTAAATTACCGATGTTAAAAGAAGCTGAGATTTTAACGTATATTGATAATATCGATGCAAGAATGAACATGTTTGAAAAAGCCTTCAAGAAAACAAGAAAAGGGCAGTTTACAGAACGTTTATTCGCAATGGAAAATAGACAATTTTATAACCCAGAGAGCTTAGATTAACTTGCGCTTCATAACAAAAAGAGCTGAATTCCATGTGGAATTCAGCTTTATTTTATACTTAAGCCAGATTAAGGTGTTTGCATACCTTCGCCGCCTTGAGATTGTTGTTTCAATTTGTCAGGATTCAAGATAGAATCATCAACGGCTTTTTTAATATCTCTGTCTTTGAAATCAACGTTAAATTCTTTGAGTAAATCTTTGTATGCTTCTACTAAGATTTTAGGATCTTTTTGAACTTTATTTTGGATGATTTGTGATTTCAATTTATTTTTTTCTGAAGCAAAGTCAGTCGGTTGATCAGCTTTAATAATATGATAACCATAATCTGATTTAACTACGTCAGAGATTTCACCATCTTTCAATTGGAAAAGGGCTTTATCGAATGGTTTCACCATTTGACCTTTAATAACATAATCTAAGCTGCCGCCTTTTTTGGCACTTTGTTCATCCATAGATTCTTTTTTAGCGATTTCTGAGAAATTGTCAGGGTTTTTCTTAACTTCTTTTTGGATTTTTTCTGCTTTCTCTTTTGCTTCTTTATCGCTTAAACCTTCTTTGTCTTTATCATCAGATTTAACTTTGATTAAGATATGAGAAGCTTTTTTAGTATCTTCTTTAAGCTCTTTGTCTGATACTTTGACTTTATCCATCAACATTTGTTTTTGGTAAGCTTGTAGTTTCTTTTGTTCTTTATAGTCTTTTAATGACATGCCTTGTTGTTTCAGCGCGCTTTCAAATTGATCTTTGCCGCCATATTGTTTTTGTTCGTCTTTGAGCTGTTTATCTATTTCTTTATCATCGACTTTGTCTGCATATTTTTTCTCTAATAATTTACCAAGTAAAATTTCGAAAGAACTATTGGCAATTTGTTCTTTACCGATTTTTTTCATTACATCTTCTACTTTAACATCTCCAGCTTTAGAAGATATTAAGACGTTTTCTTTAGAATCTGTTGCATGATTCCCGCATGCGCCTAATAGCACTGCACTTGCTGTAATAGGAATCATAATTTTCTTAAATGATTTCATAACGCAGTCTCCTTTTACTAAATATAACAATGTTAATATACCATAATATGAATCTGATACAAATTCATTACTGTTGTCTTCAGACGAAAGTCTGAAAGATAATGGCAAGAAATGCGAAAACTGCACCTTAACCATTGTTTTTCAGGGTTAAGGTGCAGTTGTGTTCATATTAATTAAAGTTTGTATCAAAAGGCATATCGTATTTGTTTAAGATGTTGAAACCTGTGCAATGTTCTTCAATATATCTGCCTTCATTAGAGAATAGAATTAATTTTAAATACATAAAGTCCATGACTGAGAAACCAGCGTTTAATGACAGTAAGAACATAAAGTAATGACCATACTGTGGCATTAATACTGCCAAATAAATACTCAAAGCAGTAAGAACGATGAGTGGTGCAATTAAGCACAGACAGAATAAATATTTATTCACTGGTGTGCTGACATATAAGTTATATAACGGAATCCATGGACGTTTAGTCAGACGTTTCTTTTTAAAGTGTTTATAGTAGGGTGCCAATACAATCAGATGAATGAGTTTATGAATTGGATAGAGTAGTAACACCGCTATTAGAAACACGAAAAAGTACCGGTCTGTGATCTCTTTATTGGATAAAAATATCAATACTTCATAGCTGATTAAAAATGTAATTATAGTTGTGACAACCGCAATAAAAAAGATACGTGGTAAGCCAAATCTTGTATTAATATCAATTTGACGTGAGCATAAAAACATCACGATACCTCCTCGCATTATTCATTTGTTTTTCTTTTATTTTAGGAATAGTTTTTGTAAGTTCTTATCAATACTTAGGTATTATCTATCTTTCTAACCAAAGAGTCAAGCATTATTTTCAAAGAAGTTTTTGATTGTATTAATTTAAAAGTGTGATTAGGGGAGAAAGTTGTCACTGCGCGGTTTTGAGAGGGATATAAGTGATGAAAAAGACCAGAACAATTTTGTTAATGTTCTGGTCTTTTATCAATATTATTCAGCTTCAGTATCCACATGTTTCTTCTTAGGTTCAACTGCAGCACTTTGATTTTGTTGTACTGTTTCTCTGTGGTCTTTACCAACAGGTTGTTGTTTTGGTGTATACGGTGTGATGTTTTTCTTATCAGGGCTTTTCGTAATGCCTTGAACTGTTTCACCGATAACTTCACCACGTTTTTGGATATCTTGAATATTTTCTTGGATATGATTGATATTTGGTTGGATATCTTTCATAAAATCGCTGATTAAAGTTTTAACTTCATCTACAATGGTTTTAACTTCACTTGTACCATCTTTGATTTGGTTAACATAAGTTGAAATATTAGATGTTTGTTGTTTAATTGCTCGTGTACTATCGTCAAATTCTGTTTGACCTGCTTTAGAACTGTTCTTATTGAAAGCAGTCACAGCAAGACCAGCTGCAGTACCAGCAACTAAACCACCTAAAATACGAATTACTCTCATAGGTTAGTCTCCTTATTTAATGATGTTGAAATTAGATATAGTATGTTATTACCCGAAATTTTGGTAATCATTCAAATTGTGCTTGAATCTCTTCAGCAATTTTAGCTTTCGCTTCATCGCCTAATTCTTCTTCATGTGTAATCCATTTATAGCCGAAACCATCCACATCATTTTCGTATCTTGGTAAGAAGTGGAAGTGTAAATGGAATACAGATTGGTCTGCAAATTCACCATTATTTTGAATGATGTTTAAGCCATCTGGATTAAATGCTTTTTTAATTGCGTTCGCAATTTTTGGCATTGCTGCACCGATATGCTGCATAGTTTCTGGATCTGTTTCGAAAATGTTTGGTGATGCTTTCTTAGGTACAAGTAATGTGTGACCTTTCGTTACTTGTGAGATATCTAAGAATGCATATACATAATCATCTTCATAGACTTTATAACTTGGGATTTCACCATCAATGATTTTGCTGAAAATTGTTTCTGACATCACAATTCACTCCTTAAAAGGTTTACTTATTGTTCATTATAGCATTACCCGCCTTTAAACGTCATGTCACGAATGATTTCTCTATGAGTTGATGCGTCCTTTTTGGTACAATAAAGAACAGTTGGAGGTAAGCATATGACTGTTAAAGTAGAACATCTCACAGGTGGTTATGGTAAAAAGCCTGTGATTCAAGATATTAGTTTTGAATTGAACAATGGCGAAATTGTAGGTTTAATTGGATTAAATGGTGCAGGGAAGAGTACGACAATTAAGCACATGCTTGGTTTGTTGACCCCAGCAGCAGGTGAACTTTCAATTTCAGGTACCAATATTAAAGAAGATATTGAAACATATAGACACAAATTATCATATATTCCAGAAGCACCAGTGATTTATGAAGAACTGACATTACAAGAACATATTGATATGACAGCAATGGCCTATGGTATTGATAAAGACACCGCAATGGAGCGTGCAATGCCGTTATTGAAAACATTTCGTTTAGAAAAAGAACTTCAAGTATTTCCAAGTCATTTTTCTAAAGGGATGAAACAAAAAGTCATGATTATTTGTGCGTTTATCGTGAATCCTGAACTTTATATCATTGATGAACCATTTCTTGGTTTAGATCCGCTCGGTATTCAATCCATGCTGGATTTAATGGTTGATAAGAAAAATGAAGGGCGTACGGTACTGATGAGTACACATATTTTAGCAACAGCTGAACGTTATTGCGACCGCTTCATCATCCTAGACGAAGGCCGCATTGTTGCCTTTGGTGACCTAGACGAGCTGAGAGCACAAACGGGTCTGCACGATAAAACATTAGATGAAATTTATATTCATGTCACACAAGGTGGTCAAAACGTATGACAGACCATCGTGCAATCGCATTATTCAATCAAAGAAGATCAGCCATCAGTAAAGAAAAAGCTTATTACAATAAATTTATTTTTAATGGGCATTTCTCAGTATTTCTATTGATTTTATTCGGTGTATTTATTTTAGGCTATGGCAATTGGTTGAAACATATACCCACAGGGATACCTTATGCAATTTTAGCAAGTATCGCTGTTGCGGTGATTTCAATTTTTCCTTTAAGAACTTTGTTTAAGGAAGCGGACCGATTGTTCTTGCTGCCATTTGAACGCCATATGCATAGCTATTTGAAATATAGTATTGCATATAGTTATTTCAATCGAATCGTATTACAAGTGGCAGTATTAATCGTTTTGTTTCCTTTGTTCAATCGGCTTGAACAGGGTAATTTGCTATATTTCATCCTATTTGCGGTGATTGCTGTGATTTATCCTTATTTAGGTTTGATTGCTAAATTAGAATGGATACAAGCGAAAAGACCGGTATGGTTGATACAATTACTGCAATGTCTGATTTTCGCAATGACTTACATTGTTATTCTAGGTGCTCATCAATGGTTGGGTGTATTGCTCGTTGTTTTATTTGCTGCATGGATTGTGGTGTTAAAGAAAAAGAATGAGAAACAATTATTGCCATGGGAAACATTGATTGCGATCGAACAACAACATCATATGAACTATTATAAATTCGTTAATATGTTCACGGACGTGAAGCATCTGCGTTCAGCAGCAGTTCGCCGTCGTTATCTCGATGTATTATTACCAAGACCGCGTTCAAATCAATATAACGCAAAACACATGTATTTATTCTTATTTAAGCGCAGTTTCCTAAGAGGGAAAGATGCATTTAATATCATTTTAAGACTGGTCATTATCACACTTGTCTTAATGATTTGGTTAGCCAATCAATGGATTTCTTTAATTGTAGGCGGATTGTTTATGTATATTATTTTGCTGCAAACTGCACAGTTTTATACACAACAAGCCTATGGGTTATGGCCCCAAGTTTGGCCGGTACCTGAAGAACGCGTGATACAAGGCTATGGTCAGTTTTTATACCATATAATGTTTGGAACGGGCGTAATTTTAACACTGACATACGCCATCTTGTTCCCAACCCAATTTTATTTGGCAATATTATTCTTTATTGTCGGTTGGCTGACAATCAGAAATATTATCAAGAAATTGAAATATCAAGAAGCTTTATTAAAAGATTAAAGCGAAACAGAAAAACAACGTCTCATTAGCAAAGCTTGCTAATGGACGTTGTTTTTATTTTGAATAGGTTTGCTTAATCTTTATCCACCGGATAGAGGAAACGTTCAAGGTAGCTTGAATGTTGGCCGCTAGAACCGAAGAATTGAGATAACGCTGCTTTTGAGAACTTATCTTGATAAACTTGAGAAGCTTTGAAATCCTCGAAGTTAGAACGCTCATTAAAGCCGAAGTACAGTTTGTAAGTTGTACCTTTAAGCGGTTTTAAGAAGCGGAAACATTTGAATCCTGGGAATTTATCTAAGTTTAAAGATAATGATGTGATGCGTTTCTCTAATTGGTACATGTGATTTTCTGAAGTTGGAATAAAGATAACAGCATAGAAGCATTCTTCTTCAAGTTCATTCACACTTGAAAGTACCTCGTATTTAAGCGGTTCTTTTAATACAGTTGGTTGATCTGTTTCTTCAAAAATCACAGATGAATCTTTTGTTGAAAATAAGAATAAATCATGGTCTTTGTTGTTTAATCGAATTTGGTTGAGGTATCCGAATGTACCATAGGATGCATATAGTTTCATGGCACGTTCCTCCTTTTGTCTGTTTCTACTTAAACTAAATTTCTAGCAATTAAAGTAGCTAGTATTCTTATTATATAGTATTAGTGGGACAAGATGATATAGAAAAGGCGTAATTGTGTCAGAAAATGAAAACGGAACCAATGAGGATTTAACTAAATTATGTCATAATATAATATGTTGCAGCTAAAGAAAGTAAAAATGTAGAAATAATTTACATGATTGTAATTGCCTATGTCTTTTTTATGACATTTACAAACAAGGAAATACGTGTATTCTGCGGATATGCTAGAATAGATTAGAATGATTATAATTGTGGGAGGATACTGTGGTGCATCAAAAAAATAATACAATTTTAAAGATGATTAAGGGAGAAGAGGTTGAACATACACCGCTATGGTTTATGAGACAAGCAGGGCGTTCTCAACCTGAATATCGTGCCTTAAAAGAGAAATATTCGTTATTTGAAATTACACATCAACCTGAGTTATGTGCTTATGTGACACATTTACCAGTAGATCATTATCAAACTGACGCAGCGATTTTATATAAAGATATCATGACACCATTAAAACCGATTGGTGTGGATGTAGAGATTAAATCAGGTATCGGTCCTGTAATCGAAAACACAATCAAAACAATTCAAGATGTAGAAAAATTAGGCCAAATTGATCCTAAACGAGATGTGCCTTATGTGTTAGATACGATTAAGTTATTGACTGAAGAAAAGTTAAATGTGCCTTTAATCGGATTTGTCGGCGCACCGTTTACTTTAGCAAGCTACATGATTGAAGGCGGACCTTCTAAGAATTATCATTTTACTAAAGCCATGATGTATCGTGATGAAGCGACATGGTTTGCGTTAATGGATCATTTAGTAGATATGTCTATTACGTATGCGAATGCGCAAATTGAAGCAGGTGCAGAATTAATCCAAATCTTTGATTCATGGATTGGCGCACTGAATGCTCCGGATTTCAGATATTATATTAAACCGCATATGGAACGTTTAATTAAAGGAATTAAAGCACAACATGATGTGCCGGTTATTTTATTTGGCGTGAATGCGACACATTTAATTGAAGAGTGGAATTCATTACCTATTGATGTCTTAGGTATTGATTGGCGTACAACAATTAAAGCGACGGCTGATGCAGGGGTTACAAAAACAATTCAAGGTAATTTAGATCCTTCATTGTTGTTGGCACCTTGGGAAGTCATTCAACCACGTCTAGATGACATCCTTGATCAAGGGATGGCATATGGCAAACATATTTTCAATTTAGGACACGGCGTATTCCCTGAAGTTAAACCGGAAATGTTGAAACAGATTGCGGATTATGTCCATAAATATACAAAACGCAAATAATAGCAATGCAAAATGAACGGTAAAGGAAGGGTTTCATATGACTCGAACTATTGGACTGCTTGTAATGGCTTATGGTACTCCTTATCAAGAAAGTGATATCGAGCCATATTACACAGATATTCGTCACGGTAAAAAACCGACACCTGAGGAAGTTCAAAATTTAAAAGATCGTTATGAATTTATTGGAGGTATGTCTCCATTAGCTAAAATTACAGATGAACAAGCAGAGGCATTAAAAGATCAATTAAACGTAATGTATCAAGACAAAGATATTACGTTTAAAGTATATGTCGGTTTAAAACATATTCATCCATTTATTGAAGATGCGGTTGAACGTATGCATCAAGATGGGATTACAGAAGCGGTTACGATTGTATTGGCACCGCATTATTCTAATTTCTCAGTCGGTTCATATAATAAACGTGCAGCGAAAGCAGCAGAAGCACATGGCATTACTTTGACACATGTTCAAAGCTTCTATCAACAACCGAAATTCATTCAATATTGGGTGAGACAAATTAATCAAACATTATCAGAAATTCCAGAAGAGGAGCATGACCGTACTGTATTGGTTGTTTCCGCACATAGTCTGCCTGAAAGAATGATTGTAGAATCTAATGACCCATATCCAGAACAACTTAAAGACAACACTAGATTATTGGAAGAATTATCTAATATTCAACATACCGCAAGAGGTTGGCAATCTGAGGGTAATACAGGTACACCATGGCTCGGACCGGATGTTCAAGATCTAACAAGAACATTAAAAGCAGAATATGACTATGAACATTTCATTTATACACCGGTTGGCTTTGTATGTGATCATTTAGAGGTACTTTATGATAATGACCATGAATGTAAAGTGGTATGTGATGAAGTAGGTGCAACGTACCATCGTCCACCGATGCCGAATACACATCCGCTCTTTATTGGCGCTATGGCAGATGAGATTTATTATGTTTTAACAACGAAAGAAGAGGATGCAAATGAGTAAATCAATCGCAGTCATCGGCGGAGGGATTACAGGACTTTCCGCCGCATATTATTTAAAGAAAGCACATCCAGAGTATGATGTGACGATTCTTGAAGCGTCGAATCGAACAGGAGGCAAAATCCAAACGTATCGTAAAGATGGATTTACGATTGAACTAGGACCTGAATCTTATTTAGGCCGTAAGACAATCATGACTGAGCTTGCGACAGAAGTCGGCTTAGGTGATGATTTAATTACTAACCAAACAGGACAATCTTATATCTATGCTCGTAATCGTTTATATCCAATTCCAGGTGGTTCGATTATGGGCATACCCACTGATTTAAAACCTTTTATGACAACACAATTAATCTCATTAAAAGGAAAGCTTCGTGCGGCGATGGATTTGACAAAAAAACCTATCGAGATGGATGGAGATATATCAGTCGGCGATTTCTTCAGACAACGACTTGGCGATGAAGTTTTAGAAAATCTGATTGAACCTTTAATGGGCGGTATTTATGGAACGGATATTGATCAATTAAGCTTAATGAGTACATTTCCAAACTTTAAAGAAAGAGAAGAGGAGTTTGGCAGTTTAATTAAAGGGATGCGTCATGAAAAGTTATTACGTCAACGTCAAAAGCAACTTTACCCAGGTGCACCTAAAGGACAATTCAAGCAATTCAGACATGGTTTGTCGTCCTTTATGGAAGCTTTAACTAAAGCAATCGTTGAACAAGGAACTACCATTCAATATCAAACAAAAGTAGAAGATATCATTGGTTTCCAAAAAGGCTATAATGTGGTCTATAATGGTGAAAAACATTTTTATGACGGTGTTTTAGTCACTGTACCTCATCAAACCTTTATGCAGTGGTTCTCTGAAGACCCAGCACTAGATTACTTTAAAACAATGGAAAGTACCTCTGTCGCAACAGTTGTCTTAGCATTTGATGAAAAAGATGTTGTGAATACGTATGACGGAACAGGCTTTGTGATAGCAAGAACATCTGATACGCGTATTACTGCTTGTACATGGACAAGCAAAAAATGGCCATTTACTACACCTGACGGCAAAGTATTACTACGTGCATATGTCGGAAAACCAGGTGATTACATTTTAGAAGAAATGGATGATGAACAAATTGTTGCGACCGTGCGTCGTGATTTAAGTCAAATGATGGATATAAAAGGTGATCCTGAATTTTCAATTGTGCATCGCATGCCGAAAAGTATGCCGCAATACCATGTCGGACATATTCAACAAATCAGACGTATTCAAGATCACATTCAGCATACGTATCCGCATTTACGTATTACTGGTGCAGCTTTTGAAGCAGTCGGCTTACCGGATTGTATCCAACAAGGTAAAGATGCTGCAGAATCTTTAGCAGATGTTATTCAATAATTTTTTGGAACTGTTGATTAATCTGTAAAAGGATTGACCTTTTAACCAAATAGGATTAATCTATTAAATGAAGACGATGAGATAATATGATAGATTTTATATTATAGGTATAAGCAAGAACAAGAGAAAGATGACCTGAACCTAAGTTTTAATGATAATTGTAAATCGAAAATTATCTTTTGATGAGCACAGAAGATAGGAGACGGTTTTCAATACATTTCAACTGATATTTCAGGTCATTTTCTTTTTGAAAGAGCAAGAGGTGAAGAACATGACAAATATTGTTTTAATTCATGCGCAAGGCGCTGATGCCCATTCGAACTGGTATGAATGGTTAGAACAATCATTAAGATTAGAAGGTTATCATTGTGATATCGTAAATATCCAACATGATTTGCCTGTAGATATGGATGAATGGTTAAAGCAATTAAATGAGCAAGTTGAAATAACAAAGTATGAAACTTATTTCGTCACACATGGATTTGGTACACTTGCAGGGCTTAAATATTTAGAGCAACATCCAGATGTGCATATAGAAGGGTTCTTCAGTATCGCAGGCTACGGTCCAGATGCTGAAGGGATTCACACAGATTTACATGTGTCGGATGTAACATTAGATATTGAAGGCTTGAAACCACGTATTGATTATTTTTATGGTTTAGCATCTAAAGATGATCCGAATGTTCCGTATGAAGCGACAGAACAATTAGTTCAATCTTTCGGCGGTGAAACGAAGATTGTTGAAGAAGCGGGTCATTTTACAACGAAAGATGGTTATGATACTTTCCTAGCTTTAAAGAATAATATGATTAAGCGTATGGCGAATTAAATACATCAAAAAAGGTCTCTCTGGCGAACGTCCAGAGAGACCTTTTCATTTATCATGTAATGCTCAACATACGATCTAAGCTTTCTTTCGCATATTTCGCTGTTTCAGCATCGACTTTAATAATGTTGTCGCGATTGCCATCTACAATTTTATCTAGACACCAAGCTAGGTGAGGAAGGTCAATACGGTTCATTGTTAAACATGAACACATTAATGGGTTTAATGAATCAATTGTAATGTCTGTATATGTTTCTTTTAAACGATTCACTAAGTTCATTTCAGTTCCGATTAACCAACGAGAACCTTTTGGTGCATTTTTAATTGTTTCGATAATATAGCGTGTAGAACCTGCATAATCTGCAGCTTGTACCACTTCGAATTCACATTCAGGGTGAACAATAACATTAATTTCAGGGTCACGTTCACGTGCTAAATCAATATGTGCTTTATGGAATTTCTCATGGACTGAACAATGGCCTTTCCATAAAACAATACGTAAGTCTTCAAGTTTGCCTTCATAAACAAGTTCTTTCGCAATAGGATCCCATACTGCCATTTGTTCAAGCGGAATACCTAAGTCATAAGCTGTGTTGCGGCCTAAGTGTTGGTCAGGTAAGAATAAAATAACTTTACCTTGTTTTAATGCCCAATCCACGACTGATTTTGCGTTACCGCTTGTAACACATGAACCGCCATGTTCACCGACGAATTTTTTAATTGCGGCTGTAGAGTTAACGTAAGTTAAAGGTAAAATATCTAAATTGAATTCTTGTGTTAAGACATCATAGCCATGTAGGGCTTGTGTAATATTCGCCATATCTGCCATTGAACAGCCGGCAGATAAATCAGGAAGGTAAATATCTTGATGATCATCTGTTAAGATGTCAGCTGTTTCTGCCATGAAATGCACACCGTTAAATACGAAGTATTCAGCCGCTGTATTTTCTTTACAGATACGTGCAAGTTCTAATGAATCGCCAGTAATATCAGCGAATTGTACAACTTCATCTTTTTGATAATGGTGTGTCGGCATGAATAGGCGATCACCTAATTCATCTTTGATGGATTGAATATGTTGTTCTAATGCTTCGGTAGACATTTTGAGATATTTTTCAGGAATTTCCTTTGATACAGATAACATTGGGTTAAACATTTAAATCACAACCTTTGCAGAAATATCGAGCGCGTTTTGCGCATAAAATAGAGCACCCATTGAAATGAAATCTACGCCAGTTTCAGCGTAAGCAACGACGTTTGTTTCGTTTATATTACCAGAAGCTTCTGTTTGAATATGTTTTGGAACTGCTTTAAGGTGTTCAGCAATCCATTCAGGTGTTTGATTATCAAACATAATGATGTCGACATCTTGGTCGATTGCTGTTTTAAGCATCTCTTCATTTTCAATTTCCACTTCAATTTTATCCATTGGACCTACAACTTTTTTCGCATTTTGAATCGCAATTTCCATCGATTCACTAAAAGCGATATGATTATCTTTTAACATCAATCCATCATTTAATGAACGGCGATGATTCAAGCCGCCACCAACAGTTACCGCAAATTTTTCAAAGAGACCTAAACCTGGTGTGGTCTTTCTTGTATCCACAATACTTGTAGATGTATGGGCAATTTTCTCAGCAATACGGTGTGTTTGTGTCGCAATACCAGACATACGTTGAATTAAATTCAAGACGATACGTTCCATTGTGAGCAGTACATAAACAGGACCTGTAATTTCAGCGATGATATCACCAGGTTTGACTGTTTCACCATCTTTGATTTTTTGGTCAATCTCAATATGACTCTTTAATAGTTTGAATCCTTCTTTGATGATGGTTTCACCGCAGAAGATGCCATTATCTTTTGATTTTAAGTACATTGTGCCTTGTTGTGTCTGATCAAAGATGTGTGTTGCTAAATCACCATATTGATTATCTTCAATGTAATATTGAGTGATTTTCTCTCTGACGAGTAGTGGATTTAACATGTTCCATGCCTCCTGAATTAATTTCAATAAGTTTGAATTGTAATTGTTTGTCTTGATGTGGATAATCTAGTCTGTAATGTACACCTCTCGATTCTTGACGGGAGAGGGCAGCTGTACAGACAATTTGCAGTAATTTGACAATGCAATAGCGTTGCCATTTTGCTTTATCAACATATTCTGTCTCAGTTGTTTCAAATAATGTTTGTTCAATTTCTTTAAGATAGTTTTGCATTTTAATTCCTTTACGTTCTACGCCTAAAATGTCAAAACTTTTTTGTTGTAAATATTCTGCTTTATCTGCAGAGATAGAAGGAATTTTAAAGACTGGACTAAAATGACTACGGCTGACTGGTTGTAATGTCTGATTTAATTTTTCAGCACATAATGCGCCCATCACTAAACCTTCTAATAATGAATTGCTGGCTAAGCGATTTGCACCATGGAAGTTTGTGCAAGCCGCTTCTGCAATCGCATACACGCCTTCAAGACTTGTTGTTCCATCAATCTCTGATTTAATACCGCCGACTGTATAATGCGCACCTGGTGTGACAGGAATACGCTGTTTCGCAATCGCTTTTGGATAATGTGCTTGAACGGCTTTGTAAATAGTAGGGAAACGTTCTGCGAAATTCGAAATCGCACTAATATCTAAGAAGACTTGATGACCATCTTGCTGTTGATGATATATCGCACGACTTGTCACATCACGCGGTGCCAAGCTTTTCATAGGGTGTATCGTATTCATAAATGGTATGTCTTGTTCATTAACTAATACACCGCCATCTCCTCTGACAGCTTCAGAGACTAGACTATAGGCATGTTTCGGTTCGCCTAATAATGTAGGATGAAATTGAATCATTTCCATACTTTCTAAGGCAATACCGTGACGTAATGCAACGACACAACCTGATGCAATCGAATGTGGAATATTTGAATTCGTAGGGAACAGGTTATTGATGCCTCCCGTAGCGAATACCACACTATCTGCTTCAATGATTTGCTGTTCATCAGCTGGATCTAAGACCAATACACCACAGACTTGTTGTTCATGGTTGTAAATTAAATCAATGACCTCAGTAGCTTCCATAATCGTTAAATGTGGATGTGAAAGATGTTCTACCATATGCTGTGCGATATACTTACCAGTTTGGTCACCACCTGCATGCAAGATTCTAGCTGCTGAATGTGCACCTTCCATTGCATAATCTAAATGATGTGTGACAGGATTTGCATCGAATGGGACACCTTCATCTATTAAGGCTTGGATATATGGATAGCTTTTTGTGATCACTTCTTGAATGACATTAATATCGCCCATTTCAGCACCGGCCTCATAAGTATCTTGACTATGGCTGATTGCTTCATCTTCTTCTCTTTTTGAAAAACATATGCCACCTTGGGCAAAATTACTGTTGTTTTCAGCAAGCTTGTCCTTAGTGATACAAATCACTTCGATATCATCTTGTAATTGACGAACAAACGAGAGTGCAGCAATTCCGCTCCCAACGACAATGACACGTTTCATGTTTACACCTCTATTTACATTAATATATACAATTATGTTAACATATATGTATGCAATGATTTTGTCATAAAAGTAAGATAATTGCAAGTGGGGGAGAAAAGATATGATTTATTTAGATAATGCAGCGACAACACAACCATCAAAAGAAGCGCTGGCAATATATAACGAAGCACAACAAACATTATTTTTTAATAGCGAAAGTTTACATGTCGGTGGAGAAATGGCAAGAGAAGCCTTGAGTTCCAGCCGACACTATATCCAAGAATATTTCAATACAGACAAAGAAGTGTTATTTTCAACGAGCGGTTCACACGCAAACCAAATCGCAATTGATATTTATTTATCACAAGCCCAAGAAGGTAAAGTACTCGTTTCACCTTATGAACATCCTTCTATTTTTGCAGCTTTAGACCCTTATAGAAAACAATTTAACATTGTAGAAATGCCTTTGACACAAGAAGGTGCAATTGACTTAACAGCGTTAGAAGCATTAATAGATGCAGAGACTGTTTTGATTATTGCCCAGCATGTGAATTCAGAAATGGGATATATCTTACCTGTACATGACATTGCGCAATTAGCACAATCGTTTAACATTCCATTTCATGTGGATGGGGTACAAGCGGTTCAAAAGATTGAAGATAAAGCAATTCAAGCTTTCACCTCTTATTCATTCTCTGGACATAAATTTAAAGGAACTAAGGGTGTAGGTGCATTATTAATTGAACATAAATCTGTGAGACCTACGAATGTGCATTATTTCCATGAAGAAGGTACACGAAATGGTACGTTAGATGTTCCAGGTATCTTAGCAATGACTAGAGCATTATCATTAGATGCTGAACAGGACCATTTAGTACAGTTGCACAACTATGCGACAGAACGTGCTGTAGCATCTGGTTTTGGCGTATTGAAAAACGAGCAACAAGCACCGCATGTTATTGGCTTGTTAACACCGAAATTTGAGGGCCAATATATTATGCAATCACTTTCTAGTCGCAATATATGTATCTCAACTGGTACAGCGTGCGGTCATGGTTTATTATTGAGTGACGGTTTAATTGAAAAGATTAAACAAACAAAATATGAAGCGGATCAATATGTTCGTATTTCATTTTCCAGCAGTTCAACTATAGATGAGATAGACACATGTTTTAATGAAATAGATAAAATATTAGAAGGAGCGGCTGCCCATGAGTCAAGCGGATCAGCGACGAACTGAAATCGTTGAACTTTTACAAACATCAACTAGACCTATTAAAGGTTCAGAACTGAGTGAACGTTTTGGTGTATCAAGACAAATTATTGTGAAAGACATTTCACATTTAAAGACAAAAGAATATGCGATCAGTTCAACGAGTAAGGGATACTTTATGGATATTGCGCCACAAGGTAAATCTTGTAAGCGTGTTGTGATGTGTCAACATGACTATGAAGAAATGGAAGCAGAATTACGACTTATCGTAGAAAATGGTGCAATGATTGATGATGTTTCTGTAGAACACCCAGTTTATGGCAGTATCCGTGCTGAATTGATGATTGAAACTGAAGATGATATTCAAGTCTTTGTAGAAGAAATGAGACGTTTTAAAGGTACGATGTTAGCGAAATTAACAGATGGTATTCATCTGCACACATTGTCTGCAGATACGGAAAAGATTTTAGATAATGCGATTGATGATTTAGATCAAAAAGGATTTCTCGCAGAAAGTGAAGAAATGGTATAACCACAATTTAGACAAGAACATCTTCAACAATTTAAAAGTTGGAGATGTTTTTTACTTAAAAGGGGAGAAAATACATAGCTATAGACTTGATATCAATCGTCAACTTAAAGAAATTTACAAAAGAGAAGTCTGTAAAACGCTAAATCTCTAATAAAAAGAGACCATTTGCACTCTAAATATAAAAATTTATAACAATTATATATTTATTACACTTATTTCTAACGAAAACTGGTTGACTCAAGGTATGGAAGTAGATATACTAGGTATTGTCTTGAAAAAAGAGGTAACAAATTCGAAACAACCTTAACGTTTCAAAAATAAAATTCATAAATTGTTAAAAAAGGTTTGACATTGATTAACAATTTGTGATATGATAAATAGGTAAGTCGCAAGATTAATAATATTACCGCGGGATGGAGCAGTTCGGTAGCTCGTCGGGCTCATAACCCGAAGGTCGGTGGTTCAAATCCGCCTCCCGCAATACATATCTTTTTTCGAGAGGTCCCGTAGTGTAGCGGTTAACACGCCTGCCTGTCACGCAGGAGATCGCGGGTTCGATTCCCGTCGGGACCGCCATTTTAATTAAGGTTCAGTAGCTCAGTTGGTAGAGCAATGGATTGAAGCTCCATGTGTCGGCAGTTCGACTCTGTCCTGAACCATTCTTATTGTATTATTTGTCTGGCGGTTGTGGTGAAGTGGTTAACACATCGGATTGTGGTTCCGACATTCGTGGGTTCGATTCCCATCAGCCGCCCCATAATCGTTAATGCGGGTGTAGTTTAATGGCAAAACCTCAGCCTTCCAAGCTGATGTTGTGGGTTCGATTCCCATCACCCGCTCCAAATTACTTATTATTCCACAGTAGCTCAGTGGTAGAGCTATCGGCTGTTAACCGATCGGTCGTAGGTTCGAGTCCTACCTGTGGAGCCACGGCTCCTTGGTCAAGCGGTTAAGACACCGCCCTTTCACGGCGGTAACACGGGTTCGAGTCCCGTAGGAGTCATTCAATCAGAAACGAATTATCGTTTCTGATTTTTTAATTTGTATACATGGAGAGTTGTCCGAGCTGGCCGAAGGAGCACGCCTGGAAAGTGTGTAGGCGCCACAAGCGTCTCGAGGGTTCGAATCCCTCACTCTCCGTAAATAACAGCTTATAAACGTTGATATATCAATGTTTTGTATTATCAAGTGTCAAATATGTGTCAAGAAAATAATTCTCTGACACGTTGGCCTTGCTCTTTTTTATGTTCATCAAGCAAATGTGAATATGTGTCAAGTGTGATTGATATATTGTAATGGCCTAAACGCTTGCTTATATATTCGATTGGAATACCTTTTGAAAGTAAATAAGATGTGTGCGTGTGTCTTAGTGCATAAGGTGTTATAGAATCGTCTTTCAAATTTATTTTTTCCTTAGCATGATTAAATGCTTTTTGAACAGCGTTATGACTTAATTTAAATAATTTACCATCAACACGCTTAGGCAAGTTAGCTAATTTAGATTTAATAAGCTTTATATCTTTTTGTGCTACCTCTACAAATCTATCGGCATTAGCTGTTTTAGTTCCACGCAAGTGTATGATTCCATCTTTTTCATTCAAGTCTATATCAACCATATTAATAATGTCACTATATCTAGCTCCAGTAATAGCTAAAATGTATAAAAAGATATAACTTTCTTCGTTTTTAGTTTTAAAATAATCAATCAAGTCAAGGTACTGTTTGATTGTCATAAATTTTGTAGATTCTTCTTTTGACTTTTTTGTTCCTTTAACTTCTACGTTATAAGTGGGGTCTTTTTTCAAATATCCGTCATACACTGCGTCACGTATGCAGCGAGATAAACAGCCATGTACTTTGCGTACAGTTTCATCCGTATGACCTTCTCCATAATTATTTAAAAACTTCTGGTATTCCGTTCGAGTAATGTTTTTAGTCAGCATACCGTTTCCAAAATACTCTTCAAATAGTTTTATAGCACGATCATACCAGTAAGTTTGTCGTTTAGATAATTTCCTCTTATTTTTAATTTCAAGCCATTCATTGTAGTATTCATTGAATTTTTTATCTTCCAATATATTGCCATCTTCTAAATCTCTAATTAACTGTTGTGCTGCATTAACTGCTTCGGCTTTAGTTTTAAAGCCAGATTTACGTTTCTTGCCGGATTTAAAAGACGGATGTTTAACATCGTATTGCCATGAAGTTGAAGTTTTATTTTTACGTTTTGTTACTGTAAATGATGCCATTTTACTCATTCCTCCTCAAAAAAGGTAAAAAATAATAAGGGTACGGTGGTGTACCCCTAGAATTATTAAATTATTCCAAACACTTTTAAGAAAGTGCCAATCAATGTAATTCCAATGCCTACGAACCACTTAGTTTGTTTTGCCTCGAATTTGCTAATTTTAGCATCCATTTTATCAGCCATTCTATCAGGTAAAGAATCTAATTTATCATCGATACGTTTCTCAAATTGTTCAAACATTTCTTTAGTAATATAGTTGCCGCTCATAATCCCACCTCCGGAATCATTTGTTCTTGACTCCATTGTATCATGTGCGTCTGGAATAGTTTTATTAAATTCATTTAAAAGTTCCTTATACTCAATTATTTCTCCCATTTTATTCCTCCGACTCTGGAATCATTGGTATTTTAGCGCATAATAGTTCATTATGATGTGACCAAGTCATCCAGTGTGATAAGGTTTCTTCGTCTAATTTTTCAAAATCAAACTTGCCAGGTAAAGTGATTATCTTAATTAGAGGATAGTTTAAATACATATCATATTTTCTCTTGACTAGATCTAAATATACTTTTGCAAGCGAGATTTTAAAGGTTTTATAAGAATCTTTCATATCTTTATCATTCAGTTCTACTGACCATAAATTATTTAGTTTAAAACCTGTTTGTCCAACTCTCTCGTAATATAATACAACCAGAGATATAGCGTTACTTTCATCATTTATATATATTCTATTCAATCCACTAACTGTAAACTCTATGCCTAGTTCAGAGCCGTCTTTCAATCTGTTGAAATCTAATAAAGGATTATCTTCTTCCTGTCCTGTTTGACCTATATAGAATTTAAAGTTACTTAAACATGGTCTTATTTCTCCATCACTATTTGGTGTTTTCATAAAAGTTCCTCCTTCGCCCCAGAGTGGAGGGGGGATTACTTTGCAATATCTTGAGTTAATGAATAGTCTTCTCTTTTTAAATCATCAATTTTAATACGTTTTTGACCTAGATCTTTACCGTTAACACCTTGTTTTGCTTTAAGTAAAACATCGTTCTTAGTTTTTAAAGTGTAGGTAATAATTCCTTTAGCTGAACCATTCTCTTTAATTGTGTCCATAGAGTGTTCGCTCCATGATTCATATTTGCCTGTATTAGGTGTAACACCCACTTCTAATTTACTTTCTGTATCCTCATCATCTTGTATGGCTTCGAAAGCAGCAATCCATACATTGAGAGGCGTGATTTCTTGACTGTCAGATTTGTTTTTGACTTCATACTTAAAAGCTAATAAATCTTCATTAGCGTCTTTGTCATGAACAATAGATATATCTTCAATTTTTAAAGTGGCTTGGTCCAAAACTAAAGTATTATCCTTAAAAGTAGGTTTGTTTTCATTAACTTTACTTACTTTGTTATTTTCCTCTTTTTTATTATCCTCTTGTCCACATGCTGTGAGTAATAATGCAGATGATAATGCTAATGTTCCTAATAGTTTGATTTTCATTTTTTGTTTCTCCTTTTTATTCAAATGTTTGATAGTTATAAATCACTTTTCCAATTACTTCTATTTCATCAATAGATTCTAAGTCGAATGAATTTGTCTTAAATTCATCTGAATAACTTACTGGATCTAAATGCAGCTTTGTTTCAGTTCGTCTAACACGCTTTACTGTGTACTCTCCACCTAAACGTAATACTAAAATATCGTTACTATTTAATTTGTAATCTTGATTAATTCTATAATCGTGTACGACTATGTATGAACCATTGGCAAGTATTTTATTCATACTGTCTCCATTGATTTGCAACGCGATACATTCGCTTGGTTTACGTCCATTGAATATAGAAGAAGGGGCTTTAATTTTAGATGATTCAACTGCTACTTCTTCAAAATTACCAGCAGAAACTTTGCCATAATACGAAAGTTCAACATCTTGTTCAAATTCAGGCAAAGCTACGCTATCAATTTCACCTAAAAGATAGCCTTTAGAAACATTAAACAAACTTGAAATCTTTTCCACCATACCCATTCTAGGTTCATTCTTGCCATTTTCCCACATTCTTATGGTACCTTCAGAAACATCTAGTTTCTTTGCCATTTCAACTTTTGAAAGTTTATTTTTAAGTCTGATTTCTTTGATGGAATTTTTGAAAGCCATTTTAATTACCTTCCTTATATGTGATATTTTCGACACCTTTATTATACTATGAAAAATCGTAATTGCAACACTTAAAATACGTTATTTCGAAATTTATTTACGAAAAAGTTAAAAGTTTTTACAAAAAACACTTGAAAACGTATTTTAAATACGATATACTTTGGTCAGAGCTTGAGAGAAAGAGGTGACAAACATGACAGAACTTACGTTGAAAGAATGGAGATCTAGAAAAAAATACACACAACCAGAACTAGCTAAAGTTATTGGTATTTCTCCATCAACATATAATATTTGGGAAAATAATCCTGAAATGATTAAACCTAAAGATGCTTTTAAAATAGCGAAAGCACTTAACGTCTCTATTGATGAGATTATTTTTTTAAAAGAAGAATCGTATTTTAAATACGTTTTGGTAGGCGATAAACAAAAAGTATCAACTTAATAGGAGGAAACCATGGAGCAAATCACATTAACGAAACAAGAATTGATTGAAATTGTAGAACGCGAAGTAAGTAAAAGGTTGGATGGTAAGAAAACAATTAAACCAATCTCAATTTTTAGTGAAGTAAGAATTGAAGAAGACGATATAACGAACATCAATGAAGACTTTAATTTTACAAAGTTTATAAAACCTCCATTTAGAGGGCATCATTATAGACCATTGGCTTTAAAAAAATATCCTATGGGAAACAACAAACACTTTAATGGAAAAGTATATGATGATCAAATTCATGACCTCATTAGAAAGTTAAGTTTAGCGGTTTTTGGCATTAGTAAAAACTCTGATTTAAGCGAAAGTGAATTTGAAGATGTTGTAAAAGTTTACAGATACTTTAAGGACATGTACTTACATCTGTACAAAAAACGTCTTTCGAAACTAACTATTGAAGATTTTGAGTAGAGGAGGAAATCACATGCAAAATTTAAAAGTATTTCAAAACTCACAATTCGGAGATTTAGAAATTTTAACTATCGATAACAAAGAGTATTTTCCAGCAATCAAGGTAGCGGAAGTTCTCGGTTATACAAATCCGCGAGATGCTATCTCAAGGCACACAAAAAAACGTGGGGTCGTGAAACACGACGTCATCGATTCGTTAGGTAGAAAGCAAGTTAAAAAGTTCATTGATGAAGGTAATTTATACAGATTAATCTCACGTTCAAAATTACCTCAAGCAGAGCAATTTGAAGAATGGATCTTTGATGAAGTTCTACCAGCAATTCGCAAACATGGAATCTACGCAACGGACAGTGTGATTGAACAAACGATACAGAATCCGGATTACATCATTACAGTGTTGACTGAGTATAAGAAAGAAAAAGAACAAAATTTACTTTTACAACAAGAAATCGGAGAACTAAAACCCAAAGCAGACTATGTTGATGAAATATTAAAGTCAACTGGGACATTGGCTACAACACAAATCGCAGCAGACTACGGTATTTCAGCGCAAAAGTTAAATAAGTTGCTGCATGAAGCTAGATTACAACGAAAAGTGAACAAACAGTGGGTTCTTTACTCAGAGCATATGGGCAAAAGCTATACAGAATCAGACACTATACCAATTGTGCGCTCTGACGGTAGAGAGGATACGGTTTTACAAACCAGATGGACTCAAAAAGGTAGATTGAAAATACACGAAATCATGACTGACTTCGGTTATGAAGCTAATTTAGGAGGAGTATAAATGACACCAGAACAAAAAGAAAAATTAAATGACATTGTACTGACTTTGTATGTTGCTAAGCAGGATAAAGGTCCAACATTTCTACATGGCGACACAACATCTGTTCGAGGGATAGGAACTATCGAACACACATATGAAGTAGACAGAGAGCAACATCTTGAATCAATGATCGAATGGGCGATTGACCAAATCGGACAACATTTTGATTTAGATGGAGAAGATGATTAACAACACCCTACCCACAATCGAGCGGAATTAAAGGAGGTGAAACAAAGTGAACATTCAAGAAGCAACAAAGTTAGCAATGGAAAAAGGTAAATCTATTTATAGAAAAGATTTAAGAAATGAAGGTTTAAGAGGAGAAATATTACCCACAAATGACTCGTACCACGGCATGTTGTACACCATCCCAGATAAGAAGTCCTATAAGCAAAGATGGCAACCATTGGCAGAGGACTTAATATCTGATGAATGGCATGTTGTAGGAGAATAATCAAGCGCCCGTTAGTTTTTTTAAGTCTATTAAAAATGATGTAAAACAAAATTCGCTTCGTTTGTAAGCACAATATCACCTCCCCAGGTGATTATACCAAATATTGAACAAACAACTTAATAGGAGGGACAAATAATGCAAGAAATAAAAAGAGTAGTAAATCCGCAACTTCGTAGCATTGAAACAGGTAACAATTTGCTTAACAAAGAACAAAAGTTACTAAAAAAAGGATTAAACGAAGAAATTAAAAACGCTAAACTTTCATACGCTGAAATAAATGAGATTCTCTACCTAATTGATAGAGAACAACATTACCTAGCTAATTATCGTCGCTAGGTTGAAATATACCAAAAACCACAATCGAGCGGAATTAAAGGAGGTGAAGAGAAATGGAAGACTCAAAACTAAGCCTTGAAGAAGCTGCATTTGAACGTAAAGTATATCAATTAATTCATGAATACAGTTTATCTTACGAACAAGTCAGAAATGTATTCGATTTAATTGATACCAAATTATTAAAACACATTAAGAATACTGAAATTTCAAAAGGAAAAAGACCCCTTGATTTAACAAGAGGCCGAGAAAATTAAATATATCAAACAAGTTAACAGGAGGAAAGCAAATGAAAGATATTAAAAAAAGAGTCGCTGAAATTATTGAAAAGGCAATTGATGACGCTGCGGCTGAGAGTGAAACGTATGAAGAAGTAAGAAGAAAGCTAATTGCAGATACTGATATATACCCAGGAAGTGTAGGATGTCAACTCGTTGAAAACTATGTTATCAAACGTGCTTTATCACAAAAAATAGAGCGCTAAAAAGCGCCCATGGAGATTACATCAAGCGAGTCTCATTATCAATCTTTAGCTCCTTGATAAACTGCTCGCCAACCTCTTTTGAAAAATTTCTGTCATGTGCCAAATGAGTGAAGATTTCAGAAAGAGCATTGGCTAAATTCTCATCATCAATAGAATTGTCTTTGAGAATTTCTAAAATATAATTTTTATTCATAATCTCACCTCCTTTCATTAGGAGATAACAACATTATACACGAAAGGGCTTATCACAATGATAAACAAAATAAAAAAACTCATTACCAAATTAACCAGAAAACATTTATTAGTGATCAAAGTAGAGAATGTCAACGCACCACCAGTAATCATTTATAAAGGTAAAAAGATTCAAACAATAAGTGAAGTTGATTTTAGTTGGGAAACACACAGCGAATTTGTAGATGGTTATGATTTTTCAGTCAAACACTTAGTTAATGAAGACAAGTTACCAGCAATTGAAAGAACTGGGTTTACAAGCCCAAGCAGAGAACAATTTTAGGAGGAAATAAAAAATGAAAAAAAGCAAAGCAAGAATCGAATTGAGTAATGAAGGTATGAAGATTATCGATAGCAATGGCAGCGTTGTATTAGATGCAACAGGTAAAGAAGTGAAGTTTTATGGAGGAGATTCGGCTATTACTTCTGACGGTATCCAAGCAGATGAGATTATAGGAAGTTTCAAGGAGTCAGAGGTACCACTAAATCAAGATTCAAAAGATACAGAAAATAATCGTATCGATCTTAAACCACTAATTGAATCTCCAGTTCGTGCTTTGCGAATCCCAGCACGTATGATTCAAGTTTTGAAATTTTTTGAGGATAACCATATCAGCATTGAAGAACAAAAAGATATCGTTCGTATGTTAAACAGTTATTACGATTAAGGAGGAGACCATTATGGAATATATCGGCTTTGCAGATGCCAAAACGTTTGTACAAATAAGCGGTGTTTCTAAAGACGATTTAGAAAAACATGTGTACTCAAACACAGATTTTCAACAACAATGTATGTATCGTTTCGGCAAGAATCACAAACGATATATCGACATTGTTCCTGCAATCAAATTTATTAGAGAGAAAATTTTAATCAAAGAAACAGAATTGAGGTAATATAAATGAAATCATTCTGGATCGCATACGCATTCTGCTTTGCAAGCACATTCACACTGACACTTATCACACAAGATTTCATCATATCCGCAGCGTGGTCATTGCTTTTATCGTTAGCAGTTTTTCTGTTCTTTGATGTCTGGTACTTCGAAGAAGATGAAACAGAGGAAGCAGTCGATGACGGCGAAGAATATATTACGTTATTTACGATTAAGTATTAAAAAAGACTGCTAGCAACGGCAATTGCTAACAGTCAGAGATGAAATGAGTCACTTTCATCATAACAAATTTTTACAGGAGGTACTACATGAACCTTAAAAAATATTCACATGAATTCATCGACATGTTAGATGAGTCCGATGTACAAGGTACGATCGAATACTCTAATTATGATAAAAAGCAAACACTAGTACTAACATACAGAAAAGACTTAGACGTCCAACATGTGATTGTAGGGACTGATAACAGCGCAGAATACCAGAAACACTGCATTGAAACTATAGAGCAAATATTGGCCGGTGAAATTAAAACCACCGATGACATCTGGAATATTTAAAACAGGAGGATGTAGAGATTGAACTATCGAATCATAGCATCAGGTTCTAAAGGCAATGCTATTCTAATCAATGACGTACTGGTAGATTGCGGTATTGCGTTTAGTAAACTTAAAGATTATTTGTATGATGTGAAAGTTTTGTTACTCACACACATACATTCTGACCATATTAAACCTTCGACATTAAAAAGAATCAAACAAGAATTCCCACATATTAACATCGTAGGTAATTATGAGGTCGCTCAAGTGTTCGGCGTAGATCACATCATCAATGTAGGTTATCCATTGGAACTTAAAGATTATGTATTTGAAGCTTTTGAATGCAGTCACGACGTCTTGACCTACGGTTATGTTTGGTCTTTTGACAACTGCGAAATCATTTACGCGACAGATACGAACTCATTGGATAACGCACCAAAGAAAAAATATGATTTTCTATTTTTAGAATCTAATTACGACGAAATTAAGCTAGAAAAAGCGAGAGGTAAAGTTAAAACTTACGGATATGACCCTTACGCTTCAGGGCTACGGCATTTGAGCACTAAAGATTGTAAAACATTCTATTATCTCAATCGACGAGACAGAGGTTCAGAGTTAATAGAATTACACAAATCTGAAAGATTTTATTAAAGGAGTGATCACATGAACGATTTAACAAAACATCATGAGTTCAACATTACTACAACTCAAGGGAGTGTTGCATTTGAAGAATATGACGAATTACTAAGCCAAGCTCAAAACTTAGCTGAGCATGTTAAAGACGTTGAAGTTAATGAAGACAATATTAAAGAAGCTAAAGACTTAATGGCTCAGATGAATAAACGTGTGAAAGAGATTGAAGACGCTAGAAAAGATGTCAAAAAAACAATCTTGCAACCATATACTAACTTTGAATCGCAGGTTAAAACAATTAAGCAAATCATCGATGAAGCTGTTAACCATGTCAGAAAACAAGAGCGTGAGTTAGTAGAAAAAGAACGAGAAGATAAGAAAAAAGCTATCGCTCAGATTTTCGACAAAAGAATTCAACATTATGATTTTGAAAAACTGTTAGGGTTTGCTGACTTCATAAAACCACAACATTTAAACAAATCATACTCTATGACAAAAGTCGAAAAAGACTTAGTCGATTGGCTAGAAAAGAACAAAAGAAACATAGATATTATTCGCAAATCTGATGATTATGAAGATTTAATCATAGCTTACCAAGATACTCAAGATTTATCGATGTCTTTTGAAATCGTCAATAAGCGCAAAGAAAGAGAAAAGAAACTATCTGAACTTGAAACAAAGAAAGATGAAGTAAAATCACATCACGTTTTTACAATCGAAGACGATAAAGACGCTCAAATTGTTAAGTTACTTTTAGAGCAAAATAATATTGAATTTAAATATAAAAAATATTAAAGGAGTTTTTAATTATGACAAACAATACTGAAGTAAGACATTCATTACCATTAGAAGAAGTTGAATATAACGAAGGTGTAGCAACATTAACATTCTTAGACAAAGAGCAAGGTCAAATTCTACAAGTTAAGTTGTTTAGTAAAAAGTTCGATAAAGACGCTAAAAAAATGGTCGAAGACGCTGAACAAGCAGAACGCGCTGAAAAACATGCTCAAGATTATTTCGGCGTAACTTTCGAAGATTTGAACAAAGCAGTAGGTCAAGAACATGATATTTACGTATACGATCGCTTCTGTTCTTTATGGGAAGTAGATGTAGTCGAAAAACTAAATAAAGACATGGAAGGAGACATCTTCCAAACAACTATTGAAGAGGTTAAAGATGACGGTAAAGGGATTCGAATCAGATTTAAACATGAAGGAAAAACGTACGAATCTAAAATGATGTATTCAGACTACAAAGAAAGCTTAGGTCAATGGTTTGTAAATCCTAATAAACAAAATGCTCAATACAGTAAATTTGAAGATAAATTTGGCGTGACTATCGATAATGCTGAAGAAATTGTAGGCAACGACATTATGGTAGAAGTCAAAGTAGCATTCGGTAAACATGCGTACGCAGAGATTAAAAAACCAAAATGGAATAAATAATAGAACAGGTGATTTGAATGGAATCAGCAGCAGTTAAAGATGAAGATTTATTGTTTTATGATATTGAAGTCTTTAAACACAACACTTTTGTTGTGTTTAAGGACATTAATAAAAAAGAAGTAGGTTTGTTTCACAATGACTTTAACGGCATAGCAGAATTAATAAAAAATAAAATCTTAGTCGGCTATAACAACCATTTCTACGATGACAAAATTCTAAGCAATATGTTAAACGGTTATACTCCTGAAAAAATTAAACAGATAAATGATGAAATCATTAGTGGTAAAAGACACGCTTATCGTAACAATCTATTACCTCGAACACTTGATACGTTCCAACAAATCGATGTTAGTAAACCTTCACTTAAAAGAGTCGAAGGCAACGCCGGTAAGATGATTTTAGAATCAAGTGTTGACTTTACAATCGATAGAGCTTTGACACCTGGAGAACTTAAAGAAGCGATTGATTATTGTAGATATGACGTTGATGTAACTATAGACATTTACAAAAGAAGAAGAAAATCATACTTCATGCCTAAATGGTCACTAGTAGATAGATTGAACAACCCTAAAGCAGATAGATGGAATACTACAACTATAAGCGCAAATGTGCTTACAGACAGACCTTTGCACAAATGGTCAAGTATCCGTTTGCACAAAGATGTAAATAAGTTAAACCATGAAAAAAATCTAGAAATGTTGTCTTTAGTACCTGAAAAGGTTCAAGAATTATGGTTGAACAAAAACAAAGGAGCTGTAACAATCGACGAGTTCGGTTGCAATATTGAGTTTGGATTTGGAGGACTCCATGGAGTCAATAAGACTAAACAAGATGTAAAGAATGTAAAACTTTTAGACGTAACTTCGATGTACCCTTCAATATTAATCAATATCAACGGTCTAGAAAGTGCTACTAAGATTTATAAAGACATTTTACAAGAGCGTAAAGAAGTGAAACATAAAGATAAAACCCTATCAGACGCCTTGAAACTTGTTTTAAACAGTGTGTATGGAAATTTAAACAATCAGTATTCACTTTTATACGATCCTAACAAACAAAAATCAGTGTGTTTCTACGGTCAAATTGCACTGTATGATTTGTGCAAACGATTGTCCAAGTCTTGTGAGATTATCAATATCAACACTGACGGTGTTGCGTTTATTACTGACAGTGAAGAATACAAAGACGTTTGGCGAGAATGGGAACAAGATTTCAAATTAACACTTGAAGAAGATGAATTTACCCACTTTATACAAAAAGATGTGAATAACTATGTAGCCTTAGAACCGTCAGGAGTTATTAAAACTAAAGGCGGAGACGTGAATAACTATCACGATAACAATTGGTTTAAAGCCAACACAGCTAGAATTATAGATATAGCAATTACAGACTATTTATTATTCAAGAAAGACCCTAAAAAAACACTAATTGAAAACTTAGACAATCCTATTTTATATCAATATATCTTACAATCATCACGTAAATTTGCAGGAACATTTGATCAATATGATAAAGAGTACCAGCGTATTAATAGAATTTTTCCCACAAAAAAAGAAAGTGTAACATTGGTTAAACGCAGACTTGACGGAGGTATTACAAAATTTCCAAACACACCTCAAAACATGTGGGTGTTCAATGACGATTTATCAAAACTTGATATCGACGAGTTCAAAAGAAATATCGATTTGAACCATTATTTAGAGATTATCATAGATAAATTAACAAAAGGTTGGAACGCTTGGTCAAGTTAAACCAAAGGTTAGATTAGAAAGAGGTGAACAATTTGACCTTTGTTGAATACGAAAAAGGCAAGAAACATGCAGGCAAGAATGCTGACGAATCGGAAACATCAGATAGTTTTGAGGATTGCGGTATCAAACTTACTGATAAAGATTTAGTAATTGATATAGATGATGTGCCGAAAGAGGTTATTCACGCTATTATTCAATTCTTCAATATAGAAACACAAACAGTCTGGACAGACAGAGGTGTACATTTTTATTTTAAAAAACCTGAAAACTTCAAAGGCGCTAACGGAATAAGTGCTTTAGGTTTTCCTATCGAATACAAACACATTAAAAACACAAAATCAGTAACAGTCAAACGTAACGGAATTTTAAGACAAATCGACAACGAAGGTGTCAGAGAGAACTTACCTGAAATCTTTCAAGTGAACAGGAAGATTAAAAACAACTTGTTAGGCATGGGTGAATCAGATGGTAGAAACGATGCGTTATATAAGCACAAAATGGCTATCTATTCGCTCAAAGATACTGTAAAGATACTGAACTTCATAAATGAGTTTGTGTTCGCTGACAAGCTTCCTAACGATGAAATAAGTACTATTGCAAGAGACGAAGCGATAGACACTAAAGACATGAGCTTTGATACTATCGCTAAATCTTTAGTCAATCAATACTACGTAAGATTTTACAACAACGTTCTATTCTTTAGAGATGATGAAGGTAAATTTATTAATGATGAAAACATGTTAAAACGAAAAATACACCAATTTTTAGATCAGAAAGACAGTAGAAATGTTGAAGAAGTCTACAAACAGCTTCTGCTCATAGCTCCTATCATAACACTAGATGACGATGAATCTTTTGAAATTCACTTTAATAACGGCTATCTTCACGAAGGTAATTTTTACGAAATGGAAAGTAAGACGTTTACACCTTACCACATAGATATTGATTATCACTATGACGCTGAACCGGTAAAAGTCGTAGACGATTACTTAAACCATTTGAGCAACAATGATGAAGAATATAAGAAGCTGATTTTAGAAGTTTTAGCACACACATTGATTATCAATAAAGAGTTCAAACGTATGTTAGCAAAATTCTTCATATTTGTCGGCGACGGTGGAAACGGTAAAGGAACTTTATTAACCATTATAAGAGCAATATTGAATCGTAAAAACTGCAGCGGTTTATCTATCGGAGATATGGCCGATGAACGTTATTTTGTCACAATGCAAGGTAAATTAGCCAATCTTGGCGATGATATTCAAGATGAACCTATCAATAACAAGCAAATGAAGGCTTTAAAAAACATAAGCACTTGCGACTTTGTAAGTACACGTCAATTGTTTCAACAAGCAACAGAAGTTGAAATGACGTTGAGCCTGATATTTACCAGTAACCATATTTTAAAATCTTGGGAAAAAGGCGATTCATATAAACGTCGTGTCATGTGGCTACCTATTTATACTAAACCCGCTAAAAAAGAAAAGAACTTTATTCAGAAACTGACTACTCAAAAAGCACTAGAGTATTGGATTAGGTTAATTATCGAAGCTTATAAGAGATTGTATGAAAATGAAAGGTTTACAACATCTAAAGTCGTTGAGAAGTTCAACGATCAATATCATGAAGAAAATAATAACTTCTTATTATATCTTCAAGATTTCGAACGCAACGATTTCCTTCACATGAAACCTAAGCAGATTTATGACGAATACGAAGCATGGGCAGAAGAGAATGATTTAAACGCACAATCTAAAAAGCAGGTCAAAGACACCATAGAAAAAAATTACGGACTTGTTGTTAAAGGTAAAAAAATCAACGGCACAACACAAAGGGTTTATGTAGAAATAGACAAAAATGATGAGGAGGTGCAATCGTGACTCAAGAAGAACGCTATTACGATACAAAATGGAGATTTGAAAATCACTTCGGCGACGAGATGAAAGACGATCTGATTAAAGATTCGGCTGAGTATATTCATTATCTTGAACAAAACAACCGTGAGCTTTTATTGAAAATTGAAGCAATGGAAGATGAGATTGAGGAGTTGAGAGTATGTTAACTAAAGAAGAAAAAGAATATCGCGTAGCTTTAGGGCAGACGTTGAGAAGATATAGAGAAATGATGGGTTTATCAATGAACGACGTCAACAATACATTAGGAATACACAAAGGAGCCTTGCACGGTTATGAAAAAGGAACAAGAAAAGTACCTTTAGAAAAAATCAATCAACTAGCAAGACTGTATAGAATGAAACCTTCCATTATTTTCCAAGACGCTTACGACAGAATTGATTACGGTTATACGTTAGATTGGAATGATTTTTTAAAGATACAGTTCGGGGACAATAGAAACGAGTTGATAATTAAGTCAAAAATGAACAAGCAACAAGAAGTTATACAATTATCTCATCAAAATATACATTTCATAGAGACGAAATTTAGAGTGTAGTTTTGTAACTCTGTAACACTTATCTCCCCTAAAAATGAATTTAATCGGTGTTACATGTTTTCAAAAATGACGATTTTCAAAAAATCAAAAATCCCGTCAAATCAACGTTTTGAGTTACGTTTTTTTCAGAAACGTAACTAAATGTAACTAAAACGTAACTGGGTTGAGCCTTACTCTCCGTTACGTTTTCAGCTTTCGGTTACAAAGTTCAACTTTATTTCTATAAAAGTAGTATATATATTGGTTTCTTTTAAAAATATAACGTAACCTGTCTCGAAAAACAAAATGTGCTATTTTGCAGGAGAATGAGCAAAGTGTAATGTAACTCATAACCTGAATGGCAAATCCTTTGAGAGAGTAAGGATAAGCCGGTTACATTTTGAATTTTAAAAACGTAACCAAAATTGAACTTGTAACCGCATAAATATGCAAAATAACATGAAAATTATGTATAAAAATAGAAGGTGATTAATTGAATATCGACTATGACGATGTAGAAATGCAATTCAAATGCACAGTGACGTTTACAGCTAAAGTCAAAGATACATTTCACAAACACGAAAATACACAAGCTATGGAAAATAGTTTGATCAATAAAATTTATGAAGAACCAGAAGCCTACATGGATGATTTAGAAGTCACAGATGTAGAGCGGTTATTGTAGGAGGTTAGAGTAATGTCTAGAAATACAATCTATGTAAATAATAAAGCGGTAGCGTTGACACCAGAAGACATGCGTCAGATTAAATGCAAAGCTTTGAATTTATTGCTGGTTGAAAAACGTATGAACCACGGATGGAGTAAGGAAGAAGCAACTACCTTACGTAGAGATTATATAACTAAATGGGGTTCTATCTATTGGAGAAGAGATTTTCCGGATGTAACTTTATATGTACCTTTGAATGAAATGCAGAGAATCAAGATTGAAAGATATCAAATCAATAAAAAGTACCAAGAAGGCAAGAGCTTTGAAGAAATCATAGGAGACGACTTTGAATACTATCTTGAACAACACAAACCGACATTTAACATAGAAGAAGTAGAAAAGAAAAAGAAGTTAGCAGAACAAGCAGAAGCACGTAAAAGAAAAAAGCGTCCTTGGTTATACGACGGTACACCGCAGAGTGTAGAAGCTGATCCTTGGTACTTGCACCTATGTGAAAATGATTTAATGGTAAAGGTGGTGCGTTAAATGAATGAGATTAAAGATTTAACAAGAGATGATCGTATTATCTTATGGCAATATCGTGGATTGAATGTGCAGGACGGTCATGCAGGTGTTGTTATTCGAGAAGTCGATAGACTTGGCAAACAATCAGTAATGGTTCAGTTAGATGGTATCGATGACCCGTTCGAGTTAACAGATGTGGATTACTTTGACAGACTGCCAATATCTTTCAAGAAAGATGAACATTTTGAAGATTGCAAAAACATTCCTGCGCATTATTCTGGTCAAACAGATGTAATTGAATTTACGCGTCAACAATTTACCAAAAATGAATGGATTGCGTCTATGAAGTTTAACATCATCAAATACGCCACAAGGCTGGGTCGTAAAGACGCATTAGATAAAGAGTTGGATAAAATCATCGATTATGCGCAACGTCTCAAGGAGGGGCTTTAAATGACCTTAAAAGAGGAGTTTAAATACGCAAACGCGCAATTGAATACATGCACAGGAGAGTTATATGTGGACAACATGCGTGAGTTGCATGCAAAGTTGTGTATCAAGAGAATTGTCGAACAATTAGAGCAAGGGCAATCACTAAATCATAAATTCAATGATGAAGGAATTTTGTAATGGCTGGCAGAGAACTTACAAACACAATTAAACAGCGTTTCAAATCAGACACACGAGGACGTAGTTTAACACTACTAGAGCAAGAGTTACAAAGCAGAGGTGTAAAAGGGTTTGTGATTGATGCAAGCCCTTCACGTATCACTGCGATCGTTGCTAGAGAAGATTATTTGAATAACAGGAGGAAGTGGAATGAAATCACGTGATTATGAAAAAGCTTGGCATGTGTTGAAAGAAAAGATGTTGTCAGACTATGTGAAAACACACAAAGAAGTTGAAAAGGTTATTAAGCCTAATAGTCAGTACCACTTATTCCAAGTAGCCAATGCAATGGTGGGCAAAAATGAATTGCGAAGATTGTTAAAACATATGGATAACTTAGACGGCACACGTGAATTTGCTAATTTACTGCACGATTTAGAGAGGGGCAAATAAATGACTTATAAACACATGGAAAAGCAAGTAGAAGGTATTTTATGTGAAGTATGTGGCGGATTGACTATCGAAGAAAATGAGGAAGTACCTGGTCATCCAGTAACTTGTGAAGATTGCAGAAGAGAGGTTGAATAAAATGGTCACAATTACAACAAAAAAGATATTGGACTTTGCAGAACTTGTACAGTGGGCTTGGTACAAAAATAAGACAGACGTGACTTTTTACAGTGACAATGGAAGTTATGTATATTTTGACGAATATGGATATATTTCTAAGGTTGAAAACATACAAAAAAAGGACTTGTTCAGAGTAGAATCAGTTAGCCAAGCTTTCCGAGAAATCAATCCAGATGGCAGTATAACGTACATGTGGTCGGAAAAGGAGGAATTGGAATGAGATACAAATACATGGAAAAACAAGTAGAAGGTGCTAAAGCGTTGGCGGAACAATACCCACACATGCAAGCACATCAAGACATTTACAAAGAACATGTAGAGGTGCTGGAAAAGGCAAAGGCGTTTGATCGCATTAAAGAAATGGTAGAGGCGCTGAAGAAAGCACGTGCGTTTGATGAAGTAATTAAAGCAAGTCAGAAAGAAAAAACATATGAACAATTAGGTTTTACGACATCAAGAATAGCCAGTGAATATTGGAGGGATAAAAGCAATGACTAACACAATCACAGTAGAACAATTAAAAGAGTTATTACAAATACAAAAGGAATTTGATGATCGCATTGAAAGCAAGACTTCACTCAACAGATACAATGCATATGTTGTAGAATTTTTTGAATGGTATAACACCATTGAACCTTTCAAAGATTGGAAAAAAAATAAAGGTAAACCACGTGAAGAACAATTAGATGAATTATCGGACATGATGGCGTTTGCATTAGCACATTGGTTACTGGACGGAAACTGGTGTGACAATACTCAATTTTCACATATGCCTAAAGAAAGTGATTTGTATCGCTTTGTTGCAGACGAAATTGATTTAGCTAAAGAAATGAAATTTATTAAAGAAAGAGATCCTAACAGAATTGATACATTCAGCAAGTTGAGCGTGAATCAAATAATGAAAAAACTCGAAAATGTAAGTTTATTATTCGTATTTAAGATTGCAATAGAATATTATTCTGTGCCAGAACTCATTGAAGCATACAAAAAGAAAATGCAACGTAATCACGATAGACAAGACGGCAAAGCAGATAAAGACAAAGGATATGTGTAAGGCGGTTCGTCCGCCTTGCTTTTAGGAGGTAGAAGATGAAGTTTGGTCAAAACATTAAACAAATTAGAAAGCGTATGAACATCACCCAAAGTGAGCTAGCAACAAAATCAAAATATCGCGTTCTTATTTAAGTGATATTGAAAATGGAAATAAAAATCCAAGTATAAAAACAGTTAAGAAATTAGCGGACAGTTTAGGGTTATCAGTCACAGATTTATTCAATGACGATACAACATTTTAGGAGATAACATGAACGCTAAACAAGTAATGCAGGAAGAGGAGTGAGTAGAATGGAAAATTTTTTATTAATATTAATCATAGCATTAACACTATTTCTTTTGTTTCCCGTATCTATTTTTATAATTATTGTCAGCTATGCTATCAAAGAAAAACGAGAGCTTAATAAAGAGTGGGAACAAATGGAAAGAAGACATCAAGAATTTAATGAAAAGGTTAATAAAAGGATGGAAGAAGAACGCAAATATTTAGATGAGAGAAAATGGAAAAGACACGTTAGTAAAGGATTAGATAGACATTTTAAATAACACAGGAAGTGATACTAATGATTAAACCAATACTCAAACTAATCTTAACACTTACGCTATACGAGACAGCTAAATACATCACTGAACAGCTTATCATTTACGAAACACAGAATGATGATGTGGAAGCACCTGCAGACTTCGATATACACGATCATATACATCTTAATGATTTAAAAGCAGAGGTGAGTGAATAATGGGTTTAGTATATTGGCTATCTGTAATCATTTTAATACTTACATGGGCCTACACATTATATAAATGGATAAAGACAAATAGAGAATTAAATCAATCTAGAGAAGAAATTCAACGTTATCGAGAAGAGAAAATAAAAGATGAAAATAATTTATTAAATGATTTAAAATTTAATAAATCAATAATCCAAGAATTTTCGGAAGGAAATGGGTCAATGCCAATCAAAGTGTCATTTGTATTAAAAAGTAAAAATGGTAGATATTTCCAAGAAGTGTTTAAGATGTATGTAAATAACGAAAACCTAATAGAAAAAGTAATGCAGACTACTGATGATATTTTGAAAGCAAAGGAATATCGTACACATAGAGAAGCTAGTGAAGAAGCAATAAAGTATGATTTTAAAGTTATGGCACTTAATACTTACGTAAAGGAGTTGTAGCAAGTGATAACAAATACTGAATGTTTATCTGGTTTGGGTATTGCTATTGATGGTGTAACCTATGATAATTCCAATGACTTAATATACTATTTAACCCGAATTAATAATACGCATACCAATTTATCATCTGAACAATGGCGTACTATTTTAGTGTTGGCAATTGAAAATTTAGCTATAGGATTTAATGAGGAAAGGAATGGCAAATGATGTGGATAGCACTAACCATTCTCTTCGCTCTCCTCTCTCTTGTGCTTTACATGGCGAATAGAGAGTTGAATGAAGAGTTGGCAGTTAAGGATATGATTATAACAATTTTAAGGCAGAAGGGTGATAACTAACTCTGGAAATTAAGGTATAATTAAATCAATAATACCTATAGGGGGTATACGATGTACACTAAACAAGAGATACACGAAATGATAGAAGGCTATAAATGGATGAGCAATGTAATAGATAGTCAAGTGTATGATTATGACAGCACTTCTATTTCACAGTATGGTTACCAATCTGCAATGCCTAAAGCACAAGGTGGTACGAGTGATAAAGTGTTAGTAAAGGTTATAAACAGAAGTAAAGCTAAAAGACGAAACCAATTAATTATGGATAAGTTAGCGTTCATCGATACTTATGAATCTTATATAACTAATGAGAAAGACTATCATATCTTACAAATGTTAAAGCAAAGAGAGAATCACAAAAGGATTATGGCAATACTAGATATGAGTAGAGATACTTTTTATAGACGTGTTAAGGATATTGTTAACATTCTATATCATGCGCAACATTAACTCAGGTAATCGTACACATCGTACACATCGTACACATCGTACTGATTTTGGTTATACACATCTTTAATATTATAATTGAGTTATAACGATAAGTAAGAACTACGCTTACGACACGATCAATACTATATTATCAATTTGCAAGGAGAGACTTTGTGTCTCTTCTTTTTTTATTAATGAGAATGAACCACATACATATTAGTAGGGAGTAGGATGTGTATGGATATAAAGTATAGCGATGTGGATGATAGGAAAAGATTCTATAAGACATCGGAGTGGCGAAAGTTAAGACAACAAAGGTTGTGTATAGATAATTACGAGTGCCAATGGTGTAAAGAAAAAGGTAAAGTAGTGACCGATAAAGATACACGTCTTGTAGTACATCACAAAAAAGAGTTAAAAGATAGACCAGATTTAGCACTAGATATAGACAACTTAGTAACAGTTTGTTTTGAGTGTCACGAAAAACATCATGATAGAAATATTTATAAAAAAGAAAAAAACAAATGGTCAAACGATGAATGGTGGTAAATTATAAAAAAAAATATAATACCCCCCCTCAAAATATTTTTGAAAAAATAAAAACTCTGGGGAACGGGGCGGGGAATCTTCTCCCGAGATTTATTGTAAAATTCTCACGTATAACCCCCTGGGGGTATAATTGAAAGAGGTGAAGTACATGGAACGCAACGAAGAGCAAATTAAACAACATGAAGCACGTGTGAAAAAGGAGAAAGTTAGGCTAGATAAAATTTTCAAATCTATCCCTGAAGATAAAAAACGAGTGGCTCAAGGTCTTATTGTTCAAGCTGCGCGTATGCGGATTCTTCTGGATGATGCGTGGTCCGACATACAAGAAAAGGGGGATTATGAATTATTCACTCAGTCTGAAAGCACGCCAGCTTATGAGCGAGAACGACCTATTGCCAAATTATTCAACTCAAGAGATGCTGCATATCAAAAAATAATTATGCAATTATCAAAATTACTCCCCGAAGATGTCGACGTAGTCGTGGATAAAGAAACGGGAGGATTGAGGAGTATGTTGAATGGAGATAAATAAACATGTCAAATGGTATATTGACAAGTACAAACATGGAGAAATTAAACTTAATAACGATAGAATAAAGTTGATTGACCATCTAGAAAACAACATCTTATATAGAAACGATCTATACTTTGATAACGAACAAATTGAACTATGTATAGCTTTTATTGAACGGTTTTATTTCAAGTTGCAACCCTTTCAGAAATTTTTAATAGCATTTGTATTTCTCTTTGATGAGGAAGATGAACTTTATTTCGAACAATTCTTTTGGCTTGTTGCACGTGGTGCTGGTAAAAACGGTCTAATAAGTGGATTATCGACATATTTCATTAGTGAATTGCATGGTATTGATAATTATGATGGTACTGTTGTAGCCAATACAGAAAAACAGGCCAAAACATCATTTGAAGAAATGCATAGAATGATAATCAAACATGGATTATATGAAGGTAAAATCAACGACGTAGAAGGTGAAGGTGTATTCGACCTTACAAAACTTAGAATAACTTCTACTAAAACGCAAAGTAAGTTTGAGTATGCAACAAGTAATGCTGGGAGTAAAGACGGTGGTCGTGAAGGTTTTATCATTTATGATGAGGTTCATAGATATGAAAATAATGATATTGTAGATGTATTCTCTAGTGGCTTAGGTAAAGTGAAGCACCCTAGAGAATTTTTTATTGGTACAGACGGATTTGTACGTGAGGGGTTCTTAGACAAAATGAAAGAACGGTCTAAAGAGATTTTAGAAGGAAGAGCGACTGATGACCGTTTATTTCCATTTATCTGTCGGTTAGATCATAAAGATGAGAAGGATGACCCTTCTAAGTGGTCTAAAGCAAACCCTATGTTCGAAGAACCTATGAGTGACTATGGTAAACGTCTTTATCGTAAAGTTTTAAACCAATATAAAGATTTGAAGCACAGCCCGAGCGGTTACGAAAATTTTATGACTAAGCGAATGAATTTGCCAGAAGAAGATTCCAGTAAAATTGTTGCATCACGTGATGATGTTTTAGCTACAAGTCGTGATATTCCGCCACTAAAAAATAAAACTGCAATCGGTGGTGTTGATTATGCTAGTATTAAAGATTTTGCGGCTGTAGGGTTGCTGTTCAAACAAGGTGATAACGTTGTTTGGCTATCTCATTCTTTTGCACGTAAAGAATACCTTGACCAAGCTCAGTTGAAGCCTCCAATCAAGGAATGGGAAAGACGAGGTCATTTGACAATTGTGGATGAACCATCAATTAACCCTGCGCATATAGTAAATTGGTTTATAAAAATGCGTGAAAAGTACGCTATTCAAAAAGTAGTTGCAGATAATTTCCGCATGGATTTAATGCGTCCTTTATTTGAAGAAGCTGGATTTGAAATTGAAGTATTACGAAATCCAAGAGGTGTACATAGTAAGTTAGCGCCTAGAATTGAAACATTATTTGCAAATCATAGAATTATATTCGGAGATAACCCTTTAATGCGTTGGTACACAAATAATGTTGCAGTTCACGTCAAAAAGGATGGTAACAAAGAATTCATCAAGAAGGATGAACATAGACGAAAAACTGATGGGTTCCATGCTTTTTTACATGCGCTCTACGCTGTGGATGAGATACAAGAAATCGATTTAGATAAAGCATTTGATTTATTAGATCAACTTAATTTTTAGTAATAAAGGAGGTGGTTAATTGGGCTTTCTGGATGCAGTATTTAAACGTAATTTAGAATTAAGAGATATGCTAGATTTAGATTTAGCAAACGACCCTGCCAATCGTTCATATTTGAAGCGAATGGCTATTGAAACTGTAATTAATTTTATATCACGGACATTCAGCCAATCTGAATTTTGGGTTAAAGATGGTCAAGAACTAAAGCAAGATAAATTGTATTATAAGCTGAATGTAAGACCTAACACAGACTCAAGCGCTACTGATTTTTGGCATAAAGTTATTTACAAATTGGTTTATGACAATGAGGTTCTAATTATTAAAAGCGACTCAGATGACTTATTGATTGCTGATGATTTTTATAGAGAAGAATTTGCTGTTTACGAAGATGTTTTTAAAGATGTTATTGTAAAAGACTTCAAATTCGAACGTTCTTTTAGGATGAATGAAGTTATATATTTAAATTATAACAACGATAAGTTACAAAGATTTGTTGAGAGCTTATTTGCAGATTATGGGGAACTTTTCGGACGCATGATGGATACGCAACTTCGTAAAAATCAAATCAGAGGGATTGTTAGTGTCGATTCCGGCGGTGGAAATATCGATAATGTGAAAATGACAAGATTGCAAAAATATATTGATAAAATTTATAGTCAATTTAAGAATAATGGTGTTGCGCTCGTGCCTCAAGTACCAGGATTCGAATATAAAGAACTGTCGAAAGATAGCACAACCGGTAACGATAATGGCGGAGAGAATTTACAAAAAGTCAAGCGTATGATTATTGATGATGTTGCGAAAATTGTAGGGATTCCATCGAATTTAATACATGGAGATGTTGCTGATTTAAGTAATGCTATGAGTGCATATATAGATTTCTGCATTAATCCTTTAATTTCAAAAATCGAAGATGAATTGAACAGCAAATTTTTTACTGAAAGCGAATTTTTAAGTGGTAAACGTATAAAAGTTGTTGGTATCAATACGGTAGATCCAATCAAGAATGCAGAAAAAGTAGACAAATTAATATCATCAAGCGCAGCTAAACAAAATGAAGTTCGTGAAATGCTCGGTCTTGCACCTGTTGAAGGTGGAGACCGTTTTATTTTGACTAAAAACTATCAACCTGAGGATGAATTGAAAGGGGGTGAGAATAAAAATGAAGACGAAACAAGAGCTAATGAAAGCAACGTCTAAATATGCTTTTAAAAACGAAGTGAAAGACGATAAGGTTGTTCTCACTCTTAGCGGACCGGTGGCTCAATCTTCTATCTTTGCTGATGAAACCATTAACAGTCAAGATATTGCCGAAGCATTAGATGGTGTGGATAAAGATATTGTAATTCGCTTAAACAGCCCTGGTGGTGACGCCTTTCAAGGAATTGAAATTTATAATTATTTAAAAAACCACTCTTCGCACATCACAATTGAAGTTACTGCTTTGGCCGCAAGTGCGGCATCTATCATTGCAATGGCGGCCGATGAGCTTATTATGAGCAAAGGTGCTTCGCTGATGATTCATGAAGCAGCGACTATCGCAATTGGTAATAAGGCGGACGTTAAGAAGACGCTAAACGCTTTAGAAACAGTGGATGCATCTATTGTTGAAGTTTATAAGGATAAAACAGGACTTGATAATGAAGAGATTGAACAACTCATGACTGATGAAACTTGGTTTACAGCAAAAGATGCCGTAGACAAAGGTTTTGCGGACAAAACGAAAGATAAGGTTGAAACACCTAAAGAATCTAAAGAAGATGAGGAAAACAATAGTGAAATGATTGCTATGAAGAATGAAATCGAAGGGTTAAAAATTCAATTAGCCAATTTTAAAAATAGTAATAATAAACCAAAGAAAAAACGTTATCTATAGGAGGAAAAATTATGACAATGAAATTTAAAGATTCAATCAACAAAGATGTTGAGAATTTAAAGAATGAATATTTCGAGGCAGTACGAAATGACGCTGACCCTGAAACGATTGAAAATAAATATGCGGAATACATGGCTGCTTTCTCTTCTAATTTGCAGAACGAAGTGTTAAAAGAAGCGCGTGAAGAAGTTTATAACACTTCGACTGATAAGCAAGTGCGTATGAATCGAGGGGAAAACATTCTTACTGCTGAGGAATCACGTTTCTTTACTAACTTAGTAGAAGATGAGGCAAACTTAGACACTTACAAAGAAGAGGTTGTTTTACCGGAATCTACAGTATTACGTGTGTTTGAAGATATGCAGAAAGCACGACCTCTATTATCTAAAATTAATTTTCAGATTGCTGGAATCAAAACGCGTTTAATCGTTGGAGATCCTAAAGGCGCTGCTGTTTGGGGAGAAGTATTCGGTAAGATTCAAGGACAAATTCAAGCGAATTTTAAGGAATTAAATTTCTCACAAAATAAATTAACTGCATTCGCCATCGTGCCTAAAGATATGTTGGAGTTTGGCCCAGAATGGATTGAGCGTTATGTTCGCTTGCAATTAGCGGAAGCGATGGCACTTAAGTTAGAAGAAGGTATTGTTAAAGGCAATGGTGCAGCATCAAACCAACCTTATGGACTGACAAAAGATTTAACATATGATACGGACGGTGTAACTATTACTGGCGCGACTGATAAAGCATCAGCAGGGACATTGACATTTGCGGATGCTCAAACTACCGCTAATGAATTAGCACAAGCGCTTACGACACTTTCAACTAAAGAGAATGGAGCACAAGTAGACGTAAGTACAGGTGTAACACTTCTGGTCAACCCAGCAGATCAATTCTACGTAAAAGCACAAAATACTATGCAAACAGTAAACGGTGCTTGGGTAACGTCGTTGCCATTTAACGTAGATGTTGTAGCATCAGAATTTGTAGATCCTGATAAAGCTATTTTTGTTGTGGGAAGTCGTTATTATGCAGTCCAAACCGGCTCAGTAACAATCAAGTCATATGACCAAACGCTTGCATTAGAAGATGCTGATGTGTTTATCGCAAAACAGTTTGCACACGGTATGCCAGATGATAATAAAGTAGCTTTGGTTTACGACTTGGATATCGCATCAAAACCATCTGCTGACTCAGTATCACCTGATGTAGGCGCATAATTGAAAGGGGTGATTAAATGATCACTCAAAATCATGTTAAAGAAATGAAGCGACGATTAAAAATATTTCATACGTTCGAAGATAAGCATATACAATCATTACTCGAACAATCCTATGAAGATATTAAATATCGTTGCCAAGAGTTTGATATGAATGAGAATAATCGTGGAGCTGAGCTTGTGTATGAGCGTACAAGGTACGCTTATAATGATAGTTTAGAGTTTTTCCACGATAACTTTCTAAGCCAAATCACCTCTTTCGCACTTGAAAATATGAAGGAGGTAGATTATGAACAAGAATTATAAACCACCTAAAATAAGTAGTGGAGACTTACGAGTACCCGTTACTTTTTTTCGTATGGTAGAAAATGACGGTCCGTTTCCAGGAAGTAAAAAGAAAAAAGAAGCGTTTACGACGCTATGTGAAGTTTATGAAAGTTCTACGAAAGATTTAGAAAAAACAAACAGTATAACTGGTGTTCATAAAATTACGATTAATTTTAGAAATCCCCATACTGATTATCAAATCAATCACTCAGATACGTTCGAACTGATTTATGGATTGTATGAAAATTCTACATTTAAAATAATCGACTTTGCGCCTAATTCAAGTAATAAAGAAATGATTAAAGTAGTAGGTGTAGCAAATGGCGATTAAATTAAAAGGTATGAAGGAATTGGAACGCGAACTTGAAAATAGATATGGTAAAGCAAAAATGAAACGTATTGTGGATGAAGCTTTAGTTGCTGGTGGTCATGTAATTGTTCAAAAAATCAGAAGCAACTTTGAAAGCTTTAAAGACACAGGCGCTAGTAAAGCTGAAGTAAAATTATCTAAACCTTTCACTTTAAATGGCGTTCGAACTATTAAAATACATTGGAGAGGTCCTAAGGAGCGCTACAGAATTATTCATTTAAATGAATTTGGTACGATCAAGAACCCTAACCCCCGAGGAAAAGGTGCGGTAGAACGTGCTTTAAGAAGTGGTCAAAAGACTTATTTCCAAATTGTTAAACAAAGGTTGAAAAGGGGTTGATACGATTGAGAGATATTTTAATGGAAATTTACAATGTTCTTATTAAGGATGCGTTAGTACAAAAATATGTTAGCAATCGTATTAAGTTTTATGAGTACCCCGAACCGTCAGACATGACAAAACCTTATATTGTAATGAGTGAGATTGATGACACATTACCTGTCGAATATGCTGATAACGATAACCTTGCATTAAGTTATCTAGTACAAATCGATGTATTTGTGCCTGAATCTGAGGAGTATCAAGCATATTTTTTAAGGAATAAAGTAAGCTATCACATTTCACGATTAATGAAAGAACAATTGAAAATGGAAAACACATCAAATGCAAAACCGGAATACGACGAAGAATTAAAAATGTACAGGTCCGCTCGAAGATATGAGGGGACCTTTTATCGTTCTGAATTAAATTTATAGGAGGAATTACAAATGGCAAAAAAATATAATTCATTTACAGGTATTACAGGATTTTACTATATGCCTTTGAATACAGAAGAGGTTTCAGGTGTAACTGACCCTGAACGTATTAAATACTTACAAGAAGTTCAGGTATCAAAAGAACAATCTATTGAAAAAGCATATGGGGATAATAGTGTTGCTGAATTAGCAGTTTCAAATGGAACTGTTGAATTAGAATCTACATTCCACCACTTACCGATTGAAGATAGAGAAGTGTTATTCGGTTTAGATAAATCTGATGATGGTGTGATCGGTGTAGGTAATAATACACCGCCATATGTTGCAGTTATCTTCGAAAAAACAACAGAAACTGGCGCATCTGAATATGTTGGATTGCTTAAAGGTATGTTCACATTCCCTGAAGTTAGTGGACAAACTAAAGAAGATGGTGTCGAATTCTCTCAAGACCAATCTACAGCTGAGTTCATGCCTACAGAAGTTGAAGGCTTTGATAAAGAACAAACAATGCTTCTAGGTCGTGATGAAAAAGGTGTAACTATCATGCGTGATGCGATTTGGAAAAAGGTATTCGGTAAGCCACACCCTAATGCGGCTGTTTCTGAGGAACCTGTTTCATCTGATATCGGAGCATAAATATAAGGAGGATTTAATTAATGGCTAAATATGAAGTATTAAAAACTTTTAAAGATTTACAAGATAACGAGAAATTATACGAAAAAGGTAAGGCATTTCCACGTCCTGCCAACAAAAAAATTGACGAAGAACGTATTCTTGAGCTTTCTTCAAACGACAATCGTCAACGTAAACCACTGATTAAAAAGATTGAAGACTAATTTTGAGGGCATATAGCCCTCTTTTTATTTGCAAATAAAAATTATTATATTAAAAGGAGTTTTACACATGAGTAAAAAAATTAATTTCATTAAACTAGTAGTATTAGATAAAGAAGGTAACGCTAAAGAAGATAAAAATGGTAATTTTGAGGTTGAGACATATTTCACACCTAACTTTATTCCGTTCCGTAAAATTTATGAAGCGACTGACATTATGGAAGGTACTTCTGAAGACGGCAACGAATTAACAGAAAAAGAAATGTTCAAACGTATGACTGATTTTGTAGTAGATGTATATAACAATCAATTTACTAGTGATGATTTGTTAGATCGTTTACATGCACCTGATGCAATTGAAGAGATTCAATCACAAGTACAATTTATTGCTCAAGGTCAAATGGATGAACAAAGAAAAAAGCAATTAGCGAAGATGATTTAAAGAATAAAGTCATCACATGGGCTGATCATAAACAAAATTTAAAAAAAGTAGCGTATGACATGATGAAAGAGGGCGGAAAAGATATCAACGATATCTTGGACATGCCCTTTTCTTTTTTTATGGATGTTATTGAAGATGGCAGGAAGCCAGCCAAATCAGTTGACAAAAAAGACAGCATGTTAGACGCATTCACCAATTTATAAGTAAGGAGGTGGAAATATGGCAGAAAGAATCAAAGGTTTGCAGATTGACCTATCGATGCAGGATATGGGTATTGGCTCGACATTAGCTGGCATTAGGCGCAGCTTTAGACAATTGAATTCTGACTTGAAATTATCAAGTAACAACTTTAAATACTCAGAAAAATCTATGGCAAGTTATAAAAGTAGAATTCGTGAGTTAGATGCTGCGACAAAGCAACAGAGAAATAATGTTAAAGAACTGCGTAATCAATATATTCAAACTGCGAAAGAGCAAGGTGCAAATAGCGCAAAAGCGGTTAGATTGAGAACTGAATATAATAAACAAGCTGATACATTAAATAGACTCGAACACGAGTTAGAACAAACTGTAGATGGTTTCAAAAGATTTCAAAAAGAAGCCCAAGAAGCAGCTAGAGTCTCTAATAGTAGTTTTGGTCGATTAGGTCAAAAGTTTACTGATATCGGACCTAAACTTAACAGTGTTGGAGAATCGATGAAAAATGTCGGTCGTTCCATGTCTATGTATGTTACAGCTCCTATTGTAGCTGGGTTCGGCCTTGCGGCTAAAAAGAGTATTGATTTTGATGATTCAATGCGTAAAGTTAAAGCGACATCGGGCGCTACTGGTGGCGAGTTTCAACAATTAAGAGACAAAGCACTTGAAATGGGTGCTAAAACTAAGTTTAGTGCTAGTGAATCTGCTGACGCTCTGAATTTTATGGCCTTGGCCGGCTGGGATACCAAAGATATGCTAGGTGGTATCGATGGTGTCATGCAGTTAGCAGCTGCATCAGGTGAAGATTTAGGTGCAGTAAGTGACATCGTTACTGACTCGTTAACAGCATTTGGTATGAAAGCTAAAGATAGTGGACGATTTGCAGATGTATTAGCACAGACAAGTTCTAAAGCTAATACCGATGTACGTGGTTTAGGTGAAGCGTTCAAATATGCTGCTCCAGTTGCAGGCGCGTTAGGCTACACTGTGGAAGATACATCAATAGCTATTGGCCTTATGAGTAATGCGGGTATGGATATGCTCGAACACACAGTAATGTGTGCGTAGAAATCGGTGAATTCGGTAGAGGTTAAGGTGATAAAACACTATATTAATACCGAGCCAAGCGTGTGAACGTTCAAATAGTAGCACGAAGGTCTAGAGACTAGATGTTGAGTTAGAACAAACAATAACACATCCACGAGCGCCGATTATCCTAAGGGATAAAGATATAGTCCGACACTCAAAGGAAACTTTGAGATTATAGGGTAAACTCCTATAAATAACTGTTGATAAAAGGTGAAAAAGCTGGTACAGCATTACGTACTATGTTTACAAACTTAGCTAAACCAACAAAAGCTATGCAAAACAAGATGGAAGAGCTAGGTATATCTATTACTGATAGTAACGGTAAAATGCTTCCTATGCGTGACGTAATGGATCAGTTGCGCGGTAAATTCAAAAACTTATCAAAAGACCAACAAGCAAGCGCAGCTGCAACTATCTTTGGTAAAGAAGCAATGAGTGGTGCATTGGCTGTTATAAATGCTTCAGATGAGGACTACAAAAAGTTAACTAAGTCTATTGATAACTCAACAGGTGCTTCTAAACGTATGAGTGACGAAATGGAAGGTGGCATTGGCGGTTCGATTCGAAAAATGAAGTCAGCTATCGAATCAATGGCGATTAGTATAGGTGATGTTCTAGCACCACATATACGTAAAGCCGCTGATTTTCTTGCAATGTTGGCCGATAAGTTCACTAGTATGCCTGGTTGGGTGAAAACCGGAGTAGTAGGATTAGGTATATTCGCTGCAGCTTTAGGTCCTTTAATCTTAACCACAGGGGCGTTTACCGCAGCACTAGGAAGTATTATGACTACAATAGGTCCTGTGATGACAGGTATCACAAAAGCTGGCGGTTTAATGAATTTCCTAGGAACCAAAGCACCGTTTGCTGCTAAAGGTTTAACTTTAGTAGGCGGCGCGTTTAAATTCATGCTTGGTCCAGTAGGCTTAGCAATAGCAGCAATAGCAGCAATCGGTACAGCATTTGTAATTGCTTATAAAAAATCAGAGACATTTAGAAATATTGTTAATGCAGTTATCAATCCAATTAAAAATGCTGTCATCTCTTTGTGGAATGGTATCAAAGATTTTGCTACAGGTATTAAAAATGTATTCAGCGGAGATACCGCAAGTGGATTTAATATATTCAAAAAGATATTACCAAAAGAAGCTGCAACACAACTAACCAGCACTTTGTTAATGATTCGTGGTGCTTTTAGAGAATTCTTCACATTCATAAAAAACACTGCAACAATTTTCGGCGCAGTAATGAGTGCATTTTGGCAACAACATGGTTCGACTATTATTAATGTTTTTAACACTATCAAAAGCGGTGTAGGTTTTATACTGAATGCTTTATTTAATAACATTATTAAACCAGTGTTAACCGGAATCGGTAATATTTTCAAAATAATTTTCGGCGGATTAAAAGCTATAGTTATAAATGTATTTACTGCAATTAGAATGATTGTACAAGGTAACCTTACTGCTATCAGCGGTATCATCAATGTTTTTAAAGGTTTATTTACTGGTAATTTCCGATTAATGTGGGAAGGAATCAAACAAGTATTTAGCGGTGCATTAACCTCTATATTAGGTGTATTCCGCTTAACCTTCGGAAATATATTGATATTCCTAAAAACAAACGGTTTACTGATACTCAATGCTTTAAAAACGGTATGGACGATTATAAAAAACGTAATTGTTGGTTTGGTAACCTTACTAATCAATAGTATAAAATCACGTTTTACTGCTTTGAAAACGATACTGACTGTTATATTTACTGGTATTGCTAACATAGTACGTGTGATATGGACTGGTATAAAATCAGCAGTGTTGTTTATCGTAAATGCTTTAGTTAACGGTATGAAAACTATCTTCAACGGCTTAAAAACTTTCTTCACTAATTTATGGAACGGTATTAAATCAGTAGCGATCACCGTATGGAACGTAATCAAAAATGCAGTCTTAGCTATCATCAGAGCATATGTTAATACTGCTAAAGCCATTTTTAACACGCTTAAAGTTGCGATTGTCGCAATTTGGAACACTATAAAAAGTGTTTCTATTTCCGTGTGGACAGCAATCAAAAACACGGTTATTTCAATTATTAGAAGTTTATCAAATACAATTAGAGCTATTTTTAACGCGATCAAAGCATTCACAAGCGCAGTTTGGAGAGCAATAAAAACAACTGTGATAAGTTTAGCTAAAGGACTTTACAACGGTGTTAAAAATGCATTCAACGCGTTAAAATCAGCAATCACATCAATTTTTAATGCGGTCAAATCGTTCTTATTCAGAATTTGGAGCGCTATTAAATCGAAAATTTCAAGCTTAGTACAGGCTTTGAGAAACTATGTTGTAAATAGGTTTACGAGTCTAAAAGAAGGCGTGACAAACGCAACGAACAGAGCTAAATCAGCACTTATCAACGCTTGGCAGACAATCAAGTCTAAAATCAGCGGCATTGCACAATCCTTAAAAGATAAAGTCATGGGTACTTTCAATAAAATGAAAGATGGATTGTCAAACATCATCGGAAAAATCAAAGGTTTTATCGGTGGTATGGTTAAATCAGTCAAAGAAGGTTTAAACAAGCTGATTAAAGGTGTGAACTGGGTCGGCGATAAACTCGGCATGGATAAATTGCCGGAAATCAAGTTATCAAGAGGTACAACATCAACACATACACGTAATGTTGTTACTAACGGTAAAATCAATCGCCCTACTTTAGCTACAGTTAATGATAAAGGACCTGGTAATGGTAGCGGACCTAATGGTCACAGAGAGATTATCAGACGTGCTAATGGTACAATGTTCAGTCCTAAAGGAAAAAATGTCACAATGCCGCTCAACAAAGGCGATAGCGTATTAAGCGGTCGTCAAACGCAAACTTTACAAAAAATGGGCCATGTACCTCAATTCAGTAAAGGTACTGGTTTAGACTTAGTCGCCGGCGGTAAGAAAGCGAAAAAACATAAACATAAAGAAAATATCTTCGGTGACGTAGCAGACGGTGCAAAAGCTGCAATGGGTAAAGTTGTAGACGGCGGTAAAGCGGTTGTCAGTACCGCACTTCAAAAAGCAGGTCAAGGTACAAAATGGCTGAAAGATAAAGTCGGTGATGTACTTGACTGGATAGATAAGCCAGGTAAATTATTAGACCATGTTTTAAATGCATTTGGCGTTAACTTTGACTTTGTTAAAGGCGATTTACCTAAAAAAATGATGGGCGCGATGTTCAAAAAACTGAAATCTGCAGCTATTAAAACGTTTGAGTCATGGTTTGAAGAATCCGGCGGCGGTGAAGGCGGTTGGGTAGACATCAGCAAAGGTGTCAACTTCCCGTTCAGCCCAAATGGTAGAGCGCCAGGTTACCCATTCCCTTATCCACATATGGGTGTTGACTTAAACTATGTGAATGAAAAACTTTACTCTACACATAGCGGTACAGCAACAGCTAAGACAGGATATAACGGCGGATTCGGCAACATGGTATCTATTATGTCCGGCATTTATGAGATTATCTATGGTCACATGAGCAAACACGCTTTTAGCGGTAGTAAAAAAGTTAAACCAGGTACTTATCTAGGTATGTCTGGTAACACTGGTATGTCATCTGGTCCCCATCTGCATTATGAGATGCGTAAAAACGGTAAACCTATCGACCCTATGCCTTTCCTTAGAGGCCAAACAAAAGGCGGCGGTAAATCAGGAGGTTCACGCGCGGCAAGCAAGTGGAGACCTGAAATAGTCAAGGCTTTAAAAGCTAACGGTTTACCTACAAGCAGTAATTATGTGAACGCTTGGATTAGACAAGTTCAATCTGAGTCCGGTGGTAACGCAGGCGCAAGACAACAAGTTCAAGATATAAACAGTGGTCCGAACGCAGCTAGAGGATTATTACAAGTTATACCGACAACGTTCGCTGCAAATAAGCTGCCTGGTCACGGTAACATTATGAATGGTTTAGATAATGCAATGGCTGCTATCAACTATGCTAAAAAACGTTACGGCAGAACAGGTATGTTGCAAGTAATCGGACATGGTCATGGTTACGCAAGTGGCGGATTGATTAACACAGAAGGTTGGTACAACTTGGCCGAAGGCGGTTATCCAGAATGGGTAATTCCTACTGACCCTAGCAGACGTAGTGACGCCATGAAATTATTAGCACTTGCAGCGCAAGACATTCAAAGCGGACGAAGCAATAACAAACGTCCTAATAATTTAAAAACACCAAGCACTAACAACAGTAGTGACAACACAGAATTGTTACTACAAATGATTGAGAATCAACAGAAACAAATCAATGTTTTAATGCAGATTGCACGCAGTAATAATGATATTGCTAACAAAGACATGAATGTACAATTAGATGGACGTTCATTAAACCGTAACAATAACAAACAGCAAGCAATCAATATGCAGACGCAATTAATGAGAGGGTGATAAGTATTGGGATTTAAATTATACGACCCTGATATGAATGAACTAAAATTTCCAGTCGGCGTAAAGCCACTGGATTTTTTAGTTTCATCAATTTCAAAAGAAAGAATAACTGAAAAAGTAGAAGGCATACCTGGGCAAATCGATTATGGTTTTAACTATTCAGACAGAGAGGCAAGCATGACTTTTTGGTTGAGACATTATCACGCTGAACATGATTTTTTACTGCTAGTCTCTGAATTAAACGAATTTTTGGATAGTCAACCATTCTTTTATGTAGCGCATAATTATCTGCCGACAAGAGTCATCAAAATAACAGTAGATGAAAATTATCAACCGGACAGGATACTTGGCAGTATGTACGCTAAGTTAGAAGTTAAATGTAATGTTTCTGGCTTGCCTTTTTGGAGAACGCAATACACAACACAAAACTTACAAAAAGATGGATATAACGCGGTTGTTAAAAAGTATGGTTTAGCAGACGGTGTTCACATTGATTATTTGAACTATACCCCAACAACAAACGAATTTAGTATTTGGAACGGCGGTAATGTAACAATCGACCCGCGTAATATGTTTTTGAATATCAGATTTTTATATGCAACTAGTAATGGTACTGTAACTTTAGAAAATTTGACCACGGGTGAAAAATTTGAATTTTATCGACAATTTTCTAACACACATCTTAATTTATTCGGTGCAAAAGTGATGTTGGGTACAACTAACTGGCTGAGGGAGAGCAACAGGAAATTCATTAGTCTAGTACCAGGTGAAAATAAATTTAAAGTTTCAAATGTAACACATCAAGGAATCTCATTCGAGTTTCCTTTTTATTTTAAATAAGGAAGTGACATAAATGAATTTAAAGCGTTCTGACGTATTTTGGGATAGAACGAATTTGAATAATATCAATGATAACTGGGCGACAATCGAAAAATTGCTGACAGATTTTCAAATATTTATAGATAGTATGAATAATAAAATGGCTGAACCAACAGACGGTTCAGTGACAACAGGTAAAATTGCTGATAAATCTGTAACTTATAATAAATTAGTAGATCAATACAATTCGGCAAGAGTGCTGCAATCAGGTGAAGATGTAACTAAGATAAATCAAGAAGGTTTATATTTTATTTCTTCAAACACATCTTATGTCGGTGTCCCTGATGCGGTCAATACTGCAGTGTTCAGCGGTATATTGAGAGTTTCCGCGTATAGTCAATATCACTATGCTCAAGAGATTCATGATTTAAATAACAATGGTATTGTGTATACACGTATTGTAAAAAATAATGTCAATACAGCATGGAAAGCATACTCGGACGATGAAAAAGTAAAGGTATTATCTAATGAACAAACCAATAATAAATTGATGTACAACTTGAATGTTTTTGAAAAGTATGCGAATGAAGTTATACCAGACAAAAATATCGCTTACGCTAATGCTATACAAGATATTAGAGTGGAAGGTATCGACCCTAAAACACCTGTTAAAATTTGGACGCTATCTCGAGCGTTTGGCGCATGGAATTATAGAATTATCTTAGGTAAAAAAGAAGATGGTGTATGGTCTACATTGCTTGATACAGGAACAAACTTTACAGTGACAGAAAATCCTATAGGTGCTACAGATGTGGTCTATGAGAAAAACGGTATTAAATTGACTGCTAGAATCGACTATAATGTTATTCCTGAGAATGATAGAATTTTAGACCACTCCGCAGTGACAAATGAGCCTTACTTTATTATTCGACCGGAAAAAGTCGGCAGTGTTGCAACTGGTGGCGGTACTGCTTATAATCAATCTCTAAATACAACTGACAATGTACAATTTGCAAGTATTAAGACAGATGCATTAGATGTAACTGGCACTATGCCTTCAGGTACATTATCTGCACCACCTTCTGTAAATAAAGGCGATATGTGGTTAGATACTACTGATTCTGCTACACACCCGACTGTGAGAGTGATGCTATGATTTACAAAGGTGTTAAAAAATATCCTGAAATGATTAAAGCAGTTACACCTACACAGCACAAATACGGTGCAGATTTAACTTGGTCTTCACATACGGATACATTCAGACCTACTTTAGATGGGCATGGCATAGATTTTGAAATAAATGCTTTTAAGTATAACTTAAATGGCACAATGTTACTTAATCATCAAACAGATAAGATTTATGAAGATGAAATCAAAAAAACATTAGGTACTGGCGTATTAGACGCTGGTGCTTATTTTAGAGCAGCAGAAGAATTACAACCTCAAATTGATTGGTTAGTAAAAGTGTTAGGTAAAAAACCGTCTTACTGGAGTTACGCATATGGCCAACGTGATCATGATGATTTTGTTTTAGCAAATGGATTAGTTTCAAGATTATCCAGTGATAAAGGTTTCAGTTACGATTTCAACGATAGACTGGGACATCCTAATTCGTCGCTATTTAATTACAATATCAGAGATTTAGATATGGCTACTGCATTAAACAACAGCAAAACTAACTTACAAAAAGCAATTGATATCAAAGGTTGGTTCAATGATTTTAGTCATTGGCATTGGGCAGAATTTTATGGCGATAAAAACCAATGGGCACAGTTTATGGAAAATCAGAAAGCATTATTAAATAACGTGAACTATGTATCTTTAGGCGCAAGTGAAGCAGTTGAGTACATGTGGCTACGTAAACAATTCAAACGCGGAGGTTTATATGAAGATAATGGCGAGTTAGTTTTATTATGCGAAACAATCAACGCTGAACAACTACCTTATCAAAGTATAGACACTACTTTAAGCGTGGAAGTTGATACGACAGGTACAGTTTTAGAAGGTAAAGACATCACAAGCAATACACAGATATTAAAAACAGGTACAAATCAATATATTGTGCAAGTACCGTACAAGAAGATGAGCGGTTTCAGTGCAGTCAGATTGAAAGCAACAACCACACCTGAATATACAACAAGGGACATACCGCAAGTTTTGACTAAAACGTTAAGCGGAACAATTTTGACAGTCACAACAGATATAAGAACAAAACTAGCAGTGTTTACAACTGCGACAGATGCAGAACTTTATACTGCAAGTGTTGCAGGAAGAAGCAACAACTTAAAAACAACACACACAGTAGATATTGGTGATGTATCTGGCAAAGATGTCTACATTGGTGTCAACAGTTCAACGAAGCAAAGCGCATTAATTAAATTGTAGGGAGGTGTCAGTTTGATTAACACCTATATCAGAAGCAATTATGAAAACATTTATGTAGATGGTGAATCAGTTGGTGATGGTTGGTATCCAGACGGTGCTGCAGGAACATGGGTAGCAAATGACAAAGTTTATACAACAAAACCTAAACGTACTGATTATTTAGTCGGAGGATTTTTGACAATCCGCAATTATACGACTAATTCATTTTATATGACTTTTTGGGATGTAAACGGTAATTTCATTTCTACACGAACAGCATACGTAACAAATGGTTTATATTATTTTGACTCTATACCGACAAATGCAAATGACGTATCATTCACTTTTTGGAAAGATACGTCAGGTATTGAAATTAATAAAATAGGTAAAAGTTATGCCCTTGATGCTGCGCTAAAACATGAACAGGAACTTAACGGGGATGAACGAATTGATTTAGAGATTGAATATACTGAAAATAATGCAGAATTTTTATCTCAAAATATTGATTTGAATATGTGGATTATTGAATATGATAATAAAGAGTATGTCATTATCAATGAAGAGAGACAAGGTTACGGACAACATCAAAAGGCAAGTTGTACAGCGATTTTATATCAGTTGTTCAGATTAAATACAGACAGAGTTTATCAACGTTATGACGAAAGTTTGACCACTACAGAAGCATACAACATTGTATTTTCGGCGACACCTTTTACTTATGTAGTTGTTGATGCAGCACCTTCATCAAGATTTGAAGGATTAGGTGATGGCGACAGTAAACTCGAAGTATTTAAAAAATTGATTGATCGTTACGGACATGAATTTAAAATTGTCGGTAACGTGTTTTATTTATACTCAAAAATCGGAAATGATACGAATTTTGAATTTAGATATAAAATCAATGCAAGCAATATCAAAAAAAGTATCAATGCAGAAAATATGTACACATACATCAGAGGTTATGCAGATTTTTCAGATGATAATGAGGGCGAAGGCAGTACACCTATTTCAGAAAAAGCGAAAATTAAACGGGAATATATCTCTCCTCTCGCTAAATTCTTAGGTAAATTGCACGCGCCTATGTGGCATGATGGACGTGTAAAATATGCAAGTGTTGTCGATAAAACGATTAAAAAAATTGTAGATGATTCATTGGAAATCTCATTCACAGCAGACATTGTCGATATGAGCGAGCAAGGATACGATTATCAGAATGCGCAAGTCGGGGACAGAGTGTTTTTAGTTGACGAACGTATCGGATTAGATAGAGAAATCAGAGTTGTAAAGATTGTGAAAGAAGTTGATGCCAACGGGAATCTATTAAAATTTGATATTACGTTCGGCACTGGAAATGTCACAGATAAGTACGAATCTAAGTTAAGTACAGCAGTAAAAGACATCAACGATATTATGGAAGGCAATAAAGCGATTCCGTTTTTTGCTTTAGGTGATATTGCACGTTCTATGGTTACAAAAATAAGCAATACATCAAGTGAATTAGTATTTGATACAAATGGTATTCATGCCATTGATAAGACCAATCCAAACAATATAGTCACTATGAACAGCAGTGGTTGGTATCTCTCTACTGACGGTGGTGCGACAGGTAAAACTGCGTTAACTGCAGAAGGTATTGTTGCAGATACAATTACAACAGGAAACCTTTTAACATCTATGGTCAACATTGTTGGTCGTAACGGCTTAATGTACATGGATGGCGATGAGTTTGTTGCAAAAAGTAATGTAGATAAACGTAAAACAGTAATCAGTCCTAGCGGTATAACAATCACTCGTCCTGACGGTGCTGCATGGGTTGAAAATGGCATGTTCAAATCAGCTATGGATATTCAAATGGCAATGCCTCAACCTATTTCTGCAGGTGTAGAAATAAAAGGGAGTTATTATGTTACGGCAAATACAGAAAAATCTTATGTTGAAGAGTATTTCTTTCAACACAAAGCACGTTATTTACACATACTAGGACGTGCTAAAATGAAACATTCAACTTCTTCTAAATATAATGGACAAGTGTTTGTAGAAAACCCTTCTGACGGCGGTGTTGGTATTGTAGGTACGCAAGTTGTGCCTGGAACAGATGTAGTAAGCGACAGTGGAAACGAAGCCGGTACTTTAATTGATATCACAATTGATCTAGGCGTACCGACGTATGGATATAAACACTTTTATATCTTAATAAAATCAGCAAGCGGAAATTCAGAAATATTCTTCAGACGCTCGCTTGTTGAATTAAAAGATTAGGAGGAAGATATATGTGGGTTTTATTTTTGAAAATGATTAATGGACAATATGAAGTAGTACAAGGCGGATATAATATTGTTCCTACACAAGTTTATGATAAAGTATTGCCGACCACAGAAAGAATTGCGAAACAATTGGAAAAAGTTTACTTTGATGGCGAAAGATTGAGAGTTAAGGATGGAGAAGAGTTGTTGCCTTTGGAATCGTTAACTATAGAAGCACCAGAAACTATAGCGACGGATAAAATTGCAACAGAAATATATGATATTGAGGAATCGCAGTCGCATTGATTGCGGTTCTTTATTTTATAGAAAGCAGGTGAATCAATGAAAAGAACAGACTTAGGAGAATCACTCGCTTTTGTGATGATTGCGGGGTTTGCAATTTTTACGTTTATGAGAGGGCTTTTCTGGTTTGTCGAATCAGAAAAAGTAATCTCGGATTCAGAATTTTATTCAGCTTTGAATGATGTGATGCCTATTTGGATATGGGGGTTATTGTTAATGATTGTCGCAATAATTCTATTCGCGGCAGCATGGTTGATACCGAGGTATCGTTTGACGAACACATGCCAAATATTTTTAATTGTGGGCGGTATCGGTGCATCGATTATTTATTTTTTAATGGCAAGCGCAAGTATATACAATGCAATAAACTGGTTGACATGGGCGCAATTTGCGGTATTGACTGCTAAAAGCGGCGGTATGGCGTTTATCGGAGGCATGATGCTCAATGGCAAACGCAAATGAATATCTGGCAAAACATGAATTCGAAGCTGCTAAGAATAAGATATACGAACGCATCAATGATAATGACCGTAAGCATACAGAAGCAATCAACACGTTAGAAAAGACGGTCAATCGGCAAATATCCTTACAAGAGCGCTCTTTCGAATCACAAGAGCGTTCTGAGAAGCATTTAGAAAAGCTGAGTGGAACAATGGAACGTTTAGGCGATGAAGTGATTGATATTAAATATAAAGTCAAATCACATGATGACACCTTGCATAATGTCCAAAGCGTCATTTCTGAAAAGCAAAAAGGCAACACACAGATAGGTGTCGCAATTATATCAGGCGTAGTTGCGGTTATCGTTGCGGCATTTGGATTTGCACAAGTATTTTTCTAAGTCGGCGCACTGCGTCGGCTTTTTACTATATGGAGGGATTTTATGAATTGGAAATTAAGAATTAAAAATAAAACAGTATTAGGTGGGTTAATCGGCGCTTTACTATTATTCATTAAACAAGTCACAGAACTATTCGGATTAGACTTGTCTACACAATTAGAACAAGTGAGTGCCTTAGCGGGTACAATTATTACTTTACTTGTCGGTTTAGGTGTTATTGTAGATCCGACAAGTAAAGGTATAAAAGACAGTGGTATTGTACAGACATATACAAAACCTAGAGATAGTAATAATACAGATGAGATGGTTCAGTGGCAGAATCAAACGCATGTACCTGAAGTGCAACAATTTCAGCCTAAAACATACGATACAACACAGCCTTTCACCGATGATTTGGATGAAATCGGATTTGATGTGAATGAATATGAACATGGAGGTGTTTCAAATGACAGCAACACTGACTAAGAACGAAGCAATCGCTTATATTAATGAATTAAAAGGCAAAGGGTGGGACTTCGACGGCGTTTATGGATTAACTAACTAGTCCATGTAAAAGCCTTTGAATTGCTGGAAAACCCTAACGTATAAGACGAGGGCAATCAGCAGCGAAGCCTATATGGTAACAGTATAGGAACGTTCAACGACTAAGTATCGCTAATTGGCGGACAGCGGAGGCTATTCCTGATGACTTAGCTTTATCCTTATAGTATAATTAAGATAACTCATATAGAAAGGTTGTTTTGATTATAGGAGGAATTAGAGCGAAAGTCGGCGAAGTTTATAATGGTATTGAAATATTGGAGTTTTCTCATGTTGATAAAAATGGGAAACGGAGATTTAAAGTTAAATGTCCGTATTGCGAAAATGAATTTATTACCTTAGGTACAGTTATCGTAAAAGGTAGAACAAAATCTTGTGGATGTTTAAGTAAAAAACTAGCATCAGAAAGATTAAAAAAACATGGCTATTCTGGAACTCATATTCATAGAGTTTGGAAGGGTATGAAGTCGAGATGTAGAGATAAATCTTATCATGCATACGATAGATATGGTGGCCGCAATATAAAAGTTTGTGATGAATGGGATAAAGATTTCATGAATTTTTATAATGATATGGCACCAAGTTATTTTGAAGGTGCGGAGTTAGATAGAATTAACAACAATGATGATTATAAACCTTCAAATTGTAGATGGGTAACACATAAAGAAAATAGCAACAATAGAGCAAAATACAACAATAATAGTGGTTATACTGGTGTTCATTTTGGAAAGAAAAACCAAACCTATCAAGTGAATTTAAGCCATAACAGAAAAATTATTTATATCGGAAGTTATAAAACTTTAGAAGAAGCAGTTAATGCAAGAAAAAAATTCATTATTGAATTTAATGCTAAGCACAATACCAATTATAAATATGAAGAATATCAGGGATAATGATATAGTCTAGTCTTGCGTGAAAGCGTAAGGCTCTTTTTTAGAGCTATTTAATGTTATACAAGCGTAGTAAGAAATTATTACAGGGAAAGGCATTAAATATAATGTAACGGGCAATGTTTTGATCTAGCTAATATGTACTGGTATAAATTATTCGGACATGGTCTTAAAGGCATCGGTGCTGCGGACATTCCTAACGCTAATAATTTTGATGGAGAAGCTGTCATTTATCCTAATACACCTTCATTTAAAGCAGAACCAGGGGACGTTGTTATTTTCAATAGAAGTTACGGCGGAGGTTATGGTCATGTCGCTATTGTTACGAACGGAAATATCGACGGCAACTATAATACTTTTCAATCACTCGACCAAAACTGGTGGGGCGGCGGTATGGCCAAAACAGAAGTCGCTCAGCATATCAATCATAATTATGACTTTCCTATGTGGTTCATCCGCCCCAATTTCAAAACGGCAACAGCAACACGTTCAGCACAATCACCTACACAAAGTATTAAAAAAGCTAATTCTAAAAAGAAAGCAAAACCGGTTAAATTAAACATTGTCAAAGATGTAGTAAAAGGGTACAACTTACCTAAGCGTGGATATAACCCAAAAGGGATTGTCATACACAATGACGCAGGAAGCAAAGGGGCAACTGCACAAGCGTATAGAAATGGCCTAGTCAATGCGCCATTATCGAGACTTGAGGCAGGTATTGCCCACAGTTATGTCTCGGGAAATACTATTTGGCAAGCGTTAGATGAATCGCAAGTCGGTTGGCATACTGCTAACCAATACGGCAACAAAAATTATTACGGTATTGAGGTCTGTCAGTCAATAGGAGCAGATGATAAAACGTTCTTAAAAAATGAACAAGCCACTTTCCAAGAATGTGCAAGACTATTGAAGAAGTGGGGGTTACCTGCTAATAGAAATACTATCAGACTACACAATGAATTTACATCTACATCTTGCCCACACAGAAGCGCCGAGCTCCACACAGGGTTTAATCCAGTCACGCAAGGGTTATTGCCTAAAGATAAGCAATTGAAGCTTAAAGACTACTTCATTAAGCAAATCAGAGCTTATATGAACGGTAAAGTACCTGTTGCTACAGTTACTCAAGGTACAAGCGCATCAAGCAACACGGTAAAACCAGTTGCAGGCGCTTGGAGACGTAATAGTTATGGTACTTATTATATGGAAGAAAAAGCGCGGTTTACGAACGGTAACCAGCCGATTATGGCGCGAACTGTCGGTCCATTCACAAGTTGTCCACATGCTTATGACTTCCAACCTGGCGGATATTGTGATTATGACGAGGTGATGCTGCAAGATGGTTATGTGTGGATTGGCTATGACTGGCAAGGACAGCGATATTATTTGCCAATCCGTACATGGAACGGTGCAGCACCGCCAAATCATGGAGTAGGCGACCTTTGGGGTAGTATTAGTTAAATAAATATGTTATTTTAAATACATGTTGTTATTGTTATTTGCATGAATTGATACTATATTATGAGTTCATGGATTGTGATGTCCATAATTGAGGGTTGCCTATGGGTAGCCCTCTTTTTTATGCAATTATGTTGTTTTTCTTTGACCTAAGTGATAAAATTCGTGAAAAGTATAACTTAGGTTGTCAAAAACCGGAGTATATGTATAAGTTTTTCGCTATAATATAAGTACAGAAATAACCTTTAAGGTTGTAAGTCTTGTGTAAATACATAAGACTGAGTTGTTACATGAAAGAACAAGACCCACCTGTTAAGTTAGGTGGGTTTTTTCTTTTGCACGTGTCAAACGCGTGTCAATTTAGTTCTGTTTCTTTCGTTTTCGTTCTAAAATAAAACGCTACAAATGCGATAGTTCTGGGATTTTCGGTCACCTTCTAAAATGTGTAAATTCCCTCACTCTCCGTTTTAACTCAATATAGCTGCTTTATTTTACTCTAATTTCTTGGATATCAAGGGGTTAGAGTTTTTTTGTTGAAAAATCTTTTTATTTTAAAGATTAGCATGAGGTAAAAGGGTCCTATGTATACTGTTTGAAAGCGCTCATGACTGTATTTTTGGCATAAGGAAATAATGTTATAATATATACAATATAAACATATAGTTTTCTTTGATAGTAGGGGTGATAACCATTTTTAATAAATTATATTCAATGAATCATGCAAACAAAAATGATGAAGCTCATACGATTGCACCGAATAATAATGACGTTGTTTTGATGTCTGAATCTGATCAAAGTGCAATCAACGAAACACTTTATTTACAACAGAATCCTGCCAACGCGGCACATTTAAAACAATCAATGGAACAATTGGAAAAAGGACATGCAGTACAGTTGAAATTTGATGAGTAATTGAAACATAACCTTTCTTATGCATCATTTGAACTTTATAAGAATTGGAAGCGCAAGATAAAAAGATATGGAAAAAAATCAATGTATTGATTAAGCGTATTGAAAGAGATGGCATGTTAGATGGAATGGGGGGTTAGGCTAAAAGGTTAAAAGGACAATTCCATGGTTGGTATAGTAGACGAATCACACAAGAGCATAGATTAGTTTATAAAGTGTCTAGTGAATCTATATTAGTTGCTTCTTGTAAATATCATTATGAATAAAAGTAGGAGTATTCATGCCTATTCAAGTTGAATGATTCAAAAGGAGAGTTCATGCCTGTTAAAAGTTGAATATTTAAAATAAAGCGGTCTTAGTCGTATTGTCTATGACCGCTTTTTTATGTCTGAATTAAAAAATCCACTCCGTAATGAAGTGGATGCAACTTATGATTTATTTTCTTTTTCTGTTGTATTAATTTCTGAATGATTGATTTCATCAACACTTTTTTGGCTGAAATGATAAATCTTGACCATTGCTGGTTTGGATAATGCCAGGAATGATAAAAATGTCGCAAGGAATGAAAAGTGTGTTACGTTTAATACGAATAACATCGGCACAAATATTAAGACAAATAGTGCGATGAATAATATGAATGGCAGTATTTTGATTAATATATGTTTAACTGTACCTTTAGTCAGACGTGTTAGAATGAATAAAATGATTCCGATTAAAAATAATGGAATGATGATAGTCGTTAATGTAGCGACATAAGCTTCAGCGTATCGATTCCAATCAAGATGAATAATATAATACATAGAAGAGTCGGTAGGAATATCTAGTCTGAATAAATTATTGCCGTAGTTTTTATATAAATAATATACGATTAGTATGAGCAGTAGGATTGAACTGCAATATTTCATGACAGTTCGTGTCATAGGTTGGGATGATTGACGCAAAACAGATACCTCTTTTCCAGCAATTTCTATTATTATCGTATAATTCTATATTGAATACAATAGAGGTATAGAAATAGATACGACTTTTATACGAGGTTAGGGATGAATACGCGTGGTACAATAGTGGTAAGAGTAATATAAGAAAAACTTTAAAATTATTTTGAAATAAGGTGATAGACATGAAACGCTCAGATAGAAATCAACCTGATTATGACCGCTATAACCGTGATCCGCGTGATCCAAGAGAGGGTCATGATCCACGTTATCGTGATACACGTGAAGAAGAATACCGCAGACGTTCTGAAGAAGATGGCCGTTATTATAACGAACGTGATTATAGACGTGAACGTATGTTAGAAGATGAAAATCGCAAGAACAGCAAGTGGAAAAAAGGATTGGCAGCTATTGTTGTTATTCTATTGATCGTCGTTGCTATCTTTATTGTTAGAAATATGATGCAACCGAAAGACAGCACAGAAACCGCAAATCAAAATGCGCAGACGCAACAAACGCAACCTAACAGTTCACAATCACAAAAACCCGTAACAAATAATTATAAAGAAATCATTCGTGAAAAAGAAACGGTGATTAAAGAAAAAATTGAGAGTGCTAAAAATAACATTCAAAATGGCCAAAACAGTCAAAATGCGATTGAATCAGCACAAAATGAAGTAAATCAATTAAAAGATAAAGCTTCTAATGCAACGGATCAAAATGTTACAGACCAATATCAAAATGCGGTTGATAAACTAAAACAAGCGAATCAAGCACAACAAAATGGTGAAAACCAATCTAAAGTAAATGGCTTGTTAAGTGATATTGATAGTAAACTTCAAACTATTAAAGACAAACTCAGTCAGCTTTTCAACTAAATAACACATGAAGAGAGGGTGCATTGTGCATCCTCTTTTTCAATTCGAAAATTAAGGGTAAGTCATTGAATTTTGTTATGATAGATAGGTAGAGATTATAGGAGGAAGAAAGAGTATGGATTTTTGGTTAAAACAAAGTGCAGCGCAAGTGCCTGAAAATATTGCCTTAGATGATGGAACAACACAACTGACATACGCGAATGTATATGAATCAGCGAAGCAATATGCCTATGTATTGAAAGAATTGAATCAAAAAAGAATCGCTTTTTATATAGATAATCGTGTGGATGCTGCATTAATGATATATGGCGCTTGGTTAGCGGGCATAGAAGCAGTAATGATTAATACACGACTTACATATAAAGAAATTGAAGCACAACTTAAATCTGTACACACAGAAACAATTATTGCCACATTGCCATTAGAATTAGAAGGGTTCACAATTCTGACATGGCGTGAGATAGAACGACGCCGTTCAACACAAACATATGAGACTGAGTTAGATTTGAATCGTATTGCTTCCATTATGTTTACTTCAGGTACAACAGGACCGCAAAAAGCAGTACCGCAAACATTCAAGAATCATTTAGCCAGTGCCAATGGCTGTAGAGAAAGTCTAGGATTTAATCGTACGACGAAATGGTTATCTGTCTTACCGATTTATCACATTTCAGGCTTAAGTGTATTACTTAGAAGTATCATTGAAGGTTTTACGGTTAGATTGATGCGTAAATTTGAAACACAAGCCGTTTTAAAGGCCATACAAACTGAACGTATTACACATATTTCACTTGTGCCGCAAACTTTAGGGTGGATGATGGAAGCTGGATTAACACAGCCTTATCATTTAGAGAAGATATTACTTGGCGGGGCAAAACTATCAAATGATTTAATTGATACTGCTTTAAATGCAGAATTACCGATTTATAATTCATTTGGGATGACAGAGACTTGTTCACAATTTTTAACTGCTTCTCCAACCATGCTAAAACAAAACCAAAACACAGTAGGGAAACCGAGTCCTAATGTCCAAGTTAAAATCATCAATCCGAATCATGAGGGACATGGTGAACTGTTATTAAAAGGTGATAATGTGATGGATGGCTACTTATATCCTGAAAATCTTAAAGATGTATTTGAAGCGGGTTATTTTAAAACAGGGGATATCGCAAGCATTGACATGGATGGTTTTGTGATGATTTATGATCGCAGAAAAGACTTAATTATCAGTGGCGGTGAAAATATTTATCCATATGAAATTGAGACAGTTGCGAAACGCTTTGATGGTATCAAAGATGCGATGTGCTATGCGCAAGAAGATAAGGTTTGGGGTCAAGTCCCAGCGCTTTATTATACAAGTGAACAATCTATTGATCATCAAGCATTGGAAGCCTTTTTAAAACAATCGCTCGCAAAATATAAAGTGCCGAAACACTATCAACAAGTGACATCGTTACCTTATACGTCTACTGGTAAATTAAAACGTGGAAAGCTAGAGGATTAATGATGCGCTTTGAATCCATTCAATTTTATACGTATGATGCACCTTTTAAGCATCAGATAAAAACACCTAAAGTAACATTAGATACGAGAAAAGTATTAGTTATCGGTTTAGTTAATCATCAAGGACAAACCTATTTTGGAGAATGTAATGCTTTTGAAACGAATTGGTATGATACAGAGACCATTGAAAGTGTGTATCTTGATTTAAAACATTGGTTTGATGAAACGTTAAAAGGTATCGATATTGATACTTTCGAAACAGCTATTACATTGTTAAATCAGTTAAATCAAGTACCTGCTGCACGCAGTACTGCGGCTATGGCATTATATCAAGCCTTTCACACATTACCCTCATTTGAAGTGCAATATGGCGCAACCATTAGTGGATTAACCACTGAAAATTTTCAACAACTAGAAACAACCCAACCGAAGCGAGTTAAATTAAAATGGTCTGAACATGTGGTGAATGATTTACGTAAGCTGCACACTTTACCATTTAAACCGAGTATAGCTTTAGATGCGAATGAATCTTTAACTGCAGATGATTTAAATACTTTGGAAAAGGTTCAAAATTCAGCCAATATCCTTTATATTGAAGAACCCTTTAAAGATTTAGAGGTTTTAAATTCAGTATCAAGCGCTATGATTCCACCTGTCGCATTAGATGAGAAAGCAAGAGATGTGATAAGTATCGTAAATATAGCGAAACAATATCCGATTGATACGGTGGTGTTAAAGCCGTTTAGACTAGGCGGCATCGACAAAGTATTAGAGGCCATAGAATGTCTGCATCAGCACCACATGCATGTGGTGATTGGTGGCATGTATGAGTATGGTTTAAGTCGTTATTTTACTGCTTACCTCAGCCAATATGCGGATTATCCTGGAGATGTAACGCCATATGGTTATTATTTCGAACGAGAATTTACGCAGGAAAACGGCATATTAAAAAGGGGACACTTATACTTTGTGCCCCCTGAAATAGATGTAACGCAGTTAAAAACTTATTCGTGATTATGATGACAATGGTGATGTTTGTCGTGTTTTAAAGGTACGGGATCAAAGCCGCCTTTATGAAGCGGGTGGCATTTAGAAATACGTTTGATACCGAGCCATGTGCCTTTTATCGGCCCATGGATTTCAATGGCTTCTTTCGTATAATTTGAACATGTAGGGTAGAAGCGGCAAGTGGGCGGTGTCAACGGTGAAATAAAACGTTGATACACCCATATTAAGCCAAGTAAGAGCTTCTTCAAATGAATCCCTCCAACTGATTAATCTCAATTCGTAATGAATCTATTTTAGCATATATAACAAGGATGTGATAGAACGTGATTATACATGATCAATTTGATAAAGAAATATGGTTAGAATTTATGAATGCAGAAGACAAACCAAATGGGGAACACGTTCTTGGCATCGCATTTTACGATCATCGCTTTCTTTTAACCAGACATAAGCAACGAGGGATAGAATTTCCTGGTGGGAAAATAGAAGCGGGTGAAAGCAGTGAGGATGCTATTGTGCGAGAAGTGTTTGAAGAAACGGGAGGAATCGTCTCTGAAATGACTTATGTTGCACAGTATACAGTCTTTCATCCTGACGGCACAAAATGGTTCACAAAAGATGTCTTTGCAGTACAGGTAGATACTTTGAAACATAAAGCGGATTATTTAGAAACAGCAGGACCTGTTTCATGTCAGGATTTAGAACAGATTTCTGAGGATGACAAGAGTTACTTATTAGAAGATGAAGCAATATTAAAATGTGTGGAAAGAGTGATGGAACTTGGACTTTATCAAAAGAAAGAAGATGCCGATTGATCTAACTACGCATAAAGGTGAAGAAGTCACGTATCTTGTTGATGATTTACGTGTGAAAGGGCTGATGGTGACCCCTATAAAGTCTGTTAAGCGTATTGTCGTGTATTTACGTGGCGGTAAAGGAAAAGTGGGCCGTGTCAGAACAGGTCGTTTATTACAGTTTGCGAATGACTATACGCTGGTTTTCGGTCCTTATTATCGCGGTAACAACGGTAGTGAAGGTAGAGATGAATTTAGTGGTGATGATTTGCATGATGTGACACAAGCGATTCGCATTTTAAAAACTTTATATCCAGATGCATTTGTTCATATTATCGGATTCTCTCGTGGCGGTTTACAAGGTTTGTTAACGTTCCAGGATTTACCTGCAGAGAGTTACATTACTTGGGGCGGTGTTTCGGATTTACATTTAATGTATGAAGAGCGTGTTGATTTAAGAGGCATGTTGCGACGCATGGTGGGGCACCCTAAAAAAGATTTAGCTGCTTATCAAGAAAGAGAAGCCTTACAATATATTGATGACAAGAGTCCGCCGATTTTAATTGTTCATGGTGGAGAGGATATACAAGTTGGCATTCATCAAGCATACTATTTGGAAAATTATTTGAATCAAATAGGCCATCATTATCAAACATATTATCAGCCGAAAGAAGGGCATGTACCTAGACCGACAGCATTAAAAGAAGTTTTACAAGTCATTCATCAATGGATGGATGATGTTGAAGCGGGTAAGATATAAAAAATCCGAGAAAGGAATTTCCTCTCTCGGATTTTTTTGATGCCTATTATTTTTCTTGGAAGCCGCCTTTTTGCGCAATTTCTTCGTTTTCTTCACCGAATTTCTTAAAGTTTTCAATGAAACGTGATTTCAAGTCGTTTGCTTGTTCACGATATGCGTCTTTGTCACTCCAAGCGTTGATTGGTTGTAAGATAGAATTTGGCACGTCTTCAATCGCTGTTGGGATACTTAAACCGAATGCTTCATCTTTTTCAAATTCAGCATTTTTTAAGTTACCTTTAATCGCAGCATCTACCATGCGACGTGTATATTTCAAGCTGATACGACGACCTACGCCGTATTTTCCGCCAGTCCATCCAGTATTTACTAAATAAACATCTACTTCATGTTTATCAATTAATTCACCTAATAGTTTTGCATAGACTTTAGGGTGTAATGGCAAGAACGGTGCACCAAAGCATGTTGAGAATGAAGGTACAGGCTCTGTAATACCGCGTTCAGTACCTGCTAGCTTAGATGTGAAACCACTTAAGAAATGGTAAAGCGCCTGTGCTTTATCTAATTTAGAGATTGGCGGTAATACACCAAATGCATCTGCTGTAAGGAAGATGATTGTATTTGGATGTGCAGCTTTTGATGGTTTAGCAATGTTTTTAATGTAATCAATCGGATAAGCAGCACGTGTATTTTCAGTATGCTCATTATCGTCAAAATCAACTGTACCATCATCTGCAACAACAACGTTTTCTAAAATTGTTCCATAACGGATTGCATTGAAAATTTCTGGTTCTTTTGTTTTTGAAAGGTTGATGGCTTTTGCGTAGCAGCCGCCTTCAATGTTGAAGATACCATTTTGGTTCCAACCATGTTCATCATCACCGATTAACTTACGATCAGGAGCTGCAGATAATGTTGTTTTACCTGTACCTGATAAACCGAAGAATAATGCAACATCGCCTTTTTCGCCAACGTTTGCTGAGCAGTGCATACTCATGATGTCTTGTTGAGGTAATAAATAGTTCATCACTGAGAAAATACCTTTTTTCATTTCACCAGCATATTCAGTTCCACCGATTAAAATAATACGGTGTTTGAATGAAACGATGACGAATGTTTCAGATTTTGTACCATCTACTTCAGGGTTTGCTTTAAAGTGTGGTGCTGAAACAATTGTAAAGTTTGCTTTGATTTTTTGTGCTTCTTCTTTAGAAGAAGGGCGAATGAACATGTTTTTCGCAAATAAATTATGCCATGCCATTTCGTTTACTACTGTTAAACGTAATTGTGTATCTTCGTCGCTGCCTGCATAACCATTGAAGACATATAATTCATCTTTTTGATCTAAATAGTCTAAAACTTTGTCGTAAAGTCTTAAGAATGTGTCTTCTTCAATAGGTTGGTTGATTGAACCCCAGTCAATCGTATCTCTATAAGAAGGTTCATTTACAATAAATTTGTCCCCAGGTGAACGTCCAGTGTATTGTCCTGTAAGTGCATTAATCGCACCGAGTTCTGTAAGTTCACCTTCATTGTTTTCTTGAATCTTATTGTACAATTGTGTGGTTGTGAGTTGGAAAAGTGATGAAGATTTTCCAATCAAATGATCCAACTTTTTACGGTTAGTTTGTGCATCTACTGCCATTTTTAAAAACCCCTCCAGCGCGTAAGTATTAATAGTAAGTGTAAGCCTTTACATTTTCATAGTATAACATAAGATAGCGATTATTCCATAACAGATTTAAGATTTTAAGCACATGGAATTGACAATAATAAAGAGTTTGGGTAGTATTGTGAGTAACGGATTCTCTTATCCTGAGTGGCGGAGGGACATGGACCCAAAGAAGCCCAGCAACCTCTCCTTGGCGGAGAAAGGTGCCAAACCGTTTGCAAATGTCACTAAAGATGTTTGAACGATAAGAGCGAAAGGACGTTTAAGGGCTTTCTCTCTATGTATATAGTTTGAAAGTCCTTTTTTATTTGAGCTCGTAGAAAGAGAATTTTCGTAATCAAAATCAAAAGGAGTCAGTTATGTCGAATAATAGAAAATTGTTTACGTCAGAATCTGTTACAGAAGGGCATCCTGATAAAATAGCGGACCAAATTTCAGACGCTATTCTGGATGAATTATTGAAGAAAGATCCGGATGCAAGAGTAGCTTGCGAAACAGTAGTCACTACGGGTATGGCTATGATTGTCGGAGAAATTTCTACAGCAACTTATGTTGATTTTCCTAAGGTTGTCCGTGACACAGTAGCAGAAATCGGTTATACGAGAGCGAAATATGGTTATGATAGCCAAACAATGGCAGTAATGTCAGCTATTGATGAGCAATCACCAGATATCGCACAAGCAGTAGATACTGCTTTAGAATATAGAAATGAAATTTCTGAAGAAGAAATTGAAAGTACAGGTGCAGGCGACCAAGGTTTAATGTTTGGTTATGCGACAAATGAAACTGAAACTTATATGCCAACACCTATTTATTTCTCACATCAACTTGCGAAACGTTTATCAGATGTCAGAAAAGACGGTACATTAACGTACTTACGTCCAGATGGAAAAGTACAAGTGACTGTTGAATATGATGAAAATGATAAACCTGTGCGTATTGATACAATTGTAATCTCAACACAACATGCTGAGGATGTATCATTAGATCAAATTCAACGTGATATTAGAACACACGTGATTGATCCGATTGTACCTGCTGAACTATTAGATGAAGAAACTAAATTCTTCATTAACCCAACTGGTCGTTTTGTCATTGGCGGACCACAAGGGGATGCTGGTTTGACAGGACGTAAAATTATCGTTGATACGTATGGTGGTCTTGCACGCCACGGCGGCGGCTGCTTCAGCGGTAAAGATCCTACAAAAGTAGACCGTTCAGCTGCTTATGCGGCACGTTATGTAGCTAAGAATATTGTAGCTGCAGGTTTAGCCGATAAATGCGAAGTACAACTCGCATATGCTATCGGTGTTGCAGAACCTGTATCTATTGCAATTGATACTTTCGGAACAGGTCAAGTTTCTGAAAGTCAATTAGTAGATGCAGTTAGAGCTAACTTTGATTTACGCCCTGCAGGTATCATTAAAATGTTAGACTTGAAACGTCCTATTTATAAGCAAACAGCTGCATATGGTCACTTCGGCCGTACAGATGTTGCTTTACCTTGGGAACGTGTAGATAAAGTGGACGCATTAAAAGAGGCTGTTCAAGCATAATCGAACAGTTTTTGAATTTGTGACATTTTATTATCGATACATTTGATATTTTCCTTTATAATTAGCATTAAGATATGTAAAGGAGCGGAATATGTTATGGGACCATTAGAAATTGGTTTGATTGCAGCAATTGTGGTCGCTGTTATCTTTTTTGTCTTATTCTTAGTTGTCTTAAACAGCAAGAAAAAGGCGAAGTTGAAATCAGAGGAACAATATGAGGCAAAAGAAAGAAGTTTAAAAGAAAATTATGAAGACGAGCTTGAAAAAGAACGCGTCGAACATAAAAAAGCGGTCACTAAACAACGCGCTGATTTCGATGAAACAGTGACAGCTAAAGACCGTGAAATCGATGCGCTGAAGCTCTTCTCGAAAAATCATAGCGAATATGTAACAGATATGCGTTTAATCGGTATCAGAGATCGTTTAGTGAAAGAGAAACGTATTCGACCAGAAGATATGCACATTATGGCGAATATATTCTTACCTAAAAATGATTTCAATGAGATTGATCGTATTAGTCACTTAGTTTTAACACGTACAGGTTTATACATCATTGATTCTCAATTACTAAAAGGACATGTTTATAATGGTATCAGTCAAGAACAATTCGGCAGTTTACCAACAATTGAACAAGTCTTTGATGTGTTAGATTTGGATAAACGTCATCCACAAACATTAGTGTTAGATGAAAATGATGATAAACAATCAGCTTCATTTGTGAATTACTCAAATCAATTGAAACAAGTTGAACATTTAGCTGATACATTAAAACGTGAATTGAATTTGAAATATACACCAATGGCATTACTCTACTTCAATCCTAAAAATGAAGGTGCCGTGACAATTTCAAATTACGCACAAACGACAAATACGAAAGTATTAGTCGGTCCAGAACAATTAGATGAATACTTTAATAAATTTGTTTTCCATGGACGTATTCAATATAATGTTGAAGATTTACAACGTGTGATGGATGAAATTGAATCATTTAATTAAAACACAAGCACTATCGACTGTATAAAGCAGTGGGTAGTGCTTTTTTAGTGCAAAATGTTTTACAGTGTCCTTTATCATGCAATAGCATAAAGATAACGTAACGAGGCAAGGAGAGAGAAGAATGAACACTTTCAAGTTATATAATGGACAAGCTATGCCACAAATTGGACTGGGAACGTATAGAGTAGAAAATAATGATGCATTAGCACAATCTGTATCCTTTGCGATTGAACAAGGTTACCGCAGTGTTGATACAGCTGCACGGTATGGCAATGAAGAGAAAGTCGGAGAAGGTATTAAATTAGGTATACAAGCTGCAGGAATACAACGTTCAGACTTATTCGTTACTTCAAAATTATGGCTAGAAGATTATGGCAGAATCAATGTCGCGGATGCGTATCAACGTACTTTAGATAAATTAGGGTTATCGTATTTAGATTTGTATTTAATGCATTGGCCAGGTGCAAGTGAAGAAGAGATGATTGAGACTTGGAAGGGAATGGAAGATTTACTGAAACAAAATAAAGTGAAAAATATCGGTGTCAGCAACTTCCAACCGCATCATTTAGAAAGCTTATTATCACATGCTTCGATTAAACCTGTGATTAATCAAATCGAATGTCATCCGTATTTAACACAAGATGATTTAAGATTGTATTTACAAGCGCAACGTATTCAAGCAGAAGCATGGTCACCATTTATGAACGGCGAAGTATTAAAGGATGCGACCATTCAAGCTATTGCGCGTGAAGTAGGAAAATCTGCAGCACAAGTGATTCTAAGATGGCATATTCAACATGATATCGTTGTAATTCCTAAATCAGTCACACCTTCGCGCATTCAAGAAAATCTAAATGTGTTTGATTTCGAACTCACAACTGAACAAATGCGACGCATCGATCAATTAAATCAAAATCAAAGCATTGATCAAGAAGTGCCTGCATATAAATCCTTTTAAATAAGAAGAAGCGTCACCCTTTACAGTTGAGTGTAAAAGGTAACGCTTCTTTTGTTGTTCATGCGATAACATAACCGATGAAACATGCAATAAAGCATAAGCCATATTGTAAAAAGCTATAGCCAATAAACAGCATACGCTGTGATTTTGTCGTTAACATATTCGTTAATTCCAGTGATAGGGTAGAGAATGTAGTAAGTCCTCCTAAGAACCCTACAATGATTAACGGAGAAAACCAAGCGTTTGCTATGGCAATTCCTGAAAGCAAACTGATTAAAAAGCTGCCGACTAAGTTGACAATTAAAGTGGCTACTGGCAGTTTTGTGGATAGCTTTGAACAACTGTTTGTGACAGCTGCACGTACTACAGCTCCTAAGCCGCCACCCAGCATTACTAATAAAATATTACTCATGGCTGAGGGCACCTCCTGCTTTACTACCGATATAACATACTGCTAAACCAAGAAGATAACTTGAAAGAGCATAAACAATTAATAATGTATAGTGTTGTTGATTGAACATTTTAATGAGTTCGAATTGAAAGGTAGAAAATGTAGTTAATGCACCTAAAAATCCAGTTGTAATACCTTTTTTGAGTAAAGGATTGGACTTAAATGCTTGAATCGCTAACGCGGAAAAGAAGCCCATCAAAAAGGCACCTGCTAAATTCGCGATAAACGTTCCAATCGGAAATCCTGTGCCATGATTTAATTGTGAAAAAATAAAGCGCAACAAGGCACCTAAAGCGCCTCCTGCAAAGACATATAAATACTGCAAAATATCGCCTCGTTACATGTGTAATCAAACATATCTTTGTTCGTCAGTTAAAACTTAATCATACCGAATGAGAATAAAGCGGTAATAATATGGATTACAATCACAATAAGTAAAATGATTGGTAAAAGCCTACTTGCTTTACGAATCCAATCTGTACGTTCCTTTGCATGTTTAATGGATTTATCCGCTAAAATAATCGCAATAATTAAGATGATTGCATTAACGACACTGCTTGTGATGATCTTTTTAGCAATTGAATGAAATTGCTCGTTTAACAGTGGGTTATACATGTTGAAGTTAAAACTGATGATAATAAGTATAAGTGTTAGGTAAAAATAAAGTTTTGACCGTGACATGATGACCTCCGTTTCTGTACATTCTTTAATATTATCATATATTTTCTCACTGCTACCAATACTTTTCGAAACGTTTAACAATATTTTTGTGATGAGTTAATCAATCGCGATTTGCATTAGGGAGTGTTATAATCAAGTTACTTTAGAAAGCATTGAAAGTTAACAGTAATAAGGAGGCACTTAATTTATGGTAAAAGCAAATTTAAACGTAGAAGTATTTGCGGATGGTGCAGATATTGAAGAAATGAAAAAAGCTTACAAAAACAATGAGGTTGATGGTTTCACTACAAACCCAAGTTTAATGGCAAAAGCAGGTGTAACAGATTATAAAGCCTTTGCTGAAGAAGCAGTGAAAGAAATTCCAGACGCTTCAATCTCATTTGAAGTCTTCGCGGATGATTTAGAAACAATGGAAAAAGAAGCGGGCATTTTAAAACAATATGGTAAAAATGTGTTCGTAAAAATTCCGATTGTGAATATTAAAGGCGAGTCTACAATTCCTTTAATTAAAAAATTATCAGCTGACGGCGTACAATTAAACGTGACTGCTGTATATACTTTAGATCAAGTTAAAGAAATTACAGATGCAGTGACAGAAGGTGTTCCAACATATGTTTCTGTCTTTGCAGGACGTATCGCTGACACAGGTGTAGATCCACTTCCATTAATGAAAGAATCAGTAGAAGTGACACATGCTAAAAAAGGCGTTAAATTATTATGGGCAAGCTGCCGTGAATTATTTAATGTCATCCAAGCAGACGAAATCGGTGCAGATATTATTACATGCCCAGCAGGCGTTATCAGCAAAATCCCTAATATCGGCAGAGATATCAATGAATTATCAGTAGATACTGTTGAAGGATTTGCGAAAGACATTCAAAAATCAGGACTTTCAATTCTATAAAAAAATAAAATCATAGTATCATGACTCATGATTCTAGTATAAAATAAAGGCAGAAATAATCTTTACAAAGGTATTCATCCTTCGCGTAAAGTTATTTCTGCCTCTTTTTAAAATTAATTATTTTGGCAGGTGTATAGGTTTCGTGAAAAAAGAGCAATTTGAAACAAAAGTAAAAAAGCAACTTTGGTTCCTGAATAAGAAAGAAAAAGGTCAGTTGAACCAAGTATTAAAAGAACTAGAAAACAGTCAGGACAATACTTTAACGTATAAACAACCGATAAAGTTTTCTAATCAATTTTTAAGAACGCATATTTTTCAACAGCGTCATCAAGGAACGGCTTCACTCTTCTTAATTATTGTAGGTATGCTACTCATCAATGCATTATTACTAGGTGTATTCCTATTTGGATTGTTAACTAGTTTAAGTGTCGTTCAATATTTCGTGAATCCGCAAGTGGATTTATCATTCGTACAATTAGCATTTATTCTGATAGGTGGTATTTTAGCGCTTGTTGTCGCAAGTATATTAATGAAAATCGTAACCGCATTCTTTACGAAAAAGTTGTTAGAACATCGCTTCAATCAGCGTCATGAAAAGTCATAAAATGTAAGAAGATACATTCCAACCATTTACGATGCACAAAAGCGTAATGAGCATTAACAACTAAATGCACGCCATTTTTAAAAATCAGCCTTGTCGCATAACGTTCTTGTTTAAGTCCAATGATTTCCAATCCGTTTATAAAGTGTTGGATAGGGGCACGTTTATTTCGGATAGGGAATAAGATGGTTTGCTGATTCACAATTAAAGGTAGTTGTTTACGAATATTAAGCATTTGTTTAAGTTCATAAGAAGCATATTTCGTTGGAGCAGATTCACGTCTAAGCAATGTATTCATGTAAGATTTCAGCGGCACTTTCGTTAAGCCGTGAAACATGTTGTAAACACATTCAATTTGGAAAGTATGATGTGGATAAGAAGTGAAATATAGAATTCTAGGACGTTCACTGATCGCCATTATGATACGTCTCCTTTCAGAAAGTGTTTTAATGGTGCAAGTTTATGTCGCACTTGCATCTGATACTTTCTAATCGTCGTTGCGGACTTCTGCATTAAAGCTTGAATTTCAAACTGCTTATAACCGCATAGTTTTAAATTCAGCCACATACGTTCATAATCATTAAGCAGCAAATAATACTCAGAAGCAATCATCTGTGTGAGATAATTATAATTATCATATGGATGGACAGCTTCAACCTCTGAAATGAAAGTTTGATGACTATCTTCTAGGATGGTTCCTTTCTTTCTAAATAAATCAATGAGATAGTAGTTCAGCCTTTGAAATAAGTAACCGCTCATGCTATTATGAATGGACGTATCAAATTGTTGTAATAATGCCCACATTTTAATGGATAATAGTTGGGCATATTCATCAATATCATACTTAATATTATACTTTTTCAACAAAGCATAAATAATACCTTGGTGTCTTGTGATTAATGTCTCTATATTCATCACTGCACCCATTCAACCTTTGTACATAACATATTATTTCTGGTTGGTTTTTAGTTTAGCGAAACAGATATATTCTTTCATTTGCTAAATGTACAAAATAGGTGTTAAATAGAAGGGTAGAATTAAATAAATTAACAAAATAAATTGTAGTTTTCGACATAATAAGCATGATTTAACATAATTCACAAATAGACGGGAGGATTTTATGGATTACGCTCACTTAAATTTGGAACACTTTTTCGCACGCCATGATGAATTGGATATGATTAAAGATAGTTCAGATTTTGTAATGATTAATAATATGACAAATGAAATGATGTATCGTGATGGCAAAATTGAAGGTACCATCGATTTGAACCGTTACTACTATAAGAATAGATCAGAAGCAGCTAGTTTTATAATTATGGAGTACAAACGTCCAGAGTAATTGTAAATAAAGGCTCGTATTCGCCTGTTTATTGCAGCAATGTCTGTAAATAAATAGGCTGTTTTTTATTTTAGGAATGTGATTTTGCACGAATGATGTACGGAAGTGTTAGAAATATTATTGAAAGACTACAGCAATATTACATTCTGACTAAAAGCACGTACGATAGAAAAAGATATGATAGAATGGTGGTTGGAAAACTCTAAATTGTGATACACTGCAGAAAGTGTTAAGATTTAGAATTAAATCGAATTATTTTTTTATTGTTATAGAACCATAGGAACTATGGGGGTAGCTCGGATATAAAATAATCAGTCAACATGAATGTACCGAGAAGCTTCAACACTAATGTCAACGTGTTAAGCAGTTCACTTTAACTTGACCTAAGAGGTGTAATTATGACGAAACACAAGAAAGGCTCTATCTTTTCAATTATAGGGCTGCTTGTTATTTTGGCTGCAGCGGGTTATATTTTCTTTTCAATGATTTCTGATCAAATTTTATTTAAACATGTCAAAAAAGTAGAAACTGTAGAACATTTAGATGTAACTTTGAATCAAGCAGCTAAAAAACAAATTAATAACTATACAAGCCAACAAGTTTCCGACAAAAATGATAGATGGCATGATGCAACAGGAACTGAAATCAAGAGAGCCATGAACAGTGAAAAGTTTATCGATGATAAAACACAAAAGTATCAATTCTTAGATTTGTCTAAATATCAAGGCATCGATAAAAATAGAATTAAACGTATGTTGGCTGATCGTCCTACATTATTAGCACATACAGACGACTTTATTCATGCGGCGAAGAAACGACATGTCAATGAAGTATACTTAATTTCACATGCTATTTTAGAGACAGGGGCTGTAAAAAGTGATTTGTCTAAAGGTGTAGAAATTGATGGTAAAAAATACTATAACTTTTATGGTGTTGGCGCATTAGATGAAGATCCAATTAAAACAGGTGCAGAGTATGCAAAAAAACACGGTTGGGATACACCGGAAAAAGCCATTGATGGCGGTGCAGAATTTATCCATAAGCACTTCTTATCTAATCCAGATCAAAATACATTATATAGCATGAGATGGAATCCTAAAAATCCTGGGGAGCACCAATATGCGACAGATATCAAATGGGCAGAAAGCAACGCTTCACTCATTGCAGACTTCTATAAAAAAATCAATACTGAAGGTAAATACTATAAGTTATTTGTTTATAAAGATGACAAAGAACATCAATAATAGTTCAATTTTATATTAAGTTTAAAGCGAAATGATTAAATGATTGTGATTTAATTGTTTCGCTTTATTTTTGTTTATTGCATAATAGAAGATGAAGCCATAAAAAGCGCGTTAGATATAAAGAGCAGGAGGTTAAACGTATGCGTGTTGCAATAATCGGAATGGGCACTGCAGGTGTGAGTATTTTAAGACAATTAGAACAGCATTCATATTTTAATGAACTAGATATAGATGTCTATGATAATGCTAAAAACATGGGGCAGGGCGTGCCATTTCAAAATGACAGTTCACAACTATTAATCAATTTACCAAGTAAAGATATGTCATTAAATTCTAAAGATCCAGAGGAATTTTATCGTTGGTACCAACAACAAAATGATTTTAAATTTGATAATGCGACCTATTTGCCGAGATTTGTCTTTGGTCATTATATGAAAAGTTATCTCGATCAATTTAATGACAAGTATGACAACATCCATATTATTACTGAAAAAGCGACTGAAATGTACTTGGAAAAAGGGTTTGAAAAAGATTCGCACATTCAATATTTCATTTGTACGAATCATGAACAAGAAGCATGCCGTCAATATGATTATGTCTTTTTAACAATTGGTACAATGGCGTATCACGATCCATATCAATTAAAAGGATTGAAAGGATTTATCAAATCACCGTATCCAACTTATGAAACATTAAATACTGTTGAAGATACGGATGATATCGCAGTAATTGGAACAGGACTATCTAGCCTTGATGTTATTCGCTATGTGGTAAAGCATCATCCTAATTTACCGTTGACTGCTGTGAGCAGAAGAGGTGCATTGCCAAGTGTTAGAGGCGAAATGCCTGACATTACATTAAAGCACCTGACAAAAGATAATTTTAATGAAATTATTAAATCTCATTTTGGTGTTGTACCATTAGAAAGAGCGATTCAACTATTTAAACAAGAGTGTGAAGATTTAAATATTCCGCTACAACAACTTATCAATCGCAAAGTCGGAGACCCAATTAAAGACTTAAAATATGATTTGGCACATCCAGAGATACTTGGCGTCTTCCAAAGTTTATTAGAAACAATCAAAGAAAACATGAATTGGATTTGGAATAGTTTAAGTATTGAAGATCAACGAACATTTATGAAGGATTATATGCCAATAATGAAAGCCAATTCGAACCCAATGCCGCCGCGCACTGCACGATTAATAATTGAAGAAATAGAAGCTGGACATTTATTAATCAAAAGTGGTTTGGAAAAAGTAACGCAAGAAAATGATGCATTTATCTTCAAATATAAGGATTCAGATGCATCAGAACAATATAACGTGGTCATCAATGCGACAGGTCCAAGAACACAGTTAAAAGATTTAGATGATGATGATGCTTTCTTAATTGATATTGCGAACAGACAAATTGTCCAAGCACATCCTATGGGCGGTATCCAAATTGTACCTGAAACCAATCAAGTGATCAGTCCAAGATACGGGACATTGCCGCATTTAATTGCGATTGGTCAAATCACTAATGGAATCAATCAAGCTCGTAATGGTGTCAATATGATTGTGCGCCAATCTGTGCAAGCAGTTAAGAGTTTATATGAATTTCATTCAGAAAATAGATAATCAATAAGTAATAATGATTGTCAGTTAAATAAAAATGAGCTATGATTAATTTATGAGCAAAGTATTGCTCGTTCGATTCAGAAACAATTTCATAATATTCTTTCGGGGCAGGGTGCAATTCCCAACCGGCAGTAAATACATAAGCCTGCGACCTGTACTCTTTTATAGAGTATGGCTGATCTAGTGAGAATCTAGAGCCGACAGTGAAAGTCTGGATGGGAGAAAGAATCAAGACGTCATTAAATATGATTTTAAAATTCGTATTTAAGTGAAGTCTAATTTGTGTTAGCAATTTTTAACATGGATGGACTCTGTTTAAATACGATAATGATACATTTTTTTCCGTTGCCTCTTTAATAGGTAACGGAATTTTTTATTTTAATGAGGTGATTGTTTGAATCGTTTTTTACAAAATGCGATTGCATTAGCAAAAATGGCTGAAGGCCAAACGGGTGTGAATCCGGCTGTCGGATCTGTTGTGGTTAAAGATGGCAGAATCGTCGGGTTGGGTGCCCATTTAAAACAAGGTGAACGCCACGCTGAAGTACAAGCGCTGGATATGGCTGGTGCGGATGCAAAGGGTGCAACGATTTATGTATCCTTGGAACCTTGTACACATTTTGGCTCGACACCGCCATGCGTCAATAAAATCATTGAAGCAGGTATCTCAAAAGTCGTGTATGCGATGAAAGATATTACTTTAGATTCACCTGGTGATGCGATTTTATCTGAAGCCGGCATTGAGGTTTCATATCAGCATGATGCCAATGCGGAAGCAATGTATACAGAGTTTTTCAAAGCTAAACAAGCACAGATGCCAGAAGTAACTTTAAAAGTCAGTGTTAGTTTAGATGGAAAACAAGCAACAGACTATGGTCAAAGTAAATGGATAACAAATCCAGGTGTGAAACAAGATGTGTTTAAAAATAGAGCTAGACACGATGCGATTCTCACAGGTGCTGGTACTGTACAAGCTGACAATCCGAGTTTAACGGTAAGGTTAGAAGGAGAAAGACAGCCTGTTCGAGTGGTATTAGCGAGAAGCGGTGAGTTAGATTTCACACAAACTTTATTTACAGACCAACAGACACCTGTGCTAGTGTATACAGAAAATACACAATTAAAAACACAAGCACTTGCATCTAATGTACAAATCGTTGTTTTGGATGAGTGCGCAATAGAAACTATTTTAAAAGATTTATATCAAAGAGGTATCGGCTCAGTCTATGTAGAAGCCGGACCTAAAGTGACTTCACAATTTCTCCAATCCCAGTGTGTCCAAACACTGATGATTTACTACGCCCCGAAAGTAATTGGAGGTTCTGGCAAGTATCAGTTTTATCAAACTGACAATATACTTCCTTTAGAACAAATTCCTCAATTTGAAATTGACCATTCTGAAATCATCGATCAAAATATCAAAGTTGTATTAAGAAAGAAGTGATTTCATGTTTACCGGTATTGTCGAAGAAATCGGTACGGTTGATCGCATTGTGACAGAACAAAATGTCATGAAACTCACTATCGCATGTCAAAAGATTTTAGAAGATATGCATATCGGCGATTCAATCAGTGTCAATGGTGCATGTTTAACAGTAACTTCATTTAATGAACAATCCTTTGACGTCAACGTGATCAAAGGAACTGAAAATAAAACATATCTCAATCAACTGACTAAAGGCAATTCAGTCAATCTTGAACGTGCGATGCCGAGTCAAGGTCGCTTCGGCGGTCATTTTGTATTAGGTCATGTGGATGAAGTAGGTAAAGTATTGAAGATACGACCTTCTTCTAATTCCAATATTATGACAATACAGTGCAAGAAGACCATTACGGATCAGATGGTTCAACAAGGCTCAATCACCGTTGATGGAACAAGTTTGACGATTTTCAGATTAGCAGAAGGCCAATTTGATATTCATTTAATTCCAGAAACAAAACGTGCGACCATTTTAGGTGAAAAGCGTGTGGGTGATGCGGTGCATTTAGAAGCGGATATGTTATTTAAATATGTACAAAAAGCAATTTCAAATCAAAATACTGAATTAACGTCAGATAAACTTGCGCAATTCGGATTTTAAGAGGAGTGTTCACATATGCAATTTGATGATATAGAAAGTGCAGTTGAAGCATTAAAACAAGGTGAAAGTATTATTGTTGTAGATAATGAAGAGCGAGAAAACGAAGGTGACTTGGTTGCGGTGACTGAATTAATGCACGAAAATACAGTCAACTTTATGGCAAGCGAAGCACGTGGTTTAATATGTGCGCCGCTCGCACCATCTCTCGCAAAGTCATTGAATTTAGAACCGATGGTTAAAGATAATAGCGATGCATTTGGTACAGCATTTACAGAAAGTGTAGATCATATCAATACGACAACAGGCATCAGTGCAGCTGAACGCATGATGACTGCGAAAGCATTAATCAGCGAAGAAAGTACAAGTGCAGACTTTAATCGACCAGGTCATTTATTTCCATTAATAGCTAGAATCGGCGGGGTATTAGTACGCCCAGGTCATACGGAAGCAGCAGTGGACTTAGCAAGTATGACAGGTTCAAAACCTGCAGGGCTCATATGTGAAATCATGAATGATGATGGCACGATGGCCAAAGGTGAACAACTTCAAGCATTTAAAGAAAAACACCAATTAAAAATGATTACGATAGAGTCATTAATTCATTACCGTAAACTGCATGAACAACATATGCATGCAAAAGCGAAAGTGAAATTACCGACAGATTTCGGCACATTTGATATGTATGGCTTTGAATCAGATTATGCACATGATGAAATCGTAGCAATCGTTAAAGGCGATATTCAAGAAGTTGAAAATGTGCGTATTCATTCATCTTGTTTAACAGGTGATATTTTCCATAGTCAACGTTGTGATTGCGGTGCGCAATTAGAAGCGGCTATGAAATACATTGATGAACATAACGGTATGGTCATTTACTTGCCTCAAGAAGGGCGAGGAATTGGTTTAATTAATAAACTTAAAGCCTATGAATTGATTGAACAAGGTTATGATACAGTCACTGCTAACTTAGCTTTAGGGTTTAAAGAAGATTTACGCGATTATTATCATGCGGCTGAAATCTTGAAACATTTCGGTATTGAAAAGGTGAATTTGCTAAGTAATAATCCAGAGAAATTTAAAGGGCTAAAACATTATGGTATTGAAGTTGAAAACCGTATTGAACTGATTGTACCAGAATGCAGTCATAACCATGATTATATGCAGACGAAAAAAGAAAAAATGGGACACATGATTTAAATATCATTAAACAAAACTATTGGAGGCATTAACATGAACTTTGAAGGTAAATTATTAGGAAAAGATTTGAAAATTGGAATTGTAGTGAGTCGTTTTAATGATTTTATTACTGGCCGTTTATTAGAGGGCGCTAAAGATGTATTAGTTCGTCATGAAGTAGAAAGCGATAATATTGATGTTGCTTATGTACATGGCGCATTTGAAATTCCGTTAGCTGCTAAAAAATTAGCAGAAACAAAGAAATATGATGCGGTCATTACATTAGGATGTGTCATTCGTGGTGCGACATCACATTATGATTATGTATGTAATGAAGTAGCAAAAGGTGTATCAAAAGTCAGCGATACAGCAGGTTTACCTGTTATTTTTGGTGTCTTAACTACTGAGACCATTGAACAAGCCATTGAACGTGCTGGAACAAAAGCGGGTAATAAAGGTGCCGAATCAGCAATGGCTGCAATTGAAATGGCTAACTTACTAAAATCAATTCAATAGAAAAAAGTTTAAAATATAAAGACATGAAGAAGGCAAGACCGAAATGATCTTGCCTTCTTCATGCTTAGATTTATTGACGTTTCTTTAAACCTTTGAGACCGAAACTTAACGCAATAGTTGCAGCAACTGCGCCGGCTCCTATAGCTAAAGTTTTAGGCTTCACAAATTCTTTCACAGCTAAATTCAAGTTTTGCGGACGTTCAGCTAAACGACGCATAAAGTAACCGAACCAATCTTCACCAAATGGTACATAAATACAGAAATGATAGCCTTCATCAGCTATTTCATATGCTAATTCAGAACGGAATCCATATAACATTTGGAATTCGAAACTATCACGATCAATGTTGTTCTCGTCCACAAACTTTTTAACGTGGTCGATGATATTATGATCGTGCGTCGCAATAGATGTAAAATTCTTCGCACTTTTCAGTCTTTTTTCGATAAGCTTAATGTAGTTTTTATCAATATCCTCTTTAGTTTGGTAGGCAATTGATGCATTTTCTTTATAAGCACCTTTGACTAAACGTAATCTAATATGCGGGTGATTTTCAATCATATTATCCGCTGAATATAAATAGGCTTGAATCACAGTTCCTACATTATCATAATCTTTAGATAATTTATCTAATACGTAAAGAATATCAGATAAACCTGCATATTTCTCGGTGTCAATATTAATGTGAATATTGCCCAATGATTTTGCCTTTTCAACAATTTCTCTTAAATTCTGTTCTGCTAAATCTACATCGAATTCAGCGCCTAATTGACTAATTTTAAGAGAAATATGCGCATCTAAATTGTTATCGTAAATCGCTTGTAAAACAGTTAAAATAATGTTCTTTTCTTTAATGCTTTGTTCCTTTGAATCTACAAATTCACCAAGACAATCCACTGTCACTGAAATCCCCTTATCATTCAGTGTTCTAATTGTCTTAATGACTTCATCAATCGAATTTCCAACAACTACTTTGCTGGCACCTAACATGGGTCCGTATTTTCGTGCTGCTTGATTCAAAAAAGTGTTATTAGATAAACCGATAAAAAAATCTTTGACTAATGGCATGTAAATTCCTCCCATACAACTCTGTTAAAAATAGTGTATCATGTTTCATAAAGGTATGAAAACGTTAACATTATACAAATATACTTGTTTATTTATAAATAACACGAATAGTAAATTATGTAATGTTTGTGAAAACAGAATGCAATTCAAAAGGGGAATTTCTAAATTCTGTTAAATATATATACCGGTTCTAAATAGATTTTAATCGGTGCGTTTTGATACAATAATAGTAATTAATTCAGTAGAAGGGTAGTCGTTGATATGTGGAAGTGGGAAACAGAAAGTGAAGCAAAAGGTGTCATAGTTATTGCTCATAATATTTTAGAACATACAGGAAGATATGCCTATGTGATTACGTCACTAAGACGAAATGGATATCATGTGATTATGGGTGATTTGCCTGGACAAGGTCAAACATCAAGATCTAATAAAGGCCAAATCGACAACTTTGAAGTCTATCACGAACATATCTTAGAATGGTTGCGAATAGCGAGTGAATATAAATTACCTACATTTTTAATGGGTGTCGGTTTAGGTGGTTTAATTACGTTAAATCTAATGGAAAGAACTGAATTGCCGATTGAAGGTATTATTTTGATTTCACCATTAGTTGCATTTAAGACGAATTCGAAAACACGAAAAAACTTATTCACCTCTAATATCGGTGCAGGTGTCAAAGATATGCGATTTAACTTAGGAATTGAACCTGAACACCTGACAAGAAATGAAGAAGTTATCAGAGAAACTAAAGAAGATGGTTTAATGCTGACAAAAGTATCTTACCATTGGTATAAAGAAGTTGTACATGTCATGAAAACGACTTTAGAACACTTAGAAGATATTCAAAGTATTCCTATGTGTTTAATGTACGGGAAAGAAGACCAGATATTAGATACAGAAGCAATTATTGATATCAAAAAGCGTGTTAAAACGGATGAACTTTATTATAAAGCGTGGGAAGGACTCTATCATGAAATTCACAATGAACCTGAACGTCCTTTAGTGATGCGTTATATCTTGAGTTATTTAAATAATAAAGTTAATGCACTTGGTTTTATCCCGAATGATATTGATGATCAAATAGAAATTTAGTCAAAAAAATGACGCTGTAATGGATGGTGACATTGCAGCGCTTTTTTGTCGGAAAATGTTCACAATGTGTGAAATTTCCAAGATTTTCGCATTGATTTTATCGGCTAAAATTGGTATCTTGTATATGTGAAATAAATCACATAGAAGCGATTTTATATTGGAGAGGGTAAGTAATATGAGTAATGTAAAAGCGAATAAAGTAGTTTTAGTAGGCGATGGTGCAGTAGGTTCTAGTTATGCATTCGCTATGGTAGCACAAGGTGTTGCTGATCAATTAGTTATTATTGACTTAGTAGAAGAAAAAGTTAAAGGTGATGTCTTAGACTTAAATCATGGTATGCCATATGGCGAATCACCATCTATTGTTTCAGCAGGTTCTTATGCTGACTGTTCTGATGCTGATTTAGTTGTAATCACTGCAGGTGCACCCCAAAAACCTGGTGAAACACGCTTAGATTTAGTAGAAAAAAATACAAAAATCTTTAAATCAATTGTGGGTCAAATCATGGACAGCGGTTTTGACGGTATTTTCTTAATTGCTGCTAACCCAGTAGATGTGCTTACTTATGTGACTAAAAAAGTTTCTGGTTTACCAAAAGAACGTGTTATCGGATCTGGTACAATTTTAGATACTGCACGTTTCAAATATGAATTAGGTGCAGAATTCGGTGTAGCACCTGAAAGTGTAAATGCTAGCATTATTGGTGAACATGGTGATTCAGAATTAGCAGTATGGTCACAAGCAAGTATCGCAGGTCAAAATTTATATGATATTTTAAACAGCGATCCTGAACGTGCAAAACGTATTGAAGAAATCTTCTTAAATACACGTGATGCTGCATATGACATCATCAAAGCTAAAGGCGCAACTTATTATGGTATCGCAATGGGCTTATTACACATCTCTAAAGCCATTTTACGTAACCAAAACCAAGTATTAACTGTTTCAAGTTACTTAGAAGGTGAATATGGTCAAAAAGATGTTTATATCGGCGTACCAACACTTGTTAACCGTGCAGGCGCAGTAAAAATTTATGAAACACCATTAAATGAAAAAGAAACAAAAGAATTCAACCATTCTGTTGAAGTCTTAAAAGAAACAGTTAAAAGTGTAGATAAACTATTTAACTAAGTTTGAATATAAAGAGAGCAGTTACCCAATGACGGTAGCTGCTCTTATTTTTATATAATTATCTTTTCTCAATAGCACAAATATAGGGTGGGTTATTTTGTTGGTTGATAAAGCCATATTGCAAGACATGTGCCTTTTGTTGATCAAATTGTTGCAAGTATTCAAAGACGATATTACTTTCGATTTGACCTTCAGGATGACCAGGGTAAATAACAAGTACAATAATACCTTCTGGTGCTAACATGTTGAAAAGTGATTCAATGGCTTGAATCGTCGTGTTTGCTGTTGTCACAATATGTTTATCGCCTTTAGGCAAATAACCTAAATTGAAGATTGCTGCATCAATCGGTAAATCTTCCTGTTTGATATACTGTGCAACATGTTCGTGTCCATCTAGAATTAAAGTTGTATTCTCAAAGGTTTTTACTTTATCACGAGCCGCTTCAATTGCGGCTTCTTGTATATCAAATCCGTAAACATGACCTTCTGGGACATGTTTTGCTAGAAATAATGTGTCATGCCCGTTACCGCATGTCGCATCAACCACAGTACTCTTTTCAGTAATATGTGAAGTAATTAATGATTTCGCAAAAGGTAAGATTCGTTCTACTTTCATGACTGTTCTGCTTTCTCAAGTGGTTGATAATGTTTACCTTGAGCAGAGTGGCGTCGTGCTAATTCCGCATCAATCGCATTCAGTACTTCCCATTTATTTACACTCCACATAGGTCCGACCATTAAATCAATAGGACCATCACCTGTAATACGGTGAATAATCATTTCTGGCGGTAAGACTTCAAGTTGATCACAAACTAAATTCACGTATTCTTCTTGTGACATAAAGTTCAACATACCTTTTTCATATTGTTTGACCATCGGTGTACCTTTAAGTAAATGGAGTAGGTGGATTTTAATACCTTGTACATCCATTTGTGCAACAGTTTTCGCTGTTTCCATCATCATGTCGTAATCTTCTTCTGGTAATCCGTTGATGATGTGTGTACATACATTGATGTTATGCTTTCTTAATTTTGCAACACCGTCATAATATGTCTGCATATCATGTGCACGGTTAATTAAATCAGACGTTTTTTGATGAACAGTTTGTAATCCTAATTCCACCCATAAATACGTACGTTTATTTAAATCAGCTAAATATTCGACGACGTCATCAGGCAGACAGTCCGGTCTAGTCCCGATCGATAAGCCAACAACACCGGGTTCTTTTAGTACGGGTTCAAATTTTTCTTTGAGTACCTCGACAGGTGCGTGCGTATTTGTGAATGCTTGGAAATATGCGATATATTTTCCTTCGTGCCATTTTTCGTGCATACGTTCTTTAATTTCTTGGAATTGTACTTCAATCGGATCAGCACGGTTACCGGCAAAATCGCCGCTGCCTGCAGCTGAACAGAACGTACAACCGCCGTGTGCAACTGTGCCATCTCGGTTAGGGCAGTCAAATCCTCCATCTAATGCGACTTTAAATATCTTTTGTCCAAATCTATTTTTTAAATGGTAATTCCATGTATGATAGCGTTTATCTTCAAATGCATACGTAAAATATCGACCCATATGACATTTTCCTTTCTTAAATTAATCCATTGTAAGATTTTACCATACATTGAAGGTGCATGTTGAGCAGAAATTACGAAATAGGTCTTTTATTCATATGGAAATTATAGTAAGATTACTTGGTTGCAAAATCTAAAGTTCAAATCAATATAAACACTACACATGTTTCGCACACAGTTAAGATGTTCTGTATGCGAAATTTTTATTGGTAAAAATACAGTTTTTTCCTAAGACAAAGATTAATAGATATAGAAAGCGGGTGGAACAGTATGAATATGCCTAAGGCCATTTGGTGGTTAGTTATTGGTATGGCAATTAATATTATGGGCGCGAGTTTTTTATGGCCTTTAAATACAATTTATATGAGTCAAGAATTAGGCAAAAGTTTAACCACTGCCGGTTTAGTTTTAATGATTAACTCTTTAGGTATGGTTGTCGGTAATTTACTCGGCGGTTTTTTCTTCGATAAACTCGGTGGTTTCATTACGATTATGAGTGGGTCAGTGATTTGTTTATGTGCCACAACGTTATTAAACTTTTATCACGGATGGCCATTATATGCGGTGTGGTTAGTGATGTTAGGATTTGGCGGCGGTATCATTATTCCAGCTATCTATGCGATGGCAGGTGCGGTCTGGCCGAATGGTGGACGTCAAACATTCAATACGATTTATTTAGCGCAAAACTTAGGTGTTGCATTCGGTGCTGCGATTGCTGGGTATGTCGCTGAGCTTAGCTTTAATTTTATCTTCATCGCAAACTTATTAATGTATGTCGCATTCTTCATTGTGGCAGTTACACAATTTAATTTACAATATCGCGGGAAGGTTAAAATACCTGATGCGAATCAATGGGCACAAAAGCAATACCGTAAACGTTTTGTGGCATTATTGTTACTATGTGTGATGTTTTCAATTTGTTGGATAGCATATATTCAATGGGAAAGTACCATTGCATCATTCACCCAACAAATGAACATTTCGTTATCTCAATATAGTGTATTATGGACGATTAACGGGATTATGATTTTAGTTGCACAACCATTGATTTATCCAGTGATTCGTTTACTGAGAGGGAACTTGAAGAAACAAATGTTTGTCGGTATTTGTGTGTTTATCATATCGTTCTTTGTGACAAGTTTCGCAGAACAATTCTCTGTTTTCGTCATTGGTATGATTATCTTAACGTTAGGTGAAATGTTTGTATGGCCTGCAGTACCGACTATTGCGAATCAATTAGCGCCAGAAGGCAAACAAGGTGCTTATCAAGGTATCGTTAATTCGGCAGCAACTGTCGGTAAAGCATTTGGACCGTTAATTGGCGGTATTTTAGTCGATACATTCAATATGCAGATGATGTTCTTAACAATGATGGGACTTTTGTTTATTTCAATGTTTTTCTTATTTATCTATGATAAACGTCTGTCACCTGATGAGTTTGATGTCTAAACAAAGGTTACGTGCAGCCTTGAAATTTAAGACTTGCATTAAATGATAGAATAAAATATAGTTATATGTGTATATGGAGTAGTAATTTAAAGGGCTTATCAAGAGAGCTGGTGTTCGGTGCAAACCAGTTAAGTCATTTAGGTGAACTTACCAACGATTATATTAAGAATAAATACAGCTCGAGCTATTATGTATGAGGTGCGTAGAAGATACGAATGAAGGTGGTACCGCGGCAAAATGTCGTCCTTCATAAGCAAAGCATAATAGTTTGAGTTGTATTTTTTTATTAGGAGGAAAGCAAAGTGAGTTTTAATCATCAAGAAATTGAGAAAAAATGGCAAGATTACTGGGCTGAGCACAAAACGTTCAAAACAAGTGATAACTTAGGTCAAAAGAAATTTTACGCTTTAGATATGTTCCCATATCCATCAGGTGCTGGACTTCATGTTGGACACCCTGAAGGTTACACAGCAACAGATATTATTTCACGTTACAAACGTATGCAAGGGTACAATGTATTACATCCAATGGGATGGGATGCGTTTGGATTACCTGCTGAACAATATGCATTGAACACTGGTAATGATCCACGTGAATTTACTAAGAAGAACATTCAAACATTTAAACGCCAAATTCAAGAATTAGGTTTCAGTTATGATTGGGATAGAGAACTAAGTACAACAGATCCTGAATATTATAAATGGACACAATGGGTATTTATCCAATTGTTCAATAAAGGGTTAGCTTATGTTGATGAAGTGGCTGTAAACTGGTGTCCTGAACTTAAAGCAGTTTTATCAAACGAAGAAGTCGTAGATGGCGTTTCAGAACGTGGCGGTTTCCCAGTATATCGTCGTCCGATGCGTCAATGGGTTTTACGAATTACTGAATATGCGGACCGTTTATTAGAAGACTTAGAAGAATTAGATTGGCCTGAATCAATCAAAGATATGCAACGTAACTGGATTGGCCGTTCTGAAGGGGCAAAAGTTACGTTTGATGTTGAAAATCACGATGGCAAAATTGATGTCTTTACAACGCGTCCAGATACAATTTATGGTGCAACATTTGCGGTATTAAGTCCTGAACATGAGTTAGTTGCTCAAATTACAACTGAAGATCATAAAGCTGAAGTAGAACAATATCAAAAAGATGCTTCGATGAAATCTGATTTGGAACGTACAGATTTAGCTAAAGACAAAACAGGAGTATTTACAGGTGCTTATGCGATTAATCCATTATCTGGTGAAAAATTACCGATTTGGATTGCGGACTATGTATTATCATCTTATGGTACAGGAGCTGTAATGGCTGTTCCTGCACATGATGAACGTGACTATGAATTCGCACAAAAATTTGACTTACCAATCAAAGAAGTGATTGAAGGCGGAGATGTGACAGAAGCAGCATACACAGGTGATGGCCCACATGTTAATTCTGGCGCGTTAGATGGCTTGCATAATGCTGAAGCAATCACCAGAGCTATCGCATTATTAGAAGAAAAAGGTGCCGGTGAGAAAAAAGTCAATTACAAATTACGTGACTGGTTATTCAGCCGTCAACGTTATTGGGGTGAACCTATTCCAATTATTCATTGGGAAGATGGCACAATGACAACTGTTCCAACTGATGAGTTACCATTGTTATTACCTGAAACAGATTCTATCGAACCTTCAGGTACAGGTGAATCTCCACTTGCGAATATCGATGAATTCGTAAATGTAGTAGATCCAAAAACAGGTATGAAAGGCCGTCGCGAAACAAATACAATGCCACAATGGGCAGGCAGCTGCTGGTATTACTTACGTTATATCGACCCGCATAATGACGAAATGTTAGCTGATCCTGAAAAATTAAAACATTGGTTGCCGGTTGATTTATATATCGGTGGTGTAGAACATGCAGTTCTTCACTTATTATATGCAAGATTCTGGCATAAAGTTCTTTATGATTTAGGGGTAGTACCAACAAAAGAACCATTCCAAAAATTATTCAACCAAGGTATGATTTTAGGTGAAGGTAACGAAAAAATGAGTAAATCTCGCGGTAATGTAGTTAACCCAGATGATATTATTCGTTCTCATGGTGCTGACACATTACGTTTATATGAAATGTTTATGGGACCATTGGATGCGGCCATCGCATGGAGCGAAAAAGGTTTAGATGGCTCAAGACGTTTCTTAGACCGTGTTTGGAGATTGTTCGTAAATGAAGATGGTTCATTATCTTCTAAAATTGTAGATACAGATGATAAATCACTTCAAAAAGTATACAACCAAACCGTTAAGAAAGTGACAGAAGACTTTGATACATTAAACTTCAACACAGCAATCAGTCAATTGATGGTCTTCATCAATGAAGGCTATAAAGCTGATCAATTATATAAACCATATGTTGAAGGTTTCGTAAAAATGTTATCACCAATTGCGCCGCACTTAGGTGAGGAGCTATGGGCAAAATTAGGTCATGATGAAACAATCAGTTACCAACCATGGCCAGATTTCGATGAATCATTATTAGTAGATGATGAAGTTGAAATTGTTGTTCAAGTAAATGGTAAAGTAAGAGCAAAAGTCTTCATTCCTAAAGATGCGACGAAGGAAGAAATGGAAGACATTGCGTTAAATAATGAAAATGTTAAATTAGATATAGGGGATAAAGACATCAAGAAAGTCATCGCAGTACCTCAAAAATTAGTTAATATCGTAGCTAAATAATAAAGGAGGATGATTACGTTATGGAAACCATCACAACGGATGAATTGAAAAAGAAAATGTTCGATAATGAACCGATTCATATCATTGATGTCAGAGAAGACGAAGAAACAGCAAAAGGAATTATTCCAGGAGCAACTACAATTCCTATGAATGATATTCCAAATCACGTAAATGAATTCAATGACAAAGATACTTACTACTTTATTTGTGCTGGCGGTGTACGCAGTGCGAATGTAGTTAACTATTTGAAACAACAAAACCCTGGTATTCATGCGGTTAATGTAGAAGGCGGCATGAAAGCATGGGGCGATGAAGGTTTAGAAATTAATAGAATTTAATCAGATAGAAAAAGCCGAAACGGTTCGTAAATATACGAAACGGTTTCGGCTTTTTTGTCGTCTTATTAAATTTTTAGCTGTATATTATTCAAATTGTCCGGCGTTGATACCTGAAACACGGCCGGTTACTAACGCACTCGTAATATTATAACCGCCTGTATAACCATGGATATCCAATACTTCTCCGCATAAAAAGAGTCCAGGAGTAATTTTTGACATCATGGTATGGGGTTCAATTTCTTTGATTGATACACCGCCGCCAGTCACAAAGGCTTTTTCAATCGGTAATGTACCATTGACTGTAAATGTGAAGCCTTTAAACAGTTGCGCGAGTGTAAGAATTTGTTGGTTAGAAATATGATGACCCGTCGTTTCTTCAGACACATCGGCTTGTTCTAAAATAAAGTTGAGATAGCGTTCTTCGATGATGCCGCGCAAACTATTTTTGACAAGTTTATCTGGAGTATCTTTAATCAAAGATTTAATGCGAGCTTGTACTTCATTTTCTTTTTCATCAGGATAGACATCTAATTGCATTTGAATTTCCTGTTTCTTTTGTGATTTTTGTTCTTTATACACGAATTGGCTACAGCGTAATGCTGCGGGACCACTGATGCCAAAATGTGTGAAAATCATATCCATGCGATGTGTAATACGAGGTTTACCATTCTTTCTTAACACCGATAACGAAACATCTTTTAAACTTAATCCCTTTAAAGTTTTACGGATAATAAAAGGTTCTTTTGAAGTGATTGGGACTTCGGTAGGGAAAAGTTCTGTAATCGAATGGCCTAAGGCTTTTGCGAAGGTATATCCATCTCCTGTTGAACCTGTTTGCGGGACACTCGTACCGCCAGTCGCGATTACTACTGTTTTAGAATGATAAACTTGATCGTTTTGGTCAGTGACAATAAAATGGCCAGCTTCATCTTGTTGAATATGTTTCACTGCAGTTTCTTCTTTGATTTCTACTTTATTATTAATCAACTCTTGGACTAAAGTGTCTACGACATCTTGCGCACGATTAGATACTGGAAACATTCTGCCATGATCTTCTTCTTTTAGTTTCACACCACGTGATTCAAAGAACGCAATAATAGATTCATTGTCAAAGACGGAAAAAGGGCTGTAGAGAAATTTTCCATTACCTGGAATATGACGAATAATTTCGTCGTAAGGGAGACGATTGGTCACATTGCATCGTCCACCGCCAGAAATTTTTAATTTTCTGCCGAGTCCTTTTTTCTTTTCTATTAATAAGACTTTTTGTTTGTTTTGACTTGCGGCAGCTGCGGACATTAAACCGCTCGGTCCGCCGCCGATGATAATCGATTGATACATATAATCGGTACGCGCTTAAAATGAATTTGCGCGCTTACCTCCTTTAAATTTGATTTCTTTATTGTATTTAGGTTATTGTGAAAGCTTAGGTGAGTCATTTGTTTGTTTAGCTTTGTCAGATATCAATTTGTCTGACACTGTTGTGAAATTATTTATATTATCTTTCCTGTTAACACTATTTTAAGCTATAATACTAATGAAAAAAAGTAACTGCTGACAATTGTTGGTAGTAGGATAAGATTAAAATTATTTTGAGATAGGAAGATTGTAATGAATGAAAGTCAAGAATTAGTAAGAGGGACCTTTCTTCTAACGGTAAGTATTTTAATAACTAAAATACTTGGTGTATTATTCATCATTCCGTTTTATGCGATTATCGGAGGAGAAGAAAACTTGGCCCCGTTCAACTATGCATATGCACCTTATAACATTGCGATTGCGGTAGCAACTGCAGGTGTACCATTGGCTGCATCTAAATATGTAGCAAAGTATAATGCGATTGGTGCGTATCATGTCAGTCAAAAATTATATCGATCAAGTTTCATCGTGATGTCAATCAGCGGTATCATCGGTTTTATTATTTTATATGCATTATCACCATTGATTGCCAATGTGACGCTTGCGCATAAATCAAATATTGAAGGCGGCTGGACAGTTGAAGATATTACATGGATCATTCGAATTATCAGTACAGTAGTTATCTTCATACCGTTGCTTGCGACATGGCGCGGGGTATTCCAAGGATTTAAATCTATGGGACCTACAGCTGTTTCTGAAGTAACTGAACAAGTTGCGCGTATTATTTTCATTTTAGGCGGCAGTTATGTCGTTTTACATGTGATGGGCGGAACAGTATTAATGGCGAACGGTGTTGCGACATTTGCGGCAGCTATCGGTGCCATCGTCGGCATCTTTACGCTTTGGTATTACTGGCGTAAGCGTAAACCGCATATTGATAAAATGGTCGCCTCTGACACAACAGGTTTAGATGTACCGTATACAAAAATGTATAAGGAAATTATTTCTTATAGTATTCCGTTTGTTATTGTGAGCTTAAACTTCCCATTATTCAATATTGTAGACCAATTAACGCATAACAATGCGTTAGGAATCGCTGGTGTACCGCAGCAATTACACGATTACTTCTTTACAATCTTGAATATGACAACAAATAAAATTGTGATGATTCCAACGTCATTAGCAGCTGGTTTCGCAATCAGCTTAATCCCATATATTACTAAGACGTATGAGTCTGGCGAATTAACAGAAATGCATCGCCAAATCAGAACGTCATTAGGTGTATTGATGTTTATCACAGTTCCAGCAAGTTTAGGTATTATGGCTTTAGCAGCACCATTGTATACAGTGTTCTACAGCAGTAACTTTGACGGCAGTCGTTTATTATTCTTCTACGCACCAGTAGCTATGTTGATTTCATTATTAAGTATTACAGCATCAATGCTGCAAGGCATTGATAAACAGAAATTAACCGTCTTTGTTATCTTAGCTGCAGTCGTAGTTAAAATTGTATTAAACTTCCCGTTAATCGTAGCATTCCATACAGCAGGTGCAGTATTAAGTACAGGTATCGCCTTATTATTTGCCAACATTTGTAACTTCTATATTTTGAAAAAGTATGCGAAGTTTACATTTACTGAAACTTGGATACAGTTTACGAAAATCTTTATCTATGGCTTTATCATGATGATTTGTGTAGAACTTGCGTATTGGGGTATGCAATTTATTGTGTCGCCGCAAACAAAACTTGGCAGTCTCATCATCTTAATTGTAGGTGTTGTTGTCGGCATGGTTGTGTATGGCGGTATTACACTTAAAACAAGACTTGCAGACCAATTCTTAGGTGAATTACCAAGCAAATTACGTAGAAAGTTGAGAATCTCATAATGCGATTAGATAAATTTTTATCGAACATGGGTGTTGGTACACGCAGTGAGGTAAAACAATTGCTTAAGCAGAATGCGGTTGAAGTAAACAATAAGAAAGAAAAGCAAAGCAAACGACAAATTGATCCGAATTCAGATGAAATTACAGTCAATGGAGAACTGATTCGCTACATTGATAAAATTTATCTGATGCTTAATAAACCAGAAGGCTATGTATCTGCGGTAGAAGATGCAGAACATATGACGGTTATCGGATTAATTGAAGACTACCAGTATTTGGACATTTTTCCGGTTGGACGTCTTGATAAAGATACAGAGGGATTATTATTGATAACAAATGATGGTCAATTTAACCATGACGTCATGAGTCCAAATAAACATGTATCTAAAGTATATCGCGTGGAAGCAGCACATCCAGTTTCAAATGAAGATGTACAAAAGTTTGAACAAGGTATTGAATTATCAGATGGACCTGTTAAACCAGCCAAGCTTGAAATAACGGAAAATCCAAGGGTTGTGTACGTAACAATTCAAGAAGGACGTTACCATCAAGTAAAAAGGATGTTTCATGCGATAGAAAATGAGGTAACTAAATTAAAGCGAGTACAAATCGGAAGTTTAAAACTAGATGAAAATCTGTCTAAAGGTGCATATCGTACTTTAACTGAGGCAGAATTAGAGCTAGTAAAAAATTAATTTCTTAAAGGACAAGGTGATTATTATGGCAAAATCAAGTAACTTTTTAAAAGCGGTATTAGGTATTGGTGCAGCAACTGCAGCAGTAATTTTATCAAGAAAAGACAGCAGAGACCGTCTTAAACAAGAATATGATAAATACAAAGAAAATCCAGAAACATATAAAGAAAATGCTAAAGATTTAGCAAACCAAGTTGCATCTAAAGCAACTGAAACTTTTAACGAAGTAAAACAAGATCCTAAAGGTTATGCTGAAAAAGTAAAACAAGACCCTAAAGGTTTCTTACAAGAACAAAAAGAACGTTTCTCAAATTCAGAAGATGCAGCATCACCAACATTAGATGATGTTAAACAATCTGATGAAGCACAAAACAATATCAGAATTGTGACTGAAGAAGATTTAAAACAAAATGAAAATAAAGGTTCAAACGATACAAAATAATAACTTTCGAACTTTCAATGCCTTAGTTAACAGCTAAGGTATTTTTTTGTACAAAAAATTTTTCCTTAAGTGACTGTGGTGACAACGTTTCAAGATTTAGTCAGAAAATTAAGGGGGTTCCTACTGTTGTTTAAGAAACAGTTAGGGTAAAATATAGAGTGAACTAAAAATTGAGAAGGAAGTTGATCACGAATGTGGAAAGAAAAAGTGCAAGAATATCAAGATCAAATTATTGCTGATTTAAACGGCTTACTTTCAATTGAGAGTGTCAGAGATGACAGCAAAGCTACACCTGATGCACCGCTAGGTCCAGGTCCAAGAGCTGCGCTTGATTATATGTATCAAATTGCAGAACGTGACGGATTTAATGTCCACGATGTCGATCATGTTGCAGGCAGAATTGAAGCAGGACAAGGTGAAGACTTATTCGGCATTTTATGTCATGTCGATGTTGTACCTGCAGGGGAAGGCTGGGATACACCGCCGTTTGAACCGACTGTAACTGAAGATGCGATAATTGCACGTGGAACATTAGATGACAAAGGTCCTACAATCGCAGCATATTATGCGGTTAAAATCTTAAACGAGATGAATGTGGACTGGAAAAAACGTGTGCATATTATTATCGGTACAGATGAAGAGTCTGATTGGACTTGTGTTGACCGTTACTTTAAAACTGAAGAAATGCCAGAATTAGGATTCGCACCTGATGCAGAATTCCCGGCAATTCATGGTGAAAAAGGTATCACAACATTCGATATTGAATTACAAGGTGAAGCTAAAGGTATTGAAGATTCAAATGCAGACGTAACACTTACAGCATTTGAATCTGGTCAACGTTATAACATGGTACCAGATGAAGCTGTGGCACATCTTAAAGTTAAATCAAGCAATTCAGAAGTGACAGAACGTTACCAACAATATTTAGAAGCGCATGAATTAGTAGGTAATAGTGAACTAGAAGGCGACAGTCTCGTTTTACGTTTAAAAGGTAAAGCGGTACATGGTATGGATCCATCTATTGGATTAAATGCTGGTTTATTCCTACTTCACTTCCTACGTGGACTAGAATTAGATGCACAAGCAGCTAAATTTGTTGATTTAAGTGAACGTTATTTATTTGAATCACACTTCGGCGAAAAAATGGGTATGAAATTCCATACTGATAAAATGGGAGACTTAACAACAAACATCGGTATTATTTCATATACATTAGCTGAAGGCGGCAAATTCGGTGTAAACTTACGTTACCCAGAGGGATTTGAATTTGATGAAGCTATTGAAGGCTTTAAACATGAAGTGAATGATTTAGGATTTGAACTTAAACTAGGCAAAGTGCAACGTCCGCACTATGTCGACAAAGAAGATCCTTTTGTTCAATCATTAGTTCAAGCTTATCGTAATCAAACAGGTGATATGACTGAGCCTTACACAATTGGTGGAGGTACTTATGCACGTAATCTAGATAAAGGCGTAGCATTCGGAGCAATGTTCAGCGACTCAGAGGACTTAATGCATCAAAGAAACGAATATATTACGAAAAAACAACTATTCAATGCTACTAGCATTTATTTAGAAGCGCTATACGCATTATGTGTGGAGGAATGAGTATGACAAACAAGGTATTTTTGAACGGCCAATTTGTAGAAGAACAGGATGCAAATGTACCATACAATGACAGAGGATATAACTTCGGTGATGGTATCTATGAATATATCCGCATTTATGATAAAAAGCTCTTTACTGTAAAAGAACATTTTGAAAGATTCTTACGCAGTGCGTCTGAGTTAAATATTGATTTAGACGAAACTGTAGAATCATTAACTGAAAAAGTACAAGCGCTTGCGGAAGAAAACCAAATTGAAAATGGCGGGATATATATCCAAGTGACACGTGGTGCTGCACCTCGCGATCATGCATTCCCTGGTCCAGAAGTTAAAACTCAAATGATGGCATTTTCAAGAAGCTATGGCAGACCTGTTGAAAAACTCGAAAATGGTATCAATGCAGTGACTGTCGAAGATATCCGTTGGTTGAGATGTGATATTAAAAGTTTAAATCTGCTAGGTAATGTCTTAGCAAAAGAATACGCTGTGAAATATAATGCAGATGAAGCGATTCAACATCGTGGAGAAACAGTTACTGAAGGTGCTTCAAGTAACGTGTATGCGATAAAAGACGGCGTGATTTATACACATCCAACAGATGACTTTATTTTAAATGGAATTACAAGACGTGTGATTAAAGCTGTGGCTGAAGAACAAGAGATTCCATTTAAAGAAGAAACATTTACTGTAGACTTCTTAAAACAAGCAGATGAGATCATTGTATCTAGTACATCTGTAGAAGTAATGCCTGTGGTTAAATTGGATGGAGAAGCGGTCGGCAACGGTGAAGTCGGACCGATTACGCGCCAATTACAAAAAGGCTTCGAACAAAAAATTGAAGAAAGTCATTAATTGCGAGATTTTCTCCAACTTACCTTGAATATGTGTTATAATTTTATTTTGTCGCTGCTGAAAATTTAATAGTTTTCAATAGCATGTTAGAAAGTAAAATGTGTCTTTTTGTTTCTCATTTTTGGTTGAAAACCAAGGTCAAAAATTATAAAATTAACAATGAGTGCTAAGGACGTAAAAGTATTATACTTTTGTTAAAGAAATATAAAATATGGCTCTTGAAATACACTTCTAGAGCCATTTTCTAATTGAAAGCGAGGTGAACGTGTTGGAGCAGTTCTATCAGTTAGGATGGACTTTAGATTCTGCTGGGGGTGCATCCGGTGAGGCATATATGGCCGAACAAGATGGTCAAAAGCTATTTTTGAAAAGAAACTCAAATCCATTTATAGCTGCATTATCAGCTGAAGGTATTGTCCCCAAATTAGTTTGGACAAAACGAATAGAAACAGGGGAAGTTGTCACAGCGCAACATTGGAAAAATGGCAGAGAATTGACTTTCGAAGAAATGACTCAGACAAGAGTGGCTAAGTTATTGAAAAAAATCCATAGCTCAAAAACATTGCTGACAATGTTGAAGCGTATGGAAATGGAGCCAATCACGCCAGATATTCTTTACAATAAAATCAATACCTCGCTTTCCAGACAGGTTCTGACTCATCATGTAGTTAGAAAAGCCTTGACGTATCTTGAAGAGCATAAACCTCATTTGGACCCTCGCTTTTATACAGTCGTTCATGGAGATGTAAATCATAATAATTGGTTACTTTCTGATCGTGATGAATTATATTTAGTCGACTGGGAAGGTGCAATGTTAGCAGATCCTGCCATCGATATCGGAATGCTGCTTTACAATTACGTTCCTCAAAATGAATGGTCAGAATGGCTTGAGAAATATGGTTGCAAGGAATCATTAGATTTAAGTAAAAGAATGAAGTGGTATACCGTTATTCAAGCGATTGGTCTTGTAGAGTGGTCTGAAGAACAAAAACGTTATAAAGATATGAATATATGGCTGAAATTTTTAAATGAAGTGATGAACAGCAACGTATTTATTTGAGGAGAATAAGCAAATGAGATTAAGAAATAAACCTTGGGCAGAGGATTATTTGCGTAAACATAATACTGTTGTAGATATGGATGGAACGCATGCTGGTGAGATGTCATCATGGTTCGATAAATCACAACCGATTTATATTGAAGTAGGTTCTGGAATGGGACAATTTATCACAGAACTTGCTGCACAACATCCAGAAGTTAACTTTGTCTCTTTAGAAAGAGACAAAAACGTGATGATTCGTGTGTTAGATAAAGTGTTGGAAAAAGATTTGCAGAATATCAAATTGATTTGTAATGATGCAATGGAATTAACCGATTACTTTAAACCAGGCGAAATTGATCGTGTTTATTTAAACTTTTCTGATCCATGGCCCAAAAAGCGACATGCGAAAAGAAGATTAACTTACCATACGTTCCTTGAATTATATAAAACGATTTTGAAAGCAGAGGGAGAAATCCATTTCAAAACAGATAATCGAGGTTTATTCGCATATAGTTTAGAAAGTATGTCTCAATTCGGTATGTATTTTACTAAAATAAATTTAAACCTTCATGATGAAGATGATGAAGATAATATTGAAACTGAATACGAAAGAAAGTTTGCGGACAAAGGTTCACGTATTTACCGTATGGAAGCAAAGTTTCATCATTAATCACTGCATTCAATCGAATGCAGTTTTTTTACGTTGTTAAAGTTTGAAAATATGTATATATCAACCTATACTTAGATTATATATTAGAACGTTAGGGTGAGACTTTTGAAGCTAGGAAAATTTGAAATTCATGGTTTGAACGGTGGAATGACACATATGGATGGCGGTACAATGTTTGGTCCTGTGCCCAAACCTTTATGGGATAGAAAGATTCCCGCAAATGATAAAAACCAAGTACCGATGAGTGTATCACCGATTTTAGTTCAAACAGGAACACACAATATCCTGATTGATACCGGTTTAGGTAAGGGTAAACTTACAGATAAGCAAAAGCGTAATTTCGGTGTTGATAACGAGGGATTGATTGAAGAAGGTTTACAACAATTCGGCTTAACTCCAGATGATATAGATATTGTTCTTATGACACATATGCATTATGATCATGCATCTGGCATTTCTGATTTAGAGGGACATGCGACTTTTTCTAATGCAGTTCATTACATTCAACAAGATGAATGGCATGAATTTTTAGCACCTAATCTACGCAGTCAGGCTACGTATTGGCCAAAGCTGAATTTAGGAGATTATCAAAACCGTTTGATTTTATTTGAGGATGACATCGAGGTTTTACCTGGTATTCATATGTATCATACAGGCGGCCATAGCTATGGCCATAGTATTGTTACCATTGAAAGTGAAGGAGAAAAAGCGGTACATATGGCAGATATTTTCCCTTCGCACGCACATATGAATCCGCTATGGGTCACATCTTATGATGACTATCCGATGCAATCAATCAGAGAGAAGGAAAGATGGATGCCTTGGCTGATTATGCAAGGTTATTGGTTCTTGTTTTATCATGATGCGACATATTTTGCACTGCAATTTGATAAAGAAGATCATTCAATTAAAGCTGAAATCAAGAGAAATCAGTAAATCAAACGAATAAAAGGCACAAAAAAAACAATGCTTCCGTTAAATGGAAACATTGTTAGAATTAAGTATGCATACCAATATCATTAAACTTCTTTTATGTTAATGATTTTACCATTTGTCGCATCGGCGATAAATTCATAATTGCTGACTTTACCGTGGTTTTTAGTCGTAACACCACCGCGATATATCTCATAATGAATACCGTCTTGTTCGAATGGTTGAGGTTCTGAGACAATGTATGACCCTGTCACGTTCATAAAGTAGCTTTTCACTTCTTCGATTAGCTTTTGAGGGTTATACTTTTTAGTGCCTAAAAATGTGAGGTAAGCTAGTAAACTACTCAATAAAACTGTAATTGGTAATACTATCAATAACAAAATTTTTCTTCGAGACATCTCAATTTATACCTCCACTTACGTTATAAGAACATTCTACCATAACATGAGGAAGATAATGAATTATTAAGGAGTGATGAACAATGGAAATTGCGAAAAATGAAACATTAAAACATATTAAAGCTTTAACAGAATTTCATGGTGCACCAGGTTTTGAACAAGATTTAAAAACGTACATAAAGAAAGAAATGGAGCCCTACGCTGATGACTTTATTTACAATCGTATGGGCGGCTTTTACGCAGTGAAAAAATCTAAAAAAGAGAATGCTAAAAAAGTAATGGTGGCAGCCCATATGGATGAAGTAGGATTCATGGTGACGGACATTACATCTAACGGGATGTTGCATTTTACGAATTTAGGCGGAGTTGCTGCTGATATTTGGCAAGGCCAACGTTTAAAAGTTAAAACAAGAGAACAAGCAATCATTACAGGTGTAGTTGCTAGTATCCCTAAACATTTCAGAACAGGCAATGAAGGCCAACCGCAAATTAAAGATTTGATGTTAGATATTGGAAGTGATTCTGCAGATGAAGTCAGAGCACGCGGTGTAGAAATAGGAGATTCTATTGTTCCAGATACTGAGTTAATCCAATTATCTGAACATCGCTATGCGGGTAAAGCATGGGATAATCGTTATGGTTGTTTATTGGCGATTGAAATTTTAAAATTATTTAAAGACAAAGAATTAGATGTTGATTTATATGTAGGTGCAAATGTTCAAGAAGAAGTCGGTTTAAGAGGGGCACGTGCAGCTGCAGAACAGATTAATCCAGATATCGCATTTGTGGTCGATTGTTCTCCGGCTAATGATATGAAAGGTGTACAGCAACTTTCAGGTAAGCTCGGTGGCGGAACATTAATTCGTATTAAAGATGGAACAATGATACTTAAACCAGCCTTTAGAGATTATTTATTAGATCAAGCTAATCAACATGATATTAATACGCAATACTATATCTCACCAGGCGGTACTGATGGGGGAGAGATTCATAAAGCCAATATTGGTATCCCAACAGCTGTTATAGGTGTTTGTGCACGTTATATTCATAGTTCAGATTCAGTCTTTGATATTAGAGATTATTATTCAGCAAGAGCGTTGTTAGAAGCGTCTATTTTAGGTTTAGATGACGAAGTCATTGCGCATTTACAATACTCATAAAAATAGAAGAAAGAAGTGGATATAAATGAAACAATTAGAATCAGTAGAAGCATTTGAACAACTTAAAGAAGGTAAAACAGTATTTATGTTTACAGCAGATTGGTGTGTTGATTGTCGTTTTATCGCACCAAGACTGCCGGAATTAGAAGAAAAGCATCCTGACTATACATTTGTATCAGTAGATCGCGACCAATTCATTGATTTAGCTGCAGACTTAGGCATAATGGGAATTCCAAGCTTCTTAGTTTACGAGAAAGGCGAGCAAGTCGGAAGTTATGTCAGCAAAGACAGAAAAACGATTGAACAAATCAGCGAATTTATTTCGAATATTTAAATAAAAATACCCTTAGGAAATTCACATTTTTTCTGTTCCTAAGGGTATTTTTACGGTAAACTATAAAAAGGTATGTAATTAGGAGTGTTAATATGAATGTCTTTCAAATGAGAGATAAACTAAAAGAACGTTTAAATCATTTAGATGTTAACTTTACATTTAATAGAGAAGAAGATACCTTGCGCATTGCACGTAAAGATAATGGTAAAGGTGTAACAATTAGATTAACACCCATCGTCGCAAAATATAATGATCAACAAGAAAAAATTGTTGATGAAATTGTTTACTATGTCAATGAAACAATTCGTCAAATGAGTGATGATGCATTACAAGAAATGGAGAACATCAAAGTAATGCCTGTTATGCGTGCAGCAAGTTTTGATAAAGAGACTAAAGAAGGTCATCCGTTTGTGATTGATAAACATACGGCAGAAACGAATATCTATTATGCATTAGATTTAGGAAAATCATATCGATTAATTGATGAATCTATGCTTAAACAATTAAATATCACTGCACAACAAATAAAAGAGATGGCATTATTCAATATTAGAAAATTAGATAATCCATATAAAACAGATGAAGTAAAAGGCAATCTGTTCTATTTTATTAATACCAATGACGGATATGATGCAAGCAGAATTTTAAATACACCTTTCTTAAACACATTCGAAGAAAAGTGTGAAGGTGAAATGCTTGTAGCTGTACCGCATCAAGATGTCTTGATTGTAGCTGACATCAGAAATAAAACAGGCTATGATGTGATGGCCCATTTAACAATGGAATTCTTTACCAAAGGACTTGTTCCAATTACATCACTATCATTTGGATACGACAGCGGACACTTAGAACCAATCTTTATCTTAGCCAAGAATAATAAAGAGAAAAAAGACAAGAGTCCGAACGTAGTTCAAGAATTAAGTGCAGTTAAAAATCAAAATAAAAATGATAAGAAATAAGGTGAATAGAGAATGAATTTATTTTACAACTTAAACGGTGTCGGAGATGTAGCTTTCTTACAAGTAGAACCTGCTGAAGGAGAATTCAATTATACAACACATGGTGACGTAGTGAGAATTACGTTAGATGATAAAGCTGTAGGATACAATATCTTCAATGCATCTAAACATTTACCAATCGAAGGTAATGGATATATTAAATTGACACCAGAATTGGTAGACAGCTTACAAAAGGTGCTAAATGAATCTGGTATTGAAGACCAATTAGATTCTGACTTATCACCAAAATTTGTAGTGGGTTACGTTAAAACGAAAGAGAAACATCCTAATGCGGATAAATTAAGCATTCTACAAGTGGATGTGGGCAGTGAAACACTACAAATTGTGTGTGGTGCACCAAATGTTGAAGCGGATCAAAAAGTAGTTGTCGCTAAAGTAGGTGCGGTAATGCCGAGCGGTATGGTAATTAAAGATGCTGAATTACGCGGTGTGCCTTCAAGTGGTATGGTTTGCTCAATGAAAGAATTAAACTTACCGAATGCGCCACAAGAAAAAGGCATTATGGTATTATCAGATGATTACCAAACAGGACAACCATTTTTCGAAGAATAAAATGATTGGAAGGAAGTGACATTATGAACTGGTTTGACAAATTGTTTAGTGATGATGATGACGAAGAAGTTTATCAAAGAAAATATAGTCAACGCAGACAAAAATTAGAAGAAAAAGAACGTCGTCGTCATGCATTACTACCAGAAAATAATGATATTTACGAACGTCCAAAAGGTAATTTCAGATTTCCACTTCATGTGAATGATTCTGATCAACAAGCAGAATCAGATTCAGAATCCAATCATTCTGAACCAACCTATGAGTCAGAAGAATTTGTTGAAACACCTTCGTACCAAAAATCAGAACGCCGTCATAGAAGAAGACGTACTTTCTATGACGATGATGCACCATCATTTCGTTCTTCACGTCATACACGTAAGCAGTCAGAACCAAAAGAGCGTACTACTGACCAACCTAACAAAAAAGAAAACCATAATAGACGTGTTCAAAATTATTCAACACGTTATGATACGAAAGATATTTATTATAAAAGCGGTGAATTTAAAGCTGAAGAAGTCCCTTCAGCAATTTTCGGTACGAAGAAGCGTCATCCTTTAGAAAATGGTGTCATTCAACGTTCAAATAAAAGTACTGAAGAACCGAAACAAAAACAAGAAAAAATACCTACAGATCCATTAAATGGTATGCGTAAGCAAACTTCAAATACGCAAGAAATTGAAAAAGGTGAATCAGAAGAAGTTCAGACTAATCCTGAACAAACGACGAATAAATCATCAGAACATCAAGTAAAACAAACACCTAATTATTCTAAAGCAGATAATACAATTAATATTAATAATATTTATGCTTCGCAAATTGTAGAAGAAATTCGACGCGAACGCGAACGAAAAGTATTGCAACGCAAAAAATTCAAAGAAGCACTTCAACAAAAACGTGAACAAGAAGATGTCAGCTCTATTCAAAAAGCGATTGATGAAATGTATGCTGAACAAGCAAAACAATACGTTGAAGATCCAGTTTTCCAAGAAAATGGCTTTGAAAAAGAAAAAGAAGCCAAAACTTCTGATCAAGAAGCAGAAGAAACAACAGAAACAAATTATGAGCAATTACATTCCGACACTTCAGAAGAAACAAGTCACCCACAGGATGATTTTGATTATGAAGAAGTAGACTTAAATAAAGTTCAAAATGTTCAACAAATTGATGAGCAAGACGTAAAAGTGGTTGAAGATGTTTCAGACGAAGCACATCAAATTGAATCAGATGAACAACATACTGAACCAGTAGAAGAACCACAAACGACAGAACCATTACCAGAAGTTTCAGAAGCACAATATACTGAAGTAGCAGATGAAGAGACACCTGTTGAAAGTGAACATGAAGAACAACCACAAGTGTCTGAAGAGATTGAACATACAGAAGAAGTTCAGGAATCAGAAGAAGAATTAGAATCTGAACCCACACAAGCTACAGAAGATGTTCAAAATCCATCTGAAACACAAAAAGAAGCGTCTGAAGGTATTTATGAACCTGTATTAACACCAGAACATAAAGAAACAGAACCTGAAGCAGCACAACAGGATGAGGCACATGAAGACAAGGTAGAACAAGAGAAAGAAGCAGAAAAATCAAGTCTTGAACCTCAGTTGAAACCAGACCAGCCAAAATCAGTTGAAGAAGCACATGCAGTTAAACAAGAAGAATCACATATAGATGAAGTTGATGAGACACTTGGAACAATTGAAGAGGCAGAAGAGACAGTTTCAACATCTGAACAACATGATGAAGTTTCAGAAGATAACAAAGCTGAATCAGAAGAAAGTAAATCTGAACAACCGAAAGTGTCTCGTCCAATTCGAAAAGGGGCTAAGCCTTTCAATGTGATGATGACACCTTCTGATAAGCGTCGTATGATGGATGCGAAGAAACGTCAAGCAGCTCAAGCGACTAACAATACGGAGGATGAAACATCAGTTTCTGAAACAAATTACGTGGCACAGCCTGAAAGATCAACTCAAACGCAAAGTGAACCGTCATCAATAAATCATGAAACAAAAGCTTCAGATGAACCCACTGTTGAACAAGGTCATATTACAACGCGTGTACAAACGGGAAAACCAACACAGAGTCAAACACAAGAACTAACGCAACAGCCTGTGAACGTAAATAAAGGACCTGTTCAAGCACATCATGAAGGAATTCGTAAGGGCCCTAACTTGAAGTTGCCGAGTCTAGATTTATTAGATGAGCCAGAAGTGCATGAAGTTGACCAGGAATGGATAGATGAGAAAAAAGAAGAACTCAATGATGCATTTTATTACTTCAATGTACCAGCTGAGGTTAAAAATGTTACTGAAGGACCAAGTGTGACACGCTTTGAATTATCGGTTGAAAAAGGTGTGAAAGTTTCAAGAATTACAGCATTGCACGATGACTTGAAAATGGCTTTAGCCGCAAAAGACATTCGAATTGAAGCACCGATTCCAGGAACAAGTTTAGTGGGGATAGAAGTACCGAATGTATCACCCACTAAAGTGAACCTAAAATCGATTATTGAAAGTTCGCAGTTTAAAAATGCGGAATCTAAATTAACAGTCGCGATGGGTAATCGCATTAATAATGAACCGCTATTAATGGATATTGCGAAGACACCACACGCACTGATTGCAGGGGCAACAGGTTCAGGTAAATCAGTTTGTATCAACAGTATTTTACTTTCACTCTTATATAAAAATCACCCTGAAGAGTTGAAACTCTTGCTAATTGATCCGAAAATGGTTGAATTAGCGCCATATAATGGTTTGCCACATCTTGTATCACCAGTAATTACAGATGTTAAAGCGGCTACACAAAGTTTAAAATGGGCTGTTGATGAAATGGAAAGACGTTATAAATTGTTTGCACAATATCATGTACGTAATATTACAGCATTCAATAAAAAGGCTTCGTATGAGCAACGTTTACCTAAAATCGTTATAGTGATTGATGAACTTGCGGACTTAATGATGATGGCACCGCAAGACGTTGAACAATCAATTGCTAGAATTGCACAAAAAGCACGTGCATGCGGAATCCATATGCTAGTTGCGACACAACGCCCATCAGTTAATGTTATTACAGGATTAATCAAAGCGAATATTCCAACTCGTATCGCATTTATGGTATCATCTAGTGTGGATTCAAGAACTATATTAGATAGTGGCGGTGCTGAACGCTTACTTGGATACGGTGATATGTTGTATCTTGGTAATGGTATGAATAAACCAATTCGTGTTCAAGGCAGCTTTGTGTCTGATGAAGAAATCGATGAAGTCGTAGACTTTATTAAGGCACAACGAGAACCGGAATATTTATTTGAAGAGAAGGAATTGTTGAAACAAACAAAAGAACAGCCAAAAGATGAGTTGTTTGATGATGTATGCAGATTCATGGTGTCAGAAGGCCACATTTCAACATCTTCAATACAACGTCATTTCCAAATTGGTTACAATAGAGCTGCACGCATTGTTGACCAACTTGAAGCGTTGGGTTATATTTCAGGTTCGAATGGTTCGAAACCAAGGGAAGTTTATTTAACTGCAGCTGAAATAAATGAGGAATAAGAAAGAAGGAGTTAAGTATGACACACTATCATTTTGTCGGAATTAAAGGCTCTGGTATGAGTTCATTGGCTCAAATCATGCACGATTTAGGTCATGAAGTTCAGGGCTCCGACATCGAACAATATGTGTTTACAGAAGAAGCATTAAGAAATAAAGGGGTTAAAATTTTGCCATTTAACCCAGATAACATTCAAAAAGGCATGGTTGTGATTCAAGGTAATGCTTTTTCAGATACACATGAAGAAATTGTCCGCGCGAAAGAATTAGGATTGGAAATCATTGATTATCCAACATTCTTAGGCCATGTTATTGAGCAGTATACTTCTGTAGCGGTAACAGGCGCACACGGCAAAACATCTACAACAGGCCTTTTATCACATGTAATGAATGGAGATAAAAGAACTTCTTTCTTAATTGGTGATGGTACAGGTTTAGGTATTCCTCAAAGTGAATATTTTGCATTTGAAGCATGTGAATATAGACGTCACTTTTTAAGTTATCATCCTGATTATGCGATTATGACTAATATTGATTTTGATCATCCGGATTACTTTAAAGATATAGATGATGTTACAAGTGCATTCCAAGAAATGGCACATAATGTCAAAAAAGCAATTATCGCATGGGGTAAAGATGACCATTTAAGAAAAATTAAAGCCGATGTTCCTGTGTATTACTATGGATTAGAAAAAAATGAAGATATCTATGCAGACAATCTTCAAATTACAGAACATGGTACATCATTTGATGTATACATTGATGGTAAATTCTTTGAACATTTCTTATCACCGCAATATGGAAATCATAATATTTTAAATACACTTGCGGTTATTATGGTCTGCCATTTAGAAGGTTTAGATGTTGAAAATATTAAAGAAGCATTAGAAACATTCGGCGGTGTAAAACGTAGATTTAATGAAACAAAAGTGCATAATCAAGTAATTGTGGACGATTATGCTCACCATCCGCGCGAAATTAATGCTACAATTGAGACAGCACGTAAAAAATACCCACATAAAGAGGTAATCGCTGTCTTTCAACCGCATACTTATTCTAGAACTAAAGCATTCTTGAATGAGTTTGCCGAAAGCTTGAATAAAGCTGATCGTGTCTTCTTATGTGATATTTTTGGTTCAATTCGTGAACATGAAGGCAGTTTAACCATTCAAGATTTAATTGATCGCATTCCAGGTGCACAATTAATTAGTGAAGAAAATGTAAATGTATTAAAATCATATACAGATGCTGTGATTTTATTTATGGGTGCAGGGGATATTCAAAAAATTGAACGTGCCTATTTAGACAATCATGGCGTAACAAATGAATTTTAATATGTTTATGTTAAAATATGTATGGGTATTAAGTAAAAATAAGACATAAGCAATTTAGGAGGCGTTTTTAATGGACTGGATTTTACCTATAGCAGGTCTAATTGCAGCTATAGCATTTTTAGTATTAGTAATCGGCATTGTAGTTGTTCTTTTATCTGTTAAGAAAAACTTAGACTACGTGGCTAAAACTCTTGATGGAATTGAAGGACAAATTCAAGGGATTACAAGAGAATCAACAGATTTACTTCATAAAGCAAACCGCTTAACTGAAGATATTCAAGATAAAGTGGACCGCTTAAATTCTGTAGTTGACGGAGTAAAAGGTATCGGTGATTCTATCCAAGATTTAGATGGATCAGTTGACCGAGTAACTAACTCAATTGCACATAATATTTCTCAAAACGAAGACAAAATTTCACAAGTCATCCAATGGTCAAACGTTGCGATGGAAATTGCTGATAAATGGCAATATAGAAAAGAACGTAGAGAAAGTGCAAACTACAGACGCTAATGGTTTAATGCAGTTCAACTTGAGCTGTATACCTCATCTGTAGGCTACATTATCATTTATAAGACGTACTAACTGCACTTAAATGAGGTTGAATCAACTTTGTTTAAGTGCTTTTACTTTATAGGAGGCAAATACATGAGAAAGAACGATGAAGCTAAATTAGAAATTTACGAAGTAGAAGCAATGTCTGATACTGTACGTAAAGATTTCGTTTATGGGTTTATTGCCGGTGTATTTATCGGTACAGCAGGTGGTTTCATTATTAATCAAGTGAAAAAACGTAAACAACTTGCACAACAAAATCAACCAGCTAAAGAGCAAAAACCATCAGTGAAAGAAAAAGTATCTGCACAAACAGATGCGCTAAAAGCCAATGCGCAAAGTCAAATTCAAGATATTAAAGATAAAGTACAACAGCTTAAATCTGATGTGAAACAAAAATTCAACAATGATGAGCAAGAAACTGATCCAAAAGCATTACGCGCACAAAAAGAAGCGATTCGTAATGAAGCATCAGCACATGACTTAGCAAATGTTTCACCAGAAGCTCAAGCGGCACAAACAGATGATAATCCTTTAAAATCATCACAACCTGATACAGTGCCTTTCCATGAATTCACAGCTTCAGGTAATGCATTAGCAGCTAAAGAAAAAGCAAAATTAATCGAAAATGATAATACTGTTGCGGCTAAAGTGGCAGAATTATTTAAAGCTGAACCTGTTAAATCAAGTGGTTTTAAAACAGTGCCAGTTTTAGTTACAGTTGCTGCAGCAACAGCAGCAGGCAGTAAAAAAGCAGCTGACGCAAAAGCAGCAAAACCTGCAGATGCAGAAAAACGCACTGCACAAACACATGAGAAAGCATCATTCGACAAAGGTGTGATTTCTCATGATAAAGCAACTGCAAATCATTCTGAAGCACATAAAGTACCAGAAGCATCAGGTAAAGTAGAATCTAAAACTGTAAATGATACAAAAACAACAAAAACTGAAACTACGAAGACTACAAACACACCAAAACAAACAGCATCTACAACTAAGAAGACAGCTAAAGCAACTTCTCCAAAAGATGCGACAAAAACAACAAAAACTACAACACAAAAACCAGCAGCAAAAGGTAGCAAAACAACAACACAAAAAACAACAACTAAAACGACAAAATCAGCTGCAAACAAATCATCAAAGAAACCAAGTGTAACAACTAAGAAAACATCATCAAATAACACAAAAGCACAACCAAAAGGCGAAACAACTAAAAAGAAAATTGAAAAGAAAACATTCAATGACTAATTGTACCTAAAAGAAATCAACCTTATTCTTTTTGAGGTTGATTTTCTTTTTTATTTTTAGTTACAATCTAGTTAAGGAATTGTGAGAAAATTACTAATAATCTAAAAACATGCAATTTATTTCGCTTTTCCCCTTGATTAATGATAAAGTTCTTGCTAGAATAACTGTTAAATTCAATATATTTAACGCTTTAAAGCGTGACAAATTGGATGCAAAATAATTACATAGAGGTGACCAAATAATGAACAAGTTAGAACAATACAGAAATGAAATTCAAGACATTAATGAAAAGATTTTAGACTTACTTGTAGAGCGTGGTAAGTTAGCGCAAAAAATTGGGGATGAAAAACGTAAACAAGGTACTAAAGTTTATGATCCTGAACGTGAAAAAGTGATGTTAAATGCTTTAATCGAAAAAAATAATGGTCCATTTAACGATAATGTAATTAAACAATTATTCAAAGAAATTTTTAAAGCATCCACTGACTTACAAAAATCAGAACACGAAAAACATTTGATTGTTTCAAGAAAATTAAAAGCTGAAGATACAATTGTGCGTTTTGAAAATGGCGGTGTGATCGGTGATGGCAATAAGTCATTCATCTTTGGCCCATGTTCAGTTGAATCACAAGAACAAGTTGATGCTGTGGCACAAGACCTACAAAGCAAAGGTTTAAAATTCATTCGTGGTGGGGCATTCAAACCACGTACGTCACCTTATGACTTCCAAGGTTTAGGCTTAGAAGGCTTGAAAATCCTTAAAAATGTTAAAGATAAATATAACTTAAATGTAGTAAGTGAAATTGTAACACCAGCTGATTTAGAATTAGCAGATGAATACTTAGATGTATTCCAAATTGGTGCACGTAACATGCAAAACTTCGAATTATTGAAAGAAGCAGGACGTACGAATAAACCAATTTTATTAAAACGTGGTTTATCAGCAACAATTGAAGAATTCATTTTTGCAGCTGAATACATTGCTTCACAAGGTAACCAAAATATTATTTTATGTGAACGCGGTATTAGAACATACGAAAAAGCAACACGTAATACGTTAGACATTTCTGCAGTGCCTATCCTTAAACAAGGTACGCATTTACCAGTAATGGTTGACGTTACGCACAGTACAGGAAGAAAAGATATTATGCTTCCAACAGCAAAAGCAGCGCTAGCGGTAGGTGCTGATGGTGTTATGGCAGAAGTACATCCGGATCCAGCAGTTGCCTTAAGCGACAGTGCACAACAAATGGATATTGAACAATTCAATCAATTCTATAATGAGTTGAAACCACTTGCTGATATGTACGACAGCAAACAATTACGCTAATTAATTGCTAATAAACAGCCTTTTAAATCAAAGTGTAAAAGCTTTGATTTAAAGGGCTTTTTCTGTTTTTCGGAACAGTCTATGTGTGACAAAACAGTGACATCAGAAAAAATTGTTTTGAGTTTGTGACAAATTATGGTACACTTTGAAAATGTTATGAAAACTTACTATAATAGTGTTTGAAACGCTTTCAGAAAGGGTGATATTATGACCGTTACTATTTATGATGTTGCAAGAGAAGCGCGTGTTTCCATGGCAACTGTTTCTCGTGTGGTAAATGGCAATCAAAATGTCAAACCGGAAACTAGAGATAAAGTAAATGCAGTCATCAAAAAGCTTAACTACAGACCTAATGCTGTTGCACGTGGGTTAGCAAGTAAAAAAACAACTACAGTCGGGGTTATTATTCCAGATATCTCCAATGTATACTATTCTCAACTCGCACGAGGGTTAGAAGATATTGCAACGATGTATAAATATCATTCAATTATTTCTAACTCTGATAATGATTTAGAAAAAGCTAAGGAAATCTTTAACAATCTACTCAGCAAACAAGTAGATGGTATTATTTTCTTGGGTGGTACGTTAGATGCAGAATTAGAAAGTTTAATTGAAAACTCTTCTGTACCTGTAGTGGTATCAGGCACAAGTGATGATGATAATACTGTCGCATCTGTAAATATCGACTATAAACAAGCCGCAGAAGAAGTGACCAATCATTTGATTCATTCAGGCGCAAAACGTTTTGCCTTTGTAGGCGGCAACAACTCTGAAAAAGCTGAAAATGATGTGTTATCAAGCTTAAAAGATACGCTCGCATCACATGGTTTAGCTTTAGATGATCAGTTGACGTTAAGAGGTAAAGAAACATATCGCGATGGAATTAAAGCTTTTGAAGAAATTAAAGCACATCAACCAGATGCAATATTATCAATCAGTGACGAACAAGCTATTGGTATTGTTCACGCTGCTGAAGATGCAAATGTTAATATTCCATCTGATTTACAAATTGTCAGCTTTAATAATACGCGTTTAGTTGAAATGGTTCGTCCTCAACTTTCAAGTGTGATTCAACCGCTTTATGACATCGGTGCAGTAGGCATGCGTCTATTAACAAAATATATGAATAATGAAACGATTGAAGATTCAACGGTAATTTTACCATATCGTATTGAGTACCGCGGTACGACGAAATAAAGTGAATCTATTTAAAAAGTCTGGAAGAAAGCATGATTACTTTCTCCCAGACTTTTTTAATGCCTTTATATTAGAACCAACTTGCGACTTGGTTGGCATGTTTTAAATTTTTAGCAGTAATTTCAGCGGTACGTGGAATTTCCATATAATCTAAACGTTTATCTTCCCAAGTCGTCGGTAAATCCGTTGGCGCATAAGTTTTCCATTTTTCTATCCAATCTTTAGGTAAATCACCATGTTGAATGGGGATGTCCATCAGACTTAAGAAAACGTGACTCCATGCTCTTGGGACTACACGCCAAATATTATAACCTCCGCCGCCAAACATCATCACTTTGCCATCTGTATATTCATCAGCAAGTGCCTTGATATAGTAGGGAATCGCATAGAGTGAATCGAGTGTGCAGTTCATATGTGTAAGTGGATCTAAGTAGTGGATATCAACGCCATGTACACTCAAGATGATATCTGGCTTAAATGATTTCACTACGGGTGTGACGGTACGTTTAAAACAGTCGATATACGAATCGTCTTCTGTATAAGGTTCAAGCGGTACATTGACTGAGTAGCTGAAACCTTGTTCTTTCCCACGTTCTGTATAATGGCCTGAACCTGGAAATAAAAATTTGCCTGTTTCATGAATGGAGTAATTCAGTATTTCATTTTGTGTATAGAAACTCCATTGTACACCATCCCCATGATGCGCATCGGTATCTATAATCATCACTTTCATGTTATAACGCTCTGATAAATATTTAGCGGTAATGGCGATATCATTATAGATACAAAAGCCATTAGCACGTCCTGGCAAGGCATGATGCAAACCTCCGCCTAAATGACAGCCATTTTTTACTTCACCTTGCACAATCATATCCGCAAGTTTTAACGCACCGCCGACAATACGTGCACTATGTTGATGCATATGTTTAAATTGTGAAGTATCTTCGTTCGCAAACCCATATTTTTTAGATTCTACCTCACTTAAAATTCCTCGAGAGGCGTGTTTAATCGCATTGACATAATCATAAGAATGAATTAAGGTTAGTTCTTCATCTGTCGCAATTCTAGGTGTGATGATTTGATTTGAGCTGAGTAAACCAGCATCAATTAATAATTCAGTCGTCAATTTAAGGCGCATTTGGTTAAATGGATGTTCATCACTAAACCGATAGCGCATTAATTGATTGGAATAGACATACCCCGTTTGTTTTTGATTTTGACTCATAAAATCTCCCCTTTAGTAGAAGAAGCGGTTCATAAAACGAATATCATCAAACGCCTCCATTTGGTCTAATGTTATACGCTTGCCGATTCTTGCCATTAAACAGTTTGCTGGATGTCCTGTGATTTCAGGATCATCTGTTGCGAAAATCTCTAATCCCCCATGCGACATCATTTTTTGCATTAATTTTTTATATTCATAGACGTCTAATTTAGAGTTTTTCAAATCCCAATGCCAATAGTATTCAGTCGTTAAGACAATATAATCTTCAAATTCATCTTTACTTAAGCTGATTTTAATCAATTCATTACCTAATCCAGTCCCACGATGCGGTAACGCAATTTCAATTGCCCCAAGTTCAATTAAGTAGGGCAAATTGCCAGTAGACCATCGCTCTAAAGGATCTGGATAATGATATGTGACATAGCCTACAATTTTATTTTCATGTCGTAAAACATAAATACGACCTTCAGGCAGTTCACTGATTTCTTGAATGGCTTCAAATTGTTCAATCGGCCTTCTAAAGGCATCTAAGCCATCATCATAATCCATTTGCTCAAGTTGATGACGTGGTACAGGTCCTTCAATGACATATGTTGTATCGTGTCTTGTATATGTTTGTTGCACATAGGTTTTGACATGTTCCATCTTGCCACATCCTTTTCCATATTCTCCTAGATGAGTGAGTACATTTTTCTTTTTTACGTAATTAATAAAGATTTCACGTATTCAATCTAATTATAATGGATTTAATATTAATTTACACACAAATCAGAATTATCGCAATAATTTTTGAATCTTTAGAATGATTTTTGTATAATAGTTTTTGAAAGCGATTTCAAACAAAGGGGGCAATTCAAATGAAAGTTGATATTTATAAAGGGGGAGAAGGTAATTATAACCTTCAGAACTATGAAGAAACGTATCAGAACTTTGATTGGAAGGAAGTAGAAAAAGCTTTTTCATGGTATGACACAGGAAAGGTCAATATGGCCTATGAGTGTATTGATCGTCATGTAGATAATGGTCTTGGGGATAAAGTGGCCTTAAACTACAAAGATGCTAAACGCAAAGAAAGTTATACTTACCAAGAAATGCAGCAATTATCTAATAAAGCAGGCAATGTTTTAAAAGACAAAGCACACGTAGAAAAAGGGGATCGTGTCTTTATCTTTATGCCAAGAACGCCAGAATTATACTTTGCGTTCTTCGGAATCTTAAAAATTGGTGCGATTGTAGGACCATTATTTGAAGCATTTATGGAAAAAGCAGTTGCTGACCGCTTAGAAAACAGTGATGCAAAAGTTATTATCACTACGAATGATTTAGTAGATCGTATTCCTAAAGAAGGGTTACCGAACTTAGAAAAAATTGTTGTAGTAGATAGTGATGGTGTAGATGATAAATATGTAGATTTCCAAAAAGAAATGGAAGATGCAAGTGAAACATTTGATATTGAATGGTTAGACCGCGAAGATGGTTTAATCCTACACTATACATCTGGTTCTACAGGACAACCTAAAGGTGTGCTGCACGTTCAAGATGCGATGATTGTACACTATATCTCAGGGAAATATGTACTTGATTTACAAGAGGACGATATTTATTGGTGTACAGCAGACCCAGGTTGGGTAACTGGCACATCTTACGGTATTTTCGCACCATGGTTAAACGGTGTCACAAATTGTATCGCTGGCGGACGTTTCTCTCCTGAAGCATGGTATGGCATGATTGAAGAGTTTAAAGTAACAGTTTGGTATACAGCACCGACAGCTTTACGTATGTTAATGAGTGCTGGTGATGATGTGGTGAAAAAATATGACTTATCATCATTAAGAGAAGTCTATTCAGTAGGTGAACCATTAAACCCTGAAGTGATTAAGTGGGCTAAAGAAGTCTTAGAACATACGGTGTTAGATACATGGTGGATGACTGAAACTGGCGGTCATATGATTGTCAACTATCCTTCAATGGACGTTAAATTAGGTTCAATGGGTAAACCATTACCAGGTATTGAAGCGGCTATCGTAGATGATCAAGGTAATGAATTACCACCAAATCGTATGGGTAACTTAGCGATTAAAAAAGGGTGGCCATCTATGATGCGCAAAATTTGGAAGAACCCAGAAAAGTATGATTCTTACTTTATCGGTGATTGGTATGTATCAGGAGACTCAGCTTACCAAGATGAAGATGGTTACTTCTGGTTCCAAGGTCGCGTCGATGATGTCATTATGACAGCGGGTGAACGTGTCGGACCATTTGAAGTAGAATCTAAATTAGTAGAACATCCAGCAGTTGCTGAAGCAGGTGTTATTGGTAAGCCAGACCCAGTACGCGGTGAAATTATTAAGGCATTCGTCGCATTAAATCATGGTTATGATGCTGATGATGAATTGAAAGAAGATATCAGACAGTTTGTGAAACATGGTTTATCAGCACATGCTGCACCGAGAGAGATTGAGTTTAAAGAGAAATTACCTAAGACACGTTCAGGTAAAATTATGAGACGTGTGTTAAAAGCTTGGGAACTTGATCTCCCTGAAGGTGATTTAAGTACAATGGAAGACTAATCAGTACTGAAGCAGACAATAAAATAGATTAAAAACATAAGCGGTACCAAATCATCAAATTCAATTTGGTATCGCTTACATTATTGCAAAATAACGCTTTTAGATAAATTTTTATCACTGATTTTTGTAAAATTACCATAAAAGTAAGAATACTTAAAAATTCAGGATGAATATGTTCGACATTAAATGTATATTTCGATATGATGAATGATGTAAAAGGTTTTAAAACAGTTGAAGCCATTCTCTTTTACTGCATTTATCATATTGTATTTTTAAAGCGTTGAGGGCATGAAAGTATAAGATATTTCAACAGTAAATAGAGGATAGTAGAAACTGAATTTCAATTACTTAATAAGGGGCTGAATGAATTGAGTCATTTATCAGATTTGGATATAGCGAATCAAGCTACATTACAACCAATCAAAGACATTGCAGAAAAAGTTGGTATTTCGGAAGATGCTTTAGAGCCTTATGGCCACTATAAAGCTAAAATTGATATTAACCAATTGAAAGACAATGGGGACAAAGGGAAAGTTGTTCTTGTAACTGCAATGAGTCCAACACCAGCTGGTGAAGGTAAATCAACAGTAACAGTTGGTTTAGCAGATGCGTTCCACGAATTAGGTGAAAATGTCGTAATGGCATTACGTGAACCAGCATTAGGTCCGGTTTTCGGTATTAAAGGCGGCGCTACAGGCGGCGGTTATGCACAAGTATTGCCGATGGAAGATATTAACTTACACTTTAACGGTGACTTCCACGCAATTACAACTGCAAACAACGCTTTATCAGCATTCATCGATAACCACATTCATCAAGGTAATGCATTAGGTATCGACCAACGCCGTATCGAATGGAAGCGTGTGTTAGACATGAACGACCGTGCTTTAAGACAAGTTATTGTAGGTCTTGGCGGACCAACACAAGGTGTTCCACGTGAAGATGGATTCAACATCACAGTAGCGTCTGAAATTATGGCGATTCTTTGCCTAAGCACTGGCTTAAAAGACTTAAAAGAAAGCATCGCTAAAATTACAATCGGTTACACACGTGATCGTAAACCTGTAACAGTTGCTGACTTAGAAGTTGAAGGTGCACTTGCGATGATTCTTAAAGACGCAATCAAACCTAACTTGGTACAATCAATTGAGGGTACACCAGCATTAATTCATGGTGGACCATTCGCAAACATAGCACATGGTTGTAACTCAATTATTGCAACTGAAACTGCGCGTAAATTAGCGGATGTTGTGGTGACTGAAGCTGGTTTCGGTTCAGACTTAGGTGCAGAAAAATTCATGAACATCAAGTCTCGTAAAGCTGGATTTGAACCAAGTGCTGCAGTTGTTGTAGCAACAATCCGTGCATTGAAGATGCATGGCGGCGTAGCAAAAGATGACTTGAAAGAAGAAAATGTTCAAGCTGTCAAAGATGGTTTAGAAAACTTAGCACGCCATATCAAAAACATCCGTTCATTCGGTGTAGAACCTGTTGTTGCATTAAATGCTTTCGTAGCTGACACAGATGCTGAAACTAAAGTAGTTGAAGATTGGGCGAAAGAAAACAACGTACGTATTGCTTTAACTGAAGTTTGGGAAAAAGGCGGTAAAGGCGGCGTTGAATTAGCTAAACAAGTTAAAGAAGTATTAAATGAAGAACATGAATTCAAAAATACGTATGAACTTGATGAGCCAATCGAAGACAAAATCGAAAAAATCGTTAAAAACATCTATGGCGGTAAAAAAGTAACATTTACAAGCAAAGCACAAAAACAATTGAAACAAATTAAAGAAAATGGCTGGGATAACTACCCAGTATGTATGGCTAAAACACAATATTCATTCTCAGATGATAAAGATTTATTAGGTGCGCCTGATGATTTCGAAATCACTATCAGAGAATTACAAGCCAAAACAGGAGCTGGCTTTATTGTTGCATTAACTGGTGCGATTATGACAATGCCTGGCTTACCTAAAAAACCAGCAGCATTAAATATGGACGTTACTGAAGACGGCCATGCTAAAGGTTTATTCTAATATAGGCTTTAAATGAAATAAGACCCTGAAGTGTGAGTATCATACTCATAACTTCAGGGTCTTTTTGTCATTAAATGACTTTGTATATCATATTTTTCTGCTTTTTCATACGTCGTTTCAGAGATTAATCCTTCAACCCTCATACGCCATAGCACGTAATGTTGACGATGAATACCAATTTCTAATTCATCTTTTGGTTTAAGCGTGCCATCTGCTTGATACGGTGTATAGTAGTAGGGGCTTTGGACTAACCCGACCAGATAGGCCGCTTCCGGCAAATTCACATCACTCGGCGGCTTCCCGAATAAACTAAAAGATGCAGAGCCAATCCCTGTAATATTATCACCGTTATAATCACGTCCGAAAGGCACAATATTCAAGTACGTATATAATATTTCCTCTTTCGTCATAATACGTTCAAGTTTTAGTGCCAATACGATTTCATTCGCCTTACGGTTATAGGTCTTATCATTATTCAACACTTGGTTTTTAATGACTTGCTGTGTGATGGTACTTCCGCCTGAAGACACTTCTGTTGCAAAGATATCTTGGAAAATGGCTCTAAGCAGTGCTTTCGGTAATATCCCGTCATGCTTATAATAAAGTGAATCTTCAGAAGCAATGAGTGCTTTAGGGATGAGATCATTTACACTTTCGGGTCCGACAAGTAAAGGATTTTGCGACTGATCATATTGTGTTAAGAAATCTTTCTTTTTGTAATCAACTTGTTCATCACCGGGTACATTCAGTACTGCTTCACGCAACGCGGTATCCGTAATATTTTCTGACTGAGCTGTCATACTCATAAAGAAACCGACTAACAAACCGGTGGCTAAACTCAAAGTCAGCAATATAATAATGAACAGCCAAACGAAAGAATATTTAATTCGCTTATACCACTTTTCAAAGATGCGAAGCGGGGTAGAAGCCAAGGGTTCATTAAGTTTGAATGATTTCATATTTCTCCTCCATTAATTAAACATAGTATAGCATAATTGTATTCAAGTTGACTTTTAAAAAACAGTTGATTATAATGAATACAAATTAATAAGTTTTGGATAAGGAGAAGTAACTCATTTGATTGTTTTCAGAGAACTGGTGGTCGCTGCGAACCAGTAACAACAAATAAGCGAATACACCTGTTGCCTTAATCGTAAGTATCCAACGTTTGACTTAATGAACGTATCATTAATGAAAGTAACCTTTAAGTATGGTGGTACCGTGCAATAGATGCGCCCTTACAGATTAATTCTGTAAGGGTTTTTTATTTTCCTAAATTCCAAAATAGCGAAACACAAAATATGAGGAGGAATATGAAATGACAAATGAATTATTACAAGATTTAGAGTGGCGTGGCTTAGTATATCAACAAACAGATGCTGAAGGATTTGAAGCATTATTAAATAAAGAGCAAGTAACATTATATTGTGGTGTAGACCCAACTGCAGATAGTATGCATATTGGTCACTTATTACCACTCTTAACATTACGTCGTTTCCAAGAACATGGTCATAAACCGATTGTGTTAATTGGCGGCGGTACAGGTATGATTGGTGATCCATCAGGCAGAACAGATGAGCGTGTGCTACAAACAGTATCACAAGTGGAAGATAACGTACGCGGAATTGGTGCGCAAATGGATAAAATCTTTGATTTTTCTGGTGAAGATGCAGCACAACTTGTTAACAACAAAGATTGGTTAAGCCAAATTTCATTAATCGACTTCCTACGTGATTACGGTAAACACGTTGGTGTTAACTATATGTTAGGGAAAGACTCAGTACAATCTCGTTTAGAAAAAGGGATTTCATATACTGAATTTACTTACATGATATTACAAGCTATCGATTTTGGTCATTTAAACCGTGAGTTCAATTGTAAAGTTCAAATCGGCGGTTCTGACCAATGGGGCAACATTACAAGCGGTATTGAATTAATGCGTCGTATGTATGGTCAAACAGAAGCGTTTGGTTTCACAATTCCGTTGGTGACTAAGGCAGATGGTAAAAAATTCGGTAAATCAGAGTCAGGTACTGTTTGGTTAGACGCTGAAAAAACAAGTCCGTACGAATTATACCAATTCTGGATTAATACCTCAGATGAAGATGTGATTAAGTTCTTAAAATACTTCACTTTCTTAGATAAAGCTGAAATCGAAGCATTAGAAGCATCTAAAAATGAAGCACCGCATAAACGTGAAGCGCAAAAAGCACTTGCTGAAAATGTAGTACGCTTTATTCACGGCCAAGCTGCTTTAGATGATGCGATTCGTATTTCAGAAGCATTATTCAGAGGTAACTTAAAAGCACTTAGCAGTAAAGAGTTACGTGAAGGCTTTAAAGATGTGCCACAAGCTGCGGTAAGTCACGAGACAACTAATATTGTTGATTTCATCGTAGAAGCGGGTATTTCTTCTTCTAAACGTCAAGCACGTGAAGATGTATCTAATGGTGCGATTTACATTAACGGTGAACGTCAACAAGATTTAAACTATGAAATTGCTGATGAAGATAAAATTGATAATGAATTTACAATTGTTAGACGCGGTAAAAAGAAATACTTCATGGTGAAATACCAATAAGCAAGTGAGTCAAAAATAGACCAAAATTAATAAGAGCATAATAAAAAATCAAACGCTTGAAGAGTGGATTCTCTTTCAAGCGTTTGATGCTTTCATAGGGTTATTTTTTGCCTAAATGTACATTGACATCTTGTTTTTTACCATCACGAATCACTGTGACTTTCAGAGTTTCGCCTGGTTTTTTGTTTTCATATAAGTATGATCTTAAATCACTATCATCTTTAACCGCTTTACCATCTGCTTCAATGATAATATCGCCTTCTTTAAGGTCACTGCTGCTTGATGCTTTAGCAACATAAACACCTTCGTTTTTATCAGTATTTAATTCACGCTTGTAGCGCTCAGGAATATCACTGAGATTAATTGTGCCAATACCGATAGAAGGGCGTTCAACTTTGCCGTGTTTTACAAGTTGTTCGATTGTAATTTTTACTTCATTACTTGGAATCGCAAATCCGATACCTTCAACTTGTGCCATAGAAATTTTCATAGAGTTGATACCGACTAAATCACCATCTAAATTGACAAGCGCACCCCCAGAGTTACCTGGGTTAATCGCCGCATCAGTTTGTAGTACAGAGACTTTATTATTGCCGGCTGAAGTTTGTGTTTCTATGTTACGTTCATTTGCGGAAATGATACCTGATGTCACGGTATTCGCAAATTCTAACCCTAATGGATTACCGATCGCAAAAACACTATCTCCAGTTTTTACTTTAGATGAGTTTGCGAATTTAATTGCTTTTGTACCTGGTGCATTTTCAACTTTTAATACTGCAATATCAGTTAAGGCATCTTTACCAACTAATTTGGCATCGACTTGTTTTGTGTCATGAAGTTGCACTTTAATTTCGTTCGCACCATCAACGACATGATTGTTTGTGACAATATAAGCGCCGTCACCAGATTTTTGATAAATCACGCCTGAACCGATACCCGCTTCTTGTGATTTACCTGCAGAGCCGTTGAAGAAGTCTTCTAAGCTTTGCGCTTTCTGCATATTGATGACACCTACAATAGAAGGAGACACATCGTTAATCATTTGATTAACAGATTTATATTTTGAACTTTTACCGTCCAACACATTGCCGCCTTTACTATTTGAAGCCTCTTGTACGGTAGCACCATTGTTCGATGGATTCATCAATTTTGAAGCACCGAAGACAATTAACGCGCCAACGATTCCTGAGAGTAACGCGATAAGAATTACACGTATCCATGGGAATGAACGTTTAGGCGGTTGATGATTTTCATTATAGTATTCAGTCATTGAATTCCTCCCAATATGTTTCTTTTATTATTATCATATGTTTACTTCATAATTTCTACTAATTTGCTATAGTGTTGTGATAATTTAAAATAAAACAAATGATGACAGAATTAAGAGAAGCTTGAAATAGGCTTGTTGCTAAGGGGTGGAAGTGATAAAATTTGGATAGTTAAATAAACAATTTAGTAGGTGACAAAATGTATAAATTTATCAGTAGAATTTTATATTGGATCATTTTCAGACTATGTAAATCGCTGAAAATCTATGGTAAAGAAAATGTGCCGCAACTTAACCGTTATGTTGTAACATGCAACCATGAGAGTTATAACGAAGTGATTATGCTTGGTATGGCACTTTATCCAAATCAAATCCATTATATGGCTAAAAAAGAATTATTTTATAATCCAGTTTTTGGTAATTTCTTAAAATCATTAAATGCTTTCCCAGTGGATCGTGAAAATCCAGGACCAAGTACGATTAAAACACCCGTAAATTTACTGAAAAAGAATAAAACAATCGGCATGTTCCCAGCAGGACATCGTACATCTGAAGAAACACCATTAAAACGTGGTGCAGCTACAATTGCGATGATGGCAAAAGTACCGATTGTACCAGCAGCGTATGAAGGTCCAACTAAAATTTTAGGTATGATTACTGGCCAAGCTAAAATTATCTTTGGTGAGCCGATTGATACAAACGCATTGCCAAGTCATTTAAAAAAACGTCATGAAAAAGTTGACTATATAACACAAGAATTAACAAACCGTACAAGAGCATTACAACAAGAATTGAAACAGTTACCTAAATAAGAACATGAACTTAAAGTCAGATGACGGTAGAGAAGACAGCTCCTACACCACATCTGGCTTTATTTTTGTGTTTTCATAACAATTATAGAGAGAGAAGGATGAACAGTGTATAACTTTTTACAACGTCTTGGACGTTCATTAATGCTGCCTGTAGCCGTTTTACCAGCTGCAGCCATTATTATTGGTATTGGGAACTTATTAAAAGCATTGAAGGTTACACCCGTTTTAGCTGAATTTATTTTCCAAAGCGGGATTGCCGTTTTAGGACAGCTTGGTTTATTATTTGCGATTGGTGTCGCATTAGGTATGGCGAAAAAGAATGATGGATCTGTAGCACTCGCTGCAGTCGTTGGCTATTTCGTCGTAACATCTGCATTAAAGCCAGAAGTATTAGCTCAAATTTTACAAGTGAAGGAAGACAGCTTGAATATCGGGTTCACTGCGATGAATAACCAAAATGTCTTCATTGGCTTAATCATTGGTTTAATCGCCGCATTTTGCTACAACAAATTTAGCGCAACGGAATTACCCACTGCGTTGTCATTCTTTAGCGGTAAACGTTTAGTGCCGATTATGACCGCATTTTTATCCGTTATTTTAACGATTATTTTAGTATTTGTTTGGCCAATTGTTTACAGTGGCATCATTTCATTTGGTAAGTGGATTATGGACTTTGGTGCTTTTGGCGCATTCTTATATGGATTCTTCAACCGTTTATTGATTCCGACAGGCTTGCACCATGCGCTTAATTCAGTTTTCTGGTTCGATTTAGCAGGGATTAATGATATCGCTAAATTCCAAACAGGTGACGGTGCTGTAAAAGGTGTGACAGGCAGATATATGGCTGGTTTCTTCCCAGTCATGATGTTTGGTATACCTGCCGCTGCTTTAGCTATGTACCAAACTGCAGAATCAAAACAAAAGAAACGTGTAGCTGGATTAATGTTAGCAGGTTCAATTTCAGCATTCTTTGTTGGCGTAACTGAACCGATTGAATTCGCGTTTATGTTTGCTGCACCTGTATTATTTGTGATTCACGCATTATTAACAGGCTTATCTTTATTTATCGCCGCATTATTCCATTGGACAGCAGGCTTCTCATTCAGTGCGGGTCTTATTGATTTCTTATTATCATTAATCAATCCGGTTTCTAATCATCCATGGATGTTGATGGTACAAGGCGTTGTCTTCTTTGTGATTTACTATGTAGTATTTAGAGCAGCTATCTCAATCTTTAATTTAAATACACCTGGACGTGGAGAAGAAAAAATTGCTGATCCTGTAACAGCAGAGGGTGCTGAGACAAGCACACAAGGAGAAGGTGGCAAATATACTGCGATGTCCGCACAAATTATTTCAGGATTAGGCGGCAAAGCAAACATTACTTCTTTAACGAACTGTGCAACCCGCTTACGTTTAGAAGTGGCAGACCTCAATCAAATTGATAAAGCACAAATTAAACAATCCGGTGCTGCCGGCGTCACAACGAGCGGACAACATAATGTTCAAGTGATTATCGGTACACAAGTTCAACAAGTAGCTGATGAAGTAGAAAGACAATTAGAGACACAATAGAATCATAGCACGGAGACATCTTGACAGGAGTTGTCTTCGTGCTATTGCTTATTTATGTATAAGTTTGTATAATATTAATTATTCTGAATTTTCCGAAGTAGGTGGAGAAATGAAAGCAGTATTATTTGATGTTGATGGTGTTTTTTTAAGTGAAGAAAGATGTTTTGATGTTTCAGCGTTAACTGTATATGAAATGCTGATGAGTCAGCACTTTTTAAAATTAATGCCGAGCGTGACATTTAATTCTATTAATGATAGTGAAATCAATTTAATTCGTCAAGTAGTTTTTGATCAAGATAATATTTTAAATGCGATGAAATCTCGTGGTTTAAATTCCAACTGGGACATGTTGTTTATTGTCTTATCCATTCACTTGATTGATTTACTTAAAACATTACCTAAAGCAGATAGAGAAGCCTTTTTAACTGCACATCCGTTCACAGATGTGACGCTTCAAGAAGTTGGAGAGTTGGTAGGCAAACAACAAGTCGATTTTATGAAGCCGCTGCACTTTATTGAAAACGCAGAATCAGGTAAAACTAAAATTTACCGCGATTTACGTGATTATGCGGCAGAACAACTTGAGACAGAAAATACCGAACTGTTTGAAATTCGCAGTTCTTTATGGGAAATTGCACAAGAGGTTTTCCAAGAATGGTATTTAGGTCATCGTTTATATCGTAAGGTAGAGGAAAAGACACCAAGAAGTGATTTTAAAACAGGCTATATTTATCATGAAGAAGAGTTGGCAGAAGCAGAAAAAATTAAAACATTGTTAAATGATTTACAAGAAGCGGGCTATACTTTAGCTGTTGCGACAGGACGACCAAGAACGGAAACTTTAGTACCTTTTGAAGATAAAGGCTTCTTGAAATATTTCGATGAGGCACATGTTGTTTCAGCAACAGAAGTGTTAAAAGCAGAAGAATTGTTTCCAAATCTTAAACCATTAGGCAAACCGAATCCGTTTTGTTATATTGCGGCATATAACGGTAATAGCGAAGCAGATTATCAAAATTATGCAGAACAACAAGAACAAAGATTTGCTGGAGAAGAGATATACATAGTCGGTGACTCTCTTGCAGACTTATTCAGTGCTCAAAAGACAGGTGCAACTTTCATTGGGACACTCACGGGTTTAAAAGGGGAAAAAGCGAAAGAAGAATTAGAATCTTATCATGCGGACTATATCGTGGATAATATTCTAGATATTCGTTCAATCTTATTATAATGAAAAACCGGTAAACTGGAATTTATATCCTAGTTTACCGGTTTTCTTAATGGTGTTGAACTATTTATTCAAGTCTACAAATTGAATAGATTCAAAACCATCAATTTGATGTAATGCTGAGATAACATCATCTGAAACAGGGTTATCTACTGAGATAATCATCATCGCATTACCGCCTTGTGTTGTACGTCCTAAATGCATAGACGCAATATTAATACCATATTCACCAAGAATTTGACCTGTGCGTCCAACAATACCTGGACGGTCTTGGTGATGAATAACTAATTGATATTTTTCTGGTTTGAAATCAACAGGGTAATCGTTGATTTGAACAATACGAGGACCATAACCGTTTAAGACAGTAGCACCGACAGTAACTTTACGATCTCTGTTAATCATTGTTAATTCAATATAGTTGTTGAAAGAACGTGATTTCGCATCTTTTTCAACATTATAAACAACATTTTGTTCGTTTAATAAGAAGAGGGCATTTACTAAGTTAACACGTTCAGCCAAGTCTTGAGATAAGAGTCCTTTGGCGATCGTACGTGTTAAAATATTTGTGTCTTCTTTAACTAATTCACCGCTGAATTTAATTTTTAATTCACGTGGTGCTTTACCTAATAATTGAATACATACTTTGCCGACCATGTCACAAAGATTCAAGTATTCTTGTAATTCATTGTCTTCTTCACCAAAAATCATTTTTGGTGCATTGACTGCATGGCGTACGTTACCAGTATGGAAGAATTCTTCAATTTCATTTGAAACAGACACTGCTACTTTTTCTTGTGCTTCAACAGTAGAGGCACCTAAGTGCGGTGTAACGATGATTTTATCATGTTTAGTAAGCGGTGAGTCTGTTGCTGGTTCATGTTCAAATACGTCAATAGCAGCACGTGCAATTAAACCTTGGTCTAAAGCATCAACTAATGCTTGTTCATCAATAATACCACCGCGAGCTACGTTGATAATTTGTAAGTTTGGTTTAGCTTGTGCAAAGAATGATGCATCAATTAAACCTTTTGTTTTTGGTGTTAGTGGGGTATGCACTGTGACAAAATCAGCACGTTGAGCAATTTCATCAACAGTGGCACGTTCGATATCTAACTCTTTGGCTTTTTCAGCTGTTAGATAAGGGTCAAATGCGATAATTTTCATACCGAAACTTTTCGCACGTTTTGCGACACCAAGACCAATACGGCCTGTACCGATAATACCTAATGTTTTATGGTATAACTCAGTACCTTTAAAGTGTGAACGATTCCATTGTCCTTCTTTTAAAGACTGATTGGCTTCTGGAATTTGACGGGCCATAGCAAGAATCATGGCCATTGAGTGTTCAGTTGCTGAAATCGTATTGCCATCTGGTGCATTGATCACTAAAATACCGTGTTTTGTAGCAGTATCTCTATCAATATTATCTACACCAACACCAGCACGTGCAATAATTTTTAAGTTTTCGGCTGCTTCTACGACCTCTGGTGTGACTTGAGTTTGACTTCTGATAATCAAACCATCATAGTCTTTAATTTTTTCAATTAATGCTTCTGGAGAAAGTCCTGTATCAATATCTACTTCGAAATCCGGATCGTCTAATAATGTTTGTAAACCATCTTTTGCAATGGGATCTGAAACTAAAATTTTATACATAAGCTTTTACCACCTCTAAATATGCTGTCGTTCCTTTGCCGATATATACTTGATGACGTAATTCAGAAAGGATAATTTCTAATGCGCTGATGCATTGTAAAATATCAGCAGTATCGATTTGTCCTAAGTGACCAATACGTAGAATTTGGCCTTTTAATTTACCTTGGCCGCCAGCTATAGTGATGTTGAACCGATTTAATAATTCATTTTTAATTGTAGCAACTTCATTTGGTGAACTAGGTACAAAGGCTGTAACTGTCGGTGAAGCAAATTCATCTTTAACAAGTAATGGTAAATCCAACGCTTTTAAAGCAGCTCTTAAACCATCTCTGATAGCATAATGACGTTCAATGACTTTATCAAAACCTTGTTCTTCAATAACATCTGCATAAGCAGCTACACCTTTATATAGGCTTACATTCGGTGTGAATGGCGTAGAATTATTTTCGGCAGATGCAATGTATTTATTGAAATCTAAGTAAAAGCGAGGTGTTTTCACTTCTGCAAAGCGTGTTTTAGCACGATCAGAATATGCAGCAAATGCTAATCCTGGCGGAAGCATGATTGCTTTTTGGCTACCTGAAACTAAGACATCAATGTAATCACGTTTTAAGTTGACATCGACAGCACCGACACAACTTACACCATCGACTACAAAATAAGTGTCAGGATAGTTTTCGTGAATGGCTTTACCTAAATCATGAATAGGGTGAAGGACAGAAGTTGATGTTTCGCAATATTGGCTGTAAACTGCTGTTACAGTTTCAGGCAATGTTTTTAAATATTGAATAAATGCGTCTACATCTACGGCTTCGCCCCAAGGTACTTCAAAGACATGTACATTTTTAAAGTAAGTTTGAGCAATTTGTTTATAACGATTACCGAAGGCGCCAGAAACAATCACAGCAACATGGTCTTCCGGGTTTAAGATATTAACCATACTTGCTTCTAATGCGCTTGTCCCACTGGAAGTAAAGATTAGAACCTCGTTCTCAGCCCCGAACACTGGTTTTAACCCTTTATATGCTTTTTCTGCAATAGCTTCAAATTCTTTTGTGCGGTGACCAATCATCGGTTCTTCAATCACGCGTTGAATGCGTTCAGGAATCGGAGTTGGTCCAGGTGTCAATAACAATGGATGATGATACATATAGATTTCCCCCTAATGTAAGATTTATTAATCTTACCAAATATTCTGAAAATAATAAAGGCAATTTAAGTGTAGTTTTACTTAAAATCCGATATTTTTATATCAAATCGATATTGTAAGCGCTTTTATATATAATAATAAGCAACCCAACACAAGGTTGGGTCACAATTATAAAATGACTGCTTCAATTTGAATTTCAACATTTCCTCTGATGGAATTAGAAATCATGCAGTTATTGTCTGCTATTTTCAGGAGTTTATTTAAGCGTTTTTCAAGTGCTTCCTTTTGGTCAGCTTCAACAGTGATTTTAGGATGATGTACAATTTTTTCCATTTTGAATTTACCGTTGTTGAGTGAAGCAGTTCCGACTGAAGATTGATTAATAGATACATTCGTAAAATGGGCACGTTCTAGTGTTGCTGCTAAAGAAATGATATAACAAGATGAAGCAGCCGCAATTAACATTTCATCTGGATTAGTTCCTTCACCGACACCGCCAAGTGTACTTGGAATTGAAATAGATTCATTTAATACATCACCAGAAACAGTACCAGTTTCGTCTCTGCCGCCGCTCCATTGTGTTGTCACAATAAAATCATGTTCTGCCATATCTCTTTGACCTCCGTATGAATTATGATAGATTGTTCTATAACAAATATAAAAGGGTGAATAACATGGAAAAAGTCATTCCGAGTGAGGATTTTCAAATAATTGCACATCGTGGTTTTTCATTAGATTATCCAGAAAATACATTGTTAGCGTATAAAGCTGCCTTGAATGCTTCTGTTGATATGCTAGAAATTGATGTGCATTTAACTAAAGATCATCAACTCGTGGTTATCCATGATGATAAAATAGATCGTACTTCTAATGGAAGTGGATATGTTAAAGATTATACGCGAGATGAATTAAAAAGCTATGATTTCGGTTCATGGAAAGATACAACTTTTACTGATGCCAAGATTATGACTTTTGATGAAGTTGCTAAACTTATTGAACCTTATGACACAACTTTATTGATAGAAATTAAGAAACCAAGCAAGTATCCAAATATAGAAGAACAATTATTAGAAGAAATAGAACAGACGCATCTCGATGCTGATAAGGTTATCATTCAATCTTTTGATGAAAAGAGTATCGAGAAAATTTCAAAAATCACGCGAAAATATCGACTAGGTGTCTTATTAAGCAAGAAAAAATACTTATTTAAAATGCCAAACTTTAACAAATTAGCTAAATTTTGCGAGTATGCGAATCCCAATTATGAACTCGTAAACAAAAAGTTTGTTGAAAGAGCACACCTGCATCACTTGAAAGTCTTGCCTTATACAGTTAATGATATCCAAGATATTCAAAAACTGATACGAGATGGGGTAGATGGCATTATTACGGATGGACCGAATCACTACTTTGAATTAGATTGATTAAAAAAGATACTGGTTGTATAATTAAATTATCTTATTATAGAAGGGAAGATAAGAGGAAAGCGATCAATCATTTAACGGTGAATTTCCTCATACGACCATGAAAATAAACTTCAAACCTATTAAATGTGCGGATAAAAAAGAATTAATAAGTTGGATCGTTGTCATAATAGGTGTAACTATTTATAGAGTGATAAAACGCAAAAAAGCGAAATCTGCACAAGCATAATAAAAGGATGTCTGATAACTACAGACATCCTTATTTTTTATACATTTTGATAACGGAATTTTACTAGTACCTATTGGTTTTGAAAAGAAGGAGAGGGTAAAAAATATAAAAAAATACTGCACCTTTTGAAAAGATGCAGTATCGAAATCTCGAAATTATTATTTACCTGAGTAGTACTCAACGATAAGTTGTTCGTTGATTTCAGCTGGTAATTCGCTACGTTCTGGAACGCGTACGAAAGTACCTGTTAATTTTTCTTCGTCGAATTCTAAGTATTCTGGTACGAAGTTGTTGATTTCAACTGATTCAAGTACGATGTCTAGTTTTTGAGATTTTTCTCTAACTGAGATCACTTGACCTGGTTTTAAAGTGTATGATGGGATATCAACACGTGCACCGTCAACTTCGATGTGACCGTGGTTTACTAATTGACGTGCTTGACGACGTGTACGTGCTAAACCTAAAGCATATACAACTGCGTCTAAACGACGAGCAAGTAAACGCATGAAGTTTTCACCGTGTACACCAGATTGTTTACCAGCGATATCGAATGTGTTACGGAATTGTCTTTCAGTGATTCCATATAAGTAACGTAATTTTTGTTTCTCACGTAATTGAATCGCATATTCTGATAATTTTTTTCTTTGGTTTGGACCATGTTGACCTGGTGCGTAAGGGCGTTTTTCTAACTCTTTACCAGTACCGCTTAAAGAGATACCTAAACGACGAGATTTTTTCCAGTTTGAACCTGTAAATCGAGCCATATTAAGACTCCTCCTTTTGTTTTTTGTAGTTGTTATGAAAAAACAAAGAAGAGTATTGTATGCTTATTAGGATATATTGTTTTGTGTGTCCTCGCCTCATAGCTCCGGTTACACGGCACGTCCGCGTTGGGAACAACATAGAGCCTAATAATATACAATTGCTACTTTCGTTATTTCACACAAAGAGTATTGTACCATGATGGCGAATAAAGTCAAGGGTTTATCCATATTTCAATGAAAAACAATTATTTCACAGTTTGTGCAATTTGTTCTTCTAGGATCTTCATTAATGAAACTAAACCTTCTTCATCCGTTTGCGTAAATCGATTTTTAATTGGAGCATCAATATCCAATAGCCCAATGACTTTACCATCACGATGAAGGGGGATAACAATTTCAGATTGACTGCGCGCATCACATGCGATGTGTCCAGGAAATTGATGGACATCCTCAACACGCTGCACGATATCTTGTTCTACTGATGTACCGCAAACACCGCTGCCGACTTGAATAGGCGTACAAGCAGGTCGGCCTTGGAAAGGTCCTAAAATTAATTGACCTTCTTCCATTAAGTAAAAGCCGATCCAGTTAATATCAGCTAAATTTTCATTTAATAAGGCAGAGGTATTACTTAATAATGTGATTAAGTATTTCTCGTCTGCATTTAAACCTTTCATTTGTTGAGCAATCGATGAATAATTTGTCGTCGTTTGTTTCATGAAATAGGACCTCTTTTCTGTCTATCGTTTTACATATTATAATATGGATGTCCATAAGACTTCAATTTAAGGTGCTTATTGAGGAATTTGTATAAAGAAAATTAATATTTTATTTTAATGAGGCAAGAAATTACGCTATAATGAGAAGTGATTAAATAGGAGGAGAAAACAATGGCACTGTATATCATCTTAGCAATTATAATTATTGCACTTATAATTGTCGGTATCATGTTCTATCTCCGTTCTTCAAAACGTCAAGTGGTCGAAAAAACCGAAGAGCGCAAGATAGAGGTTGAGAAACTAACATTAGACGATCGTCTGAAGTCTTTAGACGATTTAACCCTCGAGGGTGAAACACAACAAGAATATGACCGCTTAAAGCGCGAATCATTAAAGAATACTAATGATAATTTAAGTCCGGTTGAAGAGAAAATTCATAATGCGGAAGAAAACTTTGATAAATTCAAATTCACTGCGGCGCAAGCAGAATTAGACGATGCTAACGCATTAATGGATCGCTATGAAAGTCAACATGAGAAATTAGCTGAAGAAGTCGAAAACATTCTGGCTTTGCATAAAGAAAGTGACCGCTTATTTGAAGAAAGCAAAGTAGCATATCGTGAGATGAAACGTGATGTTTTAGCGAACCGTCATCAATTCGGTGAAGCTGCAGCACCACTAGAAAAAGAAATTGAGTTATTCGAACCTGAGCTTGTTAAGTACACTGAGTTAAAAGAAGAGGGGAACTACAAACAAGCTTATGAGCATATTAAAACGCTCAACGAAGACATCAATTACTTACAAAAAGATATGCTGGAAATTCCAGAATTAATTCGCGAAGCACAAAAAGAATTACCGGGACAATTCCAAGACTTGAAATACGGTTGCAGAGACTTAAAAGTTGAGGGTTATGATTTAGACCATGTCAAAGTCGACAGCAACTTACAATCCATGAAAACTGAGTTGAGCTTTGTTGAACCGATGATTAGTCGTTTAGAACTTGAGGAAGCAAATGACAAATTAAATGCTATCAACGATCAACTTGATGAAATGTATGATTTAATTGAGCACGAAGTTAAATCTAAAAATAAAGTAGATGAAACGAAAGAAGTCATCACAAATGACTTGTTCCGTGCGAAAGATACGAATTATACATTACAAACTGAAATTGAATATGTACGTGAAAATTATTATATTAATGAAACAGATATTCAAAACGTACGCCAATTCGAAAATGAAATTCAAAACTTGATTTCTGTTTATGATGAAATCTTAAGAGAAATGTCTAAATCGACTGTACGTTACAGTGAAGTACAAGACAATTTAGCTTATATCGAAGATCATGTGAAAGTTATCAATGAAAAGCAAGAAAAACTTCAAAATCACTTAATTCAATTACGTGAAGACGAAGCAGAAGCAGAAGATAACTTATTACGTGTTCAAAGTAAGAAAGAAGAAATTTACCGTAAATTGTTAGCATCTAACTTAACAAGTGTGCCAGAACGATTCATTATTATGAAAAATGAAATCGACCATGAAGTACGTGAAATCAATAGTCAATTTGATGAACGTCCAATTCATGTGAAACACTTAAAAGATAAAGTAACAAAAGTTGTCTTACAAATGAACAACTTTGAAAATGAAGCGATGGATGTCTTAGTCAATGCAGTGCTTGCGGAGAAATTAATCCAGTACGGCAACCGTTATCGTAAAGATGACAGCAGTATTGATAAGAGTCTGAATGAAGCAGAACGTCTATTCAAGAACAATAGATACAAACGTGCAATTGAGATTGCAGAACAAGCTTTAGATTCAGTAGATCCTGGTATTTCACAACGTATTGAAGATGAAGTAGTCTCACAAAGTCAAATTTAGCATTTGAAATGAGAAGGCGAGAACAGTATTTTTAGTTCTCGTCTTCTTTTTTGGATATTGAGAATTCATTGATTTGTGGTAAAATATTAAAATTGGAACAAAAGACTCGAAAGAAAGAATTCATTAAGTGGAAGTGACAAATAGTGATTTATTTAGATAATGCAGCGACGACCAAACCTGCACAAGATGTGTTAGATACCTATGTTAAAGTCAACCAAGATTTATATTTTAATCCAAATAGTCCACACCAAGCAGGTTTACAAGCTGAACAATTGTTGAAACAAGCAAAATTACAAATTAATCAAATTCTGAACTTAGAAGATAGATTCGATATTATTTTTACCAGTGGTGCAACGGAATCTAATAATATGGCATTAAAAGGCGCAGCCTATAATCGCAAGCCTTATGCGGATGAAATCATTGTTTCTGTTCTAGAACATCCCTCTGTGTTGGAAGTGATGCGTCATTTAGAAACAGAAGGCTTTAAGTTGCGTTATGTCAATGTAACAAAAGAAGGTACAATTGATTTAGAACATTTAAAATCATTAATGAATCCAAATGTCGGTTTGGTCACATGTATGCATGTGAATAATATTACTGGACAAATCCAGCCAATTGAAGCTATTGCAGAAATACTTGAAGCATACCCTAAAGCACATTTTCATGTAGATGCTGTTCAAGCAATCGGCAAAGTCCCACTTTACTTTAATGGTGTGGACAGTATGAGCTTTAGCGGTCATAAATTTAATGGCTTGAAGGGACAAGGTTTATTATTAGTGCGTAATATTCATAATCTTGAAACTGTAATACATGGCGGCGGACAAGAATATGGTTTAAGAAGCGGTACGGTCAATTTACCCATAGACATTGCGATTGTAAAAGGGTTGAAGCATGCGGTAAGTGAGCGTGAAGCACTTGTATCAAGATTAAGCCGTTGGAATGAAGATTTGCGTTCTTTCTTAGATGCGTATCCAGGCGTCCATGTGAATTCGCCGCAACAAGCTGCACCGCATATTTTAAATGTCGGTTTTGATGGAGTGAAAGGTGAAGTATTAGTCAATGCCTTTTCAAAACAAGGAATCATGTTATCAACAACGAGCGCATGTTCATCAAAACATAGCCGCTTAAATGAAGTGTTGCTGGCGATGGGTATTAGTGAATCAAAAATTGAAGGCAGTATTCGTATTTCGATGGGTGCTGTTACATCAGAAGAAGATATTGAAGGATTTAAAGAAGCATTTAAAAATGTATATGAAGAGATGAAGGAGTTGTTAAAACGATGATCTATGATCATATTTTAGTGCGCTATGGTGAATTAACACTTAAAGGTGCTAACCGTAAAATGTTTATTAACCGTTTACGTTCTAATGTGAAACAAGCGTTAATGCCGCTTCAAGGCTACCACGTTAAAGCCAATCGCGACAGAATGTATATTGAAGTAACACCTGAAGCGGATATCGAAGAGATTATGCGCCGTATCAGCCAAGTCTTTGGCGTGAAGTCGATCAGTCCTGTTATGAAACTTGAAAAAGACTTAGAAGTTGTTAAAAAACAAGCGAGTGAATTTGCGAAAGCTTATGCAGACGGCGATTCATTTAAAATCGATGTTAAACGTGCAGACAAACAGTTCCCTTACGACACATATGAACTTCAACGTATGCTGGGCGGTGCTGTATTAGAAGCAAATGAACAAGTGCACGTTAATGTTAAACAACCTGATCACGTCATCAAAACAGAAGTCCGTTTAGACGCGATTTATCTTTATGATCGCGTGATTGATGCTGTAGGCGGGTTGCCAGTCGGTACAGGCGGCAAAACGTTATTAATGTTATCAGGCGGTATTGATTCACCTGTTGCTGGTATGGAAATTATGCGCAGAGGTGTAACAGTTGAAGCCATTCATTTCCATAGTCCGCCATTTACTAGCGAAAAAGCTAAAGAAAAAGTGATTGAATTGACACGTATATTAGCTGAGCGTGTGGGTCCAATCAAATTGCATATTGTACCGTTTACAGAAGTGCAAAAACAAATCCATAAAGTTGTGCATGAACGTTATACAATGACTTCTACTAGAAGAATGATGATGCGTATCGCTGACAAAGTTGTTCATCAAATCGGCGCTGATGCGATTGTCAACGGTGAAAACTTAGGACAAGTAGCCAGTCAAACACTAAAAAGTATGTATGCGATTAACCATGTCACATCAACACCTGTACTACGCCCATTATTAACATTAGATAAAGAAGAAATTGTGATTAAAGCCAAACAGTTTGGCACGTATGAAACATCTATCCAACCTTTTGAAGATTGCTGTACAATCTTTACACCGAAAAATCCGGTTACAGAACCTGATTTCGAAAAAGTTGAACGCTATGAAAGTGTTTATGACTTCAGTGAAATGATTGATCGTGCAGTAGAAGGTATTGAAACGATTGAAGTAACTAAGAATTATCAAAGTCAAAAAGATAAAACAACAGAAGCATTAATGGAAGACTTGTTCTAACACGCTTAACGTAAAGGGGATGGACATCATGGAATGGGATCTGACACTGATATTAATCATTATAATATTTGGCTTCTTAGCAGCGTTTATTGATGCGGTTGTTGGCGGTGGCGGTTTAATTTCAACGCCCGCTTTATTAGCGATTGGTTTACCGCCGGCCACAGCACTTGGGACGAACAAATTAGCAAGTTCATTCGGCTCTTTAACCAGTGCGATTAAATTTATTCGTTCAGGCAAGGTGGATTTGAAAATAGTCGGCAAACTTTTTCCGTCTGTCTTTTTAGCAGCGGTAGGCGGTGCGAGCTTAGCTTCTTTTTTACCCGCCTCTGTCTTAAAACCGCTTGTGATAGTTATCTTAACCATCGTGATGATTTATACGCTTGTGCGCAAGGACTGGGGGAGTATCCGTACGTATCAAAAACTTTCGCCTAAGAAAGCAATCTTATTCACCAGTGTCTTGCTGTTGATTGGATTTTATGACGGCTTTTTAGGCGGCGGGACAGGGTCGTTCATGTTGTTTACTTTATTGATTGTCGGCTTTGATTTTTTAAGTGCTGCAGGTAATGCTAAGGTACTTAATTTCGCTTCCAATATCGGCGCACTATTACTGTTTATGCTACTTGGCAAAGTAGATTATGGTATTGGTCTTATTATGGCCTTTAGTATGGTGCTAGGCTCTTATGCAGGTGCCCAATTTGCGCTGAGACAAGGCGTGGGTTATGTCAGAGTATTATTTGTTGTCGTAACGAGTGCACTGATTTTAAAAAATATATATGATTATATCCATCAATGGTTTAATTAAAGCAAACAGCGTTCAATGAGGACGCCGTTTGCTTTTTAATTGAATGTTAATTCTTACAAAACTATGTAAAATCTTCATCAAAGTTGGAAAATAGTTGATTAATTCTGAGGATAATTATTGGAGTTGACGTGTTGATATCGGTATAATGGGGTAAAGAAAAGTACTAACAAATTCTCAGGAGGTTGTTTATTAATATGGTACAAATTACATTTGGCGGAGATCCCGTAACATTAGTAGGTAATGCAGTAGAAGAAGGGCAAGAAGCACCAGACTTTACAGTTGTAAACAATGACTTAGAAGCAGTAACACTTGCAGACTATGACGGCAAGAAAAAATTAATCAGTGCAGTACCTTCAATTGATACAGGGGTTTGTGACAAACAAACACGCAAATTCAATGAAGAAGCAGCATCTGAAGAAGGTGGCGTAGTGCTTACTATTTCTGAAGACTTACCATTTGCTCAAAAAAGATGGTGTGCAGCTAGTGGCTTAGATAATGTTATTTTATTAAGTGACTACCAAAAACATTCATTTGGTAAAAACTTCGGCGTATTAATGGACGACTTACAATTATTAGCACGTTCAGTATTCGTTTTAGATAAAAATAACAAAGTTGTATATTCAGAAATCGTAAATGAAGGTACAGACTTCCCTGATTTCGAATCTGCATTAAAAGCATATAAAGAATTAGACTAAAGTAATTGCTGAGATATAAAGCAATTTTAAGTTAATATATTAGACCAGACTGCTCATAATTAGTGTAAGATTTTAGATTCATTGATTATGAGCAGTCTTTTTAGGAAGGATTTTATTTATTATGACTGAAGCACAAACAATTATGGAACGTCTGTTTCATGCGTTAGATACAAAAACAAAAGCACTCAATAAAGAAAATGGTCAAAGTTTTATTGAGAACTTAGGCCTTGCGATGGAACAGATCTATCGCAACGACCGTGACTTACTAGAACAAGCAACATTAGCTGATCGACGTAAAGCATTCCAATTTGCATATTTAAGTTTATTACAAGAACAAGATATTCAAGCGAATCATCAAATTACGCCTGATTCAATCGGCTTGATTCTAGGCTACTTAGTACAACAGTTTACACAAGGCAAAGAAGAACTGAATATCGTAGACTTAACAAGCGGCAGTGGTCATTTAAGTGCGACTGTCCATGAAGTATTGACCGAGCAGACATTGATGCATCATCTTGTTGAAGTAGATCCAGTGTTATCTCGTGTGAGTGTACATTTAGCAAATTTCTTGGAAATTCCATTTGATGTATATCCTCAAGATGCGATACTGCCGTTGCCGTTTGAAGAAGCGGATGTTGTTATTGGTGATTTGCCTGTAGGCTATTATCCTGTAGATGAACGCAGTCATGAAATGAAACTAGGTTTTGAAGAAGGGCACAGTTACGCTCATTTCTTACTAATTGAACAAGCTATTGAAGCTTTAAGAGGTTCAGGTTTTGCATTTTTAGTTGTTCCTAGCAATATTTTTGAAGGTGAACATGTAAAACAGCTCGAAAAATTCATTGCAACAGATACAGAAATGCAAGCATTCCTGAACTTACCGAAAACTTTGTTCAAAACTGAGCAATCTCGAAAATCTATCTTAATTCTACAGAAAAAAGAACGTGAGGTAACGCATGCTGTTGAGGTGTTGCTAGCCAATATACCAGATTTCAAATCTCCGCAACAGTTTCAAGGATTTTTACGAGAATTGTCAGAATGGCTGCAACAAAATCATCACAAAAAATAAACTGTAATAATCTTGAAATTAAACTGTATTAATGGTTAAATAGATATGGTAAAAGAAAATGTAAATATTGGAGGCATAGTTTTATGTCAAAATTAGTGTTAGCAATTAACGCAGGTAGTTCATCACTGAAATTCCAACTTATAGAGATGCCTGAAGAAAAATTAGTAAGTAAAGGCTTAATTGAGCGAATCGGACTTAAAGGCTCAAAAATCACAGTAGAATTTAATGGTCAAAAATATACGGATGAAAAAGAAATTGGCGACCATATCCAAGCTGTTGATTTAATGTTGGACAGTTTGATCAGTCACGGTATTATCCGTGACATCAATGACATTGATGGTACAGGACACCGTGTAGTACACGGGGGAGAATTATTCCCTGAATCTGCGTTAGTTACAGACGAAGTAGAAAAACAAATTGAATCATTGACAGAATTAGCACCGCTTCACAACCCAGCAAACTTAATGGGTATTCGTGCATTCCGTAAATTATTGCCGAATATTCCACATGTTGCAGTGTTTGATACATCATTCCATCAAACGATGCCGGAACAAGCGTACTTATACAGCTTGCCATTCCACTATTATAAAGACTATGGTATCCGTAAATATGGTTTCCATGGTACAAGTCACAAATATGTATCACAACGTGCTGCTGAAATCTTAGATCGTCCAATTGAAGAATTACGTATTATTTCTTGTCATATTGGTAACGGTGCCTCTATCGCAGCAATCGACGGCGGTGAATCAGTAGATACTTCAATGGGCTTCACACCATTGGCAGGTGTAACAATGGGTACACGCTCTGGTGATATTGACCCTGCATTAATTCCATATATCATGGAAAAAACAGGTAAAAGTGCTGAAGCAGTATTAGATATCTTAAATAAAGAATCAGGTTTATTAGGTATCTCAGGTACATCAAGTGATTTACGTGACTTAGAACAAGACGCTGAAGAAGGTAAAACACGTGCACAATTAGCGTTAGACGTATTCGCTTCACGTATTCACAAATATATCGGTTCTTATACAGCGAAAATGCATGGTGTTGACGTGATTGTCTTCACTGCAGGTGTCGGTGAAAACTCTGACGAAGTTCGCGGCCGTGTATTAGAAGGTTTAGAATTTATGGGTGTTTATTGGGATCCTAAGAAAAATGAACAAATTCATGGTTCAGAAGGATTTATCAACTACCCGCATTCACCAGTTAAAGTATTAGTTATTCCAACAAACGAAGAAGTTATGATTGCACGTGATGCAGTTAAATTCGGTAGTTTATAATTTATAATTTAGATCCAGTTAATAGGGCAGATGGCTTATTAACTGGATTTTTTATTTGTATAATGAAACAAAAAAACCGATCAGTGAAACACTGACCGGCTAAGCATTCATGAGAGATGCTTATCATTATTTAGCTTGATATTGTTTACGTAATTCTTCTGTTGCTACTTGAGGTTGGAAATCTTCAGGCATTTCTTCTGTACGAACTACTAGAACATCACAAGGTGAATGACGAACAATAGCTTCTGAAACAGATCCTACGATAAAGCGTTCTACCGCATTCAAACCAGAAGTACCGCAAATTACTAAGTCAGCATTGACTTCTTGTGCGATTTTTTTAGGAATGATTGCTTTAGGTGAACCAAATTCAAGGAGTGTTTCAACATCCTCTACACCTTCATTTTGAGCAAATTCTTTATAGCCTCTAAGTAATTCTTCAGCGAATTGTTTAGATTTTTCAGTGAACTGAACATCATAAACCTCGTATGAAGTGTATGTTCTAGAGTCAATAACATTAGTGATGATAAGTTTAGCGTTGTTACGTTTCGCTACTTCCACCGCTTTATTGAATGCCCATTCAGCTTCTTGTGATCCATCTACTGCGATTAAAATATGTTTGTAAGTTAACATCGTACATGACCTCCTTCTTCTCTTCATGTTTATTTTACCACATTGTCAGAATATTAGATATAAAAGTAGTGCCTGAATTTTAACAATTAATTGAATTTTACAAATACCTTATCTTTAATGATAAATTAATCTTATCATTCTTTTCTATCTGTAATGATTGCGCTTTCATCGCATACGCGTTAGGATAAGGGTGGGAGGTGTACGGAATGAAAATAGGTATTCCAAAAGAGATAAAAAATAATGAAAACAGAGTAGGTTTATCACCAAGCGGTGTTCACGCTTTAGTTGAAGCAGGGCACACAGTTAAAGTAGAACGCAGCGCAGGTGAAGGTTCATTCTTTACGGATGAAGATTACAAAGAAGCAGGTGCTACAATTGTTGAAGGACCTGGTGAAGCTTGGGATGTAGAAATGGTTATCAAGGTTAAAGAACCAATTGAACCAGAATACAAATATTTCAAGAAAGATTTAATCTTATTCACTTATCTACACTTAGCAAACGACGAAGCATTAACAAAAGAACTTGTTGATAACGGAGTCGTTGCGATTGCATACGAAACGGTGCAATTACCAGACAGATCTTTACCATTATTAACGCCAATGAGTGAAGTTGCAGGTAGAATGGCGACACAAATCGGTGCGCAATTCTTGCAAAAATTCTATGGCGGTATGGGCGTATTACTAGGAGGTATTCCTGGTGTACCTAAAGGTAAAGTCACAATTATCGGTGGCGGCCAAGCAGGTACTAACGCTGCGAAAATCGCTTTAGGTTTAGGTGCTGACGTAACTATCTTAGACGTTAACCCTAAACGTTTACAAGAACTTGATGATTTATTCGGCGGACGTGTGCATACAGTTATGTCTAACCCGCTTAACATCGAGGAAAATGTTAAACAAAGTGATTTAGTTGTCGGAGCAGTATTAATTCCAGGTGCTAAAGCACCAAAACTTGTCACTGAACAAATGGTTAAAGATATGAAAGATGGAGCTGTATTGGTTGATATCGCTATCGACCAAGGTGGTATCTTTGAAACATCTGACCACGTTACAACACATGATGATCCAACATATGTTAAACATGGTGTGGTTCACTATGCGGTAGCAAATATGCCAGGTGCAGTACCACGTACTTCTACTATCGGTTTAAACAATGCGACATTACCTTATGCGTTACAAATCGCAAACAAAGGTTATTTAAATGCATTGAAAGATAACCAACCATTATCTTTAGGATTGAATGTGTACAACGGTCAAGTTACTAATGAAGGTGTAGCTAGTACGTTCGATCTTCCGTATACACCAGTAGATCAAGCATTAAATTCTTAATCAATTTAATGGGATGTAAGGAGCGTCTAAAGCTCTGAAAACATCAATATGACGCCACCTCGTTGCTGTTTGGGGTAATCACAGCAACAAGGTGGCGTCTTTCTTTTTAGTGAAAACATAAAAAAGTGAAGCACTTAGGCTTCACTTTATAACTAACGAATTAAAGCTTATTTATCATAATGTGTTAATACTTCATGACCATCTTCAGTGACTAGGATGTCATCTTCAATACGAACACCGACTACACCCGGTACATAAACGCCAGGTTCAACAGTGACTACCATACCTGGAACGAATTCATTAGTATTGAAACCTGCAACATCTTGATACTCATGTTCTTCTAAGCCTAAACCATGACCAAGACGGTGTACGAAATATTCACCATAACCCGCATCAGCAATAATACCGCGTGCTTTTCTATCTACATCGCCGATTACAACACCTGGTTTAATCATATCAATAGCGGCTTTTTCAGCTTCTAACACAACGTTATAAACAGATTGTGCTTTTTCACTAGGGTTGCCGAAAGCAACTGTACGTGTCATATCTGAACAATAGTTTTCATAAACAACACCTAAGTCGAATAATACATATTCATCTTTTGTAAGTTGACGATCGCCAGGAATACCATGTGGTGATGCAGCATGGTCGCCAAATAATACCATTGTATCGAAACTCATTTCGTCAACGCCATATTTTGTTTGAATTTCATATTCAATATGACGAACAACTTCTTTTTCAGTGACACCTTCTTTTAAGAAGTCGACACCGATTTCAATACATTTATCCGCAAGTTTTGCGGCTTCTTTGATTTTATCAATTTCTTCAGGTGTTTTGACATTACGTAAATTTTTGATGGTTTGATCAATTGGACCAAATGATTCAGCACCGAAACCTTCAATTAATTCTTTTTGACGTTTCAATGTTAAATGATCTTCTTCGACTAAAATTTTATCGAAGTGATAATCCACAAGTTTGAATGGGTCTTCACCATCTGCGTTACCGACAACTTTACCTGTGAACGGAGAGGCTTTAACCTCTTCTACTTCTAATTTAGGGACAAATAATACTTCTTCACCCTCAGCGGTAATTAATAAAGCTAATAGACGTTCATGAGGATCGCTTAAGTAGCCTGAAAAGTAGAATACGTTAAGCGGTGTCGTAATCCAAGCAGCCCCTGCGTCTTGGTTACGTATTTCTTTAACAATTTCTTCTGTTTTCAAAATTCTTCAACCTCCATTCATGTGATTAACTTTATTTTAAGCTAATCGCATACAGAATTCAAAAGTGCAAGGGTGTGATTTAGATTAAAGTAGGGTAAATGTTATACTAGAGTTAAGATTGAAACAGAAGGGGGCTTTAAAAATGGAATTATCATTTCATGGACAATCAACAATCTATTTTGAAGCAAACGGAAAGAAAGTCATCGTAGATCCATTTATTACTGGTAATGATTTATCAGATTTAAATGCAGAAGAATTAGAGGTAGATTATATTATTTTAACGCATGGCCACGCAGACCACTTTGGGGATACTGTGAAAATTGCGCAAAAAAATAATGCGACAGTTGTCGGCCTTGCAGAAGTGGCAGATTATTTATCAACAGCCCAAGGTGTAGAGAATGTACACCCAATGAATATCGGCGGTAAATGGGAATTTGACTTTGGATCAGTGAAGTATGTACAAGCGTTCCATAGTTCAAGTATCACAAACGAAAACGGTATTCCCGTTTATTTAGGGGCTTCAACAGGTCTAATTTTAGAAATCGAAGGCAAAACAATTTATCACTGTGGTGACACTGGCTTATTCAGCGATATGAAATTAATCGCAGATCGTCATCCAGTCGATGTATGTTTCGTACCAATCGGCGATAATTTCACAATGGGTATTGAAGATGCCAGCTACGCAATTAATGAATTGATTAAACCGAAAATTACAGTGCCTGTGCATTACAATACATTCCCTTATATTGAACAAGACCCTGAAGCATTCAAGAAATTAGTTACTGAAGGCGAAGTTCAAATCTTAAAACCAGGTGAATCTGTCGACTTTAAATAAAAAAGTGATAATAAAAATGCTTGTACAATCAAATGTACAAGCATTTTTCATTATTTTACAATTAATACTGGGATATGAGCACGTTTTGCGACTTTATGGCTGACGCTGCCTAGCACGAATTTCTTTTTCTCTTGTGCTTTACGGTTGCTGACTACTAAAATGTCATAATCACCGCTATTCGCAAATTTAACAAGTTCTTCTTTAGGGTTACCGCGTACAATGATTTCATCGTATTCGATACCGTATTCATCAAGAATATCACGTGTAGGCTGTAATTCTTGACTACGTGCTTTTGTTAATTCATTTAAATGCGTACCGCCTTTAATAGAAGCTTGTGCATCTTGTTCAGAAATCGCATTTAATAAAGTGACAATTGTGCCTTCACCAGACAATTTTCTGATATTTGCTAATGCTTTTTTGTTTTCTAAATCAGTATCAACGCCGAGTAAAATATTTTTATACATTCTCAATCCCTCCTTAATACATATTCTAATAAAAATGTGTCAACTTTTCCAATTAAATTTATGCTCAAATAAATAAACTGTGTTTAAATTTCAAAACAGCAACAGTTGAGTTAGGTACTCTGCTTATAACATGTTAAAATTCAAGAGAGGTTAGCTTCGATTTTTAGTCTGAATCAAGTTATAATTAATAAGAAGAGTAAGCAGAGAATGAGGGAAGTAAGTAATGACAAAACATGAACAGATTCTTGCACACATTGAATCACTCGCTGTGGGTCAAAAAATATCTGTCCGCAAAATAGCGAAAGATTTAGAGGTATCTGAAGGAACAGCTTACCGTGCAATTAAAGATGCTGAACAACTCGGACTGGTCGCAACCATCGATCGGGTCGGGACTGTGAGAATAGAAAAGAAGACAAGAGAACAGATTGAACAATTAACATTCGGTGAGATTGTCAAAATTATTGATGGTCAAGTACTCGCAGGGCGTAATGGCTTGCATAATACATTGACTAAATTTGCGATTGGAGCCATGAAATTAGAAAATGTCGTAAAGTATCTAACGAAACATACATTATTGATTGTAGGTAATAGAACAGATGTGCAGTTAGAAGCATTAAGACATGGCAGTGCTGTATTAATTACTGGTGGTTTCAACACAACACCTGAAATCAAACGCTATGCGGATCAACATGATTTGCCGATTCTATCTTCAAACTATGATTCCTATTTAGTCGCAAATATGATTAACCGTGCGATGTATAATCAGATTATTCGTAAAGAAATTCTAATTGTTGAAGACATTGTTAAACCTGTCACTGAAGAAACGGTATTAAAAGAAAATATGACGGTTGCTGATGTTAAAAGACGATCACAAATTACAGGACATTCAAGATTTCCAGTTGTCGATGATGACTTTAAATTAGTGGGTATCGTAACAAGCAAAGATATTATTGCGAAAGATTCAGAAGAATATCTATATAAAGTAATGACTAAACCGGTTTTAGATGTTCAAGTATCGACAACCGTTGCGACATGCGCACATATGATGATTTGGGAAGGAATTGAGCTGTTGCCGGTCACGACGCTTAATAAGAAATTGCTTGGTGTTGTTTCGCGTGAAGATGTTCTGCGAGCAATGCAGCTGTTAGGACGTCAACCGCAAGTTGGTGAAACAATTAACGATCAAGTCGGCAAGTACATTTCCATTCATAAAGATAAGATTACTGTAGATGTTGCACCACAATTGACGAGTCAATATGGGACGTTGAGTAAAGGTGCTTTTGTCGCAATTATCGAAGAAACCATTCGTTATAAGATGCGCCAAATTAAAAAACAAGAAGTGATGATTGAAAGTTTAAGTATTATTTATATGAAGACTGTTTCAATCGAAACTGAACTGGAAATTATTTATGACATGCTTGATGTTGGACGACATTTTGCGAAAATTGAAGTCAGCATGCGTGAAGGTAATCAAGATGTCGCAAAAGCATTGATTATTTGTCAAATGCTGGAAAGCTAATAGACGACATCAACTAAGAATGAAGGAGATTGACATGAATACATTTAATGAAATTATGAACCGTATAGAACAAGAAGATATAATTATTATCCATCGCCATGTGCGACCAGACCCAGATGCCTATGGCTCTCAATTAGGTTTAAAATCTTATTTACAATTAAAATTTCCGGACAAACAAATTTATGCTGTAGGAGAAAGTGAACCTTCTTTAGATTTCATGGGTACCTTTGATGCGGTAAGTGACGACACATATAAAGAAGCATTAGTCATTGTATGTGATACAGCGAATGCACCACGTATAGATGATCAACGCTATGCATCAGGCAAAGGTTTAATTAAAATAGACCATCATCCAGCGTTGGATCAATATGGTGAATTAAATTATGTTAATACAGAGGCTTCATCAACAAGTGAAATTATTTTTGATATCATTTCACATTTCAATGATACATCTATCATCAATGAAGCAACGGCACGTCTATTGTATTTAGGTATTGTTGGAGATACAGGCCGATTCTTATTCAGTAATACAAGTGTGCACACAATGGAAGTTGCAGCACAACTATTAACTTATCCATTTGACCATACTGCAGAATTAAATAAAATGGCTGAAAAAGACCCTAAATTAATGCCATTCCAAGGTTATGTGCTTCAAAACTTTGAAATGAACGACCATGGCTTCGCAAAAGTCCAAATTACGCAAGAAGTATTAAAACAATTTGGACTTAAACCAAATGAAGCTTCTCAATTTGTTAATACTATAGCTGATTTAAGAGGATTGAAAGTATGGGTCTTCGCTGTAGATGAAGGTGAAGATATCCGTTGTCGTGTGCGTTCTAAAAAATTAGTGATTAATGATATTGCACAACAATTCGGCGGGGGCGGACATCCGAACGCTTCTGGTGTAACTGTGTATAGTTGGGAAGAATTTGATCGTTTAGCAGATGCATTGAATCAAAAGTTAGTTGACGAACAATTATAATATTTGAAAAGGAGGGACTCAAGTCATGAAAGCACATCTAAATATCCATACCGCATATGATTTATTAGAATCCAGTCTGCGTGTTTCTGATATTGTTCAAAAGGCAGTTAAAGAAGGTTATCAAGCGCTGGCGTTGACGGATAGAAATGTTATGTATGCAGTCCCTCAATTTTATGATGCATGCCGACAAGCGGGCATCAAACCGATTATCGGTATGACCGTAGATTTAAGTGATGGTTTATCGGAAATAGAGACTATTGTATTAGCTAAAAATAATCAAGGCTTGAGTGCGTTGTATCAACTTTCTTCAGCAATTAAAATTCAAGATAAACAAACGATTTCTACTGAATGGCTAAAACATTATCAAAATGATTTAGTCATTATTTTTAAGCGTGTAAATGCTGAACAAATGAATTTAGCAGAAATGTTTAGTGAACATCCTGACGTTTATTTAGATCATTTAAGCAGTACAGCAGCAGAACATCTCGATTTAAATCAAGTATGGATGCAAGAGGCAAAATATCTGGATGAAAACGATGCGGATACTGTCAGTGCGTTACAGGCGATAAAGCATAATCAAGCCTTAGATTTAGTCAATACAGGCAGTGAACAACATGCGCATTTATATAGTCAAGCAGATATAGAACGCTTTGGCTTACCGCAAGAAATCATTGATAATACAAACACTTTAGCAGAACAATGTAATATCACGATTGATTATCATCAGTCTTTATTACCTCAGTATGATACGCCTGATGGTATTACTTCGAAAGATTATCTATATCAATTGCTTGATAACGCTATTAAACGCATGCATTTAGATAATAAACAATACCGCGAACGTTTAGATTATGAGTTTAGCGTCATCACAAAAATGGGATATGAAGATTATTTCCTTATTGTTAGTGATCTGATTCATTATGCGAAAACAGAGGACATTATGGTGGGGCCTGGTCGTGGATCTTCTGCAGGGTCTTTAATTAGTTATTTATTGAATATTACTACCATTGATCCAATCAAGAACAACTTATTATTTGAAAGATTCTTAAATCCAGAGCGTGTGACAATGCCTGATATTGATATCGACTTTGAGGATACACAGCGTGAACGTGTGATTGAATATGTCCAACAAAAATATGGGGATTACCATGTTTCAGGTATCGTCACGTTTGGTCATCTACAAGCGAAAGCAGTCGCTAGAGATGTTGGTCGTATTATGGGATTTGACGAAAAGACATTAAGTGAAATTTCTCGATTAATTCCCTCTAAGCCAGGTGTAACTTTGGATGAAGCTAATGCAACTGAAGCATTTCAAAGTTTTGTGCAACGTAATCACAGACATGAAATGTGGTTTGACTTGTGTAAGAAATTAGAAGGCTTACCAAGACATACATCTACGCATGCGGCAGGGATTATTATTAATGAACGTCCGCTCTATCAATATGTACCGTTGTTAATGGGTGACACAGGTTTATTGACACAATGGACGATGACCGAAGATGAAAGACTCGGGTTATTGAAAATTGACTTTTTAGGCATTAGAAACTTATCTATCATTCATCAAATTATTAAACAGGTGAAGCGAGATTTAAATATCGACATAGATATCGAAGCAATTCCTTTTGATGATGAAAAAGTATTTAAAATGTTGTCACTCGGTGAAACAACCGGTCTATTCCAATTAGAATCTGACGGCGTTAGAGATGCGCTAAGACGTTTACAACCTCAACATTTTGAAGATATTGTTGCTATGACGTCATTATATCGTCCAGGGCCGATGGAAGAAATTCCAACGTACATTGCACGACGCCACGATCCATCCAGAGTTGCTTATTTGCATCCAGATTTAGCACCGATTTTAAAATCGACATATGGCGTTATTATTTATCAAGAACAAATCATGCAGATAGCCAGCAAATTCGCAGGATTTAGTTATGGTGAAGCGGATATTCTACGTCGTGCAATGAGTAAAAAGAATCGTGCTGTTTTAGAAAATGAACGTCAACACTTTATCGAAGGTGCGAGCCGAAATGGTTACTCTGAACAATTAAGCAAACAGATTTTTGACTTAATTCTTAAGTTCGCTGATTATGGTTTCCCACGTGCGCATGCGGTGAGTTATTCGAAAGTAGCATATACGATGGCTTACTTAAAAGTACATTATACGAATTACTTTTATGCGAATATCTTAACGAATGTGATTGGCAGCGAGAAAAAGACAGAACAAATGATTGCTGAGGCAAAAACTATGAATTTGAAGATTTTGCCGCCAGACATCAATGAAAGTCATTGGTATTATAAAGCTGCTGAACAAGGGATTTATTTATCTTTAGGTACCATCAAAGGTGTGGGGTATCAAAGTGTTAAATCTATCGTAGATGAACGTTATCAAAACGGACGCTATAAAGACTTCTTTGATTTTACGAGACGATTATCTAAAAGGGTGAAAACACGTAAATTATTAGAAGCACTTATCTTAGTTGGAGCCTTTGACCAATTTGGTGAAACACGTGCAACGTTACTTGGCACGTTAGATGAAGTATTAGATTCTTCTAATCAGGTTGAACAAGATGAATTGATTTTTGATTTTGTTACACCTAAGTTAGAGTACCAACAAAAAGAAGAACTGCCTGATTTAGCTTTAAGCAATTTTGAAAAAGAATACTTAGGATTTTATATCACAAAACACCCGATAGAAAAATTGTTTGAAGCGAAGCAGTTTTTAAGCATCTTTAAGTTGAATAATGCCAAGAATAATCAACCAGTATTAGTACAAATGGATACACTTAGACGTATTCGTACGAAAAAAGGACAACCCATGGCATTTGCGACTTTGAACGATGGCGCAAATACGTTAGATAGTGTTCTTTTCCCTGATGCATTCCAACGTTATGAAACCTTATTGTTAGAAGAAAAACCGTTTATTGTAAAAGGTAAATTTGAAAACCGTAATCAAAAGCAGCAGCTGATTATTAATGAAATCCAAACATTAGAAGCTTATGAAAAATTGGTATTTGAACAAGCAACAAGAATTATTTTGAGAAAAATAGATGTCGAAACACTTCAGTTTGATAGAGAAACATCAGAAACGCATCAACAACTTCCTATTTATTATTATGATGAAAAATCGAATCAAATGAGACAAGTTGGAAGAATTGAACGTGATATTGAGACAATAGAAAGATTAGTGCAACAAATCGCACCTGAAAATATTCGTTTAATGTAACGTAAAAGTCTGTGACAATGCTTCACATTGATTGCAGACTTTTAAAATTTTTAAGCGATTCGTTGACAAAATTAAGGAAATTAATAATTTGACACATGAGAATCAGTGAAACAGTATTATCTGTGTTATAATCAGTACATAAAATTCAGAGTAGTACTAAAAATGAAAGTTTATTTGTAAATTTTCAGTAAATATAATGGATCAACTAAGTAATAGTTTTAACATAGAAAAAGTGAATTTATTTCGATAAATGATTCAAAATGAAGGAGCGATTGGTTTGTCATTAAGAGACGATGCTTTAGAAATGCATAAAAGAAATCAAGGTAAATTTGATGTTACACCTAAAGTGAAAGTTACAAATAAAGAAGAATTAAGCTTAGCTTATTCTCCTGGTGTAGCAGAACCCTGTAAAGAGATCTATGAGGATCCTCGCAAGGTTTATGATTATACATCAAAAGGCAATACTGTCGCAGTAGTGACAGATGGCACTGCAGTGTTAGGCTTGGGTAATATTGGACCTGAAGCCAGTATTCCTGTGATGGAAGGTAAGGCAGTCTTATTCAAAAGTTTTGCTGGCGTCAGCGGTGTACCAATAGCTTTAGACACGACAGATACAGAAGAAATTATCAAAACAGTTAAATTGCTTGAACCGAACTATGGTGGTATCAACTTAGAAGATATTTCTGCACCGCGCTGTTTTGAAATTGAAAATCGTTTAAAGAAAGAGACAAAAATTCCAGTCTTTCATGATGACCAGCACGGGACAGCAATCGTGACAATGGCTGGATTGATTAATGCGTTAAGAATTACTGAGAAATCATTGTCTGATATCAAAGTTGTTTTGAATGGTGCAGGTGCTGCAGGTATTGCCATTGTTAAATTATTATATTCTTATGGTGTGCGTAATATGATCATGTGCGATTCAAAAGGTGCAATTTATAAAGGCCGTCCGCATGGCATGAATGAAACGAAAGAATTTGTAGCTGAATGGACAAATAAAGATAAAGAAGATGGAAAATTAGCAGATGTAATTCAAGGTGCTGATGTCTTTATCGGTGTATCTGTTGCTAATGCATTATCACAAGATATGGTAAAATCAATGAATAAAGATAGTATTATTTTTGCGATGGCAAATCCTAATCCAGAAATCAATCCGGATGATGCCAAAGCAGCAGGGGCAAAAGTTGTGGGAACTGGACGTTCAGATTATCCGAACCAAATCAATAACGTATTAGCTTTCCCAGGTATTTTCAGAGGGGCTTTAGATGTACGTGCTACACATATCAATGAGAAAATGAAACAAGCAGCTGTACAAGCTATCGCAAATTTAATTGAACCGGACGAATTATCACCGGAATACTGTATTCCAGCACCTTTTGACAAGCGTGTAGCACCATCGGTTGCACGCAATGTAGCGAAAGCAGCTATGGAATCTGGAGTTGCTAGGGTTGAAGTTGACCCAGATGAAATATACAATAAAACGATGAGATTAACTGATATTAAATAGTTTATTTTTACAAAGTGCTGTTATGTTTATAAATCAACATAATAGTGATGTGGAGGTTGACCAATGTTTAAAGATTTTTTCAATCGCGGCAGTAAAAAGAAAAAATATGTAACTGTCCAAGATTCAAAACAGAATGACGTTCCATCAGGTATCATGACTAAATGTCCAAAATGTAAGAAAATCATGTATACGAAAGAACTTTCTGAAAACCTCAATGTATGTTTCAATTGCGATCATCACTTATCATTGACTGCATATAAACGTATTGAAGCGATTTCAGATGAGGGAACATTTAAAGAGTTTGATAAAGGAATGACATCTGCCAATCCTTTAGACTTTCCTGGTTACGAAGAAAAAATTCAAAAAGATCAAAGCAAAACTGACTTAAATGAAGCTGTGGTAACTGGAACAGCCGAATTAGATGGTACAAAATACGGTGTTGCAGTGATGGATTCACGTTTCAGAATGGGGAGTATGGGTTCTGTAGTCGGCGAAAAAATTTGCCGTATTATTGATTATTGTACTGAACAGCGTTTGCCATTTATCCTATTTTCTGCAAGTGGCGGTGCCAGAATGCAAGAGGGGATTATTTCATTAATGCAAATGGGTAAAACAAGCGTTTCATTAAAACGTCATTCTGATGCCGGCTTATTATATATTTCTTATATGACGCATCCAACAACAGGCGGCGTTTCTGCCAGCTTTGCGTCAGTAGGTGATATTAACTTATCAGAACCACGTGCTTTAATCGGATTTGCGGGACGTCGTGTCATCGAACAAACAATTAACGAAAAATTGCCAGATGATTTCCAAACTGCGGAATTCTTATTAGAACACGGTCAATTAGACAAAGTAGTGCATCGTAAAGATATGAGAGCTACTTTAAGTCAAATATTGAAAATGCATACAGGACAAGAGGTGAATAAAGATGCTTGATTTTGAAAAGCCGTTATTTGATATTAAAAATAAAATAGATGCTTTGAAAGAATCACAAGAGAAAAATGATGTGGATTTGCAAGAAGAAATTGACATGTTAGAGGCTTCTCTTGAGCGTGAAACTGAAAAAATTTACAAGCATCTTAAACCTTGGGATCGTGTTCAATTAGCAAGATTGCAAGAAAGACCTACAACACTAGATTATATTTCATATATTTTTGATGACTTTATGGAATTACATGGGGATAGAAATTTCAGAGATGATCCAGCAATGATAGGTGGAATTGGTTATTTAAACGGTCAACCAGTCACTGTCGTTGGACAGCAACGTGGTAAAGACACGAAAGATAATATTTATCGTAATTTCGGTATGGCGCATCCTGAAGGATATCGTAAAGCGCTGCGTTTAATGAAACAAGCAGAAAAATTCAATCGACCAATCTTTACTTTCATTGACACAAAAGGTGCCTATCCAGGTAAATCCGCTGAAGAACGCGGACAAAGTGAATCAATTGCGAGAAACTTGATTGAAATGTCTAGTTTGAAAGTACCTGTTATCACATTGGTAATTGGGGAAGGCGGAAGCGGCGGTGCTTTAGGTATCGGTATCGCGAATAGAGTATTAATGCTTGAAAATAGTACGTACTCTGTTATTTCACCAGAAGGTGCTGCAGCACTATTATGGAAAGACAGCAATCTTTCTAAAATTGCGGCTGAAACAATGAAAATTACTGCACCTGATTTAAAAGAATTAGGTGTGATTGATGAAGTAATTACTGAACCACTTGGCGGCGCACATAAAGATGTTGAACAACAAGCGAGCAGTATTAAAAAAGCGTTTGTTTCTCACTTAGAAGCGTTGAAAAAATTAGATGGACAAGCATTAGCGGATGATCGTTTTGAAAAATTCCGCCAAATGGGTGAATATAAAGAATAATTAGGGAAAAGGATTCTATACTTCTATTTTAGGGAAGAGTGTAGAATCCTTTTCATTTTGTATTAGAGTGTTACGCTAATTGTGATGATTAAAAATATCAGAAATTGTAAGAATCATACTGTAAAAATATGCGTATTGTATCCATATTAAATAAAAAGTGTGGCTATATTTCGAAAATAGAAATATAAAACGTTTACATTATGGATTGCATGGTATTTTTATGGATAACCACGCTATTTTATGGTATTTTTAATGTAAATCATACAAGTTAGGAAGGTCAGTTGTCATGAAAAAAATTGCAGTTTTGACAAGTGGTGGAGACGCTCCGGGAATGAACGCTGCTGTTCGAGCAGTTGTGCGTACTGCCATTTATAATGGGATTGAAGTTTACGGTGTGTACCAAGGCTATCTCGGATTGATAAATGATGATCTTAAAAAGCTTGAATTAGGATCAGTGGGAGATACAATTCAACGCGGCGGTACATTCCTTTACTCTGCACGTTGCCCAGAATTCAAGGACAAAGAAGTACGTGCGAAAGCAATTGAAAACTTAAGAAGTCATGGTATTGATGGATTAGTTGTAATCGGCGGTGACGGCAGTTATCGTGGTGCACAACGTATCAGTGAAGAATGTCCAGAAATTCAAACAATCGGTATTCCGGGAACTATCGATAATGATATTCCAGGTACAGACTTCACAATTGGTTTTGACACAGCACTCAATACAATTATTGATTCTGTCGATAAAATTAGAGACACTGCATCAAGTCATGCCAGAACATTTATTATCGAAGTTATGGGTCGTGATTGTGGTGACCTTGCATTGTGGGCTGGTTTAGCTGTCGGTGCAGAAACAATCCTTGTTCCAGAAGAAAAAACAGATATTAAAGATATCGCAGAAAAAATAGAAGCCGGTATTAAAAGAGGTAAAAAACATTCTATCGTCATCGTAGCTGAAGGTGTCATGTCAGGACAAGAATGTGCAGATGAATTAGCAAAATACATCCATGTGGATGGACGCGTATCTGTACTTGGTCATATCCAACGTGGCGGCAGCCCGACTGGACAAGACAGAGTGTTGGCATCAAGACTTGGCGGTCATGCCGTAGAATTACTACTTGAAGGTAAAACAGCATTGGGAGTTGGCATTAAACAAAATGAATTAACTCAAACACCATTTGATGAAATCTTCGGTAATAAAGGTAGTAAGTTTAATTTTAATATGTATGAGTTAGCACAAGAATTATCAATTTAATGATAGACTTAGTGAAATTTTTAGGAGGCTTTTATAATGAGAAAAACTAAAATCGTTTGTACGATTGGACCTGCATCAGAATCTGAAGAAATGTTAGAAAAATTAATGAACGCCGGCATGAACGTTGCCCGTTTGAACTTCTCACACGGTGACCACGCGGAACATAAAGTTCGTATTGACCGTATCAGAGAAGTAGCACAACGTTTAGACAAAACGATTGCGATCATGCTTGATACAAAAGGACCTGAAATCAGAACACACAACATGAAAGATGGTGTGATTTTCTTAGAAAAAGGTAAAGAAGTTATCGTAAGCATGGAAGAAGTTTTAGGTACAGCTGATAAATTTTCTGTAACTTATTCAGATTTAATCAACGACATTGAAATTGGTTCTTACATTTTATTAGACGATGGTTTAGTAGAATTAGAAGTTAAAGAAATCAATAAAGATAAAGGCGAAGTTTTATGTGAAATCCTCAACTCAGGTGAAATTAAAAACAAAAAAGGTGTAAACTTACCAAACGTTAAAGTTAACTTACCTGGTATTACTGATAAAGATGCTGATGATATCCGCTTCGGTATTGATCAAAACATCGATTTAATCGCAGCAAGCTTTGTACGTCGCCCAAGTGACGTATTAGATATCCGTAAAATTTTAGAAGAAGAACGCAGCACAAACATTCAAATTCTTCCTAAAATCGAAAACCAAGAAGGTATCGACAATATTAAAGAAATCCTTGAAGTTTCTGACGGTTTAATGGTAGCACGTGGTGACATGGGTGTTGAAATTCCACCTGAAAATGTACCAGTTATCCAAAAAGACCTTATCAGACAATGTAATAAATTAGGTAAACCAGTTATCACTGCAACTCAAATGTTAGACTCAATGCAACGTAACCCACGTGCAACAAGAGCCGAAGCAAGTGACGTAGCGAACGCTATCTATGATGGTACAGACGCAGTTATGTTATCTGGTGAAACTGCTGCTGGTTTATATCCAGAAGAAGCTGTTAAAGCAATGAGAAATATTGCCGTTGCAGCAGAAGCAGCTCAAAACTACAAAAAATTATTGAACGACCGTACTAAATTAGAAGAAACTAACTTAGTTAACGCAATCGGTGTTTCTGTAGCACACACTGCATTAAACTTAAAAGTTAAAGCAATCGTAGCTGCAACTGAAAGTGGTTCAACTGCAAGAACTATCTCTAAATTCCGTCCACATTCAGACATTATCGCTGTTACACCAAACCCAGAAACAGCTCGTCAATTAGCATTAGTATGGGGCGTATTCCCAGTCGTTAAAAAAGGACGCAAAACTACTGACGCATTACTTAACAATGCAGTAGCAACAGCTATCGAAACTGGACGCGTTCAAAATGGTGACTTATTAATCATCACTGCTGGTGTACCAACTGGTGAAAAAGGTACAACTAACATGATGAAATTACACTTAGTTGGCGATGAACTTGTTAAAGGTCAAGGTGTTGGACGTAATTCAGTAGTAGGTAATGCAATCGTGGTAAACGAAGCATCTGAATTAGAAGGCAGAGATCTTTCAGACTCAATCATCGTTACACATTCTACAGATGAAACATTTGTACCATATGTAGAACAAGCTGCTGGTTTAGTTGCTGAAGAAGCTGGTATCACTTCACCAAGTGCAATTATCGGTTTAGAACAAGGCATTCCAACAATTGTTGGTGCTAAAAACGCAACTAAATTAATCGCTGATGATGTAACAATCACAGTAGATGCAAACACTGGCCGTGTCTATGACGGTTATGCAAACGTCCTATAATTGATAGAACAAAAACATTAAATATTGAATATACAAGCTGTCTGTTCCTTTGGAGCAGGCAGTTTTTTTGTATGCAGATCTAGAAAAATACACTCTAAAGTAATGTATTAAAGTTGCATCTCGTTATTTCCTGTTTTAAGCACTATTTAGCGCGATGAAAGAGGTGAGGTTAAATTTTATAGGCTCAAGACAATTTGCGCGCCAATAGCCTTGTAAAAGCGTTATATGCGATGTAGATAGCAAAAGAAAATGCGCTTACTCTAAAAATGAGTAAACGCATAAAGATAGGGTGCACAATTTAATATATTTTATGAGTGATGTTTCTTAAGTTGTTGAGTGTATCTCCAGTACATGAAACCTAGTAAGATAAACCAGATTGGAGATAAAAATACTGCAGTTCTTGTTACTGGGTTGACGAATAATAAGGCGAATACAAAAACGAAAAAGATTAGAATTAAGTATCCTGAGAAACGTCCACCATGTAATTTATAAATTGAATTCTTATGTGCTTGAGGATTACGTTTTTGATAGTTAATATAAGCAACGATAATTAATGCCCAAACGACTAAGAATAATACGGTTGATATTGTTGTTACATATGTGAATACTAATGTTGCATCTGGGAAGATATAGTTTAATAATGCTGCGACAAGTAACAATGCACATGAAACAAAGATTGCGATGTGCGGTACACCGTGTTTATTTGTTTTGTTGAAAATAGGTGGTGCTTGTTCTTGTCTAGATAAACCGAATAACATACGGCTATTTGAGAAAATACCACTGTTACATGATGATGCAGCAGCTGTCAGAACTACGAAGTTGATGATACCTGCTGCGAATGGTATTCCGACTAATGCGAACAATCTTACGAACGGACTGTCAGATGGATCTACTTTGTACCAAGGAATAATTGACATAATCACTGCAAGTGATCCCACATAGAATAGAAGGATACGTACAGGTACACTATTAATCGCTTTTGGAATTGTCTTTTCAGGATCTTTGGTTTCTCCAGCTGTTACACCTATTAACTCAATCCCTACGAATGAGAAGAGTGCCATTTGGAATGACATGAAGAAGCCTGATACCCCTTTAGGGAAGATTCCGTGATTATATAAGTGTGTGAAGCTGGCATGACCGAATTTAGTTTGATAAGCCATAAAAATCATGCCTAAACCAACAACGATTAAAACAATGATTGTTGTAACTTTGATAATCGCAAACCAGAATTCTAATTCACCGAAAATCTTTGCACTTAATAAGTTAAATGCCATTAACACAAGTACACAGACAAGTGCGCTGACCCAGTTAGGAATTGCTGGCCACCAGAAGCTGACATATTTTGCGACGGCTGTCACTTCTGCCATTCCTGTGATGATCCAACATAACCAATATGTCCAACCTGTCACAAAGCCTGCGAAAGGCCCGATATATTCATTCGTAACATCTGCGAATGATTTAAAATTAGTGTTTGAAATTAAGATTTCCCCTAAACCTCTCATAAACATAAACAACATCAAACCGATAATGATGTAGGTTAGTAGTATGGAAGGTCCTGTCATTGCAATCGTTTGTCCTGCCCCTAAGAACAATCCAGTACCAATCGCGCCGCCAATCGCGATTAACTGTATGTGTCGATTGCTTAACTCTCTTTGTAAATTGTTTGCCATAAATTAATTCAACTCCCTTTTTGCACCTTATTAATATTATGCACATATCCATAGAATATGACAAATGGTTTTTGTAAATATTGGGAATTTTCATGCAATTATCAATGAATAAAAGTTATGAAGAATGATAATTAATTAGAAATAATCGGCAGATTTACAGGGGTTTTCGTTACTTAAAACTATAAAAATGTAATATAATACCTATAAAAGCAATGAGATGTGGTCAAAACAGGTTGTTTTAGCTGTTAGAACATTGGAACCGCTTTATGTAAAGTTTCGAAATTGTTCACAAATGGGTATATATTGGATATAATACTAAATGAAAGCCATTTCAATTTGTTATAGAAAAGGGGAAATTAATATGGCAGAATTGCATAAAGGTTTAGAAGGGGTAATTGCAGCTGAAACTAAGGTAAGCTCAATTATCGATAGCCAACTGACATATGCTGGTTACGACATCGATGATTTAGCAGAAAACGCATTATTTGAAGAAGTAGTATTTTTATTATGGAACTATAGACTACCAACGCAAGACGAATTGGATAAGTTGCAAGAGAAATTATACGAATATGCGAAGTTAGATCAAAAAGTCTATGAGCATTTCGAAGATTATGCGACAGATGATGTTCATCCAATGACAGCATTAAGAACATCAGTATCATACATTGCACACTTTGATGATAATGCTGAAACAGAGACTGATGAAGAAAAATTAGAACGCGCAATCAGAATTCAAGCTAAAATGGCATCACTTGTGGCGTCATTTGAACGTGTAAGACAAGGTAAAGAGCCGGTTTATCCTAAGAAAGGTTTAAACTATGCGGCAAACTTCCTTTATATGTTACGCGGTGAAGAACCAACTGACATTGAAGTTGAAGCATTTAACAAAGCATTGGTATTGCATGCAGACCATGAATTAAATGCATCAGCATTCACAGCACGTTGTGCAGTATCATCTTTATCAGATATGTATTCAGGTATTGTTGCGGCAGTAGGTTCATTAAAAGGACCTCTACATGGCGGTGCAAACGAACGTGTTATGAACATGTTATCTGAAATTCATTCAGTGGATGAAGTTGAACCATATATTGATAATAAATTGAAAAACAAAGAGAAAGTTATGGGCTTTGGACACCGTGTTTATAAAAACGGAGATCCACGTGCAAAATATTTAAAAACTATGAGTAAAAAAATTACGGATGAAACAGGCCAAAAACATCTCTATGATATCTCAGTAGCGATTGAAGACTTAATGAAAGAACGTACAGGAATCATCGCTAACGTAGACTTTTATAGTGCCACTGTTTATCACAGCATGAACATTCCGCATGATTTATTTACTCCAATCTTCGCAGTGAGTCGTTCTGCAGGTTGGTTAGCACACATTTTCGAGCAATATAGAGATAATCGTATTATGAGACCACGTGCGCGATATATCGGTGAAACAAATCGTAAATATTTACCGATTGAAGAGCGCTAGATTTTAACAGCGACATTCTTGAATCATACAGCACAAAATTTATATTAACGGAGGAATTTAGAATGGCACCAGAAAAAATTGTTAAACAAGAAGACGGTTTATTAGTACCAAACAATCCTATTATTCCATTTATCATCGGTGATGGTATTGGACCAGACATTTGGAGAGCAGCAAGCCGTGTATTAGATGCAGCGGTTGAAAAAGCATACAACGGTGAGAAAAAAATCGAATGGAAAGAAATCTTAGCTGGTCAAAAAGCATATGATGAAACTGGCGAATGGTTACCACAAGAAACTTTAGATACGATTGAAGAATATTTAATCGCAATCAAAGGACCTTTAACTACACCAATCGGTGGCGGTATCCGTTCATTAAACGTAGCATTACGTCAAACATTAGACTTATATGCTTGCTTACGTCCAGTACGTTGGTTCAAAGGTGTTCCATCTCCTGTTAAACGTCCTGAAGACACTGACATGGTTATCTTCCGTGAAAACACTGAAGACATTTATGCAGGTATCGAATTTAAAGAAGGTACACCTGAAGCTAAGAAATTAATTGATTTCTTACAAGATGAAATGGGTGCTAAAAATATCCGCTTCCCAGAAACTTCTGGTATCGGTGTAAAACCTGTCTCTAAAGAAGGTACTGAACGTTTAGTACGCTCAGCTATCCAATATGCGATTGATAACAATCGTAAATCAGTAACATTAGTGCACAAAGGTAATATTATGAAATTTACTGAAGGTGCATTCAAACAATGGGGTTATGATTTAGCTGAAAGTGAATTCGGCGATAAAGTCTTCACTTGGCAACAACATGATCGCTTAGTAGAAGAAAAAGGTAAAGAAGAAGCAGATAAAATCCAAGATCAAGCAGTGGCTGATGGTAAAATCATCATCAAAGACTCAATTGCGGATATCTTCTTACAACAAATCTTAACACGTCCTGCTGAATACGACGTTGTAGCAACTATGAACTTAAATGGTGACTACATTTCTGACGCATTAGCAGCACAAGTTGGCGGTATCGGTATTGCACCTGGTGCAAACATCAACTATGATACTGGCCATGCGATTTTCGAAGCAACGCACGGTACTGCACCTAAATATGCAGACCAAGATAAAGTGAACCCTTCATCAGAATTATTAAGTGCAGTATTAATGTTAGAACACTTAGGTTGGCAAGAAGCTGCTGACTTAATCACAGATTCAATTGAAAAAACAATTGCATCTAAAGTTGTAACGTATGACTTCGCACGTATGATGGATGGTGCGAAAGAAGTGAAAACTTCTGAGTTTGCTGATGAATTAATCAAAAACCTATAAGCATCAATCTGTTTCAAGCTATACCGCTCTCTAAAAGGGTGGTATAGCTTTATTTTTTTGCTTTTATAGGTTATTAAGCGTATGTTAAGTTTATGTAAAGATGTTTCGTACTATGTTATCTTTTTGAAAATATAAGTTATAATTAAGATGAAAAATACACAGGGGGTAACACGATGTCACAAAAAATTTTAGTAGTCGATGATGAACAATCAATTGTAACTTTGCTGAAGTATAATTTAGAAACAGCGGGTTATTTAGTAGAAGTTGCTTATGATGGTGAAGAAGCACTTCAAAAATTGAATGCCGTACAACCAGATTTAGTGGTATTAGATGTAATGCTGCCAAAGTTGGATGGTATTGAAGTTTGTAAAACGATTCGTTCAGATCGAAATCTTGTTCCTATTTTAATGTTGACTGCCAAAGATGATGAGTTTGATCGCGTATTAGGCTTAGAATTAGGTGCAGATGATTATATGACGAAACCATTCTCTCCGAGAGAAGTTGTTGCACGCGTTAAAGCGATTCTACGTAGATCTAAACAAGTCCAAAGTCAAAAAGAAGAAGAAACAGACAGTGAAGATGTGGTTATCGGTTCTATTAAAATTAGACCTGAGTACTTTGAAGTCTATAAAAATAATGAACTGTTAGAATTAACCCCTAAAGAATTTGAGTTGCTTCTTTATTTAATTGAACGCCAAGGCCGTGTGATTACACGTGAACATATGTTGAACTCTGTTTGGAATTATGAGTTTACAGGTGATTCTAGAATTGTGGATGTGCATATCAGTCATTTAAGAGATAAATTAGAGGAGAACCCTAAGCAGCCGAAACTAATTAAAACGGTTCGTGGATTAGGCTATAAACTAGAAAGACCTAAATCTGCAAATTGAAGTTCTACACAAGATTACTGCTGACGTTAGCCGTTTTAATTATCTCTTGTCTCGTTGCGCTAGGTTTATTGATCAATCATGCGATATATACCACAATCTCATCAAGAGATGCGGAGAATCTAAGGCATGATGCAGAGCGTATTAATGAGACATACAAAGCACATCATGAAGCGTCTCTAAAAGAATACGCACACTTAAATAATTTTACAATTTCCATACATAGTAATGATGGAGGTAAAACATTATTTAAATCAGATCACAAAGTACCCGCAAATCCAAACATCAATGTCGTCGGAAATCCATCAAATCTACTTTATGATACGCATAAAGATCATCAAAGATATACTTACAAATTTATAAGCAATGATCATTTCATTATTATTACTGGGTACGATAATGAAATCATACAACTTCAATTTGAAGCTTGGAAATATATTACGATTATTGGATTATTCATAATCGCTTTAGTCTTTTTAATCGTTAGAAACATTAACCGTACGTATATCAGACCTATCAATGATGTGACATACGCGACGAAACTCTTGGCACAAGGGCATTATCACATCAGAGTACCTGAAAGTAATGTCAAAGAAACGAGAGATTTATTCGTCACAACGAATGAATTGGCACGTCGTTTACAAAAAATGTATAACGAACAAAAAATTCAATCGAATCGTTTGAAAACGACACTAGAGAATATTCCAAGTTCTGTCTTAATGATTGATAAATACGGTAAGATAGTCATTGCGAATACAGCTTATTACGAAATGTTCAATCCTGAAACCAATGTCGTGAATCAAAATTATAATCGTGTCATTAAAGGCAAACTCAATACCTTAATTATAGATGCCTTTAAAACTGAGAAAACGATGAACGAACAGGTTAAAGTTTACTTGAACAATGTGCATGAACGTTACTTTGATACGGTTTGTGTACCAATACTTTCTCGTAAGAAGAAACGTATGCAAGGTATGGTTGTAGTACTGCATGACATTACTAGCTTGAAAAAGTTAGAGAATTTAAGACGTGAATTCGTCGCAAATGTTTCTCATGAATTGAAAACACCAATCACTTCAATCAAAGGCTTTGCGGAAACTTTAATAGATGGGGCAAAAAATGACGAAACAACATTGGACGAATTCTTGAATATTATCTTGAAAGAGTCCAATCGTATTGAATCATTAGTTGAAGATTTATTAGACTTATCGCATATTGAGCAACAAAAAGAAGTTGAAATCGAACCTGTTGATTTATCTGAAGTGACAAGAAATACTGTAAAAACGTTATATACAAATGGTAAAAAGAAAAATATTTCTTTAGAAACCGATATCGAAGATTATGTGATTATTGATGCGCAAACCTCAAAAATTGCGCAGGTTGTCGTTAATATCGTCAGCAACGCGATTAATTACTCTCCTCAAGACAGTAAAGTTTATGTACGTGTTTATAAAGAGGGAGAAAAATGTGTGTTAGAAGTTGAAGACTTTGGGATTGGTATTGCTCCTGAAGATCAAAAACATATCTTTGAGCGCTTTTACCGTGTCGATAAAGCCAGAAGCCGTGATTCAGGCGGCACAGGTCTAGGTTTATCTATCACAAAACACATTGTTGAAGCTTACCACGGACGTATTCAAATCGACAGTCAAGTGGGTGTCGGTACCACTTTTAAAGTGATCTTTTTCGACAATAAAACAAAATCAATTAAATTATCATAATTTAAGCGCTGGAAGGAATTCCGGCGCTATTTTTATGAGAGGGTATGTGACATATGATAAAATAGAAACAAATCAATTCTGGAGGTTATAGTTTGGAAAAATTAGTGTTAATTGATGGGAATAGTTTAAGTTTCCGAGCATTTTATGCATTGCCTCTACTAACGAATCGTGCAGGCATTCATACAAATGCCACTTATGGATTTGCGATGTTATTAGAAAAAATTATTAAAGAAGAGCAGCCGACGCATTTCTTAGTCGCATTTGATGCTGGGAAAACAACATTCAGACATCAAACATTCAAAGATTATAAAGGCGGCAGACAAAAGACGCCACCAGAATTAAGCGAACAATTTCCGTTAATCCGACAATTATTAGATGCTTATCATATTAAGCATTATGAATTAGAAAATTATGAAGCGGATGATATTATCGGTACATTAAGCAAAGCGGCAGATAAAGCAGGTTTTGAAACAATTATTGTCACAGGTGACCGCGATTTAACCCAATTGGCTTCAGAACATGTCACAATATATTATACGAAGAAAGGTGTTACAGACGTTGATCACTATACGCCTGATTTTATTGCGGAGAAGTATAACGGTTTAACACCTTCACAAATTATTGACATGAAAGGCTTAATGGGAGACAGCTCAGATAATATTCCTGGTATTGCCGGCGTTGGTGAAAAGACAGCAATCAAATTATTAAATCAATTTGAAACTGTTGAAAACTTATATCAACATTTAGATGAAGTCTCAGGTAAAAAATTAAAAGAAAAACTTGAAAATGGTCATGATGATGCATTGATGAGTAAACAACTTGCGACGATTAATCGAGAAAGTCCTATCGAAGTAACACTTGAAGAAACAAAGCTGCCTGAAGATGTGGATCAATCTCAAAAGATTGAATTGTTCAAGGAACTAGACTTCAAACAAATGTTAAATCAAATCGATGTTGATGCAGATGTGGAAACAACATCAGAGAAAACATATGACATTGAAACAGATTTCAGTCAAATCGATTTCAATCAATTAAAACAGGCAGCAATACATTTTGAAGTGGATGAAGGCGACTATTTAACTGCAGATATTTTGAAATTCGGCTTTAAAGCAGAAGACCATTTCGTAGTGATAAATGCAGATGAAATTCAAAATAATTCTGAGCTCATTCAATGGTTAGAAGATGAACAAACTGAGAAATATGTTTATGATGCGAAGAAAACGTACGCGGAAGCACATCGTTTAGACATTGATATTAAAAACATTACGTTTGATATTATGTTAGCAAGCTATATTTTAAATCCATCTCGTTCTATTGATGATGTCCATTCAGTTGTCGTGGATTATGGCCAACATTATGTATCTGAAGCGGTACATGTCTTCGGCAAAGGTAAAAAGAGACAGATTCCTGAAGATAACGTCTTAAATCCTTATATAGCATCAATTTTAGATGCGATTGATGCGAGTACACCAGTGATGATTGATGCTTTGAAGGAATATAATCAATTAGATTTATTCAATGATCTAGAGTTGCCGCTTGCTCGTATTTTAGGTCAAATGGAAGAAATGGGTATCTATACTGATATGGAAGCACTTAAAGAAATGGAAAGAGAAATTCAAAGTAAGTTAGATACTTTAATTGCACGAATCCATGAAGCAGCGGGAGAAGAATTCAATATTAATTCCCCAAAACAACTGGGTGTAGTTTTATTTGAAAACCTCAAATTACCTGTGATTAAGAAAACAAAAACAGGCTATTCGACTGCAGTAGATGTTTTAGAACAACTACAAGGTGAACATCCTATTATTGAAGATATTTTAGAATATCGCCAGTTATCGAAATTACAATCTACGTATGTAGAAGGATTACAAAAAGTAATTCAAGAGGATAACCGTATTCATACACACTTTAACCAAACACTTGCGCAAACAGGTCGTCTATCATCTGTTGATCCTAACTTGCAGAATATTCCTGTACGTTTAGAAGAAGGGCGTCGCATCAGAAAAGCATTTAAACCTGCTGAAGCGAACAATGTGATTTTATCAGCGGACTATTCTCAAATTGAATTACGTGTGTTAGCACATATTACACAAGATGAAAGTATGATGAAAGCCTTCAGAGAAGGGCATGATATTCATACAGCAACGGCGATGAAAGTATTTGATGTAGAAGCGGATGAAGTAGATAGTTTGATGCGTCGACAAGCGAAAGCGGTCAACTTTGGTATTGTATATGGCATCAGTGACTATGGTTTAAGTCAAAGTTTAGGGATTACAAGAAAAGCAGCGAAAAAATTTATTGATGATTATTTAGACAGCTTCCCAGGTGTTAAGCAATATATGAGCGACATCGTTAAAGAAGCGAAAGCAAAAGGCTATGTAGAGACGTTGCTTCATCGTCGCAGATATATACCTGATATTACAAGTAGAAACTTTAACCAACGTAGTTTCGCAGAAAGAACGGCGATGAATACACCAATCCAAGGCAGTGCTGCAGATATTATTAAATTAGCGATGGTCAATTATGACAAAGCGGTTAAAGAAACGGATTTCCATGCGCATTTACTACTGCAAGTGCACGATGAACTGATTTTCGAACTTCCAAAAGAGGAAGTAGAGGCATTTAGTGCATTTATTGAAGATATCATGGATAATGCCATTGAATTAAACGTACCTTTACAAGTGGATACTAATTATGGTCCAACTTGGTACGATGCAAAATAGAAAGAAGGTCCAAAATTGCCTGAATTACCAGAAGTAGAACATGTTAAAAGAGGGATTGAGCCCTTTGTGCTCAATCAAACGATAGAACATGTCTTGTTCTCAGACAAAGTCATTGATGGAAAAGCCAGTGGCAGAGACACAATTATTAAACAAATTGATTTATCTATGTTTAAAAATCGTACAGAAGGCTATAAAATTACACGTGTGGAACGCAGAAGTAAGTATATCCTTTTGTATTTAGAAAAAGATGAAGATAAAAGAGTGCTGGTCAGTCATTTAGGTATGACTGGCGGCTATTTTGTCGTTAATGATTTAAAGGATATTAACGTACCGAATTATCAAAAACATTGGCACGTCAATTTTAAACTTGGCAACGGCAAACAATTAATTTTTTCTGATATTCGACGCTTTGGCGAGATTAAAAATGTAGATGATATCACTGCTTATACTACATTTGAAAAGATGGCGCCAGAGCCATTTGATGATAATGCATATACACACTATCAAAAACAATTAGCATTGCCGAAATATCAGAATAAGCCGATTAAACAAGTGATCTTAGATCATCATGTTATAGCAGGTTGTGGCAATATTTATGCTTGTGAAGCTTTATTTAATGCGAGGATTCATCCCAAACGTAAAGTACAAGACTTAACGAAACGCGAACAAAAGCGTGTGTTTGATGAAGTGGTTCAAGTACTTGCGCTTGGTATTGAACAAGGCGGCACAAGTATTTCTGATTATCGCCATGCAGATGGTCAAACTGGACATATGCAAGATTATTTAAATGTTTATAAAAAGAAAACATGTCCAGTATGCGGCGGGCCAATTCACACAGAAGTGATAGGCGGCAGAAACAGTCACTTCTGTCCAAATTGTCAAAAATAAATATATTGAACGAGGGAGATTAAATTATGCAAAAAGTAATTGGTTTAACAGGCGGAATCGGAACAGGAAAATCTACTGTATCTGAATTGCTTGCAATTCATGGTTTTAAAATTGTGGATGCAGACGTAGCAGCGAGAGAAGCGGTAGAAAAAGGTTCTGAAGGTTTAGCACAAGTCCGCCAAGTATTTGGCGATGAAGCGATAGATGAGAATGGTGAAATGAATCGCAAATACGTCGGTGAAATCGTATTTAACGATCAAAAAATGCGAGAAAAATTAAACCAAATTATTCATCCTATCGTGAGAACTTTAATGGAAAAGCAAAAAGAAGCTTATTTAAATGAAGGATTTAATGTGATTATGGATATTCCATTATTATTTGAAAATAACCTTCAAGATACTGTAGATGAAACATGGTTAGTCTATGCTTCTGAGAGTATTCAAGTAGAACGATTAATGGAACGTAATGATTTAACGCTAGAAGAAGCAAAAGCACGTGTTTATAGTCAGATTTCAATCGATAAGAAACGTCGAATGGCAGATCGTGTGATTGATAATAGAGGAACAATGTTAGAACTTAAACAAAACCTTGAAGCATTGTTGATGGAGGAAGGTTATATTCAAAGCTCTGAGGGAGTTTAAAATGAATGTAATTTAAATCTAAATGCTAAATAAAAAATTGCTTATCATTAGTGATAAGTAATTTTTTTAATTATTTTGCTAAAACGCTTTCATTCTGGCGCGATTATGTTATACTGATTCCATAAAGTATAACACATATAAAAATCGAGGGGTGCTTTTTATGACAACGAATATTGCAATTAATGGAATGGGACGTATTGGGCGCATGGTTTTGCGCATTGCTTCTAAAAATGATGATTTAAATGTAGTAGCAATTAATGCGAGTTACCCACCAGAAACGATTGCACATTTAGTAAAATACGATACGACACATGGTAAATATGACGGTGATGTTGAACCGACAGAAAACGGTATTCGTATTGATGGTCATGACATTAAATTAGTTTCAGATCGTAATCCAGAAAATTTACCTTGGAAAGAATTAGATGTTGATATTGTCATAGAAGCGACTGGAAAATTCAATCACGGTGACAAAGCGGATGCACATATTAAAGCTGGCGCTAAAAAAGTTTTATTAACAGGTCCTTCAAAAGGCGGCCACGTACAAATGCTAGTTAAAGGCGTTAACGATGACACATTAGATATTGAAGAATTCGATATCTTCAGTAATGCATCATGTACTACAAACTGTATCGGTCCAGTAGCTAAAGTCTTAAATGATAACTTTGGAATCGAAAATGGTTTAATGACTACTGTACATGCGATTACAAACGATCAAAATAACATTGATAATCCACACAAAGATTTACGCCGTGCACGTTCATGTAACGAAAGTATCATTCCAACTTCAACTGGTGCAGCAAAAGCATTAAAAGAAGTATTACCTGAATTAGAAGGTAAATTACATGGTATGGCACTACGTGTCCCAACTAAAAACGTTTCATTAGTAGACTTAGTTGTAGACTTAAAAGAAGACGTTACAGCTGAACAAGTGAACCAAGCATTTAAAGATGCTGATTTAGAAGGTGTCTTAGATGTTTCAGAAGAACCTCTTGTATCAATGGACTTTAACACAAACGCTAACTCAGCAATCGTTGATGCGATGTCAACAATTGTAATGGGTGATAATAAAGTTAAAGTTATCGCATGGTACGACAATGAATGGGGTTACTCAAACCGCGTTGTTGATATTGCAGTTCAAATTGGTGAATTGTTAAATACAAAAGAAACAGCAACAGCTTAATTGAAACTGCTGTCATAAATTTTTGCCAGATAATCAGAAGTAGGGCTCTGATTATCTGGCTTTTTCTTGTCTTAGTTTCCTTTCTTTTGTGACTTGCACTTTTATAGTATAATAGGCGTAATTAATCAAAGAGGTGAAAATGAATGAAATGCCCTAAATGTAATTCTACGCATTCGCGTGTAATAGATTCTAGACATGCAGATGAAGCTAATGCCATTCGTAGACGCCGTGAATGTGAAAATTGCGGGACGCGTTTTACCACATTTGAGCATATTGAAATGAGTCCGCTGATTGTTGTGAAAAAAGATGGGACACGTGAACAATTTTCACGTGAAAAAATCTTAAATGGGCTTGTTCGTTCGTGTGAAAAGAGACCAGTCGGTTATCAACAACTCGAAGATATTACTAATAAAGTGGAATGGCGTTTAAGAGATGAAGGTCAAGCGGAAGTTTCGTCAAGAGAAATCGGTGAACATGTGATGAACTTACTCATGCATGTCGATCAAGTATCTTATGTTCGATTCGCTTCTGTCTATAAAGAATTTAAAGATGTAGATCAATTATTAGAATCTATGCAAGGTATCTTACAAGAAAAGAATAAACGGAGTGAATCTTGATGAAGCTAAGTCAAAGTGACTTCGGATTACGTCCGCAAGATCCATTCAAAGTACTGCAAGCGCAAAAGCTTTCAGCAGCACAACTTGAAGTATTGAATCGCTTATTTATACCACTAATCGGTACGACAGCAATTGGTGTTTATCACTATCTTTCTCAATTTGTTTCAGTCAAACAACAAAAAGATTATACACATTATGTCATTATGAGTGAATTAAAATTAAATTTAGGTCAGTTCAGAGAAGAAATGAATCGTTTAGAGGCGATTGGATTGATTAAAACGTATGCGAAGCATGATGAAAATCAATCACAATTTGTATATCAACTTGTCGATCCGCCTTCTCCTAAAACGTTCTTCAATGATCCAATGTTATCTGTGTATCTTTATAAAGAAGTTGAAGGTAAACGATTCCATGAATTGCGCCGTTATTTTGAAAGCACACCCATTGATTTATCGGATTATTATGAAGTAACGCGAAACTTTACGGATGTATTTAAAGTGCCGAATCAGGCATTAGATAATATAGATATGTCACACCAAATTACGGAAAGTCAAAGTTATGAGGGTATGAACATAGCGCGTGTACATTTTGACTTTGAATTACTGTATCAATTATTGAGTAATCATTTTGTCAGTGCAGAAATTATAAAAGATGACACTAAACATCTTATTACACAATTAGCTGTTCTTTATGGTATTACACCTGAAGGTATGAAAAATTTAATTTTGAAATCATTAACAAGTGCACAAAAGATCTCGTTTGAAGAGTTGCGTAAACAAGCACGTGCATTTTATGCGATAGAACACGAAAATCAATTGCCACCTTTAGAAATGAAAACTGAGCCATTGAATATAGATACAACTAATGAAGAAGGCCAAATTGAAATCACTTCAATTCCTCAAACTGATGAAGAATTTAAACAATGGTTCAAATTGATGGATACCATGAGTCCGATTGATATGTTAACAGGGTGGGCAAAAGCAGAACCAACACCTAAACAAAAGTATTTAATAGAAGACTTGATTGTGCGTGAACAATTGCCATTTGGTGTGATTAATATGTTATTGCAATATGCGATGCTGAAAAATGATATGAAATTAACGAAATCATATATATTGGAAATTGCATCAAACTGGAAAAAATTAGAAATTTCATCAGCTGAAGAAGCGTATCACCATGTGATGAAATTGAAAAAAGCTGAACAAGAACGTCAAAACAAAAGTTATCCATCATCAGGTGACTCAAAACGATTTAATAATAGAAGAAATCAAGTATCCAAAGAAATTACACCTGAGTGGTTATTGAATCGTGAACATGAAAAACGACGTAAAAAAGGTGACAAACGGTCATCTGCTTCAACTGATCAATCACTCGCACAAGACAGTGCGGCCTTTTTACAACACTTAAAAGAAACATGGAAGGAGGATGAATAATATGAAACGTTTCAGCAATATCATGCAGACTTCTCCAGATTTTCAGAAGCGATTTGAGAAAATCAAAAGAGATGTCGTGAATGACCCGGATGTTAAACGCTTCTTAGAAGCACATCAATCTGAAGTGACAAATCGGATGATTGAAGAAGATTTGAATATCTTACAAGAATATAAAGATCAGCAAAAACATTATGATGGTCATGAATTTAAAGATTGTCCTAACTTTGTGAAAGGGCATGTGCCTGAACTTTATATCGAACATAATAGAATTAAAATCAAATACCTTCCTTGTCCATGTAAAATTAAGCATGATCAAGAACAGCGTGAAGCACATTTGATTACGTCGCATCATATGCAGCGAGATACATTGGATGCGAAGTTAGCTGATATCTATATGGATAATCGTGAACGATTGAATGTTGCGATGAAAGCTGATGAATTATGCAAAGCGATTGTAAGAGGAGAAAGTGTTAAAGGTTTATACTTATATGGTTCATTTGGTACAGGTAAATCCTTTATTTTAGGAGCCATTGCCAATCAATTGAAGTCAAAACTTATCCCTTCAACCATTGTTTACTTACCAGAGTTTATCCGTACATTAAAAAATGGATTTAAAGATGGGTCGTTTGAACGTAAATTACAAGTTGTCAGAGAAGCCAATATTTTAATGCTAGATGATATTGGCGCAGAAGAAGTCACACCATGGGTAAGAGATGAAGTCATTGGACCATTATTGCATTATAGAATGGTTCAAGAGTTGCCGACATTCTTTAGTTCTAACTTTGATTTTAAAGCGTTAGAACATCATTTAGCGATGACGAGAGACGGCTCTGAACAAACGAAAGCAGCAAGAATTATGGAGCGTATTAAATCTTTAGCAGAACCTTATGAATTAACTGGCGAAAATTATCGGGATGATTGATATTTTGTGAAAATGAGTTATAATGGAATTAAATCTAAATCAACGTAAACATTAAAGGATATGACATGTATTTCATCTGTTGTACAGAAAATTGCTGGTGATGAGAATGCAGTTAACAGACACACATGTTACTCCCTTTTAGATATGATATTCGTAATGAGTATCCGGCTCAAGACCGTTATCTTATGCAGAGATAAGAAGCAGTTCACGGGAATGTTCTGTTTCTTAAACTAGGGTGGTATCACGAGAACCTCGTCCCTTTATAGGGCGGGGTTCTTTTTGTTTTACGTGAAGATTATAAATGGAGGCGTTTATGAATGGACAAAATTAGTATTACATTTCCAGATGGCAACAGTTCTGAATTTGACAAAGGCATTACTACTGAAGAAATCGCACAATCCATCAGTCCGGGGTTAAGAAAAAAAGCGGTCGCAGGTAAATTTAACGGACAAATGGTTGATTTAACACGCCCACTTGAAGAAGATGGCGCAATTGAAATTATTACACCAGGCAGCGAAGAAGCACTTGAAGTATTACGTCACTCTACAGCACACTTAATGGCGCAAGCATTAAAACGTTTATATGGCGATGTTAAATTTGGCGTAGGTCCTGTCATCGAAGGTGGTTTCTACTATGATTTCGATACTGATGCTAAAATCTCATCAGATGATTTCCCTGAAATTGAAAAAACAATGAAACAAATTGTAAATGAAAATCATAAAATCGAACGTAAAGTAGTCAGCCGCGATGAAGCGAAAGATTTCTTTAAAGACGATCCGTATAAACAAGAATTAATTGATGCAATTCCAGAAGATGAAAACGTGACACTCTATACACAAGGTGAATTTACTGACTTATGCCGTGGTGTTCATGTGCCATCTACTTCAAAAATTAAAGAATTCAAACTATTATCTACAGCTGGTGCGTACTGGCGTGGTGACAGTGACAATAAAATGTTGCAACGTATCTACGGTACGGCGTTCTTTGATAAAAAAGAATTAAAAGCACACTTAAAAATGTTGGAAGAACGTAAAGAGCGTGACCACCGTAAAATTGGTAAAGAATTAGATTTATTTATGAACAGCCAATTAGTAGGTGCTGGTTTACCACTTTGGTTACCAAACGGTGCGACAATTCGTCGTGAAATCGAACGCTATATTGTAGATAAAGAAGTTAGCTTAGGTTATGACCACGTTTATACACCAGTTATGGCGAATGTTGATTTATACAAAACTTCTGGTCACTGGGATCACTATCAAGATGATATGTTCCCGCCAATGAAATTAGACGAAACTGAAGAAATGGTGTTACGTCCAATGAACTGTCCACACCATATGATGATTTATAAAAATAAACCACATTCATACAGAGAATTACCGATTCGTATTGCAGAATTAGGTATGATGCACCGTTATGAAGCAAGTGGTGCAGTTTCAGGTTTACAACGTGTACGTGGTATGACTTTAAACGATGCGCATATTTTCGTACGTCCAGACCAAATTAAAGAAGAATTCAAACGCGTTGTAGAATTAGTTCAAGAAGTATACAAAGACTTCGGTTTTGAAAACTATAACTTCCGTTTAAGCTATCGTGATCCAGAAGATACAGAGAAATACTTCGACGATGACGAAATGTGGAACAAAGCTGAAGCAATGTTGAAAGAAGCGGTAGATGAAATGAACTTGCCTTATGAAGAAGCATTAGGTGAAGCGGCATTCTACGGTCCAAAACTCGATGTTCAAGTTAAAACAGCCATGGGCAAAGAAGAAACGTTATCTACAGTTCAACTTGACTTCTTATTACCAGAACGTTTCGACCTTGCTTATATCGGTCAAGATGGTGAAGAACATCGTCCAGTGGTTATCCACCGTGGTGTTGTCTCTACTATGGAACGTTTCGTTGCATTCTTAACTGAAGAAACAAAAGGGGCTTTCCCAACATGGTTAGCACCAAAACAAGTTGCAATCATTCCAGTTAATGTTGATTTACATTACGATTATGCGCGTCAAATTCATGATGAATTAAAATCACAAGGTGTACGTGTTGAAATTGATGATCGTAATGAAAAAATGGGTTATAAAATCCGTGAAGCACAAATGCAAAAAATCCCTTACCAACTTGTAATCGGGGATAAAGAGATTGAAAATAATGAAGTGAACGTGCGTAAATACGGTTCAAAAGATCAAGAAACAGTTGAAAAAGACGAATTCATTTGGAATTTAGTTGATGAAATCCGTCTGAAAAAGCAACGTTCAAACTAAGACCTTGAAATCATTCATGAATTAAGGTATATTACAATGTAGTTAATTAAATATAAAAAAGTGTTAGAGGTTGCATCTTTGATGAGTTGCTTATCAGAAGCTTTATTGGAGCGTATGTTGAATAAGTTAAAGGTAAAGATGCCGAAATTTACAATAGCCATAACTATTGTATTTTGGGTCAGTTTCCGAATAGGAGCTGAACTGTCACATAATGTGATGTGCTACCGTATATGATAAATTTCAAATGATGGTCGCATATCTCAGCGGCCATCATTTTTGTATTCACGCAAGCCTCTATACTAAAGAAAGGAATCGATTATGAACAATCAATCTAGTAGTCAGGATGCAGGCATCCAAAGAGGTCTGAAAGACCGTCATATTTCCATGATTGCCATCGGAGGATGTATCGGAACGGGATTATTCGTTACATCTGGTGGTGCAATTCATGATGCCGGCCCACTTGGTGCATTAATCGCTTATGCGGTGATCGGTATTATGGTATTCTTCTTGATGACATCATTAGGAGAAATGGCAACGTACTTACCAGTATCTGGTTCATTCAGTACGTACGCAACACGATTTGTAGACCCATCATTAGGCTTTGCTTTAGGATGGAACTATTGGTTTAACTGGGTTATTACTGTCGCAGCAGACGTTACCATTGCGGCACAAGTAATTCAGTACTGGGATCCGATGAAAGGCATTCCAGCCTGGGCATGGAGTGTATTCTTCCTTATCATCATCTTCGCTTTAAACTCACTATCAGTAAGAGTTTACGGTGAAAGTGAATATTGGTTTGCATTAATTAAAGTAGTTACTGTAATTGTCTTTATCGCAATCGGTTTATTAACAATTGTCGGCATTATGGGCGGCAAATTTATCGGATTTGAAACATTCACATCTGGTAGCGGTCCAATTTTAGGCGGCAATTTAGGCGGCAGTTTATTATCTATCTTAGGTGTATTCTTAATTGCCGGATTCTCATTCCAAGGAACAGAGTTAATTGGTATTACAGCAGGGGAATCAGAGAATCCTGAACGTGCTGTACCTAAAGCAATTAAACAAGTGTTCTGGAGAATTTTACTATTCTACATCTTAGCAATCTTTGTAATTGGTATGATTATTCCTTATACTCATCCAGCATTAATGGGTGGAGATAATGATATTGCGACATCACCATTTACATTAGTATTTAAAAATGCTGGGTTAGCATTTGCAGCATCATTTATGAATGCGGTCATCTTAACTTCAGTATTATCAGCAGGTAACTCTGGTATGTACGCTTCAACACGTATGTTGTACTCTATGAGTAAAGATAAACTTGCAGCTAAAGCATTCAGCAGAACAACAAAACAAGGTGTACCATTATTAGCGTTAATCGCAACAGGTGCTGTAACAGTTTTCATTTTCATCTTACAACATTTAAATGGTGATGCTTATGAATATATCGTAGCAGCAAGTGGTATGACAGGATTCATCGCATGGGTAGGTATTGCGATCAGTCATTACCGATTCAGACGTGCATTTAAAGTTCAAAATTATGATAAACATGAATTGAAATATAAAGCGAAATGGTTCCCATTCGGTCCGATTTTTGCAGGTATCTTATGTTTGATTGTAATTATCGGCCAAGATGTTGATTTTATTAAAACAGGTGACTTTGATCCAAACCGCTTCATCATCACTTATATGGGTATTCCAGTTTTCTTAGCATTCTTTATTTATCACAAATTAAGATATAAAACTAAAAAAATTCCATTAAATGAAGTTGACTTAAGTCAAGACGTGGATATGAGCCAATTTAAATAAAGTTTAAAATTTTAATTGACTTTGTCTTGTAATGTTGATATGATTGTATACGTTGAATACGAAACGAACCAAGTAGAAGCTTCCCGCTTCTCACCTGTAGCGACGCTTAAGGCTGTTGGCAGGTCCAAAACAACGTTACAAGAATAACGTTGACTTTATGGAAAAGAGCGGGCACTTCTGTGTCCGCTCTTTTACTTGGGATATTTCGTAAATATAACGGAGGTGTTAACCATAGCAAAAGATCAAACGCAAGTTAACGATAGAATTCGCGCAAGAGAAATTCGTGTCATTGGTCAAGACGGTGAACAAATCGGTGTTAAACAAAAACGTGAAGCATTAGAAATGGCTGATCGTGTCGGTTTAGATTTAGTCGTAGTAGCGCCTAACGCTAAACCACCTGTTGCTCGTATTATGGATTACGGAAAATACAAATTCGAGCAACAGAAAAAAGAAAAAGAAATGAAGAAGAAACAAAAAGTTATCAACGTTAAAGAAATTCGTTTAAGTCCAACAATTGAGGAACATGATTTCCAAACTAAGTTGAAACAAGGACGCAAATTCTTAACAAAAGGCGATAAATGTAAAGTTTCAATTCGTTTCAGAGGCCGTGCCATTACGCATAAGGAAATTGGTCAACGTGTATTAGAGAAATTTGCAGGAGAATGCAAAGATATCGCTTCCGTTGAACAAAAGCCTAAAATGGAAGGGCGTCAAATGTTTATTATGCTAGCGCCACTAGCAGAAAAATAATTTTTAAAGATATTACAGGAGGAATTTCATTATGCCTAAAATGAAAACACACCGCGGAGCAGCTAAACGTGTTAAAAGAACTGCTTCAGGTAAATTAAAACGTTCAAGAGCTTACACTTCTCACTTATTCGCAAACAAAAGCACTAAACAAAAACGTAAATTACGTAAATCATCTTTAGTTTCTAAAAGTGATATGAAACGTGTAGCACAATTATTAGCTTACAAAAAATAAGTTTTAATAAGACAAACGCACAGGTTCGCTTTAGCTTTGTGATAAAGAAAGCGTCCTGACAACAAACTAAAAATAATCAGAGTTATAGATATAACCAAGGAGGAATTCAATATGCCACGTGTTAAAGGTGGAACAGTAACAAGAGCGCGTCGTAAAAAAGTAATCAAATTAGCTAAAGGTTACTTCGGCTCTAAACATACTTTATACAAAGTAGCTAAACAACAAGTAATGAAATCAGGTCAATACGCATTCCGTGACCGTCGTCAAAGAAAACGTGACTTCCGTAAATTATGGATCACACGTATCAATGCAGCAGCACGTAACCACGGCTTAAGCTACTCAAAATTAATGAACGGCTTAAAACAAGCTGACATCGACATCAACCGTAAAATGCTTTCTGAAATTGCGATTTCAGACGACAAAGCTTTCGGTGAATTAGTTGAAAAAGCTAAAGCAGCTTTAAAATAATTCATAAACAAATACTCAATCATCAGTAGTTAAGTGTACTGATGATTGAGTTTTTTATTACAACTTTACGGGGATTTTAAATCTTTGATAGAATACAGACAAGTACATAATACAAAGTAAAGGAGAAACACATGTCGAAATTTGATGAAAGAATTATTGTAGTACCACGAGAAATTGTCTTTAACAAAGAAAAAGATGCTTTCAATGGTTTTTTATCTAAAAATGATCCGTCAGGGGAAGCCATTTTCGATAACTTAGAAAAATACGAAGTCAAACGTCGTGGAGATATGGAAGAAGACCCGACATATAAACAATTAATTTCTTACTGTATCTTAGAAAATGAAAAAGGCGAAACATTAGTGTATGAACGTCTTTCAGGCGGCGGAGAAAGTCGTTTGCATGGCCAATCATCCATTGGCGTCGGTGGCCATATGAATGATGTCATGGATGCTCAGACAATTAATGAAGTCTTACGCGTGAACGCACAACGTGAACTCGAAGAAGAAGTTGGCCTTAATTCCAGCAAGTCACAAAATATGGAATATATTGGTTTTATTAATGACGACACAAATGAAGTTGGAGAAGTTCACTTAGGTGTGGTATTCAAAATCAGAGTAGATTCAAATAGTGTGGAAGCAAAAGAAACTGATACACTTAAAATCAAATGGATGAATCAAGGTAAAATCGAAGATTATGATGATTTCGAAACTTGGAGTGCATTAATCTTAAAAGCATTTAATTAGAAGCGGGTGTAAATAATGACTGATATTATCCCATTTCCACAAAACCAAAAGAAATTGATTCATGATATTAAATCGTATTTTAAGCACGAACAATATGATGAAATGTATGATGCTTTTATAAAGTATGAGAAAGATTTTGAGCTCGATACCGAATTAGCTTTATTAAAGTGTGAAATGCTGCTGCGAATGGAACAGTATTTAGAATTAAGAGAAGAAGCCATTATCTTATTGAAGCAAGGTTTCGATGCATACAATCGTTTGATGGTATATTATATGACAAGTTTGCATGGTTTGGGCCAATATTATGAATGTGTCGAACTTTTCAATCAGATTATTGATCAAGTTAAAGACCATGATATACGAATGCAGCTGTTTCCTATTAAAGAAGATGCACAAATGCAGTTGAATCAAAACAAAAAGCATTATATTTCGAAAATGCGACGTTTTACGTCTTTAAATATTGATCAACAACTATATTTGTTGTTTGATATGATGCATGAAGGTCAATATGGTTTTGCTGAAACCTTTGCGGAACTTTTAAGCCAAGAGCAACTTCATTCACACGTGCAGACAATCATTTTAGAATACTTGAAAAAAGCACAATATCAACAACCTATCAAATTTGTTAAAAATGATGCTGAATTTGAAGTAATCCCAAAAACATTGCCTGGACTAGAATATGCTACTTTCACCCAAAAGGTGATTCCTGAAGTCATGCAACGCTTTGAAGATGAGTTCGGAAGTCAGATGCGCAGTGAAATTTCACAGATGTTACAAGGCTTCGCAATTGGTATTTATCCATTGGACATTGAACAAGAAGCACCTGTTGGGGCATGGATTGATACATTCTTTAATTATATAGAAGGAATGTTGAATCTTTCAGAATCAGCAGAAAAGCATATGAGTGAACCTGTCTTGAAGTGGATTCAAGCGATTGAACAGCATATCACTCAATAATTGGGGTAATATGATATTATTGACCTTGATAGTAAAGAAAAATTAGTTTGTTCTAGCATTGTATATTCGTTCTAATCACAAGGTTTGTAACCAATATAGACGTATGCTATAATGAAAAAGTTGAAAAATTAAAAAAGGATTATCATGGAGGTTTTTATACATGACAGCAACATGGGAAAAAAAGGAAGGTAACCAAGGCGTTTTAGAAGTTACAGTTCCTGCTAAAAAAGTAGATCAAGCAATCGATCAAGCATTCAAGAAAGTAGTTAAACAAGTAAATATTCCTGGTTTCCGTAAAGGGAAAGTTCCTCGCCAAATTTTTGAACAACGTTTTGGTGTAGAAGCACTTTACCAAGATGCAGTAGATATCTTATTACCAGAAGCTTATGGTGAAGCTATCGAAGAAACTGGAATCAAACCAGTTGATCAACCAGAAATCGAAGTAACACAAATCGAAAAAGGTAAAGACTTAAAATTCAACGCAAATGTTACAGTTGAGCCAGAAGTTAAACTTGGTGAATATAAAGGTCTTGAAATCGAAAAACAAAATGCTGAATTAACAGATGAAGAAGTGCAAGAACAAATTGATCACAGCTTAGGTCACTTAGCTGAAATGGTAATCAAAGAAGACGGTGCAGTTGAAGATGGCGATACTGTAAACTTAGACTTCGATGGTTATGTTGATGGCGAACAATTTGAAGGCGGACAAGCTGAAGGCTACGATTTAGAAATCGGTTCAGGTATGTTCATCCCTGGTTTCGAAGAACAATTAGTAGGCTTAAAAACTGGTGAAGAAAAAGACGTTAAAGTTACATTCCCAGAAGAATACCACGCTGAAGAATTAGCTGGTAAAGAAGCAACATTCAAAGTAAAAATCAATGAAATCAAATACAAAAATGTTCCAGAATTAGACGATGAAATTGCGAACGAATTAGATTCAGAAGCAGATAACGTTGAAGAATATAAAGCAAATCTTCGCAAACGTCTAGAAGAAGAAAAGAAAGTCAATGCTGAAAATGTTGAAAAAGAAGAAGCAATCAACAAAGCAGTTGAAAATGCTGAAGTAGACATTCCTGAAGCAATGATTAACACTGAATTAAACCGTATGATGCAAGAATTCGAACAACGTATTCAACAATCAGGTTTAAATTTAGAAACTTACTTCCAAATCTCTGGACAAGATGAGTCTCAATTAAGAGAACAAATGAAAGACGATGCAGAAGCACGTGTTAAAACTAACTTAACATTAACTGCAATTGCGAACGCTGAAGACATTGAAGCATCTGAAGAAGATATTGACAAAGAGTTAGAAGCGATGAGCGCTCAATTCGGTATCTCTGCTGAAGATATCAAGAAAACATTAGGCAACACTGATTTAATTAAAGGTGATGTACGTGTTAAAAAAGTTATCGATTTATTAGTAGACAACGCTAAATTTGTTGAAGCTAAAGAAGATAACAAAGAAGAAAAATAATTCATTGATTTCCAATTAAATAAATGAATAGGTAGAGGGTGAAGTTGCATGGTAACTGATTCATACAAAGATGATGTGCATCGTATGAATTTAAGGATGTGATTTCATCCTCTACCGTGGTTTGTGGTCGAAATCATTTCGTTTTAACAAAGCTTATGCTATATTGTTTGTAAGCAATTTTGTTGCATAACCTTTACAAAATGATATATTCAATATACAAGTTGATAAAGTAATGAAATCACCATAGATATAATAAATTTATTTGTAAATAAACTAAAACCTGCAAAGTAATATCCAATAGATACAGGTTTTAAAAGTAACGATAAAGTCTATAAACACATTAATTGCATACTATAAAGTGTTTTAGTATAGTCTTTATGGAATAGAGGTGTAAATAATAAATGTTTAAGTTCAATGAAGATGAAGAAAAATTGAAATGTTCTTTCTGTGGTAAAGACCAAGACCAAGTTAAGAAACTTGTGGCTGGCAGCGGTGTATACATTTGTAACGAATGTATCGAGCTATGTTCTGAGATTGTTGAAGAAGAGCTTGCACAAACTGCTACAGAAGAATTTACAGATTTACCGACTCCAAAAGAAATTATGGATCAATTAAACAATTATGTAATTGGTCAAGAGAAAGCTAAGAAATCATTATCTGTTGCGGTATACAACCACTATAAACGTATCCAGCAATTAGGACCGAATGATGACGATGTAGAACTTCAAAAAAGTAACGTTGCTTTAATCGGACCTACAGGTAGCGGTAAAACATTACTTGCACAAACTTTAGCTAAAACATTGAATGTGCCATTTGCAATTGCAGATGCTACTAGTTTAACTGAAGCGGGTTATGTAGGTGAAGACGTAGAAAATATTTTATTACGTTTAATCCAAGCTGCTGACTTTGATATTGATAAAGCAGAAAAAGGTATTATTTACGTGGATGAAATTGATAAAATTGCACGTAAATCAGAAAATACTTCAATCACACGTGATGTGTCAGGTGAAGGTGTACAACAAGCATTGCTTAAAATTCTTGAAGGTACAACAGCAAGCGTTCCACCACAAGGCGGACGTAAGCATCCAAACCAAGAATTTATCCAAATCGATACTACAAATATCTTATTCATCTTAGGTGGTGCCTTTGATGGTATCGACGATGTTATTAAACGTCGTTTAGGTGAAAAAGTAATTGGTTTCGCAAGCAATGATGCAGCGAAAGTTGATGAAAGTGCATTATTAGAACACATCCGTCCAGAAGATTTACAATCTTATGGTTTAATCCCTGAATTTATCGGACGTATTCCTATTGTTGCAAACTTAGAAACGTTAGATATTTCAGCATTGAAAAATATCTTAACACAACCTAAGAATGCCTTAGTTAAACAATACAAAAAAATGCTTGAACTAGATCATGTAGAGCTTGACTTTACTGACGAAGCTTTAACAGCAATCGCTGAAAAAGCAATTGAACGTAAAACAGGTGCACGTGGTTTACGTTCAATCATTGAAGAATCATTAATTGAAATTATGTATGATATTCCATCTACAGACGATGTTGCGAAAGTGGTTATCACTGCAGATACTATCAATAATGAATCTACACCAGAATTGTATGATGCAGAAGGTAATGAAGTTAATTTAGAAAAAACATCTGCATAATATAGATAAATCGAGCACTCTTTTACTGCGTTGAAAGTAGGAGAGTGCTATTTTTATGTGCTTTTTTGGTAATAGATTCACTTTTAAAAATAAAATTTGATATAATGAAACGCGAATCAATCTAAATGTAGTAGAAAAGAGGTCGAATATGAATATCAACCCAAATAATATAGAACTGTTAATCAGTGCGGTTAAACCTGAACAATATCCTGAGACTGGGTTAGACGAAGTTGCGTTAAGTGGTCGTTCCAATGTAGGTAAGTCTACATTTATCAATAGTATGATTGGGCGAAAAAATATGGCAAGAACGTCTCAACAACCTGGTAAAACACAAACGTTGAACTTTTATGACATTGATCAGCAGCTTGTATTTGTAGACGTTCCAGGTTATGGCTATGCAAAAGTAAGTAAAAAACAAAGAGAACAGTTTGGCAAGATGATTGAGAAATACATTACTGAACGTGAACAATTAAAATTGGTGATTCAATTAATTGATATCAGACATGCACCAACTCAAGATGATGTATTGATGTATGATTTCTTAAAATATTATGATCTGCCTGTATTAATTATCGCAACGAAGCAAGATAAAATCGCTAAAGGTAAAATTCAAAAACATCTTAAAGTGATTAGAGAGAAATTAGAGATGGAAAGTGAAGATACGATTATCAGTTACTCTTCAATAAATAATAAGAATCAGCAAGTCATCTGGAATGCGATTCAAACTTATTTATAATGAGTCTTATATAATAATCTAGATGATGATTTGTGGCACTTTATGTTTAAGAGTGTGAAGCCTTGCATCATCAACTTTTCAATAAATATGTCTAAACTATGAATGTAAACCGCAATCAAAGTAAATTTTGACGGAATTATGACGACATCGTTTCTAGATTAGAATATTTCTAATTAAAAAGGATTGATGACTTTAAGGTTTATATATGTGTGTTATAATTAGTGTATTGTCAATAGTATGGAGGGCGTTAAAAATGCATATAATTGCGATAAGCATCAACCATCGTACCGCTGATGTAGCACTGAGAGAAAAAGTTGCTTTCAAAGCTGATGCCATACAAGAATCGCATATTGATTTGTTTGAAACAAAATCAATATTAGAAAATGTAATTTTATCAACGTGCAATAGAACAGAAGTCTATGCAGTCGCTGACCAAATTCACACTGGGCGTTATTATATTCAACGCTTTTTAGCACGTAAATTCGGTTTAGAAGTTGATGAAATCAAATCAATGTCTGAAGCATTGGTGGGGGATGAAGCTGTAGAACACTTATTCAATGTAACTTCTGGCTTAGATTCAATTGTGTTAGGGGAAACACAAATTCTTGGCCAAATGAGAGATGCATTCTTTACAGCACAAGAAGTAGGAACAACAGGTACGATTTTTAATCATTTATTTAAACAGGCAATCACATTTGCGAAACGTGCGCATCATGAAACAGACATTGCTGATAATGCAGTCAGTGTTTCGTATGCGGCAGTCGAGCTAGCTAAAAAAGTATTCGGCAATCTTAAATCACAACACGCTGTGATTATTGGAGCTGGAGAAATGAGTGAATTGTCATTGCTCAACTTGATGGGTTCAGGTATTGAACAGGTTACGGTAGTAAACAGAACAACTGAACGTGCCCGTCAGTTAGCAGAGAAACATGAAGTGGCATATGCCGCGATGGACGAATTAGAAAACTTGTTAGTCAATGCAGATATTGTAATTAGTTCAACAAGCGCATCTGACTATATTATTACTCGAAATATGATGGAATCTGTGAGACAGCAACGTAAACAAGAACCAATGGTCTTAATTGATATTGCGGTACCAAGAGATATTGATCCAGCTATTGAATCTGACATGAACATTTTCAGCTACGATATCGATGACCTTAAAGGACTTGTTGATGCTAATTTACGTGAAAGAGAAGCGGCAGCCTCTCAAATCGCTGAACAAATTCCACAAGAAATCGCCTCACATAATGATTGGGTCAACATGTTAGGTGTCGTTCCTGTTATTAGAGCATTACGTGAAAAAGCGATGCAAATCCAACAAGACACAATGGATAGTATCGATCGTAAGTTGCCAGATTTAAGTGAACGAGAGCGCAAAGTGATTTCTAAACATACTAAAAGTATTATTAATCAAATGTTGAAAGACCCGATTAAACAAGCTAAAGAATTGAGTAATGATAAAAATAGCAGTGAAAAATTAGAGCTGTTCCAAAATATCTTTGATATTGAAGCTGAAAGTGAATATGAAAAGAGCGTTGCTAAAAAAGAACGTCGTCTTTCAGCCAGACAAATCTTAGGTTTTGATTAAACAGCCATAGTATGGTGATGATATGCAAGATATATTTTTCGTGCGTTTCCATGAAGTAACCTTGCTGATTTATTTACTCAGTATTTCTTGCTATTTTTATGATTTTTTTAAAAAGAATCATAAAATTAGAACCTTAGGGTTCTACACACTAGGGATTGTTTGGTTACTGCAAACAATCTCTTTGTCTTTATATATCAATATGTCTAGAGCAGTTCCGCTTGGATCGGTTTTTGATGTGTTTTATTTTTTGAACTGGATGATTTTATCAATTTCGATAGTCATCAGTGTCGTAAAGCATTTAGACTTTTCTATATTTTTGTTTAATGCCATTGGGTTTGTGGTGATGTCTATACATACCTTCAGACCGAATGAAACATATATCCGAGATGCAGAATTTAATGTAAATCATGAATTGTTGATTATTCATGTTTCACTTGCGATTATCAGTTATGCATTATTTACACTCGCATTTGTGAATGGTGTGTTATATGTATTGCAGTATCGCAACCTTAAACACAAGCATTTCGATCAAAAATATTTTAGAATAGGTAGTGTGTACAGCTTAGAAAAGATGACATTTTATTCAACGGTCATCGGATTAGTTATTTTAGTGATCGGTGTTATTTTAGGCGCGCAATGGGGTTTTCAAACTATAGGTTTCAATATATTGTTAGATCCTAAAGTAGTATCTTCAATAATTGTCATGATTTGTTATGGAATTTATATTTTCTTACGCGCAAGAAAGTTGGTAAGTCCTTTAAATCATGTATTATTTAACATGCTGATTTATCTATTAAGCATGTTTAACTTATTATTTGTTTCTCATTTTCCGAATTTCTTCGGATAATTTATAACCTTAGGCAGAGGAGGACGTTGGCATGCGTAAGCTTGTCGTTGGTTCAAGAAGAAGTAAATTGGCTTTGACTCAAAGTCGTCAGTTTATCGAAAAGTTAAAAGAAGTACAACCTGATTTAGATATTGAGATTAAAGAAATCGTCACAAAAGGTGATCAGATTGTAGATAGACAACTTTCTAAAGTTGGAGGCAAAGGTTTGTTTGTAAAAGAAATCCAACAAGCCTTATTTGACCGAGAAATCGATTTAGCGATTCATTCATTAAAAGATGTACCAAGTGAATTACCTGAAGGGTTAACACTTGGATGTGTGCCTGATAGAGAAATACCGTTCGATGCGTTTATTTCTAATAACCATATCAAACTTGAGGATTTACCAGATGGCAGTATTGTCGGTACAAGTTCTTTAAGACGTGGTGCACAAATCTTAGCTAAATACCCTAACCTTGAAATTAAATGGATTAGAGGAAACATCGATACACGTTTGAAGAAATTAGAAACTGAAGATTATGATGCGATTATCTTGGCAGCAGCAGGCTTGCGCAGAATGGGTTGGTCTGATGATATCGTAACTGAATATTTAGAACCAGATTTACTTGTTCCGGCAATCGGTCAAGGTGCACTGGGTATAGAATGCCGCAGTGATGATACTGAACTTCTGGACCTGTTAAAGAAAGTGCATAATCAAAGTGTCGCAGAATGTGTCACAGCTGAACGAACTTTCTTAAAAGAAATGAACGGCAGTTGCCAAGTGCCAATCGGCGGTTATGCGACTGTTGATAACGATGGTCAATTAACATTTACTGGTTTGATCATGTCACCAGATGGCAAGCAACGTTTTGAACATACAGTCAATGGTCAAAATCCAGTTGAACTTGGTAAAGCAGTAAGTGAAGTCTTGAAGGAACAAGGTGCAGATAAAATCATTGAAGCTTTAAATGATGAAGCCTAATCTATCAGTTGGAGATGAATTGCGATGTGCGCATCAATCATTATGACCCAATCAAGTTCAATGAAAACTGAAGATTCAATGTGGATACATTTGCCGTTTATCAAAATAGAACCACTGCCATTTGATGAAGCGGTGTTAACACGTGCATATAATTGGTTGGTCTTCTCATCTAAAAATGCAGTGCGGTATTTTCTGCCTTATCTATCGCAACTTCACTATCAAAAAGTTGCGGTGATAGGTAAAAAAACACAACGCTTTTGTGAACAGCAAGGTATTGAGGTAGATTTTTGTCCAGATGACTATTCTCAAGAGGGCTTCTTAGAACAGTTTAATGTTCAAAATGGTGTATCTATTTTTATACCAAGCAGTAAAGCAGCAAGACCGATTTTAGAAGATGAATTAAAAGCACGTGGGGCTGATGTGATTAAAATCGATTTGTATGAACCTGTTGCGCATCAGCAGAATATTTTGGACGCCATTAAACGGTTACAAGACCAGTCAGCTGATGGTATTGCGTTCGCAAGCTCATCTTCTGCTGAGAACTTCTTTAAGGCTTTAAGACGTTATCAAGTGCAGGCGGCATTTGATTGCTATGCCATCGGACAGCCAACTTATGATACCATTCGTAAGAACGGATATGATGCTGTCATAGCACAAAAGCAAACAATTGATGGTTTAATCAATACAATAAAAGAAAGTAGGAATCTTAAATGAATTTTGATAGACACAGAAGATTACGTATTAATGAATCAATGCGTAGCCTTGTAAGAGAAAATCACGTACGTAAAGAAGATTTGATTTATCCTATCTTTGTCGTTGAAAGAGACGATGTGAAAAAAGAAATCCCTTCTATGCCTGGGATATATCAAATCAGCTTAAATCACCTAGAAGAAGAATTACAAGAAGCTTATGATTTAGGTATCAGAGCAGTGATGTTCTTTGGTGTCCCAAATGAAAAAGATTCAGTGGGTACAGGTGCGTATGCACATGAAGGTATTATTCAACAAGCAACAAGAAAATCAAAAAAACTATATCCAGACATGTTAGTGTTAGCAGATACTTGTCTATGTGAATATACTGACCATGGTCACTGTGGTTTAATTGATGACCATACGCATGATGTGGATAATGATAAAACATTACCTTTACTTGTTAAAACAGCCATTTCTCAAGTCGAAGCGGGTGCTGATATTATTGCGCCTAGTAATATGATGGACGGCTTTGTAGCTGAAATTCGTAAGGGATTAGATGATGCAGGTTATTACAATATTCCAATCATGAGCTATGGTATCAAATATGCTTCAAGTTTCTATGGTCCATTCCGTGATGCTGCAGAATCTGCGCCATCATTTGGCGACCGCAGAACATATCAAATGGATCCTGCGAACCGTCGTGAAGCATTACTTGAACTTGAAAGTGACTTAAAAGAAGGCGCAGACATGATGATTGTTAAACCAGCATTAAGTTACCTAGATATCATTAGAGATGTCAAAGAAAGAACGAACGTTCCAGTTATCGCATATAATGTCAGCGGTGAATACAGCATGATTAAAGCAGCAGCTTTACAAGGTTGGATTGACGAAGAACGTAATGTTATGGAACAAATGGTTTCAATGAAACGTGCAGGCGCAGACATGATAATTACGTATTTCTCAAAAGATATTTGTCGTTATTTAGATAAGGAGGACTAATAAATGGGTTACGAAAAGTCTATTGAAGCATTTAAAAAAGCAGAACAATTAATGCCGGGCGGCGTGAACAGTCCAGTTCGTGCATTCAAATCTGTAGATATGCCAGCAATTTTCATGGATCATGGTAAAGGTTCAAAAATCTATGATATCGACGGCAATGAATATATTGATTATGTGTTAAGCTGGGGACCTTTAATTTTAGGTCACGAAAACAAACAAGTGATTGACAGCTTGCATAAAGCAGTTGATAAAGGCACAAGTTTTGGTGCTTCTACATTAGAAGAAATCAAATTAGCAGAACTTGTCGTTGAACGTGTACCATCTATCGAGAAAGTCAGAATGGTTTCTTCTGGTACAGAAGCAACACAAGATACGATCCGTTTAGCTAGAGGATACACTGGCCGTGATAAAATCGTGAAATTTGAAGGGTGCTACCATGGCCACAGTGACTCACTGTTAATTAAAGCAGGTTCTGGGGTTGCGACATTAGGTTTACCAGACTCTCCAGGTGTGCCTGAAGGTACCGCAAAAAGTACAATCACAGTACCATACAATGATTTAGATGCGATTAAACAAGCATTCGAAATGTATGGCGACGACATTGCGGGTGTTATTGTTGAACCGGTGGCCGGCAACATGGGGGTTGTACCACCAGTAGAAGGTTTCTTACAAGGTTTAAGAGATATCACAAATGAATATGGCTCTCTTTTAATCTTTGATGAAGTGATGACTGGCTTCAGAGTAGGTTATAACTGCGCACAAGGCTACTTTGATGTAATGCCTGACTTAACTTGCTTAGGTAAAGTCATTGGCGGCGGTTTACCTGTCGGTGCTTTTGGCGGTAAAGCTGAAATCATGGATAAAATTGCGCCAGTCGGCTCAATTTATCAAGCAGGTACATTATCAGGTAACCCATTAGCTATGACGAGTGGTTATGAAACATTGAGTCAACTTACACCTGAAAGCTATGAATACTTCAATGAACTGGGAGACATTTTAGAAGCGGGCTTGAAGAAAGTCGCGAAAAAACATAACGTTCCATTGACAGTAAACCGTGCCGGTTCAATGATTGGTTACTTCTTAAACGAAGGCCCGGTTACAAACTTTGCGCAAGCAAACCAAAGTGACTTGAAATTGTTCTCTGAAATGTATCGTGAAATGGCTAAAGAGGGTGTCTTCCTACCACCATCACAATTCGAAGGTACATTCTTATCAACAGCTCATACAAAAGAAGATATTGAGAAAACAATTGAAGCGTTTGATAAAGCATTTGAACGCGTAACAAAATAATACTCATATTTATATATTACAGAGTGAGACATCATCAGGTGTTTCACTCTGTTTTTTTATAAATTATTTGTGGAAACGATACTAATATCGGTTAGAAATCAATACTTATAATTTTTGTATAAAGCGTGTTATGATAGTGATGAGTGAAAAGTAGCAGGATAAGGGTAGTGGTAATCAATGAATAAAAAATTGCGTAATAATATCATCGTATTGTTACTGGCAATCGTTATCAGTTTAATCCTATCTGCAATGCATATCATGCTTCCATATATGTTTGGTCCGATTATCGCAAGTATTATTTGTATTCGCGTCTTCAAATTAGAAATAGAATGGCCATTTTGGCTTAGTCAGTTGGGTTTAATTTTACTCGGGGTACAAATTGGATCCACATTTACACGCACCGTAGTCAATGACATTTCGCAAAACTGGTTATCTATTGTAATTGTAACTGTATTGTTGCTCGGGATGGCAATACTCATTGCGTATTTCTTTAAAAAGATCGCCAAAGTGAATAATGAAACAGCTTTGTTGAGTGTTATTCCAGGTGCTTTAAGTCAGATGTTAATCATGGCTGAAGAAGATAAGCGGGCGAACATATTAGTGGTGAGTTTAACACAGACTTCACGTATTATTTTCGTTGTGATTTTAGTCCCTATGATGTCTTATTTTATGTCGAGCGGCAGTCAAGATGCAGCGAATAGTAAAATAGTTAAGCTAAAACCATTAACGGATGTTTTGAATATTGGTCAAATTGCTTTGTTGATTGTAGGTATTGCGATTGTTTACGTTGTGATGTCAAAAATAAATTTTCCTACTAAACAATTGCTTGCGCCGATTGTGGTATTAATTGCATGGAATATGTTTACCAACATAACGTTTACGTTGGATAACTATTTGATAGCGGCAGCACAGATTATTTATATGATTCGTATAGGTATTCAAATCTCTAAATTAATGAATGATTTGAAAGGACGCGTAGCAGTCGCAATCGCATTTCAAAACGTGACACTGATTTTACTTGCGGGTGTGATGGTGTATGCGATTTCCTTCTTCAATCATATGCCATTAAATGATTTATTCTTAGGTGCAGCACCAGGCGGCATGAGTCAGATTGTCTTAGTCGCAATGGAAACACACGCAGATGTAGCTATTATCTCTAGTTTCCACATCTTTAGAATTTTCTTTATCTTATTTGTGGTTGCTCCGATGATAAAATACTTCTTAAGCTATACGAAGCGCAAAGTGAATAAGTAGTACATGAAAAATAACCGCCCAATTGAGCGGTTATTTTGTCTTTTATTGAAGGTTGATATTAATGCGTTTCACCTAGAGCGATTTGGTCATCACGGTTATCTGCAGATAAAGCTGCGATTGCTGCTTCTAACCCCTTAACAATTGTATCGAGTGCCATAGAAGGTGTATTTGGTTTATTTGTGGCTTGTTTTGGTATAAACGGGACATGGATAAAGCCAAATTGAATGTAAGGGAATGTTGTCGCATGTAAATAGCCAAGTTGATATAACACATGGTTACATACAAATGTTCCTGCAGTATTTGAGAGTGAAGCGGGAACTCCAGCATCTTTAATGGCTTGAGTCATTCGTTTGACTGGCATGTTTGAAAAGTAAGCTGGTGCACCTTTTTCTTGAATGACTGTATCAATCGGTTGATTCCCTTCATTATCAGCAATTCTAGCATCGTCTACATTAATGCCGATACGTTCAGGCGTTAAATCAAATCTCCCGCCAGCTTGTCCTATTGCAAGTACAGCATCATAGGTTTCGATTTTTAACTGCTGTTTGATGACTTCTACCGATTCATTAAATACAGTAGGAATTTCTAATTTAGTAATAGTATGTTCACCAATTGTTTCTGGTAATAACTTCACGGCTTCTAAAGCTGGATTTGTCTCTTCTTTACCAAATGGATCAAATGCGGTTACAAGTATATTCATTCTATCTTCTCCTTTATCTTTTTTAAAATGCCCAGAAATACATTAATCCGATATGTACTAAGATTAATATTAATGCGACTGGAGTTTGTGCTTTGATAACACTGAATTCATTTTTCATTTCTAATAAAGCCACGGGTAATGTGTTGAAGTTAGCTGCCATCGGTGTCAATAGGGTGCCGCAGAAACCGCCTGTCATTGCCAGAGCACCGGCAATAGCTGGGTCTGCACCTTGTGCAATCACAAATGGAATACCGATACTGGCTGTGATAACAGTGAACGCAGCAAATGCATTTCCCATTAACATTGTGAAAATAACCATGCCTAAGATATAAGCGGTTGCGCCAATTAGGTGATTGCCTTCAGGTAGGAAACTAGAAATACCATTAGAAATAACTTTACCAACGCCGCTGACAGTAAATAATACACCTAACGCTGCTAAGAATTGCGGTAAAATGCCGACTGTTCCAACTTGTTGTGTTAAACGGTCGCTATCATACAAAATATATTTGGCTTTCGGTTTAATAATTAAGTAAGCTGCTATCAAACCGACTACTGAAGCAATGCCTAATCCAATGGCACCGCCTAAAGGTGTCCAGTTAGAAACAATTACCGCAACAACAGCTAACACTATAGCCGGCCAAAAAAGTTTATTACCATAACGTTCGGCACCTTGATTCCCTTGTTGTTCAGTGACATCTACAATATTCTTTATTGCGACTTGTTTCGTTAATGTTAAAAGCCCCATCAATAAAATCAGTGCGCCATTTACTACGTTTGGAATATAAGGACCAAAAATAAATGTTATCGCAAGTAATATCCAAAAGAGGGCAGTGCCGATACGCTTTGTTTTGTTTGGATCTCGTAAAACACGATATGCAGTGTAGAGCAACTGTACCCCGATTAAAATATAAAAGCACTCAAGGATTGTATCTAAAGTATGTTGACTCATGCGCGTTCCTCCTTGTTTCTATATTTGCGATCTAAATATCGATCTAACAAAATATTTTTAATGGTAACGATAACAAGTGTAATGATTGCGATTGGTACTGAAGCAATTGCTAAATTGACCGCATTGACTTTAATATCCAGTGAATTAAATGTACCTACCATTAACAAAACACCTGCAGCACCTACGAATAAGTTCTGACCAAAGAAATTTCCGTAGTTTTCCATTGCTGAAGCTTCTGCTTTGATTTTTTCAATATCTTTTTCATCTATTTGTTCTGATTTTAAATTGTATTTTGTCTTTAATGCCCCTTGAACCATTGGATTAATTAACGGACGTACAAATTGAGGATGTCCGCCAATACGTATTGAGGCAAGTCCAGCTATTTCTCTAATCAATAAATATAACGATAATAAACGTCCGCTGGTGATAGATTTAACTTTGCCGATTAGGACAGTAGCTTGTTTCTTTAAACCAAAACGTTCAATTAAACCGACCATCGGTAAAGTAAGTAAGAAAAGTGATACAAGTCGGTTGTCGACAAAGGCTTTGCCGAGGACATCTAAAATTTCAAAGAAATCCATACCAGACACGAGTCCGGTTACAATTGCTGCTGCTAAAATGACCGCAATTGTATCAAACTTAAATAGGAATCCTATGATAATGACAAGAATTCCAATGAGTTTTAACCATTCCATAAAATACCCCCTAAATATTTAATATAGTTGGTATTTTAGCATAAATTAGAAAGAATTTTGTGATAATTTTAAATTTTAAAATAAAATAGATGCACATATGTGCATCTACTAGTTTGAGGGTTTATAAGGGCACCCGATGAGGTGGGCATCATAAAGACCTGCAGCTTCTAAAAATGAAAACATAGTAACCGGACCCATAAATTTAAAGCCGTATTTCTTTAAGTCTTTGGACATTTGTTTAGCGCGGTCATCAACGGTCATACGATCTTTTGAAGATTGATACTGTAAATCAATAGGTTGATGATCTGCATATGACCAAAGGAAATCACTAAAGCTGCCATGTTCTTTTTCAATTTGAATATAGCCTTTGGCTTGGCTCACAATAGCCTCTAATTTTTTCTTATAATGTACGATGTTTGGAAATTCCATGAGTTCATCGATATCTTTTTCTGTCATTTGTGCAACTTGATAGGGATTGAATTGATGAAAGGCCTCACGATAAGCAGGGCGTTTCTTTAAAATGGTTAACCACGATAATCCGGCATGTTGAGATTCTAAGGCCATTAATTCAAATAATTGTTGACTATCGTATAGCGGTTGTCCCCATTCTTGATCATGATATTTAATATATATGGGATCGTTAGAGTTAAATGCACATTCCTTCATAAAATTTCTTTCCTCCGCATTGACTTATTTTAGAGTTCTATTATACTATAAATTAGTAGAGAATATGATTTCGGGAAGAGTAAGCAGATAATTAATTCCAAAGAGAATGTATGGTTGGTGAAAATACATAATTGATACTGTTGAAGGTAGCCCGCTTAGATCTTTAGCTGAACATTGCAGTAGGTTAGAGCGTGTATTGAGCGTTAATCATTATGAAGTGCAATATAGATTTACTATGTTGAATTTAGGTGGTACCACGGAACATCCGTCCTATGTATAGGAACGGGTGTTTTTTATTTTAAGGAGGAATTGTCCTATGGAAATGAAACCAAAATATAATCCGAATGAGGTTGAAGCCGGACGCTATCAAGAATGGGTAGAAAAAGGTTATTTCAAACCTAGCGGAGACACATCAAAAGAAACGTATACGATTGTTATCCCACCTCCGAATGTAACGGGTAAATTACATTTAGGTCATGCTTGGGATACGACGTTGCAAGATATTTTAACTCGTATGAAACGTATGCAAGGCTACGATACATTGTATCTGCCTGGTATGGACCATGCGGGTATCGCAACACAAGCAAAAGTAGAAGCGAAATTACAAGAACAAGGCATTTCAAGACATGATTTAGGTCGTGAGAAATTCCTAGAAGAAGTTTGGAGTTGGAAAGAAGAGTATGCTTCATTTATTCGCCAACAATGGGCGAAATTAGGTCTAGGTTTAGATTACGACAGAGAACGTTTTACATTAGATGAAGGTCTAAGCAAAGCGGTTAAAAAAGTCTTTGTAGATATGTACAACAAAGGTTTGATTTATCGCGGCGAACGTATTATTAACTGGGATCCAGTCGCAAGAACAGCGATTTCAGATATCGAAGTCATTCATGAAGATACACCTGGTAAATTCTATCACTTCAAATATCCTTATGCTGATGCCGAAGGTTATATCGAAATCGCAACAACACGTCCTGAAACTATGCTTGGTGATACAGCAATCGTAGTTAACCCAAATGACGAACGTTATAAAGATGTCATTGGCAGAAAAGTAATTTTACCGATTGTTGGTCGTGAATTACCAATTTTAGCGGATGAATATGTAGACGTTGAATTTGGTAGTGGTGCAATGAAAGTTACACCAGCCCATGACCCGAATGACTTTGAATTAGGTAAAAGACATAATCTTGAATCTATTATCGTTATGGACGAATCAGGTAAAATGAATGATAAAGCTGGTAAATACGAAGGTATGGACCGCTTCGAATGCCGTGATCAATTAGTAGAAGACTTGAAAGCACAAGACTTAGTTATCAAAATTGAAGACCACACACATGCGGTAGGTCATTCTGAAAGAAGCGGTGCCATTGTAGAACCTTATTTATCAACACAATGGTTTGTTAAAATGGGACCACTTGCACAACGTGCGCTAGACAATCAAAAAACAGATAACCGCATAAACTTTGTACCTGAACGCTTTGAACATACCTTCAATCAATGGATGGAAAATATCCGTGACTGGACAATTTCACGTCAATTATGGTGGGGCCATCAAATCCCAGCTTGGTACCATAATGAAACAGGCGAAATCTATGTAGGTGAAGAAGCACCAGCAGACATTGAAAATTGGACACAAGACGAAGATGTATTAGATACATGGTTCTCTAGTGCATTATGGCCATTCTCAACATTAGGCTGGCCTGATACAGAGTCAGATGACTTTGAACGTTATTATCCAACCAATGCGTTAGTCACAGGTTATGACATTATCTTCTTCTGGGTTGCACGTATGATTTTCCAAGGCCTAGAGTTTACAGATAAACGCCCATTTAATGATGTCTTATTACACGGTTTAGTACGTGCAGAAGATGGACGTAAAATGAGTAAATCATTAGGTAATGGTGTAGATCCAATGGATGTTATCGATCAATATGGTGCAGATAGCTTAAGATACTTCTTAGCAACAGGTTCATCACCAGGTCATGATTTACGTTACTCAACTGAAAAAGTAGAATCTGTTTGGAACTTTATCAACAAAATTTGGAACGCTGCGCGATTCAGTTTGATGAACATTGGCGAAGACTTCAAATTTGAAGATATCGACTTATCTCAAAACTTATCACTTGCGGATAAATGGATTTTGACACGTTTAAACGAAACAGTTAAAACTGTTACGGATTTAAGTGATAAATATGAATTTGGTGAAGTTGGCCGTGCGTTATATAACTTCATTTGGGATGAATTCTGTGACTGGTACATTGAAATGAGTAAAATCCCTATGAACGGTGAAGACGAAGCACAAAAACAAGTAACACGATCAGTGTTAAGCTATGTATTAGACCGTACAATGCGTATGTTACATCCATATATGCCATTCGTAACTGAAGAAATTTGGCAAAACTTACCACATGAAGGTGAAACAATTGTGACAAGTGCTTGGCCAAAAGTTCAGTCTGAATTTATGTATGAAGATAGTAAACAAGCAATGCAATATGTAGTGGAAATCATTAAAGCTGTCCGTCAAGCACGTTCAGAAGTGAATACACCACTTTCAAAAGCGATTCCGATTTATATCAAAACTAAAAATGCTGATATCGCGAACATGCTTGAAGAAAACAAACATTATATTGACCGCTTCGGCCACCCAAGTGAATTAATCATCTCAACAGAAATCGAAACACCTGATAAAGCAATGACATCTGTCGTAGGTGCAGGCGAAGTCATTCTGCCATTAGAAGGCTTAATCGATATGGACAAAGAAATTGAACGCCTTGAAAAAGAATTAGATAAATGGCAAAGCGAACTTGATCGTGTTGATAAAAAATTATCAAACGAAAACTTTGTTAATAAAGCGCCTGAAAAAATCATTAATGAAGAGCGCGCGAAAAAAGAAGACTATCAAGAAAAATATGATAGTGTCAAAGCTAGAATTGAACAATTAAGAGCATAGGAGTCCTGATAATGAATTACCTAGACAGCTTATATTGGATACACGAAAGAAATAAGTTTGGTATCAAACCAGGTACAAAACGCATGGAATGGATGTTGGACCGTTTAGGTCATCCTGAGCAAAACATTAAAGGCATCCATGTCGGCGGTACAAACGGCAAAGGTTCTACAGTCGCATATTTGCGTTCAGCACTTGTCGAAAACGGTTATGATGTCGGAACATTTACTTCACCTTATATCGAAACGTTCAATGAAAGAATTAGTTTGAACGGATCACCTGTCAGCGATGATGTTATCGTAGAACTCGTGGCGCGTGTTAAACCGGTAAGTGAAGAGATGGAAGAAGAAACTGAATATGGAACAGCAACAGAATTTGAAATTATAACAACGATGATGTTCTTATACTTCGGCGAGATACGACCTGTAGACTTTGTGATTGTTGAAGCAGGACTTGGTATTAAAAATGATTCCACAAATGTGTTTGCACCTATTTTGACGATTCTAACAAGCATCGGTTTAGATCATACGGATTTATTAGGGTCTACTTATCTAGATATTGCGAAAGATAAAGGCGATATTATTAAAGCGGGTACACCTTTTGTGTATGCTGTGAAACAAGATGAAGCTTTAAAATACTTAAGTGAATATGCAGAAAAACAACAAGCACCTGCTTATGAGTTAGATAAAGATATTTCTGTCGTATCTGAAGATGACGAATTCACATATCGCTTTAAAGATTATGAATTAGAAAACATTGCACTGCATATGTTGGGCGAACATCAGAAAGAAAATGCAGCATTAGCCATTACCGCATTAATTGTGTTGTTTGAAGCGGGACAAATTCAATTAGACTTTAATAAAATGATTAAAGCCATGGAAGAAGTCAGCTGGACAGGACGCATTGAAGAGGTTAAAGAAAATCCGCTTATGATTATAGATGGTGCCCATAACAACGAAAGTATCGATGCGCTAGTGAACACGATTCAAAATTATTATCACAAAGATAAAGTTGATATCTTGTTCTCAGCTGTGAGCGGTAAACCGATTCATCATATGCTGGAAGATTTAAGCCAAATCGCTGACCATGTGTATATTACAGACTTTGATTTCTATCGTGCGAAGCCAAAAGAGGAAATTGCAGAAGAAGCAGAACATTTCAAGCCAATCTTAATTGATGACTATGTAGACTTTATAGAACACTATGAAGGCGATACATTGGTGATTACTGGTAGCTTATACTTCATTAGTGAAGTAAAAGCAAAAGTGAACTTTGAAGCTTGATTGTTTAAATTGAATATTAAATTTCAAACTCCTTTTGAAGTGACATTTAAATGATGTTATTTCAGAAGGAGTTTTTTCATGGTTACAGCATATATAAATGATAATTATAAAGGGGAAGTATCCGAAAAAATATAAAAATTTAATAGGATATCCATATCGTTTGATAGCACGTGTTGCACCCCGTATAATAACAATGAAATTTGAGAAAGTAGGTGAAGCTCCTGCATATTTTCATAGCAATACTGATGACTTCAGTGCTTGAAAGTTTTTTGTTTCAACTGTGTTTTGTTGAACGTTTGAATTTCAATTATTTGAAACAACGTTCAAGATGTGAAAAATGCCAACATGATTTATCATGGTATGATTTAATTCCGATTATTAGTTTTATAGTCTTGAAAGGGGAATGTCGCTATTGTAAACACAAACTATCATATTTACATCTTATAGGTGAACTGTTGGCATTATTGCCGATGACTTTGCTTGTTTGGAATGTGATTTATCCATCTACCACTTTATTTCTCGCAGCCTATTTATTCCTTTTAGTTGCGGGTTTGTATGATTTTCATACACATACGATTCCTCTACATTTCGTACTCATTTTTATCCTCGTTATATTTGTATTAGCACCACATATTTTTCTCGGCCAAATCTCTATAGTTTTGCTGCTCCATCTTTTATTTATATTAGCTCCTCATAGTATTGGATATGGTGATATTTTAATCTTTTCTATCCTCAGTTTGGTCTTTCCTTATTTATTTTTTGTCATGCTGTTTTGTATGACGTTTATCATAGGTGGATTATTTATTATTGTTTTTCGTTTTATTTTACAGCGGAAGATTTTAGCAGTTCCACTGATTCCGTTCATATTTATCAGCTTTGTCATGCTTTCTATTTTTTATCCCAACTTACTACGTATACTTCATTTTTATTAAACGGAGGTTTTAATTTGAACATCAAACACTTACCTGAATGTGATAAACCAAGAGAGAAACTTGTGGCGAAAGGAGCGCAGCAATTGTCTGAGTCTGAGCTCCTGGCAATTTTAATCAATACTGGCAGGAAAGGACGTTCAAGTGTCGAGGTTGCGCAAGATTTATTGAACTTAACGACAAAATTAAAAGATTTGAAACTCTTATCTTTGAATGACTTAATGGAGGTGAAAGGCATTGGTTTATATAAAGCTGTCAGTTTAAAAGCAGCATTTGAACTCGGTGAACGCATGAATGCGCCAGATCAAAAAGAAAAGGTGAAAATTAATTCACCGCAAGATGCGGCAGATTATTTTCTAGCAAGAATGATGCATTTAACGCATGAGCAGTTTGAGGTCTTATTTTTAAACTCTAAGAATATTGTCATTCGCCATGAGGTCATTTTTGTGGGTACACTGAATTCCTCTGTGGTACATCCAAGAGAAGTATTTAAAGCAGCAATTAAATGGTCGAGTAATGCGATTATTGTGGTACATAACCATCCTTCAGGAGATGTGACGCCTTCTAAAGAAGATATTCAAACGACGAAAAGGCTTCAGGAATGTGGCAGGGTATTAGGAATTGAATTGCTTGATCACATTATTATCGATGATGCGAAGTATTTGAGTTTGGTTGAAGCGGGTTATTTTGATGCATAGAAAAACCGATAACACATTCAAAGTGGTTATCGGAATTCAAGAAATGATAATTTGATTTAAAGCGGGTGCATTTGGAAGTAATCAATCACCCACATGATGCCTTGATATGCCAAATAAATTAATAGGGCGAATATCGCAATTTTTATGATGAAACGTAATAATGAAACGCCTACTCTGAATAGTAGTCCAATCAATAAAACGAGTAAAATAATTGTTAAAATTGACATGGCTGCAACTCCTTTAGGTATAGTGTAACTGAAATATATTAATGATGCATCGGTCTTGAGATTTATTCAATCTGTCATTCTCTAGTCTGATGAAAATTGTCTTAAAAAAGCGTACAATATAATCATTAAGAATGGGACGGTGTGAAGATGCGTTTTTTATTTAACATCATTAAAAATATTATAGCAGTCGGATGCATCATTGTGATTGTCTTCTTTGCGTTAAAATATGCACCGTTTTTAAAGGAGCAAGAGTGGAATCCTATCAGTAATAAAACAACCTATTCATCTTATCAAGGCGGTAATGTACCAATTGAAGAGTTTAAACCAGGTCAGCGGTATGTTACAGAGAAAAATGATATTTTGAATAATATGCCTGCAAGTCAGACGAAGAATATCTTTAATATGATCAATAAACAAGAATTTATGGATGTTAGTGGTTTCAGCAGAATGGGCTATAATGATAACTATTTGATTGGTCAACGCGGCAATCAATTTATCATGTATCAGTTTGGTTCAGATGAATTGCGTATTTATGCGACTGAAATTGAACTGCAGCAGGATTTACAAGCTATGCAGCAACCTATTCAAATGCATCCAAGTGCATATTTTAAATAGACTAAACCATTTCGTATAAAGCATTATCTTGAAATTAAGATGTGCTTGCGTTACCCTTGTGTTGAATCATTGATAGAGAGGTTTGGTGTTTTTAATGAGTAAACAAACAAATGGAAAAAGTGCTGACGAACAATCAAAAGCGCAAAAGCTGTTTGAGAACTGGAGAAAAGAAGAAACTCTTTATAAAGAAGATGAAAAAGACAGCAACAAGAAATAGTGATTCAGACTTAAATGATGTGCAAGTACATTTACAGATGATTTTATAAATAAAATAAAGCGAAGAAAATTTTTGGGCATCAGTCGATTTCAAATAAATTGCTGATGCTCTTTTTTAAGTATTTTTTGCTTGTTAGAGTTGCCACTTTAACTAAGGTGTATAATGATATAAAATATAGTGAGATATGAAAAATTGAGTTAATAGAGGTGTTCAGGTTGTCCAAGTTTTTTAAAAATAACAAATTGATTGTTATTTTCTGTTCCCTGATTCTATTTATATCATTAATAGGGTTATCGATCAGATCACATCACCAATCGCCTGTGGAACAATATGTCGGTGATACCGTGTCAGTTCCTCAACGCGTACTATCTTACCCATTACATATAGTAACAGGTTCAATTGACGGTTTATTCAATGGGAAAACATCAAAAGAAGATAAAACGAAAATCAAACAATTAGAGGCTGAAAACGAAAGATTAAAGGCTGAAAATGATGGCTTTAGAAAAGAGTTAGATATCAAAGATATCTCAAAATACGAACCGCTCAGCGCGACAGTGATTGCTAGAAATCCTGATCAATGGATGAATAAAGCAATTATTGATAAAGGTAAAAAAGCAGGGGTCAAACAAAATCAGGCTGTAATTACCACAGAAGGTTTAGTTGGCAGAGTTGTAAAAGTCAATCAATTCTCTGCACAAGTAGATTTGCTTTCAACGTCTTCTCGTAATGGTAAGCTTTCAGTCAACATTCAACATGATTCTAAAAATATCTTTGGACTGATTAATCATTATGATAGAAAAACTAACGAATTAGTTATCAGTGATATTGATAATAAAGACAAAATTTCAAAAGGCGACAAAGTCGTGACAAGCGGACTCGCAAATCAAATTCCAAGCAACTTATACATTGGTGAAGTCACTAAAGTAGAAAACGACCAATACGGGCTTTCAAAAGAAGTGAGAGTAAAAACAGCGGCAGATTTAAGTGATTTAGATCACGTTTATATTGCACAACGCGATCCAAAAACACTTCCTGATGAAAGCGGTGATGAATAATGCGCGCATTTTACTATTTTTTAATTGGAGCTGTATTATTCTATTTGGATTCATTAATTGCGTTAGTCATACCGATGCAAATCGGTGGGCGAGGAATCATTTTTGTTCCGCATTTATTACTGATGTATTTGCTGATTATTACCATCTATAAAAAACCAAGTATGGGAGTAGTGCTTGCGATTATTTTCGGATTAACGACTGATTTATATTATGGAACAATATATGGTTTAAATACGTTCGGTTATTTACTTTTTGTCATCTTGATGGATTTCTTCTTTAAAGTTTACTATCGAGATCAAACGATGATTTTTGTAGGTGTTTGGGGATTCACAATCCTCTTTGAAATATATCAGGCGATGATTTACGGTTTATTAGGATTAATTAAATTTAACATTTGGGACTTTTTATTATTCCGTTTATTACCAACCGCATTTGTGAATCTATTATTATTGATCATTGTTTTTGGTTTGATCAAAAAAATAATCAAAAAATTAGATTTGCCAATTGACAGGAAAGCCTAGGGATGGTAAGCTTTAGCAGTTGAGTAGTTTATAGCTACATACAACCGCTCAAATATAGGTTTAAGTATACGAATGCGTATCACCTATATATGGCGTGACTTATTTTATAGGAGGTGCAAAGTATGTTTGCTATTATCGAAACAGGCGGTAAACAAATTAAAGTAGAAGAAGGTCAAGAAATCTACGTTGAAAAATTAGATGTAAACGAAGGTGACACTTTTACTTTCGACAAAGTTTTATTTGTAGGTGGAGACGCAGTCAAAGTTGGTGCGCCAACAGTTGAAGGTGCAACAGTTACAGCTACAGTTAACAAACAAGGTCGCGGTAAAAAAATCACTGTATTTACTTACAAACGTCGTAAAGACTATAAACGTAAAAAAGGCCATCGTCAACCATACACTAAATTAACAATCGACGCAATCAACGCTTAATCATGATTAAGATAGACGTTTCGTTTAATGAAGAGGGTCAAGTTACAGATGTCATCATGGATGGTCATGCTGAACATGGCGAGTATGGTCATGATATTGTCTGTGCCGGCGCTTCAGCGGTATTATTCGGAAGTGTCAACGCTATCCTCGGATTAACATCTGAAAGACCTGACATAGATTATGACGATGATGGAGGTTATTTCCATCTCAGAAGTGTAAACGTAAACGATGAACAAGCACAATTGATTTTGCAAGCAATGCTCGTATCACTTCAAACAATTGAAGACGAGTACCACGATAATATAAAATTAAATTATAAGTGAGGTGTATCCAGATGTTAAAATTAAACTTACAATTCTTCGCATCGAAAAAAGGGGTAAGTTCGACTAAAAACGGACGTGACTCTGAATCTAAACGTCTTGGCGTTAAACGTGCTGACGGACAATTCGTAACAGGTGGATCAATTTTATTCCGTCAACGCGGAACTAAAATCTACCCTGGTGAAAATGTAGGTCGCGGCGGCGATGACACATTATTCGCTAAAATTGACGGCGTTGTTAAATTCGAACGCAAAGGCCGTAACAAAAAACAAGTTTCAGTATACGCTGCAGCTGAGTAATTTTTTGTTGACGCAACACCAGAAGTTTAACTTCTGGTGTTTTATTTTTGTCTTTATTTCTAAGCGTACATAAAGAATGATATAATAATCTAGATATTGCAATTAGAAAATATATATATAAAAGAGGTGAGAAACATGTTTGTCGATCAAGTCAAAATATTATTAAAAGCAGGTGATGGCGGTAATGGCATCACTGCATATAGAAGAGAGAAATATGTTCCTTTCGGAGGCCCGGCAGGCGGAGACGGCGGTCGTGGCGCATCTATCGTATTTGAAGTAGACGAAGGGTTACGTACATTGCTCGATTTCAGATATCAACGTCAATTTAAAGCCAAACGTGGTGAAGGTGGACAAAGCAGTAATATGCATGGCAGAAATGCGGAAGATTTAGTATTACGCGTACCACCAGGTACAATTATCAAATCAGTAGAAACAGATGAAGTCATTGCTGATTTAGTTGAAAACGGCCAACGTGCTGTTGTCGCTAAAGGCGGACGCGGCGGTCGCGGTAACTCTCGATTTGCGACACCAAGAAACCCTGCACCAGATTTCAGTGAAAATGGTGAACCAGGCGAAGAAATTGAAGTTACATTAGAATTGAAATTAATGGCAGATGTTGGTTTGGTCGGTTTCCCTAGTGTGGGTAAATCTACATTGCTTTCAACGGTATCAAAAGCTAAACCGAAAATCGGCGCATACCATTTCACAACAATCAAACCAAACCTAGGTGTTGTGTCAACGCCTGATGGTCGTAGTTTTGTGATGGCCGATTTACCAGGATTGATTGAAGGTGCTTCTGAAGGTGTCGGTTTAGGTCATCAATTCTTAAGACATGTTGAAAGAACAAAAGTCATTGTGCATGTTATTGATATGAGTGGTTCAGAAGGCAGAGATCCATATGAAGATTATCAAACAATTAACAATGAGTTGAAATCTTATGGTCAACGTTTAGAAGAACGTCCGCAAATTGTGGTCGCGAATAAAATGGATTTACCAGATGCTCAAGATAATTTAGAGCTCTTCAAAACTGAAGCAGGTGATGAAGTAGAAATTATTCCAATTTCTGCATATACACGTGAAAACCTAGATCAATTACTTTATGCGGTTGCTGATAAGTTAGAAGAGTATAAAGATGTTGATTTCTCTAAAGAAGATGATGAAGCATTAGGTGTAAACCGTGTATTATACAAACATACACCATCACAAGATGCATTCACGATTACGCGTGATGATGATGCAGCATATGTCGTCAGTGGTAAAGCCATTGAAAGAATGTTCCATATGACTGACTTCAACAGCGATCCAGCAGTGAGACGTTTTGCACGTCAAATGCGCTCAATGGGTATTGATGATGCCTTAAGAGAACGTGGTGCGAAAAATGGAGATATCGTAAGAATTTTAGGCGGAGAATTTGAATTCGTCGAATAGAGGTGTCTAAGTGAACGATAAACAAGTGAAAAAGTTTTATCTAATACGAGAAGATGTATTACCTGAGTCTGTGATTAAAACATTGCAAATTAAAGATGCATTAAAAGAAAATCCGCAATTGTCGATTTATGAAGCAGTCAGACAATACGGTTTATCTCGTAGTGCTTTTTATAAGTATAAAGATACAATCTTTCCTATCGATGAAAAAGTAGAAGATACACGAGAATTTACAATTATTCTTTATGTACATGATAAAGTGGGTATGCTTGCACAAGTTCTCAATACGATTTCTCAAATTCATATGTCAATATTAACGATTCATCAAAGTATTCCGATGGAAGATAAAGCAACCATCACATTATCTTTAAATACCGCAGGCAGTCAGACTTCGATTGAAGATGTGATTTTTGCGTTGCGAAGCATTGAAAATGTTTATAAAGTAGAAATTATCAGTATGTCGATGTAAGGAAGTGACGGCGTGTACGCATATATTAAAGGTCAATTAACACAACTTTTCCCAACACACGTGGTGGTGGAAACGAATGGTGTCGGTTACGAAATTCAGACACCGAACTCGTATCGTTTTCAATCTTCTTTCCAACAAGAGGTTGTGATTTATACTTCATTAGTGGTAAGAGAAGATGCACAGTTGTTGTATGGATTTATTTCAGAAGAAGAAAAAGAGATGTTTTTAAGCTTGAATAAAGTGACGGGGATTGGTCCTAAATCTGCATTGGCAATTTTAGCAGCAAGTACTCCGAATGAAGTGAAAATAGGTATCGAGAACGAAAACGAAGCTTATTTAACGAAATTCCCGGGTATCGGCAAGAAAACGGCACGTCAAATCATTCTTGATTTGAAAGGTAAAGTCCAAATTACAGATGAAAGTGCAGAAACATTACTGCAACATCCTGATACGTCTGTATCGGGCAATTCACCGGTATTAGAAGAAGCGTTGCTTGCTTTAGAAGCATTAGGTTATTCTAAACGCGAATTGAATAAAGTAGAAAAGAAATTAAGTGCAGAACAATTTGAGTCTGTGGATGAAGCTGTCAAAGCAGGTTTGAAAATATTAGTTTCATAAATAAGTCATAAGGAGGGGACATTATGGATGACAGAATGGTAGATCAAACGGTCCACGATGATGAATATTCATTTGAATTGTCATTAAGACCGCATTTACTAAGACAATATATCGGTCAAGCATCAATTAAAGCGAATTTAGAAGTCTTTATTAAAGCAGCAAAGATGCGTGAGGAGCCATTAGATCATGTTTTATTATTCGGCCCCCCTGGACTTGGTAAAACGACTTTATCAAACATCATTGCGAACGAAATGGGTGTAAATATCAGAACTGTGACAGGACCTGCGATAGAACGTCCAGGTGACTTAGCTGCGATTCTTTCTGGTTTACAACCTGGTGATGTCTTATTTATCGATGAAATTCACCGTTTAAGCAGTGTGGTTGAAGAAGTGTTATATCCTGCAATGGAAGATTTCTATTTAGATATTGTTATTGGTAAAGGTGAAGAAGCACGTAGTATTCGAATTGACTTGCCTCCTTTTACGCTAGTAGGTGCAACAACAAGAGCCGGCAGTTTAACAGGACCTTTACGTGATCGCTTCGGTGTGCATTTACGTTTAGAGTATTATAAAGAAAGTGAACTTGAAGATATTATTAAACGTACTGCAGAAGTATTAGGTACAGAAATAGACGAAGAAAGTGCTGCAGAACTTGCGAAACGCAGCAGGGGAACACCACGTATTGCGAATCGTCTTCTAAAGCGTGTACGAGATTTCCAACAAGTAAATGAAGACGACAAAATTTATATTGAAACAACAAAGCGTGCATTACAGCTACTACAAGTAGATGATTATGGTTTAGATTACATTGATCATAAAATGATGCGCTGTATTATTAACCAATATAATGGCGGGCCTGTCGGTTTAGATACTATTGCTGTGTCAATCGGTGAAGAGCGCATAACTATTGAAGATGTTTATGAACCTTTCTTAATCCAAAAAGGATTTTTAGAACGTACACCGAGAGGCAGAAAAGCGACACCCCTAGCTTATGAACACTTTGGCACTGAACATGGAAAGAGGGACAATTTTGAATATTGAAGAGTTTGATTATCATTTACCGGAAGATTTAATTGCACAAACGCCGTTAAAAGATAGAGATACGAGTCGTTTATTAGTTTTAAATAGAAAGAGTGGCGAGATTGAACATCGCCACTTCAAAGATATTATCGAATATTTTAATCCAGGAGATACTTTAGTATTAAATGATACAAAAGTAATGCCTGCACGCTTATTCGGTTTAAAAGAAGATACCAATGCGAAAGTTGAAATGTTGATGCTGACGCAAATAGAAGGTAATGATTGGGAAGTCTTATTAAAACCTGCCAAACGTATCAAAGTGGGTCAAAAACTTTCATTTGGTGAAGGTAAAATCATCGCAGAATGTATCAAAGAATTAGAACAAGGCGGACGTATTATGCGTTTGCATTATGAAGGTATTTTACAAGAACGTTTAGATGAACTTGGTGAAATGCCATTACCGCCTTATATCAAAGAGCGTTTAGATGATCCAGATCGTTATCAAACGGTCTACGCGAAAGAAACAGGGTCAGCAGCCGCACCAACAGCGGGTCTGCATTTTACAGATGAGTTGTTAGAACAATTGAAAGCGAAACAAATCAACTTAGCCTTTGTAACACTACATGTTGGTTTAGGTACATTCAGACCTGTTAGTGTTGATAATATAGATGACCATAAAATGCATAGTGAATATTATCAAATGTCTCAAGCGACAGCTGATTTGTTAAATGAAACGAAGCGTCAAGGACATCGTATTATTTCTGTGGGTACAACTTCTACAAGAACACTTGAGACTATTCGCAGAGACCATGATCAATTTACTGCGCAAAGTGGTTGGACAGATATTTTTATCTATCCAGGATTTGAATTTAAAGCCATTGACGCTTTAATTACGAATTTCCATTTACCGAAATCTACACTTGTCATGTTAGTTTCAGCATTCAGTTCAAAACAATACATTTTAAACGCATACCAAACAGCAGTAGAAATGAAGTATCGTTTCTTCAGTTTTGGTGATGCGATGTTAATTATTTAAGGGAGTCGTGAAATAGTTATGCCTGCAGTAACTTATGAACATATTAAAACATGTAAACAATCAGGTGCTAGGTTAGGAATCGTGCATACACCGCATGGTTCATTCGAAACACCAATGTTTATGCCAGTAGGAACACAAGCCACAGTTAAAACAATGAGTCCTGAAGAATTAAGAGATATCAATGCGCAAATCATTCTAGGCAATACTTATCATCTTTGGCTGCAACCTGGTAATGATATTATTAAAAAAGCCGGCGGATTGCATCAATTTATGAATTGGAACGGACCGATTCTAACTGATTCTGGCGGTTTCCAAGTTTTTAGTTTAAGTAATTTACGTAAAATCACAGAAGAAGGTGTACATTTCAGACATCATAAAAATGGTTCTAAATTATTTTTAAGTCCAGAAAAAGCGACAGAAATTCAAAATGATTTAGGCTCAGATATTATGATGGCTTTTGATGAATGTCCGCCGATGCCTGCTGAATATAAATATGTCAAAGACTCTATTGAAAGAACGACACGCTGGGCAGAACGTTGTTTAAAAGCACATAAACGTCCAGAAGACCAAGCACTCTTCGGAATTATTCAAGGCGGCGAGTATAAAGACTTGCGTCAACAAAGTGCAGAAGAATTAGTGAAATTAGATTTTCCTGGTTATGCGATTGGCGGATTATCTGTCGGAGAACCTAAACCTGTCATGTATGATATGGTGGAATTTACTGAACAATTCATGCCTAAAGATAAACCACGTTATTTAATGGGTGTCGGCTCACCTGATGCTTTGATAGAATGCAGTATTCGCGGTATGGATATGTTTGACTGTGTCTTACCTACACGTATTGCGAGAAATGGTACGTGCATGACATCTAAAGGTCGCGTTGTAATTAAAAATGCGAAGTATGCTGATGATTTAAGTCCACTAGACGAAAATTGTGATTGTTATACATGCCGTAATTATACAAAAGCTTATCTGCGCCATTTAATAAAAGCAGAAGAAACATTCGGTATACGTCTAACTACTTATCATAACTTGTATTTTCTGTTAAAATTAATGGAGGATATCAGACAGGCCATTCGGGAAGATCGTCTTTTAGATTTTAAAGAGGAATTCTTTGAACAATATGGATTGAATGAAGAAAATCCTAAAAACTTTTAGTTAAAGGAGAAATATTTGTGAATTTAACCGGTCTTATTTTACCTATTGCATTATTAGCTTTAATGTGGTTCTTCATGATCAGACCACAACAAAAGCGTCAAAAGGAACACCGCGAAATGGTGAACCGTTTAGAATCAGGACAACATGTAACAACTATTGGCGGCATCAAAGGTGTTGTACGCGCAGTTGATGAAACTACAGTTGTTATTTCAGTGAACGACAAAGGCACTCAAATCACTTTTGAAAAAGGTGCTGTAAAACAAGTTAATCCAGACTAATTCAAAATTAGCAAAACATAGTATAGGAAAGCGTCAGCGAAATACCTGTACATAGATTAACCTAATCCACATCCTAAGCCGATCTGATATAGATTGACTTAGGATGTTTTATTTTTGTTTGAATTACTTTAAAAGGATGAAAAGTTGTTTTAAATTAGTGTAGGAGCGTGTATAATTCAATATTGGAATACGATTAAATAAGGTTTTGCATTGTCAAACATAATTTAATGTGAAATTAAATGGTTAGTACGCTTTATTTAACGTGTTGAACGTAAGAATTTTTGAAAGCGAAGTAAGGATGTAGTAAGCTATATAGGTTCATTCAAATGAAGTGCAATGAAGAAACGTTTGGTTTTAACTTGCAGTTCATTTGAAAAATCAAGTATGCTATTTACATAAGTAAATAATGAGGTGTTCATGTGAAGAAAAACAGTAGAATAATTGCCTTCTTGTTACTTGTTGTGTTGCTTTTTGCAGGCATGGCAGCAACTTACAAGAATGTAGTTAAAGACGTTCGTTTAGGCTTGGACCTTCAAGGTGGATTTGAGGTACTATACCAAGTCAATCCATTACAAAAGGGTGATAAGATAGACGATAAGGCTGTTCAAGCCACAGCCAAAACGTTAGAAAACAGGGTCAACGTCTTAGGGGTATCTGAACCTAAGATTACTGTTGAAGATAATAACCGTATCCGAGTGCAACTCGCTGGTGTCAAAAACCAAAATGAAGCCAGAGATATTTTATCTTCACAAGCGAATTTAACCATTCGCGACTCAGATGATAACGTTAAATTAACAGGTAAAGATTTAGTTCAAGGTTCTGCAAAACAAGAGTTTAAGCAGAACACCAACCAACCTGCTGTTACTTTTAAATTGAAAGACAGTAAGAAATTCAAAAAAGTAACCGAAGAAATTTCAAAACGTAAAGAAAATGTCATGGTTGTTTGGTTAGACTATGAAAAAGGCGACAGTTACCAAAAAGAAAAAGAGAAAAAAAATCCGAAATATGTTTCAGCAGCATCTGTGGATCAACCTATCAACTCTGATAGCGTAGAAATTTCTGGTGGATTCAATGGCGAAGAAGGTGTTCAAAAAGCAAAACAAATTGCTGACTTATTGAACTCTGGTTCATTACCTGTCCATCTTAAAGAAATCTATTCTAACTCTGTCGGTGCACAATTTGGTCAAGACGCATTAGATAAAACAATTTTCGGTTCATTACTAGGTGTCGGAGTTATCTACTTATTTATGGTAGGTTTCTATAGATTGCCAGGTATCATTGCCGTCATTACATTAACAACATATGTCTACTTAACATTAGTCGCATTCAACTTTATCCATGGTGTACTTACATTGCCAGGTTTAGCAGCCTTAGTACTTGGAGTTGGTATGGCAGTAGATGCGAACATCATCATGTATGAACGGATTAAGGATGAGTTGAGAATCGGCCGAACGTTAAAACAGGCCTTCCATAAGGCGAATAAAAGTTCCTTTATTACGATTTTAGATGCGAACTTAACAACTGTTTTAGCAGCAGCTGTATTATTCTTCTTTGGTGAAAGTGCTGTTAAAGGTTTCGCAACTATGTTATTACTCGCAATCTTAATGAGTTTCGTGACTGCAGTATTCTTAACACGTATCTTATTATCATTGTTGGTAGAATCAAATTACTTCAAGAAAAGCTTCTGGTTATTCGGTATTAACAAGAAAGATAGACACGATATCAATGAAGGTATTGATGTGCATCAATTGAAAACACCTTATGATCATTGGAACTTTATGAAGCTTGCGAAACCATTGTTCTGGTTAAGCGGTATCGTCATTGTTGCAGGTATTGTAATCTTGTTTATTTTCAAATTAAACTTAGGTATCGACTTTACAAGTGGTACACGTGTGGATATGAAAGCTGATCATAAGATTACGCAACAAGACGTTGAAAAACAATTAGATAAAGCACATATGAAACCTGATCGTATTTCATTATCAGGTAATAACGATAGTGCTTCAGTTCAGTTTAAAAATGATTTAAGCAAGAACGAAGTGGCTAAAGTTAAAACAATGATGAAAAAAGAATTTGGTAATGAGCCAACAGTCAACACCGTTTCTCCGGTGATTGGTCAAGAAATAGCGAAAAACGCATTGCTTTCATTGATCTACTCATCTATCGGTATGATTATCTACATCTCATTACGATTCGAATGGCGTATGGGCTTATCATCTATTATCTCATTACTCCATGATGCCTTTATGATTGTGGCAGTATTCAGCTTATTTAGAATTGAAGTAGATGTTACCTTTATCGCTGCGGTTCTGACGATTATCGGTTATTCAATTAACGATACTATCGTTACATTTGACCGTGTCCGTGAGAACTTGCATAAGGTTAAAGTGATTACCAGTCCAGAACAGATTGACAAAATTGTAAACCGTTCAATCAGACAAACATTAACACGTTCAATTAATACGGTATTAACTGTTGTGATTGTAGTTGTTGCATTATTAATTTTCGGTGCATCAAGTATCTTCAACTTCGCACTCGCATTATTAATTGGTTTAGTTTCTGGTGTATTCTCATCTATTTTCATCGCAGTTCCATTATGGGGTATGATGAAAAAACAACAACTTAAAAAAGCACCAAATCATAAACTTGTGGTTCATCGTGAAAAACGTAAAAACGAAGATAAAATCCTTGTTTAATATAATAGGGTTTCAAACTCCTAGACGTGATGTCTGGGAGTTTTTTTGCGCATTAAAATCCCGATTTGAGGAGATGTTGCTTTTTATTTTCTCGGTTCTTCTGTATAATGACATGTGGAAAAGAGGGAAGTCGTTATATGATTAAAGCTAAGTATAAATGGGATTTACAATCGAATATATCAGAAATCACACAAGAAGATGCTAAAGCCTTAAAGCTTACACCCATCGTTCAAAAAATATTACAAAGTAAAGGTATCGTTGCGTCTTCTGAGATAAAACAATTGCTTGAACCATCTCAAGTTGAACATGATCCTTATGCGCTCAGTGATATGACTAAAACGATTGAACGTATTAATCGGGCGTTGGATAAAAAAGAACGCATATTAGTTTATGGAGATTATGATGCTGATGGCGTGACATCTACTTCAATACTAGTCAGTGCCTTAAGAGAACTGGGTGCAGAAGTAGGCTGGTATATTCCTAATCGTTTCACAGAAGGATATGGACCTAATGAAGCGGCCTTTAGAAATGCAGCAGATGAAGGTATTGATTTGATCATTACTGTGGATAACGGCATTCAAGGTCATCATGAAATGTTAGTGGCAAAAGAACTGAATATAGATGTAATCATTACAGACCACCATGAAATTGGTGAAACTTTGCCTGAAGCCTATGCGATTGTTCATCCGATGCATCCAGATTTTGACTATCCATTTAAATACTTAAGCGGTGCGGGTGTCGCATTGAAAATTGCTCAAGCGTTACTCGATCATCCTGCACCAGAATTTACAGCTTTAGCAGCGATTGGTACAGTGGCTGACTTGGTATCCTTAACGGATGAAAACCGAGCCATCGTACAACAAGGATTAAAAGTGATGAATAGTCATCCTTCACCAGCAATCAAAGCGCTGTTAATGCAAGCTGGATATAACGATGTGATAAACGAAGAAACGATTGGTTTTATGATTGGACCTCGTTTAAATGCGGTAGGCCGTTTAGATGATGCCAGTCTAGCAGCTGAATTGTTGATGTGTGAAAGTGAAGAGGAAGCGGAATTTTTAGCTGAACAAGTGGAACATTTTAACCAAGAACGTAAAGATGTTGTTCAGCAGATTGTAGACGAAGCATTAGAAATGGCACAAGCAGAAGTTGATGCAGGGCACCGCTTCTTAATTTTAGCGCAAGAAGGCTGGCATGAAGGCGTCCTAGGTATTGTGGCATCAAGAATTGTAGAAACTTACGGTTTACCGACTATCATTTTAAACATTGATACTGCACAAGACTTTGCGAAAGGATCTGCACGCAGTATCGAACAAGTATCGATGTATGACATGTTAGATAAAGAAAGACCTTTGATTTCAAAATTCGGTGGACATCATATGGCGGCAGGTATGACGCTGCCGATTGAAAATATCGAGAAATTAAAAGTAGCACTCAATCAGCATATGGCAGAGCTTGCAGAACACGAAGATTTAACACCAAGGAAGAAAGTAGATTTGGTGCTAAACGAATCGGATATTACCGTTAAAAATATCTCGGATATCGAAAAATTAAGACCTTTTGGGACTGATTTTACGAGTCCAGTATTTGAATTAGATGGCATTGCGGTCACACAAGCCAAAGGCATTGGCCAAGAAGGCAAACACCTAAAAATGATATTAGGTGATTCTAAGTTACAAGCGCTTTATTGGCAAAATGGGGCGTATGCGCATCAATTAGAGCCGAATGAACCGTTAAACATAATCGGAACATTACAAATCAATGAGTGGAATGGAAATCAATCTCCACAATTCATAGTCCAAGATATGGCTTCTGAAGCGTTGCAGATTTTAGATTTTAGAGGCAAAGCACGTCAGCATGCTATGCAAGATGATGCCGTAACAGCAGAGATTCTCAATGAACATACTGAAAAAGCACATGCACATCAATATGTCTATGGTGATTTAATTGAACAAACATACGACCGCTATATTTTCAAAGAATTACCATTAGATTTAGATTCTATGGCACAAACATTAAAATCGATTCAAGCCAGTCAGATTATATTAGAATTGAATCATCAAAAATCTATTTACTTTGACGGTATGCCGAATATGAATCATTTTAAAGCATGCTACAAAGCGTTGTTCATGAAAGATGAAATCAACTTAGAACAAGATGGTATGCAGTTATGTCAGTATTTAAAAATCAAGCCGCCATTATTGATTTTTATGTTAAAAGTCTTCAATGAATTAGATTTTATTGAGAATAATCATGGTATAATTAAAGTGAATAAAAATGTAGATAAAAAGGACATTACTTCTAGTAAGTTTTATCAAGCAAGACAAAAACGGATAGATGTTGAGAAATTCTTGTTATATGATGACTTTTCTAAGGTTAAAGTTTGGATAAAAGAACAGCTAGCTAAGTAATTAGGAGGATATAAATAAATGGATTTAAAACAATATGTTTCAGAAGTACAAGATTGGCCTAAGAAAGGCGTCAATTTTAAAGATATCACAACGATTATGGATAATGGCGAAGCCTATGGCTATGCGACAGATCAAATCGTTGAATTTGCGAAAGAAAAAGAAGTGGATATCGTTGTAGGTCCTGAAGCACGCGGCTTTATCATCGGCTGCCCTGTAGCTTATTCGATGGGTATTGGTTTTGCACCAGTACGTAAAGAAGGCAAACTTCCAAGAGAAGTCATTAAGTATGAATACAGCTTGGAATACGGCTCTAACGTATTAACGATGCACAAAGATGCGATTAAGCCAGGTCAACGTGTCTTAATTACTGATGATTTATTAGCAACTGGGGGCACAATTGAAGCATCAATCAAACTTGTTGAAGAGTTAGGTGGTATTGTAGCAGGGATTGCATTTATCATCGAATTAAAATATTTACACGGTTATGAAAAGATTAAAGATTATGAAGTATTAAGTTTAATTTCATATGATGAGTAGAATAATGTATCGCTTACTAGTGAAAGGTAAGCGATACATTTATTTATTTGCAAAATTTGTTTTTTGTTTTTAAAATAAAAGATAATTCTACAATATGAGAACACCAACAAGACTGAAAAGATAATTGTGAAAGTTCACACAATACGTCAGAGTATAGTGGTTCAATTATCTGTCAATGTATAGTAGAATAGATATATTATTTAATATCAATGCAAGTTATGTTTAAAGGAATGAGGATAAAATAGGCTGGTAACCTATGATATTATTTTCAAAATACTTAAAATTCAAAAGAACTCATAATGAGTGACTGTACTTTAAAAAGAAGATGTGGGGGTGTCTAATGTGAATAATGAATATCCATACAGCGCAGATGAAGTCTTATATAAAGCGAAATCATATCTAACCGAAGAGGAATATGAACACGTCTTGAAAAGCTATCATATTGCATATGAAGCGCATCAAGGCCAATTTAGAAAAAATGGTTTACCTTATATTATGCATCCGATTCAAGTTGCTGGTATATTAACAGAAATGCATCTTGATGGACCAACGATTGTTGCAGGCTTCTTACATGATGTAATTGAGGATACTCCTTACACATTTGATGATGTGAAAGCGATGTTTAATGATGAAGTAGCCATGATAGTTGAAGGGGTTACAAAATTAAAGAAAGTTAAATATCGTTCTAAAGAGGAACAACAAGCTGAAAACCATAGAAAATTATTCATTGCTATTGCTAAAGATGTACGTGTAATCTTAGTGAAATTAGCGGATAGACTGCATAATATGCGTACTTTAAAGGCAATGCCTAGAGAAAAACAAATCAGAATTTCTAAAGAAACTTTAGAAATTTATGCTCCGCTGGCCCATCGTTTAGGGATTAATACGATTAAATGGGAACTTGAAGATATTGCATTACGTTACATTGATGGTGTGCAGTACTTCCGTATCGTTAATCTTATGAAGAAAAAACGAAGTGAACGTGAAGCATATATTGCGAATGCGATAGAGAATATTCGTGCAGAAATGGATAAGATGCAAATTAAGGGTGAAATTAACGGTCGCCCTAAACATATCTATAGTATCTATCGTAAAATGATGAAACAAAAGAAACAGTTCGATCAAATTTTTGACTTATTGGCTGTTCGTATTATTGTGGATTCAATTAAAGACTGTTATGCCGTGTTAGGTTTAGTACATACATTATGGAAACCGATGCCTGGCAGATTTAAAGATTATATTGCGATGCCTAAACAAAACATGTATCAATCGTTGCATACGACGGTAGTAGGTCCTAATGGTGATCCGTTAGAAATTCAAATCAGAACACATGAAATGCATGAAATTGCAGAACATGGGGTTGCGGCACATTGGGCTTATAAAGAAGGTAAGAAAGTAACGGAAGACAATTCTGGTTATGCGAAGAAATTATCGTGGTTAAAAGATTTGGCAGAAGCGGATAAAACAGCCAATGACGCACAAGAATTCATGGAATCATTGAAGTTTGATTTACAAAGTGATAAAGTATATGCCTTCACACCACAAAGTGATGTGATTGAATTACCATATGGCGCAGTACCGATTGATTTCGCCTATGCTGTGCATAGTGAAGTCGGTAATAAAATGATTGGTGCTAAGGTCAATGGCAAAATTGAACCAATTGATTATGTACTTCAAACGGGAGATATTGTTGAGATTCGAACAAGTAAACATTCTTATGGTCCAAGCAGAGATTGGTTGAAAATTGTACGTTCTTCAAGTGCGAAAAGCAAAATCAAAAGCTTCTTCAAGAAACAAGACCGTTCTTCAAATATTGAAAAAGGTAAGTTTATGGTAGAAGCAGAAATTAAAGAACAAGGTTTCAAAGTTGATGAAGTGTTAACCGAATCTAATATTGATATCGTTAATGAAAAGTATAATTTCTCAAACGAAGATGATTTATTTGCGGCAGTTGGTTTTGGCGGCGTCACTTCATCACAAATCGTCAATAAATTGACTGAAAAACAACGTATTCTAGATAAACAACGTGCATTAAATGAGGCACAAGAAGTGACAAAATCGGTACCGATTAAAGACAATATCACTACAGACAGCGGTGTCTATGTTGAAGGGATCGAAAACGTCTTAATCAAATTATCTAAATGCTGTAATCCAATTCCAGGCGATGAAATTGTCGGCTATATCACTAAAGGGCATGGTATCAAAGTACACCGTACGGATTGTCCGAATATCCGAAATGAGAAAGAACGTTTAATCAGTGTAGAATGGGTAAAATCCAAAGACTCTACACAACGCTATCAAGTTGATTTAGAAGTCACAGCATACGATCGCAATGGTTTATTGAATGAGGTACTGCAAGCGGTAAATGCTACTGACAGTAACTTAGTCAAAGTTTCAGGTAAATCAGATGTTGAGAAAAATGCGATTATCAATTTAAGTGTGATGGTTAAAAACGTCAATGAAGTATTCAAAGTAGTAGAACGTATTAAACAATTAGGCGATGTTTATACAGTAACAAGAGTTTGGAACTAACTGAGGTGTATATAAATGAAAGTAGTAGTACAACGTGTCAAACAAGCATCTGTAACAAATGAATCACTTAACAATCAAATTGGTAAAGGTCTATGTTTATTAGTTGGTGTTGGTAAAGATTCAACTGAAGCAGATGTAGAAGCAGTTGCGAAAAAGATCGCAAATGCAAGAATCTTCGAAGATGAAGAAGGAAAAATGAATTTGAACGTGCAACAAATTGGCGGAGAGATTTTATCTATCTCGCAATTCACGCTGTATGCTGATGTCAAAAAAGGAAACAGACCCGGCTTTTCCAATTCTAAATCTCCAGATGAAGCAAACCGCTTATATGAAGCGTTGAACGATGCATTACGTGCTTATGATTTAGAAGTTAAGACAGGTGAATTCGGCACAGATATGTTAGTTGATATTGCGAATGATGGTCCGGTAACGATTATCTATGAAAGTCAGGACGGCAAAGTAATATGAACCGAATAGAACGGTGGTTTAAAAAGCGAAGACTTAAACCGATTCCCGTCCTGATTGCTGCGGTTGTCCTTATCATAATCGTGTTTACGATTATAGTCGTTTCCAATTACCAATATAAACATGATGACAGTGTGACGATGAAAGAAGATGCAGAATTACGAACGGGTCCTAACGCCGTTTATCCTGTCATCTTCCCTGCACAAAAAGGCGAGACTTTCCATAAACTTGATAAAAAAGGTAAATGGATTTATGTCGAAACAAGCAACGGCAAGCAAAAAGGTTGGGTAGCAGGTTGGCACACGGATTTAGATATACCGCCGGATAATGATCCGAATGCTAAACCGTTAAAAGGAAAAGTCATTGTACTGGATCCTGGTCATGGCGGTGGTGACCAGGGTGCTGCCAGTGCAACAAAATATAAATCTTTAGAAAAAGTTTACACCCTAAAAACAGGGCTAGAGTTGAAAAAGAAACTTGAGCAAGAAGGCGCAACAGTAAAAATGACACGCGATAAAGATGAATACATTAAATTAAAAGACAGAAACCTTAAAGGTGATGCTTTTATCAGTTTACATAATGATGCGTTGCAAACACCTGAAGCGAATGGCGCAACTGTATATTGGTATAAGGACAAACAAGAAGGCTTAGCACAAGCCTTAAGTATGAGTATACAGAAGAAAGGGATGCTATCACCTAAAGGGGCGAGACAAGAAAACTATCAAGTATTGCGTCAATCTAAATTACCAGCTGTTTTAATTGAGCTTGGGTATATCAGTAATCCGACTGATGAGATGATGATACGAGATAAATTACATCGCCAAATTTTAGAGCAATCCATTGTTGATGGCTTACGCATGTATTTTTCAGCTTAAATAGTTGCATTCAATGCTTAAAATCGTTATGATAGTATCTGAATAAAATAATTAAAACCGTTACGATTCTTGAATAGACACTACGAAATGAGAGAAGAGAAATAATCCTAGGCTGAAAGATTATTCAGAGTAATTTTGTCATTATTGAACACAAGAAGAGGTGAAGGTAAATAATTGCTGTTTATCTTCCGTACAACATACGTTAAATGTTTAAAGTGGAACTATAATATTTAGTTCAATTAGGGTGGCAACACGGAAAATTCGTCCCTTGTGTGGTAGTGATATCATACAAGGGGCTTTTTTATTTCTAAAAGGAAGTGACGATATGATTAAAATCCCACGTGGTACGCAAGATATTCTGCCAGATCAAAGCAGAAAATGGAGATATATTGAAACAAAATTAGATGAATTAATGGAACTTTATAACTATAAAGAAATTCGCACACCTATATTTGAAAGCACTGATTTATTTGCGAGAGGTGTCGGTGATTCTACTGATGTTGTACAAAAAGAAATGTATACATTCAAAGATAAAGGTGATCGCAGTATCACATTAAGACCTGAAGGCACAGCTGCAGTTGTTCGTTCATATATTGAAAATAAAATGCAAGGTGACCCGAACCAACCAATCAAACTTTACTATAATGGTCCAATGTTCAGATATGAACGTAAACAAAAAGGCCGTTATCGTCAATTTAATCAATTCGGTGTTGAAGCTATCGGAGCTGAAGATCCAAGTATTGATGCTGAAATTTTAGCGATGGTAATGCACATTTATGAATCATTCGGTTTAAAACACTTAAAGTTAGTGATTAATAGTGTGGGTGATTTCGATTCACGTAAGGAATATAACGAAGCGTTAATCAAACACTTTGAACCCGTTATCGATACATTCTGTAGTGATTGTCAATCTCGTTTATATACAAATCCAATGCGTATTTTGGATTGTAAAGTAGATAGAGATAAAGAAGCGGTTAAGACAGCACCGCGTATTACTGAGTATTTAAATGAAGAGTCAAAAGCGTATTATGAACAAGTTAAAGCTTACCTAGATGAATTAGGTATTCCATATGTGGAAGATCCAAACCTTGTTCGTGGGCTTGACTATTATACACACACAGCATTTGAATTGATGATTGACAGCCCAGATTATGATGGTGCGATTACAACGTTATGCGGCGGTGGCCGTTATAATGGCTTGTTAGAATTGCTCGATGGTCCAAAACAAACAGGTATTGGCTTTGCTTTAAGTATCGAACGTCTATTACTTGCGTTAGAAGAAGAAGGCATCGAAATTGAAGATGAAGATCATTTAGATTTATTTATTGTAACGATGGGTGAAAAAGCTGATCGTTATGCAGTTAAATTGTTAAATGATTTACGTCACCACGGTATTAAAGCAGACAAAGATTACTTGCAACGTAAAATCAAAGGTCAAATGAAACAAGCGAACCGTGTGGGTGCTGAATATACGATTGTTATCGGTGACCAAGAACTTGAAGATGAAAAAATTAACATCAAACATATGGAGAGCGGAGAATCAGAAACGATTCAATTAGCAGATTTAGTTTCATATTTTGAAGATAAGAAAGTGAAATAAGAGGAGAGAGTAATAATGAGTAAAAGAACAACGTATTGTGGTCTTGTAACAGAAGACTTTTTAGGACAACACGTCACTTTAAAAGGATGGGTGCATAACCGTCGTGACTTAGGTGGTTTGATTTTCGTAGACTTACGTGACCGTGAAGGTTATGTACAAATTGTCTTCAACCCTGATTTTTCTAAAGAAGCTTTAGAAGTAGCGGAATCTATCCGTTCTGAATATGTTATTGAAGTGGAAGGTACAGTGACAAAACGTGATCCTGAAACTGTAAACCCTAAAATCAAAACAGGTAATGTTGAAGTTCAAGTTGATAAAATCAACATCATTAATAAAGCACAAACACCACCATTCTCAATTAACGATGATTCACAACAAGTAGACGAAAATATTCGTTTGAAATATCGTTATTTAGATTTAAGAAGACAAGAGCTTGCGCAAACAATTAAAATGCGTCATCACATTACTCGTGCGATTCACGAATATTTAGATAAAGAAGGATTCTTAGATATCGAAACACCTTTCTTAACTAAATCAACACCAGAAGGTGCACGTGACTATTTAGTGCCATCTCGTGTACATGAAGGTAAATTCTATGCTTTACCACAATCACCGCAATTATTTAAACAATTATTGATGATCAGTGGTTTCGATAAATATTACCAAATCGTAAAATGTTTCCGTGATGAAGATTTACGTGCAGATAGACAACCTGAATTTACACAAGTCGATATTGAATTAAGTTTCGTAGATCAAGAAGATGTGATGGAATTAGGCGAAGATATGCTTAAAAGCGTTGTAAAAGACGTAAAAGGTATTGAATTGACTGAACAATTCCCTCGCATGACATATGCTGAAGCAATGGCGCGTTATGGCTCAGATAAACCAGATACACGTTTTGACATGGAATTATTAGATGTTTCAAAATTAGGTGAAACAATGGACTTCAAAGTCTTTAAAGATACAGTTGAAAAAGGCGGAGAAGTTAAAGCGATTGTAGCCAAAGGTGCTTCAGACAAATATACACGTAAAGATATCGATAAATTAACAGAGTTTGTAAATATTTATGGAGCGAAAGGTCTGGCTTGGGTTAAAGTCGTTGAAGACGGCTTAAGCGGTCCAATTGCTAGATTCTTTGAAGATGAAAATGTTGAAACATTAAAATCATTAACAGGTGCAGAAGCAGGAGATTTAGTATTATTCGTTGCGGATAAACCAAGTGTTGTCGCACAAAGTTTAGGTGCATTACGTGTGAAACTAGGTCATGAATTAGGATTAATCGATGAAGAAAAATTAAACTTCCTATGGGTAACAGATTGGCCATTACTTGAATATGATGAAGATGAAAAACGCTATGTTGCAGCGCACCACCCATTCACTTCACCTAAAGATGAAGATTTAGATAAATTAGATTCAGCGCCAGAAAAAGCACAAGCAAAAGCTTATGATATCGTGTTAAACGGATATGAATTAGGCGGCGGTTCAATCAGAATTCATAATGGTGAAATTCAAGAAAAAATGTTTGAAGTTTTAGGTTTCACTAAAGAAGAAGCACAAGAACAATTTGGATTCTTACTTGATGCATTTAAATACGGTGCACCACCACATGGCGGTATCGCTTTAGGTTTAGACCGCTTCGTTATGTTATTAACGGGTCGCACAAACTTACGTGATACAATTGCATTCCCTAAAACTGCATCAGCAGTATCATTAATGACACAAGCGCCAAGTGAAGTATCTGATAAACAATTAGAAGAATTAGCTTTACGTATTCGTCATTAATATAAATATGACTATTTGAGAGTGTTTTCATTTGCTTTTAAAATTTTATATGGTAATATCTAAGTATAAGATAGTCGTCTGAAATATTCGTAGTTTGCTGTATGTATTTTGACCTAACACTCTTTGATCAGGGAGCCCAATAGGTTTTCTTGCAGCGCACACGCCTCTCTAGGAGGACTTGCAAAACAAGAAACAGGGCACCCACCTGTAATTAGCAGGCCAAAATGATCAAGCTCTAATAACTACGGTACAACGGATTCTATCGTACGTAGGACTTCGGTCCTACGTATTTTTTTATTTTCAAATGGAAATTTAGTCTTTTTGAGAAATAAGATGATTTAAGTTTGTTATAATGTACATAGCAGTTTAGTAAGATAAAAGGAGTATGGAATTTAATGAAACATCAATTTTCACGTAATGAATTGGCATATGGTAAAGAAGGACTTGATTTATTAAAACAACAAACCGTAGCAGTACTAGGCGTCGGGGGCGTCGGTTCTTTCGCGGCAGAAGCTTTAGCACGAACAAACATCGGCCATATCATTTTAATAGATAAAGATGATGTGGATATTACAAACGTGAATCGTCAACTCCACGCACTCACAACGACAATTGGTCAAAGTAAAGTGACATTGATGGAAGACCGCATTAAGTTGATCAATCCAGATTGTAAAGTCACATCTTTACATATGTTTTATACCGAAGAAACGTACGAACAACTCTTCAATGATTATGATATTGATTATATTATCGATGCGAGTGATACCATTATCTATAAAGTGCATTTAATGAAAGAATGCTTGAAACGAGGCATCAAAATTATTTCAAGTATGGGTGCCGCAAATAAAACAGATCCAACGCGTTTCCAAATTGCAGATATCTCAAAGACACACACAGATCCTATGGCTAAAATTATTAGACAAAAATTGAAAAAAGATGGCATTAAAAAAGGTGTTCCAGTTGTCTTCTCTGATGAAAGTCCAATTGTGATACGTGAAGATGTTAAAGAAACAGTTGGAGATAAAAACGCAGTAACACGCAAAGGACAAATGCCGCCTTCTTCAAACGCATTTGTGCCAAGTGTGGTAGGTTTAATTTGTGCAAGTTATGTTGTTAATGATGTATTAAAAGATATTCCAGTGACACGTATTAAAGATAAAAAACAAAAATAAAAAGGCTGAATCAGAATCGTAGTAATCTACGATTCTTGTTTCAACCTTAGCGTATATTGTTTTGTTGCTTCGTTATGTTGTCATAAATTTGTTTGAATTGCTGTTCTGCCTTGGAAGTCGTTTTAGGTTGGTAGTAATGTCTATGTTTTAACTTATCCGGCAAGTATTGCTGGGGTATAAAGCCATTCTCAGAATTATGCGGATATTGGTAACCAATCGCATGACCCAATTCTTTGGCACCTTTATAGTGACCATCTTTCAAATGATCAGGTATTTGGCCGACCATTCCTTTTCTAATATCAGATAGCGCAGCATCAATGGCTTTGATACCTGAATTTGATTTAGGAGATAAGCAGAGTTCTATGACTGCTTGGCTCAATGGAATACGTGCTTCAGGAAAACCTAAGCGCTCTGCAGATTCAATCGCAGCGAGTGTGCGTTGTCCGGCACTAGGAGAGGCTAAGCCAATATCTTCATAACTGATAACAAGTAAGCGTCTTGCAATGGTTGGGAGATCTCCCGCTTCAATAAGTCGTGCAAGATAATGTAATGCGGCATCAGTATCGCTGCCACGAATTGATTTTTGGAAGGCACTCATCACATCATAATGCATATCACCATCTTTATCGCTGACAAAGCTGCCTTTTTGCATACAGTCTTTAGCGTCTTCTAATGAAACATGAATTTTGCCTTCGTCATCAGATTTAGCACTTAATACAGCGAGCTCTAATGCATTAAGCGCACTGCGCACATCGCCATGACTTTGTGTAGAGAAGTATTGCATGGCATCGTCATCAACAGATGCATGAGACGCGCCAAGGCCGCGTTCTTCATCTGCGAGTGCGCGTTCGAGTGCTACAGCAACATCTTCTTCAGTCAATGGGTAGAGTTCGAAGATTTGTGCACGAGAGCGAATTGCTGGATTTATGGCATGATACGGATTAGAAGTCGTTGCACCAATCAGTACAATTTTGCCATTTTCTAAATGCGGTAATAAGAAATCTTGTTTGGCTTTATCCAAACGATGTATTTCATCCAGCAATAAAATGACCTGACCCGACATTTTGGCTTCTTCAACGACCATTTGCATGTCTTTTTTCGTGTTTGTCACAGCGTTTAATTGTCTGAACTTAAATTGTGTGGAACCTGCGATGGCTTTCGCAATACTGGTCTTTCCAATACCAGGCGGTCCATAAAATATCATAGAAGTCAGTCTTTTAGATTCAACCATTCTTCTAATAATTCCTTTTGGACCGACTAAATGTTGTTGTGATATGATTTCATCTAGGTTTTGCGGTCGCATTCTAGATGCTAAAGGTTCGTTAGTCAAGATAGAGTCACACCTTTCTATTACTATATTAACGTAAAAAATGCTAGAATTGAATAAAATAAAATCGGATTAAGCGAGGTAATAAAATGAAAATTTCAACGAAAGGGAGATACGGCTTAACCTTAATGATTTCTCTTGCTAAGAGGGAAGGTCAAGGTTGCGTATCGTTAAAAACTATTGCAGAAGAGAATAAATTAAGTGATCTATACCTAGAACAATTAGTAGGACCTTTAAGAAATGCCGGACTGATTCGTAGTGTACGTGGAGCGAAAGGCGGCTACCAACTTCGTGTTCCATCTGATGAAATTAAAGCCGGTGACATTATTCGCCTGCTTGAAGGTCCGATTTCATTTGTTGAAAGTATAGACTCTGAACCACCTGCGCAACAAGAATTATGGTTGCGTATGAGAGATGCAGTCAGAGAAGTTTTAGATGGTACAACTTTAAAATATTTAGCAGAATTTAATGATACAGATAAAAGAGATAATTATATGTTCTATATTTAATGATGCAGGCAGTTCAACTATAGAGTTGAGCTGCTTTTTAACGTTTAAGGTTGTCATGTTTATAATAATGCTCTAGTGGTATAAATATAATATAACTAGATTATTGAAATAATTGGAGGAATCAATTATGGCAAATCAAGAAGAAAATAAATTTGAACAAGCAAAAGGCAACGTTAAAGAAACAGTTGGTAATGCCACTGATAATAAAAAATTAGAAAATGAAGGTAAAGCCGATAAAACTTCAGGTAAAGTAAACGAGCACATTGATAAAGCTGCAGACAAAGCTAAAGATGCGGCGGGTAAATTAAAAGATAAATTCACTAAAGATAATAAATAAATTTCATTTTGAATAGACAAAACACGGACAGAACATCGTTTAAAAGTTCTGTCCGTGTTTTTACGTTTTATTCATTTAAAATCTTAGAAATTATTTACTGACTTGCTTCATGACACGATGTAAACGTTCGAATGACTCTTTTTGTTTATCTTGGTCATAGATATAGCTAACTGCCATTAATTCATCAAATTCTCCATAGATATCTTGGAATTTTTCAATTTGTTGTTTAACTGTTTCTTCAGAGCCGATTAATGATACGCCTAAGCGGCTTTGTGCCATTTGAAGTTCGGCAGGTGTCATGACATCTGCTAAATTATCAATGGGCGGTTGTAAAGGTTCCATTCTGCCACGTGTGATGCTTACTGTTACTTGTGCTAGTGTTGTTGCTAATTTTTTAGCTTCTTCATCTGTTTCAGCAACAATCGCATTTAAACACACAATCATATAGGGCTTATCGAGCACATCTGAAGGTTCAAATAATTCTTTGTAAATTGCCATTGCTTCTTTCATTTGTTGTGGTGCGAAGTGGCCAGCGAAAACATAAGGTAAGCCCATTCTTGCCGCAAGATGAGCAGAGTCTGTAGATGAGCCTAATACATATAATGGAACATTTTTACCAACGGCAGGGTAAGCACGTACATAGCTTTGTTGGTTTTCTGGTCCGAAATATTTTTGTAGTTGTGCTACTTCATCAGGGAATGCATACACACCATTATGCTGATCTCTGCGTAACGCACTGGCTGTCATCATATCAGTGCCAGGTGCGCGGCCTAACCCTAAATCTACACGGTTGTTAAACATGGTTTCTAATGTACCGAATTGTTCGGCGACAACTAATGGCGCATGGTTCGGCAACATAATACCGCCAGAGCCGACACGGATGTTTTTAGTATGCTCTAATGTGTGTTGAATCAATAACGCAGTGGCTGAACTAACTAAGTTTGGAGCGTTATGATGTTCTGCAATCCAATAACGTTCATATCCTAAGCCATCTAGACTTTGTGCCAAGTCCACCATATTATCGATGGCTTGCTTTTCATCTTCACCTGATTTAACAGGCACTAAATTGAGTGCAGAAACTTTAATTTCACTCACATAAAGACCTCCTCGTTTGTAATGATATATTAATTATAACAAGGACTAATATTAGAAAGAATTTTATTGCTTAAAGCATGTGCTTTGCATGTTATAATATTTGTGGAACAGAGTACTAGAAAAATTGTAGTGTTGGTGCTAGAATTGGAACATTGATAAAATTGTGAGGAAGTGTCTGACAAATGGAAGTATATGCAGATTATGCAGCAACAACTCCTGTAAAACAAGAAGTGATTGATAAGATGATGGACTTGTATGCGAAGCATTATGGCAATCCTTCATCCATTCATCGTGTAGGTAGAGATGCCAGACAATATTTAGATGCATCACGCAGAGAAATCGCTTCGTTGCTGAGCGCAAAGCCGAACGAAGTTATTTTCACTAGCGGTGCAACTGAATCTAATAATACAGCGATTAAAGGATTAGCATATGCTAATCAACATAAAGGAAAACATTTAATTACATCAAAAATAGAACATCATTCTGTCTTGTATGTATTTGAACAATTAGAGCGTGAAGGCTTTAATGTCACTTATTTAGATGTAGATCGTGAAGGAATTGTTGATTTAGAACAATTAAAGACTGCGATGACTGATGAAACGATACTCGTATCTATTATGTTTGTGAATAATGAAGTAGGAACCGTTCAGCCAATGTATGATATTGAAGACATTGTTAAAGCGCACGGTGCTTATTTACATGTGGATGCTGTACAAGCGGTCGAACATTTACCGATTGAGTTTGATGACTTTAAGTTTGATACGATGAGTTTAACTGCACATAAATTCGGCGGTCCAAAAGGTGTGGGCGCTTTATTAGTGAAGCCGAAAACACCTATCCAATTTTCACAGCTTGGCGGCGAACAAGAAACGAAGCGTCGTGCAGGTACAGAAAATGTACCCCAAATTGCTGGTATGGCAGAAGCGCTTAGATTAGCCACAGAACATCGTAATGAAAACAACATTCACTTGATGAATTTAAAAGAAACGTTTTTAGTCAATTTACAAGAACGCAGTATTCCATTTGAAGTCAATGGTTCAATGACAGAGACAACAGGACATATCTTGAACTTGTACTTCCCATTTATTGATGTGGAAACAATGTTGACATTACTTGATTTAGCGAATATTGCAGTATCATCAGGATCTGCTTGTACAGCAGGTTCAACAACACCATCACATGTCTTAGCAGCTATGTATGGCGATGATGCGAGAACGAAACAATCTATCCGCTTCAGTTTTAACGAATTAACAACTGAACGTGAAATTAAATATATCGTAGCAGAAATACAGAAAATTTATTTGAAATTTAAGGAGGAATAAGCGTGAGCAACCAAGATACACGTGTTGTCGTTGGTATGTCTGGCGGTGTGGACAGCTCAGTCACAGCATACTTGTTAAAAGAACAAGGCTATGACGTCATTGGCATTTTCATGAAAAACTGGGATGATACCGATGAAAATGGTGTGTGTACCGCAACAGAAGATTACAACGATGTGATTGCTGTATGTAACCAAATTGGTATACCGTATTACGCGGTAAACTTTGAGAAAGAATATTGGGATAAAGTCTTTACTTATTTCCTAGATGAATATAAAAAAGGACGTACGCCTAATCCAGATGTGATGTGTAATAAAGAAATTAAGTTCAAGGCCTTTTTAAATCACGCTATGAAACTTGGTGCTGATTATGTAGCAACAGGTCATTATGCTCAAGTAAGACGCAATGAAGATGGTACGGTTGAAATGTTGCGCGGTGTCGATAATAATAAAGACCAAACGTATTTCTTAAATCAATTAACACATGAACAACTTCAAAAGGTGATGTTCCCGCTTGGCGGAATGGAAAAATCAGAAGTTAGAGAAATCGCGTTGGCACAAGATTTAGCAACTGCGAAGAAAAAAGATTCTACAGGTATATGTTTTATTGGAGAACGTAACTTTAAAGATTTCTTATCAAATTACCTGCCTGCACAATCAGGAGATATGCGTACGTTAAATGGTAAGAAAATGGGAACACACAGCGGTTTAATGTATTACACAATTGGCCAACGCCATGGTTTAGGTATTGGCGGAGACGGAGATCCATGGTTTGTTGTGGGTAAAAATCTAGAAGACAATGTACTTTATGTTGAACAAGGTTTCCATCATGATGCCTTATACAGTGATTACTTAATCGCATCAGATGTCTCTCTTGTGAATGATATCGACTTATCACAAGGTTATCACTGCACAGCAAAATTTAGATACCGTCAGAAAGATACAGGCGTTACTGTGACGCGTATCGGTGAAGACCAAATTCGTGTTGATTTTGATGAGCCTGTTCGTGCTATTACGCCAGGACAAGCAGTTGTCTTATATGATGGCGAAGTTTGCTTAGGCGGCGCAACAATTGATGATGTCTATAAAAATGAAGGTCAACTCACATATGTGGTTTAAATTTTAAATGGGACTAGGATTTTCCTAGTCTCTTTTTTACATAGTTTTAAGTTTTTCTGATAAAATAAAGAGTTGAATAAGAAAGAAATGAGGACTAAGCATGAAACAAGAAGAAATTTATCAGTTAATTAAAGAAGGTCAATTTGAAGCAGCGTTACAAGCACTGTTTGAAAATATTGATGCACATCCTGAAGCTATTGAAAATTATATTAATTCAGGGATTTTGCTTGCAGAAGCGGGTGAAATTGAAAAAGCTGAGAAATTTTTCCAAAAAGCTTTAACAATCGATCCGAATAATGGTGCGATTTATTATAATTTGGCTAACGTTTATTATAATGCTGAAAGCTTTAATGATGCGATTAAACTTTATCAACAAGCTATACAAAAAGGCGTGGATGAAGCGGATACGAATTATATGATTGGCATGTCATTTAATAACCTTGGCGATTATAAAGCAGCATTACCATTCTTGATGCGTGCTGCTGAACTCGATGGAAATCATGATGAAGAAATTCAATTCCAATATGGGTTAGTCCTATGCCATTTGGAACTGTTTGATCAAGGTGTTAAGCAATTAGATGCTGTGTTGAACCTTAACCAAAAACATACAGATGCATTATATAATCGCGGACTTGCAGGTTACATGTTAACGGAAGATACGAATGAAGCAATTCCGTACTTTAAAAAAGCAGTTGAGATTGATCCTGAACATTTATTAAGTCAACATGCGCTTAAAACATTTAGCCAACTTGATGCAGAGGAGGAATAAATTTGGAGAACCCTACATTGTTTGACTATTCTATGGTCAAAGGGACAGTAGAAGCAATCTTATTTCAAAATAAAGACAATTTCTATACTGTATTGAAAGTAGATCCGATTGAAACCAATGAAGATTTTGATACAATGCCTACAATTGTGGGGTTCTTTCCTGAAATTGCGGAAGGCGATGTCTATACATTCAAAGGGCAAGCGGTGACACATCCGAGATATGGTAAACAACTAAAAGCGGAAACGTTTGAAAAAGAAGTTCCACAAACGAAAGATGCGATTATCAGCTATTTATCCAGTGATTTATTTAAAGGGATTGGTAAAAAAACAGCTGAAAACATTGTGAATACCTTAGGTGAGAACACCATTAATAAAATATTGGATGACCGCTCTGTATTAGAAGATGTGCCAAATCTTTCTAAAAAGAAACAAAATCAAATTGCGGATCAAATATACAGTAACCAAGAAGTAGAAAAAATTATGATTCGACTACATGATTTAGGCTTTGGTCCTAAACTTGCGATGAATATTTATCAAGTTTATCAAAGCGATACCATTAAAACGATAGAGAAAAATCCTTATGACCTTGTTTATGACGTACGTGGTGTCGGCTTTCATAAAGCAGATACCTTAGCCAAAAATTTAGGCATCGAATATAATGCGCCTGAACGTTTAAAAGCAGGATTGCTTTATACACTAGAGGAAGAATGTATTAAGCAAGGTCACACGTTCTTGCCAAAAGGTTATGTCGTAGAAACGTCATTAGAGATGTTAAGTAAGGGTTATGAACAATCAATTGATGACAGTATGCTAGATAAAATGATACTTGAGTTAACAGAAGAAAGTAAGCTGATTGAAGTGGATGAAACACTCTCAATCCCAAGTTTATATTATTCAGAAGTTAAAAGTGTCCAAAATTTATATCGTATTGTTTCACATCAATCAAAACTAGAGAATATTGAACAATCAGATTTACAAATCAATATCGGTGAAATTGAAGAAATGAATGCGGTCAGCTATGCGACGTCACAAAAAGAAGCACTGGAAACGGCAATTAACTCTAAAGTGATGTTGTTGACGGGTGGTCCAGGTACAGGTAAAACAACAGTCATCAAAGGTATAGTAGAACTCTACGCAGAAACGCATGGGTTATCGCTCTCTTATGATGACTATCAAAATGACGATTATCCGATTGCCCTTGCTGCACCTACGGGCAGAGCTGCCAAGCGCCTTCAAGAATCAACGGGTCTAGAAGCAATGACGATTCATCGATTGATTGGTTGGAGTCAGGATACGAAACCTGAAGATGTGCTAGAAAATGAAATTACCGCAAAATTGATTATTATTGATGAAATGTCGATGGTCGATACATGGTTGTTCCATCAATTCTTAAATGCGGTGCCGATTGATGCGCAAATTATTCTCGTCGGCGACGAAGACCAATTACCATCTGTTGGTCCTGGCCAAGTATTTAAAGATTTAATTGACTCAAAAGTCATTCCGCGTGTCAATCTGACTGAAGTTTATCGACAGCAAGAAGGTTCTAGTATTATCGAACTTGCCCACAAAATGAAACTGGGACAGCCGATTGATATTACTGAACGCTTTCATGACCGCAGCTTTATTCCTTGTTCAGCTGAACAAATACCAGATGTAGTGAATAAAGTTGTCAGCTCAGCAGTGAAAAAAGGCTATGATATGAGTGATATACAAGTATTAGCACCGATGTATAGAGGCAGTGCGGGCATTAAGCGTTTAAATAAAGTGTTGCAAGATATCTTGAATCCTAAAGCAGAAGATGCGAGGGAGATAGAATTTGGAGAAGCGGTCTTTAGAAAAGGTGATAAAGTCTTACAACTTGTTAACCGCCCAAATGATAATATCTTCAATGGAGACATCGGTGTTATTGCAGGTATCTTTTGGGCCAAGGAGAATGAGCTCAATAAAGATATTCTTGTCGTGGATTTTGAAGGCAATGAAATCACCTTTACCAAACAAGATATGATGGAATTGACCCATGCTTATTGTACTTCTATTCATAAAGCACAAGGCTCAGAGTTTCCAATTGTTATTATGCCGATTGTAAAACAATATTATCGTATGTTGCAGAGACCGATAATTTATACTGGTTTAACACGTGCGAAACAATCATTAGTGTTCTTAGGTGACAGTCAAGCTTTCGACATCGGTATGAAGACACATGGCCAAGTGCGTATGACGAGACTTGCTCAATTGTTGAGAGATTATTTCGGTACAGATGATGAAGCGAATGCTAATAAGAATGAAGGTCAAAATGATTCTGCACAAACAGCAGCTGCACAACATTTAGTAGAATTAACAGAAGATACGATTTATGAAATCGATCCGATGATTGGTATGGGCAATGTGACACCCTATACCTTTAACCAAGCATAAAGTATTGTGTAATGTAGGTTATATGTTGACTTTTAAAGTCTGTCAGACTAAAATAAAATTAATTCGCATAAAGCCGAGTAAGCAAAACGTCATGCCTAAGAGAGGTACCGGGTGGTGTAAGGTATCGCAACGTTTGCTGAACGCTACTTTATGTCAGTCCGTATAATAAACAAGAGTGATGCAGTTATTGATTCTGCATAACTAGGGTGGTACCGCGATGCATTCGTCCCTTTGAGGATGAATGCATTTTTATTTTGTGTAAAATGTATACGGCAATGTTTAATTATGTATATTAGGAGTGAGTTATTTATGAAGCGATTAAAAGCAAATGAAATCAGACAAAATTTCATTGATTACTTTAAAGAAAATGGCCATATGGTTGAACCTTCAGCACCTTTAGTACCGATTGATGACGATTCATTATTATGGATCAACTCAGGGGTTGCGACATTAAAAAAATATTTTGACGGACGTGAAATTCCGAAAAAGCCACGTATTGTCAATGCGCAAAAAGCAATTCGTACTAACGATATTGAAAATGTAGGTTTTACAGCACGTCATCATACTTTCTTTGAAATGTTAGGGAACTTCTCTATTGGTGATTACTTCAAACGTGAAGCCATTGAATTTGCATGGGAATTCTTAACAAGTGATCGTTGGATGGGTATGGAGCCTGAAAAATTATATGTGACGATTCACCCTGAAGATATGGAAGCCTATGATTTATGGCATGATGTGATTGGTTTAGACGAAAGTCGTATTATTCGTATCGAAGGCAACTTCTGGGATATTGGTGAAGGTCCATCAGGTCCCAATACTGAAATCTTCTATGATCGCGGTCCAGATTATGGACAAGATGATCCTGCTGAAGAAATGTATCCAGGTGGAGAAAATGAACGCTACTTAGAAGTGTGGAACTTAGTATTCAGTGAATTTAACCATAATCCTGATCATACGTATACGCCACTTCCAAATAAAAACATTGATACCGGCATGGGTCTAGAGCGTATGGCATCTATCGCCCAAAATGTGCGTACAAACTATGAAACAGACTTATTCATTCCAATTATTGAAGAAGTTGAACAAATTTCTGGTAAGAAATATCAACAAGATGCGACACAAGATGTAGCATTCAAAGTCATTGCTGACCATATCAGAACAATTGCATTTGCGATTGGTGATGGTGCACTACCAGCAAATGAAGGACGCGGCTATGTATTACGTCGTTTGTTACGACGTGCAGTCCGTTTCAGCCAATCCTTAGATATCAATAAACCATTTATGTATGAGCTTGTGGATACAGTGGCAGATATTATGGAACCTTACTATCCAGAAGTAAAACAAAAAGCAGATTTTATTAAACGTGTTATCAAATCTGAAGAAGAACGTTTCCACGAAACGTTAGAAGAAGGTTTAGCAATTTTAAATCAATTTATTAAAACGGCTAAAAATGGCGATCAAACGATTAAAGGTCAAGATGCTTTCAAATTGTATGATACGTACGGTTTCCCAATCGAGTTGACAGAAGAAATCGCAAACAACGAAGGTTTAACTGTGGATATGGAAACTTTCGAAACAGAAATGCAGCAACAAAGAGACCGTGCACGTCAAGCACGTCAAAACTCACAATCTATGCAAATCCAAAGCGAAGTGCTTAAAAATATCACGACAGACAGTGCGTTTGTAGGATACACACATACTGACCAACAAACTGAATTAACAGACTTAATTTATAATGGTGAAGCAGTCAAACAAGCAGATGCTGGTGAAACAGTTTACTTCATGTTAAAACAAACGCCATTCTATGCTGTCTCAGGTGGACAAGTTGCGGATAAAGGTACAGTCGGCAATGAAAACTTTGAAATTGAAGTGACAGAAGTAACGAAAGCACCAAATGGTCAGAACTTGCATAAAGGGATTGTACAATTCGGTCAAGTAACAACAGGCGCTGTAGTTGATGCATCTGTAAATCATGAAGAGCGCAAAGACATTACGAAAAACCATAGTGCGACACACTTATTACACGCGGCACTCAAAGAAGTATTAGGTGACCACGTTAACCAAGCCGGTTCACTAGTTGAAGGCGAACGTTTACGTTTTGACTTCTCTCACTTTGGTCCTGTTACTAAAGATGAGTTAGAACAAATTGAACGTCGTGTGAATGAACAAATTTGGAAAGGCATTAACGTTACGATTAAAGAAATGCCGATTGAAGAAGCCAAAGCGTCTGGTGCAATGGCATTATTCGGCGAAAAATATGGCGACGTTGTCCGTGTAGTTGATATGTCACCATTCTCAATTGAATTATGTGGTGGTATCCATGTTCAAAACACATCAGAAATCGGCTTGTTCAAAATTGTCAGCGAGTCAGGTACAGGTGCAGGTGTCAGACGTATTGAAGCGTTGACAGGTAAAGCAGCATTCTTATATCTAGAAGGTATTCAAGATAAATTTAACGATGTAAAACGTTTAGTTAAAGCGAAAGATGATACTCAAGTATCTGAAAAAGTTGAACATTTAATCGACAGTGAAAAACAATTGCATAAACAATTAGAACAACGCAATCAAGAAATTACTGCACTCAAAATGGGCAGCATTGATGATCAAGTTGAAACAATCAATGGTTTGAAAGTCTTAGCATTACAAGTAGATGCAGATAATGCGAAAGCTTTAAGACAAACGATGGATGATTTCAAATCTAAATTACAAGATGCGGTTATCATTTTAGCAAGTGATGTCGGCGGTAAAGTAGCATTAGTTGCGACGGTACCAAAATCAGAAACTGATAAGGTCAAAGCAGGCGACATTATTAAAGAAATGGCACCCGTTGTCGGCGGTAAAGGCGGCGGTCGTCCAGATATGGCACAAGGCGGCGGCAGTGAGCCAAGTAAGATAACAGACGCATTACAATTCATTAAAAACTACATTAAATCACTATAAACTCCTTGCACTCTCATGTAGAATAGAGGATGTATCAGCCTACTATAGTAGAAGGAGTGTGTAGTAAAATGAACAATTTTGATAAAACAATGCGTTTCAATATTGAAGAAGTACCTAAAGACGATGTTAAATCCGTGCTGACAAACGTGTATCGTACGCTTGAAGAACGTGGCTACAATCCAGTAAACCAAATTGTAGGATATTTACTTTCAGGAGATCCTGCATATATCCCACGTCACAATGAAGCAAGAAATCAAATCAGACGCATCGATCGTGACGATATTATGGAAGAACTTGTGTCTTACTATTTAAAGGACTCAGATCAAGCATAACTGATGTTATCACATAAAATTATCGGTTTAGATGTTGGCAGCAAAACAGTCGGCGTTGCTGTGAGCGATTTAATGGGTTGGACTGCTCAAGGCTTAGATACACTCCGAATCAATGAAGAAGAAAATGAATTAGGTATAGACCGCTTAACAGCTATCATTAAACAAGAAGATGCAGATACTGTTGTGATAGGATTACCGAAGAACATGAATAATTCTATTGGATTTAGAGGCGAAGCTTCGTTAAAATACAAAGAAGCACTCCTTGAAGCATTACCTCATTTAAAAGTGGTAATGTGGGATGAGCGCCTAAGTACAATGGCAGCTGAAAGGTCATTGTTAGAAGCAGATGTTTCTAGAAAGAAACGCAGTCAAGTCATTGATAAAATGGCAGCTGTGTTTATCTTGCAAGGCTATTTAGATTCACTTTAATTTACCGTAAAAGGAGCGTTATTTATGTCAGAGAAAAACAATAATCAAGAAGCGGAATTACAAATTAATAACGATGAGCAATTATTAACTTTATTTGATGAAGAAGGCAATGAAGTTCTTTATCGCAAAGTTTTAGAATTTTATCATCCTGAATTTGACAAAGAGTATGTCATTTTAGCTGAAGAAGGCGAAACTTCAGACGATGATGATATGATTGAATTAATTCCAATGATCAATGTCCCAGATGAGTCTGGTGACGGCGGTAAATTCTTACCAGTTGAAACTGAAGAAGAGTGGGACATGATTGAAGAAATCGTTAACACTGAAATGGAATAAATGAGCAGTTTGAAGCGGAGGGCGACCCTCCGCTTTTTTCTTGGCTTTAAATTAGAATTCGTGTTCGTACCAAGACAAAGTATTTTGCATATATTCACACTGAGTACTTAATATTCATTACATTTTATGGTAAAATATGTAAAGTTAAATAATGATATGTGCAACAACGATTAAAGAATCAGTCATACTGCGACTGATTTATTTTTATTCTTTTGCACATTGTATGGATAAAGGAAGAGACAAATGAGCAAAAATGAAAGTTATTTAGTTGGCTTAGCACAAAAGCATTCCCATCCATTAGAAAGTTTAAGACCTTATGCAAAAGAACATGAGGTACCGATTATTCATCCTTTATCATTAGATATGATCAAACAGTTGATACGCATCCATCAGCCAAAGCGTATCTTAGAAATCGGTACAGCTATCGGCTATAGCGCCATGCATTTTGCTTCTGTGGATGCGGGTATGCATATATGGACCATTGAACGCGATGAAACTATGTATCGACAAGCGAAAGAAAATATTGAACACTTTGGATATGATGAACAAATTCATATGATCTATGGTGATGCGAGAGAGACGTTTGACCTAGTTTCTGATCAACATTTTGATATGATTTTTATCGATGCTGCTAAAGCTCAAACTAAAAAATTCTTTGAACTTTACACACCATTATTAAGAGAAGGCGGCATCGTTGTCATTGACAACATTTTATATCATGACTTTGTGGCGGATATAGATGTAGTGCGCAGCAGAAACATTAAACAAATGGTTAAAAAGATCCAAAAATTTAATGCATGGTTAAATGACAATGAAGCTTATCAGACAAACTTTTTAGATATAGAAGACGGTTTAGCAATAGCCGTAAAAGGAGACTCGAAATGACAGAATTACTCGTGACACCTAAATCAGTCGCACATATTGAGACTTTAATTGAAAAAGGTGCAGACGCTTTTGTGATAGGCGAACAAAAGTTCGGTTTGCGCTTGGCAGGAGAGTTTGACCGAAATGCGATGAAAGAAGCGGTTGAAATGATTCATGCGCATGGCAAAAAAGCCTATGCGGCTGTTAACGGTATTTTCCATAACTATCACTTGCATGCAGTTGAAGATTATATCGATTTCTTGCATGAAATCAAAGTTGATAGAATTATCTTCGGTGACCCGGCAGTTGTGATGTATGTCAAAGCACAACAAAATCCAATTGCGTTAAACTGGGATGCTGAGGCGTTAGTAACCAATTACTTCCAATGTAATTATTGGGGCAAACGTGGTGCGAAACGTGCAGTTCTTGCGCGTGAATTAAACTTAGATGAAATCTTGAATATTAAAGCACATGCGGATGTTGAGATTGAAGTACAAGTCCACGGTATGACATGTATGTTCCAATCTAAACGTATGCTGCTTGGCAATTACTATACATTCCAAGATAGACAAATGAAAATACAGCGCAATGAAACTGAGAATGATTTATTGTTATATGATGAAGAACGTGAAAATCAATATCCGGTATTTGAAGATTACAATGGCACACATATTATGTCGCCAAATGATATTTGTTTAATTGAAGAGTTAGAACCGCTATTAGAAGCGGGTATCGACAGCTTAAAAATTGATGGTGTCTTGCATACAGAAGAATATATCAACGTATGTACAGAACAATACAGAGAAGCCATTGATTTATATCATGAAGACCCTGAAGTTTATGAAGATGAAAAATTCATGCTAGTTGATCCGATTGAAGCCATTCAACCTGACCATCGACCATTCGATGTAGGATTCTTATTCAAACATACCGTTTATTAAGGAGGAGAAATCTTGGTTACTCAAGTTAAAGAAGTAAAAACACAACCTAAACGCCAAGTGAAAAAACCTGAGTTGCTTGCACCGGCAGGAAACTTAGAAAAACTTAAAATTGCAGTCCATTATGGTGCAGATGCAGTCTTTTTAGGCGGACAAGAATATGGACTCCGTTCTAATGCTGATAACTTCACAATGGAAGAAATCAAAGAAGGTGCAGAATTTGCGGCACAATATGGGGCGAAAATATATGTAACAACGAACATCATTGCGCATGATGAAAACATCGATGGCTTAGAAGATTATTTAAAAAACTTAGAAGCGACAGGCGCAACGGGTATCATTGTTGCAGACCCATTAATTATTGAAACGTGTAAACGTGTGGCACCTAAACTTGAAATTCACTTATCTACACAACAATCTTTAAGTAATTACAAAGCGGTTGAATACTGGAAAGAAGAAGGTTTAGACCGTGTCGTCCTTGCACGTGAAACAGGTGCAATGGAAATGAAAGAAATGAAAGATAAAGTAGATATTGAAATTGAAGCATTCATCCATGGTGCGATGTGTATCGCATATTCTGGTCGTTGTACATTAAGTAATCACATGACAGCGCGAGACTCTAACCGTGGTGGTTGCTGCCAAAGTTGTCGTTGGGATTATGACTTATTAGAAGTCGATGAAGATGGCGATTTAGATTTATTGTATAAAGAAGAGGATGTCGTGCCATTTGCGATGAGTCCGAAAGATTTAAAACTCATTGAGTCTATTCCTAACATGATGGATATCGGCATTGATTCACTTAAAATTGAAGGACGCATGAAATCAATCCACTATATTGCGACAGTTGTGTCTGTATATCGTAAAGTAATTGATGCATATGCTGCAGATCCAGATAACTTTAAAATTAAACCAGAATGGCTTGTAGAGTTGGACAAATGTGCAAACAGAGATACAGCGTCTTCATTCTTTGAAGGTACACCGGGTTACCAACAACAAATGTTCGGTAATGAATCTAACAAGAAAACACCTTATGATTTCTGTGGTTTAGTGTTAGATTATGATAAAGAAACTAAGATGGCGACGATTCAACAACGTAACCACTTTAAACCAGGCCAAGAAATTGAATTCTTTGGTCCTGAAATTGAGAACTTTACACAAGTGGTTGAAGCGATTTATGACGAAGAAGGTAATGCATTAGATGCTGCGCGCCATCCGCTCCAAATTGTTCAATTTAAAGTTGATCATGATATTTATCCAAACAACATGATGAGAAAGGAAATCGGTTAATGAAAGCCACTACCATTATAGGCATTGCAGGCGGTTCTGGATCAGGCAAAACCTCAGTCACAAACGAAATTCTGCATAATTTAGAAGGTCATAGTGTTGCATTAATTGCGCAAGACTACTATTATAAAGACCAATCACATTTGACATTTGAAGAACGCTTACAAACGAATTATGATCATCCGTTTGCGTTCGACAATGATTTATTGATTCAAAACTTAATAGATTTGCGCAATGGTCATCCTGTAGAGGTTCCGACATATGATTATGTAAATCATACAAGAAGCCCTGAAACCATTGCATTTCAACCGAAAGATGTTATTATCGTAGAAGGAATATTTGCACTAGAAAACAAAACATTACGTGATTTAATGGATGTTAAGATTTATGTTGATACAGATGCAGATTTACGTATCCTTAGACGCTTAATGCGTGATACGAAAGAACGTGGACGTTCTATGGAATCTGTCATTGAACAATATATGTCTGTCGTTCGTCCGATGCATAATCAGTTCATCGAACCAACGAAACGTTATGCGGATATTATTATCCCTGAAGGCGGCAGTAATAAAGTAGCTATCGATATAATGACTACAAAAATCCAATCATTAATAAAAAATCAGTAGTAACACTCGAGTAAAGGAAGATGAAAATATGGAAAACCAAAAGCAATATCCAATGACCCAAGAAGGTTTTGAAAAACTAGAACAAGAACTTGAAGAATTAAAAACAGTCAAACGACCTGAAGTCGTTGAAAAAATCAAAGTTGCACGTTCTTTCGGTGACCTATCTGAGAACTCTGAGTACGATGCAGCGAAAGATGAACAAGGTTTCATCGAACAAGATATCCAACGTATTGAACACATGATTCGTAATGCATTGATTATCGAAGATACAGGAGATAACAATGTCGTACAAATCGGGAAAACTGTAACATTTGTTGAGCTTCCTGATGGCGAAGAAGAAGTGTATCAAATTGTTGGTTCTGCAGAAGCAGATGCATTTAATGGTAAAATTTCAAACGAATCACCGATTGCGAAAAGTTTAATCGGTAAACACCTAGAAGATGAAGTACGTGTACCACTTCCTAATGGTGCAGAAATGAAAGTAAAAATTACTAATATTCAATCACAATAATGATTTATGTCATAGGCACATAGTGCTTTAACATAAATAGCTGACAAAGGGTTGGTGATACTTTTGTTTGAAGCTTGCTTCAAATGGACAAGAGTAAAGCGCCAACCTTTTTTATGTCATGAGGCAGCGACACAATGACTTTGGTCGTTGCTTGGATTAAATTATGATAAAATATCACTGACAGTTAATTTGAAAGGGGAAATGACCATGATTGGCATCATTGGCGCAATGGAAGAAGAGATTATGATTTTAAAAGAACATATCGATGATTTAGAAGAAATCACCATTGCTCATGTAAAATTTTATAAAGGTAAGATCAATGATAAAGCAGTCGTTTTAACATTAAGCGGCATCGGTAAAGTAAATGCGAGTATCTCTACTGCATTACTGATTCAACAATTCTCCCCAGAAGCTATTTTAAATACGGGGTCTGCAGGGGCATTAGATCATTCGTTAAATGTTGGAGATGTTTTAATTGGAACTTCTGCAATGTATCATGATGCAGATGCGACAGCGTTCGGTTATGCGTTAGGACAAATACCAAATATGCCGATTGCGTATGAAGCGGATGATAACTTGGCAGAATTGGCGCAATCTGTGATTGAAAAACAAAACTTAACAGGGCGCTTAGGTATGATTGTCAGCGGTGACAGCTTTATTGGTGAAGTTAAACAACGAGAATATATTAAAACACATTTCCCTAAAGCAATGGCGGTAGAAATGGAGTCAGCAGCTATTGCGCAGACATGTTATCAATTTAACACACCATTTATTATTACAAGAGCGGTATCAGATTTAGCAAATGGCGAAGCGAATGTTACGTTTGATGAGTTTATTGGAGAAGCGGCAAAAACATCTAGTGAAACTGTTATACAAATGTTGAAATCATTATAAAGATAAGGTGGATTAATGTAATGGGAATTTTAAGTAAGAACTTTATGCCAAATGCTTATGTAAAATCAATCCATGAAATTGACTTTGACGAGTTAAAACAAATCGGTGTCAAAGGTGTGATTACGGATTTAGATAATACATTAGTCGGTTGGGACGAAGCTGATCCGACACCGGCAGTCATTCATTGGTTCAATATGTTAAACGAAAAAGGTATTAAAGTCACAGTCGTATCAAACAATCATCAAGGCAGAGTTTCAAGTTTCTGTAAGCCTTTGAGCGTGGATTATATTTTTGAAGCAAAAAAACCTATGGGTAAAGCGTTTAAACATGCATCTGAACGTATGGGGTTAAAACCTGATGAAACGGTAGTTATCGGCGACCAAATGATGACAGATGTCTTCGGCGGTAATCGACGCGGCATGTATACTGTAATGGTTGTGCCTGTGAAAAAAACAGATGGCTTTATTACAAAATTCAATCGTATTATTGAGAGACGATTATTACACAGATATAAAAGAAAAGGCTATATTAAATGGGAGGAAAATTGATTGACAGAAACAAAATGTATTGGGTGCGGCGCAACATTACAAGCCGATGATCCAAAGAAACCAGGTTATGTGCCAGCACATAATCTGAATAAAGAAGATGTGATTTGTCAACGCTGTTTCAGATTAAAAAACTATAATGAGATTCAAGATGTTGGTATGGACAGCCAAGATTTCTTAGACTTATTAAATCATTTGGCAGATAAAAAAGGACTTGTTGTGAATGTTGTTGATATCTTTGATTTTGAAGGCTCTTTTATTAATGCTTTAAAGCGAATTGTAGGAAATAAAAAAGTCATTTTAGCAGCAAATAAAATTGACTTGTTACCAAAACAAATCAACAAACGACGTGTGAAAGAATGGTTGAAGAAATCAGCACGCAAGTATGGATTAGAGGCAGAAGATGTTGTATTAATTTCTGCTGAAAAAGGGTTTGGTATCCAAGATTTATTAGAAGCAATTCAACAACATCGAAAACAAGAAGATGTCTATGTTGTAGGAACAACCAATGTAGGCAAATCAACTTTAATTAATAAACTGATAGAACAGAGCGTTGGAGAAAAGAATGTTGTAACAACATCTCGTTTTCCTGGTACAACTCTAGATTTAATTGATATTCCATTAGATGATCATTCATTTATGTATGATACACCTGGTGTCATTCAAGAACACCAAATGACGCATTATGTCTCTGAAAAAGAACTAAAACAAATCATGCCGAATAAAGAGGTCAAACAGCGTGTCTATCAATTAAATGAAGCACAAACACTTTTCTTTGGCGGATTAGCACGTATTGATTACGTGTCTGGCGGTAAACGCCCACTCGTTTGTTATTTCTCTAATAATTTGCCGATTCATCGTACGAAAACAGAAAAAGCGAATGACTTATGGCGTACACAACTCGGTCAATTATTAACACCACCAAGCCATAAAGATGATTTTAATTTAGATGAAATGAAAGCCGTACGCCTAGAAACGGGTAAAGAGAAAAGAGATGTGATGATTGCAGGACTAGGATTTATCACAATTGGTCCTGGTGCAAAAGTCATTGTCAGAGTTCCAAAATCAGTCGATGTAGTGCTTAGAAATTCAATCATGTAGCAGGTGATAGTTATGAAATTCGCAGTAATCGGTCATCCTATTGACCACTCGTTGTCTCCTATTATGCACGATGCAAATTTCAAATCTTTGAAACGAGACGACACATATGAAGCACTTAACATTCCACCTAAGCATTTTCATTTAATAAAAGAGATTATTAATGAAAAAGAATTAGATGGATTTAATATTACCATTCCGCATAAGGAAAGTATTATTCCTTATCTTGATGAAATAGATGATCATGCGCAAAAAATAGGCGCCATCAATACAGTTAAAATAGAAAATGGCCGATGGTTAGGATATAACACAGACGGCGTCGGTTATGTTAAAGGTCTACAAGCCGTCTATCCCAATTTAGAAGATGCGAAAATTTTATTAATCGGTGCAGGCGGTGCAAGCAAAGGATTAGCGGCAACTTTAAATGAAATTGTTAAAGCACCCTTAACTGTAGCAAACCGTACTATGCGCCGATTTGAGACTTGGGATTTAGCTGTAGAACAATTCACACTCAGTGAGGCAGAACAAGCGTTAAATCAATTTGATATTGTTATTAATACGACACCTGCTGGAATGAATCAAAATAAAGATGTAGTTATCGCATTAGACAACCTCGCACCACATACATTAGTCAGTGACATTGTCTATGTCCCAGCTAAAACACCGATATTGGCATTAGCCGAAGCAAAAGGCAATCCGATTTATAACGGATTAGATATGTTTGTAAATCAAGGTGCTGAAAGCTTTAAAATATGGACAGGACAAGACGCTGATACAGATACGATGAAAAATGCAGTCATTGAACAATTAAAAAGGAGAAATTAAATGCTGACAGGTAAACAAAAAAGATTTTTAAGAAGCAAAGCACATCATGTAAATCCAACTTTCCAAATTGGTAAAGCAGGATTAAATGAAAACATGATTGAGCAACTTGATGAAATATTAGAAAACAGAGAGCTAATTAAGATTCATATTTTACAAAATAATATGGATGATAAAAGTGAGCTTGCTAAAGCGGTAAGTGAAGCAACAAATAGTGAATTGGTACAAGTAATTGGATCTATGATTGTTTTATATAAAGAATCAAAAGAAAACAAGCAAATTGAATTACCGTAAACGATGACACAATCAATTGTATTATATGGGGGCCAATTCAATCCAATTCATACAGCACATATGGCTGTAGCAAGTGAAGTATACCATCAATTAAAGCCAGATCGTTTTTTATTTCTGCCGAGTTATATGTCACCGCTTAAAAGCCATAATGCTGAACTAAACACCTCTCATCGTTTAAAGATGTTAGAGTTGGCAACAGATGCATTGGGCTTTGGTGAGGTATGTTTAGATGAAATAGAACGACAAGGTCAAAGTTATACTTATGATACTTTAAAAGCAATTAAAGCTAAGCATCCTGATGCACAAATTTACTTTATCATCGGTACAGACCAATATGACCAATTAGATCGGTGGTATCGTATTGATGAACTCAAACAAATCGTTACGTTTGTAGTGGTTAATAGAGAAAAAGAAGTGCAGGAAGTATCAGAAGGCATGATAGCAATCAAGATACCTAGAATTGATATTAGTTCATCACTAATTCGCCAACGCGTGCAATCTGGTGAACCTATACAGGTTCTAGTTCCAAAACAAGTTGAATCATATATCAGAAGGGAGCGATTATATGAAGATTGAAGAAGCTATCAAATTAGTTGAAGAAAAATTGCCTAAGAAACGTTATAAACATTCACTAAGAGTGGCTGAAACAGCGAAACATTTAGCTGAGATCCACAAAGGGGACGTGGAAAAAGCTGAACTAGCTGGTGTCTTACATGACTTTTCAAAATATGATGACTTAGGCCATATGTACCAAATCGTAGGACAGCATAATTTAGATCCGGATTTATTAAGTTACGGTTCAGAAATTTTACATGGTCCTGTCTGTGCGGTTATTATGAAAGAGAAGTATGGTATTACAGATGAAGAAGTATTAGCTGCCATTCACTATCATACGACTGGTCGCGCACAAATGACAAAAACAGAGAAATTGGTTTTTATCGCAGATTATATTGAACCCAAAAGAGAAATACCAGGCGTTGAAGAAATTAGAGAAATGGCAGAGCAACCTGGCAACTTAGACCAAACGATATATGAAATTTCAAAAAGAACAGTACTCTTTTTAATTGGTAAAGATATCAGTGTGTACAAAGCGACGATTGATTGTTTAAACTACTACAATTTCAGTGATGAAAGAATAAAGGATGATTAAATGCAAGTAGAACAAATTTTAGACATTGCGATTAAAGCAGTTGAAAGTAAAAAAGCAGAAGAAGTCATTTCACTTAATTTAGAAGGTATTCATGACATGGCAGATTACTTTGTGGTTTGTCATGGTAATAATGAAAGACAAGTCCAAGCAATAGGCAGAGCAGTGAAAGAAGCTGCAGATAAAGAAGGTATCAATGTTTCGGTGTTTGAAGGCCTCAATGAAGCAAGATGGATTTTATTAGATTTATCTGGTGTGATCGTTCATATCTTCCATAAGGATGAACGTGGCTACTATAACATCGAAAAGCTTTATAGAGACGCACCAATGAAAACGTATGAGGAAGCTTATTAAATGAGTCAATATGAAGGCTTCAGTCAGTATTATGATGAGCTGACACAAGATCAGCCTTATGATCAGTGGTTGCATATTATTCAACAAGCCACTTCAAAACGTGACAGCATTTTAGACATTGGTTGTGGGACTGGCAGCTTAACAGCTATGCTTACTGATTTTAACAGTGTCACTGGCATGGACTTAAGTAATGATATGCTTGCGGTTGCTGCTAAAAAGTCTCATGCTGTGAGATGGATTGAAGGTGACATGACAGATTTTGAATTAGGTCAAAATTTTGATGTCATTACCATTTTATGTGACTCACTCAATTACATTACAAATCAAAGCGATGTTATTGAGACGTTTAAGCATGTATACCGACATTTAAATGATGAGGGCACTTTTATCTTCGATGTGCACTCAGTGTTTAAAATGAATACGTTATTTGCGAATCAAAACTATATTGATGAGACTGAACATATCTTCTTGGCATGGGAAGCGGTGCAAGGTGATTTACCTAACAGCGTGTGGCATGATATGACATTCTTTGAACTTCAAGACGATGGCACTTATCGTCGATTTAATGAAGAACACTTTCAAAAAACATATAGTGAGCAGGAATATATGGGTATGCTTGGAGAAGCGGGCTTTACTCAAATAGAGACATTTTATGACTTTGATTTTGAAAATCATGATGATCAAAGTGATCGTTTATTCTTCATTGTAAAAAAATAAAATAAAGTAAAATCACTCCTTTGGACGTTTTAACTATAAAGGAGTGATTTTTTATGATAGAAAACTTGAAACACTATTACCAACAATACAAACGCTATACATGGTTTGTAGTTGCAGTAGTCGTAGTTCTTGCTTTTGTCTTGTTTCATTCAATTTCAAAAAGTAATGGCCAAGAGATTGAAACAATACCTCAAAATAAGAACAACGTTCAAATGGATCATAATAACAAACAAAACTTTTCCCAAAAGAAAGAGAACAATCATGAAAACAACACAGAAGGTGAAGGAAATAAAAAATCTAAAGTTGTTGTAGTGGATGTAAAAGGCGCTGTTGAACATCCAGACATTTATGAGATGAAGGATACCCAACGTATCAAAGATGTGTTAAATAAAGCGAAACTTACAAGTAAGGCTGACTTGACGACTATCAATCTTTCAGAAAAACTTACAGATCAAAAAATGATTTTCATACCAGAAAAAGGTCAAAACCTAGCAGCTAATACTAATAACACTAATACGAGTCCACAGGGTACCAACAAAGCATCACAAGCAAAAGTTAATCTCAACAGTGCTAAAGAAAATGAATTAACGACAGTGAATGGCTTAGGCCCCTCTAAAGCAAAGGCAATCATTGAATATAGAGAAACAAAAGGACCATTTAACAGCGTAGACCAATTGAAAAATGTTAAAGGTATCGGGGAGAAATCATTCGAAAAGTTAAAAGATTCTTTCACAGTTTAGCAATAATAATTCAATACTGCGAAGAATTGTAATAAAATAGTATTGTTATATGAAAAAAGGAGGTTCAAAGTATGGACAGAATTAAATGGGAAGAATACTTTATGGCTCAAAGTCATCTGCTCTCACTTCGTTCAACATGTACAAGATTATCTGTAGGTGCAACCATCGTAAAAGATAATCGTATTATTGCTGGTGGATATAATGGATCAGTAGCAGGAGAAGTGCATTGTATCGACGAAGGTTGTTTAATGGAAGAGGGGCACTGTATTAGAACAATACATGCAGAGATGAACGCTATTCTTCAATGCGCAAAACAGGGTGTTTCAACAGAAGGGGCCACAATCTATGTGACACACTTCCCATGTTTGAACTGTACGAAATCTATTATCCAAGCCGGCATTAAAAAAATCTATTATGCAAAAGATTATCATAACCATGATTATGCATTAAAATTACTGAAACAATCAGGGATTGAATATAAAAAAATACCATTTGACGCTGATCAAGTTGCAGAATTCTTAACGAAGAAGTGATAGCTATTTGATATATATCGCACTCGCTTTTCTAGAAGGCATCTTATTCATATATAATAAGCCACTTGCATGCATACTTGCTGGCTTATTATTTTTGATGCTATACAAAAGAAAGCTATCGTTAAAAGTAACCATATTGATGTTATGTCAACTTATAATAAGTAATTGGCTTTTTTCGAGCCATATAATTACTAAAAATGAAGAAATAAATTGGTTTAGGATTCATAATCATTTGAAAGATCATATTGAAATCACACATTTAACGGTAAAAAACGATAAATACGTTGATGGATTGATAAATCTACATGGTCAATCTGTTAAATTTTTCTATTTTCCTAAGCAGCAAAAGCAATTGGAAGAATTTAAGAAGTTTCCTTTGCATATAAATTGCTTCGTAGAAGGGCAAATCAAAGTAGATCCAGATTTTAACGACACTATTTCTTTAATTGTTAAAAAATTTGATGTTAAATCATGCACTTCTGTTGGTTCAAAATCAGTGAGTGCTATTATAGAACGCCATAAAGTTTATTCACTTTCTCGTCTGAAAAACTATTCTCCTTATTGGCAAAATACTTATGCGATGATAACAGGAGATGTGAGCTATATTAATAAATCGGCTATCGAACTTGATAAAGAAATTGGCATTTATCATTTATTGGCGGTAAGCAGCTCGCATGTTGTAGTAATAGCGTCTATATTCTATTTTATTTTTAACCGGTTTTCTATTCCGCTATTTATTACTAAAACTTTCATTATCTTCGTTTTATTTTTATTCGCATACTATACTAACTTTGCGCCAAGCGCCCTCAGAGCAATTCTTTGTATGTCATTAGTTATGATTCTTCCAAAAAGATTTTATCAATCTTTATTAGATATTCTTGCTGTTGTTTTCCTCTTTTTATGTATTGTAAATCCAGATATTGTTTTTGATATTGGTTTTCAATTCTCATTTTTAATCACTTTCTTTATTATGTTAAGTGCTCCAATTTTAAAGTCATTAACTATGATTAAGTCCATGTATGTAATGACTCTCATTGCGCAAATTGGTTCATTTCTTATAAGTGCATTTCATTTTAATCAAATTCAATGGATTGGTTTTATTGCCAATTTCCTCTTTATCCCATTTTATTCGGTCATTTTATTTCCTATAGCCATCTTTACGTACTTCTATTATCAATTTTTCACCTCTAATCTAATATTAAATAAAGTGATAGATCTATCATATTGGCTTCATGATGCCGTATTACTTCCTGTTTTTAAAATCTTAACCAGTTATCGATGGTTTATAGGTGAAATGAATAGTGTTCTGTTGATAGGAACAGTCATTTGGCTTATAACTATGTTAGCAGTGCTCACACATGGAAAATTAAAAGCCTGTTCTTGCTTGTTTATTATCGGAAGTATTGTCATAACATACTATGCTTCTATGCCTCATTTAAGATTCACAGCGTTAAATGTAGGACAAGGAGATTCTTTTTTGTTTGAAACAAAATCTAGACAGCGCGTTTTAATTGATACAGGCGGAAAAGCACAAAATGAAAATGAGTTATTTAATTTTCAAAAGGCGGAAGCTGACCTTTCTCATTCCATTAGTAAGTTTCATATATTGCCTACACTTCGTAAAAGAGGTATCTCCACTTTAGACTATGTCATTATTACACATCCACATGCTGATCATATCGGAGAATTAGATTATATTATCAGTCATGTACACATCAAACATCTAATCATTAACTTTAAGAGCTATCCTACATCCGCATTAATACTGTTAAATGATATGTGTCATAAAAATAGAACCACACTATTAGATGCGAACAATATTTCTTCTTTAAATCTTGGCGATAATAAAATAGTGTTTTACAAAACAGCTATCACTCAAAGTAAAGATTTAAATGATCATTCCATCATCTCACTCATACAAACTAAATCATATAGTATATTGACAACAGGAGATGCGACGGTAAAAAATGAGCAGAAATTACTAGCAAATTATCATCTTCCTAAAATAGATATATTGAAAGTAGGTCATCATGGCAGCAAAACAAGTAATAGCGAAGCATTTTTAAAGACTATCCACCCAGAATACAGTGTGATTTCGAGCGGCCAAAATAATGTATATAAGTTGCCGAATAAAACTGTGATTGAACGATTAAGAAAAATTAACACTAAACTATACAATACACAAAACAATGGCGAAGTGACTTTTAAATTAGATAAGAAAATTGAGGTAATTACGGAACGATAATTATAAATGGTGCGGCAATCTGACAAATGATATAATACTTAAGTATGCTAATTTTGAGAGGTGCAAGTTGTGGAAAATAATATTATTACTATTTATGGCGAAGTTCCAGAGCTCATAGACAAGAAAACACAAGAACTGACACAACAGTATTTGCAAGGTGAAAAAGATGAATTCAATTATACAAGTTTCAATTTAAACGAAACAGAAATCGGTGTATGTATTGAAGAAGCTCTAACTTTACCTTTCTTCTCTGAACAGAAGGCAGTTATTATAAAAAATGCTTATATCTTTACTGGTGATAGGGGAAATAAAGAGTTAAATCATAATCTAGAACAGCTACAAGAATTTATTGAAAAATATGATGGACCTTCATTAGTAATATTTGAAGTTTATAACCCTAAGCTAGATGAGCGTAAAAAACTAGTCAAAAGTTTAAAGAAACATACAAAACTGATTAAAATTGAACAAATGTCTGAAGATGAACTTAAAAATTGGATAAAGCACACGTTAAATGAGCAATATAAAGATATTAAGCAAGATGCGTTAAACTTATTTATTGATTTAACAGGAATCAACTTCAATTTAGTAAAACAAGAATTGGAAAAAATCGTTTTATACTTAGGTGATCGTCCAACTATTACCAAACAAGATGTTGAAACCATTGTAAATAGAAGTTTGGAGCAGAATGTTTTTTTATTAACGGACTTTATACAACAAGGTAAAAAAACTGAGGCAGTAAATTTGGTAAACGATTTAATTACATTAAAGGAAGAACCTATTAAATTGCTAGCATTAATAGCTAGTAATTTCAGATTGTATTACCAATGCAAAATTCTCGCTAAAAAAGGCTATTCCCAAGCGCAAATAGCCAAAACGGTGAGTGTGCATCCATTTAGAGTCAAATTAGCTTTAAGAGCTTCTAGACAATATGATTTAAAGCATTTAATGAACATTATGAATGCGTGTGCTGAGACTGACTATAAATTAAAATCTTCGTATATGGATAAACAGCTTATTTTAGAACTCTTTATTTTATCTATCTAAAACAAAAAAAGTTCAAGCGGATGCTTGAACTTTTTCATTATTTAGCTGCAACCATTAATTTTGATTTAATGCGGTCAGCTTTATTTGAGTGAATTAAGTTAGCTTGAGCTGCTTTGTCGACTTTTTTCACAGCGATACGTACTAATTCGTTTTTGTTTTCAGCGTTTTCAGCGATAGCTGTTTTCGCACGTTTAACTGCAGTACGCATAGCATTTTTTTGAGAAATGTTTTGTGCTTCAGCTTTGTTAGTTGTTTTAATACGTTTAATAGCAGATTTAATATTTGGCATTGAATGTCACCTCCTAAAAGTGATCTATGATCATCAAATAAATATTTGATTACAACAAGAAACATTTTATCAAATGTACTATTAAACTGCAATCATTTATTTTCAATGAGGCTTTTAACCTGTGATGATTTACAGTAAAATAGACTCTATCAGTAAATGTATATGAAATTGCCATTAGTTGCAATTATGGGGCAAACACGTTATTATATCAAAGAATATCATACATAATGCTCTATTTGAATATTATGAAAGTGAGTAGATAGAATGAATAATGAAGAACGGTTAATCCGACAAGAAAATATTAGAAACTTCTCTATCATTGCCCATATTGACCATGGAAAGTCAACATTGGCTGATAGAATTTTAGAAAACACAAAAAGCGTTGAAACACGTGAGATGCAGTCACAATTATTAGATTCAATGGATTTAGAAAGAGAACGCGGTATTACAATCAAATTAAATGCCGTTAGACTTAAATATGAAGCCAAAGATGGAAAACATTATATTTTCCATTTAATCGATACACCGGGGCATGTCGATTTTACTTATGAAGTTTCTCGTTCTTTAGCAGCATGTGAAGGGGCTATTTTAGTTGTAGATGCTGCACAAGGTATTGAGGCTCAAACGTTAGCAAACGTTTATCTAGCGCTTGATAATGACTTGGAATTACTTCCAGTAGTTAATAAAATTGATTTGCCAGCTGCTGATCCTGAACGTGTGAAAAAAGAAATTGAAGACGTTATCGGTTTAGATCAAGATGATGTCGTTTTAGCAAGTGCTAAATCAAACATCGGTATTGAAGAAATTTTAGAAAAAATTGTTGAAGTTGTACCACCACCTGAAGGAGACCCATCAGCACCATTAAAAGCATTGATTTTCGATTCTGTATACGATGCATACAGAGGTGTTATTTCTTCAATTAGAATTATGGACGGCGTTGTCAAAGCCGGAGATAAAATTAAAATGATGGCAACTGGTAAAGAATTTGAAGTGACTGAAGTAGGTATTAACACACCTAAACAACTTCCAGTTGAAGAATTGACTGTTGGAGATGTAGGTTACATTATCGCCAGCATCAAAAATGTTGATGATTCTCGTGTTGGGGATACAATCACGCATACTGATAGACCAGCAGAACAACCGTTAAAAGGTTATAAGAAAATGAATCCAATGGTTTTCTGTGGATTATTCCCAATTGATAATAAGAATTATAATGATTTAAGAGAAGCTTTAGAAAAGTTACAGTTAAACGACTCATCATTAGAATTCGAACCAGAGACATCACAAGCACTTGGATTTGGATTCCGTACAGGTTTCCTTGGTATGTTGCATATGGAAATTATTCAAGAACGTATCGAAAGAGAATTCAATATAGAATTAATCGCTACGGCACCATCTGTTATTTATGAATGTATTCTAAAAAATGGCGAGAAAAAAATCGTTGATAATCCTGCACAAATGCCTGAAAGAGATCAAATTGATAAAATTTATGAACCTTATGTAAAAGCAACTATGATGGTACCAAACGATTACGTAGGTGCTGTAATGGAATTGTGCCAACGTAAACGTGGTCAATTTATCAATATGGATTATTTAGATGATATTCGAGTTAATATTATTTATGAAATTCCACTTTCAGAAGTTGTATTCGATTTCTTTGACCAATTAAAATCCAATACTAAAGGGTATGCTTCATTTGATTATGAACTTATCGGTTACAAAGAAAGTGACTTAGTAAAAATGGATATCTTACTTAACGGTGATAAAGTAGATGCTTTAAGCTTTATTGTGCATAAAGAATTCGCGTATGAACGTGGCAAAGCACTTGTTGAAAGATTGAAAACATTAATCCCAAGACAACAATTCGAAGTACCTGTTCAGGCAGCAGTCGGACATAAAATTATTGCACGTACGAACATTAAATCTATGGGTAAAAACGTTCTTGCGAAATGTTATGGCGGTGACATCAGCCGTAAACGTAAATTATTAGAAAAACAAAAAGCTGGTAAAGCTAAAATGAAAGCAGTAGGTAATGTTGAAATACCTCAAGATGCTTTCTTAGCAGTATTAAAAATGGATGAAGATTAAAAAGGTTGGGACTCTAATGTCCCAGCTTTTTATTTTGAGTTTTGTCCTAAAAGTGAGGCGAAAAGATGAAAGTAGAAAGTGCTTATATTCATATTCCATTTTGTGTCAGAATTTGTACCTACTGTGACTTCAACAAATACTTTATACAAAATCAACCAGTAGATGAGTATCTAGATTGTTTGATTGAAGAATTTAAAACCGCTGAAAATCGTGTATTAAAAACCATGTTTGTCGGTGGTGGCACACCAACAGCTTTAAATGAATCACAGCTTGAACATTTATTAAAAGCTATTAATGAACATTTCACTATAACTGATGAATACTCATTTGAAGCAAACCCAGATGAACTGACACCTACAAAGATTAAACTGTTAAAAGATTACGGTGTCAATCGCATTTCAATGGGTGTACAAACATTTGATCAAGATTTATTAAAAGTGTTGGGTCGCACGCATAATACAGCAGATATCTATCATGCGGTGGAACTTGCTAATCAATATCAAATTGACTCTATCAGTCTTGATTTAATGTACCATCTCCCTGGTCAAACACTTAAACAATTTGAAGATAGCTTAGATATAGCGTTATCAATGGATATTAACCATATATCTAGTTACGGTTTGATTCTTGAACCAAAAACGCAGTTTTATAATCTATATCGGAAAGGTAAATTAAAACTTCCAAATGAAGATGTAGGGGAAGAAATGTATGAATTATTGTTAAGTAAAATTGCACATTCTTCAATGCATCAATATGAAATATCGAATTTCAGCCAAGTAGGTCATGAATCAGAACACAATAAAGTTTATTGGAAAAATGAAGGCTATTATGGATTTGGTGCAGGCGCAAGTGGCTATGTGAACGGAGTAAGATATTCAAACGTCAATCCGGTTAATCATTATATAAAGAAAATTAAGAATGGCGAGCGTCCAATATTACATCAAACTAAGCCGACACTTCATGAACAAATGGAAGAACAGATGTTTTTAGGTTTACGCATGAATCAAGGGGTAAATAAATCAGTGTTCAATCAAAAGTTTAATGGAAATATTGATCAAATCTATAATGAAGCACTCAATGAATTAAGTAATAAAGGGTTAATTATCAATGATAATCATGCTGTTCGATTAACTGATCGTGGCAAGGTAATTGGAAATGAAGTTTTCGAAGCATTCTTGTTAGATTAAATTTTAAAAGGTCAGGGCTTTAACATTGACTTACTTTGACCAATTTGATAAATTATAATTAGCACTTGGAAGAAGAGAGTGCTAATGAGGTGGAAACATGATTACAGATAGACAATTGAGCATTTTAAATGCCATTGTTGAAGATTATGTGGATTATGGTCTACCTGTCGGATCTAAAACAATTATTGAGCGGCATAATGTAAATGTGAGTCCTGCTACTATAAGAAATGAAATGAAACAATTAGAATCATTAGGTTTAGTAGAAAAGTCTCATGCATCTTCAGGAAGGTCGCCATCATTAATGGGGTTTAGATACTATGTAGACCAACTGTTGGAAAATACTTCTCCTCTGAAAGAAACGAATAACCAACGTTTAAACAATCTGTTAATGGAATATAACTTCAATTTATCAGCTGCACTGAGTGTGTATGCAAATGAATTGTCATTATTCACACAGTATACTACGTTGGTCATGAAACCAAATCAATCAAAAGATTTAATCAGCGATGTTCATTTGTTTAACGCAACCGCTAATTTGGTTATTATGGTAATTGTGTTCGAAACAGGAAATGTTGAACATATCCAATTAGCAGTAGATGAAAAAATTTCTAAGGTGCGTTTAATTCAAATTGCGAACTACATCAAAGAACTTTATAACAATAAGGATGCTTTTGATGACGCAATGGAACATTCAAGTGACATCACAACAATACGTCAATTAACAGATTTACTCTATCAACGTGTAAATGATAGTAAGAAAGATATTTATCTTGGTGGTAAATCAAATTTAATTGATACATTGAATGAACAGAATGTGAATTCAATACAACAAATTCTTCAATATTTAGAGTCCAATAAGATATTGAAACTGTTCGAAAAAGATAATCATTCTGGAATTGATGTCAAAATAGGTACAGAAATTGATAATGGCCTAGAAGATATCTCTATCGTAATGAGTGATTATCACATTGATGAACATCTTAAAGGACACATAGCCGTTATTGGACCGACCGCTATGCGTTACCAAAATGTAATTCAATTACTATACAAAATATAGTTTTGAAATGTATTGGAGGACAGAAAATGACAGAAAAAGATCAATCAGTAAACAATGAAGAAGTTGCTGAAAATGAAGAGGCAACTGTAAATTCAAATACTGAAGAAGATACTCAATCAACTGAGAATACTGAAAACGTTCAAAATGGTTCTGAAGAGAATCAAGAAGAGAATGAAATCCAACAACTAAAAGATGAGTTAAAAGAGCAAGAAGAAAAATATTTACGTCTTTATGCAGAATTTGAAAACTACAAGAGACGTATTCAAAAAGAAAATCAAACATTAAAAACATATCAAGCTCAAAGTGTTTTAACTGATATCTTGCCGACAATAGATAATATTGAGCGCGCGTTACAAATAGAAGGTGACGATGAATCATTTAAATCTCTTCAAAAAGGGGTTCAAATGGTTTATGAAAGCTTATTACGCGCACTAAAAGAAAACGGTCTTGAAAAAATTGAAGCTTTAGGTCAACAATTTGATCCGAACTTCCATCAAGCCGTGATGCAAGATAGCGATGATTCATATGAATCAGGTGAAGTGACACAAGAGCTTCAAACAGGTTATAAATTGAAGGATCGTGTATTACGCCCTTCAATGGTTAAAGTAAATCAATAAATATAACTGATGAAATATACAACAAATGTTAATAGGAGGAATTATTAGTTATGGGTAAAATTATCGGAATTGACTTAGGTACAACAAATTCATGCGTGTCTGTTTTAGAAGGCGACGAACCAAAAGTTATTCAAAATCCAGAAGGTGCACGTACAACTCCATCAGTTGTTGCATTTAAAAATGGTGAAACTCAAGTAGGTGAAGTTGCAAAACGACAAGCAATCACAAACCCTAATACTATTCAATCAATTAAACGTGAAATGGGTACAGACCACAAAGTAGACGTTGATGGAAAATCATATACTCCACAAGAAATTTCTGCAATGATTCTTCAAAACCTAAAAAGCACTGCAGAAAGCTATTTAGGAGATAAAGTAGATAAAGCTGTAATCACTGTACCAGCATACTTCAATGATGCTGAACGTCAAGCTACTAAAGACGCTGGTAAAATTGCTGGTTTAGAAGTTGAACGTATTATCAACGAACCTACAGCAGCTGCATTAGCTTATGGTTTAGATAAAACTGACCAAGATGAAAAAGTATTAGTATTCGACCTTGGTGGCGGTACTTTCGACGTTTCTATTCTTGAATTAGGTGACGGTGTATTCGAAGTATTATCAACAGCAGGTGACAACAAACTTGGTGGTGACGACTTTGACCAAGTCATCATTGACTACCTAGTTTCAGAATTCAAAAAAGAAAACAGCATTGACTTATCACAAGACAAAATGGCATTACAACGTTTGAAAGATGCTGCTGAAAAAGCTAAAAAAGACTTATCTGGCGTATCTCAAACTCAAATTTCATTACCATTCATCTCTGCAGGTGAAAGTGGTCCATTACACTTAGAAATCACACTTACTCGTTCTAAATTCGAAGAACTTTCTGATGACTTAGTACGTCGTACAATGGAACCTACACGTCAAGCATTAAAAGATGCTGGCTTAACAAGCAAAGATATTGATGAAGTTATCCTTGTTGGTGGTTCTACACGTATCCCAGCTGTTCAAGAAGCAGTTAAAAAAGAAATCGGTAAAGAACCAAACAAAAGTGTAAACCCTGACGAAGTTGTAGCTATGGGTGCTGCAATCCAAGGTGGCGTTATCTCTGGTGATGTTAAAGACGTTGTATTATTAGATGTAACTCCATTATCATTAGGTATCGAAATCATGGGTGGTCGTATGAATACGTTAATCGATCGTAATACAACTATCCCAACTTCAAAATCACAAGTTTATTCAACAGCAGCAGATAACCAACCAGCTGTAGATATTCACGTATTACAAGGTGAACGTCCAATGGCTTCAGACAACAAAACATTAGGACGCTTCTCATTAACTGATATTCCACCAGCTCCACGTGGTGTACCTCAAATCGAAGTAACATTTGATATCGACAAAAACGGTATTGTAAACGTTACTGCTAAAGACTTAGGTACAAACAAAGAGCAAAATATCACAATCGAATCTAGCTCTGCACTTTCAGATGAAGAAATCGATCAAATGGTTAAAGATGCTGAACAAAACGCAGAAGCTGATAAAAAACGCCGTGAAGAAAGTGATTTACGCAACGAAGCTGACAGCTTAGTATTCCAAGTTGAAAAAACATTAAAAGACTTAGCTGACAATATTGGCGAAGACGATAAAAAACAAGCTGAAGATAAAAAAGAAGAATTGAAAAAAGCACTTGAAGGCGACGATCTAGATGATATCAAAGCTAAAAAAGAAGAACTTGAAAAAGTAGTTCAAGATTTATCAATGAAAGTTTACCAACAAGCTCAACAAGCACAAGAACAACAACAAGGTGGAGAAGCGTCTAACAACAGTGACGTAGAAGATGCAGATTTCACTGAAGTTAAAGATGATGACAACAAAGATAATAAATAAGTTCATGCTTTCTCATAAGAGCAGCTTTAACTTAATACAGATAAAAGCGGCTTCTTAAAAATTTAAGTCAAAGTCAATTGTACATTGGCTTTGACTTTTTATTATTTAACGAACTATACTTTAAAAGGTATAATTATTCTAAACTAGCAGAAAGATAAGGAGAGATTACAGTGGCAAAAAGAGACTATTATGAAGTCTTAGGTGTCAGTAAAGATGCGTCAAAGGACGAGATAAAAAAAGCCTACCGTAAATTATCCAAAAAATATCATCCAGATATTAATAAAGAAGAAGGCGCAGATGAAAAATTCAAAGAAATCACTGAAGCTTATGAAGTGCTAAGTGATCAAAATAAACGTGCTAACTATGATCAATTTGGTCATAATGGTCCGCAAGGCGGCTTCGGTGGCCAAGGTTTCGGCGGTCAAGACTTTAGTGGCGGCTTCGGCGGCGGCTTTGAAGATATATTTAGTTCATTCTTTGGCGGCGGCGGTGCACAACGTGATCCTAATGCACCACGTAAAGGTGACGATTTACAGTACACAATGACAATTTCATTTGAGGAAGCTGTATTTGGTGCTGAAAAAGAAATTTCAATTCGTAAAGAAGTGAAATGTGAAACTTGTGACGGTTCAGGTGCAAAACCTGGTTCTAAAAAGAAAACATGTCACTACTGTAATGGTTCAGGCCATGTAGCAGTTGAGCAAAATACAATTCTTGGACGTGTTAGAACTGAAAAAGTTTGTCCAGTATGTAATGGTACCGGTGAAGAAATTGAAGAACCATGCCCAACATGTCACGGCAAAGGTACACAAACTAAAAATGTTAAAATCAAAGTTAAGGTACCCGAAGGTGTCGACACTGACCAACAAATCCGTTTAGCTGGTGAAGGTGCACCAGGCCATAATGGCGGACCACAAGGTGACTTATATGTTGTGTTCAGAGTTAAACCTTCTGATACATTCATTCGTGAAGGCGATGACATCTTCTATAACTTAAATATCAGCTTCCCGCAAGCTGCGTTAGGTGATGAAGTTAAAGTACCAACATTAAATGGTGAAGTTATTTTAACGGTTCCAGAAGGTACACAAGATGGCAAACAATTCCGCATGAAAGATAAAGGTGTTAAAAATGTTCACGGCTATGGTCATGGCGACTTATTTGTTAATATCAATGTAGTAACACCAACTAAGTTAAGTGAGAAACAAAAATCATTAATGCGTGAATTTGCGGAGCTGAGCGGTGAAGAAATTGAAGAACAACCTTCTAACTTCAAAGAGCGCGCACGTAGATTCTTTAAAGGAGAATAACAATAATGAACTGGGTGGAACTTTCAATTGTAGTCAATCATGAAGCACAAGATGCAAGTACGAATCTTTTAGAAGACTATGGCTCAAATGGTGTGGTTATCGAGGATTCAGAGGACTTAAAAGGCAATTTAAAAGATAAATTCGGTGAAATTTATGAATTGAATCCTGAAGACTATCCTGAACATGGTGTCAGAATTAAAGCTTACTTTAATGAGTTGGAGTACTCAGATAATCTGAAAGAAAATATTATAAAATCTATCAAATCACTGGATACATTAAATGAAGACGTATTCAGTTATTCTGAACAATCACTTCAAGAACAAGATTGGGAAAATGAATGGAAAAATTATTTTCATCCATTTAGAGCATCTGAAAGATTTACAATTGTACCGAGTTGGGAAGCATACGATAAAGAAAATAATGACGAATTATGCATTGAACTAGACCCAGGCATGGCATTTGGTACAGGCGATCATCCAACAACCAGCATGTGCTTAAAAGCCATTGAAACATATGTCAAACCAGAACATTCTGTGATTGATGTGGGTACTGGATCAGGTATTTTAAGTATTGCATGTTCATTGTTAGGTGTTAAACGCATCAAAGCACTTGATTTAGATGAACTAGCAATTAAAGTCGCAAAAGAAAATTTTCAAAAGAACGCTTGTGCTGATTCAATTGAAACGACAACCGGTAATTTATTACAAGGCGAAACAGAAAAATATGATGTTGTAATCGCAAATATATTGGCGCATATTATTGAAGAAATGATAGATGACGCTTATAATACTCTAAATGAAGATGGTTTATTTATCACATCTGGTATTATTGAAGAAAAAAGCAATGAAATTATAGAACATATGAAGCGTACAGGTTTTAATATCATTTCTATTAATCACGACAACGGTTGGGTATGTATCGTTGGAGAGAAAGAGAGCAAATAATATGCAAAGATATTTTATAAATCAAAACGCTGATGAAAGTCAGCGTTTTTTTATTACAGATAAAGATGATATGCATCATATTTCTAATGTGATGCGTCGTCAAACCGGCGATCATATCATCGTAACTTTTGAAGACTTGAAAGTTTATTTATGTGAAATTACAGCAATTAACAATGAGGGTATTGAAGTGCAATTAATTGAAGAACGATCAAATGACACAGAACTGCCCGTTGAAGTAACCATTTGTAGTGGACTAATTAAAGCCGATAAATATGAATGGTTATTACAAAAGTCTACTGAATTAGGTGCATCTCATTTTATCGCCGTTCAAATGGATCGTTCAGTAGTGAAACTAAATCAAAGCAAAGCTGATAAAAAATTGATACGTTGGAATAAAATCGTAAAAGAGGCAGCAGAACAAAGTTATCGCCTTGTAATCCCAACTATCGAATTTATATCGAATTTAAAGTCAGTATATGTTAATATAGATAAATATGATTATGTACTAGTCGCTTATGAAGATGCAGCAAAAGAAGGCGAGATGAGTGAGTTTAAACGCGCACTCAAACAATTCAGCAAAGGAGATCGTGTATTAATTATTTTCGGACCTGAAGGCGGCTTAAGCCCCGCTGAAATACAAATGTTCGAAGATAAGAGCTACATAGTCGGTCTAGGTCATCGAATTTTAAGAGCAGAGACAGCTCCGCTCTATGCGCTTAGTGCAATGAGTTATGAAAAAGAATTAATGGGGTGAAATAAATGTCAACAGTCGCTTTTCATACTTTAGGTTGTAAAGTGAACCACTATGAAACTGAAGCAATTTGGCAATTATTTAAAGATGCCGGCTATGATCGTGTTGAATTTGATACTAATGCCGATGTCTTTGTTATAAATACATGTACAGTCACAAATACAGGTGATAAAAAAAGTAGACAAGTTATTCGACGTGCAATCAGAAAAAATCCTGATGCAGTTGTATGTGTTACAGGATGTTATGCACAAACATCATCAGCAGAAATCATGGATATTCCAGGCGTTGATGTTGTAGTCGGTACACAAGATAGAACAAAATTACTAGGTTATATCGAAGAATTTAAAGCAGAACGCCAACCTATTAATGGTGTAGGCAATATCATGAAAAATCGTACATATGAGGAATTAGATGTACCTTATTTCACTGATAGAACACGTGCTTCTTTAAAAATCCAAGAAGGTTGCAACAACTTCTGTACATTCTGTATTATTCCATGGGCTCGTGGATTAATGCGTTCAAGAAATCCTGAAAAAGTAGTTGAACAAGCAACAACACTAGTCAATTCAGGTTATAAAGAAATTGTGTTAACTGGTATTCATACTGGCGGTTACGGTCAAGATTTAAAAGACTATAACTTAGCACAACTCTTACGCGACCTAGAAACAGTAGATGGACTTGAAAGAATTCGTATTTCATCTATCGAAGCCAGCCAATTAACGGATGAAGTCATTGATGTAATTAAGCATTCAAATAAAGTCGTACGTCACTTACACGTACCTTTACAATCTGGTTCAGATACTGTATTAAAACGTATGAGACGTAAGTATTCAATGGCACACTTCTCTGAACGATTAATGAAATTACATGAAGCGTTACCAGGTTTAGCTGTTACAAGTGACGTAATTGTAGGCTTCCCAGGAGAAACTGAAGAAGAATTCCAAGAAACGTATGATTTCATTTTAGATCATCATTTCTCAGAATTACACGTATTCCCATACTCAGCACGTACAGGTACACCAGCAGCCAGAATGGATGATCAAATTGATGAAAGTGTTAAGAATGAACGTGTTCATAAGTTAATAGAGTTAAGTAACCAATTAGCGAAAGAATATGCGTCTCACTTTGATCAAAAAGTATTAGAAGTGATTCCTGAAGAGCATGGTGAAAAACCAGGCACATTAGTAGGTTATGCAGATAACTACATGAAAGTTGAATTTGAAGGCGATGATTCACTGATTGGTGAATTAGTACGTGTTAAAATTACAGAAGCAGGCTATCCTTTAAATAAAGGCTATGTTACTCGTGTGATTGATCATGCGACAAACAGCAGCGAATTCACTGCTATTGTATAAGCTACAAAAAATTAATTATTCTAATTGACCACAACAACCACATATATTATAATTAGCATTGCATGGTTTATAAAAAACTATGCAAACGAATTTTAAAGTTCCGTTGTTATTTGGAGGGAGGGAAATACAGATGTCTAAAACAGTAGTCCGTAAAAACGAATCACTTGAAGATGCATTACGCCGTTTCAAACGCTCAGTTTCTAAAAGCGGTACAATTCAAGAAGTACGTAAACGTGAATTTTACGAAAAACCAAGTGTTAAACGTAAAAAGAAATCAGAAGCTGCACGTAAACGTAAATTCAAATAATTATTAAGTCTGTTGACTCCCTCAACAAACAATTAATTATTATAAAATGCAGTTTAAAATGCCCTAAGTTTTACATTGTTGTAAAGCTTAGGGTTTTTTCTTATGCTTGGATGCTTAATAATATATTTTTTCTATTGATGTTAAAATAATTCGATAATCCTATAATTACACTAAGCAATCATGTATAATGAACCTTGAGAGCGAGGTGAATCTATGGCATATCAAGCTGAAATCCTACATAATATTTCGGTATTTCAGGCAAGTTCAAATCCTACATTACATCAAATCAGTGATTTCATCACTAGTCCTTTTATTTCATTAATTTTAACCTGTATCATCTTTTTAGGTTTTCTTTATCAACTCTATTCTAAACGTATTAACTTTCCAGGTATTCTTGCTGCATTAGCCTTATTAGTATTATTTCTTGGCTACTTGATTCAAGGGGAAGTTTCATTAATTTCTGTTGGATTATTCTCAATAGGGGTTATATTGCTCGTGATTGAGTTATTTGTTATTGGTGCAGTAATAGGTATCATTGGAATGGTTCTCATCACAATTAGTATGGTTATGCTTGGCGAAAATATCCTATGGATGCTAGTCAATGTTATAATCGCGTTAATACTGACAATTATAGAATGGGTGATATTAGTGAAAGGTTACAACAAAAAGGTTTCGCTGTTTGAAAAAGTAATACTGAGAGATTCAACAACGTCTGAAGCTGGCTATACTTCACACGATGACCGCTCTAATTTAGTAGGACAAACTGCTATCACTTTAACAGAATTACGTCCTGCAGGTATGATTTCATTAAACGATGAACGTATTGATGCAGTATCAGATGGAACATTTATTCAAAGAGATGTAGAAGTCAAAGTAACAGAAGTTGAAGGCTCGAGAGTAGTTGTCAGAGAAGTTCAAAAAAACACATAAAACTAGGAGGCACTTACCATGTTAATACCATTAATAATCATTGTTATTATTGCAGTCATTGCTTTATTAATCTTATTTTCATTTGTACCAATCGGTTTATGGATTTCTGCAATAGCAGCCGGTGTCAAAGTAAATATCGGTACACTTATCGGAATGCGTTTAAGACGTGTTTCACCTCGTAAAGTTATCGCACCTTTAATCAAGGCACATAAAGCAGGTTTAAATCTTACTACTAATCAACTTGAGTCACACTACTTAGCTGGCGGTAATGTTGATCGCGTTGTAGATGCAAATATTGCAGCACAACGTGCAGACATTAATTTACCTTTCGAACGTGGCGCAGCAATCGACTTAGCAGGGCGAGACGTATTAGAAGCTGTTCAAATGTCGGTTAATCCAAAAGTCATTGAAACACCATTTATTACAGGTGTCGCAATGAATGGTATAGAAGTAAAAGCTAAAGCGAGAATTACAGTTCGTGCTAACATTTCTCGTTTAGTCGGTGGTGCTGGTGAAGAAACAATCATCGCCCGTGTTGGTGAAGGGATTGTTTCAACAATCGGTTCAAGTGAACATCATACAGTTGTATTAGAAAATCCAGACAATATCTCAAAAACTGTACTTAGCAAAGGTCTAGATTCAGGGACTGCATTTGAGATTTTATCTATTGATATTGCTGACGTAGATATCGGTAAAAATATCGGTGCTGACTTACAAACTGAACAAGCATTGGCTGATAAAAATATTGCTCAAGCTAAAGCCGAAGAACGTCGTGCAATGGCCGTAGCATCTGAACAAGAAATGAAAGCACGTGTACAAGAAATGCGTGCCAAAGTTGTGGAAGCAGAATCTGAAGTGCCGCTTGCGATGTCTGAAGCATTACGCAATGGTAATATCGGTGTTAAAGATTATTATAATTTGAAAAACATAGAAGCTGATACAGGCATGCGTGAGTCTATCAACAAACGTACGCAACCAAGTGATAACGAGTCACCAGACAAGTAAACGAGGTGATTAAATGAATATCGGTCTGATAATATTTGTCGTCAGTGTTGTCATCTCACTAATATCAGCAGTGAACGATAAAAATTATAAAAAAAGGCAACAAAACCAACCGAAATCATCTCAACCTAGAAAACAGCCTACAACGGAACGCAAACCGCAAAAAGGCTTCTTAGAACAATTAGGTGAAAAGTTTGAAGAAATGCAAAAGGAGTTTGAGGATGCACCGTCATCTTCAAAACCTGAAGAATCACCTAAAACGAAAGAAACATCTCGTCCTAACCGTCGTACTTCACAACCAAGACAAGTACGTAAACAATCTTCTCCATCTAGAATGGATCAAACACAAAAAGGGCAAGTGCTGACGCAACAGCTTAATGACTCTTTAAATGACGAATTGCAAGATTTACGTTCTCAAATGGATCGTGAAAAACAAAAGCAAATTGAAATTTTAGAACGCCGTGCGCAAGCGATTATTACTGATAAATACCTTTCTGAACGTGCTAAAAAAGAAAGACTCAAACAATTATTCGCTAATAAGTTTAATCAATCAAACCCACGTACGAATGAAGATTTGCGTTTTGACGATGATGAAATCTTGAATGGTTTTGTTTGGTCAGAAGTACTTAAAAAACCGAAACAATTGCAATAAATAAAATGGATTGGATGACATTACTTTGATGTCTTCCAATCCATTTTTCTTTTGCTATCACTGAACTTTATTGGATTAATAAACGAGAAGAACATGATATAATGAATGTATGAATATGTGGAAATTATTAACTAAGTCCGTAGTTTCCGTTAACCATTATATTCTGCATCTTATTAAAATAAGCTGGTAAAACAGTGAGAATAATGAAAAGGAGTTCATGTATGCCAGGAATAATAGTTATTGACGATATCAATCAAGCCCAAGCATTAATAGGAAATAACGATGAACATTTACAAGCGATAGAAGAAGCATTTAATGTCATTGTTCATGCTAGGGGGCAAGAAATAGCTGTAAAAGGGCAACATCAAGAAGAAATTGTAAAAGCAGAAGCTGTAATCAAAAACCTTTTAAAAGTAATTGATCAAGGTGTATCAATTAATCTTAAAGATGTAGAAGCAGCTATTAAAATGGCAGAAAAAGGTTCAATTCAACATCTTGTTGATTTGTACGATGAAGCCATTACTAAGGACGCTTATGGTAAAACGATTCGCGCAAAAACCATGGGCCAACGTCTTTACTTAAATGCGATGAAACATAATGATTTAGTCTTTGGTATTGGACCAGCAGGTACTGGTAAAACTTTCTTAGCTGTTGTGTATGCAGCTAAAGAATTGCGTCAAGGCAATGTCAAAAGAATTGTGTTGACACGACCAGCTGTAGAAGCAGGTGAATCATTAGGTTTCTTGCCAGGTGACTTAAAAGAAAAGGTAGATCCATACTTAAGACCTTTATACGACGGGCTTCATACTGTACTTGGACCAGAACAAACTGCACGCTTTATTGAAAGAGGTATCATTGAAGTTGCACCGCTAGCTTATATGAGAGGTCGTACACTTGATGATGCATTTGTCATTTTAGATGAAGCACAAAATACAACGCATGCACAAATGAAAATGTTTTTAACAAGATTAGGCTTTGGTTCAAAAATGGTCGTGACAGGTGATATGACACAAGTGGACTTACCAAGAGGCGTTAAAAGCGGTTTAAAACAAGCAGTAAAACGTTTATCAGGTGTTAAAGGTATTAGTGTACAAACATTAGATCAAAGTGACGTTGTACGTCATCCATTAGTTAGTAAAATTATCAGCCGTTATGAAGGAGATGAATAAGCACCATGTTTACAATAGATTTTTCAAATCATACGGATGAAGTCAAAGAAGAATGGTACGCGCAAATTGAAAACTTATTAAATTTTGCGAAAGATCAAGAGGGTATTGAAGAAGATGCAGAACTTTCAGTAACGTTTGTAGATAAAGATGAAATTCAAGAGATTAATAGGGATTACCGAGACAAAGATAAAGTCACTGATGTCATTTCGTTTGCGTTAGAAGAAGATGAACCTGAAATTGAAGGATTAGATATTCCTCGTGTTCTTGGTGACATTATCATTTGTGCAGATGTTGCGAAAGAACAAGCGGAAGAATATGGTCACTCTTTTGAAAGAGAACTCGGCTTTTTAAGTTTGCATGGTTTCTTACATCTACTAGGTTATGACCATATGAATGAAGCCGATGAAAAAGAAATGTTTGGTAGACAAAAAGCTATATTAGATGCATATGGGCTTACAAGAGAATAATCTATGAACCGTTTCAAATATCCCGTTCAAGGTTTATTGACCATATTACAAAAGGACCGCAATTTTTTATGGCATATTGCCATCGGTTTTCTAGTTATTGGTGCATCTTTTTTCTTCAATATTACGCGTATGGAATGGATAGCGGTCATCATGACCATATTTCTGGTATTAGCATTTGAAGCAATTAACACTGCAATTGAATATGTTGTTGACCTTGTAACGGATGATTATAAACTCTTTGCGAAATATGCGAAAGATATCGCTGCACTCAGCGTGCTGTTAATATCTATCGCAGCAATGATTATAGGTCTTATTATCTTTGTCCCTTACATTGTTAACTTATTTTAAAGGAGAGAGAGATAATGACATATAGTCAAGAACATTACAATAAAGTAAGAGAAGCACAAAAGCGTTCCTATTCACCTTACAGCAAATTTAAAGTAGGCGCTTATTTAAGAACAAAAGATGGAAAAGAGTTTTTCGGTGCTAATGTTGAAAATGCGGCATATGGAGAAGCAATTTGCGGTGAACGCTCAAGTTTAGTTGCTGCAATCAGTCAAGGGTACAGACCAGGAGACTTTGAATCTTTAACAGTTACTGTTGATGCTGATAAGCCTTCTTCACCATGCGGATCTTGTCGTCAAGTAATTAAAGAATTATGCGATGATGATATGCCGATTTATTTAACCAACCATAAAGGCGATATGATTGAAACTACAATCGCCGAATTACTCCCACTTGGTTTTTCAGGAAAGGATTTGAATTTATGACAGAACATAAATCAGGCTTTGTTTCAATTATAGGCCGACCAAACGTAGGAAAATCTACGTTTATGAATAGAGTGCTTGGACATAAAATTGCTATTATGTCTGACAAAGCACAAACAACTAGAAATAAGATACAAGGTGTTATGACTGAAGATGATGCACAAATCATTTTTGTTGATACGCCAGGAATCCACAAGCCTAAACATAAACTAGGCGATTATATGATGAAGGTTGCTAAAAATACTTTATCTGAAGTAGATGCGGTCATTTTCATGGTTAACGCTGATGAAAAGATCGGTCGCGGCGATGAATATATTATGGAAATGCTGAAGAATGTTAAAACACCTGTATTCCTCGTCATTAATAAAATCGATTTAGTTCATCCAGATGAAATTATGCCGATTATTGAATCATACCAAAAATATATGGACTTCTCTGAAACAGTTCCAATGTCTGCATTAGAAGGCCTAAACGTTGAACACTTTATTGATGTACTAAAATCATATCTGCCAGAAGGGCCTCAATATTATCCAGACGGTCAAATTTCTGATCATCCCGAACAGTTTGTAGTAGGTGAATTAATTAGAGAAAAAATCCTACATCTTACAAGTGAAGAAATTCCACATTCTATCGGTGTGAATGTTGATAGAATGGTAAAACAATCAGAGGATAAAGTTCGTATTGAAGCTACTATTTTTGTTGAAAGAGATTCACAAAAAGGGATTGTTATTGGTAAAGGCGGCAAAAAATTAAAAGAGATCGGTAAACGCGCTAGAATGGATATCGAAAATCTATTAGGCTCTAAAGTTTACCTTGATTTATGGGTGAAAGTACAAAAAGACTGGCGTAATAAAGTGAACTTTATTCGTCAAATGGGATATATAGAGGATCAAGATTAAACTAGAAGGTCGGTGGTACCTTTTATGTTAGTAAAACAAAAAGGAATTATTATTAAAACAGTCGATTATGGCGAGTCGGATAAAATAATCACCATTCTAAGCGAGAGCGGCGCTAAAATTCCTTTGATGGTTAAACGCGCTAAGAAGAGTAGAACAGGTATGCAGGCTAATACACAATTATTTGTATATGGCCTGTTTATCTATGCTAAATTGCGTGGTCTTGGCATACTCAATTCTGTCGATGTTATCAGTCAAAACTATCAACTTCGGTTAGATATTTATGAAAGCAGTTATGCTGCACTATGCGCAGAAGTTATAGATAAATCCATGGATGATGAGCAAATTTCAAAATTTAATTATCAACTTTTGCATTTTTGTCTCGATCGTGTTGAAACCGGTTATAGTGCACAATTGATGTCAGTCATTGTTTTATTGAAAAAAATGCCAGAGTTCGGTTTTACAATCGCCTTCAATAAAGATGTAATATCAGGTGATACGAATCAAGCCAATTTATCTGCATACAGTTTTAAATATCATGGTGTTATTGCACAAGAAAACTTATATAAAGATGAACGGGCAATTCCTATCTCCAATAAAACACTTTATTTATTGGATGTTCTACAGAAATTACCTATTGATAAAATGAACACGGTAACTATCCATCAAGACATCGTTGATGAAATGTCTGATTTACTTATAATGCTGTATAGAGAATATGCAGGTGTATTTTTCAGAAGCCAAAAATTGATTAATCAATTACACCGTCTAGAAACTGACAGTCAAAAAAAATAGCATAAAAATAAGGGGATATCGCGAAATTGCGATATCCCCTTACTTATCGTTTAATATTAGAATTTAACTTTTTCAGCTAAGAAATCATTAAGTTCAGAGATTGGCATACGTACTTGTTCCATTGTGTCACGTTCACGAACTGTCACTTGCTGATCTTCTAATGAGTCGAAGTCAAAAGTAATACAGTATGGTGTACCGATTTCGTCTTGTCGACGGTAACGTTTACCAATTGATTGTGATTCATCAAAGTCTACTGTGAAGTTTTCACTTAATTGCTCATAAACCTTGATTGCTTCTTCTGATAATTTTTTACTTAATGGTAAGATTGCTGCTTTATATGGTGCTAAAGCAGGGTGGAAGTGTAATACTGTACGTTCATCTTTGCTGCCTTCAACACCTTCACGGTCATACGCATCACATAAGAACGCTAATGTTACACGGTCAGCACCTAATGATGGTTCAATACAGTATGGAATGAATTTTTCATTTGTTTCAGGGTCATGATATTTGAAATCTTCACCAGAGTATTCACTATGTTTTTTCAAATCATAGTCTGTACGGCTTGCGATACCCCATAATTCACCCCAACCGAATGGGAATTTATATTCAATATCTGTAGTCGCATTTGAGTAGTGAGATAATTCGTCTTGATCATGATCTCTTAAACGGATATTGTCATTTTGTAAACCTAAATCTAACAACCATTTTTCAGCAAATGTTTTCCAGTAGTTTTGCCATTCAATTTCTTCACCAGGACGGCAGAAGAATTCTAATTCCATTTGTTCGAATTCACGAGTTCTGAAAATGAAGTTACCTGGTGTAATTTCATTACGGAATGATTTACCGATTTGACCAATACCAAATGGTAATTTTTTACGCATTGAACGTTGTACGTTTTTGTAGTTGACAAAGATACCTTGTGCAGTTTCAGGACGTAAGAAAATTTCGTTAGTAGAATCTTCTGTTACCCCTTGGAATGTTTTGAACATTAAGTTGAACTGACGGATATCTGTCCAGTTTGCTGTACCACTTACAGGATCGACAATGCCTTCTTCATCGATGATACGTTTCATTTCATCAAAGCTTAAACCATCAGCAATAAAGTTTTCATCGCCTTTTTCATTTTGCATATAATCTTCAATTAATTTGTCAGCACGATAGCGAATTTTACTATCTTTGTTATCAATCATAGGGTCATTAAAGTTGCCTAAGTGACCTGATGCTTCCCAAGTTTTTGGATTCATTAAAATCGCTGCATCTAAACCAACGTTATAAGGTGATTGTGCGATGAATTTTTTCCACCATGCACGTTTAATATTGTTTTTTAATTCAACACCTAATGGACCATAGTCCCAAGTGTTTGATAAACCACCATAAATATCACTGCCCGGAAATACAAAACCTCTGTGTTTTGCTAGCTGAACGACTGATTCCATATCTTTTGCCATAAATAACACTCCTCTTTAATAATAAAAAAACGCCCCAAGATAACGAAATAAACATTTCGAAATCTTGGGACGAGTTATCTCATTTCTCATTGAAATTCGTAATAACCCGCGGTTCCACCCAAATTAGTGTAGACACTCGCTTAGATTATAAAAATTGTTAGGCCAATTTAATTGTTAAGCTCACACCATCCTTAACTCGCTTCAAATCTAATTCTAATGCATCCGAAAATTAAAGGCAAGTGTTTATATAGATTTGTAGACCAAAACAATTACAGTTATAATATAACTTGTAAGTGTGAAGGGGTGAAGACATATAGAACTGAGTAGTAGGCAAAGCGAAATTATCGAAATAGTAAAGCAAAATGGGCCGATTACCGGTGAAAAGATTGCCGAACAACTAAGTTTAACGAGAGCAACACTTAGACCTGATTTAGCTATTTTAACAATGTCTGGGTTTCTCGAGGCAAGACCAAGAGTAGGTTACTTTTATTCTGGTAAATCAACAAATCAATTATTAACAGAAAAATTACGTCAATATGTTGTTAAAGACTATCAATCTTTGCCGATTGTCTTAAAGGGCGATACTTCTGTTTATGAAGCAATATGTACAATTTTTCTTGAAGATGTCAGCACATTATTCATCGTCAATAAGAATAATGATTTTGTTGGTGTTTGTTCAAGAAAAGACTTACTCAGAGCATCCATGATTGGTGAGGATATACATACGATGCCAGTCAGTGTTATTATGACACGTATGCCGAATTTAACACACGTTTTAGAAAATGATTTGGTTGTACTTGCAGCACAACTTATGATTGAAAAAGAAATTGATTCTCTGCCGATAGTTCGTGGTAAAGACAATGGTAAGTTAGAAGTTATCGGGCGCATTTCAAAAACCACGATTACAAAGTTATTTGTATCAATTTTCGATGAGTAGGAGTAGGATTTAATGCAAAAGATAAAAATAATAATTGCATCTGATTCGGTGGGAGAAACAGCCGAACAAGTTGCAAAAGCTTGTGTTTCTCAATTTAATTCAAAAAAGTTCCAAAGTCAGATTATACGTTATCCTTACATTGAGACATTTGAAAATGTCGACGAAGTTATGGAAGTCGCAAAAGAAAATGAAATGAATATCGTAGTTTTCACACTTGTAAAACCTGATATCAAAGCATATATGGAACAGCAATTAGCCGAATATAAAATCAAACATGTCGATATCATGGGACCATTAATGAATATATTAATTGATGAAATCGACGAAAAACCATACTATGAACCAGGTATCGTGCATAAACTTGATGAAGCGTACTTTAAAAAGATTGAAGCTATTGAATTTGCGGTTAAATATGATGATGGTAAAGATCCTAAAGGTTTACCAAAAGCAGATATCATATTAATCGGCATTTCACGTACATCGAAAACACCTTTATCACAATTCTTAGCGCACAAACGTTACAAAGTTATGAATATACCGATTGTTCCTGAAATTAATCCACCAGAAGGATTGTTTGAAGTTGATCCTAAAAAATGTATTGCATTAAAAATCAGCGAAGAAAAATTGAATAAAATTCGTAAAGAACGCCTAAAACAACTCGGATTAGGAGATTCAGCACGCTATGCGACGGGTCAACGTATTCAAGAGGAATTAGACTATTTTGATAAAATCGTTGATAGAATAGGATGTCCTGTGATTGACGTTTCAGATAAAGCTATTGAAGAAACAGCAAACGATATCATGTATATCATCGAACAAAATAAAATGAATAAGTAAGCTATCTACAATACGCTGGTGTGTTAAACTCAGCGTATTTCTTATTGAGCTAATAACTTTTATTTTTTATAGAAAATGATATAATAATAAGACTAATGTATATAGGTGGTTATGGTGAGAATAGAGCAATCAGTAATTAATGAAATAAAAGATAAAACAGATATTCTTGACCTTGTAAGTGAATACGTAAAATTAGAGAAAAGAGGGCGCAATTATATAGGTTTGTGTCCTTTTCATGATGAAAAAACACCTTCGTTTACTGTGTCTGAAGATAAACAGATATGCCATTGTTTCGGTTGCAAAAAAGGTGGCAATGTTTTTCAGTTTACACAAGAGATAGAAGGAATTTCGTTTGTTGATGCTGTTAAAGCCCTTGGAGAAAGGGTAAATATAAAAGTAGATGTTGGACAAAATAATGAGCAAAACCAAATCGCTTCTGATGACTTGATGATGATTAAAATGCATGAACTCATGCAAGAATACTATCATTATGTTTTGATGAAAACAGTTGAAGGGGAAGAACCTTTAAAATATTTAAAGTCTAGAGGTTTTACTGAAGATCTGTTAAAAGAGCGTAAAATCGGATTTGCTCCGGACAACTCTCACTTTTGTCATGATTTCTTGCAAAAGAAAGGTTATGATATTGAGCTAGCCTATGAAGCAGGCTTATTATCACGAAACGAAGAGAACTTCAATTATTATGATCGATTTAGAGATAGAATTATGTTTCCTTTGCATAATGCACAAGGACGGACTGTTGGATATTCAGGTAGAACCTACAAAAACCAAGAACCTAAGTATTTAAACAGTCCAGAAACACCAATTTTCCAAAAAAGACGTCTTCTATATAATGTTGATAAAGCAAGACGTATTATACGTCAAAAAAATGAAATTATATTATTAGAAGGATTTATGGATGTTATAAAAGCCGACAGCGCGGGTGTTAAACAAGTTGTCGCAAGTATGGGGACTCAAATTTCTCAAGAACACATAGCATTTATCAAAAAACTGACAACCAATGTGACATTGCTGTTTGATGGAGACTTTGCTGGTCAAGAGGCAACAATTAAAACTGGTCAGCATTTACTAGAACAAGGTCTCAATGTTTTTGTTATCCAGATGCCATCTAAAATGGATCCAGATGAGTATATTACTAAGTATGGGGAAGATGCTTTCAACAAATATGTTGAACATGAAAAACGTGCATTCGTATTGTATAAAGTCAATTTATATAAAGATGAAATTGCACATAATGACATGGCATATGAACAATATTTGAAAGAAATAACAAATGATATTTCCATGATGCCATCGGGAATTTTACAGAAAAAAGTATTGCAAGACGTTTCTGAATTGTTTAAAGTAAGTTTTGATAGTCTAAATAATGAAGTGTCAAGACAAAATCATCATTCATATCAACAAATACCAGATGCAGTTCCAGAAGTAAAACAGAAAAAATATTCAAAGCAAGAAGATGCCGAGCGTAAATTATTAAAACATTTTATGTATAATAAAGATGTTTTTCTAGAATATAGTCAACGCGTTGAGGCAGATGACTTTACAAATCAGCATTTTAAGCGTATATTTAATATTTTGCACGACTACTATGCTGAGAATGAATATTACAGTCTGAGTACTGCATTATTATATAGTGATAATGAAACAGATAGAGAAACATTGATGGCATTAGACAATCTATTACTCAATAGCAATCCTTATGATCATGAGATTGATGAGTATATCCAAATTATTATAAGCAGTAGAGATGAAGAGACTCCTGAGTCATTAAATGAGAAGCTACGAGAGGCAACACGTATTGGTGATTCAGAACTGCAGAAATATTATTTGCAAAAGATTGTCGCATTAAACCAAAAACGAATGTATTAATTTATTTAAATATATATTTAAAGTGTTTTATTTAAGTAACGCATTGTGTGCTTATATTAATTTCGGGAGGCCTTTTTATGTCTGAAAACCAAGTGAAAGTAGTAAAAAAACAAACCATCGATCCGACATTAACTTTGGAAGATGTAAAAAAACAATTATTAGATAAAGGGAAAAAAGAAGGTCATTTAAGCCATGAAGAAGTTGCAGAAAAACTGCAAAACTTCGACATGGATTCTGATCAAATGGATGAGTTCTTTGAACAGTTAAATGACAATGATATCAATCTAATTAACGAGAAAGATAGTTCTGATACAGACGAAAAACTTAATCCTAATGATTTAAGTGCACCTCCAGGTGTTAAAATCAACGACCCAGTGCGTATGTATTTAAAAGAAATCGGCCGCGTCGATTTATTAAACGCCCAAGAAGAAATTGAACTTGCGAAACGTATTGAACAAGGTGATGAAGTTGCGAAAGCAAGACTAGCAGAAGCCAACTTGCGTTTAGTTGTCAGCATTGCCAAAAGATACGTAGGTCGCGGTATGTTGTTCTTAGACCTTATTCAAGAGGGTAATATGGGCTTAATCAAAGCCGTAGAAAAGTTCGACTTCAGTAAAGGATTCAAGTTTTCTACTTATGCGACATGGTGGATTCGTCAGGCAATTACACGTGCAATTGCTGACCAAGCACGTACAATCAGAATCCCAGTACACATGGTCGAAACAATTAATAAATTGATTCGTGTTCAACGTCAATTATTACAAGACTTAGGTCGTGATCCAGCACCCGAAGAAATTGGTGAAGAAATGGATTTACCTCCAGAAAAAGTTCGTGAAATCCTTAAAATTGCACAAGAGCCAGTATCATTAGAAACACCTATTGGTGAAGAAGATGACAGTCATTTAGGAGATTTCATCGAAGACCAAGAAGTTCAAAGTCCTTCTGACCATGCAGCATATGAACTATTGAAAGAACAATTAGAAGATGTTTTAGACACATTAACTGATAGAGAAGAAAATGTATTACGTTTACGTTTTGGTCTTGATGATGGCCGTACAAGAACACTTGAAGAAGTAGGTAAAGTATTCGGTGTTACAAGAGAACGTATTCGTCAAATCGAAGCTAAAGCACTTAGAAAGCTAAGACATCCAAGCCGTAGCAAACGCCTTAAAGACTTTATGGATTAATTAAGTAAAAATAGCGAGACAATAAGCTGATTATGTTTGGCTGACGAAGGCAAGTAATTATGTAATGACCTACAGTCAATCGAAACTACTGCTTGTTGTCTCGCTCTTTTATTAGAGGAGCACAAAGTGATGATATTAAACCAAAGACTTACTGCAGTAAGTAAATATATAACTGGTGATATATTGGCAGATATCGGCTCTGATCATGCATATTTGCCAATTTATGCGATTGAAAATAATCTATGTACTTCTGCGATTGCTGGAGAAGTAGTGAAAGGCCCATATCAAGCCGCTGTTGATAACGTTAAAAAATATAGCATGCAAAATACGATTGATGTTAAACTGGGAGATGGATTGAATGTCCTAGAGAAAACGAATCGTGTCAATACGATTACTATATGCGGCATGGGTGGTCCATTGATTGCAGAGATACTGCAAAATGGTAAAGAAAAACTAATGAATCAGCCACGTTTAGCTTTGCAAAGTAATATTCAAACATCCGTATTAAGACGTACATTAATGCGTTTAAATTATCATATTGTGGATGAAGAAATTATCGAAGAAAAAGGCCATATTTATGAAATTGTTATTGCGGAATATGGTAATCAAGAACTAGATGAAAAAGAATTGAAATTTGGACCTCTCTTAATGAATTCAAAATCGGATTTATTCATAAAAAAATGGAATCGAGAATTAGAAGCATTAAGAAAAATCCAATCACATTTGGATATCCATAAACATCAAAGCCGCTTAGAAGAAATTGATCGTGAGATAAAATTAATTCAAGAGGTGTTATAATGAAAACTTCAGAATTACTAAAAATATTAAACCAGCATGTTCCTTTTTCTTCAGCTGAAAGTTGGGACAATGTGGGATTGCTCATTGGAGACAATCAACAAGAAATCTCAGGAATACTCACTGCTTTAGATTGTACGATGGCTGTGGTGGACGAAGCCATAGAAAACAATATCAATACAATCGTTGCACATCATCCACTTATCTTTAAAGGTGTAAAGCAAATTACTGAACAAGGTTATGGCGCAATTATACGCCGATTAATACAACACAATATCCAATTAATTGCTCTGCATACAAATTTAGATGTCTATCGTTACGGTGTAAATGCGATGCTTTCGCAAAAAATCGGAATTACAAATACTGAAATATTAGAACCACAACAAACAAGTTATTTCAAAGTTCAAGTATTTATTCCTGAAGCAGATGTGGAAGTATTTAAAGATAAAATGAATCAAGAAGGTTTTGCATCTGAAGGTGACTATGAATACTGTTTCTTCTCTACTAAGGGAGATGGACAATTTAAACCTGTGGAAAATGCGCAACCGCATATTGGTACATTGAATCAAATCGAAACTGTAGAAGAAGTAAAAGTGGAATTCATGATTCAAAATCATGAACGTGCAAAAGCAGAGTATTACATTCATACATTACATCCATATGAAACACCTGTGTATGACTTTATACCTCTAACAAAGACATTAGACCGTGGTTTAGGTATGATTGGTCAATTACCAGAACAAACAACCTTAAAATCATTAGCAATTGCGGTTAAAGAACAATTAAATATACCAAGCGTACGCTTTACAGGTAATCCAAATGCGTTAGTATCTAAAGCGGCAATCATCGGTGGTTCTGGTATTGGTTATGAGCAGCTTGCCCATCAAAAAGGGGCAGATGTCTTTATTACAGGCGATATCAAACACCATGATGCATTAGATGCTGAAACAGAGGGATATAATTTGATTGATATCAATCACTATAGTGAATATGTGATGAAAGATGGTTTGAAATCATTACTTAAAGAATGGATAAATAATGATAAACTTACAATTAAAGCTTCGACTTTAAATACTGATCCATTCAACTATATTTAAAAAATGAAAAAGGAGGGATTTTAATGGCCACACAACACCCATTTGAACAGTTTGATTTAAGTCATCAGCTCATCGATGCAGTCGCAGACTTAAATTTCAATCAGCCAACTGAAATCCAGCAAAGAGTCATTCCTAAAATTTTAAAAGGCCAAAATATTATTGGACAATCACAAACAGGAACTGGAAAGTCTCATTCTTTCTTATTACCATTAATGGAAATAATTGATACTTCAATCCAAGAACCACAAGCAATTGTTGTCGCACCTACAAGAGAATTAGCACAACAACTCTTCGATGCTGCAAGTCATTTAGCGCAATTTAAAAATGATGTCAAAGTAACCTTATTTATTGGAGGTACAGACTTCGAACGAGATAAGCAACGTTGTAATGTTCAACCTCAATTAGTGATTGGGACACCTACACGAATCAATGATTTATCTAAAGATGGCACATTGCATGCACATCTTGCACAATATCTAGTGGTAGATGAAGCAGACTTGATGATTGATTTAGGTTTGATAGAAGATGTGGATCACATTGCTGCACGATTAGATGAAGAAGCACATATTGCTGTATTCAGTGCGACGATACCGAAATCATTACATCCTTTCTTAAATAAATATTTAAACCAACCAGAGTTTATTGAAGTGGATAGTAAGACGCAAAATAAGAAAAACATTGATTTCTATTTGATTCCAACAAAAGGTTCATCAAAATTAGACAAAACTAAAGCTTTGATTGACATTATCAATCCATACTTATGTCTTATTTTCTGTAATAGTCGAGAAAATGCAGATGAACTTGCAGAAGCATTAACTGCTGATGGCTTAAAGATTGGTATGATTCATGGCGGACTAAGTCCAAGAGAAAGAAAGCAGCAAATGAAACGTATCCGTAACTTAGACTTCCAATTTGTGATCGCAAGTGATTTAGCTTCTAGAGGAATTGATATCGAAGGGGTCAGCCATGTGATTAACTATGATGTACCTAAAGATATTGACTTCTTTACACACCGTGTTGGCAGAACAGGTAGAGGCCAATATAAAGGGGAAGCATTTACTTTATATTCTCCTGATGAAGAGTACTTAATTGCGGAGATAGAGAAAAAAGGCTATAAATTCCAAGATGTCGATATTAAAAATGGTGAACTTCAAGAAATCAAAGCACATAACACAAGACAGACACGTAAAAATAAAGACGGTCACTTAACAACACAAGTTAAACAACAAGTGAAACGTGGTAATAAGAAAAAGGTTAAACCAGGTTATAAGAAAAAGTTCAAACGAGAACTTGAAAATTTAAAACGTCAAGAGCGTAAAAAATATAGCAAACGTCAAAATAGACAACAAAGAAAAAATAAGTAAAGGCTAGGTGGAAAGATTGTTAATTGGTTCTCATGTTCCGATGAATGGTAAAAAAATGCTGCTGGGTTCAGCAGAAGAAGCACACAGACTAGGCGAGAAAACATTTATGATTTATACAGGTGCACCTCAAAACACGAGAAGAAAAGACATTTCTGAGTTAAATATTGAAGCTGGCCAAGAGGCTATGAAAGAATATGGTCTTTCTAATATCGTGGTACATGCACCTTATATTATTAATATTGCAAACACACAAAAACCTCATGTGTTTGACCTTGGCGTTGAATTTCTGCAAAAAGAAATTGAACGTACGGAAGCAATTGGAGCTAAAGACATTGTCTTGCATCCAGGATCACATGTAGGAGCTGGTTCTGAAGCTGGTATCAAAAAAATTATCGAAGCTCTAAATGAAGTTTTAACCAACGAAAATGATGTCAGAATCGCATTAGAAACAATGGCAGGCAAAGGTTCTGAAGTAGGACGTACTTTTGAAGAATTAGCACAAATCATCGATGGTGTGAATCACAATGAAAGATTATCAATTTGTTTTGATACATGTCACACACATGATGCTGGTTATGATGTTAAGCATAACTTTGATGGGGTACTTGAAGAATTCGATAAAATTATCGGCTTAGATCGCATTAAAGTCCTTCATGTTAATGACAGTAAAAATGAAGTTGGTGCACATAAAGACCGTCACGAAAATATTGGTTTTGGACATATCGGGTTTGATGCATTGAACTATATCGTACATCACGAAGTATTTGAAAACATCCCGAAAATTCTAGAAACACCTTTTGTCGGCGAGGATAAGAAAAATAAGAAACCGCCATATAAACATGAAATTGAAATGTTAGAACAACAAACGTTCAATCCAGATATGAAAAATATTATTATGAGTGAATAAGCTTATGAGCGTAATCATAAAATTAAAAGACAAAGAAACTTTGTCTTTTAATTTTATATGCTCAATCGTAAGCATTACAATTTACATACTATTTATTCAGGGTTATATTTATAGCGAGGTGAAGATATGTCTACCCCAGTTTTTGAATTGAAAAATATAAATTACTATTTTGGTAATAAACAAGTACTGGAAAATATTAATATTGAAATATATAAAGGCGATTTTTTAGCGATTGTAGGTCCGAATGGGGCAGGTAAATCTACATTATTAAAAATTATGTTAGGTTTATTACCGCTACAAAGTGGTGAAATGTATATAGACGGTCAAAAATATCAACGCAAATTATCAGAGTTGAAAATTAGTTACGTATCACAAAAAGCAAGAGCTTTTAACTCTGGTTTTCCTGCAAGTGTAAAAGAAGTTGTTTTAAGTGGTTTAACGAAACAAAAACATCTTTTTCAATGGTTTAATCGAAAAGATGTTCAAAAAGTTAAGGATATCCTGAAGCGATTAAACATCGAATATTTACTAAATAAAAACATCGCTGAATTATCCGGTGGTCAACAGCAACGTGTTCTAATTGCAAGAGCACTCATTTCAAATCCATCCGTACTCATACTAGATGAGCCTACAAATGGTATTGATGCTAAACATGTCAGTGAATTTTACCAAACACTTGAACAACTTAAAAATGAAGGCGTCACGATTATTTTAGTGACACATGATATCGGAGTCGTAGTAGATACAGCAACTAAAGTAGCTTGCTTAAATAGACATCTCCATTTCCATGGGCCAGCACAAGAATTCAAATCACTAGATCAAGTTGAAATATCCAAAATTTACGGCTACCCAGTCAAATTTGTTGATCATCAACACGAAAGGGAGTGCTGTAACTAATGATTGAAGCATTAATAAATTTTGATTTTATGCGCTACTCTCTTATAAGTGGTATTTTGATTGGTTTTATCGCGCCATTTATCGGTGCGTTTATAGTCGTTCGCAGGCTCTCTTTAATTGCAGATGCATTAAGCCATGTCACATTAGGCGGTATTTCGTTCGGGATGTATTTAACAACATTGTCTTCGGCGTTTATGTTCATTAATCCTATGTGGGGCGGCATATTGTTTGCGATTGTCGGTGCACTTTTAATTGAGAAATTAAGAACGTCTTACCAAAATTATCAAGAAATTGCGATTCCTATCATTATGAGTGCTGGTATTGGCTTAAGTGCAATTTTCATTTCACTTGCAGATGGATTTAATCAAGAACTGGTAGGTTTATTATTCGGGTCAATCAGTGCAGTCTCTTTAAGTGATATGATTACTGTTTTGACAATTGCAGTTCTTGTGACACTATTTATCATGTTGTTTTATAAAGAACTCTTCATCCTTTCGTTTGATGAAGAATATAGTAAAGTTATTGGAATACCCAGATGGATTCAATTTTTATTCATTATCATTGTAGCTATGGTTATTTCCGCATCAATGCGTGTTGTAGGTATCTTGCTTGTCAGTGCATTGATGACATTACCTGTAGCCATTGCGATGAGAATGACTAAAGGCTTTAAACAATTAATCCTCTACAGTATTATTATCGGAGAAATCGCTGTTATTGGCGGTTTAGTAATTGCTTTTTATTTAAATCTATCTCCAGGTGGGGTTATTGTAGTATTGTTAGTACTTATACTCGTAGCTACAATGTTCACACAGACTTTACGTACTAGGGTTAAAAAAGGAGAAAGTTAAATGAATACGACTGATGCTATCAAATTATTAAAAGATAACGGTCACAAATATACAGACAAACGAAAAATGATTATCGATATTTTTGTTAAAGAAAATAAATATGTGAGCGCGAAAAAAATCCAACAAATAATGGATGATGCGTATCCTGGAATTTCTTTCGATACGATTTATAGAAACTTATATTTATTTAAAGATTTAGGCATTATTGAAAATACAGAGCTTGATGGTGAAATGAAATTTAGAATTGCATGTACGCACCATCACCATCACCATTTTATTTGTGAAATATGTGGGGATACAAAAGTGATTGACTATTGTCCAATGGATGCGATCAAAGCGCAACTTCCAAATGTCACAATCCACACACACAAACTTGAAGTCTATGGCATTTGTGAAAAATGTCAGTAGTCAAAAATTATAATGACAATGTTACCGTATTATGTTTATTTCACTACATTCAGGATAAACATATATAGGAAAGCATTCATATTATTAGATACTTCATTTTTTATAAGCATTAAAATTGTAAGGTATCTAACGACTTGATATAGTAAATATGAAAACAATTTAGGAGGATGATTATTTATGGCTTTTGAATTACCAAATTTACCATATGAGTTTGATGCATTGGAACCACACATCGATAAAGAAACGATGGAAATCCACCATGACAAACACCACAACACTTATGTAACAAAATTAAACGCAGCAATCGAAGGTACTGATTTAGAAAACAAATCAATCGAAGAAATTGTTGCTAATTTAGATAGCGTACCATCTGACATCCAAACTGCAGTACGTAATAATGGCGGCGGTCACTTAAACCACTCATTATTCTGGCAAATCCTTTCACCTAACTCTGAAGAGAAAGGTACAGTTGTTGATAAAATTAAAGAACAATGGGGTTCTTTAGATGAATTCAAAGACGAATTTGCTAAAAAAGCTGCTGGACAATTTGGTTCAGGTTGGGCTTGGCTAGTAGCAGGAAATGACGGTAAATTAGAAATCGTTACTACTGCAAACCAAGACAACCCAATTACTGAAGGCAAAACTCCTATCCTAGGCTTAGACGTTTGGGAACATGCTTATTACCTTAAATATCAAAACAAACGTCCAGATTATATCAATGCATTCTGGAACGTTGTAAACTGGGAAAAAGTTGACGAGTTATATAACGCTGCAACTAAATAAGCTCAGTATTAATCAAAAAGTTGAATAGCAACTTTCACAGCAATTGGATTTCCAATTGCTGTTTTTTGTTATTTCGTTTGTTTTTCACTCGTTCTACAAAGAAATCTTAAATTTATGTTTGGTTTTCTATGCAAATTATAGAAAAATGTTCCGATTTCATATATCATTTGTTTAGAGAACTGTTGAATTGAGGTAGGTTGTATTGCTAAAAAGATTAAAGGAAAAAACGAATGATGAAAAAATCAGGAATCTGATGGATAAACGAATTGGATTCTTCTTCGGTCTCGTAGTCGTAGTATTCGTAATCATTGTTTTAAGATTGGGTTACTTACAAATTGCACAAGGTTCTCACTACAAGCAACTCATCAAAAATGATGAAAATATTACGGTAAATGAATCTGTTCCAAGAGGAAGAATTCTTGATCGTAATGGTAAAATTCTTGTTGATAATGCTTCTAAAAAGTCAATTACATATACGAGAGGTAGAAAGACTTCACAAAAAGATATACTCAACGTAGCAGAACGCTTATCGAAATTAATAAAGATGGATACTGATCGTATCACTAAAAGAGATAAACAAGACTTCTGGATTCAACTGCATCCTGATAAAGCTTCTGATATGATGAAAAAAGAAGATAAGATGCTAAGTGAAGGAGAAATTTCACAAGAACAGTATGATGAAGAGTTACATCATAAAATTAAACAAAAACATCTCGATGATTTATCTTCAAAAGATTTACAAGTATTAGCAATTTATCGTGAAATGATGTCAGGTTCAACATTAAATCCTCAAACAATTAAGAAAGATGATGTCAGCAACAAAGAATACGCTGCTGTGTCACAACAACTTTCAAAATTGCCAGGTGTGAATACCTCTATGGATTGGGATCGTAAATATCCATATGGTGATGTGCTTAGAGGTCTATTCGGTAGTGTCTCTACTACAGAAGAAGGTATTCCAAAAGAATTGACTGATGACTACTTATCAAGAGGTTATTCAAGAAATGATCGTGTCGGTAAATCATACTTAGAATATCAATACGAAAATGTATTGCGTGGTAAAAAGAAAGAGATGAAATACACAACAGATAAATCAGGAGAAATCACAAACTCAGAAGTTGTTAATCCAGGTTCACGTGGTGATGATTTAGTACTTTCAATTGATATTGACTTACAAAAGAAAGTGGAAGAATCATTAGAGCAGCAAATTAATAAACTTCGTGGCGAAGGTGCTAAAAACATGGATAATGCGTTTATCGTCGTACAAGATCCAAACAATGGAGATATCTTAGCTATGGCTGGTAAACAAATTAAACCTGATGGTTCCATGACAGATTATGATATTGGGAACTTTACATCTCAATATACTGTTGGTTCATCTGTCAAAGGTGGAACATTATTAGCTGGCTATCAAAATAAAGCAATTCATGTAGGAGAACATATGATTGATGAACCGCTTCACTTCCAAGGCGGACTTACTAAGCGTTCTTACTTTAACCAAAATGGTAAAGTAGATATTAGTGATAAAGAAGCGCTAATGCATTCATCAAACGTATACATGTTTAAAACTGCATTAAAACTCGCGAAAGACCCATATCACTATAATATGGCATTACCAAATGATATTACAGATGCAGGTCAAAAATTACGTAAAGGCCTAAATCAAGTGGGACTTGGCGTTAAAACTGGTATTGACTTGCCTAACGAAGTGGCTGGACAAATAGAAAAATTAGATAATAACAGTGGTAACTACTTAGACCTCGCGATTGGTCAATATGATACGTATTCTCCAATGCAACTTTCACAATATGTTTCTACGATTGCGAATAACGGTTATAGAATCTCACCACATGTTGGTCTTGAAATCAGAAAAGCAACTGACAAAGACAGCTTAGGTCCTGTGAAACATAAAATCCGTGGTAATGTTTTAAATCGCCTCAATAACTCACCTGATGAAATCAAACAAGTTCAAGAAGGATTTGATATGGCGTTTAACAAAGAACCAGGTACAGGATATAAGAGTTTCCATAATACAGTCGTACCATCAGCTGGTAAAACAGGTACTGCAGAAGTATTCCAAGACGGCAAACCAAGAGTTAACTCAACGTATATTGGCTATGCGCCAAAAGATAATCCAAAATTAGCATTCTCGATTGTTTATACCAACCAACCAGTTCCAGAACCATGGTTACAAGGCGGGGACTTAGGTCGAGATATTATCAACTATTATTTTGGTAAAGAAAAGAAATCATCAAAATCATAATTTTTCAGCTGGTACTCATTGATCGAGTATCAGCTTTTTTATTCATAAACGTATCAAATGCTAAGTCTAATGACACTTATGCTGATAAACGTTATAATGAAAATATTAATTCACATAAAAAATATTGGGGTGTTATCATGAAAAAGTCAGAACTTCGCAAACAAGTTTTGCAGAAGATGAAAAATATGAATAATCTCAACAAAGAAAAAGCTGATCAATGGTTAAAGGAAGAACTGTTAAATACAGAGGCGTTTAAAAACGCTAAAACAGTAGGTCTTGTATTGTCAATGGACCATGAGGTTAATACATTTCCAATTATTAAAGCAATCATCGATCAAGGAAAGTTACCTTTTGTACCAGCGACGGATTATCAAACGAAGCGTATGACATTCCAAAGATTAGATGATTTAACTCAACTGAGTACCGATGAAAAAGGTATCCAATATGTTGATGCTGATACAGAACGTACTAATTCATTAGATTTATTGATCGTACCAGGTGTTGTCTTTAATAACGACGGTTATAGAATAGGTTACGGCGGCGGTTATTTCGATAAATTTTTAAATCGTCATCGTACTGAAACGATTAGCCTCGTGTACGATGTACAAATCGATAATTCATTTAAACCAGAAGCACATGATGAAGTCGTAGAACGTCTTATCATTGCTCAAACATGTTAAATGGGAGGCACCATGAATATAGAAAAACAATTTTGGAAATTAATTTATTATTATGTAAAATACTGCAACTATGAAATTGCACATGTCAGTAAAAATGATACAGAAGTTTGGCTATCCAACAAAAATCAGCAAAAGTTGATGATAGTGAAAACAGACGTTGGGAGTTCTCAAGAGATTCGCTTTGATAAAAGCAGAGTACTTGAACATCAGAATGAAATTCATGAGTATACTGGGTTTACACCTAAAGAGGTAACATTCAATTACTTAACTGAAAAAATCTTCACATATGAAAATTTGAATGAAGTTCATCCAATACGTATGAAATTTAACGTCATTAGAAACCAGCAAGACTTATTGAAAACCTTACCGAATCCTTTGATTGCTAAACTCTATTCACGTCAAAACGATAAAACATCACTTTTTTATAAGAAGCGATTATACAGTAATAATCCTTTAGAAAAGTACATGTTGAAATTTGCTCCAGTGACCTATTCACTGATTGCTATCAATATTGTCATCTGGTTATTCATGTTTTTAATCGTCAATGCATTTACCAATCGAAGTTTATTGGATTGGGGCGGATTAGTTCATTTCAATGTTGTACATGGAGAACTCTATCGTTTAATTTCTTCCATGTTCATCCATTTCAATTTTGAACATATATTGATGAACATGCTTTCGTTATTTATTTTTGGTAAGCTTGTCGAAGCCATTGTTGGTCATTGGAAAATGCTCGGTATTTATTTCATTTCTGGTATCTTCGGTAATATTGTATCCTTAGCATTAGATACAAACTCGATATCAGTGGGAGCCAGCGGTGCAATATTTGGTTTGATTGGCAGCTTATTTGCCATTATGTATCTAAGTAAGCAATATACACCAAAAATGTTATTGCAATTAGTAGGGGTATTAGCCATTTTAACGATATTCTCTCTATTTATGGCCAACGTAAATATCTATGCACATTTAGGTGGCTTTATCGGGGGATTACTCGTCACTTTCATCGGTTATTATTTTAATAAAGATCGAAAGTTGTTTTGGATATTACTCGGTATTGGTATATTATTGTTGATTGTCTTGCTAATAAGAACATTCACTATTAAAGAGGATAATATTTATGATAAATTAATAAGTGAAGAGATGAGCAATGGTAATTACAACAAAGCTGAAGAGCTTATAAAACATACTATGAATAAAGGCTATGAAGATGATTATACATATTATTTGAGTGGTCTTTTAAAAGCAACAAAAGATTCAAAAGCTGAAGGAATTTCTACATGGGAACGCGGATTGAAACATTACCCCGATTCTGGCGTTCTAAATTATGAACTAGCAATTGCTAATCGTTCATTAGGAGATAAAAAATCGGCACTTAAACATATAAAGGTTGCAGTAAAATCAAATCCTCAGAATGAGAAATATAAGTATCTGAAAGAAGAGTTGGAAAAGCAAAATGAATCGTCAAATTAACACGTTTTACGACGTACAACAGTTACTTAAACAATTTGGGTTTATAATTTACTTTAAAGATAAACACGACATGTATGAAATGATGGAGCAAGAAATTAGAGAGCTATATGAATATCAGCTTATCTCTAAGGACGCATTTATCAAGTGTATCTTAATAATCAATCAAAGAAGGATGAATAAGTAATGAGAAATTTAATATTGGCAGCCGATGTCGGTGGAACTACATGTAAACTAGGAATTTTTGATAACAAACTTGAAAGAATCACTAAATGGTCAATACAAACTGATATCAGTGATCCATCAGGTGTCGTTTTACTCAAATCTATCTATAGTGCTTTTGTACAAAAAATGAATGAATTAGGCCTTAAAATGGAAGATGTTATTGGATTAGGCATTGGTGTGCCGGGACCTGTTGATTTCGAATCGGGTATTGTGCATGGTGCCGTTAACTTAAACTGGCCGGGTGACGTGAATGTACGTGCTGTTCTTTCACAATTTGTAAGTTTCCCAATTTTTGTTGACAATGATGCCAATGCTGCAGCACTTGGCGAAAAACACAAAGGTGCAGGACATGATGCAGATGATGTTGTAGCGATTACTTTAGGTACTGGTGTTGGCGGCGGCATTATCTCTAATGGCAAACTCGTACACGGCCACAATGGTTCAGGTGCGGAGATTGGTCATTTCAGAGTCGATTTCGATCAACGTTTTGCATGCAATTGCGGCAAATATGGTTGTTTAGAAACAGTGGCTTCAGCAACAGGTGTCGTCAATTTAGTAAAATTCTATCATCCAAAACTCACAATTAAATCCTCTATTTTAGAATTAATCAAAGAAGATAGAGTGACTGCAAAAGATGTTTTTGACGCTTCTAAAAAAGGTGATTTATTCTGTTTATTTATCACTGAACGTGTTGCAAATTATATTGCATACGCATGCAGTATTATTAGCGTAATGAGTAATCCAAAATATCTTATCTTAGGTGGTGGAATGTCTGAAGCAGGAGATATTCTCATTGAAAACATTAAAACTGAATATAGAAATCTTACTTTTACACCTGCACAAAACGGCACTGAAATTGTCAAAGCACAATTAGGCAATGATGCCGGTATTACAGGTGCTGCAGGTTTAATCAAAACATATGTAATTGAAGAGGAACGTGTTGAATAGTGGCTATTGTAGATGTAGTCGTAATTCCGGTAGGTACAGAAGGTCCTAGCGTAAGTAAATATATTGCTGAAATCCAAACAAAACTTCAAGAATTCAAAGAACAAGGTATCATTGATTATCAACTTACACCTATGAACACTTTAATCGAAGGAGATTTAAAAGACTTGTTACATGTCGTTCAAGTAATTCATGAACTTCCTTTTGATAAAGGTTTAGATAGGGTATGTACAAATATACGAATAGATGACCGTCGAGATAAATCTAGAAAAATGAATGACAAATTGGTCTCTGTTCAAAAACAATTAGAGAAAAATAGTGGTGAAAAGTAATGGATATTTCTTATTTGACTTTAGGAATAGCGGATACAAACACTTACTTTATCGAAAATGATGATAGTATTTTACTTGTAGATCCTTCAGATGACGGCCAAAAGATTATTTCAAAACTTAAATCTATTGGCAAACCCTTGAAAGCTATTATTTTAACACATGCACACTTTGACCATATTGGTGCTTTAGACGAAGTATTAGCGGAATATGATGTCCCAGTGTACTTGCATGAAGAAGAATTCGACTTCCTTACAGAACCCGCAAAAAATGGTTCTGAAAAATTCGCACAATATGGTTTAAAACCCATAACAAGTCACGCAAAACCAATTGCGATAAGCGAAGGTAAGCATAATATCGAAGGATTCAATGTCGAAGTTATGCATACTCCTGGTCATTCACCAGGAGGGCTAACTTTTATTTTCGATGACTTTGCGTTGGTCGGAGATGCTTTGTTTAACAATGGCATCGGCAGAACTGATTTATATCGCGGCGACTATGAAACTTTAGTAGATTCTATCCAAGATAAAATATTTACTATCAAAGATGACTTGCCGTTATATCCAGGTCACGGACCTTCTACCACAGTAGAAGGCGAACAATTAAATCCTTATTTACATGGTTAATAATTAAAGTAAATGAATTACCTCCTACGTTTGTATATGTAGGAGGTGATTTTTTATGAAAAGGTTATTTGAAAAGATATTAAGAGATGCCATTGCACAACGTGTATCAGACATTCATTTTATCCCAATAGAGCATGCTGTACTGATTAAATTTAGAGTAAACGATGTGTTATCTCATTACGAAACCATTGAGATAGCAACCTATCAAAAGCTGCTCACTTTTATGAAGTATTTATCCGGGTTAGATGTGTCAACATATCATCAAGCACAAAGCGGACAAACCACTTTCAAACAACAAATGCTCTATAATTTGAGGGTCTCTACTTTGCCGTTATCACTAGGAATGGAAAGTTGTGTGATTAGAGTTTCTCCGCAATATTTTACACAGGAATTTGAAAGTGAGGGACCGAAACATTTTCATCATTTGATGAATAAGAAACAAGGTTTAATTTTATTCACTGGTCCTACAGGTTCAGGTAAAAGTACGATGATGTATGAGATGGTAACTTTTGCCAAGGAAAAATTAAACTTAAATATTATTACTGTTGAGGATCCTGTAGAAAAACGAATATCTGGTATCACACAAATTTCTGTAAATGAAAAAGCAGGGATTAATTACGAAAGTTCTTTCAAAGCCATTTTAAGATGTGATCCAGATATTATCTTGATTGGTGAAATACGAGATGCTTCTATAGCCAAATGTGTCATCCAAGCTTCATTAAGTGGACATCTAGTATTATCAACATTGCATTCTAACGATTGCGAGGGCGCATTATTACGTCTTCTTGAAATGGGGATTACGCCACAAGAAGCACAACAAGCAATCGCATTAATATCAAATCAAAGATTAGTTACAAATCAAACAGGGCAACGTGAACTTGCATACGAAACCTTATACCAATCAGACATCCAATACTTTTTTAAAAACAATCATATGCTGCCAAAACATTTTATAAAATTAAGTAAAGTGCTTAGCCAGATGAATAAAGAGGGCGTTATTTGTGAAGAAGTTTTTAAAAGATATACTTAAACTCAACATTCATAGAAAGAAACTGATTTCCGAAAAAGATCAACTGATTATGTTGTTCAGATTAAAAACTTTACTTGATCATGGCTTTACATTAGTAGAGTCGTTCGAATTCTTAAATATGCACATTGACTATAAATGTAAAGAAACGTGCAAAATGATCATTCATGCTTTAAAGGAAGGCAAAAACTGCCATTTTATTCTGTCATATTTACAATATCCTCAAACCATTGTGACTCAAATTTACTTTGCTGAAAAATTCGGTAAGCTATCGGATAATTTAACTGAGTCCTTCACATTTTTAAAACAGAAAATAGAAGTAAAACAGCGTTTAGTTAAGACCATTCAATATCCATTGATTTTAGTTGGTGTATTTATGTGTATGCTGTTTGGCATTAATTATTTTATACTACCTGAATTCCAACAGATTTATTCAACAATGGATATTCAATTATCACCACTTTTAAAGATACTCAACTATACAATCCAACATTTTCCTCATATTATTCTCTCGATTATATTTATCTGTTCAATTATATCTTTAACATTATTTCAATATGTAAAGAAACTCCCGATTAATAAACGTATTAAGTTTATATCGCAAATCCCTCTAATCAACACTTATTACAAACTATTTAAAACTTATCAAATTACTAATGAGCTAGCGCTGTTTTTCAAAAATGGGATTGTCTTACAACAAATTTCAAATATTTATACAGAACAAAAACTTGATTTGTTTTTAAATTATCTCGGTAATTTCATGATAAAGCATATCGAAAACGGTATGCGATTACCTGAAATTTTAAAAGCTGTCGGATGTTTTCAAGAAGAACTTATCCACTTTATAGAACAGGGTGAAAAAAGCGGGAAAATCGATATCGAATTAAGCATCTATGCCGAAATATTATTAAGTCAAATCGAGCGTCAAATGAATAAACAAATCAAGTTTATCCAGCCAGTCATCTTTTTATTACTAGGCTTTTTAATCATTTCTCTTTATCTCGTAATTATGCTGCCTATGTTCGACATGCTTCAATCTATCAAATAAAAAGAAGGGGAAAAACCTATGACAAAAAAATTCAAAAATTTAAAACAAAAATATCTAAAAGCATTTACTTTACTCGAAATGCTTTTAGTTCTCTTAGTGATTAGCGTGTTATTAATACTTATTATTCCGAATATCGCTAAACAATCTAAACATGTTCAAGATACCGGGTGTGAAGCCCAACAAAAAATGGTAAATAGTCAAATCGAGGCATTTACATTAAATAAGAACAGAGCACCGTCTTCTATTGATGAATTAGTGAGTGAAGGATTTCTTAAAGAAGGTCAAAAAACATGTAAATCAGGCAAAACAATTTCAATCAGCAATGGCGAAGCAACCGTTAGTCAATAGTCATGAAAGCTTTTACAATGATTGAAACACTATTAGTAATTGCGATTATGAGTCTGTTGACGTTTCTCAGTTTAAATGTCAAAAACCCATCACACTTAAAAGAAGTTGAAAATGAATTGCTTGCTAAAAATCTTGCTGCACAAATCATATACATGAAGTCAGTAGCAATAAGAGATCATAATGATGTGATACTATTTTTTAATCGTGGCAGTAATAAAATCAAAGTAAAAAGCCAAAACAATCAAATTAGTTATATTACAATTTCAAAGGGAGAAATCGTAAAAAGTACCAATATGGATATCGCATTTATCAATCCTGAAGGTGAATTTAATCGCTTTGGGTCAATATACATTAAATTTAATCAGACGACATATCGTTTCATATTCCATATTGAGAAAGGAAGTTTAAGAATTGAAAAGGCGTCATAAGTCGTTTCTTATTAAAGGATCGTTTATGCTTGATGCATTGACTTCATTTTCACTCATTATTACTTTACTTCTAATTTTCTTGCCTGTATTAATAAACCAACACTTACAATTTCGTTTGGAAATTGAAAAAGCAGATATGTATCGCACACTCATAACGGTGATTAACCGTTTTAACATAAACGATATTCAACAAGGAATCCAATTGGAGCATTATACCATTGAAAAAATTGATCAGTCTATTTGTATTAAAAGTAAAGAAACGAATAATCAATATTGCTTTAAAATCCAACAGAAATAAGTTCAGAGCATTTACATTTATCGAAATGATTTTTGCGTTATGTATCTTTTCAATTACTATGAGTCTGATTCCATCTTTATTCAAATCCGTTAATACATTAAATAAACATATGGATGACGCATCGTTAGTTCATTATGAATTTTTTGCTCAAGATATATCGAGAGAAACGAATACCATTCCTATTCGAAAAATTAATGTTAGCAATAAGCGTATAATGATTGGTGAAGCTAATAAACAAACAACGTATATTTATTCTAATCATAAAATTTATAAAACGATAAATTCACGCGGAAACATTACATTGATCCAAAACATTAGTGATTTTAGAGCTGCAAAAATCGAGAATAAATACTTAAAGGTGGAATTGACCCTCATTGAAAAAGGAGAAAGATATTACAAAGTATTATACTTATAATTTAAAAGGTTACCTGTTACCATTTACTACAATGATTTTTATGATATTTATTCTTATTTTGACTTCCTATAGCTATCAATATAGCTTAAAATTAAAGACAATACACAACCTTAACATCTACTATGAACAACAACTTGAACACATTGTTGAGAAGGATGAGAAATATGGCAAACAAGAAAATTAAAAAAGAACCCATCATTTTTATAGGATTTATGGGAACAGGCAAAACTACATTAGGGAAATATGTTGCTGAACAAGAAGGGAAACGTTTTGTTGATTTAGACCAATTAATTGAATTGCGTACTAATCAAACTATCCCTGAAATCTTTGAAACTCAAGGAGAAAGTGGTTTTAGACAACTAGAGACAAAATATTTACAGGAAGCCATAAATGAGTACGATGTCATTTCTACTGGTGGCGGTGTGATTGAAAGTCCAAGTTCAATGGAAATTTTATCACACTATAAAAATATAATTTGGTTAGATACAAGCATTCAACTTATATTCGATAGAATTAAAAATGATAGTAATCGACCCAACGCTGCAAATAAAGCATTCGATGAATTAAAAAGGTTGTATTTATCAAGGGTTTCACGATATAATGAAATCGCATTCAGCAGAATGGATACAGACAATGACTTAGATTTATTACATCAAAATTTGATGAATATCATTTATAGCGAATGATCAGTATTGGAGAGAATGAATGGCTGAAATAATAAGCTTGTTTCAGTTTCAATTCATCGCCGAAGGTGCAAGATGTTATATCGAATCTCTCAGGCAAAAGGATAATACTGTGACGCATTCCTGAAGGTAACTACAGGATAGCAATTGGTTTTGCTATCCTGTTTTTAATATTTAATCACATATAGGGGGTTGCAAGATGTCAAACGACTTAAAAAAGACACCATTATACGACCGCTTTATTGAAAGCGGAGCAAAAATTGTTGAATTCGGTGGATGGGCAATGCCTGTTCAATTTTCTAGTATCAAAGAAGAACATAACGCAGTAAGGGAAGTTATGGGAATCTTTGATGTCAGCCACATGGGCGAAGTGTTGATTGAAGGAAATGATGCATCAGAATTCATTCAATATGTGCTTTCAAATGATACAGATCAATTAACAGATACTAAAGCACAATACACTGCACTTTGTAATGAAAAAGGCGGTGTTATTGATGATTTAATCACTTATAAATTAGAAGATAATAAATTCTTATTAGTGGTTAATGCTGCAAATACAGATAAAGACTATGAATGGATTAAATCTCATTCAGACAAATTTGATGTAAACGTTGAAAATGTATCTGACCAATACGGTCAACTAGCTGTGCAAGGTCCAAAAGCAAGAGACTATGTAGGAAGCTTAGTTGATGTAGATGTTGCTGAAATGAAACCTTTCGAGTTCAAAAAAGATGTTAAAATTTTTGGTAAAAATGTCATCTTATCTCAATCAGGTTATACTGGTGAAGATGGTTTCGAAATTTATTGCGACTCAAACGACGTCGTAGCTATTTGGGATGGTCTTTTAGAAAACGCAGAGTTAAAACCAGCTGGTTTAGGTGCGCGTGATACTTTACGTCTAGAAGCAGGTTTACCTCTACACGGACAAGACTTGTCTGAGGATATCACACCTTATGAAGGTGGTATTGCGTTTGCAGCGAAACCATTAATCGAAGCAGACTTCATTGGTAAAGAAGTATTGAAAGACCAAAAAGAAAATGGAGCAAAACTTCGTTCAGTTGGTTTAGAAATGATTGAAAAAGGTATCCCAAGAACTGGCTATGATGTGCTAGACTTAGAGGGTAACAAAATTGGTCAAGTTACATCTGGAACGCAATCGCCAGCTACTGGTAAAGGTATTGCATTAGCTATGATTGACCGTGATGAATTCGAAATGGGCAAAGAAGTCATCGTTCAAGTAAGAAAACGTCAAGTCAAAGCTAAAATTGTCAAGAAAAATCAAATCAGTAAATAATTTAATGAAGGGGTGGCAGTGGTGAGTCATCGTTATATACCATTAACTGAAAAAGACAAAAAAGAAATGTTAGAAACAATCGGCGCAAGCTCTATTGAAGAATTATTCGGAGATGTGCCAAAAGAGATCTTATTGGATAGAGAGTTAAATATTCCAAATGGAGAAGATGAAACTTCTTTATTCAAACGTCTTAGCAGAATTGCTAATAAAAACATTACAAAAGAAGATCATACTTCATTCTTAGGTGCAGGTGTTTATGACCATTATACACCAGCTGTTGTAGATGCTATGATTTCACGTTCAGAGTTCTATACAGCATATACGCCTTACCAACCTGAAATTTCACAAGGGGAACTTCAAGCTATCTTTGAATTCCAAACTTTAATTTGTGAATTAACAGGTATGGATGTTGCAAACTCATCAATGTATGATGGAATGACTGCGTTCGCTGAAGCTTGTATTTTAGCGTTAAGTCAATCTAAAAAGAATAAGATTGTTGTATCTAAAGGTATGCATTATCAAGCTTTACAAGTACTTCACACTTATTCAAAAGTAAGAAATGAATATGAAATTGTAGAAGTTGATTTAGACGGTACTGTAACTGATTTAAAAAAATTAGATGCAGCTATCGATGACGATACAGCAGCAGTCGCTGTTCAATATCCAAACTTCTATGGTTCTATTGAAGATTTAGAAAAAGTTAAATCATTCATTAAAAGCAAAAAGACATTATTCATTGTCTACACAAATCCACTTTCACTTGGCTTGTTAACACCTCCAGGTGAGTTCGGTGCAGATATCGTTGTGGGAGATACACAACCATTTGGTATTCCTAGCCAATTTGGTGGACCACACTGTGGTTTCTTCGCAACAACTAAAAAATTAATGCGTAAAATCCCGGGTCGTTTAGTAGGTCAAACAAATGATGATCATGGCAACCGCGGTTTCGTATTAACTTTACAAGCACGTGAACAACACATCCGTCGTGACAAAGCGACTTCAAATATTTGTTCAAACCAAGCTCTAAACGCTTTAGCATCTTCAATTGCTATGTCAGCATTAGGTAAACAAGGTATTCAAGATATTGCTGAACAAAACTTTGAAAATGCTAACTATGCTAAAAAAGAATTTGAAAAAGCAGGCGTAAAAGTATTGCCAGGTACATCTTATAATGAGTTCGTTATTCAACTTAACAAACCAGTTAAAGAAGTAAATAGTCAATTATTAGAAGAGGGCATTATTGGCGGCTTCGATTTAACTGAAGTCAATAACGATATGGGACATGCAATGTTAGTTGCTGTCACTGAATTAAGAACAAAAGATGAAATTGATACTTTTGTTAAGAAAGTGGGTGAGATTAATGGTTAGTAAATCAAGTCCATTAATTTTCGAACGTTCAAGAGCAGGAAGATATGCATATTCTCTACCAAAAAAAGAGATTGAAACAAATGCAGTTGAAGAATTATTAGATGATAAATTCATCCGTAAAAACAAAGCAGAATTTCCAGAAGTAGCAGAGTTAGATTTAGTTAGACATTATACTGAATTATCTAACAAAAACTTCGGTGTAGATTCAGGTTTCTATCCTTTAGGTTCATGTACGATGAAGTACAACCCTAAAATCAATGAAAAAGTAGCACGTATCCCTGGATTTGCAGAAGCACATCCATTACAAGAAGAATCACAAATTCAAGGTTCTTTAGAAATCATCCATAGCTTACAAGAAGAATTAAAAGAAATCACAGGTATGGATGAAGTTACTTTACAACCTGCAGCTGGTGCGCATGGTGAGTGGACTGCGTTAATGATTTTCAAAGCTTATCACGAAAAAAATGGTGAAGGTCACCGTGATGAAGTTATCGTACCTGACTCAGCGCATGGTACTAACCCAGCTTCTGCAGCTTTCGCTGGTTTCAAATCAGTGACAGTTAAATCAAATGAAGATGGTGAAGTAGACGTTGAAGATTTAAAACGTCTTGTTAACGAAAATACAGCAGCAATCATGTTAACAAACCCAAATACTCTAGGTATCTTTGAACATAATATTATGGAAATCGGTAAGATTGTTCATGATGCCGGCGGTCTATTATACTATGATGGCGCAAACTTAAACGCAATCATGGATAAAGTAAGACCTGGAGACATGGGCTTTGATGCTGTACACTTAAACTTACACAAAACATTCACTGGTCCTCACGGTGGTGGCGGCCCAGGTTCAGGTCCTGTCGGAGTTAAAAAAGAACTTGCTAGCTTCTTACCAAAACCAATGGTAATCAAAGATGGCGACACTTATAAATACGATAATGATATTAAAGACTCTATCGGTCGCGTTAAACCATTCTATGGTAACTTCGGTATCTATCTACGTGCTTATACGTACATTAGAACAATGGGTAATATTGGTCTTAAAGAAGTTTCAGAAGCAGCTGTGCTTAATGCCAACTATATTAAAGCACGTTTGAAAGATGCATTTGAAATTCCATATAACCAATATTGTAAACACGAATTCGTATTAAGTGGATCTAAACAGAAAAAAGAAGGCGTTCGTACATTAGATATGGCGAAACGTTTATTAGACTTCGGTGTACATCCACCAACAATTTACTTCCCACTTAACGTGGAAGAAGGTATGATGATTGAACCAACAGAAACAGAATCTAAAGAAACATTAGATTACTTCTGTGATGCAATGATTCAAATTGCTGAAGAAGCTAAAGAAGATCCAGACAAAGTGCTTGAAGCACCACATAATACAGTAATCGATAGACTAGATGAAACTAAAGCAGCGAGACATCCAGTCTTGAAATTCGAAAACTTACACGAAGAAAAACTTTAATATTCATTATAATAGCTAAACCCTCGTTAATTGGTAACGAGGGTTTTTCTACGTTAAAAAAAGCAGCAATGAAAATTCATTGCTGCTACATTTTAATTATAATGCTATTTTTTTGATTTAACTTTCCCGGTCCATTTTTTGTAACCGCCTTTAAGCATATAGATATCTTTATATCCATGTTTTCTTAAAATACGCGCTGCTCTGTAACTCGCTACACCGTTTGCATCGCATAAATAGATAGGCTGATCCTTTCTTAGACCTTTAAATCGTTGACTAAAAAGCGTCATAGGAATGTTTCTGGCACCAATAATATGGCCATAATCATAGTCAACTTTTTCTCTTACATCAATCACTTGAGCTTTGCGTAAACCATCATGGAATTCGTTCTGATCTAATTCCGTTACAGCTCTTTTATTGATGAAAAATTGGATTAACATATATACAGCAATAATAACTAAAACAGCTAAAATGATTATCCAAAAGCTATTCATCCTGCTTCCTCCTATTTTTACCGATACTACAATTATAAGACTGTTTCACTCAATTATCAAAAAGTTTTTCTCATATGTCAATGTAGATTTCACTTCGCTTGAAAATTAATATTCAAAATTAATCTCCTCCTAAAACTAAGTCTTGAATATTAATCACTTCCACTGTATCTATGGTAATATACAAATAGATAAATATTAGGTGATTGGAGATTTTTAAATTGACAGAAACATGGAACTTTATTAATTCGGGCAGTCATGACCCATTTTACAATATGGCTATGGATGAAGCATTATTGAACTTTGTATCAAGAGGGGAAATTGATCCTGTCATCCGATTTTATACATGGGATCCAGCAACACTTTCAATTGGATATTTCCAACGATTAAAAAAGGAAATTGACATAGAGAAAGTAAAAGAAAAGGGCTATGGATTAGTAAGACGACAAACAGGGGGCAGAGGCGTTTTACATGACAAAGAACTTACATATAGTGTAATCGTCCCAGAATCTCATCCTAATATGCCTAAGACGGTTACAGAGGCATATAGAGTTATCTCTCAAGGTTTACTTGAAGGATTTAAGTTATTAGGCTTCGATGCGTATTTCGCTGTTCCTAGAAGTAAAGAAGAAAGAGAAAAATTAAAACAACCTAGAAGTGCTGTTTGTTTTGACGCACCAAGTTGGTATGAACTCGTAGTAGAAGGCAGAAAAATTGCTGGAAGTGCACAAACAAGACAAAAAGGGGTTATTTTGCAGCACGGTTCAATCCTAAAAGATATTGATATAGATGATTTATTTGATATGTTTATCTTTAAAAATGACCGTTTAAAAGATAAAATGAAACAAGCTTTCATAGATAAAGCTGTCGCAATCAATGATATCTCTGATAGAACAGTTACGCTTGAAGAGATGGAAGTTGCATTTGAAAAAGGCTTCCAAAAAGGATTGAACATTAATTTTAAGCCTTTACAACTGACAAAGGAACAAGAAGCCGAAGTAGAAGAATTAGCAGAAAAATATAAATCAGAAGAGTGGACTTATAGAAAATAATAAAAATCCCCTGTATACCAAATATGGTAAGCAGGGGATTTAGTTTTTATTTATGACGTCTTCTGTATTTCCATTTTGCGATTTTATATTTCCTTTGATCTTTTGTTAAAAAGAAGAAGAAATATAATAAATAAGCAATTGCGGCGATAATCGCTAAACTAATTATCGTTCTTACAAGTGAGAATAATATTGAATCTAAGTTCAATATCAAACCAATCAGCGCAATTAATAAAATGATATAGAATAATCCTTTACGCATAGTTTCACCTTTCAATACTTCTTGCTTTATGAATTAGATTTGCTGACCTTAATTTGAGATAATTCTTGTTGACCCTGTTTTATTTTTTGTTCACTCTTAGTTGAATAGCCTTCTTTAATAGTTTTAAAAGCCTTTCCTAACTTACTATTAAGTTCATCGATGCTTTTATCGTCAGCCTTGTCTTTGTCTGTCATCGAATGTTTATTCAAATCAAGCTTGTATTTATCATGTGCACTTTGTAAATCAGTGACAATTTTATCAAGTTGACTCACTACAGCTTCTTTTCTCTTATTCTTTTTAACATCACTTTCAATTTTATGATACGACTTTAAACTATCATTTACTTTTTGATAGTAATCAGAAGTTGCATTAGCATTTTTAGTTTTCATACTATTTTGTGCTGCTTCTTTCGTATTCTTTTTGTCAGCACCTAATTGTTTTTCTTTATCTTTCAAATTACTAATATTTTGCTCTAATTCTTGATTATCTAACTTCAATTGATGATTTTCATCTCTGAGTTTTGTTGTTTTCTTTTCAAGAGGGCCCAAGTTTTGACTCCCACAGCCCGTAAGCAAAACAGTTGCTCCAATAATTGTAATAAGTTTCCTTTTCATAACCTTCTCCTAATTCAAAAGCAAATATTATAGCAATATTTTATCATATTTAGTTCTTAGTTTCTTATATTTCAGTTTCTACTTTTATCGGAATCTTCTGTTTTATGAGGTATAAACGCTTATAGTTCTATACGCTTTGTGATAAACTTTGATTATAATAAAGTGATAAAGTCAATATCACAGCTCCATAAAATTACATGATTAAGCATTACATAGGAGGAGTATGTATGTCTAGAATTGAAAAAGCAAACCAAATTATTTCTGATAACAACTTAGATGCATTAGTTGTCTTATCAGATTACAACAGACGTTATTTATCAGGTTTTACTGGCACAAGTGGTGCATTAGTGATTACACCTGAACGTCGTTTTTTAATCACAGATTTCCGTTATATTGATCAAGCAACGAATCAAGCTTCTGAATACGAAATTGTGAATCGTTCTGCCGGTTTAATTGATGAAGTTAAATCTGTACTTGAACAAAACGGTGTCAAAAAAGCTGGATTTGAGGGTCATATGGTCAGCTATGATACTTTCCAACAACTAAATGATTCAGACGTTGAATATCAAAGTGTCGGCAGTGTGATTGAAGACATCAGAGCTATTAAAGATCAATCTGAGATCGATACGATTCAGAAAGCTGCAGAAATTGTTGATGAAGCGTATGAATATATTTTAAGTATTGCGAAAGCAGGTATGACTGAACAAGAATTAAAAGCAGAATTAGAAAGCAAAATGTTAAAATTAGGTGCGAGCGGTCCTTCATTTGATACTATCGTTGCTTCTGGATATCGCGGTGCTTTACCACATGGTGTCGCTAGTGACAAAGTCATTGAAGAAGGTGATTTGATTACTTTAGACTTCGGTGCTTACTATAACGGTTATGTTTCTGATATCACACGTACATTTGCAATTGGTCAACCTGATCCTAAGCTGGTTGAAGCTTATAATATTGTATTAGAAGCACAAAAAGCAGCTGTAGCACAAATTAAAGCAGGCATGACTGGTAAGGAAGCAGATGCTATCGCACGTGATATTATTGCAAGTTATGGCTATGGTGAAAACTTTGGCCACTCAACAGGTCATGGTATTGGATTAGAGATTCATGAACAACCAATGCTTACAAAACAGTCTGATTATGTATTAGTACCTAATAATTGCGTAACTGTAGAACCGGGTATCTATATAGAAGGACTAGGCGGCATTAGAATTGAAGATGATATCTTAATTACAGAAAATGGTAATGAAGTCTTTACTAAATGCACAAAAGACCTTATTATTTTATAATGAAAGCGTATATGAGGAGGAAACTGAATGATTTCGGTTAATGATTTTAAAACAGGTTTAACAATATCTGTTGATAATGGTATTTGGAAAGTTATTGAATTCCAACATGTAAAACCAGGTAAAGGTTCTGCATTTGTTCGTTCTAAATTGAGAAACTTAAGAACTGGTGCAATTCAAGAAAAAACATTCCGCGCAGGTGAAAAAGTAGAACCAGCAATGATTGAAAACCACCGCATGCAATACTTATATGCAGATGGTGACACTCATGTATTCATGGACAATCAATCATTTGAACAAACTGAATTACCTGGAGATTATTTAGAAGACGCATTAAAATACTTGAAAGCTAACATGGAAGTTCAAATTCAAACTTATGAAGGCGAAACAATTGGTTTAGAATTACCAAAAACTGTTGAGCTTACAGTAACAGAAACTGAGCCTGGTATTAAAGGTGATACTGCAACTGGTGCAACTAAATCAGCGACAGTAGAAACTGGATATACGCTAAACGTACCTCTTTTCGTTAACGAAGGAGACGTTCTCGTAATCAACACTGGCGACGGCAGTTACGTTTCAAGAGCCTAAATTTTAAATGACCCCTTTTCTAACATCTAATTCCTTAATGTAAACCAACAAATTTTGGTTGATGGAGTGGATGAATGAAAGGGGTTCTTTTCTTTTGTTATAGTTATTTCACATCACGACAATGTTTAAAGTTACAGTGATATGCTTGAATTGATAATTTCAGTCAAGTAAAATATACAAGAAGAGTAAAATCAATCTGAAGGAGCAGTACTATGAATTTTAAAGAAATCAAGGAATTAATTGAAATACTAGATAATTCAAATCTAACTGAGATTAATATAGAAGATAATAAGGGAAGTATCATTAACTTAAAGAAAGAAAAAGAAAGAGAAATTATTACACCACAGATTTCTCAACAAGCTTACCCTGCACAAGCAGCTGCGCCAGCACCTGTACAAAATGATTCAGCTGTCAGCGAAGGTTCTTCTGCTGCAAATTCAGAAGCTGATCAAGGGAAAACAATTAATGCACCTATGGTAGGAACATTCTATAAATCACCGTCACCAGAAGAAGAAGCTTATGTAAAAGTTGGGGATACTGTTTCAAATGATTCAACAGTATGTATTTTAGAAGCAATGAAATTATTTAATGAAATTCAAGCAGAAGTTTCTGGGGAAATCACTGAAATTTTAGTTGAAGACGGACAAATGGTAGAGTATGGCCAACCGTTATTTAAGGTGAAATAATTATGAAAAAAGTTTTAATTGCTAACCGCGGCGAAATAGCCGTTAGAATCATCAGAGCGTGTAAGGACTTAGGGTTACACACGGTTGCGATTTATTCTGAAGGGGATAAAGAAGCACTACATACTCAAATTGCTGATGAAGCGTACTGTGTGGGTCCAACACAATCTAAAGATTCATATTTAAACATTCCAAATATCTTATCTATCGCTACTTCTACTGGATGTGACGCTGTACATCCGGGTTATGGATTCTTGGCAGAAAATGGGGATTTCGCAGAATTATGCGAAGCATGCCAGCTTAAATTTGTAGGTCCAAGTTATGAATCCATCCAAAAAATGGGGATTAAAGACGTAGCAAAAGATGAAATGATTGCTGCTAATGTTCCAGTGGTACCAGGTAGTGATGGTCTAGTAGATTCAATCGAAGACGCTAAAAAAACTGCAGAAGAAATCGGTTATCCAGTTATCATTAAAGCCACAGCAGGGGGCGGCGGTAAAGGAATCCGTGTAGCAAGAGACGAAAAAGAATTAGAAAACGGATATAAAATGACGCAACAAGAGGCAGAAACTGCTTTTGGTAATGGTGGTCTTTATCTTGAGAAATTCATCGAGAATTTCCGTCATATTGAATTCCAAATTATCGGAGATCAATTTGGCAATGTCATCCAATTAGGTGAACGTGATTGTACAATTCAACGACGCATGCAAAAGTTGGTTGAAGAAGCACCATCACCAATACTAACTCCAGAGAAAAGACATGAAATGGGTCAAGCATCCATTAGAGCAGCCAAAGCCGTTAATTATGAAAATGCAGGAACGATTGAATATATCTACGACCTAGATACTGATGAGTATTACTTTATGGAAATGAATACCAGAATACAGGTTGAACATCCTGTTACAGAAATGGTTACGGGTATTGATTTAGTAAAACTGCAATTACTAGTCGCAATGGGTGAACCATTACCATTTACACAAGATGACATTAAAATTAATGGACATGCGATGGAGTTTCGTATTAATGCCGAAAATCCATATAAAAACTTTATGCCATCACCAGGTAAAATCACACAGTATTTAGCACCAGGAGGCTATGGTGTAAGAATAGAATCAGCATGCTATACAAATTACACAATTCCGCCTTACTATGATTCAATGGTTGCTAAATTAATTGTTCATGAACCAAATCGTGAAGAAACCATTATGGCAGGTTTACGTGCCTTAAGTGAATTCTTAGTTTTAGGCATTGATACAACCATCCCATTCCATATTCGCTTATTACAAAATGATATTTTCAATAGCGGACAGTATAGCACTAAATTCTTAGAACAAAACGACATTATGAAAGAAGATTAGAAGGAGGCATTCTCATGGTAAAAGTATCCGAAGATACACATGCACAATTAGGCAGAGTAGAAATTTCACCAGAAGTTTTAATTTCAATTGCAAGTATTGCGACATCTGAAATCGATGGACTGACTGGACACTTTGCTGAAATTAAAAATGCTTCACCTGAAAAGTTAAATCGTAAAAATTTAACAAAAGGGATTAAACTTGAAACGAAAGATGATGGAATTTATATAGATGTATTCTGTGAGTTTAAGTATGGTATCAACATCTCTCAAACAGCATTGGAAATTCAACAAACAATTTTCAATTCCCTCAGCAATATGACAACTATAGTTCCTAAACAAGTCAACGTTCATATCACACATATTGAAGTTGAAAATAACAAGAAATAAGTAACAAAGGAGCACGCTCAATGAGTCGTAAAGAATCAAGAAGCCAAGCATTTCAAGCATTGTTTCAACTTGAAATGAAGAATACAGATTTATCTATAGATGAAGCCATTAATTTTATTAAAGATGATTATCCGGATTTAGAATTCGATTTCATTCACTGGTTAGTATCAGGCGTAAAGGATCACGAACCTGTGCTTGATCAAAAAATCCAAGAGAATTTAAAAGACTGGAAAATCTCTCGTTTATTAAAGTCAGATAGAATTATTTTAAGAATCGCTGCTTTTGAACTTGATCACAGTGATACACCGCCTAAAGTGGTAATTAATGAAGCTGTAGAACTTGCTAAACAATTCAGTGATGAAGATCATTATCGTTTTATCAACGGTGTATTAAGTAATTTAAATCAATAGGATAGAGTGATACGTATGTCCGATTATTTAAGTGTTACAGCCTTAACTAAATATATAAAATATAAATTCGACCAAGATCCGCACCTGCAATCTGTTTTACTAAAAGGTGAATTGTCTAACTTTAAACGTCACAGCAGTGGCCATCTATACTTTAATTTGAAAGATAACAATAGTGTAGTGAATGCGATGATGTTTAAAGCTCAAGCTGGGAAGCTAGATTTCACACCTAAAGAAGGCGATGAGGTTTTAATAGAGGCACGTGTCAGTGTGTATGAACGACGTGGCAATTATCAAATCTATGTTAATAAAATGCATTTAGACGGTATAGGAAACCTTTATCAGCGTCTAGAAGAATTGAAAAACGCCTTAACGAAACAAGGTTTATTTGACATGAGTCATAAAAAGCCGATTCCAAAGTTCCCTAAAAAAATTGCAGTGCTTACAGCAAGCACAGGTGCAGCAATACGAGACATTCACTCTACAATCAACAGCCGATTCCCGCTCGTTGAACAGATACAAATTAGTACACTCGTTCAAGGTGCTCAAGCCAAAGATGACATTGTAGAAAAATTGAAGTATGCTGATACACTTGGCGCAGATGTCATTATTTTAGGACGTGGCGGCGGTTCTATTGAGGATTTGTGGAATTTTAACGAAGAAGACGTCGTTCGTGCTATTTTCAATACACAGACACCTGTCATTTCGGCTGTTGGCCATGAAACAGACTTTACACTCAGTGACTTTGTAGCTGACGTCAGAGCTGCGACACCGACACAAGCTGCTGTTATTGCGACACCTGATCAAGTAGAATTGACACAGTATATTAAACAAATTGAACTGAGTTTATCAAGACATATCGTCCAATTGATTAATAATAAGAAAAAGCATTTAGAACATGTCGCTTCTTATTATAAATTTAAACAACCCTTTTTGTTATATGATCAACAGATACAGCGACGTGATGAACTTGAAAGACAATTAAGTCTAGTGATGACAAATCAACTTTCACAATTACGTCAACGTATTGATTTATTAAGCAACCGTATCAACACAAGAGATTTACAACAGCGTACAAAACAGGCAATCATAGATAAATCACAATTGGACAAAGTACTCAATAAGTCGATAACGAATATCTTGAATCAGGCTAAGACGAAATTGACACAACGATTAGAAAGCTTAAATAACTTAAGTCCGACAAACACGATGTTGCGCGGCTATACAATTGTTAATAAAGACGATCAAGTGATTACCAGTACGCAATCATTAAAAGCTAATGACCACATCAATCTGACCATGAAAGATGGAGAAGTTGATGCAATAGTTAAGAAAGTTAGGTGCAATATAGATGAGTAATGAGCAAAGTTTCGAAAACATGATGGAAGAATTAGAAAACATTGTCAAAAAATTAGATAACGAAACTGTTTCTTTAGAAGAAGCCTTAGATTTATATCAAAGAGGAATGAAACTTTCTGCATCTTGCGATGAAACACTTAAAAACGCAGAAAAGAAAGTGAACGACCTTATGAAATCTAATGATGGAGAACAAGCTGACGTATCAGGTGAGAATGAAAATGAATAAATTGATTGAAATGATTAACCAACAGCTATTAGAAACGATTCCTAATTCACCGCTTGGCACTAATTTAGAAGAAAGCATGCGTTATTCTCTTGAAGCTGGGGGAAAACGTATTCGTCCAGTATTATTATTAGAAACTTTAAAAATGCTTTCAAAAGATCATGCTTACACGAAGGGTATTCGTACAGCTTTAGCTTTGGAAATGGTGCACACATACTCTCTTATTCATGATGATTTACCTGCTATGGATGATGATGATTATCGTAGGGGGAAATTAACCAACCATAAAGTATATGGTGAATGGAAAGCACTGCTTGCTGGTGATGCGTTATTAACAAAAGCGTTCAATTTAATCAACACAGATACTGCGATTGACGCCGAAACAAAAGTTGCGCTAACGACTCAACTTTCTGATGCAAGTGGACATTTAGGTATGATTGGCGGTCAAACGTTGGATATGGAAAGTGAAAATAAAAAAATTGCTTTAGAAACTTTACAACAAATCCATCGTGAAAAAACGGGTGCATTATTATCTTTTGCGATAAATGCTGGTGCTACTATCGCAAAAGTTGATGCTGAAATATCAGAGATACTTGATACGTATAGTGAACATTTAGGCTTAATTTTCCAAATTAAAGATGATTTATTAGATGTTTATGGTGATGCTGAAAAGTTAGGCAAACCTGTAGGTAGTGATGAGAAGAATCATAAAAGTACATACGTAACTTTACTTGGTTTGGAAGAAACAGAACAACGACTTCAATACCATGTTGCTCAAGCAAATGCATGCTTGAAACAATTATCTGATAAACAATACGATACATCTGAGCTTGAATCATTAACAGAGTTATTCTACAAACGCGATCACTAAAATAATAAGCTGAGTCCTAATTTTACAATTGTGACTTAGCTTATTTCTATTTATAAAGTTTTATAAATATGCACTTGTAATTTGTATAGAAGTTGTGAATTAGATGAAAATCAAAGCATTTTGTGTGAACATGTGATACTATGATTGTATAAATATTCGTAATTTGAGGTGTAAAAAAGTGGCTAAAAAATCAGTAAGACACATAAAAATAAGAGAAATCATATCCACTGAGCAGGTTGAAACTCAAGATGAATTGGTTAAACGTTTAAATCAATTTGATTTGAATGTAACTCAAGCAACCGTTTCAAGAGATATTAAAGAATTACAATTAATCAAAGTACCTGCACCAACAGGACAATACATTTATAGTTTACCTAATGATAGAAAATATCATCCTTTAGAAAAACTTGGACGTTATTTAATGGATTCTTTCGTCAATATAGAAGGAACAGGCAATTTATTAGTACTTAAAACACTTCCAGGTAACGCACAATCTATCGGTGCGATTCTAGACCAAATTGATTGGGATGAAGTACTCGGTACAATTTGCGGCGATGATACATGTTTACTCATTTGTCACGATGAAGAAGCTGCAAATGCAATCAAAACACGTATTTTTAATTTGTTATAAGGAAGCGATGAGCCATGTTACAAACACTAACAATTAAACAGTTTGCTATCATTGATGAATTAGAAATTAACTTTGGAGATGGACTAACCGTATTGAGCGGTGAAACTGGTTCAGGTAAATCTATCATCATCGATGCTATTGGACAGCTTATAGGTATGCGCGCATCTTCAGATTATGTTCGTCATGGCGAAAAGAAAGCAACTATAGAAGGTATCTTTGATATAGATAATAATCCAGAAGTTATCCATACACTCAATGCGTTAGAAGTGGATGCAGACGAAGATTTCTTAATCGTTAAAAGAGAAATCTTCAGTTCAGGTAAAAGCTTATGCAAAGTCAACAATCAAACTGTGACTTTGCATGACTTGCGTTTAATCATGCAAGATTTGCTTGATATCCATGGTCAACATGAAACACAATCATTGTTGAAACAAAAATATCATCTTCAACTGATTGATTCGTATTCTGATGGCAAATATGATGACATATTGAAACAATACCAAAATACCTATCAATCATTTAAAGCGAAAACACATGAACTAAACGAATTAGAATCTGCTGACCAAGCGTTATTACAAAGATTAGACTTAATGAAGTTTCAAGCCGATGAACTGTCAGAAGCGAATCTGCAAGAAGGCGAAATCGAGCAGCTCGAAGCAGATATTAAGCGTATTCAGAATTCTGAAAATTTAAGTTTAGCGTTAAATGCAGCACATGCAACATTAACGGATGAACAAGCAATTCCAGATCGATTATACGAATTAAGTATCCAACTTGCGAACATTGATGAAATTATTCCGAAAAAGTTCACTGAATTAAAAGAACAAGTCGATCAATTTTACTATACGCTTGAAGATGCTAAACATGAGTTATACGATGAACTGTCAAATACTGAATTTGATGAACAATACTTAAACGAATTAGAATCTCGTATGAATTTACTTAATAATCTTAAACGCAAATACGGGAAAGATATCTCAAGTTTAATTCAATATCAGGCAAAATTAGATGACGAAATAAACAAAATAGAAAATTATGAACAAAGTACCGCTAACTTAAAAGAAGAGATTTCACAACTTAAAACACAACTCAGTCAAGAAGGACAAATGCTGTCAAAAGAAAGACGCAAGGTCGCACGCGAATTAAGAGATCATATTGTAGATGAAATCCAAAACTTACAAATGAAAGATGCAAATCTCGAAATCTCATTTAAACCGTTAGACGAACCGAATGCAGAGGGTATTGAAAGAATAGAAATATTAATTAGTCCTAATAAAGGCGAACCTCTAAAAAGTTTAGCAAAAATTGCTTCTGGCGGGGAACTTTCTCGTATCATGTTAGCTTTAAAAAGCATTTTTGTTAAATCAAGAGGCCAAACAGCCATTTTATTTGATGAAGTTGATTCAGGCGTTTCAGGGATTGCTGCACAAAAAATGGCAGAAAAAATGCGTGCCATTTCAGAGTATATTCAAGTGATTTGTATTTCACATTTACCACAAGTTGCATCGATGAGTGATCATCATTTATTAATCAGCAAAGCATCACAAGACGATAGAACAACGACACATGTTGAAGAACTTACTGGCGATAATCGTATAGATGAAGTTGCAAGAATGATTTCTGGAGCGAACGTTACGAAATTGACTAGAGAAAATGCTAAAGAAATGATTGAACAAAACCACGCGTTGTAATTGATTTAAAATGAGAGGGGATTAGCTATGGAATTTGAAACACTGATTTCTAATACCAAGACCTTACAAGGTAACATTGGTGTTTTATTTGCGAATGACGAGAAGACAATAGCCGCAATTGTACAATTGCTAAAACAGACAGAATGTCATGTAACGCTCTATGGTACTAAAGATCCAACTGAATTAATACGTTCATTCAATATTGAAGGTGAATTGCTTAATCGAATTCACTTACGAACATTCGAAGAACGTGAGGACGTATTTACAAAATGTGCAGATGACTTAGATTCAAAGATTATTCAGGTTTTGATGAAAGGTAATTTGCCTTCATCTGAAATTTTATCTTTTGTTTTGAGACATAAAACATTTATGGATGACCGACGATTTTTAAATCATGTTGCATGTTTTGATATTCCTTCTTATCACAAAATGTTGATGATTAGTGATGTCGCTTTAAACGTAAAGCCGAGTATTGACGACCGCATCCATATGATAGAGAATATTGAAACCTTTGCGAAACAAATTGGTTATGAAACTTTAAATGTTGGTTTACTTTCATCTTTAGAGCATCCTACGACTAAAATCCCTTCATCTGTTGATGCTGCAGAAATTGCTGCACATTTTAAACAACACACATTTTTAAATGTAGAAGGGCCTTTTGCGTTCGATAATGCGATTGATAAAGAAAGTGCTATTGAGAAAGGCATTGAATCCGATATTGCAGGGGATGTTGATGTTTTAATAGTTCCACACTTAGATGTTGGTAATACTTTATACAAATCATTGACTTATTTTGCACATGCACAAACAGCAAATTTAATTTTAGGTTCCAAATTCCCGATTGTTTTAACCTCTCGTGCAGATTCAATACAAAATAAAGTGAATTCTGCTATTTTAGCATTGCATACATTATAATATGTTGATGAAAAAAGTTCTTCTTATTTAAAATAGAAGAGCTTTTTTCATGAAATTTAACTCTATGATAGTAACATTTGCTTACTTTTATAGGAGATTACTTTTAATTGAATACTAGATTAAGGTAAAATATAAAGGGTAGTTTTGAGAATGCATGAATACTGCATCATGAAAGAAATATTAAGCAGGTGAAAGATATGACCAATATTTTAATCATAAATTTAGGGAGTACCTCATCAAAAGTCGGCTTTTTTCAAAATGAAACATGTATATCAATAGAAACGATTCAACATGATTTGAACATTTCACAAAAGCCGCTTCTTGAACAGCAATCCTATCGAATCGATACCATTAAATCATTTATAGAAGCAAACACACCCGGTATGGAAAGCATAGATGCCATCGCATGTCGCGGTGGCTTACTAAAACCTATCGCAGGTGGCACATATCAAGTGAACACCAAAATGTATGAAGATTTAACATCGTTCAAATATGGTGAACACGCTTCAAATTTAAGCGGTATTATCGGGTATAAATTAGGAGCGTTATTAAAAGTCCCTGTATTTATTGTTGATCCTGTCGTGGTTGATGAATTAATGGATATCGCCAGACTAACAGGGATTAAAGGGATACAGCGCAGAAGTGTGTTCCATGCGTTAAATCAAAAAGCCGTTGCACGTCAATATGCGAAATCTATTCATTCAACTTATGATAAGGTTAATGTCATAGTTGTACATATGGGCGGCGGCATTACAGTGGGTGCACATAAGCATGGTAAAGTAGTAGATGTGAATGAAGGTTTATATGGTGAAGGTCCAATGAGTCCAGAGCGGGCTGGAAGTATTCCCAATGAGTTGCTTTATGAATTTGGGATGCAACATCAATTTTCACTTGAACAACTCAAGCACTTTATCAGCAAACAAGCAGGCATCATCAATCTATGTTCAACTAACAGCATCAAACAACTAGTTGAACAATATGAAAGCAACACAGAAATTAAATTAATTTTAGACTCCATGATTTATCAAATCGCTAAAACAATAGGTGAAAGAGCAGTCGTCTTTAAAGGTGATATCGATCAAATCATTATCACAGGCGGGATTGCGTACAGTCCATTGATTACAAGTAAGATACAAGCATACGTTGAGTGGATTGCACCTGTCAGTGTTTATCCAGGCGAGTTAGAAATGGAAGCACTCGCAACTCAAGTTTACGAAGCTGTTCATTTAAGAGAAGAAGTAAAAATATATAGTTAGGAGATCAACTATGGCAGAAGAACAATATGATTTAGTTATTCTAGGTGGCGGAACTGCAGGGTATGTTGCAGGTATTCGCGCATCTCAATTAGGTAAAAAAGTCGCGATTGTAGAAAATCAATTACTCGGTGGCACATGTCTGCATAAAGGATGTATTCCTACTAAAGCTCTATTAAAGTCAGCTGAAGTATTACATACAGTAAAACATGCTGGGGCATATGGCATTGAAACAGATGCGTTTAATTTAAATTATGACAAAGTTTTCGAACGAAAAAATGATATCGTTGCCCAAATGCATACAGGTGTAAAGCACTTAATGCAACATAACCACATCGATATTTATAATGGGACTGGACGTATCTTAGGTTCGTCTATCTTCTCACCGCAACCAGGCACAATTTCCGTCGAATATGAAGATGGAACTTCTGAACTGATTCCAAATGATTACGTGTTAATTGCTACAGGGTCAAGACCTGCAAAGTTACCATTCTTGTCATTTGATCATCAGGTTGTACTTTCAAGTACAGATATTCTAAAAATGACGAAGTTGCCTAAATCTATTGCGATTATTGGTGGCGGCGTTATCGGCATGGAATTTGCCTCATTATTAAATGATTTTGGTGTAGAAGTAACAGTTATTGAAGCAGGGGAACGCATCTTGCCTGCTGAAAATAAATCAGTCACACAAACTTTAAAGAAACATTTAACTGATAGAGGCGTACAAATTCATGAACAAGTCCAACTATCAAAAGAGCATATTCAACTTAATGAAGATTCAGCTGAAGTCAAAATAGGTGATGATTCTGTTCAAGTCGACAACATTTTATTAGCAGTAGGTCGTAAACCAAATACAGATGATATCGGCTTGAATAATACTAAAATCAAATTAGATGACAAAGGTTTTATTGAAGTCAATGACAAACAGCAAACTAACGAACAACATATTTATGCTGCAGGAGATTGTATCGGAAAACTGCAACTCGCACATGCAGGCTCTAAAGAAGGTACAACAGCTGTAGAAGCAATGTTTGAAGAATCAGTAATCCCAGTTGATTATAATGCAATTCCAAAATGTGTCTATACTTACCCAGAAATCGCTTCAATCGGTATGAATGTAGAACAAGCAAAAGCAGCAAACTATAAAAAAGCACGTAGCTTTAAAGTTCCATTTAAAGCGATTGGCAAAGCTGTCATTGAAGATGCTAATCAACAAGATGGCTTTTGTGAAGTGGTTGTAGACCAAGAAACAGATTCTGTATTAGGATTAAGTATGATTGGTCCACATGTAACTGAGTTAATCAATGAAGTGGCATTACTTCAATTTATGAATGGATCTACGCTTGAATTAGGACTTACAACACATGCGCATCCTTCATTATCAGAAGTTTTAATGGAAGCTGGACTTAAAGCAGCAAAACGCTCTGTTCATGCGTAATATGAGGAGGAAATAAAAATGATGGATTATAAATCTGCCGGTCTGACCGAAAATGATTTAAAAGAAATGTATAAATGGATGGATCTTGGCCGCAAATTAGATGAGAGAATGTGGCTCTTAAACCGTGCAGGCAAAATTCCTTTCGTTATTAGTTGCCAAGGTCAAGAAGCAGCACAAATCGGTATGGCATTTGCGATGGAAAAAGGCGATGTTTCTGCACCATATTATCGTGATTTAGCATTAATCACATATCTAGGTATTACTCCGACTGAAACAATGATGTCAGCTTTCGGCAAAAAAGGTGATATCAACTCAGGAGGTAAACAAATGCCTTCACACTATAGTAAAAAATCTGTTGGTATCCTATCACAAAGTTCACCAGTAGGAACACAAGTCTTACAAGGTGTCGGTGCAGCGTTAGCACTGAAAATGGATCGTAAACCAAACATTGCGATGGCAACATTAGGTGAAGGTACATCAAACCAAGGTGACTTCCATGAAGGACTTAACTTTGCGGGTGTCCAAAAACTGCCATTCATCTGTGTTATCGAAAATAATGAGTATGCGATTTCAGTACCAACACACTTACAATATGCTGCAGAAAAACTTTCTGATCGTGCATTAGGTTATGGTATCCATGGTGAAAGAGTAGATGGCAACGACCCGATTGCCATGTATAAAGCGATGCATGAAGCACGTGAAAGAGCTTTAAATGGTGAAGGTTCTACTTTAATAGAGGCAATGTGTACTAGAATGACGGCACACTCTTCTGATGACGATGATCAATATCGTAGTCCTGAGATCAGAGAAGGATTGAAATCTCAAGATTGCAACATCAAATTTAAAGCACATTTAATGGATTTAGGCATTGTTGACCAAGCTTGGTTCGATGAAATTGAAAAAGAGAATAAAGCGACAGTCAATAAAGCAACAAAAGAAGCAGAAGCTTCTCCTTATCCAGATCCAAGTGAAACGTATACATTTGTTTATGAAGAGGGAGGGCTTGAATAATGGCGAAATTAACTTACTTAGCCGCAATTAAACAAGCAATAGATCAAGCGATGGAGAAAGACGAGAATGTCTTTGTTTTAGGTGAAGATGTCGGTAAAAAAGGCGGCGTATTCGGTGTAACTTTAGGATTACAAGAAAAATACGGGATTGAACGTGTGATTGATACACCGTTAGCTGAATCAAATATTGTCGGTACAGCAATTGGTGCCTCAATGTTAGGTAAACGCCCTATTGCTGAAATTCAATTTGCGGAATATATTTTACCAGCAACGAACCAAATTATGAGTGAAGCTGCTAAAATGCGCTATCGTTCAAATAATGATTGGAATTCACCAATCACAATTCGCGCACCATTCGGCGGTGGTATACATGGTGCTTTATATCATTCTCAAAGTATTGAGAGTGTCTTTGCCTCTACACCAGGTTTAACAATAGTTATTCCATCTACACCGTATGATGCGAAAGGATTACTTTTAGCTGCTGTAGAATCAAACGACCCTGTGCTTTATTTCGAACATAAGAAAGCCTATCGTTTACTTAAAGAAGAGGTGCCAGAGGAATATTATACGGTACCGTTAGGTAAGGCAGATGTAAAACGTGAAGGCAATGATATTACAGTCTTTACTTATGGTCTATGCGTTAATTACAGTTTACAAGCCGCAGATGTTCTAGCAGAAGAGGGTATAGATGTAGAAGTTGTAGACTTACGAACGGTCTATCCATTAGACAAAGAAACAATTATTGAACGTGCTAAACGTACAGGTAAGATTTTACTCGTAACTGAAGATAATCTTGAAGGTAGCATTATGTCAGAAGTCGCAGCAATTATTGCTGAAAATTGTTTATTCGATTTAGATGCACCAATTATGCGTTTAGCAGGTCCAGATGTTCCATCTATGCCATTCTCACCACCATTAGAAGATGAATTCATGATGAATCCGGACAAAATCAAAGCGAAAATGTTAGAACTTGCACGTTTTTAAAATATAGGAGGCTTATCAAATGGAAATCAAAATGCCGAAACTCGGAGAAAGTGTCCATGAAGGTACAATAGAACAGTGGTTAGTAGCAGTCGGCGACACTATTGAAGAATACGAGCCTATTTGTGAGGTTATTACAGATAAAGTCACAGCTGAAGTACCCTCAACTGAAGCAGGGACAATTACAAAAATTTTGGTTGAAGCTGGAGAAACGATCAGTGTTGGCACACCAATTTGTGAAATTGAAGTAGAAGGTGCGTCAGAAGAAGGTTCAGTGGCCAAATCAGAACAACAACCAACTTCAGATGTAGAGACAACTGAAAATCAAACAACAGAACCACAAGCTGAAGCTAAACAAAGTTCAAATCAGCCATTAAACAATGGCAGATATTCACCTGTTGTCTTCAAATTAGCATCTGAACATCAAATTGATCTAACACAAGTAAAAGGAACAGGCTTCGATGGACGCGTCACTAAAAAAGATGTAGAATATGCGATTGCACATCCAGAATCTGTATCAACACAAGCTGCGTCAACATCAACGCAAAGTGAACCTACAAACGAAATCGAACATCAACCATCTGCTTCACCAAAACAATCTGATGTTCCAGCAGATTCTGTACCAGTGAATGGTGTCCGTAAAGCGATTGCTAAACATATGGTTCAAAGTGTATCAGAAATTCCACACGCATGGATGATGATTGAAACTGATGCGACAAACTTAGTTAAAACAAGAAATCACTATAAAAAACAATTTAAAGAAAAAGAAGGTTATAACTTAACTTTCTTCGCATTCTTTGTCAAAGCAGTTGCGGAAGCATTAAAAGAATTCCCAATGTTGAACAGTAGTTGGCAAGGTTCTGAAATCAAAGTGCATAAAGATATCAATATCTCAATTGCAGTTGCGGTTGAAGACAAATTATTTACTCCTGTTATCCATCATGCTGATGAAAAATCAATTAAAGGTATTGCGCGTGAAATTAATGAATTAGCACAAAAAGCACGTCAAAACAAGTTAACGCAAGCTGACTTACAAGGCGGTACATTTACTGTCAATAATACAGGTACTTTTGGTTCGGTCTCATCAATGGGTATTATCAACCATCCGCAAGCTGCTATTTTACAAGTAGAATCTATTGTGAAAAAACCAGTCGTTATTGACGATATGATTGCGATTCGCAATATGGTCAACCTATGTATTTCAATTGACCATCGAATTTTAGATGGCTTGCAAGCAGGACGTTTCATGAACACAATTAAAAATAGAATCGAACAATATACAATCGAACACACACATATTTATTAATCTGTTCTATCCATTAAAGTTTATCCTGTTGAAGATTACTAAATTAATTAGTAGAATAAAATAGAACGTTATTAAGAACTGAAAGGTGATTTCGATATGGATTTAAATTTCGATTTATATATGAACGATGTTGTTGAACAAGCACGTAAAGAGATTGAAAATGCAGGTTATGAACAACTTACAACACCAGAAGAAGTAGATGCTGTTTTAAAACAAGACGGTACAACACTTGTAATGATTAACTCAGTTTGTGGTTGTGCAGGCGGCATTGCACGTCCAGCTGCTGAACATTCTTTACATTACGACAAGCTTCCTGACCGTTTGGTTTCAGTATTTGCTGGTCAAGATAAAGAAGCAACACAACAAGCAAGAGATTATTTTGAAGGTTATGCACCATCAAGTCCATCATTCGCGCTCGTAAAAGATGGTAAAATTGCTGAAATGATTGAACGTCATCAAATCGAAGGCCATGATATTATGGATGTTATTACACAACTTCAAAATTTATTCGAAAAATATTGTGAAGAACGATAAGAGGTAAGCAGATGAAGCGTTTTAATCCCTATAAAATAGGATTTAGAACGATAAAGACTGCTGTAGGAATGGCACTTGGAATAATTATTGCCAAATTAATTGGTTTAGATAATTTTTCTTCAAGTGCCATTTTAGTTGTTTTGTGTATTAAACATACTAAAGTACATTCCCTACAAGCAATTGTTTCTCGTTTTGTATCCTGTATTCTTATCTTAATATTAGGATCCGTTGTTTTTAGTATGCTTGGTCAAAATGCAATTGTATTAGGTTTAATCGTGTTATTCTTCATACCTTTAACAGTCGTTTTAGGCGTACAAGAGGGTATTATCACAAGCTGCGTTATCTTATTACATGTGTTTAACGCTAAAGTGATTGATTTACATCTATTTATTAATGAAGTGTTACTGTTAATTGTCGGCTTAGGTATCGCTTTTATTATGAATCTAATTATGCCAAGCCTTGATAAACAATTGAAGGAATACAAACATAAAATAGAGAAACAATTTACCAATACTTTCGATATATTTAGTAAATCATGTTTTGATGTAGATTATCCAATTGATGTGCCGCTTAAAAAAATAGAATTGGAAATTCAGAAGGCCAAGTCTTACGCATTCAGAGATGTAAAAAATCATTTTGTTCGTAATGAAAACTCTTACTATCATTATTTTGATATGAGAGAGGAACAATTAGAAATCATTGAACGTATTGAACACTTATTAAAAAATATCAAATCAGAAGATAAAATCATGCATCGATTAGGCAACCTCTTTGCTGAGATAGCTACAAATGTTAATAGTAATGATTATACTGCGATACGACTGTACTCACTTTATGATTTACATATTGATCTTTATGATCAATCTTTGCCTCAGTCCAAAGAGGCTTTAATCAATCGTGCTAATGAAATACAAATTGTAAGTGAACTTGAGCGTTATTTACAAATCAAATCTCATTTTGGATCGTTAAAACTTTATGATGAAATATAAAAAAGCGAGGGTGATCATTTTCATAGATCATCCTCGTTTTCTCTTACTGCATTAATGGCGCTAAACTTGATAATATAAGTGCAACGATTACCGCTACTAACATAACGATAATAACGATTTTTGAAACTTTTCCTTTGAACACGTTATTCTCCTCCAGATAAACTTTCTTCTTAATTGTAAATATAGTACATTATTTTAAATCAATATGGTACTGTTTTCAACGTAACGCTTACAAATTATTATATCATGATTTTAACCTATTTTTTGAACATATATGTTTTACAAAGTACATAAATCGTATACACTAAATATAGTAGTAGGAAGGGGTTAAAATATGATTAACGAACAACGTTTACTAGAAACATTTTTAGAATTGGTACAAATTGACTCTGAAACCGGTCATGAAGAAATTATACAGCCAATTCTTAAAGAGAAGTTTGAAAATTTAGGTTTAACAGTAAAAGAAGATCATGCAAGTGAGCAACCTGGTTTAGGTGCTAATAACTTAATCTGTACACTTGCAGCAACAGAAAATCAAAATAAAACCCAAAAAATTTATTTTACAAGCCATATGGACACTGTTGCCCCAGGGATTGGTGTTAAACCTATCGTCAAAGATGACGGGTATATTTATTCAGATGGTACAACTGTATTAGGTGCAGATGATAAAGCTGGTTTAGCAGCATTATTTGAATTAATCCATGTTTTAAATGAGAATGAAATCCCACACGGCCAAATTCAATTTGTTATTACAGTCGGTGAAGAATCTGGCTTATTAGGTGCGAAAGCACTTGATCCTAAATTGTTAGATGCGAAATTCGGATATGCGGTAGATGCTAGTGCTCCGATTGGTACGACTGTATTAGGCGCACCAACACAAATGAAGTTAAGTGCTGTGATTCATGGTAAAAAAGCACATGCAAGTACGCCAGATAAAGGCGTAAGCGCCATTAATATTGCTGCGAAAGCAGTCAGCAAAATGAAGTTGGGTAAAATTGACCATGAAACTACCGCAAATATTGGTAGCTTTACTGGAGGCTCCGCAACCAATATCGTCGCTGATGAAGTGACACTTCACGCTGAAGCACGCTCACATGATAGCGATAAAATTAATGCCCAAATCAACCATATGAAACAAGTATTTGAAGAAACAGCAGAAGCATATGGCTGTTCTGCTGATGTCATTACTAGTACAAGTTATCAAGGATTTAAAGTTGCAGAAGATGCAGAAGTTACACATTATGCCGTAAAAAGTGCACAAAGCTTAGGATTAAGCGGTAACACTGTTGTTGCTGGCGGTGGATCTGACGGAAACATTATCAATACACTTGGCATACCAACTGTGATTATAGGTATTGGTTATCAAAATATCCATACTACTGAAGAAAGAATGGAAATTAAATCATTGAATCTATTAGCGGAACAATTACTTAAAATCGTAGAATTAACTAGCGCTTGATTTTAAGCGTGAAAGAGTGAGCAGGAACGCTAATTGTGATACAATAAAATAGAAAATTTTTATCAAAGAGAGGTAAGTAATATGACGCAACAAATTGGTGTAGTCGGCTTAGCCGTAATGGGTAAAAACCTAGCTTGGAATATTGAATCTCGTGGCTATACAGTTTCAGTTTATAACCGCTCAAAAGAAAAAACTGACACTATGGTAGAGGAATCAAAAGGCAAAAATATTCACCCCACTTATTCTTTAGAAGAATTTGTAAATTCACTAGAACGTCCACGTAAAATTCTTTTAATGGTTAAAGCAGGTCCAGCAACGGATGCAACAATCGAAGGCTTATTACCATTACTAGATGATGGTGATATCTTAATCGATGGTGGTAATACAAACTATCAAGATACAATTCGTCGTAACAAAGCTTTAGCAGAAAGCGGCATCAACTTTATCGGTACTGGTGTATCAGGTGGAGAAGTAGGCGCACTCACTGGTCCTTCAATCATGCCTGGCGGTCAAAAAGAAGCTTATGATAAAGTCGCTGATATCTTAGAAGCTATCTCAGCAAAAGCTGATGATGGTGCACCATGTGTAACATACATTGGTCCAGATGGTGCTGGCCATTACGTTAAAATGGTACACAATGGTATTGAATATGCAGATATGCAGTTAATCGCTGAAAGTTATGCATTAATGAAAGATGCATTGCATATGTCACATACTGAAATCGCAAAAACATTCAAAGAATGGAATGCAGGCGAACTTGAAAGTTATCTAATTGAAATTACTGGTGAAATCTTCAACAAACTTGATGAAGACGGCTCACCATTAGTTGAAAAAGTAATGGATAAAGCAGGACAAAAAGGTACTGGTAAATGGACTTCAATTAACGCATTAGAACTTGGCGTACCATTAACAATCATTACAGAATCTGTATTCGCACGTTTCATCTCTTCAATGAAAGACGAACGTGTCGCTGCTTCTAAAGAATTAACAGGACCTTCACCAAAATTTGAAGGTAATAAAGAAGAGTTCTTAGAAAAAATCCGTAAAGCGCTTTATATGAGTAAAATTTGTTCATATGCACAAGGTTTTGCACAAATGCGTAAAGCAAGTGAAGAAAACGAATGGAACTTACAACTTGGTGATTTAGCAATGATCTGGAGAGCAGGTTGTATCATTCGTGCACAATTCTTACAAAAAATTAAAGAGGCTTATGATAATAACTCAGAATTACAAAACTTATTATTAGATCCTTACTTTAAAGATATCGTAACAAATTACCAATCAGCATTACGTGATGTTGTAGCTGAAAGTGTTGCAAACGGTGTACCTACACCAGGATTTGCTGCAAGCATTAATTACTTTGATAGTTATCGTTCAGAAAACTTACCAGCAAACTTAATCCAAGCACAACGTGACTACTTCGGTGCTCACACTTATCAACGTAAAGACCAAGAAGGTACATTCCATACACATTGGGCTGAAGAAAAATAATAGTTACATCTAAAAAGCACGCAATCAGTTTTTTCTGATTGCGTGCTTTAACTTTAGTTACTCATCTAAGTCGACAGGTAACCATAATTGCATTTTAGTGAAAGAATTATCAAATGAAATATCAAATGGATAAACCTCTACATACAATGCCTCAGTTTCATAGGGCATGGTCAACTGTAATCTTGTCTCAATATAGTGCCATGCTTCATTGACCGCAAAATCAATTTCACCTTGCAAATTAAACTTTGCATATTGTCGTGAAGGTAAAAAGCGACTTTCTAAATGCGCTGGATAACGCTCACTCGGAACTCCGATAAATACTTCTACGCCATTTTCCAACGGGCACTTTACAACAAATAACTCATGCGGGCTCACGTCATTATAGCGTTCAAGCTCCTTGATTTTACCGTCTACTAATAAATCTTCTAAAAAATCAGCAACAAGGAATGGGTTGCTTAAGTTTTCCGTGTTCACAAACTTAGCATAACCGACTAAAGCATGCTCTTCAGATTTTTCTAATCTATATGAATAAGGCGGTCGATCCGTCGTTGCAATTCTTAAGTATAATCTTTCTTGCATTTTCAATTCATCTTGCTTCAATTTGGCTTGAATGGGGGAAATGCCGTGATAATCACTAAATGCATTCGCAAAGTCATTTGTATCTTCATAATGATACTTTTTTGCAATATCTACTAAACGAAAAGCCCCTACAATTACATCTTCAGCTGCTTTCGTTAATTTTCTAGCTTCTGCATACTCGCTAGGAGATAAGCCGACAATCATCTTAAAAGACTGATCTAGATGCATGGGAGAAAGGCCAACGTAATCGCTTAAATCTTGCAAATGAAAAGGCTCATATACACGGTCCTCGATATAAACAATGGCCTGTTGTATTTGCTTGATAACGTCCAAACTGCTCACTCCTAAAATTACTATTGTTCTATATTATACCGTACTTTTCCATGACTTTCCTACAAAAAGAGGTTAAAAAAGACAAGACAGTATCATGTTGTGACACCGTCTTGTCATTATAAATTTAAATTGAAATTAATGTATATCGTCCCACCAATGGAATCCATCACGACTTAACAACAATTCACTTGTTAATGGACCGTTTGTACCTGATTTATAGTTAGGGAAGTCAGGCGCCACTTGATCCCATTCTTCTTGAACTGCATCAACATATTTCCATGTTGATTTTAATTCTTCCCAATGCGTGAAGTTAGTTGCATCGCCTTTGAGACAGTCGAATAATAAGTTTTCATAGGCATCAACAGTATTCATTTTATCTTGTGCACTCATTGAATATGAAAGTTGAACGGGTTCAGTTTCAATGCCTTGTACATTTTTCTTCGCATTTAAATGAATCGATACCCCTTCGTTAGGTTGGATGTTGATTACCAATAAGTTAGAATCTAAATGTTTATCTTTTTCATAATACAAGTTCATTGGTACTTCTTTGAATTCTACAACAACTTGAATTGATTTACGTTTCATACGTTTACCCGTACGAATGTAGAACGGCACACCTGCCCAACGGAAGTTATCAATCATTACTTTACCAGAAACAAAAGTAGGGGTGATTGAATCTTCACTCACTCGATCTTCTTCACGATAGCTTTTAACATGCTTGCCATCAATTTCACCAACATCATATTGACCACGTACAAAGTTTGTACGTACCGCTTCAGAATCCAACGGTTGCAACGACTTCAATACTTTTACCTTTTCAGCACGGATATCCGCACTATTTAAACTGATAGGCGGTTCCATCGCTAACAACGCTACCATTTGAAGCATATGGTTTTGGAACATATCTTTCAACGCACCGCTTGATTCATAATAACCGCCGCGGTCTTCAACACCTAAAATTTCAGATGAAGTCACTTGAATATTTGAAATGTATTTATTGTTCCATAAAGGTTCAAACATCGCATTGGCAAATCGTAATACTTCGATGTTTTGTACCATATCCTTACCAAGATAATGGTCAATACGATAAATTTCATTTTCTTTAAATGATTTTCTTATTTGTTTGTTTAATTTTTCAGCTGAAGCCAAATCACTGCCGAATGGTTTTTCAATTACAAGGCGTTTGAATCCACTTGTCTTAGTTAAACCAGATGATTTTAAGTAATCCGTAACTAAACCAAAGAAATTAGGTGCCATTGCTAAGTAGAATAGGCGATTTCCTTGTAAACCGAATTCTGAATCGAGTTGGTTACTGAATTTCAATAAATCATCATAGCTTTGTTCTTCGCTGACATCATGTTTGAAATAAAATACATGGTTCATAAATTGATCAAGGTGTTTTGTATCTTTTACATGAGCTTGAATAGATGCCTTCACTTGGTTGCGGAAATGCTCATTTGAATAGTCACGACGGCCAATACCAATGATTGCAACATGTTCGTCTAAATTATCTTGTTGGTATAAATGGAATAGTGAAGGAAATAGCTTACGATGACTTAAATCACCAGTTGCGCCAAAAATTGTTATCAAACATGGTATATGCTTTCTTTTGTTACTCAAGATTCAAAACCTCAATTCTTTATTAGATATGCTATTATTATAAACTATGAAGAATTAATGTAACACATTTATGCTTAAATTTCTTCGTGATTGTTTATTTAGATATGGTACACTAACGAGTAGAGAGGAGCGTTATCATGGAAATTACATTTTTAGGTACTGGAGCGGCGTTGCCAACCAAAGAACGCAATACACAAGCAATAGCGCTCAACTTAGAACCTTATTCAAATTCTATATGGCTATTCGATGTAGGAGAAGGGACACAGCATCAAATCTTACATCATTCAATAAAACTTGGAAAAATAGACCATATATTTATTACCCATATGCATGGGGATCATATATTCGGTTTACCCGGTTTATTAACGAGTCGTTCATTTCAAGGCGGTGAAGATAAACCACTGACAATCATTGGACCAAGAGGTATCAAAAATTATGTTGAGATGACATTACAAGCCTCATTATCAAGGTTAAATTATCCAGTAACATTTATAGAAATTGATGAACAATTACATTATCATCATAAAGGATTTACCATCAGTGCATATGCTTTGAATCACGGGATACCATCATTCGGTTATCGTATTGAAGCACCGACAACACCAGGAAAAGTAGATGTTGCAGCATTAACAGCAATTGGTATGGAACCAGGTCCAAAATATCAAGAAGTTAAAGCACATGATACATTCACATTTAACAATCAGACATATGATTCATCACAATTTAAAGGTTCTGACAAGATAGGACCTAAAATCGCAATATTCGGCGATACAATGCCTTGTGAAAATGAACATAAATTAGCTGAAGATGTAGATGTAATTGTCCATGAAGCTACATATATTGATGGTGATCGTACATTAGCAGATAGTCATCATCATAGTCATATTTCAGATGTCTTACAACTATTGGAAGCTTCTCATGCTAAACAAGCATTACTGAATCATATCAGTAACCGTTATAACCTGAGTGATATCGATGTTTTATATGCTGAGTTGCAAGAACATTATCCACACCTGAAATTCAAGTTTGTAAGAGATTTTGATGCATTTGAAATATAAAAATGCTGAGGCAGATCATTAAACTGTCTCAGCATTTCATTTTATTCCACTATTTATTCATCATTTGATAATTCTTTACTTCTTTTTACAGCAGCATTGAAGCAATCTTCGAAAATACCTTCGATGTCATGTTTAGCTAATGCATCTAAACCTGCTTGTGTTGTTCCGCCTTTAGAAGTTACATTTTGTCTTAATTGTTCCATACTTAAATCAGAACGTTCAATCATTTTTCCTGTTCCAATGATTAAGTTTCGAATAGATTCTTCAACTTCTTCTTTATCTAAACCTAGTTTGACACCTGCTTCTACATATTGTTCAAACACATGATATAAAAAGGCAGGGCCGCTGCCAGTAATTGCAGTCACTTGATGCAATGCATCTTCTTGTACTTCAATTTCAGATCCGAATGCTTGTACAATATCAATGACTTGTTTCTTATCCTCTTGTTTATAATTATCAGAGAAACTAAGACCAGTCACTGAATGTCCAACTTGTGCATTGGTATTTGGCATAATACGCGCAATTGGGTTATCATGTTCAAGTTGTTTTCTGATATACTGTATCGAGATACCTGCCATGATAGAGATAAATCTATTTTTATCTGTAATATACGGACGAATTCTATCAGCTAATGTTTCAAAATCATAAGGTTTCGTTCCTAAAAAGACAAAGTCAGCATCTGCTAATAAAGCAGCATCATCATAACTATAATTGACGCCTAATTCATCAGCATATCCTTTTAAAACCGCTTCATTTGAACGGTTTGTGATATAGATGTCATTAGGATCGATGACTTCGGATGCAATAATTCCTGCAAAAATAGCATGGGCCATATTGCCTGAACCATAGAATACAATTTTCATATTTTGAATAGCACTCCCCATATGTTGATAATTGATACACTTATCATAGCAATATCAATCATTTTGCACAACAATGTTAATTTAAAACACTGATATCTTGCCTATACATACTTAATCAGAAAGCGGAGGATCAACATGCAACAGATTATTGGAAAACATTTTGTCGTCACAGGAGGAACCAGCGGACTGGGTTATGCCATCACACAACAACTTTTAGCAAAAGGGGCACATGTGACGTTACTCGTAAGAAACATGCAAAAATTTAATGAAACACATTTTCCTGTGAATGCACACTTACTGGATTCTAAGTATTGTGATTTAAGTGATGCGACAACAATTCATCAACTCATATTTTCTAAACCCATTGATGGTTTTGTTCATAGTGCCGGATTAGGGCATTTTAAATCTGTTCTTCAACATACTGAACAAGAAATGATAGAGACGTATACCATTAATGTGATGCATTTTAATCTATTATTACAACAACTCGTACCTTACTTTTCTGAACAGCCTTATATCGTCGGCATTAGCAGTTTAGCTGCTTTTTCTACACAAACTGCAAGTGGCCATTACGCAGCAAGCAAAGCTGCCTTTAATCAAGTCCTAAATACATTGAGATTAGAACAACCAAATTATCACGTAACTGTGGTCAATGCAGGGCCAATCCGCACACCATTTCATGCTAAAGCAGATCCGACTTTAAATTATGCTGCACAAGTCGACAAATTTATGTTAGACCCTAATATTCTCGCAAAAGATATCATCTCAGCTATGTTAAAAGGGAAGGCAGAAGTTAATCGACCAAAATGGTTATATCACTTGTTGAAAGTGTATCAAATGTCACCGAGAACTATTGAGAAAATAGCACCACAATTATTCAATAATAAAAGTTAAAAAAAGACTTATCATATGCACACAATAACTTAAGCGGTAACATCGTTTCATTGTGTATATGATAAGTCTTATTTAGTCTGTTTGATTTATTTTGAAAAGGATTAGTTCAAATGATTTGTATAATGTAAGTTTTTAACGCGTTCTTTTGCGGCGTGCAGACGTGTTAAATCTACATGTGTTCGATAATTTTTAACATTTTCTTCAAGTTGTTCAACACTGCTTGCACCTGCCACGATTGAACCTAATACATCTTGCGTTAATAAATAATTGAATGTTAATACTGACAAATTGTTTTCAATTTCTTTAAGTGATGCGACAGTACTGCCTAGTTCATGATAGCTATAATCGAAAATACCTTCAGAGAATTTTTGATCTAAAGCATCGTTACTTTTTGCTGTTAATAATCCTTTAAATAACGGACCACGCGCAAGCATTTTGACACCTTTTTGATGCGCTTGTTGAATCAAATCTTCAGGGCGATTATCAATTAAGTTGTATTGTGCCATCCAAGTATCAATTTGGCTATGTTCTAAATAATATTTGATGACATTCGGTCTAATAGATGAAATACCATAGGCACGAATTAAACCTTCTTGTTTCAGCTCATCAAATGCGCTGATTGTTTCATCTAATGGATCTTCAATCGTTCCGCCATGTAATTGGTATAAATCAATTTGATCAACACCTAAATTTTTGAGTGATTGTTTGACACTTTCTTTGATGTGTTTCTTAGAAGGATCCCAAAATGTCGTACCATCTGGTTGAAGGTGGTTACCGACTTTTGTTCCGATAACAATATCTTCTGAGTTTTGATACGGTTTTAAAATTTCTCCTACTAACTTCTCATTGATGCCTTTATCATACATATCTGCTGTATCAAAATAAGTAATTCCTAATTCAATGGCACGTTCGATAATAGCTTGTGCATGTTTCTTTTCTGTGCCAAGACTCATGCACCCTAAACCTAATTCAGAAATCTCTAAACCGCTATTCAAAACATTCTTTTGCATGTTGTGACTCCTTTCGATACACTTTAATTGTCTAACACTGCTAGTTTATCAGTATTTCATAATAGTTAAAAGGAACGTGATTTAAATGGATTTAACAGAGAAAACAATAAATAAACAATCAATCTACAAAGGTAAAATTATTGAAGTAGATGTAGATGAAGTACAATTACCTAATGGCAAGACTTCAAAACGTGAAATTGTCAATCATACAGGTGCTGTTGCGGTATGTGCGTTAACAAAAGAAAATAAAGTAGTATTCGTCAAACAATATCGTAAGCCGATTGAACAGGTATTATTAGAAATCCCTGCTGGCAAATTAGAAAAAGGGGAAGAACCCAAGTCTGCAGCACTGCGTGAATTAGAAGAAGAAACAGGCTATAAAGCAAAGCATTTAGAGTTAATTGCTGACATCTATACTTCACCTGGCTTTGCAAATGAGAAAATCGCTATCTATTTTACGGACGATTTAGAACAAGGTGAGGTACATTTAGACCCAGATGAATTTGTAGAACAAGTGGAGTTAAGCCTTGATGAAATCAGTGATTTAGTACAAAATCATAAAATCGAAGATGCTAAAACTTTAATTGCCTTACAACACGTATTATCACATTATAATCATTCTAAATAACAAATGAGAATGTGTTGCAATTTGCCTCAAATACTGGTAATTTATAGATGAGTCATTAAGTTACATTAAAATGATAATAATTATTAGTAGAGGAGTGAGGCTTCCGTGGAAGAACGTTTAAAACGCGTGAAGCAACAATTACAAAAATCATCCTACAAATTAACTCCACAACGTGAAGCAACATTAAGAGTGCTGATTGAAAATGAAGAAGATCATCTTAGTGCAGAAGATGTCTATTTAAAAGTAAAAGACAAAGCACCGGAAATCGGTTTAGCAACAGTTTATCGTACATTAGAATTGCTTGCTGAACTTAAAATCGTCGATAAAATCAACTTTGGCGATGGCGTTTCACGTTTCGACTTGAAAAAAGAGGGAGAAAAACATTTCCATCACCATCTTGTTTGTATGGAATGCGGTAAAGTTGAAGAAATTGTTGAGGACTTACTACCGAAAGTCGAAGAAAGAGTTGAATCTGAATTTCATTTCAAAATTTTAGACCACCGATTGACATTTCATGGTATCTGTCGTGAATGCCAACAAAAGAAAAAAGAGAGTTAGTTTAGGTTAGAAGGTGAACGGATTGGAAACGAATTTTCAAAATATCATTGAAGAATATTTAAAGTTCATCCAAATTGAAAAAGGATTAAGCGTTAATACAATAGGTGCATATCGTCGTGACTTAAATAAGTATAAAGCATATTTAGAATTGAAAAAGGTGAAACATATTGATTTTATCGATAGAGAAACCATTCAACAATGCTTAGGTTATTTACACGATGATGGCCATTCCGCAAAATCGATTGCACGTTTTATTTCTACAGTGCGAAGCTTCCATCAATTTGCGTTACGAGAACGTTATGCCGCAAAAGATCCGACAGTATTAATTGAAACACCTAAATACGAACGCAGATTGCCAGATGTGTTAGATGTCGATGATGTTTTAGCCTTATTGGAAACACCGAATTTAAGCAAAAACAACGGCTATCGCGACAGAACCATCTTAGAGTTGCTTTATGCAACAGGAATGCGTGTGACAGAGTTAATTCATGTCAGAGTAGAAGATGTCAATCTGATTATGGGCTTTGTGCGCGTATTTGGTAAAGGAAGCAAAGAACGTATTATTCCTTTAGGTGAAACGGTCATTGATTATTTGAAGAAGTATATCGAAACCGTTCGACCTCAATTATTAAAAAATACAGTGACTGACGTACTCTTTTTAAATATGCATGGCAAACCTTTATCACGACAAGGCATTTGGAAGTTAATTAAGCAATATGGGGTGCAAGCCAATATTTCTAAAAAGTTAACTCCCCATTCATTGCGTCATTCATTTGCGACACATCTCCTTGAAAATGGGGCAGATTTAAGAGCCGTACAAGAGATGTTGGGACATTCTGATATTTCAACCACACAACTTTATACACATGTTTCAAAATCTCAAATCAGAAAAATGTACAACGAATTCCATCCACGTGCATGAGCCATGATCATTTGGTTCATGCACTATTTTTCATGTTTTAAACGATTTTGTTTTAATGCTTCTTGTCGTGCTTGTTCTACTGCATGACGATCTCTTAATAAATGGTGGTCACAGATATAGGGCAGTCGATTTACGTGATGCATCATCTCATAATCTAGGTATGTCTGTTCAATCTCTTCTTCCATTGATGACATGAGTTGTAACGCGAATGGTTTAAAAGGTAATTGCACCTGTGTTTCTTGAATTAAATCTTTTAATTGTTGAAGGTATGCGTTACTTTTTAAACCTAACTGTGATAAAAATGCTTCATTTATATGTGCAACACGATATGCACGCTTAAATAACGTATGTGCACCTTTATAATTCGCGCGTCTATAGTGATAGCATCCTGTCGCACACAAAATCAAACTCACAACAGCATCTTGTTTGGTGAAGTGTGCTTGTGCTTTCCAAGCATCTTCTAAAATATCGTGACACAAAAAATAATGCTGTTTAGTGTGGAATTGATAGTAAAATTCGATTAGTGCTTGTTTCATCTGATAAGCGCTCCTTGTTTCTCTTTTATTTCTTTTTATGATTCGTGTTATAATATTGTACTGAATGAGTAATACGACTTGCAATTAAAGGAGATACAAATGGATGTACGAAGTTAAATTAGATGCTTTTAATGGGCCGCTTGATTTATTGTTACACTTAATACATAAGTACGAAATTGATATTTATGATATTCCCATGAAAGCTTTAACCGAACAATATATGAATTATATTCATGCGATGAAACAATTAGAAATTAATATTGCAAGTGAGTATCTTGTTGTAGCATCTGAGTTGCTGATGATTAAAAGCAAAATGTTATTGCCGCAACAACCAGATCTCGACAATGAGGAATTGAATGACCCGCGTGAAGATTTAGTGGGAAGATTAATAGAATATCAAAACTACAAAGAATATACGGAATTTCTAAATGAAATGAAGGTTCAGAGGGAACAATATTATAGTAAACACCCAACTGACTTAAGTCATTTAGAATCAGCAGAATTATGGGATGAAAATCACACAATTGATTTAACTGAATTAATCATGGCATATCAACGCATTAAGACACGCGCTTCTTTTGATACACCAAGACAAGTGACGATTCAAAAAGAAACTTTCACGATTGAACAAGCATCAACACAAGTGTCTGAACGTTTAGCAAAAGCTGCATCGTTTAATTTCTTCAGTTTATTCACTTTCAAAGAAACGACTGAACACGTCGTCACACATTTTCTAGCAATTTTAGAATTGTCTAAATCAGGCATTATTCAAATCACGCAAGATAAAGAATTCGCTGACATTAATATAACGCGAGGTGTAAATTATGGCGCTTAAGCAAATCGGCATATTAGAAGGCTTATTATATACAGCAGGAGATGAAGGGTTAGAAATAACACAACTGCAAGACATACTAGATATTTCAGAAGAAGCATTGCTTGATTTGGTGGAAGCATATGAATCTCCTGGTTTAATGATTCACCAATATGGTACGACATTAGTATTAACAACCAAACAAGCGTTAGCGGATTATATTGAACAACTGGTTAATCAGCAATCTAAGATGAAATTATCTCAAGCAGCCATGGAAGTCTTATCTATTATCGCATATAACCAACCTGTCACAAGAAGTGATATTGAAATCATTCGCGGGATTAATTCTGATGGCGCTGCCAAAACACTGATTGCACGTGGTTTGATTGAAGCCAAAGATGAAGACAATTCAAGAAGTCAACAATTATATACAACACCACTATTCTTAAATGTATTCGGAATGAAAAATATAGATGAATTACCAACGACTGAAGAAGAGGAAGAAGAAATCGAATCATTCTTCAATAATTTAATTAATCAAAAAGGAGATCAAAATGAGTAAAGAATTAGAGAGATTGCAAAAGCGCATCGCAAATAGCGGTTATACGTCAAGAAGAAAAGCAGAAACACTCATTACTGAAGGAAAAGTTAAAGTTAACGGGGAGACCGTTACTGAATTAGGGACAAAAGTAAAACCTTCGGATAATGTAGAAGTTGAAGGTGTTAAGTTAGAACAAGAAGATAAACTATATATTCTTTTCTATAAACCTGCACAAGTAATCACAAGTGTATCTGATGACCGCGGCAGAACAGTTGTCACAGACTATTTTGAGGATTTAGAAACACGCATCTATCCCGTAGGTCGTTTAGACTACGATACTTCTGGTTTACTAATTTTAACGAATGATGGTGAGTTTACAAATTTAATGACGCATCCTCGTTATAAAATTAAAAAGAAATATGTGGCTAAACTAAAAGGTTACTTAATGCGTGATGAAGTGAAACAACTCGAAAAAGGAATTCAATTAGAAGATGGTAAAACACATCCTGCAGAAGTAAAAATTAAAAACCAAGACAAAGAAAAAAATACAACATTAGTAGAAATTACGATTTCAGAAGGCAGAAACCGTCAAGTCCGTCGTATGTTTGAACATTTCGGCCATGAAGTAACAAAACTGACTCGTATTGAAATGGGTGGTTTAACATTGAAAGGGCTGAATGCTGGAGAAGGTCGTGTATTAACACCGCATGAAGTGAAAAAGCTTCGTAATTTAGCCGCAAATGGATAAAAAGCATAAGAAACGCATAAAACTTTGTGAAATTATGTACAAATTATGTTAATCTATTTTTATTCATAAGGTTACAATTAACTTGTTGATATATGCTTATGTTATAATATGCTTTGTAGTGAAAAATCGTCCATTTTTACCAAGTTTATATAAATTATAATTATGAAGACGATACTCAATTTATTAAATCCGAGAAAGTTAAGACAGATATTTTATCAATAACAGATGATGTATAAAAGTTATGATGTAGCAGAATTTGTCTGTCTTCTTATTGGACAACTATTGTTGAATGCTCATATGGGAGGTACATAAAATTATGACAAAAATTCTTGTCGTTGATGATGAAGAAAGAATTCGCAGACTTTTAAAATTATATTTAGAAAGAGAATCTTTTGATATCGAAGAAGCTCGAGACGGCAAAGAAGCATTGGACTTAGCTTTAAATCATGACTATGCTTGTATCTTGTTAGACCTGATGCTTCCCGAAATCGATGGAATTGAAGTTGCAAACCGTTTAAGAGAGTACAAAGAGACTCCAATTATTATGCTCACTGCAAAAGGGGAAGAAACAAATCGTGTAGAAGGATTTGAATCAGGTGCAGATGATTATATCGTCAAACCTTTCTCTCCTAGAGAAGTTGTACTAAGAGTTAAAGCATTATTACGTCGTACACTCACAGCAACTTCTGATCAAAATGAACCACATGCAAGAGATTTAATAGAATTTAAGCATTTGGTCATTGATAATGATGCGCACCGTGTCCTTGCGGATGGTACGCAAGTCAACTTAACACCGAAAGAATACGAATTATTAATTTTCTTAGCGAAAACGCCTAATAAAGTATTCGACCGTGAACAATTATTAAAAGATGTTTGGCATTATGAGTTCTATGGAGACTTGCGTACTGTAGATACTCATGTAAAACGACTCAGAGAAAAATTAAACCGTGTCTCAAAAAATGCAGCACAAATGATTCAAACTGTATGGGGCGTGGGTTATAAATTTGAGGTCGACAACAATGATGAAACGACTCAATAATGTCGTCATAAAACTGTGGTTAACTATTATTTTAATAGTAACGACAGTTTTAATTTTACTTAGTGCCGCATTAATTACATTCATCCAACAATATTATACGCAAGATACTGAACAATCTTTAGTCAATGATGCGCATCGTATCAGCAACTTACTAGAGGAATCAGATAATAAATCATTAGCTATCAAACACAGTAAGATGCTTATCGAAGGCCCGAGCGGTTTGATAATTATGAAGAATAAAAAGGATGAATATTATAACTCGCATTCTAAATTTAAAGAACAAATGATGGATGTCATTCAAAAAGATAAATCCTTCGCTCAAGTATTTGAAAATAAACAAAAGACATCTGAACATATCAAAATGACAGTTGATGGTCAAAAGCACACTTATGTTTTAGTGGGTTATCCAACGAAAGTGGATCATAATCACCAAAATGGCGCTGTCTTTATTTATCAGGATTTAAAAAGCATAGATGATACGAATAATGTAATTACTATTATTATCCTTGTTACAGCAATCATTTTCCTAATTATGACAACGGTTTTTGCGTTCTTCTTATCATCAAGAATCACAAAACCGCTTCGCCAACTCCGAACACAAGCGACAAGTGTTTCAGAAGGAAATTACACTTTAGTCAATGATATTCACACCAAAGATGAAATCGGTGAACTCGCTCATTCTTTCAACCTAATGAGCAATGAAATCCAACGCCATGTTGATGAAATCTCAGCCTCTAAAAACATTAGAGAGAGTTTAATCAATTCAATGGTGGAAGGCGTTTTAGGTATCAACGAAGACAGAGAAATCATTTTATCTAACCAACTTGCACAAAAAATGGAAAATGAGTTAGATGGTGAAAACAAAGCATTATTCGTTGAACAAATGAATCACACTTTCACTGATAAAGAAACGCAATTTGAAGAATACGAAGTCAATCACCGTTATTACGTTGTGATTATGAGTTATATCGAACGATTCCAACCAAACGGCAGCAGCGGTATTGTCGCTATCATTCGTGACATGACAAACGAACATAAACTTGATCAAATGAAAAAAGACTTTATTGCGACAGTTTCACATGAATTAAGAACACCGATTGCTTTACTTCAAGGTTATACAGAATCCATTATTGATGGCGTCGTGACTGAGCCGGAGGAAATCAGGGATTCTTTATCTATTGTGTTAGATGAAACACAACGTTTAAACCGTTTAGTCAACGAGCTCTTAAATGTGGCCAGAATGGATGCTGAAGGTTTATCGATTCATAAAGAAGTTCAACCCATCAGTCAATTGCTTGAACGTATGCAGCTGAAATATCGTCAGCAAGCAAGTGAATTAGAAATTGATATCGAACTCGCACCAGAGACGCACAATCAATTATGGTTCTATGACTCAGATAGAATGGAACAAGTCCTTACAAATCTAGTGGATAACGCGACTAGATATACGAGTCCGGGTGATTCTATAACAATTACTACTGATGAAGATGAAAACTATGATATTTTATATATCACAGATACAGGCAGCGGTATCGCTCCTGAACATGTAGAATTGGTGTTTGACCGCTTCTATAAAGTAGATGCTTCTAGAAAACGTGGTAAAGAGGGCACAGGACTCGGGCTATTCATCAGCCGAATGATTATTGAAGCACAAGACGGTACCATTAATTTAACGAGCGAACTTGGTAAAGGTACAACGTTCATTATTAAATTACCAAAACCACATCAACATGAAGCATAATTATTAACCTTGGGCATATGTCCAAGGTTTTTTATTTTCGATAACTTTCTCCGAGTTAAGCAATCAGATTGAATTTTTATCATAAATCGGCTACAATAGATTGGAAAATAAAATAATAATGTAATTCATCTTCGGGGTCGGGTGCAATTCCCAACCGGCAGTAATTTAAGCCTGCGACCTGTATTTATCTGTTGATAAATATGGCTGATCTAGTGAGAATCTAGAGCCGACAGTATAGTCTGGATGGGAGAAGATGGAGGGTTTATTTGTTGTGCAATGAAATCCTCCTATTCACGTAAGATGAATGGAAGGAGTCTTTATGAATCAACAAACCAACAAACGACTTATCGTCATAAGTATGTTGAGTGCAATTGCGTTTATTTTGATGTTTATCAAATTTCCTTTACCATTTTTGCCTCCATACTTAACATTAGATTTCAGTGATGTACCAGCTTTATTAGCAACATTTATTTTTGGTCCTATCGCGGGTATCATTGTCGAATTGATTAAAAACATATTGAATTTCTTATTCAATATGGGTGATCCCATTGGACCTGTAGCAAACTTTGTCGCAGCAGTCAGTTTATTATTAACTGCTTATTATGTAAGCAAAGTTGTTAAAAATCGTTTCAACATCATCGTTGGTCTTATCGTAGGTACGCTTGTCATGACATTAGTATTAAGTATTTTAAACTATTTTGTCTTATTACCACTTTACGGTATGATTATGAATTTAAGTGATGTAATGACGAACTTAAAAGTAATTATTGTTTCAGGTATTATACCGTTTAATATTATTAAAGGGATTATCGTTTCAATTGTCTTCTTATTACTTTATAAACGCTTAAAGAAAGCATTACGCTATTAAAATAGAACGAAGAAACCCCCGGATTTTTCCGGGGGCTTTTTTTAAGACATTTTCTGTCTCGTTTTATCAATCTATGTTAAGCGAAGACAGCCAACTGGTCTCACGATTGATACTATTCGAATTTTAATGCATCACCATCGAACGGTTCATCTGCAATTTTAATAGAATCTGTTGGGCAACCTTCGTCTGCATCTTCTAAGTCTTCATAAAGTTCTTCTGGAACAGGTGTTGTTCCTTCATTGTCATCTAAGATAACATATGCAATCCCTTCATCATCATAATCATAAATGTCAGGTGCTGCAGCACCGCATGCGCCGCAAGCAATGCATGTATCCATATCTACAATCGTATATTTAGCCAATTTACTTCGCCTCCTTCTTTAAAAATGCTACACTGATAACGTAATTTATATTTTAACACCAGTTTATCTTTTTTCAATACTATAAGTCATAGGTGATGATGAATTTGAACGAAATCATTCAATACATAAAAACGCATGCATTTCATTATAAAACTGACAAAAGTATCTACAATATACTGATTGGTGCTAAAACGCATCAAACATACTTTGATGCATGTAGCCAACAACTTTTATCATTATATCACAGTCAACCTCATTTAAAATATACGTCATTCGAACGAATCTCACACGATAATCATGAGAATCAATCATCTATTCCTTTAAAGATTTCAACGAGATACACCTTTGAAAGCATGCAGCAAACTTTTCAAGTGCTTCAGTTATTAATTCAAACGATTTCATTTAAACAACATCACACGCTTTCTTTTATACCCGTTTCAGAAATCAGTAAAGTACAAAAGCGAGTAAAACATATTTATTATAAACTTGAACAACAACAATGCTTGGATGCATTCAAATCTGAAGTCTATCAACTGTTTGAGTTGTTGAATCAAGTTCAACCATACGCTTTATTACATTATTTTTTACAGGGATACGATGAAGTGATGTACACGAATCAACAAGTCAGTTTGATAGAAAATTTAACATTGTCTGAATTAGCAACGATTAAAATGAACGATTTAGTTGAAATGATGCATTTTCTAGAGGATAAAGTGCAATTCCCGATTCTGCATCAGATGATTATCTTGCCTTCACTTTCTTTAAATTCAAAAGATACACTCAAGTTGGCGAAAAATGGTTTATCATTAGAAACCATTGCGCAAAAAGAAGGGGTAAAAGTAAATACGATTGAGGATCATATTATTGAATTGTATATCAAAGGTTATTTCACGAATTATAGTCTTTATTTAGATACTGACAACCTCGATGCTTTCAAAAACTTCTATATAAATCATCGAGAGGAACGATTAAGAAACTTTAAATCCGCTTTTCCAGATATGAGTTATTTTGAAATTAAACTGGCGATTGTACTATTAGCAAGGGAGGGTGCTTGATGCTTAAAGATGCATTGAAAAAATGGTTTGGCTTTGATGCCTTTAAAGAAGGGCAAGAAGCAATTATTAATAATGTTTTGAATCAGCAACATACCTTGGGTATTCTACCGACGGGCAGTGGTAAAAGTTTATGTTATCAACTTCCCACATACATTAAACAAAAACCAACCCTCATTATTTCACCATTAATTTCACTCATGGATGATCAAGTGATGCAGATGCGAAAAAATGGAGAGCGTTCTGTCAGTTACATTCACTCTGGCATGAGTTATGAGGAAAAGATGAAAAACTTAAAACAACTCAAAACATCTAAGTTCATCTTTTTAAGTCCTGAATTTATCTTGCATCAAGATAATATCAAATGGATTCAATCTATAGATTTAGGAATGATTGTCCTGGATGAAGCACACTGTATTACAGAGTGGGGATATGACTTCAGACCACATTATGCCTTAATCGGCAAAATCACAAAACAATTTCCAAATGCAACAATACTCGCCCTGACTGCGACTGCGCCATTACATTTAAAAGAAGATATCGAAAATATTGTACAAACAGAATTACAAGTCGTAAAAACTAAAATGAGCCGAGATAATATTATGTTATCTCATATGAACTTTGATAATAATGCGGATAAAAATGAATGGCTAAAATCTTTTATCGAGCATTCAGGGCCCACGATCATTTATGTATCATCTAAGAAAAAATGTAGAGAACTTGCGCAAATGATTTATGATGAAGGCTATCTGACTGGAATATACCATGGGGATTTGTCTTATCAAGAACGACAAACAGTGCAGCAACAATTTATTCAGAATAAAATACCTATGATTGTCGCAACCAGTGCGTTTGGGATGGGAATCAATAAACCTGATATACGTACTGTTATTCATTATCACTTGCCAGTCAGTCCTTCAAGCTATCTTCAAGAAATCGGACGTGCAGGTAGGGATGGACAACTGAGCCAAGCCATTAGTCTTTATCAGCCAGATGATTACTACTTATTAGAAACTATTCTTTTTGCGGACATTATCACAGAAGGTGATATCGATGCATTTGATCAAGGTGCAATTTTACCAGAACAAAAGACAGAAATTCTTGAAGTTTTAGCAACACGATATACGATTCAACAAATTAAAAAGATTTTCTCAATCTCAGAACAACGTAAAAAAGAGGGCTTATTAACTATGATGGGTTATAAAAATTTAACCACATGCCGTCGCCATTATTTAATGTCATATTTTGGTGAAACCATTACACAAACGCAATTTTGTTGTGATAATGATGATTCAATTCAACCTATCAATGTATTAAATAAAAAGAAAGTTGCTAGGAAAATGGATTATTTAGAAAAATTAAACCAAATATTTACTTAATATTAATCATTCACTTAGATTTAATGTTATGGTTAGTGAATAAGTACTCTGGATGATAGAGTTGCTTTGTGATATGCATATAAAATAATAACAACGTAGATAAATGAATACTTTATTTTGAAAAACAAGTTGCAGATAGGGTATAATTCTCTTTGCTTAGTATGTATTGCAAGTTATAATTAACTTACAAGCTGTGTTTTTAAACCGCTTCATTTAGGGTATGAACACTAAATATGTAAATAAAATATTTTTAATAAAGAAAGGATGATGACGTTGTCAAACAACAATTTCAAAGATGATTTCGAACGCAACCGTCAATCAATCGATCCTAAACCATCTCATAAAAAGTCTGAGCATTTAGACGAATCCGTTGACACTGAACAAAATCATCAAGAAGAACCAAAAAAAGAAACGCAGGAACAACATTTCCCACCAAGAAATGCACACAAAAGACGTCAAAGAAGACGTTCTACTGCAACGCATCAACGTGAAGAAAATTCAGAAAAGCCAAATGACTTACATAAACAAGAAGAAAAACCGGCTGAAAAAGAGTCAAAAGGTCATATTTCTGAAACTGTTAAAGGCCAACAAAACGGCAAGAAAAAAGCCGCAGGAGCTGCAGCTGGCAGTGTCGGCGGGGGCATTATCGGCAAAGATTTAGAAAAGAATCACGAAAAAGCCGATGAAGCTAAAGCAGTTAATAAAGACACAGAAACTAAAAAAGAAACACCAACAACTTCTGATAAACAGACACAAAAATCTGAAGAACAACCTAAAGAAAAAGAAACAGTTAAAAAAGATAACACTGGCAAAAAAGCCGCTGCTGCTGGTGCAGCCGGTGTTGCTGGGGGAGCAGCTGCTGGAAAAGCAGCGCAAAAGCATTCGGACAAGAAAAAAGCTGAAGAGCCAAAAGCTCAAGAAGAAACTAAAGCTAGCGAACAACCTAAAGAAAAAGAAACAGCTAAAAAAGATAACACTGGCAAAAAAGCCGCTGCTGCTGGAGCTGCTGGTGTTGCTGGCGGTGCTGCTGCTGGAAAAGCAGCGCAAAAGCATTCGGATAAGAAAAAAGCTGAAGAATCAAAACCTGAAGAAAAATCTAAAGCGCAAGAAAAACCTAAAAAAGATAATTCTGGCAAAAAAGCTGCAGCTGCTGGCGCAGCCGGTGTTGCTGGAGGAGCAGCTGCAAGCAAATCAGCTCACGCAGGTTCTGGAAACGGTGGTGCCGGAAACGGCGGATCAGGTAATGGCGGTAACGGCAATGGCGAAGAACCTCCTAAAAAGAAAAAAGGCGGTTTGAAAAAACTATTACCTTTATTGTTAGGTCTATTACTGATTGCAGCGATTGCTATTTTTGCAGGTTTAGCATTAACTGAACAAGGCAGTCATAAAGCGCAAGATGACAATAAAGTTGCACAAAAATCTGATAAAGATAAAGACGCAGCGAAAGATAAAAAAGATGACAAAAAAGCAGCTGAAAAAGAAAAAGATAAAAAATCTGATAAAGCTAAACAAGATAAATCTAAACAACATGCCGCATCAGATTCAGAAGCTACTGATGAATCACAAGCACAAGATCAACAACAAAATGCTTATGATCAACAGCAAAACGCTGCACAAAACCAAAATGGTCAATATAATCAAAACCAACAAGCACAACAAAATAATCAATACAATCAAAATCAACAAGCACAGCAACAACCTAACCAAGGCACTCAATCGCATACAGTATATGGTAAAGAAAACTTATACAGAATCGCAATCCAGTACTATGGTGAAGGTACACCTGAAAATGTTGAGAAAATCAAACGTGCGAATGGTTTAAGCAATAATAATATCTCAAATGGCCAACAATTAGTCATTCCAAGATAATAATTCTAGCCTCACTACAACAATGTAGTGAGGTTTTTTTATATCAAAATTGGTACATTCATTTAGTCTTAATAAAAGAAACAAGATGAATATCTTTTAAAAATTTGTATGACTGATATAATATTAGGGGTGTGAAGAAGGAGGTCAACTGTATGCAAACAGTAGAAAGTATCATTATCGGCGGCGGACCTTGTGGGTTAAGTGCTGCGATTGAACAAAAGAAAAAGGGAATTGAAACATTAGTTATAGAAAAAGGAAATGTTGTAGAATCGATTTACAATTACCCTACACATCAAACATTCTTTTCTTCTAGCGATAAATTAAGTATCGGTGATGTCCCTTTCATCGTTGAAGAATATAAACCTAGAAGAAACCAAGCGTTGGTTTACTATAGAGAAGTTGTGAAATATCACCAATTAAATATTCATGCATTCGAAGAAGTGCTTACAGTTAAAAAAATGGGTAAACGCTTTACCATTACAACGACAAAAGATACGTATCAATGTCGCTTCTTAACTGTTGCGACAGGTTATTATGGTCAACATAATGAATTGGAAGTAGAAGGTGCTAAATTGCCTAAAGTCTTCCATTACTTCAAAGAGGCACATCCTTATTTTGACCAAAATGTTGTGGTTATCGGCGGTAAAAACTCAGCTGTCGATGCGGCACTTGAATTAGAAAAAGCCGGTGCTAACGTTACTGTGCTGTATCGTGGCGAAAACTATTCATCAGCAATCAAGCCATGGATTTTACCTAACTTCGAATCTTTAGTGCGACATGAAAAAATTGACATGCACTTCAATGCAGATGTCACTAAGATAGAAGAAGACAGCTTAACATTTGAGGAAAATGGAGAAACTTACACAATCCCGAATGATTATGTCTTTGCGATGATTGGATATCATCCAGATTATGATTTCTTACAAACAATCGGCATTGATATTAATACTAACGAGTTTGGTACTGCACCTGTTTATGACAGAGAAACGTACGAAACAAATGTTGAAAATTGCTATATTGCAGGTGTGATTGCGGCAGGTAACGATGCAAATACGATTTTCATTGAAAATGGTAAATTCCACGGTGGCATTATCGCTCAAAACATTATGACTAAAAAACAAACGCCACTTGAATCTTAATTTAATGAATAGAGTAAAAACCGAGAAACAGCTATTACTGCTTCTCGGTTTTTTTAATTATACTTGCGCATCAAAATATGCTTTAAGTTGCGTTTTATCATAATGATTGCTCATCGCAACCAATAATTTCAGTCGTGCTTTTTGGCCATTTAAACCATTTGAGAAGATGACACCTCTTTGCGCTAAATCATAGCCGCCACCTTCATATGCATAAATAGGCCCGACAATCCCATTAAATGAGCGTGACACAAGTATCACAGGTATATCTTTATCTAAACAAGCCATTAACCCCTTTAAAGCAGTAGGAGGCAAATTACCTTGTCCAAGCGCTTCTACTACAATACCATCAACTTCTCTTTCACTGTAAAACAAGAAAATATCGCTTGGCATATCCATATAGGCTTTTACAATAGGTACGTCTAATAGCGGATTGACCTGATTTAAGATTTGATGGCCATAAGGTTTATGATGAAACTGTACACTTGATTTAGTCAAAACACCTAAGGGTCCATGGTTTGGACTTTGAAAAGTATTCGTATTAGAGGTATGTGTTTTAGTCACGTTACGTGCAGTGTGTATTTCATCATTAAACACAACCATGACACCTTTATCTGAAGAATCATCTGATGCGGCCACACGAAGTGCAGAAATAAAATTATATAAACCATCAGATCCAATTTCATTAGAGGAGCGCATAGCACCTGTGATAACAATTGGTTTATCAGTTAATGTTGTTAAATCTAATAAGTATGCTGTTTCTTCTAAAGTATCTGTACCATGTGTAATCACAAAACCGTCATACACATCTTTTTTGCTGTTTTCTTCAATGATATCTCTGAGTTTTACAACATCAGCAATTGTTACATGCGGAGACGGCAAGTTTATCGGGTTAATCTCAGTAACGTCTGCATATTGTTTGATAATATCATGGTGCTTTGAAATGGGGTTTTCTTCATTTTCTACTACTTTATTACTCTCGTCTTCAGACATACTGATTGTACCACCGGTATGCATGACTAAAATCTTTTTCAATGTCATCGCTCCTATCTCTATAATACGTTTTTATGATAAAATAAAACTGAATAAACGACAAGGGAAGGTTTTCTAGATATGAGTTTAATAAATATAGCTATTGATGGCCCAGCAGCTGCGGGCAAGAGTACCATTGCACGAAAGGTTGCTGAAAGCCATTCTATGATCTATGTAGATACAGGCGCAATGTATCGTGCAATTACCTATAAATATTTAAAAGAGGGTAAACCAGAAGACTTTCAATCTCTAATTGAAAATGTAACATTGAAATTGGTTTATGACGATGTCAAAGGACAACGTGTATTGTTGAATGATGAAGATATTACAGATTACTTACGTTCGAACGAAGTCACGCAAAATGTATCCTATGTTGCATCTAAAGAACCCGTCAGAACATTTGCAGTTGAAGTACAGCAACAATTAGCTGCCGAGAAAGGAATTGTAATGGATGGACGTGATATCGGTACCGTCGTGTTACCTGATGCTGAATTGAAAGTATACATGATTGCTTCTGTTGATGAACGTGCAGAACGTAGACAAAAAGAAAATGAAGCAAACGGAATTCCTTCCTCTTTAGCACAACTTAAAAAAGAAATTAAAGCGCGTGATGAATACGATATGTCACGTGAAATTTCACCTCTACGCCAGGCAGATGATGCAGTTACAGTAAATACGACTGGAAAATCCATCGAAGAAGTGGCTGACATAATTAATCAACTTATTAGTGAAACGCAAAATAAACACTAATGCAATGTTAATAAATCATTAATTATATTAATTTGATTATAAAAATTCATTATCATTCTATGGCCAACCTAACAGATTCGATTTATTATGCCATACTGTGAATAATAAATGAGTTTTTGTGGTATATATTAAAGTGAGAATAAATACGTACATTGGAGCGTAAAAATAATACTTAAACACTGCAGAATGAAAGAGAAATCTTCACTTTTTGTGAATAGAGGTGAATTTCTTGACAATTCTGTCAGTTTGTAAGATGTTATAATTATGTAGTGTACAAGGAGGCATACAAGATGACTGAAGAATTCAATGAATCAATGATTAATGAAATTAAAGAAGGAGATAAAATCTCTGGACAAGTCCAAAAAGTCGAAGAAAAACAAGTGATTGTTGATGTCGACGGTGGCAAATTTAGCGGTATTGTACCGATTAGTCAATTATCTACTCATCATATTGATAGCCCAAATGAGGTTGTCAAAGAAGGCGATGCAGTAGAAGCTTATGTGACTAAGGTAGAAAATGACGAAGAAAATGAAACAGGTGCTTATATCCTTTCAATTCGTCAATTAGAACAAGAGAAGTCTTATCAATATTTACAAGAGAAACAAGAAAATAATGAAATTATCGAAGCTAAAGTAACTGAAGTCGTTAAAGGCGGTTTAGTTGTAGATGTAGGACAAAGAGGGTTTGTCCCAGCTTCATTAATTTCAACTGATTTCATTGAAGACTTTTCAAGCTTTGATGGACAAGTATTAGAACTTCGTGTTGAAGAACTTGATCCAGAAAATAATCGCGTCATCCTTAGCCGTAAAGCAGTTGAACAAGAGCGTAATGAAGCTAAAAAAGCTGAATTACTAGAATCTCTTAATGAAGGCGATGTAATTGAAGGCACAATTGCACGTTTAACTAACTTCGGTGCTTTCGTTGATATCGGCGGTGTTGATGGCTTAGTTCACGTATCTGAGCTTTCTCATGAACACGTTGATAAACCAGAAGACGTTGTTTCAGTGGGCCAAAAAGTTAAAGTCAAAGTTAAATCTGTTGAAAGAGACTCAGAAAGAATCTCACTTTCAATTAAAGATACTTTACCAAGCCCATTCGAAAGCATTAAAGGTGAAATCCATGCGGATTCTGTAATTGAAGGTCGTGTGGTTAGATTAACTGACTTCGGCGCATTTGTAGAAATTGCTGCTGGCGTTCAAGGACTTGTTCATATTTCAGAAATCAGTCGCAAACATATCGCTAAACCAAGCGATGTACTTGCACCTAATCAAACAGTGACTGTAAAAGTCTTAAGCATTGATGAAGAAAATGAAAGAATTTCACTTTCTATCAAAGCAGCTGTTCCAGCTGAAGAAGAAGTGCTTCAAATCGACGATGATGAAACTCAAGACTTCGTTGAAAGTAAACAAGACGAAGAAGAAAATGACAATCCAACATTAGGTGAAATGTTTGGCGACAAATTGAAAAACCTTAAATTTTAATTAGTATTTCGCTAACATCAGTCAAGACTGTAGTAAGTGTCCTAACTTCACACTTTACAGTCTTGACTTTTTTATTGTCTAATTTTTCTTTTGCTTTAAATTGGCCATGTGATAAAATTAACTAGATATATGAAAGAGAGGAAGTTAGCTTATGACTAAACCTGTTATTGCTATTGTAGGTCGACCGAATGTCGGTAAATCCACAATATTCAATAGAATTGTCGGTGAGCGTGTATCAATTGTAGAAGATACACCCGGCGTCACAAGAGACCGCATTTATTCAAGCGGTGAATGGTTGACACACGACTTCAATATCATTGATACAGGCGGTATTGAATTATCTGATGCACCATTCCAAACACAAATCAGAGCACAAGCTGAAGTCGCAATCGACGAAGCAGATGTCATTATCTTCATGGTTAACCAACGTGAAGGTTTGACGCAAACAGATGAAATGATTGCACAAATGCTCTATAAAACAAATAAACCTGTAGTATTAGCTGTAAACAAAGTAGATAATCCAGAAATGAGATCAGACATTTATGATTTCTATGCGCTTGGTTTCGGAGAGCCATTCCCAATTTCAGGTTCACATGGCCTTGGTATAGGGGATTTATTAGACGAAGTAGCCAAACATTTCAAAGATGAAGGCGATGACCTTTATGATGAAGATACAATTAGATTATCTTTAATTGGGCGTCCTAATGTAGGTAAATCCAGCTTAGTCAACGCTATTCTTGGGGAAGATCGTGTCATTGTTTCTAATATTGCTGGAACAACACGCGATGCGATTGACACAGAATATTCTTATGAAGATCAAGATTATGTCTTAATTGATACTGCAGGTATGCGTAAAAAGGGTAAAGTATATGAATCAACTGAGAAATACTCTGTATTACGTGCTTTAAAAGCCATTGAACGCTCAAATGTTGTACTTGTTGTGTTAGATGCGGAAGAAGGCATTATCGAGCAAGACAAGCGTGTGGCTGGCTATGCACATGAAGAAGGTAAAGCAATTGTAATTGTAGTCAATAAATGGGATACACTGGAAAAAGACAGTAAAACCATGAAAAAATTTGAAGATGAAGTACGTAAGAACTTCCAATTCTTGGACTATGCGCCAATTGCCTATGTTTCTGCGAAGGAAAAACAACGTCTGCGTACTTTATTCCCATTAATCAATGAAGCAAGCGAAAACCACAAAAAACGTGTTCAAAGCTCAACATTGAACGAAGTCATTACAGATGCTATCGCAATGAATCCAACACCGACTGATAAAGGTCGCAGATTAAAAGTGTTCTATGCAACACAAGTTGCGATTGAACCACCGACATTTGTTGTTTTTGTTAATGATGAAGAACTAATGCACTTCTCATATAAACGCTACTTAGAAAATCAGATTCGAGATGCATTTGGTTTTGAAGGAACACCAATCAAAATAATTCCAAGAAAACGAAATTAGAATTGAAAGGATGAAGTATATGAGTAAGGTTGCCGTTTTTGGTATGGGCAGTTTTGGTACAGCATTAGCGAATGTACTCGCACAAAACGGTCACGAGGTCTTAATGTGGGGTAAAAATAAACAAAGCATTGAGGAAATCAATACTTATCATACAAATTCACGCTATTTAAACGAAGCTAAATTAGAAGAGGCGATTCACGCTACTTCTGACTTAGAAGAAGCTGTCAATTTTTCAGATACGTATCTGATTGCACTGCCAACCAAAGCTATTAGAGAAGTCGTTAAACAAATCGATGAAAAATTAACTTCCAAAAAAGTATTTATCCATGTCGCAAAAGGTATTGAGAATTCAACATTTGAACGTGTTTCAGAAATGATTGAAGACTCTATCGCGCCAGAACATAATGGCGGTATCGCTGTATTATCTGGACCAAGTCACGCTGAGGAAGTTGTCATTCAACAACCTACAACAGTTGCAGCTTCTTCAAAAGACCCAGAAATCAGTAAACTGACACAAGATTTATTTATGAATGAATACTTACGTGTCTACACAAACAATGATTTAGTGGGTGTAGAATTAGGAGGCGCTTTAAAAAATATTATCGCTGTTGCAAGCGGTATTGTCGCAGGTATGGGATTCGGTGACAATGCGAAAGCGGCGTTAATGACACGTGGCTTAGCTGAAATCAGCAGATTAGGTGAAGCATTAGGCGCAGATCCAATGACGTTTTTAGGTCTCGGCGGTATTGGTGACTTAATCGTAACTTGTACTTCAACACATTCAAGAAACTATACACTTGGTTATAAAATCGGCCAAGGTAAAACAGTAGAAGAAGCGCTATCAGAAATGAACATGGTTGCTGAAGGATTTTATACGACAGAATCTGTTTATCATTTAGCGAAAGAAAAACACATTGATATGCCAATCACATCTGCATTATATGGCGTATTATTTGAAAACGTTCCGTTAGAGAAGAGTTTAAAATTATTAATGGATAGAGACAAAAAGTCAGAATAGAAATTAAATTAATTTACTATTATTGTATTTTTACACATAGGTAGCTAAAAATCCTTATAAATCGCGGTTTTATGCTCATAAATAATTGCGATAATAATAGGCGTTGTGTTAAAGTCATAGCATAATGATATTAAGTTATCATTAGCAAACCCTTGGGAGGTGACTCATAATGAACAAAACAGACTTAATTAACGCTGTTGCAGAACAAGCTGAATTAACTAAAAAAGAAGCTGGTTTAGCAGTTGATGCTGTATTCGAATCAATCCAAAACTCACTATCAAAAGGTGAAAAAGTACAATTGATTGGTTTCGGTAACTTTGAAGTTCGCGAACGTGCAGCCCGTAAAGGTCGCAACCCGCAAACTGGTAAAGAAATCGACATCCCAGCAAGCAAAGTTCCAGCATTCAAAGCTGGTAAAGCTTTAAAAGATGCAGTTAAATAATGAATTCAATACTTAACAGAAAAGCCCTTTTCGGGGCTTTTCTTTTTATTACATATTTTTATATTGAATTACTTTTAGGAGTGAAATTGCTAGATATTGCAAGCAGTTGAACAAAAGTGATTTTATTTTTCTATATATAATGTTAAGATGATTATTGATTAATAACGTGAGGTGCAGACATGGAGTCAACATTAAGTACATTAAAAAACCAAATAGATCGTAAGCTTAATGGTATACATAGTCATGAACCAATTCAGTACAATCATCAATTGGCTCATGTACTTGATGCACAGCAGATTTTGCCTGAAGCAAAAATAGCGTGTCTCGCAATTGATACATCCATGAGTCATCTTGATTCCATTACGAGCAGTCATCTTTCTAAAAATGAGATACTGATAGGGGATTTAATCAGTGCCCATTTTTATACATTGACTGCAACTATCAATGATTCAGAATATCTAGAAGCTATGAGCAATGCAATCATTAAAGTTAACGAATTAAAAACCGCTTTGCATTACAAAGCGCTTACTCATGATGCGATAAAAGACGCAATTCAATACATTGAAACAATCTTCCCTGAAATCACCATTGATCATTTCAATCCAAGTTCTGAATTAGATGCAGCGAAGCATAGTTTGATTAGATATGCTTCAGAACATCATCCAGCGTATCTTAAAGACTATAGTACAACAGAACTCGAAGCTATTTTTGAAGAATTGTGCAGCAATAATAAATAAAGTAGAGGTAATATATATGGCTAAAAATAAAGCAGACAAAGAAAAAGTTCATAAAGTCTTTCAAAACATTTCCACTAAATATGATCGATTAAATAATATTATCAGCTTTGAACAACACAAAGTATGGCGCAAACGTGTCATGAAATCGATGCAGGTTAAACCTGGCAGTAAAGCATTAGATGTTTGTTGCGGTACTGCTGATTGGACAATTTCGTTAAGCAAGGCTGTCGGTCCTACAGGTGAAGTCATTGGCCTAGATTTCAGTGAAAACATGCTGAAAGTCGGAGAAGAAAAAACAAAAAATATGGCGAACATTCAACTTGTTCAAGGCGATGCGATGGAATTACCTTTTGATGATAATGAATTTGATTATGTAACAATTGGTTTTGGTTTAAGAAATATACCCGGTTATATTATTGCGCTTAAAGAAATGAATCGTGTATTGAAACCAGGCGGTATGGTCGTCTGCTTAGAAACTAGCCAACCTACAATTCCAGTTTTCAAACAACTTTACCAATTATATTTTAAATTTGTAATGCCGATTTTTGGTAAGTTCTTTGCTAAATCTAAAGAAGAATATGAATGGCTGCAACAGTCAGCTTTTAATTTCCCAGATCGCGATGAATTAAAGGCACTGTTCCAATTAGCAGGATTCAGAGATATCGAAGTTAAAAGTTTCACTGGCGGAGTTGCCGCAATGCATTTAGGGTATAAGGAAAAAGAAACAGCAAAAGGTGATTAATGTGGATAAGCTGAACATTAATAGAGAAATTAAAAAAATTGAAAGACAACTTAAAGACACAATCAAAAGCAATAATGTTGTATTAGAGGAGGCAGCACATCACTTACTTTCATCTGGAGGTAAGCGTGTACGTCCATCTTTTGTTATTCTAAGCAGTGAATACGGGGATTCACCAAGAAACAAAGACACATATAAAATTGCTGTTTCATTAGAATTGATTCACATGGCTACATTAGTTCATGATGATGTCATTGATAAAAGCGATAAACGCAGAGGGCGTTTAACAATCAGTAAAAAATGGAATCAAGATACTGCAATCTTAACAGGCAATTACTTATTAGCTTTAGCGCTTAAACACATTGCATCCATTGAAGACAAAAGAATACATACGATTTTATCGCATGCTATTGTAGATGTATGCCGTGGGGAACTCTTCCAGTTCCAAGATCAATTCAACACCAATCAACCTATTACAAATTATTTACGTCGAATTAATCGTAAAACGGCTTTATTGATTCAGTTAGCAACTGAACTAGGGGCACTTTCTGCACACGCAGATGATAGAACTGCGAATAGTATGAAAAGAATCGGGCATTATATTGGCATGAGTTTCCAAATTGTCGATGATATTTTAGATTTCACAAGTACTGAAAAACAATTAGGCAAGCCGGTAGGCAGTGACTTAATGAATGGCCACATTACATTACCTGTACTTTTAGAGATTAGAAACAATCCAGAATTCAAAGGGAAAATTGATGCCTTGCAACCTAATAGCCCTAAAGAAGATTTCGCTTATTGCGTTAACTATATTAGACAATCAGAAAGTATTGAACAATCAAAACAAATAAGCAGACGTTATTTGCAAAAAGCAATTCATTTATTAGATGAATTAGAAGAAAATGCAGCTACAACTTGGTTTAAAAAACTCATTAAGCGCATGGAATCAAGAAATGTATAAAAAAACATATCTCAAAATATTGAAAGCGCTTAAATAAACTGTTAAACTAAAAATGTATTTATTTAGATTCATAAAATACACATCTATTTTCAGGAGGATTTGCGAAATGGAAAGAACTTTTCTAATGATTAAACCAGATGGTGTTCAACGTAATATTGTTGGAGAAATCATCACTCGTTTAGAGAAAAAAGGATTAAAACTCGTTGGCGGTAAATTTATGACTGTTTCCAAAGAATTAGCAGAAACACATTATGGTGAGCATGCTGATAAACCATTCTACGAAGGTCTTGTTTCATTCATCACTTCAGCACCAGTTTTTGCGATGGTAGTAGAAGGTGAAAACGTAGTAGAAGTAACAAGAAATATGATTGGTAAAACAAATCCAACTGAAGCAGCGCCAGGTACGATCAGAGGCGACCTAGGCTTAACTGTAGGCAGAAACGTTATTCATGGTTCAGATTCAGTAGAATCTGCGAAAAGAGAAATCAGCCTATGGTTCGAACCTAATGAACTAAGTGTTTACACAGCCAACAATGAAGCATGGTTATACGAATAATAATATAAAGTATACAAATTAAATTCATTTTATCCAATGTAAACCAGATTGAATCATTGATTCAGTCTGGTTTATTTTTATCCGCTTGAATAGTCAGAAAAATTTTACAATTAAATCATTTTAATTGTTTCTGTCCATATTTCACGTGTGCTATGATAATAGGTATACTTAATATTACCAATTTGAAATGGAGTGATTGCATAATGAGATTTTTAACTTCTGGAGAATCCCACGGACCACAACTGACTGTAATTGTTGAAGGTGTACCCGCTAACTTAGCAGTAACTGCTGAAGATATCAACGTAGAAATGTTTAAACGTCAAGGCGGTTATGGTCGTGGCCGTCGCATGAAAATTGAGAAAGATGCTGTAGAGATTGTATCAGGTGTACGTAATGGTTATACATTAGGAAGTCCGATTACCATTGTCGTAACTAACGATGACTTTACGCATTGGAGAAATATTATGGGTGTTGCTCCTATTTCTGAAGAAGAACAAGAACAGATGAAACGTACAATTTCTAAACCAAGACCTGGTCACGCAGATTTGGTCGGCGGTATTAAATATAATCACCGTGATTTAAGAAACGTCTTAGAACGCTCATCAGCACGAGAAACAGCTGCTAGGGTAGCTGTCGGTGCTTTATGTAAAATTTTATTAAAACAATTAGGCATTGATGTTTACAGCCGTGTTGTTGAAATAGGCGGTATTAAAGATGATGCAGAATATGATTTAGAAACAATTAAATCACATGAGGACAGCAATGATGTACGTGTCATTAACGAAGAGAAAGCACAAGCAATCAGAGACAAAATTGATCAAGCAAAAAAAGATGGCGATTCATTAGGCGGAGTAGTCCAAGTTATTGTTGATCATATGCCTGTCGGAGTTGGCAGTTATGTACATTATGATCGCAAATTAGACGGCAGAATCGCTCAAGGTGTAGTCGGTATTAATGCCTTTAAAGGTGTCAGCTTTGGAGAAGGATTTAAAGCTGCAGAAAAACCAGGCAGTCAAATTCAAGATCCAATACTATACAATGAGGAAACTGGCTATACGCGTGCTTCTAATCATTTAGGCGGTTTAGAAGGCGGCATGAGTAATGGAATGCCAATTGTTGTGAATGGTGTCATGAAACCTATCCCAACATTGTATAAACCTTTAGCATCCGTTGATATCGACACAAAAGAACCATTTAAGGCTACGATTGAACGTTCAGACAGCTGTGCTGTACCTGCAGCTAGTATTGTATGTGAACATGCGGTAGCATTTGAAATTACAAAGACATTATTAGAAGAATTCCAATCAAATTATATGGAACAATTACAAACACAAGTAGAAGAACGCAGACAACGCAACATTGAATTTTAAAATCAAAGGTGATTAAGATGCAACTGATGACAACATATCAAGATAATAACTATCCGATTATCATTCAACATGATGCAATAACTCATTTGAACACTTATCTTTCAAAATATAGAGACGTCGCTTTTATTGTTGATAATAATGTAGCAAATTTCCATCCCGCTAAAATTGAACAAGCAACATCCGCAGTTGATGCTGATCAAATTACACACGTGATTACAGTAGAAGGCAGTGAACAAACCAAATCATTTTCTGTTTATGAATCTGTACTTGAACAACTGTTGGAAACAGGGATCACACGTAATACATGCATTGTCGCAATCGGAGGGGGCGTAGTTGGAGACTTTGCTGGATTTATCGCCGCAACCTTATTACGAGGCGTCGATTTCATTCAAGTACCGACAACGATATTAGCGCATGATTCAAGCGTTGGTGGCAAAGTAGGTATAAATACGCCGCAAGGTAAAAATCTAGTTGGCGCATTCCATCGTCCAAAAGCAGTGATTTATGATTTAGATTTTTTAACTTCATTACCTTATACTGAAATTAGTAGCGGCTACGCTGAGGCCTATAAACATGCCTTATTAAACGGAGAAGATGCACGTGCAGAAATTGAAGCTGCATATCCAAACAAAACGGCACTCTCAGAACTGCATCGTTTAGATGAATTCTTATTGAAAGGCATAGAAACGAAACTTAATATCGTGGTTGCTGATGAACATGAACAAGGCAAACGTAAATTCCTTAATCTTGGTCATACTTTTGGACATGCGATTGAATATCATGAGAAAATACCACATGGTCACGCCGTTATGATTGGTATTATTTATCAATTTATCGTTGCAAACCACATTTTAGGTACAAATTATGATGTACAGCATTTCATCGATTATATGCAGCAATTGGAATATCCGCTTGATGTCGTCTTAAATCCGGAGTTCAACCCTTTATTAAATTTAATGTTAAAAGATAAGAAAAATGATCAAAACGGCGTTCAGATGGTACTCTTATCTGAAATTGGCAAACCCGTGGTAGCACACGTTGACAACAGTGTGCTTCAAACCGCATTTGAAGAACTACAAAACTTATTAAAGTGAGTGAAACGAATGAGTAAAACTGAAGAAATTAATGTTCAAGGACCTTTACGTGGTGAAATAGAAGTGCCTGGCGATAAATCAATGACACACCGTGCAATCATGCTCAGCTCATTAGCTGAAGGACAATCTACCATTTATAAGCCTTTGTTAGCTGAAGATTGTTTACGCACCATTCAGATTTTCCGTCAATTAGGTGTAGAATTTAAAGTTGAAGAAGATAAAGTCATCGTAAATTCTCCAGGTTATCAGAAATTCGTGACACCTCACCAAACACTCTACACAGGGAATTCAGGCACTACAACACGTATTATGGCAGGCTTACTAAGCGGATTAGGGATTGAATCTGTTTTATCTGGCGATGAATCAATCGGCAAACGACCTATGAACAGAGTCATTAATCCTTTAACTGAGATGGGTGCTGTGATTCGCGGTGTTGAAGGCAATTATACGCCATTAATCATCAGCAAAGGCCAAATTAGAGGCATTGACTACAAAATGCCTGTAGCAAGTGCTCAAGTTAAAAGTGCAATCCTGTTTGCAAGCCTATTTTCTGATGAACCTTCTATCATTAAAGAAATCGGTATAACACGCAACCATACTGAAACAATGTTTGCACATTACCAAATTCCAATTAAAACAGAAGGTATGACAATTGAAACAACGCCACGAGCGATTGATTCTATTCAAGCCAGAGATTTCAAAGTACCTGGTGATATTTCATCAGCAGCTTTCTTTATTGTAGCTGCTTTGATTACACCTGATAGTGATATTACAATTCATAATGTCGGAATGAACAAAACACGTTCTGGTATCATAGATATTGTACAAAAAATGAATGCGAATATTGAGGTATTTAATGTACAAGAAGGTGCTGAGCCTACCGCTTCACTCCGCATCCAATACACATCTGATTTGAAACCATTAAACCTATCAGGTGAATTAATTACACGTGCCATTGATGAAATCCCTGTGATTGCATTATTATGTACACAAGCCCAAGGCTCAAGTGTGATTAAAGATGCCGAAGAATTAAAATACAAAGAAACCAACCGTATTGAAACCACTTCCGATGAACTGGGCTTACTTGGTTTTGAAGTACAACCAACCAATGACGGATTTGTCATTCATCCATCTACATTCGAACACGCTGCAGAGGTAAGCTCTTACACTGATCATCGTATCGGCATGACATTAGCAATTGCTTCTTTATTAAGCAAAGAACCGCTCCATATCAAACGATTCGATTCAGTCAACACATCGTTCCCAGAGTTCTTACCTTTACTTAAATCGATAGCACAGAAAGGATAATTTGAAAGTATGGAAGATACACAGAAATTAATTGATGATATTCATCTGCAAAAAATAGATAATTTAGATAGCAGAGTGGAACAAGCCATTTCAACAGCTGATGATGATACTTTATTCATGTTAGGAGAAACACTCTATAACTATGGTTTAACTCCTCAGGGTTTAGAAGTATTCAGAGCTTTATACAATAAATTTCCAAATGAACCTGAATTATTAATCTACTTTATTGACGGATTAATTTCCGAGGATAAAACAGATGAAGCTTTAGAATATTTAAGCCAGGCAGATTTAACAACAGAACGACTCATGTTAGAGGCAGATTTATATCAACAAATTAACATGCTAGAAGTTGCCATTGATAAAGTGCAAGAGGCAATAGAATTAGAACCTAACGATCCTGTTCTACACTTCGCACTTGCGGAACTGATGTACTATGATGGCCAATATTTACGTGCATCTGCAGAATACGAAACCGTTTTAGAAACTGGAGAATATATGGTAAATGGTGTTAATTTATATGCACGACTTGCTGATAGTGCGTTACAAAGCGGAAACTATGATGATGCGATTAAATTATATGATGACATACATGAGCAAGATATGACGCCTGAAGACTACATGAAAAAGGCCTTAGCCTATGAGAAAAATGAACTCGTTCAAGAAGCAATCAAAATCAAGCGTACTTTATTAGAAAAAGACCCTGATTATATCCAAGGCTATTTTTATCTTCAACAGCTTTATTTACAACAAAGAGAGTATAAGTCTGCCATTGAAGTGGGTCATGAAGGACTTAGACTTAATGCGTTCTATAAAGAATTAATGTTATCGACAGGTAAACTAGAGTTAGATCAAGGTGATGCTGAAAAAGGCGTAAAACTCTTACTTAATGCATTAGAAGTAGATAATGCATATCAAGCACCATTGATTGAACTCAGCAGCTATTACCGTACTAAAGAAGATAATGAATCCATTATCGCACTCTTGCAATATGCAAGTGAGGACGATTTAGATCCTCGCTTTATGTGGAACTTAGCTTATGCGTTAGGCGCAGAAGAACGTGATAAAGAAGCGCAACACTTCTTCGACCTTGCTTATCCGACATTTGAAAATAATCCAGATTTCTTAGGAGATTATTACTTCTTCCTTATCGAAACAGGGCAAATTGAACAAGCTAAGTTACTATTACCTAAACTATTAGAACTTGATCCGAATAATGACGAATGGCAGCAAGAAGCCGAACGACTGCAATACGATTAAGGTGTTGGTGAATTGTAATGAAAGATTATGACAGTTTAAATCTGCAGAAGAAAAACTTGATTGATTATTTACTCTTTCAATATACGTTCAAATCAAGAATCAGCGTATGGGTATTGAACTTAATCAAGTCTGACATTCAACGTTTAGAAAATGTGTATTTTGTAGATGCACCGTTACCGCAACGAAATACACTGGAACTGGCAGTAAATGATACATCAATTATAGGTATTAAACTGACAATTGATCATAAGCAATATCATAATAGTAATGAGATTTTCCATCTCATCGCATATGAAAAACCAGTGTTGGATCTTAAAATCCATCTTCCTAAAAGAGATGTACGTATTGACGAAATATTATTAACGCAATTATTAACTTCACCAGAATATACGTCACATTTAAATGATTTGCATGCGGTCACTACGACACCACAAGCAGAATCATCATTGATTCACCGTCTGCAAAATACAATAGATTTAAGCTTACAAATCAATGACTCTGAATATTTCTATCGGTTATCGCACTTATTAAATACGATTAAAGCGAAATCCTACAACTTCCCAACAAAGGAATGAAAACTATGAGCATCTCGCAGTGGTGGAAATGGGCGTTATATACACGCCCATTTCTTATATTAGTGTTAGTTTGTAATATTTTAGGTACAATTTATGGTTACATATGGTATGGAAGCCAATTAAAAGAAGCTGCCTGGCACTATTGGATATTTATTCCAGATAGTCCTACAGCTTCGCTCTTTTTGTGTATTGTTTTATTACTTTATTTATTGAATAAGCAGAGCGCCATTATTGAAGCTTTAGCATTTATGACACTTATTAAATATGGTGTCTGGGCAGTTATCATGAATTTAATATTATTTTATCAATATGATGAAATCACAATCAGCGGTATGATGTTATTGGTATCACATGGTATTATGGCACTGGAAGCGATCCTATTTTATCCACGTTTTAAAATAGGTTTAGGTGCAGGACTGATCGCAATCATTTGGATTTTCCATAATGACTTAGTTGATTATGTTTTTATGCAGTTTCCGTACTATCCGTTTATCGACACACATCTAGAATTTGTAGCTTATATTGCGTTTATATTAAGTGTTATAAGCATAATTTTATACTTTTATTTAAAGAACCCGTTACAACGCAAATTGATTGACCAAAGTTAACGTTCTCAGTAAAATAATGTTATAAAGGAGTGAGCATTTTGTCTTTAGTAAGTATGATAATTTATTTTGCAATTTTAATGATTTTGCCACTTTGGGCACAACATAAAGTTAAATCTAATTATGAAAAATATTCACAAGTCAGATCAACAAGTGGTAAAACTGGACGAGAAGTGGCTGAAGAAATTTTACATGCCAATGGTATCAATGATGTTGAAGTACTAGAAGGTCAAGGTTTCTTATCAGACCACTATGACCCGACTAAAAAAGTAATTCGTCTATCTCCTGCGAACTACAATCGTCCAAGTGTTGCGGCAACAGCCATTGCAGCACACGAAGTAGGGCATGCGATTCAAGACGCTCAAGGTTATTTCTACTTGAGATTCAGACACGCATTGTTCCCGCTTGCGAATATCGGCAGCAGCTTGTCATACATCTTAATTATGGCAGGTATCGTCTTAACGTCGATGCAAATGGCAATCGGATCTACAGCATTATGGATTGGGATTTTCTTAATGGCATTTGCAGTCTTGTTCTCAATCGTTACATTGCCTGTAGAATTTGATGCAAGTAAACGTGCGATGAATAATATCAAATCATTACAAATCGTCAATGACAAAGAATATAAACACGCACGTAAAGTATTAAGTGCCGCAGCAATGACATACGTAGCTTCTACAGCTGTTGCAGTTGCTGAATTATTAAGATTTATCTTAATTGCACGTTCAAGCGATTAATTCAATAAAGTATTGAAACCTTGCTATTTCAGCAAGGTTTTTTTATTTACTTGAGATTGCACTTAAAATGCATAATAAAAAAATATAAGATATACTAGGAGATAAGATGTAAGGAGTTGAAAATGCATGAAAACAATGTCAGAGATGCAACAAGAAGTCGATGAATATATTGGCCAATTTAAAGTAGGTTATTTCTCACCCCTTGCTAATTTAGCACGTTTAACAGAAGAAGTCGGGGAACTTGCGCGAGAAATCAACCACGTATACGGTGAAAAGAAAAAGAAAGACACTGAAGAAGAAAATTCAATTAAAGCTGAACTCGGCGATAACTTATTCGTCTTACTATGTATAGCGAATTCATTAGATATCGACATGACTGAAAGCTTTGATGAAACAATGCACAAATTCAATACACGAGATAAAAATCGTTTTGAACGAAAATAAAACTATATAGAGAGATAAAGGAGAGTCGGTTTGAAATGAAGATAGGAATAACTTGTTATCCTTCTATGGGAGGTTCAGGCATTATCGCAACTGAACTTGGGATAACATTAGCTGAAAGAGGGCATGATGTCCACTTTATCACTTCAAACTTACCGTTTCGTATTCGAAAACCACTTCCAAACATTACTTTCCATCAAGTTGAAGTTAACCAATATGCGGTCTTTCAATATCCACCATACGATATCAGTTTAAGCACTAAAATTGCCTCTGTAATCCGGGAATATGATTTAGATATCTTACATATGCATTATGCAGTACCTCATGCGATTTGTGGAATATTAGGTCGTCAAATGTCAGGTAGAGATGTCAAAATCATGACAACCTTGCATGGTACAGATATTACTGTACTCGGTTTTGACCATTCACTTAAAGATGCGATTAAATTCGGTATTGAAAATAGTGATGTAGTCACAAGTGTAAGTCAATCATTAGCACGTCAAACTCAAGAAATTATCGGTACGAACAAAGAAATTATACCGATTTATAACTTTGTCAGAGAAGTTGATTTTCCGACAAAACGAAACGATGCGCTAAAACAAGTCTATGGGATTAATCCTGATGAAAAAGTATTGATACACGTTTCAAACTTCAGACAAGTCAAACGCATCGATACCATCATTGAAACATTTAAAAAAGTACGTGACCAAATTCCTTCTAAATTATTATTACTGGGTGATGGTCCTGAACTCATGGAAATGAAGCGCTTAGTACGAGACTTGGATATTGAAGATGATGTGATGTTCTTAGGTAAACAAGAATTTGTTAATCAATTTTACCAAATGTCGGATTTAGTACTCTTATTAAGTGAAAAGGAAAGCTTTGGTTTAACCTTACTTGAAGCGATGAAAACAGGGGTTGTACCTATAGGTTCAACAGCTGGCGGTATTAAAGAAGTGATTAAGCATGAAGAAACTGGCTTTATTGTTGATATTGGCGATAGCGAAAAGGCGAGTGAATATGCGATTGAACTCTTAACCAATGATACGTTATATCAGCGCATTCGCGAACAAATGTTGAAAGACGTCACAGAACGTTTCAACTCTCAATTAATCGCAGATCAATATGAATATTATTACAACCAAATGTTAGAAGGAAAATCATGAATAAAGACTTATTTTTAAAAGCTGCACCAATTTTAAACCAAATACAAGAAAACGGATTTGAAGCCTATTATATTGGGGGTTCTGTCCGTGATTATTTAATGAACCGTCCTATCCATGATATCGATATTACAACGAGTGCTTCACCAGATGAAATTGAAGCGATATTTGATCATACAATTCCAATTGGCAAAGAACACGGAACCATTAATGTTGTATATCAGAATGAAAATTATGAAGTAACAACCTATCGTGCAGAGGGTGAATATAAAGATCACAGACGTCCAGACGAAGTCTTCTTTGTCCGCGATTTATATCAAGATGTAGAGCGTAGAGACTTTACGATGAATGCGATTGCGATGGATACAGATTTTACAATTAGAGATTACTTTGGCGGTTATGAAGACATCAAACAAAAGCGTATTGTCACAGTAGGGCCTGCAGAAGAGCGTTTCACAGAGGATGCGTTGCGCATTTTGCGAGGCTTACGCTTTAAATCGCAATTGGGCTTTGAAATAGAAACAAACACATACAAAGCAATGAAACAACGCATGGCTGATACTGCGTATTTATCTATTGAGAGAATTATTGTAGAACTAACAAAGTTATTAGCAGGTAAACACGTTGCGCAAGTTTATCCATTACTTTTAGAGTTGCACTTTTTTGACTATGTACCATTTTTCAAAGATTATCAGATGGATCACATTCACATTGATGAACCCATCTCTTTAGAGTTACTGCTTGCGATAATGATGTATAAGCAGCCCAACACAAATGGTGCATTAGCTGACTTAAAAATTAGTAATGAGATGAAAAAGACAGTTAAAATGTACGATATGCTGTTTGATAAACTTGAAACGCTATCAGAGAAGAAAGCACTGCGTCTTTTAGTTTACGACTATGGCTTACCTGTACTATCTTATATATTGACGATGCATGAAACGTTAAATAAAAATCACATTTCCACAGGGCATCCTTTAATCGTCAATCAAACATCAATTAAAGCAATTTACAATGACTTAGTGATTTCCAAGAGAAGTGACATCGCTATCAATGGTAAAATCATATTAGAAACATTAAATCGAAAAGGCGGCCCATGGTTAAAAGACGTACTTAGAAACATAGAATGTGCCATTATCAATCATGAGTTGCAAAATGAACAAAGTGAAATCATAAAATGGGTGAAAGCAAATGTCTAAATACAGTCAAGATGTCGTTAAAATGTTATACGACAATCAACCAGAGTATATCTCTGGTCAAATGATTGCAGAACAGTTACAAATTTCTAGAACTGCAGTCAAAAAAATTATAGATCAATTAAAAGCAGAAGGGTGTGTCATTCACTCTGTCAATCATAGAGGCCATCAATTAGAACGCCTTGCAGACACATGGTATCCTGGAATTGTAGAACAAATTGTACATGTACAAGGATTTTTCGATGATGTCTATGTTTATGATACGATTGATTCGACACAATTAGCAGCAAAACAAAAAATGGTTGGCCATCAAAAGGCGATGTTGGTGTTAAGTAATGAACAAACCAAAGGCCGTGGCCGTTTTAATCGATTTTGGGATTCAGCAAAAGGGAAAGGCCTTTGGATGAGTGCCGTATTCCGTCCAAAAGTACCTTTTTCTCTCATTACAACATTCAATTTATTTATGGCACTAGCTATCAGAGAATCCATTCAACCTTTTTCGAAAGATAAAGTCGAAATCAAATGGCCAAATGATATTTACATTGGTTCAAAAAAAGTATGTGGATTCTTAACTGAAATGTCCGCAAACAGTGATGGTATAGAAGCTGTTATCTGCGGTATCGGTATTAATATGAATCAACATGCAGATGAATTTCCAGAAGACATTGCAAATCGTGCAACCAGTATTTTTGAACATGCAGATCAAAATATAGATCGTTATGCATTTTTAGATACATTATTGAAAAACATGAAAAAGCGTTATATTCAGTTTTTAACTGTGCCGTTTGAATCCATTAGAGATGAATATAGAACACATTCCAATATTTGGCATAGAACTTTAAAATTCACAGAGAATGATGAACAATTCAATGGTCAAGCTATCGATATTGATAAAGATGGTTTCTTATTAGTCGTTGATGAAGAAGGCAAAAATCATCGTTTAATGAGTGCAGATATAGATTTATAGAAAGGAGGCGATCGTGTGAGTCAAACCACATATGCAGTGGTAGATTTAGAAACAACAGGCAACCAAAAAGATCATGATGAAATTATTCAAATTGGTATTACATTTGTACGTAATTACGAAGTTGTTGGTTCATACCACTCTTTAATAAAGACAGACCTAGAAATTCCGCCTTTCATCCAGGCACTCACATCCATCGAAGACGCTATGTTAACACAAGCGCCTTACTTTCATGAAGTAGCAGATGAAATATATGAAGTTTTAAAAGACTGTGTGTTTGTCGCACATAATGTCTCTTTTGATTTGAACTTCTTAAAAAATGCATTTCGAAAATGTAATATTACGTATCATCCTAGAAAAACAATTGATACGGTTGAATTATTTAAGATTGCATTTCCAACAGATAAAAGCTATCAGTTAAGTGAGTTAGCAGAAAAGCATCATATTCCATTGAATAATGCACATCGTGCTGATGAAGATGCGGCTACCACTGCAAAACTAATGATTAAAGCTTTCAATGTATTAAATGATTTACCGACAGATACATTGAAGCAGCTTTATTATTTAAGTAAAAATTTAAAATATCAATTACATGACGTTTTGTTTGAAATGGTGCGCCATCATGGTGATCAACCATTAGATCCCCAATACGCACAATTTGAACAGATTACTTATAGAAAACAAGTGGATTTCAAAGCACCATCCATTGATTTCGAAGGTTCAACCGAAGATTTTTATAAAAAAGTCATCGATGCTTTAGGCTTCACATATCGACCTAAACAACTATATTTAACAGAAATTATTTTAGACCAACTGATGCATAATGATAAAGCATTGATAGAAGCCCCTTTAGGCTCAGGAAAATCTATTGCTTATTTAATCGCAGCCTTAATGTATAACATTGAAACAAAACAGCATGTCATGATTTCAACAAATACCAAATTACTACAAAATCAGTTGTTAGAACATGAAATTCCAACTTTAGAAAAAGTACTAGGCTACCGTATTAATGCGGCCATTATCAAAAGTAAACGTGAATATATCTCTTTAGGTCTCATCAGCCAGATTCTAAAAGATGAAACACAAAATTATGATGTCACATTGCTTAAAATGCAGTTGTTAATTTGGATTACCCATACAGAGACAGGGGATATTCAAGAGTTGAATCTAAAAGGCGGACAAAAAATGTATCTAGAACAAAAGGCTGAAACTTATGTACCAGTCCGTCATGATATTCATTACTATAATTTCTTAAAACGTAACGCACAAAATATTCAAATTGGTATTACGAACCATGCACATTTAATTCATGCTTCTCAAGAGAACAGTATTTATCAATTATTCGAAGACTGTATTATTGATGAGGCGCATCGTTTGCCTGATTATGCTTTAGACCAAGTCACAAACGAACTCAGCTATTCAGATATCAAATATCAACTTGGCTTAATTGGTAAAACTGAAAATGAGAAGTTATTAAAAGCAGTCGACCGACTTGAACAAAAACGTATACTTGAAAAATTAGATATTCCGCCAATTGATGTATTCGGTTTAAAAACGGCAGTCAATGATATCCATGAATTGAACGAACAATTATTCACAACCATTTTTGATATTATCCATGAATCTACCATTCATGATGATGATAACCATAAGATACACTTTGTAAATCAATTTGATAAAGCGCCGATTCTAAAAGATATTCACGAAATCATTCATAAGTTGAATTTAACCTTAGAATACTTTAATGGGATGAGTCATAAAACCATTAAATCAATTCGTAAGCATTTACTGTACATCAATGACCATTTCCGTGCGATTGAACAAAGTTTAAAATCAGATCATACATGCTTTTTATCTATTAAAAATCTAGAACAGAAATCTACGATTACGATTTACGTCAAAGATTATAAAGTTAAAGATATACTTTCTCATCAAATCTTAGATAAATTTAACGCATTAACCTTTATTTCAGGAACGTTAACATTTAACGGTTCATTTGAAGCCTATAAAAAATGGTTCAACCAAGATGCTGAATTCAAAACGTATATCATAGATGATGTCGTAGATAATCAAAATAAAGCAACGATATTTATTCCGGATGATGTGGAACCTTATCATTTTCGTGATGTTGAAAAGTATGAACATGCGATTGTCAGCTATATCACTGAATATGTAAATATGACAGAATCCAAATGTTTAGTCCTGTTTACAAGCTACAAAATGATGTACCACGTCCAAGAACTATTAAATGACTTGCCTGATTTTGATGATTATATTATCTTATCTCAGCAAAACAATAGTCAAAACTACAAAATTGCCCAACAATTCAATAGCTTTGATAAAGCCATCTTATTAGGAACAGGAACTTTCTTCGAAGGCTTCGACTTCCAAGGCGATGGCATCAAATGTGTTATGATTGCGAAATTGCCGTTCATGAATCAAAACAATACAAAATATTGGTTGATGGATTCAGAATTTGTATCAACCTTTAAAGACTATGTCTTACCAGATGCGGTTGTCCGCTTCAGACAAGGCTTAGGTCGTTTGATTCGTAACGAAAATGATAAAGGGATTATTGTGTCATTTGATGATCGCTTAATTAAAAGCAACTATCAGCATTTCTTTATGCATACATTACAAGCATTCAATCAACAAATTGGTGACTTGCAGAAATTTAGTAAGATATTAAAGCGATTAACGACGCAATAGAGTTTATCAACTAGAAGAAAATGCATTTATTTGATAAAATGTATACGGGTTAACAGTTAAGAAAATGCTCAAAGCAACTTGATTTATTGAGAGGTTTCGAGCACTCATTAATTCTCTAATAAATGTCAAAAAGAAGTATAGGAGTTTGAATAATGAAGACTACAATCAAAGAAGCAAAGAACTACATTGGTCAAGAAGTCACAATTGGCGCTTGGCTTCAAAACAAACGTTCTAGCGGTAAAATTGCATTCTTGCAATTACGTGACGGAACTGGATTCATGCAAGGTGTCGTAGTGAAATCAGAAGTTGATGAAGATACTTTTGCGACAGCTAAAAATTTGACGCAAGAATCATCAATGTACATTACGGGTACAATCACTGAAGATAATCGTTCTGATTTAGGTTATGAAATGCAAGTGAAATCAATTGATGTGATTCAAGAAGCGCATGATTATCCGATTACACCAAAAAATCACGGTACAGAATTCTTAATGGATCACCGTCATTTATGGTTACGTTCTAAAAAACAACATGCGGTAATGAAAATCCGTAATGAAATTATTCGTGCCACTTACGAATTCTTCCATGATAATGGATACGTTAAAATTGATCCGCCAATTTTAACAGCAAGTGCACCTGAAGGTACAAGCGAATTATTCCATACTAAATATTTCGATGAAGATGCCTTCTTATCTCAAAGTGGTCAACTTTATTTAGAAGCTGCTGCGATGGCATATGGTAAAGTATTCTCATTCGGTCCGACATTCCGTGCTGAGAAATCTAAAACACGCCGTCATTTAATCGAATTCTGGATGATTGAAGGCGAAATGGCGTTCTATAACCACGAAGACAGTTTAGAAGCACAAGAACAATATGTTGCTCATGTTGTACAATCAGTACTTAAAAATTGTGAAATTGAACTTAAAATCTTAGAAAGAGACACTTCTAAACTTGAAAAAGTGAAAACACCATTCCCACGTATCTCATATGACGATGCGATTGACTTCTTAAAACAAGAAGGTTTCGATGATATTGAATGGGGCGAAGACTTTGGTGCACCGCACGAAACAGCAATCGCAAACCATTATGATTTACCAGTATTTATCACTAATTATCCTACAAAAATCAAACCATTCTATATGCAGCCGAACCCAGATAATGAAGAAACTGTCTTATGTGCAGATTTAATTGCACCTGAAGGTTATGGAGAAATTATCGGCGGTTCTGAACGTATTAATGACTTAGAACTATTAGAGTCTCGTATCGAAGAGCATGGTTTAGACAAAGAAAGTTACGAATACTATTTAGACTTACGTCGTTATGGTTCAGTACCACACAGCGGCTTCGGTCTTGGTTTAGAACGAACAGTAGCATGGATTTCTGGTGTAGAACACGTCAGAGAAACAGCACCGTTCCCACGTTTATTAAACCGTTTATATCCATAAACAATGCTATGATTTGAATGTAAAATAAATGGGTCCAGTCATGTGTGCAAACGATGACTGGACCATTTCAATAGGTAAAGTATCAAAAAAGGAGGGTCACTTTGGATATAGAATTTCTTAGAAAACGTCCAGTTGTTATTAGAAGAGAATTGCTCGATCATTATGCTGACATGGAATTATCGGAAAGTGATTTAATCATTTTACTGAAATTGATTTATGAATATGAACATTCTAATAAACAACCTTCTATCTCTTATCTTAGTAAAGGGACGACCATGAAAGAACGTGAAGTGACAGGTGTCATTCAGCGTTTGATTCAACTGGATTTATTGGATCTTACCGTCCAAAAAGATGAAGAAGGTCGTTTTGCGGAGTTTATGAATTTAGATGGATTCTATCAATCTTTCAGTAAAATCATACAAGCTCAAGAAACAGAACAACGCGAACTTAATAACCAAGCATCCTTCAAATCATTATTCAGAATGATTGAAAGTGCATTTGGCCGTCCTCTATCACCGATAGAAATTGATACTTTAAATCAATGGATTGACGTAGACCATCATGATATTTCAGTAATTCAAGCAGCCGTAAATGAGGCATTGAGCCAAGAAAAAATGAGCTTTAAATATATTGACAGAATTCTATTAAATTGGAAGAAAAACAATGTCAAAACAGTAGAAGACTCTAAAAAAATCAGTGACCAATACCATGCACCGCAAATGAAGCATACTGTCAAAAGTATTCCTAAATTTGACTGGTTGAATCAGGAGGAAACATAATGTTAAGTAAGAAAAAAGCATTAAGTATGATAGATGTGATTGACGAAATGTTTCCAGATGCAGAATGTGAGCTTAAACATGATAATCCTTTCGAATTAACGATTGCGGTATTATTGTCAGCTCAATGTACAGACGTTTTAGTCAATAAAGTAACACGAGAACTCTTTAAAAAGTATAAAACGCCGCAAGATTACTTGGATGTCAGTTTAGAAGAATTACAGCAAGATATCCGTTCCATTGGTTTATATCGTAATAAAGCTAAGAATATTCAAAAGCTCTGCCGTTCATTACTTGATAAATTTGATGGCAAGATTCCTAATAACCGAACTGATTTAGAGAGCCTTGCCGGAGTCGGTAGAAAAACTGCGAATGTGGTATTAAGTGTCGCATTCGGCGTACCAGCACTTGCGGTAGATACACACGTAGAACGTGTTTCCAAAAGATTAGGCATTAATCGTTGGAAAGATAGTGTTAAAGAGGTAGAAGACCGTCTATGTTCGATTATTCCAAAGGAAAGATGGAATCAAAGTCATCATCAATTAATTTTCTTTGGACGTTATCATTGTTTAGCACGTGCACCTAAGTGTGATGTTTGTCCTTTATTCGACGACTGTAGAGAAGGGCAAAAACGCTATCGTGAAAAATTGAGAAAAGAAGCTCAAGCATAAGAGGTGATTCTTTGATTACAAAATCTGATTTCGAAGCTTTAGAAAATCAAATCGATGTCTACGCTAAACAGAAGCAATTGACATCAGAACAAGGTAAGACATTACTTGATGAATATTTAGCTTTAATTGAAAGCTATTTTTGTCAAATTAATCAGATTGAAACGATTAATTATGATCAGTTAGATACGTATCATGTCGTGCCGATTAATTTCCAAGAACGCTTTGATTATATCCATCAACGTAAACATCATTTTATGGGTTATCGCCAAATGAAAACACTCATCAGCGAATTAATTAAAATGAATGCTGCTTATAAAGCTAGACAATCACATCAAAATCGTTCATAAGTAACGCGTGAATAAAAAATAGAGGACATGTTTGATTTCGGTTCAAACATGTCCTCTTAATATTGTGTATGTATAGAAAAAGTGCAGTGCTCAGAAAACTGAGCTACTGCACTTTTATAATTTATGAAGCTTTGTTGTTGAAAATGGCATGAAGATTAAAGAATCTTGATAGAGCATTGCCATTTTGATTATCGCCTTGTTGATTATTGCCTTGTCCTTGTTGGTTGTTGCCTTGACCTTGTTGGTTATTGTTACCAAAGTTTTGGCTTCTGTTGTTTGAACCTTGTTGTCTGTTATTACTGCTGCCACCTTCAGTTGAACCATTAGCATTTACTTTACGGTTAGTTGTATTGTGGTCAGGGTTGCTAGCAACGTATAAGTCAGATTTGCTTGATCCGTTAACTGAACCAGGACGTTGGAAATCTTCTCCATCTCTTGGACTGATGTCTGACATAACATCTTCAAGCAAGTATTGTGGATATTCTTGTTCGTTATGTCCAACGAATGAGTTTTGACCATATTGTTTAACTTTATTGAAGCCCATCCAAACTGACATTGAGTATTTAGGTGTGAAACCATTAATCCATACATCTTTCGCTGCATTATCAGGTAAGTTGTATTGTTGGTAAGTTTCTGAACCATAAGTACCTGTACCAGTTTTGGCTGCTAAGTTAACACCAGATACGCCATGACCATATGCAGAACCCCAAGCTTCAAATGTACCTTTCAGTACTTCTGAAAGCATGTATGCTGTGTAGTCATGCATTGCTCTGTGATGTTTGTGATCAAATTCAGTCGTATTGCCATCTTGGTCAACCACTTTAGAGATACCATGTGCTTGATTATATTCACCGCCGTTAGCTAATGTTGCAAATGCAGAAGCTAAATCAGTAGGTGAGAATTCAGATGATGAACCACCAAGTACTTCAGATGGACCAATTTCGCCTTCGTATTTCAAGCCGACTTTATCTGCAAATTTCTTAGGTGCATCTTGACCAGCATCTTGTTTGGTTTGTTGCCAAGCTTTTAATGCTGGAATGTTGAAACTTTGACGTAATGCATCATAAAGTGTGACATTACCATGACTCTTCGTATCATAGTTTCTAAATGTTGTACCATCAACCATGTATTCTGATTCATCTTGAAGTTCATGGTTTGTCGCCCATTGCATGTTTTCAATGGCAGGTCCATATGCTAAGAACGGTTTTAATGAAGAACCAGTAGGGTGGGCATCTGTTGCTTGGTTTCGGTCGACGACATCTTTAAAGTGTCTGCCGCCTGAAATTGCGACTAATCCACCGCTCTTACTGTCAACAATTGTTGAACCGACTTGTTGATCTTCGTTCTTATAATAATTGCCGTTATCGATACGGTTTTGTAATGCTTTTTGAACACCAGCATCCATATTAGTATAAATCTTAATACCACTATTCATGAGTTCACCAAGGTTTTTGTCTTGGAACTCAGGATGTGCCATCAACTCAGATTTAACAAAGTTCACATAAGAGTTATACTCAGGATCAGCATTATCCGGCTTGATTGCACGGTCATCAGCGCTACGTTTCACTAAGTTCTTCTGAATTGGTGTATCTTGCGCTTTTTTCATATCTTGTTCAGAAATACGTTTATGATAATGCATTAAGTATAATACAGTATCTTTACGAGATTCCGCTTCTTTAGGATTATCATACACATTGTATAAGTTTGGTACTTGCGGTAAACCAGCTAAGTACGCTTCCTCAGCTAAATTTAAATCTTTCAAATCTTTATTGAAGTAATATTTAGCAGCTGCTTTAATCCCATAAACGCCGTCAGAGTAGTAAATTTTGTTTAAGTAGATTTGGAAAATCTCATCTTTACTGTACTCTTGTTCTAAACGATAAGATAAGTATGCTTCTTGTGCTTTACGGCCAATTGACTTTTGATCAGTCAAGAATGAACGTTTAACAACTTGTTGCGTTAAAGTTGAGGCACCTTGTGAACCGAAACCGCCTGTAATGTTTTTGCCGACTGCACCGAATAAACGTTTATAGTCTAAAGCACCATGCTTATAGAAACGGTTATCTTCAGTAGCTAGGACAGCATCTTTCATGTTTTGCGGAACATCTTTTAAGTCCACGTGTGCACGTCTTTGACCGTTATCAAGCGTTTTGACTAACTTGCCATCTTTATCATAAATCTTGGCTGGTATAGGGTCTTTTAATTTCGCATCAGAAAACGCTGGCGCTTTCCAAGCATAATAAGCGAATAAAAGAACACCAACTAAGGCTAAGACAATAAATGCAATTAAAATGAAGCCAATAATCTTAATAATTGTCCTCTTAATATTCCTATTCTGTTTTTTACCAGACTTGCCATTCTTAGAATTGGAAGTCTTCTTTCTTTCCGTCATACGCGGTCCTCACTTTCATCTAATATCAACTTATCAACGGCTTTGAGGTAATTCAATCGTGGTTGATACTGATAAGGAATATGGTAACCATTTTTTCTTATTTCTTCAACTGTAATTGATTTTCTGATGTTATTTTGATGTCTTTGCCAAAAATCTTCAAAGGAACGATAAGGCAGCATATAAACTTCATCTAATGCTTTAAAACGAATTAAAAGAAATACGATTCCGTTTTGTTCATAGCATGATTTCATATGCGCAACTTGGTGTTCGTGAATATTTTGTAATGGAAAAGACGTCGTGCTTTGTGTTTCTTTCGCTTCAAAATCAATATAACGACCATTATAAATGCCGTTATAATCAGTTGTAGATGGGGTGCGGAAATATGCTTCTTTAATCACAGCTTTACTACGCTTTGGATAAGAAACATTTACGATTTGAACGGGTGTCGGTTTTTTGTGTATTACTGCTTTACCTGTAGAAAGGTAGTAATCGTTTGATAATTCGATTTCCTTTTCTAAAGTCATCCCACGTCCGCCATACTTGATTTTACTTGAATCCAGCGGGTTTGTGCGTCCAACTTTAGTCTTATTTCTATTAAATGGTTTACCATTTGGATAATTCATTTGTTTCACCACACCAACAGGTTTTTAAACCGTAATAATTATACACAACTTACAGTGAGATGCAAACACTCTATGCTTATTTCAATAGAAAGTCTGCCGCATCATCTTTGTATAAGTATTTACGAAAAAATTAGTTTGTGTATATGTCATTTATTTTAACGTTAATCAGGCGATTTAACAATATTGAACCCTTATATCATAGGGATTGACAGGTTTTCTGAAATGACGTACTTAAGATTATATGATAATTTAAATGTGAAGGAGGCGGAATGAAATTGTATACCATAATTTCAACATTAATAGAGCAAACACATACTATAAAACAAAGATATGAAGATGCAAGAGAAGGTAAAATGTATGATTTTAAAAATGATGTGATGCCTTTTGCGTATGAAATGGATCACTTATTAAATCAGTTGGATGGGTATACTGAAAATATTGTTGCGCTTCCATATATGAACCAGTTGAAGTATCAAATGATGAAAGAAAACTTGGAACGGCTTTCAGTTGAATGCCATTATGCTTCAGCAAGCCGTAAACTCTTTATGGATAAACTAAAAAGTGTGAACTATGACTTAAACTATATAAAGGAAAGTGAAACACAGTATGGTTAAAACAGCATATGTCACCGGCTATAAATCCTATGAATTAAATATATTTAAGGATGATGCACCGGAAGTAAAATACCTTAAATTATTCATAAAAAATAAATTGCAAAACTTGATTGAGGAAGGTTTAGAATGGGTATTGATACAAGGACAATTAGGAATTGAAATGTGGACAGCTGATGTTGTATTTGAACTACAATCAGAGTATCCTGAATTAAAACTCGGAGTGATTACACCGTTTCAAAATCATACCGAGCGTTGGAACGAACAAAATCAGCTGAAGTATCAACAATTGATTGATCATGCTGATTTTCATGATTCAGTACATCATGCACCCTATGAAGGACCTTTTCAATTCAAACAAACAGATCAATTTATTTTAGACCATACTGATATGACTGTTTTAATATATGATGAAGAACAAGAAGCAAGTCCAAAATTCTTTAAAAAGATGTTAGTTGATTTTGCAGAACAAACAAACTATACTTATGATGTTGTAACGTTTGATGAAATCAATACATTCATCAGTGATATACAGTGGTCTGAAGAAAGTTTCGAATGAGGTGGAGAAAAAATGGCAGATGTATCTTTAAAATTATCAGCAAAAGATATTTATGAGAAAGACTTCGAAAAAACCCTTGCACGCGGCTATAGAAGGGAAGAAGTAGATGCATTTTTAGATGACATCATCGCAGACTATCAGAAAATGGCAGACATGAATAATGAAGTCGTTAAACTAAATGAAGAAAATCATAAGTTAAAAAAAGAACTTGAAGAGTTACGTTTACGTGTAGCAACTTCTAGACCACAAGAAAACAAAAGCTTTTCTTCAAACACAAGTACTAATAACGTAGATATTCTTAAACGTATCTCTAACTTAGAAAAAGCAGTATTTGGAAAATAGTAAATTCTAGTATATGGTTCGAAATCTGAAAAGTTGAGCTTTTTTTATTAGCTTTACCATAGATGAAGAACCATGCTATAATTTTAAGAAGTGATATTTCGGGTAATCGCTATAGCAATATAGAGGAAAGTCCATGCTCACACAATCTGAGATGATTGTAGTGTTCGTGCTTGATGAAACAATAAGTCAAGGCTATAAGACGGCAGTGAAATAATCTAAGTCTTTCAGATATGATTAAAGTAGCTTGAAAGTGCCACAGTGACGGAGCCTTTACAGAAATGTAAAGGGTGGAACGCGGTAAACCCCTCGAGTGAGCAATCCAAATTTGGTAGGAGCACTTATTTAGCGGAATTCAACGTATAAATGAGGGAATAGGTATGCGTAAATACTTATTCCAGACAGATGGTTACCACCGGCGTACGAGTGACTACTAGTGCACGTCAGCAGTACTAAGGTACAGAACATGGCTTATAGAAATATCCTCACTAGTTCAGCTCTCCAGATTGGAGAGCTTTTTTATTTTGTAAACTCTTTGACTACTCATATATTACCGCATCAAAATTTGCTACAATAATAAAGTAAATCAACAAAAATAGAAGGAAGGTCAACGCATATGTATCAATTATTAGCCGTATGTCCGATGGGACTTGAAGCTGTCGTCGCAAAAGAAGTCAATGCACTAGGCTACGAAACAACAGTGGAAAACGGAAGAATTTTCTTCGAGGGCGATGAAACTGCGATTGCCAAATGTAATTTATGGCTGCGTACTGCTGACAGAGTACGTTTAGTGATGGGCCGTTTTAAAGCAACAACATTCGAAGATTTATTCGAACAAACCAAAGCATTGCCTTGGGAAACAATCATTACAGAAGATGGGAACTTCCCGGTACAAGGCCGAAGTGTCAAATCTACGCTTCACAGTGTCCCTGATGTTCAAGCCATTGTTAAAAAAGCAATCGTCGAACGTTTAAAAGATGCTTATTCACATAAAGGATGGTTAGAAGAAACAGGAAGCAAATATCCTTTAGAAGTAGCGATTCATAAAGATGAAGCACTCTTAACGATTGATACTTCTGGTTCAGGTTTAAACAAACGTGGCTACAGACTGGCGCAAGGAGAAGCACCGATTAAAGAAACATTGGCTGCTGCGCTGATTCGCTTAGCGAACTGGGATGGCAATACACCATTAATCGATCCGTTTTGCGGTTCAGGTACGATTGCGATTGAAGCATGTTTAATTGCTCAAAATATTGCACCTGGCTTCAACCGTTCATTTGTTTCAGAACAATGGGATATCATGCCTGATAATCTGTATGAACAATTACGTGATGAAGCTGATCAACAAGCAGATTACGATAAAGAAGTTGAAGTATATGCTTATGATATCGATCCAGATATGGTAGAGATTGCGATACGTAACGCTGAAGAAGTTGGCTTGAGTGAAGTCATTCAATTCGGCGTTAAAGATGTTAACACATTAGATATCCATACTAATCAACCGATTGCACTAATCGGCAACCCGCCATATGGTGAACGTATCGGGGATAGAGAAGAAGTTGAAGAAATGTATCGCTATCTTGGCAAGTTGATGCGTCAACATCAAAACTTATCTGAATACATTCTAACAAGCAATAAAGAATTTGAATTTTTAACACAACAAAAAGCTACAAAACGCAGAAAGCTCTTCAATGGTTATATTGAATGTACGTATTATCAATATTGGGCTAAGAAAAAATAAATAGATTGAAAAATTGGGGTGACTTAGATGAATCAAGAATTTAAACGCGGCATAGTATACTCCATTATTGCCTATGTCCTTTGGGGGACATTACCAATTTATTGGTCGTTGCTCAATGATATCAGTCCGTTTGAAATTCTATCCTATCGTATTATACTATCCATGATTTTTATGGTTGTATTAATCTTGGCTATGGGGAAACGTTCGCAATTCGTGAATGGTATAAAAGGTTTAACAACCAAACAACTGTGGGCTATTATCATAGCCGGCTATATTATTACGATTAACTGGGGCACATTTATTTGGGCCGTTAATAATAACCATGTACTCCAAGCGAGCTTAGGTTATTATATTAATCCACTGGTCAGTATTCTGCTGGCGATGATCTTTATGAAAGAAAAATTCAATAAGTTAGAATGGTTAGCTATTCTCCTTGCTTTCATCGGGGTTCTTTATATGACCTTGAAAATCGGAGAATTTCCGATTGTTTCTATCATCTTGGCAGTTTCATTCGGATTTTATGGTTTACTTAAGAAAATCGTACCGATTGATGCTTTAAGTAGTATCACATTTGAATGTATTGTCACAACACCGGCTGCTGTGATTTATATCATTTATTTATGGTTCACACATCAAACAACCATCGGTCTTAATATGCCGACATTCTGGTTATTATTCTCAGGGGCAATTACAGCAATTCCATTAATTTCATTCTCTGCAGGCGCAAGAAGAATACCTTTATCATTAATGGGATTCATTCAATATATCGGTCCGACATTAATCTTCATTTTAGGTATCTTTATTTATAAAGAACCTTTCGATACAAATCAGTTCGTTACCTTTATCTTTATTTGGGCTGGAATTATCGTTTACAGCTTATCTCGCTACATTCAAATTAAGCGTGCAAATAATCCAGGTCTTTAATATTAAGATGCATTTGACTAGAAATCAGTCAGATGCATCTTTTTTATTATGTATATCATCGATTTTAATCCTTTAGAGTAAAGCGCTTTTAGTATACAATTAAGTCAATGTTATTTATAAAGGGGTACATATTCTATGACGAGTAACAACCAATTAGATATTTTATATAAATTAAAGAAAGAAGTCGAAAAATCTAATCACCAAGACTTAGTCCATATTATTAATCAAGTGATTAAGAAAGTCTATCTAGATCAATATACATTAACTTTTGTCGGCCATTTTTCAGCGGGTAAATCAACGTTAATCAACTTACTGCTTGAGCAGGAAATCTTACCAAGTTCTCCAGTACCGACAACCAGCAATACTGCAATCGTCAGTGTCGCGGATAAAAATGAAATTATCGCAAATTTAGAAGGTCAACAATATACGCGATTAAACAATTATGATGAAGTGAAACAATTAAACAGACAAAATGGGGATGTAGAGTCTGTTGAAATCCGCTTCGAATCCGATAAATTCAAAAAAGGATTTACATTGCAAGATACACCAGGTGTTGACTCAAATGTCTCATTACACCAAGCATCAACAGAACAATTCATGTTTACCAGCAATATTATTTTCTATACGGTAGATTATAACCATGTACAATCCGCAATGAATTTCCAATTTATGAAACGTTTGAATCACGCAGGCATTCCTGTCGTCTTTGTGATTAATCAAATTGATAAACATAATGATGAGGAGCTTTCATTCGAAGCTTTCAAACAAAATATTCAACATGCGGTAGATGAGTGGGACTTAGAACTATTAAAAACATATTATGTGTCAAAATATGACCATCCAGAAAACCAAATCGATGCACTCTCTGATTTCTTAATTGAACAAGATACACATCGTGAATCAATGGAAGATTATATTGAAAGAATCACACAATTTATTACAGATGACCAAAAATCATATATTCAAGCAGAAATGCAAGATATCTTAGCCAATTTAGATATTGAAGCTTCTCAATTTGATCAAGCTTATTTAAACTTCCAGCAAAATCAATCAGTAAGTGAAGAAGCGCAACTATTGAATGACCCTGAAAAGTTATATAAGTATTTGGATTATCAACGAAAAAACATTTTAGAAAATGCATACTTAATGCCGCATGACATGCGCGAAAAAATTCGTCTTTACTTAGAAAGCCAAGTCAAAACATTCAAGGTTGGCGGATTCTTTAACAAGAAAAAGAAAACTGAAGAAGCAAGAGAAGAAAGACTTCAAAACGTGATGGCTACATTACAAGATATTGTAAATCAGCAAATCAGACAACCAATGCGTGAAGACATGTCATTCTTAACACGCTTCATCAATCAAACAGACGTCAACCAATCAATTTTAAACCAACATTATGAAATTCCATCATCATTAGTAACGGATTTATATCAAGAACAGATGAGCATCAGTAACGCTTATGTACTTAACTTCTGTGACGACGTTGTTAAAGCCATACATCGCTTTATAAAAAAAGAATCTGAACCCTTGTTAAAACGTGCAATTGAAAATGCTGAAACACAACATGTAGATGATGAAGAAGGTACAGACCAAAACGATTACGAAAAATATATCGAACTGCGTAAACTACGCGAGTCATTAATTACAAGAAACTATCAACATTATTATATCCATCTAGATGATTCCTTAGATAAATTAATTGACCGTACTGAAATCACGTATACCAAAGAAGAATTAGAAACACCGAAAAAGCAAATCAACCAGACTAAACAAAAATCTGAATTAAAATCTGATATCGATGTTGAAACTATTAAGCGAGGCATTGACATTATTGATCCTGTGCCTTTATTTGAACAAACAAAATCAGATTTAAAAGCCGCGATTGATCGCATGGATCAACAAATCGTTAAAATTGGTGTCTTTGGTACGTTCAGTGCAGGTAAGAGTAGTTTAATCAATGCGTTGTTAGGTGATCATTACTTAGTAAGTTCTCCAAATCCAACAACTGCAGCAACTACAGAATTGTCTTATGGTAATTCAAGTGCGATTACGTTAAAACAAGCACCTCAATTACTCGCGGAATTAAATCAATTAGTGGAATCACAAAAGTTCCACTTTGATAGTTTAGAAGACTTTAAAGCGACAGACACAACAGAACTAAAACATTCATTGAAAAAAGAGCAGCTAGCATTTGTGAATGCGGTAAAAGAACAATTAGATGTATACCAAAATATGATTAAAGACGGTTATCAACATGACATCAGTCAAGATGAAGTGAAAAAGTGGAGTGCACAAGATGAATATGCTGCATTTGTGGAAACTGTCCATTTAAATTTACCAATAGACTGGTTAAAAAATAAAATTATTGTAGACTCTTTAGGTCTTTATTCAAACAACCAACGTCACTCAAATGAAACCGAAAAAATCTTAACATCTTCTGATTTGATTTTATATGTGAGTTACTTCAATCATTCATTCACAGATAACGACAAAGCCTTTATCGAATATATGAAAGAGATGAATCAACTGAATGAAAATCAAACATTCAAGATGATTATCAACGCAGTAGATTTAGCGGAATCTACAGAAGATTTAGAGGCTGTAGAAGATTACGTCAATGATGCATTACAACAAGTTAACATGCCTGCAGATATTTACAGTGTTTCAAGTCGTCGAGCTTTAAAAGAAGGCGATGAAGGATTAACGAAACTGAAAGAGAGTCTGGATTATTTCGCAGAAGTAGAGTCCAAAGTTGTTTTACAGCAACAAATGAAAGGTCAACTCGAACAAATCAGTGCGTCTTACACACAAATGTCTGAAGACTATCAAAATAACCGTGAAGAAATGGAAAAACGTCAACAAGAGGTAAGAAAGGTCGAACAAAATGGCGCAATTCCAAATACAACTTTAAAAACAACGAAACAACATACTTATAATGAAGTAGAAGATCAAGTCTATCATTTGAATGAGCGTTTAAAAATTCAATTATTTGATGAAGTACGCACTGTATTCAATGGTCAAATGACGAAAAATAAAGACTTTGAAACAGAAAAACGAGATGCGGTTAAAACTTATCTTGAGCAAATACACGGTCGCTTATACATGGAACAGACATTAATCGCAGAACGTATCAAAAAGTTCTTCAATAAACAACTAGAAGATCAACTGGCACCTGTTGTAAAACAATTGAATCAACTACACATTTTAATACAACCACAATTTAGTATTGAAATGGATAAAGATAAAATTACAACAATGCACATTGACTTCAATGAAATGTTCGAACATCTACCTAAAAAATTGACGAAAAAACGTTTATTACAATTGAAGTCACAAAAAGAATTACAGGAACAAATCACTATGGATACTGTAGATTTACTTCAAAGCAACCTCAGTCAATTGAGACAAGAATTAGAACAACAAGTCTCTTACATGGGCAAAACTGCTGACCAACAATTGAATGCACTGTCTGATGAAGTGTATGCTCAAGCAAATTCATTATTGAATGTTAAAATTGATAATAGCTTGATTCAACAAATTGACGCAGCGAACCGTCAGTTAAAAGACATTATATAATTTAGAAAGAGGAAGTAGTATGACAAACAAAGTATTGCTTGTAGATGGAATGGCGTTATTATTCCGCCATTTCTATGCGACAAGCATTCACCACCAATTCATGAGAAATACAAAAGGCGTACCAACAAATGGTGTGCAAGGATTTGTCCGACACATCTTTTCAGCGATAGATGATATCCAGCCTACGCATATTGCGGTATGTTGGGATATGGGACAACAAACTTTCAGAAATGATATGTTTGCGGATTATAAACAGCATAGACCTGCACCACCAGATGAATTGATACCGCAATTTGATTTAGTTCAAGATATCTCAAATGCCTTAGGTTTTGTGAATATCGGTGTTAAAAATTATGAAGCCGATGATGTTATCGGAACACTTAGCAGAAAACTTTCAGAAGATAACGAAGTGTACATTGTAACTGGAGATAAAGATATCTTACAATGTATTAACCAAAATGTTGAAGTGTGGTTGACTAAAAAAGGATTCAATATCTATAACCGCTATGATTTAACGCGTTATCAAGAAGAATATCAGTTGCATCCGCTTCAACTCATCGACATCAAAGCATTTATGGGCGATACAGCTGATGGTTACCCTGGTGTAAAAGGTATCGGTGAAAAAACAGCACACAAATTAATTTTGAAATATCAATCTGTTGAAAATGTCATTAATCACATAGATGAACTGACACCAGCACAACAAAAGAAGATCATTAGTCAATTAGATGATTTGAAACTATCAAAACAACTAGCTGAAATACACACCAATGTCCCATTAGATGTTGCTGCGTTGTTTAATCAAATGCAGTATCATCTTGATTTCATTGATATTTTCAATGTTTTAGATACACATGACTTGAAAGTTTCAAAGAAATTTATTGAACGAGAATTTCTACCTTTTTAAACCAATCAAAAAACGGGAGGGCATATGCACAATTTCAAACTGTGCATACGTCCTCCCGTTTTACTTTATTTCAACTGTTGATATAACGCTTGTTGCGCATGATGATTGGCCTCTTTATTTTGTGCTCTAGGAATCCAATCAATTAGGCATAAATCAAATGCTTTCATTTTCTTAGCAGCTTCCACTAAATAACCTTTAAACTTCTCATTTTTAGCAAAGCCTTTATCTAAACTGTCAGTAATCAACTTTGAATCCGTATAAATCAATGCAGTGGATACTTTTAATTCTATTGCGCAATCTAACGCAAAATTAAAAGCTTGCCACTCAGCTGAATGATTATCTGTAGGATCAATGTCTTGCGTGAAAGTTTGATGATTACTATCTTCAATTATTGTTGCTGCAATTGATGCTGGTCCTGGATTACCTTTTACTGCTGCATCAAAAAATATTTTAGCCATACACCATACCATCCTTAATTCAATACTTTATTATACATACCCTGAATTAGTAACCTTCATCTTTAGATTGAATTTTACCTTTACGGTACATTGATTTAGCCCAATAACCAAATGGAACATTTAAAAGTGTCGCAAGCAGTTTCAAGAAATATGTTGTAATAAAAATTTCAAAAACTGCACCAGCTGGTAATAAACCGATGAATGCGATTGCTACGAACAACGCAGTATCAATGATAGAACTTAACGTCGTACTGCCATATGCACGAATCGCAAACGTACGATCTGACTTAAAAACTTTTTTAATCGCATTGAAGATAAAGACATCAATGTGCTGTCCGATGATGTAAGCAATAATCGAACCTAACGCAATTCTAGGAACAATATTAAAAATTGTACTTAATGCTTTTTGTGCCATATCTTCTGGAGCAGGAATGAAATGCAGAGATAACTGCATTAATATAATCATAACTAACGATGAACTAAAGCCCATCCAGACTGCTCTTTTTGCGACTTTGCGTCCATAAATATCGTTTAAAATATCTGTTGCTAAATAGATAGACGCAAACATAACGTTTCCTAACGTCGCAGAAATCGTAAAGATGTCTACAGTTTTGATCACTTGAATGTTGGCGATAATCGTACCAATCGCTACCCAAGAAATCAAACCTTGTTTACCAAACAAGCGATACATAGCGACCATTAAGGTAAAGGTCACAAGAAAGGCGATAACACCTAATATTTCATTATAAAACATAATTAACCTCCTAAATTTTGTTAATGCGGGTGTTTAGAAACCGCAACTCAACTCATATATTCTATAGAAATTATACTTTAAATGCAATGTCCATTTAGTTAAATCTAAAAATTCGATAGATGAAGTAAAGTCTTACGCATGATATAATGAGGCTAAATTAATCGTCCTTAAACCATTTAAAATGGGATTAATGAAGGATAAAGGGAGTGACGATTATTTTTTCAAAATCCGAAAAAAGAGCGCTTGATTCCATAGATGATTTATTGAACACCTACTGTAAAAATTGTGAGTTAAAAACATATCATCGCAAAACCAAAGGTAAAACCTATGCACATCATTTTTGTATTTATGAATGTTCAGTAGGCAAACAAATCAAGCAGTTTGGTAATGAACTACAATAATTGGAGGTATTTTTGATGGAAATCGTTCGTATAGAACCAACGCCAAGTCCGAATACCATGAAAGTGGTATTAGATAAAAAGCGAGAGGACAATCAATCCTCCACCTATACAAAGGTAAAAGAAGGGCAGCCCGATTTTATCAACAGATTGCTAGAAGTTGAAGGCGTCAAATCCATATTCCATGTCATTGATTTTCTAGCAGTTGATAAAACACCAAAAGCTGACTGGGAAGCTTTACTTCCAAATATCACAGCTGCACTCAGTAATGAGCATGACACAAAAACAGCAGAAGCACCTGCACCAGATGAGCATTATGGTGAAGTCAAAGCGGAAGTGCTTAAATTTAAAGGCATTCCCTATCAAATTAAATTAACGACAACGAAAGATGAACAACGCAGACAATTGCCTGACTATTTCGTTGATACGATGCTTTCTACACAAAAAGATGAAGATAATGTTGTATTTATGCGCAAGTGGGAAGATTTAGGTACACGTTATGGTGAACTTGAAGAAGTGATGGATAATGTTGAAGAAGAACTCATCGCATTATATCCTGAAGATAAACTCAATGAACTTAAACAAGAAGCACTCAATACAGATATCGTAGTGCCTACAACACATTATCAACATGTGACCGTTGATGAATTCAACAGCGCAGAAGATTGGAAAGCGCAACTTAGAATGCTGAAGTCTTTCCCAACACCTACTCAAGATGATTATCCACTCATCGAAGCTGCGTTAAATCATTCTAAAATTCCGATTCGACGTGAAGCCATAGTACTTGCGAGCATGGTAGAAGATGAATCTGTATTGCCGTATATGTATCAAGGTTTACATGATAAAAACCCTGGTGTACGCCGAACTGCTGGTGACGGTTTAAGTGATTTAGGCTTTAAAGCTGCCTTGCCAGAAATGGAAAAGGCATTAGATGACCCGCAAAAGATTGTACGTTGGCGTGCTGCGATGTTTATCTTTGACGAAGGCGGAGAGGCACAATTGCCAGCATTAAAAGCACATGAAGATGATGAGGCCTATGAAGTTAAGCTACAAATCCAAATGGCTATTTCCCGTATTGAAAAAGGGGATGAAGCATTAGGTTCTGTATGGAAACAAATTGCCAACCGTAATAAATAACTGAAATGAAAGCCATTCAACAATTGAATTAGATTACATTTCTGATTATTTCATGTAAAATAAACTATAAATAAACGAGGAGTGTATAAGATGAATCCATATGAAGCATATATGCAAGAACTTGCGCAAGGTATGCGCAGCGAATTAACACAAAATGGTTTTGAAAGTTTAGAAACTGCAGAAGCAGTTGATCAATATATGGACAATGTAGGTGCAGATGAAACTACATTTGTTGTCATTAATTCAGTATGTGGCTGTGCAGCTGGTTTAGCACGTCCAGCAGCAGTTGCAGTTGCTGAACAAAATGATAAAAAACCTGACCATAAAGTAACCGTCTTTGCTGGTCAAGATAAAGAAGCAACACAAGAAATGAGAGAATTTATTCAACAAGTACCTTCAAGTCCTTCTTTCGCTTTATTTAAAGGTACAGAATTGAAACATTTTATGCCTCGTGAATATATTGAGGGACGCGATATTCAAGATATCTGTATGGATATCAAAGATATGTTCGATGAAAATTGTTAATCAATCACTTAATTTGATTTCATAATCGAAGGTACGGGACAAATTGGATGGCTGACTCAGTTCCATCAATTGTCCCATTTTTTATAAATGGATATACATATGAATTGAGGAGGAGATAGGTATGAATTCATTTGATGCGGCATATCATGACCTATGTAATGAGATACTAGCAATTGGCAATGAACGTGGTGATCGTACAAATACAGGTACAATTTCTAAATTCGGCCACCAAGCACGCTATGACTTAAGTAAAGGATTCCCATTATTAACAACTAAAAAAGTTTCCTTTAAACTAGTTGCGACAGAGTTGATTTGGTTTATAAAAGGCGACACAAATATCAAATATTTACTTCAATACAATAATAATATTTGGAATGAATGGGCATTTGAAAAGTATGTAGCATCAGCAGATTATCATGGCCCAGATATGACAAATTTCGCGCATCGCGCCTTAGCAGATGAATCATTTAATGAGGTATATCAAGAAGAAATGGAGAAATTTAAATCTCGTATTTTAAATGATGATGCCTTTGCGCAAAAATATGGTGATTTAGGGAATGTATATGGTAAGCAGTGGCGTGACTGGGTTGGCGCAGATGGCGAACATTATGATCAACTTGCGACAGTGATCGAACAAATTAAAACAAACCCTACATCTAGACGCCATATCGTATCAGCATGGAATCCAGCAGAAATTGATACGATGGCTTTACCGCCATGTCATACAATGTTCCAATTTTACGTGCAAGATGGCAAACTCAGCTGTCAATTGTACCAACGCAGTGCTGATATATTCTTAGGTGTACCGTTTAATATCGCCAGTTACAGCTTATTAACGCATTTAATTGCTAAAGAATGCGGCCTAGAAGTCGGTGAATTTGTGCATACAATCGGTGATGCACACATCTATTCAAATCACATCGATGCTGTTAAAAAACAATTAAGCCGTTCAAGTTTCGAACCACCTCAATTAAAAATTAATGCAGATTGTTCTATTTTTGATATTCAATATGAAGACTTAGAGATCGTGAATTATCAATCACATCCAGGAATTAAAGCGCCTATCGCAGTATAAATACATTTAGAATCTATGAAAGGGGATAAGAATATGACACTTTCTATTCTTGTTGCGCATGACCAAAACAGAGTAATCGGTAAAGATAACCAACTACCATGGCATTTGCCAAACGATTTAAAACATGTAAAAAAATTAAGTACTGGTAATACACTGGTAATGGGACGCAGAACTTATGAGTCTATCGGCAAACCACTTCCGAACAGACGTAATGTTGTTTTAACACGTGACACTTCATTCCAACCTGAGGGTGTCGATGTGATTCACAGTCTGGATAACATTTATGATTTACCTGGCCACGTTTTCATTTTCGGAGGCCAAGCGTTGTTCGAAGAGTTTATTGATAAAGTGGATGATATGTACATCACAGTCATCGAAGATAAATACCAAGGAGACACATTCTTCCCACCGTACACATTTGAAGATTGGGAAGTTGAGTCCTCAGTTAAAGGAGAACAAGATGAAAAAAATAAAATTCCGCACACATTCTTACATCTTGTTCGTAAAAAGTAATAGGAGGTATGGAAATGCGTAAGAAAATTGTTACAGATTCAACTACAGATTTACCGCAATCGTATTTAAAAGAACATGATATCCATGTTATTCCACTTAATTTAACCATTGAAGGTAAATCATATATTGATCAGCAAGACATCTCTTCAGAACGTGTCATCGAGTTAATTGAAGAAGATGTAGATATTAAAACGAGTCAACCTCCTATTGGCAAATTCATTGAAATGTATGACGAATTAGGGAAAGACGGTTCAGAAATTATCAGTATCCATATGACATCTGGATTAAGCGGCACATTTCAAACCGCTTATCAAGCCAGTCAAATGACAGATTCTAAAGTTACAGTCATTGATTCTAAATCTATATCTTTCGGTCTTGGTTTCCAACTTGAGCACATTGTTGAATGGAATAATGAAGGATTATCAACTGAGGAAATCCTTGAAAAGCTAAAACATTTACAAAGCAACATCAAGCTTTATGTCGTTATTGGACAATTAAATCAACTCATCAAAGGCGGGCGTATTGGTAAAGCCAAAGGTATGATTGGAAATATGATGCGTTTAAAACCTGTGGGTGTATTAGATGATGGACGTATTAAAATTCTGCATAATGCACGTACGCAAAAATCGAGCATTCAAACCATTAAAAAAGAGTTAGCGCAATTTATTGAAAACCATACCATTAAAAAGGTTGGATTAGCACATGCGAATGCGTTAGACTTCGTTGATAAGTTCAAACAACAATTTGCGTTGGAAGAAAACAATATCGAAATTGAAGTGAATACAACAACACCTGTGATTTCAACACACACTGGGCAAGGCGCAGTCGGCTTTGTCGTCTTGCGTCAATAGGATTACCTAACACTCAACGCTCATAATAAACATCAAATTTCAAAGCAAACTAATAGAAAATATAATGCAGTCATGATAAGTTTAAAAATGACGAAACGCCGAATGGAGGTAATATTTTGGCATATGCAACATTAGCTGGCGGCTGTTTCTGGTGTATGGTAAAACCATTCACATCTTATCCTGGTATTAAAGCTATCGTGTCAGGATACAGTGGCGGCCACGTAGAAAATCCAACTTATGAAGAAGTATGTACGAACACAACAGGTCATGTTGAAGCAGTACAAATTGAATATGACCCTGAAATCACTTCATTTGAAAATATATTAGATGTTTATTTCAAAACATTCGACCCGACTGACAATGGCGGGCAGTTTTTCGATCGCGGTGAAAGTTATCAGCCGGTCATTTTCTATCATGATGAAGCGCAAGAACAAGCTGCACTCTCAAAAATTCAGCAGCTAAATGAACAAATGATTTTTAATAAACCAGTTATCACACCGGTAAAACCTTATAAAAACTTTTACCCCGCAGAATCTTATCATCAAGATTATTATAAAAAGAATCCAATGCATTATGAACAGTACCAAAAAGGTTCTGGCAGAAAAGACTTTATAGAAAGACATTGGGGGGAGTAAAATGCTTAAAAAAAGTAAAAATGAATTAACAGATATGGAATATCTCGTTACTCAAGAAAATGGTACAGAACCTCCTTTCCAAAATGAATACTGGAATCATTTCGAAAAAGGAATCTATATCGATAAGCTTTCAGGCAAACCGCTATTCACTTCAGAAGAAAAATTCCATTCTGATTGTGGTTGGCCAAGTTTCTCTAAAGCATTAAGTGATGATGATATCATTGAACTTGTAGATAAATCATTTGGTATGGTCAGAACGGAAGTTCGCTCTGAAGACAGTCATCTCGGCCACGTCTTCAATGATGGGCCAAAAGAAACTGGCGGTTTAAGATATTGTATTAATTCTGCTGCTGTACAATTTATTCCTTATGATAAATTAGAAGAACTTGGATATGGTGATTTAATTCCACATTTCAAGAACCAAGGAGAGAAATAAATATGTTTAAAAAATTATTTGGTAAAGATAACGAAGTAGATAAAGCAATTGAAGTATACGCACCCATTTCAGGTGAATACGTTAAAATCGAAGATATCCCAGACCCAGTTTTCGCACAAAAAATGATGGGAGACGGATTCGGCATCAACCCAAGCGAAGGCGTTGTCGTATCTCCAATCCAAGGTAAAGTCGACAATATTTTCCCAACTAAACATGCATTAGGTCTAAAAGCTGAAAACGGGTTAGAATTATTGCTTCATATCGGTTTAGATACAGTACAATTAGATGGTGAAGGTTTCGAAGTATTAGTAGAAAGCGGCGATACTGTAAACGTTGGAGATCCACTTGTTGAATTTGACTTAGATTATATCGCAAATAATGCTAAATCAGTCATTTCACCAATCATTATTACAAATACAGATCAAGCAGATAAAATTGAAGTGCATCCTCAAGACTTATTAGTCAAAGGAGAAACTAAAGTAATTGATGTGAACATGGCTTAATGAAAGATTATTCATTTTATCAATTTGCGCTTACTGTGCGAGGCAGACCTGACGAAAAAGGTCAATTAGCAGAACAGATTTTTGATGATTTAGCTTTTCCGAAACAAGCATCAGATTTTCATACGTTGTCAGATTATATAGAAACTGAAGCTTCAATCAGTTCACCAATGTATGTATTTGATGACTTATTTGACGAATATCAGGAATGGTTAAAATTTTAAATTTTTGACGTAGGGTTGGTGTAGGCACCAGCCCTTTTATTTTTTCATGATAGCCGTTTATGAGTTGATGCGCGTGCTGTATTTGGTAAAATAAATTATCCATTCAAAACAGTACATAAGATGTACATCAATGTAAAACAAGAAAGGGGCATATCCGAGTGACACAACATAATGATGAAACCAATCAACATTCAGAAGAACAAGACTCAAAAAAAGCACCTAAAATATTCAAAATTAAAAGATGGAAATTCATTACTTTCAGTCTCATCGCATTCTTATTGACCGTTGCGTTAACAGTTTTTGCGACGATTACGATTGCACATAAATTTTCCGGACTTAGCGACTCACAAAGTAAATCATTCAGTAAAGTGGAAAGTACATACCAAACATTGGCTAATGACTATTATAAGAAACAAGATTCTGAGAAATTATCAGAAGCCGCAATCAATGGTATGGTCAAATCATTAAAAGATCCTTATTCACAATATATGACTAAAGATGAAACGAAATCATTTAATGAAGATGTTTCAGGAGATTTTGTCGGTATCGGTGCAGAAATGCAGCAACGCAACAAAGAAATCAGCGTTACGAGTCCAATGAAAGGTTCTCCTGCTGAAAAAGCGGGTATACAACCGAAAGATGTTTTAACTAAAGTAGATGGTAAATCTATTAAAGGTAAATCATTAACTGAAGTAGTTAAAATGGTGCGTGGTAAAGAAGGAACTGAAGTAACTTTAACTGTCAAACGTGCAAACCAAGAACAAAATATCAAAATCAAACGCGAAAAGATCCACGTCAAAAGTGTTGAATACAAAAAAGAAGGCGACGTTGGGGTCTTTACAATTAATAAATTCCAAGAAGATACATCTGCAGAATTGAAAACAAAAATTATGAAAGCACACAAACAAGGTGTAAGAAAGATTGTCTTAGACTTACGTAATAATCCAGGCGGTTTATTAAATGAAGCTGTTAAAATGTCTAATATTTTCATTGATAAAAATAAACCGGTTGTGAAATTGCAGAAAGGGAAAGAAATAGAAACAGTCGACACACCAACTGATGCCTTAAAAGAAGCAAAAGATATGGAAGTATCTATTCTTGTCAATGAAGGTTCAGCAAGTGCTTCTGAAGTGTTTACTGGCGCAATGAAAGACTATGATAAAGCAAAAGTGTACGGTGAAAAAACATTTGGTAAAGGTATTGTGCAAGCAACGAAAGAATACGCTGATGGCTCATTACTGAAATATACTGAAATGAAATGGTTAACACCGCATGGTACGTATATTCATGGCAAAGGCATTAAACCAGATGTTGAAATTGCATCACCTAAGTACCAATCTATCTCAATGATTCCTGATGATAAAGCATTCAAAGAGGGCGACCATGATAAAAATGTCAAATCTATTAAGATAGGTTTAAAAGCTTTAGACTATTCAGTGGGTGAAGAAAATAACGACTATGATGCACAGCTTAAATCTGCAGTTGAAGCTTTCCAAAAAGACAATGATTTATCTGTCACAGGTACTTTTGATAAAGAAACGAACCAAAGATTTGCAGAGAAATTAGTAGATAAAGCAAATAAAGAAGATGAAATGCTAGATAATTTACTCAAAAAATTAAAATAAAAGGGGCAAAATTATGATAAGAAACGCCAAGTTAGAGGACTTAAATGCAGTATCTGAATTAACTGAAGAAGCGAAACAGATAATGGCAGAAGACAACAATCCACAATGGGATGAAGCCTATCCTTTGCTAGAACATTTTGAAGAAGATATCGCAAATCAATCTTTATTTGTACTAGAAGAAGCACAAACAATTTATGGTTATATTGTTATCGACCAGAATCAATCGAAATGGTATGATGAACTAGAATGGCCGATAGATAGAAAGAACGCTTACGTCATTCATAGACTTGCAGGTTCTGCAAATTATAAAGGCGCAGCAACTGCATTGTTCGACTTTGCGGTTGAACGTGCGTTAGATCATGGTGTAGACGTATTACTTACGGATACGTATGCCGCGAATCAACGCGCCCAAAACTTATTTGAAAAATTTGGTTTTCATAAAGTAGGCGAAGCCAATTTAAATTATCATCCTTTTGACAAGGAAGAATCATTCTATGCCTATTATAGAATTTTAAAATAAGAATAGAGGTATTTATCATGACGAAAATTGCATTTACTGGCGGCGGAACAGTCGGACATGTTTCAGTCAATTTAAGTTTGATTCCCATTGCGAATGATAGAGGCTACCAAACATTTTATGTAGGTTCTAAAAATGGAATTGAAAAAGATATGATTTCATCACAATTACCAAATACACCTTACTTCCCAATTTCAAGCGGGAAGTTACGCAGATATTTATCATTTGAAAATATCAAAGATGTATTTAAAGTACTTAAAGGTATCTTAGATGCACGCAAAATATTAAAGCAACAACAACCTGATTTATTATTCTCTAAAGGCGGCTTTGTATCTGTACCTGTTGTAATCGCTGCACGTTCATTAAACATTCCAGTGATTATTCATGAATCAGATATCACACCTGGTCTTGCGAATAAAATTTCTTTAAAATTTGCGCAAAAAATCTACACTACATTTGAAGATACATTAAAATATTTGCCTAAAGCCAAAGCAGATTTTGTCGGTGCAACTGTTAGAGATGATTTAAAACAGGGTAACAAAGAAAAAGGTTATCAACTGACAGGATTTAATGATCAGAAAAAAGTCTTATTAGTAATGGGCGGCAGCTTAGGAAGTAAGACCATTAATGATTTAATTCGACGCAACCTAGATGAATTATTAAAAGAATATCAAATTATTCATCTTACAGGTAAAGGCTTGTTGGATACATCAATTCAAAGAGAAGGCTATCGCCAATTTGAATTTGTGACAAGTGAATTAACAGACTTACTGGCGATTACAGATATAGTAGTCAGCCGTGCAGGTGCAAATGCAATCTATGAATTTTTAACACTAAATATTCCAATGTTGCTCATTCCATTAGGATTAGATCAATCTCGTGGAGATCAAATTGATAATGCGAAATATTTCCAATCAAAAGGGTATGCCCAAACCTTACCTGAAGACGAAGCATCCAAAGAAAAATTCATGGCAGCTTTACAAGAGATTGAGCATAATCGTTCAACAATTGAGCAGCAAATGTCGAACTACCACCAGCTCTTTACTAAAGAAGATTTATTAGACAAGATTCTTAAAGATACAAACCAAAAGGAAACGAGGGAAAGCTGAGTTGAGTCGAGCTAAAAGAATTTCACTGATTCTAGTATTTACATTGATATTCAGCGCGATTGCTGTGTTCCACCAAAATAGAATCGGTAACTGGATTGATACAGAAGTCTATGATTTTATTTATGCCTCACACAGCATCATTACAACAAGTATATTTATGGGTGCAACATGGATAGGCGAAGTATGGTCAATGATTTGCCTTTCACTTTGTGTCGTCGCATTCTTGTTAATGCGCAAGATGCAAATAGAAGCGTTATTCTTTGCGATTGTCATGGCAATCTCAAGTATCTCTAATCCAATTATGAAAAACACAATTGATAGAGAACGTCCTACAAAATTAAGACTTGTAGAAATTGGCGGTTTCAGTTTCCCAAGCGGGCACGCACAAGGTTCTACAGCCTTCTTCGGCAGCCTAATCGCAATTTCAAGCCATTATTTACATGGCACACAACGTGTAATGATGACATCATTCTGCATCTTTATGATCGCAATGATTTGTATGTCTAGAATTTACTTAGGCGTGCATTATCCAACTGATGTCATTGCCGGCATACTTGCAGGTTCTGTATGCATTTTAACGGCATCATTATTTTTCAAAGGCAAGTTCAAAATGTTAGCTAAATAAACATAACAGTAAGTGAGATAAAGTCGATTAAGTTCGTCTTTATCTCACTTTTTTAATTCAAACAGAAAAAAACCGATTCTCATTTACAGAATCGGTTAAGTATGTCACGTTACACAATATCGCGTAACGTCAGTATTTACGGGCATATATAAAAGGGGATAATTCGAAAATGACCAATCCAATTAAGAACGAAATGTGGGGGGGATGTCTCATTTGTGATTGATAATCATTTTCAATTACTATTATACATGAGTGAGAATGGTTGTCAATTAGAAATCAGAAATAATTCAACTTTTTTCTTCAACTCCACATTTTTGACACAATTCGTTATTGGTTTCTGTTCATTCGTTCTTAAACGTTTCAACTGTGATAAAATCATGATTGAGGTGCTTTCAATGACAAAAATATTAATCGTAGAAGATGAGCAAAATTTAGCTCGATTCATTGAATTAGAATTAGTACATGAGAATTACGAAGTTGATATAGAAAATGATGGTGCAGAAGGTTTAGAAACAGCGCTGAAAAAAGATTATGATCTTTACTTGTTAGACTTGATGCTGCCACATATGGATGGTCTTGAAATATGTAAAAGAATTCGTGAAGTCAAATCAACTCCTATTATTATCATTACAGCAAAAGGTGATACATATGATAAAGTAGCAGGATTGGATTACGGCGCAGATGATTACATTGTAAAGCCATTCGATATTGAAGAATTATTGGCACGAATTCGTGCAACATTAAGACGCCAACCCGCTAAAAATATCATCGACATCAAAGGAATTCAAATTAATAAAGAAGCTTTTCGTGTCACGATCGATGGCGAAGAAGTAGAACTGACTAAAACTGAATATGACTTACTGCAATTACTCTCCGAAAATTTAAATCATGTCATGCAGCGTGAACAAATCTTAAATCATGTTTGGGGCTATGACAGTGAAGTTGAAACGAATGTGGTAGATGTATATATCCGTTATCTCAGAAATAAATTGAAACCATTTGGGAAAGAAAAGGTAATCGAAACAGTCCGTGGTGTCGGTTATGTGATACGACAATGAAGCAGCGCAAGTTAAAAACTCAATGGATGTTAATCACGACTAGTATTACGTTTTTAATTGTCTTTATCTTTAGTTTAGTTATCATATATTTTCTAAGCATCACACTGAGAGACAGTGAAATCAATGATGCTGAAAAAAGTGCAGACAACGTCTCTGCTTTACTTGCGACTAAGACATTGGTAGATATTAAACCCTTGGACTTAAATGCGTCGCTCGGTAACTTCCAAAAGGTAATCCTCTTTGATGATGACAAACAAAAAATTACAGAAACATCTACCATGAATGAATTTATTTCAAACACAAAAGATATAGAACCTTCACAGTATCACAGTGTCTATGTGAAACGGTTCAAAGATGCAAATTTCTTAATCATTTCGCATCCTGTGGAAACTGAAAAGTTCCATGGATATTCAGTAATCATTCATTCACTCGCAAGTTATGATAGTGTCATGCATTCTTTAATTATCTTATCTGTTTTATTCGGGATAATCGCTATCATCATTACTGCAACAATCAGTTATATCTTCTCTGCGCAAATCGCAAAACCCATCACCGTTATGGCGAATAAAATGCGTAAAATACGAAGAGATGGTTTCCAAGAAAAATTGGAATTACCGACTGAATATGATGAAACAACTGACTTGATCGATACTTTTAATGATATGATGATACAAATTGAAGAACTATTTGATCAACAACGACAATTTGTTGAAGATGCTTCACATGAGCTAAGAACACCACTTCAAATCATTCAAGGTCATTTAAACCTGATCCAACGATGGGGCAAAAAAGATCCTGCGATTTTAGAAGAGTCTTTAGATATCACAATTGAGGAAATGAATCGTATTACAAGATTAGTTGAAGAACTATTATTATTAACGAAAGAATCTACTTACAAAGATGCATTAGATGTAGAACCTGTTAATGTCAATGACGAAATCAATTCCAGACTAAAATCTTTAAAGCAATTACACCCGGATTATAGTTTCACATTTACACCATCAGCGAAACCGATATGTTTAAATATTAATCGCTATCAACTTGAACAGGTCTTGCTTATCTTTTTAGATAATGCCATCAAATATGATACCAGAGAGAAGAAAATAGAAATTTGTACCGCACTTAAAAATAGACAAGCAACAATTGAAATTACTGACCATGGTTCAGGTATTCCTAAGAAAGACTTGGACTTTATCTTTGACCGTTTTTATCGCGTCGATAAGTCACGATCAAGACAGCGTGGCGGTAATGGTTTAGGGTTATCAATTGCGAAAAACATAGTGAACTTGCATGGCGGAACAATTCACGTTGACAGTGAAGTCAACGCATTTACAACGTTCAAAATCACGTTCAACGTATAATTACATTTTAAAGATAATTCGTCTATTATTGTACAATATTCTATTTAAGGTTATATATGTGTATAAAGAGCCGTCATATCGGCTCTTTTTCATGCCATCAAATCGTCATTCTCCCTTTAATTTGTGAACATTTAATGATATTATTTATTTGTAAGCGTTTCAATATATTGTGGAGGGAGTAATATGACGAAATATACACAGGTTAGTGAAGCACCTGTAAATTTCGGAGCTAACTTAGGGGTAATTATTGATTTATACGATCAATATCTACAAGATCCAACTTCTGTCTCTGAAGATTTACAAATTTTATTTAGTACAATTAACAATGACAACAGAGAGGTGGCTGCAGCACCTTCATCAAGCTCTGACGATATGACAATTAAACAAGTTATGCGTTTAATTGACAACATCAGACAATATGGGCATCTGCAAGCAGATATTTATCCAGTTAATCGTCCAGAACGTAAACATGTTCCTAGATTAACACTTGAAGATTTCAATTTAACAAAAGAAGACTTAGAACAAATTTCTCCTGGTATTGTGTCAGATCATTTCGCTGATATTTATGACAATGCCTATGAAGCAATCCGACGCATGGAGAAGCGTTATAAAGGTCCGATTGCTTTTGAATACACACACATTAACAACAATAAAGAGCGCGCTTGGCTCAAGCGACGTATTGAAACGCCATATAAAGCAAACTTAAATAAAAGTCAAAAGTTAGAATTATTCAAAACATTAGCACATGTAGAAGGTTTCGAGAAATATCTTCATAAAAACTTTGTAGGGGCAAAGCGATTCTCTATTGAAGGTGTAGATACCCTTGTGCCAATGCTGCAACAAATCTTAAGACGTGCGGCAAAAGAAGAAATTCAAAATATTCAAATAGGTATGGCACACCGTGGACGCCTCAACGTGTTAACACATGTGTTAGAAAAACCTTATGAAATGATGATTTCTGAATTCATGCATACTGATCCAATGAAATTCCTACCACAAGACGGAAGTCTAGAATTAACATCAGGTTCAGCATGGACAAGTGACGTTAAATATCACTTAGGCGGTACGAAAACAACGGACACTTATGGTATAGAACAACGCATTTCATTAGCAAATAACCCAAGTCACTTAGAAATCGTTTCACCTGTTGTATTAGGTAAAACACGTTCTGTACAAGATGATCGTCATCAAAGCGGCAAAGTACAAACTGATTTCGGTAAATCAATGCCGATTTTAATTCATGGTGATGCTGCTTATCCAGGTCAAGGTATCAACTTTGAAACAATGAACTTAGGCAACTTAGAGGGCTATTCAACAGGCGGTTCATTGCATCTTATTACCAACAACCGAATTGGATTCACAACAGAACCAGAAGATGGTCGTTCTACAACATATTCTACAGACGTCGCAAAAGGTTACGATGTACCAATTATGCACGTTAATGCAGATAATGTTGAAGCAACGATTGAAGCGATTGATATCGCAATGGACTTCAGAAAAGAATTTAACAAAGATGTTGTTATCGACTTAGTAGGTTACCGTCGTTATGGGCATAACGAAATGGATGAACCATCTATTACGAACCCTATTCCTTACCATGCAATCCGTAAGCATCCAACTGTGGATCATATTTACGGTGATTACCTTGTTGAAGAAGGCATTATCTCTAATGATGAAAAGAACAATATCTTAGATGATGTTCAAAAAGAACTTCGTGCAGCACACGATAAAATCGATAAAAACGACAAAACAACAACACAAGATATGTCTAAACCTGATAGTGTAGACTTGCCACTTCAACCAGATGATCGTCAATTTGATTTTGAAGAATTGAAATCAATCAACGATGCATTATTATCATATCCAACAGGCTTTGAAGTCTTGAAAAAGTTAAACAAAGTCTTAGAAAAACGCAGAGAACCATTTGAAAAAGAAGATGGTTTAGTGGATTGGGCACAAGCTGAGCAACTTGCATTTGCGACAATTATGCAAGATGGCACACCAATTCGTTTAACAGGTCAAGATAGTGAACGTGGTACTTTCAGTCACAGACATGCTGTATTGCATAATCCAGATACAGGTGATGAATATGTTCCTTTACAACATGTACCAAACCAACGTGCATCATTCGATGTTCACAACTCACCGCTTTCTGAAGCAGCAGTTGTTGGTTTCGAATACGGTTACAATGTTGAAAACAAGGGTACTATGAATATCTGGGAAGCACAATATGGTGACTTTGCGAATATGGCCCAAATGATATTCGATAACTTCTTATTCAGCAGTTATGCGAAATGGGGCGAACGTTCAGGTCTAACATTGTTCTTACCACATTCATATGAAGGACAAGGTCCAGAACACTCATCTGCAAGATTAGAGCGTTTCTTACAGCTTTCAGCTGAGAATAACGCGACTGTAGTGAATTTATCTAGCTCAAGCAACTATTTCCACTTATTACGTGCGCAAGCTGCTAGCTTAGATACTGATGCGATGCGTCCATTAGTAGTGATGTCACCGAAAAGTTTATTGAGAAATAAAACAGTATCTGACACAATTGATAAATTTACTCAAGGTCATTTCGAACCAATCTTGCCAGAAGAACATGAAGCAAGCAAAGTTAAAAAAGTGATTTTAGCTTCAGGTAAAATGTTTATTGATTTGAAAGAACGTCTGCAAAAAGAACCGGATGAATCGATTTTATTGATTGCAGTAGAACGCTTATATCCATTCCCAGCTGACGAAATCAAAGCAGTAATTGAACAATTACCAAACCTTGAAACAATTGCATGGGTTCAAGAAGAACCGCAAAACCAAGGTGCTTGGTTATTCGTTTATCCTTACTTAAGCGATATCGCCAGCGATCAATACGAATTACAATATAGTGGTCGTATTAAACGTTCTGCGCCAGCTGAAGGTGACGGAGAAAATCATAAACTCGTTCAAAAATCTATTATCGAAGAGAGTCTTAACAAAAATTAGGGGGAAATTAGTATGTCTGAGATCGTAGTTCCAGAGTTAGCAGAATCTATTACAGAAGGTACAATAGCTGAATGGTTGAAAAATCCAGGTGATTCAGTAGACAAAGGTGAAGCTGTTGTCGAATTAGAAACAGATAAAGTCAACGTTGAAGTTGTATCTGAAGAAGCAGGTGTTTTACAAGAACACTTAGCTGAACCTGGTGATACTGTTGAAGTAGGACAAGCAATCGCAACTGTAGGGGAAGGCAGCGGCAGCTCATCATCAGCTTCATCTGACGACAAAAAAGAAGAAGCACCAAAATCTGAAGAAAAAACAGAAGAAAAATCTGAACCAGCAGCAGCTGATAAAGCTTCAGAAAAAGAAAGTGCTTCAAATGACCAACGTGTCAATGCAACACCATCTGCACGTAAATATGCACGTGAAAAAGGTATCGATTTAGCAGAAGTTGCTTCTAAAGGTAACGATGTTGTGCGTAAAGATGACATTGATCGTCAACAACAAAGCAGCCAAAAACAAGCGGCACCTGCTAAATCTGAAACACCAGCTAAATCACAAAGCAGCACCCCAAATAAACCAGTGATTCGCGAAAAAATGTCTCGTCGTAAACAAACAGCAGCTAAAAAATTATTAGAAGTATCTAATAATACAGCGATGCTGACTACGTTCAACGAAGTAGACATGACTAATGTGATGAACTTACGCAAACGTAAAAAAGAACAATTCATTAAAGATCATGATGGTACAAAATTAGGCTTCATGTCATTCTTCACAAAAGCAGCTGTAGCAGCATTGAAAAAATATCCTGCAGTGAATGCTGAAATCGATGGTCAAGACATGATTACTAAACAATTCTATGATATCGGTATCGCGGTATCTACAGATAATGGTTTAATCGTGCCATTCGTACGTGACTGTGATAAGAAAAACTTTGCGGAAATCGAAAGTTCAATCGCAGACTTAGCAGTTAAAGCACGCGACAACAAATTATCACTTGGCGACTTAATGAATGGTTCATTCACTATCACAAACGGCGGTATCTTCGGTTCTATGATGTCTACACCAATCATCAACGGAAGCCAAGCAGCTATCTTAGGTATGCACTCAATTATCACGCGTCCAATCGCGATTGATAAAGATACAATTGAGAACCGCCCTATGATGTATATTGCTTTAAGCTACGACCACAGAATTATCGATGGTAAAGAAGCAGTAGGATTCTTAAAAACAATTAAAGAGTTAATTGAAAGCCCAGAAGACCTACTTTTAGAATCTTAATCTATAATTCAAATCATATTACAACCTTAATGCGACGGCAGTTTTGCCGTCGTATTTTTTATTTTTCTTTTTTCTCTATTGTGCCTTATCCAGAATTATATTTTATAGTGCAATACTATTTAGGGCTAGTGATTAATCACTAGTCCTATTTTAGATATAAAAAAGCAGCGTAAGTGGTTAATTAAAGACCACTCTTACACTGCTTGTACGATTAAAGCATATTGAAAACGACGAGTTCTATAATCGCCAGAATAACAAATACGATACATAAGATACCGAAATGCTGTTTACTAAACTTCGCATTTTCTTTGAACTTACCGGTGAAGTAATTAATACCGGCATAAGCTGCAATGAGTACTGTTAATGCAAATAATATCCAGAAATTAAGCATTTAACATCATCTCCTTTGACCCCAATTGTCAGATCAAACATGCTATTTCTGATTCCTATATATTAGTACTATACCTTATTTTGAATGAATTCACTCATTAGACACTTCATCATACAAAAACAACTTCATTTAAGTTATAATGAATGAGAAATCACAAAAGAAGGTGTGGGTAAAATGGCAGGTCTACGAAGTGTCACAATTGGTACTCGAAATCTAGAACAAACTATTTATTTATTTCATGATATTTTAGGATTGAATTATGAAAGACAAGGCTCAAAAAACGCAGTGCGTTTTGGCGATGCAGATTTAAGCCCTGGTACTAGAATTCATTTCATTGAAGTACCTAACTATTCAACTGAAAATAATCATGTCTTAAGTGTTGGTTTAAGAACACCATCCGATTTAGGATTAGATGAGTATCAAACAATCTTAGATCAAAATGAAATCAAATATGGCGATGTTACAGAAATGAATAACAATAAGCATTTTGAATTCAAAGATGGTAATGGACAATTCTTTGATATCTATTCTAATGAAAATAACAGTGGTGTCCCATTAGGTATGCCTACAGATGATGGAACAGTGAATCCGCTTCACCAAATTCAAGGACTTGGTCCTGTCATTGTTCAAGTTAACGAAATGTTGCTGACTTCATCTATTTTATCTAAAGTATTTGGCCTTGATCACTTTGCTGAATATACACCGACTACAGATGATGACTTTAAAGTACAAGTATTTCGAATTGGAGAAGGCGGCTTAGGCGGAGAATTGCATATCTTCCAAGCTGGCGAATCGATTCAATTACCAGAATACGGTTCAGTTGAACAAATCGAATTCAGTACACAATCTAAACAAGATTACCGCAATGCGGTGCAACAATTAGAAACGATTGGCATTCCTTATCAAACACTTGAACAACAAGATTCTGAATCTGTGCGTATTACAGAAAATAGCGGATTGTCATTCATCTTAACTTTAGAAAAAGCATAAGTTGTATAGAAAGGATTGAAACATATGTTACACGAAGAATGGAAAGACAAAGAACCAATTAAAAAAGTAGAGGTACTGCATACGGACGCAAAGAAATTTACAGTATCTGATATGCTGACAATTGGAAAACAATACGATGTCGTAAATGAAACTGAGGAGTATTATCAAATCATTGATAACTCTGGTAAAGTTGGCGGCTATTACAAAGAATACTTTAAAGAAGTATAATTTAATGAACTAACACAATATTCGATAAAGGACTTGGGCACCAAGGTGTGCCTCGGTCTATTTTTTGATGTATGAAAAGGAGAATTTCAAATGGCACAACATCAATATATAAATGCCGATAAAACAGTTTTTGGTGACGCATACGCAATGATGCGTTTAAATAAAAATATCCTATTAAAAGGGCCAACAGGTTCAGGTAAAACAAAGCTTGCCGAATCTTTGGCTGAAGATATCAACATTCCTATGCATCAAGTCAATTGTTCTGTGGATTTGGATGCTGAGAGCTTACTTGGCTTCAAAACAATCCAAACAAGTTCAGATGGCAATCAAGAAATTGTCTTTATTGACGGACCTGTCATTAAAGCTATGAAAGAAGGACATATTCTATACATTGATGAAATTAACATGGCGAAACCTGAAACACTGCCAATTTTAAATGGGGTACTAGATTATCGCCGCAGTCTTACGAATCCTTTCACTGGTGAAATTATCAATGCAAAACCTGGCTTTAATGTCATCGCAGCAATCAACGAAGGATATGTCGGAACATTGCCTATGAACGAAGCATTAAAAAACCGCTTCGTTGTCATTCACGTTGACTACATTGATGGCGAAACATTAAAAACCGTAATTAAAGAACAAAGTCGTTTAGATGATGATGCGCTTATTACAAAAATTGTCGCATTTAATGAAGATTTGCGTACAATGACGAAACAAGGTCAAATTTCAGAAGAAGCTGCAAGTATCCGTGCATTGATTGATATGAGTGATTTGGCAACTGTTATGCCAATTGAACGTGCAATTCAACGTGCAATTATAGATAAATTAGAAGATGAACGCGAACAACAAGCGATTATTAATGCGATAGAATTGAATTTTTAGTGAGGGATAGGTATGACCAATCGATTTATCAAGTTTAATGATGAAATCTTAGATGCTAAAAAAGTAATGATGCTGCAAGACCTTGCGCGTTTACTTTTAAAAAATAATCAAACGCATGTCAAAATTCAAAAATTCCCTTATTACGACCCTATTGAAAATGAACTCATCGCCAGTGTCTTTTGGACACACCGTCCCAGCCATATTGAAATTACAGGTTTAAAAACGGATGTGTTACTCGCAACATATGGTTACCGATTAATGGATGAGTTTATTGTAAACGAAGTCTTGGACAATCAAGAATTCAAACACCCTAGCTTCTTTAAACAACTCTTTAAATTATTAGAAGATATGCGTGTATTAAATGCGATTGTGAAAATTCGACCTAGTATGAAAGACGCAATCGCATTAAGAAAACAAATCCGTCTAAATTATACTGAATCTCAAATTAGCGTTTATCGTACGAAAACAACCTATACTGATTTGCTTTTCTTATATTTAGAGAAGTCTCTATTAACAGAAGACTTTTACGATGTACCAAGTATTAGGGCCGACCTTGATCCTATTATACAAAGCATGTATATGTATTTGCCTAATTTCTTTATGAACTATACATCTGAGGATAATAAATTCTTAGCCGAACGTATTTTATATCAGCTAGATGATTTATTAGATGAAGATATGTTGAATGAATACTATTATATTCCGCGTAAAGTCTATAAAGAAATTCAAGCTGAAACATTCGATGACTTAAAGCGTGTCGATGCAGCAAATGTCGATGGCAAAGATGACACAGAAGAGGATGAAGATATCGAGACAGCAAAAGCTGATACGAAAGCACAAGATTCAAAATCTGAAGGCGGCGCTTATTTAGAAATGGAACTGCATGAAGGTGAGAATAGTGAAGCTGCCAGTGATAATGATACTGCGCGTGAAGGTGATGCTTCAGACGATATGACGGACATGATGACTAAAAAAGGTAAAGGTTCTAATGATACGATTGATAACGAATCCGGCGGTCAAACCGGCGCAACAGCCCAACCATTTGCTTTAAAGGGCATTAATGAAAATGTGGAAGTAAAATGGAATGTGCCGGAGATTACAGCCGAAGATCGTACGGCATATCATGACGTAGAACGAGATGTTCAATATGAAATCAAAGACTTAACACAAATCATTGAAAAAACTATTGAGCGTGAACAAGTAGATGAACGTCATAATCTGACAAAAGGGCGTTTACAAAGAGACTTAATCAATTGGTTTATTGATGATCAATATAAGATGTTCTATAAAAAACAAGATTTAAGTCGTTCCTTTGATGCGACCTTCACTTTATTAGTAGATGCTTCAGCTAGTATGATAGATAAAATGGAAGAAACGATAAAAGGGGTCGTATTATTCCATGAAACTTTGAAGAAACTGAATGTAAAACATGAAGTATTAGCCTTTAATGAAGATGCTTTTGACGCCGATGATAAATCTCAGCCTAATATTATTGATGAAATTATCAATTATAACTATTCACTTGGCTCAAAAGATAGTGCAAGAATCATGGAATTAACACCTCAAGACGATAATAGGGATGGAGTCGCAATCAGAATCGCGAGTGAACGTTTACTAAGCCGACCGCATCACCAGCAATTTTTAATTATCTTCTCTGATGGTGAACCTTCTGCATATAATTATGATCAAGATGGTATCATTGATACGTATGAAGCTGTTGAAGAAGCAAGAAAATACGGCGTTGAAGTATTCAACGTATTCTTAAGCCAAGAAGCAATCACTGAAGACATTGAACGTACGATTCATAATATATATGGGCAATTTGCATTATTTGTAGAAGGTGTTGAAAACTTACCAAGTCAACTTTCACCTTTATTGAAAAAACTATTATTGAAGTCTGTCTAAATAACATATACAATACGCATGCAAAACACAATAAAACATTTTTTGTTGATTGTATGCGTATTATTTTGTTTTAAAATCGGTAAAATGACATATTTCACTGATTATGTAACATTATGGGCGTAATGCTTTTTAAATTTTCTGAAAGTTTATATAGCATTTCTAATTGCATTATGCTAAAATAAAGCAATATTTAAGATTTATAGTAACAGAAGGAGCACATCAAAATGAATAAAAACACATGGATTATCGGGTTTACCTTGTTTGCCATCTTCTTTGGCGCTGGAAACCTTATCTTCCCACCAAATTTAGGACTAGATAGCGGTCATTATTTCTGGCCAGCTATTCTCGCATTTGTATTAACGGGAATCGGGCTTCCGTTATTAGGTGTGGTAGTAGGCGCTTTAGATAAACAAGGCTATATCGGATCTTTTAATAAAATATCACCAATATTCTCAGTAATATTCTTAGTGGCTATTTATTTAACAATCGGACCGTTGTTCGCAATTCCACGTACAGCATCTACATCATTTGAAATGACGGTAACACCGATTATTCATTCAAACAGTCCAATTGCGTTATTTATCTTCTCAGTGATTTATTTCGCAGTGGTATTATATCTTTGCTTAAGCCCTGGTAAAATGGTCGACCGTATCGGTTCATTATTAACACCAGCATTATTAATTACAATCGTTGCAATGATTATCAAAGGATTCATGGACTTTGGTGGTAACCCATCAAGTCATGGTACTGAAGCATACACATCAACATTAACAGGTTTCTCTCAAGGGTTTACACAAGGTTACCTTACAATGGATGCAATCGCAGCAATTGCTTTCTCTATGATTGTGGTAAATGCAGTTAAAGCAACAGGTATTAAACATGCAGATACAATCTTTAAACAAACAGCTATGGCGGGTGTTATTGCCGCGGCTGGTTTAATGTTCATCTACATTTCTCTTGGTTATATTGGTAACCATATGCATGTAACACCTGAGAAATTAAAAGATTTAGCAGATCACAACCAAAATATTGGTACATACTTGCTGACTACAATTGCAGGTACGGGTTATGGTGAATTTGGTAAATACTTATTAGGTATTATCGTTGCACTTGCTTGTTTAACAACAGCTTGTGGACTTGTCGTAGCAGTGGCTCAATACTTCAGCAGTATTTTCCCTAAAATCTCATACAAAGCTTATGTATTAATTTTCACAGGTATCAGTTTAGTACTTGCTAACTTAGGTTTAAACCAAGTAATCTTACTTTCAATTCCGGTATTAATGATTTTATATCCAATCGGAATCACAACAGTATTATTAATCTTAATGGCACGATTTGTTCCAATGAAACCAATCGTCCAACAATTTACAATTATTGTAATTACAATTACATCATTAATTAGCGTTGCAGTTGCTAAAGAATGGATTCATTTCGGAGCTTGGAGCAAACTACCACTTGCAAGCAATAGCTTAGAATGGTTCCCAATTGCGATTGTAGCTGTAATCATCGGGTACATTATCAGCTTAGGCGCTAAAAATCAAAAACCAATCGTTTACGAAAAAGAATAATTCTATAAATCTAGAAACGGGAGTGTACAAATTCATGTACACTCCCGTTTTCTATCTCATTATTGATTGTCAATATCGACATACAATAATTGTACTTTGTCTTTTAATAACTTAATTTCAGCAGGTGTATCAAATAAGATTTCTCCATCGATATCTAATTTAGTCTTTGGAGTCGTTTCTAAAGTTGCATTGTCTGTTGATACTAAAGTAATGTTTTCAGTGATATCATTCCAATTCATACTATCTTTCACATGGAAGAAATCTTTAATTAAACTCATATTATGATTCTTAAATAAGAAGATATTCATTTTCCCATCACAAGGGGACAGATCTTCTAGCGGAATTCTGCTTCCACCGACGAAATTGCCATTTGCGATTAGAATCATTGAGGTTTCTCCTGAATAGGTTTCACCATTTGCTTTAACTTCATATTTATATGTCTCAGGATCAGCAATAACCTTTAAGGTTGTAAAAATATAACTTAATTTGCCAAAAATTTTCTTATTATTTGAATCGACATTTTCAGCATTTTCTACCATCATACCAATACCCGCAAAGTTCAATGCGATATAGCCATTAATGTCTAATACATCAAAAGGCTTCACTTTTGATTCTAGTAACTCTTGTGCCGCTTGTGCAGGTTTAGCGGAAAGATTTAATGTTTTCGCAAAATCATTAAACGTTCCGCCAGGAATAATGCCGATAGGGATGTTTAAATCATTTTTTACAACGCCATTCACTAATTCATTGACTGTTCCGTCGCCACCTAAGATAAAGAAAATATCATAAGATTGATCATTATTTTGTGCTACAGTTTCACAAAACTTTTCAATATCTCCTTCTTCTTTACTCAATTTAATTGTCAAATCATCACACATTTGAACTAAGCTCTCAGTCACTTGTCCAATTGATTTATACAGGTTGCCTTGACCTGCGGCTTGATGATAAAACAACACACCTTTATGGAAGTGTTGTGTCATGATACCTAACTCCTTTAAACTCATCTCGTTATACTTACCCCTAAATAAACTTCACTCAATCATTTAAGGTATAAAAAAACGATTATCTTGCTACGAAAGTAGGGGAGATAATCGTTTTTATTTGTTATTGTACTTTGTTGTCTTTCATAGTTAATAAGCGTTCTTTCATATCTGCTTCTAAATGTTGCAGTTCTTGTTCAGCTTGTTGACGTTTTTCACGTCCTTCGGCTTGAATTTGTAATGTTTGTTCAACTGTCTCAATTATATTTTCATGTGTAGATTTTAATGTTTCAATATCGACAATACCACGTTCATTTTCAACAGCCATATCAATCGCATTTTGTTTCAACAACTCTGAATTGGCTGTAAGTAAATCATTCGTTGTATCTGTCACGGCACGTTGTGCTGACATAGCTTGTCTTTGACGCATTAACGTTAATGCGATAGCCATTTGGTTTTTCCATAATGGAATACTTGTTAAAATCGAACTTTGAATTTTTTCAGCAAGTGTTTGATTCACATTTTGAATCATACGAATTTGCGGGGCAGTTTGTAATGAAATTTGTCTAGATAACTGCAAGTCATAAATGCGTTTATCTAAACGATCCGCAAATTGCTCCAAGTCTGCAACTTCTTGTATGTCCATTTGATTGCCTGATTCATAGGCTTTTTGTCTTTTCTCAGGTAGTTCATGTTCTAAGATGGCTTGTTTCTTTTCTTGTGCTGCTGCGATATAGAGATTCAACTCTTCAAAGTAATCTTTATTTTGATCATATAGTCCATTCAGTAATTGAATATCTCTATTCAATCCATCTTTATGATTTTTTAATTCAACAGAAATACGATCAACTTGTGATCCTACTGATTGCATTCTTGAGAAAATTTCATTAGCAGATGCTTTGGCACGCTTAAATATTTTCTTCAAGAAAGAATCTTTTTCTTGTTTAAAATCATCCGGTTGAACTTCTTTTAGTTTTGCCATTAACTGATTTAAAGTATCCCCGATAGGGCCTGTATCCTTTGACTTAACCTCAGTTAACATTTTATGTGAGAAAGATGACATACTAGATTGTGCATTAGAACCGAATTTCATTAATGAATCATAATTCATCGGTTCAATCTGGTTTGCCAACTCATGAATTTTCTTTTGTTGTTCTGGTGTGAAGTCTTTATTGGCTTCCATCAATGTTTGGTCATTTGAAACTTGGCTTTGTAACTCAGGGTGTGTCGGCATTTCATTTTCATTTGCCATTAATCATGCTCCTTTCCATGGAATTGGCGCTTTTGTTCTATTTTATTCATTTCCATTTCAACGTCTAGACGCGTATAGTCTTCTTCGTTCAATCTCTTTAAATCAGCAACCAATGTTCTTTTCACTTCATCTAAAGTAATACGTGTTTGTTCTAACTTTTGTTTTTCCTCTTTAGATTTTGCCGGCATTTTTGCCAATCTCGTATAGCTTTCAATCAAATTCAATGCATTCTCTAAATGTGAATAAAAAAAGCTGTCGACAATAAAGAACTTTTGCGGTTGTTGTCTCACCGTAAAATATATAGTGCGTGCTAATCTATGAATTTCATTCACTTGTTTGAAATCTTTAATTGATCGCACGTTGATAAAGGATTTTAATAACTTGCGCAGTTTTGTTTGCGCATTATTTAAATGATGACTCACAAATCTGTAATCTCTTCTTGTTAATCCTATTTCGTTTAAATATTTTTTGGATGTGAAAAATTGAGTAGGTAGGTAAAAGGCAAAGAATGTTGCGATACCAATTCCTAAATCATATACAAATAATATATCGAATGCATAAATACTTGTGAGCCAAGCGACAATAGCAGCTGGAACACCAACGAGTGTCCCATAAATTCGAGAAATATAATATCTCAATTTACATCTTCCTTTTTAAATAGTTCTAAATCTTTCTAAAGATGAATCTGTATCTAATTGTTCAATGTTGTAATCTGTAACTTTGGAAGCAGGGGAAGCACCCTCGATAACTGCTTGAGTAAAATGTTCGAGTTCTTGTTCTTCACCTTGTGCGTAAACTTCTACATATTGCTCGACATTTTGTACTGTCCCTGTAATATGATATTTTTGAGCAAGGCGTTCAGTAAAATAACGGAATCCGACACCTTGTACTTGTCCAAATACTTGAATTTTTCTACGTTGCATAAGATCACCTCTTTGTTTTATTATACGAATTTTCAGGGCAAAAAACTAATATTTACTACACAACCCAATTTCGATTAATTCAAACACATTTCTTGAATTTATCTATTGAATAGTTGAAAATGTAGAGAGAAATGATTTTTCTATAAAGGGGATTTTAAAGTGTGGACTGTCAATATAATCAGAGCTGACTATGAGGGATGGTGGTTGTTCGATGATTGGCGTGACAATATTTACGAACAATATCAATTTGAACAATATGAGGAAATGCTTAAAAAATACAGAGAACTGATTTGTTTGTCTAAAATGAAATTTGATAATTTCGTAAAAGGTAAGTACAATATTTATGCATTCTACAATAATTGTGATATGGGGTTTTGTGAAGATTGCGATGAAGATATGCAAATATTTTATAGCTTTATCGTTTTATATAATAACGAAGTATATTACGACCTCCCAATTATTGACTAATTATTTTTTACTATTTGTATTGCAATGATATGAGGAATGCACTATAATGGGTTTTAAGCAATAGTTTTATTCCATATTGCAAAGAATATTTAGCTCAAACACATATAGAACATACTGATAACATTGCTTTTGCATCATCTGCAAGTAAGGGTGGTATCGTAAGATTTATATTGAGTCATTAACAGTTATTAATCCACCTGCAGCACATACATAAGACTGTTGAAAAGTGATTAGAATGATATTAATATCGAGATTTGCTTTTGTGGTTTTACAATACTCTAATTATCGTAAGTATTTTTTGTAATATGCGAATAAGCATATTGAATTTTAGTCTTGGAGGTTTCACAAATTATGAAACAAGGTACAGTTAAATGGTTCAACGCTGAAAAAGGATTCGGTTTTATCGAAGTTGAAGGAGAAAACGACGTATTCGTACACTTCTCAGCAATTAACCAAGAAGGTTACAAATCATTAGAAGAAGGTCAATCAGTTGAATTTGAAGTAGTTGAAGGCGACCGCGGTCCTCAAGCTGCAAACGTTGTTAAACTATAATTAATAGATGGCTTTTATTGATTACTAAACACTTTACTTTATGTAAAGTGTTTTTTTCTTTGCCTTTTTCCGCTTTAATCTCATCCTTCACGTTATAAAAAGGTTTTGTAAAATTAAGTTAAACTATTTGTAAATTAAAAATCATCCAATTGATTCTATGCTATATTATATTCATTCAACCGGCATGATAGACAGAGAGCCTTGACAACTTAGAGAGGAGCAACATCTATGCACAAAAACTATCATTCATCACAAAACTTCGGTATTCGTAAATTTACAATTGGTACTGCCTCAATCTTACTAGGAACAGGTATTTTCCTAAGTATTTCTCACGATGCTGATGCTGCTGAAACTACAACAGCCAATCAAGTAGTTACTGAAAAAGCACAAACGCCTACACCTAATCCATCAGCAGAAAATCAAACACAAGCTGCTTCAAATACAACAACACCAACAGTTACGTCATCAACACCGTCTGAACCTGTAAATGCACCCGCATTAAATGCGACAAGTAACGGTTATAAAATTGGTGATTATGCGTGGATCGACGCAGATGCGGACGGCATTCAAGGTGCGCAAGAACAACCTCTAGCTAATGTGAAAATCGAATTATCACAAAATGGCAAAACCATCTCTACAACTACAACAGATGCCAATGGCAAATACTTATTCACTAATGTTGCGAATGGCACATACGAACTCAATTATGAAAGTCCTGAAGGCTATACACCTACACAATCTCAAGCAGGTGAAGACAGCGCTGTGGACTCAAATAACATTCCAGGTGAAGTCACAATTAATAATGCTGACGATTTAACTGTTGATGTCGGTTATTTAGTAGATCTGCCAACTCCTGTTGCGAAATATAACTTAGGCAACTTTGTTTGGAATGATTTGAACCACAATGGTATTCAAGATAAAGATGAACCTGGCTTGAAAGATGTCCAAGTAACATTGACTAAACCTGATGCATCAACACAAACAACAACAACTAACGACAAAGGCAACTATGAATTTAAAGATTTACCAAACGGTAAATACAAAGTTGCTTTCGCAACACCTGTTGGTTTCGAACCTACACTAACTGGTCAAGGCGACTTAGATGTCGATTCTAATGGCGTTACTACTGATGTGGAAATTGCTGATGCCTATAATGAATTTGTAGATAGCGGCTTCTATAAAAAACCTACTTCATTTAAATTAGGTGATTTGGCTTGGATTGATGCCGATGGCGATGGTGTACAAGGGGAATTAGAAAAAGGTCTTGCCGGTGTTACAGTAGAATTAATACAAAATGAGCAAGTCATTGCTTCTACTACAACAGATAAAAACGGTCATTATCAATTTGATAACGTCGCAAACGGAACATATCAAGTGGCTTTCAGCGTACCTGACGGTTATTCACCAACACAAGTTCAAGCTGAAGACGATATCTCAAAAGACTCTAATGGTACACCTGTCGATGTCACAATTAATAATGCTGACGATTTAACTGTTGATGTCGGTTATTTAGTAGATCTGCCAACTCCTGTTGCGAAATATAACTTAGGCAACTTTGTTTGGAATGATTTGAACCACAATGGTATTCAAGATAAAGATGAACCTGGTTTGAAAGATGTCCAAGTAACATTGACTAAACCTGATGCATCAACACAAACAACAACAACTAACGACAAAGGCAACTATGAATTTAAAGATTTACCGAATGGTAAATACAAAGTTGCTTTCGCAACACCTGTTGGTTTCGAACCTACACTAACTGGTCAAGGAGACTTAGATGTCGATTCTAATGGCGTTATCACTGATGTGGAAATCGCTGATGCCTATAATGAGTTTGTAGATAGCGGCTTCTATAAAAAAGAAGTGGAACAACCTAAAAAAGATGAACCTAAAGTAGATGAAACAAAAAATAATCAACCTAAAGAAACTCAAGTTACGGAAGATGAGATTGATTATTCTACACAACTACTTGAACAACCAAATCAATATGTAGAAGAAAGTGTGACTGAAGCTACTCAAGAAGAAAAAGAAGTTTCAGAGGATGAAGACTTCACAGATTACTCAACATTGTTATTAGAAGCAGGTAACACAGTAAATCATGAAGCTGAGGAAAGTTCAGAAGCTTTCACCCCTGAACAACCTAATACAATTAACGACGAAGAAGATTATACAGATTATTCTACATTACTCTTAGAACAAAGTAATACGCCTTGTGATCTTTAACATATCGTTTCAAGCACCAAAAAAACGAACTGATGAGATGTCAGTTCGTTTTTTTATTCTTCATATTTAAGCTTATATGTTATTTGATTTTTGTATCATTGATAATCAATTGACGCAGTGATTGACGTTTAATAACTTCTCTTGCTTTACCGTCTTTCACAAATAATACAGCTGGTTTCTGCATTTGATTATAATTAGATGACATAGAATAATGATATGCTCCTGTTGAAAGGATGGCTAAGTAATCGCCACGATGAACAGAAGATGGTAATTTAACATTACGCGCGATGATATCACCAGATTCACATAACTTACCTGAAATCGTAACAGTGTCATCTGCTTCTTCATCACGGCTCACTAGTAATGCTTCATATTTTGCATCGTATAAAGCTGTTCGGATATGATCACTCATACCGCCATCAATGGATACATATTTATTAATGCCTGGAATTTCTTTAATGGTACCGACTTCATAAAGTGTTACACCCGCTTCTCCAACAATAGAACGGCCTGGTTCAATACCAATAGTAGGCAGTGGATAATCCGCTTCTTCTGCAATCGCTTTTAAAGCGTCTGTAATTTCTTTAATTCCTGTTTCAATAGGGAAGCTGACATCACCTTCAACGTAGCGGATACCAAATCCGCCGCCAATATTTAATAAATCAACTTCTAAATTCAAACCTTTTAACCAGTTAATCACAATTTTAGCCGTTTCAACCATTGCTTCGGTACCTTCAATTTGTGAACCGATATGGAAGTGAATACCTTTTAAGTTTAATTTATCACTATTTTGAATCTTTTCGATCGCTTGATCTGCTAAACCATGTTTAATAGATAAACCGAATTTACTATCTTCCTGACCTGTTTGAATAAATTCATGTGTATGTGCTTCTACACCAGGGTTCACACGTAATACGACATCAGCAGTTTCTGATGCGTAGCGATTAATTAATTCGATTTCATCTAAAGAATCTATTACGAAATAGCCAATTTTGCTTTCTAACGCATAACGGATTTCGTGTTTCGTTTTATTATTACCGTGGAAGTGGATGTTTGCTGGGTCGTAACCTGCTTCTAATGCAGTATACAATTCTCCCTCTGACACAACATCTAAACTTAGGCCTTCTTCTTGAACAAGATTTACCATTTGTAAGCACGTAAATGCTTTTGAAGCATATGAAATATTATAATCAAGTCCGCTTGCTTCAAATGCTTCTTTATATCTGCGCATTTGACTACGAATTTGGTCTTCATCATAAACAATCAGTGGGGTACCAAAGCTTTGCGCAATCATTTCCAAGCTAGTGCCACCCATTGTTAATTTACCATTTTTATATTCTACAACCATTTTATCGAATCTCCTTTATCAAAGAATCATGGTTTAGCGCACTTAATTGTTCAGAGTTCGCGCCGACACCTTTAAACGTATATTCATCAATACGCATATCTTCATTATATAGTATCACTTCATCTTGTGCAGTAACGGTTTCATCTACCGCTACGAACATATGACTCATCATCAGCGCTTTGATAGGGTATCGCTTGCCATTGATAATTGCTTCGTGTTTCGCTCTGGTTCTTAAGATACCGTCACCATAACCCATATCAACCACTGCGAGTTTTGTATGATCTTGTTCGACTTCATATGCAAAGCTGTAGCCGCAATAATCACCTTGATTGACGTCTCTGACTTGAATGACATTACCTTTAACTGTCAGCGATTGGCTGATGACATCTTCTGATAAGCTGCTGTACGGTCTTGAACCATATAACGCTATACCGACACGCGCATGTGTATGTTGGGGTAATAGTTGTTGGTCTTCACGATAAAATGAAGCACTGTTTTGAGCATGGATTAAATCAAAATGATAACCCTCTGCAAGCAAACGATCCACAACATCAACCCAAGCTTGTTTTTCAATGCCATACTCTGGCACATCAAATTCATCGGCATAACCAAAGTGTGTCCATAAGCCACTAATAATCATTTTTGATTCATTTGGATTCACCGCATGATCTTTAAGCACTTCTTTAATTTCATCTAGTGTTTTTAGACCTGAACGATGTAATAAATTTTCAAACTCCAAATGCACATGGATACCTTGTAAGTCTTCTTTATATTGGTAGTAATATGTTAAAGAGGGAAGTGTCATATGGATTTGATTCTCTCTTACCGCATCAAAATCATAAACCGCGTTCATTAAAAAGATTGTCGCATTCGGCGCTATTTTTCTGACGCGGATAGCTTCTGCGAGTGATGTGGTACTAAATGTATCAATACCCGCTTCTAAGAATGCTTGAACAGAGAATTCTAAGCCATAGTTGTACGCATTGTTCTTCACTACAGCCATTAAATTTTGGTTATTACGCACGCGTTTCGCATTATCTATAAATTGTTGTCGGTTAACAGACCAAATCGCTGTCATGAAGAAACCTCCTTGCCATATTGGAATAATAGATTTTCATAATAATCCGCAATACGGATTAATTGTGCTTCATCAAAGTTGAGTTTTGGTGTATGCAAGCCATGTACCCAATTATTAGCTTCATTACGAATACCTACAAATACGAAATAGCTTGGCGCGATTTGGCTATAGAAGCTAAAATCTTCACCGAATAAATAAGGTTTTTCTAGCTCTACCACATTTAAATCAGCATCTTTTAACGCTTTTACGACGCCATCATGTAAAGTAGGGTCGTTATAAGTAGGGGGATAACCTTCTTCAAATTTCACTTCACAATTAACGCCGAATAACAATTGAACACTTTGCGCAATTTTAGACATTTGATCTTTAACTGCTTGCAAGTCATTCGTGTCATACGTACGAATTGTACCTTCTAAGTAACCTTGGCTAGGTACAGTATTAATGGCTTCACCAGCATTAAAGCGACCAATATGAACAATATTTCGTTGTAATCCATTTAGATGATATTGTTGGATTTGGCTGACTTGATTTAATACGTGAATTAAACCTTCACCACACGATTTGCCTTGTTCTTTATTTGCGACATGACTGGATTGACCTTTTAAGAAGAAACGATATTCTGTCGCACTCGCAGTAATCTCTTCATTCATAATTGTTACAGTACCTTCATCGTTAAAAGGCATGACATGAATACCGAAGACTGCTTCAATCGGATGATGATCAAACGCGCCGGCTTTAATTAAACGGTTGGCACCTGCACCTGTTTCTTCAGCTGGTTGGAAAATGAAGACGACATTTTGCGGTAATTCACCTTTATCAAATAAGTCTTTACAACGTCTTACAAATAAAAGTAGGGCAGTGGTATGACCATCATGGCCGCATGCATGCATGACATTGGCTTTCGTACTTTTGAAGTCGATTTCGTTTTCTTCATTAATTGGTAATGCATCAATATCTGCTCTATAAGCAATCGTATGATTACCATTACCTTTTAAATGCGCAATCACACCTGTTTCTAACGGACGTTCAAAAGGAACGCCGATTGATTCTAAAAATGCGATGATATGATTCGTTGTTTCATATTCTTCTAAACTTAATTCTGGGTTTTGATGAAAGTGACGTCGATGTTCTGTTACAAATTCTAATTCAGTTTGTGTCATAATATCCTTCCTTTTTGCTTACTAAAATATGTATAAAAGGCGTATGTGAGGCTCTGCAAAACGCACACGATACGCCTTTTTCAATCTATTTAATAGTTGTTAACGTCTGTATTTTGATTAGTCATTTAATTTACGTAATGCAGCGACAATTTCGCGTTTTGAGTCTTCAACTTCAGAAGTTTGTTTGATGACTCTCGCTGGTGTACCTGCAACTACAGCACCGGCAGGAACATCTTGTGTTACAACTGCACCGGCAGCAACGATTGCACCTTCACCGACACGAACACCTTCAAGCACAACTGCATTCGCACCGATTAATACGTTGTCTTCAATCACAACAGGGGATGCACTTGGTGGTTCGATAACACCGGCTAATACTGCACCAGCACCTACATGTACGTTTTTACCTGTTGTTGCACGGCCGCCTAATGTTGCACCCATATCAATCATTGTACCTTCGCCGACTACCGCACCGATGTTGATTGTTGCGCCCATCATCACAACTGCACCATCTTCGATAATCGCTTGTTCACGAATGAATGAACCTGGTTCAATACGCGCATTAGTATGGCGTAAATCTTTTAATGGAATCGCAGAATTACGACGATCCATTTCAATTTCTACATCTTCAATGTAGTTTTGATATTCATCATAAAATTTATCCCAATCATCCGCTTCACAGAAAATCACTTTAGAATCTGATCCGCCGAATACTTTGAATGATTCAGGGAAAGTTACGTTTTTAAACGCACCATTAATATAAACTTTTAGTGGTGTTGATTTTTTCGCATCACTAATATATTGAATAATTTCCTCAGCTGTTAAATCTTTTGCCATTGTAAAAAACCTCTCCTTTGTTTAATTATTGATTTAAATTATCAAATGTATAATACCCATTTGGTTTGTTAACCAATCGCTCAGCAGCAGTAATAGCGCCATTCGCGAAGATATCTTTTGATTGCGCACGGTGTGTTAATTCAATCGTTTCATCTACACCTGCAAACAAGACTTCGTGTTCGCCGACAATCGTACCGCCGCGTACAGCACTAATACCGATATCTTCAGGTTTTCTTCTTTCAGTTGTTTGTGAGCGATCATAGACTGGATTCACTTCGTCCTTAATGTCTTTGATAACATCTAACAATTTAATTAATGTACCACTTGGCGCATCTACTTTTTTATTATGATGTGCTTCGATTAATTCAATATCATAACCTTGTAATAGCGGTACAGCGACTTCTAATAATTTTGTCATAACATGAATGCCATAACTCATATTTGCACTGAAGAAGACAGGCATGTCTGTACTCAATGATTGAAGTTTCTCTTGAATTTTTTCTTTTTCACCAGTTGTAGCAACGACAACTGGCAATGTGAAATCTTGATCGAGCAATGGTAATAATAAGTCAGGGTTAGAGAAATCAATCGCTACTTCAGCATCTTTTGCTTCACTAATTTGTGTGAAAGTAGGGTAGGGATAGTCATTTTCAGGATCTGGTACGATGACACCTACAATTTCATGACCTTTTTCTTCAGCTAAACGTGCAACACGTTTATTCATTGCGCCATATCCGATTAACAAAATTTTCATTAAAGTTCACCTGCTTTATATTTGGCATAAGTTGCTTCAAGTTGTTTTTGATCTGATGATTCTAATGTTACGAGTGGTAAACGGACTTCATAGTTACCGAACCCTTCAACTGCAGTTAACGCTTTAATTGGAATAGGGTTTACATCTACAGATAAAGCATTTAATAATCGACTGATAGGTTCGAAATCTTGATCGATAGATTCACCGCGTTTTGCTTTTTCATAAAGTGCTTGGAAATCACCAGGGATTACATTAGCAACAACTGAGATAACACCATGGCCGCCTTCAGCGTAGTAACGGACAACATTATCATCATTACCGCTGTATAACGCAAACTCAGACAAGTCTAAATGTTCTTTTAATGCACGGTGATGTTCAAAATCATTTGTCGCATCTTTCAATGCCACAATATATGGGTGTTTTGCTAGCTCTACCATTGTTTCTACATCAATTCTCATATTTGTTCTTGAAGGTACATCATATAGTACGACAGGTAGTTCAACGGCATCAGCCACTGTAGTGAAGTGGGCAATTAAGCCGCGTTGACTTGTTTTATTATAGTAAGGTGTGATCAACATCACTGCATCTGCGCCTAATTCTTTCGCACGTAATGATGCCTCTAATGATTTTTGTGTTGAGTTTGTACCTGTTCCAGCAATGATAGTCGCTCTGCCATCTACTTGTTTAACAACCGCTTCTAAAACGCGTTCTTTTTCCTCTTGGCTCAAAGTAGGGTTTTCAGCAGTTGTTCCATTAACAATAATCGCTTGAATATTGTTGTCTAATAAATAGTTGACGTGTTTCTCTAATGCTTGATAATCGACTTCATTATTTGTGAATGGGGTTGTAAGTGCTACCCCAACTCCTTCAAATAAATGACTCATATTAAGAAACTCCTTTCATTGATAAAACTTGTTCTAAAATTTGGACTGTATTCAATGCTGCACCTTTAAGTAAGTTATCTGAAGTTACCCAAATATGGAATGTATTATCTAATGAATCATCTTTACGAATACGACCGACAAAGACTTCATCTTTACCAGTAGAATTAACCGCTAATGGATATTCATTGTTTTCAGGATTATCAACCAAAACAACACGGTCATCATTTTCAAATAATTCTTGAATTTCTTTAACTGTTGCCGGTTTATCTAAAGTAACATCCATTTCAACACTGTGACTGTCTTGTACGGGTACACGTACACAAGTTGCTGTTACTTTTAAGTCTGGCAAGTTTAAGATTTTACGTGTTTCATCAATCATTTTTTGTTCTTCTTTTGTATAACCATTTTCTAAGAACACATCAATGTGAGGTAAGACGTTGTTATAGATTGGATGCGGATAAGTTTTAGGGGCTTCTCCTTTTTCTCCGTTTAATAAGTCTGCACGACCCGCATAACCTGAACCTGATACTGCTTGATATGTTGTATAAGCAACACGTTTTAAACCGTATTTATCTTGTAATGGTTTTAATGGGACTACAGATTGGATCGTTGAACAGTTAGGATTTGCGATAATACCTCTTGTAAATTTAGGTTCGTTAACTTCTGGAACGACTAAATCGATATCCTCATGCATTCTCCATTGACTTGAGTTGTCAATTACAATAGCACCTGCTTTTTCAAAAATAGGGGAGAAGTGTTCACTTGTAGCACCACCAGCACTCATTAATACATAATCAAAATGTTCGCTTGCAGCTTCTTCTGTTAATTCTTGAACTGTGTATGTTTTACCTTGAAACTCGATTTCTTTTCCTGCTGATCTTGCTGAAGAAAATAATACAAGCTCATCAAATGGAATATTCTTACGATCAACTGTTTCTAACATTTTACTTCCTACTAAACCTGTTGCACCTGCGATAGCTAATTTTGTCATATTCAATTCACTCCATATTATTATTTAAGAAAGTTGCTGCTTTCTTGAGTTTCTGATTCTTGCTGCTTTCAAACTTTTAAATATCAAATGTTTCGTAAAGTTCTTTGACTGCACGTTCACCGTTATCCTCATCTATGACATAAGAAATACTAATTTCAGATGTCGTAGTTTGATAGAACGGTATACCTGCATTAATTAAACTGATGAAAGCTTTTGATGCGACACCTGACATATCTCTCATACCTGAGCCGATGAGAGAAATCTTGGCGTAGGCATCATTTAAATTATAATCTAAAGCTTGATAATCTTCTGACAATTTATTAAAAATACCTTTGATCTGCGTCAAATCTGTATCTTTAATTGTAAATGAGAGTTGTAAGCCTTCAATATTGACAATTTGTGAAATCATATCAACATTGACTTGGCCTTCTTCAAGTAATGTAAATAAATCTGTTAAGAGTTGATTATCAGATAGGGGATAGCTGATTGTGACATGCATCATTTTGCGGTCTAACGCTACACCTGTAACTGCTTTTTTCTCTAATATTTCTGTTTGTGACATAATCCACGTTCCCTCCACATTTGATAAAGTTCTTCCTAAATACAATGGAATGTTATAGTTGTTCGCGAGTTCTACACTGCGTGTTTCCAATACGCCTGCTCCAAGTGCACTCATTTCCATCATTTCTTCATAAGAAACGACACTTAAACGTTTAGCATCTTTGTAGACACGAGGGTCAGTCGCATACACACCATCAACGTCTGTATAAATTTCACATGGTGTTTGGTTGGCTGCTGCTAAAGCAACGGCAGTCGTATCAGAACCGCCACGACCGAGCGTGGTCAATTCAAGTTCATCATTTATACCTTGGAACCCGGCTACAACAAGTACATCATGCGTTTCAAATGCTTTATCAAAAGTATCAGGATTAATTTCTGCAATCCTGCTTTTGAGATGATGTCCGACTGTTTTAATTCCGGCTTGATATCCTGTCATGGCTCTTGCTTGAACCCCAATATCATTGAGCACCATAGACAAGTAGGAAACGGTTTGCTGTTCACCAGTCGTTAGTAAGAGCGCAAGCTCTTGTTGTTTTGGTTCACTGGTCAGCGCAGCTACATTTTCCATTAATTGGTCAGTTGTTTTTCCCATTGCACTGACCACGACAATAAGTTGTTCGTCATTTTCTATTCTATTTTTCAGCATTTCAGCAATATTTCTAATTTTCGTAAAATCACTGACAGACGAACCGCCGAATTTTAAAACACTTCTTTTCATTTCTTAACATATCCTCCTCGATAGTAGGGGAGAATCACATATATAAAAAAAGCAAGTCCGGAATGCGAACTTGCTCGTAGATTTATATACAAGTGATGCACTCCATTATTTGATAATAATGACAGACCCTTAGCTCTTAACCTGAAAGTCCAACAATCATAACTCTGCATTTATGATTATTTCGGCATCTCACCCTTTCCTTACCAACTGCGACAGACAGTAGGCGTGGCAAGTACTGATGATTGATGCGCCTCATCAAAAAACTATTCAATTAATTAGTATGTATCACATTATACATAGTTACCATTGAGATGTAAACCAGAAATATATGATTTTTGGAAATTTACTGAAAAAAGCCTAAATTCCGAAATCATTTACTAATTAAGTGTAATTTATACATTGTTTTTTTCATCGTCTATTATCAATTTTTTAGCTATATACTCTATATAGACCAAGCAATGGGGGTTAAACATAAAAAAAGAGATTAGGAGTTAATTCCTAATCTCTGAAAGGATCTAGCTTAAAACGCCAGTTTCTTTTAGGTACTCTTCGTAACTGATTTCTTTAGAAAGGGCACCTTGCGGATTTAAGTCAATCACACGATTTGCGATGGTATTGATAAATTCAAAGTCATGTGATGTAAAGATGATTGAACCTTTAAATGATTTCAGACCATCATTGACTGCAGTGATACTTTCTAAGTCTAAGTGGTTAGTTGGTTCATCCATTAATAGAACGTTCGCACTTGAAAGCATCATCTTACTTAACATACAACGTACTTTCTCTCCACCTGATAGTACACTTGCTTTCTTCTTAACTTCTTCACCGCTGAATAACATACGGCCTAAGAAACCACGTAAGAAAGTTTCAGTTTGTTCATCTTCAGGTGCATATTGTCTTAACCAGTCGACTAACGTTAAGTTCACACCATCAAAGAATTCTGAGTTGTCTTTAGGGAAGTACGTACGTGATGTTGTTACACCCCATTTAACTGATCCTTCATCTGGTTCCATTTCACCTGCTAATATTTTAAGTAATGTTGTTTTCGCAATTTCACTATCCCCAACAAGTACTGCTTTATCATTAGGGAACATTGTGAATGAAATGTTGTCTAAAACTTTTTCACCATCAATTGTTTTTGATACGTTCTCTACGAATAATAAGTCATTACCGATTTCACGCTCTGGTGTGAATTTAACAAATGGATAGCGTCTTGATGATGGTTGAATATCATCTAACTCGATTTTTTCCAATTGTTTCTTACGACTTGTTGCTTGTTTAGATTTAGAAGCATTGGCAGAGAAGCGAGCAATGAAGTCTTGTAATTCTTTGATTTTTTCTTCTTTTTTCTTGTTTTGTTCTTGCGCCATTTTTTGAGCAAGTTGACTTGATTGATACCAGAAATCATAGTTTCCGACATATACTTTGATTTTACCGAAGTCTAAATCAGCGATATGTGTACATACATTATTTAAGAAGTGACGGTCATGGGAAACAACAATAACTGTATTCTCAAAGTTGATTAAGAAATCTTCTAACCAACTAATTGCTGGGATATCCAAACCGTTGGTAGGCTCATCGAGTAAAAGTACATCAGGTTCACCAAATAAACTTTGTGCTAATAATACTTTAACTTTTTGGTTGTTTTCTAATTCAGACATCTTTTTATCATGCAAATCAGCAGGGATGCCTAAGCCTGATAATAATGTTGCAGCATCTGCTTCAGCATTCCAACCATTCATTTCAGCAAATTCGCCTTCTAATTCAGCAGCACGAATACCATCTTCATCGCTGAAGTCAGGTTTCATATAAATTTCGTCTTTCTCTTTCATCACTTCAAATAAGCGTTCGTGTCCTTGAATCACAACATCTAAGACACGTTCATCCTCATAAGCGAAGTGATCTTGTTTTAAAATCGCAAGTCTTTCGTTTTTACCCATTGAAACATGGCCTGTTTGTGAATCTAATTCACCAGAAAGTATTTTTAAGAAAGTAGATTTACCTGCACCGTTTGCGCCAATCAAACCATAGCAATTACCTTCTGTAAATTTGATATTTACATCTTCAAACAATTTACGATCGCCAAATCGCAAACTTACATCAGTAACTTGTAACATGAATTTCCTCCATTAATTGATATTTCTAACGCATGAATTATACCACATGAAAGCACTTCTTTCGACATAATGCGGTTAAACTAATGTAAATCGCCTATATTATAGAAAGAATCAGTAGAAGTTCTGTCTTTGAAATTGTGAACCATGTTATAATATGCCTAATACAGAAAGTGGAAGGAGTTATTATGGCTTTAAAAGATAACGATATTATCGGTACAATTGAATTTCTCAAAGTAGCCGGTTTGAACGGTTCAACATACCAATTAGAAGGCCCAAATGGCGAAGAAGTGAAACTCAATCAATCAGAAGTTAATGAAGAAGATGACCTAGAAGTAGGGGAAGAATATAGTTTCTTCATTTATCCAAACCGATCTGGCGAATTATTTGCGACACAAAACATGCCAGATATCACAACAACCAAATATGACTATGTCAAAGTATTAAAAACAGACCGCGATGGTGCAAAAGTTGATGCAGGATTACCACGTGAAGTATTAATCCCATGGGAAGACCTCCCAAAAGTTAAATCCTTATGGCCGCAAAATGGTGACCAAGTGCTTGCAACATTAAGAATCGACAGCGAAAAACAAATGTTTGCACGTTTAGCTTCAGAAACGATTGTAAGTCAAATGTACACACCTGTACACGATGATTCACTTCAAAATCATATTATCGAAGCACGCGCATACCGTGTATTAAAGATAGGAAGTTTCTTGCTTGCTAAAGATGGATATAAAATCTTTGTACATGAAAGCGAAAGAAAGTCTGAACCTAGATTAGGTGAAGCTGTTAATGTAAGAATTATTGGCCATAACGATAAGGGCGAATTAAATGGATCTTTCTTACCATTAGCACATGAACGTTTAGATGATGACGGACAAGTGATTTTCGATCTACTTGTTGAATATGACGGTGAACTGCCGTTTTGGGATAAATCAAGCCCAGAAGCAATCAAAGAAGTATTCAATATGAGTAAAGGATCTTTTAAACGTGCTATTGGTCATCTTTATAAGAAGAAAATCATTGATATTAAAACAGGTAAAATCAGCTTAACCAAAAAAGGGGAAGCGATTGCTGAATCAGAAAACCAATCATAATATGAAATCTATTGAAACTAGGGTGGTATCCATCCTAGTTTTTTCTATCTTTTTGTAACCTTACTGTAAAATAAGACGTTAAAAGTACGTTTTTTACTTCTAAAATCAAAGCCTCGCAACTTATTTCTCATTTTTTCTAATTTTTTTACAGAAATTTTCTATCAATTTTCCATTGAGCAATTATGAAGGTAATATTAACGCAATATTAAAACCTTGATTTCATGCGGTTTACAGATTAATTGTAAACTTTGTAAAGATTGTAAATTTAATCTGATTTCTCGTTCACCGTATATTTACAATTCCTCTATTTGTAATTAACAATCCGTCTGTAATATAGGTGTTGAAAGTAATTACATACAGCTTGAGCAAACAAAAAAATCTTAACGCTCAAATGTTTATTTTAGGAGGATTTCTTATCATGAAAAAATGGCAAGTTTTAGGAACTACAGTAATTGGAGCTTCATTATTATTAGGCGCATGTGGTAACAGTGGCGGTGGAAATAGCGACAGCGGAGATAGCAAGGATAAAGACGTCAAAGGCGAAGTTAAAGGTGACGGTTCTTCAACTGTAGGACCAATTATTGAAATTTTAAATGAGAAATTTGCTCAAAAATATCCGAACGTTACGGTTTCATCTGGTACTTCTGGTACAGGTGGCGGTTTTGAAAAATTCATCAATAACGAAACTGACTTCTCAAACGCTTCTCGTCCAATCAAAGATGAAGAGAAAAAGAAATTGGAAGAAAAAGGCATCAAATATTCTGAATGGAAAATTGCTAAAGACGGCGTAACAATCGCAGTTAACAAAGACAACGATTTCGTTAAAGAATTAACAATTGATGAGTTGAAAAAAATCTACTCTGGCCAAGCTAAAACTTGGAAAGATGTTAACCCTAAATTCCCAGCTAAAGAAATCAAAGCATTCTCACCTGACCAATCACATGGTACTTATGATTTCTTCAGTGAAGAAGTTATGAACAAAGAAGATATCAAAGCTGAGAAAAACGCTGATACAAACGTTATCGTACAATCAGTTAAAAACAACAAAAACGGTGTAGGTTACTTCGGTTACAACTTCTACGAACAAAATAAAGATTCATTAAAAGAAGTTAAAATCAAAGGTAAAGACGGTAAAGCTGTAGAACCAACTAAAAAATCTATCCAAGATGGATCTTACGCATTAAGCCGTGACTTATTCGTATACACTAACGACAAAAAACTTAAAGACAACAAAGGTCTTAACACATTCATCAAATTTGTCTTAGAAGATCAAGGTAAATCAGCAGAAAAAGCTGGCTATGTAGCATTACCTGAAAAAGACTACAAAGACCAACTTAAAAAATTAGAAGACGCAACTAAATAATCACAGCAATACTCAAGTTAAACTTCCATTAGCAGCGAAACTTTCAACTTAGTTTCGCATCTCATAAGCACTTGTCCACCCGAGCTGTGTCTCGGGTGTGCTTGTTTTAAGACAATATGACACAATCAAATCGTTTAACACTTATTATTTTTCCAAGGGAAGGAAGAAGGGAATTATGAAATCTCAACACAATGTTAGAGAAATGATTGCTCATAACCAAAGAAACAAAAAAGGTATCAGTGATAAACTTGTTCCTATTGTTTTAGCGGTTATCGCAGTGATATCGATCCTAACAACACTCGGTATCTTATTTACTCTATTAACAGAAACTATTACATTCTTCACACGAGTATCAATTACAGAATTCTTGTTTACAAGAGAGTGGAATCCATTCTCTAGCACCCCGAAATATGGGATTTGGGCATTAATATTTGGTACGTTGAAAGTCACAATCATTGCAACACTCTTTGCAGTACCTATTGGTTTAGGCGCAGCGATTTACTTGAGTGAATATGCATCAGACAGAATGCGTAAAATTATCAAACCTGTGCTTGAAATTTTAGCAGGGATCCCAACAATTGTGTTTGGTTTCTTCGCTTTAACTTTCGTAACGCCAATGTTACGTAGTATCTTCCCAGAATTAGGAAGCTTCAACTCAATTTCACCAGGTTTAGTGGTAGGGGTTATGATTATCCCTTTAATCACTAGTTTAAGTGAGGATGCAATGGCATCTGTACCGAACAAAATTCGCGAAGGTGCATTAGGCCTCGGCGCAACTAAATTCGAAGTTGCAACAAAAGTTGTTTTACCAGCAGCCATTTCAGGGATTGTCGCTTCAATTGTTTTAGCAATCTCAAGAGCTATCGGTGAAACAATGATCGTATCTTTAGCGGCAGGTAGTACACCAGATTCATCATTTAATTTAACTGGCTCAATTCAAACAATGACAGGTTATATCGTACAAGTTGCAACAGGTGATGCTACATTCGGTTCTGATACGTACTACAGTATCTACGCTGTAGGGTTTACTCTTTTCATTTTCACACTTGTAATGAATTTAATCTCTCAATGGATTGCAAAACGTTTCAGAGAGGAGTATTAAGATGGCGACTACAACGACTACAAATCAAAACGGCGGCAGCAGAGCACTTGTTAACCAACAACAAGTTGAAAAGAAATTATCGTCTCGTTTAACTAAAAACAAAGTACTTAAATGGGCATTCTTTGCATGTACATTAATCGGTCTAATTGTTTTAGCAGCATTATTAATCGATACATTAGTAAAAGGGATTCCTTATTTAAAACCATCGTTCTTTACAAACTTCTCATCTTCTATGCCATCTATGGCAGGGATTAAAGGTGCTTTAGTCGGAACGTTATGGTTAATGATTACAATCATTCCTATCTCAATTATTTTGGGTGTAGGTACAGCGATCTATCTAGAAGAATACGCAAAAGATAATGCGTTCACTAGCTTCGTTAAAATCAGTATTTCAAACTTAGCAGGTGTACCTTCAGTCGTATTCGGTTTATTAGGTCTTACAATTTTCGTTCGTGGTATGGGCATTGAATCATTATCACTAGGTAAATCAATCATTGCAGCAGCCTTAACGATGTCGTTACTGATTCTTCCAGTTATCATCGTTTCAAGCCAAGAGGCAATTCGTGCAGTACCTAAATCAGTACGAGAAGCAAGTTATGGCTTAGGCGGCAACAAATGGCAAACAATCTACAAAATTGTTTTACCAGCAGCATTACCTGGTATCTTAACAGGATTTATCTTATCTTTATCACGTGCATTAGGTGAAACAGCACCATTAATCTTAATCGGTATTCCAACAATCTTATTACGCTTGCCAACTAACATTTTCGATATGTTCCAAGCAATGCCGATTCAAATTTACAACTGGGCAAAAATGCCACAGGAAGCATTCCAACACGTCGCTTCAGCAGGTATCATCGTATTACTTGTATTGTTACTAGCGATGAACGGATTAGCAATTTTCTTAAGAAACAAATTCAGTAAAAAATACTAATTGATAAATTGAAGCTCACGAATAATATTTGATCAAAGGAGTTTTGACAGAATGGAAAAAGTTCAAGACAGAAAACAAGGACAAGACAAGGCGAAGTTAAATGAAGAGTTACAACACCACGCGTCAGAACGTACTATTAAAGTAGAATCACAAACACATGAATCGTCTAAAATTGAAACAGCTGCAAACAAAGAAATTGTTTACTCAACTCAAAATTTAGACTTATGGTACGGCGAAAACCACGCATTAAAAAATATCAACCTTGATATTTTAGAAAACAATGTAACAGCGATTATCGGACCATCTGGTTGCGGTAAATCAACGTACATCAAAACATTAAACAGAATGGTAGAACTTGTACCAAGTGTTAAAACTGCAGGTAAAATCCTTTACCGCGGCAATGACATTTTCAGCAACAAACAATCTGTTGAAAAATTACGTACAAATGTAGGAATGGTTTTCCAACAACCAAACCCATTCCCTAAATCAATTTATGACAACATCACTTACGGTCCAAAAATTCACGGTATCAAAGACAAAAAAGTCTTAGATGAAATCGTTGAAAAATCATTACGTGGCGCAGCAATCTGGGATGAATTAAAAGACAGATTAAACCAAAACGCATATGGTTTATCAGGTGGACAACAACAACGTGTATGTATCGCTAGATGTTTAGCAATCGAACCTGATGTTATCCTAATGGATGAACCAACATCAGCACTTGACCCAATCTCAACATTAAAAGTTGAAGAATTAGTTCAAGAATTGAAACAAAAATATTCTATCATCATGGTAACGCATAACATGCAACAGGCAGCACGTATTTCAGACAAAACAGCATTCTTCTTAAATGGTTACGTAAACGAGTACGATGATACTGATAAGCTCTTCTCTAATCCTTCTGACAAACAAACAGAAGATTACATCTCAGGACGTTTCGGTTAATGACTGTTATTCGTCAACATTACGAAGAGCAGCTTAAAGACTTAATCAGCGATTTACGTACGCTGGGTATCAAAGTCTATTACAGTATCGACAAAGCCGTTCAATCTTTAAACAAAGAGGATCGTAACTTTGCTCGTCAAATCATTAAAGGTGATTTGGATATTAACCAATTAGAAGATGAAATCAATGAAAAAGTTGTAATGTTAATTACAAAACAACAACCTATCGCTACAGATTTACGTATGATGATTGCCGCATTAAAAATCGCTTCTGAGTTTGAACGCATTGGTGATAATGCTGCAAGTATTGCTAAAATACGTAAACGCGTGAAAATCACAGACCATTACATTTTAACGCGTTTAAAAACAATGGGTGATTTAGGATTACTCATGCTGAAAGATTTAGATACAGCATTTAAAAACAAGGATGTTACTTTAATCCTTGAAATTATCGAAAGAGATAAAGATATTGATGACTTATATAAAGACATCGTGAATACAACTTATTTAATCGATAATGATCCATTTGTGGCAGGGCAAGCCCACTTAGCCGCAAGACACTTAGAAAGAATGGGCGACCATATCGCTAATATCGCTGAAAATATTTACTACTATATTACAGGCGAAACTTACGAATCAATGATTTAGAAATATGAAAGAATAAGGGAGCGTACTCAATGTGAGCACGCTCCCTTATTTTGTTATTCAACAGAAAGTAGATTAAGTATTTATTACTGATTGATTTCTTCAGTTAATGTTTCTAATTCATCTACAAGACTGCTGATGTAACTGATAGTTTCTCGAAGTGGGGCATCTGTTGTTATATCAATGCCAGCTGTTTTTGCTAACGCTACAGGTGATAAACTGCCGCCTGCTTTTAGTGTATTCAACCAATCTTCTACTGCAGGTTGACCTTCATTTTTAATACGTTGAGACATCACTGTACCAATAGTTAAGCCAGCTGAATACGTATAAGAATAAAGTCCCATATAATAGTGCGGTTGACGCATCCAAGTTAACTCAGCACCTTCAGAAATTTCAACGGCATCACCAAAGAAGTCTTGATAAACTTTGCGTGTAATTTCATTTAGCGTAGACGCAGTTAATGTTTCTCCTGCATCTACTAAGCGATAAACTTCTCTTTGATAAGTTGCTTCTAATAAATGCGTTACCATATTGTGATAGTATGTTCTTGAAATAATAGAACCGATTACCCAACGTTTGAATTTAGGGTCGTCGCTACTTTCAAAGAGGTAATTAGACATTAACATTTCATTAGTTGTAGATGGTGCTTCAACAAAGTACATTGATGCTTCTGATTCTAAGAAGTTTTGATGACTTTGCGCAAGGTTGAAATGACCTGCATGACCTAATTCATGTGCTAAAACAAAGGCTTCGTTCATTTTTCCTGTCCATGAGATAAAGACATAACTATGAGAAGCATAAGGGCTTGCACAATAAGCGCCTGTTTCTTTGCCTTTATTTTGTGCAAAGTCAATCCAACGATCTTCATAGGCTGTTTGAACCATTTTTAAATAGTCGTCACCTAAAATACCTAAAGCATTATAAATATAGTTTTTAGAGTCTTCAATAGAAATTTCTGGATCATATGAAGGGTCAATTGATACTTTTAAATCTTCAAACTTCATATGGTCTAAACCATGTACTTTTTGGAGTAATTTCGCATAACGTTGCATCACAGGTGCTAATTCACTCATAATGACATCAATTTGACGATCATACATTTCTCTAGTGACTTCTTGTTCTTCTAATAAGTAATCAATCACTGAATCATAGCCTCTTAAATCCGCTTCAATTTTCTCTTGTTGCACATGTGTATTATAAATCGCAGCTGTTGTATGTTGATATTGGCGTAATGCATCACTAAAATGTTTAAAGCTTTTACGTCTAAAGTCTGTATCTGGACTATCTTCATATTCATTTTCAAAAGTAGGGTAGTCTAATGGGTACGTTTTGCCATTGACTTCGAATGGTTCAAAATGAATATCCAGCATTTTCGTAATACCATACATATCATAAGCTGCACTGAAAGTTGGTGATAATGCAGCCAATGTTTTTTCAACTTCAAATGACAGTTGATGCGGCTTACGATGTTTAAGTCGTTTTAAATAGTGCGGATAAGGTGTTTGAGCAATTAACTCATCAATTTGTGCATCCGATAATGCAAGAATTTCTGACTCAACAAAAGCAAGTTGACTCGCAATTTTTCCGTATGAAGTACTTAGTTTTGAACTCACTTTTTGGCGTTTAGAGTCTGTTGTATCTACACTATAATACATTTCTGCATAGTTACCTAAACGATCAATTTGAACTAATAAATCTGCAAATTGCGGTAACGCTGCTTTCACTTGTTCCACAGAATCTAAGTGACTTTCATACGTTTGATTGAACGTTTGTGCATCACTTAGCACTTGTTCTAATGTTTCATAGAACGCTTCATCATTTTTAAATAAATCCGATAAGTCCCATTTTTCTTGCTCAGGAATATCTTTTCTTAACGGTAATCCTTGACTCATATAGAATTCCTCCTGCAATCTTATTAATTATTCTTATGAGTAAATTATACATCAAGCTTTATGTGAAAGCATCTTGCACAAGTTATGATTTGTTTCATGTTTCATTCGTTTTCCTGTACAATAGATATAAAGCAAACGATTAATTTCTCATAGAAATGAGAGGAGTAAGTATATGACGATTTTTGATATGCCGAATTATTTATGGATTACGATTGTAGCAGTACTCATCGTAACTGCCTTTTTCGGACTCGCATTAAGCAAGTGGGTAGCACCTGCCGTATTAACATTTGTAGTACTTGGCGTACTGGCATTCTTCCTTCCCAACTTTTACGATATTAAGTATCAACCTTTATTAGGATATGCCGCATTTATGGCTATTATCAGTTTGATTGAAAGTTTCTTAGTATGGTATTTCACAAGAGATTTCAGACGACGTCGTTTAGAGAAACGTCTTCAAAAAGAACTGCATGAACAAGAAGGCAGACGTTCTCGTATTCACGGATTCCGTCGAAATAAATAAGTATTTTATGTTAAACAAGGCTGTTAAACCAAGCAGGCTTGTTTTATTTTTTCTGCATTCTAATCCAACGCACTCTTCTTTTAAAATAGAAATTTACGTATTATAATTAAACAATAATCCTGATAGATAGAAAGGAAGTGAACAACATCTCAAAAAGATGACGTATTACTCTACATAACACAACTTATCTGAGATGTTTTTATGAAACGATTACTTACATCACTTGCTGCAGGTGCAGTCTTACTTGCGGGTTGCAGTAATAATGGAGGTTCCTCATCAGCAGATGACCAATTAAAAATTGAGCTTCCTTTAAAAACAACAACACTCGCACCGTATGATACAGATGTTCCTGTTACCATTGGTGCTGCTGAAACATTATTTAAAACTACTTCAAAAGGTGAGATTAAACCACATCTTGTGAAATCTTACGATCAACCATCAGATGATACTTTAACTTTCACTTTAAAAGATGGCATTAAATTCCAAAACGGTCATAAATTAACAGGAAAAGCTGTTAAAGAAAGTTTAGAACAAGGCTTGAAAAAAAGTGATCTGTTAAAAGCAACACTACCTATTGAATCTATTAACGCTGAAGGTCAGAAAGTCACGATTAAAACCAAAGGGGCTTATCCAGAATTAATTTCTGAACTTGCGAGTCCATTTACCGCAATTTACGATACCACATCAAAATCTGATATCAAACAAACACCGGTAGGTACAGGGCCGTATGAGATTAAAGATTTCAAACGCACACAACAAATCAGTTTGAGTCAAAATAAAGATTATTGGCATGGTAAGCCACAATTAAAATCAATGAAAGTAACTTTTAATGAAGATGGCAGTTCACGTACAGACCATGTGTTATCTGGCAGAACGGATGTTACAACAAATGTACCTGTCGATAAAATCAACAGTGTGAAGAAATCAGAAAAAGCCAAGTTAGAAAATACTTCAGGTTTCAGAACTTCTTTATTACTTTATAATCACACTAGTCCTAAAATGACGAAAGAAGTACGTCAGGCCTTAGACGCTGTCATTAATCGCCAACAAATCAGTGATAAAGTAGCAGATCATTATGCACAACCGGCCAATGGTCCATTTAATACAAAATTAGACTTTATTAAAGATAAAGCCATCCCAAAACAAGATATCTCTAAAGCTAAAGCACTTATGGAAAAAGCCGGCTATTCTGAGAAACATCCATTAAAACTGAATGTATCTTCATACTCAGGCAGACCAGAATTAACGAAAATCTTACAAGTCATCCAATCTGATGCAAAACAGGCGCATATTCAAATTAAAATTCAAAATGTAGATGATATTGAAGGCTTCTTGAAGAATAAAAAAGATTGGGATGCGTCTATGTATAGTTTTGGTACCATTCCTAGAGGAGACACTGGTTACTTCTTCAACATGGCATATAAAAAAGATGGTGCAGTCAATAAAGGCGCATATCATAATCCAAAAGTTGAACAATTAATTGAAACACTGAACCATACCGTGGATAAAAATGAACGCCATCAATTAACAAATGAAATATTAGAAGCATCAAAAGAAGATGTTCCAAATAGTTATATTCTTTATAACGATCAAATCAATGCGATGAATAAAAAGGTTGAGAATGTACAAACGACACCAGAAGGTATTTACCTGATTGACGAAAAGGTAGATAAACAGAAATGATAATTAAACAGTTACTCTCTAGAATAGGACAAATGATCTTAGTATTATTTGTCCTTTCTACTATTACATTTATCTTAATGAAACTTTCGCCTGGAGATCCGGTTAATAAATTGTTGCATTTGGATGTCGCAAATGTATCCCATGACCAGATTGAGCAGACCAGAAATCAATTAGGATTAAATCAACCCGTCATTGTACAGTGGTGGGAATGGTTTACACATATTCTGCGCTTAGATTTCGGAACAAGTCTTCAAACACAAGAACCCGTACTGCATGAATTGTTATTCTTTACACCGCCAACACTCATTATCGCAATGGGTACATTATTGATTACCTTAATTCTATCTTTAACACTTGGTACGTTGGCAGCTGTTTATTATCACACATGGATTGATCGTACGATTCGTGTTCTGACTTCAGCATTTGTCTCCATTCCTTCATTCTTTTTAGGGATGGTGCTGATTTATGTCTTAGCACAAACATTAAATCTACTGCCGGCTGCAGGTATTGATACACCAGCTGGTTATATCTTGCCAGTTATTGCTTTAAGTATCGGATTAAGTGCATATCATATTCGTTTAATGCGTTCGACTTTAATTGATTTATATCGAATCAGAGAAGTTAAAGCTTCACGCGCACGTGGTATGTCAGAAAGCTATATTCTATTCAAAGACATCTTTAAACCCGCATTGATACCTGTTATTTCTATTATTGGTATGTCCATTGGTGGTTTAATTGGCAGTACCGTAGTCATTGAGAATTTATTTGATATACCAGGCATTGGTTATTTCTTAGTTGAAAGCATTAGCTCAAGAGATTATCCCGTCGTTCAAGGGGCTGTCTTAATGATAGGTGTCTTTGTGGTAATTGGGAATGCGATTGCTGATATCATTATCTTATTCTTAGATCCGACACAACGATATAAACACTTGAAATCCAAATCGTTAGGGTCGCGCAGAAGAGAAGGGCGAGTGAAACAATGATGAAACTGACCAAACAAAATAGCATCTTCTATGTTTTCATTATCTACCTGCTTTTACTCGTACTTCTGCAGTTTACAGTAACCAATAACCAAGCTTTAACGGTGCATTTAAATGATGCCTTACAAAATCCAAGCATGAAACATTGGCTTGGGACAGATGATTATGGCAGAGACTTATTTGCGCGCTTAATTATCGGGGCGCGTTACACCTTAGCGATTACATTATTAACCATTGTCTTAATCGTCATCATCGGCGTACCGCTTGGCTTAATCGCAGGTTATCGCAAAGGTATTGTAGATACAGTAATTATGAGAATTATTGATGTTGGCTTAGGTATTCCTGATTTTGTATTGATGATCGCATTTGCGAGTTTCTTTAAACCAAGCATTTGGAATTTAGTGATTGCGATAACTATCATCAATTGGATGACCTATACCAGAGTTACACGCACCATTGTTAATACTGAAATGAATAAGAACTACATTAAACTTGCGCGCTATTTCCACGTACCAGGTTACGTGATTATCTTTAAACATTTATTACCGCAAGTCCTACCTTCAATTATCGTCTTGATGATTGTGGATATCGGTAAAATTATCCTTTATATTTCATCACTTTCATTCCTAGGCTTAGGTGCACAGCCGCCTTCTCCAGAATGGGGTGCTATGTTAGCAGCAGGCAGAGACTTCTTTACGGAACATCCAATTATGTTATTGGCACCTGCGACATTGATTTCTATAACGATATTACTCTTTAATTTAGCAGGAGATGCTTTAAGAGATCGCCTTACAGAAAGAAGGGATATTCATGACTAACATATTGATGCAAGTGAATGATTTGAATATCACCGATAATCATCAACAATCTTTAATACATGATTTAAATCTCGCCATCATTGAAGGTAAAGTAAATGTCTTAATAGGAGAAAGTGGTTCTGGCAAAAGTTTGACTGCTAGTACGCTGATTGGCCAAACCCCAAGAACATTAAATGTTATGTATGACGCCCTTTATTTTGAAAATAAAGCCATCCATGATATTAGACCTTTATTAGGAAAACGTATTGGTTATATCTCTCAAGATTATGCGCATAGTTTCAATAATCATACACGTTTAGGTAAACAATTAAACGCAATCTATCGTTCACATTATCCTGTGTCTAAACAAGAAGCGTTTCACCATATTGAACGTGCATTGGAATGGGTCAATTTAGACAGTAAAGAAATCCTGTCAAAATATCGTTTCATGTTGTCAGGCGGGCAATTAGAACGACTTTATATCGCAAGCGTCTTGATGTTGGAGCCTGACTTGATTATTGCGGATGAACCTGTCGCATCACTCGATGTACTCAATGGCCAACGGATTATGAAGCTGATTAAGCACTTAGCTGAACAACATAATACCACTTTACTCTTAATCACACATAACTTAACACATGTGATTCAATATGCAGATGAAATCAATGTCATCAAAGATGGAACGATTATTGAAAATGGCCCTGTATCACAGTTTAAAGCAGGCAATGGCTCTGACTATACAAAACACTTGTTAAACGCAAGAAGCCGCTTAATACGAAAGGAAGATACGCATGATTAAAATGAAACATCTAAGTTTTGCATATGATAAAGAAGCTATCCTTAAAAATATCAATCTCACAATACAAAAGGGCGAATTAGTAGGGATTATCGGGGAATCAGGCTCTGGTAAAACAACCTTAATGAATCTTTTGCTCGGTGATTTAACTCCAAGCCAAGGCACTATTGATATTAATACACCACGTATCTTGCCGATTTTCCAACAAGCAACACAAAGTTTTAATCCTAAATTGACGCTTGAAACGTCATTGAAAGAACCTTTAAAGTACTATGCGAATGCCGAACAGTCATTCAATCAAATAGTCCTTCCTTTAATGACACAATTAGACTTAGATCAACAACTCTTGACCCACTATCCAGATCAAGTCAGTGGGGGACAATTACAGCGTTTTAACGTGCTTAGAACCGTCATGTTGCAACCAGATGTATTAATTTGTGATGAAATTACTTCCAGCTTAGATGTAGTTGCCGAACAAAAACTGATTGAAAAGTTAAAAACAATTCATCAACAACAACGTACAACGATGATCATTATTTCTCATGATATTGCCATGTTAAACCAAATTGTGGAACGTATGATTGTGATTCAAAATGGTCAAATTGTAGATGACTTCAAAACTAATCAGTTATTTGATGAAGCACGTCATCCATATACGAAGGAATTAATAGATGCATATCATGAAAACTAAATCACACATAGTGTATCCAGGTGTAATAGGCATCTGGATACTTTTTATGTAATATCTTAGATTATGTAAACTAAAAGTGCGTCTCACAAATCAACACATTCACCAAATCCTTAAACCAACTTTCTACATATACTTAATGACATGATCTGCGTTATAGCCAAAAATCACTAAAATCAAATACATAAAAACGGCTGTTTTGGTTTATAATTTGAACAAGTTCAGACTAAATAGAACGAATCCAAAAATAATTGAGGTAACCCTAAACAAAGCTAACAAGTATCAGTAACAAAAACACATCAACGCATATAATAGAGTATAGGTAAAACCACTTCTCCTGCTCAATACATAACTTCCTATAATATATATTATGTAAACTAAAAGAACGAAAAGAATATTCCTATATAGCTACCTCGCTTTTATGCTGTATTTTACTTCTATAATGATTAATTGACTTAAGTTATTGTCTGCAGTCATTAACGATCAATTCTTTAAACCAATTGTTGTTAAACTGACTTAACTTAATGCTCGTGAAACTTCGGCTCAATTCATATTATCAAATCCTAAGTTCAAATCTCATATCAGCATAATCAGAAAATCAGTTTTATCATGACTAATAGTTTTGTAACGTCATTAGTATTTATCCGTCATATCTGATTCTCATTGCAACTCAGAGCGTTTCTCAGCATCTTATTTTATGATAATTATCTGATTTATGTTCATACGATTTATCTTTACCAGTATTTGAATCAATCCAGTTTAAACATCATTAATCGTATCATTTCGAATAATGTTACTTAACATCATCTGTATAGATAGTCCGTAATGATAATTCTCAATGCAATACAGACCGTCTCTCAGCACTTGTATATTCCAATAATAGTACTTAAAAGATTTAAAACAATAATTACTGAACTTACTCAATCAATCCTTATATGCAATGAACTTAAATACACTTTTTACATTTAGTTTACATAACATAAATACACTAAATTTTTCCGCTTAATCTTATAAGTCTATTGAACCATCTAAATATCACGTTTTTAATTCTTTTAAGTTGATTTACATCCACTGATAACTCTCTTCAAACCACTTCGCAGTCTGTCTATCTAGCAGTTTGACACCCCTCAAATTTTTCTGATCCTTTATTCTCCTATATTCTTTACAATTCTATAAAAACGAAATACAATACTCTTATATACAGACTAAAATCCACTTTTAAATTAAAACCATGCCCCTACAACAGCGAAAGGATGAACAATCATGAATTCACAACACGCCCTCATTCCACTTCCTCAAAATTATTCTGAACTTTTCACTATTTTTGTGACACGTAATGAATTTCTCCAATTTGAAAAACGTATAGACACTCAATTTTTAAATGTAAATGAAAAAATTGACACACTCGACAAAAAAATTGATGAAAGATTTGATACGCTCGATAAAAAAATTGATGAAAGATTCGACACGCTCGATAAAAAGTTTAGCGATAAATTCGATACATTTGACACGAGAGTCACTAGACTTGAATCTAAATTTGATGAATTCCAAAAAACTTCAAATACTCAGTTCAAATGGTTAATCACAACTATGCTTAGCATGATTTTAGTCGTTCTAGGTGTATTGTCATACTTCATATAATAGCTGCTAGAAAGTTCTGATTAGTTAAGCATGCAATAAATCATCTTCTCTTGTTTAACAATAATCCTTTCTTCAAATATGAGTACTATCTTTTTCGCATAGTTTAAATGTACCTTTATTATACAATTATCTATTTTTGTTGATTATCATCTTATTCCTATAGTTTTTGATTTTTTTAGCATGTATTTATTCGTATAATGGGTATATATAAATAACATGTTTTTGAAAGAGGTGTTGATTATTGTCTACTAATCATATTAGATGGTCTAGTCTAGTCATCGGTTTATTATTCGCAATAATCGGTATTTTAAGTGTGAGCTTCCCTGTTGAAAATTTAACAGTCATTACTTGGCTCTTTGGAATTTTCTTCATTATTAATGGGATTGGCGAACTATTCTTCAGACGTTTAACAAAAGCATTTGTTGGTATTTCCAGCGGATGGTTGATGTTGACTGGTATACTTGATATTATTTTCGGTATTTTGCTTATTGTCTTTACTGATGCTGGACAAGCCGCAATTGTTTACATGCTTGCATTCTGGTTTATTTTCGCATCAATTTTAGGTATCTTTACCGTTACACCTGTAGAACGTACGAATAAGGCATATCACTTTTTCTCAATACTTGTGAATATTATTGGTATCATTGCAGGCATTATCTTATTGTTTAATCCATTAATTGGTGCTTTTTTAATCGCCTTCTTTGTCGGCGTTACATTCCTATTAATCGGTTTAAACTATATCTTTGATGCGTTTGCACATTAATTAAAACAGCAAAAAACGTGCTTTCTTCTCTACTTTGAAGAAAGCACGTAATATTTAAGATAGGTTGCGTTTTAAAACGTGACCTATTATTTTTTTACTTTTTGACGGATATTATTCAATGTATTGAAAATCCAGTATTTCACTTTTTGAATCGGCTTATAGAAGTCCCCGATTAATTCTTCAATTTGTACGTTGAATCCGCGTTTGAAGCGGTAAACACCATAGTCTTCACTATCTTCAGTGAAATCACCTGATAAACCATAGAAATTATAACGATCATAACCATGTTCAAAGCAATAGTTAATCATAAACCAATGCATCATATATGGTCCCATATATTGGTTATATTTCTCTGAAGAACCACCTGAAAAATAGTTAACTTCATACGCATTTGCGAAATAAACACCTGACGCCAAGTCTAAAATTGAACCGTCTGTTTGGCGTAATTCGCTCGCTTTCAATAGTTCTTTTTGATCATGCTCAATTTGTTTGTCGAGTTCTGATATTTTCTTCAATTGTTTATCAGATTTGTTTTCTTTCGCCATCATTTGGTCACGGCGACCTTCTTTATCATTTAATGACTCTTGAAGTGACGTGATGTACTCGTCTAAATCGATATATGCTAATGGAATTAATACTTTATCATCATAGTGTTCAATAAAGTTTTCGAAGTATTCGTCTGTTTTTGAGACGAAACCAGCACGTTCTTCAGTTTCACGGTATAATTTGAAGAATTTATCTAATTCATCTTTACCTAAGAAACGTACTTTCACACCATAATTGATTGCCTTGTTGATGTTACGTTTACGTTGGCTGTCGAATTGTTTTTTTAGAGAAGCTGGTGTTTCATCTTTAAGATCTAATACACCCATCCAACGTACTTGACTTGATGTGTCATATTGTGTCGTAAAGCCATGATGATGATAGCCATGTGATTTGAATAAGTTTACAAGTGCATCATTTTGTTCACGGCTTGGGAAAGGATTTACGTCTTTATCATAAAGTTGATAAATCCAATAGGGATCTAATTTAACATATAAACAATTATGCTGACGCAAATACTTCTCTAACTCACGTAAATAAAATTCTACAAGACCTAAATCGCTATAGTCCATCACAGGACCACGGTTTGAATAATAAACATAACTGCCCATTGTAGGAATTTTAGAGAATAAACTTGCTGCAATCACACGGTTGTCGATGTCTTTAATCCCTAATAATACAACTTCAAAACCGTCTGCTTCTCTTGTGCCGATATTTTCTTTCGTTTGAAAATAATGGCTTTCAAGCGATGGATTCTGCACAAAATTGTCATATTCTTTTACTGTCAACTCTGTAAATTTCATTTCTTTATTTCCCTTCTACCTTATGTTTATCTATCTTTGATTTTCTTAAGCGTCGTATACAGTTTATACATCGGCTTGTTAATCGGTGCAATAAAGTCTCCAACATATTCAATTACATCTGCATTAAATCCTTTTTTGAACTTCACAACGCCCGCATCTTCGGCATCGTCTGTAAAGTGGCCGCTAATGCCATAGAAGTTATAACGATCAATGCCATGATTAATCGCATAGTTAATCATTTCCCATTGTACCGCATAGCTTCCTGCAAAGTGACGAAATTCATTAGCTGTTCCACCTGCATAATAAACTACTTCAAATGGATTAATAATAAAGAAACCTGCTGAAATTGGTAATTCATTACCATGTTTTTGTTGTAAATCACGTGCTTCAGCTACTTTTTGATGATGTGCTTCTAATTGTTGTTCAAGGTTTTCTTTTTTACGTGAAGCTTTTTGATTTTCAGGATTTTTATTTAAGTCTTTTTCAGCTTTGTTGATTTCTTTTTCTAAATTTTTCTGTTCAGCATTCAATTCATTGATATACTCTTCGAAATCAATGTAAGCCATCGGTACTAAGACACGATCTTTATAATGCTTTAATCTATGGTAATAGAAATCATCTTCACGATCATCAAAGTCTTTCGCTTCTGCAGTATCTTCCATGAATTTACGGAAAATGTGCATTTCATCTTCACCTAAGAAGCGGACTTTTACACCGTTACGTTTAACTTTTTTCGTATTACGCTTACGTAAGCTGTCCATCCCTTTTAATACATCTTGGGGTGTTTTATCTTTTAAATCTAATACGGAATGGAAACGGATTTGAATAATCGGATCAAAGCCTGTTGTAAAGCCTTGATGGCTATAGCCAAGCTGTTCCATTTTGTCAAATAGCCAATCATGTCCGGCATTACCCGTAATGTCTCCATCATGGTTGCGATATTGATAGGGTAAATAAGGATCGACTCTTAAATATAATGCATTGTATTGTTTAACATATTTCTTTAACTCTCTAAAGAAGTAATGAACTAATTCTTTATTATCATAATCAATGACCGGTCCACGGTTTGAATAGAAATATTTAAAGAATTTCATTACTGGTACAGCTGTAAGTAAACATACTGCAATGACATTGTCATCATTGTCTTTTACGCCGACAAGATGTGTTTCTGTACCTTCTGCAACTTTCAATTCATAGTTACCTACCATTTGTGTGAAATGGCTATATGGCATTTTATCTGTAAATGCTCCAAATTCAGCTGTAGTTAAATTGGTAAACTTCATAATTTCAATAACTCCTAATTCATATTCTCTATCTTTTAATTTCTCATTGGTATCAAATTTCAATCTTTATTATTATACAATACCCAAAAGGAAAACTAAAATTGAAACCTTTCATTTCTGTTGTATTGTTATGTATGTTAAGCAAGAATCCAACTTCTTACAACTATTCTGGTTCGCCTTTCATCAGTACAACGTGTAATAACTCTACTTATCTATCATAACACGCACACGTACCTAACCGTTATTAAAACAATCAGATACAATGCAAAAATCAGAGCCTGTGATAGGCTCTGATTTGTAAACGTTTTATGGTTATACAGTTGTTTTATTTGTATCTAATGCTTCACGGATGCTTTGTAAATAGCTTCTTGTTGTGGCTTCTTCATCATTTGCGAAACGTTTAACAATTTCACTGCCGATGACTGCACCATCCGCAAAACGTGTCACTTCTGCGACTTGTTCTGGTGTTCTAATACCAAATCCAGCTACAACAGGTACATCAGCTTTTTCTTGAATCAATGCGATTTTTTGTTGTAATTCTGGGTGGAATGCACCATTATCACCCGTTGTCGCATTCATTGTTACGGTATAGATGAAGCCTTCTGCATGTGCTGCGATTTGTTCAATTCGTTCATTTGAAGCAGTCATAGCGATTAATGAAATAATATTGACTTTACGGTCTTTGAAACGTGCTTTTAATTGTTCCGCAAGTTCAAATGGTAAATCTGGAATAATTAAACCATAGACCCCTGCCTCTTCACAATCTTGAAGGAAAGCAGCTTCTCCATAATGTAAGATGACGTTATAGTAAGTCATCAATACATATTTAGAACCTTTTAAATCATCTTTGTGCGCTTTTAATTCATCTAAAATTACACGTGCACTCATGCCTTCTTTAATGGCTTGGTTGCCTGCTTCCATAATAGTCGGACCATCTGCAACGGGATCAGAGAATGGAAGGCCGATTTCTACAATATCTGCCCCTTCTTCTTGTAAGACTTTCAAGTTTTCAATAAAGTGCTTGTTACCCATGATATAAGGAATAAATAGTTTACTCATGACCTTCACCTCGTTCTTGTGTATATTTACGAATCGTATCCATATCTTTATCTCCACGGCCTGATACAGTCACCACAATAATTTCATCTTTGCCCATTGTCGGTGCTAACTTTTCTACATAACTTAATGCATGGGCGCTTTCAATCGCAGGAATAATACCTTCTGCTTTTGTAAATCTGATTAATGCTTCCATTGCTTCTTCATCAGATGCGCTTGGATACTCAGCACGACCAATATCATGATAATAACTGTGTTCAGGTCCAATACCTGGATAATCTAGGCCAGCTGAAATTGAGTGTGCTAATCCGATTTGACCATTGTCATCTTGTAAGAGATACATTTTTGTACCATGTAAGACGCCGACTGAGCCTTTACCGATTGCTAAGGCGTGTTTATCTGTGTCTTCACCTTCACCTGCAGCTTCAACACCATATAATTTCACATCTTTATCTTGTACAAATGGATAGAATATACCAATAGAGTTAGAACCGCCGCCGACACAAGCCACTACAGCATCAGGTAAACGACCTTCTTTTTCTAAAATTTGTGCTTTGATTTCATTGCCGATGACACTTTGGAAATCACGTACCATTGTTGGGAACGGATCAGGTCCTAATGCTGAACCTAATAAATAGTGTGTATCGTCAACGTGGCTGACCCAATATTGCAGCGCCTTGTTCACCGCATCGGACAATGTACCTTGACCCTCTGTGACCGAAACCACTTTTGCACCTAATAGTTCCATTCTGAATACGTTAAGCGCTTGACGTTGGATATCTTCTTCTCCCATGAAGACAACCAGTTCCATATCGAAGAGCGCTGCCACAGTTGCACTGGCCACACCATGTTGTCCTGCACCTGTTTCTGCCACTAATTTACGTTTGCCCATACGTTTGGCTAATAGGGCTTGACCTAACGCATTGTTAATTTTATGTGCACCGGTATGGTTTAAATCTTCACGTTTTAAATAAATTTTTGCGCCGCCGAGTTCTTCTGTATAGGATTTCGCATAAGTTAAAGGTGTTTCACGACCGACATAATCTTTTAAATAGTAGTCTAATTCCTTTTGAAATTCTGGATCATTCTTTGCTTCCTCATAAGCTTGTCTTAACTCTTGAATCGCAGGCATTAATGTTTCAGGAACATAACGTCCTCCGTAATTGCCAAAGAATCCAAGTTCATCTACTTCAGTTTGAATAGGTTGTGTCGTTTTATTCGTCATATTTCTCTCTCCTTAATATAATTCGAAATTTGTTTCATCATTTGCGGATCTTTTCGTCCTTGTACTTCAATGCCACTTGCGATGTCGAATCCAGTTGTTTGAATATCAAGTTGTTCAAATTGTTGAATCTTCTCTAAATCCATGCCGCCTGCGACTAAATACGGAACATCCGTAAGTTGTTTAAGTAATTGCCAATCAAATGATTGTCCTGTTCCTCCGTAATGAATTGACGGCGTATCGATAATGAATAAATCCACTTCATCTTGATACTGCTCAATGGCTTCTACTAAGTTCTCATCGGCAGGAAGTGCTTTATAGCGTTGGATATTAGGATAGTTAATGCTGCACCATCGTAGTAGTGCAACATCTTCATGTCCGTGAAATTGAATCGTGTCAATTTGTGTGCGTTCTATAAGTCTAGAAATAATTTCTTGTGTCGGATTTACGACAACTGCTACTTTATGAATAGTATCTGGCACAAGTTGTGTTAAGTGTGCAATTTCCTCGATACTTTGGTGACGCTTGCTTTTTGGATAATGTATAAATCCAATCGCATCTATAGGATTCTCTATGGCTTTTGTGACATCGTCTTCTGATTGAAATCCGCAATATTTTATAAACATGTTACTGTTCCTTCTCTAACTGCAAGCTAGGCAAGAATTGAGATAGTTCATCACATTTCATCAATGATTCACCAACCAAAATACCATCTATGCCTGACCCGACGATTTTTTCAACATCTTCTTTTGTATGAATCCCGCTTTCTGAGATGTAATAATAACCGTCTTTTTTGTTTTCTAGGATTTCATTCGTGTGTTCGACATCAGTCACAAAGCGTGTTAAGTCGCGATTATTTACGCCGATAATATCTGGTGCCAACTGATAAGCTCTCGCTAATTCTTGTTTACTGTGGACTTCCACTAATACATCTAAATCTAATGTTTTCGCATATTGATATAGTTCATGCATTTGCTGATCATCTAAGATGTTTACAATCAGTAAAATGATAGAGGCACCAGCACGATATGCGACATCGATTTGTATTGGTTCAATGATAAAATCCTTACATAACACCGGTAACGTTGTTTGTTGCGTCAGTTTATTTAAACGCTCGTAACTACCGCCGAAGTATTGTTCATCAGTTAAAATTGAAATGGCCTGTGCGCCATAAGTTTCGTAATCTTTCACTTGTTGTGTCAAATCACGATCTGGCAGCTTCTTAACTGATGGACTTTTAGATTTGATTTCGGCAATAACTGACAAATGACTTCGTTCTTTTAAACGTGTACTGAATTTCTTTTTATCTTTAACATTCGTGACTGGAAGTGTACGTAGTAAGCGATCATAATACCCTTCTTCTAATAGCGATTTCTTATACGCTACGATGTCATCCAATATAGTCATAAACTTGCCCTCCTGTTTTTTTATATTGAGCAAATGCTTTACCGTCATCGATTAATTGTTGTGCGAGTATGACACCTTCTTGAATCGAATCTGCTTTTTCTGCGACGTATAATGCGATACCAGCATTTAAAGCGACGACATCACGTTTACTTGATTGATCTTTACCCGTTAAAATATTTAAGGTGATTTCTAAGTTTTCTGCAGGTGTGCCGCCTTTTAAAGTGTCATTGCTTGCTGGTGTTAATCCGACATCTTCAGCATTTAAATGATACGAAGTAATGCCTGTTTCTTGGTTCACTTCATAGATGAGGTTTTCACCAGATAAAGTTGCTTCATCCATACCGTTTGCTCCATGTAAGACAATGGCACGTTTACGACCTAAATCATAAAGTGTTTCAGCCATAGGTTTCACAAACTCTGGATTATAGACACCTACAACTTGATACTCTAATTTGAATGGATGGATCATTGGCCCTAAGATATTAAAGATGGTTGGACCTGCCAGCATTTTACGAATCGGTTGAATGTATTTCATAACTGGATACGTATCAGTCGCATTTAAGAATGCTAAGCCTGTTTCTTGCATTCTTGTTTCAACATCCGCCACTTGTGAACTGGCAATCCCCATTTTATTGAGTAAGTCACTGCTGCCTGAAGCAGAAGTGATGCTGCGGTTGCCGTGTTTAAGCACATTGACACCTGCTGCTGCGACGACGAAAGAAGCGGTTGTTGAAATATTGAAACTGTTAGATTTATCGCCGCCTGTTCCGCATACACACATTGCACCTGGATAAACCGGTTGGACGGGATACATCGTTTGAATCATAGCTGCCACTAAATAAGTGACTTCTGTTTGATTTAATGGGCGAGCAGTATAATCTCGTAGCAATTCCGCTTTTGTGTCATTGTCGATATCTGGGTTGATCAGTGTTTGGATAAATTCATTAATGTCCTGTTGTGTTAAGTTCGATTGTTCTTGAATTTTTTGAATGAGTGTCATGGCTGCTAGCCCCTTTCTCAACATATTTAATAAAGTTATGAATAATCTCAGTTCCGTGTTCTGTCGCAAATGATTCTGGATGATACTGAATACCATAGTGCGGTTTAGCTTTGTGTTCGAATGATTGAATACAATCTGTTGTTTCTCCTGTAATAACTAAGGAATCAGGAAAGGTTTCTGGGTCGCTGATTAATGAATGGTAACGCATGATTTTAAAAGTTTCAGGTAATCCTTCATATAGTACGGTTGGTTTTAATTGATGCATTGTATCAATCTTGCCGTGTAAGACACTTGCGCCTTGTATAACCTGTCCTTTGTAGTAACACGTCAATGCTTGTGCACCTAAACAAATACCAAGTATCGGTAAATCTTCAAAGTGCTTTATAATGCGATTTAAATCGTCTGTATCTTCTGGATGACCTGGTCCAGGTGAAATAATCACCGCATCAGGATGCAAGTCGAATATGGTTGGATCGTCTGGATATTTCACCACAACTTCTGTGTAACCTGCCACAATATTCACTAAGTTATAAGTAAATGAGTCATAATTATCTACGATTAGAATCATGGTGTAACCTCCAGTAAGCTTTTCGCTTTAAGTTTCGTTTCTTCTAATTCTTTTTCTGGTATGGAATCATAAACCACACCGCATCCTGCTTCCACATCTACATAAGTTTCATCAATTAACATTGTTCGAATGGCTAACGCAAAATCTAAATCATGATTACAGTTAATGTAGCCAACACCGCCGCTGTACACACCACGTTTATAAGGATGTGCTTCATAGATACGTTCGATAGCTCTTAATTTCGGTGCACCTGACACTGTGCCTGTTGGTAATAGACTTGCGATGATATCCATCGGCGACATTTTCTCATTAAGTTGACCAGTAACCTCACTGACGATATGCATCACATGTTCATATTTTTCGATTTCCATTAAGCGTTCAATCTTAGATGTTCCTGTCTTGCTGACACGGTGAATATCATTTCTGCCTAAGTCGACTAACATACGATGTTCACTCAATTCTTTCTCATCACTGAGCAGTTGATGCGCATTGGCGTCATCTTCTTCTGGCGTTTGTCCACGTTTGATCGTACCTGCAATCGGGTTTGTGACTACCACATCGCCTTTCACTTTTACAAAACTTTCAGGTGAACTGCCCACAATAATGGGTTCATCAATATTTAAGTAATACATATATGGGCTTGGATTTTGACGTTTTAACTTTCGATACAATTGATAAGATAATGCGTGTAATTTATCACCAAATTCATGTTTATAGCGATAGATTCTTGAAGGAACGACTTGGAACATGTCGCCTTCAGTAATCAACTGTTTAAATCTCGAAATATTTTGAATAAATTGATTATCCGGAATATTCGGAATTATATCCTTTTGACTTGGCACAAAAGATGTATCTGGCTGATATAATTTAATATGTTGTAATGCATCGGTTTGTTGTTGTACTCTTTTTTCAATTGCTTCATGTGCGTCATTTGAGAATAAGTTTGTAGCAATCACATACAAGTATTCTTTATAGTGATCAAAGACATATACATTCTCAATCATATATAAATGAACATCAGTTTGATTGGGCTTGTCAGCAACCGCTCTTTTCTTTAAGACTGGGAATTCATGTCTGACTAAATCAAAGCTGCATGAACCGATAAATCCTGAAATAAACGGTAATTCTTTTAATAAAGGGTCATCTATGTCTGCGTAATATTTTTGAACGTAATCTTTAAGCTTTTGATAAGGTTGATTTGTTTCTGTCATTGTTTCTTTAGGTGTTTTAATCGTCAATGTATCTTCTGTTAAAATCACTTCACCGTAAATATCAAAGGCAACGACTGAATAACGACCTTTCGTTTTATTTTGACTGGCACTTTCTAAAATAATTTTTCGCTCTGCCAATTGTGCCAATGCTTCAGGGGTAATATCGGCATTTAATCTCTTGTATACTACATCCATTGTGTTATTTCTCCTCCCATAATAAAAAGCGTCCTTGTTTGTTGTAACAAGGACGCTTTTGGCGCGGTACCACCTTTATTAGCCACCAATTCGATGACTCACTCTCACTTGATTGAATTGTCAGCTTCCAACAAAACCCAATTCATTAGGCAGCGAGGTTAGTTTTCATCAACCACTAACTTTCTGAATTTACTCTATCTGCTTAACTACTTCATCTTGTCTCTTCACTGTATTTCTCTTTTTCTTTTTAAACTCAATATAAAAACACCACAATAACGCTATTCCGATAAGGACGCGTTACCGTGGTGCCACCTTAGTTCAACATTTTCATGTTCTTATTGATTATTTAAATTGTTAACCTTGCACATTAAAAGCCCAATTCACATTATATGCTGTACTGATTTGCATCAACCATCAGTTTTCTGTGTGCTACATGACATATAAGCTACGTTTACTTCTAACGTCGTTTGCAATGTACCTTGAATAATACACGCTCTTTTTTAAGATGTCAACACATAAATTCAAAAATTCTAACTATTTAGAATTAATCTTCAACCATCTCTGAATACAAATAAACTTCAAGCAAGCGTTGTGTGGCTTTGATCGAATCCAGATGTGTACGCTCTAACGCATGTGAAGATTCAATACCCGCACCAAATAAACCATGCTTAATATCTGCACCTGATCGTAATGCTGCTGAGGCATCTGAACCATAATAAGGATAAATATCTACTTTATATGGAATGTTATTTTCTTTCGCTAATTGTGTTAAATGTTGTCTCAGTTTTTTATGATATGGTCCTGATGCATCTTTGGCGCAAATAGATACCGTGTACTCATCTGAAGTTTGGCCATCTCCTAGTGCGCCCATATCAAATGCGATGTATTCATTTACTTTTCCTGGAATAGAAGCATTGGCTCCATAGCCGATTTCTTCATTGTTTGAAATAAAGAAATGTGTCGTATATGGCAATGTTTTTTCATTTTTACTATAATCCTCTAAGAAATGCATTATCATCGCAACACTTGCTTTATCATCTAAATGACGAGATTTAATAAAGTCATTTTCTGTAATGATGGTTCTAGGATCTAAACTTACGAAGTCCCCTACTTCAATCCCTAATTGACGTGTATCTTCTTCGTTATGTGTCACCGCATCAATTCTAATTTCCATATGGTCCTTATCACGCGGAATGGCATGATTATCTTTATAAACATGAACGGATGTTTCATGCAGGCAAATCGTACCTGTATAATTTTTACCTGAGTCTGTATGAATCGTGCAATATTCTCCTTCAATTGCGTTAAAGGCATAACCACCGATTAGTTCTATACCTAAACGCCCATCTTCTTTAATTTCTTTTACCATCGCACCTAAAGTGTCCACATGTGCAGTAATACAACGATGATCCACGTCATTATCACCTTTTACAGTAATCATGAGTGCACCCTTATTCGTCACATATGTCGCATACCCTAAATCCTCCGCAAAAGACTGTACATAGTCTATCGCCTGATATGCATCACCCGATGGACTTGGAATTTCAGTTAATGTCTTAATTGTTTCAAAAATATTTTTCGCCATAAAAGACCCCTCCTTACCTTTATTGTACCGATTAATTTCAAAATAGAAAATAAAAATAGATAAGCAAAAGGTCTTGCACCAACTGAAAATATACACTATAATATCGCTATTCTGAAAATTTCGACAGAGGTGAGTCTTTTGACTAAAAACATACTATTTGTTGGTTTAGGTTTAATCGGAGGCAGTTTAGCTACCAATTTCAAATACTTTCATAATGATGTCACTATCATTGCCTATGATTCTAACCCGAGTCAACTTGATAAAGCCCTATCCATTGGAATCATTGATGAAAAAGCAGCAAACTACGAAGCAGCAGTAGCCGAAGCGGATATTATTATTTACGCGACGCCTGTCCAACAAACCGTTCAATATCTAAAGACTCTTACCCATCTAACTACTAAACCAGGATTGATTATCACAGATACTGGAAGCACAAAAGGAACGATTCAAGCCTTTGAAAAACAATTACTAGCTCAGAATATACACTTGATCGGAGGACATCCTATGGCTGGCAGTCATAAATCAGGCATCTTGAACGCTAAAAAGAACCTATTCGAAAATGCTTACTATATGTTGGTGCATTCAGAAAAAGATAATGATGCAGCGACAGAAGAAATCAAACAGTTACTACAAGCCACACGCGCAAAAGTTATCGCAACTTCACCAGAAGAACATGATTTCGTCACGAGCATTGTCAGTCATATTCCTCACATTGCTGCAGCATCTTTAGTGAATTTAAGTTTAAATCATGATAAAGATTCGCCATTGATCAAACAATTAGCGGCTGGGGGTTTCCGAGATATTACACGAATTGCCAGCAGCAGTCCTGAAATGTGGAGCGACATCATGCATGAAAACAAGGAGTACATCCTATCCGGTATCGAAGAATGGCAAATACAGCTTTCCCTACTTGCTTCACAAATTAAAAATGATGATTCTGAAGGTATTTATCAGTTTTTTGAACAAGCACGTGAATACCGCAATCAATTACCGGCGAAAAATCCTGGCGCTGTGTCTAGTTCTTATGAACTGTATGTCGACATCCCTGACGAACCTGGTATGATCAGCAAAGTAACCTCCATTCTAAGTTTACATAATATTTCTATAAGTAACATTAATATTGTGGAAGTCCGAGAAGATATTTATGGTGCCTTACGCATTAGCTTTAAAACACCTGAAGATCGCGAACTCGGTATTCAAGCTCTAGATGAATTCGACACATACAGCCTTTAATGTATTAAGAAAGTTCCCATAAAGCGTAATAAGCTTTGTAGGGAACTTTTTTACATTTTATGACCTGCCATCAAACCTAAACGTCCATATTTCGTTCCGGCATCTGTATAAGAGATTGCTTTTGACACAATACCTTTACCATATTTGTTTTGTAGCTGATCAATCGCTTTGGCCAGTGCTTCACTCCGCTTCCGCTCATACTCATCCACAAACAAATTTAATTGCTGCACACCTTCAGGTACAAATTGTGTCAATGAAACACTGAGTGTACGATAAAGCAGCGTTTTCTCACATAATTGATCCGCCCACTTTTCGATACCTTTCCAAATCTCTTTTTCTAAATTTGTCGGTTCATCTAAAGTAAACTGTTTATGCACTCCGCCGCCATCTTTATAACCAAAAGAAAAGTGAATCGTACGTGCACGCATTTTACGCAATCTGACTCGCATTGCCACATCTTCAATTAACTCCTGCATCACCACTTTCGCATCTTCATACTTGTAATCACGCATCAATATCTGACTCTTACAAATAGATGGGTTCGTAATTTTATGTTTTTCTCGTATTTTACTTTGATCAATCCCATGCGCATGCAGATGCAAATCAATACCTTTAATCCCAAAATCTCGCTTTAAATATTGATAAGGATAATGCGCTAAATCACCAATTGTAAATATCCCGCGTTTATTTAATTTCTTTTCTGTACGTGTATTAATCCCCCAGAACTTATGCAATGGCTGAATGTTCCATAACTTCTCCGGAACATTTTGATAGCGCCATTCTGCAATCCGGTTGTCGTTATGCTTAGCTTCAATATCCATCGCCAATTTACTCAACAACATATTCGAACCGATACCGATCGTACAATAGATTTGTGTCTGTTCGTAAATCTCTTTCATCAACTTAATACAAAATGACTGAACCGTACTGCTGAAACGATGATAACTGTCTGTGACGTCCATAAAGAATTCATCGATACTATATTGATGTAAATCTTCAGGCGGTACATACTGCAACGCAATTTTAGAAATCATAACGGACACATCCAAATACTTGCGCATACTTGGATTAATAATATATATATCATTACAGTGCGGAATTTCAAATAATCTTGAGCCTGTAGTGATACCAATGGCTTTTAACGGCGGTGTTGCTGCTAATACAACCGAGCCTTGCCGTTTTGTATCAGCGACCACCGCAAGCTTGGTCTTCAAAGGATCTAACCCTTTTGAGATACACGATACACTCGCAAAGAAACTCTTTTGGTCAATACATAAAATGTCTCTATCCTCTAATAAATGGTAATCATACATTGTAACACCCCCGCAACTGATACTTTTAGTATATACGAACATTTGTTCTTATTCAACATTAAAGCGAACAAATGTTCTGTTTTAAATATAATTATATTGCTCATCTCTTTAATCAGTTAATGGTATAATAGACTTACAACTATCAAGGGAGGCGTTCTCATGCCAATAGTAAACATTAAATTAATCGAAGGTCGTACAGACGAACAATTAAAAGCATTAGTTAAAGAAGTAACAGATGCAGTTGAAAAAACAACAAATGCTGATCGTAATGCAATCAGTGTTGTTTTAGAAGAAATGAAACCAACACATTATGGTGTCGGCGGCGTTAGAAAATCAGACCAATAATTAAAAAAGGTGAGCAGCAGGTTAACTACATTGACCGCTTCTCACCTTCTTTTTATTTACCTCACCTTATCTTCACTTTCCTTTTCTATCACTTATCTCCCTTCACCGCTTCTTCTCACTTCCAACTTTACACCTTCAATCCATTGACACGCATTCCTGTACATACACACCGTAGTTGCACCCAAATACTGCATACACAATCCCACTCCCTATAACCAACAAAAAAGACAGTCGTCTTTTACGACGACTGCCCTTCATTTCAACTCTTGCACCACTTTACCAAAATCCTGTACGCAGTTGAAAATTGTTTAATTGTTAATTTTGCGCTTCTTTTTTCTTATTACTGTTATCTTTTAAAAACTCTTGAATTGCTTTTTTATTCGCAGGTTTATCTACTTCTAATGCACTGCCGCTTTCAGGTGTTTGAATATCTCGGTATGTGCCTTTCATCGGAACCGTTAAAGTTTTAACATCTTTATCACCGCGGATACCGAAGTTCATGCCCGTTTGAATCAAGGCAGAGTCAGGAATATCTGTACTTAAATAACCACGTAAGATTCCGGCTACTTTAGGCAGTTTGAAAATTGCACCTGGTTTTGTCATTTCTTGTTTTAATGCTTGAATCACTTGTTGTTGTCTTCTAACACGTCCGAAATCCCCTTCAGGGTCATGACGGAAACGTGCATAACCTAATAACTCTTTACCATTTAAATTGTGATGGCCTTTTTTCAGTGATACACCGATCAACTCTGACATATCTTTCTCTACATCAATCGGCACACCATTTGGCGCTAACTCATCAACCATTTTCTCAAAGCCTTCGAAATCTACGACCGCATAATACTCAGGGTTAATACCATAGTTTTCTACCAACGCTTTTCTCAGCAATTCAGCTCCGCCTAATGAATAAGCCGCATTAATTTTGTAATCTCTATAACCTGGAATTTTGGCATAAGTATCACGCATCACAGAGACGACTTTCATCTTCTTATGGATATAGTCATATTGCGCAACCATAATAGAGTCTGTTCTTGATTTGCCGCCATCTGATTTATCAGCCCCTAATAGTAAGATAGAGATCTTACCGTCGTTTTTAACGGGTCCGTTAAACTTTTCTACTTTCATATCCGGATTATGTTTTTTCGCATAATTAATACCGCTTCTATACCCAGAAACCGCATATACAATTAAAATAATAAATAGGATTAAGATACCTAAAATCACAAACGGCAGTTTCCGCATGCGTTTCTTAGTACGCTTTTGGCGCGGTTGTTCGTCACTACTTCGTTTATAATTGTCATTATTCGTTTCATTTGTCATTTTAACCAACCTTATACTTCAAAATTAACAGCCTATGTAATATAATTAATACATACTAAAGTTATATAATTTTCTTTTAAAAATCAAGTATTTTCTAAGCAAATGGTACTAAGGTCCCATAAAAAGAAAGGATAGATTGAATGCATATCAATACAGCTTATTTTGCCGGGGGATGCTTTTGGTGCATGACAAAGCCGTTTGATTCCTTTGATGGTGTTGAAAAAGTGACATCCGGCTACATGGGAGGCACTGTGGACAACCCTACGTATGAAGCAGTTAAAACAGGTCAAACCGGTCATTTAGAAACCGTTAAAATAGAGTATGACGTTGCCTTAATTTCATACAATAAATTACTTGAGATTTTCTTTTCAGTGATTGACCCGACTGATACTGAAGGTCAATATCAAGACCGCGGTACACAATACCGTACAGCTATATTTTATACTAATGAAGACCAACAAGAAACCGCAAACCAATATATTGCGTCATTAAAATCAACCATCAACAGAGATAAAGCCATTGCGACGAAGGTTTTACCTGTTTCACAATTTTATGAAGCTGAAGCTTATCATCAAGATTTCTATAAAAAGAATCCAAAACGTTATCAAGAAGAACAAGCCCAACGTGAAGCCATTAAACAACAAAGAAAAGATGTATAAGCGATAAAAACTTAATCATAACTATAAATGCGCAAGTTCATCCATTACAGGAAAACTTGCGCATTTTTATTTGTTTTATTTTTTCTATGCTTTTGTATTTTCTATCAATGAAGTGAATCTTCAGTTTGGTCTCGTTCTGACCAACGCGATTCATACATCATATCCGACCAGTTTTGGAATAATTGCTGTGCATAAGAAATCCAATGTGCTGGCAATAAATCCAGTGAATCCCCTCTGAAGTAATTCTTAGGTTTAACAGCAGTAGCTTCAGATTTATCACGATCACGTTTAAATTCATTGCGCAACGTATCATGCTCATACTCAAAATGACCGCCGATAAATAAATCTGTTTGCTTACGATTAGAAATAAAATCAATGCCTGTATAAGGACTATACGTAATCACATCTAAATCCGCTTCTTCCATCACTTCTCCTGGATCCATATACGAACCTCTGGATTGTGGAATGATGTATTCCGGTATTTCAAATAACGCAGGATGTGCTTGTAAAATATGATAGCGATAAATTCCAGTGAGTTTCTCTTTAAACATCCGCTTATGAATACCATAACGATAATTCAAAGCGAATTGCGCACCCCAGCAAATAAATAAGCGTTGTTTCACATGCGTATTCGACCAATCATGAATCTCTCTTAATTCCTCAATGTAATCTACCTCAGAAAAATCAAGATGCTCGACAGGTGCCCCTGTCATAATCATGCCGTCATAATGACGATGTTTGATTGCTTCAAACGTTTTATAATACTGTTTAGCATGACGAAAAGATTCTGACTGAGATTTGTGAGTAACCGGATAGATAAAGTCAACATTAATCGCGTGGCTTGTCAAACCAAGCAGTCTCAACAACTGTCTTTCAGCATCTTGTTTCACCGGCATCAAATTAACAATCAATAAATTCAAACCTTCAGGTATACGCTTCTCTTTAAAATCGATTTGTGCTGCTTGTAGTTCAGGCACAATCGGAACGCTATCAATATACAACATCTTAAATCGCGTCTAATCCTTTTTCTAAATCTGCGATAATATCATCAATATGTTCAAGGCCGATAGACACACGGATGGTTTCAGGTGTAATACCTGCTTTCAATTGATCTTCTTCATTCAATTGTGCGTGTGTAGTAGAAGCCGGATGAATCACTAATGATTTCGCATCGCCGACATTCGCAAGTAAAGAGAAGAGTTCTAAAGATTCAATAAATTTAATGCCTGCTTCATAGCCGCCTTTCACACCGAAAGTGAAAATAGAGCTTGCACCTTTTGGTAAATATTTTTGTTTTAAATCATAGTATTCGCTTGATGGTAAGCCTGCATATTTAACCCATGCGACTTTATCATGGTTTTCTAAGAATTTCGCAACTTTTTCTGCGTTTTCAACATGACGTTCAACACGTAATGATAATGTTTCTAAACCTTGTAGTAATAAGAAAGCATTAAATGGAGAAAGTGCTGCACCTGTATCACGTAATAATGTTGTTCTGACTTTAAATGCTAAGGCAGCGGGTCCGAACGCTTCAGTGAAGACTAAATCATGATAAGATGCATCAGGTTCTGTTAAACCTGGGAATTTATCATTTTGTGTCCAATCGAAGTTACCGCCATCCACAATCACGCCACCCATAGATGTACCATGACCGCCGATAAATTTCGTTGCTGAATGGACAACAATGTTCGCACCATGTTTAATAGGTTGGATTAAGTATGGAGAAGCAAATGTGTTATCAACAATAAGTGGGATGCCTGCTGCATGTGCAATCTCTGCTAATGTTTCGATATCTTCTACGTTACCTTCTGGGTTACCGATTGTTTCGATATAAATGGCTTTCGTATTAGCTTTAATCGCCTTTTTAACTTCATCAAAGTTTTTACTGTCAACAATGGATACATCGATACCGAATTTAGGTAAGGTATGCGCAAATAATGTATGTGTGCCCCCGTATAGCGTAGAGCTTGCGACAACATGGTCTCCTGCATCTGCGACAGTTTGGATCGCATAAGTAATCGCAGCCATACCTGAAGCCACCGCAACCCCAGCTACACCGCCTTCAAGTTCTGCAACACGTGTTTCAAATACTGCGACAGTCGGGTTAGTTAAACGTGAATAGATGTTCCCTAATTCTTTTAAACCAAATAAGTTCGCCGCATGCTTAGTATCATCAAATGTATAAGAAGTCGTTTGGTAAATCGGTACTGCTCTCGAATGCGATGCTTCATCTACCTCTTGTCCTGCGTGCAATTGTAACGTTTCAAATTTAAAATCATTTGTCATGTTCATTTCCTCCTTAAATGTAAAAAGCGAGCCTACCTGAAAAAGATAGACTCGCGAATCGGCTTATCTTTCAGGTCTTCACCTGCTGGAATTAGCACCTAACTTAAATAGGTTGCCTGGTATCGTAGGGCCAGTCCCTCCACCATTCTTGATAAGTTTTTTTATTAATTTAATCAGAGTATAGACTGAAATTCAGACAATGTCAATAGACTTTTTTTAGTTTTCTGAATTTTAAGGTAAAATAAAAAACTTAGATAACAAAGTTTACATTCAGCACACAAGACAACAAAAAAGACCGAGACCTTATTCGTCTCGATCTAGCTTACAAATACTATTAAAGTATATCTAAAATGAAGTTGATGCAATTAGTGTTTAGAACGAATCACCAGTAGCACTTTCATCATACTTTGCCATAAAGAACTATGTCTTGAGTATACCAAATAACGCGGTTCCCACTCTGGTTTGAATTTATCTTTATAACGTCTTAAGCCGCTGAAGCGGTATAGTGTATTAAAGTTATCAAAGATTTTACCTGCAACACGTTCATTCCAGTAGGAATAGTCATTTTGACCCACATTAGATAAAGTAGCCATACCCATATTGAAAGCTTTGTAGCCTTTATCTTGGCTCCATAGCAACATATGCAAGTAAAGCGCATCCATTAATGGTAAATCCACATCTGGCAACCAGCGAATTAAATCGACAGAAATAGAGTCATTATAATACGTCGGCATTAAACTGCAGAATGCGATGACACGTCCATCTTCCTCTTTTAAAATACCAATCGGTGCTTTCGATAAATAATCATGTGTAAAACGGCCAACTGAAAAATGCATTTCATTTTTACCGTCTAACCATTGATCACTAATCGCTTCTAATTCGGTTAGAAAATCTTCTGTATATGGCGGTTCTATAATTTCAAAGTAAACATTTTGTTCTTCAAGTTTATTTAGCGTTGCTCTGAAACCTCTGCGTTTCTTACCAGAAGTTGTGAACGTTGTTAAATCAATCACCGCTTCTTCCCCTAGCTTAAAGAACTGGTTGCCGAAATCATGATACAGCGGCATATGACGATTTGTCGCTTGGTAGAAAATAATTTCATAACCGAGATGTCTTGCATAGTGATAAAGTGATTCAAATAAATCATTGAAACGTTTAGGATTTCCAATCGGATCACCTAACACCACAATACAATTCCCTTTAAAGCGATACATCACAAACGCTTCTTTTGATTCATCCATATAAACCGTTTTATCACCGCTATGCAGCAAGTGGCTTAAATAGTTCCCGCCATATTGTTCGATAATTGCTTCACACTGTTCAATATCATTCTCTGGCGTATCTTTACGATAAGCATTTTCAAATAACCACACGATAAATGTCACGATAATAATAACCGCAAGGATAGTGAACCATAAATAATAACGCAACATGGAGTTATCGACTTCGATTTTGAAAGCATCTACCGCATCTAATACAAAGACAATCATATAATGATTGAGTGTCAACATAATCACACTGATAATCAACATAGACACGAGATGACGTAAACGAATCGGACGTTTTAATACCGATGCCTTCATGAATGCATAGATTAATAAACAGAACAATACAATCAACCATGTGATTAATAAAAATGATGTGTTGGTATAGACAGTAATCGCAAAGATCAATACCGTAGAAACCATCGCAAATAAAATGGCACGACGGCTTTGTTTAAAGATCCCGCGTACATTTAACATCAAAATTAAACAAGCACTCGTATGAATCGTCACCACAATATAATAAAATATGTGATTTGGATCATACAGTCCATCATAAATAATGCTGACATTATTTAAAAGAAAGACTAAACTCGTAAACATAACGAGCAGTGCTAAAGACAGTGATGGAATTTTAGATGTAATTGATTTCTGATATGAAAATAAAAATGATGTTACTTCTTTAGCTGGTGTATAGTATTTAGATTGTTCAATATAACGTTTCGCAGATGTACCAAACTCAAACATCGATAAGATTAACGCAATCAGTACAGGGATGATGTAATATGCGAAACGATATAACATCAACGCTAAAACTATCTTTTCTTCTGGTAAATTTAAATGTTTCAATCCGACTAAAATGACCACATCAAATGCACCAAATCCACCAGGAATAAAACTGATTAAACCTGCAATGGCCGCAATAATAAAGATGCCGACAAATGATGTAAAGGACACTTGCAAGTCTACAATACGTAATGCATAATACAGCACAAAACTTGCGGCAAGCCATTCAACCCCTGATACAATCGTTAAATAGACACCCGTAAAACGACGAGAAGGTTCTACTGGTTTTTTGATTGTGATAAAGATAAAGAACGGCAAGAAACATGCGACAACATATAACAACACATGTACCACTGGGTAATCATTGAGTAAGTGCTGCGCATTAAAGACATGTGTCACGACTAAAATTGACAGCATGCTTAAACCGGTCAACATAGATAAAAGAACTAATGAAATATAATGCAATAACATTTTAGTATCTTTAACATATGGTTTATAGACCGATAAACGTGCACCTGCACCGATAAAGCCTCCGAATCCAATAATTGAATTCAGCGCATTAATAATATAACTGACACGCAGAACTTTAAATAAAGACATTTTTAATTTTAAAGTCCGCACCATCGTCACATCATACAAACTCAGTAAGAGTATAGATAATCCCCCAGCCACTAACAGACTAGTTAATTCTACACGATTTAATTTTTCAAACAGTACGAATAATTTTTTAAAATTGATAGTTGAGAGTTCTTTATATAAAGTCGTCACAACTAAGATAAAAAGAACCGTCGCAAACACAATTTTCGCACCAGTGACTAAGCGACTTTTTAATTGTTTTGACATTTTCTCCCTCTATTCCTGAACCATCTCAAGCGATTCATGAAATGATATATATTATATAAAAAATGTTACCACATCACAGCAAGATAGAATACCTAAAAAATAAACATGACACCTAACAAAAGTGTCATGCTTTAAACGATACATTATTTCAATTGATTATTCGGATTATCTGCCCATTCATCATCAGCCACTTCATAAGGGCCTGAATCTTGACCATAGTATCGATTATAACGGCGTTTAAACATGCCGAATAAGTGCGTAACTATCACTTTAATCACCGCATAACCCGGAATTGCGAGAATGACACCGACAATACCGAGTAAATTACCTGCACATAATAATACAAAGATAATCGTCAATGGATGAATCTTCAATGTTTTACCCATGACATTCGGTGAGATAAAGTGTCCTTCAATAAATTGTACCGCTGTCCATACGACAATCAATTTCACCAACATAATCGGCGATGTAATCAACGCCATAATAATAGCAGGTGAAATTGCGATCGTTGGTCCTAAATAAGGCACCACACTTGTGACAGCAGCAATACTTGCTAAAACTAAGCTGTAGTCTAATCCGATAATCGTATAACCGATAAACAGCAAGATACCGATACAAAATGATACAATGATTTGTCCTTGAATATATGAACCTACTTGTAAACTCATACTTTCAAGCACTTCATGAAAATCTTGACGGTATTTCGGTGGCATCACTTTTGTCATACCTGATTTAATGCGATGACCATCTTTTAAGAAGAAGAACAGCACAAATGGTGTTGTGACGATTACGACACCAATATTAACCACCATTTCAGCGATTGACATAATCTTCGTTCCGAAACCATCAAAGAAGTCTGAAACCATTGTCGGTACTTTCTTAGCAATTTTATCTAACTGATCTTGTATTTGTGTATAGAAATCAGACATCCCCGCCAAATGCGACCAGCTGGTTACTTGATCGACGAGTCCATTAAATTTTTCAACATAATGCGGGAAGTTATGCGCAAATGATTTGATTTGCACACTGATAACTGGAATCAGTAAATTGACAACTAACGCAATGACTGCTGCTGCGAAACAAAACAGAATAATAATTCCCCATAGTCTTGGGATATTATATCGTTCCATAAATTGAATCACCGGATTCAATAAATAAAATAGGATCAATCCTAAAATAACCGGTGCAGCAATTGTATTAAAAATAATTACAAAAGGATGAAATATGTACGAAACCTTTTCAAATATAAAAAGAGTCAATCCAATCATAATCAACATCAGAAGACCGAACATTAAGTTCTTGCCTCCGATAAATTGCATAAACCGCGTTTCACTCAGCGAAAAACGCTTCGGCTTATCATTATTTTCCATGTACTTCACCATTCCTTGCTATTGATTAATCATATTTTATCGCTATTTGGTAAAAAAGGGAACTTTTAATTGCACATTCCCACCAATGCTACTCTTTACCCCTCTATACAAACTAAAAAACTGATGCCTAAAATTTTAGACACCAGTTCCATAAATATCTACTATGATTTAACTACAGCAACTTTATCACCATGTGTCACGTGACCTTCATGAACCAACTCAACTTCTGGTTGATTTTGATTTGTGACGATAATCGGTGTAATCGTACTGTCTGCATGTTCAGCGATATAATCTACATCTACTTTCATTAACGGTTGACCCAGTATAATTTTATCTCCCGCTTCAACTAGAATATCAAAACCTTGACCTTCTAATTTAACTGTTTCTATACCGAAATGAATTAATAACTCTACACCGTCTTTAGATTCTAAACCAATCGCATGTTTCGTTGGGAAGACCATTTTCACCGTACCATCAAATGGCGCATAAACCTCTCCTTTTGATGGTTTAATCGCAAAACCGTCACCCATCATTTTGCCTGAGAAGACTTGATCAGGCACCTCTGATAATTGAACGACTTCACCACTAATCGGCGCATAAATGACTGCCCCGCCTTCAGCCACAACTTCTGCTGTTTCCGTGTCACCATCTTCAGTCACAGTTGTTTCAGCTGGAGAAGAAATCTTGCCATCCATAATCTGTTGCATATCGTGTTTGATTTGGTCTGACTTCGGTCCGAAAATCGCTTGCATGTTATTACCGACTTCAAGGACACCTGAAGCCCCTAAATCTTTTAATTCTTGAACATCCACTTGTGCCTTGTCATTGACTTCAACACGTAAACGTGTAATACATGCATCTAAATGTTTGATGTTCGTTTTACCGCCCATCGCATCTAATACTTTAAATGGTAATTCACTCACAGATACATTCGTTTGTGTAATTTCTTGGTCTTCACGACCTGGTGTTTTCAAGTTCATCTTCTTGATTAAGAATGTGAATAAGAAGTAGTACACCACTGCATAACAAATACCGACTGGAATCACTAATAATGCATTTGAACGATCCCATGATAACAAGCCATATAAGATATAATCGATGAAACCACCTGAGAAGGTCATACCGATTTTAACGCCAAGCAAATGCATAATTAAGAATGAAGAACCTGCTAAAAGTACGTGTGCAACATATAGAATTGGTGCAACAAATAAGAATGAGAACTCTAAAGGCTCTGTAATCCCTGTTAAAAACGCAGTTAAACCTGCTGATAACATTAAACCAGCAACCACTTTCTTACGTTCTGGTTTCGCTTGTCGATAAATCGCAAACGCCGCTGCTGGTAAACCAAACATCATAAATGGATATTTACCTGTTGTAAATGCCCCTGCTGTGAATGGTACACCATCTTGGTATTGTGCCATCCATATACGTTGGTCACCACGGATTAAGTTGCCCGCTTCATTCGTATAATGTCCAAATTCAAACCAAAATGGTGCATAGAAAATATGATGCAAACCAAATGGAATCAATGAGCGTTCAATAATCCCAAAGATAAATGTTGTTAACGCTAAGTTCTTACCTAATAAGAAATTAGATAAGTTGTTGAGACCATCTTGAACTGGCGGCCATACAAAGCTTAAAACAATCCCAGTTACAATAGCGACGATTGATGTGATAATCGGTACAAATCGCTTCCCTGCAAAGAATCCTAAAAATTGCGGCAGTTGAATATTGTAGAAGCGGTTATAACACATCGCTGCTAAAGCTCCGATAATGATACCGCCGAACACACCTGTTTGCAGTGTAGGAATCCCTAAGATTAATGCATGTGCTGGATCTTTTGCTGATTGACCTAACGTCTTTGCCCCTTCTGCATAAGAATAAATATCATCAATAGTGATACCTACTACTTTGCCCATTGTTGCATTCATAATTAAGTAGCCAACTAGTGCTGCAATCCCCGCAACACCATCGCCCCCTGCTAAACCAAGGGCTGTCCCCATCGCAAAGAGCAGCGGTAAGTTATCAAAGATAACTTGACCAGAGACTTCCATAATTTGACTGATCATTTGGATAAAATGATTTTCCATCCATGGTGCAAATTGTAAAATTTGTTCGTTGTGCATCGCATTACCAAAAGCGAGTAATATCCCTGCCGCCGGTAAAATTGCTACTGGCAGCATTAACGCTTTACCAATACGTTGTAATTGTCCAAAAAATAATTTAAATAACTGTGCCATTTTAGACCTCCTTGATGTAAAAAAGCACGCACTAGAAACGACCTCGTCAGTGTCTCTAGCGCGTGCTGGATATGCTTAACGCACGAATTAAAGTAATATAAGGTGTTAAATCTGTGTTGTAATTTCTATTTGATTAAGACTGCTGTATCACCATGATTCACTTGACCATGCTGTAATACTTCTAATGTGCGACCATTTAAATTAGTTACGACGATTGGTGTAATTGTACTTTCTGCATGCGCTTTAATGTAATCTAAATCAACTTTCATTAAAGGTTGGCCTAAAACAAAATGATCATTTTCTTTAACTAAGATGTCGAAACCTTGACCTTCAAGTTTAACTGTTTCTAAACCGAAGTGGATTAATAATTCCACACCTTCTTCTGATTCAATACCAATCGCATGTTTCGTTGGGAAGACCATTTTCACTGTACCGTCGAATGGTGCATAAACATCTCCATTATCAGGTTTGATTGCGATACCATCGCCCATCATTTTTTCAGAGAATACTTTATCTGGCACTTCTGTAATATCGACTAATTCACCTGTAATCGGTGCATAAATAACTGCATCGCCTGTTTGTGCAACTTTCGTTGTTGCGTCACCTTCTTCGATAACTGTTGTTTCTTCAGGAGATGTAATCTTACCGTCCATAATTTGTTGCATATTATGTTTGATTTGGTCAGATTTCGGACCGAAAATCGCTTGCATGTTGTTACCGACTTCAAGAACACCTGAAGCACCTAAATCTTTTAAGCCTTGTACATCTACTTTAGCTTTATCATTAACTTCAACACGTAAACGTGTGATACATGCATCTAAGTGTTTAATATTAGATTCACCGCCCATTGCGTCTAACACTTTGAATGGTAATTCATTCGTTGATACTGTAGATGTCTGCATTTCTTTGTCTTCACGACCTGGTGTTTTGTAGTTCATTTTTTGGATGACGAAGCGGAAGATTACATAGTAGATCGCTGCGTAAACTAAACCAACAGGGATAACTAACCACCATTGTGTCTTATTCGGTAAGATACCAAGTAAGAAGAAGTCGATGAATCCGCCAGAGAATGTGTATCCTAAATGCACATCCAATAAGTAAAGAATTAAGAATGATAAACCATCTAAGACTGCATGAATAAAGAATAATAATGGTGCTACGAATAAGAATGAGAATTCTAATGGCTCAGTGATACCTGTTAAGAATGATGTCAAAGCACCAGATAACATTAAACCAGCGACCACTTTTTTATTTTCTTTTTTCGCTGTTTGATAAATCGCAAGTGCTGCTGCTGGTAACCCGAACATCATTACAGGGAATTCACCTTGCATGAACTTACCAGCTGTTAAAGGCACGTTATCACGAATTTGTTCGATGAAGATACGTTGGTCACCATGAATAATTTGACCTGCTAAGTTTTTGTAAGAACCGAATTCAAACCAGAACGGCGCATGGAAGATATGATGTAAACCGAATGGAATCAATAAACGTTTAATGAAACCAAATAGGAATACCGCAAGGCCTGTGTTTGAAGCTAATAAGCCTTCACTGAATGCATTTAAGCCGCCTTGGATAAATGGCCAAATAATCGCCATTGGGAACGCTAAAATGAATGACAATGTAGCCATCATAATCGGCACGAAACGTTTCCCTGCAAAGAATCCTAAATAACTTGGTAACGAGATATTATAGAACTTGTTATAACACCAGGCGGCTAAAGCACCAATAATGATACCGCCGAACACACCTGTTTGTAATGTTGGAATCCCTAATACTGTCGCAAAACCTTTCGCAGCATCTGCTGCTTTTTCAGGGGTTACATCTAAGAACATCCCCATTGTTTTGTTTAAGACGATAAAACCGACAAATGCTGCGATCGCTGCAACACCATCACCGCCAGCTAATCCTATTGCGACCCCTAATGCGAAGATAATCGCCAAGTTATCAAAGATGATCCCGCCGGCACCTTCCATCATTTTCGCAACGTTTTGAACACCTTCTACTTTAATAAAAGGCAGTAAACTTTGAAGCGCATCGCCTTGGAAGGCGTTCCCTAATGCCAAAAGTAAACCCGCTGCCGGTAAAATCGCAACAGGAAGCATTAAGGCTTTACCAATACGTTGCAATTGACCGAAAAACTTTTTCCACATAAAAGTTTCCTCCTAAATTTATAAAGTTGTAAACATCACCGAGCGACATAGCAGCAAAGAAAAAAGGCATGAGTAATAAAAGCTGGAGGTACGACCAACTTTCATGACTCATGCCTAATCGAATTAGTTACACGTTATGATTTTGATTTTTATTCGCAAAATGATAAATATGCAACGTCAGATACGAGAGCTCCGCTTCATAAACTGGAACTTCAAGATGCTGCTGCATCATTTTAATGATTTTAACAGCTATATTATAGCACACAGGATAATGCGCTTTCAACATGTTTCCGAAATCTTCATTCACTTGAATCGTTTCACCTTTTTGCAGGCGTCTGATCAAGAATTGAATGTGGCGGATAAAGCGTTGATACACAATAGAACTTGTATCAATTGTATAACCTAAATCATGTTCCATGATGTGCACACTCTTATTGATAATCTCATTCGTCAATCTAACTTCACTTAACGTTAAATCATCTTTGCTGCTTGCGATATGTAAAGCAATAAAGCCGATTTCATCATCTGGAAAATCAATGTCTAACAAACCATTCAAATGTTCTATCACTTGCACCGCGATTTGGTACGATTCGGGATATAATTGTTTCGTTTCAATTAAGAAAGGATTTTTAATAAATTGTTGTTGTTTAATACGTTTATACGCGAACAAGATATGATCAGTTAAAGCTACGACTAAATCATTATTATCAACTGTGCGATCAGCTTTGGTAATGATATCAATCGCTTCAATGATTGATTGTAAGACATCATCATCTGCCATCTCTACTAACGCTTTATAATGTTCTTGTTCTGATTTATGTTCTAATTTATAAACCTTATCAATCATCGCTTTATCAGATAACTGCATCCCTTTTTTCTTGCTGAACCCGATACCTTTTCCGATAAGCACGACTTCGTGTTGTTGTGTGTCGTCTTTACAGATGATGACGTTATTATTTAATACTTTCTCTATCACGTAGCTGCTCATGAAGATCACCTTTTCTCCTCAATACTCTATCCTATTCATTATAGCCCATTTCTTTATGCATCGTGCTGAATTAGAGATAATTTTACCATATCCCTGTATGTACTTGGGCTGATTTTAATAATTTCATGTTTTTCTCCCTAAGAAATACAATAATTTGTCATTTTTTCTACTATTAAAAAATCCCCTTATCTCAAACATGAGTATGTGAGATAAGGGGATTAAAATTTAATCATTTTTAATGACGCTAGATTATTTTTTACGTGTTAATTGTTTCGCTGGATCGCCCCAACATTCAATACCGAATAAATTAATTTCTAAATTCTCTGGTTTGAAGATTGGTTTCTTACCAGCTTTTCTTTGCTCATGATAATCTTTCATGACCGCGAGTGCTATGTTCGATAAGGCGATAATGGAAATAATATTAACGATTGCCATTAAGCCCATGAATACGTCCGCAGTACTCCATACTGTTTCTGTTTTCACTACTGCACCAAAGAAGACCAACACTACAACTAAACATCTGAAAATAAATAAGATTGTTTTATTGTATGATAAGAATTCAATGTTAGATTGACCATAATAATAGTTGCCGATGACAGATGAGAAAGCGAAAAGTGTAATCGCGATAGATAAGAAAATACCGCCTACGCTTCCTAAGTGTTCGTTCAATGCTGATTGTGTCACCGCAACCCCTTGAGGTGCACCTTCACCAAATTGTAAACCACTATATAATAAAATCACGATAGCTGTTGCTGTACAAACTAAGATTGTGTCAAAGAATACACCTAATGATTGAAGTAAACCTTGTTTCACTGGGTGTGGCACAGCTGCTGTGGCTGCGGCGTTCGGCGCAGAACCCATACCAGCTTCGTTTGAGAATAAACCACGTTTAATCCCTTGCAACACTGCAGCACCTACTGCACCGCCTGTTGCTTGTTCAATCCCAAATGCACTCTTGAAGATAGTTAAAATCATCGGAATGATTTGGTCATAGTTCATCACTAAGATGACTAACACAACACCGATATAAATAATTGCCATAATCGGTACGATATAAGAAGACAATGTTGCGATACTTCTCACACCGCCGAAAATGATAATACCTGTCAGTACTGCTAAAACACTACCTGTGATTACAGGACTGATGTGATATTGTGTTTTCAATGATTCTGCAATGGTATTCGCTTGAACTGTATTAAAGACAAAGGCGAATGTCACTGTGATTAAGACCGCAAATAGGACACCTAACCATCTTTGATTCAAACCTTTTGTCATATAGTAGGCAGGGCCGCCACGGAAACCGCCTTCTTTATCAGGAACTTTATAGACTTGTGCTAACACAGCTTCTACAAATGCGCTGGCTGCACCGATAGATGCGATAATCCACATCCAAAAGACAGCCCCTGGACCACCTAAGACAATCGCAGTCGCAACACCCGCAATGTTCCCCGTACCAACACGAGAACCAGCACTGATTGCGAAAGCTTCAAAAGGTGAAATCCCTTTTTCGCCATTATCTAGCGTTTCTGGCTTTTCAAATAATGCTCTGATCATTTCTCTAAATGACGTAAACTGGATAAACCTGGAACTGATTGTAAAGAAGAGACCTGCTGTTAACAATAAACCGATTAAGTATTGCGACCAAATCAAGTCATTGCCGACTTCAACAAAAGTCTTAAACCAACCAGGTACTAAACTATCAAAATCTTTCACATTTATTACCTCATATTCTGTTAAATATTTATGTATATCTGATACATAACAAATGGAATATATCATCGAACTTTGACAATATATGCCGATTAAATAAAAAAATACCCAAGAAGCAGAATTATCAAAAATATACTGCCCTGGTTATTTCATTTGATTTACTCTTTATTTTATCATCTTAACAATTATCTGACTATATTTTTTTGCAAAACCTAACGCAACATAAAGAAAAGCTGTTCATAAGAAAAGCGCCACCGCTTCTTCTTTGAACAGCTTCAAGATTATAAATTTTATGCTTCAGGTTCACTCATATCAGATACAGTTAATGCTTCAACATCACCGAATGTATCTACATCAACCACAAATGAACCATTGGTATATTGTTCTGTGAGATGTACATCTCCGCCTGTACCTGTAAAGGTATCTTTTTTAGAATACAACGTATATTGTGCAGCTGGATTTACTATCACATCTGCCCCTACAATACGATGCGGTTTACTTTTGAGTTCTTTCAACAATTTGATACCGCGTTGTGCACGCTTAGCTTCTGTTAATACATTGTAACCGATACGTTTGACTGCACCTCTTTGTGTCGCCATTAATATCGTATCATCTGGCTGTATAAGTTGCGTCATCACGACATAATCATCATCTTTAAGATTAATAGATTTCACACCTGCAGCACGTAAACCTGTACTTGATAACTCATCTGTCGCATAACTCAATGACATACCTGTATGTGTCACCACAGTGAGTAACTGCGGAGCTTCAATACGCATCACATTGATCACAATGTCATCATCTTTTAACTTCATCGCAATCAACGGTTTGTTGAAACGTGTTGTCTTAAACAGACTTAACTCACTTTTCTTAATCATACCGTTTTTCGTTGCCATGATGTAATCAGCTTGTTGTTTAAAGTCCCGTTCAGTAAAGACATCAATGACGCGTTCATCATTTTCTATCGGCACAAGTTGCGAAATATGCTGACCAAGATCTTTCCACTTGATATCAGACAATTTGTGCACCGGCAAGTAGAGATAACGTCCTTTGTCCGTAAAGACTAACGCAATATGTTGTGTATTGGTTTCTACATAACGTAATAAGCTGTCGCCATCTTTTAATCCGACTTCTTCTACTTTATTCGCATTAAAGCTGCGGACTGAAGTCCGTTTAATGTAGCCATCTTTAGATAAGCTTAAAATTGTTTCTTCGCTTGGCACAATAACTTCTTTAGAAATTTTAATTTCAGAAATCTCAGCTTCAATACGAGATAAACGTTCTGTTTTGAAACGTTTACGAATCTCTTTCAATTCATCTTTAATGACGTTTAATAACGCATCATGATTATCTAAGATATGACGTAAGCCTTTAATTTTTTCTTCTAATTCACTATGTTCTTCTTCAAGCGCCACAATATCTGTATTCGTTAAACGATATAATTGTAATGTCACAATGGCTTCTGCTTGTTCTTCTGTGAAATCAAATTCTGCGACTAAATTATCTTTCGCATCACGTTTATTTTTAGATCCGCGGATAATCGCAATGACTTCATCTAAGACAGATAAAGCTTTCATTAAACCTTCAACAATGTGCATACGTTTTTCTGCATTGAATAAATCAAAACGCGTACGTTTTGTGACCACTTCAATTTGGTGATTTAAGTAACTGTCGATAATTTGACGGATGCCCATTTGTTTTGGACGTCCATCGCTGATTGCGACCATATTGAAGTTATAAGAGATTTGTAAATCTGTGTTTTTGTATAAGAAGTTTAAAATCGCTTCACTATTCACATCTTTTTTCAATTCAATCGCAATTCGTAATCCCGTACGGTCTGTTTCATCACGTACCTCTACGATGCCATCTACTTTTTTATCTGCACGCAGTTCATCAATCTTTTTCACAAGCGCACTCTTATTTACTTCGTATGGAATCTCAGATACAACCAATTCTTGTCTGCCGTTGCGTAACGTTTCAGTTTCTACCATAGAACGCACCACAATACGGCCTTTACCTGTTTCATACGCCTTTTTAATGCCGTCCACACCTTGGATAATACCGCCAGTTGGGAAGTCAGGACCTTTGATAGACTTCATTAACTGATTCACCGTAATATCTGGGTTATCAATGTATTTCAATGTCGCATTAATCACTTCACCTAAATTGTGCGGTGGAATATCTGTCGCATACCCAGCAGAAATCCCTGTTGAACCATTGACTAATAAGTTTGGAAAACGTGCAGGCAATACCATCGGTTCAGTTGTTGTATCATCATAGTTCGGCACAAATGCGACTGTTTCTTTATTGATATCTCGCAGCAATTCTTCGGAAAGCTGACTCAGCTTTGCCTCTGTATAACGCATCGCAGCTGGCGGGTCATTATCAATACTCCCGTTATTCCCGTGCATTTCAATTAAGACATGACGCAATTTCCAATCTTGGCTGAGTCGCACCATCGCATCATAGACAGAAGAGTCGCCATGCGGGTGGAATTGTCCAATAACATCCCCGACTGTTTTGGCACTTTTACGGAAATTTTTATCAAATGTATTACCGCTTGAATACATCGCATATAAAATACGGCGTTGTACCGGTTTTAAGCCATCTCTGACATCTGGGAGGGCACGTTCTTGGATGATGTATTTACTATAGCGGCCGAAGCGGTCGCCTATGACATCTTCTAACGAAAGGTCTTGGATGATTTCGCTCAATTTACTTCCTCCTCATCGTATGCATCTTGATCTAAAATTTCAATTTCATCATTTTCTAAAATACTTTGATCTTCTTGCATACCAAATTCTACATGACGTTCTATCCAATCACGACGTGGCGCAACTTTGTCACCCATTAACGTCGTAACACGTTTTGATGAACGAACTTCATCTTCCACATTAACACGAATCAACGTACGCGTTTCCGGATTCATGGTAGTTTCCCATAATTGATCAGGGTTCATTTCACCTAAACCTTTATAACGTTGTAAGCTGAAACCTTTGCCTAATTGTTTTTGAAGTTTTTCCAGTTCATCATCAGTCCATGCATATTCTACTTTTTTCGCTTTACCTTTGCCTTTTTCTAATTTATAAAGCGGTGGCAATGCTATAAACACGCGACCTGCTTGTACAAGCGGCTTCATGTATTTAAAGAAGAACGTTAATAATAATACTTGGATATGCGCACCATCTGTATCGGCATCGGTCATAATGATGACACGATTGTAGTTGCTGTCTTCTAATTTAAATTCAGTTCCTACACCTGCACCGATTGTATGAATGATTGTGTTTATTTCTTCATTTTTGAAAATATCTTCTAAACGCGCTTTTTCAGTATTAATGACTTTACCGCGTAACGGCAATATCGCTTGATATTTACGGTCACGTCCAAGTTTCGCTGAACCGCCTGCAGAGTCACCCTCTACTAAATACAGTTCTTTCTTCTCTGTATTTTTACTTTGTGCAGGTGTTAACTTTCCTGATAATAACGTGTCTTTACGTTTATTCTTTTTACCAGAACGTGCATCTTCACGTGCTTTACGTGCAGCCTCTCTTGCTTGTTGTGCTTTCACTGCTTTTTTAACAAGAGATTTAGACAATTGCCCTTTCTCTTCTAAATAGAAAGGAAATTTTTCTGAGACAACGTTATCCACTGCACTTCTTGCTTCTGCCGTACCAAGTTTAGATTTTGTTTGACCTTCGAATTGCAATAACTCTTCAGGAATACGTACAGAAATAATTGCTGTTAAGCCTTCTCGAATATCATTACCATCTAAGTTCTTATCTTTTGCTTTCAACTCACCGATACGGCGTGCATAATCATTGAACACACGTGTCATCGCAGTTTTAAAACCGACTTCATGTGTGCCGCCGTCTTTAGTACGTACGTTATTGACAAAGCTTAAGATACTTTCAGAATATTGATCATTATATTGGAAAGCGATATCGACTTCGATACCATTGGCTTCTCCTGCAAACGTCGCAACATCATGCAAGACTTCTTTGCCTTCATTGACATAAGATACAAATGCTTTAATTCCCTCTTCATAATGATATATTTCTTCTCTCTCTTTACCAGAACGTAAGTCTGTTAGAGTGATTTTTAGATTTTTTAACAGGAAGGCTGATTCTTGTAGGCGTTCACTCAATGTATCAAAATTGAAAGTTGTAGCTGATTTAAAGATTTCAGGGTCTGGTTTGAACGTCACTTTCGTTCCTTTTTTACGTGTCTTACCCTTTTTCTCTAAACCCGTCGCAGGCAATCCGCCTTGATTGAAACGCTGTTCGTAAATAAAGCCATCTCTATAAATTTCAACGACGAGCCATTCACTTAATGCGTTCACAACAGAAGCACCTACACCATGTAAACCGCCTGATGTTTTGTAGCCGCCTTGACCGAATTTTCCTCCGGCATGCAAGACTGTAAAGATAACTTCTACTGTTGGTTTGCCAGATTTATGAATCCCTGTCGGCATCCCACGTCCATTATCTTCGATTGTGATACTATCATCTTTATTGATAGTTACTTTAATTTCATTACCATAACCGTTCAATACCTCATCGACTGAGTTATCTACGATTTCATATACTAAGTGGTGTAAACCACGTTTATCGGTTGACCCAATATACATTCCTGGTCTTTTACGGACTGCTTCTAATCCTTCTAGTACTTGAATTGAATCGTCCGAATAGTTTTGTCGTTTATTTGTTGCCAATCGATTCTTCGCCTCCTACAAACGTACGTTCGTTTATAAAACATTACAATAAACATTCTTACTTAAATCAAGCCAAAATGCAAGCCAGAAATTGATTTGAATGTGATAACATTTTACAACGTAACGAAAAAAGATTTCTTTCAATAAAATATTTTGTTACTATGAAAATCGAGCGTAGTCACTTAAACTATAAATAGTGAGAAAGTGTCGTATATTCATAGAACAGTCCACTTCAACATGGTGGATGTGGTAAAATAACGTTATCGTCAATAAAGGAAGTGTCAAAGTCAATGATGATTGTACTCATGCTGCTGCTTGCCTATTTAGTAGGCTCGTTCCCAAGCGGTATTATAATTGGAAAGTTATTTTTTAATAAAGATATAAGACAATTTGGAAGCGGAAATACCGGTGCCACAAACAGTTTTCGTGTTTTAGGCAGACCTGCCGGATTTGCGGTTACCTTCTTAGATATATTTAAAGGTTTTATTGTAGTTTTCTTTCCGCTATGGTTCCCGATTCAGATTACAGGGCCTGTCAGTGAATTCTTTACACACGGCATGATTGTCGGTGTCTTTGCGATTGTTGGTCATGTATTTCCTGTCTTTCTTAAATTCAAAGGCGGAAAAGCTGTCGCAACCAGTGCAGGTGTGGTATTAGGTGTTGCTCCGATTTTACTATTAATCTTAGCAGCCATCTTCTTTATCACGTTAAAACTAACTAAATACGTATCATTATCTAGTATTGTCGCAGCCATCTGCTGCGTGATTGGATCATTTATTATCCAAGATTATATTTTGCTTGGTGTCAGTATCATTGTTGCAATCTTATTGATTATCAGACACCGTACAAATATCGCAAGAATCTTTAAAGGTGAAGAGCCTAAAATTAAATGGATGTAAACTATTGACCGGGACAAGATTTGTTCCGGTTTTTTTATGACTATTCAAACATTTGTCAAATTAGTTCTATACTTTTTAAAGAAATTGAGCATTTCAGGTTATTCTACATACTATAACGGTTATACTCTTATTATATGAATCATTCTATGCAACAATTTATTTTGGTAATAATGAGAGGAGTTTTACCATGGAATTGAAATTGACAGATAAAGCAATCAACTGGTTCAAAGATGAATTTGATTTACCAGAAGAAGGAAAAGCCATTCATATTTTCGTACGTTATGGCGGAGAACCTCAAATCAAACAAGGTTTCAGCCCTGCATTTAATCTTGATAACCGCAACGATCAACCGATTGAAATCGGATTTGAACAAGAATACGACGGCGTAAACATCATTATTGCCGAAAAAGATTTATGGTACTTTGAAGATGTCACATTAACAATTGATGTTGATGATAAAGATGAAATTACATTCAAATTTTAATAACCGTTAAAACACATATAAAACTGGGGCATCTCGATGTCCCAGTTTTTCTATACCTATTTACTTATTGAATACCATTCGTGACTTCAAAATGCTCGCCAGCTCTATTTCGTTTCTCTACCTCTTGATAAACGGCATGCCAATCAGGGAAATGTCGATCTAAACGAACCGGTGTATGTGAATCTTCTGTCATACAAATCAGTTCTGTTGAACCTGTGGTCGCTATTTCACCTTTTTCGTTATAAATCTCATAGTGATATAAAGAACGTAAACGTGTATAACGTTCTACCCATGTTTTGACTTTGACTTTCTCTGGATAAGTCACAGGTTTAATAAATTTCACATCTAAATGCGTTACAGGAGAAATGATGCCGCGTGCTTCCATATCTGCATAGTTGAAGCCAAGCTTGCTTATATAGTCTGTACGTGCAACTTCAAACCATGTCGCATAGTTGCCGTGATAAATAAAACCCATTTTATCAGTCTCTTGGTATCTTGCTTCTATTTCAGTTATACTGTATATCATTTTTACGCCACACTTTCTTTTCTCATTTCATGTTATATGATAGCACAAAATGAAGAGGCTAAGACAGTTTCAAACTATCTTAGCCTCACATCATTATTCTATGTGAATAAGGATTACACCTTATGCATTCGCTAATTTGTTACGTAATACAAGTTGTAAGATACCGCCATGACGGTAGTAGTCTAATTCAACTTGAGAATCGAAACGTGCGATAACTTCGAATTCGATTGTTTCGCCGTTTTCTTTTTTAGCTGTAACTTTAACTTTATCATGTGGTTTTACTGATTCATCGATGTCTACTGAAATTTCTTCAGTACCATCTAAACCAAGGCTGTCAGCTGATTCGCCGTCTTGGAATTGAAGCGGTAATACACCCATCATTACTAAGTTAGAACGGTGGATACGTTCGTAGCTTTGAGCGATAACAGTTTTAACACCTAATAAGTTTGTACCTTTCGCAGCCCAGTCACGAGAAGAACCCATACCGTAGTCATTGCCTGCAAGGACAACTAAACCAGTACCGTCTTCTTTGTATTTCATTGCTGCGTCGTAAATTGACATTACTTCACCTGTTGGCCAGTAAGTTGTGAAGCCGCCTTCTGTACCTGGCGCTAATTGGTTTTTGATACGGATGTTTGCGAATGTACCTCTAACCATAACTTCGTGGTTACCACGACGAGAACCGTATGAGTTGAATTCTCTGATTGGTACACCGTTTTCTTGCAAGTATTGACCTGCTGGCGTATCTTTACCGATTGCACCTGCTGGTGAAATGTGGTCAGTTGTTACTGAGTCACCAAATTTACCCATCACGCGTAAGTTGTTAAGCGGTTCGATTTTTCCTGGTTCTTTTGATAAACCTTGGAAGAATGTAGGGTTTTGGATATATGTTGATTTAGGATCAAAGTCATATAATGGTTGATCCGTTGTTTCAATTTCATTCCACATTTCGTTATTTGTGTAAACATCTGCATATTCTTCACGGAATAAGTCAGGTGTTACAGTGCTTTCAACTGTGTCAGCAACTTCTTTGATTGATGGCCAGATATCATTTAAGTATACATCGTTGCCATCTTTGTCTTGACCGATTGGGTCATGTTGTAAGTCGATATCCACAGTACCTGCTAAAGCATAAGCCACAACTAATGGTGGTGATGCTAAGTAGTTACCTTTCACTAATGGGTGAATACGACCTTCGAAGTTACGGTTACCAGATAATACAGAAGTTACTAATAAGTCTTCACCTGAAATTGCTTTTTCAATTTCTGGTAATAATGGACCAGAGTTACCGATACATGTCGTACAACCATAACCTACTAAGTTAAAGCCTAATGCATCTAAGTACTCTTGTAAGCCTGAATCATCTAAATAGCCTGTTACAACTTTTGAACCTGGCGCAAGTGATGTTTTCACGTATTCAGGTACTTTCATACCTTTTTCAACTGCTTTTTTCGCAACTAAACCAGCACCTAACATAACGTATGGGTTAGATGTGTTTGTACAAGAAGTGATTGCCGCAATTGCGATATCACCTGTTGTCATTTTAGCAGTGTGGCCATCTTCAAATTCAATTGTTGCTTCTTTGTCGAACTCTGATTCGTCGAATCCAAAACCTTGGTTACCTGCTGGAGCAGTAACTGCTTTTTCGAATTCTTGTTTCATATCGCCTAATTTGATTAAATCTTGTGGACGTTTAGGACCTGATAAAGAAGGTTCTACAGTAGATAAGTCTAATTCAACCACATCTGTGTATGAAGGATCTTCTTTTTCTACATCGAAGAACATATGGTTTTGTTTCAAGTATTCTTCAACTAATCCAATTTGTTCTTCTGTACGGCCAGTTAAACGTAAGTATTTTAATGATTCTTCATCTACTGGGAAGAAACCACATGTTGCACCATATTCAGGTGCCATGTTAGCAATTGTAGCACGGTCAGCTAATGGTAAGTGTTGTACACCAGGACCATAGAATTCTACGAATTTACCAACAACGCCTTTTTTACGTAACTCTTCAGTTACACGTAAAGCTAAGTCAGTTGCTGTTGCACCTTGTGGTAATTGGTTTTCTAAACGTACACCAATTACATCTGGGATTGGGAAGTATGAAGGTTGACCTAACATACCTGCTTCAGCTTCAATACCGCCGACACCCCAACCTAATACGCCAAGACCATTGATCATTGTCGTATGAGAGTCAGTACCGACTAATGTATCTGGGAATGCAACTGTTTCTCCATCTACGTCTCTCGCATGAACAACATTCGCTAAATACTCTAAGTTAACTTGGTGCACGATACCTGTTGCTGGTGGAACAGCATTGTAGTTATCGAATGCTTTTGTTGCCCAGTTTAAGAATTGGTAACGTTCAAAGTTACGGTGGAATTCTAATTTCATGTTTTGACGTAATGCATCTGGATTCGCATAGCTGTCTACTTGTACTGAGTGGTCAATAACTAAGTCTACAGGTACTTCTGGGTTAATTTTATTAATGTCGCCGCCTACATCATCCATTGCTTTACGTAATGAAGCTAAGTCAACAACTGCTGGTACACCTGTGAAGTCTTGTAAGATAACACGAGATGGTTTGAATGGTACTTCACCTTCAGCGCCATCACCGAATTTCGCTAATTCTTTAATGTGATCATCAGTGATAACGAAGCCATCCTCTTGACGTAATACTGATTCTAGTAATACACGGATTGAATATGGCAATTTGTTGATTTTAGTTAAACCTTGTTCTTCTAATGACTGCAAATCGTAAAAAGTATACGTTTTGTCGTTTAAAGTAAACGTTTTCTTTGCTTGTTCTTTTAAGTTAGAAGACATCTAAATCCCCCCTGATTAATATTAATGCCTTTAATTAGATTGTATATTGATATGATAGCGAATACAACTGATATTCATTAAAAACCCATTTGTTCCTTGTTTTTGTTTTATAATCAGTAAGTATAAGAAATCCTTATCATATACGGTTCGTGTAATAAGTATCTATTATGTATTGAGAATTATTTTCATTTATTCGACTCAAGCATATAAAAAATGCGCTGCCTTTCAATGTTTTATTGAAAGACAACGCATATCTCATCGATTAAGAATCTTGATGTTGTGCTTGTTGACGTGCTTTACGTTTTTCTAAAATATCTTCTTCATAATCTTGTTGTGAATATTTCACATACTCTTCTAAACGATGCTTATTAGGCGTTAATGTTAAACCTAAGAACTTACGTTCACGGTTCGCATCTTTGTAGAAGGCAATCATCATTAATATGATGACTATGGAGAATGGCAAGGCACTGATAATCGCCGCACTTTGTAGTGAGTTTAAGCCAGTATCTCCGCCTGAGAATAACAAGATAAATGCGATTAATGATTGCGCAATACCCCAAGTTACTTTAATCATTGATGAAGGTTCAAGTGAACCATATGATGTCTGCATACCTAACACGAATGTTGCTGAGTCTGCAGAAGTAACGAAGAATGATGCAATCAAGAGTAACGCAACGATTGATAACACAATACCAAGCGGCAAGTGATTGAACACGCCGAATAATTGCGTTTCAGGTGACATTTTGAATAGTTCAGGATGTTTTTTACCAGTTTCAATACCTAGTACACCGAACACACTGAACCAAATGAAGCTGACAAGTGCTGGTACTAATAATACGCCTGAAACGAATTCACGAATTGAACGTCCTTTAGATACACGTGCGATGAACACACCTACGAATGGACTCCAGCTTAACCACCAGCCCCAATAGTATAGTGTCCAGCCTGACATCCATTCACGTTTTTGTGGATTTAACGCTGCTGTATCAAAACTGTTGAATAAGAATGTATTCAACAAGCTACCTGTTGAGCTTGTTAACATATCTAAGATTAATACAGTTGGACCAATAATTAGTGCGACTATCATCAAGATTGTTCCTAAACCGATGTTTAAGTTACTTAAATATTGGATCCCTTTACTGATACCAGACCAAGCTGATGCGATGAACAAGATAGTTACAATTATGATAATGACACCTTGTACCCAAACATTGTTTGGAAGACCAAATAAGTAATGTAAACCACCATTGATTTGTAGCGCACCCATACCTAATGATACCGCTACACCGACAACAGTTGCGAAGACTGCTAAGACGTCAATGATTGTTCCAATTGGTCCATCTACTTTATCGCCTAAGATAGGACGTAAAGTCTTAGATAATAAACCTGGTTCTCCTTTTCTGAACTGTGCATAAGCAAGTGCTAATGCAACTACACCATAAGTTGCCCATGCATGGAAGCCCCAGTGGAAGAACGTAGAACGCAATGCTTCTGTATAAGCTTGAGCTGTTTCAGGTTTCGCATTTGGCGGCGCCGCAAAATGTCCCATTGGTTCTGCTGCACCATAGAATACTAAACCGATACCCATACCTGCACTGAATAACATCGCAAACCAAGAAATCGTATTGAATTCTGGTTTATCGTTCGGCTTACCTAGTTTCAGTTTTCCAATTGGGCTGAAGATAAGGAAAACACAGAAGAATACTAAGATTGTAGTTAAGATTAAGTAATACCAACCCAATTTATCGGTAATCCAAAGTTTGATTGTATTTGTAACATGATCAAACTGAGATGGGAAGATTGCACCAGCAAGTACTACGATAAGTACAATAAGCGAAGCGTAAATAAAGACTGGTGAAAACTTCTTACCTTTTTGAGAAGAATCCATAATCAATTACACCCTTTCTAGAATATTTTATTGTCGATACTATGCATTTGATATTTTATAACAAAATATCATTTTAGTAAAAAACCAAGTATAATCATAACAAAATCAAGTTGTATGGGCAAATTTAGAAAAATTGATTATACAATCGCATATAAATCAATTTTATTAAAAATACATTGAGTAATAATTAACTTGATTTCTTTCTATAGAGTTATACATTACTTTAACATACCCTTTTACCAGATAAATAACTTAGAAATAGGAACTTTTTTAAGTAAACGCTTACTATAAAAGAAATGCACAACTTCCAAAAAAATGTATTTTACTACACTAAATAATACTGTATAATAAACTTTAGAAAATTTAGGAGGACATATTCGTGTTTAAAGAATTCAAAGAGTTTGCCTTTAAAGGTAATGTATTAGATTTAGCTGTCGCTGTTGTTATGGGAGCTGCATTTAATAAGATTGTTACATCTCTTGTTACTTATATCATCATGCCATTAATCGGTTTGATTTTCGGTACTGTTGATTTCGCGAAAAACTGGTCAATGTTCGGTATTAAATATGGTTTATTTATCCAATCAATCATTGACTTCTTAATCGTTGCTTTCGCATTATTCTTATTCGTCAAAGTAGCTAACACAATGATGAAGAAAGAAGAAGTGGAAGAAGAGCCAGAAGAGAATACAGTGTTATTAACTGAAATCAGAGACTTACTACAAAAATAAAAATAGCCCATCTGATAAATAATATGTACTAAGAAGTAAAAAGCAATGCCGCAATTTTTACCTGCGGCATTGCTTTTTAGTTTTCTATTGGAATTTAAATGTTGCATTACTTTGATAACCATTTGACTGGATCTGAAGTATGCTTGGAATGCGTTGTTTTAATTCGCTGACATGAGAAATAATTCCTACCATGCGTCCTGACGATTTAATATTAATTAAAGTATCTAGTGCCGTTTCTAATGTTTCTTGATCCAACGTTCCAAAACCTTCATCAATAAAGATAGCTTCTAACGTAATACCGCCAGATTCTTGTTGAACTACTTCACTTAAACCTAAAGCCAACGCCAAAGCAGCTTGGAAAGATTCTCCGCCGGATAGCGTGCTGATGGGTCGTGATTTATTTGAGTACCAATCAAAGACTTCTATATCTAAACCACTGTATCCTGCTGAGACCGCTTCACTTCTCACCAACTTATATCGTTGATTTGTCATTTGGAAGAAGCGTTTATTCGCATGCTCAATAATCAAGTTTAAGTAATAGCGCAACACGAAGTTTTCTAATGTCAGTTTCTGATTATTCTTACCTGATAGAATTTCAGACAATCTGAATATCTCCTCTTGATCCGCTAACTCTTGTTGTAACGTCGTAATATGTTCTTTTAACGCTTTAAATTCTTTTTGATTGGCTTGCATTTTAAACTCATGTTCGGTCACTTGACGTGTTTTAACTTCTAATTGTGTATTTGCTTCTTGTAATTGTTCTGCTAAACTTTCTAAATCTGGTTTTTCTTGCCCTTCTACGCGTTGTTTTAAATTTTCAATTTGAGTAGTTAACTTTACTTGCGTATCACGGAATGTTTGAATCTCTTGTTCAATCGCTGCTTTCTCATTCATCTTTTCAAGCACACCTTGTACTTCATCAGGTGTTTGTATACCCAATGTCTCCATTTCTTGATGAGATGCTGTTTCTTGTTCTTTTATTTGTTGAGAGAGTTCAGTCAGACGTTCGTTTACACTTTGAAGTGAATTTTGATTTAACGCCTGTTCTTGTTCAATTCCTCTGATTGTTTCACTTAACTTTTGATGTTTACTTTCATACGCATTAACTTGTTTTTCTTTGATTTCATAATCATGTTTAAAGGCAGCACTTTCTTGATATGTTGTATTAGATTCAAAGGCATCAATCAGCTTTTGTTGATTTGTTAATTCTGCTTGTTGATTCGTCACTTTTATTTGTAATGACTGGATAGCTTCGTTGATTTGCTGCTTATGTTTTATTTTTTCTTCTAGTTCAGCATTTTGTTTTTGCTGTTGCTGTTTTTGTGCTTCTGTCTCTTTATACTTGGCTTGTAATGCTTCGATATCTACTTCTATTTTTGTATTTTCATGTTCCGCTTCAAACGTATCAACTGCCTGTTGTTCAATCTTGATTTCTGTATTCAGTTCAGCTGCTTTTCCTTTTAATTCGTCACGTTGTTGCTGCAACGCTTCAAGTTCAAGACGATAAGCTCTGAGCTGTTCATAATCCACATGATCAGATAAAGACGTTATCTCGTGTCCGCAAATTGGACAAGGGTCTCCTGGTTGCAACATGGATTGTAATTTTTTAATCATGGCTTCTTGGTTATCTAACTCTAACTGATGTGTATTAAACCCTTTAATTTTTTCTTCTAAGTCTGTTAATGCTTTCAGATTATCTTCTTGCTCTGTCGTTAAACGCTTAATATTTTCTTTTTGTTTTTTGTACGTAGTAAACGCAGTTTGATAGTGTTCAGCAGCTTTAATTTCATTGTCAATTTCAAACAATGCTTGTGTTAATTGTGTCACTTTATCGTAATTCGGCTGTTCAATTTCTTGGTCGGATTCAAGTTGTTTTAACTGCGTTTGTTGTGCTGTTAAAGCGTCTTGAAGTTGTTTCACTTCAGTTGTTAATGTTTCTAAGCGTTGATATGCCTTTTGGTATTGGTCTAAATTTTTATAAAAATACTGTGTATCATTTAAAAATTGTTGTGCTGCTTCAATTTGTGTTTGATCTTCTTGTAACTGGTCCAACTGCTTGTTGCTGTCTTCAAGTTGTTGTTTTAAATGATTGCGTTGTTTGTTTAACGCCTCAGCCTTCTCTTGTGTTTCTGTATAATCTTTACGTGTTTGTTTCAACGACGTCAAAATTTGATGCAACGGTCTGACTTCTCGCATTTGTTTTAACAACATTTCTAAAGCCTCGATACGTTTGATGTCACTTTGTAAGTTTTCATACTTCTCTTGTTCTTGACGCAATGCTTTGATATTTTGATCAAGTTCTAATGCTTTACGATAAGTCCCGTCTGCTTTTTCAAACGTATTTTGTATTTGTGCTCTTTCTTTAGTCAATTGTTTCAATGCATGCTCAGCTGTTGCTTCAAATTCTGGAATGTACTTCATCAATTTATCTGTTTGAATACTTGGCGTTTCTTTCAATGCTTCTAACTGCGTATCATCAAACGTCTCTACATTTTGCCAATGTTGCTCAATCGTTTGATAACGTAATTCTATTTGGTGTTTCTCATCTTTAATTTCTTCTTCTAATTGTTTTTTCAAAATATCAAAACGTACGGTGTTGAATAATGTACGTAGGATGGTTTGTTTTTCTGAACTTTTAGAGAACAAGAATTTCTTAAATTCACCTTGCGGCAGAATAAACAACTGTCTGAACTGGCTCGCATTCACACCTAATAATCTAATCAAGTACTCTTTACCTTGTCTGATTCGGCTTTCAATCAATTCATAAGTATCGTTTTTCCATTCGAAAATCTGGGCGTCACCTTTAGTTTCATTTTTATTGCCTTCTTTGACAAACGGAGCTTGACGTACTACTTTAAACCATCTGTTTTTCAAACGGAATTCAAACGTAACTACCATAGGTGATTTACCATCTGCGAAATGACTTCTAAGTTCCTTCCCTTTTCTGCTTTCTAACGATGCTTCATCAAATAATGCGTAAACAATCGCATCAAATAACATCGATTTCCCTGAACCTGTTTTACCGCTGATTAAAAATAATTCATTGTCTTCTAATTTAGAAAAGTCTATCGTTTCATCTAAGAAAGGTCCGAAATTTTCCAAATGTAATGTTAAAGGTCTCATGCCTCGTCACCTCGATTCATACGATTTAACAGCGCATTAATTTTATTCTCTTGTACATCACTTAATGATTTTTGTGTCATACTCTCATAAAAATCTTCTATAATTTCTTTGTCTGTCATTTGTTTAATCGCATTTTGTGTTTCATGCATTTCGAATGTTTGCGTATTATTAGACAGCGCTAATACATTCGGATAGATTTGTTTTAAATTCATCATCGGATCATTAACATGTGACAGTTGTGTCAAATTAAAATGCATATAGTTTTCTTTATTATCAACTTCAACATTTTCTTGAACTGCATCTTCATATGTCGCATCGACGACTTCTAATTGTCTAAGTGGTTTTAATGGAATGAAAGTAGATTTAATTTGTCCTTCATCCTCTACGATTAATCTGCGATAACCTTTGGATTGTTTTGTTTCTGAGAATGAATACTGCAAGAGCGAACCGCTGTAATGTACAAAATCGTATTGAATACTGAATGGATGGTGTAAATGTCCTAATAGCACACTATCAAATTGTTTCATGACATTTTCTGAAATTTCTTCTACCGTTCCAATCGATAAATCACGCTCTGAATCGGATTTAATCCCACCAGACACTGTTAAATGGCCTACCAACATATTCGTTTGGTCAGGATTGAGTTGTGCGGTCATATGCTTTAAACAGCATTGAATTGCTTGATCGTATGATTTTAATGTTTCTTCAGGATAGAAATGTTGAATTTCTCCTAATGTCGCATATGGCAGCATATAAAAATTAACGCCCTCTATGGTAATGGGTTCAGTGATACGATCTAAATTCGTACGGATATAGAGCTTTGTATGTTCAAACCAGCTGGCACCATAATTCAGTCGTGTTCTGCCATCATGATTTCCGCTAATAATAATGAGCGGAATATTTAAAGTTAAATTTAATGTTCTTGTAGTCTCTTCTAATAACTTGACTGTTTCTTTATTTGGATAACTCGTGTCATATAAGTCACCTGCGATAACAATGACATCTGGTTGTTCTTCTTTCATCGCTTCAATAAATTGTTTCAGAATGTAACGTTGATCTTCTAAGAAAGATTGTCCATTTAATATTTTACCTAAATGCCAATCGGCAGTATGTATGATTTTCATGCCATCACCTCTTTTATTGATTATAATACAAAACGCCCATCCCTATATAGAGCATAGACGTTAAACTGTATTTACTTATATAATTTTTGAAATTTTGCGAATGTATACACCAACCCAGCGATAATAGCTGAAATAATCGCAACGACGTGTTTGAACTTCATGTGATTCACCTCACTCTATAATACTTTTTACCCAATACAAAAATAAACGATGCTTTTTCATCACTCGAAAAGCATCGTTTATTTAATAATACTGAATGGATTGGACTCCTATTAATTAACCATTTGATTTCTCAGCTTTTTATATTTCATTAACATCGCGATACGCCAAGGTAATATCATTGAGAATGCGAGTAAGAAAAACATTCCGCCGAGTTGACCTGGGTCGATTTGACTACTGATGACTAATTTCATGACTGTACGAATGAGTAAAAGTGAAATCAAAATAATTGGGAAGGCCTTTGAACGTTTCATATAAATCTCTGTACCCTTTACCTCAAAACGAGAGGTCCAAATCAATACTATTGAGAACAATAACCCGACTGCCATTGCTTCAAGTGCTTCTAATCCTGTAATTCTAAAGTAAGGAATGACATACATCAAAGCACCTGTAGACATGAAAATCGGAGGTAAAATAAGTTTCTTCTCATTTACTGGATATTGTTGTGCTTTCATTCGTAATATAATAACGCCGATACTCATTAAAAATGCGACACCGACTGAAAATATGAGATATAACACCGTGACACCTTCTTTTCTTCATAGAGTCTATCCTAAGAAACCATTTCATAGTATATCATTTTGTGTCGATTATTCCATATCAAAAAGAATTGAACAAGTGAATTATAAACAAAAAGAAAGCTATATGCCGCTGCACACAACTTTCTTTTTATAGATACTGGTTATTTCATTTTTTGATCCATGTTTTTGTTCATCATTGTCATCATTTGATTTATTTTCTTTTGAGATGGTTTTTGGCCCATTTGCATCATCATCATACGTAACATCTCTTCATTGATAGGAGGATTCTTTTTAAGATAATCCATCATGTATTTTCTTGCTAAGAAGAATCCACCAAGTAAACCGATGATTAGCGCAACAATAATTAATAAAATTGCTATCCAAGTTGCCATTGTCTCACCCACTTTCTTTATCCTTTAGCATTTTACTAAAATAATTTCATCTTTTCAAGTTGAATTGATACTAAAACAAAAGAATAAGAGCTATTCCTAGCTCATTGAAACGCTAACCGTTACTTTGGGTGTTTCAATTGTAGAACAGCTCTTATCTGTATCTTAATTTAAAACTTATAGGTTATTCAAAAGTTTTAAAACATTTTCTTTAGTGAAGCCGTATTTTTCAACTACTAAACCGCCTGGTGCACTTGCGCCGAAACGATCGATACCAAGGACTTCGCCTTCTAAGCCGACATATTTATGCCAACCAAGTGATGAAGCCATTTCAATTGCTAAACGTTTTTTAATTGTTGGCGGAATTACTTCATCTTGGTAAGATTTTGGTTGTTGTTCGAACGCATACCAGTTTGGCATAGAAACGACACGTACTGAATTTCCGTTATCCGCAAATGTTTTTGCTGCTTCAACTGCTAAGCTGACTTCTGAACCAGAGGCTAATACAAGATATTCTGGGTTAGCTTCAGATTCATAAACAACATAAGCACCTTTACGTACACCTTCTTCAACTGTTTCTTTAGAAACATCTAATACTGGAAGGTTTTGACGTGTTAATACTAATGAAGTTGGTGTTTGTTCACTTTCTAATGCAACTTCCCAAGCGACACGTGTTTCGTTACCATCTGCTGGACGAATCACATTCATATTAGGAATTGCACGTAAACCAGCTAATTGTTCAATTGGTTCATGTGTTGGACCATCTTCACCAACAGCGATTGAATCATGTGTGAAGATGAATGTTGAGTTAAGACCCATAATTGCTGAAAGTCTTAATGCTGGTTTTAGGTAGTCACTGAATACGAAGAATGTTGCACCGTATGGATTTAATCCACCATGTGCTGCCATACCGTTTACAGCTGCTGCCATCGCAAATTCTCTAACACCAAACCAAATGTTTTTACCTTCAGGTGTATTGCGATCATAGTCAGGTGCATCTTTAACGTTAGATTTGTTTGAACCTGCTAAGTCAGCTGAACCACCGAAGAATGAAGGTACAGATTTGCTTATTGCTTGGATTACATCACCTGAGTCTGCACGTGTTGCACTTTCAGAACCTACTTCAAATTCAGGTAATTCTGCTTCATAGTTTTCTGGTAATTTACCAGCAATCGCATCTTTGAATTCTTGAGCTAATTCAGGATATGATTCTGTATATTTTTCAACTAAAGCTTTCCATGCTTCTTCATTTTCAGTTGCACGTGTCAACATAGTTTCATTGAAGACATCGTATACTTCATCTGGTACATAGAAGTGTTTTTCTGGATCTAATTTGTAGTTTTCTAATGTTAATGTACGTTCATCATCACCAAGTGGTGCACCATGTACGCCATGTGTACCTGATTTGTTTGGTGAACCGTAACCAATCACAGTTTTAACTTCAATCATAGTAGGACCATTTTGTTCTTTAGCTTTTTCAATCGCACTATTGATTTCTTCTAAATCATTACCATCTTTAACTAAGATATGGTTCCAACCATATGATTCAAAACGTTTTTTGATGTCTTCAGAGAATGCTTTATCAAGATCACCATCTAATGAGATATCATTTGAATCATATAACACGATTAACTTGTCTAATTGTAAGTGACCTGCAAGTGAAGCTGCTTCATGTGAAATACCTTCCATCAAGTCACCATCAGAAGCTAAAACATAAGTGTAGTGATTTACAACTTCTGCGTCAGGTTTATTGAATTTACCTGCTAAATGGTTTTCTGCCATTGCCATACCTACTGACATTGCGAAACCTTGTCCAAGTGGACCAGTTGTTACTTCGACACCTTGTGTGTGTCTAAATTCTGGATGACCTGGTGTTTTAGAATCCCATTGTCTAAATTGTTTTAATTCTTCTAATTCTAAGCTGCCTGATACATGTAATAGGCTGTAAAGTAATGCAGAACCATGTCCTGCAGATAAGATGAATCTGTCTCTGTTAAAGTATTCATTTGAATTAGGGTTAAAGTTCAAATGTCTTGTCCATAGTGTGTATGCCATCGGAGCGGCACCCATTGGTAATCCTGGATGACCAGAATTTGCTTTTTCAATTGCATCAATACTCAATGCTCTGATTGTATTGATTGCAAGCTCATCTCTTTTATCGAACATCAATAAAACTTCCTTTCTATACAGCATGATTTTATGCCATTATACATTATATTAGTTAAGTTTAACATTCATTATCCTCGTGAAACCGTTACCAAATATAATAAATGATATTTAATCATTAAAAATTTACAAATTCATGAAAAAGAGCTTTTAGAACGTCATTTATTCAGTTCTAAAAGCTCTACATTTATTGTAGTATATTGAATTTTATTGTCTTTTATTTTGCTCACGTTGTACTTGTTTCAATTTTTCAGGTGTTACATCATTACCTTCCGGATCTAATACCTTAGTATTTTCAATTTGTTGTTTGAAACCTTCACGGAATGTTTCAAGGTATTTTTGATGCAACTCTGCTCTTTCTTTTGCTTCTTCTTTAGTTAAACCTTCTGCTTTTTTCTTTTTAGAAAGCTCATTAATACGGTTAATTGTTTCTTTATGTTGATCTGCCATGCTCTCGACCTCCATTAGTCTGATGATTATTTATCTTAGCAAACAATCGCTCGAAATAAAATGAATATGTTTTGTTAATCTTATTCCCGATTGTATGAATCTTACACCTTTCACCCATTGATATATAAGGCAGAATCAACATTACGTTTAGCATTCATCAGTGAACTGTTGCGACAATTGGTCTATTGTTTTGTTCGCCTTGTTCTATATATTGTTTATCTTGTTCGGCTTTTTGTTCTACCTTCGTTGAAAGCGTATGGTCTGTCATTTCGTACACTTGTTCTTGCTTACTTGATTGCTCTGCTCCGATTAAAAACGCTGAAACTAACATAAAGGACATTAAAAACACTGCGATATATAGTAAAAAACTAGTTTGATATTTCTTAATCATTATTCGAACACCCCTAGAACATTTGTTTGTATTTACACAATATCAGAACGATTGTTCGGTGTCAACACTTTTACGAACAAATGTTTGTAAAGGCTATATTAACGTGATATAATAAGAACAAACTAGAAGAGGATGTGCATTTAAATGACTGAACTTACGAAGCGTCAAAGCGAAATTTATGAATATATAAAACAAGTCGTTCATACCAAAGGTTATCCGCCAAGTGTCAGAGAAATCGGTGAAGCAGTCGGACTTGCTTCAAGTTCTACTGTACACGGGCATTTATCACGATTAGAAAGCAAAGGCTATATTCGTCGTGACCCTACAAAACCACGTGCAATTGAAATTGTCAGCGATCAAATTGAAGATGCTGCTGAAATCGAAGGTACAATTCACGTACCAGTTATCGGTAAAGTTACAGCCGGTATCCCAATTACAGCAGTAGAAAATGTAGAAGAGTATTTCCCATTACCAGAACACTTTACTTCAACTCATAACAGCGATATCTTCATTCTAAATGTTGTCGGAGACAGTATGATTGAAGCTGGTATTTTAGATGGAGATAAAGTCATCGTCAGAAGTCAGACTATCGCAGAAAACGGTGATATTATTGTAGCTATGACAGAAGATGATGAAGCAACAGTAAAACGCTTCTACAAAGAAAAACATCGTTATAGATTACAACCAGAAAACAGCACGATGGACCCTATCTACTTAGAACATGTTACTGTTTTAGGTAAAGTTGTCGGTCTATTTAGAGAACTATAGGCTATCGTATCTGTTCATAAGCATATCATCTCTTCTAAATATTGTTCGTGACGAATAATTAAATTCAAATCAACTGATTAACAAATAAGCACACTGTAATGTCCCAGATATTTGGACACGACAGTGTGCTTTCTTTTTGCCTCATATGTTTTAGATAGCACACATCTTGTTTTTGAGTGTTATTTTCAAACCCATTTCATACTTTTATATTTATATAATAGTCAATTTCTCTTATACTAAATATAACTACTACTATAGGAGTGAGATGAAATGGATTTAATCTACAAAGGTAAAACAAAAGATGTCTATCAAGATAAAGATGGTGAAATTGTACTATTCTTTAAAGATGATATGACAGGTAAAGACGGTGTATTTGATCCAGGTGAAAACCAAGTTGGATTAACTGTTGAAGGTTCAGGTAAAGCTGGTTTAAAAATGACAAGCTACTTCTTCGAAAAAATTAATGCTGCGGGAATTCCAACACATTACATCGACGCAAACATCGACGAACGTCAAATGCGTGTTAAACAAGTTTCTGTGTTTGGCAATGGCTTAGAAATCATTTGCAGATACCGTGCAGTTGGTTCATTTATTCGTAGATATGGTGATTATATCGAAGAAGGTGCACCACTTAACGGTTATGTAGAAATGACTTTAAAAGATGACGAACGACAAGATCCATTAATCAATAAAGCTGGTCTTGAAGCTTTAAATATTTTAAAACCAGGTGAATATGATGAAATTGCTGAATTAACAGTTAAGATTTCAGATATTATCAAAGAAGAACTTGCTTCAAAAGGTTTAGAATTATTCGATATTAAATTAGAATTTGGTCGCGATGAAAAAACAGGCGAAGTGTTACTTATTGATGAAATCTCAGGCGGTAACATGCGTGTATTCGATAAAGACGGTAAATACATCGAACCATTAGCATTTGGAGATTATTTATTCTAATAACAAGCATGCCGAGAATGATTTGTTCATTCTCGGCTTTTATTTTGCTTATAAAGATTAAACGAATTCAACATAGCGCTTTGTACCTTCTGCTAACTCAGCAGTCGTCGCATGATTTACGGTACCATATTGCGCAAAGTATCCTTGATAATGTGCACCTATATAATTAAAGGTCGCAATAAACGGCGACAATAATGTCTCTAGCGTGTAGTGATTCGATCCTTCTTCGCTGTAATCCGCTTCTAAACTCCCCACAGTCGTCGCAATGGCGAATTTTTTATTTTGCAGCTTCGTCCCTTTTGGTCCATACGCATAATTAAATAACAAAACTTCATCAAGATATTGTTTTAACAACGGTGGACTACTATACCAATATAATGGAAATTGGAATACAATCGCATCATAATTCAATAATCGTGCTTGTTCAGTTGATACATCTAACTGACTGTCTGGATACTGTTTATACAAATCAACAACATCAACCGCTTCATGAATTAATGCATCTTTCCACATTCGATTCACGATTGATTGTTCCATATTTGGATGTGCAATCATTACTAATGTACGCATCTCAACGCTCCTTTTAATGATTATTTTGACTAAATACTTTAGTTATACTATACACTAAACCTTAATAAAAAAACTGCTAACCACAACGTGTGATTAACAGTTCATCCTTTATTTTGCTTCTTTAATTTTCTCAGCTAATTTATCGCTATATCCGAAGAACCACGTTAATACAAAAGCTGTCGCAAATGAAATAACAAGTACTAATAAATACAGCGGTAATTGGCCAATATCTTTTAAGAATAATAAGATACCTGGCAGTACCGTAATGGCCATTCCTGATGCTTTCAGGTGGAAGATTGCTGCGAAAAATCCTCCCACAGCACCACCAATCAAACCACAAACAAACGGTTTGAAGTAACGCAAGTTCACACCGAAAATCGCAGGTTCTGTAATGCCGAGTAGTGCTGAAAATGCTGATGGTAACGCTAACGCTTTTAATTTTGCTTTTTTCGTTTTAAGTCCTACCGCAACAGCTGCCGCGGCTTGTGCAGTCATAGCTGCTGAAATAATTGGATTGAATTCATTATAATGGAATTTTTCTAACAGCTGAATTTCCATGAAGTTAAAGATGTGATGCACACCTGTCACTACAATAATTTGTTGGAATAAGCCAATTAACAAACCAGCAATGCCAAACGGTAAAGCTAGTACCCATTCTGTGCCTGATAGTATAATCGTTTCAATCGAATGGAACACCGGACCAATCACAAATAAACCTAATGTGATCATCACGAGTAAGACTAAAAATGGCGTTACGATTAAATCAATCGCATCTGGTATCCGTTTTCTAAGTGCCTTCTCAAACTTCGCACCAAGCAAACCGACAAAGAATGCTGGCAAGACTGAGCCTTGATAGCCAACAATCGGGATGAAGCCAAAGAATTTGATAGCTTCTGCAGAACCATCACCGACTTGATAGGCATTCGGCAAAGCCGGATTGACTAGCATTAAACCTAATACAATCCCTAAAACCGGACTACCTCCAAAGACTTTAAATGCACTCCAAGCTACTAAAGCTGGTAAAAACGCAAATGCAGTATCCGTCAACACTTGTGTGAATAAAATAAAGTTTTGCGGTATATCTTTAGCTGTCATGCCCATCCAACCTAAAATTTGTTCATTCATGACCACACCGCGCAAGCCCATAAAGAGCCCTGTCGCGACTAATACTGGAATGATCGGCACAAAGACATCACCGAACACACGAATAGCACGTTGAAAGGCATTGCCTTGTTTTGCGCCCGCTTCTTTAACCTCAGACTTAGTACTGCCTTCTAAACCCAGATTAGTAATCTCATTATATATTTTATTGACGGTACCGGTTCCAAAAATAATTTGAAATTGACCCGAATTATAAAAGGCACCTTTCACCTTTTCAATTTCTTCTACTTGTGCTTGATCTACTTTTTCTTTATCTTTTACCATAATTCTCAGTCGTGTTGCACAATGGGCAAGAGACTGAATATTCTCTTCTCCACCCACTGCTTGAATGACTGATTCTGCGATTTTCTTATCACTCATGACTTTCACCTCTCATCAACATTTTCGTTTGTGCCTGTGTCGGTAAACTTTCGATTGCGCCATAGGCGGTTGTCGTTAATGCGCCAACCGCATTCGCAAATCTTAGATATTCTTTTCCTTCTTCAAATAACGTCTGTTTGCCTTGTGTTAATAATTGATAGTTAATCGCACCGATAAAGGCATCTCCTGCACCAGTGGTATCTAACACTTTAACTGGATAACCTGACTGTTGTGCTATTAAACCCTCTTTTGTGTATAGAGAAGCACCTGCTTTGCCTTCTGTATAAATTACTGCTTCAACATTTCCTCTAAACAAAGATGCGATTGCATGTTCTTTGTCTTTAATACGCGTAATAAATTCTAATTCTTCATCTGAAATTTTGACAATATGCGCTTTCGGAATAAATTCTAATACAGTATGATGAAGTGCATCTAGATCATCCCATAACGGAAAGCGCAGGTTCGGATCAAAGACAACCGTTCCATTTGCTTCTATCATTCGATCAATAAGTACACGATGTGTCATTTTCATTGGACAATCTACTAAATCTACAGAACAAAAATGTAAAATATCTGTTTCATCAAAAGAAAGTTCACTTAATTGATCCGCTTCCAACAACATATCCGCAGATGGTTTGCGATAAAAAGCAAAATCACGTTCGCCATCTGCTGTTAAACTGACAAAAGCTAAGGCTGTGTTCGCTTGCGTTGTTTGTTTCATATACTGCGTATCCACGCCGACACCATTGAGTTTATCTGTGATTTTTTCACCAAATGCATCATCACCGACTTGCGTAATAATTGCTGCGTCACCGCCAAGTCTCGCAACACAACTTGCAACGTTCGTCGGTGCGCCGCCTACTTGTGGTGAAAACTGTGTTACTTCTTTTAATTTCGCATCACGTTTACTCGGGATAAAATCGATTAATGCTTCGCCCACTGCATATAATTTACTCATGATTACCCTCTTTTCAATTCATATTGTTTCGTTTTAATTTTAACGTTTCCAGATGCTGAAAACATACAATGTTCATAGGGTGCTTTGGGAAACAAACGTGTTGTCATCACATGTGTTCCTTCATTAATGAAGATTTCCATACTCGAAGTATCGATGAAAATCCTTAAACTTTGTAATGGTTGATTTAATTTCACTGTTCTTGTCTGATTATCTTGATTGCTCGGTAATGTGCCACTTTGACTACGGTCAAGCATTAATGCACCTGTATACTTCTCATATGATATTTTAACCGCTTCATCACTTTGATTTGAAAATACAACACTTAATTCATCCGCTTCATTCTCTACAATTGAAATATCGACTTCTGACCGCTCAGGATGAATCAAATCTATCATAGTGCTGTCTTGATTAACCTCACATATTGCTTCATAACTGCACACTCTCAACTTCTCTACATCAGGATGTACCTTTTGAATCAATGTATCATCTTTAATATTCAATACCCTAGGCAACGTGAGACAATGTGCCCAATCATACTGATCTGTTGGATAATTGATATCTGGCAATCCCATCCAACCGATTAATACGCGTTCACCTTCTTTAGATAATGTCGTTTGCGGCGCATAAAAATCAAAGCCATGATCCAACTCCATAAATCCATCATGTTTCATTTCTAACGTTTCTAAACTAAAATCTCCGATGATATATCCAGACTGATATATATTTTGAAAATGTATACCGTCTGGTTCAATGCCTTGCGGACAGAAAATCAAGACATCTTTGTCATCTAGTTTAAATAAATCCGGACATTCCCACATATAGCCAAACTCAGATAATCCTGTGTCAATTTCACCGAGTAAATGAAAGTTAAGTGAGGTATCGCCTTGATAAATTAATGCGCGTCCTGTTTGTTCTGTAGTTTGTGCACCAATCACAAAATAATAATGCTCATCTTCTTGCCACACTTTAGGATCTCTGAAATGTTCTGTATAACCCTGTGGCACACCTTCAATAATCGGTTGTTTCGCAACAACCTCAATGTCGTCATTTAATTTCGCAACCATTTGGTTCGGTATACGTTCCCACGCTTTTGTCCTGTGATTTCCTGTATAAAAGACATACAAGTGATGATCAATTTGTATACTTGACCCACTATATGCCCCGTGAGAATCATATGTGGTATCTGGGTAAATAACAGGGCCTTTATTTTCAAAATGAATTAGGTCTTCTGACTCGACATGATACCAATACTTCAAACCATGTACAGGGCCTAGAGGAAACCATTGATAAAACAAGTGATATTTGCCTTTAAAATAAATAAAACCATTTGGGTCATTCAACAATCCTGTGACAGGTTGAATGTGATAGTGTTGTCTCCAAGGCGACTGATTCACTTGATCTTTCATCGCTTCAAAGATATCATTTGAAATTGAAGCTAACCCGCGATATCTCGCTTCACGTGTCCATTCCATTAGCGCACTCCTCTCTTATTGGAACCGGTTCCAAAATAGTATATAAGTAAAACGCTTTCATAAACATTTTACTTATTGGTTTAAGAGAAGTCAATACTGTTATTTTTAATCAATTCGAAATCCATCACTTCTACTTGTTCAATCGCTTCTCCTTTAATCGTACGAATCAAATTCTGTGCTGCTTTCTCACCCGTTTGTTTATAAGGGAAACTGATTGTCGCAAGAGACGGTGTGACAATGGAAGTCGTATCGTAACCGCCAAACCCAGCAATTGATAATTGATCGGGCACTTGAATGTGTTGTTGATGTGCTGCCTTTAATGTCCCTAACGCAATATTATCGGTACCGCAGATCAGCGCTTCATATTTTGAGACTAATGCTTCTGCCGCAGAAACGGCTTGTTGCAAATCAAATGTTGTGTAATAAATATCTGGTGTTTGATTATACTGTTTAAGCCCCGCTAATACGCCATTTTTTCTTTCAATCCCTACTGCTTTATCGTATTCATCGACACCTATATAGGCGATACGTTTAAAGTGCTGTTGACCGAACAACTCACCTATCATACGCCCTGCTTCAAAATCATTTTGTATCACTGACGGCACTCGTTCATCTGATTGTCCAACTACAATGACGGGGGCTTTGATATCTTGAATTGCTTCAATGTGCTGTTTCGTAATTTGTGTTGCGATAAGCAATATACCGTCTACTTTATTTTTGTTTAAAGTATATAATGCTTCTACTTCTTGTTCGATACTTTGGCTCGTATTCACAATCAATGTTTGGTACTTAATTTCACGTAAGTAGGTATCTGCCCCTTCTAGAATCTGGTTTGCCGCATAGGAATCTAATCTCGGAATAATCGCACCGATCATAAATGTGCGTTTCGCTTTAAGAGATTGCGCAAATTGATTGGGAGAATACCCTGTTTCTTGTACAATTCTATCTATTTTATCTTTAGTTTTCTGGCTGACAGAACCGCCATTTAAATATCTGGATACGGTACTTTTAGATACATTGGCCATCGCTGCTATATCTGAAATATTCATAATTAACCTCCTCACTTCTATATTTTTCAACTTTATTCGAAGTATTTAATTTCTTCTCACCCTATTTTTCTACTTGTGCTTATTATAATCAGGAGTGTATTCATTTATCAATAAGCGCTCTATAAATTAAACATTTCTTTATATTATAAAAGGCAAAATCTCTGTTGAAACCAGAAATTTTGCCTTCATGTGATGGGTTATTAACTTGTATAATTTTCGGTCCAGAACGGTTGTCTTTCATCATTGAAATCCACACCGACACCTAAGTTTTTATAATTGGGTTGTAAAATATTTTTTCTATGTCCTTCTGAATTCATCAGACCTTCATGTGCGAAAATACTATTTTGATGACCATACGCTAAGTTTTCGCCTGCGCTGTTATATTCAATCCCATCTTTTTTCATACGATCAAATGGAGACTCTCCTTTTTGGTTCGTATGATCAAAGTAATGATGGTCGGCCATGTCTTTACTATGTTTTCTCGCAGTATTAGAGATGGTATCACTATATTTCAATACAGATAAACCTTTTTGAACACGTTCTGCATTGACTATATCAAAGTTTTGCAGCTCAAAACCTTGTGCAAGTGATGACGATGGTGCACCGTAAGGTTTCATCAAACGATGTTCCATTTCTTTGCTGATTTGCATCACACCTGTCACTTGGTTATTTTCATGCTTATCATAAAAGACGGTTGTATAAATACCGTCTTTATCAAAGACATCATATTCATCGCTCGTGACTTGGTATTTGTAGTTGCCTTTTGTCATTTCATCAATGGGTTGACCCAGTCTATCTCTGACAGCTGATTTTGGAGAACCGTACTTGATTTTCGATTTTGAAGATATAACATTTTGGTTACTATAAATACCATTCACTTTATTGTTCATATAACTGACCATCACAAATGAATGATAATCTTTATGATAGGTATACCACTTTAAACCATATTCATTGGCACTGACACGCTTAGGTTGACCTAAAGCTTGTTCTACTTTATCTTTTGTCATATTCATTTGAATATTATTTAACGCAAAATCTTGCTTATCTGGCACTTTAAGTGCTGTTTCATTAACACTTTCCTGTGCAGTCACAGCTTGAATTTTGGCTTTTGCTTGGTTTTGAATGTTAATCATCCAAGGTGTTTCTTTAACTGGAATAATTAAGAAAGCAAGTAACAGGATGACTACAAATGAAAATGTGCGTCTAATCGTCTACACCTCCAGATGGTAAGGCTTAGTCTCTATCACCATTAAAGATAGAGTTTCTTACAATGACATAGTCTACTTTTCTTAATTCTAGTAAATCTTTGCCACCTGCATATGAAATAGAGCTTTGTAAATCTTGTTGCATTTCTTTTAATGTGTCTACTAATGAACCTTTATGTTCCACAAACATTTTCTTGCCTTCGACATTTTTACGCTCACCTTTTTGATATTCAGATGCACTGCCGAAGTATTCTTTGTATAATTTACCCTCTAATTCGACTGTTTCACCGGGTGACTCTTCATGTGCAGCAAATAATGAGCCGATCATTACCATTGAAGCACCGAAGCGGATAGATTTCGCAATATCGCCATGTGTTCTGATACCGCCATCAGCAATAATGGGTTTACGCGCTGCTTTACTGCAGTGGTTAACTGCCGCTAATTGCCAACCGCCTGTGCCAAAACCAGTTTTGATTTTAGTAATACATACACGCCCAGGTCCGATACCGACTTTTGTCGCATCTGCCCCTGCATTTTCTAATTCTCTTACAGCTTCAGGTGTCCCAACATTACCTGCAATCACAAACGATTCTGGTAAATATTCTTTTAAATGGCGAATCATATTGATTACTTGTTCTGAGTGGCCATGTGCAATATCGATTGTGACATATTCAGGTTTTAAGCCTTGTTCAGCAACTTCTTTTACAAAGTCATATTCATTCGCTTTCACGCCAACTGAAATTGATGCGAATAAGCCTTTATCGTGCATTTTTTTGATAAATGGAATACGTGCTGCTTCATCAAAACGATGCATAATATAGAAGTAATCATTTTCTGCGAACCATTCTGCAAGTTTTTCATTCATAACCGTCTGCATATTCGCAGGAACTACCGGCATTTTAAAACGACGTGGACCGAATTGAATGGATGTATCACATTCTGAACGGCTTGTTACAATACATTTATTAGGAATCATTTGGATATCTTCATAATCAAAAATTTTCATATCTATCTAACACCTTATTCTTTATTTTTATCTAATCTTCAAAAGTCCACTATACATCATACTATCTCATTATCGCTTTTGCCATGAAAAAGAATACATTCGTCAAAAAAGCAAAAAAAAAGAACACATTCCATTCAAGAAATGTGTTGCTTGATGAATTGATTCCCAAAAACTAGTGCTTACCAGCTTGCTTTTCTTACGCCTGGAATTTGACCTTTATGCGCATGTTCTCTGAATGCGATACGTGACATTTCGAATTTTCTCATTACACCACGTGGTCTTCCAGTCACTTTACATCTGCGAGTTAAACGTGTTGGTGATGAATCTCTAGGTAATTTTCTTAAAGCTTCATAGTCACCTTTAGCTTTTAACTCTTGACGTTTTGCGTAATATTTAGCAACGAGTTCTTCTCGTTTTTGTTCTTTAACAACTTTTGATTTTTTTGCCATTAAAGTTCCTACCTTTCTTAATAGTAAATGTTCATAATCGTAATTATTACGATTTATATCATAACACAATTTCCATCTTTATCAATACTTTTTGCTCATTTTTTAAGCAAAGTTATTTACTAATCACAAATTTTTCTATACAATAGAATACATTGAGCTTATGCTGCTTATTTTATCCATCTTGCACGACAGGCATGATTGTGGTAAATTTAAGTGCGTAAGTATTGCTAATAACTTAATAGAAAGGGTGTCTACATTGCGCGTAAACGTAACATTAGCTTGCACAGAATGCGGCGATCGTAATTATATTACTACTAAAAACAAACGTAACAATCCTGAACGTATCGAAATGAAAAAATACTGCCCAAGATTGAACAAATATACATTACACCGCGAAACTAAATAATGTATTGAAACTACGATAGTGAACTTACCTATTCAAATCGGTAATGTTCACTTTTTTTATTTTAATTTGTCCACTCATGTATGCTCAACATAAAATCATGTCAGCACACTTTGAATGGTTCTAAATATACACCTCTCTGACGATTTTGTCCATGAGGTATCACTGATTATGAAATACAGAATGTACTTTTTTTCTATTATTTGTCAGAATCTTTCAAAATATTTGATTTAATACGTCAAAGGTCATTGATAAGTTGTAAAAAAACAATTAGAATAGAGTACATATATTTTAATTTAAAGATTAGAGGTAACGCATATGGATGAAAACAAAATGAATCGAGGACTCAGTTCTCGCCATATATCAATGATTGCTATTGGGGGCGCAATCGGTACAGGTCTCTTTATTGCTATGGGCGGTGTCATCTCCCAAGCTGGACCTGGCGGTGCGATTTTAGCGTATTTGATTATTGGTATTATGTTGTATTTCTTAATGTCATCAGTTGGAGAGCTTGCAACCTTTTATCCTGTATCAGGCTCTTTCAGTTCATATTCAACGCGATTTATTGATCCTTCCCTTGGCTTTACTGTTGGTTGGCTATACTGGGCAATGTGGTCACTTGTTACGAGCGTAGATGTCATTATCGCATCAAACGTACTGTATTACTGGGACACATTCAAGTTTTTCTCTCCACTTACATGGAGTTTAATCTTTATCACGTTTTTATTACTGTTGAACATTTTTACGGTTAGAGCTTTCGGTGAAGCAGAATTTTGGTTGGCAGCCATTAAAGTCGTTACAATTATCGTATTTATCGTAGTAGGTATTTTGACAATCTTCGGTATTTTAGGCGGTCATACGTATGGCTTCAAAAACTTCACAATCGGCGAAGCACCGTTTGTTGGAGGCACTGCCGGATTCTTGAGCGTTCTATTAATCGCCGGATTCTCAGTCGGTGGAACCGAGGTCGTTGCGGTAACAGCTGGTGAATCAGATGATCCTAAAAAATCAATGCCGGCCGCAATCAAATCAGTGTTCTGGAGAATTTTATTATTCTATATTCTTTCAATTGCAGTGATTTCAGCGATTTTACCTTATAACGAACCATTATTACTTAATAAAAATGAATCTGTAACCCAAAGTCCATTTACCATTGTATTCGACAGAGTCGGTATCGCTTTTGCGGCATCTGTTATTAACGCAGTTATTTTAACGTCATTATTATCAGCCGCAAACTCTGGTATTTATTCAACAAGCCGTATGCTGTTCTCACTCAGCACAGACAAACAAGCACCGAAATTCTTAAGTTACTTGCACGGTAAAACAAAATTACCTATTCCAGCAATCCTAACGAATTTCGTTATTGTTGTCGTCGTTATTATTTTAGCGAACTTCCATGCGAATGCGATTTTCACATTGCTTGGCATTATCGGACAATTAGTTATCTTCGTATGGGCAGCCGCAATCTTCTCACAAATGAGATTGCGCAGAGGCTTAAAGGCACAAGGTATAGACGTCAACGAACGTTTGCCATATAAAACGCCTTTATATCCATTCGGCCCTATTATCGTTTTAGCTATCCTATTGTTCTTATTAATCGGGGGTTCATTCGAAAATATTGTTCAATTGAATGTCGGTGGAATCATTAAAGATATTGGTCCAATTCTAGTACTCTTCATTATATTCATCGTGCATAAAATGATTAAGAAAACAAAACCAGTTAAATTAAAAGAAATGGATGTAAGAAGTTTCGAAGAATTTAATAAAGTGAAATAATGTTTTCATTTAAACAGATTGGCTAAGCCAATCTGTTTTTTCTTGTTAAATGATAACTTTTAAGATTTTACCGACTTAGGATATATAGTATAATGAGGATAATAAGATGAGAAATCGAGGTGTTACAACATGGTAGGACAAACAAATTTATTTGACGATGTTTTAAAGGAAGACGAACGTTTTGTAATCGTCGTTCAATCTCTTGAAGAAAAAAATGGCAGACTGATTAAAAGAACTTTAAGAGAATATCCAAGTCTAGAACATGATCAAATGGTACCTCTATTTGAACACTTAAAAGATGTTTACCTAAGTGAACCGTTTGAAAGTGGACAATCTGCATTTATTATCACTGTCTATACAAACTTAGATTACTCAGCTGATAATATTTATGCGCTTGTAAAACGAAACCATGGCATGCATGAATGGACGCATACAGCTAAATAATCGCACAAAAATGAGACTTTCGATGAATATCAGAAAGTCTCATTTTTTGTTTCAATTTATAAAATTTTCTTTAAAGCATAGGCAATACCATCTGAGTTATGATCTAACGTCACAAAGTCAGCCACTTCTTTTAAAGCATCGCGCGCATTGCCCATTGCGACAGCGTAACCCGCTTCTTTCATCATAGAATAGTCATTCATACTATCCCCAAATGCGATGGTCTCACTAATATCAATTCCGACCTTCTCACATAATGCATGCAATGCTTGGCCTTTAGATACACCGTGAGGCACAAATTCTAAGAAGAAAGGTTTACTCGTCGTCACATCAATTTGATCGTTAAATACACCCTCAAATGCCTGTGCACGAGCTTGGATATGTTCTTCATAGTCCACACCTAATACTTTGGCTACTGGATTTTGAATAAAGGCTTTCAAATCATCTGTACGTTGCATTGGCAGACCTGTAAGTTCTGACTCAATATTCATGTACTCATGTTCACCTTCATAGATAATATGGCCATCTTGATACGTTAACGCAAACATATCGTTTTCTCGACAATAATCAATAATACGATCAAAGTCTGCTTTAGAAATACTTTGTTCCGCTTCTAACTCTCCATCTCTTACACGTGTCGTACGACTACCGTTAAAGCTGATGACATAACTATCATGTTCGTTTAGATGCAAGTCTCTCGCAATCGGCAGCATCCCTTCTGTAGGACGTCCTGAAGCTAAGACGACATGGTAACCTTTTTCTTGTAAATCAATTAAATAATTAGCAGTTTCTGGACTGACTTGATTCTCTGAATTCAACAAAGTATCATCCATATCCATTACTATCATTTTATAGTTGCTCATATGATGTATTGCGCTCCTTTTTAGCGTATTCCATCAAATTATATCGCATTTCCTTATGATTCATAAACTTTTTCTACGATTATTCCGCTTTTGTTGACTGAAATTAATTCAGATTCACATTCTGGCAATTCCTTGTTCAATCTTCTGACTAATTTACCGCTTTTAGAAGGATCAATTAACGTTAAAATTGTCGGACCTGCCCCGCTGATTACTGTCGCATAGGCATGGTATTCACGTCCTAACGCTTTAACGCGTTGAAATTCTGGGATCAACTCTTGACGGTAAGGTTCATGGAATCCATCCATTTCCATCAACATCCCTGCTAATTGATAATCATGCTGCATCAGCGCACTTAACATTGTGTTGCTGATGGCACTATATTGAACCGCTTGTTCATGTTCAAAACTTTTTGGCAAAACTTGTCTAGAGTCATGCGTTTTCAGCTCGTAACTTGGAATTGTGATGACCAAGTTCACATAAGGGGGTTCAATTGAAGAAATATACGTTTCTTTCGTTTCATGATTATAGAATCCAGCAATCATGCCACCATAAATAACTGGTGCAACGTTATCTGGATGACCTTCTATTTCTGTTGCGGCTTCAACCATTTCAAACTCTGATAATTGTAAATGGCCAAAGAAGTCTGCTAAATAAATCCCTGCAACTAAAGCAGAAGCCGAGGACCCAAGTCCTCTGGCTAAAGGAATTTCACTTCGCATTGAAACCGTTAATGGCGGGACAGACATTTCATATTTCTGTTCAAGAAATCGTACGACTTGGCAAATCAGATGATGCTCATCAGTCGGCAAGCCATGCAAGTTGTCACCCTTATGGTGGAAATGCCATTGTTCATCTGCACTTACTTCTGCTTCCACATAGAGGAACTTATTTAATGCGAGTCCGATTGAATCAAAGCCTACGCCTAGATTGGCAGTAGAAGCGGGAACTTTAAGCTTTAAACTTTCTCCCATTAATGAATAGCTCCTTTGATATATTTAATAATACTTGCTTTGTCATTTGGTAATGATTTAATTGGATTGTCTAATAATGAGATGGCAGTATCAGGGTCTTTTAAGCCGTTACCAGTCAACACTGCAGTTACAGTAATATCTTGTAGTAATTTACCGGCTCTATGCAATTTAATTAAGCCAGCGATTGATGCATTACTTGCTGGTTCTGCAAACACACCTTCTTTAGAAGCTAAGAGTTGATAAGCTTCTAAGATTTCATCGTCTGTGACACTATCAATTAAACCGTTAGACTCATCTAATGCTTTGACAGCTTTATCCCAACTTGCTGGGTTACCGATACGAATCGCAGTTGCGACTGTTTCAGGGTTTTTAATCACTTTATTTTGTACGATTGGTGAAGCCCCTTCAGCTTGGAAACCAAATAATTTCGGTAAACCTGTTTGATGTTTTTCATTAAACTCTTTGAAACCTTTCCAATACGCTGTAATATTACCTGCGTTACCAACTGGAATAGCTAACACATCCGGTGCTTTGCCGCCTAATTGATCTACAACTTCAAACGCACCTGTTTTTTGGCCTTCAATACGGAATGGATTAATAGAGTTGACTAATTCGATTTCGTTTTCTTCTTTCGCAACTTCTTTTACAATTTCTAATGCTTCATCAAAGTTGCCTTCAATAGAAACGATTTCTGCACCATACATTACTGCTTGTGATAATTTACCTAAAGCAATTTTACCTTCAGGAATAACCACAATCGCTTTTAAACCAGAACGTGCTGCATAAGCAGCTGCTGAAGCTGATGTGTTCCCTGTTGATGCACAAATGACTACTTTTTTGCCTTCTTCTTTGGCTTTAGTAACAGCCATTACCATACCGCGGTCTTTAAATGAGCCTGTTGGGTTGGCACCTTCAAATTTTACAAACAAGTTAATGCCTAACATGTCTGATAATGTATCACAATGAATCAACGGCGTTTGGCCTTCATTTAAAGTTACATTTGGTGTATTTTCGTTAACTGGGAGATATGCTTTGTATTCTTGTACTAAACCTTGCCATCTTTTCATTTTAATTAAACTCCTTCTACTGGATAAACTTTTTCTACTGGATATTTGCCTTGTGCTAAAATTTCGTCAGCTGGTACATTGATTCCTTTCACAACGACAGCTGCTGTGTTGTCACTGTGTTCAATGACATGAAGTGATTTGTGAAGCGGTAATTGTGCTTTAACCTCTTCTTCCACACGTTTAACAGGTGCTCCATTTGTTTTTAAAACTACAAAGTAACTTGCTTTTTCTTTTAATTTTGTAGGTTCATCTGCATCAATCATTTCTTTCGCATGACCTGTTTTTAATTCAAAGTGCGGCGGTAAAGTATGCAGATTAGATTCGAATTGCAGTGACACGTTTAGCAAGTCGCTGACTACTGCACTACCTGTCGCTAAACTACCTGCACCTTTACCATAGAACATCGTTTCCCCTACTGAGTCACCGATGACATAAATCGCATTGTATTCGTTTTCTACAGATGCTAATTGATGTCTTTCATCGATTAAGGTTGGTGCTACAGATGTCTCAATGACACCATTATCAAATGTACCTTTACCGATTAATTTGATTTTATATCCAAGCGCTTTTGCAGCGTTGATATCTTCTACTGATACGTTAGAAATTCCTGTTACTTTAACTTCATCTAAGCTAATTACTCTGTTGAATGATAAGTATGTAACGATGACTACTTTTCTTGCGGCATCGATACCTTCAACATCGTCAGTTGGATCTGCTTCTGCAAACCCTAAACGCTGCGCTTCATCCAAAGCTTCTTTAAAGCTTGTGCCTTCTTTAGTCATTTTAGATAAAATGAAGTTGGATGTTCCGTTTAAAATACCCATGAATTTACTAATATTATTGGCATTTAAACCATTGTTGATTGCGTTGACAATTGGAATACCGCCTGCCACACTGGCTTCGAATTTTAATGCGACACCATTTTCTTCTGCTAAATCTTCTAACGTTCTTAAATGCACTGCTAATAAATCTTTATTGGCAGTAATGACATGCTTGCCCTGTTTTAATGATTTTTTCAACCACTCAACAGTAGGTTCGATACCCCCCATAACTTCAATCACAATGTCGACATCTTCATCGTTTAAGATTTCATCCACATCTTCAGTCAAATGATATTTGCTGATGTTGAGCGGACGTTTTTTCTTTTTATCTCTAACGAGAATATGTTTGATGTGAAGATCTTTGTGAATCGTATCTTTAATCTGTTGATGATTCTCTTCAATAATTTTAACTACTCCTGAGCCCACTGTTCCCAGACCTAGCAAAGCGATGTTTAACTTCTTCATAATTACATTCCTCCGTTTGTTCGTTCTAAAAAAACACCTGCACTATTGAAAAATACTTGATTATGGTTTAGTATAAATTCATTCATCAAAATTGTAAAGTTCAAAAAATTTGGAATATGTTGAAATTTTAGCATTTTTCACCCAAAAAACAAAGCAGTAAATTATTAAGATTGAGAGAAAGGTTGATTAAATATGAAAGTAGCTAAATTCGGCGGCAGTTCCGTCGCTTCAGCAAGCCAAATTCAGAAGGTATTAAACATCATCAATAGCGATGACGAAAGAAAAATAATCGTTGTGTCTGCTCCTGGTAAAAGACATTCTGAAGATATTAAGACAACTGACTTGTTGCTTAGGCTTTATGAAAAAAGTGTAGCCAATTTAGATTATCAAAATAAAAAGGAAGAAATTATCGCCCGTTACGCAGATATTATCCATGATTTAAACATGGACGAAAGTATTTTAGCGGAATTCGATGACATTCTCGAACAGCGTATTAAAACAAACCAAAGCAATCCGCCTCGTTTAAAAGATGCATTGCTCTCTTGCGGTGAGGACTTCAACGCTCGCTTAATTGCACAATATAACAACGATCAAGGTGTTAAAACTACATATGTGTCACCTTTAGACGCAGGTATTACCGTTACCAACACACCGCAATTCGCACAAATCTTAGAAGAATCTTATGATAAAATTTACAATCTAAGAAAAATTGAAGGCAAAATTATTGTGCCAGGTTTCTTTGGTTACTCTAAACAAGGCAATGTTGTCACATTCCCTCGCGGCGGTTCAGATATCACAGGCGCCATTTTAGCACGCGGTGTTCGTGCAGCACTCTATGAAAACTTCACAGATGTGTCTGGAATTTATCGCGCTAACCCTAACTTAATTAAAGATGCCGAAATCATGGAAGAAGTAACATATCGAGAAATGCGTGAACTTTCATATGCGGGCTTTAGTGTATTCCACGATGAAGCACTTCAACCTGTTCAACAAGAACGTATTCCTGTTGTCATCAAAAATACAAACCGACCTGAAGATCCAGGTACTTTCATCAGATACGACCGTGATATCAAACCAGACCATTTAATTACAGGTATCAGTTGTGATAAAGGCTTCACAGTTATCAACGTACGTAAATACTTAATGAACAGACAAGTCGGTTTCACACGTAAAATCTTATCCGTATTAGAAGATTACAATATCTCATTTGACCATATGCCATCAGGTATTGATAACGTCAGTATCATCATGCGTACACATCAAATACGCGGTAAAGAAACGAAAGTGTTAAACGAAATCCGTAAACAATGCGATGTGGATGAATTAGGTATTGATAATGATTTAGCTGTGATGATGGTCGTAGGTTTAGGTATGAATCAAATGGTAGGTACTGCTAATATGATTACATCGGCATTAGCCAAAGCCAATATCAACTTAAAAATGATCAACCAAGGTGCATCTGAAATTTCAATGATGTTCGGAATCAGCGTCAAAGATGCAGATGATGCAGTGCGCGCAGTGTATGAAGGCAGTTGTGCATACAGAGAAGAACAACTAAATTTACAATTAAAATAATCTGAATTTAAACAATATTTAGTTAATTAGAAGACAAAAAAATTACAAGAGTGTTGCGTAAAAAGCAACGCTCTTGTTTCATTAGGATGCATATAATGCATCGTGCAGACGTTCTTCACCTACTACAACACGCAGCATCACAAATTGGTAATAACTTAAAGCATCGATTACCGCTTTATTATTAAAGCTGCTGCGATGTACTGACGGTTGCAGCAACTCATACATCAGAACGATTTCCGGTTTAATGTAGTCAACGCCCCATGGTAAGGAATGGAAATATATATGTTTTTCAGGTAACCGTATACTGTGATCGAATCTGAACATCCATTCTTTGTTATGAACATCATAAATATAAATAGTCATGATTTTTTGATGATGTATTTCTACTTCTAAATGTGTAAGCAGTGAGAATTTCGTATCTCTTAATTTTTCACTGACGTTCCCTTCTGAATCTATGTATCGAATACGATAATTATTGGGGATATTCTTGATAACCTTTGTAAGGTTCTTACGTTTCACGCAAATATCTACTGTATCGTTAATAATAAATTCATTCTTTAAAAATAATAATTTTGCAGTCTCTCCGAAAAATTTGATTTCATCATTGGCATGTTCTATCAATCTTTCAACCAAGAAATTTAAATCTTCATTATTAGACTTATGCATTCTGACACCTCCTACTAGTAAGCGCTTACAATTATGGTTATATTTTCTCTCTATTCATATTCATTTTATCGTGTGATTCACGACTTGTCTATCTTTTAATTCATATCACCGAGATGCGTATAATCCTGCTTGGCTTCTATCAAATCAGGATAATTGATGACATAACTATATTGCGTTTGTTCGATCAGCGCTTTTTGTAAGGCACCTATTTCAGCATGTACTTGATATAAACATCCTTGTTCATCTATGTAACTCGGTGCACACAAATAGATATCAATCTGTAAAGTTTTAAAAGTATTTACCATCGTGTCCCCTGTCATTATATGCAGGCTTGAATCAACTTTGCCTGGCGCAAAAATAATATTAGAAAACGTGTTACGACATACATATCGCATCACATCGGTAGAAAAAGTCACCACAGATACATGAATTCCCTGCTCAGTGAGATAGTCTAATACATAATATGACATTGGATGATTATCTAATGCGATGACGGCATTAGGAGGAAGATTTTTATAAAAATCTGTCAATTCTGTTTGATTCTTTAGGTTTGAGAACAATTTTTTAAACTCCTTTTGTTATACCCAGTAATCCTATTGGATTTATAAACATTATTTTTTCGTTTGTTAATTGATATTTTAAAAATAGTTACAATAATTTAAGTTAAAACCAAAGAATTTCTCTTTTCAAAGTATAACTTTTTTATTATAATAATGTAGACGCAAGATATTATAAATACAACACGAGGTGAAATCATGTATTCTGAAAAAACACAGTCTACAGAATCGATTTTTTACTATGAATTGCATCGAAAAGCATTAATTAATGCTTTGAAGAAGGAATTTAATTTACGCTTTAATGATCTATTATTTTTAAAACACATTTTAGATCATGATAAGAAATTAATTCCTCTTCTTGACGTAAAACACAGTATGAATTTCAGTTTAATGGAAATTCACAAATCTTTTAGCACATTAACGGAAATGAAAATCATCGGTAAACAGCGCTGTATCGATGATGAACGAAAAGTATTTATCACTATTACTAGCGCACAAACAAAAAAAGCATTGAAACTGCTTGAGGATTTTGACGCTTTACAAAAATCTATCTTACAAGATACAAAAGCGTAATAGTTTTTAAGTTATTTCATTGTTTCCCATGCTGAGTTGAAACCAAACACTCAAAATTAAATTTAATTTTTAAAGTTCCAGACACAATCACTTAATATTCGTCTGGAACTTTTTTAATATTAACGTAATATGTCATAAATGTTACATTAACCTTTAGTTAAGACTTTATTATTGATTTTTACCACTAAGAGTTAGATTATTAGGGTATGTTTAAATTTAACTACTTTTTATTGAGTAAGGAATGATAGATATGTATTTAATATTTCTTCTAGTTGCTGTAATTGTGATACTGGCAATTGCATTAGTTGTATCACGTGGCTTAATGCAACATCGACTAGATACTGAGATTTATTCAAAGAATCAACTCGTAAGTAAGGTGAACACTTTACGTACAGAAGTTGCATCATTGAAAAATCAAATCATTAATGATGGTTCACAACAACATCATTATGGTGTACGCAAAGCGAAACAATCTATTGAAAAAGTGATGCAAAACTTGAAAGAAGTTGGAGAAATCAAGTTTTATCATATTGTTTCAACAGGCAATACCGCAGTTAAACATCCGCTCTTCAATTTCTTGCGTACATTTGATTATGTGGTCATCACAGATAAAGGGTTGTTAAATATCGATGTGAAAAACTGGAAAGAAAAAACATTTTATCACTTCAGTGCCGAACCTGATAAACCTATTGATACAAATGTCGAGGATATTGATCAAATTATCGGCCATTACATCGCTGACCAATATCAAAGTCAATTCCAGTCTTCAAGAGAAGATATTTATACGTTCACTGAAAAAGTCAAAAGTAATAGTGTCACATTTGAATTCTATGACAATGACCCATATCTTACAGCCGCTATTAACTCTAAAGAGCTTAAAGATGCTTTTGAAAAACATTTCAATCAAAAAATTTCAAGCGTTGGTTTAGTATACTTTAGTGACGGGTCTGTAAATATTATCGATGGTCCCACTGAACGTCAAAAATATGTTGAAACCGCAACATCTAAGCATGACTTAAAAGATGCGATTCACAATATTTTTACGCAATCTAAACATGAAATCGCTGAACGCGATTGCGACAAAATTCTAAACTATATCAATCAACCATAATTAGTAAAACCCTGAAGTTAGCACAATGATTCTAACTTCAGGGTTTTACTTTGTTTTTGGAAATTGAAACTGATTTATTATGTCATATAAAGAAAAGGGAAAACTTCTGTTAAGTACAGAAATCTTCCCTTTTAAAATGAGCGCATAACCCATTCAATTATTTCTTTCATGACATTGGCTTGATTCGTTAACTCCAAATATTTAAATGCTTTTGTTTTGCTTCACGTTCAGCCGCTTTAAAGACGTCACGATATTTGCCGTTTGGCGCGAAATACTTTTCACGTGCTAGTCCTTGTTTAACTAATTTCTCATTAAACATATGCTTCTCATCCAGCCAAACATAGGCTAGATAACGACCATATTGATCTTTCGGTTCTTTATCAAATTCTAAATAAACCTTTTGATTATTCAAATGCTTCTTCGTATAACTTGAAGCTTCTTTCCCATACGGCTGTACAGGCGTATTAGGTTTAACTGTTTCTGGCGTATCCATTCCAATCATTCTGACTTTAATTTCACGGTTATCTTTATCTGTTGCGATAAAAGTATCACCATCAATAACACGTTTGACCGTTACCGCTTCTTTATCCCCAATTGACGTTGAGGCTTGTTCTCCTCCGCTTTGTTTAAACGGACCAGAATGATTAAAGTATTGGAAACCTAAAACAATTATAGCAATCACCGCAATAACAATGATTGTCGACATAGATTTACGTTTCAAAAATTTCACCTGCTTTGATTAAAGTTATCACCGAATCATCATACCTATTTTTTCCTAGCTACGTCAATTCTCTGATGCACAAAAATTTGGTATGATAGTAATAAGGAATTTGATGAGGAGGCGTGCTATGCAAGCCATTAAAGAGAATCTCGTAACGATTGTTGCTGTGGCAGTCGCAATTATCGTCGGCTTGATTTTGCAATATGTATATGAATTTCCATTACTTGTGACAGCCATTATTGGTGTCTTAATGGGAATGCTTGTTGGATTTATACTATTTATCATCCAACAAAATCGAGAAAAACATAACAAGAAGAAATAACACCGCATAAACAAACTCGGAAATGAGTCAGCTCACTTCCGAGTTTTTGTTTACTTATAAAATTGGTGTAATCAGTTTTGAGAAGCCTTCTTTCATCTTAATCCAGAAAGAACGATTCGCATAACGTGCTTTCGTCAACTCTGTCGATAAAGTCACGTCATGTTCAAAGGCTTTGCGTAATTCTGTCGCAATCGCTTTATCATACATAAACGCATTGACTTCAAAGTTTAATTCAAAGCTTCTGAAGTCCATGTTCGCTGATCCAACACTCGCTACTTCATCATCAATAACCATCATTTTAGAATGGATAAATCCATTATTATAAGTATAGATTTTTACTCCAGAGTCTAATAACTCTGCTGCATGATAGTACGTTGCCCAGTATACAAATGGATGGTCCGGCATATCTGGTATCATTAAATGAATGTCTACTCCAGAGTTCGCTGCCATCTTCAATGCGTTAATATAAGAATTATCTGGTATGAAATAAGGACTCTGCATATAAATAGATTCTTTGGCTGAGTTGATCATTTTGGTATAGCCGTACTCAATTTCATGCCAATTATCGTCAGGTCCACTGGAACAAATTTGTAGAGATACCTCACCTTTGTCTTCTTTAACAGGGAAATACTGTGGCTTATATTCTAATGATTGACGCTTAGCTTGAGAATTCCAGTCCAACATAAAGCGTAACTCTAAGGCATCTACGGCAGAACCTTCGACTCTGACATGCGTATCCCTCCAGTAGCCGAACTTCTTACTTAAACCTAAGTATTCGTCTCCTACGTTGAATCCGCCAACGTAGCCGATTTGGCCATCAATAACAACAATCTTTCTGTGATTTCGGTTATTGACTCTAAAATTGATGACGGGCAGTTTACTTGCGAAGAAAGATTCCACTTGTCCGCCAAGTTCTCTAAAACGCTTAAATTTGCGAAGTGATATCTTTTTCGAGCCAATATCATCATATAATAATAAGACCTCTACACCCGCTTCTAACCGTTCTTCTAATGCATCTATAATGCGATGTCCTAAGCCATCTAATTCAAAGACATAATACTCTAAATGGATAAACGTCTCTGCTTTTTTGATATCCTCAATCATTTGGTCATATAACTTATGACCATCAACAAACACATCGACAGCATTACCCTCTGTTAAGAAAGCAGGTTGTCTCGTCAGCAACATGTTCACTAAGTCGTGATGTTTATGCACAATCTCATTATCACTTTGAATTTCATCTTGTTGTACTTGGTAACGTTGTTCATTGATGATGTCATTAAATTGTTCGATATCTTTTTTATAATCTTTATACAGTTTTTTCTTTGATACCCCTCTTCCAAATAAAATGTATATGAAGAAACCTAAAACAGGCGCGATAAATAAGATAAAGAGCCATGCCCAAGTGGCACTTGTAGATCTATCTTTCAAAAAGATGATATTAAAAGCAACAATCAAATTCAAAAACGTGAATAAGATAAAAATGCCTAGCAATATATCTCCGAGTAATCCAGGTACGTAAAAGGCAATCATTGTTTCAACTCCATTCTTGCGATTCATTTTTAACACTTATATTGTTATTAATATTAAGTTAAAACATCTATCCATTAATAAAAATACGTTGAAACCATTTTATCATTTATAATTACCTAACACATCACACTAGCGACTGAAATATTTATTTTTAATTTGAACTTAACCTTATGTTTATGTCTGATAACACTTAGGTATTTATTTACATAGGACAAGCGATAACAAGATTTCTCTCGTATATACGTTTATATATAATAAATCGGAACGAAAATGTGAATTTTTTATGAATGGTTCGTGTTTTAATTTGTTTCAATTATCAGAAAACAACGCTATAACCCTTGATAAATAAGGCTTTTGATGCCCATGTCAGAAAACCTTACATATTTTTGTAATTTCGGTTTATTTGTGATAAATTAATAACAAGTTCAAAAATAGAGGTGATGGAGAAATGTCAAATGATGCACTACGCAGAAACATGGCCGTCTTCTCTATGAGTGTCGTAAATCAATTGACTGAGCTAACACCAAGACAGGTACGGTATTACGAAGCACATGGACTCGTTAAACCAGAGAGAACACCCGGTAACAAAAGATTATTTTCAATGAATGATTTAGATCGCCTGTTAGAAATCAAACACCTATTAGAAAAAGGGTTTAACCTAAAAGCAATCAAACAAATCATTTATCAAGATGATCAACATTTGTCTACTGATGAAAAAGCTATCAGAAAACATGTTATCGTTGAAGCAACACAGAAACCGCAACAGGAAGCTATCCCGATAAATCGAGGCGACCTTTCTCGTTTTATCAAATAATTCACTGGAGGATTTAAAACATGGCAAAACGTACATTTACAAAAGATGACATCCGCAGATTTGCTACTGAGGAAAACGTAAGATATTTACGCTTGCAATTCACTGACATTTTAGGAACAATCAAAAATGTTGAAGTACCTGTAAGTCAATTAGAAAAAGTATTAGATAATGAAATGATGTTCGACGGATCTTCAATTGAAGGTTTCGTACGTATTGAAGAATCAGATATGTATTTACACCCTGACTTAGACACTTGGGTTATTTTCCCTTGGACAGCAAGTCAAGGTAAAGTTGCGCGTTTAATCTGTGACGTATATGGTACAGACGGCAAACCATTTGCTGGTGACCCACGTACAAACTTAAAACGTGTCTTAAAAGAAATGGAAGAATTAGGCTTCACAGATTTCAACCTAGGACCTGAACCAGAATTCTTCTTATTCAAATTAGATGAATATGGCGAACCAACATTAGAATTAAATGACCATGGCGGTTACTTCGACTTAGCACCTACTGACTTAGGTGAAAACTGCCGTCGTGATATCGTATTAGAATTAGAAGACATGGGCTTTGATATTGAAGCCAGCCACCATGAAGTAGCACCTGGCCAACATGAAATCGACTTCAAATACGCTGATGCAATCACTGCTTGTGATAACATCCAAACATTTAAACTTGTTGTTAAAACAATCGCGCGTAAACATAACTTACATGCGACATTTATGCCAAAACCATTATTTGGTGTAAACGGAAGCGGTATGCACTTCAACGTTTCTTTATTCAAAGGTAAAGAAAATGCATTCTTCGATCCAAATGGTCGTGACCAAATGACTGAAGAAGCTTACCAATTCATCGCTGGTATCTTGAAAAACGCACGTGGATTCACTGCTGTATGTAACCCATTAGTAAATTCATACAAACGTTTAGTTCCAGGTTACGAAGCACCATGTTACATCGCTTGGAGTGGTAAAAACCGTTCTCCATTAGTACGTGTCCCAACTTCACGTGGTTTATCTACTCGTGTAGAAGTTCGTTCAGTTGACCCAGCAGCTAACCCATACATGGCTTTAGCAGCAATTTTAGAAGCTGGTTTAGACGGAATCAAAAACAAACTTAAAGTTTCAGACCCTGTTAACCAAAACATTTATGAAATGAACCGTGATGAACGTGAAGCAATCGGTATCGAAGACCTTCCTTCAACACTTTACACAGCATTAAAAGCAATGCGTGAAAATAAAATTGTTAAAGATGCATTAGGTTCACATATCTATAATCAATTCATCAACTCTAAATCAATTGAGTGGGATTACTATAGAACACAAGTATCTGAGTGGGAACGCGAACAATACATGAAATTGTATTAATATTACGCCCAAAGGTGCTAAACAATAGGGATATAAAAAGAGGCCATCTGGCCTCTTTTTTTGTTGTTATCTTAATCTTTTATTGCGTTTTATCTTACCAAGTTTATACAAAATGAAAGAAACTGCTACCATATATATTCCTAACACCGAATAGAAAAATACAGGCCCTAAAGATTTACTCGCTTCAAAACACAGCAGCATCATTAATGATAAGACAAACAATAAGGTACGATAAGTCAGAACCATAACGTTCTCCTCCACTCTGAGTATTCATGTACCTTCTTTTTCTCTCACATGTTCATTATTATTATATCTTTTTATTTTTTTAATTTCATATACTTCACAGTATTTTTTCTGCGCTTCCATTAAAAAACCGACGCAATTTTGCGTCGGTTGCTTTATTTTAGATAAGTCCTTCTTCATTCATTTGTTGAACAGCTCTTGTGACAGCGAGCTTAACATGTTCATACGTTAATCCACCTTGAACATAAGCTTCATATGGCGGTCTGATTGGCCCATCTGCAGATAATTCTATTGATGAGCCTTGTACGAATGTTCCTGCTGCCATAATTACATCATCTTCATACCCTGGCATATAACTTGGTTCAGGGCTAAAGTGTGCGTTGATGGGTGAAGCAGCTTGAATACACTGACAGAAACGAATCATTTGTTCAGCTGTCTCAAATTGAACAGTTTGAATCAAATCTGTTCTTGGTGTATCAAATGCAGGGACAGTATTCATATTTAATTTCGTTAAGAAAAGACTTGTAAAAAGTGCGCCTTTCAAACTTTGGCTAACGACATGCGGTGCAAGGAAGAAACCTTGATACATGCTCGGTAACTCTGTTAAAGATGCACCTGCCTCTTTACCGATTCCTGGCGCCGTTAAACGATAGCCGCAACGTTCGATTAAATCTGTTCGTCCAACGATATAACCCCCAATACGTGCTAAACCGCCGCCTGGGTTTTTAATTAATGATCCTGCCATTATATCGGCACCCGCTTCTATAGGCTCTATATCTTCCACAAACTCTCCATAGCAATTATCTACAAAGACCACGACTTCAGGATGTTTGGCTTTGATTTCAGCTACTGCGTGTTTAATTTCATCTACCATGATTGAAGGGCGTTGATCATACCCTTTTGAACGTTGAATGGCGATGACTTTTGTCTGTTCATTGATCACATTTAATACAGCAGGTACATCAATTTGACCTGACTTTGTTAACGCGACCTCCTTATATATAACACCATTTTCTTTTAAACTGCCAATACCATTCCCGTTCACACCGATTACTTCTAACAGTGTATCGTAAGGGCTGCCAGTGATATATAACAATTCGTCGCCATGTTTTAAATTGGCTTGTAACGCGACAGTAATCGCATGCGTACCAGAAATAATTTGCGGTCTGACTAATGCATCTTCTGCTTTAAATGTATGTGCATAAATTGCTTCTAAATGGTCACGTCCAATATCGTCATAACCATAACCAGTGGTCCCTTGTAAGTCAGATTCTGTCGCTTTGACCGCATGAAAGGCATCGAGTACTTTCGCTTGATTACGATAAGCACGTGCTTCAATCGTCTTAAAATAAGGTTGTAATTCATTTTCTGTTTCTTGAATCATTTGTTCTATGTCCATGATGCTCATTTCTCTCCATTTTCTTCTGCTTTTCTTCTATAACCTTCTACTTCATAACTTTCATTGTCCTCATTAAATTCTAACTTGTGAATTAATGTGTGGCGTTTTAAGAAATAAAGACGATCTGCATCATCTGCAGGAATCGTTTCTTGATAAGGTTCCATTTGTTTTTCAACTTGTTCCATTAATAGCTGTCTTACTTTATCTTCATCCGCTTCATCTCGTGCTGACACATAAACATTCGGCAACTGTGATGCGGGTGTTGGCCCTTCATTTAAATCTTTTTTGTTAAAGACAACAGCTTGTGGAATTTTATCCATATCTAAATCGCCGATAATTCGATTGACCGTATCATACTGCGTACGATATTCCTCATTGCTGGCATCAACGACATGGAGTAATAAGTCTGCATCACGTGCTTCTTCAAGTGTCGATTTAAACGCCGCAATCAAAGTCGTTGGCAATTTTTGAATAAAACCAACGGTATCAGAAATAATTAAGTTATAGCCATCATTCACTTGAATTTGACGGGTTTTAGGATCTAGCGTGGCGAATAAAATATCTTTTTCGTACGTAGATTCATCCGCTAAAATATTAAACCAAGTTGATTTACCAGCATTTGTATAGCCGACTAATGCGACTTGGAAGACATGATTTTGTCTTCGTTTAGAACGATAACGTTCACGATGTTCAACTACGGTTTGCAGTTGATGTTTAATTTCATTCATACGACGACGAATATGACGGCGGTCTGTTTCTAATTTCGTTTCACCTGGACCTCTTGTGCCGATACCGCCACCAAGTCTAGACAAACTTTTACCATGGCCTTGCAAGCGTGGCATTAAATAATCAAGTTGTGCTAGCTCAACTTGTAGCTTACCTTCTTTACTGCTTGCGCGCATCGCGAAAATTTCTAAAATCAATTGTGTTCTATCTATAATTTTAATACCTAAATTATCATTCAGACTTTTAGATTGTGCAGTTGTCAACTCATCATTGGTTACGACAACATCCACATCATACATTTCTACGTAATTTTTAATTTCTTGTAATTTTCCTTTACCCACATAGGATTTGTCTTCAATACGGTCTTTTTGTTGGGTAATTTCACCTAGCACATCTAAACGGCATGTTTGTGCAAGTGCTTTTAATTCATCCATTGTTTCTCTGAAGTCGAATTGCTTTTCATCATATGCATCAACCCCGATTAACAATGCTTTTTCAACCGCTTCTTCTGTATCAAATATTTTCTCTTGAGGCAAAATGTATCCTCCTTCAATTCATTTTACACGTCATCCCTTTTATTTTATCATAAGAGCATATCTAAAGACTAACAAGCAAGAATGTGTTAAGTTTGGGACAATGAGGTGAAAAACATGAGCATATATGATATTGAAGTTACAAACATAGATGGCACAACCTATCAGCTAGAACGCTACAAAGGAAAGGTCATGTTAATTGTCAACACAGCAAGCCAATGCGGCTTCACACCACAATTTGAAGGCTTGCAAGAGCTATACAAGCAATACCAAGACGAAGGCTTCGTCGTATTAGGATTCCCTTGTAACCAATTTGGCAAGCAAGAACCTGGTAACGGACATGAAGCCATGCAGAATTGTAAAATTAATTACGGGGTCACTTTCCCGATGCATGAAAAAATTAAAGTAAATGGACCAGAACAACACCCATTATATAAATATTTAACAGATCAACAAGATGGGTTCTTCAACAGTAAAATCAAATGGAATTTCACTAAATTCTTAATTGATAGAGATGGCAATGTGGTTAATCGTTTCTCACCGCAAAAAAATCCAAGTCAAATCAAATCAGATATTGAAGCACTATTATAATCAAATAAAGACCGTTATTAAAACCATTGCATCAATGATTTTAATAACGGTCTATTTATATTGCTATTAAAAAAAGCAACACCCTAACAATAAGCTGTATGCTTAGTGTCAGGCGTCGCTTCGTGTTCTACCTATAAAACCTTTTTAACTTGTTACTAAAACTCAGTTCAACATGATTCATCTTTTGTGAGATTATATGCAATCTAACCAGTACATGATGTATAGTCGTGATGATTGGGTTTTAGACTTAAACAAACGAACAAATTACTCAACTACTGATGGTTCTTGTGTGAATGTGCTGATCGCATGTTTGTAAATTAAATGATTTTTTCCTTGTGAATACAAGTTCACAACGGTGTCATCAAATTCTACAATTGTTCCTTTCATTTGGAAACCGTTTAATAAGAAAACAGTTAACTCTTCATTGCTGTCTTTGAAACCTTGCAGAAAGTTCTCTTGGATGCGTTTATCATTCATGATTGCATTCTCTCCTTCTTTTTATTTATGTGGGCAGTAATGTCATCTAGAATCAATGGAAGTGGCTGTTGCTCTCTATCAAACCATTGCACATTCATCTTGTTTTTGAACCAAGTCATTTGACGTTTTGCATAATTTCTTGAGTGTTGTTTCAACTTGTCAACTGCTTGTTCAATCGAAATGTCCTGATTAATAGCAGGAATCAACTCTTTATATCCTATCGCTTGCATGCTCTGACAATTTGTATAACCTTGTCTCAGCAGTTGCTCTACTTCATTATATAAACCCGCTTTCATCATAAGATCAACACGATTGTTTATTCGTTGATACATAGTTTCACGCGACGTTTCTACCCCTATTAATAATGTATCATAATTTTCTGTATATTGTTGAACTTTTTTGCGATTACTTAATTTTTTTTTCGTTTTCAGGTAATATTCAACCGCTCTCAACACTCTTTTGCGGTTATTCGGGTGAATATCCGCTGCCGATTCCGCATCAAAGCTTGCTAAATAAGCATGAAGTTCTTCGTTAGATTTACTTTCTAACAATTCAAGCTTCTCACGCACAGCTTGTGCTTTTTCTTCAGAAACTTCTTCTTTATCAAAAGGATAGTTATAAATTAATGATTGAATATAAAGCCCTGTACCTCCAGCGATGATTGGCACTTTACCGCGCTCTGTAATATCTTTAATTAAATGCTCAGCACGTGTTTTAAAATCATATGCTGAAAATGATTCATCTGGATTTAAAATATCAATGAGATAATGAGGGATATTCTGCATTTCATCAGGTGTTGCTTTAGCTGTCCCGATGTCCATGCCTTTATAAACTTGCATCGAATCACCGCTGATAATTTCACCGTCGATTTGTTTCGCAAGTTCAATACTTAATTCTGTTTTACCTACCGCTGTCGGTCCTACGATGACAACAAGTAAAGGTTTTGTGTGGTCGTGCATGTTAATCCCCCTGCTTGTATTTATTTAGGATATTTTTCTTTATCCAGTCATACATGTTATTCCATGTTTGTTGATACTCTTCTTCAAACAGAATTTCATGTCGTTTATTACGATAAAGTTGTACCGTAATATGTTTTACTCCATTTTTCTTCATTGCTACGCCCAGTCTGCGAATACCTTTGCCGTAATCTCCGAAAGGATCATCTTTACCAGAAATTAATAAGACAGGTAAATCTGGATCCATTTTCTTGATTTCTTTCGGTGTACTTGTGTTCATCATTTCATTTAATGTTTCGTAAATGACTTGATTGGACACTAAGAAACCGCAGTATGGATCTGCGCAATATTTATCAACTTCCTCTCTTTGTGTTGATAACCAATCATTCTCAGTACGCACGTGTTGAATACGTCGATTGAATGGTTTGAAAGTAAGACGGTTCACCCATTTGAGTCTTCTGCGTTTGCCAAAAACAATTGTGACTAATTTCATTAATGATGCTAAAACTTTACCTTTTACTTTCGGGAATAAACCTGTACCTGTCAAGATTAATCCTTGTGGCATTTCCGGATACATTTCAACATATTTACGTGCAATAATCGAACCCATTGAATGGCCCAGTACAATATACGGTATACCTGCACGATTAGGATATAGCGTTTGTGCAATTTCATAGGCATCTGAAGCTACCGTTTGGATGCTGTCATAATGACCTCTTGTACTTTCGTCTATATCTTTACCATGGCCGCGATGATTATGGCGAATCACATCATACCCTTGTTGATTGAGTGATTCGACAAACGTATCATAACGCCCCATATGCTCAGCCATACCATGAAAGATATGTACAATACCAATTCTTGTTTTATTTGCTTTATCTAATTTAACTTCAAGATTCGTACCATCTTCTACTGTTACTTTAAATGTGTTAGGACACATTGACTCCACCCCCGTCATACTTATAATTCTATGATGTCAATTCTTGTTGTCTTACATGTCTATTATAAAACAGTGTCGATTTTCTTGGAATAGGATTTCATTTACCTAAAACGTAAATAAACTGCATATTTTCATACATAGATATCAAAAATGAGCTGAAACATCGTTCCAACTCATTTTGATTTAATTAAATTTGTTTATTCTGCTGCTTGATGATTTGCAGTTCTAGCTTGATTTACCGCTTCATTTAACTCTTCTGTAAACAATGCGCGTTGCATATCATCATAGTCCAACAGTTGTGCAAGTACATTGACTACTGCATCTTTATATTTCAAGACATCATCCACATCGAAATACAACATACCTGTTCTGCGGATTAAGAAATCTGTAGGTTTATAAACCATTTCATTTTGGATACCATATACAAGTTCTGCATAAATCTCTAATGGCAATCCTGAATTTTGATATTGTGCAGTATGCGCAATTTTATAAATTTCATCCGCATTTGAACCGTAGCGACGTGCAATATCCTCTGCTGTTTTAGCATCGATTTGATATTTTTTCGCTTCTGCTACTTTCTCTTCTACGAAATGTTCAAAGTTCGCACTGCCGCCGACATCTCCGCCTGAAATAGTCAGATTTTTTGTTTCACAAGGACCGAATTTTTTACCGAAATCTTGTTGCAAACGTTTTGCGAGCAAATCAACAATACCTTTTGCCATATGACGATAGCCTGTTAATTTACCGCCAGCAATCGTTAACAGACCTGATTTACCTTCCCAAATTTCATCTTTACGTGAAATTTCAGATGGGTCTTTACCTTCTTCTAAAATTAATGGTCTGATACCTGCCCATGAAGATTCGATATCTTTATCCGTAATATCTAGGCCTGGGAACATATAGTTCACCGCATCAACTAAATAATCACGATCTTCTTGTGTTGGTAGTGGTGATGCTTTGTCATTATTGTAGAATGTGTCTGTTGTACCAATATAAGCTTTGCCTTCACGAGGAATTGCAAAGATCATTCTGCCATCAGATTTTGTATCAAAATAAACCGCTTGTTGTAATGGGAATTTAGATTGATCAATGACAATATGAACACCTTTCGTTAAGCGCAATTGTTTATTGTTTCTTGAATAATCTGCACCTCTGACTTCATCTACCCATGGTCCACTGGCATTGATCACTTTTTTAGCGTGAATTGTATAAGCTTCATCAGTCAACATATCTGTTACTTGAATACCATTCACTTTTTCGTTGTCATTGTATGTGAAGTTCATTGATTTTGTATAGTTTAGAATATCTGCACCTTTTTCTGCAGCACGTTTCATCACTTCAATTGTTAAACGCGCATCATCTGTACGATATTCAACATAGTAACCGCCGCCTTTAAGGCCATCTTTTTTAACTAACGGTTCTTTTTCTAATGTTTCTTTTTTATTCAACATTTTTTTACGTTCTGATTTTTTAACACCTGCTAAACGGTCATACATTGCTAAACCGATAGATGTTGAAAATTTACCGAAAGTACCGCCTTTATGCATTGGCAACAACATCCATTCTGGTGTGGTTACATGTGGACCATTCTCATAAACAATCGCACGTTCACGTCCAGTTTCAGCTACAACCCCGACTTGTAGTTGTTTTAAATAACGTAAACCGCCATGTACTAATTTGGTAGAACGAGAACTTGTTCCTTGCGCGAAGTCTTGCATTTCTACTAAGGCTACTTTCATACCGCGATCTGATGCATCTAATGCGATGCCGGCACCTGTAATACCTCCGCCGATAATCACGACATCATATTCTTCCTCTTTCATTCTTTCTTTAATTGCATTTCTGTTTAATGTTGATAAACTCATGAACAACGCCTCCTAAAATATTCTGATATACATGCATGAGACAAGTCGATAAGTGAATTTACCGCGAAATAGATAAAAAATGAGAGACCTATCCCATACATTTAAAATGGTGTGAACAGTTCTCTCATTCTCGAGTCATAGATATTAACTTGTCTTTAGTATAACACAATTAGAAATCAATCGTCTAATTAGTGCTCTGGTTTGAAGACTTGTGTCGCTTCTACTGCTTTCTTCCAACCTTTATAAAGTTTTTCTCTTTCTTCTTCAGACATTTCAGGTTCGAAAGTACGCTCTAATTTCCAACGGTTTGAGATTTCTTCTTTACTATCCCAGAATCCAACCGCTAACCCTGCAAGATACGCAGCACCTAAAGCAGTTGTTTCATTGATTTCAGGTCGTTCTACTGTGATATTTTGAATATCTGCTTGGAACTGCATTAAGAAGTTATTCTTAACTGCACCGCCATCTACACGGATATTCTTCACTTCAATACCTGAGTCTTGAATCATAGCCTCAACCACATCACGTGTTTGATAGCAAATAGATTCTAAAGTTGCTCGGATGAAGTGTTCTTTTTCAGTTGCACGTGTAATACCAAAGACTGCACCGCGTGCACTAGAATCCCAGTATGGTGTACCTAGTCCAACAAATGCCGGTACTACATACACACCATCACTTGATTCAATACGATTCGCATAGTTCTCAGATTCAGGCGCTGAGTTAATCATACGCAACCCATCACGCAACCATTGAATGGCTGAACCAGAAACGAAAATTGAACCTTCTAGTGCATAGTGCACTTCGCCATTTAAACCGAATGCAATTGTTGTTAATAAGCCGTTATCAGATTGGATCGCTTCTTTACCTGTATTCATCAACATGAAGCCACCCGTACCATACGTGTTCTTCACTTCACCACGTTCGAAACATGCTTGTCCGAACAATGCCGCTTGTTGGTCACCTGCAATCCCTGCAATCGGTACTTCTTGTCCGAAGAAATGATAATCTCTTGTTTTAGCGTAAATTTCACTAGATTCGCGAACTTCTGGCAAGATTTGTTTTGGAATATCTAGAATTTCTAATAATTCATCATCCCATTTTAATTCATGAATATTGTAAATTAACGTACGGCTGGCATTTGTGTAGTCCGTCACATGCGCAGCGCCCCCTGATAATTTCCATACAATCCATGAATCCACTGTACCGAATAATAAATCGCCGTTTTCAGCTTTTTCTCTCGCACCTTCAACATTATCTAAAATCCATTTGATTTTAGTACCAGAGAAATATGGATCAAGTACTAAACCTGTTTTCTCACGGAAAGTATCTTCATAACCTTGATCACGTAATGATTGTACAATATCTTGCGTTTGACGTGATTGCCATACAATCGCATTGTAGATTGGACGGCCAGTATGCTTATCCCAAATAATTGTTGTTTCCCTTTGGTTCGTAATACCGATGCCGCTGATTTGATGCGGATAAATATTATCATTATTCAAGACAGTTGCGATAACAGATAATACTGATGTCCAGATTTCATTAGCATCATGTTCAACCCAACCTAAATGCGGAAAGTGTTGTGTGAATTCTTGTTGAGCTGTTGAAACAATTTCCCCTTCTTTATTGAATAAAATTGCACGTGTACTTGTAGTACCTTGGTCAATTGACATAATATATTTTTCCATTGTAAGCACTCCTTACCCCTGATTTTAACATGCTTTGATGTTTTTCTAATTTCATTTGATTCTCTTAAAACATTGATATCACTTTAATAAATCGTACTGATATCCTTTTTGTCGATTTTATTTAATACTAAACCTAAAATCAACGTTGCGATCGTTAATACGATTGAGACAACAGAAAGTGCATCAAATGCGCCTTTATACGCTGCACGATAAATACAAGCCCCTAACATTCCGCCTGCAATTGGTCCAAGTACAGGAACAATCGCATAAGACCATTGAGATCCGCCTTTACCTGAAATCGGTAATAAAGCATGCGCAATACGCGGACCTAAATCACGCGCTGGGTTAATCGCATACCCTGTTGGGCCACCTAAACTTAAACCGATTGCGACAATTAAGCCACCGACAATAATCGGATTTAAGCCTTCAGTAAATTTATTAATCCCAATAAATAGTAAACCTAACGTTAATGCTGCTGTACCGATAATTTCACTAATAAAGTTGGCATAATAATTCTTGATACCAGGTGCTGTACAAAATACAGCAAGTTTTGCTTCTTTATCATCAGTGACTTTCCAGTGTGGTAAATACATTAACCAAACTAAAACACCACCAACAATACCACCAAGCATTTGACAAATAATATAACCAGGTACTTTGTACCATTCAATACCGCCATCCATCGCAAACGCAACGGTAACAGCTGGATTTAAATGCGCACCTGAGAAAGTACCTACTGCGTAAACACCAAGTGTAACCGCAAGACCCCAGCCTAGTGAAATATTAATCCAATCACTGCCAAGACCTTTAGACTTCGCTAAATTCAAATTGGCAACCACGCCGCCCCCAAATAAAATCAGAATGGCTGCCCCTAGAAATTCCGCAAAATATGGACTCATCTAAAATCACTCCTTAAAAATAGACAAAGAGACCCCTACATGAACTGCGTACAATGTAGAAGTCTCCTATCTCTATCAGTATTAATATTAACTTATTAACAGAATATCTTTTTATGAAAGCGTTGTCAATAATTATTCACATTTTCACAAAATGAAAATGTAACATTTTTACCATAATGTTTTATTACTCGTCGTAACATATTCCGCACCACTTGTTACGGCCTCTTGTACTTCCTCTTCTAAATCAATTAAGCCACCCGCAATAACAGGGGTTTGTGTTTCATTATAAATCTTCTGAATCACCTTACTTGCGACTCCTGGCAATACTTCCACAAAATCTGGTTTCACTTGTTGAATTAAAGCGATACTACGATTAATTGCGTGACTATCTATAATAAAGACGCGTAAAATAGTTGTCACTTTCAACATTTTAGCTTTTTTAATCACTTTTGGTTTCGTCGATACAATCCCTTTAGGCTTGAATTTCTGAATTAAATATTCACATCCAAATTCATCATGCGCTATACCCCTTGTTAAATCTACATGAATATACATTTCCATTTCATGTTGTTTTAATAAGTCAGTAATACTTTGTAAATGACCGATGTGCGCATCTAATAATACACAAGTAGGATAATCCGTCTTCACTAATTTCTCTAAATCTCGCATTTCACGGATTGCAGGCAAAATGTGTGGTTTCAATGTCATATCTCCTTTATTGGATTCGTTTGAATAAACACTCCATTTCATAATTTGAAAAGCTGATGATAATCGGACGACCGTGAGGACAAGTAAATGGATCTTCCATTTCTCTCAATTGATCAATCAAGTCCGCCATTTCATGATTTCTTAAGTAATGATTTGCTTTAATTGATTTCTTGCAGCTCATCATAATAGCCGCTTCTTCTCGAATCTTCTTGATTTCTACTTTTTTATGTTCTAAGACATATTCAACCATATCCTGGATAATTTCTTCCGCTTCAGCTTTAGGGAACCATACAGGATAACTATTAACAATATAATCATGTGCACCGAATGGTTCAAGATGCACCCCGACTTTATCTAATTCATCTTTAAATTCATCGATAATCATTTGTTCATCTTTAGAAAAATGGAACGTTAATGGGATTAATAAATTCTGTACTTCATTCGTGACTTCACCAATTTTTTCTCGGAAGTACTCATATTTAATACGCTCTTGTGCCGCATGCTGATCAATCATAAACATCCCTGTTTCATTTTGCGCAATGATATATGTCCCATGAACTTGGCCAACCACTTCCATATATGGCACTCGATGCTTCGGTTGTGCATTCTGTGTTTCTCGTACATCTGGTTCAGGTGGTACATCATAAGCTGCTTCTTCAGGTGTTTGTGCAATTTCATTTTCCCGAAGTGATGTTTCATTATCAGATTGTGTATCTGTCTCATCTAAATCAGCTAAAACTGATTTCTGCATGTCTTGATATGCTTGATAATCTGATGCTGTTTGATGTGTTTCAGAGACTTGTTCATTTGAAACATTCGCTTCAGTTTCAGATGTATTCGAATCAACATTTGAAGCAGGTGCTTGTTGCTGATTTCTTTTTTCAAAATCTAATTTCTGTTGTTCGAATGATTCTAGGACTTTATTCTTTTTATACAATTTATTTTGATCGTTGTGCGGAATCAAGATTTTATCTTTAAATGCCTCTCTGATTTTCTCCACAATCAACGCATACAACTGTTCCTCTTTAGATAAGCGAACCTCTAACTTTGTTGGATGTACATTGACATCCACTAAGATAGGATCCATCTCTATATTGATATAACAAATGGGATAACGGCCAATGGTTAATAACGTATGATAACCTTCAACGATGGCTTTATTTAAAATAAAGTTCTTGATATATCGGCCGTTAATAAAGATTGAAATATAATGGCGGTTACTACGAGAGTGTTCTGGCTTTGCGACATAACCTTCTAAATGATAATCACTTGTATCCCCTGTGATATGGACTAAATCTTTAGCAACTTTCATCCCGTAAATTTCAGCCATGACTTCATTCGTACGACCGGAACCATTCGTTTTAATCAACACTTTGCCATCTGAAACTAAAGTAAAGCGGACATCAGGATGACTCATCGCCATTCGATTGACGATATCTGTAATCTTTCCTAATTCTGTATATAAGCTTTTTACATATTTTAAGCGAGCCGGTGTATTATAGAACAACGATTCTACTAAAATATCTGTCCCTTGTTTTGCTTTCGCTGGTTTTTGTTTTAAAATCGCACCGTCTTCTGCATAAATTTCATGACCATTTTGACCATCTGTACATGTTTTTAATGTCACTTTTGCGACAGACGAAATACTGGCTAAGGCTTCACCACGAAAGCCTAACGTTCGAATATGAAATAAATCGCTGTCTTCACTTAGCTTGCTTGTGGCATGGCGATGAAAGACTAACTGCAAATCATCTTCTTCAATACCTGTACCATTATCCACAACACGAATGGATTCAATCCCAGACTGTTTGACTTCTATATTGATTTCACTTGCTTGTGCATCAAGGGCATTTTCTAATAATTCTTTGACGACTGATCCAGGACGTTCAACCACTTCACCCGCTGCGATTTTGTTCGCAAGTGAAGTTTGCAATTCTTTAATTTTGCCCATGATTCGTCACCTCTATTTTAATTGGTTTTGTAATTCATTTAATTTAATCAATGCTTCAAGCGGTGTCATATTGGATAGATTCAACTGTTTCAATTCCGCTTCTACTGCACTTTCTTTCGGCGGATTCTCAAATAAATCGAAGCTGCCTTGGAAGAATTCTGGTTCATCCTCGTTAGTACTACTTGTTGCTTGATTACTTTCAGCCACCTGCATAGCTGATCCTTCTTGCGCAGGAATATGCGGATGTGGTTCATCTTTCGCTTCAAAGGCATCTAAAATGACTTGTGCACGTTCAATAACTTCGTCCGGCAAGTCAGCTAATTTCGCAACTTGAATGCCGTAACTGTCATCTACTGCACCCTCTTTGACTTTATGCAAGAAGATAAGTTCACCTTGATATTCATTGGCTGCGACATGCACATTCTTCAAGCATGCTAAGGATTGGTCTAATGTCGTTAATTCATGGTAATGGGTTGAGAATAAAGTCTTCGCATGTGATGTTTGCGCAACATATTCAATCATAGCTTGTGCTAAAGCTAAACCATCGAATGTAGACGTACCGCGGCCAATTTCATCGAAGATAATCAAACTATCTTCTGTCGCATAAGTTAATGCTTTTTGTGCTTCCAACATCTCTACCATGAACGTACTTTTACCTGATACTAAATCATCTGCAGCACCAATACGGGTAAAGATCTGGTCAAATATCGGTAATACCGCTTCTTGACATGGTACATACGCACCCATTTGCGCCATTATACTGATAATCGCAATTTGTCGCATATAAGTCGATTTACCAGACATATTCGGCCCTGTAATTAAGTAAATAAATTGTTCGTCATCTAAGTAACAATCATTAGGTACGTAGTCATTATAATCCATCACACGTTCTACAACCGGATGACGTGAATCGACTAAATTCAACGTTTTATCTTCACTGAATTCTGGTCTGACGTAGTTATATTTTTGCGCAATTTCCGCAAAACTTTGAAGACAGTCAATTTCAGAAATTAATTTTGCTTGTTTTTGAAGACGCTCAGTATAAGCTTTAACCGCTTCTCTCAACTTAACAAATAGTTGATATTCCAATTCTACGGCTTTATCTTCCGCACCTAAAATCAAGTCTTCTTTTTCTTTTAGTTCATCGGTAATAAAACGTTCCGCATTAGAAAGTGTTTGTTTACGTGTATAGCCATAATCTGCCGGTTCGAAGTCTTTCAAGTTTGCACGTGTAATTTCAATAAAGTAACCAAAGACTTTGTTGAAGCTGATTTTTAACGAACGAATGCCGGTGCGTTCACGTTCTTTCGCTTGAAGCTGCGCTAGCCACTGCTTCCCATTAATTGAAGCTTCTAAATACTCATCAAGTTGTTCATTAAAGCCTTGTTTGAATATACCGCCATCTTTGACAGAAATTGGAGGTTCTTCAACAATACTTTGTTCTAATAATTCAAGTAAATCATCTAACGGTTCCAGCTGTCTGAATTGTTCTGGCAGCTGTTGATCAAACTCATCTAATAAAGCTTTGATGTTCGGAATTTCAGAAATCGAATGCTTCAATTGAATCAAATCACGCGCATTAACATTACCATAGCTGACACGTCCTACAAGACGTTCAATATCATAAACTTGGTTTAAATAATTGCGTAATGTGTCGCGTTCGATAAAGCGATCGATTAATTGAGACACCGCATCTAAACGTTCATTAATGGCTTGTTTATAAATAAGCGGACGATCGATCCATTGTTTTAAACGACGTGCACCCATCGGTGTTTTAGTTTCATCCATCAGCCATAATAATGTGCCTTTTTTAGATTTTAAACGAATACTTTCAGTTAATTCTAAGTTTCGCTTTGCGTAATAATCCATTTTCATAAAATCTACAGCTTCATAGACTTGTACATCTTCAATATGGTCTAAATTACGTTTTTGCGTATGATGAATATAATCTAATAATACTTGTACTGCTCGATGCATCAAGGCATCTTCTACTTGATTGACTGGATATGCTTGATTGCTGATGTCATCGACTACTGTCAATGTTTCAGTCGCTAACGACATTTGTTGTTTTAAATGGTCCTCTACTGCTTCTGCAGTCACAATTTCATTCGGATTAATTGTTGTGATTTCATTCAGCAACATACTTTCATCTTTAAAGTGTGTCACTTTTAATTCACCAGTAGAAACATCACAATAACTTAACGCAATGCCATCGTTCTCTGTGACAAAGCTTAAAATATAGTTATTTTGTTTCTCATCGACACCACCTTGGTTCATGATAGTCCCCGGTGTAACGACACGAATCACTTCTCTTCGCACCATACCTTTTGTGACTTTCGGATCTTCCATTTGTTCACAAATCGCAACTTTATAGCCATTATCAATCAACGTTTCAATATAGCTTTCCGCAGAATGATAAGGAACACCGCACATCGGTATTGGATTTTCTTTTTTTGCGTCACGTTTCGTTAACGTAATTTCTAATACTCTTGATGCAACTTTGGCATCTTCATAAAACATTTCATAAAAATCGCCTAGTCTGAAAAACAGTAAGCAGTCTTGATATTGTGATTTAATTTTTAAATATTGCTGCATCATCGGCGTTACATTTGTCATGATTTTCAATCATTCCTTCTAATTTTAGGTTTAATCATTATAAGTGATTGTATAGGAAATTCATATTCTTTTCACTTGTCTTAACTCATCTATTTTAACAAATTATGTTCTCACAAACGAGCATCGTCTTTACACTGTAATTTTAATCCACCATTAAATCTATTAATAAATCATAAAAAAATCGTTAATTTCAATAAACTTATAGCTAATGTCTTCTATTTTACTTATATTTTAAGTTATTATTAAAATATCTTAAATAAAAGGAGCACAAACACCTATGAAAATTAAATCTACCCTTATTTCCACGCTTATGATTTCAACAGCACTTCTAACTACTTCAGCAACAACTTATGCGAGTGGTGGCGGTGGTACCATCGGACCCGCTTCCAATCCGCAAAACCATTCCACACAAAATATGGCAAAGCATCCACATAATGTTTTAAACCAAAATGTTGCGATTGCACATCGCGGTGCGAGCGGCTATGCGCCGGAACACACTTTCTTCGCTTATGATAAAGCGAAAAATGATTTGAAGGCTGATTATATTGAATTAGATCTTCAAATGACAAAGGACGGCAATTTGATTGCGATGCATGATGAAACCGTTGATCGTACAACAGGCGGAAAATATCATGGGCCAGTTAAAAATTATACAACTGCACAACTCAAAAAAATGGATGTTGGGACATGGTTCAATGTTAAAAATCCAAAATACGCAAAACCAGAATATAAAGGTGCAAAAATTCCAACACTAGATGAAATTCTAAATCGCTATGGTCAAAATGCGAACTACTACATTGAAACTAAATCACCTGATGTTTATCCGGGCATGGAAGAAAAACTACTTAAAACACTGAATCAACATGGTTTATTAGCACCCGCAAAATTAAAAAAAGGACAAGTTGTCATTCAAAGCTTCTCACAAGAAAGTTTATTGAAAATGAAACGCCTAAATAGTCATATTCCATTAATTCAATTAACAAATGCTGGTCAATTATCTACATATACAGACCAACAACTAGACTACATTGCATCTTATGCGCAAGGGGTCGGACCTGAATATCATGATGCGACAGCTCAAACTGTTGCTAAAGCACATCGCCATCATTTACTTGTGCACCCTTATACAGTAAATACACCAGCAGAAATGAAAACATTACTCAACGCCGGTGTGGATGGTGTCTTCTCAAATTATATTGATCAGTATATTCAATTACGTGACCAAAAATAGTACGCATTGAACACATATTGCGATTTCATAAATGATTTCGAACAGTTTACTGTTCTTTTCTTTCTATAACTAAAACAATCATTCGTTATAAAATCATAAGATATAACAATGACCCCATTCACTTCTTTACAGAAATGAATGGGGTCTCATTTTATTAATCTTTAGGCAGCCAACGAGAGAGTTTGCCTTTTTTAAATAATATCATCAAAATCACATAGCTGATAAAAGCACCGACAGTACTTGACGTAATAAAAGCTGCCATTAAAGGTTTAATCGCGAAATGTTGTAAACCGAGTACGAAAGCTAGCGGAATACACATAAAACTTCCAATTAAACCTGTACCAATAACTTCACCAATCGCCGCCATAAACAAATGTTTACGATAGCGATAAAGCGCACTTGCGAGTAATACGCCAATCATACTGCCAGGAAATGCGAAAGCAGAGCCTGTGCCGAACATCATACGAATCACTGAAGATAGAAAGGCTTGTGCCAATCCAAACCATGGTCCTACAAACACCGCACATAACACATTGATCATATGCTGAATCGGTGCTGCTTTGATTGGACCAATGGGAATTACAATCAAACTGCTTAATACCACATTAATGGCGATAAACATTGATGTCAGTGTAAGTTTTCTTACATTCACAATAAAAAACGCCCTTTCACTTATAATTTAAAGTTACTGCTTGTGGTGCGCTGCGTTTAACTGATCAGCCATCGTATTAATCATCATTTGCAACAATTCATTCGCATCTGCTTGCGCATCACGAAACTCTGTCACAATCGGCAACGCATTAATTTTTTGTTCAATTTCTGCGATTTCTGCTTCGCTACGTTTATAGGCTTCTAGCTTGCCATAGTTCTGCAAATTCACAGATTGCTTTTGTCTTTGTTTCAAATCTGCCATCCAAGCATCAATATGATGATTGCGATGAATTTGTGCTTCTACTTTTTGATATTCTTGAACGGTTTCTAAAGCTTTAATTTGTTCACTGAGTGCTTCGGCTTTAGCGATGATCGATGCTTTGTCATACATTAGGCTTCAACCGCTTCAGCTTTAACAATATTTAAGAATGTCCCATTTAAAGAATACTGCTTCGCTTCATCAATTTGAACTTTCACTAATTGACCAATTGCTTCTTTAGGACCTCTGAAGTTAACTAGTTTGTTTTTCTCAGTATAGCCTGCTAGAACTTCTTCATCTTTTTTACTGCTGCCTTCACATAATACAGTGACCACTTCGCCTTCATAGGCTTTTAATGCACGTTCAGAATAATAGCCGACTTTTTTATTTAAACGTTGTAAACGTTCTTTCTTCACTTCAGTTGCGACATTATCTTTCATACGTGCTGCAGGTGTACCATCACGTTGTGAATATAGATACGTATACGCATGTTCAAATTGAACTTCATCATAAAGTGATAGTGTTTCTTCAAATTGTTCTTCTGTTTCATTCGGATAACCGACAATAATATCCGTTGTTAACGCGACATCTGGAATTGCTGCTTTAATACGTTTAACTAAATCTAAATAACTTTCACGTGTATATTTACGCCCCATAATTTTGAGTACTGCATCATTCCCTGATTGAACCGGTAAATGAATGTGAGGGACAATGTTGCCGCCTTTAGCAATGACTTCAATCATATGATCAGTGAAGTCCCAAGGGTGGCTGGTTGTGAAGCGGACACGTGGGATATCAATTTTCGAGATATCTTCAAATAAGTCGCCTAAACCATATTCGATGTCTTTTAAATCTTTACCATAAGAGTTAACATTTTGGCCTAACAACGTAATTTCTTTATAACCTTGACGGGCTAGGTCGCGCACTTCTTCAATAATATCTTCTGGTCTACGGCTACGTTCTTTACCGCGTGTAAATGGTACAATACAGTAGGTACAGAACTTGTCACAACCGTACATAATATTGACCCAAGCTTTGAAATAGTCATCACGAACTTTAGGCAAGTTTTCAATAACATCGCCCTCTTTTGACCATACATCAATGACCATTGCTTTTGATAAGTAAGCTTCTTCTAAAATTTCAGGCAGCTTATGAATATTGTGCGTACCAAAAATCATATCCACGTTTTGGAATGATTTTAAAATTTTATTGACGACTGATTCTTCTTGTGACATACAACCGCATACACCAATTAAACAATCTGGACGATCACGTTTTAAATGTTTTAAATTACCGATTTCACTAAATACTTTATTCTCCGCATTTTCACGAATCGCACATGTATTTAATAAGATGACATCAGCTTTTAACATATCATCAGCTAAAGTATAACCAAGCGCTTCAAAAATCCCTGCCATCACTTCTGTGTCATGTGCATTCATTTGACAACCGTATGTTTTAATAAAGAACGTACGGCCTTTACCCATATCTTTAAACTTTTCATCTATTTGGAAATCACGATTATATTTTACTTCTTCTTTTCCGCGTTTTTTCGCTTCTTTTAAACTAGGAGGTTGATACACTGTTTCGAAGTATTGACTATAATCTTTTTCTTTTTTATTTCGTTGAGCAATGACGTCTAAAGAACCTGCTTTTCTTTGTTCTTCATTCACTTCGCAAAATCCTTTCTATATCCCCGATTTATCATTATTACATTATATATGGTTTATCATAAAAGTGCAAAATGATTCTTAATCTCAAAAGAAAAAGTCGGTCATTGTGACCGACTCTGAAATTAGTGTTTAGATTTAGGGTTTAAGGCATCTTTTAATCCTTCACCCACAAAGTTGATACATAAAATTGTAATTGTGATGATCATCGCTGGCGGCATCCAAATCCATGGCTTACTGCTTAATACATCCGCTTCTTGTGCATCAGACAACATATTCCCCCATGTTGGTGTTGTTTTCGCAATACCGAAACCAAGGAAACTTAACCCTGCTTCTGCGACAATTTGTACCGCAAATAATAGAGTGGCTTGTACGATGATAACACTTAAAATATTCGGCAATAAATGTTTCAACATAATTTTATAAACAGGTGTGCCGATTGAAACAGCGGCTAAGAAATATTCATTTTCTTTCTCTTGCATCACTTTACCACGTGTCAATCTGGCAATTCCAACCCATGATAATGTGATGATAACAGCTGCTAAAATAAACGCTGAACCATATGGGTTTTTAATTTTATCGCTGAATGTCGCATTTAAGACGATTGCGAATGGAATGAATGGGAATAACATCACAAATTCAGTGAAACGCATGAGAATTGTATCTACTTTACCCCCATAGTATCCGGAAATCATTCCGACAATTAAGCCGATAATCAAAATTCCTGCAGTCGTTACAATCCCAAAGACCATCGAAACACGACCTGAATAAAGCAGACGACTTAAAATATCGCGTCCTCCTGCATCTGTACCTAACCAATGTTCTGGTGACATGTCCCCTTTAATATATACAAGGTTCTGCAAGTTCGGATCATATGGCGCAAGCAGTGGAGATAACATTGAAATCACAAATATCGCAATTAATGTAATCAACGCTGTCATTGCTAGTTTATTATGTGTGAAATGAATCATAGCTGTTTTCAGCGGTGAATAACTTTCACGTTTAGATTTTGTTTTTTTAGACATGTTTTCTCCTCCTTAGTTGCTCTTAATTCTAGGGTCTACAATACTGTATGTGATATCAGAGATTAAGTTCGCTAACAGTCCTAAAAATGCGAAGAATAAAAGTAACGCCATCATTAATGGATAGTCTTTACCACTGATTGCTTCAATTAACAATTTACCGATACCAGGATAAGAGAAAATAGTTTCTGTAATAACCGCACCACCGAAAATAGATAGTACATCTCCACCAAAGAATGTCACAATCGGAATGACTGAGTTTCTTAAAATGTGTTTATTATAAATTTTATTTTCTGAGATACCATTAGAACGTGCTGTTCTGACATAGTCTTTACGAGAATTCTCGATAATATCATTTCTTAAGAATTGCACATAACCTGCTGTCGACATAATACCTAAAATTAATGCTGGTAATAAGGCATGATAAATCTTACTCATATAATAAGGGAAAGTTCCTTCTTCCAATCCCATTGTGACTGACCCTTGGAATGGGAACCAGTTCAATTGGAATGCGAATAAATAAATCGCGAACACACCCGTAACAAATGAAGGTAATGCCAGTAAGAGATAGTTCCCAATTTGTATAGAATAATCTAAAGGCGAGTAAGGTTTACGCCCCGAAATAATACCAAGCGGAAAAGCTAAAATATAAGTGAATACTAAACTTAAAGTACCTAAAGTAATGGTATTTGGCATTCTTTCTTTGATTAAATCTATAACTGGGCGTTTGAATCGTACAGACTCTCCTAAATCGCCATGGGCAATATTGTCAGCCCATTTCATGTATTGCACATGAATCGGTTGATCGTAACCAAGTTTCTTTCTTTGTTGTTCAATATATTTAGAAGTTGAACTATCTGTTGATGTTACTGTACCTGTAAATGCATCCCCTGGCTGTAATTTCGCAATCCCGAAGATGACGATTGAAATTAAGAATAATAACGGAATCATTAATAATACACGACGAACAATTAACTGAATCATTTTTCCACCTCTTCCTCAATCAACAAGCATGCTGCAAAATGATTTTGACTGACTTCTTTGTACTTTGGTTTCGTTGTTTTACACGCTTCTTGCGCAATCGGACAACGGGTATGGAATGGACACCCTGTTGGCGGATTGGCAGGAGAAGACAGATCGCCTGTTAGTAAAATACGTTCTTTTCTTTTATCTGGATCAATTTCAGGAATTGCTGAAATTAAAGCTTGTGTATAAGGATGTTTCGGATTACTGTAAATCTCATCTGCAGGGCCTTGTTCTACGATGTGACCAAGGTACATCACACCGATATAGTCACTCACATGTTTAACGACGCTTAAGTCATGAGCGATAAATAAATAACTTAAGTTGAATTCTTCTTGCAAGTCATCTAATAAGTTTAAAACTTGAGATTGTACTGAAACATCTAATGCGCTGACGGGTTCATCTAAAATAATCAGTTTCGGTTTTAAGGCTAAAGCACGTGCAATACCGACCCTTTGTCTTTGTCCACCTGAAAACTCATGGGCATATTTATAATAATCTTCTGTGTTCAATCCTACTTTGACTAATAAGGCTTTTACTTCTTTTTCAAGTTCTGTTTTAGATAATTTTTGATAGTTTTTAATCGGTTCAGCGACTATATCGCCGACCATTTGAAGCGGGTTTAAAGAAGCATAGGGGTCTTGGAAGACCATTTGGAATCCTTGTCTTGCTTCTCTTAACTTTCTTCCTTGAATTTTGGTAATATCTTCACCATCAAATAAAACAGTTCCATCTGTCGGTGTCTGTAATCTTAAAATACTGCGGCCTGCTGAAGATTTACCACAACCTGATTCTCCTACAAGCCCCATTGTTTCCCCTTCATTGATTTTAAAACTGATACCGTCTACTGCTTTAACTTGGCCGATTGTTCTACGAAAAAATCCACCTTTAATTGGATAATATTGCTTAAGATTGTTTACTTCTAAGATTGTCTTTTTATCCATATCGTTCCTCCATTATTGCTCATCAAATAAATGACAAGCGACTTTATGTTTTGCGCCAATTGTTTTTAAAGCGACGTTTTCAGTTTTACAAATATCCATCACATGCGGGCATCTATTTGCGAATTTACATCCTACTTTCGGCATGTTGACAAGAGAAGGAACATTGCCTTCGATGACTTCTAATTTTTCAACCTCAGTATCCAATTTTGGTATAGATCTGATTAACGCTTGTGTATAAGGATGTTTTGGTGATTTGAAAATTTCCTCGGTTGTTCCTGTTTCAATAATGTTTCCGGCATACATCACTGCGACACGATCACACAGTTCAGAGATAACTGCCAAGTCATGCGAAATGAAGATAATCGACATATTCGTTTCTTTTCTGATTTTACGTAGTAATTCTAATATTTGCGCTTGAACCGTTACATCTAACGCTGTAGTAGGTTCATCCGCGATTAATAAATCCGGACTGCAAGAAATTGCCAGTGCAATCATGACACGTTGTCTCATCCCGCCTGATAGTTGATGCGGATAGTTATCAATCACTTCTGCTGCACGTGGAATCCCTACTTGATTCAATAAATCAATCGCCCTCGCTCTTGCTTCTGTTTTATTCAGTTTTAAATGCAGCATTATTTTTTCAATAAGCTGATTTCCAATCGTAAACACTGGGTTGAGTGCTGTCATCGGTTCTTGGAAAATCATAGACAATTCTTTTCCTCTGAATTGGTTATAAACATTTTCATCCAAGTTATCAATTCGCTTACCTTTAAATAGGATTTCTCCCTCTTCAATTTTGGCGATTTTTTCTGGCAACAGCTGCATAACAGATAAACTTAATACAGATTTACCTGAACCCGATTCACCTACGATGCCAAGAATTTCTCCCTCTTCCACTGACAAATTAATATTGTTAACTGCAGAATGCCATTCTTTCTTTATGTAAAAGCTGGTTTTTAATTGTGTTATTTCTAAAATATTCCTCGCTGTCAATTTCATCTCTCCCTTTACTTATTTAGAAAAAGCCTCGAAAATAATCGAGGCTTTCTTACAAAATTATTTTTCTACAGTCCATTCATTTGCAGGGTTAGCACCTTTGAATGAAACTTTAAAGTTTTTAACTTTGTTGCTGACTAAAGTAATATCTTCAAGTTCTACAAGAGGGATAACTGGAACATCTTTATTCCAAAGTTTTTGCCATTTCAAGTAGATATCTTTACGTTTTTCTTTGTCATTGCCTACAACATCAAAATCAGTAGCTTCCGCTAATAATTTATCTGATTCTGGGTTGTTGTAACGTGATTCATTCCATAATGCATTTGATTTATATAATCCTGATGGATCTGGGTCAGCCCCTTGTTGCCATCCTCTGAAGTAAACTTCTACGTTTCCGTCAGATTTTTCTAAGTCTGAATTATATTTACTGAATTCAACCATGCTGACTTTAGTTTTTAAGCCAACTTTTTCCCAATAACCTTTAAGTGCTGCAGTTCTTGGTTCGAATGTTGGGTTAGAACCTGCATAGTGTTTTAAGCTGATTTCGAATTTTTTACCTTTAGGGTCTTCTCTGAAACCATCGCCGTCTCTGTCTTTGTATCCTGCTTCATCTAATAATTGTTTTGCTTTTTTAACGTTGTATTTGTAATCTTCTAAGCCTTTGTTACCTTGAGATACCCAGTGACTTGTAGGGATAAGTGAGTTTGTTGGTTTAGCGTAACCATACATGAATGCTTTGATCCATTCATCTTTGTTAATCGCATAATCCATTGCTTTTCTTAAACGTACATCTTGGTATTTAGGTAATGGTTCTCCGACTTTCATTGCTTTTTTATCGTATTTGTTTAATACAAAACCGATAATCATGTATTGTGTTGATGGAGCTGTTAAAACTTTAATGTTGTCTGCTTTAGAATCTTTAACTTGTTTAGCCATTGGCGGTGTACCTTGACCAACCATGTCGATTTCACCATTTTGTAGTGCTTTAACCATCGCATTTTGGTCTACAACTTTATAGTTGATTTTGTCTAGTTTTGGTTCACCTTTCCAATAGTCTTTGTTTTTCTCAAATTGTACTGATTCGCCATCTACAATTTTTTTAACTTTGAATGGTCCATAACCGATTGGGTGTTTACGAACAGCGTCTGATTTCGCCATATCTTTAATTGGAATATCTTTAAAGATTTTTTCGCTTAATAAGTCGCCTGCGTAAATTTTCAATAAGTTATTAACTTTTTTCTCTTTGAACGTGATTTCAACATTGTAATCATCGATTTTTTTGATACCAGAGATTTTATCTGCTTGACCTTCTTTTTTCGCTTTTGCACCTTCGATACAATCTACAGTGTCAAAACGTGGTCCATCATAATCTGGGCTTGCTAATGTTTCCAATGTGAAAATCCAGTCATTGATTGTTAATGGATTGCCATCTTGCCATTTCACACCTTTTTTCAATGTGAATTTATATTTCTTAGCTGGTTCTAATTCTTTCCAAGAAACTAAGTTTGGTTCGATTTGTAAATGATCATCCGTTTTGAATAAACCATCACTGAATAATCCAATTACACCTGAGTCAGTGACTGATGATGCAAAAATACCTGAGAAGTTCCCTTCTGGCGGTGCACCTGTACCAATATTTAATGTGCCGCCTTTTTTGTCGCTCTTGCCTGTACTGCTTGAATCTTTAGCACTATCAGAACCCGACTTTTTACTGCCGCACGCTGAAAGTACTAATAAGAGTGATAGTAAAACTATCGCTAACTTAAACCATCGCTTCTTCATAAAATTCCTCCTCTTGATGTTGTCTCTATGCCGTAATATGAAATTATTATATTAATATTCTGACTATTGTGTCAATGACGATTTAGATTTTTATTATTTTAATAATTAGTATATTCGATAACACAAAAAAGCACTCCTTCAAAAAGGAATGCTTAAGCAAATAATTATTTTATTAATCATACTTCGCAGTCAAATCTTCCATCGTAATACCTGTCGGTACATGATAGAACTTAACTTGACTGATAATGCTTGGTACTTCTAATTCAACCATTCTGTCATTGATATTTTGAATTAAAATCAAACATTCGCTCATCGTGCCTTGAACTGTTGTTTCTAAAGGCGAAACTCTGAATTTCATTCCTGATTGTTCAATAATAGAAATAGCTTCATCAACATAAGGAATGACATCTTCTCCATTAGGTGTCTTAGGTAAAACTTGAATACTCATCAACGTATCTTGCATTTTTTAACCTCTTTTCACGCTTTCATTGATTTAACTTTATCAGAATTCATAGTGTCTTTCTATTGTCATAACTTTATTTAATGAAAATTAAACAGTGTGGTAATAACAGCTGATAATGATAAGGCGTTGATCAATGATTTTATAAACTAAGCGATGGATTTCATCTAATTTCAATACTTTAAAGCCGCCTTCGCTGATTCGTCTCACATATAGAGGCACAGGATGATTCGCTTCATCAAAAGGAATCTCACCTTTAATTTGTCTAATTGCGCGATTAAAGTGTTTGATTAATTCTCCATTTAAACTTTTGAAATGGGTATGATCATTATTTGCCGTTTCCGTAAAATCAATTAATAGCTGATCATCAACTAAAACTTTGACGAGATGTCCATTAATGTAATCTCTAATACAATGTGCTAGATGTTTTCGATTGGCTTCATTTTTTAATAAATAAATACGTGCATCATACCCTTGTGGTGTTTCATTATCATTTATATGTTCATTTGAAGGTTCAACTTGCTGTCCTTCTAAGTAATTATGTGCAATTTTATTTAATAAGTGCTCTTGTGTCATAGGTTCGTTTCCATTTATCTCTTTCTTCATTTGTACACCTCTTAAATGCGACTTATTTTAACAATACCCTGATAAAGTGGTATGCCAAACTTTTATTTTAAACTTTAGTCAATCTCAATTTAATAGATATACAAAAGAATCAGATATGTATAATTTGATAATCATAAATAAGCCTTCACACCCTATAATAACTTATACCCGTTATTTGAGGAATATGAAGGCTAATCTACTATTTTAAATAAATTGTTTTGTCAGTTCGTCAAATTGTGATTGATCAATGCTGATATCTTGTTTTGCTAAAGCTTCACCGCTCATGACTTCTAATTGTGATTCATAAGAAGGTGTTTCTTTATCTTGGTATACAATACCTGTCAACAATGATTCATGATTAATGACTGCTTGAGTGGCTTTCCCTTTATCTGACGGATCATAATCTTCTAACTCATCCACAGATACAAGGTTTTCTTTAAACCAATCGTATGTGTTGACTTTATTATAAGTCACACAAGGTGAAAAGACGTTCACAAATGAGAAACCATCATGGTTAATTGCTTCTTCAATTAACGCAGTCAAACCTTTGATGTCACTTGAGAAACCTTGTCCTACAAACGTTGCACCCGATGATAATGCTAATTCTAGCGGCGCAACATTTTGTTCAATGTTACCTTTCGGCGTTGTTTTTGTCACAAAGCCAGGTGCTGATGATGGTGACGTTTGACCTTTTGTCAAACCGTAAATTTGGTTATCCATTACAATGTACGTAATGTTCATGTTACGGCGTAATGCATGAATAGTATGTCCCATACCAATCGCATAACCATCTCCGTCACCGCCTGAACAAATGACTGTTAAGTCTTTATTGGCCATTTTTACGCCTTGCGCAATCGGCAATGCACGACCATGAATCGCATGCATACCGTATGAGTTCACATAGCCTGATAAACGGCCTGAACAACCGATCCCTGTTATTAATGCTACTTCTTCTGGCTCTAAACCGACATTTGCGGCTGCTTTTTGTATTGCGGCTTGGACTGAGAAGTCACCACAACCTGGACACCAGTTTGGCTTAACGTTATTTCTAAAATTTTTAAATGTTGCCACCTGTAACCACTCCTTCAGTTTCTTTGGCAATTTCTAAACCTTTTTCTTCAATTTCATGTGGTAAGAATGGTGTGCCATCATACTTCGTTTGATTGATTAATTTTTGATGGACATTCACATTCATTTTCAATATATTCGCAAGTTGTCCTTGATAGTTATGTTCAACAACAACAACTTTTTTCGCTTTATCAACCGCTTCTTGCACGATTTGTGTAGGGAACGGATGTAATTGTTTAATTTGTAAGTGATTGACTTTGATGCCTTCATCTTCAAGTCTTGCTTTGCCCTCTTGAATCGCACCTTTCGTAGAAATGAATCCGATATATAGAATATCTGCTTCATCATACGGTTGATCCTCAATCACAGGTTCATTGATTAATAAGTTTTCTGTCTTACGCATACGTTTATCCATTTGTTCTTGACGGTTTTGTGCAGACTCGCTAGGTTTGCCTTCTGGACTGTGTTCTACGCCTGTCACGTGGTGAATACCGCCTTTAACACCTGGAATTGGTCTTGGTGATACACCGCTTGCTGTCAATGCATAACGTTTGAAGTAAGATTTGTCATCTTCATCTCTTTCAATGTCACTTTGCAATAATTCACCGCGTTTAATTTCTACACGACTGAAATCTAATTGTTCAACCGTTTGTTTACCAAGCGCTAATTGTAAATCACTTAAGATAATCACAGGACATTGATATTCTTCAGCCAAGTTGAACGCTTCGACTGTTAAATAGAATGAATCTTCTGCGTCAGTCGGTGCTAAAACAATTTTAGGAATATCACCATGTGTCCCATAAATCATCTGCATTAAATCAGATTGCTCTTCTTTTGTCGGTAAACCTGTTGAAGGACCGCCACGTTGTGTATTCACAATTACTAATGGTGTTTCAGTCATGCCTGATAAACCAATAGATTCCATCATTAATGAAAGACCAGGACCTGCTGATGCTGTAAATGCACGGACACCTGCATAGTTTGCACCAATCGCCATCGTTGCTGCTGCGATTTCATCTTCTGTTTGAATCACTGCACCATTTACTTTAGGTAAATTATCAATCATATATTCCATAATTTCTGATGCAGGTGTAATCGGATAAGCTGCCATAAATTTAGAACCTGCTGAAATGGCACCTAAACCGATTGCATCGTTACCAATCATATATAAGTGCGGTTCAGATTGGCTCGCTTCTAAGTGATAGTCACCTTTTAAATCGGCCATTTCATCTTTCATGGCTTGATAGCCTTCATGCAAGGCTTGCACGTTCATGTCTACAATATTTTGTCCTTTTTTACCGAATGTATTCGCAATCAATGATTCAAATGATTTTGTATCTAAATCCATAATGGCACAAGTTGCACCGATTGCGACCATATTTTTCATTAATTTCGTACCAAGCTCTTTTGCGATATCAGTAAAAGGCAGTACGATAAGTTGCGCTTTACAATTGTCAGGACGAGACGGTTTTGCTTTTGCATCTGCAATAATCACACTATCATCACGCATTTCATGATGATTTAATTCGATTGTTTCTTGATCGAATGCGATTAAAATATCTAAATCATCACTGATCGCATGTACAGGTGTTGTAGATACTCTAATTTTATTATTGGTATGTCCGCCTTTGATACGGCTTGAGAAGTGTCTGTATCCGTAGAGATAATATCCTTCACGGTTCATTGCTGTGGCAAAGATTTCTCCAGTCGATTCAATTCCTTCACCTTGTTGTCCGCCTACTTTCCAAGATACTTGTGATTTCATACCTAGCTTTGCCTCCTGTCATATAATTCATCTATCATCATAACAAAATAAACCACTGTATTACTATGATAACAGTGGTTTTAAGTGAAATTCATACTAACGGACGATACCCTATCAGACTATATCGAATGGGTTATCCTCATTAATTAAAACACGTTCTATTTTTTTCGTTTTACCATTTTTATCTAAATCAATGACGACACCAGATAAGACTTCTCTGCCTTCATCAGGTACGACGTGACGTTGCGGTAAACTTGAGATGAAGCGGTAGATAACTTCATCACGATTTATACCTAAGATACCGTCATAATAGCCTGTCATACCGACATCTGTAATATAGCCTGTTCCTTGCGGCAACACACGATTATCTGAAGTCTGAATATGTGTATGTGTCCCGACTACAGCGCTCGCACGACCATCTAAATACCAGCCCATCGCATTCTTTTCTGAAGTTGTTTCCGCGTGGAAGTCAACAAAGATATATGGCGTTTCTTTTTGCGCTTCTTGAATCAACGCATCTGCTTTTTTAAATGGATCATCAATATCTTGCATAAACGCACGCCCCTGCAAGTTGATTACTGCTAGTTTTGTATCATTAATCTGCATATAACGCATCCCAACACCAGGTGCTTCATCTGGGAAATTCGCAGGTCTGACCATACGTTTCGCATCATCAATAAACTCATAAATTTGGCGTTGACCATAGGTATGATTGCCCATTGTGATAAAGTCTACGCCTTCACGCAATAATTGCTTATAAATTTTTTCAGTCAGTCCTTTGCCGTGTGCCGCATTTTCAGCGTTCACAATTGTCGCAGTCGGACGGTAATGTTGTTTTAATTTAGGAAGATACGTCGTAATTGCCTGACGTCCTACCTTCCCTACGATGTCGCCGATAAATAATATTCTCAACGTTCTTCATCCTCTCATATTAGTTAGTTTAATGGAAAAAGCATCAATTGAAAAGCACCAATCTTTTGATTAAATCAAAGAATTTCTAAAGTATCTCTTAAAATTTAGCCACTCAATCTTTAATTTTATGTAGACCGGGTAAAAGTAATTAAGTCATTCATACATCACAATGTTGTATTTGTAAAAAATCTGTCAATTTTCGATTGAAAGTTTTACTTTTTCATACTGTGTTTGTATGTTATGATTTGTCTATCAAATTTATAGGAGATGTCGTTAATCAATGTCAATTAATATTGATCCCGAAAAGTTCGCAGAACTAGTACTTCAATCAAATCCGTCAAGAAGTGAGGATGCGGAAGATATCGCAAAAGATGCATTAGAACTTTATGTTAATGCTTATCGTTTAGCTGAAAGATATGCACAACTATCTTCAAATGCATTAGATACTTGCGAAGTACTTAAAGAAGTAAAACAAACAGATTTGCTTCTATCTAAATAAAAAAATAAAGATTAAAAAATAAAAACTATTACAGTGAGAAACACTGACACATGAAACACGAGAAGTTAAGCGATTGATGCTTAACTTCTTTTTTTATGAACTACTTTTCTATCTATTGTTTCTTCAAATGCTCAATCAATAAACTTAAGTTATCATCGATATATTTATGCTTATGTGTAAATAAATAGAAGTCACGTTGTATATCAACTGGCACGACACTTAAGTATTGATGATCATAAGGTGTCAGTGCTGAAGATGAAATAATTGAAATCCCCATGCCGCTGCGCACCATATTTTTGATTAGCGTTGTGTTGTTCATCTCAACTAAGAAGACATCATGTAAACCCAGTGCTTCTATACCCTTTTCTTGATACGCACGAGTACCTGAACCGCGTTCTCGAATATAAAATGTTGATGCTTGTTCAAATACTTGTCCTTTTCTGCGTATCAACACTAATGCATCATGTTCAATTTTGATTTTATTCAATGCATTATCTTGAATCTCTTTTTCTACAATCCCCACATCGATACTATTGCTTTTCAGATGTTCGATAATATGTTCGGAATTATCTAATCGTGCATGAATGTGCAATTTAGGATATTTAAAAGCCAAGTCTGCTAAATGTTCAGATAAGCGATATTCACCATAAGTATAACTGCTGCCGATGACTAACTCTCCTGAGATCGTATGAGGTGCTTGTTTTAAATCCTTTTTCAAACGGTCTTCTAGCCGTTGCTTTTGAATAGCATATCGAAACAGTGTTTCCCCGTCTGAGGTCAAACGCATATTGGAATGTTTAAATTCAAAGACTTTTACGTCATATTCACTTTCTAAGCGCTTAATATCTCGACTGATAGAAGGCTGAGACGTATATAAATTTTGCGCTGCTTTAGTATAGCTTCTTGTTTTGACGACTTCAATTAACACTTTAAAAGGATCCATTTGATGTCCTCCGTAATTTATATTTTCCATCATTATAACAAATTTGTTATGAGTGACATACCAAATATTTATTTAACGTTATAGTCTGCTAATGGTACGCTTATTCTCAAGGAGGCGTAACTATGACAGCATTACGACAAAAACCTTTTATCTTAGGGATTGTGTTTACTCTGGTTATCGCACTGATCAGTATGTTGTTAGCGAAATTGCCGATTCTCGCAAATGTGGGCGCATTAACCATTGCCATTTTATTTGCGATTGTTTATCGGCATGTCAAAGGCTATCCAGAACAACTCAGACCAGGTATTGAATTTTCAGCCAAGAAGTTGTTAAAATTTGCGATTGTCTTGTACGGTCTTAAATTAAATATTAATGAGATTATTACACAAGGACGTACTTTATTACTTGTCGATATCGGCGTAGTCATTTTCAGTATCGGTTTTATTTTCTTACTCAATAAATGGCTGAAAGGCGATCGTGATATTGGTCTTTTATTAGGTATCGGCACAGGAATTTGCGGTGCAGCTGCGATTGCCGCAACTTCTTCCATTTTAAAAGCAAAAGAAAAAGATACAGCTTTAAGTGTTGGAATTATTGCCTTAATCGGAACACTCTTTTCATTGGTATATACTGTTATCACATCAATCTTTAATATTGCGCCTCAATTATATGGGGCATGGTCAGGCACAAGCTTGCATGAAATTGCACACGTTGTTTTAGCTGCTGGCTTTGCGGGAGAAGCTTCTCTTAAAATCGGCTTGCTCGCAAAATTAGGACGTGTATTCTTATTAATCCCAGTAAGTTTAATCTTGCTTGCTATTATGAAATACAAATCACAACATAGTACACAAAAAGCCAAAATCGAAATTCCTTATTTCTTATTCGGTTTTATTATTACAGCACTGATTAATACGTATGTACCTTTACCAGAACCGTTAATGGCAGTCTTAAACTTCCTAGCAACCTTGCTGATCATTATGGCGATGGTTGGTTTAGGATTAAATGTCGCATTAAAAGACATTAAAGACCGTGCCGGCAAACCACTCATTGCGATAGTCATTGCTTCTATCGTATTATCTGCCTTAACCTTTGCGACATTAAGCATGTTGCATATTTAATACTATAGTTATCATAATTGCTCCCTTTAGCACTTTGTTGAAGGGAGCTTTTTTATGTAAGTAAAAGAACCTTGAGCTGTCTCTAGCCCAAGGTTCTGTTAATTTCAAAAATTATTTTGCATATTCAATTGCTCTCGTCTCACGAACAACTGTCACTTTGATATGTCCTGGATACTGTAATTCATCTTCTATTTGGTTTTTAATATCTCTTGCTAGGCGATGTGCTTTCAAGTCATCAATGTCATCTGGTGATACAATCACACGGATTTCACGACCTGCTTGAATCGCAAATGCTTTTTCTACGCCTTCATAACCTTCAGATAGCGCTTCTAAGCGTTCTAATCTGCGGATATAATTTTCAAGTGTTTCTTTACGAGCACCTGGGCGTGCTGCTGATAGCGCATCTGCGGCAGCAACTAGGATAGAGATAATAGATGTTGGTTCAACATCCCCATGGTGGGAATGAATCGCATTAATCACTGTTTCATTTTCATGATATTTCTTCGCAAGTTCAACACCAATTTCAACATGGCTGCCTTCTACTTCATGATCAATCGCTTTACCAACGTCATGTAATAAACCAGCACGTTTTGCCAATGTCACGTCTTCAGCCAGTTCAGCTGCAAGCATACCAGATAGGTGTGCAACTTCGATAGAGTGTTTCAAGACATTTTGGCCATAACTTGTTCTGAATTTAAGTCGACCAAGTATTTTAACAAGGTCAGGATGCATGTTATGAACGTTAATTTCAAATGTCGCTTGTTCACCAGCATCTCGGATAATATCATCTACTTCTTTACGTGCTTTTTCTACCATGTCTTCAATACGACCCGGATGAATCCGACCGTCTGAAACTAGGTTGACTAAAGCTGTGCGTGCAATTTCTCGTCGAATAGGATCAAAGCCTGATAATATAACCGCTTCTGGTGTATCATCTATAATTAAATCAATACCCGTCAATGTTTCTAAAGTACGAATGTTACGGCCTTCACGACCAATAATTCGACCTTTCATTTCATCATTCGGCAAGTTGACTACCGACACTGTTGACTCTGACGTATGTTCTGCTGCTAAGCGCTGAACTGTAGTCGCCAACAATTCTTTCGCGGTTTTATCAACTTTTTCTTTCGCTTCAAGTTCCTTTTCTTTAACAAGTACTGCAATATCTTGTGACAGTTCTTCTTCAACACGTTGAAACTGTTCTTTGATAGCTTCTTCACGTGTGAGACCGGAGATGCGTTCTAATTCTTGTTCGTGCTTCATTATTATGGATTGAACACTACTCTCTTTTGCATCTACTTGTTGTTGTTTTTCTTCAATTTTCGACTCTTTTTGTTCTAAAATCTCATCTTTTTTGTCTAAAAGATCAGATTTACGATCTAAGTTATCTTCTTTTTGAAGAAGGCGGGTCTCTTGTTTTTGAAGATTTCCACGTATTTCTCGAAGTTCATTTTCTGTTTGTTCTTTTAAACGTTGATTTTCTTCTTTCGCCTCAAGTAATCTCTCTTTCTTGAGATTCTCTGCTTCTTTGTTCGCCTGATTGATAATATCATCTGCAGTTTGTTTAGCTTGCACTTGTTTGTCGTGCAAAACTTTTTGGGCAACTATATACCCTACAACAACTCCTAGAATACAACCCAGCAAAATGAGTAGGAGGGTTAATAAATTCACACAAACACCTCCTTTTTCTAGGATTTTGTTTATTTGTATATCGATTTCAATATGATTATATGAAGTTATATAAGAATCATACATACCAATTGTACTTTTTTAACATGAGTAGTGTCAAGGCTAATAGTTTACATAACCTTCACAATTACACCGCAAAAAGAAAAACCTGGAAGCTATGTCCAGGTTTATAAAATCAATGCTATTCTTCTTCAAATAATGATGCATTTTCATTATTTTTTTCTGCTTCTTTTTCTTCTTTCTCTTCAACATCGCCATCAAAGATACCCAATTTTTGACGTAATTTTTGATCGATGTCTGCTTTCACATCAGGATGCTCTTTCAAGTAATTTTTAACATTTTCTTTACCTTGACCCATACGTTCGCCATTGTAAGAATACCAAGCGCCTGATTTATCTACGATATCATGTTCGACACCTAAGTCGATTAATTCGCCTTCTTTAGAAATACCTTGTCCGTACATAATGTCCACTTCTGCCACTCTGAATGGAGGTGCAACTTTGTTTTTAACGACTTTAATTTTAGTACGGTTACCGACGATTTCTTGACCTTGTTTTAATTGTTCAGCACGACGTACTTCTAAACGAACTGAGCTGTAGAACTTCAATGCACGTCCACCTGGTGTTGTTTCAGGGTTACCGAACATAACACCGACTTTTTCACGAATTTGGTTGATGAAAATCGCTGTACAATTTGATTTAGAAATAGCACCTGAAAGTTTACGTAATGCTTGAGACATCAAACGTGCTTGTAAACCAACATGTGTATCTCCCATTTCACCTTCAATTTCAGCTTTCGGTGTTAATGCTGCAACTGAGTCAACAACAATAATGTCCACTGCACCACTACGTACAAAGGCTTCAGCAATCTCTAAACCTTGTTCCCCGTGGTCAGGTTGTGAAAGGTATAAGTTGTTGATATCTACACCTAATGCTTCTGCATAGACAGGGTCTAACGCATGCTCAGCATCGATAAATGCCGCAATGCCGCCTTGTTTTTGTACTTCCGCAATCGCATGCAATGCAACTGTTGTTTTACCAGAACTTTCTGGTCCATATATTTCTACAATTCTTCCTTTAGGGTATCCGCCTACTCCTAAAGCGTTATCTAATGTAACAGAACCGCTTGATACACTTGAAACACGGCGTGCTTTGTTATCGCCTAACTTCATAACCGCACCCTTACCAAACGATTTCTCCATATTCTTAATAACAGTATCTAGCGCTTTTTGACGTTCATTATTCAATGTCTGGCCTCCTATTCGAGATATCTTCTCAAATTTATCTTAATTAATACTATACAGGTTTCTATCCTGAATTACAAGAAATAAACGAATATTTGTTCGGTTATTTATCATTTTAAGCTACATCCAACCGAACACCCGTACTTATAAATACATTTTTTCAGTTAATCTCTACTCAGAAAACATATTTATCAAACGGATATAGACATAGTTTGGCGTTCTATGTTTAATTAAATTCCTTTTTTGCGTCATAATAAAACTTTCTATTTTGAAGTCATCTTCTGTTAGTACACCTAAATAGACTTGGTCTTCCTCATGCAATAAGGCAACACCGATATCTGTTTGATACAATTTGCGAACTTGTTCAGCACCTGATTTCAAACGCGCTTTGATATCTAAATCGTGCTCTACAAAGATTACATCATCGATCAACATACCTCTTAATTTATCAATTGTGTCGTCCTCTTTTAATCTAGAATAGACTTCACCTGATGTCACGCCATCGTATATCGCAAATGTACCTGGTACTTTTTCTAAAGTAGCTTGTTCAATTGTTGTTTCATCAGAGCCAAAATAATACTTACCGATACGATTTAAAATGTCCGCTTTGACGGGTTCAATCAATGTTTTACAAGTTGCTTCATCAGGTCCGCTCGCTGTCACACGTATTTTCACTTCATGTGAACCTGCTAGAGGTGCGATTGTCGGGTTGGATTGATTATCAATTAAATCCATGAGTTCCGTTTCAACACGTGATTCTCCGATACCCGCAAATTTAAGTTGCTCTGAGAAAATTGTTCCATTTTCCTCCATCAATAATGGCAATAATTCTTCCTCTGCCATCGGCTGCATCTCTTTAGGAGGTCCCGGCATTAACACAATACGTTTGCCGTCTTGTTCAACTAACATACCTGGGGCCATACCTACTTTATTGGGCAGCACTGTTGCCCCTTCAATTACTAGGGCTTGTTGTTTATTATTTTCACTCATTTCTTGCTTTTGATCTTTAAAGTAATTTTCAATATAGTCTAATGCTGTTTCATCCGTAACCAAGTCGCGTCCTAATACTTTGGCTACAGTATGTTTCGTCAAATCATCTTTCGTCGGACCTAGCCCGCCTGTCATCACGATGGTATCATTGACCTCTAAAGATTGACGTAATAAGCGTTCTAATCTGGCTTCATTATCACCAATTACCGCTTGTTCTACTACATTTAAGCCTACACCATTAAATAGTTGCGACAGAAACTTCGCATTTGTATTTAGTATTTGGCCGAGTAAGAGTTCTGACCCTACTGCTATAATAGAAATTTTCATAAAATTTCCTCCATTACCTTCGAAAATCTAAGTTTATTCTATACAAATATAAGAGTGGCATAAACATAGTGATTTGTGAACTCATATGCACTGTGTTCACCACTATATCTATGCCACTCTTTTGTTGATGTAACTTATGATTGTTTTTTAAATACATCTCTGCCTTTGTAGAAGTATTCAATACCTGAAAGAATCGTAAAGAATACACCGATGTATAACAATACTTGTCCAATTGGGAATCCAATCCATGCCACAAGCGGTTCACCCAGTAAAATCCAAACAAGTGCTACCATTGTAACAGCTGTTTTAATCTTACCTAATTGACCTGCTGCGCTGACGAAACCTTGTTCAATTTGCAGTAAACGTAATCCAGTAACTGCAAATTCACGTGCGATGATAATAATCGCTACGACTGAATTTGTTAAACCTAATTCAACTAATACGATTAAGGCACTCGCTACTAACAATTTGTCCGCAAGCGGATCTAAGAATTTCCCCATGTTTGTGACTAAGTTCCATTTACGTGCTAAGTATCCATCCGCAAAGTCACTCAATGATGCGATGATAAAAATCAAACCACTGATAAAGAACTCAATACGAATAGAATGACTTCCGATAAATGTCATATTGCCGAAGCCGAAATCGACTAACGCAAAAAGAATAAATACCGGTATTAAAATTACCCTGAAGATAGTTATCTGATTGGGTAGATTCATAAACATTTCCTCTTTTCTTGCTATATTATAATAAGAATACTGCTGCCACCCATAATGCTAATGTTGCCACAATAAAGCCGCTGAGCCAAACAACCAATTGCTTAGAATCTTTACTTTGTGTTTTATAATCTGGCGGGTTTGTGCTGCTGAATTGTTCAATTGTTTCCTCATAGTGACTATCCGTAGAATCCGGCAGTTCCTCTTGATGATGAGCAATCAGAATAGAAGCGTCAGTATTCACTGCTTTCGCATATTTTTCAATAATACCTTCTGCATAATTCGGGTTAGAAAGCGCATTAAAGTCATTCGCTTCAATAAGCGTCAAAGTTTCTCGTTTTACTTTAGTCTTTGACTCTAACTCATTTAACGTCATGCCTAAGCGTTCTCTTTTACCTTTTAATGTCTGTCCGATTGTATTGCTCATGTTTTGACACTCCTTGAAACATTATTCAAAAAATCCGAATCCTCCGCCAAAATCATCAAAGGAATTACCGAAATCTAAGTTATTCTTACTTTTAACTGTTTGTTGTTTCATATGTTCATATTTAATTTCTTGGTCTTCAGTTTCTCTTAATTCGATAATATAATCAAAATCATCTAACTGATAATCACAAGACTCTACAAATAAATCTGGATGCTCTACTACTTTAATGGCTGGTAAAGCCATCACTTCATCAACTAGATGACGGTGTTTAGGATCATTCTCCCTTGCGGTAACTGCGCCATCTATAATATAAACATGTTCTGGACCGTACTCTCCTTTTAACAGAGAGTTACGTATTGTTTGTTTAATCAAAGTTGAACTGATAAACAACCAACGTTTATGTGCACAGACACTGCCTGCTACGATAGATTCCGTTTTACCTACACGCGGCATTCCGCGGATACCGATCAGTTTATGCCCTTCTTCTTTAAAGATCTCTGCTAAAAAGTCCACAAGCAAACCTAAATCTTCACGTTCAAATCTGAAGGTCTTCTTATCATCAGCATCTTGTTTAATATAACGTCCATGTCTGACAGCTAAACGATCACGTAACTGCGGTTTACGCATTTTGGTAATCGAAATCTCATCAATTTGACTTACAATATCTTCAAAGCGTCGCATTTTGTCTAGACTATCTGCACGAATTAATAGACCACGTCGATTTTGATCGACACCATTAATCGTCACAATACTAATCCCCATCATCCCTAATAGACTTGCGACATCTCCTAAAAGTCCAGCACGGTTAAAGGTAATTTCATATTCTAAATACCATTCAATTTTTCTTTCTGGTGCTATCATGTTTTAACACGCCCCTTAGTTCAACAACATATAGAATTCATCAGAATGAAGTGATACATACTAATTTTCAATAGAATTGAAAGATATCTACATTATACATTATCTCAAAGTAGATGAATATGGAATTCATACCTAAATATACCAACCGCCATTTACTTTTTGCACGGTACCCGTCACACTTTGTGCGCGCTTATCATAAAGATAGGCACACGTATGTGCGACTTCCTCTGGTGTGACCATACGTTGTTGCGGCAATTCATCAATGATGGCTGCTAACTCAGATGGTTCAAATTCATCAGCCATATGACCGCTGACCATACCCGGCGTAACAGCATTCACTGTAACATTGGTCATCGCAAGTTCTTGACTCAATGCTTTAACAAATCCGATTTGCGCAGCTTTCATCGCAGAGTATATCGTTTCCATGCTCGCACCTGTTTCTCCCCAAATAGAAGAGATAACAATGATTCGACCATGACGACTTGCTCTTAATTGGTCTAAGAAATAACGCGTAATCAGCATCATATGCTTTACATTCAACCGATAACATGTATCAATTATATCTGCCGTCATATCTTGAAACATCCCATATAAACTGCGCCCTGCCGCATAGACTAAGACATCTAAATTATGGATAAATGAAAATGCTGATTCAACATCCAACGTGTCAGTTAAATCCGCTTGAACAAACGAGACATCTTGTCCTTCGTACTTCGTCATCAACTGATCAAGAGCAGCATGATGATAATGCACAATCACCTCATAGCCATCTGACAATAATCGTTCCACAATCGCAGAACCGATAGACCCGGAACCTCCAATGACTAATGCTTTCATTTATTTCTTAATCTCCAGTCTGCTGTCAGCAATTTGATCAAAGTTTAAACTTTTCACTGCTGTTTCATTAATACTTTCTAGCGTAATACTGTCTACAATATCTAACATATTAAATAAGCTGACACCTTCGAAATAAAGTTTTGTATATTGGTTTGCGATGTATTCTGGTGAATTTAAGCTAGAAACAAACTCTCCGATGAATTGTTTTTTCAACAATTCAAAAGCTTCTTCATCTTCCAATTTTCCAACTTTGGCTTTTAATTCATCCAATAACATGGCTTTCAATTTATCTGGGTCAGGTGTTGAACTTGTAATTAAAGAGAAACTATACGACGGTTCTAACACAAATTGGTAACCGAATGTATCATCAATTAATCCTTGATTTAATAAGCTTTGATAGAAATCTGTTTCTTCTCCTAATACCATTTCAAAGAAGAAAGTCATTTCGATATCACGCTGCATAAAGACTTCTTTAGATGCCTGTTGCGGTACATTTTTAAAGCCCAGCATTAATCTTGGAATTTGGATATTCATTTCCTCAACTACTTTAGTTTGCTGTACTGCTTCTGGCTCTTCTAAACTGTCTCTCACGATTTCAGGTTGTGCAGTTAATGCGCGTTTCGCTTCATGATCACGAATCAAGTCATGAATACGTTCAGGTTCTACATTACCTACGACAAACATTACCATATTTGATGGGTGATAGAACGTTTCATAGCACAGATATAAATCATCTTTCGTAATTTCATAAATACTTTCAACACTTCCAGCAATATCCACTTTAACTGGATGTTGTTTATACATGGCACGTAACGTATTGAACATTAATTTATAGCCTGGTTGTTCTTGATACATTTTAATTTCTTCTGCGATAATCCCTTTTTCTTTTTCCACTGTTGCTTCAGTGAAATAAGGTGTTTCAACCATATTCATCAAGCGTAAAATATTAGACTCAACATTTGATGTTGCGCTGAATAAGTAGCTTGTACGATCAAAGCTTGTAAAGGCGTTCACTTGTGCGTTATCTTCCGCAAAGTCAGTAAATAAATCGCCTTCTTCTTTTTCAAATAATTTATGTTCTAAGAAATGTGCTACACCATCTGGTACAGTCACAAATTCATCACTGTTTAAAGGTTTGAATTTACTATCTAATGATCCGAATTGTGTTGTATATGTAACAAAAGTCTTTTGGAATCCTGGCTTAGGAATAATAAACAGTTTCAAACCGTTATCCATTTGTGATTCATATACAGTTTCATCGATCAATTCATAATAACGTTTCTTCATTTAGGCTTCATCCTCCTTCGTCAACACATAAATCGTATCTAGGATGGCACTTTGTGTTAAGTGAATCACATCTTCTTTCGTCACATCATGGATTTTTTGTCCGTAATTGCCATTTGTTAAATCTTTTGGCAGTAGGATTTGATTATGCGCAATTTCAACCATACTTTTTGGACGATCTTGTGATTCATTACGTTGTGAAATTAAAATCTTCTTCGCAAGTTCTAATTTTTCTTCGCTGAATTCACCACGTTGGAATTTCTCGAATTCCGCTAAAATCGTATCTTTTGCAACTTCGTATTTCTCTGCTGAAACACCGCTCAATACGAACATATAGCCGTTTTTGCCATCAATTTGTGAGTGCACAGAATAAGCTAGGCTTTGTTTTTCACGCACCTCATTGAATAAAACAGATGATGGATCGCCGCCAAACATTGTATTGAAGACTACAAATGTATAGTAATCCGGTTGTCCATAATACGTATTAAAGCGATAACCAATATTTAATTTTGCTTGGTCAATCTCATCATATTCCACAATCGTTTGCGGTAACTCATCTTTAGAACGTTGTGCTTGAATCACTGAAGAAACTTGTTGTAATGGTTGAATATCAAACAGTTGTTTGATTTTGTTTGTGACTTCATTTGAATCAACATTACCTACAACATAAACAGCACAATCATCGTTTTCTAACATGGATTGGTATGTATGATATAACAATTCTGGTGTGATTTGAGGTATATGTTCGATTAAACCTGATGCTAAATAACTATAAGGTTGATCGCCAAACATGTTTTTCATCAATTTTAAGAAAGCCAGTTGTGCTTTATTATCGTTGATTGCTTCTAATTTCTTTTTCAATAATGTTTTTTCTTGTGTCACAAACGTATCATTGAAACGTTCATTTTCAACTAACGGATGATATAAAATTTGTTGCAGTAAAGCTAAACCTTCATCAAATAAAGGGTCCTTATGTTTTAAGTATCTTTCATTTACGATTTCTAATGTAATTGTGATGACATGTTTATCTTTGAATTTCGTCACAAAGCTGTTGACATAGGCGCCGTATAATTCTGAAAGTTTTCTATTGAACGCCTTGTCTGTCGGCCATTTTTTCGTTGCTCTGACCAGTAATTTACTTAACAATGCGCGCGCAGTCATTGTTTCTTCATCCAGTGGTGCCATAAATTTGAATGTGATAATTGTCGTTTTGAATTTATCTGTCGGCATCACTTTAATGCGCGGTTCTGTATGATTGTGTTGTTGACTCACACTGTCACACCCTTTCTTAATTTTCATCAGTTTTACGTATTGTTTTGAATTTGACTACTTCACTCTTGAAATAATTATATGAATATAGAATCGGTCTATTTTGATGGTCATAATGAATTTGTCTTAATAACATTAACGCTTCATTCGGCGCTGACTCTAAAGCTTCTGACACTTTAGGTTCATAACTGACCGATTCAATTTCAGTTTCTGAATAAGCAATATGAATATCAGCATAGGCTTTAATTGCGGTTAAAATCGATTCATCATGTGCTTGGAATGCCGCACAAGTCAAATAATTGGTTGCGACCTTATCTAGACAATAGACCACCGGTCTGCCGTCAGCTGTTCTGATTCTTTCAATCAGAGTCACAAATTCACCTTCATTTAAATTAAGTGCTTTACGGTCATACATACTTGCAGGCTGCTGATCCAAATTCATAAAGATTGTTCCAGCTGTATAACCTTCGTTTTCTATCATCTTGCTGATACTTAACAACTTATCAAGCGGATAAAAGAAAGGCTGAGGTGTTTTAACACTCGCTGTTGCCTCAAAGTTTTGCGTTAAAACTTGTTCCGTAATAAGTTCATCCACTGCATCATATACATCATCTGTTTTTGCGTTGACTTCTCTGGCGATTGATAAAGTACTTGGAACCGGATCACCCGGCAGCAATTTGCCTTCTTCAATTTCATTTAGTATCCATTCTTTAATTCTGTATATCGAATTCGTATTTGTCATCATTACACCTCACCATTATCTATATCCACTAATACTTGTCGTGGTTTACTACCACGTTGTGGCCCAATTACTTGGTTGTTTTCTAAATCATCCATTAAACGCGACGCACGGTTATAACCGATTCTGAATTGACGTTGTAAAAGGGATGTACTCGCTTTTTGCTGTTCAACAATAAATTGATAAGCTTCCTCATATAACGGGTCTTCACTTTTCTTTTCTCCGCCTTCAGGTGTGGTACCTGGTTCCATTTCTTTCACATAGTTGGCTTTTTGCTGATCAATGACAAAGTTCACGACATTTTGTACCTCTTGATCACTTAAGAAAGCACCTTGGATACGTGTTTGAATCGAACCGCCATTACCAAAGTACAACATGTCCCCTTTACCTAATAACTTCTCAGCGCCCCCTCTGTCAATAATCGTACGAGAGTCGGTTTGGGAGCTGACCGCAAAGGCAATACGTGATGGAATGTTGTTCTTGATTAAACCAGTAATGACATCCACAGATGGGCGTTGTGTCGCGATAATTAAGTGAATACCTGCAGCACGTGCCATTTGTGTGATACGTTGAATCGCATTTTCCACATCTTTACCTGCGACCATCATTAAGTCGGCTAACTCATCTACAATAACGACAATATAAGGCAATAATGATTGTTTTTCATCTAATTCCTCATTTTGACGTTTCATATATTCATTGTAGCCTTCAATATTTCTAGTACCCGTATGTTGGAATAAATCATAACGACGTTCCATTTCGGCTACAACCTTTTCTAAAGCTTGTGATGCTTTATGAGGATTTGTAACGACTGGAATTAATAAATGCGGAATACCGTTATATACATTCAATTCTACCATTTTTGGATCAATTAGCATGAGTTTTACTTCATGCGGCTTCGCATTCAACAAAATACTTGTAATAATACCATTGATACATACCGATTTACCGCTGCCTGTTGAGCCTGCCACAAGCAAGTGCGGCATTTTATTTAATTCTACACTGATAGGTTCGCCTGATATATCTCTACCCAAACCTACCTCTAATTTATTCTTAGAAGGGAATTTTTCATCTAAGACTTCTTTTAATGAAACGATTGCGATTTTATCATTCGGTACTTCAATCCCCACTGCTGAACGTCCAGGAATCGGTGCTTCAATACGAACATCTTTTGCTGCTAAAGCTAACGCAATATCATTATGCAAGTTTACAATCTTGCTGACTTTAACCCCTTGTGCCGGTTGTACTTCATATTGTGTTACGGCTGGGCCAATTTTGATTTGTGTCACTTTCGCATTGACATTAAAGTTTTTCAAAGTATTTTCTAACAAGCGGCCTTTCTTTTGAACTTCAGCACGTGACGTTGTTTTTTGTTTCACAGGTTCGTTCAAAATAGAGAGCGGCGGTAATTGATAATCTGAATTTTCAACTTCACCCGCTTCTGAAATACTGCTCATATCTTCAGCTGTTTCTGTCGCATCACGATCAACCAATTGACGTTTTTCACGCTTTCTCTTAGGTGATGGTGTTGGTTCTGGTTGTCTAGGTTCAGCTGGTTTTGGCGTCTCTTCTTTTTGATCATCACCAAAAATTGGAATCGCAGCTTCTTGCTTCTCAGTCTCTGACATGGGCACTTCAGTAAAGTCGCTGACGTCTATTACTTCGTCTTCTTGTTGTGCACGTTCAGCGGCTTTTTCTTCTTTACGACGTTGTTTTTCTTCTGCACGCTCAGCTTGACGTGCTTTACGTTCTTTTCTATGTACAGCTGCCTGTTCACTGCCTGATTTTAATTTTTCTAAGAAAATTTTCGCCACATCACGATGACGGCGTTTAGATAATAAAATAAAACTAGAAATAAACAGCAGTAACGTTAAGATGACAACACCTACAATTGAAACTAACGGTATCGTAAAATGGACTAAATAATAACCCAACACACCGCCGCCAAAGTTTGGAAAATGTGTTTTATCATACTGACGATATACATAAGAAATCACAGGTTCACGGTCACCCATGGCTCCTTTCGTAAAGACTAAATATAATTGTGTTGCGAATAACAAAGCCACTTGTAACACTATTGAGCCCGTTAATCTTCTTGTCTTCGGCAACTTAGCATTATACGCTAAAAAGCCTGTAGCTAATATCACAAGGATATAAGTTAAATATCTGCTATTGCCAAATAAGTAATTGAAAAGGGTATCAATTACTCTTCCGATTATTCCTAATTGGAAGGCACCTAGAACAACAAGTACAACCGTAATAATCGCAGCAATATAACGTAAGGGGGCTTCATTTTGTTTTTTCTTTGTATTTTTTCGTCTTGATGTCGTTTTACGTTTCGTATTTGTTGTTCTTTTCTTTCTTTGTGCCAAAACATACACCTTCTTTTCCATAAAATATGTCTTAGTGAATATGTATCATGCGTACAAACACATAATGTATCTGTACACATACTAAACTGACTATCCCTCTATTTTAACATTTTACGTTTAACCCACATAGTTCAACTTCTAAAATATGAGCTATACGATGAAATGCTATGGTACGCATCTTTGCACACCATAGCATTCTTGTATGTTCATCTTGCAGACCTTTAATTAAACTTCAGAAATAATTGGGATAATCATTGGACGACGTTTTGTGTTTTCAAACAACAATTTGCTGATTTTATCGCGCATGTTTTGCTTGATTTCAGACCATTCAATACGACGTTCTTGAAGTCCTTGCTCAACAATTTCACGTACTTTTTCTTCCGCTTCTTTAAGCAATTCTTCACTTTCTCTAACATAGACGAAACCACGTGATTGAATTTCAGGTCCAGCCGCAATTTGTCTTGTTTTCGGATCTAATGTCACAACCGCAATGAAAATACCATCTTCTGCTAATAAATGACGGTCACGTAAAACAATATTACCGACATCTCCGACACCGATACCATCAATTAATACGTTGCCTGACTCTACTTTTTCATTTAAAATCATGTCTTCGCCGTCAAAGTTTAACACGTCACCTTTTTCAGCTAAGAAAATCTTTTCAGGTGCAACGCCTGCTTCTGCCGCTAATTTTGCATGAGCAATCTGCATTTTGAACTCGCCTTGGACAGGGATAAAGTATTCAGGCTTCATGATGTTAAGCATCATTTTGAGTTCTTCCATGCAACCATGACTTGATGCGTGGATTTTCTTATTGTTTGGAATTATATCTGCACCGGCACGCGCTAATTCATTTAGCGTATCACCGATAATGACTTCCATGTTAGCTGAAGCTGTCATTGCTAAGAAGACTGAATCTCCTGGCTCGATATTCATAATTTTATGTTTTTGGCGTGCCATTTGATTTAATGCTTCAACAGGTTCTCCTTGCATGCCTGTCGCAATAATTACCACTTCATTCTTCGGATAGTTTTTAACTTCATTAATTGGAATTAACAATTCTTTAGGAATATCAAAGTATCCCATTTTACGTGCAATATTAAATGACGTTTCTAATGAACGACCTAAGAATGACACTTTACGATTTAATTTGCTCGCAATATTCAACACTTGTTGAATTCTGATAAAGTTAGATGCATAACAAGACACAATCAATCTGCCGTTGACTTTTGTAAATGCATCTAGCATGTGAGACTCAATCACATTTTCAGGTGTATTGTAGCCTGGTTTCTCTGCTTCTGTTGAATCACTGATTAACGCAAAGACACCCTCTTCACCAATTTCAGTCATTTTCTTAAGGTCTGGCGCATAATTGCCTTGTAAACTTTGGTCAAATTTAAATTCACCTGTATACACAATTGCACCATATGACGTATGAATCGTGATACCTAAACTATCTGGAATACTGTGTGACGTATTAAAGAATGATACATTCACATTTTTAAAACGCATCACAGATTCATTGTTGACTGTATAATATCTAACCTTCTTATCAATTTTACGTTCTTTCATATTTTCTTTGACTAACGCAAGTGTCAATTTAGAACCATAGACAGGTGCATCTACTTTCTCTAACACATAGCTGACTGCACCGATCGCATGCTCATGGCCATGCGATAAGAAGATTCCTTTTAATTTATCTTTATTTTCAATGACATATTGGATATCTGGAATAACAATGTCGACACCCAGCATTTCGTCTTCTGGGAACATAAGACCTGCATCCAACATAAACATTTCATCGTCGACTTCAACGATATACATATTTTTCGCAATTTCACCCACGCCGCCAAGCGGGATGATGCGGATATCATTATTCTTTTTCTTTACTAAATTCAATTTTTCTCCTCCTATTTATAATCCCCGACCATATAAGTATTCACTCTATATTATAAGTTAAATTCTTTTTAATGTACACTAACTAAGAGTCTGCTTGAAGATAAACCCTTCATATGTATAAAAGAATGCTTGTGCAGCAACATTAAGTTGTACAAGCATTCTTCTTATTGAATCTATTATGCTATTAGTCTTCTTTGTTTAACAATACGCGGTGTGATGCATTCACACGGCCTTTGCTATCAATTTCTGTAACTTTAACTTCAATAGCATCGCCGATTTTCAATACATCTTCTACTTTATTAATACGTTCATTCGCAATTTGTGAGATGTGTAATAACGCATCAGTGCCTGGGAATAATTCCACAAATGCACCGTATTTTTCAATACGTTTTACTTTCGCATTATATGTTTGACCGACTTCTGCTTCACGTGTAATTTCTTCAATAATTTCACGCGCACGATTAATCATTGCTTGATCAACTGCACCGATAAAGATAGTACCATCTTGTTCGATATCCAGTTTAACACCTGTTTCATCAATGATTTCGTTAATTTTCTTACCGCCAGGTCCAATGACATCTCTGATTTTATCTGGTTTGATTGTCATTGTTTCAACTTTAGGTGCATAGGCACTTAATTCTGGTCTTGGTTGATCAATTGTTTGAAGCATATGCTCTAAAATTGATAAACGACCAACACGTGCTTGCTCTAAAGCTTCTTCAATGATTTCTCTCGTTAAACCATCAATTTTGATATCCATTTGGATTGCTGTGATACCGTCTTTTGTACCGGCAACTTTGAAGTCCATGTCACCTAAAGCATCTTCCATACCTTGGATATCTGTAAGAATTGTATAGTTATCATCACGTGTGACTAGACCCATCGCAATACCAGCTACAGGTGCTTTAATAGGCACACCGGCATCCATTAACGCAAGTGTTGAACCGCAAATTGATGCTTGTGATGATGAACCGTTAGATTCAAGCACTTCACTGACAATACGTACAGTGTAAGGGAAATCTTGTGTATCAGGAATAATATATTTTAAAGCGCGTTCTCCTAATGCACCATGTCCGATTTCACGACGTCCTGGTGCACGTACTGGACCTGTTTCCCCTACTGAGAAGTTAGGGAAGTTATAGTGATGCATAAAGCGTTTTTCAACTTCTGGTCCTAAACCGTCAATAAATTGATATTCGCTTAATGCGCCTAATGTCAATACAGATAACGCTTGTGTTTGACCACGTGTGAATAGACCTGAACCATGTGCGCGCGGTAATAAACCAACTTCAGATTCTAACGGACGAATTTCGTCTGGTTTACGTCCATCCGGACGCACTTTTTCATCTGCTATTTGTCGACGAACTTCTTCTTTCACTAAATCATTTAAGATTGCATTGACTTCAGAAAGTACCGCTTCATTTTCCGGATCTTCTTCATCTTCAAATAACGCAACAATTTCGTCGCGAACTGCGTCGATATTTTCTTCACGTTCTTTTTTATCGAAAGTTTGAATTGCTTCTTTCAAACCTTTTTCTTGTGTTAACGCAGTTACTTTTTCTTCTACCTCTGCGTCACGTTCAACCGGTACAAATTCTGATTTCTCTGGTTTAAGGTAATCAATAATTTCCTCTTGGAACGCAACTAAACGTTTAATTTCATCGTGACCGAAGAAAATCGCATCTAACATTTCTTTTTCAGTAATCTCGCTTGCGCCTGCTTCAACCATGTTGACTGCGTCTTTATGGCCCGCAACTTCTAAGTCTAAACGAGATTGTTCTTTTTGTTCAACAGTCGGGTTAATCACATATTGACCATCGACATAACCGACATTTACCCCTGCAATCGGACCTTGGAATGGGATATCTGATACGCTTAATGCCATTGATGAACCGATCATTGCAGCCATTTCTGGTGAGCAATCTGGATCAGCACTTAATACGATATTCATGATTTGTACATCATGACGATAACCTTTCGGGAATAACGGACGGATTGGTCTGTCAATCAGACGGGCAGTTAACGTTGCTTCATCAGCTGGACGTCCTTCACGTTTTTTGAATCCCCCAGGAATTTTACCTGCAGCATACATTTTTTCTTCATAGTTGACTGTTAATGGGAAGAAATCACCATCACGCGGTTCTTTTGATGCTGTTGCAGTAGATAATACAACTGTATCCCCATAACGTACGAGTACCGCACCGTTTGCTTGTTTTGCCATCTGCCCAGTTTCAATTGTTAACGGACGGTTTGCCCATTCGGTCTTAAACACTTTCTTGTCTTGAGACATTAGGAATCTCCTTTCTCTTACTACCTCTTTTACATTAATAATTCTATCATATCATTTACATGATTACTTTTATACGCACATTCGTATCTAAGCTATAAAAAAAGGAAAGCAACCAACGATGGTCCTTTCCTCTAACTGGTATCAGCGTTTTACTTAAGTGAAAAGATTAACGACGGATACCTAATGATTTGATTAATTCACGGTAACGTTGAATATCTTTTTTACGTAAGTAGTTTAATAAATGTCTACGACGACCTACCATTTTTAATAAGCCACGACGTGAGTGGTGGTCTTTTTTGTGTGTACGTAAGTGTTCGTTTAAAGCGTTGATTTCAGCAGTTAATACTGCGATTTGTACTTCTGGTGAACCTGTGTCTGTTTCGTGTACACGGTATTGTTTGATTAATTCGTCTTTACGTTCTTGTGAAATTGCCATAGTCAATTTCCTCCTTTAATAATTTAGTCTCCTCAGTCTGAGTCAGGCGTCGGAGTATCGACCTGCCAAGAGTGAGGACTGTTTTTAATAATACTTAGATTACAACATGTGTAATCTTTCCGACCTTAAATATTATAAGATACTTCATCCCCGAAATCAACCGATAATAAATATTTCGCTTGTTCTTTATCTTTATTCATTTGTTCCACAAGCGGATCAATGCCATCAAATTTCACTTCTGGTCTTAAGTAATGATGCCAGAATACGATTACGCGTTCACCATAAATGTCTTCATCAAAATCAAAGATATTAACTTCGATAACGACATGAGACTTTTTAGGGTCGTGGAAGGTTGGTTTTACCCCAACATTGCATACGCCTCTATAAATACGTTGTTCTGTACCAATTGCTAAGCTGACCGCATATACGCCTTTTTTAGGTAAGACATAATCATCACTTGGTTCAATATTCGCAGTTGGGAACCCGATTGTTCTGCCGCGTTTTTCACCTTGAACAACAGTTCCCTTAATGCGATAACGGTAACCAAGTTCATCATTCGCTTTCTGCAAGTCGCCTTCTTTTAATGCTTTTCTAATTTCAGTTGTTGATATTTTCTCAGAGAACATTTCTTGTTTGCTCACAATCGTTGTATTAAAGTGTGTTTTTAATTCTTGAAGTACAGACATATTACCTTTACCATGTTTGCCGAATGTAAAATCAAAGCCAGCCACAACTTCTTTTACATGATTTGAAATCAAGTATTCATTCACAAACTCATCAATCGAAACATCCGCAAATTTTGATGTGAAATTGACAATAATCACATAATCGATATGGTAAGCCTCTAAAATCTCGATTTTATCACTTAATGGTGTTAAATAATCCGTTCTTTTTTGTTTTGGATTCAATACAACCGATGGATGCGGATCAAAAGTCATAACGGCTTTTTTTAAATCATGCTTTTTCGCAACCTCATTTAACGTGTGAAAAACTTGTGCATGACCTTTATGCAAGCCATCAAAAAATCCTAATGCCATCGCAACGTCTTCTTGTATATATTGCTCAGGTTGAATTGGATGTGTAACTTCAATAACTTTCATTTTGCGATGCTCCTTTAATTAAATACCTTTTTAGGTTTGATTTCATTCGGTTTATCAGCATGTGGAATATAAAGTGCTAATGCTTTGCCTGTAGCTTTATCTTCCATCACTGTTACTGCATCTATCACTTCAGAAAATTCATGTTTATAAAATTTCTGTCCATTTAAAATACGTGTTTTAATCTTCGGATCGTCAACTTGTATATGTGGCAACCCTTTCAAACCATATTCTATCGGAAATAGCTTTTCCTGTAATGCTTCTTGCTTATATAATGCATCAATTTGCTCTAAAGTTAAACTTTCATCAAGTGAAAATCCGCCGCTTTCGACACGTGTTAATTGAGACATATGTGCCGGATAACCTAAAGCTTTCCCGATATCTGTCGCTAATGTTCTGATATACGTCCCTTTACCGCAGCGAATAAAGATATCGAATGAACATGTTTGATTTTCATAACGAATCTCTGAATTGCGTTCGATTTCATAGATACGCACCTTACGCTTCGGACGTTCTACTGTTTCATTATTACGCGCATATTCATAAAGTTTACGTCCGTTTACTTTTACAGAAGAATACATCGGCGGAATTTGTTCGATTTCACCTACAAAGGATAAGATTGCTTCATCGATTTTGTCAGCGGTCATTTCTTTGCTGACTGCTTTCGTCTCCAACACGTCACCCGTCTGATCTTCTGTCGTTGTACTGACACCCATCGTAACCGTTGCTTGATATGCCTTACCCATTTCCATAATATAGTCACTGACTTTAGTCGCACCACCCACACAAATCGGTAAGACTCCATTTACTTCTGGATCTAGTGTGCCCGTGTGGCCCACTTTTTTAGTATGTAAAATTTTACGTAATTTAAATACAACATCATGGCTGGTTAAACCACGATCTTTAAATACAGGTAAAATACCCTCCATCAACTACACCTCTTCTCTCTGTCATACCTTTACTATTTTACATTAAATTCAAAATGAAATATAGGTATACTAAATCAGTATGAGTCTAAACATCATAATCTATGTACATCAATCCATAAAAAAACAGCCATGCATCATGCATAGCTGCCTTCAACTTCATTGAATCAATCTTTCTTATGAAGATCTTGAATCATTTTTTCGATTTTATTACCATACTCGATTGAGTGATCATATTCGAAGTATAATTCTGGAACGGTTCTTAGACGAAGTCTTGAACCTAATTCAGCTTTAATAAAGCCGCGTGCTTTTTCTAAAGCTTTAAACGTATCGTCTACTTCTTTTTCTTTACCTAATACAGTCAAGTAGACTTTAGCTTGAGATAAATCATTTGTGACTTGTACGTCAGTGATTGTTAAAAATCCGATTCTCGGATCTTTCACTTTATTATTAATAATATCCATCAACTCTTGTTTGAGTTGTTCACCAACGCGTTCTGCTCTCATTTTACTCATGTGTGTTTCACCTCTTTATTTCAACAATGAACGATTGAGTTCAATCCAAGATTATAAACTATAATCGCTCCTTTTACAAAACTTTTCCCCTTTTCGTATGTCATTAATCAAAATGCCAGGTACAAATTGTAAATAAACAGTTAAGCATATTAATTTTGCGTAAATGTCCGACCCTTCATTTCAAAATGACCTTTACATTTCATTTACATACATTTAAGCGCACTTAAGTGTAATGCCTCTATTATAAAAACAACCGAGTAATTTAAAGGTATATCAAGCCTTTAAAGCACTCGGTTTATTTTTTGCACAATCACTTAAATTGCTGCGACGTCATTTTCAGACGTTTCATTTTATTATTTCATTTCATTTTTAAGCTCTTGTTGGCGTGTACGTTTCATCAAAAATGTTAGAACCAAAGCTGAAATTGCACCACATAATGCGACCACAATACCGATTTTAAAAATCATTTGATATGCCAGTACTTCATGTCCTTTAAAGGTATCTAATAAATTACCATTTAATTGATACACCCAAAAGATTGGTGCATACGCTAAAAATGATCCGACACTCATCGCTGAACCTGAGAAATCTTTAGGCAATTTCAATTCTGAAATCGGCGCAAGCAGGACACTTTTTGATAAAAACGTTGTCAAAGATAAAACGACAAGTAAGATAATACTTAACTGTGTTCCTATATTGAAATACACAATAACAATTAAAATGATTGCGGATGACAACAATGCAACACCAATCATTTTCGCAGATGATTTAAAAATAAAGTCTGAAACTACACCTGCGATGATACCTGCGAAAACACCCATCATCGCAGTATTAATCACACCAAAAAATGCGGTTTGAGCGGTAGATAGGTGGTACACGCTTTGTAAGTAAGGAACCGTATATATTAAAATAATATAACCCCAATATACAGACATTGCGGTAATCGCAGCTAACCATATTTTCGGTTGTGTTAACACGAACAATAAACCTTTGAGCGCTTTCGCAGATTTATAACCTGTTTCTTCATTGTGTGTTTCATCTGCCGCAATCCCATTTTTCGGTACAAATTTCCAAATTAAAAGCATCATTGGAATTAATAATAAATTATAGGCAATCATACCGCCTTTTAATACGACGAGTCCGCTGACCGCAGCCATAATCGCGACAAGCAATAAATTCATCAACATTTCTTGTGCACGACGAATAGATTCTAATAAACCAAAGCCTAAGCCGCGATGTTCACGGTCTGTGAAGAAGACGACCCCATTCAACACAGCTGGCCAAAAGAATGCTTCTACAAGTCCCCAAATCACTGTGATAATTTTCAACACCGCAAAGCTTGGATTCATGAAAATTACAACACACATTGTGATAAAGCGAATTAACATCCCAGTTATCAATAATGAACGAATGGAAAATCTATTGTTTATCCATCCCCCTGGAATATAGAAGAACATGGATAATCCGATTAAACTAAAGATGACACCGAGTTCTGCATTATTGACATGGAGTATTTCTAATAATTGATTATAAAACGTCCCTTTGAATGCTTCAAAACCAGAATAAATAATTTGTCCTGCGGTAACGACAGAAAGATAACCTGCCAGTTGTCTTGCATTTTTCAAACCTAATTTATGCATCAGCCAATTCATGTTGTTGTTCCTCCTAGTTGCGGCCTTTATTAAATTGATTCTTGTAAATGAACTAAATTTTGCGCATAATCCGTAAAGACACCATCTACGCCAAAGTTGAATAATTGATTCACGCGATCCACATCATTGACGGTATAGACATTTAAAATATAACCATCGTCTTTAATTTGTTTGATTAAAGCTTCGGTTAAATGGCTGTCTTCTAAATGCAAAATGTGCGTATCACAAAAATCTAATACCGTACGCCAATCTTCATAAAACGCACACATCTCATACAGAACTGCTCTTGGATATTGAGGAAGGGCTTCTTGAATAGCTTTAAGTAACGGAATGTTAAAGCTAGAAAATAAAATTTCTACCTCAGGATCAAATTTCGGCATAGCCTCAACTATTTGTTTGATCATTGATTTTGCTAATCTAGGTCCATTCTTGCCAGTGATCCCTTTAAGCTCAATATTAACGTTTAATTTAGAGGCATTCACAAAATCAATAAATTCATCAAACGTTAAAACTTGTTCTGCTTTAAATCGTGGATGGAACCAATACCCAGCACTTGCTTGTTTAATTTCATTGAATGATGTTTCACTCACTTCTCCTGTAATGGATGTCGTGCGCTCTAAATAATCATCATGTATCATTATTAATTGTTCATCAGCCGTAATACCCACATCCACTTCAATCCATTGTAGTTCAGGAATTTCCGCAGCAGCATGATAAGACGCTAACGTGTTCTCTGGGGCGACACTCGGTACACCTCTATGTCCAAAGATTGTTTTCATAGTTGTTCACCTTCTAGATAGTAAAGTATCAAGTTGCAAACAGACTTGTATTTATATTTCTTACAACTCGTTTTATTTAGTGCATTATTTATTTTTAATCATATGACTTAAAACACAGTTTTTCAATCGGATTTACAATTTCCATTGAAAGTTTACAACAAATTTACAATATCTGACTGCTTTTTAAAGTGTGATGCAACTAAAAAATCCAATCCGAAAACATCATTAGTTGTCTTCAGATTGGATCATTAACATCTCAAATTAAGTTATTGTTCTGGAAACACAAGCACATTGAAGAAATGCCCATCTATATCTTCAAATGTGAAACCATAAAAGCCATTACGTTCTTTAGGCTGATCAATGATTTTACCGCCAGAGTTTTGGATATCTTCTTTAAGTTGGTCTGCTTCTTCTTTCGTATCTACAGAAATAGAAATCAAAGCGTCATTTCCATAGGGTACACGATGAATATAAGATTCAAAGGTATCCATTGCCACAATCATAATCGGTGATCCTGTTTTCCCTTTAATGCCGAACATCGTCCCTTCTTGTTCTGGACGTTCCATAATCTCAAAGCCAATGTTTTGATAGAACTTTTTACTTTTATCTAAATCTTGACTCGCGAGATTAAACCAAATATTGTTAACCATACTTTCTCCCCCTTAATTGGTTTAATTTATTATTCCCTTCATTCATACGAAAAAGCACTTTCGATAAAGAAAGTGCTTTTGTTTAAATTAATCATTTTAGCGTTTAATTTCAACCATTTCGTAAGCTTCGATGATATCTTCAACTTTTAAGTCGTTGTATTTTTCAATTGTGATACCGCACTCATAACCTTGTGCGACTTCTTTCACATCGTCTTTGAAACGTTTCAACGTATCAAGTTTACCTTCGAAGATAACAATGCCGTCACGGATAACACGTACACCTGCGTTACGTGTGATTTTACCATCAGTCACATAACAACCTGCGATTGTACCAACTTTAGAAACTTTGAACGTTTGACGAACTTCAGCTTGACCGATAACTTTTTCTTCGTATTCAGGATCAAGCATACCTTTCATCGCTGATTCAATTTCTTCAATAACGTTATAAATAACACGGTGTAAACGCAAGTCAACATTTTCTTGTTCAGCTGCACGTTTCGCACCAGCGTCAGGACGTACGTTGAATCCGATGATAATACCATTTGAGGCATTCGCTAATGTAACGTCAGATTCGTTGATGGCACCCACTGCTGTGTGGATGATACGAACGTTAACGCCTTCAACGTCGATTTTCATAAGTGAAGCGGCTAATGCTTCTACAGAACCTTGTACGTCACCTTTGATGATTACGTTAAGGTCTTTCATTTCACCTTGTTTCATTTGTTCGAACAAGTTGTCTAATGAAACATTTTTGCTTTCTTGACGTTGTTGTAAGATGCTTTCTTCATGACGTGCTTCACCGATTCTACGCGCTTGTTTCTCGTCTGAGAAGACAACGAAGCGGTCACCGGCTTGCGGTACATCGTTAATACCTGTAATTTCAACCGGTGTTGACGGACCAGCTGTTTTAATACGTTGACCTAAGTCATTGACCATCGCACGAATACGACCGAACGTATTACCTACGACAATCGCATCTCCCACATGTAATGTACCGTTTTGAACTAATAATGAAGCAGCTGGACCACGTGATTTATCAAGTTCAGCTTCAATTACTGTACCGACAGCACGTTTGTCTGGATTTGCTTTTAATTCTTGTACTTCTGATACTAAGACAATCATTTCTAATAAATCATCGATACCGTCACCGCTTAAAGCTGAAAGTGGTACGAAGATTGTGTCGCCGCCCCAGTCTTCAGGGAATAAACCATGTTCAGTTAATTCTTGCATTACGCGATCAGGGTTTGCAGTTGGTTTATCAATTTTGTTAACTGCTACGATAATTGGTACATCTGCTTCTTTCGCGTGGTTGATGGCTTCAATTGTTTGAGGCATCACACCATCATCTGCCGCAACAACTAATACTGTAATATCAGTTACTTGCGCACCACGTGCACGCATTGTAGTGAAGGCTGCGTGTCCAGGTGTATCTAAGAAAGTGATTTTTTTGTCGTCATTTGTGATTTGGTAAGCACCGATATGTTGTGTGATACCGCCCGCTTCACCTTGTGTCACATGTGTATTTCTGATTGAGTCAAGCAATGTTGTTTTACCATGGTCAACATGTCCCATGATTGTTACAACTGCTGGACGTTCAATTGCATCTGGATCTTCTTCTTCGTCATCGAAGTAGATATCTAAATCTTCTTCATCAATCACAACTTCTTTTTCTACTTCTACACCATAATCATCAGCGATTAACTCAATTGTTTCATCGTCTAATGATTGGTTAATATTGGCCATAATACCAAGTAAGAATAATTTCTTAACGATACTTGATGACTCAATATTCATTTTGTCAGCTAATTCGCCAACTGTAATACCTTCTAAGTAAGTGATTTTTTCAGGCACTTCTTTTTTTGGTTGTTCTGGTGCTGGTTTTTGATGATTGTTTTTCTTATTTTTGTTGTTTTTGTTGTGGTTCTTGTTGCCTTTTTTATTATTGTTCTTTTTAGCATTACCGCTATTATTGTTATTGTTTTTATCTTTATTATTATTTTGATGTTTTTTGTGATTATTTTGAGCAGCTTTATCGTTTTGCTTATCTTTAGATGAATTTGGTTTGAATTTTTTATCCAATTCTTTGACTTCATTTGGTTCTAACGCTTGCATATGGTTAGACACCTCAACATTCATCTTCTTCAATTCATCAATAACATCTTTACTTTTTAATTTTAAATCTTTTGCATACTCGTAAATTCTCTTTTTACTCATATAATCACTCCTTACGTTATTCATCTATCATTGATAATAGCTTTTTGGCAAAACCGTTATCCATTATAGCTATATTCACGCGAGAGGACTTGCCAAGTGCTTGGCCTAACTCATCTCTTGTACCGAATATACGCAACGGAACGTGATAACTCTCACATTTTTGACTGATTTCTTTGGTTGTCCTCGATGAGGCATCTTCAGACAAAATCACTAAAGCCGTTTTACGCTTTTTGATTTCTGTCAGAATAACCGACTCACCGCTTTTAACCTTGCCAGCCCGCATTGCCAATCCTAAAAAATTCAAGATGTTGCTCTTATTCATTTTGGAATCTCTTCTCTGTAAATGAGACGTATGATTTCTTTATAGACAGGCACTAAAGTATCAGCATCCGCATTAAAGAATTTTTCTAAAACTCCTTTTTGCTGTGCTTTTTCAACAAGTGCGACATCTTTTGAAACATATGCACCACGGCCAGGTTTCTTACCTGTCGCATCTGCTGAGATTTCGCCTTCTTTGTTAATAACCACACGAATCATATCATTTTTGGGACGCATTTCATTTGAAAGTATACACTTTCTCATTGGAATCTTCTTTTTCTTCATAAAGGCATTCACTCCAAATTATTCTTCTACGTCTTTTTTAGCTTCTGTTACTTCTGATTCAGCTGCTTCAATGTCTTCTGCTTCTTCTACTTCAACATCTTCAACTGCCTCAACTTCAGGTTCTTCCTCTACTTGTGCCACAACGACCTCTTCAGAAAGATCTTCTTCAATCGGTGTTGTTTCAGTTTCATCTTGTTCTGGCACTGGATAGATACCCGCTTCACGTGCATCTGTTTCAGATTTAATATCTATTTTCCAACCTGTCAATTTCGCTGCTAAACGTGCGTTTTGACCGCGTTTACCGATTGCAAGTGATAATTGATAATCTGGAACGACTACTGTTGTAGATTGGTTTGCTTCATCTACAATAACTTCTAACACTTGTGAAGGACTTAAAGCATTTTTCACAAAGACTTTAGGATTTTCATTCCATTGAACGATATCAATTTTTTCTCCGCCAAGCTCTTCAACAATCGCTTCAACACGGACACCTTTTGCACCTACACAAGCACCCACTGCATCAATATCTTCATTTTCAGAGTAAACACTGATTTTAGAACGATCGCCCGCTTCACGTGCAACTGATTTAATCACAACTGTACCATCATAAATTTCTGGTACTTCTTCTTCAAACAAACGTTTCAATAGGCCTGGATGACTACGAGAAACGTAGATTTGAGGTCCTTTTGTTGTTTGTTCTACTTTGTTGACATACACTTTGATACGTTCGTTAGGAATGTAACTTTCATTTGGACTTCTTTCAGCTTCAGATAATACTGCTTCTGTACGTCCTAAGTTCACATAAACATATCTGTGATCGACTCTGTCGATGATACCTGTCATGATATCTTCTTCTTTATCAATAAATTCATCATAAAGAATTTCTCTTTCAGCATCGCGTAAACGTTGCATCACAGCTTGTTTTGCTGCTTGTGCACCCACACGGCCGAAGTCTTTTGGTGTAACATCTTCTTCATAAATGTCGCCGATTTCATAAGCTGGGTTTTTCACCAACGCAGTACTGATGTCCACTTCATCGCGGTCATCAAATACTTCCTCAACCACTTCTTTACGTGCGATGACTTTGAACGTACCTTCGTCCATATTCAATTCGACACGTGCATTACGTGAAGACTCGTAATTCTTTTTATAAGCAGTAATCAATGCTGCTTCAATCGCATCGATTAGTACTTCTCTAGGAATCTTCTTTTCTTTTTCCAAATATTCTACTGCTAGTATTAATTCATTTGACACGGTTAAATCCTCCTACTCAGGTTAAATCAAAACTGCATGACGTGCTTTAGCAATTTTATTTCTTGGGATTTCAACTTGCTTTTTCTTTGATTTGACTTGCACTTCGATAACGACTGTGTCGTCCTCTACTGACTGCAAGACACCTAACCATTCTTTAGCACCTTCAACCGGCGCATAAAGAGTGACAAACACAGGTTGATTGACTGCATTACGAAACGCCTTATCGTCTTTGATAGGACGTTCAGCACCTGGTGACGCAACGTCTAGATAATACATTTGTTCAATCGGATCTGCTTCATCCATTGCTGCGCTGATTTTTTCTGATGCCAATGTGCAGTCATTCAAATCAACGCCGCCCTCTTTATCAATAGAGATTCTGAGATAGTGCTCTCTACCTTCTTTTGTGAATTCGATATCCACGAGTTCATAGTTCAATTCATCTAAAACCGGTTGAATAATTGTTTCGATTTGTTCAGTAATTTTACTCATGCTGACCTCCTTTATACAAATAGAAAAGAGCGGGTAAACCCCACTCTTCGTGACTAAAGTTCATTTTTTACGCACTATGATTATAACACAGTACATCTTGAAATGCCAATTGAAGCACAGTTGACACTTTTTAAGCATTACATATCAAAAATTGATAATTGTGCTTTATCAGGTAAACCAGGTAACGAACCTAAATCATCTAAATACTCAATGACTTTTTGAGAAAGTCCAGCTTTCTTATTCAAGTCTTCTTTAGATAAGAATGGTCCTTCATTACGCGCTTCTACAATACGTTTCGCAACGTTTTCACCTAAACCTGGCACCGCAATAAACGGCGGAATTAATGTATCGCCTTCGATAATAAATTCAAACGCCTGACTCTTCTCTAAACTAATCGGCTGCATACGGAAACCGCGATGTGCCATCTCATTCATAATTTCAAGTACCGTTAAGACATCTTTCTCTTTCTTACCGAGTTCCATATATTTAGAATACATATCTTTCACGACCGCTTTAATCCCTTCTTTGTCTTTAATCATTGTGATTAAATCAAAGTCTGAGGCACGGACAGTAAAGTAAGAGGCATAATAATATAATGGATAATGAACTTTGAAATACGCAATACGTACTGCCATTAATACATAGGCTGCCGCATGGGCTTTCGGGAACATGTACTTGATTTTCTTACATGAATCTAAATACCAATCTGGTACATCATTTTCTTTCATGATTTCTTCCCATTCTTCTTGCAGCCCTTTACCTTTACGTACAGCCTCCATAATTTTGAAGGCCAGTGAAGGTTCTAATCCGGCATACATCAAATACACCATAATATCATCACGACAACCAATTACGCCTGATAAATCACATGTACCTGAACGTACTAAATCTTGCGCATTGCCTAGCCATACGTCTGTACCGTGTGATAAACCAGAGATTTGCACGAGTTCAGAGAACGTTGTTGGTTTTGTATCTTCCAACATTTGACGAACGAAACCTGTACCGAACTCTGGTACACCGAACGTACCCGTCTTACATAAAATTTCTTCTTCTGTCACACCAAGAGATTCAGGCGTACTGAAAATACGCATTGTTTCTTTATCATCGACTGGTACCGTTTTTGGATCAATACCAGATAAATCTTGAAGCATACGAATCATTGTCGGATCATCATGTCCCAGAATATCGAGCTTCAACACGTTATCATGAATTGAATGGAAGTCAAAGTGTGTCGTCATCCATGCTGAAGATTGATCATCAGCTGGATATTGAATCGGTGTAAAATCATAAATATCCATATCATCAGGCACAACAATGATACCGCCCGGGTGTTGACCTGTCGTACGTTTAACACCCGTACATCCTTTTACTAAACGGTCAATTTCTGCCCCGCGTTTATGAATGCCTTGGTCATTTAAATACCCTTTAACATAACCAAAGGCTGTTTTCTCTGCGACTGTACCAATTGTACCGGCACGGAATACTTTATCTTCACCGAATAACACTTTGGTATAGTTATGGGCTTCTGGTTGATATTCACCACTAAAGTTCAAGTCAATATCTGGTACTTTGTCACCTTTAAATCCTAAGAAGGTTTCGAACGGAATATCTTGGCCTTCTTTAATCATTTCTGCCCCGCATTCACATTTCTTGTCGGGCAAGTCGAAACCTGAGCCGACAGAACCATCATTGAAGAATTCGCTCTTCTTACATTTTGGACAAATATAATGCGGCGGTAATGGATTTACTTCAGTAATTTCAGTCATCGTCGCAACGAAACTAGATCCGACGGAACCACGTGAACCTACTAAATAGCCATCATTTAATGATTTCTTAACTAAACGTTGTGAAATCAAGTAAATAACCGCAAATCCGTTACCGATGATACTTTCTAATTCTTTTTCAAGGCGATCAATGACGATTTGCGGTAAATCATCACCATAAAGTTTACGCGCATTCGCATAACTCATTTCACGAATTTCTTCATTCGCACCATCCATATTCGGTGTATACAGTTTATCTTTGATTGGTACAACACGTTCAATGCGATCAGCTAATGCTTGTGTATTATCCACCACAATTTCTTTGGCTTTCTCTTCACCTAAGAAGTGGAAAGCATCTAACATTTCATCTGTTGTTCTGAAATGTGCTTCAGGCAAAGTAGAACGATTTAACGGATTCCCTGGTTGAGAAGCAATTAAAATTTTACGCGCAATCGCATCATGTTCATTTAAATAATGCACATTACCTGTCGCCACCACTGGTACATTAACCGCTTTACCCGCTTCAATCAAACGCTGATAAATTTCAACCATCGTTTCATTATCACGAATCAATTCACGGTCAATCAAATCTTGGTATAACGCAGGCGGCTGTACTTCGATGTAATCGTAGTACTTCGCAATATGTTCCACTTGAGATTGGTCTTTCTGCATCACCGCTGTGAAGACTTCACCTTCATCACAGGCCGAACCGATTAATAACCCTTCACGATATTCATCTAATAAAGAGCGTGGAATTCTAGGTGTACGGTAGTAATACGTTACTAACGATTCACTGACTATCTTGAATAAATTTTTCAAGCCTGTTTGGTTTTGAACTAAGATTGTCACATGACTCGGACGTGCACGTTTATAAGCATCTTCGTTAGATAATGACTGGTTAATATCTTGATGATTGGTCACACCTAGTTCATCTACTTGTTTCAGCATTTTAATAAAGATATACGCTGTTGCTTCTGTATCGTAAATGGCACGGTGATGTTGTGTCAGTTCAACACCGTATTTCTTCGCTAAGAAATTCAAACCGTGCTTACCGAAGTCAGTATTAATCGTACGAGAAAGTTCTAATGTATCGATAACACCATTAGTATAGTGGCCTAAGCCCGCACGTTCATAGCCTGTATCAATGAAGCCCATATCGAAGGAAGCGTTATGCGCTACGAATATCGCATCTCCGACCCATTCCTTAAATTCCGTTAACACTTCATCAATTTCAGGCGCATCTACTAACATTTCATCTGAAATATGCGTCAAATTCTTAATGGTTTCAGATAAGCGTTCATGCGGATTACTGAAACGTTCAAACTTATCGATGATTTCGCCATCGTGGACTTTCACCGCAGCTAACTCGATAATTTTGTCATATTGGTTAGATAAGCCTGTTGTCTCAACGTCAAAGACTACATAAGTCGCATCTTTTAGAATACGGTCTGTCGGATTATACGCAATCGGTACACCATCATCAACCAGCATACCTTCCATACCGTAAATCATTTTAATGCCATTTTTTTCTGCAGCACTAAAAGCATCTGGATAAGCTTGGACAACGTTATGATCTGTTACCGCAATCGCAGGATGACCCCATTTTGCGGCTTGTGCAACATAGTCACCGATTTGGTTAATCCCATCCATTTGACTCATCGCTGTATGCAGATGCAATTCTACACGTTTGTCTTCTGCTTTATCTTGTTTCGGTGTTTTCTTAATTTCTTCAATATCAGACATCATCATAACTAAATCACGTACAAAGGTATCTTCTTCAATACGGCCTTGTGCACGAACCCACTTGCCGACACTTAATGCTTTGAAGTGATCTAAGTCGTCTTTGTTTTTACGCGTAAACATTTTTAAGACAAGTGAATCTGTATAGTCTGTCACTTTCAATTCTACAATGTGGCGACCACTTTTCAGTTCTTTGATATTCATATCAAAGATAACCCCTTCAATGGCAACTTTGAACTCTTCTTCGATGATAGTCTCAATCGGTCTGACATTATCCACTTGAATCGCCTTACCGATTTGACACTTATCTACAGCACTTTCATTATTATCTTGTTGTTTGGCTTTTTCAGCTTTCATACGTTCTAATTTTTCAGTTGCTTCTCGCGCACTTTGTTGATCTTCTTCTTGAATATGTGCTTCTAAAGAAGCTAAATCATTATCATGTTCCGTTGTATCTGTCTCAAAGACAATTTTATTCACGTCAAAGCCGCATTGTTTGTAGGCTTTAACTAAACTGCCATTGCACGCTTTATGAAAGTAATCCCGTTCAATATCATTTGAAACCATGACTTTTAATACATTGCCAGAATTAATCAAACGTTTTTGTTTCAATTGTCCTTTTACTTTCGGTGACAATCTGGTTTGATCGATACAATGATTGAAATACTTCATCGCAAACTCGTCTTGGTTTGTTGTATCACGAACGACAAAATGCCAATCCACAGTCGCAATCTCTTTAAATTCTTCAATTAAGGCATGGGTAAATAACATGTAGTCTTCATAGGTTAAAAAATGAGGCAGTGTAATTTGAAATAACCATGTACGCTCTTTTTGAGAGACATCTATACGGTTTAATTCACTGTTTTCTATAATATCTGGAGAAAGCTGATTCGCAATTTTTATTTGGTCAGCTAATATTTTAAATTTTTCTTGATTTGTCATTGCCAAGACTATTACCACCTTAGTCATTAATTACATCGTTCATATGGTTTTGGAGCATATCAGAAAGTTTTTAAAGGTGCATGCCCTTTCGTTAAAAAAATGGAACCACGTCTCACAACGCGGTTTTGTTTCATCTCTGTTCTGAAGTTCTAAAATATTATACCAAATTTCCTCAAATACTTAAAATACACAAACTGAAAATCTTGCTATGTAAAAAGTCGAAGCGCTATGACTGCGCTTCGACTCGTTGTTTTAAATGATTAAATTTGTTCGTATAAATCTTTCACGTAGTTTACTAAATCTGCTGCGGCTACTTCTTCACTTTCACCATTGTCGCGACGTTTCACTTCAACAATTCCTTCTGCTGCACGTTTACCGACTACGACACGTATTGGTAAGCCGATTAAGTCAGCATCGTTGAATTTAACACCTGCACGTTCTTTACGATCGTCATATAAGACTTCAAAAGATACTTGAAGTGATTTATATAATTCATCACCAAGTTCTCTTTGATCCTCTTTCTTAGGATTAATCGTAATTAAGTGCACTTCAAATGGTGTCACTGATTTTGGCCAGATAATACCATTTTCATCGTTATTTTGTTCCACAATCGCACTTAATGTTCTAGAGACACCAATGCCATAACACCCCATAATAAGTGGTTGTGCTTTACCTTGGTTATCTAAGAATGTTGCGTTCATAGATTCTGAGTATTTTGTGCCGAGTTTGAATACTTGACCGACTTCAATACCTTCTGCGAATTTCGCTTCACCTGAACCATCGCTTAACGCTTCACCTTCTAAGATGAAACGGAAGTCTCCAAATGCTTCCACATTGAAGTCGCGTTCAATATTCGCATTGATATAGTGATAGCCATCTTCATTAGCGCCTACGACGAGGTTAGGAATTTCTTGTACATAGTTGTCCGCATAGACTTTGATGCCTTTTTCTTGGATAGGTCCGATTGAACCTGGGTTCGCGCCTACTAGATTTACAATTTCATCTTGGCTCGCAAGTTCGATGTTGTCTGTACCGAAGTAAGCTTTTAATTTCACATCATTCACTTCATGATGACCGCGAACGAGCACAATCACAAATTCTCCATCTACTTTGAAAATCATAGATTTTGTAATTTGATCTACTGGACGATTTAAGAAATCAGCCACTTCTTGTGCAGTATACACATTGGGTGTCTCTACTTTTTCTAATTCAAGTAACGCTTCATCATGAGTTGTAGGTTGATAAACTACATCTGCTTTTTCAATGTTCGCCGCATAATCACTGTTTTCACTGTAAACAATCGTATCTTCACCAATTTCGCTGAGTGCCATAAACTCATGCGTATGGCTGCCGCCGATAGCCCCTGAGTCAGCTACCACTGGACGTGCATTGATGCCGGCACGTTTGAAAATACGACCATAAGCATCATACATATCATTATACGTTTCATCTAATGATGCCTCATCCGCATGGAATGAATACGCATCTTTCATAATGAATTCACGACCGCGCAATAAACCGAAACGTGGGCGTTTTTCATCTCTGAATTTAGATTGAATTTGGAATAGTGTTAAAGGTAATTGCTTATAAGATTTCAATTCGTCACGTACTAAAGACGTTACGACTTCTTCATGTGTTGGTCCTAATGCGAATTGACGGCCATTACGGTCAGTCAGACGCATTAATTCACTGCCATAAGCTTCCCAACGTCCTGACTCTTCCCATAATTCTGAAGGTTGTAATGCCGGCATTAAGATTTCTACCGCATCAATTTTCTCCATTTCTTCTCTGATAATTGATGTAATATTATTTAATACACGTGTCGCAAGCGGCAAATAACTGTAAATCCCGCTTGTACTTTGTTTAATCAATCCTGCTTTCAACAGTAATTGATGACTTAAGGCTTCAGCTTCCGCTGGTACCTCTCTTAACGTTGGTATAAATACTTTTGACTGTCTCATAAATCTGAGCTCCTCCATTTCTTATAAGAAATAACGTTGTATGTCATTCCATGTCACTAATATCATAATAATTACTACGAATATCGCACCTGCACCGATAATGTAGGCTTCTGCTTTTTTGTTAACGGGTTTTCTGAAGATGGCTTCATAAATAACGAAGAGAATTCTTCCGCCGTCTAATGCTGGAATTGGTAATAAGTTCATTAAACCTAAGTTCACACTTAACATAGCTGTCCACGCTATCAAGTTAATGATACCAGTTTTTACCACAGTATCAACATTATGGTAAATACCGACCGGTCCATTCAACATGTCGAATGAGAAACCGCCTGTAAAGATACTTGCGATCATCGTTACAATCGCTGTGAAGATAATCGTACCCGCTTTAAAGAATTGTTCAACCCCTGTCGCAAGCGGCGCAACTAAAGAGCTGTGATCTTTATCAGGTTGGAAACCTAGGATATAGCGTGTTTGAGAGGTCATTTTTGTTAACTTCTCGACAACTTTTTTAGGTTTGAATTCCGCTGATTTTTGATGGCCGTCACGTTCGTATTTCATAGTTACCTTTTGGCCTTTATACTCTTCTAATGCTTTAGCGATATCTTTGAAATTGTCGATTTTTTTATCACCGATTTGTTCAATCTTATCTCCTGGTTTCAAACCAATTTCTTGTGCGGGTGTGTGATCCGCAACTTGTTTGACCACATTATTCGGTGTGCCTTGGTAATAGGCTAAACCGATAAAAATAACAATCGCTAATAAGAAGTTGAATAAAGGTCCCGCAAACAATGTTAAGAATTTTTGCCATGGCGTTTTATGTACCAATTGACGATTGCGCGGCGCAATTTGAATCAACGAACCATTTTCTAAGAAATAAGCTTCTTTCGCAATATAGAAACGATGACGTTCATCATCATAAGAGGTAATACCTTCTAAATACATTTCATCTTTGAAGTCGATTTTCTTCACTTCAATGACTTCTGCTTGTTGGAATTTATGTTGGTCATCCAACAAGATATGCGTAATTTCATCTTGATCATTTAATTTAATTTTCACTGACATGCCTGGTTCAACAGGCGGTTCTTCTAATCCGTCTCCTGCCATGCGGACATAACCGCCGACGGGTAATAAACGAATCGTATATAATGTTTCATTCTTTCTGAAACTGAATATCTTCGGTCCCATGCCTATCGCAAATTCAGGACACATAATCCCTGCACGTTTCGCGAAGAACATGTGACCGAACTCATGCACGAAGACTAATACGCCGAATACGATAATAAAAGATAGTATAGTTATTAGCAAAATTGGGCCACTCCTATTTAATTAATTAGTCCATCAAATATGTAAATAGCTTACATGTGACGGTGTTTCATTTCATAAAATCATTTTAATGAAAATCACAAGAACATACAACAAATATCGATGTTACAAAAATGAGGCATGCCTTAAGCAAACGCTGTTTCTTGTTTGCATACCCGCATGCCTCACGTTATTAGTTTTGTAAAAGTAAAATATTTAATAGCGGTAATACGAACATAAAGCTGTCAAAGCGATCAAGGATACCACCATGTCCAGGTAAGATTTTACCTGAGTCTTTCACACCAAAGTGGCGTTTGAATCCTGATTCTACTAAGTCACCCAGTTGTCCGAACATACTTAATACAACTGTAATCACCATCATAATGAAGATGTTGACTGGGAATTCAATAAACAGCTGCATAATTAGCGGTACTAATAAACTGCATAGTACGCCGCCGATAAAGCCTTCAATCGTTTTATTCGGACTGATGACCGGCCACAACTTATGTTTCCCGAGACTGCGTCCAAATAGATATGCGCCTGTGTCTGTAGTCCATACGACTAAGAAGGCATATAAAATGAAGGCCAAACCTGCTTCACGTGTCTCATATAAGTACATAAAGCCGATGCCGACATAAGCTACAGACATTAAGCAGAAGGCTGCGTCAATGAAGCTGAAGCGGTTCTTAGACATGACCGTATAGCTTAATACCACGAAACTCATAATCACAAGACCCTTTAACTGTATTGCCGGCACAAGAGAACCTAAATCTTGCGGCAACATAATAATAACGAGCCCTAGTGCACTGATAATCCCGGGTATAGAAATAAAACGGATTTTATTCATATTTAATAATTCTTTTAATGCGATAAACGCCAGTAAAAATGAAAAGTACATCAGTACTTGTCCACCGATAATGAGTATCGGTAAAAAGATGATTAAGGCAATAATAGCCGTGACCGTTCTAACTCTCATATTTAATTCCTACCTTAAAATTATAATAGCCCGCCGAAACGACGTTGTCTTTTTTGATATATCTTAATACAATCGTACAATTCTTGTTCATCAAAATCAGGCCACAATTTCTGGTTGAATATAAATTCACTATATGAAATCTGCCAAATTAAGAAATTGCTGATACGTTGTTCCCCAGATGTGCGAATCAATAATTCAGGATCAGGATACTGACTTGTCATTAAATACTGATTCATCATACTTTCAGTGATATCCTCGCTATTATATCCTTGTTTCTGCATATCATCAAACATTCGACGAACACTGTCTACGATTTCTGCTCTTCCACCGTAATTAATCGCAAAAATCAATTTCAATCCTTGATTATGTGCTGTCTTTTCTTTCGCGTGGTTAATCGCTTTTAAAGTCGATGCCGGTAAATCTTCAGTGAATCCGATGGTTTCAACTTTGACATCTTTCTCAATTAATTCGGGTAAAAAAGTCTTCAGGAAGTTCACCGGTAAATTCATAATATAATTTACCTCTTGTTCAGGACGGGACCAATTTTCAGTTGAAAAGGCGTATAATGTTAAATATTTTACGCCAACATCATTTGCTGCTCTTGTGATTTTCTTAATGGTTTGCATTCCTTCATAATGCCCTTTAATTCTTGGCATCTTACGTTTCTTCGCCCAACGGCCATTACCATCCATGATAATCGCTATATGTTCGGGTATGTTATGTAAATCTAATTCTGAATGATTCTTTTCGGTTTCAGAACGATTTTTATTTCTTAGCTTTTTAAACATGGTCTATCCTCCGAGCTCAATCTATCTCTGTTACATTATAATAGATTATTCATGCAATTATCTATCATTTTATCACACTCGTTAAAGTCAATGAATAGAACAATTAAAAAACTGTACCAAAGTCTGAGTTGGTACAGTTTTAATCTGTGATTTAAACATCAATGGAATTAAATCAATTTAGATGATTAGACAGCCATAATGTCTTTTTCTTTTTCATCTAATACTTTTTCAATTTCTTTAATAGATTCATCAGTGATTTTTTGAACTTGTTCTGTTGAAGAACGTAATTCATCTTCTGAGATTTCCCCATTTTTCTCTTCTTTTTTCAATTCATCGTTGCTGTCACGACGAATGTTACGAACAGATACTTTCGCATTTTCAGCCATTTTCTTAACGTCTTTAACTAATTCTTTACGACGTTCTTCAGTTAAAGCTGGAACTGTAATACGAATGACTTCACCGTCACTTGTAGGGTTAACACCTAAGTTAGCAGCGTTGATTGCACGTTCAATTTCAGAAAGTGATGATTTGTCGTATGGTGATACAACTAATAAACGTGGTTCAGGTACGTTGATACTTGCTAATTGTTGTACAGGTGTTGGTGCACCATAGTAATCAACATTAACACTTGCTAAAAGGTTTGAGTTTGCACGACCTGCGTTAACTGTCGCAAATTCACGTGATAAACTCTCGATAGATTTCTTCATTCTTGATTTCGTTTCGCTTAAAATGTCACTCATCTTTCTTACACCTCAAATTTATATAATTATTTAGTTATAGTTGTTCCGATTTCTTCTCCTAATACTGCACGCTTAATATTACCCTCTTCTGAAATAGAGAACACATTCAACGGAATGTTGTTGTCCATACAGAATGAAGCGGCAGTTGAGTCCATGACTTGAAGACCCTCTTGCAACATTTGAATGTATGTCAAATGCTCATATTTAACTGCGTCTTTATCAACTTTAGGATCCGCTGAATAAACACCGTCAACATTATTTTTACCCATTAAAATTACATCAGCTTCTACTTCAGCTGCGCGTAATGCAGCTGTTGTATCTGTTGAGAAGTAAGGGTTGCCAATACCTGCAGCAAAAATTACAACACGTTTTTTCTCTAGGTGTCTGATTGCACGACGTCTGATATAAGGTTCAGCGACCTGTTTCATTTCGATTGATGTTAAAACACGTGTATCACAGTCAAGTTGTTCTAAACTGTCTTGGAGTGCTAATGCATTCATCACTGTCGCTAACATACCCATGTAGTCAGCAGTTCCGCGATCCATACCTAAATCACTGCCAGTTTTTCCTCTCCAGATGTTGCCGCCACCAACGATAACTGCAATTTCACAGTCTAATTCTACGACTTCAGCAATTTGTTTTGCAACACTTTTAATGATAATCGGATTAATTCCGAATCCTTTTTCTCCTGCTAGTGCTTCTCCGCTCAATTTCAAGACAACGCGATTGTATTTAGAAGTTTCAGCCATTTTCTTATCCTCTCTATAGTAAAAATATGTATGTGATACAAGTAAAGAAGACACATGGAGGTACGTCCGATACAAATGTGTGCATTTATATAGATATACAAGGGTGTCTTCTTTCTTGTTCAACATTTTAATAGATTATTATTTCATTTGTCCTTTAACTTCATCAGCAAAGTTTTCGTCACGTTTTTCTAAACCTTCGCCCACTTCATAGCGTACGAAGTCAGTTAATTTACCGCCTTTTGATTTAAGGAATTCTTCAACTGTAACGTCTGGGTTTTTAACGAAGTCTTGGTCAACTGCGCAAATTTCTTGTAAGTATTTGCGTAAACGGCCTTCAACCATTTTTTCAACGATTTTTTCTGGTTTACCTTCATTTAATGCTTGTTGTTTTAAAACTTCTTTTTCGTGTGCAAGTTCTTCTTGGCTTACTTGGTCAGAAGAAACATATTTAGGATTGATAGCAGCAATATGCATTGCAACATCTTTAGCAGCTTCTTCGTCAGTTGTACCTTCAACTACTGTTAATACACTGATACGGCCGCCCATATGTTCGTATGCACCGAATGCATCGTTGTCGCCTTTAGTTCTGATTGCGAAACGACGTAAGCTTAATTTTTCACCGATTGTTGAGATTGCTTTGTTGATACGTTCGCTAACAGTGTCGCCTGTTGATAATTTAGTTTCTAACAATGCATCAACTGATTCTGGTTTAGTTTCAAGAATTTGGTTTGCGATTTCTTTAACTAACTCTTGGAAGCCTTCGTTACGTGCTACGAAGTCAGTTTCAGAGTTGATTTCAACGATTACAGCATCGTTGCCTTTAACTCCAACATAAGTCATACCTTCAGCAGCAATACGATCTGCTTTTTTAGCAGCTTTCGCAATACCTTTTTCACGTAGGTAGTCGATTGCTTTTTCGATGTCGCCATCAGTTTCTACTAATGCTTTTTTACAATCCATCATACCTGCGCCAGTTCTTTCGCGCAATTCTTTAACTAATTTAGCTGTAATTTGTGCCATTCAATTTTCCTCCATTTATATAACATAATATAATCAGTCAAATATAGTATATCAGTTCTCTCTCTAATTATAACTCTATTTGTCTTGCGTTAAACGCATAAACTCTGATTATTCTTTAATTTTTAAACGCTTGTTGCTTACACAATGCATACGCAACAAAAGCTTTACTTTTTATTAATATTATTTTTAAAAAAAGGTGATAAGCCTTTATATCTTATCACCCATTTTGAATTATTCTTAGTTTGATTCAACAGAAGTTTCTTCAGTTTCTTTTGCTTCGCTGTTATCTTCTTCTTTTAAGTCGATGTTTTGCTCAGCAGCTACTTCTTCGTTAGAAACACCTTGTTGTCCTTCTAAGATAGCGTCAGCCATTTTGCCTGTTAATAATTTAACGGCACGGATAGCATCATCGTTCGCTGGAATTACGTAATCAATTTCATCTGGATCGCAGTTTGTATCAACGATACCTACGATTGGGATGTGTAATTTACGTGCTTCAGCAATCGCGTTACGCTCTTTACGAGGGTCAACTACGAATAATGCTTGAGGCATTGATTTCATATCACGAATACCACCTAAGAATTTGATTAAGCGGTCGTATTCTTTTTTGATTTCAACAACTTCTTTTTTAGGTAATACTTCGAATAAACCGTCTTCTTCCATTTTTTCAATTTCAGAAATACGTTTTACACGTTTAGAGATTGTTTTATAGTTAGTCAAGATTCCGCCTAACCATCTTTGGTTAACGTAGAATTGACCAGCGCGCTCAGCTTCATTTTTGATTGATTCTTGCGCTTGTTTTTTAGTACCTACGAATAAGACTTTACCGCCATCTTCTGATACTTGTTTAAGGAAGTTGTAAGCTTCGTCAACTTTTTTCACTGTTTTTTGTAAGTCGATGATATAGATACCATTTCTTTCAGTGAAAATGTATTTTTTCATTTTTGGGTTCCAACGGCGTGTTTGGTGACCGAAGTGAACACCTGCTTCTAGCAATTGTTTCATTGAAATTACTGCCATGATTAAAATCCTCCAATTTGGTTATTTTCCTCCATAAATAGCTCATGTAATAACGACGCAATAACATCGCACCAATTACATTTCAGCTCTTTATGTGTGTTATCGGCTTTATAGCCGTCATTAAATATAACATACTGCCGTCAATAAAGCAATATTTAAAATTTAAGTTGTCAGCGTTCTTTCGACTTATTTAGTCTTTTCTAATTCATCTAAGAATTGTTCTTTTTTCACTTTGATGAAAGTACCCTTCATACCTAGTGAACGAGATTCGATTACGCCTGCACTTTCAAGTTTACGTAAAGCATTTACGATAACTGAACGTGTGATACCGACACGGTCCGCAACTTTAGATGCGATTAATAAGCCTTCTTTACCGCCTAACTCTTCAAAGATGTGCTCGATTGCTTCTCTTTCAGAGTATGATAATGAATTGATCGCCATGTTGATTGCTGCTTTATCACGTGCTTCTTGTTCTACTTCACTGTGCTTTTCACGTAAAATTTCCATACCTAATACCGTTGCTGCATATTCTCCTAGTACTAAGTCATTATCCGTAAAGTCATCCGATACACGGCCAAGTACTAAAGTACCTAAACGTTCTCCGCCACCTAATACTGGGAAGATTGTTGTTTTACTATCAATGAACGCATCTCTGTTTTCTGGAGGAAATACTGATAAATCGTTATCGATATCGATATTTGATTCTGTTTGTTTAACGTCCATTAATTTTTCAGTATATTCACTTGGAATATGGCGGTCTTCTAACATTTGATTGATTCGACTGTTTTTCAACAATTCATTCAAGCTTGCTCCTAGGATTTTACCTCTGCGTGATACGATAAATACGTTAGTTACAGTTACCTCACTAATTTTACGCGCAACGTCTTTAAAATCTACAGCAATTCCTTTATGTTTTTGCAACAGTGTATTCAATTCTCTTGTTTTTGAAAGTAAACTCATTTTTCTTCTCCTTTTGTATTTATAATTATAAGTTTATAAGATAAATGCACTTAAATCTTTATTCGTAGAGATAGATTTCAATTTATCATCAACATATTGTGCTGTTATCTCTACCACCGCATTCGGCATTCCAGGTGCTTCGTATGAAAGATCTTCCAGCATTTTTTCTAAAATCGTATGAAGTCGACGGGCACCGATATTATCAGTGTCTTGGTTCACTTGGAAAGCAATTTCAGCTAAACGTGTAATTGCTTCGTCAGTAAAGTTAACCGTTACTTCTTCCGTTTGCAACAATGCTTCGTATTGTTTAATCAGTGAAAGTTTTGGTTCTTTAAGGATATTCACGAAATCTTCAACTGATAAACTTTCAAGTTCAACACGAATTGGGAAACGACCTTGTAATTCTGGGATTAAATCACTTGGTTTAGACACATGGAAAGCACCTGCTCCGATAAAGAGCATGTGTTCAGTGTTAACACTGCCATATTTCGTTTGAACGACACTGCCTTCGACAATCGGTAAAATGTCACGTTGTACGCCTTGGCGTGACACGTCTTGACCGCCTGCTTGATTATTGTTGGCTACTTTATCAATTTCATCGATAAAGATAATACCCATTTGCTCTGCTAACTCTAATGCTTCTTGGTTCGCTGTTTCATGATCAATCAATTCATCTGCATAGCCATCAGCTAGAATTTTACGTGCTGTTTTCACTGGCACTTCACGTTCTACTTTCTTCTTAGGCATTAATTGATTCATCATGTCTTGTACTTGTTGGTTTTGATTGGTACCCAACATTCCCATTGCGCCTGGGTCTTGGTCGACTTTGATGCGCACTTTTTCTTCTTCTAATTCACCGTTTAACAATTGGCGGCGAATTTCAGAACGTTTTGTTTTCACATCTTCTGTCGGCGGCTCTTCGTCTTCATCATCTTGATTGCCAAAGTTCGGCATCATTCCGCCGAATAATGATTCAAAAGGATTGCCTGTATTTTGATTCGCTTTTTTCTTCATACTCGGTACGAGCAATTTAACTAATTTTTCATTCGCTTTTTTAACCGCTTCGTCTTTAACTTGTTCTTTTCTACCTTCTTTAACAAGTCTGACTGCTACATCAACCAAGTCACGTACCATGCTTTCGACATCACGTCCGACATAGCCTACCTCTGTGAACTTAGTTGCCTCAACTTTAATAAATGGTGCACCGACGATTTTAGCCATTCTTCTTGCAATTTCAGTTTTACCCACACCAGTTGGACCAATCATCAAAATGTTTTTCGGAACGATTTCTTGTTTTAATTCTTCGTCCAACTGACTTCGGCGGTATCTGTTTCTCAAAGCAATGGCTACTTTCTTTTTAGCGTCATCTTGACCGACAATGTATTCATTTAAACGGGATACAATGTCTTTAGGGGTAAGTTTGATTGCGCTAGCATCCATTCGTTGATCAACCTCCAATATATTATTTACCTCTTCCAATAATTTGGAAAAATAATGTCGTCTAAATTTTCGTTGTTCTTATAATTCTTCGACAATAATGTTGTCATTTGTGAAAACACAAATTTCTGAAGCGACTTTCAAGCTTGCGTAAGCCATGTCTTTCGCTGACATATCTGTATGGCGTTTTAAAGCACGTCCAGCACTTAAAGCATAGTTGCCGCCTGAACCAATCGCAATCAACTCATCATCAGGTGCGATAACTTCACCTGTACCGCTGACGACTAAAATTGCATCTTTGTCCATCACAATCAGCATTGCTTCAAGTTGTCTTAGTTGCTTATCGCCTCTCCACTCTTGTGCAAGTTCAACTGCAGCACGTTCTAAATTACCGCTGAATTCTTGCAGCTTAGTTTCGAATTTTTCGAAAAGTGTAAAGGCATCTGCCACACTTCCAGCGAAACCAGCTAAGACTTTACCATTATACAATCTGCGGACTTTTCTCGCTGTTTGTTTCATGATGACTTGTTGTCCTAATGTCACTTGACCATCGCCTGCCATTGCAGCATGACCATTTTGTCTGACCGCAAAGATTGTTGTCGCATGAATTGAATTATTCATTCTTATTTCTCCTTTTTAGCTCGAGGATGTGCATTTAAATATACCTTGCGCAATTGCTGGTTAGAAACATGTGTATACCGCCCTGTCGTTGACAAATTGACATGACCAAGCAAAGATTGCACCGTTCTTAAATCCGCACCTTCATTCAACATATGAGTCGCAAAGGTATGTCGTAATTTATGCGGATGAATATCCGTCACGCCCGCTGTGCGTTTAACAATGTCATTCAGCACATATCGGACACCTCGTTCAGTAATCGGTCGTCCATTCATATTTACAAGTAAATAATCATGTGACGCTTTTTTGAGCGGAGGAAATTCTGAAAGATAACGTTCAATACTTTCTCTGCACATATTACCAAAAGGAATAAAACGTTCTTTGTTCCCTTTACCAAGCACCTTAACACCTGGTGAATTTAAATCTAAATCCTCTAACTTAATGTTCACTAACTCTGAAACACGAATGCCCGTACCATACAATATTTCTAATATGACACGATCACGCATCCCTTTATGTTCATCTTCTTCAACTGTTTCAAACAATGCAGTCATTTCTTCTTCATAGAAAAAATGAGGCAAATATTGTTCTTTCTTTGGATGTACAAGTTGAACAAAAGGATTGACCACTGTATCATCTTGCGTCATCCAGTATTCATAAAAAGACCGTAACGTTGAAATTTTACGAGAAACTGTTGTTCTTTTCAAGCCTTTTGAATATAAATAAGATAAATAATTTCTTGCATCCTTATATTCAAATGATTTTAATTGTAAATGCTCCTGTTCTAAAAAAGAATTAAACTGCATCAAATCATCGTGATACGATTTCAAAGTATGTTTAGAAAAAAAGCGTTCTACCTTTAACATGTATAAAAAAGAATCTTGGATTTTATTCAATAAAAACCCCTCCATCATTTGCATTGTAGCATATAGACAGAGGGAGCTGCAGTGATTTAAGTCTCGAAACCGCAAACGTTTTCTAAACACAAATCCATTTTATCAAAATATTCATAATTTATCACAATGTTTGCTTAAAGTTTTCTAAATACGTTAAAGCACGATTTGCTTGCTGCTCATATCGTTCTTTTTTATCTTTAATTCGTTTCTCAAGAGATGGCACCAAACCGAAGTTCGCATTCATCGGTTGGAAGTTTTTATTGTTATTCGCATGTGAAATATAATAAGCCATACTGCCGATCATTGTTTCTCTCGGGAAAATCACTTCTGCTTTACCTTGTAATTTATGTGCAACGTTGATACCAGCGACTAATCCGCTTGCTGCACTTTCCACATAACCTTCTACACCGGTCATTTGACCAGCGAAGTATACTTGGTCATGCCCTTTAAGTTGATATGTTTCACTTAATACATCCGGTGAGTTGATAAATGTATTACGGTGCATCACACCATAACGTACGATATCAACATTTTCTAAACCAGGGATTAAACGGATAACTTCTTTTTGTGCGCCCCATTTTAAATGTGTCTGGAATCCGACAATATTATAAAGGGTTCCAGCTGCATCATCTTGTCGTAATTGCACGACCGCAAATGGACGTTTGCCTGTTTTAGGATCTTCTAAACCAACAGGTTTCATCGGTCCAAATAATAATGTTTTACGTCCGCGTTCTGCCATTACTTCAAACGGCATACAGCCTTCGAAATATTTTTCTTTTTCAAATTCATTGACTGGTGCTACTTCCGCTTCTAACACTGCATCGTAAAAACGGTCGAACTCTTCTTCTGTCATTGGACAGTTTAAGTAAGCCGCTTCACCTTTATCATAACGAGACTTCAAATATACTTTATTCATATCAATTGAGTCTTTTTCAATAATAGGTGCCGCTGCATCATAGAAGTAAAGTTGGTCTTCACCTGTAATGTCTACAATTTCTTTCGCAAGTCCTTCAGTAGTTAATGGACCAGTCGCAATAATCGTATAACCTTCAGGAATCTTTTCGATTTCTTCATTGATAACTGTAACGTTTGGATGTGATTTCAAAGTATCTGTAATATAGCCTGCGAAATCATGTCTATCTACTGCTAACGCACCACCTGCTGGTACACGTGCATTATCAGCTGCTTTAATAATCAATGAATCTAAACGACGCATTTCTTCTTTTAATACACCTACTGCATTTGTCAGTGCGTTGCCGCGTAATGAGTTCGAACAAACTAATTCCGCGAATTTATCTGTATGGTGGGCAGGTGTTTGTTTCACTGGACGCATTTCGATCAAATTCACTTTGATACCTCTTTGCGCAAGCTGATAAGCAGCTTCTGAACCAGCTAAGCCGGCACCGACCACGTTAACTGTCTCTGTCATAAATAAATCCTCCTTTTTCAGATGAAAAGAGGCGAGACGCAAGCAGCGTTGTGCTTTTTGTGTCCAACCTCTCAGCTCTTACTTTACTTTTGTACTTCTTCTTTATAATCACAGTTCGAACATACAACTTGGCTAGAACGTCCTTTTTTACGTTCCACTAAGTGATGATCACATTTCGGACAATCTCTGCCGACTGGTTTATCCCATGAGATAAAGTCACAATCAGGATAATTTGAACAGCCGTAGAAAATTCTGCCTTTTTTCGATTTGCGTTCTACAACTTCGCCATCTTTACATTTCGGACATTTAACACCGATTTCTTTCACAATCGCTTTCGTGTTTCTGCAATCTGGGAAATTTGAGCAAGCCATAAACTTGCCATAACGTCCCATTTTGATGACCATTGGTGAACCGCATTTTTCGCAATCTTCACCAGCCGGTTCATCTTTAATTTCTATTTTTTCCATTTCTTTTTCAGCACGTTCTACATCATGTTTGAAGCCATTGTAGAAGTTGCCGACCACATTACGCCAGTTTTCATCGCCTTCAGCTATTTTATCGAGCAACGTTTCCATGTTTACTGTAAATTCTACGTCGATAATTTCTGGGAAGTATTCTTTTACTTGCTCATGTACAATTTCTCCTAATTCAGTAGGAACGAAACGTTTACTTTCTAACTTCACATAATTACGTTTTTGAATCGTATCAATCGTCGGCGCATACGTAGATGGTCGACCGATTTTCAATTCTTCTAATGTTTTAACTAAACGTGCTTCTGTATATCTTGGCGGCGGTTGTGTGAAATGTTGAGAAGGTTCAATATCTGTTGCGATAACTGTTTCGCCTTCATCAATAATCGGCAAGCGTTTATTTTGTTCTTCTTCTTCATCTTTAGATTCTACATATAATGTCATGAACCCTTTGAATTTGATTGCTTGGCCGTTTGCACGGAACTTAATGTCACCTTGTTCAACATCCATCGCAACTGTGTCAATCACAGCAGGTGCCATTTGACTTGCGACAAAGCGTTCCCAGATCAATTTATACAAACGATATTGATCTTTCGTTAAGTATGACTTCATTTCATCAGGTGTACGCAATGTTTTTGTAGGACGAATCGCTTCGTGCGCATCTTGGTCCCCTTGTTTACCTGTTTGTTTACGATGAGATACATATTCTTTACCGTACTTTTCAGTGATAAAGTCTTTTGTTTCTGCTTTGGCATCTGCAGACACACGTGTAGAGTCTGTACGCATATACGTAATCAGACCAACTGTACCTTGGCGCTTTAAGTCAATACCTTCATAAAGTTGTTGTGCTACCATCATTGTCTTTCTTGTCTTGAAGCCTAATTTTCTTGAAGCTTCTTGTTGTAAAGTAGACGTTGTAAATGGATTGGCTGGATTACGTTTCTTTTCTTTACGTGTCACTTTAGTGACTTCAAACTCATTACCATTCAATTGGTCTGTGATGAATTTTACATCTTCATTCTTTTGAAGTTTGTATGGTTTGTTTTTATAATGAAGGAATTTCGCAGTAAATGTTGATTTTTTATAGCGGAATTTCCCTTCAATTTTCCAGTATTCTTCTGGTTTGAAATTACGGATTTCATTTTCACGATCAATGACCAAACGAAGTGCAACAGATTGTACACGTCCTGCGGAAAGTCCTTTTTTAACTTTTTTCCATAATACAGGTGAAATATTATAGCCCACTAATCGGTCTACAATACGACGTGCTTGTTGCGCATCCACTAAATTGATTTCAATACTTCTCGGCGTTTTAAAGCTTTCTTTAACTGCATCTTTCGTGATTTCATTAAATACAACTCGGTTTTTCGCATGTTCATCTAATTTCAAAATGTTTGCTAAGTGCCATGCAATTGCTTCACCTTCACGGTCCGGGTCACTTGCTAGAAAGATTTTCTTTGCTTTTTTAGCATGTCTTTTCAATTCTTGAACGACTGGTCCCTTACCACGAATCGTAATATATTTGGGTTCAAAATCATCTTCAACATCTACGCCCATTTGGCTTCTCGGCAAATCTCTGACATGCCCCATTGAAGCGATAACTTTATATCGTTTCCCTAAATATTTTTCAATTGTTTTAGCTTTTGCAGGCGACTCAACGATGACTAAATTATCTGCCAAAGTTAATCCCCCTCTGCTTCAATAAAATGTTCCTTGTTACAAAGATAAATGATAAACGGTTTATTTTACATTTGTCAATATTTTAATTTACCTGAAAATGAACAGACATCATTTCTTTTAGGACATTATTTCATTTTTTCAATCATTTTAATGTCCCGTAATCTTCTAGTATATCTTGTGCGTTTAAGACAATTTTCGCACCTTCTTGCGCACGCTTTAAATTGCCTATCGTCAACGTTTGAAATAAACTGCCAGGCAGCACATATACATTTCTTCCTTGTTCTAAAGCTGAATCTATTGTAATTTGTGCGCCGCTTCTTTCCCTAGATTCGGTAATCAGTACACCTTGGGATAGACCGCTGATAATACGATTACGTTCTGGGAATTTATATCTGGCAGGTCTCTCTGTCGGAATATATTCTGAGATGGTTAAACCTGTTTGTTCAATGCGTGTTCTTAATGCACGTGTCTCTTTCGGGTAGTGATGGTGATGACCAAATGCTAAAACACCAATCGTCGCCATATTATAGTGTAAAGCGGCTTCATGTGCAAATGCATCTCCGCCTTTTGCGACACCTGAAACGATCACTAAGTCATGTGTAACTTCATCTTTAAGCAGCAGTTCTAAAGCATTTTGGGTATAACGTGTCGCTTCTCTAGAACCGACAATACTTAAATAGTGCTGTGCTTTTAAACAAGATAAATTGCCTTTATAGAAGAGTAATAATGGAGGGGCATAAATATGTTTGAGTAAATGGGGATAATCAGGATGAAAAATAGAGAGTAAGTGAATATTCTGGTCATCCAAAGATTGATAAATAGTGAGAGAATCTGTTGCACAATAGGTTTGATAATGTCGATGCATCGGTTTAGAGGTGGTATTTTGTGAAAATTGTCGAAGTTTTGTCATTTTTTCATGTGGTTTACCTTCAAAATAATCCGGATACCTGATTAAAAGCGCATAAATTTTCTTTGTGGAATAACCTGCGTAGCGTAGTCTGAGGAGTTCTAAATCTAAATCTTTGAGGTTCAATGTTTTACCTGCTTTCTTGTGGGGTTTTTCGTCATTATACGCCTCTTTATAGATACGAAACAATATTTTTCTGTGCAGATATACTTATTCAGAGTTTCTTCTATTATATACTGTGATTCAGTTAAGCATGAATGTCTTATGTGAATACTCAACAATGAACATAGAAAAAGGCATAGACTTGTACCGCAGTACAAATCCATGCCTCATTTATAGAACGCAAGTGATTATGCGTCTTTTTTAACTGTTAATAACTCTTCGTAGATACCTGCTTCTTTAGCTGCTTCAATTAATGTTGAACCAATTTCAGAAGGTGTATCTGCAGTTTTAACACCATTGTCATTTAAAGTTTTGATTTTTTCTTTCGCAGTACCTTTACCGCCAGAAATAATCGCACCAGCGTGACCCATACGTTTTCCTGGAGGTGCTGTTTGACCACCAATGAATCCTACAACTGGTTTTGTCATATTTTTATTAATCCATTCAGCCGCTTCTTCCTCAGCAGTACCGCCGATTTCACCGATCATTACGACAGCTTTTGTTTCAGGGTCTTTATTGAATGCATCTAATACATCGATAAAGTTTGTACCGTTGACAGGGTCGCCACCGATACCAACTGCTGAAGTTTGACCAATGCCTTCTTCAGTTAATTGATGCACTGCTTCGTAAGTTAATGTACCTGAACGAGATACAACACCTACATGGCCTTTTTTGTGGATATAGCCAGGCATGATACCGATTTTACAATCATCTGGTGAAATAACACCTGGGCAGTTTGGTCCGATTAAACGTGTGTGTTTATCTTCTAAATAACGTTTAACTTTAACCATGTCTAATACAGGAATGTGTTCTGTAATACAGATAGCTAAATCTAATTCAGCATCCGCACATTCTAAAATTGCGTCAGCCGCAAATGGTGCTGGTACGTAAATAACTGATACGTTTGCACCTGTTTCTTTTTTCGCTTCTTCTACAGTATTGAATACTGGTACACCTTCAACCACTTGACCGCCTTTACCTGGAGTTACCCCAGCAACGATTTGAGTACCGTATTCAAGCATTTGTTTCGTATGGAAAAGGGCTGTAGACCCAGTGATACCTTGTACAATTACTTTTGTGTTCTTATCTACATATACGCTCATCTTAGTGTCTCATCCTTTCCTTAGACTTCTTTGACAAGTTTGACAATTTTTTGAGCGCCTTCAGCCATAGTTGCTGCTGGCTCAATTGCTAAACCTGAATCTTTTAAGATTTGTTTACCGATTTCAACATTAGTACCTTCAAGACGAACAACTAAAGGTAATGTTAAGTCGACTTCTTTAACTGCTGCTACGATACCTTCTGCGATAACATCACAACGCATGATACCACCGAAGATGTTTACAAAGATACCTTTAACATGCTCATCACCTAAGATGATTTTGAATGCTTCAGTAACTTTTTCTTTCGTAGCGCCGCCGCCTACGTCTAAGAAGTTAGCTGGATTTCCGCCAAAATGATTGATTGTATCCATAGTCGCCATCGCTAAGCCAGCACCGTTAACCATGCAGCCGATGTCGCCATCTAAAGCGATGTATGATAAATCATATTTAGAAGCTTCGATTTCTTTTGGATCTTCTTCTTCTAAATCACGTAATTCTAAAATGTCTTTGTGTCTGAATAATGCGTTATCGTCAAAGTTGATTTTCGCATCTAATGCTAATACGTCTCCGTCACCAGTTGTAACTAATGGGTTGATTTCAACGATTGAAGCATCTTTTTCGATAAATACATTGTATAAAGCGATTAAGAATTTAGCCGCTTTGTTGATTGATTCTTTAGGAATATTGATGTTGAACGCAATACGACGTGCTTGGTATGGCGCTAAACCAACAACAGGATCGATTGTTTCTTTGAAGATTTTTTCAGGTGTTTTAGCCGCTACTTCTTCAATTTCAGTACCGCCTTCTTCAGAAGCCATTAACGTTACACGGTCTGTAGCACGGTCGATAACGAAACCAACATAATATTCTTTTTGAATATCGCAGCCCTCTTCAATGTATAAACGTTTAACTTCTTTACCTTGTGGACCTGTTTGGTGAGTTACAAGTGTTTTACCTAATAATTCATTAGCGTAAGCTTCCACTTCAGATAATGACTTAGCGATTTTAACACCGCCAGCTTTACCTCTACCCCCAGCGTGGATTTGTGCTTTTACAACATAAACATCAGTGTCTAATTCTTTAGCTTTTTCAACTGCTTCTTCCGCAGTGAATGCTACACGTCCTTCTGGAACTGGAACGCCCATTGAACGAAAGATTTGTTTTCCTTGATACTCGTGGATATTCATTCTCCATCCTCCTGTTTCTTAGGTTAAGTACACTGTTAATTATAGAAAATGAAAGCGCTATTGTAAACTGAAAGCGGCTATTTTTGTCAACTTTGTTAACTTTTCGATTTTTCTCAAATTCTGGTACATGTGAGTTTGTAACTAATGTGGTACTTTTTCAAATAACTCTGAATATTACACAAGGTTGGAAACAAATTTTACAATTTGCACCAACCTTGTTTTTATTCCTATTTTGTTGTGAGAGATTTAATCGGTTCAAATGATTTACGATGTTCTGGAATCACACCTAATTTATCAATACCGGCTAAGTGTGCTTTCGTCCCATAACCGACATTATGTTCAAAATCATAACCTGGATACTGCTTTGCCAATTCACGCATATAAGCATCACGATACTCTTTTGCCATAATACTTGCTGCTGCGATAGATACACTTTTCGCATCACCTTTAATAATAGAAGTCTGTTCAATCTCTAACGGTAATTCCATCGCATCAATCAACAAATGTGTAGGTTTGATAGGTAATGCATCTACTGCACGCATCATTGCCACTTGTGTAGCCTGATAAATATTTAAATCATCGATTTCTTCAGGTGTCGCAACGCCATATGCATAGGTAGCTTCCGCTTCAAGTGCAATTTTCAATTGTGCTCGTTTGGATGCAGACACTTTCTTTGAATCATTCAAACCATAATACGCATGGCCTTCATTTAAAATCACAGCACACGCTACTACAGGGCCTGCTAATGGGCCTCTGCCAACTTCATCAATACCGCAAATGATTGCCTTATTGTCCTCAGCTAAAATCTGATTTTCAAAAGTCGACATCTCTTGATACTGATCTACCAGTGCCGCTTCTTTTTCTAATTGTCTTTTACGGCTTAATAACGCTTGCTGTACACCTTTTCGTTCATCTTGTTGCCATTCAAGTGTTGAAAGCTCTTCTAAAGACGTCACAGACTTCAACGCTTCTTTAATTGCTTTGATTGACTGTCCCATTATTTAAGTTCATCTTCCATCTCTTTATAAATATCGAAGCTTTGTGTGCCAAGTTTCGCATTTCTAATATCATTAATAATTAATTCAATTACAGATTCATAATCCACTTCATTACCGCGTTGTAATAAACCACGTCTGCGTCCAATCGCATCAAACCATTCAATATTTTCGGCTTCATCATCTAAATCGATATTATAGTGTTTCTGTAATGCTTCTAATGCATGCGCTTTATAAAATTCTAAACCAAAGATAGCTACATCATCTAAATGCACAATACTATCTTTAATCGCACCCGTTAAACTTAATTTCTTGCCGACTGTCTGATCTTCAAACTTCGGCCATAAAATTCCGGGAGTATCTAATAATTGGAGTGATTTACCCACTTTAATCCATTGTTGTTGTTTCGTTACACCTGGTGTATTACCTGTTTTCGCAATCGCTTTATTTGCTAATTTATTAATTAAAGTCGATTTACCTACGTTTGGAATACCCACAATCATGGCACGGATCGCACGTGGTTTTAAACCTTTGGCTTTATCACGCTCAAATTTTTCTTTTGTCGCTTGCATAGCAGCTTGTTCTACTGATTTCAAACCTTTGCCATGCTTCGCATCCACTGAAACCGGGAAATAACCTTTACTTCTAAAATAGTCTTCCCATTTTGCTGTTTCATTTAAATTCGCCATATCTTTTTTATTTAAAATAACCACACGCGGTTTATTTTGAATCACTTCATCAATCATCGGATTTCTTGAACTATAAGGAATACGTGCATCTACTAATTCAAAGACCACATCCACTTTCTTTAACTGTTCAGACACTTCACGTTTGGCTTTTGCCATATGTCCTGGATACCATTGAATAACCATGTTTCATCACCTTTCATCTATCACTTTACTCTATTTTACATTCTCTCTATTATACTATATTTTGTATGTGTTGAAAAAATGAAAAAAGAAACTCAAACAGCTAAATATGTGTTTGAGTTTCTTAATTAGAATTTATATTATGCGTTATTATCTTCTTGTTTTACCACTGGTACATACACTTCTGATTCATAATCTGGTGCGTATACATCACCATATGGGTAGAATTCAAAGGCAGGTCCTTCGGCCATTTGGTAACCTTCACTGGCTAAGAAGTGTGGGTTGAATACTTTTTCACACACTTGTTGAATGGATTCAGGTACGCGCCCTTTAGCTTTTGCGACTAAATAATCACCTTCTGGTAATGCATAAGGATGCAATCCTGCACCTGATTGATTATCAGAGGATACTGCGATTAAATAGTTCATTTCTGCTTCTGTCGGTACAATAACGCCTAAGTACCCTTCTAATTGATGGTTGCTTAATGCATTTAATGTTCGATCATCACCTTTTTCAAAAAGCGCTTCCCATGCTTTAGGTAAATTTTGTTGCGCATCTTGCATCGTCGCATACTTACTTAAATAGCCGATGACTTTTATTTCATTTAAATGTTTTACTTCGTATTCCATATTCGTCACTCCCAATATTTCGAATTAATTTAATTACTGTTTATTACCCTGTTTCAGTTATAATAAGGCATAAAAAATACAAGCTCCGAAAAAGGTAGAAGGTTTCGGGGCTTGCATTGAAACGTTTATGGCTTATTCTTCAAATTTAGCTAAGTCTTCTGCGATATATTCAGAAGCAACCAATCCACGTGATTTTGCCCATAATTCACGATTTACGAAATGAATGCGTCCGTTTTTCTTCGCATTAATTGAATTATAAACTTCTGATTGACGTAATTTTTCTAATGCATCCGCATTTTCATCATCAACCATTAGGATTAAACGTTCTGGGTTCAATACTTTTAATTGTTCATCTGTTAATTTTAGATAAGGACCATCTTTATATTCCGGATACGTTCTTGAATCCGCTTGTGTAATAGCCATTTTGAAGCCAAGACGTTTTAAGAATTGACCTACATAACTGTTAGCGTCATGACCAACGATATAATTGTCAGTGACAACTGCAGCTAATGTACCTAAATGTTTATCTAATGTGATATTTTCTTCAATTTGTTTGATTTTCTGTTCATGCACAGCGACACGTGTTTTCGCTTTTTGTGCTTTAGATACAGCTTGTCCGATAAGTTCAAATGATTTTAAGTTTTGTTTATAATTACCGTCAAAACTTTCAAGTAAAATGGTTGGCGCAATTTTTTCTAAATCTCTATAGATTTTATGATGACGTTCACCATCCGCGATAATTAATTGCGGTTCTGCATCGCGTAATGCATCTAAGTCAGGATTGTTTCGATCTCCTAATGATACATAATTACCGACTTGATCTCTCACCGCTTCAAATAAATTTTCTTTACTTCCATCATCAGCAATCGCAGCTGGTTTAATATCTAACGCTAATAAATCATCTACGAATGAAAATTCTAATGCGGCAACTCTGTCCACATTCTCCGCAACTTGAGTGATGCCTGATTCATTCTTAACTTCAACCATTAAATAAGACCTCCAAATTGATTTGTTATATTTAATACTCCCATATACTTGTTACCGCTTATTATATTCCCTATCTCATGGACATTATGCATATTTAGTTAATATCAAAATTTACAAAATTTTAATAATAGTTGCTTTAATTACCTTTATATTAGCGTTACTGCTAAAATTAAAATGGGTATATGTAGTATATTACCTAATTCTACATATGCATTTTAATTTCAGGAGAGACATAAAATGAAATTTAACATTAAACATAATTTATTACGCTTTTTTAAGATTGCAGGAATTGGCACATGCATCATGCTGATTATTTTCTACCCTGCGATTCGTGCGTACTATAAGCATCAAATTGTATTCAGCGGTGCAGGAGATGGTTTCAGACAAATGATGCCATTTCAAAAATATCTTTATACGCATGTTACACATCTCGCAAGTTTCTATGATATTTCTTTCGGCTTAGGCGGAGATTATATCGCTGATTTAGCTTATTATTATTCAACCTCTCCACTAACCTATTTAAACTTTTTCTTTGTATGGTTAGGAGAACATCTCTTACATATGAACCCAAGCAGTATTGAATTTTGGCCAGGTAATCAACTCTTCTTTGCGATTATCAAAGCCATTTTAACGTTTATTGCTGCTTATTATATGATGCGTTACTTTAACTTAAAACGTTATACCGCACTTATCGGCACAATACTCTATACGGCTTCTAACGTTATGATGTATTTTAATTTCACATGGTCATTTTATGGCGATGTCATGATTTACTTGCCATTAACGATTTTAGGTGTGGAGAGATTATTCAGAGCGCGAAAAGCCGGTTTGTTTATTATCGGTATCGCCTTAACACTACTGTCGAACTTTTATTTCAGTTACTATGAAGCGATTATTATCGGCGCCTATTTAATCTACAGAACTTGTGTCGTATACAAAGAGGATATTTTAAATCGTGTACAGAAAATTTATATCACAGTTATAGCGACATTACTCAGCTTGATGATTGCTAGTTTTGGATTTTATACAGGTGTCAGCTCATTCTTGCATAATGATCGTAAACAAAATCCTTTATTAGAATATCCGTTCATTGTTGATTTATTAAATTCAGATAAACAAACATTTCTATCTGGATTTCACATTTTGTTATCCATATTAGTCTTGATTGCATTGCTTCAATTTAGATTATACAAACATTATTTCTATCGTTTGTTTGCGGTGATGACTTGGATATTCTTGAGTGGTTCATTTACCAACCCATTTGATAGTTTCTTTAACGGATTTTCAATTCCACAACGCAGATGGGTATATATGTTAGCGATGAGTGCTGCGATTTTAGTTGCTTTAATGATTCAACATCTGGCAGAGATGTCTATTGTTTCTTTGATGTTCGCAACGATTCCAGCAATCATAGTATTGCTCTTTTCTTCACGCTTCGCTGAAGGTGAATGGCATTGGTGGATCAGTACCATGATTATAATTGTATTCATCGCAATTATCTTAGTTGTGTATAAAGGTCAAACCAAATATTGGATGAAACTCTGTTTAGTCGCCTTAATTTTAGTTCAACAATTCTGGCAGTTAAAAGAATATAAAGAAAATGTCTTGTCAGAATATGAAACGACTGTAAATCAAGTCACAAATTATGATTACTTCAGTCATCCTTTAAATAAAAAAATCAAAGCCATTCAAAAAGAGAGACACGATGACTTAATGCGTATAGATTATATGAGTATCTTTGGTTTAAACTCTCCACTAATCTATGACTATAACGGTATTTCACTTTATTCAAGTATCTTTGATGGAGATATCTTAAATTATTATGATAACGTTATGCAGATAAATATGCCGATAGATAAGAACAGTACGTACCGTCTCTTTAATAACCGTGCGAACTTAATGGCCTTATGGGATGTGACAGACCGTTTTAAAATGGAATCTGACAAAAACATGCCTTATGGCTTCAAACATCAAGATAAAATCAAGGACGGTAAAAGAGTATTTGTGCATTCAGACAATCAAATTGATTATCCAAGCGCACATATCACAAATAAGACATTTGATATGAGTCAGTTAAAATCACCTTTAGATCGTGAACAAGCCATGTTAGAAGGTGTAGTCTTTGATGATAAAAAAGGAAATGCGACATTCAAAAATAATCCTAACCTCTTATCAAAGGCACATACGTCTCTTCGCGATGCAAAACAGATAGATAAGAAACATATACAAGTCCAACAAAATGATGGTGGCGTAACAATGAAACTACCTGAAGCTCTCGCAAACCGTTATCAAGATATGTATGTAGAAATGGATGTTGAACGTATAGCACCCGCTTCAAAACATTACGTCAAAATCAATGAATATAGTCAAGATAGAAATCGTTTAGATTATAAATACCGACGCTTTGTCACGCCTGTAACAATGCGTGTTAAAGCTTCACCAGAATTAAAATTACAATTGCCTAAAGGCAAATACCGCCTGCAGCTTAAAGGCATTTACGGTGAAGACTACAGTACATTAAACCGTACAAAAGATGCATTAACACCCGTCAAAGTAACCAAGAATGACCGTAACTTGCACATTCAAAAACCTAAATCAGCACATGGTTATATCGTATTACCCGCAGCTTATAGAAATGGTATGTATGCGTTGATTGACGGTAAGAAGCATGAAGTGAAACAAGGCAATGGTATTATGACCGTTATTCCAACTGAAAAAGGTCAAACAGATATTTATTTAAAATACGAACCGCCATTCCTAAAACCATTAATCGTCATAACTGGCTTAGGTATTGTCCTCAGTATCTTTTGGTGTCGTGCTTTAAATAAACGAAATAAAAATAAAAATAAATTATAAGATAAGTACTGCGTATCTCAAAGCTACTTCAGATACGCAGTACTTTTTTATTGCACTATTTTTACCAATGACTGGTGCTTTTTTTACTGTCTGTGATTATACATATACAACTAAACAACACCTTACTATACTAGCTTTATATCTATTCACTCACCTAGAAAGGTCTGATAACACAACATGAAAGAACCAAGCTATCAAATCACGAATGCCGCATACTTGATGCATATCATCTCAAAATTGAATCCCCGCCTCACATTAGAAGAACTTCAATCTGAGCATCTCACCTATGCCACTTTAATGAATTACTTAAATCATCTCTTAAACTCTGAAGAAAAAGCATTGATTGACACCCTATTAAATGCCACAGTATCCATCATCACACTAACAAGAAAAGAATATCAAGCACTTACCCACTTGAAAGAAACACGTTATATCTTTCCTATCGGTAAAAACCGCTATTATGTCACACCCGAATTTTTAAATGACTATAACCAGTTTTGTTTAAATCATAAGTATAAACCTTTACCTATCTTAGACCATTGGACACATAACCAACTCATTTCATTGTCCAAGTTAGAAATAACACGCAGATTTTATGATACGAAAGACTTTGAAACATGTTTGTCTGATGCCTATGATACTAAGAATCTAGACTTTATTTGTGTCATGGCGAATATCCCAAGTTATGATCAACTTTCAAATTCTGAAAAGTGTAGATTAATTGCGGAGAGAGTGAAGAAAGATTATGGCCTGTTTGAAAAATTAATTCAACTTGTGCCACCGTTACGCATCCTATTCTCATATATGGTTTATGAAGATAGAAATAGTTTTGTAGGTGCTGAACTTCCCGGTGATAATATCGCTATCTTTATTTTATTTAGTGACAAAGATCTGAACATGCTGTATTTACCTTGTGATTTATTTGAACATTTAAAGCATTACTTTAGCTTACGCGGGCTACAACCAGAAGAAATCCTCAAACAATCTATTGAAGATTTTACAGACCAATCCTTAGAGTCACAGCAACAACACGCATTAATACAAGCTGTATGTCATAATGAATTAACTATCGAAGAAGGCAAAATGGTTATCCCCGCATTGATGCATGATACGATTCCTAAAAATATTCTTTCGCAATTGAATACAGATACTAAAACCAAATTCTTTGAAGCATTAGTCAATTTATTTGGCTTTATACCAATTAAAATAGTAGTGAAACTGTACAACCGTTATTTTGAGACACACGAAACCATTGAATCGATTAGAAAGTTGATTAACGAAGATTTTAAAAGTCCAACCACCATGATAAATCAACATTATCTGACTCATGTTACTTTAAAAGATGCGTATCAAACCCTAGATACTTTATACGAAACCGTTCCTTACTATTTACCTGAAACACTTAAAGCGTTATTTAAAGCAGCTGCTAATGAAAATTGGATAGCAAACAAGAAATTTAATGACAGTTTTATTTTCTTGAAAAGTCATATCAACCTTCAAGGTGCATCATTTGATATCCCTGTTGTAATGGTAGAAGCAGCTATATTTGAAGATGTCATTCTACCAAATATTAAAATGGTGCCGCATGAAGATGACTTAAAAGATGCGGTTCAAATGTGGAAAGCACAAGGTTTATATAATCAAGTGAAAAGCAGACAAGTTTTAAAGCATGTGAAAATCATTTACTCCATGCTTAGACTTTGGGTTTATCGCGGTCATACTAAAAGAGAATACAATGAAATGATTCATCAATACCATACGCATTCAACAAGTAATATTGAAGATTGGCATACTGACACATCTCACTAAATTATTAAAATAACGCCTATTAAAAATGAAGAATCGCCCGCTCCATGAGCAAGGCGATTCTTTTAGTTTTACTATACTATTTATGATTTTAAACTTATGCTTCTGTTGACACTGGATCGTCATCAGCTTCAACAATATATGTTTTTCTATTTAATTTGTCATCCCACTCAATCATACGTGCACCACGTTTTAATAGGCCATAAGAATTTTCACCTGTGACTCTACCGTAATTAAGTTGAATGCCATAATAATTAGACGAAAAGTCGTTATTATGGTCATGACCGCAATAAACCGCTTTGATGGTTGTATTATAGAACAATTTATACCATAAACCACTATTGATACATGGCACAGAAACAGGTTCGTTATGATTGCCTACATAACCTTTTTCAGCAGCATCCGCATATTCTGGCAAAGGCATATGCATAAACAATTGGTCTGGTAATGTACGGTTTTTCGCACGATTTACAAGCCATTTTTGTTGTTCACAAGTAACGAAAGCGACACCTTCAAATGGTGATCTTGCGTAGTCTCCTGCATCTAACATGTAAATTCTAATACCATTTTCTAAAGTATAGAAATAAGAATAACAGTCGTTAAGAACTGCACCGCCTTCTCGTTTAACATGCATTTTAGATTTATCGATAATTTTCCATAAATCAGCTCTATTATAATCAGCTTCACTATCATGGTTGCCTAATGTAACCGCAAACGGTACATTCAGTTGATCAAAGAAATCAATGACCTTTTTAAATGTGTTTAATGAATCTGGTTCTTTACTTGAAATTAAATCACCAGTAATCACAATAATGTCAGCTTTATATTTTTCTACTAGATTTTCAATAATTTTAAACGTTTGTTGATCCTCTTCACTAAATGGCTGACTACCGATATGCAAATCTGTTAATTGCATGATTTTCATTGTTGTTCACTCCTAGTTGACTATTCACTGCGTCTTCAACAGCTTCGCAGCATGAATTATATAACTTAAACTACTTGTATTGTGTCACATATTGATTGAAATGTATAGAAAAACAGAACACCTTTTTGTGTGGAAATCTATACTTTTTATTCTTTTATACTGTTAGGAAGTGCATCAAGATAATGAATTTCTTTCACATACTTGCCTTTATGGAGAATCACGACATATTCCCTTTTGGAATCAAACCCTAAGAATGTCAATTTATACGGTAATCTCTCTCCATCTTTTGAATAAGCTTGCACATTTTCATAGCGTTGTGTCCCTTTTTCCACTTTCGCATAGGATTTTTCCATCGTCATAAACGGATTAAAACGGTCTGTGTATTCATTTCTGACAATACTGACTGCGACAATCGCAAAGAATACAATGACGGTAACAATAAATAAACTTTTCTTATTCATACACTGCTACTCCTTCTATGATGTTGTTCTTGTTGTATTATTAAAATGTGTACTTCATTAACAAGATTTTTATATTATACCTAATTTTTCTGAATATTCATATATCTGTGTATAAAAAAAGACTGCTCCTTGATTAGGAACAGCCCTGTCTACTCGTATGTCTATCTGTCTAAAATTAGCGAATTTCTTTAATTCTAGCAGCTTTACCACGTAAGTTACGTAAGTAGTAAAGTTTAGCACGTCTAACTTTACCGCGACGAGTTACTTCGATTTTTTCAATTTTTGGTGTGTGTAATGGGAATGTACGTTCCACACCTACACCTGATGAAATTTTACGAACTGTGAAAGTTTCTGAAACTCCGCCACCGCGACGTTTGATTACTACACCTTCAAAGACTTGGATACGTTCACGTGAACCTTCGACGATACGTACGTGTACACGTACTGTGTCACCGGCACGGAAGTTTGGTAAGTCTGTGCGTAATTGTGATTTAGTAACTGCTTCGATTAATTTGTGATTACTCATTAGTATATTCTCTCCTTCAAACTATGTTCTTGCCTCGACAACTAAATAGCAGCGGATCATAGTGATTTTTCGTGCTTAGCACACTTAAATAATATTAGCACACTGCTATTTTGTTTTCAATCGATTTTTGTAGTTTTCAAGTATTTTTTCATCTTCTGATGTTAAAGGATACTTGGTTAGTAAATCGGGTCTTTTGACAAATGTTCGGATTAACTTCTGCTCATGTCGCCATGCATCAATGTTTGCGTGATTGCCTGACAATAAGACATCTGGTACCTTCATACCTTCAAATTCACGTGGGCGTGTGTATTGCGGAAACTCTAATAAACCATCAGAGAATGAATCATCTTGATGCGACTGTTGATTGCCAAGTACACCTGGAATCAAACGTACAATCGCATCTGTCATGCTCATCGCAGGCAGTTCTCCGCCTGTTAAGACATAATCACCAATAGAGATTTCATCTGTAACTAAATGTTCTCTGATACGTTCATCATAGCCTTCATAATGACCGCAAATAAACACTAAGTGTTCTGCTTGGCTTAACTCTTCTGCCACTGCTTGGGAGAAAGGTTTGCCTTGTGGACACATTAAGATAACACGTGTGTCTTCTGTTGTCTCAAGGTCTTTCATCGCATTAAAGACAGGTTCTGGTTTCAACACCATACCTTGACCGCCGCCGAATGGATAATCATCAACTTGATTATGTTTATTTATCGCATAATCTCTGAAATTGACGGTATTCACAGAAATAATCTCTTTCTCTTGTGCACGTTTCAAAATAGAATGATTCAATACGCCATCAAACATTTCTGGAAATAGCGTTAAATAATCAATTTTCACTCGTCGAACATTCCTTCCAATGGCGTAATTTGAATACGGCGCCCTGTGACATCAACATCTTGTACAACGTCTGCGATATAGGGAATCAAGTATTCTTTGTCACCTTGAACGACCCATACATCATTGGCACCTGTTTCAAAAATTTCTTTCACACGACCAATGGGTGTTTTCCCATCAAACACTGTGCAGCCGATAATGTCGGAATAGTAAAACTCATGTTCATCCAGTTCGATTGCTTCATGATCACGTTCTTGTGTCAGAATATCACCTTTAAAGTGTTCCACATCATTAATGTTATTGAAACCTTCAAATGTCAACATATGGAACCCTTTATGCATGCGATAGGATGCGACTGTTAAATCAATTGCTTCGCCTTTATGATTCAATGTCAAAACTTCACCAGGTTGAAAACGTGTTTCTGTAAAATCTGAGTTAGATTTCACACGTACTTCCCCTTTGATTCCATGTGTATTTACAATTTTGCCGACTTCTACTTTCATGCACATTGCCTCCAATATTTGGTCTCGTGAAAAAAGCTCCAATACTTAACAATAACCCTAAGACAAGTGTATTGTCTCAGGGTTATGAGATTAAAGCAACTTATAGCTTAAATTACTTAGAATGACGTTGTTCGTCGAATTTTTTCATAATACCTTCTTTAGATAAGATATTGTGAACTGTATCAGTTGGTTTCGCACCGTTAGCTAACCATTTAAGTGCTAACTCTTCGTCGATTTTAACTGTTTGTGACGCATCTTTAGTAACCGGATCATAAGTTCCGATTTGTTCGATGATACGACCATCACGTGGCGCACGAGCATCTGCTGCTACGATACGGTAGAATGGATTTCTTTTTGAGCCTAAACGTGTTAAACGAATTTTAACTGCCATGTATAATTCTCTCCTTTGAGTTCTTTGTTTTCTTTTCTACAAGAAATAATAATAACAGGTATCAGAAACTTTGTAAAGAGGTTTCTCTTTACCAATTTTATTTTTATTTCCGATTCACAATAAAAGGTGTTGTAAGTCGCTGCTCACAACACCTTTTTCAATTAGAATGGCAAGTTCATGCCTTTCATCATATTTTCAATTTGACTGCGTTTGCCTTTTTTACCTTTGCCTCCGCCAGTAAATTGTTTCATCATTTTCTTCATGTCATTGAATTGTTTCATCAAACGGTTCACTTCTTGAAGTGAGCGACCTGAACCTTTTGCGATACGTTTCTTACGAGAAACATTTAAGATTTCTGGTCTTTCACGTTCAGCTAGTGTCATAGATTGGATAATCGCTTTAATATGATCAATTTGTTTATCGCTCATATTAAGTTTATCCATACCTTTCATTTTACCCATACCAGGAATCATCTTCATGATTTCATCTAATGGGCCAAGATTTTTCACTTGGTCTAATTGTTCTAAGAAATCATCTAATGTAAATGATGCCGTACGCATTTTCTTCTCTAAATCTTTTGCTTTAGATTCATCAACATCTTGTTGGGCTTTCTCAATTAAACTTAACACATCGCCCATACCTAAGATACGAGAAGCCATACGTTCTGGGTGGAATAATTCTAATCCATCTAATTTCTCACTGACACCAATGAATTTAATTGGTTTTTGAGTCACAGAACGGATAGATAAGGCTGCACCGCCTCGTGTATCCCCATCAAGTTTAGTTAATGTAACACCTGTTACCCCTAATTGATCATCAAATGATTGGGCAACATTAACCGCATCTTGACCCGTCATCGCATCGACCACTAACATGATTTCGTTTGGTTTAGAAATTTCTTTGACTTCAGCTAATTCATTCATCAGCTTTTCATCAATATGCAGACGACCTGCCGTATCGATAATCACAAAGTCTAAATGTTCTTCTTTGGCATGTTTCAATGCATTGTCAACGATTTGTTGCGGTTGAACTTTGTCGCCTTCACTATAGACTGGAATGTCTAATTGTTTACCGACGGTTTGAAGTTGGTCAATCGCTGCTGGACGATAAATATCTGCCGCAACCAATAATGGTTTCTTATTATATTTCTTACGCATCAATAATGCTAATTTACCTGCAGTTGTCGTTTTACCTGCACCTTGCAGACCCACCATCATCACAACTGTCGGCGGTTTATTTGCCATATTTACCGTCGCATTTTCGCCGCCCATTAATTGTGTTAATTCATCTTTAACGATTTTGATAACCTGTTGGCCAGGTGTTAAAGATTGCATGACATCTGAACCTAATGCACGTTCAGAGACAGTTTTGATAAATGATTTTACAACTTTAAAGTTAACATCGGCTTCAAGCAATGCAAGACGCACTTCACGCATCATTGCTTTAATATCCGCTTCAGTCACTTTCCCTTTTCCTCGGATTTTCTGCATGGTCGCTTGTAAACGATCGGATAATCCTTCAAATGCCATCCAAGTGACCTCCTTATTCTAATTCTTCTAGTTTCTCAATATATTGTTTCAAGGCATCCGGATCTTCAATAGATGCTTTCATTTGAGTATAAATTTCACGACGTTGTTCAAATTTTGAATAAAGCGCTAATTTCGCTTCATAATCTTCTACTAAATCACCAGTTCTTCTTATGTTATCATATACTGCTTGACGACTCACATCAAAAGTATCTGCGATTTCACTCAAAGAATAATCTTCAAGATAAAAGAGTTCCAAATAATTACGTTGTTTATTCGTCAGTAAAGACTGATAGAAATCAAACAAGTAATTCATACGCAATGTTTTAACTAAATCATTTTTGCTCATCTGGTGTGTCACCGTCGTTCTCTGTTGTATCTGCTGCTTCTTCTTGATGTTCTTCCACTGTTTGTTCAATCATGTCCGCAAACAAGCCGTAAACGTAGCTTTCTGGATCGAATGGTTGTAAATCATCCAATTGCTCGCCTAAACCAACGTACTTAACTGGAATATGCAATTCATTACGGATTGCTAAGACAATACCACCTTTGGCAGTACCATCAAGTTTTGTTAATACAATACCTGTCACGTTTGTGACATCTTTAAAGTTACGTGCTTGTGATAACGCATTTTGTCCAGTTGTCGCATCAAGACAAAGTAACACTTCATGCGGTGCTTCTGGGACTGCACGGCCAATCACACGTTTCATTTTTTCTAACTCATTCATTAAGTTTGCTTTGTTTTGTAAACGGCCTGCAGTGTCACAAATTAAAATGTCGACACCTTGGTGTTTCGCCGCATTAATCGCATCATACATCACAGCTGCCGGATCTGATCCTTCACTTTGGCTGATGACATCGACACCCACACGTTCGCCCCATACTTTCAATTGGTTGATTGCGCCGGCTCTGAATGTATCACCTGCAGCTAACATCACTTTCTTGCCTTCTGCTTTATAACGGTGTGCCAATTTACCAATTGTTGTTGTTTTACCAACACCATTGACACCGACCATTAAAATGACATTTAATCGGCCATCTTCTAAGTTCATCAATTCAGAATTGTCATCTTCTTGTTGATAAATCTCTACGATTTTTTCAACGATAACTTCTTTTAAATCTTCTGTTTCTTTAATATTGCGACGTTGTGCTTCTGTACGTAATTCATCTACTAATTCCATCACCGTATTGAAACCAACATCCGCTGTAATTAACATTTCTTCTAACGCTTCGAAGAAATCTTCATCCACTGTACGATAACGCGCAATCAAGTTATTTAATTGCTCTTGGAAGTTTTCGCGTGATTTCTCTAAACCTTGTCTGAATTTCGCACCCAATTTTTGTGATTCAATTTCTTCAAACTCTTCAATTGAAATTAAACCATCGTCAAAATCGAAATCATCTTTTGGTTGTTCTTTCGGTTCTTCTTTTGGTTTCGTTTCAGGCAACGTTGATTTTTCTTCTTTGGCTGGTTTCTGGTCATCCTCTGATGATTCCGTCTGGTCTAAGTCTTGAAGTTCTTTTTCTTCTTCAGTTGGTTTGCCCGCAAACTTATCTTTTAGTCGTTTAAAAAAGCTCATTATTCTTCCTCCTTCAACACTTCATCTATCGTATTTAAATTCACACTCACAAGTTTTGATACACCTGATTCTTGCATCGTAATACCATAAAGTCGGTCAGCCGCTTCCATTGTCCCTTTACGGTGTGTAATCACAATAAATTGTGTCTTCTCAGATAATTGTCTCAAATAATTCGCATAGCGAATCACATTAGCTTCATCTAATGCGGCCTCTACCTCATCTAGTATAACAAATGGTGCTGAACGCACTTTTAATAACGCAAATAATAATGCGATTGCGCTTAATGCACGCTCTCCGCCGCTCAACAATGAAAGATGCTGCAGCTTTTTGCCTGGCGGTTGCACTATGATTTCAACACCTGCTGTTAAGTAATCATCATCCGTTAACTTCAACTCAGCTTGTCCGCCGCCGAATAACGATTTGAACACTTCTGAGAAATGGCCTTGTACCGCATGGAAGGTCGTTTTAAAGCGTTCCATCACAGCTTGGTCCATCTCATGAATAATTTGTTCTAGCGTAGCTTTCGCCTCTCTTAAATCTGTACGTTGCTCATCTAAGAAAGTAAAGCGCTCATTTACTTCTTCAAATTGTTCAATCGCATTCAAGTTGACTGGACCTAATTCTTCAATCGACATTTTCGTTAATTTCACTTTCTGACGTAGCGCATCAATCGGTTCATCTTGTTCATAGAGGTCTTTCGCCGCTTCATAAGTTAAATGATAATCCTCATTTAAATGATCCATACTATGTGAAATCAATACATCTAATTTAGATTGTTCAGCTTTGATATCTTGATAGCTGTTTTCAATCGACAAGATATCGCGATGTGTTTCTTGCAACTTGTCATCAAACGTTTCAATCTCTGCGTTTGTTTCTTGTCTTTTACCTTTTAACACATCTAAACGCTCATTTAAATCCGCTTTTTCTTGTTGCTTCACTTCAATATCCTGTTGAATCGTCTCAAAGGCTTTTTGTCCCGTCACTTCATCAGAATTAAACAGTTCAATATCTTCAGCTAATTTTTCTTGTTGAAGTTGATTTTGTTTAATTTGATTTTCAATGCGTTCTAATTGCTGATGTTGTGTTTTACTACGTTCTTTTAACACCGCTAAATCGGATTGTTTTTGATGAAGTTGCTGTTGTAGTTGAGCAGTGCTGGCTTTACCTTCTTTAGATAACTGCGTTAAGCTTTCAATTTGTTGCTCTAAGTCTTTCAACTTATGTGCTAACTGTTCTTTTTGTTGCTGCTTCGCTTTTAACGTTTCTCGACTCTTCTCACTTTGATAACCGTCATTTTTCTCAAATTCAAACTCTTCATGCTCACTCTTAATATGTGCTTCGCTCTTTTTTAAACGATCGAGTTCTAATTCGATATTATGCACGGCTTGTTTCGTTTCATTATAGTCTTGACTGATTTTTAAATACGTTTCGCTTAATTGATTCGCTTCATCTTTAACAGCTTGGACTTGTCTTTCAAAATCAGCCGTCTGATGTTCGAATTGTTTCAACTGTTCACGCAACTGCGTTAATTCATCACGCTGCGCTAAAATACTTTTCGTCTGACGTTGACCGCCACCTGTCATCGAACCACCTGGATTCACGATATCGCCTTCAAGCGTCACAATACGTGTACGATAACGAATGGCTTGTGCTAATTCATTCGCATGTTTCAAATCATCAACAATAATGGTATTACCGATTAAATTATAAATAATCGCACTATATTTAGCATCTACACCGATTAAATCCGCTGCCACACCAACAAAGCCGGTTGCTTGTTGTGCGGTATGCATAATCTCTGATTGCAAGCGTCTGGGTTGAATGACATTTAACGGTAAGAAGGTTGCTCTGCCTAGGCGATTTTGTTTTAAATAAGCAATTGCTTGGCGTCCATCCTTTTCATTATCCACGATAATATGCTGCATAGATGCCCCTAATGCCGTTTCAATGGCTGTCGTTAATTCAGATGGTACATCGATGACTTCAGCCACGGCACCATGGATACCGTTCAACGGATTATTTTTAGCTTTTAGGACATGTTTAACCCCATTAAAGAAATATGTGTAATCTTCTTCACGGCTCGTCAAACTCTCTATTTTAGCTTTTAATTGATCAGTATAACGATAGGCTTGGTATAACTTTTCTTCATATTCATTTTGTTTGTTTTTCGCTGCTGTCAATTGTGCTTCATTTTCTTTTTGTTTGTGCTCTAATGCAGCTAACTGTTGTTGTTTCTCTTTTTGTTGTGCTGTAATTTGATTAATTTCAGACTGAATGGATTTTAATTGATTGAACGCTTCTAATAAACGACTGTCTAAACGATTTTGTTTTGCTTCATTTTCTTCAATCGTACGTTCTAAGAAACGAATGTCATTATTGACCTCTGACTGTTCAGACATTAAATCATAGTAGCTGTTTTTAATCTCTTCTAGTTGCGCTTCATGGTCTGCATCTGAAACATATAACTGATCTTCAAGCTGTTTGACTTCTGCAGCTATAGTTTGTTGTTTTTCTTTCAGTGCTGCTTTATCTGCTTTTGCTTGTTTTTGATCTTCAATCAACTGCGCATATTGTGCTTTCAATGCTTCTTGTTCTTCTTCATAGCGTGCATTGGTTTGAGATTGGTTACGTTTACGCTCTTCTAAGACATTCAGCTGGCCTGATAGCTTTTCTGCCGCTTCAGTCGCCTGTACTAACTGATAATTCAAACGTTCAATCTCATCATTTTGTTGATTTAACTCTGCTTTATAATTTGAAAGCGCACGAGAATAGCGTTTTTGATCTGCTTCTTTTTGTGCTTGCTGACTCTTTAAGATATTTAAACGTTCATCTGCTTTACTGATTGCTTCGTTATATTCATGAATATCATGAACCGTGACCAACACATCACTTTTCTTCATCTCTTTTGATAAATGTTGGTACTCTTTCGCAATCGCCGCTTCTTCTCTTAAAGGTTCGACGCGTCCTTCTAAATCATATAGAATATCTTCAACACGATTTAAGTTTTCTTCCGTTTGGTCTAACTTTTGAACGGATGCTGCTTTACGCTTTTTATACTTTAATACACCTGCAGATTCTTCAATGATTTGACGTCTATCAGCAGGTTTCGCATTCAAGATTTCATCTACACGTCCTTGTGAGATAATACTGAATGCTTCTTTACCCAATCCTGAATCTAAAAAGAGATCCGTGATATCTCTTAAACGGGCACGTTCGTTATTTAAATAATACGCACTTTCACCGCTGCGGTACAGCCTGCGTGTGACGATAATTTCATCTTCTTCAACGTTTAATTGATGTGCATGATTATCTAATTTTAATCGAACTTCCGCATAGTTTTGTGCTTTGCGGTGTTCTGCGCCGGAAAAGATAATATCTTCCATTTTCGAACCGCGTAAAGATTTCGCAGATTGTTCACCTAAGACCCATTTGATGGCATCTGTTACATTACTTTTACCGCTGCCGTTCGGACCTACAATTGCTGTCACACCTTGGTCAAAGTGGACTTCAGTTTGCTGGGCAAACGATTTGAATCCGACTGCATTGATTGATTTTAAATAAACCATACTTCACTCGATCTCCCTATCACTGTTGAACACAGCTTGTTCATTGTTTCTGATTCATCACTTTATAAGCCTTTTCTGCGGCTTTTTGTTCTGATTCTTTCTTCGTTCTGCCTTGGCCTTCTGCCACAGCTTTGCCTTCTAATAATACTTCAGAAGTAAATAGGCGATGATGTGCCGGTCCTTCTTCATGGACTAAATGATATGTGACACTGCCTTTATTTAAACGATGGATATATTCTTGGAATTGTGTCTTGAAATCAACGACACCCATTAATGCATCATCTTCAACATATGGGAAGATAACTTCTTGCGCAAATTGCCATACAACATCTAAGCCTTGGTCTAAATATAATGCACCGACAAAAGCTTCAAAGGCATCTGACACTAATGAAGGACGTGTGCGTCCGCCTGTTTTTTCTTCGCCCTTGCCTAATAGAATTAATTCATTCAATTTGATTTTATTCGCAAATATTACAAGTGAGGGTTCACAAACGATGGTTGCGCGCATTTTTGTCAGATTTCCTTCAGGCAAACCTGGATATTTATCATATAAATAGCGTGAAACCGTCAATTCTAATACCGCATCTCCTAAGAACTCTAAACGCTCATTGTGCGCAAGTCGGTCCATATTAAAATCGTTGATAAAACTTGAATGTGAAAATGCTTGTTGATACAGAGGTAAATGATCATAAGTGAGATGTAGCATCTCCATTTTTTGTGCAAACTTCTTATTAAAAGTCTGCAGCATTGCTTCTTTCTTATGCTTGGTCAAAAGATGACCTCCTTTTAATTTTACAGAATACAACATCGCGCCATAAGCGCTTATGTGTCTCATTTTACGTGAATTTTATGCAAAACAAAAGAAAAATCTGAGTCGCTGTATAAGACGACTCAGATAATATTGTTATTATTTTTCAAGGTTGTTGATGAAGTTTACTGCGTCACCAACTGTATTGATTTTTTCAGCTTCTTCATCTGGAATTTCAGTACCAAACTCGTCTTCTAATTCCATCACTAATTCTGCGATATCAAGTGAGTCAGCGCCTAAATCATCTTTGAAAGATGCATCTTCAGTTACTTTGTCCGCATCTACACCTAAACGGTCAACGATGATATCTTTAACTTTATCGAAGTTTTCCACGTCGATTCACCTCCTTTAAAAAGCCTATACGACTCTATTATTTTCCCATTTTATCATCAAGAATACAAGTAGGATAACCTTATAAAATAGTGTAATCCCACTACTTCTCAAGAATTATGGGTGATTATTCCATGAACATTCCGCCATTGACATGAATTGTTTGGCCAGTAATGTATTTTGCTTTGTCAGAAGCTAAGAATGCGACTGTGTTCGCAATATCTGTATCTTCACCGAAGCGACCTAATGGAATTTGTGATTTCATTTGATCTTTAAGCTCGTCATTTAACGCATCTGTCATATCAGAAACGATAAAGCCTGGTGCGACCGCATTCACTGTAATACCACGTGATGCAAGTTCACGCGCAGCTGTTTTTGTTAAACCGATAACGCCTGCTTTCGTCGCTACATAGTTCGCTTGACCTGGATTGCCGACAGCACCAACTACACTAGATAAGTTGATAATCGCACCGCTTCTTTGTTTCATCATTTGACGCGTTGCTTTTTGGATACAGTTGAACACGCCTTTTAAGTTCGTGTTGATCACGTCATCCCATTCTTGTTCTTTCATACGCATTAATAAATTATCGCGTGTGATACCTGCGTTATTCACTAATACATCTAAAGAACCGAATTGTTTTACGACTTCTTGAATCATGTCTTTGACTTCATCAGGATTTGCGACATTGGCTTGAATCGCAAAGGCTTCGACACCTTTATCCTTGATTTCAGCTACCACTGCTTCTGCTTTGTCTTTATTACCTGCATAGTTAACTGCGACATTATAGCCTTCTTCAGCTAACTGTAACGCAATACTGCGTCCGATACCTCTTGAAGCTCCTGTAACTAATGCACTTTTACTCATGTTCATTCCATCCTTTAACATCTTCGAGTGTTTGAATCGAAGTTAATTTAACATCTCTGTTGATTTTTTTAATTAAGCCCGATAAGACTTTACCTGGTCCGATTTCAATAAAGTGATCGACACCTTGTTCAATTAAATATTCTGTTGACTTAATGAATTGAACCGGTGAATACAATTGTTTCACCATATTTTGTTTGATGACTTCAGCATCTGTTTCAGCTTGTGCATGATAGTTTTGAACCACTGGAATTTCAGCATCATGCCATTCGAATTGATTGATGTAAGCTTCGAAGTCTTTTTCAATGACTTGCATCATTGATGAGTGGAAAGGTCCTGACACTTTTAATGGTAAGACACGTTTCGCACCTAAGCTTTTGCCTTCTTTCACAATACGATCAATCGCTGTTTTATGACCAGAAACCACAACTTGACCCGGTGAGTTGATGTTCGCTGGTTCAATGATTGAACCTTCTTCAGATAAATCTTCACAGATTTTTGCGACATCCTCATAATCTAAGCCAAGTACTGCAGCCATACTGCCGACACCGCTCGGGAACGCTTGTGCCATTAATTCGCCTCTTTTACGGACGATTTTAACCGCATCTTCAAACGCTAAGACTTTTGCGGCAACTAAGCTTGAATACTCACCCAAGCTATGTCCCATTGTATAGTCTGCATTGATATGATCCAACGCATTTAACAATGCGATACTATGTGTTAATAAAGCAGGTTGTGTATTTTCAGTTTCACCTAGTTTGCCTGCTTCATCTGTAAACATAGTTTCTAACAAATCAAATCCTGCCGCTTCTTGTGCAGCATCTAAGATTTCAGTTGCTTTTGTATCTTGTTGATACAAGTCTTCTGCCATCCCTACTTTTTGTGCACCTTGTCCTGGAAAAATAATCGCTGTTTTACCCATTTTGTTCACCTACTGTCTCTTTCATTACTTCAACAATACGTTGTTCTCCTGCCACTTTCGCTTGGCGAATCGCAGAATAAAACGCTCTCGCATTGGAACTGCCGTGTGCTTTCACCACAATACCATCTAAGCCAAGTAATACTGAACCGCCATACTCAGCGTAATCCATTTGTTTTGTCATGTTGCCTAAATCTTTCTTCAATACTAAGGCAGCTAATTTATTCTTAAAGCTTGCCATCAATGTAGACTTTAACATTTTACCGATAGATTTTGCAGTACCTTCTAAGTTCTTCAAGACCATATTGCCTGTGAAGCCGTCAGTGACCACCACATCTGCCGCATCTTCCATCAATGTCTTCGCTTCAACATTTCCTGAGAAATGGAATGATGTATCAGCTTTCATCAAATCATAGGTAGCTTTAGTTAAGCTATTACCTTTTTTCGCTTCCGTACCGATATTTAATAAAGCCACTTTCGGAGCACCGATACCACGGATTTTCTCAGCGTATATATTGCCGAGTTGTGCATATTGTAATAAATGTTCTGGTTTCGCATCCGCATTTGCGCCGACATCTAAGAAGACAAAGCCTTTACCAGAAATGGTTGGTAAAGTTACCACAAGTGCTGGACGTGCAACACCTTTAATACGACCGACAATAAATAAGCCTGCTGACATCAACGCACCGGTATTCCCAGCTGAGACACAGCCCGCTGCTTCACCGTCTTTGACTGCTTGTGCAGCTCTGACCATTGAACTGTCTTTCTTACGTTTAATGGCACGTACCGGTTCATCTTCCATTTCGATTTCTTCTGTCGTATGACGGAAATCCAAACGGTCATGTTTCAAAGTACACTGTGCTTCATCTCCGAATAAAATTATATGTAAATCTGGGAAGTCCTTCAACGCTTGTTCTACCGCTTCAAGTACGATACCCGGTGCGTCATCTCCGCCCATCATATCAATGGCTAATGTCACCATTTCGTGATCACTCCTCGTCATAATAATACATTTTAAATGTACCTCTAAATACACATTTATCTTTCACATAAGACGAAACTGCTACAGTAATATATTTCGAACCGAAATCTACCACTTGCGCAAAGGCATGGACTGTATCATGCAGTTTCACTTGCTTTAAAAACGTTACCTGGCAATCTCTTGTCAGCACCATATTCTTTTGAATCAAAGCGACACATAATGAATTCGCTTGCGCAAACAAAATATGGCCACGTGCAATGTCATTACGAGTGAAGACGGAATCTTCCGTAATATAGATTAAAGATTCTGCGGTCACATCTGGTTCTACCCGGATTAAATCCCCGATAATCTCATTACCTTCAATCGCACGGATATGCTTATAGTTATGTTCAGCAACAGTTTTAATACGTTTACGTAGTTCTGGAATCTTCAAATACGTTCTATCTAATCTGATGGTTTGAATACTGACAGAAAATAAATCACTGAGTTCATTATCAGTCATAAAGGGGTTTTCCTGCAGTCGTTGTTTAATCGCTTCTCGTCGTTCTTGTTTCTTCAACTTCATCGCCTTTACCCCCTAATTAGTACCAAGTCTTAAGACTACCTACATATCATATCATTTTCTCTTAAATTTGCTCAACAAAAAACACAACAGCCTCATTAAGTTTAGTGTATCGAAATGAGTCTGTTGTGTCATTTATTGTTATACGGCAGGCTTTGTAGCCCTTTATTCTATGGTCGTTTAATCAAAACTTGTATGCAAGAGATTTTGTTCTACGAAGTTGCGCAAAATGGCATATTCATCCGTAAAGAACGTACCAGATTGAATTAATTCCGCCGCTTCATCTCTCGCAACTTCTAACATACGATAATCTTCGACAATATTAGCGACTAAGAAATCAGGCAGACCACTTTGTTTTACGCCGAAGAAATCTCCGGGTCCACGCATTTCTAAATCACGTTCACTCAATTCAAAGCCATCTGTCGTTTGTGTCATAATCGTCATACGTTCAATCCCTGTTTCTGTTTTAGGAGATGCGATTAAGACACAGTAACTTTGATGGTCGCTTCGTCCAACACGACCTCTTAATTGGTGTAGTGTAGACAAGCCGAAACGATCAGCATCATAAATCATCATAAACGTCGCATTCGGTACGTTCACACCTACTTCGACCACTGTCGTTGATACTAAAATATCAACCTCATGTCGATTAAAGCGCTGCATCACGTCATCTTTTTCATCTGCCGGCATTTTACCATGCAATAATCCAACACGACCCACGCCATAATGCTGTTCTAGCGATTCATATAATTCAACTACGTTTTGTACATCTTCTAAGTGCTCAGAACTTTCTATCAGCGGACAAATCACATAAGCTTGTCTGCCTTTATTTAATTCAGCAGACATTTGATTCAATACCGAATCATAGGCTTCATGTTTAGCCCACATCGTTTTAATAGGTTTACGTCCTTTCGGCAATTGTTTGATAGACGAAACATCCATTTCACCGAATACCGAAATCGCCAATGTTCTTGGGATAGGTGTAGCGGTCATAAAGAGGACATTGGTCATCGCACCTTTTTCACGTAAAGCTTGACGTTGATTGACCCCAAAGCGATGTTGTTCATCGGTAATTACTAAGCCGACATTTTGGAAAGAGACATCATCTTGAATCAAGGCATGTGTCCCGATTAAACAATCAATCGTGCCGTTTTCCAGCTGTTCTAATAACAGCTTTCTCTTTTTGCCTTTGACTGAACCTGTCAGCAATGCCACATTCATGCGCTCGCCAAACAAGTCTGTTAAGCTTTCCGCATGTTGTTCTGCCAGAATTTCAGTAGGAACCATTAATGCAGATTGATAGCCTGCTGTTTTTAAAGCATACATACATAATGCGGCTACAACTGTTTTACCTGAACCTACATCCCCTTGAAGCAGACGGTGCATGCGCAGCGGCGCTTTCAAATCTCTGAAGATTTCATTAACCGCTGTTTTTTGCGCATCTGTTAATTCAAACGGCAAGCTGTTAATAAAGTTTTTGACCTTAGCTAAATCGTAATCAATTTCAATCGCTTCATCACTGGATTTCTCTAAACGGTTCAGCCACTGCATGCGTAATTCAAATAAGAAGAGTTCCGTAAAGGCATAAGTTCTTCTCGCCTTTAATAACGCACGCTTATTATCCGCGTAATGCAATGTTCTGATTGTTGAAGCAAGTGATTCTAATTTATATTTTTGTCGTAATGCTTCAGATAACCATTCGTTAATTTCAATATCATCTAACACCTTACGAATAATATCTCGCAGTGTCTTTTGTTTAATACCTTCTTTAATACGATAGACGGGTTCTAACTGTTCATTGTCTTGTGATTGTTCTGGTTGATTCGTCGTAAAGAGACGTGTACCGTTAATTTCTTGTTTGGCACGGTTCCATTTCCCTTTAATCGTCACATGATCATGCAGATTAATTTTCTTTTTCAGATACGGTTGGTTAAAGAACACTGCTTTAACAGCAATATTATTGACCATTAAATGGACGGTTACTTTTGAACGGTTTCTGCCAAAAAAAGCGACAGTGGGCGTAGTGTAAACTTCGCCGACCACTGTCACCGTTGATTGATCTTCTGCTTCATTTAAATCAATGACACTATTATCTTCATAGCGTACAGGTAAATAAAGCACTAAATCTTCTACGTTATAAATATTCAATTCATTTAACACCGCAATCCGTTTCGGACCTAAACCTTTGATTTGGTCTAACGTATACGGCTGATCAATGAGGTTTACTTTAGACATGTTAATCACCAAATATTTGTTGTTTTAAGCGTTGGCCGGTTGGTGTTCCAGCGAGGCCGCCACGTCCTGTTTCACGCAGTGCAGAAGGCATCGTCTGCCCGATACGATACATTGCTTCTATCACTTCATCTGTCGGAATACGCGACGTCACGCCCGCAAGTGCCATATCCGCTGACACAAGCGCATTAGAAGCCCCTGCCGCATTTCTTTTTACGCAAGGCACTTCAACTAATCCCGCGACCGGGTCACATACTAAACCTAGCATATTCTTCATGCAAATTGCAAAAGCTTCAGCCGATTGCTGCGGGGTACCGCCTGCCATTTCAACCGTTGCAGCGGCAGCCATCGCAGCAGCAGAACCGACTTCCGCTTGACAGCCGCCTGATGCACCTGAAATTGAGGCATTGTTCGCAACCACAAATCCAAAGGCCCCTGCCGTCAACAAGAAGTTCAACATGTCACGTTGTGTTGGATTAAAACGCTGTTTAATCGCAAATAATACGCCCGGTACAACACCAGCTGAACCCGCAGTCGGTGTCGCACAAATTTTCCCCATCGCTGCGTTGACTTCATTTGTTGCTACGGCTTTGCTGACCGCATCTAATAAAATAGGACCAGATAAAGCTTGGCCGCTTACTAAATAGCGTTTAATCAACACCGCATCGCCACCTGTTAAACCTGTCGTAGAGGTTACCCCGTTCAATCCCTCTTCTAAAGCATTTTCCATTGTTTTAAAATGATGCGACATCCCCGCATACACTTCTTCAGCTGTGACACCTGTCACATCCATTTCTTGTTCTAACATAATTTCATGAATCGCTTTGCCTTCTGTTTCACATCTCTGCACTAATTCTTCTACTGTTTGAAACATTTGAATCCCCCTCTCTTTTTATTCTTCCATTAAGGATACAGCTGTGACATCATTCACCAATCTAATTCGATCTAAGACCGCTTCATCCGGTCTTTCATCCAATTCACACGTCATTAAAGCTGAATCTCCTTTTTCTTTACGCGCCACTTGCATCGAACCAACATTAATACTTGCTTCGCCTAAAATATTCGTTACACGACCGATAGTTCCAAAAGTATCTCGGTGAAAGACTAAAAGTGTTGGATAATTCCCAGAGATACTAATTGGGAAACCGTTGATGGCTACGATTTCAATTTTACCGCCGCCGATAGACACACCCTCTACTGATAATGTCTGATCATCTTTAGTCATACTTAACACTGTAGTATTTGGGTGCGGTTTATCTTCATGCATCGAGATAAAGTTAACTGTCATCCCTAATGCTTCTGCTGTCTGCAGACTTGTTATGATACGATCATCGTCGGTATCATATCCAAGCAATCCTCCGACTAATGCCACATCTGTCCCATGACCTTGATACGTTTCCATAAATGAACCATACAGATAAATATCTACACGTTCTGGTAACCCCCCGAAAAGTTCACGTGCGACCATACCGATTCTCACTGCCCCTGCTGTATGAGACGAAGAAGGTCCGACCATCGTCGGTCCGATAATTTCAAAAACACTTTTAAATTTCATGCCAATTCCCCCTTACCACTTTTTTGATTATTGCAACTATTTTAAATATTATAACAATTATCCGCGTAAATAAGCACTTATTTTTACACTAATCTTACAAAACTTTTTTATTTACTCATTTTAGCCACATGCAAACTATAGCTTTTGCATCTTTATGCTTACACACAGAAAAATTCACTTAGAGCTTATTTCGTCTAAGTGAATTTTTTATAATACGATGCTTTATATGATTTTCAACATTATTCTACAGAGAATAAATAAGGGTAAATCGGTTGATCACCGACTTGTTCATCGACTTCCGCATCTGGATATGTTTCTTCTAACCATTCTGTTAATGCTGAAGTTGTGTCTGCATCCGCATCTTCACCTGTAATGACTGTGACAATTTCAGTATCGTCATCCATCATATCAGATAATAATGCTTTTGCTGCTTCTAATTGCGTCTTCTGACTTGAAACAATTTTACCTTCTTTAAGGCCCATAAATTCGCCTTCTTTGATTTCCACGCCATCAATTGTCGTATTACGTACCGCATTCGTAATAGAACCAGATGTTACATCCTCTAATGCTTGTGTCATATTAGCTTGATTATCTTCTAATGACGCATCTGGCACATATTGGAACATTGCCGCAATCCCTTGTGGAATAGATTTCGTTGGAATGACAATTGTTTCTGCCTCTACAATCTCAGCTGCTTGATCACTTGCCATTTGAATATTTTTATTATTCGGCAAGATAATTGCTTTTTTCGCACCAGATTGTTCAATAACTTTGACAATATCTTCTGTTGATGGATTCATCGTTTGGCCACCATTGATAATGGATGTCGCACCCATTGATTTAAAGATTTCGGAAATACCTTCACCCATAGAAATCGCAATAATCGCAGTTTCTACTTGAGAAGTTTGATTGTCTGATTTTTGTTTTTCTTTATTTACCACATTACGGTGTTGTTCACGCATATTTTCAGCTTTGACTTTGATTAATTCACCATACTCTTGGCCATAGTTGAAAACTTCACCTGGATGTTCAGAGTGCACATGCACTTTTACAATTTCATCATCGTTGATGACAAGTAAAGAATCGCCGAATTTAGACATATCTTCACGGAATTCTTTTTCATCAAATGGACGTTTATGTTTATCGAAGCGGACCATCATTTCCGTACAATAACCGTAAATGATATCTTCTGTATTAATGACACCATGGAAATCATGTTCGTCATTCACGAACGTTTCTGTGTCTAATTTAGGTTTTGTGGCTTCGATTGTTTCACCTTTCATTGCTTTTAAGAAACCTTCATAAACACACATTAAACCTTTACCTCCACTGTCGACAACGCCGACTTCTTTTAATACCGGTAATTGGTTAGGTGTGTTCTCTAAAGCAATTTCACCATTCGCAATAATGGCTTCTAAAACTTCCATACAATCTTCTGTCGTTTGTGCTTTCTCTACACCTGCTTTAGCCGCTTCTTTCGCAACGGTTAAAATTGTCCCTTCGACAGGTTTCATAACTGCTTTATAAGCTGTTTCAATTCCTGCTTCAAAGCTTTCAGCGAAAGCTTTCGCATCTAATGATTCTAGGTCTTCCATATTCTGACAGAAGCCTCTAAAAATTTGCGATAGAATAACACCTGAGTTCCCGCGGGCACCCATTAATAAGCCTTTAGAGAATGTCTTCCCTAAGGCCCCGATGTGATGTGAAGCATTTTGTTCGACTTCTTCTCTCCCAGAAGTCATTGTAAGGTTCATGTTCGTCCCTGTGTCGCCATCTGGCACGGGATAAACATTTAATGCATTGACTAGCTCTGCATTATTCGATAAATTTTGTGCCCCTTGGATCACCATGTCGGCAAATAATTTACCATCTATTTTGCTGATCATCATGTCTTCCTCCTAATGTTTCTTGCCATAATTATTTATACGTACACCCTGTACATAAATGTTGATTGAATTTACTTTTAAGTTTAATGTTTTTTCTAAAGTATATTTAACAGTCGATTGCACGTTATTCGCTACTTCAGAAATCTTAATGCCATAACTTACTATAATATACATATCAACGTCAATTGCTTTGTCATTTGAACGCACCACGATGCCGCGTGCATAATTTTCATGACCTAAAATTTCCGCAATGCCGTCTCTGACTTGTTGTTTGGATGCCATTCCGACAATACCATAACATTCTACGGCTTTCCCGCCTACTACTGAAGCGATCACTTCATTGGAAACGTCAATATTGCCGTATTCATTGGTAATTTCTAATGTCATTATGAGTTCCTCCTTAAATATAGGTCTAATCAGTTATGATTTATGATGGGTAATCATTACTTTCTATTATATAATGATTACTATAATTTTGCCTTTTATATGCCGGATTTTACTCTTGGCTTATCCTATAAAAATCATTGCGTGGTTATCGTCCACATTGTTTCGTTTTAACAAAAACGCATACATAGACATCTACAAATTATAACACAATTTTGTTCCTAGTTTAGAATAACTTAAAATATTCTTGAATGCCATAATTTTTGGTTGCCAATTCGAAAAATGTATGCTAAATTAGGTAAGTATATCATAAGTCAGTGTGTTTATATTTATTAAAGGAGGTACTTTCATGGGTAAACAATGTTTCGTAACAGGTCGTAAAGCTTCGACTGGTAATCGTCGTTCACACGCTTTAAACTCTACTAAACGTAGATGGAATGCTAACCTTCAAAAAGTTAGAATCCTAGTAGACGGAAAACCTAAAAAAGTTTGGGTTTCTGCACGTGCTTTAAAATCTGGTAAAGTAACTAGAGTTTAATAAATATTAAGCACATGACAAAAACGACTCGTATGTGGCGGGTCGTTTTTTTCTTGTCTTCAAACCTAAATCATCTGTCACATACATCGTATTGTGAAAAAACAAGCAGTTGTTGGTGCCTTTGCATCATCAGCTGCTTGTTCTGTTTCTATTTATTTACGTATGCTTTATTAAAACACATCGTTATTCTTTCATGCGTTTTATTCTACTCCTTAATGTTTAGCATCTCTGCTTCTGATGGCTAAGATACCGCCAGATTCTACTTCAATCGTACCGCGGTAAGCTTCAATTTCGTTAGAAATGGTTAATGTTGAGCCTTGGTAGAGTGTTTGGTGGTGAAGCGGATATTTAAAGCCTGTCAGTGAAATAACCGTATTGGCTTTCTGTGGTACAAAAGATACATAAGGCAAATGCTTATCATACATCATATGATATTCACCTTTCTCTAAATAAGAGATTTCATTATTTGTATCAATAATACGTACGACAATACCTGCTTCTACATATTCAGGCACTTGAAGTAACTGTACCGCCCCTAAAAAGTGATCTAATCTGCCGCCTGTAGCACCATAAATATTAATCTCATCAAAGCCGCAATCAACAGCTTCTTTCACACCTAATCCTAAATCTGTATCAGCTTTTTCAGCTTTAACTGGTTTAATGTCCAGTTTATTTTTTAATTCTGATCGTTCCTCATCCGTTACAGAATCAAAGTCACCTAATGAAAATATCGGTTCAATTTCATGTTCAATCAGAATCAAAGCCCCGCGGTCTATACCGCCCCACTCTTCGTCTGATTTATCTTCTAATAAATGTTTCGGCAAATGACGATCGCCGCATAATAAGTTGATTTTCATAACTTTATCCTACCTTATTCTGAAGGTTGTACTGTCGATTTTAATGTATCGACTACAGCTTGATAGCTGGCTTGTTTAAAGAAATAAGAACCTGTCACAAGCATCGTTGCGCCTGCTTCGACACATTTTTTGCCAGTAATCGCATTAATACCGCCATCCACTTCAATGTCAAAATTCAAATTGAATTTCTCTTTAAACGCTTGGAGTGCCGCGACTTTCTCTACACTGTTTGAGATAAAAGCTTGACCTCCAAAACCTGGATTAACTGTCATAATCAACACATAGTCTACATCATGCAATATCGGTTCAATCGCAGCGACGGCAGTCCCTGGATTAATAACCACTCCTGCTTTTGCGCCATGTGTATGAATGAGTTGAATCGCACGATGAATATGCGGTGTTGCTTCATAATGTACAGAAATCATATCTGCACCTTTAGACGCGAATTCTGGGATATATGCCTCTGGATTTTCAATCATCAAATGTACATCAATCGGTAAATGCGTACCAGCATTCACAGCCTCTAAAATCGGCAAACCAATCGAAATGTTCGGCACAAATTGACCATCCATGACATCAAAATGTACACCGTCTACACCTGCTGCTTCTAAGTCTTCTAATTCTTGTTTTAAATTTAAAAAGTCCGCTGATAAAAGGGATGGAAATACTTTAACCATTAATATCTTTCCTTTCGTGCTGCAATCTCTTCAAACAATTGTACATAGTGCGCATAACGAAATTGTGCAATATTGCCCGCTTCCACCTGCGCTTTAACATTACATTTCGGTTCTTTCATGTGATTACAATTTCTGAACTTGCAGTTTTGTCCGTATTCTTGAATCTCTAAGAAATAATCTTTCACTTCATCCTTTTGAATATGATCAAAATCAAGTGCACTAAACCCAGGCGTATCTGCCACAAAGCCTCGATTTCGTTCAAATAACTCGACATGACGTGTCGTATGCTTTCCTCGATTTAATGATTTTGAAATTTGATTCGTTTCTAATTGCAAATCAGGACGATATGCATTTAATAGTGTCGATTTACCTACACCGGATTGACCGCTCAATACTGCTAAACCATCGCCCCATGCATCGAATATCGCTTCGACATCATCATCTTTACCGACAAATTGCGTTTGATACCCAATCGCTTGATAAACCGCTAAATCCTTCTCTATTTGTGCGATTTGCGCTTCTGACGCCATATCCTTTTTCGTTACCACAATACGTGGTCTAAGTTCATAAGAATGCGCAATCACTAAAAAGCGATCGACCAATTGCGTCGAAAAGTTCGGTTCGACTGCACTCATCACAATAATTAAATGGTCAATGTTGCTGACAGGGGGTCTTTTCAATTCATTTTGACGTTCATGTACGTGATGAATATAGCCTTCTGTCACATTTTCAATTTCAAAATCTACAATATCTCCGACAATCGGAGAGAATTTTTTCTTTCGGAATAGGCCGCGCGGTTTCGTGTCAAAGAGCTCACCATCTGAGTCCACACGATACACACCGCTGATCGACTTGATTATACGTCCTGTTCTCACCGAGACACCTCTCTTATTTCGTTCATTTTCACTAATACATTATACCAAACGTTGCCTTATTAGACGAACGGATTGAAACGAAGAAAATCCCATCTCAATTCAACTGAATGAATGAGATAGGATTTTTAAATGTTTTAGTCATATGCGATGTCTTTATCAGCGACAATTTTGTCATCGACACGCACGGTATAACCGGCTGTTTTGCCTTTTTCAATTTTTAAAGGAATTGAAACTGAACGATCGCTAGTGATATGGAAAGTTTGAACTGCAGATGCGCCGTCATGATCCTTATCTCGGACATAGACTTCAACTGTTTGACGTTCTTTATCTTTACCAGAGTAAGGAACTTGTACAGTTTGTGTCACATCTTTTACAGATTTACTTTCATCTGATTTATCTTTATCATCACTATCATCTTTTCCTAATGACACCACAAATGTCACGGTAGAATCTTCATCAATAGATTTACTCTTAGGTGATTGTGAAATGATCTTACCTTTTTCTACTTTATCACTGTGTACTTCTTTTTCTTTCACTGGCTTCAAGCCTTTTTCACTTAATTCTTTTTCAGCTTTATCATAGCTTTCACCAGTATAGTCTTTGACGTAAACTTGTTTCACACCAAGTGATTCTGTTAATACAATATGCGTATCATTAATCGGTACTTCCGTATCAGCCGCAACGTTTTGATTTTCAATCAAGCCGCGGTCTAATTTTGTTTTAGAATACGCTTGTTCTACGGAAATATGTTTGAAGCCGAGTTCATCTAATAACTTTAATGCTTCAGCTTTGCTTGTACCGTATAAATTAGGCATTTGTGCTTTTTTTGGTCCTTTAGATAACACGATATTCACTGTACCATGTTCTTCGACACGCTCACCTGGTGCAGGGTCAGTCGTAATAATTTGATTTTCTTGATACTTATCACTATAAGCCCGTTTCGTCTTGCCGACTTTAATATGATGTTCTTTTAAAATTTGTTGTGCTTGTGCTTCAGTTTTACCGCGCAAGTCTGGGGTTTCAATGTATTTATTTCCTAATAAACCATAGGCAATGAAGCTGATTAAACTGATCAGCAGCAAAGCGAAAATCAAACTATAGAAGAACTTTTTCTTTTTAGAACGTTTCTTTTTAGGCACTTCATAAACAGGGCCTTCTGTACTTTGGAAACGTTGATGATTCACAATTGGAATTTCCATTGTTTGATGAATCGGCTCATTTTGTTTTGTTTCTTTTGCGATAGCATCTTTATCAATCGCAATTGTTTTTGTATCTGCTTCATCAGACACATAAGGCGTTTCATCTTCCCGACATTTTTCTAAAGCGCTGCTTAAATCCCGCTTCATGCTTTCAATATCTTGATAGCGATTATCTCTATCCTTCTCAGTTGCCTTTAAAATAACATTGCTCAACGCTTGAGGAATATTATCGCGGATATCTGTCGGGTTCGGCATTTGGTCTTGAATATGTTTGATTGCGATGCTGACTGCCGTTTCACCTGTAAATGGCGGTTCGCCGACTAACATTTCATATAAGACAATCCCAATAGAATAAATGTCTGTACGTTTGTCTGTCGCTTCCCCTTTGGCTTGTTCTGGTGACAAATATTGCACTGTACCTAGCACATGGCTAGTTTGGGTCATGGCTGTTTCACTTAACGCTTTAGCAATACCGAAGTCCAAGATTTTCAATGTCTTGTGACGGTCTACTAAAATATTTTGAGGTTTAATATCTCTATGTACGATACCCATTTCATGTGCATGTTGAATACCTTCAAGTATTTGTTGTGCGAAATTAACTGCGGTTTCAATACTTAAAGGTCCATGTGTTTTGATATATTCAGAGAGAGTCGGCCCTTCAATATATTCCATAACTAAGTAGAAATATTCATGGTCTTCTCCAACATCTTTGACACTGACAACATTATCATGGGAGAGACGAGAGGTGTTATGTACTTCACGTTCAAATCGTCTCACCATGTCTTCTTTTTCATGTGGCGCTATATGAATCATTTTCACAGCAACTTTACGTTCTAAAATCAAATCTTCAGCAAGATAAACATTACTCATGCCGCCTCCGCCGAGGAATTCGACGATTTTATAACGTTCACTAATCGTTGAACCAATCATCATACGCGGTCACCTTCTATCTCTGCCAATACGAAGCTGACGTTATCGGTTGAATCATAAGCTTGCGCTAAATCTAACAGGGCTTGTCCTTGTGTTTCAAGCGGTAAACTTTGATTCAATTGTTCTTGGATTAAATGTGGACGGACGAAATCGGATAAGCCGTCTGAATTTAATAGTAAGTAATCATTAAAGTTTAAGCGTTTGACATAAATGTCTGCGACTACGAATTTATCTGTACCCATCACTTTCGTAATGATATTACGTTGCGGATGTGTAAAGGCTTCTTCTTCTGTAATTTGTCCTGTCATCACGAGATGATTGACAAATGAGTGGTCGCTTGTAATTTGTTCGATTTCACGGCTGTTAATGAGATAGGCACGCGAGTCGCCGATGTTTGCGATGATGACACGTTTATCATAAACGAGCGCAACGACTGCAGTAGTGCCCATGCCTTTGAAATCTTCATTAGCTGCGGCGTAGTTATAGAGTTCGCGGTTGATGAGCTGCAGGGTGCTGCGCAACCATTCTTCGGCTTGAGATTCTTCGACAAGGTTCTCTTGTTCGAAGATTTCTTGGAAGCGGTTGACGACAAATTGACTCGCAACTTCCCCTGCTTTATGACCACCCATACCGTCGCATAATACCAACAGCTGTTGATCAGTCATGTTGTAGAAGATGCCACCGGCATCTTCGTTCTTTTCCCTATGGTGTCCTGTGTCTGTAAAAAATTGTGCATTTAACATAGGTCCCTACCTCGTTTCTACTTGACGTTCCTTCGCTCGTAATTGACCGCAAGCGGCATCGATATCTGAGCCTTGTTCACGTCTGATTGTCGCATTGATACCTAAACGTTTGAGTTCTTTTTCAAACTTGAAGATATCCTCTTTCGGTGTTTTCACATAATTTCTTTCAGGAACATGGTTCACTGGAATCAAGTTGACGTGACAGTTTAAACCTTGGATTAAATGTGCCAGTTCTCTTGCATGTGTAAGCTGATCGTTTACACCGCCGAATAAACCATACTCAAACGTAATACGACGATTTGTTTTTTCTTGATAGTATTGGATTGCTTCCATTAATTTATCAATAGAATATGCACGGTTGATCGGCATTAATTTAGAACGGATTTCGTCATTTGCCGCATGCAGGCTGACCGCAAAATTGATTTGAATTTCTTCATCTGCGAAATCATAAATTTTAGGAATAATACCTGATGTTGATACCGTGATATGACGTGCACCGATATTTAAACCATTGTCGTGATTAACGATTTTTAAGAAATCCATCATTTCATCATAGTTCTCAAACGGTTCACCAATACCCATGATAACGATTGAAGAGACACGTTCATCTGTTTCATCTAGGGCTTTTTGAACAGTTAAAACTTGTGAAACAATTTCACCTGCTTCTAAGTTACGTTTCAAACCGCCAAGTGTAGACGCACAGAATGTACATCCGATACGGCAGCCGACTTGTGTTGTTACACAGACAGAATTACCGTATTCATGACGCATTAATACCGTTTCAATCGTATAACCGTCTTGTAATTCAAATAAGAACTTGATTGTCCCATCGCGACTTTCTTGTTTTACAACGGTTTCTAAAGTCGTAATTGTAAAGTTGTCTTTTAATAATGCGCGCAAGTCTTTAGATAAGTTCGTCATTTCGTCGATCGTATCGACACGTTTCTCATAGAGCCATTCAAAGATTTGTTTTGCTCTGAATTTCTGTTGGCCATATTCGACTAGCCACGCTTGCATCTCTTCATAGCGTAGTGAATAAATTGATTGCTTTTCAAAATCAGGAAGAAAACGATTCTTTTTCTTCTTTTGAGGTGTAATCATGAATTAACTTTCCTTTCTTCTAATCTTTGTAATAAAGAAACCATCTGAATCAAAGTCTTGCGGTAAGATTTGTAAGGTCTTTACTTCCTCTCCTGTTCTAGGATGTGGGAATGGTTCAAATTCAAAGTCTTTGTTTTGTTTTAAAAATGTATAGATTACATTTTCATTTTCCATCTGTTCTATTGTACATGTTGAATAGACAATCACGCCACCCGGTTTTACAGAATCTTTAATATTATTCATAATTTCTAGCTGTAAATCAACTAATCCATCAATAGATTCAGGGCTTTGTGTATATTTAATTTCTGGTTTATGGCGTAACACACCTAAACCACTACATGGCGCATCCACTAAAATTTTATCATACTTTGCGTCATATGGCTTTGTCGCATCGTGTTGAAACGCTGTGACATTCTTCAAACGCAGCTTGCGAATGTTATGTTCAATCAAATCAATTTTGTGTTCGTGAATATCTGTCGCATCGACATGACCACTGTCTTTCAACAATTCAGCAGTCTGACATGCCTTACCGCCAGGTGCACTGCATGCATCTAAAATCATTTCACCTTCAGCAGGTGCTAAGATTTCAGCCACAAACATTGAACTTTTATCTTGAATTGATACATAACCATCTTTAAACGCACGGCTGTCCACTACAGGACGACCAGATACATGGAGACAATAAGCAATATCATGGTCTTGTGTCACTGTATAATCTTCTTTTTCTAAGCGTGCAATCGCATCTTCAATTGTTGTTCTATGCGTATTCACACGAACAGTTTGACCTGGGCGTTCAAGTAATGAAGACGCAATGGCTTCTGTTGTTTCTAAACCAAAGTGTGTCACCCAATGTTTCACAATCCATTTCGGTAAGCTGTACATAATCGCAAGACGTTGTTGATCATTTTCGATATCCGATGGATTCGGTAATTCACTGCGCATCATATTACGCAAGATACCATTCACTACTTTACTGTTATGCAGCCCTCCACGTTGTTTTGTGATTTCTACTGCTTCGTTGATAATCGCATGGTCTGGAATTTTATCTAAATATTGATATTGATAAATGCTCATCCAAAGTAAACGGCGCATCCAACCTTTTATTTTCGTTTTCACAAAAGGTTTCAAATAATAATCTAATGTATATTGATGTTTCAATGTGCCATAGACTAATTCAGTTAATAAGCCTTTATCAGCACGGCTCAATTCATTTTCTTTTAAAACTTCATTAATTTTCAAGTTACTGTACGCTTTGTCTTGGATAATTGCTTGCAACGTGTCAAATGCGAGTGTTCTCACTGTCTGCATTAATTTAATTCCTTCCCAACTAAGTCATCTTGGTAGCCGCTTAAGAAGTTTGCGGTCGGCATACGCTTTTTGCCTGATAATTGAATCTCTGTTAAGGCAATCGCATCAGATGATCCTGTTCCGACAATAATTGCTTTCTTAGTTGTTTCAATAATTTCACCAGGGTTGCCTGCTTTTCCTTCTACTATATGTGCTTTAAATAACTTCATATTTTTATCTTCTAATTTTGTATAAGCAACTGGCCATGGTGATAAACCGCGAATGTGGTTGTAGATCGCTTGTGCCGATTTTGACCAGTCAATACGTTCATCTTCACGACTGATATTTGACGCAAATGTGGCTTCTGCTTCATTTTGTTCGATTCGATCGTTTGTGCCGTTAATAATGTCTGGTAATGTTTTCGCCAGTAAATCTGCACCTAAGAAACTCAATTTATCGTGCATTGTACCGACATCATCATTTGATTCAATGTCGATAGCTTGTTGTGAAATGATATCACCTGCATCTAATTTAGGTGCCATATACATAATGGTTACGCCTGTTTCTTTTTCACCATCAATAATCGCTTGATGAATCGGTGCACCGCCACGGTATTTTGGTAATAATGACGCATGTACATTAATCGCACCTAAACGCGGCGCATCTAATAACTTTTTAGGTAAGATTTGGCCGAAGGCTGCTGTGACGATTAAGTCTGGCTCCATATCAATTAATGTTTGTAAATCTTCTGATTGTGATATCTTTTCAGGTTGATAGACATCAATGCCATGTTCCATTGCGACTTCTTTAACCGGTGGCGGTGTCATGACACGTTTACGTCCTACTGGACGATCAGGTTGTGTCACAACCGCAATCACATCTTCTTTTGCGATTAACATTTCTAATACTTTTGTGGAGAAATCTGGTGTTCCCATAAATATAATTCTACTCATCTTCTAAATACGCCTCCAATTCTTCCTCGGTCAATTGCTTTTCCATCTTATCCGTAAAAGGCACGCCGTTTAATTGATCTATGATATGAAGAATCATGCGTGCAATATCATCATATGCGGTTAATTCTACTGTATTACCTTCAACATCATTACTTTGAACCACAATCATTTGGCTGCGTGTCACTGTTCCAAATACATCTGGAAACGACACATCACCTTCTAATTCAGTCACTTTAGTTTCTGATTCACTGATAATACTTGGATTGATTAATTGAAGCAATCCATCCGCTTCCATATCGATAATCGCTGCTTGTTGTGAAACCCCGATTTGCGGTGCACACAAAGCAGATGCTTCTGTATCATATAAAGTATCCTCTATATCTAATAATAACTGTTTCAACTGACTATCAAACGTTTTAACATCCTTTGCTTGTTGACGCAAGATTGCGCTTGATGCAGACACTAAAGGTTTCACTGCCACATTCATCGACTCCTTAAAAAATTCATCTAATCATTATACCGTAAAACACTGAGAAAAGCGATACATCTACAAAATCAATCAACAACTTCTAAATTAATTCAAGATTTAAAACAAAACTAAAAGGGTAAAGTATTAATATTGTATAAATTTAGGGTTTATACGCGTTTTGATAAAGGTGGTGAATATTCTTGGATGATATCACACGTGATCAGGCATTCATCGTTGCAGTACTCTATAAATATTATACAGAAAAGCGCAACGCTGAGATGACACCTGAACAAGCGAATGATTTCAAGGATTCTTATTCATTACAAGAAAACTATTTCTGTGATAAGGATCGAGACACATTCTTAAACGATTTAAAAGTCGTATTTGATAAAGGCTATGTAGATGGAAATTGGGACGGAACTAAAATCAATAATGTTCGCTTATCAGACAAAGGCTTTCATGAAGTAAACACAAACTTACTAAGTAAATAAGACAATAGTAAAGCACATCTCAAACGGATGAGATGTGCTTTTCATTATATTATTAAATTTTTTTAACTGATTCTGATCCCTTTACAGAAAGCAATGGACTTAAACCGATTCCGATAATTGCCCATTGAAATAGACCTATTGACAATTGATTTTGAATCAAAGTAATTTCAAAGATTTGGTGAGTTAAAATGGCTATGAAAAATGCTGAACTTAATCTAGCTACCACTGATTTATTAGTTTTTATCATCATCATAAATATAAAATACAGCAGTAATATGAATATAATCAACCCTATTATACCCACTTGCAAAGCTATATTCATATATAAATTATGTGATGAAGCTTGCATACCTATCAAATCAGATGCTACTGTACTCGGACCGTATCCAAAATATGGTTTTAAAGATAAGTAGTTATTAAGCATCGACCAAATTTCTGCACGACCTGACATTAAACTTTTTCCAGTATGATTTCGCATCCATGTTTCAACTACAGAATAATATCTCCATTTAGGTAAACTTGGATATAAAAATATCACTAAGAAAATAAAGGAAATAAACGTACCAAAAAACAAAGTGCCAGACATTAAATTTTTTGATATAACTCTCCAAAAAACAAAAACTAACAAACCTACAAACATTGATAATAGTATTGATCTTGTATCACTTGCTAAGAGTACCATTATGCCTAATAACAAGATCACTGAAGCAAAAAGTTTCTTTCTAGTTGTAATCAATTTCAATAGTATGAAGTATATAGCAATAAACATATATGGCCCTACTAAATTTGAACTAGGATAGATACTTTTAAATTGCGACGGCATCCCTTGTATTATCCATACTATAAAATGAAATGTAATAAACAGAGTTGAAATCCAAAAAAGCTTGTTTATAAAAGAAATAGTTACTTTAGAAAATGAAAAAGCACAAAGTACCAAAATACAAGCCAAAAATTGTATTGGATTTATTAATTCTTTCATTAAACTGCCATCTCTACCAGAGAAAATAGCTATAATTAAGTATAAAAACGAAATTAACAATATAACTAGGTGTGCTACTCTAAACTCTTTTTTTCTTGAAACTGAAAATATAAAATTTAATCCTGATAAAGCAACACTTAATGCTAATGCAATTAATCCTACTTTCGAAGTATCAATCGCATTCAAAGTACCAATGTATAACAATACCATTATAAAAACTAATACTATGGACTGAAAACGCATATGTGAGCTGCTTGGGTGGGTTGATAATTGCATAAAAACTCTCCTAATTGTATTTAATAGCTTTTGAAATTTTTAAGTTTGTATAAATAAGTTTAATAACCATGGCAACAATTGTAGCTATGCAGAAGCCTACTAAATTATAATTAATACTTCCAATCACTGCCAAAAGTAGATAAATTAATGCATAACCAAGTTGGATGAATAGTAGTAATCTAGAATTTAATACTTTCATCGCAAACGGATGAATAATGCTGTTTAAAATAGAAACTAAACCAATCAATGTGATCAAATCTATTATTGACAAAACTCTATCAAAATAGTTTCGATAAATAATATATATCACTAATAAGGAAGCGTATTTAATCACAAAAAAACATGGCAATATTATAATTAGTAAAAAGTTTAATAATTTTTTAAAGTTTTTTGCACTTACGCTATCTGTTCTCAAAGATAGATACGATAAAATCACATTATTCATTGGTGTAGTCACCAACGAAATCATCTTGCTAGCAGTAGATCCAATAAAATAAACGGTTACTGCTGCAGGTCCAATAATAGGCAATAATATCAATCTATCCAGGTAATTTAATACATTTATGATTAAATTAATGGAAGAAAAGTTAATATAATCTTTAAGTATCCCATTAGCTGTGATTTTCACTTTGTTTTTTAATTGGAACCTTACTTTAGTTTTAGTTATAAGGTAAATAAAACCAAAAGTTTCACCTATAAAAAATGGCAAAGCATAAAAAGAAATAACAAAGTAATATATTGCTACTCCTACTGTATAACCAAGAACCACATAAATATTTGTCATTAAAATACTTATATATCTTAGATCTTCTCTGAAATATACTTGCAAATAATAACGTGACGTCAATAACATTGCAAAAACACAAAAAACTAATTGATTAATTCCCAGACCATTATCGCTAAACAAAAACATTATTAAGAAAAAAATTAAGTTAAAAATTATTATCCAACTGAAATATTTTGAGAATACTTGATTCTTTATATTTTCTTCTAGGTTTGGGTTATGTAATAGTCTTACGTTATTTAACGTATTTCCAAAAGTAGTCGCAAAAATTAAGACAATACCATAATAGACTATTAATTCAGCAAAATCTCGTTCATTCTCTATTTTAGAAACAAGTGGAAAAGTAACTAATTGAATAATTGCAACAATGATTAAATTAGAAATTATGTTGATTGAGGAATCGTGTAAAAATCGTTTCATTGTGAAGATTCCTTATAAAGATCATTATATATCTCACCAATTTCATTCCATCTAAACTCATTCAGAAATTCCTTATCTTTAAGGTTTCTTTGAAATTCATCATAATTTTCTAAGATGTGTAAAATATTTTCTTTAATTTCATTACTATTTTTATAATCAGTTGCCTTACCATATATACCATCTTCAAAATAATCATATATACCTTCATTTTTTGTATAAATGATTGGTAAATTTTGACTCATTGCCTCAACAAAAACTAATCCAAAAGTTTCGCTTTTGGATGGCATTGTAAATATATCAATTCCATCCATAATTTGTTTGATTTCGCTTTTATCTCTTACACCGTAATATTTAAAATCATTCACTTTTTTTAATTCTTCAAAATATTTTTCACTTATTATCTTACCTACAATATTCATCTTGATAAAATAATCACCTTCAGCATTAATAGTACATATAGCATCTAATACACGGTGAATATTCTTATTACTGTATATTCGTCCAACATACAATAATTGAATTTCTTTTTTACTATTGCGTTCTTTTTCTCCTACTCGAGCATTTTCCAACCAAAATGAATCTATGCCATTTGGAATAACAATAGATTTTTCTAACTTGTCCACTATATCTTTGTCATTTTTAAAAAAAGAAAGCACCTTATTTTTATAATTGTGATTGGGGAAGATCAATACTTTTGCTTGCTTCAATGCATTTTTAAATACACCTCTTAAATGAATTTTATAAGGCAATGAAAAATTCACATCTGTTCCTCTAATTGTTAAAATATATGGAACCTTATACCTTTTATGTAATGCGTATGCTAGCAGTCCATCATTTGTTAATGTGTGGGCATGTATTAGATTCACATCTTTCATATTTATTGATTTATTAAGGTATTTAAGAGATTTATTCTTCCTATTTAGACTGAATAAGCTATCACTTTTTTTTATAATTTGAGGTGCATGAAGTTCATACTTATAATCCGAATTAAATTTAACCGATTTTTTTACTGGATTATAAATTACATGTTCAAAGTCATTTGACATATTTTCAATCTGATTTCGATATATTTGTGTGAATATAAAATTTGAATTCAAGTGAAGAATTTTCATTTTACCCCACCTTTACTATTTGGTTGAAATTGCTTCAATATTTTTGATGCCTCATCAGGTGATTTATCAAACCATCTTGTATCTAAAAGTGCATCTATAGTTGGTTGATCAAATCGATATTTAATTACTTTTGCAGGTACTCCTACAGCAATAGCATAATTAGGAATATCATTTGTTACAACTGCTCCAGCACCTATTATTGCTCCAGTACCTACTTTCACTCCCTGTAAAACTATTACATTAGCAGCTAACCAAACATCATTTTCAATTAGTGTTGGTTCTATATTAAGTGAGTGATTAATATTTTTTTTACTTATTAACTGAGAAGTAGTCCAATAATTTGTGCTGTGTTCAGCTTGTCCAATTTTTACTCCTGGACCTATAGAACAATAATTAGCGATGGTACAATTATTAACCATTACTTGTGGTCCAAAATAATTATAAGACCCAATAACAGCTCCTTCTGAAATAAATGTATCTTTACCGAACTGATTACCATAGCCTATTCTACCAAATACAAAGCTTTTATATTTAAGCAATCGACTTATTCTTTTAAGTAATTTCAAAAGTTTTTTCATTAATTGCACCTCACTTATTTACAATATTCTCCAAGTATTCTGCGAATCCAGTATAAACTGTATCAACTTTAAATTGTTTTTCATATAACTCTCGTGAAGACTTAGACATTTTTTTTAACAAATTGAAATTTTGATGTAGCTCAATTATTTTATTGCGTAATTCATAAGCATCTTTATAATAATAGCCATTTTTATTTTCATTCAATTTTTCTTCCATCATGCCTGGTACACTTACTAATACTGGTAAAGAAGCTGATAAATATTCACCAAATTTATTAGGCATATTCAGACGGAAATTCACACTATCAATATAAGGCGCAACTCCAACTGAAGAAAGTTTTAACAATGATGCTATTTCCTGTTTTCCTACCCAACCTGGCATAATTACTTGTGCATTATTTTGATATTTATCATGATAGAAATCAAATTTTTCACCCACACCGCAAAGCACAAATTTAATTTTCTTGTTATCTATTAAATCAATTGCTTTAAAGAGTGTTTTTAAATCAAATTGTTTACCAAAGTTACCAACAAAGGTTACGATAAAATCTTTTTTTTCTATACCTAATTCTTCCCAAAACTTTTCTGCACTTTCATCAGATCCAAGTATTTCAGGATACGCAGTATGAAAAACAGAATCGTCACTTCTTTTTGGTATTTTTGCTATGTTTAGGCCATATTCAAGAAATTTCTCTGTAACCCCTACTATTGAGGTGCTATTTTTCAATACTTTTTCTAATGTCTTTTTATTTTTTTTAACTAATATCTTTACAAGTGGATGTAGTATCTTAGGTGTTACTTCATAATAGATTTCAGGCCACAAATCTCTTATATCAATTACATAAGGTACTTCATTTTCTGCAGCGTATTGTTGTACAGCTTTTGAAGCTTGAATTGGTGCCATTGTTGATAAAATAATGTCAGGTTTATTCAATTGAGAGGCGATTCTTAAAAATTTATCTGAAAATGTTTTAAAATGCAATAAACGATCTAGTGATACGTTTTTTCTATATCCTTTTGTTTGTGACAGAACAATCTTATAATTAGATTTTATAGATTTCACTTCATCTTGATCAGTTCTAAATTGCTTATTATAGTGTTCAAAATTAGAAGAAAACCAAACTACTTCGTTTCCTCTTTCACTTAATATATTTGCTAAATTTCCCATTCTCCGTAGTCTAACATTCTCATTATCTGTAGGAAGTGGTTCACCATCAGAGACAATCCAAATCTTCATATATACACCTTCTTAAACCTTTTTAGTGATAATATTTATCATGTCAACATAACTATCACACAATTCAATTGCTTTTTTTACAGTTTTCCCTTTGCAAATTATATAACCAAAACGTTCACTACTACTCTTTATCTTTTCTACTTTGTCCCCAACGCTATAATTAAACTCTAATTCAAGAACATTGTTGTTTTTAGTAATTTCTTCTGGGATTTCTATACTTTGTACAATTCCTGGTGTCACCTGAAAATACCTTATCGCTGCACCGTAATATTCTATCTTATTTTCTAAAGATTTCAGTTCACCTAAACTTTGTAAAATATGTTGTTTGATTAAATCGATACTAGTTCCATTTTTTACTAAATGACTAGTTATAAAGTCCCCACCTAGTCGAGCTCCTATTTCCACTATTTTTGGCCCTGTTTCTGTAACTATTATCTCTGTATGAGCAGGACCATTTTTTATTCCTATTGCTTGAATTGCATCAATTGTAATTTTTCGAATCTTTTTTTGAATATTGCTATCTAATAAGCTAGGAATATGATGTCCAGTTTCTATAAAGTGTGGGGCTCCTGATGTTAATTTATCAGTAATTGCAACTACCGATGTTTTACTATTAATAGTCATTGTTTCGACACTAACTTCTTTGCCTATCATGCACTCTTCCACTAAAATCTTTTTATCTCGTGAATGATTCATTGCATGATTAAATGCATCATCATTTTCTAGTTCATTATTTAATAAAAATATTCCTCTACTACCCGAAGAATCAATTGGCTTGATAATTTTTGGGCCTGTAATTTTATTAATAGCTAAATCATACTCACTTTTATCTGTAACAAGAATAAATTTAGGAACTGGTACTCCAGCTTCTTTTAGAGCATTTCTCATTAAATATTTGTCAGTTGCTTTCAATGATGTATCATAAGAAATTGTGTTATATCCTAGTTGTTCTCCAACCTTCGCGATTGTTCGCATAGGCATATCTGTTGCCGCCGTTAAAATCGCATCCGGCTTAATTTGCAATGCTAACTTCATTATTTTATCAGTATCTGTTGTACTTACAATATATTTTTCATCAGCATATTTAAATCCTACAGCATCAGGGTTCATATCAATGATGATAACGTAAAGCCCCATGTCTTTTGCTGTTTTTATTAGCGGTACTTGTAATGCGCTAGCACCTAATATAAAAACTTTTTTCACAATTACCCCTCATTCATTTTAAAGATTTTTGACATTAGGATATTGTCATAGTATTTCCCATTTAAAAATTTGCTTTCCCTTAAAACTCCATCAACATGAAATCCCATTTTTTTATATGCATTAATGGCTCTACTATTAAATGAAAAAACTTGAAGATAAATCATGTGCAAATTCATTCGTTCAAAAGCAATATACTCCAATTCATTAATTGCTTTTGAACCAATTCCATTTCCCCAAAGATTCTTATCTCCGATAAAAATGAAGATCTCAGCATTGCGATTTATCCAATCTACATTATCAAAACCTACCATTCCAACTGCTTTTTTCTCATATTCAATAATAAAATGCTTATTAGACTGTTCTAACATTTTATTTTCGAACCATCTATGGTGTTCTAATTCAGAAATGGGATAAACAGTTCCTAATAATTCCCTAAGTTGCTTGTCGCTTTTCCAATCAAGAATTAACTTTTCATCATTAAATTTAAGTCCTCTAAGCGTTACTTTCTTCTCTGTTTCCATTTGTAATCACCTTATTATTGATATTGCTCTTTGCTAAAACACTTGTTATTGTTTTTAAAATTATTTTAAAGTCAAAAATAAAGTTCAAGTTATCAACATAAAAAACATCATTTTTAAACTTTTCTTTTTGTGGTATAGAGTTTCTAAAATATGCTTGGTTATACCCAGTGATACCTGGTTTAACTTCAAGCTTTCTTGATTCTTCTCCAACATAAATTTTTAGAGCTTCTGGTGTATCTGGTCTAGGTCCAATCAAACTCATATCGCCTTTTATAACATTAATAATTTGTGGAATTTCATCAACACTTGTTTTTCTAAGAACACTGCCAATACTAGTTATTCTGTTATCGTTTTCAGAATTGAATGTTGATCCATCCTCATTACGTATATCTGGTGCATTCACCTTCATTGACCGAAATTTATATATTTCAAACATTCTTTGATTTTTACCTAATCTCATGCTCTTATAAAAAATAGGACCGTTATCTTCTTTTTTTATAAGAAAACTTACTATTATAAAGACCCAAAAGAAAATCGGTAAAAATGTTAAAGACAACCATAAATCAATAATTCTTTTAAAATATCTTTTATACATGATTAAAGCACCTCATTTATTACATCAATGAAACTTTGAGCAACAAATCTAACATCTTCGTTTGATAGTTTTGTGTGAAGTGGAAGTGAAATTTCATTTTTATATAATGAGAACGCATTAGGAAATTGATCAATATCGAAACCTAAATCAATATATGCAGTTAACAAAGGAAGCGGTTTGTAGTGAACATTACATGCAATCCCTCTTTCACCCATTCTTTTTATAATTTCATTTCTTGTTTGTAACCCAATACCTTTAACTCTTGTTAAAAGTAAATGGCCTGAAGAAAGAACTTGTTCTCCTAAATGATTTAACATAGTGATATTTATATTATCTTGAAACTCTTCTTGATATAACTTAATAATTTCCCTTCTTCTATTCAAGATTTCATTATATCGCTGAAGTTGACTTCTACCGATACTTGCTTGAATATCAGTCATATTGCATTTATAAAGGGGAGCTATTATATCATATTCCCATTGGCCTATTCCTGATTTTGAGAGAGCATCCTTTGATTGTCCGTGCAAACTTAATAACATATACTTCTTATATAGAAGTTCATTATCCATTTTTTCTCTAGAAACCCATGTAACAGCTCCACCTTCACCAGTTGTTAAATTCTTAACAGCATGGAAAGAAAAACAAGTGAAATCTGCTACTTGTCCAACATTTTTACCTTTGTATTTTGCCCCAAATGAATGTGCAGCATCTGCAACTACAATAATTCTTTCAAATTGGGCTTGTAAACTGTTATTTGGTTTAAATAATTCCTTTTTCTTCTTGACAATTTCAAATAATTTATCGTAATCAATTGGTTTACCTGCAATATCAACAGCAATAATTACCTTAGTCTTTTCAGTAATATTTTCTGCAAGTTTTTGATAATCCATTTCTATAGAATCACGCTGAGAATCCACCATTTTTATAGTTGCTCCAGTGTGATACACTGCTGCTGCAGTAGCAGTGTAAGTGTATGCGGGCACGATGACTTCATCACCCTGCCCAATACCTAATGTTCTAAGAGTCATTTCTATCGCTGCCGTACATGAGTTTAAACAAACTGCTTTATCTGTACCTACATATTTTGCAATTTCGTTTTCGAAAGTTTTCGTTTGAAGTCCAGTGGTAATCCAACCAGACTCTAATACTTCAATAACATTTTTTATATCATCTGAGTTAATGTCAGGTGGTGAGAAAGGTATGTTCCTTTTTTTCAACAATATTACCTCCAGTCTGTTTCTATAATGACCAATATTTAAGCGTTTCACTTTCAAAATCTTTAAAACGATTTTTCAAGTCTACAATTACAGCTTTTTCTTTTTTCAATTTATTAATAATTCCGTCACTACTAATTTCTTTAAACTCTTTATGGTTTACTCCATAAACTAACAAATCGATATCATCACTAACTTCTGATAACTCCTTATAAGTCGTAGCATTGATGTCACTGTTAAATGACTCGATATAAGGATCAACAATGATTGGTTCAATTCCATATTCATTTAATTCTTCTACCACATTAATAATTTTAGAGTTTCTGAAATCAGGTGTATCTTCCTTGAAAGTAAGCCCCATGATAACTACTTTCGCATTATTAATAATTTTATTTTTCACTAATTCTTTAATAATGTTAGCAGCTACAAACGTAGACATATAATTATTGATTTTTCTTCCTGCAGAAATTATTTGTGAGTGGAACCCTACATTTTCTGCTTGGTATATAAAGTAGTAAGGATCAACACCTATACAATGACCTCCCACTAAACCAGGATAAAAACCAAGTGCATTCCACTTAGTGTTCATTGCATCAATTACTTCATTAGTATTAATATCCATTAAATCAAACACTTGTGATAGTTCATTCATAAATGCAATGTTAATATCGCGCTGACTATTTTCTACAACTTTTGCACTTTCGGCCACTTTAATGTTTGAAGCACGATGAACACCCGCTGGTATTGCTGCTCCATAAACATCAGCGATTGTATCAAGGGCCTCATCATCGATGCCAGAAACAATTTTAATGATATTTTTAACTGTGTTTTTCTTATCACCAGGATTAATTCTTTCTGGTGAGTAACCTACTTTGTAGTCCTTTATACATTCTAATCCTGATAAATCATCTAATAGTGGCACACATACATCTTCTGTAACCCCAGGATATACAGTTGACTCATATACTACAATATCTCCCTTAGAAAGATATTTTCCTACTAATTTAGTAGCTTCTTCAATTGGAGTCAAATTAGGAGTGTTATCTTGTTTAATTGGTGTTGGTACTGTAATTATATAAAAATTTGCTTCTGTTAATCTTTCAGGGTCAGCTGTAAATTCCATTGTTGTATTCTTTAATACTTCAGAACCTACTTCTCCAGTAGGATCGATATAGTTGTTATATAAATCTACTTTCGCAGCATCAATATCAAACCCAATAACATCAAATTGTTCTGCAAAAGCAATTGCCAATGGCATACCAACATATCCTAATCCTATTACCGCTACTGTTACTTCTTTTCTTTCCATTTTTTACACCTCAATTTTTAAATTAATCCTTAAGTATTTATCTTTGACATATTCTAAGGTGCACTAAATCATAAAAGCTTGTTTTTTATCTATTCAGTTGGAAAATTATTTTGAAAACATGCTAAGAAATTTGCTTTTTTTATACTCTATAGGTCTGCTTATTTTGATCTTTTTATCATTAAGAAGCATTTCATTGTTACTAATCAAGCTTTCTATTTTATCTTTCAAGTAAGCATGTTTTCCTTTCGAAAATACCTTATCAAATCCAAATGGTCTGTTCTCAATATTATGTGCATCAGATGCGATAAAGTGCGTTAAATTATTTTCTATCATTAGCATAGAATTCTTTTGTGTCTTTCTACCTAGTTCTCCAGTTAAAGAAGATGCTGTTATTTGGCTCAAAGCTCCTATATTTACCAAACCAAATAATATGTTTATATCTTGAGCAATTACCTTATTTCTTTCTGGATGTACAATTATGGGAACATAACCCCTGATTTGTATTTCATAAATCAAATTTTGACAATAACTAGGGACTTGATTCGAAGGTAATTCTAGTAATAAATACTTTGAATTGTTAAGTCCTTTGATTTTTCCATTATCTAAATCTACTAGTAACTGGTCAGTTATCCTAATTTCTTGACCTGGATATACAGTTACACCCAGCTCTTTTACTTTTTCATTCTCGTTTATTTTTGCAACTTTATTTGCAACTTCTTCAAATTCGTTATTATATCTGTAATGTAAATGGTGAGGAGTTGCGATTATACCTGTAATATTTTGTTCTGCAGCTTGTTTTATTAAATCAATCATACTTTTTTCGTCTACAGGACCATCATCTACTCCAGGTATTATATGGTTATGAATATCTATCATTATTTATCTTCTCCATAATATGCATAATAGCCAGATGACTTATCTGGAGTAGTTTTGTTAAGAATAACACCTAAAACTTTGGCTCCTGCTTTTTCCACTAACTCTTTAGCTTTCTTCACTGCATTTCTATCATTTTTTTTGACATCAATAACCATAGCAACATATCCACAGATTTCTGCAAAAAGCTGAGCATCTGTCACTGTATTAACAGGAGGAGTATCAATAATGATAATGTCATACATTTCATATAACTCTTCTAAAATACTTTGACATTGTGAAGAGCCTATTAATTCTGAAGGATTGGGTGGAATTGGTCCTGAAGTTAATAAATCTAAATTTTCAACTTCAGTTTTTTCAACTGCTTTACTTAAATAAGATTGATTAATAATCAAGTTAGAAAAACCATCTATATTTGGTACGTTAAATAAGTAATGTTGTGTTGGTTTTCTCATATCACCATCTATTAAAAGAGTATTATATCCTGCTTGTGCATAGGTAACTGCTACATTGGCAGAAACTAACGATTTACCAGCCGATGGTTTCTCTGATGTAAATACAATCGATTTTATATCATTATCAGCTGTTGAAAACATAATATTTGTTCTGATTCCTCTAAATTTTTCACTAATGACAGATTTAGGATCACTAAACGTAATTATAGGGTTTTGCACTGCTTCATCTTTTTTTGTCATATGACATTTCCTCCTTTATTATTTCTTTTTATTAAACTCTGAAATAGATCCGAGTACAGGTAAACCTAGAGTTTCTTGGACATCTTTTTCAGTTTTGATTCTTTTATCTAGTAATTCTTTCAATGTGATAATAATCAATGCAATTATTAAACCTAATAATAAGCCAACTAAACCATTAATTATCGGTTTAGGCGCAACTTTTTTCGCCTCTTCAGCTTTAGATAGTGTTGAGACGTTATCAATATTCATAATTTTATTTGCATCCTTGCTAAATACTTTAGAAACCGTATTTGCTATTTTTGATGCATCTTTTTTGCTACTACTCTCAATTGTAATGTTCATTATCTGAGATTCAGCTTGGTTGTTGACTGTTAACATGTTGAAAATTTCTTTTTCTGAATATTTTCCATCTAATTCTTTCGAAACCTTATCCAAAATTCTTGGGCTTTTAATAATTTCTGAATACGTTTTTACAAGTTGAATATTTGACTGAACCTGTTGTGCCATTATTTCATTATTTGTTTCATGCTGACTCACTAAAACTTGTGATGTAGCTGCATATTTTGGTTGAATTAAGAAAAAGCTTATTAATAGACCAAAAACAAGAAAAAGTAATGGTAAAATAACTAGTAATTTAATATTTTTCTTTAAAGCAGCAAAAAAGTTGCTTAAATCAATTGTTTTTTCCATAGTAACCTCCATTGTATGTATAGTACATATTAATTAACGTATATTTTACATTATATAGGATAACAAGATGCTTTTGAAACAATTTTTAAATATTTTTACAATCAAAATCAGATTGTAATATTCATTAATAAAGTCTTTAAAATTATAGCAATAGCACCTCTAAAACGTCTTAAAAGCGATATGCCTATGCTTTGATAGCAATAAAATAAGCATCTACCAAGTTATTTCTCAGTAGATGCTTTAAACTATTGTAAAATTATAAAGAAAACAATTACAAATACGCTTACAATAAACCGTACGCTTTGTGCTAAAAAGATAATTTTTCCGAAAGTCTTCTTTTGATAGATACCTATACCGACTTGAATCATCGCAAATGCTGTGATTAACATGATTAGAGCCGGTACAAAATTGGAAATTAATGCTCCGATGTTTAACAATAAACTTCCTACTATTAAGAGGATCATAGTAATTTTAGGTGTTTTCGGATTTCTTGCTAACATTAATATTGCAGATAAAAATGTGAAGACAGAAAATGCTATGATAAATGTTTTAAGCAGAATCATAAAATCACTCCTTGATTACCTATTATACATGAAAATGTATAGTTACTATATCAAAAATGAAGTCTTTTGCTTTTAGTGCTTAATAGAAATATCAATCTTTCACGTATTTATGTATAACTAATCATAAAAACCCTCATTATAAGCAGCTGTATTTATCACTGCTCATAATGAGGGTTCATTTAATTGTATTATCCTGAAACAACTGTAATACCTTGATTTGGGTATTGATCATTTTCAGCTTCATCTATGAATGCATTACTGAAATCCTTGTAGGATACATATGATTTGTTTTGTGAATTATAAATAATCGTATCAGTACCTAATTTATAATCGTTTGTTTCTGGGCCATTAAAATCAAACATACTTGCCGGACTGACAAACGTCCAGTCTTTTAATTTGTCTTGCGCTTCTAAAATATCATAAGCCTCAGCCATTTTTATGGCTGATTCTTTTACTGCCTCTGGAATATTTGGATTATCCGCCACTCTTGTTGTTTTACTTTCGTCGATATACAATCTTCCAGTTCCACCTACAAACATCAACTTTACATCGACACCTGCGAGTATATCGATAAAGTGATTAACCATTTGTATATATAGCTCTTCTCTGCCTCTTGGTGCACCGAATGCGACCAATACTGCATCAAATCCTTCTAAGTCTTCACGTGTAATATCTAAAATATCCTTTTCTATATAAGGCACATCAAATTGTAATTTATTACGATTTCTTACAAAGGCAGTTACTTCATGATTTCGTTCTAAAGCTTTTTCAGTTAGGATTGTCCCTTGTTTGCCTGTTGCGCTAATGATTGCTATGTTCATGTTGTTTGTCATCCCCTTTTGAAAATTAATTATAACTATGATTACCAGTTCACACTTTCCAAGTATTTCTTGTTACGTTCACTTTTCTTATATCTATCCACACGCATAAACAGATAAGCATTTATAATTTAATTCATTTTACACTACCTTTTGTGTAGTGCGCAACTATAAAAGACTTTTCAAAGATATTGAGTGTTTACCCTTGAAAATTTGAAATAAAAAAGGATAAGCAATGATTTACTAACTTAAACAGCATTCTAAATCATCACTTATCCAAAATTTTTAATTTATTCCTACATCATGACATATGGATTAATATCTATCTTTAATGACAGTTTATCTTTTTGATAACGTTCATGATAGTAATCATCTAAATATTGAAGTGCTTTGTGTAACTCTGGTTCGCTTTTGTATTTAACTAGGACTTGGAAGCGAAATTCTCGATTAATTCTTGCGATAGCTGCTGGTGATGGTCCAAGTATTAAAGCACGATCAGTAAGATGTTGCAGTAATATTTTATGAACATGTGATGCTGCTTGCATCACTTCTTTCATATTTTGATGTGAAATCGTAAAGTTAATCAAGAAATAATACGGTGGGTATTTACCGATTTGTCTGTACTTCATTTCTTTATGATAGAACGATAAATAGTCATTAAGCTGAACATCTTGTATCGCATAGTGATCAGGATTATATGTTTGAATAATAACCTTACCTTCTTTCTCATGACGTCCTGCACGTCCAGCTACTTGGGTCAGTAGTTGGAAAGTACGTTCGCTAGAACGGAAGTCAGGTAAGTTCAACATAGTATCCGCATTGAGCACTCCAACAAGCGTAATGTTTGGGAAATCAAGCCCTTTCGCAATCATTTGAGTGCCAAGCAAAATATCACCTTTACCTTCTCCGAAGTCATTCAATAACTTCTCATGTGCGCCTTTACGTGACGTTGTATCTGCATCCATACGTATAATCTTCGCGTCTTCAAACTCACGATTTAGTAATTCTTCAACACGTTGCGTACCTGTCCCCATTTGACGAATATGTTCACTTTCGCAATTAGGACATTTATTAGGTGGTGTTTCTTCATAACCACAATAATGACATTTCAATTTGTCGCTAGATTTGTGATAGGTCAATGAAATATCACAGTTCGGACATTGCGGCACATGGCCACAATCTCTACATAAGATAAATGAAGAATATCCACGTTGGTTTAAGAACAATACAATTTGTTCATTCCGAGATAATCGGTCTAAAATTGCTTCTCTTAATTCAGTAGAAAACATAGAACGATTGCCATTCGCTAATTCCTCTCGCATATCTACGATATCTATTGCAGGTAGCGGTTGATTGTTTACACGATCAGGTAAGCTGAGTAAATGATAAACACCTTTTTCAGCACGTGCATAAGACTCAAGACTCGGTGTCGCACTACCTAAAATTAATGGACATTGATGATATTTAGCACGCCATAATGCAATTTCTTTCGCATGGTATCGAGGATAATCTTCTTGTTTATACGTAGCCTCATGTTCTTCATCAATGATAATCATACCTAGATTTTTAAATGGCGCAAATACACTAGAACGTGCACCCACACTGACGCGTGCACGACCATCACGAATTTTCTGCCATTCATCATAGCGTTCACCTTTTGAAAGACCAGAGTGCAAAACTGCGACTTCGTCCCCAAATCTACGTTTAAATCTTAGGACCATTTGCGGTGTCAATGCAATCTCCGGCACTAACATCATCGCTTGTTGCCCTTTTGCGAGGACAGCATCAATTGTTTGAAGATAAACTTCCGTTTTCCCTGAACCTGTTACACCATGTAGTAAGAATGTTTCTTGTTTTTCTTCATCGATGACCTTTTTAATTTCATCATATGCGATTTGCTGACCAGCTGTTAGTTGTCTTTTTTCTTCTTGTTCAAAGACTCTTGAGGCATATGGATCACGCTCAACGATAGCATCATACTTTTCTACAAATCCATTACGTTCTAAAGTTTTCGCACTTGATGCTGATAAACCGACCTCTTCCAATTCTTTTAAAGGAACATCTCTATTTTGTGCATCTAACAAGTAAGCATAAACATCATATTGTTTTGGGTAACGTTCCAGCATGCCAAGTACTTCATCAGGATTATGATCTTCTCTAATTCGAATCGCACGTTGTGTCTTTTTCTTTGTATTTTGAGACAATAACGTTTCTTCTCTAACAATACCTTCTTCTAATAATGGTACGATGTGTTTTAAATCACCATTTTGTTGTGCAGCTTTATATGCATAATGACCTTCTTTATTGAAACGTTTTAATAAACCCTCTGGTATGGATTCATCTTCTACAATTTCAAACACCTTGGTATATCTTGCTTTGATAGCACTTGGCAACATAGCCTCTAAAATAGAAATACGCTTTGTGACATGATATTTACCATACCATGCACTTAAATCAACTAATTCTGGTGTCAGCTCTGGTTTGATATCTTGAATTTCTTGAATCTCTTTAAGTTTAGATAAATCTAATTCTGGATCTGGTTCCTCAGCTATTTCCATGACGTATCCTTGTATAGTTCTGTACCCAAAGGGTACAACGACCCGTACACCAACTTGGATGATGGGTACGAGTCGCTCTGGAATTTTATAATCAAAGGTAAAGTCTACGTTTTTAGCCGGGACATCTACAATCACCTTTGCATACATTATTTCCACCTACGTTCTAATTCTTCTAAGATTCTTCCAGCAAGTTGCTGTTTCTTGCCTTTCTCTATATTCACTGCTTCGTCATTTCTGAAATATAATGTGACTTCGTTATCATCAGAACTAAAGCCGATAGATGTGTCACCTACATTATTCGCAATAATCACATCAGCATTCTTTTTCTCTAATTTTGCTTTAGCATATTTTTCAACATCTTGTGTTTCAGCTGCAAAGCCAATTAATTTTTGATGTGTTTTGTGTTCACCTAAATATTTCAATATATCTTTTGTACGTGTAAATGCAATCGTCAAATCGCCATCTTGTTTTTTCATTTTATGTTCAAGTTTTTCAGCTGGTTTGTAATCTGAAACTGCAGCTGTTTTAAAGACAAAGTCTTGTTGATCAAAACGCTCAACAACAGCATTAAACATATCTTCTGCACTTGTAACTTGTACAAAGTCTACATTTTCAGGTGGCACTATACTTGTCGGACCGCTCACTAAAGTCACTTTAGCGCCTCTTTTTTGCAATGCATCAGCTAGCGCATAACCCATTTTTCCTGAAGCTCTATTGGACACAAAACGTACAGGATCAATGACTTCGACAGTCGGTCCTGCAGTAACTAAAGCATGTTTGCCATAGAACCAATCATTGTTATTTATAACAGTTTGATTACTCTCTTGTTCCATAATATGATGCACAAAAGCAATAATATCTAATGGTTCCATCATGCGCCCTTTTGCTACATAGCCGCAAGCTAAGAAACCTTCACCAGGTTCAGCGAAATGATAGCCATCTTCAGTTAACACTTGCATGTTTGCTTGTACTCTTGGATTTTCATACATATGCACGTTCATAGCTGGCGCAACAAACTTAGGTGCTGTTGTTGCTAATAAGGTTGAGGTAATCATATCATCTGCAATACCATTTGCTAATTTGCCAATAATATTAGCAGTCGCTGGCGCAATAATAACAGCATCTGCCCAATCTCCTAGTGCAATATGTTGAATTTCAGCTGGATCTTCTTCTTTAAATGTACTTGTGTATACAGGATTACGACTGATTGCTTGGAAAGCAAGCGGTGTCACAAACTCTTGTGCATGTTCAGTCAACATCACACGTACGTCATAACCTGCTTGTGTTAATTTACTTGTTAAATCAATCGCTTTATAAGCTGCAATACCACCTGATACTGCTAATAAAATATTCTTCATCGCAATCTTTGCCTCCAAGTTTATTCTCTCTTTATGTATACGGCTTAATAATAAAAAATGAGTCCAAACACAATGGCCTCACAATTCCTCAATCATTTTATATTTTAACACTCTAGGTCAAAAAAGTCCTTAGCTTTGCAAAGCAATAAAGTTGATTCTTTACCCTTGTCGACGTATGATAACTTTCGATACAGACAACAGAAAGAAGGTTTGAAGATGGAGACTTTAAAGCAATTTGATGAAATTACACAACTCATTGAAAATGAAGATAAATTCTTGTTATATGTCATGGCAAATGGTTGCTCAGTCTGCCATGCAGACCAACCCCGAGTAGATAAACTCGTAAAACAATTAGAAATACCTGCAGCACAAATGATTGTTAACGATATTCCTGAAGCTGCTGGCCAACTCTCACTCTTTACTGCGCCTGTCGTCATTCTCTTTAACAAAGGCAGAGAATTTCATAGACAAGCACGCATTATAGATTTTGATCAGTTAGAACGTTCCATGGAACAATTAAAAATGTCTTATTAAGCAAAACAGCCTTCAAAGTAAGTATTTCTTACTTTGAAGGCTGTTTTCATTTTATATAATTGTTTTATAAACTCAGTCTTTTGTTTCGAATTCACTTTCGTTTAATTCTGGTTCGATTGGAGTGATTTTGCCGTCGGCAATTTCTTCTAGTGCTTCTCCAACTGTTTTAACTGAGTGATAGTTTTCTAATAACGCAGTGTCTTTTTTATCATATAATTCACGTGCGCGTTTGGCTGCCACTGTTGCGATTAAATATTTTGATTTTACTTTTGAAGTTAATTGATTAAGCGGTGGGTATAACATTATTTTTTGGCCTCCAATATCATTTTTCTATACTTTGCTTCTATACGTTCGCGTTTTAAATGTTCGGCTGCAACGATTGCTTGAATGCGTTCTTTAGCTAGTTCTACTTCGTCATTTACCACAACGTAGTCATAAAGATTCATCATTTCTACTTCTTTACGTGCTTCTTTCACACGACTTTGAATCTTTTCATCTGATTCTGTACCGCGCCCGACTAAACGCTCTCTTAAGTGGTCTAAACTTGGCGGTGCTAGGAAGATAAATAATGCATCAGGGAATTTCTTGCGTACTTGTTTCGCACCTTCAACTTCGATTTCTAAGAAGACATCATAGCCTTCATCCATAGTGTCTTTTACATACTGTACAGGAGTTCCGTAGTAATTACCTACATATTCTGCATACTCAATAAATTGATCTTGTGCGATAAGTTGCTCAAACTCTCTTTTTGTCTTGAAAAAATAATCAACGCCATCTTGTTCGCCTTCACGTTTTTCACGTGTTGTCATTGAAATTGAATATTTGTATGATGTCTTCGGATCATCAAATATTTCCTTGCGGACAGTACCTTTGCCGACTCCAGATGGACCTGATAAGACAATTAGTAAACCTTTTTCATTATCCATGCCTTACGACCTCTCTAAGCTATTGTTGTATTATATAATGATACCATATTCTAAATAAAATTGTATAGATGCCAATAATAAAATCTTAATTTGGAAGTTTCCCATATACACATGGTACAATAATAAGAACGTAGCACAAGAACGAAAATAAAAAGGTAGCTGATAATTATGGCATTTGATGGCCTATTCACAAAGAAAATGGTAGAAGAATTGTCCTTTCTTGAAGGTGGACGCATTCATAAAATCAACCAACCTGATAACGATACAATTATAATGGTAATTCGTCAGAATCGAAAAAACCATTCCTTGCTGTTATCTATCCATTCTAATTTCTCGCGTATGCATATTACACAAAAGAAATACGATAACCCATTTGAACCACCTATGTTCAATCGCGTCTTTCGTAAACATTTAGATGGCGGTATTATACAAGCAATCCGCCAAATTGATAATGACCGTCGCATCGAAATCGACGTTCAAAGTACAGATGAACTCGGCGATAAAATCTATCGTACTGTTATTTTAGAAATCATGGGTAAACACAGCAACTTGATTCTTGTAGATGATAATCGCAAGATTATCGAAGGTTTCAAACATTTAACACCAAATACAAACCATTATCGTACCGTTATGCCGGGCTTCCAATATGAAGCACCACCAACACAAAATAAAATCAATCCTTATGAAGTTTCAGGTCAAGATTTATTGAAATATATCGATTTCAATCAAGGAAATATTGCGAGACAACTCTTACAAACATTTGAAGGTTTTAGTCCTTTAATCACAAAAGAGATTACAGAACGCCGTCAATTTATGACCACAGAAACATTGCCTGCGGCATTTGATGAAGTCATGGAAGAAACCACATTGAAACCTGTGCCAATCTTCCACAAAAACCACGAAACAGGTAAAGAAGATTATTACTTCATGCGTTTAAATCAATTTGATGATGACAGCGTCACTTACGATTCACTCGCTGAATTATTAGATCGCTTCTACGATGCTCGCGGCGAACGTGAACGCGTTAAACAACGTGCTAATGATTTAGTACGTTTCGTTCAACAACAACTACAAAAGAATCGCAATAAACTCGTTAAATTAAATGATGAGTACGAAGGTACACAATCAAAAGAAGACATGCAGTTATACGGTGAACTCATCACCGCAAATATCTATCGTATTAAACAAGGCGATGAATCCTTAACGACAGAAAATTACTATACAGGTGAAGAAGTAACGATTAAGTTAAACCCAACTAAATCCCCTTCCCTGAATGCGCAATATTACTACAAACAATACAATCGATTAAAAACACGTGAGCATGAGTTAGAACACCAAATTCAATTAACTGAAGAAAACATTGCGTACTTCGAATCTATCGAGCAGCAATTAGCTCATATTACTGTTGAAGATATCGATGAAATCCGTGAAGAGCTTGCAGAACAAGGCTTTATGAAACAACGTCAAAATCGTAAGAAAAAGAAACAGCCGCAAATGCAGCTACAAACTTATCTTTCAACAGATGGCGCAACTATTTATGTTGGTAAAAACAATAAACAAAATGATTATCTGACAAATAAAAAAGCACGTAAACATCATTTATGGTTCCATACTAAAGACATTCCAGGTTCTCACGTTGTCATCTTTGAAGATGAGCCAAGTGATAAAACCATTGAAGAAGCTGCGATGTTGGCTGCTTACTTCTCTAAAGCAGGAAACTCTGGTCAAATTCCAGTAGATTACACAGACATCAAAAATGTACACAAACCTTCTGGCGCAAAACCAGGCTTTGTGACATACGATAATCAAAAAACATTATACGCAACACCAGATTATGATCATATCCAATCCATGAAAAGTGATTCAGAAAAAGTGAAATTAAAATAACAGATTAACTTTAAAGCACTCGCGGACAAAATGTCTTCGAGTGCTTTATTTTAAAATATTAAATCTCTTATATATTGAATATTTGGTACAAGCGGTTCATATTTTTCAATTTCCTTATTTTCAATAACCACTTTCGCATTCCTTATTAATTTCTTCATTTGTCCATGTAGACCTAACAACATATTATCTTCAAACAACGATTTCATCACAAAAGGTCTTGCCTTTATATCATGGGCATCTGATGCAATAAAATGTACAAGCTTACAATTCATGAGTTCAATAGATACCTCTTGAATTCCTTTACCAAAATGACCAATCAATGAAGTTGAAGTCAATTGACTTAATGCACCTTGTTTAACTAAATCATATAGAACACTCATATCCTTTAATAATGCGAGATTTCGTTCAGGGTGCGCAATAATCGTAATGTAACCTAATACTTGTAATTCATTAAACATTCCAAAAGTATAGTCAGGGATGTCATTAGGTGGAAACTCAATTAGCAAGTATCTTGAGCTGTTTAAACCACGTACTTTTCCAGACTTAATGTCATCAATTAAATTCTGATGGAATCTTACCTCTTGTCCTGGATACATAGAAATCCCTAAATCATTAACTTCTTTTAATTTACATAATCTTTTTATTTTTAACTTTACTTTCTCAAAAGAATTATCGTATTTATTTGTATAATGTGGTGTCGCAATAATTTCGTTAATATTTTCTTTATTAGCTTGTCTTAACAATTCGATAGCCGCTTCTTCATCCCTCGGCCCATCATCCATATCCATTAATATATGATTATGCATATCTATCATTGGACTCACTCCAAATCTCAGTCTACCTATCTATTTAATTGATGTTTACTCATTCTTCACCCCTATTATATTCCTATTTTATACACTGCTCTAGCAATAAAAAAACAACCCACCTATCAAGTGAGTTGTCATTAAAACGTTTATTCTATTAATCCATTAATGCCAGTTGGAAATTCACACCGAAACGATCTTGTATCCATGCAAATTCTCTGTATGGTCCAAGTTCAGTTTTAGCCATTAAAATCGCACCGCCGCTTTTTAATCCGCTGTATAAGCGTTCCATTTCCATTGCGTTATCTACAGTCACAAATAAAGAAATAGATGGATTCATAGGTATTTCAGTTCCATTAGAATTATCAATGGCCATAATGATTTGGTCCTTTAAGCGAACAATCGCGTGTTGAACAGCACCCGCTTCTCCGCTTCCAAACTCATCATACTTCACCATAGAAACGACTTCACTATCTTCAAATACTGATGTATAGAGTTCAATCGCTTCCTCTGCTTCATTATTAAACATTAAAAATGGTGTTACTTTTGGTATATGCACACTATCCCCTCCTCATATACATACTATTTACGAATCATATAGTCATTTTAAAAATCACTATTTTGACACTTAAAACGATACAGGAATGATGATACAAAAGCAACTCAACCCATACGCAGAACTACATCACACGTAGGCTGATATTATTTTCAGACCCTTACTTAATTACATTCAAAAGTTAATAGCTAACTAATTGTATTCCCGCCTCTTCAAAAGAATATGATACGCTAAACATATCATTACATACTCAAATTTCTATTGGGAGTGACTACTTATGAAAGATGATAAGCAACTAAATGAAGTGTTAAATACAATAGGCTTATTAGATATTATTTGTTTCATCCCCATGTTATTTCTATTTAGCTACTTGCCTTCTGCACATTGGTGGCAGATTCTAATCAATTTTCTTATCATTAGCTTATGTGCTATAGGTACAACTCGAATGCTATATTTTTTCAAAGATAAACTTAGCTCTAGTATTAACAAACATTAATGTACCAAATCCTAATCCTTAAATTTCATAAGCGATTCAAGCAGTACCTTTTTCTATATGTATGACACAATTCATAGTATAATAGCTGTATTCCAAAACAATAAGTAAATCTGAACAAGATGATTGAATGAATGGAGGGCTATGATGTCTCATTTTATCTTACCTATTTTAGCAATGTTAGCAGTGATTATTATTGGCTATATCTTTATTAAAATATATTTACGTTAGACGATGTGTCTGACTTAGAGATGTTATTGAATATTAAAAATCCGCAATCATGTGTACTCTTTTTGAGTTGATGATTGCGGATTTTTGTTCGTTTTAAATTAAGCCTTTTTCTTTTATATCTGTTTTACATTTCTTGAATATGTTTTTTTCATGTTCATTTGATAACCATTGATTTTCATATTGATCATGGTTGTTAGCTGGCTCACGATAATCTTCATTTGCGGATAAGAACTTATTTAAGTGGGCAAATGGTTTATGAGCAGCATGTGCATGTGTATTGGACATGGTTCATCCCTCCATCCAATTCCATCTTATGCTAAATTGTCTCTCCATTCAACTAAAGACTGAATATCTGATTCAGAAATTTTACCTTGTTCTTTAGCAACGTCGATTAATTCGTTATAGTCACTTAATGTATAGAAAGGAATTTCAGCATCTTTAAACATTTGATCTGCTTTCGCAAGACCATACGTAAAGATTGCGACTACACCTAGTACTTCAGCACCAGCTTCTCTTAATGCTTCAGCTGCTACTAATGAAGAACCGCCTGTTGAAATTAAGTCTTCAACGACTACGATTTTTTTACCTTTACTTGGTGCACCTTCGATTTGGTTTTGTTTACCATGGCTTTTACTTTTAGAACGTACATAGCTCATTGGCATATCTAATTTTTCAGAGATGAATGCTGCATGAGGAATGCCCGCTGTCGCAGTTCCTGATACGATTTCAGCATCTTTGAAATGAGTTTGGATTAATTCGATTAATCCATCACGGATTGCGTTACGCACTTCAGGATAACCTAATGTAACACGGTTATCACAATAAATCGGAGATTTAATTCCTGAACTCCATGTAAATAAATCATTCGGTGATAGTGCAACTGCACCAATATCTAATAATGATTGCGCAATTTGTTTTGACATCTTAACCTAACCAACTTTCTTTAATATGATGATAACTTTCAACCGGATTGTCACTTTGTGTGATTGGACGTCCGACTACGATATGTGTTGAGCCCATTTCACGTGCTTTGTCTGGTGTTGTAATACGTTTTTGATCGTCTTGTGCATAATGTGCTGGACGAATCCCTGGTGTTACTTTTAAGAAGTCTGAGCCTAATTCTTTTGTTAGTAATTCTGCTTCTAATGGTGAACATACCACACCATCTAAGCCAGCTTCTTTTGTTAAACGTGCATAGTTTAATACAGCCTCTTCAATTGAAGTTTGGATGTTTTGTTCTTTTTGCAGCATTTCTTCTGTTGTTGATGTTAATTGTGTGACCGCAATAATTTTAGTATCTTTGTTGACACTGCGTAAGCCTTCTACTGCTTGACGCATCATTTCAGTACCGCCTGCGGCATGAACGTTTACTAAGTCTACATTCAAGCGTCCTAAGCCAGCCATGGCTTGTTTTACTGTATTTGGAATATCATGCAGTTTTAAGTCTAGGAAGATTTGGTGGCCGCGTGCTTTAATTTTGTTAATTAATTCAGGGCCTGTTTGATAATAAAGTTCCATTCCGATTTTGATGTATAAAGGTTCATCAAATAAATCTAAGAAATTTTCTACTTCTTCAGCCGTCGCAAAGTCTAATGCGATAATCGGTAAAGGTAAATTACGATTTGCCATTATTTAGTCACCTCAAAAGTCCTTTTGTACAATTCATGAATATGGTTGACACCTAAGTCGTCGAGTAATGCAGGTAGTTCATCAATGATTTCCTTACAAACCATTGGATTTTGGAAGTTGGCTGTGCCGACTGCTACCGCATTCGCACCCACTGAAATATAGTCTATAACATCTTGCGCGTTTTGAACACCGCCCATGGCGATAATTGGAATATCCACCGCTTGTCTCACTTGGTAAACCATACGCATCGCGACGGGTTTAATCGCTGGACCACTTAAACCGCCGACTGTGTTGGCGATAATCGGACGCCCTGTTTTCGCATCAATGCGTAAGCCGACTAATGTATTAATCATTGTTAAACCATCTGCGTATTGTGCAATCGCTTTGGCCATTGCCACAATATCCGTTACATTCGGTGAAAGTTTTACATAGACTGGCACTTCAGATACGGTTTTAACTTTACGTGTTAATTCAGCCGCAACTTGCGGATCTACACCAAACTGCATACCGCCTTCTTTAACGTTCGGACAAGAAATGTTTAATTCTAATGCTTTAACATTCGGTGCTTTTGAAATATGTTCAGCCACATAAACATAGTCTTCTTCCGTAGAACCAGCAACGTTAGCGATAATCGGTACATCGTATTGTTCTAACTTTTTAAGTTCGTGTTCAATAATGTGATGCACACCCGGGTTTTGTAAACCAATCGCATTAATCATACCGCTATCCGTTTCAGCTACACGTGGTGTTTCATTCCCATAACGTGCTTCTTTCGTTGCTGCTTTAATCATAATCGCACCAAGTTCACTTAAATCATAAAATTGACTGAACTCTGCACCGAAAGCGAAACAACCACTTGCTGGCATAATTGGATTCTTTAAATCTAATCCTGGGATTTCTACATTTAATCGACTCATAGGATGACTGCTCCTTTCTCAAATACAGGACCATCTGTACAAACTTTGACATAACTTGTTTCAGATTGAGGTGTATGGCAGACACATGCGTAGCATGCGCCGATACCGCAACCCATACGTTCTTCAAGTGATAAGAAACCTTCAACATCTGCTAATTTCTCATGTTCTTTAATCGCTTTTAACATCGGTTTAGGTCCACATGTATAGTAAATATCATAATCTACCGGCAACTCAGAAATCACATTGGTCACAAAGCCTTTTGAGCCCATTGTACCGTCTTCTGTCACAATATGTGTTTCACCTAACTGCGCAAATTCATCTGCATAGAAGACATCTTTTTTACTTCTGAAACCTAATACATGTACTGTTTCAATCCCTTGACGGTTCAGTTGTTTAGATAGTTCATATAAAGGAGGAACACCGATACCGCCGCCTACTAATAGTGCTTTACGTTCCGCTTTTTCAACAGGGAAGCCATTACCTAATGGTGCGATAATATCAATCGCATCATTTTCACGCATTTGAGACAGACGTTGTGTCCCAGCACCTTCTGCACGATATAACATCGTAAAGGTTTCAATTTCAGGTTCAATATGACAAATTGAGATCGGACGTCTCAACATATGCAGTGAACCTTCACCTACTTTAATATGAACGAATTGTCCAGGTTGCGTCATTTTGCGTGTCACAGGTCCTTTTACTTTAATTTCAAAAATGCGGTCCGCAATTTCTCGATTGGATACGATAATGTTTTGTTCCACTGTTAAATCCTCCTTTTAATCTTGACTCTATCTTCATTATAGCCACTTTAACTATAATTACATACTTCTCATTGTAAATGTCATACTTTCCATCACATTTGTCAACGCATTCGCTGTATCTAGTGATGTTAAGCAAGGCACACCATTTTCTACTGAAGCACGTCTGATTTGGAAACCGTCTCTTTCAATCGTTTTCCCTTTTGTCATTGTGTTAATGACAATTTGTACTTCACCATTTTGAATTCGGTTCAATAAATCATCTTCACCGCCGATTTTACCCACTGTTTCAACCGGGATATGATTTTCTGCTAATTTCGCAGCTGTACCTGATGTTGCGAGTACTTTATAACCCACTTCATGTAATCGTTTAGCAATTTTAACCATTTCATCTTTGTCTTTATCACTGACCGTAATCAATACAGTACCATGATCTTTTACTTCCACACCGCTCGCAGTTAAACCTTTGAACAATGCTTTTTCTAACGTTTGGTCTTTACCCATAACCTCACCTGTTGATTTCATTTCAGGTCCAAGCGTAATGTCGACGTTTTTCAATTTATTGAAACTGAAAACTGGTGCTTTGACATAAACGCCTTCTGAATAAGGTTGAAGCCCTGGTTTATAACCTAAATCGCTCAATTTCTCACCTAAGATGGCACGCATCGCAAGTTGCGCCATCGGGATATCTGTAATCTTGCTTAAGAATGGCACCGTACGGCTCGATCTTGGGTTAACTTCTAAGACATAGACACCATCATGCGCTAATACAAATTGGATATTGATTAATCCGATAATATCTAAACCTTTGGCTAGTTTCGTTGTATAAGCTTCTAAAGTTTGAACCACTTCATCTGATAAAGTTTGAGGCGGATATACAGCAATCGAGTCACCTGAGTGTACACCGGCGCGTTCGATATGTTCCATAATACCTGGAATAATCACTGTTTCACCATCTGAAATAGCATCCACTTCAATTTCTTTACCTGTTAAGTAGCGGTCGACAAGTACTGGATGTTCCGGACTTGCTTTCACAGCTTCTCGCATGTAGTTTTCTAACTCTGCATCATTATACACGATTTCCATCGCACGGCCACCTAATACGTACGATGGACGTACAACAACTGGATAACCGATTTCTCTGGCATTATCTAACGCCTCTGCAGGAGATGTGGCAGTTTTACCTTTAGGTTGCGGTACATCGATAGTATTTAAGAGTGCTTCGAACTCTTTTCTGTCTTCTGCACGGTTTAAATTCTCTAATGATGTGCCAAGAATTTTCACACCGTGTTTCGCAAGTTTGTCTGCTAAGTTGATCGCAGTTTGACCACCGAATTGAACGACCACACCTTTTGGTTGTTCTAAATCAATAATGCTCATGACATCTTCTTCAGTTAATGGTTCAAAATAAAGTTTATCTGAAATTGAGAAGTCTGTTGAAACGGTTTCAGGGTTGTTGTTGACGATAATCGCTTCATAACCGGCATTTTGGATGGCCCATACTGCATGCACTGTCGCATAGTCGAATTCAACACCTTGGCCAATACGAATTGGACCAGAACCAAGTACAATCACTTTTTCTTTATCTGTTACGATGGATTCGTTATCTCTTTCATATGTTCCGTAGTAGTACGGTGTCGCAGATTCAAATTCTGCAGCACATGTATCTACCATTTTGTATACTGGTTTAATATCATTTTCATGGCGGAGTCGATAAACGTCTGCTTCTTCCATACCAAATCTATGCGCAATGACTTTGTCGCTGAAGCCATAGTCTTTCGCATATTTAAGGTATTCGATATCACCTTTGTGTGCTTTTAACTCACGTTCGATATCGATAATGTGTTGGAATTTGTTAAGGAAGAAGTAATCGATTTTAGTCATCTCGTGAATTTCTTCGAGTGTTGTACCTCGTCGAATGGCTTCACCGATGAAGAAAAGACGTTCATCATCTTGTTGTAAGATACGTTCTTTTATGTAGTCTAAATCGTAACTTTCTCCATTTGGTAATCCTAAGTGATGTACACCATATTCTAATGAACGAATCGCTTTCAGTAATGATTCTTCGTACGTACGGCCGATTGCCATGACTTCACCTGTGGCTTTCATTTGTGTGCCAAGTACACGTTCACCTTTTTCGAATTTATCGAATGGGAAACGTGGAATTTTAGAAATCACATAGTCTAAGGCTGGTTCAAATGCCGCATAAGATGTACCTGTGACTGGATTCAACATTTCGTCTAATGTTAAACCAACCGCAATTTTCGCTGCTAATTTCGCAATAGGGTAACCTGTGGCTTTAGATGCTAAGGCTGATGAACGTGATACACGTGGGTTAACTTCAATAATGTAATAATTCATTGAGTATGGATCCAGTGCTAATTGTACGTTACAACCGCCTTCAATACCTAATGCACGAATGACTTTCAATGAGACATCACGCAACATTTGATATTCGACATCTGTCAATGTTTGACTTGGTGCGACTACGATAGAGTCACCTGTATGAATACCGACAGGGTCAATATTTTCCATGTTACATACTACAATGGCATTATCATTTTTATCGCGCATAACTTCATATTCAATTTCTTTAAAGCCTGCGATGGATTTTTCAATTAAACATTGTGTAGCTGGACTATAATGCAGACCATTGGTCACAACTTCTTTTAATTCTTCATCATTATGACAAATACCGCCGCCTGTACCACCCATTGTGAACGCTGGACGTACGATTAATGGATAACCGACTTGTTCTTTGAATGCAAAGGCTTGTTCTACTGTGTGCACGATGTCACTTTCAGGAACGGGTACTTCTAAATCATTCATTAAACTTCTGAATAATTCACGGTCTTCTGCTTGTTGAATTGAGCTTAATTTTGTACCAAGCAAACGCACATTATTCGCTTCTAATACGCCACTATCGTGTAATTGAATTGCCATATTCAAACCTGTTTGTCCACCAAGTGTTGGTGAGAGTGCATCAGGTTGTTCTTTACGAATGATACGTGCGATAAAGTCATGTGTTAAAGGTTCGATATATACTTTATCCGCAATTTCTTTATCAGTCATAATAGTAGCTGGGTTTGAGTTTACTAGGATAACGCGGTAACCTTCTTCTTTTAAGGCTAAACACGCTTGTGTACCGGCATAATCAAACTCTGCAGCTTGGCCGATGATGATAGGTCCTGAACCAATCACTAAAATGGTTTTGATGTCATTATTTCTAGGCATTGACTGTACGCTCCTTCGCTTTGAATTCTTTCATCATATCTATGAATTGATCGAATAAATAATTTGAATCAGTAGGTCCTGGACATGCTTCTGGATGATATTGTACTGAAAAAGCAGGCAGCGTTTTATGTTTTAATCCTTCCACTGTGCCGTCATTTAAGGCAAGATGTGTCACTTCTAAATCTGTTTGCGCAACTGAAGCTTCATCAATCGCATAACCATGGTTTTGACTTGTTAATGCAATTTTGCCTGTTGCCAAGTCTTTCACCGGATGGTTAGCACCACGGTGACCGAATTTCATTTTGAATGCTGTGGCACCTTGTGATAAAGCGAACAATTGATGGCCTAAGCAGATGCCGAAGAAAGGAATTTTACCTAAAATACCTTGAATCATTTCTACTGCCTCCGGCACATCTTCAGGGTCTCCTGGACCATTTGATAACATGACACCGTCAGGTGACATACCAAGAATAATTTCAGCTGGTGTATTATATGGCACGACTGTCACATTACAACCGCGTGCATTGAGTTCTCTAACGATATTTTGTTTCTTTCCGAAGTCTACTAATACGACGCTTAAATCTGAGCCAGTTGATACATAAGGTGTTTTCGTCGATACCATCGGTACTTCGTCACGAGAGAGTTCAAATTGTTTCAGTTCTTCTATGAATGCCGGAATCTCTTCTGCATGATCTGTAAATCCTGCTTTAAGTACCCCGTGTTCACGTATTTTACGTGTGATACTGCGTGTATCTACACCTGAAATACCTGGAATATCATATTGAACTAATACATCGTTGAAAGTCTTTTGTTGACGGAAGTTGCTAGGATGCGTACTCGCTTCTTTTACGACCACACCGCTTAGTGTCGGTACTAAAGATTCAAAATCATCTCTGTTGATGCCGTAATTCCCGATTAATGGATAAGTGAATGTGATGATTTGACCTGTGTAAGACGGGTCAGAAATGGTTTCTTGGTAACCCGTCATAGCTGTATTGAAGACAATCTCACCTTTTGTCAGATTGTCTGATCCTAACTTTCTTCCTTCGTAAATTGAACCATCTTCAAATACAAGATATCGTTTCTCTAACATTGTTGTTTATTCCTCCTTGAATGCCACTTCTCCAGCTACCATTGTTAATACAGGATTGCCGTATACTTTATAACCGATGAATGGTGTATTGCTTGCTTTTGAATGGAAATCTTCTGCTTTGATTTCTCTCTCTTCTTCTAAATCGATTAATGTTAAGTCTGCTGTTTTGCCTTCTTCTAGGATGCCGTATGGCAAGTCAAAGATTTCTGCAGGTTTAATTGTTAAATAGTCCACTAATTGTTGTAATGACCAATCTCCATTTTTCACAAAGTGTGTGTAAAGTAATGGGAATGCTGTTTCACTTCCGACAATACCAAATGGTGCTTTAGTCATCGGTTGAGCTTTTTCATCAGCTGCATGTGGTGCATGGTCCGTTGCGATACAATCAATTGTGCCGTCTAACAATCCTTCAATCAGTGCATCTCTGTCTTCTTTACTTCTTAAAGGAGGATTCATTTTGTACATTGCGTTGTCGCCAGGTACATCGTCTTCTGTCATTAATAAGTGATGTGGTGTAACCTCAGCTGTGACTTTAATACCTGCTGCTTTTGCATCACGGATGGCACGTACACTTTCTTTTGTTGAAACGTGACATACATGATAGTGACAATCTGCTGCTTCAGCTAATAATACGTCACGTGCAATTTGTACTGCTTCACAAATATTTGGAATACCTGGAATACCTAATTCTTTACTGCGTTTCCCCTCGTGCATAGCGCCGCCGTAAATCAAGCTGTTATCTTCACAGTGTGCAACCACTGCTTTGTTTAATTTCGCTGCTTGTTGCATAGCTTCATACATTGTGCCGGCTGTTTGTACCCCTACACCGTCATCTGTGAAGGCGAATGCGCCATGTTCAGCTAACCCTTTGAAATCTACTAATTCGCTGCCTGCTTGTCTGATTGTAATTGAAGCGTATGGTAAGACACGTACACGTGCGTTATCTTCAATTAATTTGTTGAGATTATCTAAATGTTCAACTGTATCTGGTACTGGACGTGTATTCGGCATTGGACATACTGTAGTGAATCCGCCGCGTGCTGCTGCTTTAGTACCTGTTTCAATTGTTTCTTTATGTTCGCCGCCTGGTTCTCTTAAATGTACGTGAACATCGACTAAGCCAGGAGCTGCGAAGCGACCTTTAGCATCGATCACTTCGACTTCTGAACCTACTGTAATTTCTGGTGCGATTTCTTTTACTTTGTCGTCTTCTACTAAGATAGAAGCCTCTGTTAATTTACCGTCTTTTAATACTTTTGCATTCTTAATTAGCAACATCTATAAGAACCCCTTTCTGTTGGTCCGCAATAATATGACTGATGACTGACATACGTAAGTACATGCCGTTTTTCATTTGTTTGAAGATACGTGCCTTCGGCGCTTCAACTAAATCTGTATCAATTTCAACGCCTCTGTTTACTGGTGCTGGGTGCATTACAATTGCGTTTGGTTTCATGCGGTTGTATCTTTCTTTCGTTAAACCATATTTCTCATGGTATTCCTTTGGATCAAAGCTTAATTCTCCGTCATGTCTTTCGTGTTGAACACGTAATAACATCACAATATCCGTTTCTTCGATAACGTCGTCAATTTTGACATAAGGTGCATCTAGTGAATCATCTACCCATTCGTCAGGTGCTGCGAACTTAACGTTAGCACCTAATGCAGTTAATGCTTGGTAATTACTGCGTGCTACACGTGAGTTTTTGATATCTCCGCAAATTAATACGTTTAAGCCTTTGAATTTTTTGTATTCTTCGTAGATTGTCATGATATCAAGCAAGCTTTGTGTCGGGTGTTGACCGCTGCCGTCTCCGCCGTTGATAACTGGAATGTTTAAGCCTTCAAGTTCTTTGTAGTAATCATTTTGCGGGTGACGGATAACTAATGCGTCTACACCGATGCTTTCTAATGTTTTGCATGTGTCATATAATGACTCACCTTTTTTAACAGATGAAGTACTAGTTTCAAATGGAATTTCTTGCATACCTAAGCGTCTTTCTGCCATTTCGAAGCTGCATTTTGTACGTGTTGAGTTTTCGAAAAATAAGTTTGCTACGTATGTGTCATTTAATTTATGAACTTTCTTACCTTGTTTATATTCGATTGCTGTTTCGATAAGTGAATAGATTTCTTCATTTGATAAATGTTCCATAGATACTAATTGTTTCATTGTTAATTCCCCCTAAGAATTGGATAAAGTTTATTTATTTGATGTTTCCGGTTTTGCTTTAGGTAAAATTAGGTTTAGTACGATACCTGCTAAAGCCGCAAGTGCCATACCTTCAACTTTGACGCCGTGAATATCGAACATTAAGTTTCCGATACCCACTACCAGAATGACTGACGCGATAACTAAGTTACGGTTTTCCGAAAAATCCACCTTGCTTTCAACCAGCATTCTTAAGCCGCTTGAAGCGATGATACCGAATAAGAGAATGGATACCCCACCCATAACTGGTGTTGGGATAGATGAAATCAATGCTGTGAACTTTCCTACAAATGCTAGGATAATCGCGATTACTGCTGCACCGCCGATAACGTAGATACTATAAATCTTTGTTATCGCAAGTACACCGATGTTTTCACCGTAAGTTGTACTTGGCGGTCCGCCGATAATGCTTGCGAACATTGTTGACACACCGTCTCCGATGATTGATCTATGTAGACCCGGTTTCTCGAAGAAGTTTCTGCCGACAATTTTATTAATTACCATTTGGTGTCCGATATGCTCACTGACTGTGACGAACACAATCGGTAACATCAAGAGCACCAGTCCGAAGTGGAAACTTGGATGATAATCTACAAATGGCAGATAGATGTGCGGCCAGTCAAACCATGATGCTTTCATAACTGGCTTGAAGTCTACAATGCCTAAGACAATACTTGCGATGTAGCCTACTATGATTCCGACTAAGACTGGAATCAGTGAGAAGAACCCTTTCATGTAGCCTTGAACGACGAGTGTTGTGATTAATGTAATCATTGCGACAATCAAGTATGTGACATTGTAACCTTTCATGTCTGCCGTGTTTTCAAACATTGCCATGTTTGCTGCTGTCGGCGCAAGACTTAATCCGATAACCATGATGACTGGGCCTACTACAACGGGCGGTAACAAATGCATCAGCCAACCGATTCCGCTTAATTTGATTAAGATCCCGATGATGACATACATAACACCACTCATGAAAAGTGCTATCAGCATATCGCCTAAGCTGTGTGTGCTTAATCCTGTGATAATCGGTGTGATAAAGGCGAAGCTAGAACCTAAGTACGCTGGAATCATTGCTTTCGTAATTAAGATGTAAAGCAGTGTTCCTATTCCTGATGCAAGCAATGCCGCTGAAATCGGCAAGCCTGTTAAGAATGGTACTAAGACTGTTGCGCCGAACATCGCGAAGAGATGTTGTAAGCTTAAGAAGGCCCATTGACCTGCTTTCGGCTTTTCATTAACATCCAGTACGGGTTTCACCGTTCGCTCAAACATTTGTTCATTTTCCATTTCTCTTTCTTCCTTTCATGAAAAAAATCTCTTTACAGCAATCAGCGTGCAAAGAGACATCGTTTGGGGGATAGATAAGAAGTTATTGTCAGGATGAGATACACGTGTATCTCTGTTAGAAGTTGTTTCTTACAAGTCTTGAGCCTCTCGTGCTATACATGCAAGTTGACAACAGTTCTTATCTAACCCTTTGTCAGTCTCTCGTACTGATTTAAAAGGGTAAGCTATTCAATTATAACTGCGTTGCGATGATCAATTTCGTCTACGTAGACTGAAACCTCTTCATCTTTCGCAGTAGGAATATTTTTACCTACGAAATCAGCGCGTATCGGTAACTCACGATGTCCGCGATCTACCAATGTCGCTAATCCGATTTTTTGTGGTCGAGAATGTAGTAAGATTGCATCAAGTGACGCGCGTACAGTTCGACCTGTATAGAGCACATCATCAATGATGATAACAACTTTGTCTTTAAGGTCTACATCAATGACATAAGACTTCTCAGACATTTTTGGTGTTGGTAACTCTAAGTCATCTCGAAATTGCGTAATGTCTAATGTTCCGGTAGGAACAGTGACATCTTCAATTTGTTGAATCTTCGTTTGAATACGTTTCGCTAGAAACTCTCCTCGAGTCTTTACACCGAGTAAAACCAAATCTTCAGTTCCTCGATTATACTCTAGAATTTCATGTGCGATACGTGTTAAAGTCCGCTGCATCCCTGCATCATCTAATACAATACGTTCCGTCATTCCCGCACTCACCTTTCCATAAAAAAATCCCGCATCTCAATTGAGAGACACGGGATTATGCAGAACATGCGAGATTTACTATCTCCACTATTTATACCAGTAACTGTTTTGTCGGTTACTTTACTAAATTTGTATGGCAATCAGGGTTGGTGAATTGCGTAATCATACAAAATGACCTCTTAATAAAGCATTTACTCAGTTACTTTCTCTAGTTTCAACATGTAAAAAACATCTGCCTTTGGAGCATCTCTGTACTCTCAATTAAAGACTTACGATTTCTTTATTAAACTGTTATAAGTTTAACACAGATACATGAAAAGTCAAAGGTATTTCGGTAATAAATTTGAAGTTATTGAACTTCAAATAATTTTTTCTTTCTAAAATAATTACCATCATATCATGTGTTAAATACAGCTCCATATTTAAACTTTAATTATCACTAGATTAACCCAGTAGGTTTAGTTGAAATTGTCTTATTTTATTGCCACAATTTCTCACGGATAAACCTACTCTTATATTTATTGTTATCACTTAAAATATTATTAAAAATCCACATTCTAGTTACTATCGCAATCAATGAAACGAAAAGCATATAAATAGTGACAACTAAATAATTATTACCTAAAACACTATCTCCATAAACCACTGGCACTATATATAATATATATGACAGTATGAAAAGTATCCATAAAACATAAGGAACTTGCTTATCAAATACTGCCCAGTATTTGTTTATTGAGAACCAAGCCCTAATTAAATTTCTTCTACTTATTTTATACACAGTCACCTGATCTTTTTTATCTATTAAATACTCAGCTTTCTCCAAATAATAAACATCCTTATGTCTTTTGCTATTTAAAATTCTAAAGTTACTGGTGTTGCCATCATAGGAATTTCTTGGTGCCACTTGTACAGTATTTTTAAAAAGATTTTTATGTTTTTTAACAATAAACTTGATATCGTCCTGATTGAAAAGTACATAAAACTTATTACTAAGAATGATAATCATGAGCATATCTAAAATGAAGTTAAAAATCGGTAAATACAATACAATACTTAGTATAAACACTTGGTAATCAATGTTGAATACCTTTTTAAATGTAATCCAAGCAACAATATTAATTGCTATTACTATAATATCTAAAAATTCTATTGGAAACATTGGTGCTATTACATCTATTGCAAACTTATATTGTACGTCTAAGAATTTTTTATAGAATTTTATTGCTAGTTGAATTATCAGTGTTGTTAGTAAAGTTATAATTAACTTGCTAGAATTATCCTCTAATAGTGTTGAAAAATAATCCCACATATTCTCACCTCTCCATATTACTCGCTATTTATTCAGCATGGTCAATCACTTAGTTTTACAATACCTTTTTCTAAATATGGTGGACAACCATATTGTTTTATAAGTTATTTATTGGTGACCGAATTTTAGCTTTATTATCATATAACATATCACACATATATTAAAACTAACTGAAATTCTAATAACTAACTATAACGATTAGACCCTCTTCGAAAGTTATATGATATTACATAGCTAAGAAAGGACAAATTCAGACTATTCCTACCTTCTTACATTTTTATACTTATTAAATCATAGAATGCATTTTCTGATAGGATTTGCAAATCTTGACCCTCTAAGATATATTTTTCTGCTTTCTTCATTTTTGCACTCTTATTACCTTTAATATTTGTACTATAATCGAAGTTACCCAATATTAGATAGTTAGTTTTCTTAGTAACACCATTAGCGTTAATTCCACCAATATTAGCTATTGTTTGCATTGCTTCTTTTCTTGTCATATATTCTAATTTTCCAGTTAAAACACATACTTTATCATAAAGTAAATTATCAACTTGAATTTTACCCTTATCCCCTACTATATCTTTTGCATTTAAACTTGATGACCTTTTACAAAACTCTTTAAAACCTTGAATTGATCCATATTCTTTTATTGCGACTTCTCTAAGACTCTCATAAATTCTATAGGTTAGTTCTGCATCAAATTCTGCTCTATGTGCATTGTCATATGCAAAATTAAAAAAAGTAGCTATATCTATTAATTTATGACTCTTTAATTCAGATAATAACCTTCTAGAGATTCTCAATGTATCAACAAAATCATTTTTAAACTTAACATCATGATTTTTTTGCAAACTATCATATATAAAGTTAATATCAAAATGAGCATTATGAGCTACTACTGTCGAATCTCCAACAAAACTATAAAAATCACTCATTACTTCATTTTCAAAACGTGCGTCTTCCAACATTTCATTTGATATGCCCGTTAGTTCATAAATAAAATTATTTATTTGATATTGCGGATTTATGAGCTCTTGAAACCTTTCTTTCTCGATACCATCTGCATATCTAATGCCTGCTACTTCAATGATTGAATCATATGTGGAATCAAGCCCTGTTGTTTCAATGTCAATAACAACATATTCGTTAGGAAATTCTAATAAATTCCTTCCTTTTTCTCTCTGTATTTTTTCTTTTTTAAGTCTGCCACCTATTGTAATTTCTAACATAAAATTCAACACCTTTCTTTATATCTAATTTAAAGTAAGTAAGTTATTTAAGCCAGAGAAATTTACATCTATATAACCTAATTATAAATTAAAAAAATCCCTTGAAATGCTTCTTCATTTCAAGGGATTTTCTATTTATTATTGAGTATTGAGTTGGTATTACTTATGCGTCTCTTTTACGGATATCTTCAAGGATTTCCTCAAAGTAATCTGGAAGCGGTGCTTTTCTTTCGATATATTCACCAGTAACTGGGTGAGTGAAGCCGATGACACCTGCGTGTAAGGCTTGACCACCGATGTCCATTGTTTTCTTTGGTCCGTATTTCGGATCGCCGACTAATGGATAACCAATGTATTTCATGTGTACACGGATTTGGTGGGTACGTCCTGTTTCAAGTTCACATTCTACTAATGTGTAGTTGTTGAAGTGTTCTAATACATTAAAGTGTGTAATGGCATCTTTACCATCATCAACCACATCCATAGCTTGACGGTCTACTTTATTTCGGCCGATTGGCGCATCAATTGTACCGTAGTCATGTGGGATATTGCCGTGAACTAAGGCTGTATATTTACGTGTCACTGTTTTAGCCATTAATTGTTCAACAAGACCTCTATGTGCGATATCATTTTTCGCAACCATTAATAAACCAGATGTATCTTTATCAATACGGTGGACAATACCGGGTCTGATTTCACCGTTAATACCGCTTAAATCTTTAATTTGGTACATTAAACCATTTACAAGTGTGCCACTGTAATGACCTGGCGATGGATGCACAACCATACCTTTAGGCTTGTATACGATGGCCACATCTTCATCCTCATAATAAATGTCTAAATCCAAGTTTTCAGGTTGAATATCCGCTTCAACCGTCTCCTTCTCCGTCACTTGAACTTGATCATTCTTCTTCATTTTATAATTTGCCTTCACAACTGTATGGTTCACTTCAACTAAGCCTTGTTTAATCCAATCTTGGATTTGGCTGCGTGACCAATCAGAATTCTGTTCAGGCAAGTATTTATCGATACGTTGTCCAACGTGTTCGTCTTCTGTAATCTGAAAATCAAATTGAGTCATTTCAACACTCCTTTACTTCACTTTATTTTTCTTCGAATCAAACAACAACAAGATTAAAATTAATATCACACCAACCGTCAAACTAGAATCCGCAACATTAAAGATTGGGAAATCATAACCAAAGATATACGTATCAATAAAATCGACAACTTTTCCATTTTTCATACGGTCGATGAAATTGCCTAATGCGCCCGCAAATAATAAGCTAATCGCAATCTGCATCCAAAAGTGGCCTCTTGCCTCTTTAATATAGAAATAAACGAGCAGTCCTAATACAACAATCGTAACTAAAAAGAAAAAGCCCATTTTGCCGCTGAGTATTCCCCAAGCTGCACCTGTATTACGATGAGATGTAATGTTTAAAAAACCGGGGATAACTGAATACGAATCTCCGACTGACATAGTTTTAACAATATATGCTTTGGTGATTTGGTCTAAAATCAGTACCGCTAATGTCACAAATAACGATGCACTGATGAAATATGATTTTCTCATGTCTTCCTCCTTGAAGCAGTCAGATCATTTCTTGTTTCTATACAATAATTCCTTCTGACCTTTCACTTCTTCATAACAACATTGTATATTATAACAAATTGCCAGAAGAACAGATACTAAAATTATCAATTAAGCTTCTTTAGTATCTTGTGCTTTTGGATTCTCTTTTGGATGAATATAATGATAGTTTTGAACTTGCTCGGGCTGAATTGTACGTGAAGTCACTTTATGCGGCGCAACGTAATTCATTTCAGTCACATATAGTGAACCATCTTCATTGATATGTTCAATATAGGCCACATGTCCTTGTTCACCTCTTGGTGATTGTAAGAGTGCTGAAGCTTTTGGCTGTTGGTTCACAGTATAACCCGCTTCTTTCGCTTGTTTTGCCCAGTACTTCGCATCTCCCCAACTTTTGCCAATCATCTTACCGTCAGCTTTCACTTTCTCAAACACATAATCCGTACATTCTCCATCATCATAAGGATTAAATGCCATCGGATCTGGTTTCAACTGTTCGATATAATGTTCAAGATCCGCTTGGTGATTGACTGCCACATAAGTCGCACCGCCAAGTACCACTAGCAATAAACTTGCTGAAATTAATTTTTTCAAAGCTTATCAAACTCCTAGATAATTAAATCGAAATGCGATGCCATCTGGCCCTTTCATCCAAGTATGTGTGGTTTCTGGATAATGATAATCGACTAACGTTAAACCATACGTCTCATCATTTTCCATTCTCTGCATACTAGACATCCAATGATTGACAGCTAAAGTATGATGATAACCGTTTGATGACATAAAGAGTGATGATTTATTCACAAAAGAAGATTCTTCTAATCCAAAGTGTGCTAAGTAATAATCTTTCACTTCAGAAATACGTACTGTCTTCAAATGTAAATTGCCAATCATACTATCATCTGGAATCCCTTGCCAACCGTCACGTGATCGTAAATTCATTAATTTAGAGGCATATAAATGTCTCGTATCCATAATCACACGATTCTCTTTATCAAAATCCCATGTTTCTTCAGGTTGATCTGCATAAAACTCAAAACCATTACCTTCTGGATCTTTAAAATAAAGCGATGTACTGACATTGTGTTCAGCCCCATTGATTGTGATTTCATGTTCAGTTAAATGTGCCATTAAATCCGCTAAATGCGCATGTGAATTTAAGCGAATGCCGATATGAAATAAGCCTGCTTCTGACACTAATGGCTCTCTGCCATCATCTATTTGATGCAAGGTAATGCGATGTTTTGAAGTGCCGACTTCATATTGAATCGAGGTATACGTTTCATTAATCACATTAAATCCTAATATATCTTCATAAAAGTGTTTTAAATTTTCTTTATCTCTAACATTTAACGTCACACCATTGACGTAATGTTTTTCTCCAAATTGACGCAACGCCGTCTCTCCTTTCTGTCTGTGTGCTTTGACGTTCTATAAGCGTATTACTCATTATACCGAGTTTTAACGTGAATTACTTGGGATTGGCTCATTGTGAAACCATTAAAAAAAGCACTCTGAAAAATTTATCAGAGTGCTTCATTTTTGCTTAATCATTCAATTTAACATTGTGAATTAAAGTGTTTCTACGACTGCTTGGCAACGTGGGCATAAGTGGTCTAAGCCGTTAGCTGAACCAAGTTCTGTGCTGTAGTTCCAACATCTTTCACATTTTTCACCGTCAGCGTGAACCACTTTGATATCGCCGTGATAGTATTCTGTACCATCCTCAACTTTATCTTCAACTTCCACTTGTGACACGATGAATAATTGATGCAAGTTATCGAAGTCTTTTAAGAAGCTTGTCGCATCGAAGTGTTCATTGCTTCCGATGATGACTTTCGCTTCTAATGATTTACCGATAACTTTGTCGTTACGTGCACTTTCTAAAGCACGGTTGACATCGTCACGTAATTTCATGAATGTGTTCCATTTTTCAAGTAATGCGCTGTCTGGTTCAACCACTTTAGGCATATTCGCTAAATGTACACTTTCTTCTTCAACATGAGGAATATATGACCAAACTTCTTCTGCAGTATGTGCTAAGATTGGTGCTAATAATTTAGTCATGTCGACTAAGATTTGGTATAACACCGTTTGCATACTGCGACGTTTTGGTGAATCTTGTTTTTCGATATATAAAATATCTTTACCATAGTCTAAGTAGAAGTTACTTAACTCAACGTTGATGAAGTTTTGAACTTCTTGATAGATATTTAAGTAGTCGAAGTTATCATAATGTTTAATGATATTCGCAGTGAACTCACGTAAACGATTTAATAAATAACGATCTACTTCTAATAAATCAGCTTCTGCTAAAGCGTCTGTACTTGGGTTAAAGTCATTCACGTTACCTAACATGAAACGTAATGTGTTACGGATTTTACGGTAAACATCCGCTGTTTGTTTTAAGATTTCATCAGAGATACGAACGTCAGCTAAGTAGTCTACACTGCTCACCCATAGACGTGCGATATCTGCACCTTTTTGTTTAACGATTTGATCAGGCACGATAACGTTACCTAATGATTTACTCATTTTCTTACCTTCGCCGTCCATTACGAAACCATGTGAAAGCAAGAATTTATATGGTGATTGACCACGTGTCGCAACAGCTGTTGTGATAGAAGAGTTGAACCAACCACGATATTGGTCACTACCTTCTAAGTAAAGGTCAGCTGGGAATGATAATTCCGGACGTGTTTCTAATACACCGCGGTGAGATGAACCTGAGTCGAACCATACGTCCATAATGTCTTCTTCTTTTGTGAATTCACCATTTGGACTGCTTGGGTGTGTAAAGCCTTCAGGTAATAAATCTTTCGCTTCACGTTCGAACCATACGTTTGAACCGTATTTTTCAAATAAATCTGCCACATGATAGATGACTTCTTTATCCATGATGATGTCACCATTTTCAGCGTAGAATACTGGAAGTGGAACACCCCATACACGTTGACGAGAGATAACCCATTCGCCACGGTCACGGATCATGTTGTAGATACGTGTTTTACCCCAATCAACTTTGAAGTGAGTCTCTTCAATTGCGTCTAAGATATCTTGACGTACTTTACTGATTGAAGCGAACCATTGTGGTGTCGCACGGAAGATAACCGGTTTTTTCGTACGCCAGTCATGTGGGTAACTATGTGTGATGAATTGTAATTTTAATAATGAACCATTTTCTTTAAGTAAGTCTGTCACTGCTTTATTTGCTTTGTCATAGAACATACCTTCAAATTGGCCGCCTTCTTCTGTGAAGACCCCTTTATCATCTAATGGGCTAATAACAGGTAAACCATATTTTTGACCGACAATATAGTCATCTTCCCCGTGTCCAGGAGCGGTATGAACGGCACCTGTACCAGCATCAGTTGTAACGTGTAATCCGTTGATGACTAGTGATACACGGTCGATAAATGGATGTTGTGTTTCCACATATTCTAATTCTTTACCTGTGAATGTTTTTTGTAGTTCAATCGCATCTTTATCCCATTCTAATGCTTCAGCTACAGCTTCAACTAAGTCCGTACCAATCACATATTTTTCACCGTTCACTAAATATTGACCGTATTTTAAGTCAGGGTGTACTGTGATCGCAACGTTTGATGGTAATGTCCAAGGTGTAGTTGTCCAGATAATGAATTTCGCATCTTCATCTACGACACCTTTACCGTCTTTAACGTCAAATGCGACATAGATAGATGGTGAACGTTTATCATGGTATTCAATTTCCGCTTCAGCTAATGAAGATTCACTTGATGGTGACCAATATACTGGTTTTTTACCTTTGTAGATTAAACCACGGTCCGCCATTTCACCGAATAAACGAATTTGTGCTGCTTCATATTCAGGTTTTAATGTGATATATGGATCATTGAAGTCACCATTCACACCTAAACGTTTGAAGTCTTTCTTTTGAAGTTCGATTTGTTCTAAAGCGAATTCCTTACATAACTCACGGAATTCAGAAACAGGCATTTCTTTACGTTTTACGCCTTTTTTCGTTAATGCTTGTTCAATTGGTAAACCATGTGTATCCCAACCTGGAACGTATGGTGAATAGTAGCCTTGCATTGATTTATAACGTACGATAAAGTCTTTTAAAATTTTATTTAAGGCATGTCCCATGTGCAAGTTACCGTTCGCATACGGTGGACCATCATGTAAAATAAATGTGTCATTTCCCTTATTTTTCTCTAAGATTTTGTGGTATAAATCTTGTTCGTCCCATTGTTTTTGGATTTCCGGTTCTTTCTTTGGTAGTCCGCCGCGCATTGGGAAGTCTGTTTTCGGCATCAATAGCGTTTCTTTGTAGTTCATTAATTTTCACTCCTTAAAATATAAAAAAGAACTCTAAGTTCAATTAACAGGGACGAACAACCGCGGTACCACCCTGATTAACTCAACTTAGAGTTCTCTTCATTCTTACCTATATAATTAGATCAAACAGTGATATAAGAATTAAACATATATTAGGCTCGCACCATCCCTAACTCGCTGTTATGTTGATATGTTCACTTAATTCTTACGCGTCTGTTTTCAAAATTTAATCTTTATTTTTGTTTTTTATCTGCTTTGTCTTGTGCTGGTGTACCTTCTTGTGCTTCAGCTTGTTGTGCTTGCGCTTGTTGCTTTTCTTGTTCAGTCACATCATTTTGATGTAAATGTTGGAAGTTTTCTTCTGTAACTTGTTGTGCATCTAAGTCATAGTTCAACAAGTAATCCCAATCATCATTTTTCAATAAATCCAACTGAGCTTCCACTAACATGCGGAAACGAGAACGGAAAATTTTAGATTGACGTTTCATATCTTCTGTTTGGAATGATAAACGTCTTGCTTTTTCCACACCATCATTCACAATACGATCTGCTTCAGCTTTGGCTTTCGCAACAATCGCTTCTGCTTCTTTTGTCGCAGCCGCTTTTGTTTCTTGGCTTGCTGCTTGTGCTTGAACTAAAGCGTCACTCACTGATTGTTGTACTTCTTTGTACGCTTTTAAGTTATTGTCTTTCTCTGCAACCACTGTTTCAAGTTGTTTGTTTTGTTCTTTTAAATGTTCAATCTCTTGACTGAGTTGGCTTAAATAATCAGCGACTTCAGTGGGTTCAAGGCCATTCTTAATTCTAGAAAATTCTTTGTTTTTAATTTCATTCGGTGTAAAAGACATCTTATATTGTCCTCCTTAATCATACACTATTTGAATAAAGTTTCATATACTATGCGCAGTTTGTCTTTCTTTGTTTTATGACCGATTTCAGTCACTCTCGCACGGCCATGTCCTTGTATCGACAGCAAATCTCCAGGTTCTAGTTGGAAATCTGGACGTTCAATAATTGTATGATTCACTTTGATACGTTTCTTTTCAATATATTGTTTCGCAATTGAACGTGATTTACGAATCATTTCCTTCAATACAACATCTAAACGCATGGCGCTGACCGTTGCTTGATGAAGCGTCCAATCCTCTTTTGATTGTATCATATCTTCTAGTGGTACTTCATGCAGTTTGACCGGTACACCCTTGATTCGCTTTAATTCCAACATTATATACGATTTAATATTCTTTGTCAAAATAAACTGAATTTTATCGCCTACAATAATATCGCCAAGTTGATCACGTTCAATACTTAATGACATCAATGTCCCAAGCACATTACGATGATCAATCGACGCAAACTTCTCAGGATACGCTAAATCAAACAACACGAGTTCAAAGTCTTCCTCTGTCGCTTCGAAATACTCTGGCGCAATCACAGCACGTTTACGTTCACTAGATGGACTGCCGCCATTAAACGTTACATGCAAATCATCAAAACTATTCACAATGACTTCTAAAATATATTGTGCTCTCGGATCTAAGAAATGTGTTAAGACCGGCGCATAATTACGCTCTGCTTGTTGAACTTTATCCATCAACATCGTAATGATGGGTTGTTCTTCTCTTCTAAAGTGTTGATATATATCTATGTGAATTCACCCCTAACAAAAGAAAAAGGCAGCCTGATTCAATGAACACGGCATACCTTTCATGATTTATTAAACTAATTGTTGCAGAATCAATACGAATATCGCATGTAAGCCTCTTTGGAAGAAAATCAACACAAAGATAGCGGCTAAACTTGAGATATCGATCATACCGATAGGCGGGATAATTTTACGAAACGGTGCTAAGAACGGTTCGTAAATCTTATGCAGGAAACGTCCAAATGCTGAACCTTGTGCATTTGGTATCCATGACATAAAGAAGTAAATAATCATACCCCAGTAATAAACGGTTAACAATAGCTCTATCCCTTTAAATAAGAGCGCTAATGCATTAACTAAACTCATATCATGTTACCTCATTCATAATCAAATTCTGACGTATCCATATCTTCTGTAATACTGCCAGCCACTTCTACGTTATCTGGTGTACATAAGAAAATATCATTACCGACACGTTGGATGTCTCCGCCAATCGCATAGACTGTTCCGCTTAGGAAATCAATAATGCGTTTCGCAGATACATTGTCAATACGTTGTAAATTGACAAGTGTCGCACGTCTATTTTTCAACTCATCCGCAATATCTTGCGTATCTGAGAAGACACGAGGTTCAAATAAACACATTTTTGAACTTTCGTGCAGATTGCCAGCGTTCATATTGACCACATTTCTTGTAGAATCATTGTTTGTATGATTAGCCATTTGATACTTCCTTTCATTGGAAGACGTCTGCAATCGATTGCTTTGTGTTTGACGTTTCGGGACAGTCTTAATTGCACGCTGTCTTTCATTGTAGTAATTATTATTGTTGTTTGATTGCGTTTGCTGCGCTGTTGTAGTAGCTTGTGTTTGAGGTTCTGGTTCAGCTTGTGCAGTATTTTTTGCAGGTTGCTGACGTTCGTCAACTTCCTCTTCTTCTTCTATGACAAAAAAATTGTTAAATAGGTCTTTTAAAGCCAATTGGCTCACTCCTCTTTCCCTACTAGTTTAGTACCGATTCGTACGAAGGTTGCGCCTTCTTCTGCAGCAATTTCATAATCATTACTCATGCCCATTGATAATTCAGTGCATGGCGCATAATCTAATTGTTTTGCTTGAATTTCATCACGTTTATGTCTTAATGTTTCAAAAATCTCTCTGATTTCTGCTTCATCTTCAGTATAAGGTGCCATTGTCATCAGACCTACGACTTGAATGTTTTCATATTGTCCAAGTAATTCGATAAAAGCATCTACTTCTTCTAAAGCAAGACCGTGTTTGCTTTCTTCTTCAGAAACATTCACTTGAACAAAACATTTCACGACATGTGATGCACGTTTATTGATTTCTTTTGCTAAACTTTTTCGATCCAATGCATGTAAGTAATCAATGTCATCAATGACTTCTTTCACTTTACGTGATTGCAATGTACCGATAAAGTGCATCACCACATCATCTGGTAACGCTTCGCGTTTCGCTTGAAATCCTTCTAAACGATTTTCCCCAAAATGTCTGATGCCAGCATCATATGCTTCTTTAGCTCGCTCTATTGTAACATATTTTGTTACAGCAATCACGTTCGGTCTGGTGTCACGATGGACTTTCTCAAGACTTTTCGTAATATGTTCGTTGATTTGTTCTAGATTTTGTTTCACATTCATTGCTATTACTCCTTACTTCTTACTGTCCGATAAATGCCAACATACGGCCAGTCTTACTTTTTTCTACCCTATATGAAAAGAATAAGTCTAAATTCTCTGAAGTCGCATAGTCTGTCACATCAATATTTTCACTTGGTACACCGGCTCGAATCAATAACTGACGATTGGCTTCTTTTAAATCGATGCCATGTCGGTCTTCGCCACGTGTTTCGATAAACGTCGATGCGTCGACAGGTAAAGCTTCAAATTTCGCTTTAATGTCATCATTAATTTCATAACTATTTGATGTAGCAGGTCCAATCACGACTTGTAAATCTTCTAAGTCAAAAATAATATGCTCTAATATTTCTTCTGAAATACGTCCGACCGTTCCCTTCCATCCTGCATGTGCTAACGCAATAAAATGGTGTTTCGGACTATAGAAATAGACCGGCACACAATCGGCATAGCACATCGTCAATAAGAGATTTGAATCATATGTGTACATCCCATCTACACCATGCAGTGCATCTGTTAATGTATCAATATTAGTATTCGCATCATCCATTGTGACTTCCACTACATTGTTACCATGTGTTTGAATCGGGAAGACCCATTGCTTTCTGTCATAGCCGATGGCTTCAGCGATGATATGTTGATGTGCATGGACATTTTCAGCCGCATCATCAATATATAATGCCATATTAAACGCATGTTCTGGATACGGACTTTGTCCGCCTTCTCTTGTCGTGAATCCTAAAGTAACCCCTTCTGATTTTGCATCAGTATGTGCTAAATAATGTGGTTGCTTGATAAATTTCTCTGGCATAATAATCTCTCCTATTTATAGATGGATGCCTTTTTGAACTAGGTTGTTAATTTAATATTAAAGCTAATTGCGTATAGATTCAAATATATAAAAAGTGTCATCAGATCAATCGATCTGATGACACTTTAGATTATTGTTCTCACTAGACCACTCGATGACCTGTTGCATCTAATCTTGCGTGATACTATGGTTGATTGCTCAATGCAAACTTTATAGAAAGAGATTAACGTCTAGTTCTTCTTGAACGTCTTTCTTCTCTGTTTCTGATGAAGCTTGGAATATCATCTTCTTTTGTAGTGTGTGTTCTTGATTCGCTTGATGATTCTGAACTATGAGATCTTGGCGCATGACCGATACCTTCATCACTTGAAGTACTTGTGCTTGCTGCGCTAGATCCGAAACCTGTATTAGATTGTTTACGTGCATGTGTTGCTGGTTTGTCTTCGAAACCAGTTGCAATGACAGTCACTACGATTTCATCTTGCAATTCAGGGTTGATTACAGTACCGAAGATCATGTTTACATCTTCATCTGCTGCATCTTGTACGATGTCAGCTGCTTCTTGTGCTTCGAATAAAGATAATGATTCTCCGCCTGTAATGTTCATTAGGACACCTTGTGCACCAACGATTGATGTTTCAAGTAATGGAGATGAAATAGCTTTTTTAGCTGCTTCAACTGCACGGTTTTCACCTGAAGAAACACCGATACCCATTAATGCAGAACCTTGGTTAGACATGATTGTCTTAACGTCTGCAAAGTCAAGGTTTACTTCACCAGACACTGCGATTAAGTCTGAGATACCTTGTACACCTTGGCGTAATACGTTATCTGCTTCTTTGAACGCTTCCATCATTGGTGTTGATTTATCAACGATATCTAATAAGCGGTCGTTTGGAATAACGATTAATGTATCTACAGCTGCTTTCATTGATTCTACCCCTGCAGCAGCTTGTGTTTGACGTTTACGTCCTTCGAAACTGAATGGGCGTGTTACAACACCTACTGTTAATGCACCCATTTCTTTCGCGATTTTAGCAACAACTGGTGCAGCACCTGTACCAGTACCGCCACCCATACCAGCAGTTACGAAGACCATATCAGCACCTTGGATTGCATCTTCGATTTGCTCGCGAGATTCTTCAGCAGCTTTTTTACCGATTTCTGGGTTCGCGCCAGCACCTAAACCACGTGTTAATTTTTCACCGATTTGGATTCTGGACTCAGCTTTAGATAAGTTTAATGCTTGACCGTCAGTGTTGATTGAAATAAATTCAACATTGTTCATTCCGTGGTCAATCATTCGGTTCACAGCGTTGTTACCTCCGCCGCCGACACCAATGACTTTTAACGTCGCTAAATGATTAAATCCTTGTTCAAATTCTAACATTTAAATTTCCTCCTAGTTTTAATGGGCAATCAATCAAATAGAGATTTCAATAATTTTTTAAATTTACTTTCTTCTTGTTTCTCATGAGATTGGTCTGAGTTATAATCAGTTTCTTGCTTAGTAGTATGTGTTTCTGGTGTTTCAGAAACTTCTTCTGTTTCAATTGATTCACCTGAATCAAGTGTTTCATGAGTCTGTTTGTTTTGTTTTTTCTTGAACCAGTCGAAACCGCCTGCTTTTTCAGTGTGCGGCTTAGGTTCTGACTCAATCACTTCTTCTTCAAATTCTTCATTATCATGATTATTAATTGTAACATAATCTAATAATTCATCAAAAGTGATACTGCTAGAAATTGTAGAAATGGCAGATGAGAATTCAGGTTTTCTGATTCCCATTTGTGAAGGTGTATGTATTCTTACCTTCTCATTGACCATATCTTGCAGTAATTCACGAACGCCTAAAAGGTTTGCTGAACCGCCAGTAACAACGAATCCGCCGTTAACTTTCGTTAAGCCTAATTCTTGCAGTAAATCAAAGACATTGAAGAAGATTTCTTCTACACGTGCTTCGATCACATCTGCTAAGTCTTTTTGCGTGAATTGTGCATCTTCATCACTATCAATTTGTTCAACAGAGAATACATCTTGATCTGATGCTGAGTTATAGAACGCATGACCATATTGATGTTTCACTTTTTCTGCTGTCGCAAATGAAGTGTTCAGACCTTGCGCAACATCGTCCGTGATATCACGTCCACCCATTTCAAATGAGTCGGCATCTACTAGTTCACCACGTTCGTAGAATGCAACTTGCGTTAAATCTTGACCGATGTCAATCACACAAGCGCCTAACTCTTTTTCAGTCGGCGTTAAGATTGAACCGTAGTTATATGCATCAGAATAAACATCTAATACATCCACGCCGCAAGCTTCCACACATTTAATTAAGTTAACAAGAATTGATTTTTGAATCGCGATAACACCCGACTCAACTTTCAATGAATGTCTTGCCATCAATTCTTTCGGATCAGAAACTTCATTGTCTCCATCTACGATGAAGCGAATTGGGAAAGTATCCACCACTTCAGTTTCTTCAACGTCATTTTTGTCTCTGATGCCTTCTAACACTGTTTCAATGTGTCTTCCGTTTATTTCAGTATCTTCATAAAATTCGATTTCATTGGTTTCATCATAAACTTCAGTAGCGACAATCGGCAATTTCAAGAATACTTCTTTGATATCAACGCCAGACGCGATTGAAGCTTTCTTAATTGTATCTTTAACAGCTTGTTTCGCTAAATCGAAATCATCGATTAAGCCATTCTTAATTCCGCTTGTATAGGTTTGTCCTGTACCTATCACATTAATTCCATTATGAAATTTTTCGCCTACTATTGTTTTTACACTAGATGAACCAATATCTACACTTATATAGTAATGTTCCTCCATAGATAGGCACCTCCTGACAATTTCTTTAAAAAATACACTATAGTTAGTTTACAATACGTTTCTATGGTTGTGAACTATAAACACATGATATTCAAGACTTTTTTAATTATTTGTACTACTTTCTTTCTGAGTTTTATCTTTTGTTGTCTTATCCTCTTTCATTTGGTCACTAATTTTGTTTAAAGTGTCCTGCAAATCATCTTTTGCTTTATCTTCCATCGCTGTACCTTCTTTTAATTTCACACTACTGTCTGATGACGTAGATGAAGAAGATTTGTATGGAATAAATGAAGCACCGACATATAAATCAATGAAACCTGATTTTTTCAATTCACCAGATTCATCACGCTCTAATGCATTGACCATTTCAGGATAGTATTTTAATTTATCCGCGATTGTACGTATATTGCCGATGACTTGAATTCCATCTTTCATATACAGTTTGATTTTATTGCGATTATCTTTATCATCCGCATATTCCACTTCAGAAATCGAGTGTCTGATGTCTGTTGGCACTTCTGATAAAGCTTGAATCATTTTTTCGCGGCGTGAGTCACTAAATCCTGAAATCACTGGCGCATCATTTGGAACTTGGCCTTTATAGTCTTTTAAAATGTGATCATTTGAAAGCACTGGATGATACTTGCCCTTTTCTTCTAACAAACCGACCAACTGATACTCAGAAACATTCACTTCTAAATCATTCGGCAATTTTCTCTTGATTTGTACGTCTTTAACGAAAGGATTTTCTTTCATTTTGTTGATGGCTTTCCCTTTGCCGAACATGTAGATTTTAGTATCTTTCTTTAAATCTAAAGCTTGTTTCGCTTCCTTATCAGAAAGATAATGGTTGCCTTTCACCTCTACATGGTCAATATTACTAATTGGCGTGAACATATACAATACTATCAGAATTATTAAAGTTATGAGTGTTCCAAAGATTATAAGTTGAACGCGCCGTTGTTTTGCTCTGCGTTTTCGGCGTTTTTCTTTTAAGTACTCTGAATCAATTTTTGGTACTTTGTCTGCCATCCATCATCACCCTCCTACTTCGAAGGGAGATGTGAACGAAAACTGTCGATAAAAACATCTCCTCGTTCTTCAAAAGTATTGTATTGATCCCAACTTGCACATGCCGGCGATAATAAAACAACATCATTCGGTTCAATGATATTCTGTACTTTATTCACCGCATCTTTAACATCTGTAGCACGAACAACATACTTACCTTGGCTTTCACCAAGTTTCGTCAACTTATCTTGCGTTTCACCGAACGTTAACATCACACGCACATTCTTCATGTATGGAATCAATTCATCAAATCCATTGCCGCGGTCTAGTCCGCCGCATAACCAAATAATCGGTTGTTCGAAAGAATTTAACGCAAATTGTGTTGCTAATGTGTTTGTAGCTTTAGAATCGTTGTAATACTTGTTCGTTTTATTTGAACCAATATACTGCAAGCGGTGTTTGATACCTGAGAATGTCGTCAACGTATGAATAATAGCATCAATAGACACACCCGCTAAGACTGCTGCTAAAACAGCAGCTAAGATATTTTCTAAGTTATGTTCACCCGGAAGCACGATATCATCTTTATGAATAATGCGTAAACCGTTCAAGACAATGTAGCCATCTTTCATATAAATACCGTCAACTTCTTGATTCGTAGAGAAATAATACGTCTTCGCTTTTAAATCTTCTGTTTCAATCAAATGACGTTGACAATAATTACAGATTAAGTAGTCATCTTCTGTTTGATTTTTATAAATACGACGTTTCGCATCACGATAATTTTCTAACGTACCATGATAGTCTAGATGCGCTGAATAGATATTTGTGATAATCGCAATGTGTGGGCGATACGTATCAATTCCTAACAATTGGAATGATGACAACTCAGTGATTAAATAATCATCCGCTTTTGCTTCTTGCGCAACTTTAGATGCCACAAAACCAATATTCCCTGAAAGCAATCCTTTTTGTCTGCTGTTGTCAAACATATCACCGATTAACGATGTCGTTGTTGTTTTACCGTTAGTTCCTGTCACCGCAATAATCGGTGCTTCTGAAATTAAATAACTGAGTTCTACTTCTGTTAAAATCTTCAAACCGCGTTTTTCCGCTTCTTCAATCAACGGCACAGAATATGGAATTCCTGGATTCTTCACAATGATTGGATCGTCATCCAATAAAGATAATGGATGATGTCCCCCGATGACAGTTAAACCCATTTCTTTTAAATCTTTCGCATGCGGATCTTTGGAAAGGTCCCCGCCATCATTGACAGTGACTTCTGCACCAAGATGGTGTAGTAATTTAGCCGCTTCATATCCGCTCTTCGCTAATCCAACTACTAATACATGTTTTCCTTCTAATCCTTTATATTTAAGCATTGATTAATGCACTCCAATCCATAAACCTATCAAGCCTGTAATGAGTCCTGTAATCCAAAATACTGTTACAACTTTCCATTCATTCCAGCCGCATAATTCAAAGTGATGATGCAATGGACTCATCTTGAAAATACGTTTGCCCGTCAACTTGAATGAAGCGACTTGTAAAATGACTGATAACGTTTCAGCAACAAATACAAATCCGATGAACAATAATGAAAGTTCCGCATTCAACATAATTGAAACGGTTGCGATAATACCACCTAATGCTAAGCTGCCTGTATCACCCATGAATACTTTTGCCGGGTTCACATTGTAGAATAAGAAACCTAATAATGCGAAGACCATAATGATACAGAAAGTACCTACTGCGTGGTTACCAAGCATAAAGCTCATAATCGCATACATAGAAAATGCGATAATCGATAAGCCTGTTGCTAAACCATCTAAACCATCTGTTAAGTTAACTGCGTTAGAGAAGCCGACTTGCCAGAAGACGATGAACACGACATACGCAACAGAAAGCGGAATTTGCACGGTTGTAAACGGAATGTGAATTCCTGTCGCAAAATGAATCATGTTGAACGTATCACTTAAGATAAAGAAGATGACCGCGATTGCAATTTGCGCTAAGAATTTTTGTTTACTTGTTAATCCTTGGTTATTCTTCTTCACAACAATGATGTAATCATCAATAAAGCCGATTAATCCGAAACCGACTGTCACAAATAACAATAGAATAAATGGATTTGGATTATCAGAGAAGATAATCGCAATCAGCGTTGCGACAATAATACTGATTAAAAACGTCAAACCACCCATTGTCGGTGTACCTGTTTTCTTCATGTGGCTTTTCGGGCCTTCTTCACGGATACTCTGACCAAACTTCATCCTTTTCAATGTTGGAATCAGTATTGGCACTAATACTGCTGTAACTAAAAATGCGACAATTGCTAAAACATAAACCATATTGTTCTCCTTGTATATCTTAATTTAATTTCTTATGTAAGGTGAGGCATGGATACAACTGTATCCATAACCTCTATAGATTATTCTGCTTGTGGTGCGGACAATTTCACTTCGACTTCTTTTTTATCTTTCAGTGACGTATTCGGACTGATGGATTGTTCAGAAACAAAGCCGTTACCTTTCATTTTAACACGAATACCTGTTAATGATTCGAAAGCTAAGACATCATCTTTGCTCCAATCTTTCATATCAGGCATTGTCATGTCACCATCTGTTTTCATAAAGACTTTACTATGCAAGAGTGTCTTTTCATCAGCTTGCGGCAATTGTTGTGCAACAGTATTGCCTTCACCGATCACTACAGGTTTCAAGTCTTTGCTTTTCACAGCTTCTTCAGCTTTATCAATCGTTTGTCCTGACACATCAGGTACTTTGCCGAATGAATTTTTCGTTGCTTTTTCATTATCTTTACCGACATTTAAATACTTCAATGTATTTTCCATGATTGGATTAAATGCCGAGCTGACATTCATCTCATAAGCTTCTTGTTTGTTTTTCTGAGCTAAACTCATCCCAGCATAAACAATGATTTCAGGATTTTTGCTTGGCGCATGTCCAATAAAGCTTGAGAAGTATGGATAAGGTCCTTTAACATAACCGCCGTTTTCGTTGTCAGCCACTTGGGCTGTACCTGTTTTACCGCCGATACGATAGCCTTTAACTCTAAAGTTTTGCGCATGACTTTTCTTGCTGTTAACAACTAAGTCTAATTGTTCTTTCACTTTATCCGCTGTATTTTCCGTAATCGGTTTACCGGCAATATCTTTTTTACCTTTATACAAGGTATCGTTTTTAACTGGATTATCGACACTGCTGACAAACCAAGGTTTGACCATGTTCCCTTTATTAAAGAACGCCGATTGTGCTTGCAGCATTTGGATAGGAGTGACTGTTGTAGATTGTCCGAATGCTGTCGTTTTTTGTTGTAATTCATTATCCCAAGCAATACCGCCTGCTGCTTCACCGTCAAACATACCGCCTGTTGGTTTACCGAAACCGAATTTTTCATACCATGACTTCATCTTGTCCGCGCCGACCATATCTTGAAGCTGCATCATCAAGGTGTTAGATGAATACGTAAAACCAAGACTCATTGGGATTTTACCCCAACCTGTGTTATTCCAGTCAGAGATTTCAGATCCCATAATTGTTCGATGTCCTGATTTATATTCTTTATCTGGTTTGAACTTGCCTTCTTGAATCGCGGCAGCTAAACCATACGTTTTGAATGTTGAACCTGGTTCATACGTATTTTGGTATAAATCATTCGCCCATTTCTTACCGAAGTCTTTACCCGTTTCAGGGTTGAATGTCGGGCGTTGACTAAACGCTAAGATTTCACCAGTATGCGCATCCATGACAACCGCAAAGGCATCTTTAGGTGCGAAACGATCATCAAGTTTATTCAAGGCTTCCTCTACAAAGACTTGAATATTGGAATCAATCGTTAAATGGACATCATCACCACGTTGCGGTGCCACTTCTTGTTTAGAATTCGGTGCGATATAGCCCCAAATATCATGTACATAAGATAACATACCGCGTTTACCTGCTAAATAACTATCAAAGATCTTTTCAACACCCATGGCACCTTTTAATTCTCCATTATCTGGATTCTTTTGTGCCATCCCAATTAAATGAGAAGCAAAGTTGCCATTAGGATAGAAACGTTCTGTTTCAGGATATAACGCAACGCCAGGCAATTTCATTTTTTCAATTTTATCTTTTTGTTGATACGTTAAGTTGCTGCCCTTACGGCCGAACTCAACTTGGAACGCTTTTTTGTTATCTAACATTTTTTCAATGTCTTTTTCTTCCATATCGATGACAGTCGCAAGTTTCTTAGCTGTTTCTTTTTTATCTACCACGTGACGTGGTTTGTCTGAACCTTCATCAGCTTTCTTACTTACAACAGCCGTCAGTTTAAAGCGTTCCACATCCTCTGCGAGAACCTTGCCGTTTCGGTCATAAATCTTCCCGCGCTCCGGCTGTTGCTGGGTCTGAACTAAATATTTTTCATTGGCTTTCATGACTAAGTTCTGTCCTGAAGAATGCCCTGTCAACATGACAAAGGCATACCTTAAAACCAATAGAAAAAAGAGCAGTCCGAACAAGCTGACGAGGAGGACTGCCCCTATTTTATTTTTTTTAATTTTAATTTTTCGCTTCGGCATTATTACGCACTACCTTTACATTATCGTTCTTTAAGCTCATGCCTTGTTTTTGAGCTTTATCGTAAATGCGTTCATAAGAAGAGTTCTTTTTGATTTCTGATTTTAATGCGCTGTTCTGACTTGATTGTTGTTCAATTTTATAATCTAAATCAGCAATTTTACCCTTAGTATCATAAGCATCCATTTTTAATGAAAGTATATAAATACTGATCATTGCAATCACTGCGACTAAAGATATGTATAATACCTTCTCAAATTTAGTGAGTTGTACAACAACTTTGCGCTTTACTTTCTTAGTCGGCGATGGATTAACTTCTGGGGTTTGTCTGGCAGGTTCGTATTGTTCGGTATAAGGTTCATAGATTTTTTCTACAGCCATAGCAGTTTGTCACTCTCCTATCATTTTAAAATCTCTGCTACACGCAATTTAGCACTGCGAGCGCGGTTATTTTCTGCTAAATCATCATCTGTTGCTGTAATCGGTTTGCGGTTAACACGTTTAAGTTTCGGTGTATATTCCTCAGGAATAATAGGTAAACCACGGGGAACTTCAGGGCCTTTTTCGTATTCTTGGAAGATTTGTTTGCACAAACGATCTTCCAACGAATGGAAAGTAATCACTGAAATGCGTCCGTGTACTTTGACTCTTTCAATTGCTTGCTCTAATGAGTCTTCAAACGCTTTCAACTCATCATTCACAGCAATTCTGATTGCTTGGAAGACACGTTTTGCAGGATGTCCGCCTTTACGTCTTGCTTTAGCGGGAATTCCTTCTTTAATCACGTCTACCAGTTGTAAAGTTGTTTCAATAGGTTCATGTTCTCTTGTTTTTTCAATTCTTCTGGCAATTTGTTTAGAGAATTTCTCTTCACCATAACGATAGAAGATTCTGACTAAACTTTCATAAGGCCAGTCATTCACAACTTCATAAGCTGATAAAGGTTGTGTCTGGTCCATACGCATATCTAATCGAGCATCTTGGTGATAACTGAATCCTCGTTCCGGCACGTCTAACTGCGGGCTTGAAACGCCTAAGTCATAATAAATGCCGTCTACTTTGTCAATGTTCAAATCATCAAGGATTTGATTGATTTCTCTGAAATTGCTGTGCACAAATGTGACACGATCTAAGTGGTCTTTCAAGACCTCTTTCGCATTTTCAATTGCTGTCATATCTTGGTCAATCGCAATCAAATGTCCTTCGTCATTGAGTTGATTTAATAAATAAAGGGCATGACCTGCTCCACCAAGTGTACAGTCTACATACACACCATCTTCTTTTATATTTAATTCGTCAATGGTTTCTTTTAACATGACACTTACATGATGAAACACTTTCATTCCTCCATTTAAAAATCAAAATCTATCAAATCTTCAGCGATATCTTCGAAACTGTCTTCAGATTCTTCATAGAAATCATTCCATGTCGCTCTGTCCCAAATTTCGATGCGGCTAGAAACACCGATCACTGTACATTCTTTAGTTAAATTCGCGTACTCCCTTAAATTTTTAGGGATATTAATACGCCCTTGTTTATCAAGTTCCACTTCAACAGCACCTGAGAAGAACATACGCATGAACTTACGTGCATCACGTTTTGTCATTGGCAATGACTTCATTTTCTCCTCAATATTCTGCCATTCTTCCATAGTGTAACCGAACAAACATTTATCAAGGCCTCTGGTAATAATAAAACGTTCATTCAATTCATATCTGAATTTAGATGGTACAATCATGCGTCCTTTTGCGTCTAATTGGTGTTCGTACTCACCCATGAACATTCATATCACCTCACCTTATTTATAATTTACCACAACTCACCACTATCCTCCACTATTTATATGAACATATCAAAAAAAATTCATTTTTAGCATAAAAATAGCCCATGCTCATAACTGTGAGCATGGGCTTAAGCCTTGATTCTCTAAGGTTTGATGATAATTTGATTTAAAGTGTAACGAAGTGGTGGATAGGTGGAGGGACTGAACACATCCATCCCAAAATCGTTCATCATTTGCAACGCATTCCAAATTCTTTCTTGAAGACCGCCCATTGGGTGGAGGGCATCGTTAATTTCTCTGAAATGTTTCATACTGATTGCATTTTCTCTCTCAATATTATGGAAGTAACGTTTTCTAAGATAATCATACTGCGTATGATGAATTTGATTATTTTTAATCACCAAATTCTTATTATCTTCATTATCTTTTACTTCAGCTAATAATTGCTTATAGACTTCTTGCTGGTTTTCTTGCAAAGCGTCTAATTGTTCTAAGAAGCTGTCAGAGGCATGTGCTCTAATAAACTTATTCTTCTCATCATCAATACCGTCTGTGATAACATCTTCAACTTGAATGTGATAACGATTCAATAATTTCTCAACACGCTTTGTTAAATACGTAATTTTCATTCGTGGCAAGACAATTGGCATGTCTACTTCTAAGACATCAAACGCCCCTTTTAATTCTGCCCAGTATTTAATCTCACTCGGACCACCGATAAAGCTGAGTGTGTTGAACAGCCATTCTTCCATAATAGGTCGTGTAACAACATTATTTGAAAAGCGTTCAGGTTCTTGCGCTATAATCTCTAGCAGTTCTGCCTCTGTATAAGCAGTTTGTGACTTGCTGGTATAGAACTTGCCGTTTTCAAACGTCAATAACTGACGCATCTCATCTTCATGTAAAAACAAATGCACATTCGTATCCGTTTGAATCATTTGATTGAACCCTGCATCTACTGTGCGTGCTTGTGTTTGTCTAAAAGCTTTATCCACTGCTTTATGTTGTTTCAACATTTGTTTTAAAATCGGCTGCTCCAACTGGCGAAGCTTCTGATCTTGTGCATCTATTAACAACACACCATAATCCTTGAAGACCGTATGCAGTAATGCTTTAAAGATATCTGTCCATGTGTCATATTGTTGAATAATAGACAACATTGTCTCATGTAATACCTTTGTATGTTGCGTTTCTTGAAGCTGTCCCATAAATTGATCTAATGCTTCAATTAACGCTTCTTTATCAGGTACATAGCGTGAAACGTTACTTTCAGGCGGTGTCATCGTATGATATTTCACCCTCTGCAACATTGCTTTTTGCTGATTAAAGACATATGTGTGATTCACTTCATCGAAGTCGTGGTCCTCTCCGGCAATCCAAAAGACCGGCACCACTTCTTTTCGATATTCATCTTCAACTTGAAGACTTAAATTAACAATTGATAATATTTTATGAAAAGTATACAGCGGTCCCCCGAACAACCCTGCTTGTTGTCCACCGATGACTACTTTAGCTCCTCGACTTAATTTATCAATATTCTCTCTCTGTTGATCAGATAATTCTAAATCTGACATATAATCACCAATAATAGCGGCTAAAGCTTGTTCCCTGCCGTTGCTCGGCTGATTTAAAGCTTCTTTGAAGCTTTCAGGAGACATCGCATCATATTGGTAAAATGAATTAAGCACTGAATCGCTTTGTTTCAAGTTTGTCAGAAACTGATCGTTTTCATTGATATTTGCGGTTAAACAATCCATACACTTTTCTCCTTAACTACTTGTGTTTTCTCATTCATAGTATAATGTCTATTTCTATATAACACAATTTAACGGCTTATCGTATTCAATGCGTGTAAGCGCTATTTATTATATAATATACATAAGAAAACAAAAGGGGGAGAAATAAAATGGGCAGCATTAAACACTTAGATATTAACTATAAGACGGATGAATTGTTTGAAAACTTTAGAGAAACAAGCAATCCTAACCTCGCCTTTATCGATGAATTTGCGGGTGAAATGATTGACGCAAGTTCAGAATCACCATTTTACGGCATTTTTGTCGGGGAAAAAATTGCAGCGAGAATGGCACTGTATGAAAATGGCGAAGTTGAAGAACAATACTTCCCTGACTACGATCATTATTTAGTATTATGGAAACTGGAAGTCCTTCCTGATTATCAATCAAGAGGACTCGGTACAGAATTAGTGAACTTTGCGAAAGAAAAACACTTGCCAATCAAAGCCATCGCAAGAAACCAATCTAAAGATTTCTTTATCCGACATGGTTTCAAAGATGTAGAAGCTAAAAATCCAGAAGGTTATGACGTATTAATCTGGGCTCCTGCACACTAATATAAAATCGATTCATTTATCTCATTAACAATTAAACACTTAATCATAATAATACGGTCTGACATGTGGTGATGTCAGACCGTATTATTGTTATAAAATCGATTGAATCTCACTTAAGTTTTTAATTTCATAGTCCGGTTGAATCTGAGTTGAATTTTCTTTCCCTCTATAATTAAACCAGCACGTCGCAACACCCGCGTTCTTACCACCTTGGATATCAGATGTTAACGAATCACCGATAATCAACGTTCGTTCACGATCCGCTTCTATGCGATCAAACACATAATCAAAGAATTCCGGCATCGGCTTTTGATAACCTGTCACTTCAGAAATAAAAATATCATGAATCATCGTTTCAAGCGGTGTTTGCGTTAATCTGCGTAACTGCGTATCTTCCACACCATTTGTCACAATATAAAGCTTCGCATGTTCGGCCATATATTGAATCGCTTCTAATGTATCAGGAAAATATTTCACAGGTGCAGTCGCAAGTCCATCACGAAACATGACATCCGCTTCATGCCCATTCACCTGCATCCCAAAACGATTGAAATAATTGATAAAGCGTTCAGTCAGCACTTCGTCCTTTGTCAGTTTATTTTCCTGAAATGCTTCCCAATGTGCTTGGTTAACTTCTTTAAATAATGCTAGATTTTGATATGTCGGATCAAGTTGATAGTGTTTTGCTAAATGAAAGAATGCTTGATCTTCTGCATCATGAAAATCCACGATAGTATCATCAAAGTCTAATAATATCGTTTCATACTTCATTGCTTCACCCCCATTATTCCCCATGGTAGTTGAATTCATGATAACTTGCAATAGAACTATACTTTTATCCCTAAACTTCAGCAATTAACTCAACTAACAATTAATTGTTAAACTAAATTTTGTTAGATATACTAAAGATTATAAACAAACATCAATCATCGACTTGGGGACAGGAGGTTATCATTATGACCATTAATGCCACGACATTTTTGACACTTTGGTTGCTTTTCACACTACTATTTATAGTTTTTTTATTTTTAACGCTTAACGCTTTAGGCAAACAAAACAGATACAAATTCAAACTGTCCGTCACACTCACTGCTTTAATTCTAGGACTTGTCTGTTTTGTCGGTATCTTTACGGATCAATCACTCTATAAACACAGCTTTCCCAATTTTTCTTTTAAAGATAAACTGTCCTTCTTAGACAACAAAGATAAACCAAAACCTGCAGCTCAGCCAAAACAAAACACAAATCAAAATTCAAAACATCATTATTCTCCTAAAGAAGTTAGATCTAAAGGCTATGAGTATGAATACGATCATTTTCCTGCAGGTTTCAAACCTACTGCCGACGTAGGAAATTCCATCAGTTCAAGCGCGGAAACATTAAAAGTAGGTCATGATATCGATCCTGGTTATTACCGTATTATGCCTGCAACTAAAACCACTTCTGGTATAATCAGCATTCAAAATCCATTCGGTCATGACGTTGAAAGCCACTACCTTTCAAGAAGTTCTGGTCCCCCTTCTGTAACGACGTACCTTATCGATGGTCAAACGCTCGTATTAAATAAGAAAGACAGTGAGCATAAGACCAAATTTATTATGTCATCAGAAAATCATAAAACGCATAACATTATCTCTACAGGTACTTTCATCGTTGGCGTTGATGTTAAGCCCGGCAAGTACAAAATGCAAGCTGATAACAACGGGAACTTCATCGTACACAATCATAAAAGCGGTGGTCCTAAATATAATGAGATATTAAAGGATGACTTCACTAAGATCATTTCACTCGATAAAGGAGATATTATTTATATTAAGGGTGATACTATAGTGTCCTTCTTGCCGCGATAGGTTATTTGCCTAACATTAATGACTGACGTATAATTAAAAGGCATGTATATAAATTACTCGTTGCGATTAATAGCACATACAAGGGTAAATACATTATAAGAGATGTATTAATGTATAAAGGGAGTTGAATTCAATGAATCCACGTTTAAAACGCGCATACCAATCATATATTGAAAAATTTGGCGAACAACCACCAAAACCTTATATGAGTACTTTAAGTGAGTACGAACAAGAAGAAATTATCAACCAACGCATCAGAACTAACACAAAATTCTCTGAGAACAAGTACTTCCAAAAAGTAGCAGTTAAATAAATCCAATTAAAAAGATGTGCCGTGTTGGCACATCTTTTTTAAAATATATTCATAACAATTAGGAGGTATTAAGATGGAACAATTAGGATTTCGAGAAAGTTTTATTGAAGGAAGCATTCTTGCAGAACTTGATAAAAAACAGAAAAAACAATGGAAAGAATTGAGTATTGAAGATAAGCGCCACTTTATAAAGCTTTACAAGGAAATCTTTAAATTTAATAAAGAAAAGTTTTATCAAGACTTGGAACATATCTTTCAAGAAAGAGGAATTTTAGGCGAGGAAAAGACACCAGAACAAATACAACATGATAAATTGATTGATTTCTTTAGAACACAAGGTATACCTAATCCAACCGAAACTACATTAGAAGCATTTAAGTTCCAACAAATTTTCGCTAATTTCGATAACTTCTATCATGTAATGGGACAATTCACTTTCAATATAGAGAAACAAGCACAATTTAACTACTACATGTCTCAACAAAAGCAAAATTTTATACACATCGCGCAAAGAGACAAGATAATCAAACAAAATGATGAAATCATAGAATTACTTAAAAAAATTGCTGATAAATAAGAAAAAAAACCATAACCACAAAGGTTACAGGCTTTAGTGACGTCCTGGGAGGGATTCGAACCCCCGACCGATGGCTTAGAAGGCCATTGCTCTATCCAGCTGAGCTACCAGGACATGATTTTTTAACACAAGAATAATTATATCTAATTAAAGTATTTAAATCAATACCATTCATAATAATTTCTGTTATGATTTTTCACTTTAGAAGATGTATTGCACTTATCATGACAAGTATATCACTTTCTCGGTAAATAGAACAGTTAGGAATGCCTAACTGTCATGAATCTGTCAGAAACACCACGGGTATGAACCAAAGATTGTAAGTTAAGGAATTTTGCCCAATTTGATAACAATTGATTGTATAGTAGAACTATCAAAGGTTGGTATTCCACTTGACCTTAATTAAAACAATATAGGGGTGACAAACATGGAAGGATTATTCAAAGCAATCAAAGGCACAATTGACGCTGCACAAAGCGGTGACAATTTAGACCTAGGCTCTAACATCGTAGACATCATCACTAATGGCGCAAGCATCGTAAGTAAATTATTCGGCTTCTAATTTAAGCCTAATTCAGCATATGAGATAAAGAGAAGATCTTAACGGTCTTCTCTTTTTTTGTGCTTAATTATAAATTTGGATATCTTGATAGTATTGGAATACCCTCTCTCGTTCGAACGCCTAATAAAATATTGTGATTGAATTGCGTCGTCTTAGATTAATTTATTCTGTTGATAATGAAGCCTAATCTTATGCACCTACCTTCGCTTTACTGTAAAATAATTATAATCTCTAACGTATGGAGGTGGCACTGTGAACGAAGATGAAGCGCTCAAACGTTTGAAAACTGAAAATGAATTATTAGTAATGAAATTGCGTTTGAAAGAAAAGTATATTAAAGAATTGGAAGCAGAATTGAAACAACGTAAAAGACCGCCTGTCCACTATGTAAAATCACAAGAACTTGCGGATCATTTTGTTACGCTTAAAATAGAAACCACTGGTTTAAGTTCTGATTTTCACGATGCCTTTCAAATTGCGCTTATTGAATTTGATAACGGCAAAGTAATAAATCAATATATGAAATACTTTCGGCCTACCCGATTACTCACTAAGAAAGTTACACAACTGACAGGTGTCACAAACGACTTCTTAGAAGATAAAGATTTCATCGAAAAAGAAGACATAGAGGCCATCCGTGCATTCATAGGCGATAAACAAATCGTCGCACACGCCGCAACTTTCTCTATGAAATTCTTATTGCGCTACTTTGATGATTTCAATATAGAAGCACCAGAATTTACTGTACTAGATACGTTGCCGCTTGCGAGAAAAGTAGTCAAAGATTCACCTAATCATAAATTCGATACCTTAAAGTCACATTTTAACTTAGTCCCTAGTGAACCTGAAGATGCGTTGACAGATGCATTGGTGACAGGTCAACTAGCTTTGAAATTAAATCAACTAAAACAATAAAGAGAGTCTAAACAATGAATCTAAATATCCTACCTTCTTTAAAATCATTTGTCGCTAAAATGAACCGAGAATTGTTGGTCCTTTATTTATCATCTAAAGACAAACGCACACCACTAATGATTAAAGCCTTAGCTGTGTGTATTGTCGCATATGCCTTAAGCCCTATTGATTTGATTCCTGACTTCATACCAGTCTTAGGTTATCTCGATGATGTTATTATCGTGCCTTTAGGCATTGCCTTATGTTTAAAATTAATACCTGACCATATCATTGAAGATAATCGCCGTAAGGCTGCTGAACTCAACAAAAATAGCTTAAGTCAAAATTGGTATGCGGGGATTTTGATTATACTTACATGGATTATATTAATCAGCATCATCGGATATTTTATTATCCAAAAATTATTCGTATAAAACACTTAGTGAAATAGCTTCAAATAAAATAAGCCCTAAAGTCCTAAAATTAGGACCTTAAGGCTTATCTTTTATTTAATACGCTTAGCTATGCTTTACTTAGAGTTTTGAATGATCTTGACCGTGCAACATCCAACGCACGTTATATTTATCAGTAAATGAACCCATTTTACCGCCCCAGAATTGTTCTTCTAACGGCATATCTACATCAATTGAGTCATCGTCTTTCACTTTGTCGTAAAATGATTCTACACGCTGTACATCTGCTTCATCATTAATATCATAATCGATTAATAAAGAAATACCTTCATTGATTTGAACATCTTTGCCAAACGCATCTGACGCAAATAATGTAACACCTGCGATTGTAAATTGTGAATGCATTGTTTTATCGTCCGCTTCTTCTTTACTCACACCAAAGTTTTCTGCTTGTGATGGATCAACCGCTAAACGTTGAATATCAGTTGCGCCAAAAACCTCTTCATAATATTTTAATGCCTCTTTAGTATTGTTAAACGCTAAATATGGATATAATTGAGTCATAGTATTCCCCTTTTGTATTTAATGTATTACATTCTAATCATACCTTTTATTTGTTGTTTCAAACAACTAATAAGCGGGGATATGATGATAAGTTTTAAAATAGAAAATTCGAGGTGTTAAAATGATTCAACGATTAGACGAAGTAATGTTATATGTGAATGACCAAGAAAGTGCCAAAGCCTTTTGGACAGATAAATTAGGCTTTGTAGTCACTTCAGATACAGAACAACACGGTATGCGTACCATTGTTTTACGTCCATCCAGTGACGCACAAACTGCGATTGTCCTCCACAATAAACAAAAGATTCAATCTTTAGATTTAGGCATTAGTACACAAACCCCTTCTTTAATGTTTGCGACAAAGGATATTGATCAACTCTATCAAGACTACCAAGACAAAGGCATTACAGTCGGAGATTTAGTCGACATGCCTCAAGGCAGAGTTTTCAATTTTGCGGATGATGAAAATAATTATTTCGCAGTGAAACAAATTTAAATTAAAAGATGCGAAAGGATCACTGTTTCAATCCTTCCGCATCTTTTACGTTTATTCATATTTCTAGTTTGATACTTCTAATTCAAATTCAACCGTTTCAATACATTCATGTGCTCTGTTTCTGAAATTTAAAGTGGCCTTGTGACCTTCAATTAAAAGTTCCGCATAACTTTCTTCAGTCGCACTTCTTGATTGAGAAATACTGCCAGGATTAATCACATGTACCCCTTCAATGACTTCATAACGTGCAATATGAGTATGGCCATAAAAAGCTAGTTGACAACTTTCTTCTTTCGCTTTTTCAGCTAATAGTTGTCGTGTCGTATTCACTCTATATAAATGCCCATGTGTATAGAAAGCACGAACGCCTTCATCACTGATGACATTTTCATTTGGAAACTCTGGATAAAAATCACAGTTTCCTTTCACACGATGATATAAGCTTAATTCTGTATCGTCATATTGAAATTGTGAATCACCTAAATGTAACGCAACATCTACTTGATTATAATGATTAAAGACTTCAAATAAAATACCTGATTCTGTATGATTATCACTTACAATAATCCAGCGTCTCAAATTTGATCACCCTTTAAATAAGCTTTTAATTTATCAATCGCTTGACGTCTGTGGCTGATTTCACCTTTTTCTTGATCTGTTAATTGTGCCATTGTTTTATGCATTCTCGGTACATAGAAAATTGGATCATAACCAAAGCCGTGATCGCCTAATTTTTCCAATGTAATGACTCCGCTGACGGTTCCTTTAAACGTTTTAGTTTCTTCGCCTGGTGCACTCATGCTGATAACACAAACGAATTCAGCCGTACGATGGCGGCTGTTGTCTTTTAACTTTTCTAATAATTTTTCAATATTCGCATCATCATCTTTGTCTTCACCTGCGTAACGTGCAGAATAAATGCCTGGTTCTCCATTTAACGCATCTACCGTTAAGCCACTATCATCTGCGATGACACGTTTGCCTAATGCTTTCGCAGCTGCCTCAGATTTTAATTTCGCATTTTCTTCAAATGTTGTCCCTGTTTCTTCGACATCAAAGCCAGAAATCAATTCACTGATACCTATCACATTGTATTCAGGGAATATCACTTTAAAGTCGTTGATTTTACCTTTGTTGTTTGTCGCAATGACTAAATCTTCCATGTCCTTCACCTCAATATTAATCCACTTTCACTTGTGTTACTTCTACATTATCTATTTTCAACCATTGTCCAATAATATATTGGATATGTTTGGTATCTCCAGTCGCAAAGAAACGATGTTGCGGGTGCGGCGTATAATGTGCATGTTCATGACTGAACGTTAATAAAGCACTCACCTCACGTGCGGTTTCCAAGCCAGATGATATCACAGTTTTATTACCGCCGAAATAATCATAAATCGGTTGGAATAACAACGGATAATGCGTACAACCTAAAATAACAGTATCCGCTTCACTATTTCTATAATGTTTCAACGTCTGATGAATCACAATATTTGTCGCTACAGGATCATGATAACGCATTTGTTCCACTAACGGTACAAAATCAGGACAAGCAACACCCGTCACATCTACACGCGGGTTAATCGCTTGGATATGTTTGGTATAAGCTTCTGATTTAATCGTTCCTTCTGTCCCGAGGACCATAACTTTATTATTTTTCGTTGTCATAATCGCCGTACGTGAACCAGGTTCTATAACGCCGATAACTGGAATCGGCAACAAGGCTTTCAACGTATCTAATGCTACAGCTGTCGCAGTATTACATGCGATGACTAACATCTTCATATCATATTCCATCAATTTATTCGCAAGTTGTACCGTAAAATCACGCACTTCTGCGCCATCTCTTGGTCCATACGGACATCTTGCACTATCACCAAGATAATAGATCGTTTCATTTGGCAGCTGACGTATTATTTCTTTGGCTACAGTGAGGCCGCCGACTCCTGAGTCAATTACTCCGATGGGTTTATTCATGTCTTTTTCATCCTCACACTAAAGCATTCTTAGACTATATTTTATCATAACCTAGAATTAGAATACATGAATGGATATTTGATGACATCGCACAAAATATTGTCGAAAACGTTTTTATAAGCCAAATGCTTTTGAATAATGTACCATGCCGCGCGTTTCATCAAGTATAGTCGCTTTCAAAGGCTTAATCATCAAGTATGGCTCCATCTCTTGCATTGGGCCATAGATGTGATAGTCAGAAGCTAACAGGAACCCAAATCTTTGGTAATACGCTGGATCACCTAATACTACGACAGAATGATACCCCTGTTCTTGTGCCGCTTCTAAAGCTGCTTCCACTAACTCTGTTCCTATCCCTTTCCCCTGCGCTTCTGGTGCCACACTTAACGGCGCTAAGGCAAGTGAAGGTGTATGTGATCCTATCGTTATCTTAGACAACAGTACATGGCCGATGATTTCCCCTTTATTGATCTGTGCCACAAGCGACAGCTCAGGAATATAAGCATCACTTTGTCTAATACGTTGAACTAAATGATGTTCTGTTTGATCACTCATCTCAACATTTTCAAATGCAGCTTTCACTAGTTGCTCAACTGCTATATAATTGTTTGGTTGTTCAGGTCTGATATTCATATAGATTTCCTCTCCAATAAAAAAGAGGCAAGGAGCGATAAACTCCTGCCTCTTGATATAATGTCAAATTAGTTTACTTGGTGGTCAGAACCAAAGAATGATTTGAACATGTAGAATGATGTTTCTCTGTTCAATGCTGCGATTGAAGTTGTTAAAGGAATACCTTTTGGACAAGCATTCACACAGTTTTGTGAGTTACCGCATGCTTGTAATCCGCCGCCGCCCATTAAAGCGTCTAAGCGTTCATCTTTAGTCATTGAACCTGTTGGATGCAAGTTGAATAAACGTACTTGTGAAATAGCTTGTGCCCCTACGAAATCATTTTTGCTTGTAACGTTAGGACAAACTTCTAAACATACACCACATGTCATACATTTAGATAATTCATAAGCTGTTTGACGTTTTTTCTCAGGCATACGTGGTCCAGGACCTAAGTCATACGTACCATCAATCGGTACCCAAGCTTTCATACGTTTTAAGTTATCGAACATACGAGAACGATCAACTTGTAAGTCACGCACGATTGGGAATGTGCTCATTGGCTCTAAACGGATAGGTTGTTCTAATTGGTCTACAATCGCTGAACATGCTTGACGTGCATGGCCATTGATTACCATTGAACAAGCACCGCAGACTTCCTCTAAACAGTTCATGTCCCATGTTACTGGCGCTACTTTTTCCCCTTTTGTATTATACGGATTACGTCTGATTTCCATCAAACATGCAATCACGTTTAAATTCTCACGATAAGGAATTTCAAATTTTTCTTCATAAGGCTGTGAGTCCGCAGTATCTTGTCGTTTAATGATCAAAGTTACAGTTTTAGAACTATTTTGAGCTGGTTGTTGAACCGCTTCATCTTTAACTTCTTCTGCCATTATGATTTGCTCCCTTCTTCCTTACTAGAATCTTCTTTACTTGCTTTTGATTTACTTGAGTAGTCACGTTTACGAGGTGGGATTAAGCTGATATCCACATCTTCGTATTCGAATCTCGGTGGATTATCGATACCGTCATAATACGCTTTTGTAGTTTTTAACCACTCATCGTCATTACGGTCAGGGAATTCTGGTTTGTAGTGCGCACCACGTGATTCGTTACGGTTATAAGCACCGATTGTGATAACACGTGCAAGCACTAACATATTCCATAATTGGCGTGTGAAGAATACTGCTTGGTTACTCCAAGTTTGTGTATCTTCCATGTCAATATCTTTATAACGTTCCATCAATTCAAGAATTTTCTTGTCTGTTTCAAGTAAGCTTTTATTTTCACGAACAACCGTTACGTTTTTCGTCATGATTTCACCAAGTTCACGGTGAAGTTTGAAGGCATTTTCTGTACCTCTCATGTTTAATAAATCATCAAAACGTTTTTGTTCTTTATCGATTAAGTCTTGGTATAGACTATCGTCTAATTCAGTATATGAATGTTCAACTGTATCAATATATTTCACAGCGTTCGGTCCTGCTACTGTACCGCCATAAATCGCTGATAATAAAGAGTTCGCACCTAAACGGTTACCGCCGTGTTGTGAGAAGTCACATTCACCTGCTGCGAATAATCCTTTAATTGTTGTCATTTGGTCATAGTCCACATAAATACCGCCCATTGAGTAGTGTACTGCTGGGAAGATTTTCATTGGTACTTTACGTGGATCATCACCTGTGAATTTTTCGTAAATTTCGATGATACCGCCTAATTTAACATCTAATTCGTGCGGATCTTTATGTGATAAGTCTAGGTAAACCATGTTTTCACCGTTGATACCTAATTTTTGGTTCACACATACATCGAAGATTTCACGTGTTGCGATATCACGTGGTACTAAGTTACCATAATCCGGATATTTCTCTTCTAAGAAATACCAAGGTTTACCGTCTTTATATGTCCAAATACGGCCACCTTCACCACGCGCTGATTCACTCATTAAACGTAACTTGTCGTCACCAGGAATCGCTGTTGGGTGGATTTGGATGAATTCACCGTTCGCATAAACTGCACCTTGTTGGTAAACGATAGATGCTGCTGAACCAGTGTTAATCATTGAGTTTGTTGTTTTACCGAAGATAATACCAGGACCGCCTGTTGCCATAACAACTGCATCAGAACGGAAAGCATCGATTTTCGCATCTGTTAAGTTTTGTGCAACGATACCACGTGCTGCGTTTTCTTCGTCTTTAACAACGCCTAAGAATTCCCAACCTTCATATTTCGTCACAAGACCATCAACTTCGAACTTACGCACTTGTTCATCTAATGCATATAATAATTGTTGTCCAGTTGTTGCACCCGCAAATGCTGTTCTATGGTAAAGTGTTCCACCGAAACGACGGAAGTCTAATAAACCTTCTGGCGTTCTGTTGAACATAACACCCATACGGTCAAGTAAGTGAATAATTTTTGGTGCTGCTTCTGCCATTGCTTTAACTGGTGGTTGGTTCGCTAAGAAGTCACCGCCATATACTGTATCGTCAAAGTGAATCCAAGTAGAGTCACCTTCACCTTTTGTATTAACCGCTCCGTTAATACCCCCTTGCGCACACACAGAGTGCGAACGTTTTACGGGTACTACTGAGAATAAATCAACATGTACACCTTGTTCTGCTATTTTAATTGTTGACATCAGACCGGCAAGTCCTCCACCGACAACAATAACTTTTTTCTCTGCCATATAAATGTCACTCCCTGAAAATATAACCTTTATTTACGCTTATGCTATTGCTCTTATACGAATGCTAAGATTGCACTTACACCGATGTAAGCAACAACAACGAATACTACTAATGATACCCATGTGAATATACGTTGTGATTTAGCTGATTGTAAGGCACCCCATGTTACTAGGAATGACCATAATCCGTTAGAAAAGTGGAAAATTACCGCTACTGTTAAGATAAGGTAGAAAATTAACCAGAATGGATTGCTTAAATATTCGTGCATCATATCAAAACCTAGCTCTTTATGCCCTAACCACATTTCCACTTTTGTTTGATAGAAGTGGATTGCGATAAAGATAAACGCTAAAACACCTGTGACACGTTGTAAAAAGAACATCCAGTTTCTAAACCATGAATAATGGCCAATGTTCTCTTTAGCCGTGAATGCAATATGGATACCGTATAACGCATGATACAGAATTGGTAAGTAGATCAAGAGAATTTCAAGTGCTAACAAGAATGGTAATGATTCCATGAATCCTGCTGCTTGGTTGAATGCTCCTGCTCCCTTAGTCGCTTGGTGGTTAACTGTCAAATGCACAAGTAAGAATGCACCGATCGGAATAACCCCTAGTAACGAGTGAATACGTCTTAAATAAAATTGATTCTTAGTATAACCCAAAAGGAAGTCCCCCCTGTGAAACATATGATATTAATTGATTTCATTTTTCAGGTTTGTCGAAAAGCTCTAAATGCTCACAAAATTAAAACAACACAACGTACCAAAACCACCAACGAACAGCCCTGCTGGGAGTTGTAAAACACTACAATCAGCACGGCAGCTCAGCGCCATTTTCTCTATGTATGGACCCCTATCTTAGCTGTACATGCTGAACCGATGACTGATGTAATCCTTTACTAACGAGGCAATTGTATTTAATTACTTGTTAAGTGAGAATCATTTTCATTTAGAAAGCGTTTACAAACACACCTAAAAAAATAAAATCTCGTTAACGATATTGTAACATTTTTTGACAGCCTTTTGGGCATGAGAATTATTATCAATGGATTTTTTTCATTTTTAGTTTAAATTCAACGCCGAATTGTCTAAAAAATAAGCTAAAAGCGGCATCCTTTCAGCTTTATTTCAGGTCTTTGCCGCTTCTAACTTTTTTGTTCTTCTTTATTTAATTCTTCTAATAAATGCTCAGCAATCTTTTTAGGGAAACCAATCTCTTGAAGTTCCGCAACAGTTGCCGCTTTCATTTTCTTCACAGAACCAAACGTTCTAAGCAACTTCGTTTTACGTTTTGGTCCGATACCGTCAATGTTATCCAACACCGATGTCAAACCATGTTTTTGTCTCGTTTGTCTGTGGAATGTAATCGCAAAACGATGGACTTCATCTTGAATACGCTGCAATAAATAGAACGCTTGACTGTTCTTTTTCAACGGTACGACTTCTGCTTGTGGTCCATAAATCAATTCCGATGTTCTGTGCTTATCATTCTTACGTAAACCAGCCACAGGAATATCTAAGCCAAGTTCATTTTCCAGCACATCGATCGCGACAGACATCTGACCTTTACCACCATCTACAATAATCAAATCTGGCAAAGGCAGCCCATCATTTAAGACACGCGTATAGCGTCTGCGAATGACTTCTTGCATTGATTTATAGTCATCTGGTCCATCAACCGTTTTAATTTTATATTTACGATACCCTTTTTTATCCGGTTTACCATCTACAAAGGTCACCATGGCAGACACTGCATCGACACCTTGAATGTTAGAGTTGTCAAACGCCTCGATACGAATCGGTGTTTGAATGCCCATGCGTTCGCCTAACTCTTCTATCGCTTTAATCGTTCTCGATTCATCTCTCGCAATTAATTCAAATTTATTTTCTAACGAGATTTCAGCGTTGTGATTAGCCATTTCAACTAAATCTTTCTTTTGACCTCTGACCGGTTGTACAATCTTTGTATCTACAACAGATTGAATCATGTTAACGTCCAAGTTTTTCGGTACATGGACTTCTTTAGGCAACAGATGCTGATTTAATTGATAGAACTGACCGATAAATGTATAGAATTCCTCTTCTTCAGTTTGTTGGAGCGGAATCATAGTCGTATCACGTTGAATCATATTCCCATTTCTGACGAAGAACACTTGGACACACATCCAACCTTTAGACACACTGTAACCAAACACATCACGTGCTTTATTATCTGTCGACATGATATTTTGTTTCTTCGTCAAGTTATGAATATGTTGAATCAAGTCTCGGTATTCTTTCGCTTGTTCAAAGTCTAATTTTTCACTCGCCGCAAGCATACGATCTTCTAGATTCTTAAGTATTGTTTTATCTTCGCCATTTAAAAACTCTGTAACTTCTTGAATCATTTGCGCATATTGTTGTTCATCTACGTCATAAACACAAGGACCTAAACATTGTCCGATATGATAATACAAACATAATTTATCCGGCATTTTATCACACTTGCGGAATGGATAGATACGGTCTAACAACTTCTTCGTTTCTACCGCAGAATACGCATTTGGATAGGGACCAAAATATTTACCGGTTCCTTTTTTCACCGTTCTTGTGACCAACAAACGCGGATATTTCTCTTTCGTAATCTTAATAAATGGATAACTCTTATCATCTTTCAATAAGATATTATAGCGCGGTTGATATTGTTTAATTAGATTCAATTCTAACAATAGCGATTCTGTTTCACTATCTGTAACAATGAACTCAAAATTACGAATTTCTCCAACTAAACGCGTGGTCTTCGCATCGTGTGCGCCTGTGAAATAAGAACGCAACCGATTCCGCAAACGTTTGGCCTTTCCCACATAAATCACTTGGTTATTGCGGTCTTTCATCAAATAACAACCTGGTTCAAAAGGAACCACTGATAACTTTTGTTTAATTTTTTGTTGATAATCTTCCAACGGTTAACCTCCCTTCTCTTAATTTTTAAATCATAACGTATGAAATGCAATAACATATTATAACAATTTCAGCTGGAATCGACGACTCGCATGCTTATGCATACATTTAAATTTCCATATAAAAAAGACCAGAACACGATATTCTGGTCTTGCATGACTGTAATGATTGATTCGATATTTAACGTGAAGTTTCAACCATAATCGCCGAAACTCGGCATTATTTAAAATTATAGGTGTTTGTTTAATACTTCAGCTAAGTTTTCTTTAGGTTGGAAACCTACTACTTTATCAACAGGTTCGCCGTCTTTGAAAACGATTAGCGTTGGAATACTCATTACTTCGAATTTAGCTGCAGTGTTTGGGTTTTCGTCAACATCTAATTTTAAGATGTCTGCTTTACCATCGAAATCTTGAGCTAATTCTTCTAATACTGGCGCGATCATTTTACAAGGTCCACACCAAGTTGCCCAGAAATCTACTAATTTAACACCGCTTTGAACTTGTTCGTTAAAGTCTGAATCAGTAACTTTAATTAATGCCATAAATATCGTTCCTCCTTAGGAATTTTAATGATGAACAAAGTATATCAGATACCATTTATAATTGCATCGGCTTTGCTCATAACACAATTCATTTTTTATTACTTCATTATCATTTCTTATTTTGATTATTTCAATGTCGCAACTGTTACACCAAAACCGCCTTCGCTTGGCGTACCCGTACGATATGAGGCCACATTTTTATGTCGTTTCAAATGTTGCTGTACTGCCTTCTGCAATGCTCCTGTTCCCTTTCCGTGAATGATATAAACATTCTCATAGTTGCTGAGCATCGCTTGATCCAAGTACTGGTCTAAAGCTGTAACAGCTTCATCATAACGATAGCCTCTTAAGTCTAATTCCATTTTCACTGGAGAACGATTGGAACGTGACACCATTTTCGTTTGCGGTTCTTGTGTTTTTTGTTTCTTCTCTAAATCTGCTATCGGCAATTTCATTTTAATAATACCCATTTGAACGACCGCTTCTTCATCATCCAAGATTTCCAGTACTTCACCTTTTTGACCATACGTTAACACTTTAACTTCATCGCCAGCTTTAATCTCATCCCATTTTTTCTTTTTCACATTCTGTTTGATATCAGTTGCTTCATACTGCTCATCTAAATGTTTACGTTTTTCAATCAATTCATGCTCTTTGACATCCGCATTTTTCTCATCTCTTAAGTGACGTAAATCTTTAATAATGTCTTCTGCTTCTTTAGTCGCAGCTTTCACACGTTGATTGGCTTTTGTTTTCGCTTCATCCATCAATTGTTTCTCATAATTTTGATATTGCTCATATTTTTGACTCAATTGACGATGTAAATCTTGGGCTTCTCGTAATAACTGCTCTAATTCAATACGTTGATTATCGACACGCTTCGTATTCTTCTCTAATGACGCAATCATATTATTGATTTCTTGTTCGTCTTGACCAATCATAGCTTTCGCATCGCGAATGATTTTGCCATTTAAACCTAATTTGCTTGAGATTTCAAAGGCATTAGAACGGCCAGGCACACCCATCAACAATTTATAAGTCGGGCTCAATGTGTCAACATCAAATTCAACACTGGCATTCATAACACCCTCACGGTTATAGCTATAAGCTTTCAATTCTGGATAGTGTGTTGTAGCCATAACTAAGGATCCGCGTTTTTGTACATTATCTAATATACTCATCGCAAGTGCTGCCCCTTCACTTGGGTCCGTACCTGCACCTAATTCGTCAAAGAGAATGACACTATTATGATCTGCATGTTTTAAAATCTCTACAATATTCTTCATATGAGAAGAGAACGTTGATAATGATTGTTCAATTGATTGTTCATCACCGATATCACAATACACATTATCAAATACACCAAGCTTGCTGCCGTCTAATGTCGGAATCAACAAACCTGATTGTGCCATCACTATAATCAAACCTAATGTTTTCAGCGTTACTGTTTTACCCCCGGTATTCGGTCCGGTAATAATAACGGTTTGAATACCTTCCACAAATTCAATCGTATTGGCAACGACTGTTTTCGCATCAAGCAATGGATGAAATGCTTTTGGTAAATAGACGTGGCGCTGTTCTGTAAATTCAGGTTTCGTTCCTTTAATTGAACTGCCATAACGTGCTTTCGCAGTTAAGAAGTCAATTTGTCCCATGACAGATTCTGCGATTAAACAAGCTTCCGCTTCAGCCGCCACTTCTAACGTCAACTCAGTCAAAATTCGTTCAACTTCTGCTTTCTCATCATGGCGCAGACGACTGATTTTATTATTCATTTCTACGACTGCTGAAGGTTCAATATAGAGTGTTTGACCTGAAGACGATTGGTCATGCACAATCCCATTGAAATCTTGGCGGTATTCTGCCTTAACTGGAATAACATGACGATCATTTCTGACCGTAATAATTGAATCAGATAATTTCTTTTGGTTGGATTGACTTTTAACCACGCGGTCTAAGTTTTGTTTGATACGTTGTGATGTACTATGAATACGACTTCTGATACTTTGAAGTTCATAACTCGCATCATCAAATAAATCATATGCATCACATTTTTGTTTGATTTCTTGATACAAATCAGAAAGAATCGGCAATTGTGTCATGCGCTCATCCAATATCGGATAATTGATTGCTTCCTCTTCTTCTAATAGTTGGCTGTAAAATGTTTTATATTGATTTTGAACTTGAATCAGACGTTTGATTTGATTCAATTCACGTACATTCAACATACTGCCGATTTTCGCACGGTGAATGAGCGGTGCGACTTTAGATAAACCACTCAAGCTCGGCAAACGGTGTTTATTATAAATTTGAGATATTTCGTCGGTTTCATCCATTTGATGAACAACGGTTTGATAATCAGAAGCTGGTGCCATCGCCGCAGCTTTTTCTCGGCCCAAATCACTGACAGCTTCCTTTTCTACAAGCGCTTTGATTTTATCGAAATCAAGCACATCTAATGTCTTCTGTCTCACTGACATCCCTCTATTTCTTTAACTTTTTATTGTTTTCTATAAATGATTTGAAATCTTCTCTGCTCATTGTATTGAGAACGCGTGATTTATCTATAAATGCTTTTTGCGCTGTCGCAATCCCATATTTCATCAATTCTAGGTTATCAATATGATGTGCATCTGTATTAATCGTTACTATAATATCTTGATGATGACGTAATACTTCTGCACTTAAATCCAAACGTAACGGATTCGCATTAATTTCTAAAATTGTATCTGTGGCTTTCGCCAATTCAAATAGGCGGTCCATATTTACTTTATATCCATCACGACGGCCAATAATACGTCCTGTTGGATGTGCAATGTGACGAACATAAGGATTGCGGCAAGCTTGTTCTAAGCGATGCATAATTTGTTCTTCTGTTTGGTTAAAGCTTTGATGAATCGAAGCAATAACGTAATCTAATTGTGCTAACACATCATCTGGATAATCTAAAGTACCGTCCGCTAAAATATCCATCTCAGTTCCTGAATAGATATCAATTTCATCATATTCTTGGTTCATTGCTTTAACTTCTTCATTTTGGCGTAATAAACGGTCAATTTCTAAACCATGCGCGACACGTAAACTACGTGAATGGTCTGTAATCACCATATATTCATATCCTTTTTGGATATTTGCTTCAATCATTTCACGTAGACTGAAAGCACCGTCACTCATTGTCGTATGCATATGCACATCGCCTTTAATGTCATCTATTGTAACAATATTGGATAAATCACGGTCAAACTCAGTACCGTCTACACGCATTGGCGGCGCAATCCATGCATGTCCAAAATGTTCATAGATTGCTGCTTCACTGTCTAATTGTAATAATGAACCATCAGGTTGTTCAATTCCATATTCACTGACTTTTTCACCACGTGCTTTCGCAAGTTGACGAATACGGATATTATGATCTTTTGAACCTGTGAAATGTTGTAAGGTATGGTAATAAGCGCTTGGCTCTACGATTCTAAAGTCGATTTCAATCGTTTCATCTTCAAATTCAACTTCAACCGATACTTTCGTTAAACCTACTGCCACATCTTTTACTTTATGCGGAACGTTTAATAACGCTTGTTGTACAGTCTCTGGATCAGTCGTACTCATGATATAATCTAAGTCTTTACTCATTTCATTGACACGGCGGAAACTGCCTGCCACATGATATTGTTCTAAAGCATCAATCGTCTCTAAATACGCTTCAATTTCTTGATTCAATTTAATTAATAAGTTGATAGGATAACGTTCTTTACGTGCACTTAAGGCATTGACACCCGCAAGAATATTCTCTTCAGTCTTTTTGCCGAAGCCGCTTAAAGCACTGACTTCTTTATTTTCACATGCACGCGCAAGTTCTTCTTTATTCGTAATACCTAGTTCTTTATACAGTTTATGAATCTTCTTACTGCCAAGTCCTTGAATCTTTAATAATGGCACTAAACCTTCAGGTACTTCTGCTTCTAAAGTGGTTAAGGTTTCAGATTCACCATTCGTTAAATATTCATTGATGACTTCACCGACACCTTTACCGATGTTTTTCAGCTTTGTGACATCTTCAATTTCATCTATTGTACGTTCATCGGTTTCTAAACTTTGTGCTGCTTTACGATAAGCAGACACTTTAAACGTGTTTTCACCTTTTAACTCCATGTAAGTGGCAATCTTCTCTAATAAACGCACGACATCTTTTTTAGTAATATGTTGACTCACTTAATTCACTCCAATTAAAAAGAGGAACTTGATGGCATTCGTATCTCTGGTACAGATTAGCGAATGTTTCAGCCTCCTCTTTGTTTAGTCTTTGTATTCATTGAATTATAATGCCATCACAAACGATGACAGATATGGGGTATGAAAGAGTATCAAATTTGCGATTACGGATTGTGCAAATTGTTGTTGAATCGCAAAGCTCGGGTACAAGCTGCATAAATATAATACGAGCAAGACAATCACCACAGCGCTCACCATACTTAAGAGTACACCAAAGCATCGATTCAAGATTGATATGTGTTGTGTTACCATTATTTTATCAAACGCAGATAAAATTAGGTATAAAATAAACTTGCTGATTAAAAATATCATGATAAATGCGACAATACTTTCAAATCGCAGATGAATCTCATCATATTGAATGAAATAATGTGTTTGTGCTGCCTTTGTTTTAGGAAACGGAACATATAACTCTAACTGTTTCGCAAACGGTGCATACCATAATGCCGCAAAGACAAATGCGGCGACCGTACATATAAAGTGAAACAGACTCCACCAAAATCCTCTGCGAAACCCCATGGCGGCAATCATGATAAAGACAAAAAAGATAAAGATATTCAGCAGCATAGGCAGCCCCTAATGTTCGTCATGCTTCAAACGATTCAACTCTTGTTTCAAACGACGGTTTTCCTCTTCTAACAACACCTTTTCATGCATAATATTCACAGCAGTCAAAACCGCTTTACGTGTTGTATCCAATCCCGCACTCTTGCGGCCTAATTCTTGAATTTTCTCATCCACGAGATGTGCAACATAACGTATATGCTCAGGATTATCTTCGCCGACTATTGTATAATTTTTATTATTAATCGTAACATTGATTCTATTTTTAAATTCGCCCAATTTGATAACTCCAATCTTGCTTATTTTCACTCATTCACCACGATCACTCATGAGTGTTGCGTTTATATTAATCGTAACTGATTTTCACCTAGTTTTGTTGAAAACCACTCTAATTATTCATCACGAACCATTATACACGAGTGCCATTTATAATGTAAGTAGTGTTCGCTTTTTGCCAACGTTATTTAAAACACCTGTAACATATAACCTTTTGTTGTACGACCAACCTATAGTAAAATAAAAATACTACAACAAGTAAGGAGCATCCCTATGGCGAATGTCGTATTAAAATTAACAGATGAACAAATCCAACAATTACTAAGCAAAATCAACGCAGATACAACAAACCTCCCACAAGGCTCTCGTGCACGCGCAAAAGTTCAAGGCACAACGATTCATATATATAATTCTAACAAAGTGATGTTTCAAGGTGCTCAAGCCGAATCTGTGGCGCAACAATTACTAGGTAACGATGCACAAACATCTAAAGCACCATCAAAGAAAAAGAAAACAACGACGATCCATTCAACTGATTATCCATTTAACACTGCTAACTGTATCGGCAGCGATGAAGCAGGCAGTGGTGATTATTTCGGACCCCTTACTGTATGTGCCGCTTATGTGTCAAAAGAACATGCGGAGGTGTTGAAAACATTAGGCGTCGACGATTCTAAAAAATTAAGCGATAAAAAAATTGTCGAATTAGCTGAACAATTAGTGACATTTCTCCCCCACTCACTACAAGTATTAGACAACAAAAGATATAACGAACGAAAACAATTAGGCTGGTCACAAGTTAAAATGAAAGCCGTTTTGCATAACCAAGCCATTGAAAACGTGGTAAATCGTATCGAAGCACAAAATCAGCCCTTAGACTATATTGTAATCGACCAATTTGCGGTTCGCGGTGTCTATCAAAACTACGCCTTGTCACCGATGCCACATCCAGATAAAACATGTTTCGAAACAAAAGGTGAATCTAAATCTTTAGCCATCGCAGCCGCGAGTATTCTTTCTCGTTATGCGTTTGTGAAACATATGGATCACATGAGCAAAAAAATCGGCAAAAATATTCCAAAAGGCGCCAGTAAAGCAGTAGATTTATTCGCAGCACGATTAATTGATAAATTCGGTACGGATACATTAGATAACTTGTCAAAAGCTGACTTTAAAAATAGAGAAAAAGCCTTAGACCTCTATCGTAAAAAACAATTTAACGACTAAGCAATTTAACACGTTGCTTACACAGTTTTATAAAGAAAATGAAACAAGCTCCTTCCACACATTATCTGTGTAGAAAGAGCTTGTTTTTTTAATTTATTTCCATGAAGCTAATCAGCTTAACGAATGACTGCGCCTTCTGCAGTTAAAGCGTTAACGATTTCATCATGAACCGCTGTAACTTGTTCATCTGTTAACGTATTTTCAGTATCTAAGTAAGCAATACGGATAGCGACAGATTTTTTGCCTGCTTCCATATGTTCACCTTCATAGACATCAAAGACTTGCGCATCTTGTAAGATTTTACCACCATGTGCTTTGATAGTTTGAATTAATGCTGCAGCTGAAACAGTGGTATCCACTTCTAATGCGATGTCTCTTGTCACACCAGGATATTTAGGGATTTGTTTATAGTTGATGTAACCCACCGCAACGTTCATCAATTTATCATAGTTTAATTCAAAGACATACGTACGTTGTTTCAAATCATTTTCCTCTGCTAATTGTGGGTGTAGTTCACCGATAAAGCCGATGACATCTCCATTTAAAATGACGTTCGCAGTACGCCCTGGATGTAAACCGTCCATTTGTGTTGCTTCATAATCAAATGTGATATCTAATTTTTCCGCAATTGCATCTAAAATACCTTTCGCAAGATAGAAGTCTGTTAACTCTTTCTTGCCTTGCCATTGGTTGCCGCTGTATTCACCTGTTAAAATACCGCTTAAGTATTCAACTTCATCCGGTAGTTCACCTTTACCATTCGCAAAGAAGACACGTCCGATTTCATATAAGAAGACATCCGTATTTTTACGCGCCACATTATAAGCGACCGCATCAATTAAATGTGGTAATAAACTTTGACGTAAGACCGCATGCGCTTCACTCATCGGCATCAACAATTCAATATTGGGTTTGTCGCTGACAGAGAATGCTTTACCACGTGCACGGTCTACTAATGAATACGTAATAGCTTCACTTAAACCTGCACCTTCTAATGTGCGTTTTAATATACGTGTTTTTGCTTGGCGGTCTGTTAATTGACCACTTGTAACTTGTTCGAAGACTGGTAATGTTGATGGAATTTCATCATAACCATAAATACGTGCGACTTCTTCGATTAAGTCTTCTTTAATTTTGACATCTCTACGACGTGAAGGCACATATACAGTTAAGTTGCCTTCGTTATTTTCAGTTTTGAAGCCAAGTTGGCTTAATGATTTCACAATCGCTTCAACTGTCATGTCTGAACCGATTGTATTGTTAATTTTATCAACTGTAATTTCAATCGGTGTAATAAATTCACCTAAGTCACCTGACGCAACTCTATCTGATAAGACTTCACCTTGTGCATAATGTTCTAATAAGTAACATGCACGGTCTACCGCTTGATCTACAAACTCAGTCGCGATTCCTTTTTCGAAACGACTTGATGATTCACTGCGTAAGTTCAAACGACGTGATGTATGACGAATGCTGACAGGATCAAAGATCGCTCCTTCAACCACAACATTTTGTGTTTGTTCTGTCACTTCAGAGAAGTCTCCGCCCATTACACCACCAAGTGCGATAGGTTCTTTACCGTTTGTGATAACGATATCAGACGCTAATAATTCACGTTCTGCGTCATCTAAAGTCGTCATTTTTTCGCCTGCTTGCGCTTGACGTACCACAATGTGGTCTGAACCAATATGGTCTTGGTCAAACATGTGCAATGGTTGACCGTATTCTAATAGCACATAGTTTGAAATATCTACGACGTTATTAATTGGACGAATGCCTGCTTTCATTAAGCGTGCTTGCATCCAAATTGGAGATGGTCCGATTTTCACATTTTTAACAACACGCGCACTGTAATATGGTGTTTTATCTGGATTTTCAACTGACACGGAAATTTCTTGTGCTGCTGAAGTTTCAGTTGTATCGGGTTGTATTTCTGGCAATGTTAATGCCGCACCGTAAAGTGCTGATGTTTCATACGCAGCACCGACCATACTTAATGCATCGGCACGGTTTGGTGTTAAGTCGAATTCCATCACTTGGTCATTTAAATATAATGCTTCTAACGCATCTGTACCTGGTTTCACTTCACTTGGGAAGTTATAAATGCCGTCTTCAAATGCTTTTGGTACAACATTGCTTTGAACACCAATTTCTTGTAATGAACAAATCATGCCTTCAGATACTTCACCACGTAATTTCGCACGTTTGATTTTAATACCGCCTGGTAAACGTCCGCCCACTGTAGCGACAATCACATATTGGCCTGCATCTACATTCGGTGCACCACAAACGATTTGTACGGGTTCAGTTTCACCGATATCTACTTTACAAATATTTAATTTATCTGCGTTAGGATGTTGTGTTTTACTTTCCACATAACCTACGACTAATTTTTTAATTTCAGCTGTGTAATCAATAATGTCATCAACTTCAATCCCTGTACGTGTAATACGTTCAGCTAATGATTGGATTGGTTCATTGACTTCCACTAAAGATTCTAACCATTCTTTTGATACAAACATTATGCTTCACCTCTATCTTCAACAGCTTTGAATTGATCTAAGAAACGAACATCATTTGTGTAGAAATAACGGATATCTTCAATACCATATTTCAACATAGCGATACGGTCTGGACCCATACCAAATGCGAAACCAGTATATTTAGAAGAATCGAATCCTGCCATTTCTAAGACGTTAGGATGCACCATACCTGCACCTAAGATTTCAATCCAGCCTGTACCCTTACATACGTTACAGCCTTTACCGCCGCATTTGAAACAAGATACATCTACTTCCACTGAAGGTTCAGTGAATGGGAAGTAACTTGGACGTAAGCGGATTTCACGTTCTTCACCAAATAATTTCTTCGCAACAAGTTCAAGCGTTCCTTTTAAGTCACTCATTTTAATGTTTTCTGCCACAACTAAGCCTTCAATTTGAGTAAATTGGTGACTGTGTGTCGCATCATCTGAGTCACGACGATACACTTTACCAGGACAAATAATTTTAACTGGTCCTTGTCCTTTGCGTTTTTCAAGTGTACGTGCTTGTACAGGAGATGTATGCGTACGCATTAACGTTTCTTCTGTGATATAGAATGTATCTTGCATATCACGTGCTGGGTGAGATTTTGGTAAATTCAATGCTTCAAAGTTGTAGTAATCTTGTTCAACTTCATAACCATTTACAATTTCATATCCTAAACCTAAGAATAAATCTTCGATTTCTTGGATTGTACGTGTTAATGGATGTGCTGCACCTTGTTTGACTTGGCGACTTGGCAACGTCACATCAATTGTTTCTTCTTCTAATTGTTTGTTTAAACGTTCTTGTTCAAGCACTTTTTTACGATCTGCGATCGCTTGTTCAATCGCTTGTCGCACTTCATTCACTGCTTGGCCAAATTTTGGTTTTTCTTCATTTGATAAATCTTTCATTTGTTTCATTAAACCTGAAACAGAACCTTTTTTACCTAAGTATTTTACTTTAACATCTTGCAAAGCTTTCTCATCTGACGCTTGCGACACATCGGCCAACGCCTCTGATTTCAGCTGATTCATTTCTTCAGTTTGAATCATATCTGCCCCTCCTAAATTAAATTGCCAATAAAAAAAGACTTCTATCCCTGAGAAATGGGACGAAGTCTTCCGTGGTACCACCCAAATTTATGCATACGCATACACTTGATTTATCATAGATAACGGTGATGAACCGACTTAAATTTCTTTAAGTTGCCAAAAAGATGAAAAAAATTATCGCATTCTGGAATAACTTTCAGTCGCGGTTATTCTCCCTAAACAGTCTGCATTGATAATTTACGTCTTTTTATAGGCAAAGTATTTATTTTTCTGTTTGAATCTGACGCCCAAACACTAAATCACATTTTATTATAAGTAATCCCTTCCGACCGGTCAACCTTTTAATTTATAGATTAAAATACTGCCTGCTATAGCAACATTTAAACTTTCTGCAGCGCCATACATCGGAATTGTTAATCGTTTAGTCGTATGACTTAATAATTCAGGATCCACGCCTTGCCCTTCATTACCAAGTAATAACGCAAACGATGATTGTGCAGCTTCTTCATTAAAGTTCACCGCATCTTCTAAGGCCGTACCGTAAACAGGGCCATCAAATTGTTCAATAAATGTATCTAAGGGTTGTGTCACAATCGGCAAATGGAAAACACTCCCTTGACTAGAACGCAATACTTTATCTTGATATGCATCAGCAGTACCTGGTGCTAAGACAATCAAGTCTAATGCAGCAGCATCTGCTGTACGAATTAACGTACCGAGATTTCCAGGGTCTTGGATACGATCTAATAATAATACTTGTTTCGCATCGGCAATACGAGAAGCAACCTCTGGTTTTTCTATGACCGCAAAAATACCTTGAGGTGTCACAGTACCAGATAAACTTTCTGCAACTTTGAAATTAATATGGAACGCTTCTTCAGCTGCTTCAATCAACTTAGCATCAAAACGTTCTGGTTCAACCACAAAAAGTTGTTTCACCGTTAATTGGCTTTGAACCGCTTCTTCAATCAAATGTGTCCCTTCGACCAATAACAATCCTGTTTTATCTCGTTCTTTTTTCTTCTTTAATTTGTTTGCTTGTTTCACCTTTGTATTTTGCGGTGACGTAATTTGTTCCATAATGGGTTACCTCATTTACGCTTTTTCCTTATTCTATCATGTTGCTTTTAATAAACAAAAATGAGACCTACCGTTTTAGACGATGGGTCTCATGATTCATCAATTATTTTGAAACGACTTCTTCACCGTTGTAAGAACCACAGTTTTTACAAACGCGGTGAGATAATTTGTATTCACCACAGTTAGGGCATTCAGTCATACCTGGTACTGATAATTTAAAGTGAGTACGACGTTTATTTTTTCTAGTTTTAGATGTTCTTCTTTTTGGTACTGCCATGATTTAATCCTCCTTAAATTTCAAACACAAAATCTTTGTTACTGTGCGATTAAGATGTTAATAACAATACTATCTATTGTACATCAACTTCTATTGCTTTTCATCATAAAATTGTTGCAATTTTTGAAGCCTTGGATCGACTTTCTTAGAAGAGATTTCTTCTGCTTGTTCACTTTCTTCTAATTCGTCTTCGTCAATAACTTCCCAACCTTGACCGCTCTGCAGCATGTCTTCTAAACTGCTGTCTTCAGCCACTGCTCGGATAGGCTTTTCTATGATGACAAGCTCTTCTGCGATATCACGTAAATCAATCATTCCGCTTGTAGCAAGATGATAATGTTCATCGTCATCTTCGCTTTCACTAAACTCATGACCTTCTAAATCAAATATTTCTGTAGTCTCGACATCAATCGGCACTTCCACCGGCTCTAATGTACGCGCATCTTCCATCGTGTACGTACCAGTTAAGTGGATATCAGCGACAACTTCATTTGATTTGACATCAAGTTTGCCTCTCACTCGGATATCAGATAAATCTATAAGTCCTAATTTATCAATTAAATGATTATAATTTACTGTTTGATCAAATTCAAAAGGCTGACCTTGATATTTTCTTAATTGCGTTATTGACCATTTCATATGGCTTCACCTCTAACAAGCACAAAATTTATTTTAACTTTCTAGCGTTAAGTTGTCAAGATTTTTTCTTAACATCTTGACTTTTTGATACAATAATCATAATGAATTCTGAAAGGACGGATTGCAAATGAAATGCGCTGCACTGATTACAGAGTATAACCCCTTCCATAACGGGCATGTTTACCATGCAGAACAAGCACGTAAAATCGCCGATGCAGATGTTACAGTTGCGATTATGAGCGGTCAATTTGTGATGCGCGGTGAACCTGCCATCTACAACAAATTTCTACGGACACAACTTGCGCTCTCTGCTTGCGACCTTGTAGTCGAACTGCCTGCTTATGCCGCATTATCTGCTGGAGAATACTTCGCAGAAATGGGTGTCAAAGTTGCGGACTATCTGAATTGTGATGCACTCGTATTTGGGAGTGAATCCGGCAGCATCAAAGATTTCGAACATGTTGCCATGCAAGTCAACCATATCGAAGAACACCCAGAATTTCAAACAAAGCTGCACGAAGGGAAAAGTTACCCTAGAATCATCAATGAATTATTAGATGCTCCCGCCTTACTGCAGACACCTAATAATATCTTAGGTCTTTCTTATGTACAAGCGATACAACACTATGCAGCACACATCACACCGATGACACTCATGCGTCATCAAACCAAGCATCATAACCAAACGATAGATAACCAAACCTTCGCAAGCGGCAGTGCGATTAGAACAGCACTTAAAAACAATGACACGCGCTTTGAATCCGTCGTGCCTGCGTCCGTTAAACACTTGTATACGCAGCCGCACTTAACTTTAGATGACGTATTTCCTTATTTGAAATTCACCATACTACGCGCAACTCTTGAAGAATTGCGTGAAGTACATACAGTCAGCGAAGGATTTGAGTACCGTTTAAAAGAAAAAATCCAAGCTGCACACAATTTTGAACAATTGATGCATCTGCTTAAAACTAAGCGCTATACGTATACCCGTATTCAACGTATGTTAATGAACTGTTTGTTAAACTTTAAACAAGCAGATAAGCAAAATAATATTGAAGCTGTACGTATCTTAGGTATGAACGAAAAAGGACAAACTTATTTAAAACAGTTAAAGAAAGAATTTCCAAATCGTCAATTTATCACTAACGTCAATAAAACAACTGCCCATTACTTTGAACCAGAAATCAAAGCAACACAAATCTATAATACCTTATCTGGTCAAACCGCTGACGATTTCAATACACCCGTTATTAGGGTACAGTCATATTAAGGGGGTTATTCAACATGCAAGTATATTCAGAAGCAGAAGTCAAAGCACAATACCATATGAAAGATGCGATTACAGCGATTGAACACAGTTTCAACAATTTGGATCAAATCAAAACGGCACCGCGTACTGTCATTCCTACAGGTGAAGGTGCAAAATCCATGTTATATATGCCTTGTGTTGATTTAGCAAAACAACTCGGAACCATCAAAATTACATCTATTACACCAGAGAACCCTAAACAACATCTGCCGACAACACAAGCACAAATTGTAATTACCAACCTTGAAAACGGAGAAACGAATGCGATTTTGGATGGCAGTTATCTTACGCGTTTAAGAACAGGCGCACTCAGCGGCATTGCGACAAAATACATGAGCCGTGAAGATGCGACAACGCTAGGTATGATTGGAACAGGCGGTATGGCTTATGAACAATTCTTAGGCAATATCGAAGTGCGCGATATCGATACCGTTTTACTTTATAACCGCACAACGAAAAAAGCACAAGACTTTAAGACGCGTATCTTAAAAGATTATCCAAACTTACATGTAGAAGTCTTAGAAGATGTATCAACACTCGTTAAACAAGCAGATATTCTTAACTGCCAAACACCTTCTACCACGCCGGTCTTTCAAGCTGAAGATGTCCATCCGGGAACACATATCAATGGCATTGGCTCCTATCAACCCGATATGAAAGAACTAGACCCACACATTTTCACTCAAGCAGAAAGTGTTGTCGTCGATGATCTTGAAGGTGTGAAAGAAGAATCCGGGGAATTAATAGAAGCGAATCAAAACCAAACCTTTACCTTTGATGACATCAGTGCCGAACTCAAAACACTTTCTAAACAAGGCACTTTGTATCGAAAAAACAATGATGCCATTACTGTTTTTAAATGTGTCGGTGCAGCTTACTTTGATTTAGCAGTTGCGATCGGTGCATATGAAAAACTAAACCAATAACACAAAATTAGGGTTGTATTCACATTGCTTAACTGCACAATAAGAATACAACCCTTTCTTTTATAGTCAATACATGTTTCCAAGTCTTTAAATTCTTGGTTTCTATTATTTAAATCAAAACACGTTTCAACACCTCTTGTATGATACAAATAGACGTTGAAACGTGTTTTATTAATGTCCGAATTTTTCTTTTAATGCTTTTTCTACAGGTGGCGGTACAAACTCAGAAATATCTGCTTTATATTGCGCAACTTCTTTCACTACGCTAGAACTGATGAATGAATAGTTCGTGCTTGTCATCATATATAATGTTTCGACATCACTATTCAATTTCTTGTTCATAGATGTTAGACGCAATTCATATTCAAAGTCACTGACTGCACGTAATCCTCGAACAATTGTTTTTGCGCCGATTTTATCACAAAAATCCACAAGCAATCCATTGAATTGGTGCACTTGTACATTTGGAATATTTGCGACAGATGCTTCAATTAAAGCGATGCGTTCTTCCACAGTAAAAGTCCCTGACTTATTACGGTTTTTCAATACACAGATATGGATTTCATCAAAACGGTGTGCGACACGTTCAATAATATCCAAATGTCCATATGTAATTGGATCGAAACTACCTGGTATTACTGCTTTTGTTTCAGCCATCATGTTCTCCTTTTTCTAATAACATAGTATCCGTTAAGCCATAATGATAACGTTTAATCACTTCAAACGATTGTGTATCAATGTTTTCTTTATGGTTAAACTCACAAACGATGATACCACTTTTCTTCAATAAGTTAAACTCTTCGATTTGTGCTAATGCTTTATCAATCAGACCTTTATTATAAGGCGGGTCTAAGAAGATTAAATCAAACTGAATGTCTCGTTTTGATAAAGCTTTTAATGCGCGGTCTGCATTATTTTTATAAACCTCTGACTGTTTCATCATATCTAAGCTATTTAAATTCGCTTTTATCACTTTAACAGCTTTAAAGTTTTGGTCCACAAAAATCATTTCATCCATACCGCGAGACAATGCCTCTATACCTAGTGCACCGCTTCCCGCAAACAAATCTAACCCGATACCAGATACTTCATGCAGCGTATTAAAAATACTTTCTTTAACTTTATCTGTTGTTGGTCGTGTATTGCGCCCTTCTAAACTTTCTAACGGTTTACTTTTATGTTGACCGGATATCACTCTCATCTTATACTTCACTTCCCCTCTCGTTCTATAATATAATTTGGGTAATAAGGAGGCTATTCCCAAAATGAAACAATCTTTTATTGTACTCGGTGAAGGACTCACCGATTTATTTGAGTTCAAAACACTTATTCAATATAATCATGAACGCATTAACCGTATTGTGTTCTTTAACAGTCCAGACTCATCTAAAGGTTTAAGTTCCGCAGCAATTATTATGAACCCGACTGAAGGCAATTATTTCCAAGCCATGTATATCATGTTAAATGCCTTCTCGTACCCTCATCCAGAGGATAATAAAAAGTCAGAAATGATTCGCGGCTTCGCAGAAGACTACCAATTGCCTTTAAATGAATTAGATGTCAAATCTACAGACGACTTTCATGATTTAGAGCTTTATTTTAATTATTTAATCGGTGTATTACGCTTATATCATTGGATACCACCCTTACAATAACGTTTAACACTTTGTTATTAAGGTTATATTTGTTGATACAGTTGTGTAACGATTAATTGATTTCGTACTTTTCTTTTTCATACGTTTTCTTTAAATATTTATAAGGAGAACCTTCAATGTGACGCACATACTTTAATTTCATAAGTCGATTGACAATATGATCGGCATCATTTTCATTGATATACATGACGACATATTTGCGATTGCGATTACTATTAATAATATGACCGTATTTTCGGATATGACGTTCATGTTTCATGTGTTTAAGGTATATAATTAAACTGGTTCTAGGTATGATTTCTGTCATTTTGATCACTCCATTACTTTAATCTATAGTATCACGACTGAACTAAATTTGAAATAACCAAAGCCCTGTATGACAAAGCATTCACGCTTTATTCATACCACTTTAGGTTAACTTCATATGCATACGAGGAGGAAATTCCATGGTAAAAATAAGTAGACTTATCAGAAACAGTGTAGCAGGTGCTGCCGGTATATTCAGCGGACTTATCTTTTTGTCAAAATTCAAAGGTCAACCAGAACCTCAACCTATCCCAGCATTCTTTACACGTAAACCTCATTATATCTTCGCACATCGCGGTGGTATGGCTTTACGTCCTGAACAAACTAAACTCGCATTTGATGCGGCAGCATCATACGAAGTTGATGGTTTTGAAACGGATGTCCGTGTAACAAGCGATGAACAATTGATTGTCTTTCATGACGCAACAGTAGACCGTACCACAAACGGTTCAGGCAAAGTACGCGAGCACCGCTTAGAAGAACTACAAAAACTAGATGCAGGTTATCATTTTAAAGACATTAACAACGATACACCTTATCGCAATCATCCAGATGCGAAAATTCTAACATTCGATGAATTATTAGAGTTATATCCAGACATGTTAATCAATGTAGATTTAAAAGATAGTCAGGATTCTTATGAAGGGACCATTGCGCCTGAGTTATTATACAAATCAATCGTACAACATAATGCACAAGACCGTGTGTTAGTCACAAGCTTCTATCAAGACCAAATCGCAAGATTTTCTGAATTGGCTTTAGGAACCGTTGCGGTTGGTGCGAGTCAAGAAGAAGTAACTGTGGGTGTGGTTAAGTTCTTCAGCGGATTAGGAAATATGTTTGAGGCACAAGCCAACACGTTCCAAATGCCGACTACTTATAACGGTATACCACTCACTTCAAAACGATTAATCAATTGGTTAAATTCACGCAACATCGTACCAGGCTATTACGGTGTGAATAGTATTGATTTAATGAGTGATTTATTTAATAAAGGCGTGCATACTATCGTCACTGACCGTCCTGACCTTGCGTTCCAATATCGTCAAAATCAATCACAACATTAATCCGACTTATCCTTTTAATCATATTGATGTCTAAATCAACAAAACAAACACCCATTACACATCGACAATATGTCGTTGGTAATGGGTGGTCGTTTTATATTATTTCGAATGATTTTAAGCGTGTATTTGACATTGGCATGTTCCGCCAGTACTACATCCATGCATATCTGTTCTAAAGAATGGATTTCCTACTTCGATTTTAACGTTATCCGAAATAGAAGTTGCGATAATGGTGATGACTTCATCCACTAAATTTTGAAGTTCAGTTTCTTGTTGTTTATAAGCCATCACAGATGGCACCATGTCATACGCACGTTTACTTTGACGTGTGGCACGTGTCACCTTCTGATAATCCGGATGATATTTCCCAAAACGCATTACTTCATCATAGTCTTCTTTATACTTCATAAATGTTTGATAATGTGCTTGTGCTGTTTCATCTTCATTCATGATTTGACGCGCTTCTACATATGCTTGATAAATCTCTGAGTTTAAAATCATTTCACTGACTTCATCTACACCATCTAATACTTCAATGACTTCAGAATTAATCATATTGTCACCTTCCATCATTTTCCGATAAATATTAATGTATAGTAGCCATCCATGACATCTCCGCCCATTTCAGTATATTGTGTATTCAATATACGTGAACGGTGAATATCTGAATTCAACCAACTATGCAAGAGTGTTGGTACATCGTTAAAGTCATAACCAACGTTTTGACCGACCACTTCAAAGTCTATATTACGATCATCTAATTGTTGTTTCAAAGCACCCTCAGTAAACTCAACGTTTTTATTATTGGTACTTTCATATAAGTTAACTGAAGCGATGTGGCTTAAATCATTATTTACTTTGAAAGGTTTAAGTCCTTTTAAACTTCTGATTTGATTAGTGACTTCATATAGCGTCATCAACTGGTTAACATTTTGTTCATATGGTATATCTTTATGTTGGTTTTCAACTGTTTTCTCATTAGATGTTTGTGTCATTTGGTATGGATTAAACATAACTAGTGCATCTGCATCTAAGAATCTGACACCGACCACTTTATTCGTTTGTTGATCGATATACACTTGCGCATAGATATCGCCATATTTAATCAACATTTGTGTTTTCATATCTTCATCAGAAAGTTCTATATCATAAGATTTTCCATTTGCTTTAATACGAGGTTCTGGATTAATACTGGTGTTCTCGAAAATACTAGAAGCATCTTCAGAGATATTGATAGGTTCAATATCCGCCTTCGTTCCTGTCGCATAGACTGATTTAACGATATTATTTTTAGCTGTCACAATATAATATTGACTTTGTGCTCTAAAGACATAATTTTTATAGTCATTTGCGTATTCATAGACACGATCAGCTTGACCGAATTTCTTCGTCAAACTGCTAATGTCGTTATTGACCCACGTTCCAATCCCTGACTTAGGTTTTGGATTTTCAGTCTCCGGCCCTTTTTTCTGTGTTTGTTCTGTTTTCGTCGATGATTTCTTGTTTGGATTTTCTAACACATCAAATTTCAGCCGTGGCGAATAAAATAAATAGATAAGAAAAGTTATGAGTAGCAAAACGCCTATAACTTTAATAATTAAATTCCTCATTCTCCGCCCACCTTAATGTTAAGTAATTATCATTGTACACGTTTCACACGCACACTCGCAAGGATTGTCTTATTTAAAAACATCGACTGACAACTTATCACGTCATCAGTCGATGTTTTACATTTTAAAAGCCGAAAGTAGCTTTGAATAATGAAGTTGTTTCTCCACCTGAGTACATTACATATAACAAGATGTATACGATAATACCTGTGAAAGCTGTAAAAATCCAAATAATCGCTGCCCAAGGACCGACCTTGCGGTGAAGATTAAATTTGTCTTTAAACGCTGTGATGATTTGGAATAATCCCATTAATCCACCCACTGTTGATAACGCAATGTGGAAAATTAAGAAGAAATGGTAATATCCTTTTAACCATGCAGGTCCACCGAAAGCGGTATTCCCGATAAAGAATGTTCTGCTCGCATAAATAATAAAGAATGTTAATGCGAAGAATGCTGCAGTCAACATTACTTTCTTATGCGCTTCAATTTTACGTTTTTTAATCAAGTACCATCCAACAATAACTAAGGCTGCACAAATTTGAATACAGCTCGTACTTATCGTTGGCAATATAGGTAGACTCATAAATCTCATCCTATCTTCAATTTATTTAAATCATATTGATTAAAGAAATTATAACTGCTAATGCAAAGAATAGCACTAAATAGTTCAGTGAGTAAACAAACATTAACGTAGCCCATTTCTTTTGATTGAAGTTCTTCTTGAAGCTTGTTAAGCCAAGATACATCCAACCCAAGTTTAGAAGTGTTGCTAATACAACGAATACCGTACCTAGATTTGTAAATAATAATGGTAAAGGTAATAATGCAACTAACCATAAAAGCATACCTACACGTGTACGGTTAAAACCTCTTACAGATGGTAACATTGGAACTTTAGCTAAAGCATATTCATCCTGACGTTTAATCGCTAAGGCATAGAAATGAATCGGTTGCCAACAAAATACCACTAAGAATAACGCAATTGCTGTTAAGCTAAGTTGTCCTTCAATGGCTGTCCAACCGATTAATGGCGGTACTGCACCTGGGAAACTCCCGATAACAGTATTCCAAGTTGTGTGGCGTTTAGACCAAATTGAATAAAATGATACGTAGCCGATGATGCCCATTAAACCGATAACACCTGATGGAATGTTCAGCATAAATAAGAGGATTTCGCCTAAAACCATCATTCCGAAACTTAAAATCAATAAATTTTTATTTGAAATTCTGTTATTGACTGTCGGTCTTGATTGTTTGCTTGGCATGATGCTGTCAATATCTTGGTCATAATAGTTATTGAGTGCACATGCGCCCCCCATGATGAGCGTTGAACCGATCATCATCAACAGAATTTGCGGTATAGATGATAGGAAGGAGTGATTCGCTAATACAATCGCCAGCCATGCTCCTGTGAAAGCCGGAATTAAGTTCCCTTGAACGAGCCCCATTTTAATAATTGCTTTCAGTTCTTTAAGGGTTACACGACCAGAAGCTTGTGACAAAGTATGTCCTTTATCCATAATGCCCCTCCTTAAAATATTCATATAATACAATGATATAGCAAAATGTAATCGTTGACTAGGTTAAATAAGACAAATTTGTGACACTTTAGCGACAACGCGCATTTTCAAAAAATCGTCATTTTTGTGACACATTTTCATTCCACTTGCTATTAAAATTTATAGTCTTTATTGATATAATGTTTATAAATATTTACAATTTATCAAATGACAACTAGGCTTGAGGCATGGAAATCGGATTGGTCAGACATACTTGTTCATACTAATCCCTCCTTTCCTCTGCCTTTATCTATGTCAATTAATCAGTGGGGTGTTTTAAATTGTTTAAGAAACGTAACCTTAGATGGTTAGCTGTTCTCGCAACAGTTATTATGGCATGGGTTCAATTAGGCGGCGCACTTGTAACCAAAACAGGTTCAGCCGATGGTTGCGGATCATCATGGCCGTTATGTCATGGCGCATTATTACCGCAAAACCTGCCTATTAGTACTATTATCGAGCTCAGTCACAGAGCAACATCTGCATTATCATTAATCGTGGTATTATGGTTGGTTATCACGGCTTGGAAAAATATCGGGTATATTAAAGAAGTGAAACCACTCGCAATTATCAGTGTCGGTTTCTTACTTATCCAAGCATTAGTCGGAGCTGCCGCAGTACTTTGGCAACAAAATGATTACGTACTTGCCTTACACTTTGGTATTTCATTAATCAGCTTCTCATCCGTATTCGTATTAACATTAATTATCTTCGATGTTGATCAAAAATACGAAGCCAACAAAGTACACATCGACCGCAAATTAAGATTCTACACTTGGACAATGGCGATTTGTTTATATGTCGGCATTTACACAGGTGCATTAGTAAGACATACAAAATCATCACTGGCTTATGGTTCATGGCCATTACCTTTCGCAGACTTGATTCCGCATACAGAACAAGACTGGGTACAATTCATGCATAGATTATTAGCACTTATCGCGACAATCAGCGTCTTCCTTGCGTTTAATTACGCAATCAGACACTATCATGATAACCGTACTATTCGTTACGGTTACACAGCCGCATTACTTTTAATCGTGTTGCAAATTATTACAGGTGCGTTATCTATCTTCACAAGCGTGAACTTGTTCATCGCTTTATTACACGCATTAATCATCACATTTGAATTCGGTTTAATCGCCTACTTCATCTTATTAATGCTTCGTACTAAACGTGTTGAAAAAGTTAAAAACAACGCATATTAAGACAAATAACCGCTGAACAAAATAATGTTCAGCGGTTATTTTTTTGCCTCTTTCAGCTCAGGTCATTCTCTTATAAATGATAGGATCAACATAAGATAAAAAACACCAGAAATAACCATCATTTCTGGTGTTTCAATTTAATTATTCATCTTTTTCTAATTCTACTAATAAGTCACCTGTTTGAATGCCTTCACCATTTGTCACAGTTACTTGTTTCACTGTTCCGCTGAATGGTGCTTGAACTGTTGTTTCCATTTTCATTGCTTCTGTAATCAATAACGCTTGTCCGCTTTCTACATGATCACCTACCGCAACTTTAACTTCTGAAACCGTACCTGGCATTTGTGCACCGATATGGTTTGGATTTGATTTATCTGCTTTAGGTTTCACTGTCGCATTTGTTTTCACATTTTCATCTTGAATTTTAATTTGACGCGTTTGACCGTTCATGATGAAGAAGATAGTTCTGACACCTTTATCGTCTGGTTCCGTAATCGCTTCTAATGTGATAATCAAAGTTTTACCTTTATCGATTTCAACTTCTACAGTTTCGCCTGGACGCATACCGAAGAAGAATGTTGGTGTATCTAATAATGACACATCACCGAATTGTTCTTTCGTTGCGATGTATTGTTCATACACTTTTGGATAAATCGCATAACTGATTAAATCTTGTTCAGTGACAGGTGCTTCTTGTTTCGCTTGAAGCTCTTCACGCAATGCTTCAAAATCGATATCTTCAAGATATTCACCTGGACGTTCTGTTAAAGGTTTTTGACCTTTCAACACTACTTTTTGAAGCTCTTTATTGAAACCATCTGTAGGTTGTCCGATTTCACCTTTAAAGAATGATACCACTGATTCAGGGAAGTCGAGTTTATAACCGTCTTTTAAGACATCTTCTTCTGTTAAATCATTTTGTACCATGTATAACGCCATATCACCGACTACTTTTGAAGATGGTGTTACTTTAACGATATCTCCAAATAGGAAGTTCACACGACGATACATATCTTTGACTTCATGGAATCTATTGCCGAGACCTAAACTTTTCGCTTGTTGGTTCAAGTTAGAATATTGGCCGCCAGGCATTTCATATTGATAAATTTCTGTATTTGGTGATTTGAAATCACTTTCGAAATCACTGTAGTAATGACGTACTGTATCCCAATATTGACCTAAACGTTCTAAACCGTTGATATCTGTACGTGCATCACGCCCGAAACCATTTAAGGCATAGTACAATGAGTTGGCACTTGGCTGACTTGTTAAACCACTCATAGAAGATACCGCTGTATCAATAACGTCAACACCTGCATCTGCCGCTTGTTTATACGTTAAGATACCGTTACCGCTTGTATCATGCGTATGCAAGTGGATTGGTAAATCAACTGCCGCTTTTAATTCTCCAACTAATTCAAAGGCCGCTTTAGGTTTTAATAAACCAGCCATGTCTTTAATCGCAAGAATATGGAAGCCTTCTTTTTCTAATTCTTTCGCAAGGTTCACATAGTATTCTAATGTATAAATATTTGAACGTTGCGGATCTAAAATATCACCTGTATAACAAATTGTACCTTCAGAGATTTTACCTGCTTCTTGAACCGCTTCATTCGCCACTTTCATTTGGTCTAACCAGTTTAATGAGTCAAAGATACGGAAGACATCGACACCCGCTTCAGCACTTTCTTTAACGAATTTCTTAATCACATTATCTGGATAGTTTTTATATCCTACTGCGTTAGACGCACGTAATAACATTTGGAATAAAACGTTAGGGATTGCTTTACGCATTTGCTCTAAACGTTCCCATGGGTTTTCTTTCAAGAAGTTATAGGCAACGTCAAATGTTGCACCGCCCCACATTTCAAGTGAGAAGGCATCTTGTAAGATTTCAGCTGTTTGAGATGCAATCGCTAACATATCTTTCGTACGGACACGTGTGGCAAGTAAAGATTGGTGTGCATCACGGAATGTTGTATCTGTAATTAATACATCTTCTTGTTTCAATAACCAATCTGCTACTGCTTTAGGGCCTTGTTCATCTAAGAGTTGTTTCGTTCCTCTTAATTGTTTGATTTCAGATTTTGGTACACGTTCTACATATGGACGTTCAAATTCTGGCTTTTGACGTTTCTCTACGTTAGGGAAACCATTAATTGTCACATTACCAATGTATTCTAATGTTTTTGTACCACGGTCTTGTGTTGGTTTAATTTCGAATAACTCTGGAGTTTCTTCGATAAATTTAGTTGTATAGTCGCCTTCTTGGAAGTGTTGATTACGGATTACATTAATCAAGAAAGGAATATTTGTTTTTACACCACGGATACGCATTTCACGTAATGAGCGATCCATTTTTTCAATTGTTTGTTTAAACGTTAACGCATGTGTTGATAATTTCACTAACAGTGAATCGTAATAAGGTGAAATTTCTGCACCTTGGAAGCCATCACCAGCATCTAAACGTACACCGAAGCCACCACTTGAACGATATGCAATAATATGACCTGTATCTGGCATAAAGTCATTTGTCGGATCTTCTGTTGTGATACGACATTGAATCGCATAACCTAATGTATGGATATCATCTTGATGCGGAATACCGATTTCATCACCAAATAATGACTCACCATCCGCCACAAGGATTTGTGTTTTCACAATATCAATACCTGTGATCATTTCAGTGATGGTATGTTCTACTTGAACACGCGGGTTAACTTCAATAAAGAAGAATTCATCGCCAGACACTAAGAACTCAACTGTCCCTGCGTTGACATAGCCGACATTGTTCATTAATTGTAAGGCTGCATCACAAATACGTTGACGTAACCCTTCATCCATACCAACGGATGGCGCAACTTCAACCACTTTTTGGTGACGACGTTGTACCGAACAATCTCTTTCATAAAGGTGAACAATATTTCCATGTTCATCCCCCATAATTTGTACTTCAATATGTTTTGGTTCATTAATATATTTTTCAATATAAACTTCACTGTTACCGAAAGATTTTTGTGCTTCAGATTTCGCACGCGTAAAGGCTTCTTCAAGCTCAGATTCTTCATTTACAATACGCATACCTTTACCGCCGCCACCGCTAGTGGCTTTAATCATTAACGGATAACCTGCTTCTTTCGCAAAATCTGCCGCTTTATGATAATCCTCAATCGGTCCATCTGTACCTGGAATAACTGGTAAACCAGCTTCAATTGCTGTGGCGCGGGCTTTCACTTTATCCCCGAACATATCTAAATGTTTCAATTTCGGGCCGATAAAGATAATACCTTCTTCTTCACAGCGTTTTGCGAAGGTTTCATTTTCACTTAAGAATCCGTAACCAGGATGAATCGCATCAACATCAGCATTCTTCGCAACTTCAATAATGCGTTCGATGTTTAAATAACTGTCCGCAGGACCTAAGTCCTCACCGACTAAATAAGATTCATCTGCTTTGTTTCTATGTAATGAACCTTTGTCTTCATTTGAATAAATTGCGACTGTTGTAATATCTAATTCAGTGGCTGCACGGAAAATACGAATTGCGATTTCACCACGGTTTGCTACCATTAATTTATTAATCTTCTTCAAGCGATCAACCCCCAAAAATCAATTATTAGAATTTTCTAAACCTTTGTTGTAAATTGTATTATACCAAAACACGAACATTAATGTTAGTAGAATTATCTGTTCTGATATAAAAAATTTATGCCGAACTATACATAATAAACAACTTATAAACACATCTCTAAAGCATATTTGATGTTGTGAGTATAGCTAGGACTTACCTAAGCATATCCGTATTATATCACATTTTCTTATAACACATCATAAACTTTAGTTATACCTATTTCTGAAAACAATCATTTTCACTTAACCTTTATTCTTAACATTATTGACGCCTCACTATAAAAACGTTTGTATTTTTACATATTGGACCAATAAAAAAAGACTGAGTGTATGACCACTCAGCCCAATCCTTTAATATCTTCTAGGAATATCAATATGTGTTTGTTTTGCTTTTTGTTTATCCAATTTAATTTGTTTTGCGGTAATTAAGAGTAACCCTAAGGCAATACTTAAACTGATCATAGAAGAACCACCGAAACTAATAAACGGTAATGGTAACCCTGTTAAAGGAATCAACGCTGAAATACCGCCTAAGTTTACGAAAGTTTGACTGCCAATATAACTTGCGATACCCACACAAACCAGTTTGTAGAAATAAGAACTTGTTTGGGAGGCTAATTGGAAAGCTCTATATACAATAAAGAACAGTAAACCAATCACAAAAAGACCGCCGATTAATCCTAATTCTTCACAAATGACCGCAAAAATAAAGTCCGTATGCGGTTCTGGCAAATACCCGAGTTTCAATACACTGTTGCCGATACCTTTACCAAATAATCCGCCATTCCCAATCGCCATAAGCGAGTTGGAAATATGATAACCCGTACCTGATTCATAATGGAATGGATCCGTCATAATTCTAAAACGGGCAACTAAGTAAGCGGGTAACCAACCTGCAAGCGCAAATAATATGAAGGCAATACCGCCGCCTACAAAGATGATTCCGCCCCACTTTACCAGTGGTTTAACCCAAATACCTGCATAAAGCATGATAGACATAAATATAATGATAATCAACAATGTCTGTCCTACATCACGTTGGAATAGAACCATGATAATACATAATATAATGAATAATATTGGACCGCGAATTAGTTTAGGATTCGCAAGTACGCGTTCACGCTTCTTATTAATCATAAATGGTAAATACAATATAATAGCAATCTTCAATAACTCAGAAGCCTGTAAGTTCATAAACCCTAAGTTAATCCAACTTTTTGAACCGTTAATATTCTTACCGATTAATAAAGTAAAGAAGAGTAATAGGAAAATACCGACCATCATAATTTGCTGTACACGCGTCTGTTGTAAAAATTTAACGTTCATAAAGAACGCCATAAAGAATACAATAACAAAACTCATCACAACATACATGAGTTGTCTCGAATAGAAATATGTACCAGAAACAGGTGTACCACCTGTGAGTGTCCCTTTAGTTGCTGGAACCATGCTGGCACTATAAACCATGATTAAACCGATAAAACACAGCATTATATATGTAATGACTAGCGGATAATCGATATATTTTGCATACTTTCCTACATATCGAAAGAAAGATTTTATGTTATTCATTTAAAAATCATCCAATTCTCATATTTGAAATCACTTCAAATATATTTAGAGTTTGTGAAAGACATGAATGTCTTAATTCTGTTTTTACTTTGACGATATCTTTATAAAACCACATTTTAAAGTCGTGTTGCAAGCATTTCTGTATGCTTGAAAGAAATAAAAAAAGTGACTGACATTCTATCAACTTCTGACAGAACTGCAGCCACTTCGTGCGGTTTAATCTGATGCTGTGAAATTAAACGTTTGTGAATGCCTCATGAAGTTTAGACAATTCTTTTTCAAGACGCAACATGATTTCTTTGCCTTGTTCAATATCGATCAAGCCTAAGTTTGCTGCAAAGTCTACTTCTTTTTGTAAGCCAAACATTTGTGTATCTAATACTTCTTCATACAAAGGACATTGCGGCAATGTTAAATTGTCCATTTGCACTTTGATTAATTGCAGAATGCGATCTGCATCTTTATTTAATTGGTCATATGCCGCGTTATTGATTGTGTTCGATTTCGTCATGACATACTCCCCCTATCATTTGTTTGTCATACTAAAAATTTTAGCCTACTCAAAACTAAATTGCAAGTAAATTTCGATTCAGTAAGTCTATTCTATGTTATCATAGACTCAGATAATATAAAGGGGAGCGCATAACATGATACAAATTAAGGGTAACGTTAAATTTCCAATCACACTAGATAGTACGACTTGGATTTTTGACGATCGCAAAGTAAAAATCGAAGATTTAGAAGCAGGTGTCTTTGAAGGTACTAAACCTGTCGAATTCCAAAATAACCGTGAATGGAATCGCGCCATTTTGGAAGGACAAACAAATCCTCCAACCCTGAATTCTGAAATCAAATATAAAAAACGTGCCATGATTGAAGACACATTTGTGATTAACATGACACCTTTCTTCAAGAATGCTGAACCAAATGAGAATGCTTCAGCTATTCGTCTTTCTAATGACGAAGATTCAATCGAGGTGCCGTTAAGCTTATTACCTTATCTATTCTTCAAATTCGCAGATAAAGGTAAACGCTTATATGATGACAATGGTGTAGACAGCTTCGTGTACATACCTGAAGAAGGGTATTCACATGAATTCAAACATGTGACGGCTATCGAGGTGGTATAATTTGATCAAAGTACAGTGTATCATTTGTGATACGGAAGTACTCATAGATGAAAATACATTGGAAGCCAAACAACTACGCAATCACCCAATGCGCACATTTATGTGTGAAGATTGCAGAAGTCGTTTAGATGTTCCTAAACAACGTAATAATTTTTATAAATCACAAGAAAAATTCAATATATTAACAGAAGACCATGACCATTAAAGCATGGTCTTCTTTCTTTTCGCATAAAAAAAGAAGCCTGAACCATTTGATTCAGGCTTCTTCAATATTTAAGGTTGTTAACGCTTATTCGTCTTCAGCCATTAATTGTTTGATTCGTTTTGCTTCTTTTTCACGTTGAGATTTATTCAAGATTTTCTTTCTCATACGGATACTTTCTGGTGTAACTTCTAACAATTCATCGTCATCAATAAATTCTAACGCTTCTTCAAGTGTTAAGATACGTGGACGTTTCATTGTTTCAGTTTGGTCTTTTGTCGCTGAACGTACGTTGGTTTGGTTTTTAGTTTTCGTGATGTTTACTGTTAAGTCGTTATCACGGTTGTTTTCACCAACAATCATACCTTCGTATACTTCAGTACCTGGTTCCATGAAGTTTGTACCACGGTCTTCTAAACCAATAATTGCGTATTGGCTCGCTTTACCTTGGTCCATAGAAACTAATACACCATTACGACGTCCGCCAATACGTCCTTTGATACGTGGACGGAATTCTTCGAATGTGTGGTTAATGATACCGTAACCGCTTGTCATAGACATGAATTCAGTTGTGTAACCAATCATACCACGTGCCGGAACCATGAATACAAGACGTGTTAAACCGTTGTCAGTTGTAACCATGTCTAACATTTCACCTTTACGTTGTCCAAGTGATTCAATTACTGAACCTGCATTTTCTTGAGGCACTTCACATTGAACACGTTCGAATGGTTCACATAATTGACCATCAATTTCTTTAAGAATTACTTGAGGTTTAGATACTTGTAATTCGAAACCTTCACGACGCATATTTTCAATTAAGATTGATAAGTGTAATTCACCACGACCTGCGACTGTCCATGCATCTGGTTGATCAGTCGGTGTAACTTTTAATGAAACATCTGTTTCAAGTTGTTGGTCTAAACGGTCTTGAATTTGACGTGCTGTTACATACGTACCTTCACGACCTGCGAATGGTGAGTTATTAACACGGAATGTCATTTCAAGTGTTGGTTCATCAATACGTAAAACAGGTAATGCTTCTTGATGATCGTGCGGTGTTACTGTTTCACCAACGTTGATATCTTCCATACCTGAAACCGCAATTAAGTCCCCAGCATGTGCTTCTTCAATTTCTTCACGTTTTAATCCGAAGAAACCAAAGATTTTGCTGACACGGAAGTTTTTAACACTGCCGTCTAGTTTTAATAATGAAACTTGGTCGCCGACTTTGATTGTTCCGCGGAATACACGGCCAATACCGATACGACCTACATAATCATTGTAATCAAGCAACGCAATTTGGAATTGTAATGGCTCATCACGGTTATCAACTGGTGCAGGTACATAATCTAAGATTGTTTCATACAATGACTGCATGTTTTCATCTTGTTTTTCTGAATCTAAGCTTGCTGTACCATTGACCGCTGAAGCATATACAACTGGGAATTCTAATTGGTCATCATTTGCGTCTAATTCGATAAATAAGTCTAAGACTTCATCTACAACTGCTTCAGGACGTGCTGCTGGTTTATCAATTTTATTTACAACTACTACAGGTTTTAAATTTTGTTCTAATGCTTTTTTCAACACGAAACGTGTTTGAGGCATTGTACCTTCATAGGCATCAACAACTAATACAACACCGTCTACCATTTTCATGATACGTTCCACTTCACCGCCGAAGTCAGCGTGTCCTGGTGTGTCTAAAATATTAATTCTAGTGCCTTTATAGTTAACTGCAGTATTTTTCGCTAGGATTGTAATACCACGTTCTCTTTCGATGTCATTAGAATCCATTGCACGTTCATCAACATGCTCATTCTCACGGAAAATACCAGATTGTTTTAATAATTCGTCAACTAAAGTTGTTTTACCATGGTCAACGTGAGCAATAATAGCAATGTTACGTACGTCTTCTCTTAAATTTGTCATACTAAATTTCCTTTCTTGAGTAAATTCCCACTTCAATTTGCAACTTTTTTATTATATCATATTATTGAGCAAAGAATAGTAAGGTGGGGTTTGAATGCAGAAAAAAAAATCAAAAGCGATATTTTGGCTTTATTCTGTTCTTGCAGTTATTTTCTTAGTACTGTTCAGTTTTAGCCTAGGTGCTCAAAATTATTGGTTTATGGCTATTACAGCCATTATCCTTATCGCAATTTTTGGTGCCGGCTTTGCAACTAAGAAAAAATATCGTGAAAACGATTGGTTCTGACCATTTATAACATGAATTTTTAACACAAAGGGTTCCACTCCATGCAGTACCCTGCAGGAGAAAGAATACACATATATTTCAGTCAAAAGAAAAAGGTTGGGTTCCAAGATGCTTTTTGAACAATCTCTGTTTAAAAGCTTCGATGGTCCCGACCTTTTATTTTTTATTGATATCTTTTGTGTAAAGCTTCAAAAGTTTCTTTTTCTGGCAACATGTATTGGGTTAAAATTTGTTCATGTACTGTTGGATTACCGACTAATACAGAATGCGGTTGATTAAGTGTTAACGGATTGCCTAATAAATCCGTACCTTTTCCGCCCACTTCATCTAAGATAATTAAAGCACCGGCATAATCCCAAGGTTGCAGTCTTGGTGTGAAATACGCACCTAATTTCCCTTGAGCCACATGAATCATTTCTAAGGCCGCAGAACCATATGCGCGACAACTTCTCGCTTCATCTACTACCTTTCTGAATATAACACCTATTACTGGCTTTGTTAACCAATTTGGATTAATTCCAATCAGACTTTTATTCAAATCTGAATGCTCTAATGGTTTCATTGGATGTTCATTTACAAATGCACCCTCTCCTGCTTTTGCATGATAGAGTAAATCATTCATGACATCATATACAAATCCTGCATAAGGCTCACCATCATTATAAATACCGATGGAAATCGCAAAATTTTCTTTTTGGTGCACAAAGTTTAATGTGCCGTCGATTGGATCAATCACCCATACAATCCCTTTTTGTTCCACTTCAGACATCGGTCTGCCATGCCCTTCTTCACCAATAAACTGGTGGTCTGGATAATTCTCCATAATGTTGTTATAAATAAAATCTTCCGTCGCTTTATCGACATTCGTAACCAAATCATTCGGATTTGATTTTGTTTCAATATCGATATCTTGCTGCATCATTTTACGAATATTATTACCCGCTTCAATTACAAGTCCTTTTGCAAAATCATATACTGCCATTTACGAACACCCCTTTAATCATATTATAACTAAATCATTTCAGAATTTCATTTACTCTAAATCACGTCAAAATTATGCTACAATAGCTTCATTCATAACCAACAGGAGGCTTTTGTCATGTCTAACTATACTTTTTCTTCTAACGACTTTAAAGTCTTTGAAGTGCCTGGATTAGAAGCACGTATGTCTGAAATCGAAACGCATATCAGACCTAAGTTACATCAACTCGGCGAGCACTTTGCTGACTTCTTGTCTACGCATACAGCTGATGCATTCTTCATGCATATCGCAAAACATGCACGTCGTACAGTGAATCCCCCAAAAGATACTTGGGTTGCATTCTCTACAAATAAACGTGGTTATAAAATGCTGCCGCATTTCCAAATCGGTTTGTATGAATCACAAGTCTTCGTAATGTTCGGTGTGATGCATGAAGCCAAAAACAAAGCACATTACATCGACGTCTTTGAAAATCATTTCAACGCTATTGAAAACTTGCCGGCAGACTACCGTATTTGTGTAGACCATGTCAAAATGGATAAACCCTTGATTCAAGATTTGTCTACAGAAGATTTAGAACAAGCATTATCACGTGCGAAACAACTCAAAAAAGGCGAGTTCTTTATTGCCCGTACACTTGCGCCTGATGCACCTGAACTACAATCTGATCAAGCATTCCTCAACTATCTAGAAGATACATTTGAGCAACTGTTAAAGTTTTATCCATAATAACATAATGCCGAGTATTTAACTATCTATTCAGAATTATCGTACTGAATTAGACAAAGTTCGTCTTATCCTACTTTGTCTAATTCAGTTTTTCTTTTCCGCTCATTTCTCATTGCTCACAATTTTTATCTCCAAAAACTGTTTTATTAGGTTGACCTAATTTTATTTTTACTTTATTATTAAACCATTGTTAGAACATATAGAAGTGGGGGTGGCCTTCTTGACTAAAAGACAGGTCAATTATAATAACGACAGCTTAGATGAAATCAACAATACTGTCAGTTTCAATTCAAACAGCAGTATCAAGCAGAAATTTTTATCTTTCTTAGGGCCAGGCTTACTGGTTGCGGTAGGTTATATGGACCCAGGTAACTGGATAACCTCCATGCAAGGCGGAGCCAAATATGGTTATATTCTGCTCTTTATTATTTTAGTTTCAAGTTTATCTGCAATGCTTCTTCAAAGCATGACAGTTAGGCTGGGTATCGCATCAGGACATGACTTAGCACAAGTCACTAAACGTTTCTTAAACAAACCGCTCGCATTTATATTCTGGATCATAGCTGAACTTGCAATTATTGCCACAGATATCGCAGAAGTTATCGGTAGTGCCATTGCACTTGATCTATTATTCGGAATTCCATTGCTTGTCGGTGCCATTATTACAGTGCTTGATGTTTTTATTTTATTATTTATTATGAAATTCGGCTTCAGAAAAATCGAAGCGATTGTCGGTACATTAATCTTTACCGTACTCGCAATCTTTATCTTTGAAGTTTATATTGCTTCACCAGATGTTGTCAGTGTATTAAACGGCTTTGTACCTAGCAGTAAAATCATTACACAACAAGGTGCTTTATATATCGCATTAGGTATTGTCGGTGCGACGATTATGCCGCACAACCTATATTTACATTCATCTATCGTTCAATCTAGAACATACAATCGAAAAGATGAAGCATCTAAAGCACAAGCGATTAAATATGCGACGATTGATTCAAACATTCAATTGTCTATCGCATTTGTGATTAACTGTTTATTACTTGTATTAGGTGCCGGATTATTCTTCGGTTCTGGTAATGCAGATAATCTTGGCGGTTTCTATGACTTATACCAAGCTTTAGAACAACAACCGCTTCTTGGCGCATCGCTTGGCGGACTCATGAGTACTTTATTCGCAGTCGCTTTACTTGCGTCCGGTCAAAACTCAACCATTACAGGTACATTAGCTGGTCAAATCGTTATGGAAGGGTTTATCAACTTGAAATTGCCAAACTGGGTAACACGTTTAATTACACGCTCAATCGCAATTATTCCAGTCATCATTTGTTTAATCATCTTCCACGGCAATGAAAGTATGATGGAACAACTCTTAGTCTTTTCACAAGTATTCTTAAGTATTGCGTTGCCGTTTACATTAATTCCGCTTCAACTTGCAACCAACAACAAAGATTTAATGGGACGCTTTAAAAACAAACTATGGATTAACATTGTTTCATGGTCATTGATCGTTATATTAAGCGGATTAAATATCCATTTAATCATTCAAACATTCCAAGAACTTTAAACAAATCAATACAAAATTAAAGCAGCCGCAATCTTGAAATTATCTCCTTACAAGATTGCGGCTGCATTTTTAATATTATAATTTGTCATCATCTAAATCATGTCTGCTCGGACGTTCAGACTCGTCTCTTCTACGTTGTTTTGCTAATTCACTTTCATTCGCATTTTCTTCATAATGCGCTTCATGATTTTGTTCATGTGTATCAAACTTTTCATGTTCTTCATGACTAATCACTTGTTGTTTCACATCAGGGTTTACTGATGCGTGCTTATTTGGATTATCGTGATCACGTGTATAACCTTCAAAATAACCATGTTGTTGGTCATAGGCTTGATTGGCTTCACGTTTTGCTTTACTTCTTCTGACAAATAACATTATCGCAACGATAAAGAATAAAATAGAAGCGATAAAGTTTGAGAAGTATAAGCCTACGACTGCCGCTACAATTAAAATAATTCCCGCAGCAATGCGATTTTTCTTACTTAAGACTAAACCAACTACTGCGATAATTGCGACAACAATCAAACCAATTGTGGTGAAGACCATTGTTTGATGCAAGTATTGCGGCGACATACTCGTATCCCCTTGTTTTAATAGAATGTCTGCCAACATACCATCTTTCATGAATGTACCGATTAAGAACAGCAACATGTAAAGCACTGTCAGACCTACACCGATCCATCCAATGATTCTTTCTGCTTTTCTGTTCATTTTGAATACCCTCCTAATTAAGCCGAAGTGAAGCGTCGCATTCTGTTCTTCGCTGACTTCCTCCGCTTTTTTAAGGCCGTTTAACGGGTCTTATAAACGTAACTACCCTTTAGGTTGGTGTTTTATGCACAAAACAACTTATTTTGAAATTATTTTTGGTTTCTGGTTAAAATAATTTTATTTTTTACAAAATTAAAAACCGAAAGCAATCATCAACATTGCTTTCGGTTTATTAAGCTTAAGATTCTTTATCTTGGTCGTTTGGTTTTGTGTCTTCTACATCATTTTCATTTGTTTCTTTGGTATCCATTGGTGTTTTGCCTTGATTGAATGAACGACGTTCTTCAAAGTTCATACGTCGTTGATTGACCGCACTTGGGCGATTCTTGCGTGCTTCTTTTGCACGACGTTTTCTTTCTTTTTTCTCACGCTTACGTGCTGCTTTCTCTTCGGCCGTTTCACCTTTACGCGGTTCCACATCACGATACTTCACTTCTTCAGGCTCATCAGAAGGTTCTTGCCACATAGCTTGTTCACGTTCATAAGCCTCTTGTTCTTGTTGCTCTTTAACTTCCTCTTCTGATTTTTGTTTATATTTAGCCTGACGTGATAAGAATTCAGGTTCACTTTCATCTTCACGTCTTGTGATAGGTTCTTCAGATTCTGGTGTCTCTTGTGACTCTGTAGTTTGATGTGTATCCTGTACTCTGTCTTTTTTCGGTACATATGCTTTCACATCATCTTCATCATCGTACGCATCACGTTTTTCATATGAAGGTTCATAACGTGGTGTTCTTTCGTCTTCTGGATAGCCATATGGACGTCTTACTTGTTCACGGTCATATCTATCATAATCATCATAACCGCCCTCATATGGTACATATCCGCCGCCATAACGCGGTACTGTTTCAATTCTATCTTTACGCACAAACATCATAATTGCGACGATAAAGAAGAGTACCGGTATCACGATTGTTGCGAGCAATAACACTAAAGGCAATGTTATGATAGATGCCACTAAGAAGAGAATTCCAGATAACACTCGGATATTCATGGAAATGAGTGCTAAGAATGAAATTAATAAACAGACAATTAAATAAACAATGACTGCCCAAATACCATTTTGAAGCCAAATCACAAATTGTGTGGTATTTAAACTGTTATTCGCAAGCACTTGTTGTGCGAGCTCATTGTTATTTATGGACTGTTCAAGATTTTGAATTGATGTATTGTTGCTGAATGACACAAGCGCAATAAACATTGTAATTACTGTTAATAACAATAATCCAATCCAATTCAGCCAACCTAAGACTTTTTCTGCTACTCTGCTGACTGGGCGTTTTATTTGTGTATACTGTGGTTCTTCAGACATCATTAACACTCCCTACTCTACTTACTAATCAAAATATTATTGTAATGACATTTTGAAATTCAAAAAATGCTCATTATAATCATTTAAAACTTCTTTACCCAAATCTTTATAAACTTCAAGCCTACTTTGTGTTTCTTTTGTAGGATAAAACCTTTGATCATTTCTAATTTCTTTCGGCAAACGCTTTTTAGCCGCTTCATTCGGCGTCGCATAACCGACCCATTCTGTATTTTGTTTACTATTTTTCGGGTCTAATAAGAAATTAATGAATTGATATGCACCTGCTTTATTTTGTGCTGTTTTCGGAATTACCATTGTATCGAACCACAAATTAGAGCCCTCTTTTGGAATGACATAGTCAAATTCAGGATTCTCTTGTACAATCGGTGCTGCTGTACCGCTCCACACGACTGCGATATTCGCTTCATGCTGTTCTAACATCATAGTTACTTCATCGCCGACAATCCCTTTGACTTGAGGGGCTAAATGCGCCAAATCCGCTTCTGCTTTATCTAAGTGCTTTGGATTTGTATCATTTAAACTATAGCCGAGCTTATTTAAACTTAAGCCCATCACTTCCCTCGCACCATCCACTAATATGATATCATTTTTAAACTTCGGATTATATAAACTTCTCCAACTTGAAAAATCATCATGTGGGTAAGTGTCTTTATTATAGACTATACCCACTGTACCGAAGAAGTAAGGTATAGAATAACGATTATGTTTATCATAATCCATATTCATGTAATTTTTATCCAAATATTTCATATTCGGCAGCTTACTATGATCTAACGGGATTAATAAATCGTCCTTTTTCATCTTTTGAACAGTATATTCACTCGGGAATGCGACATCATAATGCGTACCCCCATTACGAATTTTTGCTTCCATTGCTTCATTTGAATCAAACGTTTCATAAATGACTTGAATCCCAGTTTCTTTCTCAAACTTATCAATTAAATCCGGGTCAATATATTCACCCCAGTTATACACATAAATTTTCTTACCAGAAGCTTTATGTGCTTCACTGCCATACCATTTACTGATACCTAAACAAATCATGCCTATAATCAGTGCGCCAACAATCAGTTGTAAAAATTGTTTCATCGTAACACACCTCGTTTCAATGACAGACGGCGCTTCGTAAAACGCTGAATGAGGTAGTATCCGACAATACCAACAATAATCACCAAGAAAATTAATGTTGAAATCGCATTGATTTCCATACTGATACCTTTACGTGCCATCGCATAGATTTCTACAGATAAGACACTAAAGCCGTTACCCGTCACAAAGAAACTCACTGTAAAGTCATCTAATGAATAAGTTAATGCCATAAAGAATCCAGCCAAAATCGCAGGCATCAAGTTTGGAATCATGACACGGTTTAAAATTTGCCACTCCGTCGCACCTAAATCACGTGCTGCCACAAACATATTCTGATTCATATCATACAGCTGAGGCAAGACAATAATGACCACAATCGGTATACAAAACGCAATATGTGAAATTAAGACTGTCCAAAAACCAAGCCCCATGCCTGTAAAATGACCAATCGCCGTAAACATAATTAAGAATGATGCCCCGATCACTACATCAGACGAAACTAAGAGCACATTATTCAATGTCATAAATGTCACTTTCAAACGCTTCTGACGTAAATGATAGAGCGCAATCGCGCCGAGTGTTCCAATCACCGTAGACACTGCCGCAGCTAATAACGCTACCGCAATGGTATTGAATAAAATCGCCATTAAACGATGATCTTGGAATAAACTTTGGTAATGCTCTAATGTGAAACCTTCGAAATGAATCATATTACCGCCTGAATTAAATGAATAAATCATTAAAAAGACAATCGGTACATATAAACCAATCACTAATAACCAAAGATATACTTTGCCATACCATGTCATGATCTGCGTCCTCCTTCGTTGCCGGATTTCGTGATGACTAACACGAACGCCATAAATAAGATTAAAACAATCGCAATGGTTGAACCCATGCCATAGTTCTGAATCACTAAGAATTGTTCTTCAATAGACGTACCGATGTTAATCACTTTGTTGCCCGCAATTAAGCGTGTAATCATGAATAATGACAAAGCTGGTATAAAGGTTACTTGAATACCAGAAAGTACGCCTTCTTTAGTCAATGGTAAAATTACTTTTAAGAATGTTGTCCATCGGTTCGCACCAAGGTCTGTAGACGCTTGAATTAAATTCTCAGGAATCGTCTTCATACTATTAAATATCGGCAAAATCATAAATGGAATGTAAATATAACTTGCGACAATGATAAATGCTGAAGCCGTAAATAATAATGTCATATTAGGAAGATGCATCACATTTAATATTTGATTGATAATACCATCATGACTTAAAATCCCGATAAATGCATACGTCTTGAGCAGTAAATTAATCCAAGTCGGAATAATTAAAATCAAAATCCACAAATTTTGATGTACAGATTGACGAATAAAATAAGCAGCAGGATAACTGATAATCAATGTGACCAAAGTAATAATCGCCGCATATAAAATAGAAATCCCCATCATTTTGACATAACGCATACTTAAAATTTGTTGATAGTTCGCAAAACTGAAATGACCTTGGTTATCTAGAAATGAGAAATAGACTAATAAGATGACAGGAATGATAATAAAACCAATCATCCAAATCATATAAGGAACCATTAAGTATTTATTTAATTTTGTCATCGCTTAGTCCTCATAACTTTCAATACGTTTATCAAATTCTTCCTCTGTTTCACCCGGTACCATGATATGAATCGCATCAGGTTCAAAATATAAACCGACTGTCTCTCCGACTGTCGCTTTCTTAGTTGTTTGAATCATCCATTCATACCCTTCTTGGTCCTGACACGTGACTTCATAATGAACGCCTCTAAATAACGTAGACTTCACTACCGCTTTAAATAAGCCCTTTGTTTGATCTGTAATGATAATATCTTCTGGACGAATCACCACTTCAATCCGCGTTCCTTCAGGAATTCCCATATCTACACATTCGATTTCTTTATCATAGATATTGACCAGACGATCTCGTACCATCGTTCCTTCAATGATATTAGATTCGCCAATGAAATCAGCCACAAAGCGATTGACGGGTTCATCATAAATATTGATAGGTGTATCAAATTGTTGAATTTTACCCGCTTTAATCACTGCGATATAGTCACTTAATGCGAGTGCTTCTTCTTGGTCATGTGTGACGAAGATAAACGTAATACCTAAACGTTTTTGAAGTGCGCGCAATTCATACTGCATTTCTGTACGCAACTTCAAATCCAAAGCGGATAATGATTCATCTAATAATAGAATTTTAGGTTCGTTCACAATCGCACGCGCAATCGCGACACGCTGCTTTTGTCCACCACTCATTTCATTAATCGTTCGTTGTTCATAGCCTTCTAATTTCACTAACTTCAGTGCTTCCGCAACTTTAGCTTTGATGGCTTTGTTTGAGAATTTCTTTAACTTCAAGCCAAACGCAATATTTTCATAGACATTTAAATGCGGAAATAACGCATAATCTTGAAAGACGGTATTCACTTGGCGCTTATTGGCTGGAATACCATTCACATTGTGATTGTCATATAAAACATCACCTGAATCTGCTTGTTCAAAGCCTGCGATAATTTTTAAAATGGTTGTTTTACCACACCCTGAAGGACCAAGTAATGTATAAAATTTTCCTTCTTCAAAATCAATAGAGATATCGTCTAAGATGGTTTTGCCATCGTATTGTTTACGCACTCCTAATAATGATAATAGTGTCATAGTTTATTTCCTCCTATAAATACGATGCAGTAACTACCATCATGGCTTTCGTTTCTGTATCAGTTTGGTTAGATAACTGGTGCTTATCATGAGCTTTAAAGTAAAGCGCATCACCTTGTTTGGCATGATAAACACGGTCTCCGAGTGTTAACGTGACCTCCCCTTCTAAACAATAGATAAAAGTATCCGAATCAGAAGGTTTGAAGGTTTTATAAGCAGTATGCGGATGTAATTGGATTAATAAGGGCTCCATCTCAAATTCATTTGAACGCGCAATCGGCCAAGTCAGAATATAACCTTCATCATATTCGTCATACACTGTATGTTCGTCCTTGGGATACAACACCTTTTCTGCTTCTTTTTCTTTAAAGAACGATTCTGGAGACGTACCAAGCACTTCTAATAATTGTAAGAAGGTCTCCATACTCGGTGAAGATTGTCCGCTTTCTATTTGAGAAATATACCCTTTCGATAAATCTGTCCGCTCTGCCAGTTCTTCTTGCGTCAGCTGTTTAATTTTGCGTAAATTACGTAGTTTCAGTCCGATGTTCATAGGTAGCCTCGCTCTCTTGCGTGAAAATGACATAAAAAAAGTACAGTTCTGTTTAGTATTAGTAAACTTTTAGTTTAACGCTTACTAAAAATAACAGAACTGTACATGATTTACAATATAATTTTAATGATTTGCACTAAATTTTTTAGTTTCCGTATCGTTTTTGATGCGTTTGATCGTACGATAGCTGTTATAACCGCTGCCTTTCTCAAAATCATCTAAAATATTCTTCTCATCCGCTTTACCTGGAACAACTTTCTTAAAATCACGGTAAGCATTCATAAAGGCTTCTCTATCGACTTCACGCTCATAGTAATCTTCAACACGGTTAAAGAAATGGATCACAGCAATCATTTCTTCTTGTGACCAATCGACATCAATAGGATATTGGTATTCCATTCATTTGTGCCTCCAATCTATTTTATTTCAGCATCATTATAACACGACAAGTGGCAATACATTAAAAAACCGCCGAGCTCAAAAGCCCAGCGGTCTCAATTTATATGCTTATTCTAATGTTGGGTAATCTTACATAGTGTGGATTGGTAATCCAAGTGCTTTTTCAGCTGCTTCCATGCTCATTTCACCTAAAGTTGGGTGTGCATGAATTGTTAATGCGATATCTTCAGCATTCATACCAGCTTCAATAGCTAGACCTAATTCAGAGATGATGTCAGAAGCACCTGCACCAACAATTTGTGCACCTACTAATGTGTCATCTTCTTTAAGTGTAATCAATTTAACGAAACCATTTGTATCGTTTAATGATAACGCACGGCCATTTGCTGCATAAGGGAATTTAGAAGCTTTATATTCTAAACCTTCTTCTTTCGCTTGTGCTTCAGAAAGACCTACTGTCGCGATTTCTGGTTCAGTGAAGCATACTGCAGGCATACCGATGTAATCAACTGCTGATTTTTCACCAGAGATTGCTTCAGCTGCTACTTTACCTTCATAGCTTGCTTTGTGTGCAAGTGGTAAACCAGGAACGATATCACCGATAGCATAGATGTTATCAAGTGAAGTACGGCTTTGTTCGTCAACTTCTAATAAACCGCGGTCTGCGAATTTAAGACCTAATTCTTCAAGACCCATTTCATCAGTGTTTGGACGACGACCTACTGTAACTAATACGTAGTCAGCTTCGATTGTTTTTTCTTCGCCTTTAGCTTCGTAAGTTACTTTTACGCCGTTTTCTGTTTCTTCAGCAGATTTAGCCATTGCTTCAGTAACAATTTCCATACCTTTAGCTTTCATTTTTTTCTTAACAGGTTGTGTTAATTGTTTTTCGAAACCGCCTAAGATATCTTTAGCGCCTTCTAAAATTGTAACTTCTGTACCGAAGTTCGCAAATGCTGTACCTAATTCAGAACCGATGTAACCGCCACCTACAACAACTAATTTCTTAGGTGCTTCTTGTAAGTTTAACGCACCAGTTGAATCGATTACGCGTTCGCCGAATTTGAAATTAGGAATTTCAATCGGTCTAGAACCTGTTGCGATAATCGCATGTTTGAAGTTGTAAGTTTGAGCGCTTTTTTCGTCCATTACACGTAAGCTGTTTTTGTCGTGGAAGTAAGCTTCACCTTTGACAATTTCAACTTTGTTTCCTTTTAATAGACCTTCAACGCCGCCTGTTAATTTGTTAACTACAGATTTTTTGAACTCTTGAACTTTTTCGAATTTAAGTTCAACGTCTTTAGCGATGATACCTAGATCTTCTGAGTTTTTAGACTCTTGGAATACATGTGATACGTGTAATAACGCTTTAGATGGGATACATCCTACGTTAAGACATACACCGCCTAATTCACCTTTTTCGACGATTGTCACTTTTTGACCTAATTGTGCTGCGCGAATTGCGGCAACATAACCGCCAGGACCTGCTCCGATTACAATAGTATCTGTTTCAATTGGAAAATCACCAACTACCATGTTTTACCCCTCCATTAATAATAATTCTGGATTATTTAATAAACGTTTGATGTGGTTCATTGCGTTTTGACCAGTAGCACCGTCAATTTGTCTATGGTCAAAGCTTAATGATAATGCTAATACAGGTGCTGCAACAATTTCCCCATCCTTAACAATAGGTTTTTGTGCAATACGACCGATACCCAAGATAGCAACTTCTGGGTGGTTGATTACTGGTGTGAACCATTGGCCGCCTGCTGAACCGATGTTACTGATTGTGCATGATGCACCTTTCATTTCGTCAGAAGTCAATTTACCGTCACGTGCTTTAACAGCAAGTTCGTTGATTTCATCAGAGATTTCGAACATTGATTTGCGATCAGCATGTTTAACAACTGGTACTAATAAACCGCGGTCTGTATCTGCAGCGATACCGATGTTCCAGTAGTGTTTGTGTACTACTTCACCGTTTGCATCATCAAATTCAGTATTTAATGCTGGGTATTTCTTAAGTGCTGATACTAATGCTTTAACAACGTATGGTAAGAATGTTAATTTAGTACCTTGTTCCGCAGCAACTTCTTTGAATTTTTTACGGTGATCCCATAATGCTTGAACTTCCACTTCGTCCATTAATGTTACGTGAGGCGCAGTGTGTTTAGAGTTAACCATTGCTTTCGCAATTGCTTTACGCATTGCAGGGATTTTTTCACGAGTTTCTGGGTATTCGCCTTCAGCTGATACTGGTGCTGCAGCTGTTTCTTGTGAAGCTGCTGCTTCTTCAGTAGCTGGAGCTTCGCTAGCTTCTGCACTTGGTGCATCTCCGCTTAAGTAAGCTTCAACGTCAGCTTTAGTGATACGGCCGTTTTTACCAGAACCTTGAACTGCTTTGATATTTACATCATTTTCACGCGCGAATTTACGTACAGAAGGCATTGCTTTAACTCTTCTGTTTTCGTCAACTTCTTCGTCAGCAGCTGGTGCTACGTTTGAAGCGTCTTGTTCTGAAACTGATTGTGCTTGATCTTTAGTTTCTTCTTGGCCTGCATTGTCTTCTTCTTTAGCAGAATCATCACTGTGTCCGCCTTTGAATGACATTTCTTCAGCGTCTGGAGAATCAATTTTGATAATTGTGTCGCCAACAACTGCTACAGTTCCTTCTTCTACTACAACTTCTTCAATTGTACCGTTAACTGGAGAAGGGATTTCTACAACAGATTTGTCGTTTTGTACTTCACATAAAATATCGTCTTCTTGAATTTCGTCTCCAGCTTTTACAAACCACTTAACAATTTCACCTTCGTGGATACCTTCACCAATATCGGGTAATTTAAATTCAAATGCCACGTTCTTGTCCTCCTAAAAGTCAATTTAAGTCACATAAACCAGCACAAAACAATTGATTAAAACAAAAGTGTCTTCAGTTAACTCTGTACATAAGTGTTGACTAAACGACTGAAATCTAATCAAATTGATGTTCTAGTTTATAGTTTGACATAAAACTTGATTTCGTTTCAACGAAATCTATCTTCAATTTATTTTTTATTACTTCATAACAAACCATTTGCTCTTGCAAAATACATCAGATCGCAAGAGCAAATTTGGTTGTCTGACTTACGGAAAATTGAAGTGTTGCTTCAACTTTACCCATAAGTTCAATTAAATATGCCGACTCACGCTCTATTAAACAATTAGAAGTTTAAAGTAGCTTTTGCAGATTCGACGATATCGTTTTTGTTTGGTAACCAAACATTTTCCGCTTCAGTAAACGGATAAACAGTATCTGCTGCTGCAACACGTGCAATCGGAGCTTCTAATGAAAGGATTGTACGCTCAGATAGTTCAGCTACAACTTGTGCACCTACGCCAGCTTGACGTTGTGCTTCTTGAACTACTACTGCACGGCCAGTTTTCTCAACTGAAGCTACTAATGTATCGAAATCAATCGGTTGTACTGTACGTAAGTCGATAACTTCCGCTGATACACCGTCTTTTTCAAGTTCTTCTGCTGCTTTCAATGATTCTTGAACCATTGCACCGTAAGCGATAATTGTAATATCATCGCCTTCTTTTTTAACGTTCGCTTTACCAAGTTCAACTGTGTATTCCTCTTCAGGAACTTCTTCACGGAATGAACGGTATAATTTCATGTGTTCTAAATATACAACTGGGTCATTGCTTCTGATTGCAGAAATCAATAAACCTTTTGCATCGTAAGGGTTAGATGGGATAACAACTGTTAATCCTGGTGATTGTGCTAAGATACCTTCTAAGTTATCTGCGTGTAATTCTGGTGTGTGTACACCGCCGCCGAATGGCGCACGGATTGTAACAGGTGCAGTTTTTGTATTGCCTGAACGGAATCTTGTACGTGCAATTTGACCTGCAACTGAGTCAAATACTTCGAATACGAAACCTAAGAATTGGATTTCCATTACTGGACGGTAACCTTCTACCGTTAATCCAAGTGCTAAACCGCCGATACCTGATTCAGCAAGCGGAGTATCGAATACACGATCTTCACCGAATTCTTTTTGCAGACCTTCCGTTACACGGAATACGCCACCGTTAACACCAACGTCTTCACCAAAAAGCAAAACATTTTCATCGTTTTGAAGTTCAGTTTTAAGTGCGTTGTTAATCGCTTGTACCATTGTCATTTGTGCCATGGCTTACTTCGACTCCTTCTCTTTGTAAATTTCATACTGTTCTTTTAAGTTTTGAGGCATATCTTCGTACATGATTTCCATCAAGTCAGTAACAGTTTGTTTTTCAACTTTATCAGCTGCTTTAATTGCAGTTTTGATTTCGTCTTTTGCACGTTCGATTACTTCGTTTTCTTTTTCTTCATTCCATAAGCCTTTAGCTTCTAAGAATGCTCTGAAACGAACTAATGGGTCTTTTTTCTCCCAATCAGAATCTTCATCTGAAGTTCTGTAACGTGTTGGGTCATCCCCTGCCATTGTATGTGGACCATAACGGTAAGTCATTGTTTCGATTAATGTTGGACCTTCACCGTTAACTGCACGGTCACGTGCTTCTTTAGTTGCTTGATATACAGCTAATGGATCCATACCGTCAACTTGGATACCAGGGATACCTACTGCGATTGCTTTTTGAGCTAATGTTACAGCAGCTGTTTGTTTACTTCTTGGTGTAGAAATCGCATAGTTGTTGTTTTGAATTACAAAGATTGCAGGTACTTTATAAGCCGAAGCAAAGTTAATACCTTCATAGAAGTCACCTTGTGATGAACCGCCGTCACCAGTGTAAGTGATTGCTACTGCTTTTTTACCGCGTTTTTTAAGACCTAATGCAACACCGGCAGTTTGAATGTATTGTGCACCGATGATGATTTGAGGACTGAATGCGTTTACACCTTCAGGAAATTGGTTTCCTTTAAAGTGTCCTCTTGAGAATAAGAATGCTTCTGTAAGTGGTAAACCGTGCCAAATAATTTGTGGAACATCACGGTAACCTGGAAGAATCCAGTCTTCTTTCTCTAATGCATATTGTGAAGCAAGTTGTGAAGCTTCTTGACCAGCTGTTGGTGCGTAGAAGCCTAAACGTCCTTGTCTGTTTAAAGAAACAGAGCGTTGGTCTAGAACACGTGTCCAAACCATTCTTTCCATTAATTCAACTAATTGCTCATCAGTTAAATCAGGTACTAAGTCTTCATTCACTACTTTACCATTTTCGTCCAATACTTGGACCATCTTAAATTGTGCTTCAGTATCTTTCAATACTTGCTCAGCGTCGAATTGGGCTTGTAACTTCGGAGCCATTCAATTCACCATACCTTTCCCGTATAATAGAAAATTCATTTCATCCATAAAATAGTATAACATAGTTTTGTATAACTGTTAAATGAATTGCAAAAGTTCTGTATCACTTGTGTTAAGTACAGTTAATAGACCTGTACTAGTCTTAATATAGAAACTGTACCAGTGTTGTTATTTAATCTGTGTAGCCGCTTCCATTTGTTTTCCGCGTTCATCGCGTGTTTTGCTGTATTTTTTGATTTTGTCATTGACGTCTTTATAAGAATCATCAATAGCTTTCGTTTTTTCATCAATTTGAGATTGTTCCGCTTGTCCATTTGTTTTTACAATGTACTCAAACAAAGCTTTTTCTTTGTCTAAACTATTGTTGTAAGCTTTCGCATAATCTTCGTGTGCTTTGTAGTTTTCTTCGAACGCTTTATTTGTTTTCTCTATGCCTGCACGACGTTTATCGTTTCTAATATCTTTTGTCCGTTTTTTAGCTTCTTCAAACTTTTTCTCAGATGCTTCGAAAGCCTTTCCTTCTTTTTTAAACTCCTCTTTACGTTGATTTACATTGCTGACAATATCTTTAGAAGATTTTACAACTTTCTGAGTATCTTTACCGTTGATTTTCTTAGCTAAATCATTTTTCTCGTTCGTTAGTTTATTTAATTTTTCGCCGACTTTTACGGCTTCATCTTCTTTTTTCACAGCTTCTTTCAGTGTCTTGTTGTATTCTTTAATCTGATGGCTGTCTGTAGAACAAGCACCTAATAATACCGAGGATGCAATTACTAAACCTAATGTGCTTTTAATTTTCATGCTATAACTTACCTCCTTGGGGATTTCAATAATGATGTTAATTAATTTTAAGCGATTTCGCAAATACTTTTCTGTTCTATCTGGAAGTTTTTTGTTATATTTTATAATAAGGACGGTGTATGACATGATTACAATGAAAGATATAATCAGAGACGGACATCCGACACTTCGTGCAAAAGCCGAAGAAGTGAAATTTCCTTTATCAGATGAAGATCGTAATAAAATTAAAGAAATGCATGAATTCTTAGTGAATAGTCAAGATGATGAAATTGCACGTAAATACAATTTACGTTCAGGTGTAGGGATTGCTGCACCGCAACTTAACATTTCTAAACGTATGCTTGCTGTCCACTTACCAGATGATGGTAACGGCAAATCATATGAATTAATGTTAATCAATCCGAAAATCGTCAGCTACAGTGTACAAGAAGCTTACTTGCCTACAGGCGAAGGCTGCTTAAGTGTAGATGAAGATATTCCAGGACTTGTGCATCGCCATCATCGTATTACAGTTAAAGCGAAAGACATTGATGGCAACGATATCAACTTACGACTTAAAGGCTATATCGCTATTGTCGTACAACATGAAATCGATCATTTAGACGGTATTATGTTCTATGACCACATTGATAAAGAAAATCCACTTCAACCCCACGAAGATGCAATCCGTCTGTTTGATGAGTAAACATAAATTGAGAGGTCGCTATAAGCGGCCTCTTTTTTATCTATAACTCTATTGCCTCACTATATAAAGATGTCTTTACGACACGTATACGAAACATTTAGATGATCTAAACCTTCTTTAAGTTTTGGCAGCATACTTTTATCCACCCACTCCGGATCATGGTTATGTCTTATGAAATGATGATTATCGGATACATTATCAATAACTTCTTCATACTCAAAGAACATCACAATTTCTTTTCCGCGTTTTTCAAATACAATACCTTGAAACAGTTTATCGCGTCTTTCTTTTTCTCTTTTCACATCTTCAATAATTCTCTCAGTCTTACTCATTGTCCTCACCTGCTTTTCATCTCTTAATTACTGAACTCGCCTCATTTTCTCTTTAATATATTTTACCACACTTATTTTGACCCACTCTTTTTTGATCGACATTCCCCCGCTTTCCTCGCAACTAAGTAAAACCGCTTTATTTATTGAATTACATCATGTAAAATAAATAATAACTGTATATGTATGAAGTATGCTTCATGCATGACTAACTAGAACGTCATTTATAACAAACATAGCAAACATACTGGGCAGTTAAGCTGGTATGTTGTATTTATTTTAAGAACGAACATAAGTATCAAACCTACTTCGAATAATAAACTAGGCTTGTATGAACAATAAATTAAAACAACCGAACATTTTTAGGAGGAAACTATATATTATGGCAATTTACAAAGTATTTTATCAAGACGACAGAGCAGAAGTAATCGTGCGTGAGAACACACAAACGATTTACGTAGAAGGAAATTCAGAAGAAGAAGTAAGAAAGTATTTGAAAGATCGTAATTACAATATCGAGTTCATTACTAAATTAGAGGGCGCACATTTAGAATATGAACAAAAATCTGAACACTTTGAAGTGGAGCATATCCAATAATGAAACAACTCAAAAATAATGAGGTCGGTGTATACGCAATCGGCGGTCTCGGTGAGATCGGTAAGAATACGTATGCAGTGGAGTATAAGGATGAAATCGTCCTAATCGATGCGGGAATCAAATTCCCTGACGACAATCTATTAGGTATCGATTATGTCATCCCCGATTACTCATATCTTGTACAAAACAAAGATAAAATTATCGGCCTATTTATTACCCATGGACACGAAGACCATATCGGCGGTGTGCCCTTCTTATTAAAAGAACTTAACGTACCGATTTATGGCGGTCCTTTAGCCCTTGGGTTAATCAGAAACAAATTAGAAGAACATCATTTATTAAGAACAGCAGAATTGAATGAAATTACCGAAGACACTGTCATCAAGTCTAAACATTTCAATGTTTCATTCTATTTAACAACACACAGTATTCCTGAAGCATATGGTGTCATCGTTGGTACACCAGAAGGAAATATCGTACACACAGGTGACTTCAAATTTGATTTCACACCTGTCGGTACACCAGCTAATATCGCAAAAATGGCAAAACTTGGTGAAGAAGGCGTTTTAGCCCTCTTATCTGATTCAACCAATTCATTGGTGCCAAACTTCACATTAAGTGAACGTGAAGTCGGCCAAAATGTTGATAAAATTTTCCGTAAATGTACTGGAAGAATTATCTTTGCGACATTCGCATCTAACATTTACCGTGTGCAGCAAGCAGTTGAAGCTGCCATTAAATATAATCGTAAGATTTTAGTATTCGGCCGTTCAATGGAAAACAACATTAAAATCGGTATGGAACTCGGTTATATTAAAGCACCACCTGAAACATTTATTGAACCAAGCAAAATCAATTCTGTTCCTAAGCACGAACTCTTGATTTTATGTACCGGTTCTCAAGGTGAACCAATGGCTGCGTTATCTCGTATTGCCAACGGAACACACAAACAAATTAAAATCATTCCTGAAGATACAGTTGTCTTCAGTTCATCACCTATTCCAGGTAATACTAAAAGTATTAACCGCACGATTAACGCGTTATATCGTGCAGGTGCTGATGTCATTCACAGCAAGATTTCAAACATTCATACGTCAGGACACGGATCACAAGGCGATCAACAATTAATGCTGCGTTTAATCCGTCCGAAATACTTCATGCCGATCCATGGTGAGTATCGTATGTTGAAAGCTCATGCACAAACAGGTGTAGAATGTGGTGTAGATGAAGACAATATCTTTATTTTCGATAATGGTGATGTCTTAGCACTTACTAGAGATTCAGCACGTAAAGCTGGACGTATTCCTTCTGGCGATGTCTTAGTCGACGGCAGCGGTATTGGTGATATTGGCAACGTAGTCATTCGCGACCGTAAGTTATTATCTGAAGAAGGTTTAGTGATTGTTGTGGTAAGTATCGACTTCAACACCAACACATTACTTTCAGGTCCAGATATTATTTCACGCGGTTTCGTATACATGCGTGAATCAGGTCATTTGATTTACGATGCACAACGTAAAATTAAAACTGAAGTCATCTCTAAATTGAACCAAAACAAAGACATTCAGTGGCATCAAATTAAATCATCCATCATCGAAACATTACAACCTTACTTGTTTGAAAAAACAGCACGTAAACCGATGATTTTACCTGTAATTATGAAGGTTAATGAAAATGGTGAACAAATCGTTCCGACGAAAAAACCAAAATCAGCTAAACCTAAACGTTCTAATAAAAAACCAAACCAAAATCAAAACCAATCATCAAAACAACATAACAGTAAAGAAAATCATAAACATGCGACAAATAAACGCCCTTCTAACAATGGTCAGAAAGCGCGCAAACCTAGAAACCATAAGCCGCACCAAAGAAGAGAAGGCACCGCAAAACCAAAACAACAAGAAGAAAAGTCTAAACAAGACTAAGCTTCCAAACTATAAAATCAGCTATAAGCAAGCATAATAAAAGCACATTCCGTGAAGGAATGTGCTTTTATTTGTATAAGGTTGTGTTAGTGGACGAGTTTTTTCTCGAAGCGATTTAAGTCGTTATCATGTCCAATCATAATCAAGATATCGCCAAGTTCAATATTCATATTCGGATCTGGAGAAATAATTACATCTTTATCTCGCTTAATCGCGATGATATTGATACCGAAGTTTGCGCGGATATCTAAATCAACAATCGTTTGACCAGCAATACGTTCATTGGCTTTAGCTTCAACAATTGAATATTCATCCGCAAGTTCCAAGTAATCCAAAACACTGGCACTCGCGATATTATGCGCAATTCTGCGTCCCATATCTCGTTCAGGATGGACGACTAAGTCTGCACCGATTTTATTTAAAATCTTCGCATGGTAATCGTTTTGGGCTTTCGCAATTACCTTTTTAACCCCTAATTCTTTAAGAATCAGTGTAGTTAAGGTACTTGTTTGAATGTTTTCACCAATTGCGACAATCACTTGGTCAAAGTTACGAATCCCTAAACTTTTCATAACAGCTTCATCTGTTGTATCAGCCACGACCGCATGTGTCGCAATTTCACTATATTCATTTACGCGTGCTTCACTTAAGTCGATAGCCATGACATCCATGCCTAATGCATTTAATTCTCGGACGATACTGCCGCCGAAACGACCTAATCCTATCACAACGAATTCTTTTTCCATATCTCTTACAACCTCCGCAAAATAAAAGTGAGATAAGGCTCTGAGCAATCATAGTTGCCTATGATTGTGCCTCACCTCACCTTAGACTTAATATTAATGATAACCCTCATCATTCTTCCCTTCAACATAATCTTTATTGAAGATGAATAATCTCATTAAAAAGATGAGTGCCGGAATCAGCATGAATAATCCTACAAATGCGACAATCGTTAAGGCCCAAGCCATCGCATCATCTGTTTTGTGAATGTTTCCATTGATAAACGGATACAAGATGTACGGCCATTTACTTAAACCATAACCAGCTACAGCTGTTGCCATTTGAATAATCACAAATATAAATGCTGTTCCAGGTGATTTTTTAATTATAGATAATATCCAAGCTACTAACAAGCATAATATACTAATCAAGAACAGCCACCAATATTGATTGACCGCAATGTCAAAGTGCTGCTTGTTTTGTGCACGTAATGTGATGAAAGTAAATAATGACACTAAAGCCATTGGCGGACCCCAGAATATAAACCACATGCGAATAATATTATAAGCTTTCATATTTTCAGCTTTACGTGCGTAATACGCAAGGAATCCTGATGATATATACATCACTGAGATTAGTGCTAAGAAGACAACGGCCCAAGCAAATGGACTAAAGAATAAATCTGCCCAATTTAAATCAACACCTGTACCTGAGCTTGTCTTATGAATATAGCCGCCTTCTGAGATAACAAGTCCCATACTTAATGCCGCTGGAATAAATAATCCAGATACACTATGAAGAACAAGCCAAGATAACTTTGAATCCGGTCCATAGTTCTGGAACGCATAGAAACTACCACGTATAGTCAGTAGAATTAACGCAATAGAACCCGGTACCAAAAGTACAGTACCATAATAGTACGCGAAATCCGGGAAGAATCCGACAATACCAACTGTAAAGAATACTAAGAATACGTTTGTAACTTCCCAAATCGGATTCAAATAGCGTCCGATAAGCGGTACTAAGGTACTTTCAGTTCCTCTTAATTTCGATTGTAAAATGAAGATTCCTGCACCAAAGTCAATTGAAGCAATAACAATATACAAGAATAAGAATAGATAAAGGACTACCATTCCAAATGCTGTAATACTCATGATGCTTCACCTCGGCTCTCTTCTAATTTTTCCACATCTTTATACGGCGGGTTATTCTTGAACATACGAATTAATACATAAGTTGCTGTGAATATGATGATGAAATAAACTACACCGAATGCGATCGTAACGCCAGGTAAACCACCTGCACGTGTTGCTGCCTCAGAGACTCTCATGTAACCTCTTAAGATCCAAGGTTGACGGCCCATTTCTGTTAAGAACCATCCGAACTCAATCGCAAGCATTGCGGCAGGACCTGTTAATAATATGCCATAAAGCAAGATTTTATGTGTTGAGAACTTGCGCCATTTCTTAACTAATCGTGTTAATACATAAATACCTGATACAACGAAGCAGAAGATACCGCTAGTTACCATCAAGTCAAAGAAGTAATGGACAATTAATGGCGGTTGTTCATTTTTAGGGAATTCATTCAACCCTTGCACTTCTGTATTGATATTATTATCAGATAAGAAGCTTAAGAGTGCCGGTATTTTAATAGCGCCATGCACTTCTTGGTTTTTCTCATCTAAGACACCAAACAGAACTAAATCCGCGCGTTTTTCAGTATCATAATGCCATTCATAAGCAGCTAATTTTTCAGGCTGTTCTTGATGTAAGAACTTCGCTGATAAATCTCCTGCAAGCATAGAACCTAAGGTAAAGATTAAACCAACAGTCATCGTTAATTTCAAAGCTTTCTTATGATAATCTCTGTCTTGTTCAAATTTATTCTTCAAGAGTTTAAATGCAGCAATTGCCGCTAAAATAAAGGCCATTGTCATAATGGCTGTGGTAATCACGTGGAAAGCTCTGACACCAAATGAGGAGTTGAACATTGCGGCAACTGGATCAACGTGAATCATTTTGCCGTTTTTCAATTGGAATCCTTCAGGTGTATTCATAAATGAGTTGACTGAAGTAATAAAGAACGCTGATACCGTACCGCCTAATACTACCGGAATACCCATAATTAAGTGCGTCCATTTATTTTTGAATCGTTTCCAAGTGTAGAAATAAATACTAAGGAATATCGCTTCGAAGAAGAAAGCGAAGACTTCCATGAAGAGCGGTAATGCTATCACGTGACCTGCAATCTTCATAAATTCTGGCCAAAGCAATGACAACTGTAATTCAATAATGGTACCTGTTACAACACCAACCGCAACAGTTACCGCATAACCTTTGGCCCACCTTTTCGCTAATGTGATATATTTAGCATCATTTCTCTTAATCCCAAGAAATTCAGCAATTACGAACATAAGTGGCATCCCCACACCAATTGTCGCAAAGATAATATGCACAGCTAAGGTCATGGCAGTTAAAAATCTGCTCAGTTCTACTGCTTCCATAATATCACCCTATTTTTCTCTATATTTTTATTTCTGTCCATTGCCCGCACACTCTAGTTGAAATATGAAAAAATGAATCAAACAGCATCGTCTTACATTTAAAACATTCAATTTCAAAAATTGACTTGATTTTTAACTTTTCCTTTAATAAAGTAAACACATCAAAGAAAAGTAAAGGAAGATGAAACCATGACGAATGTAGTTATTTATACACAAAACGATTGTCCTCCGTGTCAGTTCGTGAAAAATTATCTCGATCATCATCAAATCTCATATACTGAGAAAAACATTTCCAATTCACAATATCGCAATGAAATGATTGATTTTGATGCATTTTCAACGCCATTTATCTTAATCGGTGAGACACCTATGTATCAAGTCGACATAGATAAAATCAACACGCTGCTTCACCTTGATCAAAACTAATTTAAAATTGAATGCACTCTATTTTCATTTACCATTAAGTTAAAGGGTCTAAACAATTCTGCTATCGGGTTTATAGACATAGTACCTTATATGTTACGCTCTCATATGCTAGTTTACAATCATTCTAATCAAGGTTTTCATTATATTTGTATAGAATTTAAATAACTGTCACAAATTCGTAAAAATGAACACTTTATAAGTAGTAATTAAATACAAACAAGTTAAATAGCACATCAAATGTTTTGTAAATGATCGCAAATAAATAAAACCGTGATGAACAAGAATCAGAGATTCATTTCATCACGGTTTTATTCATATTTCTAGTATTGATTATGCACGTTTCGTATAGTCTTCAACTAATGCGACAACTTCTTCAGAAGTTGCACAATCTACTGCTTTCGCTGCGAGTTCTTTCATTTGCGCTTCGCCTAAGCTTCTGATTAAGCGACGTGCTTTAAGGATTGATGTTGCACTCATAGAGAACTCATCTAATCCAAGACCTAACAATAATGGAATTGCAGTTTGGTCTCCGGCCATTTCGCCACACATACCTGTCCATTTACCTTCAGCATGAGACGCTTCGATAACACGGTGAATCAAGCGTAAAATAGCTGGGTTGTATGGTTGGTATAAATAAGACACACGTTCTGACATACGGTCAGCTGCCATTGTATATTGAATTAAGTCATTTGTTCCAATACTAAAGAAGTCTACTTCTTTCGCAAAGACGTCAGCAAGAGATGCTGTTGATGGAATTTCAACCATGATACCTAATTCGATATCATCTGAAACCTCAACGCCTTCATTTTTAAGGTTTTGACGTTCTTCTTCTAATAATGCTTTCGCATCACGGAATTCTTGAATTGTCGCAACCATTGGGAACATAATGTTTAATTTTCCGTATACTGATGCACGTAATAACGCACGTAATTGCGGTCGGAAAATTTCTGGTTGTGCTAAGCACAAGCGGATTGCACGATAACCTAAGAATGGGTTCATTTCTTCAGGCAAGTCTAAATATGGTAATTCTTTATCTCCACCAATATCTAATGTACGAACAACTACGCGTTTACCTTTCATTGCTTCAAGGACCGCTTTGTAAGCCTCAAATTGTTCGTCTTCAGTTGGCATTTGATCTCTACCCATATATAGGAATTCAGTACGATATAATCCGATACCTTCTGCACCGTTTTCGACAACACCAGGTAAATCGTTTGGTGTACCGATATTTGCAGCTAATTCTACATGATGGCCATCTTCTGTTACAGATTCAGCATCACGTAATTTTTGTAATTCTTGTTTATCTTTGAAGAAGTTATCACGTTTCTCTTGATATTGTGCCACTACTTCGTCACTTGGATTGACAATAACATCGCCTGTCATACCATCTACAATAATGATGTCGCCTGCTTCAACTTCCTCAGTAATCGTTTTAGTACCAACGACTGCTGGGATTTCTAATGAACGGCTCATAATTGCTGAGTGAGATGTTCTGCCTCCAATGTTAGTTACAAACCCTTGCACATATTGTTTATTCAATTGTGCAGTATCTGAAGGTGTCAAGTCATTCCCGATAATAACGACACTTTCATCAATGATACTTGGATTTGGTAAATCCACACCTAAGATGTGTGCTAATACACGTTTAGAAACGTCGCGGATATCAGCTGCACGTTCTGCCATGTATTCATTGTCCATTGATTCAAATATTGTGATAAATTGATTTGAAACATCTGTTAACGCTTGAGCAGCATTAACATTTTCATTTTTAATTTTGTCTTCAATAGGTTGGATAAGTTCTGGATCTTCAAGCACTAATAAATGTGCATCGAAAATAGCTGCTTTATCTGCACCTAGTTGTTTTTCGGCATTATTTCTGATTTTAGTCAATTCAACTTTTGATGTGTTAAGTGCGCCGTTAAATTTTGCAACTTCAGCTTCTGTGTCAGTCACTGTTCCGTTATCAAACGATAGGTCAGGTTCTACTAACAGATAAGCTTTTGCAATTGCGACACCGTCAGATGCCGCAATCCCTCTAATATTTTTAGTCATATTAGTTAGTTAAACCTTCTTTAGTTAAAACATCAGTGATAGCTTGAATTGCATCAGCTTCGTCGCTTCCGTCAGCATAGATAGTAATGTCAGCATCTTTACCTACACCTAAGCTCATAACACCCATAATTGATTTTAAGTTGACTTTTTTACCGTTGTATTCAAGTTGAATATCTGAATCAAATTTTGAAGCAGTTTGTACAAGCATTGTAGCTGGACGAGCATGAATACCTGTTTCGTCGATGATAGTGTATGATTGTTGTTCCATAATAATCTTTCTCCTTCGCATCCATTAATTGGTGAGTGACTCACCTGAACATTATTACACCTTAACATTACCAAAAAATGAAGGTAAATTCAATTTGTTTAACCCATACAGGGCCGTGATTTTAGCGTTTTTGTGAAAATATGCACAATTATTTGGCAACTTAATTGTTCAGTAATTTTTTGGCAACGCTTTCACATTTTTCGATATGTTCGTTACCCATTTTTTTCATGAAATAATAGCTGATTGATGCAGCGATTGCTTGACCGACAACTGGGAACCATCTCGTTTGTTTCGCAGCTGTACGTTTTGCTACATCTTTAACCACCATTTTTAAAATACCTTTTGAAACGGTGCGTCCGATAAATTGGCTCCCTTGAATAGATGCCGCAACGAAAATGCGTTCTTTCAAGTCATCACTCATGCGATTGACTTCTTTATGATCTAAACCGTAGATTTTATTTATATCTTCGATAATATCTTTCATCAGCTTTAAATCGACACCGAAATCCAATCCCGGAATCGGAACGATACTAGCTGAAGAGGAAAGCAATGCTTTCTTTCTCACGAGCTCTTCAGCACGTTCACGTCGTTTATTTAAATCTTCAATACTTGTAGGTAAATGTCCTTTTCCGACAACTGGGTCAATTTTCAATACTTTATTACCAATTTTATCGGTAGATTTTTTAATAAATTTATCTTTAAACCCCATGTTAGTCCTCCTCGTAGATTACTTCTTCCACTTTCTCTGATACCCGAACAAAGACTACTTTTAAATATTTTGATGGTTTATAGTGCGGATGTGTTTTGAAATCTTTTGGAAGCCCCATAGCTTCAATAATTTCAAAATCAACATCTTGTGCATCTAATGTCTTTTTAATCATATTTTTAAACGCTTTAGATGTTAATGCACTAGAATTTGTACTTAAAATCAATGTACCCCCATCATTTAAAATAGGTAAAGCTTCTTCAATCAACTTATGATAGTCTTTTTGGACCGTAAAGACTTTTTTCTTATTGCGCGCAAAACTTGGCGGGTCAATAACAATTGTGTCATAAACAATATTATGTCTCGCCGCATAATGATAAAAGTCAAATGTATCCATCACGTAAATGTATTGTGTTTTCGGGTCTATACCATTTACCCCAAAGTTCTCCTCTGTCAAACCTCTAGAACGATTCGCTAGGTCGACACTTGTTGTTTCTTTTGCTGTTTGTGCCGCAATCACAGAAAATGCACCAGTATAACTGAATAAATTCAAGACACTGCGATCTTGTGCATAGACATCTCGTAATTTTTTACGTACTTCTTTTTGGTCTAAGAATATCCCTGTCATCGGACCATCATCTAAATCTACATTATAGAATGTAAAGTTTTCTTCAATGATAATTGGAAATTCCGGTGCTTCCCCTGTTACAAAACCGCTAGATACTTCACTGTCTTTAAAACGTGTCTTCTCAAAAATTGACGTATAAGGAAAGACCGCTTCAACAGCTTTCAAAACATCATCTCTGAACGCGTAAATTCCTTTTGAATACCATTGAATTAATAAATGTTTATCATAATAGTCGATCGTTAAACCTCCGACACCGTCTCCTTCTGCATTAAACAATCTAAATGCATTCGTACCATCAATGTCAAAGTAATATTGACGATATGCTAAAGCATCTTCAAATAAAGCTTCGAAAAAACTTTGATTAATAGCCGCTTCAGCATCATAACTTAATACCCAGCCTAACCCTTTATGTTGGCGTCCAACATAAGCCGTCGCGATGTATTTGCCATCATCAGTGACAATATGAAAAATATCACCATCTTCTAAATGGCTATGTTCATAAATATCTTCTTCATCCACTAAAGGATACTGATTTAAATATTTTTGTTCTTTACCTTTATTTAATATTGCAGTCTTCATATTATTATTCCGCCTTCTATGTGTAGTTACTTTTATCTTAACGTATCAGACGCTTCCTTTCTAAAAAGAACGTCTTAAATCCATTAAAAAAAGCTGAGAAACTAAGTTTCTCAGCCTTTACGTGATTCTGCATTAACCGGTGTGCGTAATTGAATAATAAATGCAATCGTGATGGCCACAAGCATAATCAATAAGATTGGTGTAATGAAGATGGATAACAACAATCCATGAATCATGATGTTGATAAACTCTGTAAGCAATTTAAAGAATAAAATGCTGACCATAAACAACTGCACATAATACATTTTACCGCGTAAGAAATGCGTCAGTGTTGTGATAATATAAGCGATAATCACAAGCAATAACAAGAAGAGTGTAATCCACTCTATCACATAAGATGTTTGTGATAATTCCCAATCCCCTGACATAAACAGGGCGTTACGGTTATTTAACTCTAACAACGTAAATAGGAATAAAATCGCACCACAAATCAATTCAATGATGCCTGGTTTAATCCATTTCGGGCGACGCATCCAATTTGGAAAATCATCTTCTTGCAGATTCACTTTATCTTTGATTGATTTTTTAATGCTATCTCTTTTTCTTCTGATTTTTTCTAAATCAATACTTCTGCGTGTTCGATATGTTAATTCTTGCGTACGCTCTTGGAATTCACGCAATTGTTCTTTCGTTTGACTGATTGTGCCATTCTTATCCGTACGTGAATACAACATTTCTTCGCCTAGTTCTGCTTTTGTTAACGGCAACGATCTTCTAAGGAATAAGAAATTCCAAATCGACATTTGACCTAAGCACCACATCACAAGGAAGAATGCATTGACACTTAAAATATCAATTAACGCAATCTCATGACTTTCAATTCTTCCGTATAACGAAATTTGAGAAATTAAATAGCTGAATCCGTACGTACAGATAATCCATAAATAATGTTCTTTCTGATGCGCACTGTTCAACTCATCCTTGTACACAATGTAACCAATATGCACTATGAACGGAATCACGAATACAATCGCAAAGAAACCGTAAACTTGAGTCATAAAGACAATTGTGACGAGAAAGAAAAAGATTCCTATTATAAGGAAGAAAATTGAGATATCATAATCATATTTTGTAGTCATAAATAATAAGTAGCCAATCCACAGCAATGCAACACCAAATAAGATAATCAAAATGGCACTGACCACTGGAAAATGACCAATAAATTGACTCATAATCCGTATTATTTCAACAAAGAAAGCATTGATGAAATCCCACACATTACTAATATGTATGTCAACCTTGCTTCCTTTAGCAAGTTTATGGATAAATGATAAATTGAGTAAGACAATGATTCCAATGAAAAGTGAAACAATGCCAATAATCAAACTATAAATGATTTCAGCGTGCTTCTTTATATACGACATGTTTTTCACCTCATAGTTATTATATATGAACAATTCCATTGTGTCTTTAAAAATTAAAGCAAATCATTCTATGGTAGTATATTAGACTCAGACGCTATGCTCAATCCTTAAGACACAATTTAACTTAAACTTAATATGAACTTGCCATTTCCATACCCTTTCTGTTGTACTTAAATCTAAAACCACCTTGACAGAAACTATGAAAAAGCATACATTTAGTATAAATCTAATAAAGAAATACACTAGGGGTGTTTCGAACTGAGATGAAGCCATGAGCTTCAAACCCTTCGAACCTGATCTAGCTGAGACTAGCGTAGGAAAGTGTACTGATTAAACTGGTTTGTAAATTCAGGGTAGAACCAGGTTATTCTAATGCTCATTTTCACGCTGCTTGCTAGACAAGTTTGCGTGTTTTTTTTGTTTTTATAGGAGGAATTGACATCATGTCTAAAGGACTTAAGCTTTCAGATATCTTAGTTACTGTCTTAATCGCAGTCATCTTTGCTATCATTTACAACATTTGGAATCTCGTGTACAAAGCCATGCAAGTGAGTGGTTTACACATAGAGGAATTATCATACGGAATGTGGTTTGCTGCAGCAGTTGTCGCATACTTAATCATTCCTAAAGCCGGTATTGCCTTGTTAGCTGAATTTGCTGCAGGTGCCGGTGAAACAATTGTAATGGGACAATTTGATATCGCAACCATTATTTACGGCTTACTACAAGGTTTAGCTTGTGAGATTATTTTTGCGATTTTCCGTTATAAATCACGTACTTTAATGGTTGCTGTACTTGCTGGTTTAGCAGCCGCTTTAATTACATTCCCTATTGACTTCTACTACGGCTATTTAGGTGAAGTTGCGGGTTGGAACTTATTCTTATATGTATTCTTCCGTTGTATCAGCGGGATTGTACTTGCTGGGATTTTCCCATATTTTCTTGTCAAAGCTTTGGATCAAACAGGGGTTACAAAATTATTCCGCCCTGCTTCTAAAAAGGATTATGACAACTTGTAAGGAGACATAAACGTGTTACTTGCTCAAAATTTACGACTGAAATACCCAAATGCACCAGATAAAATATTTGATGGTTTAGATATAGAAATACCTGATAAGCAAAAGGTCTTATTACTCGGCCCTTCAGGCTGCGGTAAAAGTACTTTATTAAATGTATTAAGCGGCATTGTGCCAAATTTAATCGAACTTCCAATGAAATATGATGCATTGGAAGTCGATTTAAATAGCGGCGTCATCTTCCAAGACCCAGACACACAATTTTGTATGCCGAAGGTTTATGAAGAACTCGCATTTGTCTTAGAAAATAAGCAAGTGCCGAGAAAAGAGATGGATGCTTTAATTCAACAAGCATTAGCTTCTGTCGACTTAGAAGTTGGACCGAAACAAACGGTACATCAATTAAGTGGCGGGATGAAACAAAAACTGGCGATTGCAGAAACGGTACTTCAAGAAGCAGATACTTTATTCTTAGATGAACCGACTGCCATGTTAGATGTCGATGCGACAGAAGATTTATGGAATCAAATTAAAGACATGTGGCAAGACCAAACAGTTTTAATTGTAGAACACAAAGTAGAACATATTTGGGAACATGTTGATCGTGTCATCTTAATGAATCATCACGGAAATATTATTGCGGATAATACACCAGACGTCATTTTAAAACAACATGAAGATTTATTAACAGAATATGGTGTTTGGCATCCCAATGCTTGGAAACATGCGCCACAAGCGACATTGTCACCAAATAAAGACATTTCACCGCGCTTCAAGTATATAAACGGTGAAGTGATACGCGGTAAGAAAACACTAATACAAGTGCCTGAACTTGCGATTGGTGATGGTGAGTGGATTACCATTACAGGGAAAAACGGTGCAGGCAAAACCACGTTGCTTGAATCAATGATGCAGTTGATTAAATACCGTGGGGATATGTCATATGATGGCAAGGCGCTTCATAAAATTAAAGAAGCCGCCCAACATATGTACTTGGTCTATCAAAATCCAGAACTGCAATTTATTACGAATTCAGTTTATGAAGAAATTTTCATCAACTTCAGCGGTGATACTGCGAAAGCTGAAACGGAAAAACTTATCGCCCTTTTAAACTTAGAAGCTGTACACGACCATCACCCGTTCGAACTCTCTATGGGTCAAAAACGTCGCTTAAGTGTCGCAACTGCATTAAGTTCACGTGCAGACATTATCTTGTTGGATGAGCCGACATTTGGTTTAGACAGTCACAATACATTTAATTTATTAGACCTCTTCCAACAACGCGTTGCACAAGGTCAAACGATTATTATGGTAACACATGATCCAAACATCATTGAACGCTATCCAACAAGACGCATTGAATTACGCGACCATTTATTATGTGAAGAAGTGTTATTTGAAATGGAAGGTGAAACAAATGTATGAAGCATGGAAAAAGTATTTCACCTTCGTAGATGAAGTTAATATCATTACGAAATTAGGCTTAGGTATTTTCTTATTCTTCTTTGTGATTTTCATTCACAACTTTGATGTGATGATTTACTTAACCGCTTTGATGTTTTTATTCTTAATCATTTTCGGCGGGATGAAACTGAAAGTGACTGCCCTATTTGTGCTCTATACGGTCATCTTCAGTCTCATTTCTGCACTCTTCATGATTTTCTATGGAGATGGCACACATACGCTATTTAAATTAGGCTTTATCCATATCACGACAGAAAGTTTAGTTAGAGGACTACATTTATCTATGCGTACAGATACGGTAACCTTCTTGGGCATAGCCATAGCCTTTACGTCGCAGATTGTGATGATTTTCTATAGCTTGATGCAGCACCTACGTGTGAAACCAAAAGTTGCGTATGCCTTTATGGCCGCAATCAGAATGGTACCGTTGATTATCAGTTCATTTATTCAATTACGTAAATCATTGAAAATGCGTTATCGCATGGTTGATAAATCTAACTATCGTGGCTTCAAACGTATTAAACACTTAATCATTCCATTATTAAGTCAAAACATACGTAAAGCACATCAACTGTCAGTCGCAATGGAGAAAAAAGGATTTAAAGATGGCAAAAGAACCTATTATTACTATGCACCCTTTAGTTATCGTGATTTCTTATTTATCTTATTATTTGCGGCGATTTTAATTATTTCTGTAATGTTAGCTCATTATTTACCAATTACAGGAATAACTGACGTACGTGGTTGACACAAGCCGTTATAGTTCTTAAAATTTTCATCGGGCTGTGGTAGTCGAGCTGCAGCCCAACCAATATTTACATTTTCATTCATCCATATTTTTCCCAGCAGTAAACGGTCACCGATTCAACCGTTTGCTGCATTTTTTATACTTAACTCTTATCATTTGATTAAATCAAAAGTGTTATACATGTTATAATTAAAATAATCAGATTCACACAGAAAGATTGGGGGCAAAGTTTCATGAAAAAACGTAATGATGCATACGAAAAAGGCTATCAACAAGCCGTTAAAGAAATTGAGACCATGTCAAAACTTAAAAATAAAAAGCGCCGTTTAAACAACTACATTAAAAAACGTAAAAGAGCATGGAAATGGCGTCAAATATTCAATAAACATAGTTCACGCTTTATCGCAGGCTATAAACAAGCCTATATTGATATGGCGAAATCAATCCCTGAAGAGTAAGGAAGTCATCGCTTCCTTGCTTTTTTATTTTCTACACCTTACACATTCGTGATTAAAGGCACACCACTTAACAATAACTCATTTTATGTATTTTCACTGCATACCAAAAAACAGCCACTACACAATGTAGGGCTGTTTTTAAGACAATGTATATTTAATTATGCTTCATGTTTGATTGCTTTATCACTGATGTCACGACGATAGAATAAACCTTCACTGTCAATAGCATCTGCTTTTTTATAAGCATTCGCTTTGGCTTCTTTAACTGTTTTTCCCTCACCGATGACTAAGATAACACGACCGCCAGAAGTGACGTAATCGTCGCCTTCTTTTTTCAAACCGCTGACAAATGTTTGTCCATCTAATTCAAAGCCGCTGACTTTCACACCTTTTTCGTATGAACCAGGATAGCCTTTAGATGCTAACATCACACCTACAACTGCATCGTCTTTCCATTTGTATTCGATTGGTCGACGTGCTTCTAAGTCTAAGATATGTTGCATTAGGTCGCTTTCCATACGTGTTAATAATACTTGCGCTTCTGGATCACCGAAACGTGCATTGAACTCGATAACTTTCGGTCCTTCATCAGTTAAGATCGCACCGATATAAAGCACACCGAAGAATGGATAACCTTCTTCTTGCATGGCTTTCGCAATCGGTTGTGCAATTTCATCATTTGTACGTTTTAGTACATCTTCTGAAATATGAGGGACTGGGCAATACGCACCCATACCACCTGTATTTGGACCTTTATCACCATCATACGCACGTTTATGGTCTTGCGCGATTGTATCGAAAGGTACCGCATAATCACCGTTTACAAACGTCATCACAGAGTATTCTTCACCCTCTAAGAATTCTTCAAAGACAATTTTACCTTGTTCTTCAGGATAAAGTGTTTCCACTGCTTCTTTCGCTTCATCACGTGTCATCGCAATGATAACACCTTTACCTGCCGCAAGTCCGTCTTTCTTCAAGACAACAGGAATCTTACAATCTTCCACATAGTTTAAAGCTTCAGATTTAGAATTCACTTCTACATATTCCGCAGTTGGAATATCATATTTCTCCATGATACGTTTCGCAAATGATTTAGAGCCTTCAATTTGTGCAGCTTTCGCACCTGGACCGAAGACTTTAACACCTGCTTCACGTAATTTATCACCTAAACCTTCAGTTAAAGGTTGTTCTGGACCGATGACTGCCCATTCAACATCATGATCTACCGCAAATTTTACAATTTCATCATGTGCAGTTTCAGCAATTTCACCGTGCACTTCAGCGACAGTTTCCATTGCTGCATTTCCAGGAATTGCATACACTTGGTCAACAAGTTCAGATTGATTTAATTTGTGCGCAAGGACGTGTTCACGTCCTCCGCCTCCGATTACTAATACTTTCATCTTTAGCATTTTCCTCCTGAATGATTAATGTTTGAAGTGACGTACACCTGTCATTACCATCGCAATGCCGTGTTTGTCTGCCATATCAATAGAGTCTTGGTCTTTAATAGAACCACCTGGTTGGATGATTGCTTTGATACCTGCTTTCGCAGCTAATTCTACTGTGTCATCCATTGGGAAGAAACCATCTGAAACTAATGCTACATTGTCATTCATTTCAATCGCACGTTCAATTGCGATTTCTGCAGAACCGACACGGTTCATTTGACCCGCACCGATACCCACTGTTTGATGGTCGTTACTTAAGATGACTGCGTTACTTTTAACAGCCGCAACAACTTTCCAACCTAATTCCATTGCTTTCCATTGTGCTTCAGTTGGTTCAACTTTAGTCACAACTTTCATATCATCACGAGAAATTGTTTTTGTATCTTTATCTTGAACTAAATAACCGCCAGATACAGATACAAATTCTTGCTCATCATGATCAAGTGTCATATCCACTTCTAATAAACGGATATTTTTCTTTTGAGTCAAGATTTCAAGTGCTTCTTCAGTGAATGAAGGTGCAATGACAACTTCTAAGAAGATTGAATGTAATTTTTCAGCAAGTTCTTTTGATACTGGACGGTTCACCGCAACAATACCGCCAAAGATAGATTGGCTATCTGCTTCATACGCATTTTGATACGCTTCTTCGATAGATTCACCAACACCAACACCACATGGGTTCATATGTTTAACCGCTACTGCTGCTGGTTCTTCGAATTTCTTAACTAGTGCTAATGTCGCATCAGCATCTTTAATGTTGTTGAAGCTTAATTGTTTCCCGTGTAATTGTTTAGCGCCTGCAATCGTATTGTTCGCATCTGATGTACGTACAAAATAAGCTGTTTGTTGTGGGTTTTCACCATAACGTAAAGGTTCTTTATTTTCTTTGAAGAAGTTTACAATCGCATTATCGTAATCATTTGTATGTTCAAATACTTTGATCATTAATGATTTACGGAATGCTTCGTCTAATGTGTTGTTTTTAAGGTGTTCAATCACTGTGTCATAATCCGTTGGATCTACAACTGTTGTAACGTGTTTGAAGTTTTTCGCAGCTGCACGCAACATTGTTGGTCCACCGATATCGATGTTTTCAATCGCATCCATTTCAGTCACGTCCGGATTTGCGACAGTTTCTTTAAATGGATATAGGTTAACGACAACCATGTCGATAAGATCGATGCCTTTTTCTTTTAATTGTTGTAAATGTTCAGGTTTGTCGCGATCAGCTAAAATACCGCCATGCACTGCTGGGTGAAGTGTTTTTACACGACCGTCCATGATTTCATCAAATTGCGTCAAATCAGAAACAGATTTAACAGGAACGCCCGCTTCATCTAGCGCACGCTTTGTGCCGCCTGTAGAATACAATTCATAGTCTAATTCAACTAATGATTTCGCGAAGTCTACAATGCCAGTTTTGTCTGATACACTTAAAATTACTTTTTTCATGTTAGAAATTGCCCCTCTTATCGAATAATTTTTGCGATGACTCTAGGATAAAGTTCATATTCTAAATTTTTAATACGTTCTTCTAGTTGTGCTTTGGTATCATCCGGATAGATGTCACATTGACTTTGTTCAATGATTTCACCTGTATCCATTCCACTGTCTACATAATGAACAGTAGAACCTGTTACTTTATCGCCGCTTTCAAAAGCTTGGCCAATTGCGTCAATCCCTTTGTATTTAGGTAATAAAGCTGGATGAATGTTTAAAATACGGCCTTCATACGCATTCAATAAATCTGGACCGATTAAACGCATATAGCCTGCAAGTACAATCCATTCCACTTCTTCTTCTTTCAACAATTCTAATAAGCGTTGTTCATAATCACTTTTAGAGACAAATGTTTTAGGAAGTGTGACGTGTACAGGGATATTTAACTTCTCTGCACGTTCAATCGCGAACGCATCGTCGTGATCGACATAAAGTGCTGTGATTTCAATATTGTCTAGTCTGCCGTCTTGAACACGTTGTGCAATGTTTTCAAAGTTGCTGCCAGAACCTGACGCAAAGATCGCTACTTTAGTCACGCTTTAACCCCCGTTAATTCGATTGGTTCTTCTTTGCCTTCAACAATTTTGCCAATGTTGAACGCTTCAACATTTTGACCTTTTAAGATTTCTAATGTTTTTTCAGCATCTGCTTCATCTACAACTAATGTGAAACCAATACCCATATTGAAGATATTGTACATTTCTTCAGTCGCGATGCTGCCAGCTTCTTGTAACCAATCGAACACTTTAGGTGTGTTGAATGATTGTACATCAATTTCTGCTGTTACACCTTCTGGTAAAGCACGTGGAATATTCTCATAGAAACCGCCGCCTGTGATATGTGTCATCGCATGCAATTTCACTTGTTCTTTGACAGCTAATACAGGTTTAACATATAAACGTGTCGGTTCTAAGAAAGTATCTAAGTAAGTACGGCCATTGTCGAATTCAGCGTTTAAATCCACACCTGATTCATTAATTAAATGACGGACTAGGCTGTAACCATTTGAATGAATACCGCTAGAAGCTAAACCGATAATCACTTGTCCTGGTTTAACTGTTGAACCATCGATATATTCATCTTTTTCAACTGCGCCTACTGCAAAACCAGCTAAGTCATATTCGCCTTCATGGTACATTTCGCCCATTTCAGCTGTTTCTCCGCCGATTAAAGCAGTATTTGTTTCTTCACAACCATCGCTGACACCTTTAACAATTTGTTCGATAACTTCAGGTACAACTTTGTTTGTTGCGATGTAGTCAAGGAAATAAAGCGGTTCTGCACCTGTTGTTAAAATATCGTTTACACACATTGCCACTGCATCGATACCGATTGTGTCATGTTTATCATGATCTATCGCAAGTTTTAACTTTGTACCTACACCATCTGTACCAGATACTAAGACAGGTTTTTGCATGTTTAATTGTGATAAATCAAACGCTGCACCGAAACCTCCTAGTCCACCTAGTACTTCTTTACGCATTGTACGTTGCACATGGCTTTTCATACGCTCAACTGCTTCATATCCAGCATGAATATCCACACCGGCATTTTTATAAGAATCTGCTGCCACAGCTTTACACTCCTCTTCTTTTAAGTTCTTTAACTTCTGGTAATTGATGATCTACAATTTCAATTGGATAATTGCCTGTAAAGCAAGCGTCACACTCGCCTTTTGAGTCAAATTCTTTAAACACTTCATGCATGCCTTCAACAGATAAATATGTTAATGAGTCTGCACCGATCATGTCTTTGATTTCATCGACACTATGTTGTGCTGCCATTAATTCTGCATGTGTAGATACATCGATACCGTAATAACATGGATCCACTAATGGTGGTGAAGAAATACCCATATGTACTTCTTTCGCACCTGCAGATTTTAAAGCTTTCACAATATATTTACTTGTCGTACCACGCACAATAGAGTCATCAATGACAACGACACGTTTGCCTTCAATGACGTCTCTGATTGGTGAATGTTTCATACGTACTTGTTTTTCACGGACACTTTGATCTGGCGTGATAAACGTACGGCCGATATAACGGTTTTTAAGTAAACATTGTTCATTTGGAATGCCTGTATATTCAGAGAAACCTTTAGCAGCTTGTAAAGATGAATCCGGAACACCGATAACAATATCAGCATCAATGCCCATCTCGCTTGCTAGTTTCTTACCTAAGGCTTTACGCACATTATAGATAGAGTGCTTATGGAACTCTGAATCAGGACGTGCAAAGTAAACATATTCCATTGAACACATATTATGATGAATTTGATTGGTATACGTATCATAATCGATATCTTGATCACCGCTGAATGTGATTAATTCACCCGGTTCAATATCACGAATGTATGTTGCGCCAATTGCTTGGAATGCACATGTTTCACTTGCAACACAATACGCACCATCCACTTCACCTAACATTAATGGACGTACGCCATTATTATCTCTAACCGCAGCAAGTTGTTTCGTATTCAACATTACACAGCTGAAAGCACCTTTGACTTGGTTCAACGCTGCTTTTTGGTTTGATTTAATATTTGGAGATTTGCCTCTAATAAGTAAATGCGCTAATACTTCTGAATCACTTGTCGTTTGGAACACACTGCCTTCAGATTCTAAAGCCTTACGAATTTGAACAGCATTCGTTAAGTTACCATTATGCGCAAGTCCTAAATCACCTTTTGAGTGTTTAAATAAGAACGGCTGCACATTGGCAATTTCACTCGCACCTGTTGTCGCATAACGTACATGCCCAATTGCATGTTGATAGCCTTGTAGTGATTCTAATTGTGCATCTGATATCGCTTCAGTTAATAAACCCATGCCGCGTGCCCCAAACAGCGATTCGCCGTTTGAGCACACAATACCAGCACCTTCTTGTCCACGGTGTTGCAAACTATGCAATGCCATGTAAGTTAAAGTTGCCGCATGGGGGTGATTCCAAATTCCAAAGACTCCACATTCTTCATTTAATCCGCGGATGTCATACATTGAGGAATTGCTCCTTCCCACATTTCGTTTAACGTCGACACGTTTTCTTCTACAGTAGTTTGACCATTTGATACTTTGAACTTGCCATCCTCAGTGATTGTTCCGATTTCTTGTGCATTAGGAATATCTAATGATTGTCCTGCTTTCACTGCAACAATATAACGTCCTTGTGATTCACTGAATAATTGTGCATCAGTTACGTCTAATGTTGCATCTACACCTAAACCGTAGTGTGCACTGATTCTAGCTAATGAAATCAATAAGCCGCCTTTACCGACAGTTTGTACATGTGATGCTTTGCCGCTTCTGATTGCCGCTTTGATTTGTTCGCCTTTTTCAACTTCGTTTGATAAGTCAAGTGCTTCTGATTCGTGGTTGACTTTACCATATAATAATTTTTCAATTTGGCTGCCGCCGAAGTCATCGCGTGTTTCACCCACAACATATAATTTGTCGCCTGCATGTGGATGGAAATCATTTAAGTAATCGATATCTTCGATTAAGCCGACCATACCTACAACTGGTGTTGGGAAGATTGAAGTACCTTTAGTTTCGTTATAAAGTGAAACGTTACCTGAAACAACTGGTGTTTTCAACACTTCACATGCTTCTGCCATACCTTTTGTAGAGTCAGTTAATTGTTGATAGATTTCTTTTTTCTCTGGTGAACCATAGTTCAAGCAGTCAGTCATTGCAAGTGGTGTTGCACCAACAGCAATTAAGTTGCGGTAGGCTTCAGCAACGACCATTTTACCGCCTTCGTATGGTTGGTTGAATACATAACGTGCTTCACCGTCGATTGTTGAAGCAACCGCTTTGTTTGTACCCTCAACACGTACTACAGAGGCTTGTAAACCAGGTTTAATTACTGTGTTTGCACCTACTTGTTGATCGTATTGTTCGTATAAATAACGTTTAGATGCAATAGTTGGGTGTGTCAATAATTTATGGAATACATCTTTCACATCTACATTGCTGTAGTCGTTTTTAGATGTATTATATTCTTTTGCTTCACCTTCTAAGATATAAACAGGCGCTTCATCTGCTAATGGTTCTACAGGAATATCAGCATAAACTTCACCATCGTAAGTTAATACGAAACGATCTGTATCCGTAACTTCACCAATAATAGCACTGTCTAATTCACGTTTATCGAATAAGTCTAAGAATTTTTGTTCTGTACCTTTTTCAACTACAAGCAACATACGTTCTTGTGTTTCTGAAAGCATCATTTCATATGGAGAGATACCTTCTTCACGTACTGGAACTTGTTCTAAGCGCATGTGTAAACCACTGCCGCCTTTTGCTGCCATTTCTGAAGAAGATGATGTTAAACCAGCTGCACCCATATCTTGGATACCGACTAATTCTGGGTAAGTGATGGCTTCAAGTGTCGCTTCCATCAATTTTTTACCTACGAATGGGTCACCGATTTGTACTGAAGGACGTTTGCTTTCGCTTTCTTCACTTAATTCTTCTGATGCGAATGTTGCACCATGGATACCGTCTCGGCCTGTTTTTAAGCCAACATAAATGACTGAGTTGCCAACACCTTTCGCAGTACCTTTTTGAATTTTGTCATGATCAATGATACCCACGCACATTGCGTTAACTAATGGGTTGCCATCATAACGTTCATCAAATTCAATTTCACCAGCAGTTGTTGGAATACCGATACAGTTACCATATCCGCCGATACCCGCTACAACGCCGCGTAATAATGTACGGTTTTGGATTTCGTCTAATTCACCAAAACGTAAGCTGTTTAATAAGTTGATTGGACGTGCACCGATTGACACGATGTCACGAATGATACCGCCGACACCTGTTGCTGCACCTTGGTAAGGTTCAATCGCAGATGGGTGGTTATGTGATTCAACTTTGAATACAACCGCTTGGTTATCACCGATATCTACAACACCAGCACCTTCACCAGGTCCCATTAAGACATGTTCCCCTGTTGTCGGGAATTGTTTCAAGAATGGTTTAGAGTGTTTGTATGAACAGTGTTCACTCCACATTACAGAGAAAATACCAATTTCAGTAAAGTTTGGTTGACGACCTAAAATGTCAACTACTTTATCATATTCAGCATCTGTTAATCCCATATCACGGTATAAATGTTCTGATTTAATTTCTTCAATACTTGGTTCAATAAACTTAGGCATTTTGTTCCCTCCAACTATTTACCATTGACTCAAATAATTTCACGCCATCGTCTGTTCCTAAAATTGATTCTAATGCACGTTCTGGGTGAGGCATCATACCGCACACATTACCTTTTTCGTTCACAATACCAGCGATATCGTCATAAGAACCATTAGGGTTATCTGCATATTTCAAGATAATTTGATTATTAGCTTCTAAAGCTTCGTACATTTCTTTTGTGCAATAGTAGTTACCTTCACCATGTGCTACTGGATATACTACTGTTTCACCTTCAGCATATGCTTTTGTGAAAGGTGTGTTATTATTGACAACTTTCAACGCTTCATTACGGCTGACGAACAAGTGTGAATCGTTGTGTAATAATGCGCCTGGTAATAAACCGATTTCTGTTAAGATTTGGAATCCGTTACAAACACCTAATACAGGTTTGCCTTCATCTGCAAAACGTTTAACTTCTTTGATAACCGGTGCAACACTTGCCATCGCACCTGAACGTAAGTAGTCACCAAAAGAGAAGCCTCCAGGAATTAATACGCCGTCAAATCCTTCTAAAGATGTCACACGGTAATCAACATACTCTGCGTCTACACCTGTTTTCAAAGCTGCGTTCAGCATATCTCTGTCACAGTTTGATCCAGGGAATACAAGTACTGCGAATTTCATTATGCATTCTCCTTTTCGTCAACTACTTTATAGCTGTACTCTTCAATGACTGTGTTAGCAAATAATTTCTCACTTAATGTTGTAACGATATTATGAACCGCTTCATCTGTTGCTTCGTCCACTGTCATGTATAGTAATTTACCTACACGGATATCATTTACTTGGTTGTAGCCTAAGTCATGTACGGCACGGTTAAGTGCTTGTCCTTGTGTATCTAATACCTGTGGTTGTAATGTGATGTGCAATTCGATAGTTTTCATTATTTAAGATCCTCCAGTTTATTTAAGAAAGTTTGATATGTTTCGATAATTGAACCGCGGTCTTCACGGTATACGTCTTTGTCAAAGTTAGTGTCACTGTCTTTTTCCCAAATACGGCAAGTATCTGGAGAAATTTCATCTGCTAAAAGAATTTGACCCTCTTTTGTGCGGCCGAATTCCACTTTGAAATCAACTAAACGCAAGTTGATGCTGTCTAGCAATTCAACTAATGCGCGATTGACTTCTAATACCATTTGTTTTAATTGTTCAATTTCATCATGTGTTGCGATGTGTAATAATTTCACATGGTCTTCTGTTACTAAAGGGTCATTTAAATCATCATTTTTATAGAAAAATTCTACAAGCGGTTTTTCAAATTCACGGCCTTTGTCAAAACATAAACGTCTTGTGATAGAACCCGCCGCAATATTACGTTCGACCACTTCCAATGGAATAATTTCTACTGCTTGAACCAATTGTTCAGTTTCAGATGTTTGTTTAATAAAATGGCTGTTAATGCCTTTTTCTTTAAGGTGTTCAAAAATGATAGAAGTGATTTTGTTGTTTAAACGTCCTTTGCCGTCAATGTGGTCTTTTTTTGCACCGTTGCCGGCAGTCACTTCATCTTTGTATTCCACACGTAATACGCCGTCTTCGTCTGTTGAGAAAATTCGTTTCGCTTTACCTTCGTATAATAATGACATTATTTTGCTCCTCCTCTAAAGGTTGCCAACATGTCTTGTTCAGTTTTATCAATGTCATCAGTTAAAACTGTCATGTGACCCATTTTTCGTGCTGGTTTTCTAGATGCTTTGCCATAAATATGAACGTGCCATTCAGGATGATCACCGAAGTCATCTTCGAGTAAATCTAAATCTTTGCCAAGCAAGTTCATCATGACAGCGGGTTTTAAAATTTCAATGCGTTCTGGTAATTTTTGGCCAGTGACTGCAAGGATGTGTGTATCAAATTGTGAAAAGTCACAAGCTTCAATAGAATAATGGCCAGAATTGTGAGGTCTTGGTGCAATTTCGTTTACATAGAGATGGTTATCTTTATCGATAAAGAACTCTACTGTAAAGGTACCCACAAAATGCACTTTTTCTTTAATCTTATCTACTTCTGTGCGCGCTTCTGCTTCTTTATCAGAACGTGCAGGCACGATTGTTTTAAATAAGACTTGGTTGCGATGTTCGTTTTCTTGTAATGGGAAATAAACGATTTGACCGCCATTTCCGATTGTTACAGTTAATGACACTTCTTTATAAAGGTCTAAGAACTTTTCAGCGACACATTCTTGTACTTCGATTAATGATTCAGCTTCTGCTAAATCTTCTTTAGAACGTACAAGCACTTGACCTTTTCCGTCATAACCGCCGAAACGTGTTTTCACCATAAATGGATAACCTAATTTTTCAACAGCATGCTCTAAATCTTCAGCATTTGTAATTTGTGCATACGGTACGATTTTTGTACCTGCTGATTCAAGCGTTTGTTTTTCTGTTAAACGGTCTTGCAATAAATGAATGGCTTGATAGCCTTGAGGAACATTAAATTCTTTTGTGAGTGTTTCTAATTGATCTGCAGCAATGTTTTCAAATTCATATGTTACAACATCAGAAGCTTCACCAAGTTGTCTTAATGCATCTAGGTCATCGTAAGCTGCATTAATAAATTCATGTGCTACATATTGACATGGTGCTTCTTTGTCCGGATCTAAAACAATGACTCTAAAGCCCATTTTTTGAGCGGATTGCGCCATCATTTTACCAAGTTGTCCGCCGCCAATAATACCGACAGTTGATCCAAACTTTAATTTACTGAAGTTCACTTTGCATCTCTCCTACTTTATCTACTAGTGATTGTTGATAAGCTTCTAACTTTTCTCTCACTTCATCGCTTTGAATACTTAAGATTCTCGCTGCAAGGATTCCAGCATTTTTCGCTCCTGCTTTACCAATTGCAGTTGTCGCAACTGGAATTCCGCCAGGCATTTGGACGATTGAAAGTAATGAATCTAATCCTTTCAAACTCTTAGATTCAATCGGAACGCCGATGACTGGTAATGTCGTCATTGATGCAACCATACCAGGCAAGTGTGCGGCACCGCCTGCACCTGCAATAATTACGTCATACCCGTTTAATCTTGCTTCTGTCGCAAAATCAAACATTAGTTTTGGTGTACGATGAGCTGAAACTACTTTCTTATCGTACGGGATTCCAAATTGATCTAACATCTGACAACTTTCTGACATCATACCCCAGTCAGACGAGCTGCCCATAATAACTGCCACTTTCAAATTGAACACCCTTTCAATTATTTGAAATTTTAATCTAGTAAGTTGTATATTACAGATATAGCATAACAAATCAAGTCATGCTTTTTCAATCAAAAATCGAACTTTCACATGAAAATTCAATTAAAATTACGGATTTTAATGGTAAATTGTTGTTTTACACTTCAAAACGCCAATGAAAGTTCGAAAATTATTAGGAGGAATTTACACATGGTTGCAAAAATTTTAGATGGCAAACAAATTGCTAAAGATTATCGTCAAGGATTGCAAGATCAAGTTGAGGCGTTAAAAAAAGAGGGCTATACGCCAAAACTTTCTGTTATTCTTGTCGGTAACGACGGCGCAAGCATGAGCTATGTAAGATCAAAAAAGAAAGCTGCTGAAAAAATCGGCATGATTTCTGAAATCGTTCATTTAGAAGAAACAGCTACAGAAGAAGAAGTATTAAATGAATTAGAACGCTTAAACAACGATGACTCTGTGAGCGGAATTTTGGTTCAAGTACCACTTCCAAAACAAGTCAGCGAACAAAAAGTGCTAGAAACAATCAACCCAGCAAAAGACGTTGACGGTTTCAACCCAGCAAACATCGGTAAATTGTATATTGATGAACAAACATTCGTACCTTGTACACCACTTGGTATTATGGAATTATTGAAAAATGCAGATATTGATTTAGAAGGTAAAGAAGCAGTCGTTATCGGACGTTCACACATCGTTGGACAACCTGTTTCAAAATTATTACTTCAAGAAAATGCGACAGTTACAATTTTACACTCACGTTCAAAAGACATGAGCAAACACCTTAAAAATGCAGATGTTATTGTCAGCGCTGTAGGTCGTCCTGGTTTAGTAACTAAAGATGACGTTAAAGAAGGCGCAGTTGTCATCGATGTTGGTAACACACCAGATGAAAACGGCAAACTTAAAGGTGACGTTGAATACGACGAAGTAAAAGAAATCGCTGGCGCAATCACACCTGTACCAGGCGGTGTTGGCCCAATGACAATTACAATGGTGTTAAACAATACGTTATTAGCTGAAAAAATGCGCAGAGGCTTAAAATAAGACGCATATTTCAGTAAAGCTATACTGAGGGATATCTAATAAGAAAGCGGTCGGCTTGCTTACATGTGTAAGTAGATGCCGACCGCTCTTTTTTATACCGTTAATAATGAATTTGAAAGTACGAACAATCTTTAGATTACCAAATGATTTGTTCGATTGTATCATCATCTAATGTTTTGACGATTTCTGTCACTAACTCTACCGCTTTCAAATAATCTTGTTTATGCATGACAGAAACGTTTGAATGCATATATCTAAGTGGCACACCTACTACGATTGAAGGAATACCTTCGTGTGCTAAATGAATACTGCCGGCATCTGTACCGCCGCCTGGCGTTGTATCCCATTGAATGTCGATACCTTTGTCTTGCGCTACTTTTTTCACGTGTTTTCTGAAACCAGAGTGTCCGATTGCTGTGGCATCCATTAATACAACTAATGGGCCTTGGCCTAGCTCAGCTTCATGGTCTCCACCGGCCATCCCTGGTGTGTCATAAGCAACACCAACATCTACAGCGATTGCTAGATCAGGTTTAATTTTATTTGCGGCTACTTTCGCACCACGTAAACCGACTTCTTCTTGAACTGTCGCACCAGATACTAAATTGACTTGAATTGAATCGTCTTTAAGGTTATTTAAAGTATCTACCGCAAGTGCACAACCGAAGCGATTATCAAATGCTTTTGCTGTTAAGTAATTTTCATTTCCTAATACTTCAAATTCCGAATAAGGTGTAACCATGTCACCAATATCGATGCCTAGTTTTTCCGCTTCTTCTTTCGATGCTACCCCAACATCAATAAACATATCTTTAATATCGATTGGTGTTTTACGCTGTTCTGGCGTTAAAACATGCGGAGGTTTAGAACCAATAATTCCTCTGATTTCTTTATCATCATCAGTTGTTACTGTCACTTTTTGAGACAACATAACTTGGTTCCACCAACCACCGACAGGTGTGAATTTTAAATAACCGTTGTCATCGATTTTAGTCACCATAAAGCCGACTTCATCTAAATGACCCGCAAGCATTAATGTTTTTGACCCATTGCTTGCTTTTTTCTTACCGAAGATGCCACCTAAGTTATCTTCTACAAGTTCATCCGAAACGGGCGCTAAGTAATCTTTCATCAATTGTTTTACTTTGTATTCATGACCAGCAATCCCGTTCACGTCTGTTAAGTCTTTTAATAATTTCACTGTTTTATCCATAAATGTATCCCCTTTCTTTTTTATTATCATATCAATATTTAATACTTGTGCACACTTTTTATGTTTTATTTCAATTCCAAACAAAAAGAAGCTGTTCCCTCCGAAAGTTCGGAAAGAACAACTTCTTCTATTTGTACAAATTTATTTTCAGTTAAAATTAAACATCTACACTTAAACGTGGAATGAATGTTTCGAAATGAATTTGTGATTTATCTAAACCTAATTCATATAATTCATTAACGATTGATTTCAAGAATGAAATACCGCCACATACATAAACTTCCGTATCTTCAGTGACATATTGTTTTAAATCTTCTTGTGTAATATAACCATTCGCTTCACGATCATGAATTTCATAAGTGACATTTTCATTTTCTGCAGCATCGTTAGCTAAACGTTGTGCAAATGGTACATCGTTAACATCTGTTGCATTGTGAAGGAATTGAATGTTTGGTACACCAACTTCAATTGCTTTTTCATACATTGATACTAATGGTGTGACACCAATACCAGATGCTAAGAATAATTGATTTTTGTCAGTGTTGTGCAATCTGAATGCACCAACTGGCGCTGTTAAGTTGATATCATCTCCAACTTTCACTTCATCATGCAAGACAGTTGAAACTTCACCTTCACTATTTTCAGAAACATCACGTTTTACAGCGAATGTTAACGTATCTTCATCTCCGCCAACGATTGAATAGTGACGTTTTGCTCTGTATGGTAATTTATCGCTTGAAACATCAACTGTAATATATTGACCTGCTTCAAAGTTGCGTAAATCATATTTATCTGAAGAAACTGTGAATGCTTTAATATCTGATGCGACATTTTCAATGTTTGTCACAGTAAATGGTTGGAAACCATCCCATAACATATCAGCATACATATCTTTCTCTACTTGAATGAATACGTCTGCAATTTCCCAGTATGCGTTAATCCAAGCTTGGATAATTGGATCTTCTTCTTTTAAATCTAATACGTGCATAATTGCTGCGATTAAGTTTTCACCAACAATTTTGTATCCTGATTCAGGTACTTCTAATGCAACGTGTTTGTAAGCAATCTCTTTAACTACAGGCATAATTGCACCTAAATGTTCAATGTTTGCAGCTGCAGCTAAAACTGTTTGAGCTAAGGCTGTGGATTGCAAACCTTTTTTCTGGTTGGTTTGGTTGAACATATTGCGTAATTCTGGGTGTTCATTGAACATTCTATTATAGAAGAATGACGTAATTTCCACACCTTTTTCTTGAAGAACTGGTACTGTTTGTTTAATAATATCCATATCTTTTTCAGATAACATTTAACTTCACTCCCTCTTCGACTCAAATTCATCATAATACGTTTTTGACGAAATTAAAACAATTAAGAATTCAGTTCACATAATAGACAATTTTAAAGCAACTCATTTCAAATACTTTTCACAATTTTAAATAGACAATATGACAAAGTTTAAACGTTTTATAATTATTGCTATTTAGAAAGTACATAACAGCTGCGCGGGACTCAAAATCCCGCTCCTTTAATGAAATATGTATACGTATTCCTTCATTCCATGTTTTTTAATATTTCGCTTTTCCCTCCTAATGATAGTAGATATTTAATTATTGGTGGTTTTTTCGCTAAATATTTGACAAATGAGAAAACTTAACGTTATTTTAATCTGATTTTCATAATTATTCAGTAAAATTGGTCTTGTGATAAAGGATACGTCCATAGTAGGATGTAATAAAGTACGAAACACGATATATTGAACCTAATACAAAATTCAAGCGCTCAATGCGTAATTGATTTACTTAATTATGAAGCTTAATGATTAGCCATTGAATACGGAGGTCTAAACTAATGAACAAATTATTACAGTCACTTTCAGCACTTGGTGTTTCTGCGACACTTGTTACACCTAATTTAAATGCTGAAGCTACAGATAACTCTGTACCAAAGCTTAAAGGTGTTGAAGATGCGATTATTCAAAAAGGCGAAAATTACAACTTACTGAACGGAATCAGTGCTTATGATAAAGAAGACGGCGATTTGACAGATCAAATCATCGTAAATGGTTATGTTGACACAAATAAAATCGGTAAATATAAAGTCGAATATCAAGTCATTGATTCAGATGGAGCGAAAGATATTTCTGAACGCTACATAGAAGTCAAGTAACTTGTCATTAAAAACTATTTTAAAATATTTAATTTGTATTTTTGTGCTAGCGCTTTCAATTCTTTAATTGATAAGCATTCTCAACTACAACGCCTTTTTTTGTGGTTTCAGGCATTTTTGTCAGTATTCACAAAATGGACACATAAATTTAACAAATCTGTGAAAGCCCGTCAGGCCTAGTGTCTGTAAGGCTTTCTTTATTTTTATGTAAAAAATTTGCTTATACCCACTTGTAAATATTGCATAATAAACTAAAATTATTGTTAAGCCCTACAATTGTAGTATTAGGAGGTCAATAAAGTGTCAAAAATTAAGTCTTTGCTTCTATTGTTTGGCTCACTGATTTTACTCAGTGGTTGTGAACATATGGAAGTACTTAACCCAAAAGGGCCAATGGCAAGCAGTTTAAAATGGCTGATTATTTATTCAATCATCTTTATGCTTGTTATTGTTGCGGTTGTATTTATTCTATTCGCAGTATTTGCTTATAAATACCGTTACACAAATACAACACAATCAGGTAAAGTACATCACAGTGCTTTATTAGAAACTATTTGGTTCACCGTACCATTTATTATCTTACTTGCTTTGGCTATTCCAACAGTCAAAACACTTTATGAGTACGATGCACCGCCTGCAAAAGACAAAGACCCTGTCGTCGTTTATGCAACAAGCGCAGGTTTCAAATGGTTCTTTGCTTATCCAGAGCAAAAAATTGAAACAGTGAATCACATCACGATTCCAAAAGATCGCCCAATTGTATTCAAGTTGCAATCTATGGATACAATGACAAGTTTCTGGATTCCACAACTTGGTGGTCAAAAATATGCAATGACTGCTATGACAATGGAATGGACATTAGAAGCTGACCAAGAAGGTACGTTCCGTGGACGTAACTCAAACTTCAATGGTGAAGGTTTCTCTCGTCAAACATTCCCAGTACATGCAGTTAGCAACTCAGAATTCAACAAATGGGTAGAAAAAGCTAAGAAAGAACCTAAACTTTCTCAAGATACTTTCGATAAACAATTACTACCTACAACTAAGAATGAAGAGTTGACATTCAGTGGTACTCACATGGACTTTGTAGATCCAGCTGCTGACCCTGATTACATCTTCTATGCTTACAAACGTTTCCATTACACACCTAAAGATCCAAACTTCTATGATGTAACTGAAGGCGTATTAAGCGAACCAGATTCAAAATATCCTGCTCGTAAATCTCAAATTACAAATGCTATGTATAAGAGACACGGTATGGATGCTATGATCTTACCAAACGACAAACCATATAATAATGAATTCAAGAAAGAAGAATCTCATAATATGGACGAAATGGAAAAAGCTCAAAAAGGCGCTAAAGATGAAAAAGCTGAAGAGCTTCACAAGAAAAATCATGGAGGTGAACATTAATGAATTTCCCATGGCATGAATTACTCGTTCATGGTAACTGGATGATCACAATGGCACAAATTGGTGCGCCATTCTTAGTTATCGGGGTAATCGCAGTAATCACGTACTTTAAGTTATGGAAATATCTATACAGAGAGTGGTTTACTACAGTCGACCACAAAAAAATCGGATTAATGTATCTGATTTGTGCTGTATTAATGTTCGTCCGTGGTGGTATTGATGCAATTTTAATTCGTACGCAATTAACAATTCCGAACAACCCGTTCTTGGAATCAAACCACTATAACGAAATCTTTACAACACACGGTGTTATCATGATTATCTTCATGGCAATGCCATTCATTTTCGGATTATGGAACGTAGTTGTACCTTTACAAATCGGTGCACGCGACGTTGCATTCCCAGTAATGAACAACATTAGCTTCTGGTTATTCTTCGGAGCAATGTTACTATTCAACATGTCATTCATCATTGGTGGTTCACCTGCTGCAGGTTGGACAAACTACGCACCACTTGCTAACGAGTTCAGTCCAGGACCTGGTGTTAACTACTACCTATTAGCTATTCAGCTTTCAGGTATTGGTACATTAATGACAGGTATTAACTTCTTCGTAACAATCTTACGAATGAAAACACCAACTATGAAATTTATGGAAATGCCAATGTTCACAGTAACAACTTTCGTTACAGCATTGATTGTTATCCTAGTATTCCCTGTATTCACAGTTACATTAGCATTGATGACAATTGACCGTATCTTCGGTACTCAATTCTTCACAGTTGTTAATGGTGGTATGCCAATGCTTTGGGCTAACTTCTTCTGGGTTTGGGGGCACCCTGAGGTTTACATCGTTGTCCTTCCAGCATTCGGTATTTTCTCAGACGTTATTTCAACGTTTGCACGTAAACACTTATTCGGTCATAAGAGTATGATCTGGGCAACATCAGCAATCGCATTCTTGAGTTTCTTAGTATGGGTTCACCATTTCTTCACTATGGGTAATGGTCCTTTAATCAACTCATTCTTCTCAATCTCAACAATGTTAATCGCTGTGCCTACCGGTGTTAAAATATTCAACTGGTTAGCTACGCTATACCAAGGTCGAATTTCATTCGAATCGCCAATGCTATTCTCATTAGCTTTCATCCCAACGTTCACAATCGGTGGGGTTACAGGGGTAATGTTAGCAATGGCATCAACAGACTATCAGTACCATAATACGTACTTCTTAGTAGCCCACTTCCACTACACATTAGTTTGTGGTGTTGTGTTCGCTTGTTTAGCAGCACTTATCTTCTGGTATCCTAAGATGATGGGTTACAAATTGAATGAACGCTTGAACATTCCTTTCTTCTGGTTATTCGTAATTGGATTTAACGTATGTTTCATGCCACAATTCATTCTTGGTTTAGATGGTATGCCACGTCGTTTATACACTTACATGCCATCAGATGGTTGGTTCATGTTAAACGTAATTTCTACAATCGGTGCACTATTAATGTCAGTCGGCTTCTTATTCTTAGTAGCTAACATTGTATACAGTCACCTTAAATCACCACGTATCGCTTCAGGCGACTCATGGGGTATCGGTCGTACGCTTGAGTGGACTACTGCTTCATCAATCCCACCAGTGTACAACTTCGCAATCACTCCAGATTGGGATGATTTAGACACATTTGTAGATATGAAAAAACAAGGTCGTCATTATTTAGATAACCATAATTATAAAGATATCCACATGCCGAACAACACACCAGTTGGTTTCTTCATGGCTATCTTCTTAACTGTTGGTTCATTCTTCTTAACTTTCGAAACTATCGTACCTGCAATTATCTGCTTAATCGGTACATTAGGTACAATGGTTTACAGAAGTTTCCAAGTCGACCATGGTTACTATATCCCAGCTTCTGAAGTAGCTGCTACTGAAGCAAAACTTCGCGAAGCTCGTGAAAAAGAACGGGAGGCTGAAAGTCATGCATGATACAAAAACAATTGATGCGCAATCGCATGAAGGTAATTTGAACAAGTTTGGCTTCTGGATCTTCCTAACAGCTGAATTCTCTTTATTCGGTACACTATTTGCGACGTTGCTTATCATGCAACACGGCGGTGATTACGCTGGTAAGTTAACAACTGATTTATTCGAAATGCCTTTAGTATTATTAATGACATTTGCGTTATTAATCAGTTCATATACATGTGGTATTTCAATTTATTACATGAGACAAGAAAAGCAAAAATTAATGATGATCTGGATGATTATCACATTATTGCTAGGTGTCTTATTCGTAGGTTTAGAAATTTACGAGTTCGCTCACTATGCACATGAAGGTGTAACACCAAAAATCGGTTCTTACTGGTCAAGTTTCTTCATCTTGTTAGGAACACACGGTGCCCACGTATCGTTGGGTATCGGTTGGGTCATTTGTCTATTAATCCAAGTTGCAAGACGTGGACTTAATAAAGACAATGCACCAAAATTATTTATCGTAAGTTTATACTGGCACTTCTTAGATGTTGTTTGGGTCTTCATCTTTACTGCAGTATACATGATAGGGATGGTGTATAGCGGATGAATACAATAGCAAAACATACAGTTGGCTTTATTGCCTCAATTGTCTTGACACTATTAGCAGTATACGTGACGATTTACACATCTTTAGCACTTAACGCTAAGATTACAATTATCTTTGGATTTGCTTTCATCCAAGCTGCCCTTCAATTATTAATGTTCATGCATTTAACTGAAGGTAAAGATGGACGTACGCAACTATTCAAAGTTATCTTCGCCATTATCATTACTCTAATTACTGTAATCGGTTCTTACTGGGTTATGGTCGGCGGACACAGTGCTCATATGTAATTCATTTTTAATTGCGTGTGACGCACAAAAACTGGCTGGGGTTCTCCCCTGCCAGTTTTTTTATACATAAATTTAGACTATTTTGCTGAAGGATTATAGAATATATAAGTAGCGTATTTTATCAATACAATAAAGGAGGAAGAAATAGATATGAAAACCCCTATCATCATAGATACTGATCCAGGTATTGATGACGCAGCAGCAATCAGCATTGCGTTGAATCACCCTGAGATTGATGTAAAAATGATTTCAACCGTACACGGTAACGTCAATATAGATAAAACAACGCGCAATGCGTTGCAACTGAAAGCATTCTTTGACAGTGATGTACCTGTACATCGTGGTGCAGCTGCACCATTAATTAACGCACCTATTGATGCATCTCACGTACATGGTGAAACAGGTATGGGCGGTTATGAACTTCCAGAACCCTCACCAGAATTACTTGCCTCTAATCAAGCGATAGAAGCAATGCATCAAACAATCTTAGATGCGGATGAGCCTATTACTCTTGTCCCCATCGGACCTTTAACTAATATTGCATTGTTGTTTAAGACGTATCCTGAAGTTAAAGCAAATATCAAAGCCATTGTCTTAATGGGCGGCAGTGCTGGACGTGGTAATGTCACTCCCGCTGCTGAATTTAATATTTACTGTGATCCTGAAGCAGCAGCTATTGTCTTTCATGCTGGTTTGCCAATTACAATGGTTGGTTTAGATGTTGCACGCGGTGCAAGTTTATCAAGTACGGCAATTGATGAATTAAAATCAATTAACCACACAACAAACATGCTGTATCATATGTTCAATCATTATCATGGTGATGAATTCGATTCGGGCATTGCTGTGTATGATGCATACACGATGCTTTACTTACTGCATCCAGAACACTTTAAAACTGCAAATGCTAAAGTCGATGTAGAATTAAATGGTGCATTCACACGTGGCGCAACGGTTGTAAATTACAATACACAAGAAAAACCAGTGAACGTCGTTTTAGCTGTCGATAAAACACGCTTTAAACAACTCTTCTTTGAGGCACTTGCCCATGCCAAATAACTCTAGAACACAAGACATTATAAAATTTTCACTATGTTATAATAATTATGAAATCAAAAATTATCCGGGTTGTGATTTATGTTGAATTTAAAAGAATCTCGTCATCAAAAAATATTAACGATCTTAAAAAACAATGGAAGTGTCAGTGTTAGTTATTTATCCAATGATATGGATGTTGCGGCAATGACTGTCAGACGTGATTTAAAAGAACTTGAACAAAAAGGCTTACTCGTACGTGTTCATGGCGGTGCTGTATTACCGCATACGTTTTATAATGAACTTGCGAATGATGAAAAGCAGCAGCTTAATAGTGAGCAAAAACGTGTTATTGCTGAAAAAGTAAGTCATCTGATTCAAAATGAAGATACGATTTTCATTGGTTCTGGTACGACCAATGAAGCTATTTATCCTTTCATTAAAGACATGCGTCTACATATCATTACGAATTCGCTGTATATATTCCAACAATATGAAGCATTAGAACATATGGATATTGTATTAATCGGAGGACGTTACCGTAAGAAAACAGGATCATTCATTGGACGTCTCGCTAACTCAATGTTGAAATCATTACATATTGATAAAGCTTTTATCGGTGTGAATGGTATTAGCGAGAATGATGCGACAACCGCAAATGAAGAAGAAGGTAAAGCCAATGAAATTATTTTGAACCAATCTTCAAAGAAATACCTTGTTTCTGACAGTTCAAAATTCAATACACGTGCTTTCTCTGTTTTCTATCCAATTGATCAGTTAGATGCGATTATTACAGATGACGCTATCCCGCATTCAACCAAAGAAGCCTATCAAAAGTACACTGATATTTTATAAACCAATACGAACATTAACGCACACAAAACGTGTGCGTTTTCTTTTTGTCCAATTATTGAAATATCCCCGCTTACTCTCTCTAAAATCCCCTATTCTCAATAGATTTACCTATTTTTTACAATCTATCAAATTGACAAATTACCCTATGGAGTGTATATTCTAGATAAGAACAAAATCAAACATTTTCGAACAGGAGGGTTTATTATGTCTATTGTTATTCATAGTGATTCACAGTCAAAAGAATTAAAAGATTTCATTTTAGAATCTTTAGCAGATGCTGAGTATGAAATTGAGGACTTATCAGTAAACAGTAAAGCAACTAACATTGCTGAAATTACTTTCGAGGTTACTAAATACGTCCAAGAGCACGAAGGTACGAAAGCCATTGTCATCGACAATTACGGTATTGCACCTTTCAACTTTGCAAACAAACAAAAAAATATTATTGCTGCAACCGTTTCTGATGAGCAATCAGCAAAAATGACTCATAGACACAATAATACAAACGTTATCGTATTAGGTAGCGAAGTTGTAGGTAAATTAAACGCATTAAACTGCGTAAAAGCATTCTTAAAAGCAGGCTACGACGCTGGACGTCACCAAATCAGAGTAGATATGTTGAATTCTTTATGTTAATGGGAGGATATTAAATTATGAAAATTGCTATTGGTTGTGACCATATTGTTACAAATATTAAAGCAGAAGTTGCTACTTATTTAAAAAATAACGGACATGAAGTTATTGATGTCGGTACTTATGACTATGTACGTACACACTACCCTATCTATGGTACTCGTATCGGTCATTTAGTAGCTACAGGAGAAGTAGACTTTGGTGTTGCATTATGTGGTACTGGTGTAGGTATCAGCGCAAGTGCTACTAAAGTTCCTGGAACTCGTGTTGCATTAGTACGTGATGCTACAAGTGCACGTTTAGCAAGAAGCGAATACAACTGTAATATCATCGCTGCCGGCGGTATGGTTACAGGTGTTGACTTAATCAAAAACATCGTTGATACATTTGCAGAAACAGAATATGAACCAACTCCAGAAAAAGAAGCAATCATCAAAGCAATGGATGAAACTTTAAAACCTGAAGATGTTCATTACTCTCCAGATATGTTCGATGATTTCCTTACTAAATGGAATAATGGAGAATATCACGACTAATGACATTCAAATTATTAACCGTTACATTAAATCCTGCAATTGATATCAATTACCCTTTAGAACACTTTGAAATCAATTCAGTTCAACGTGCAACCGAAGATTACAAATCAGCTGGCGGTAAAGGCATCAACGTAGCACGTGTTGCGAGTGAACTAGGAATTGATGTTACATGTACAGGAATTATCGGCGGTAAATTCGGCGAGTGGTTGACAAACAACTTAGATGAAACAAAAATCCAACATGATTTTACAATTTCACCAGCTTCAACTCGTTTATGTATCGCCGTTACAAGTGAAAATAGTCAAACTGAAATTCTAGAAAGCGGTGCATTACAACCTGAAGAAATTCAAGATCGTTTCCTAGAACACTTCAATACGATTATTTCTAACTTTGACTTAGTTACGATCTCAGGCAGCTTACCTAAAGGCTTCCCTGAAGATTATTACGTCAAATTATTAGAAGTCGCAAATAAACAGAATGTACCTGTTTGCTTAGATACTTCTGGCCAAGTACTAAACTATACTGTTAATCATTCTAAACATTGCCCTCCTCTCTTAATTAAACCAAATGATGAAGAGATTAAAGCAATTACAAACTCAGATAATTTCGATTTAGCAAATCAATTATTAGACGAAAGCTTAGCGCATATTCCATATATCTTATTATCTTTAGGTAAAAATGGAGCATTGCTACGTCATCAAGAACAAGTCTATAACATTGATATTCCTAAAGTCGTTGCGATTAACCCAGTAGGTTCTGGAGACAGCAGTTTAGCTGGTTTCAGCTATGGTATCTCTAAAGATGCTTCTATCCAAGACTCAGCAACATTTGCGATGGCTGCTGGTATTTCAAATGCATTAGAAGCACGAACTGGACATATTGATTTAAACAACTTTGAGAAATTCAGTAATCAAATAACAATTGAAAAGGTGGAACATTCATCATGACAAAATCAATTAAACCTTTATTAAACGACAAAAACTATATCGCTGCATTAGCAATCGACCAACGTGGCGCTTTAAAACGCTTATTAGGTGCAGATGCTAAAACAGAAGATTTAGAACAATTCAAAGTACATGTATCTGAAGAATTAACTCCATATGCATCAAGCATCTTATTAGACCCTGAATATGGTCTTCCAGCAACTAAAGTTCGTGCTAAAAATGCTGGTTTATTATTAGCTTATGAAAAAACTGGTTACGATGCTTCAGAACCAGGTCGTTTACCTGACTTATTAAACGTTTGGTCTGTTAAACGTTTAAAAGAAGCTGGCGCAGATGCAGTTAAATTATTAGTATATGTTGACATCGACGAAGACAAAGCTATCAATGATCAAAAAGAAGCTTTCGTTGAACGTGTAGGTGCTGAATGTGTAGCTGAAGAATTACCATTATTCTTAGAAATCGTTTCTTATGACGCTAACAACGCTGACAGCGGTTCTGAAGAATACGCTAAAGTAAAAGCACACAAAGTAAACGAAGCAATGAAAAAATACTCTGAACCTCGTTTCAACGTAGACGTATTAAAAGTAGAAGTACCTGTAAACATGAACTATGTTGAAGGATTTGGTGAAAAAGCATTATTCACTAAAGAAGAAGCTGCTCAAGCATTCAAAGAACAAGCTGCTTCAACTAACTTACCTTACATCTACTTAAGCGCAGGTGTATCTGCAGACTTATTCCAAAAAACTTTATACTTCGCTAAAGAATCTGGTTCTACATTCAATGGTGTATTATGTGGCCGTGCTACATGGAGAGGCGCTACTGACCACTTCTCTGAAGGCGAAGACGCTGTAGTAGAATGGTTCCGTACTGAAGGTAAAGCTAACATCGAAGGTTTAAACAAAGTATTAGATGAAACTGCTAACCCAGTTAAATAATAAATTGAATCACTACCTTGCCTAGCAACTTTTTGGTTGCTAGGTTTTTTTGCGCATCTATATAGACAACTCTCTATATAGTTGGTAATCTGTTAATGAAAGGATGATTCAATGGATTATCAAATACTCTCACATTATTTAAAAGCTATCTCAAATCCTATTCGATTAGAGATTCTCAATATACTCTCTTGCGGTGAATTATGCGCAAATGATTTATTGACTCACTTTCAAGTCACTCAACCTACGCTCAGTCATCATATGAAGGCACTCGTCGATAATCATTTAGTTACGAAACGACAGGATGGTAATAAACATTATTACCGCTTAAACACACAGACTTATACGTTGCTGTTAGATCAACTTCATGACATCGGTACATCCCAAGCAGATTGTGTCTGTCATACCATACATAAAGGAGTAGAACCACAGTGACTTTTCTAGCAATTTCTATTTTTATATTGACTTTAATCTTCGTCATTTGGCAGCCTAAAGGACTAGATATCGGTATGACTGCGCTTGTCGGCGCATTGCTTGCCCTACTGACTGGTGTTGTCTCAATGAGCGATGTCGGTGAAGTAACGAACATTGTCTGGAATGCGACGTTAACCTTTGTCGCACTGATTATTATTTCTTTAATCTTAGATGAAATCGGCTTCTTTGAATGGGCTGCCTTACACATGGTGAAAGCTTCTCAAGGCAATGGGATAAAGATGTTTGTCTATATCATGTTATTAGGTGCTGTAGTTGCTGCACTCTTCGCAAATGATGGTGCTGCACTGATCTTAACACCGATCGTACTTGCGATGGTCCGCCACTTGAACTTTAATCAACGCGTGATTTTCCCATTCATTATCGCAAGTGGCTTTATCGCTGATGCTACATCCCTGCCTTTAGTCGTCAGTAACTTAGTGAATATCGTTTCTGCTGACTACTTTAATATTGGTTTCGTTGAATATTTGATGCATATGATACTCCCTAACCTCTTTTCACTTGGGGCCAGTATTTTAGTGCTATATCTTTACTTTAGAAAGGCCATTCCGAAACAATTCGATGCGACTACTTTAAAATCACCACGCAGCGCAATTAAAGATGATAAATTATTTAAAATAGCCTGGGTTGTATTGTCCGTTCTACTCATAGGCTATGTTATCAGCGAGTCTTTCAATATACCTGTATCATTTATCGCAGGTATTGTCGCAGTGGTCTTCTTACTGCTTGCGAAAGGTTCAAAAGCGGTTCACACCAAAGCAGTAATTAAAGGCGCACCCTGGAATATTGTGTTATTTTCTATCGGTATGTATTTAGTCGTCTTCGGACTTAAAAATGTAGGTATTACAGCACTATTAGGAAATATCATAGATCTTTTCTCTCAACACGGCTTATTCAGCGGTGTGATGGGCATGGGCTTCTTATCGGCTGTTTTATCAGCGATTATGAATAATATGCCGACCGTCATGATTGATGCGATTGCGATTAATCAAGCACACGCATCAGGCATTATTAAAGATGGTTTAATTTATGCGAATGTCATCGGATCTGATTTAGGCCCTAAAATGACACCTATCGGTTCCCTTGCGACCTTACTCTGGTTACATGTACTGTCCCAAAAAGGCGTTAAAATCTCTTGGGGTGTTTACTTTAAAACAGGTGTAATTGTGACGATACCTGTCCTATTTATCACACTGATTGGTTTATATCTATCACTATTACTTATTTAGAAAAGAGGAACTTAATATGGAAAAACCTATCATTTATTTTATCTGTACAGGCAACGCTTGTCGCAGCCAAATGGCTGAAGGCTTTGGGAAAGTTATTCTTGGAGATGAATGGACAGTCATGTCTGGCGGTATTGAAGCACATGGGGTAAATCCCCTAGCTATAAAAGCTATGGAAGAAGTAGCTATTGATATCAGTAACCAGACATCTGATAAAATTGATACTGAATTATTAAATCGCGCTAAACTTGTGGTAACATTATGCGATCATGCGGATACACACTGCCCTGCAGTACCAAAGCATGTTCAAAAGGTTCATTGGGGCTTCGAAGATCCTGCTGGCAAAGACTGGTCTGTCTTTCAACGTGTTAGAGATCAAATAGGTCAACGCATTTTACAGTTTAAAGATACAAAACAATAATATACTTTCTATGAATCAGTCAGATGCATCATAATCAGATGTAATTAAATTAAATGTGAAAAGCAAAACCCCCTCAGGATTTCCTGAGGGGGTTTGTCTTACTTAATTACTTTCCATAAATATCTTCTGATAATTGTTTATACCATTTCGCACTGTCTTTAACATAACGTTTTTGAGTTTCGAAATCGATATAGAATAAACCATAACGTTTATTATAGCCGTTTGACCAGCTGAACATATCTTGTAGTGACCAGATGAAGTAACCTTTAACGTTGATACCGTCTGCGTATGCACGTTCGATTGCTTCAATGTGTTGTCTTACATAATCAATACGTTCGTCATCATGTACTTCTCCGTTTTCTTCAAGTACATCTTTGTAACCTAAGCCGTTTTCAGTAACATAGATTTTTTTGTAGTCTGGATAGTCTTGTTTAACACGTTCCATCATGTCGTATAGACCTTGTGGATAGATGTACCAATCCCAGTCATTTGTAGGGATTGCTTCGTTTTTAACAACTTCACCGATACCTTTAACACGGAAGACAGAAGTTCCTTTGTCACCAGTACCATTATGATGGATATAGCTTTCTTCATTATGGTATTTGATCCAGTTACTTTGATAATAGTTAATACCTAAGAAGTCTAATTGTGGTGCAGCTTTACGGATTTCTTCTAATTCGTTTTCACGAATATCTAATTGTTCGAATTCATCACCTAAGATTTCTTTTACTACAGCTAATTTAGCTGGTGTGTAGTAACCTAGGAATGTACCATCTAACATGAAACCATTCATGAATACATCATGTTTGTATGCAGCAATTTGGTTTAGTAGTTGATCGTCGATGCTGTAGAATTGTGTTAATGCATGAACTAAACCGATTTCACCTTCGTAACCTTTTGATTTGAATAAGTTTACGATACGGCTATGTGCAGCGATTTGGTTATGTTGTGCTTGTAAACATTTTAAAGTGTTGTACTGTTCACCAGGAGGGAAAGCACCTGTGATGTTTCTACCAATACAGAATTTGTAGATGTTCGGCACGATGAATGCGACTAAGAATGCTGCGATTAATCCTTTAGTACCTAATAATTCAATGCTGATACCATCTTTGATTGGTTTAACTGCTAAAATTAATAATGAAGCTTCAGCAGCTACGAATGTTGAAATTACGTTGATTTGGTTCGTTTTAGGTAATTTCAAGTTTCTGTTGTCGGTAAGTGATTTAGTTACAGTACCTGCCATGAAGACGGCTAACATACCCATCGTGAAGTTATAAACTTTCATGATGATGTCTTCAATATTTTTAGGCCAGTGGAATCCCCATACGTTTGGTACATATGCTACCAAGATAAATAAAAATGAGAATAAAACGACTGGCATTAACGCTACGAAACCATCACGGATTGCAGTTAAATATGGGTTAGATGCAATCTTTTCAAAGAAAGGTTTCATTTTTTCAATCATTTTAATAATTTTATTCATGCTGTCACCTGCTTATTAGTGTTTTAAGTCACGGAGTTGTTCATATAAGTCGATCATGTAGTTTGCTGCGTCTCTTAAGGCCATTGTAGTCATCAAATGGTCTTGACCGTGAACCATGATAAAGCTAATATCAGATGCTTCTCCTGCTGCTTCTTTCGCTAACATTTGTGTTTGTTCCTTGTGTGCTTCAGTGATAAAGTTGTTGGCTTCAACAATATGTTGACGTGCTTGCTCAAACTCGTTTTCTTTAGCAGCGGCTAATGCTGCCATTACTTCTCTACGTGCATCACCTGCAATCGCAACGATTGTGAAACCAATCATCATGTTTTCTTCTTTGTTGCTCATGGTGTTTCCCCCTTAGGTTGAATTAAAATGTGTAATTTACAATTATCAACGCCAACGATACAAAGAGAACATAAAAAAATTATCGCAGCTTTTATGTTCGTTATTGTTCGTTTTTGTTCACAATAATAATGTAACTTTTTAACTCGTCCTAGTCAATTCAAATTTTAAAAATTATAGTCGTTTCACGCTATTTTTGACAAATAAGTTACATAATCTACATAGAATTGACAGCGCTTTACAAATTTGAATGAATTCCCTTACATTTTGACGTAAAAAAAAGACTACCTAGGAAAATCCTAAGTAGCCTATCTCAACATTTGAGATTAATCATCTTTTTCTTGTTTTAAAACTTTAGCTGTTTTCGCATCAAAGCTGAACTCTTGTTTAGCGTTGCCTTTTTGTAAGTCTACATCGTAGACAAATTTACCTTCGTCACTATCTCTTGATAATGACCATTCATGGATATCACCATTATAACTGTCTTGTGCTTTTTTGATGATTTCATCATAAGGTTTGAAGTCTTCATATTTGAATGATTTTGCTTTGTCATAGTCATCTTCTTTTTCAGTAGACTTATTCATGACTTTACCATCTTTATTGTTGATGATAACTTCCGCTTCTTCACCTTGTTTTTGTAAATCGATTTTATATGCCCATTTGCCTTGTTCTTTTTCAAATGAGATTTCTTTTAATTCACCATCGTATTCTTTCTTAGCAGTTTTCACTGCATCCTCAGGTTTTGTTTTAATATCTTCTAGTTTAATCACATTACTGTTTTTACCAGTTTCACTTGTACTAGAAGTATCCCCTTTTTGTGTTTGCTCAGTATCTGCTTTTTGTTCTGAACCATTTTTGTTATCATCGCTTGATCCACCTTGTCCACATGCGGCAAGGACTAATCCTGAAGCGACTAATAAAGAAAGCATTTTTTTCTGCATATCGATTCCTCCTTATTTTAATATACCCGCTTGGCTATGAATTATTTAAATTATTCACAATATTTCGTGTTAATATACATTAATATAATTTCTTTTCGCTTTATTTAACTATTTATCAAAAGAAAACAGACTGGCTTCCTGTACACATTTGTACAGGTTAGACAGTCTGTTACTTTATAGTCTTATTAGCTTGTTAATTTTTTATAGGTGTCGGATCAGGTTGTTTAAGATAATTCATAAATATATCTCTCATATATGTTTCATTTTTACCTGTTGGCTTTTGATAGTTTGTACCCATAACCAAAATATAATCTCTATTGAAATAACAAGTAAATTGTTGCCCATAAAAGATACCATTCGTCCGTCCACTCTCACCATAACTATAAAAGCCATAGCGGTATGCATGTGGAAATTCTTTCGTACCTAGCTCATGCAGGATTTGATTCGTGGTACGTGCATCAAACATCTTATCCTGTTGTAAGGCTAAAACATATTTCCCCATATCTCTAGGTGCCATATATAAATTACCTGCACCATAATATTGATCTAAGTACAGCGGCAATTCTGGTATTTTAAAATCATTATAGCCTTTAGCCATATATGGTCGATATGCATTATTGTTATAAAAAGCCGTTTGATTTAAGTTAAACGGTTGTGCAAAATTACGGTTTAAATAATCTGCATAAGACATTTTTGTGACCGCTTCTATCACTCGTGCTAACACGATATAATTCGCATCATTATATTGATGCTTTCTGAACATATTCGGCTGCAAACCTTGTTCCTGCAACATGTGTACCGCACCATCAATACTATGAATACTGGCTTTCGGTCGAAACATTTGTATACCGCTTTGATGCATCATAAAATCACGTAAAATCAATGGTTCATCCGTGTGAAACCATGGCAAATATTTTGTCACAGCATCATGAATATCCAGCTTGCCTTCACTTTCTAGTTTCTTAAGCATCATACCGGTCATAAACTTTTGTGCTGATCCGATTAAATACATAGAATTAGGATTTGACTTTTTACGATTGATAAAGTCTTGATACCCATACCCTTTATCCATCACTAATTGGCCTTTGTAGTAGAGTGCAAGATCACCATTAAATTTTTCATTGTTTAAATACGCATCAATTGCTTTATAACGTATATTCTTTTCATCCATCACTGTTTTATAACTGCCAATATCTTTTGCTGGATGATGCGGTTTAGATTTTGGAAGGTCTTGCAAGTGTCCGTATTGTTGTATATGTTTTCTGTTTAAATAATAGGTCATCACACTGACTAGCAGTGCGACGATAACTATAAATAGGATTAGCTTTGCTAGTTGTATTTTCATTGTTGTCCTCTTCAATTGATGTCTCTATTTGAGAAATAATAGATTGCTATAACTTTCCTTACTTAATCATTGGAATCTTGATAACACGTAAATCATATTGTTTTAGGTTTCTTGGTTGGATCTAACTGATGTAGTTGTTTCACAAATATATCTTTCATATACTTTTCGTTTACATATCTAGGATATTGATAATTCGTACCCATCACGACGATATAATCTTTATTAAAATAACAAGTCATTTGATGGCCGGCAAACATACCATTAATACGGTTGCCATTGTCGAAACTATAAAATCCATAACGATAAGGATCATTGTAATTAGGTGTGTGCAGTTCATATAATAGCCCTTGTGTATCATTAGGAGAGAGTACTTTGTTTTCTTGCAAAGCAAGAACGAGTTTCCCCATATCCCTCGTGGACATAAATAGATTGCCTGCCCCATAGTAGTGATCCATATACTTTAAAGCTGCCGGTTGTTTCTCTATAGTATAACCTTGTGCCATAAAGGGTTGGTATTGTGGTTCATTATAGAACGCTGTTTTGTATAATTTATTAGGATTTTTCAAAGTTTCATCAAAATACTGACTAAATGGCTTTTTCGTTACTTTTTGAATAACATCAGCTAAAATAATATAGTTTCCATCATTATATTGATGTTGATGATATTTTCCTGGTTGAATTCCTTCACGTTGTAACTCTCTTGCGACATCCTCATTACTATGCGCAGTATCACTGCCTGTAAATTTCTTCAAACCGCTTCGATGCAACATTAAATCTTTCAAATAGATAGGCTGCTCTGTTTTAAACCATGGTAAATATTTATCCAAACGATCATTAATATTTAACTTACCTTGCTCTTCTAGTTGTTTCAACATCAATCCTGTTGTGAACTTTTGAGAAGAACCAATTAAATACATAGAATTAGACGTGTTTTTCTTGTTCTCTTCAAAATTTTGATATCCATATCCTTTATCCATAATTAATTGGCCTTTATGAAAGATGGTGATGGTACCGTTGAACCCTTTTCCTTTTAAATATGCATCGATATTAGAATCTACTGTATTCTCTTTCATAACAGTATGGTAATCTACCATTTCTTTTGATTGTGCCTGTTTATTGATTTTTGGCAATTGATTGTGACTATTACTTTGCTGATGTCTCCAATTTAAGAAATAGGAGAATGTGCTGACTAATAATGCGACAGTGACGACAAATAGTATGCTTTTGGCTATTCTTTTATTCATTCATTTCCTCTTTTATTGATAGGTCTTTCTTTGTTATTTTATTTTAAATAGGCTTGTTCAAATTGTGTAACGACAGCATCTAAATCCTCAACATTTAATGAGAAATAGACTTTAACTTTAGGTTCTGTACCTGAAGGTCTTAACGCAATAAAGCCCTCATCCAATATAAAACGGATTAAGTTGCTTTGCGGTAAAGTGGTTTCCATTGTTATATTTTGAACTAAATCAGTAATCGTTTTCGTCTGATAATCTTCAATTTGTTTTACTTTCAATCCAAGCAGTGTTTTCGGTTGTTCTTTTCTGAATCCTTCTAATAAGGAATTAATTTTTTCTCTGCCTGCTGCACCTTCGAATTTAGGTGAGATTGTTTTATCTTTGAAGACACCGGTTAAGTTATAAACTTCATCCAAGATATCTTTAAATGTCTTACCTTGTTGTGCAAGTTCATTTTTATATTTTACTACTAATGGAATCATTTGAATCGCATCTTTATCTCTTGAAAATGGCGCCGCAAGATAACCATGGCTCTCTTCATAACCTAATACCAATTGCGCATCCGTATCTTGTTTGTTTTGTAAGATTTCAGAGATAAATTTGAATCCTGTCAGTACTGTATTGCTTTCTAATTTTAGTGCTTGTGCTAAACGATCACTGGCTGCACTGCTGACGATGGATTTAACCATGTAAAGTGGTTGGTTCACACCTTCTGCTTTTAATTGATCATAGCGCAACTTCAGTAAGATTAAGCCAATTTCATTCCCATTGAAATATCGGTGGCTGCCATTATTGTAACGTTCAATCATTCCAAAACGATCAGCATCAGGGTCAGTGGCTAAAATCAACTGCGCATTTTCCTGATCAGCCAAGCGCAAGCTATACGTAAACGCTTGTTCTTCCTCTGGATTCGCATACGCAACAGTTGGGAAGCTGCCATCTGGTTTAGATTGTTCTGCTTCAATGACATAATTACTGTAATTCAGTTTTTCAAATATTTCCGATAAAATCGGCAAGCTTGTACCATGCAAGCTCGTTAATGCAATTTTTTCAGTTTGCGTTGGAATGGAATCTACCAATTGAATCACTTCAGCTTTATACGCATCTGTCACATCCTCAGATAAGTATGTAATTAATCCTTTGTCCAATCCTTCTTCAAAATCTCCGCCTTCAATTTCTAATGGATCTTCAATTTGATTAATATAACCGCTTAACATTTCAGATGGTTTCGGCAACAATTGTCCACCGTCTGCACCATAAATCTTAATACCGTTATATTCTTTTGGATTATGACTCGCAGTAATCATGACACCTGCATCTGCTTCTAAATAACATACCGCAAATGATAACTCAGGGGTAGAGTTGTAACGTTTACCTACAACTGCTTTCACACCAAATCGTGCTAATACAGCAGCGATTTCATGCGCAAATTCTTCTGATAAAAAACGTGTATCAAAGTGAATCACGACTAATGATTCTGGTTTATGTTCACTCAAATATTTAGCTAAGCCTACTGCAACTTTACGTACTGTAAATGCATTTAATCGACCAGGTCCTAAACCAATCAATCCTCTGATACCTGCTGTACCAAAAGCGAGTGTATCTTCAAACCCTTCATGCTTCACACTTTCAGTCTGCTCATCATAAAATGCTGAAACTAAACTTTCTTCTATCTTATTTTCCCAATTCAATTTCATACTTAAGCTCCTCTCTATCATTTAAACCTATCATAAGTCTATAGCGCTCAATAATAGATATTATTACTTCACTTCAATAGTTTTATTATAACTTATGTTTTTCAGAATGACATACATCTATGGACTAATTATCCTCACAAATTCATAATATTTAATTGGTTATATAGTTGTAGACTCTAGTGGTAGTTAAAATTAAATTTTCACCTTGGAAAAAATCACTCTACTCACTTTTTTATTCAGCGTAAGTGTGAAATAATAAGTGGGATGCAAAATTTGTAATTTAGCCATATTAGTATTAAAATATATGGTTATAATGAGTTAATTTATGAGCAGTCCATCGGGCGTGCATCAGCTGCCTAATTATAGGATTGCAACATCTTAAAATTGAAACCGGGAGCAAGACTAATGAATAAAATTTTCAAGTATTTTTTAATACTTCTTTCACTCGTCCTGGTCATTATTCCTATTATATTCGCAGTGATGTTATATAAAACTTCAAGAAGCGCAATCGATTCATCTTTCAGCGATAATTCCAATAGAGTATCGAATTTACGTGATAGTAAAGTCAATCCTGCAAAGGAACCGATTTCTATACTTTTTTTAGGAATAGATGATAATAAAGGTAGACGAGAAGGCGGTCAAGCCACTGAGAAGTCACGCACAGACGCAATGATCCTTTCAACATTCAATCCTGATAAGAAACAGGTCAGAATGTTAAGTATTCCACGAGACACTATCAGTTATATTCCTAAAGTCGGTTATTTTGATAAAATCACACACGCGCATGCATTTGGCGGACCAAACGCTTCAATGGATGCGGTAGAAGCTACATTAAATATACCTGTCGATTATTACGTACGTATAGACATGGATGCTTTCGTAGAAGCAGTAGATGAACTTGGCGGCATCTATTATGATGTGCCTTACGATTTAAATGAACCTAATACAGGTGATGACGGTCGTATTAAAGTTAAAAAAGGCTATCATAAATTAAATGGTGACCAAGCACTTGCTGTAGCACGTACAAGATATCATGATTCCGATTTAAAACGCGGACAACGTCAAATGGATTTAATCAAAATTCTCGCAACTAAAGCGCAAAAGTTAGATAAAGTAAATAAGCTTGATAGCTTAATTAAAATTGTAGGTAAAAACTCAAAACATAACTTATCCAACAAAGATATCCAGAAATTACTTACGACTTACCTTCCTGCTGATTTAGATATTAAAACAGCTCAAATTGAAGGTGAAAATGAATTACTTAATGGCATCTATTACTACAATCCAGATATGAAGAGCATCAAGAAATATGCAAACTTACTACGTTCAGATTTAGGGTTATCTAAAATCAAAGATAAAGATGAATTCTTAAATGAACGTGTCATCAAACAATATGGTGAATTGATACCACTTACACCGATTGATGAAAGTTTGTTACGGGATAATCAAAAAGATACAACTGAATCAGACGATGAAAATTCTGATGATCAGTCACAATCAGATAATAATGAACAATACAATAATTCGGGTAATGAACAATGGAATAACCAACAAAACCCTAACAATGGCTTTAACCAAAATCAGAACCCTAACAATCAACAAAATCCGAATATGAATATGAACCCAGCGCAGCAACAAGCGCCTTCTGGTCAAGACTTTTATTAAAAGAGGAGCGATAACGTATGCCACGTAAAACCTATGAAAAATTAAATAATATCAATGGTATGTTCGGTATTTTAGAGCAGCAAATCATCCACAGTAAAGATATGGCACATTTCAGAAATGAATTCTTCTATGTGAACCATGCACATAGAGAGAATTACGAAGCGTTACTGCTTTACTACAAAAATAGTGTTGAAAATCCATTTATTGATGGTGCTTGTTATATTGTTGCTTTACCTGAAATCTTTGATCGTGTAGACGTATTTGAATCTGAACTGCCCTTCTCTTGGGTTTATGATGAAAATGGGATTACTGAAACGATGAAATCAATCAGTGTTCCGATTCAATATTTGATTGCGGCTGCACTAGAAGTGACAGACGTTAATATCTTTAAACCTTCAGGTTATACTATGGGAATGAACAACTGGAATATTGCACAAATGCGCATATTCTGGCAATACACAGCCATCGTACGTAAATACGCTCAATAATTTAAAAATCGTTACAGCGCATGATTACATGCATCTGTAACGATTTTTTTGTACACTTTTATCATATCTAAAAATAAATATGAGGATGATGACTATGTTTAAAATCGCTCAAAGTAAACAAGAATTACAAGATGTGTTTGACGTAAGAATCGAAGTCTTTGTGCATGAACAAAACGTACCTTTAGAAAATGAATTAGATGAATTCGAAGATGTTTCTACACATATTATCGGCTATGACGAAAATAACCGCCCTATCGCGACTGCACGTTACAGAGATTACAATGGTGTTGCAAAAATGGAACGTGTTGCAGTTTTGAAAGATTACAGAAAACATGGGATTGGTCGCGAATTAATGAAATATATTGAAACAATTGCGAAAAATAATGGCTATTCAAAAGCAACTTTAAATGGTCAAATTCAAGCACAACCCTTTTATGAATCATTAGGATATAAAGCTGAAGGTGACGTGTTCCTAGAGGAAAATATAGAACATGTGACGATGAAAAAAACGTTATAATTCTTTTGAAATTCACAATTTTTATTGGCGCTAAGATAAATTAATGTAACCTTTAGTAACTATTTACTTTATAAACAATTGAGCAATCACATTAAGGTTTGATTACAAAACGATTAAAAACCTCTCTATCCGACTTTAGTCGTATTATAATATATGAAAATGATATATTACATAGTTTTGACATAGTGTCATATTCATTCAGTCTGCTAGTAGCTTTGTGTGTAGAAATGATATGACCTGGATAAATGTTAATAATGCGTTTCAAAAACTATCAATGTGTTAATAACATCATCAAGTCATCTATTTTCTAACGTCACCCACAGACTTATACTTCACTGACGTTAAGAATCAAACATCTAGGAACTAGAACTGCGGATTTACTAATCTAGACGTTTATCTACAGACTGTAATATATTCAAAATAATATATTGTTAAAAGGAGTATCATTTTATGTCTAAAAAGTTTCATTACAAAACCCCAGCAATCATTGCATTAACCATCGCAGGATCTGCTATTACAACGCACCAAGCATTCGCGCAAAGTAATTCAGAAACTACAGAAACAACGAATTCTACAAGCAATGTGAACCAGAATCAACAGCCTACTGGAAATCAAGCGGCTCAAAACCAAAAAGCAACGCAAAATACGGCTAACACTATTGCAGGTACACAACAATACAAAGACCCAACACAAGTACAGCCAAAAGAAAATACACAGAATTTGAGTTACGATTCTAAACTTGATCAATTAAATACGCAAGCAGAAAAAAGTAATGAAGCCAATCCACAACCGGCTGCTGACGCTCAAAGTAATCCAACTACGCAACAAGTTTCAGCTCAAAACAATGTACAACCTAAAACTAATGGCACAACTGAACAAAACAACCAAGTTGCTCAAAACCAAGCGCAAACTAATTCACAAGTTCAACAACAACAAGTTCAACAACAAGCTCAAGCTGCTGCTCAAAAACAATCTGCAACTGCACAAACAGCTAAACAAGCTTCAACACCAACAACAGTGAATCAAACAACTCCAAAAACTGTTGAACAACCAAAAACAGCAACATATGCTGCGCGTTCAGCTCAACAACCAACAACATACACAGCACGCTCTGTACAACAATCAGCACAAACTGCGACTCGTTCAGTTCAACAACCAACAACGCGAACAGCGCAACCTGCACAAACAACAACATATAGTGCACCTAAGCCATCATTGCCAAAATATACACCAAAAGTAAATTCATCTATCAATGATTACATTCGTAAACAAAACTACACAGTACCAACATATGAACAAGATTACTCTTCTAATATTCCTAAATATAACTACCGTTACGGTAAACCAGAAGGTATTGTTATCCATGATACAGCAAACGAAAATTCAACATTGAATAATGAAGTTGCTTATATGAAAAACAACTGGCGAAATGCCTTTGTTCATGGTTTCGTAGATGGTAATCGTATCGTTGAAACAGCGAATACAGACTACCTTGCATGGGGTGCTGGTCCAGTTGCAAACGAACGTTACATTCATATGGAATTAGTGCATACGCATGATAGAGATTCATTTGCGCGACAAATGAACAATATCGCTGACTATGCAGCAACTAACTTACAATATTATGGTTTAAAACCTGATAGCGCTGAATATGATGGCCGCGGTACAGTTTGGACACACCGTGCTGTTTCAAACTTCTTGGGTGGTACAGACCATGTCGATCCTCATGGTTACTTACAATCACGTGGTTATAACTATGATGCATTATATGACTTAATCAATGAAAAATATTTAATTAAACAAGGTGTTGTAGCTCCTTGGGGTACTGCTTCAAGTACTACAACAAAACCTTCACAACCAACAACTAAACCGACAACAAAACCTAGCACGAATACATCACAATTAAAATTAATTCCTGTTGATTCACTAGGTCGATTAAATAATACAAATCACGGTTTATATAAAACAGTTTACGATAATGCAGGCGTTCAAAACGCAGCATTAAACAACCAAACTTACCGCTTAACTAAAAAAGCATTATTAGGCGATAAATCTTTCTACCTAATCAGTGACTACAATAAAGGTACAAACTATGGTTGGGTTCAATCTGGTGATATCACTTATAAAGTTGGTCACCCTGTGACAACAAACACAAAAACTTATGGTGTGAAAACAGGCACTAAATTATACAGCACACCTTGGGGTACTGATAAACAATCAGTTGCGACTGTTTCTGGTACAGGTACACAAGCATTTAAAGCTTCTAAACAAACAGAAGTCAGCCCTACACAATATGTATACGGTACAGTAAATGGTAAATCTGGTTGGGTAGATATCGCTAAATTATCTAATTACACTGCACCAAAAACAACTGTCAGCAAACCAACTACACAAGTGAAAGGTGTAAGCACAACAACACCTTCTAAAACAACGACAACAAACAAAGTTGCAAAACCTGCGACTAAGCCGTCTACAACAACTAAGACAGCAGTAAAACCAACAACTAAGCCGTCTACAACAACTAAGCCGTCTACAACAACTAAGCCGTCTACAACAACTAAGGCTACTGTAAAACCAACTGCAAAAGCAGCTACAACTACAAAAACTGCAGTAAAACCTGTAGCGAAAAAAGTTGTAAACACAGTGAAATCAGTTGCGAAAACAACTGCAAATAAAGTTCAACCAACTGCGAAAGCGGCAACAACTACAAAAGCTGTTTCAAAACCAGCAGCTACTAAAGCAACAACACAAACAGCGAAAGCACCATTAAATCAAACAATTACTGTAAACAAATTAGGTCAATATGTATCTGATAACTACGGTTTACGTGCAAGTGTTTATGATAAAAAAGGTGCAAGCGCAGCGAAATTCTTAGGTTACACTTACAACATCACAAGAGAACGTAACCAAGATGGCACATTGTACTACTTATTACAAAATATCGGTTTAACTACCCCACTTGGCTGGGTTAACGCAAAAGACGTTCGTGTTGCTGAAAAAGGACTTGTAACACCTACATCACAACAATACACGGTTAACACTAAAACAAATGGTCTTTATACAACACCATGGGGTACAGCTAAACAATTAATCGATCCATTAACAAAACAAAATGGTACATTTAAAGCGATTAAACGTACTTTAGTGAACAAAACACCTTATGTATACGGTACAGTAAATGGTAAAACAGGTTGGACAGCTGAAAAAGCATTAACACCTAAAACAACTGCGAAAGCAGCAACAACAGCAACACAAAAACAACAACCTGCAGTGAAATATGATCACGACTATATCGTGACAAGCAATAAAGGTTATTACTACAAAACACCTAATGGCGAAGTATTAGGATCATTAAAAGACCAATTCGGCAACATTATCACTGTCTTTGAAAGACAAGTTGTCAATGGCGTAACTTGGTATCATGGTGTATTAGCAAATGGTAAAACGGCTTGGGTTAAATCTGCAGACGTGCGCAATACATTAACACGCACAAACGTATCTGATTACTCATTCAATCAAGCAGTTGCTAAACAAATGAACTTACCTTGGTCACCAAAAGTTCAACACGTGCCTGGTCAATGGGACGATGCATCTGAAGATGAAGTTAGAACAGCAATGGATCCAAGAACAATTACTGAAGATGCGACACAAAAATATCAATTCTTACGATTAGATAAAGCACAAGCCCTTTCAGCAAGCAGTGTGAATAAATTGCTTGAAGGTAAAGGTATTTTAGAAGGACAAGGTGCAGCCTTCACACAAGCAGCTAAAACTTATGATATTAATGAAATTTATTTAATTTCACATGCCTTACTTGAAACAGGTAATGGTAAATCAGCTTTAGCAAATGGCGGCTATGTCAACAGCGCTAACAAAGTTGTGACGAATGAACCTAAAAAATACTACAATATGTTCGGTATTGGCGCTATTGATACAGACGCAGTACGCGGCGGCTTCAAAACTGCAGCAAACTACGGTTGGGATACTGTAGAAAAAGCTATTATCGGCGGTGCTAAGTTCATCACAAGTGATTACTTAGATAGAGGCCAAAACACACTTTACCGCATGCGTTGGAACCCAAGTGCACCAGCTACGCATCAATATGCGACTGACATCAACTGGGCAAGCCATAATGCGACAAGAATGAAACAAATGTATGATAAAATCGGTGAAACTGGTAAATACTTCGATACAGATATTTATCGCGTATAATCCAAATTATCATTGATATACTTGAAAAGGACCTGCAGCGTGTATGTGCTGCAGGTCCTTATTCATTAAAAAAACGGTATACAGAAAAGGTATACCGCATGCTTATTAAATATAAAAGCTTTTCTTATTGAGTTTTACGAGTAAATCATATAATTTTTCCACATCTTCAGCGGATAATTGGTCACAGTGTGTTTCTAACCATTCTTCACGAGCACGATTAATTTGATTGATTAGTTCTTCAGATTTCGGCGTGACCGTTAATTCTTTACAACGTAAGTCATGGTTTGATTGAACACTAACCACATATCCTAAATTAACGAGTTTTTTAATCCATCTAGAAACAATAGATTGTTCCTTACCGATTTTCATCGTTAAATCATATTGTGATAAACTATGATGTTCATTTAAAATTCGTAAAAGGTCAATTTGTTCGGTCGTTAAGTTAGCACGTTGTCCAAAATATTTATTAACGACAATCAAATCATTATGCGTCAATGTAATTTGTTGTTCAAGTTGTTTAAACATAGATGTTATACCCCGCTAGTTTTAATACACATATTATAAGTTTTTTTCGAAAAATATACAACAAAAACTTGTAAAAGTTGTTTATCTTGCATTTAAGCCTTTAAATATAATACGTTAAGAATATCGAAAATCTCAAAAGGAGTTTACATATGCATAAATCACTATCCCATAGAGATTATTATTTTGATAATGCCCGTGCCTTTTTAATTTATTTAGTAGTATTCGGACATTTATTGAACCCTTATGTAGAAGGACACAAGTACTTGGGTGCACTGTATTTATTAATCTACAGTTTTCATATGCCCTCTTTCCTATTTATAAGCGGTTACTTTGCGAAAAATATCGGTAAGCCGGATCATTTAGAAAAAGTGGCGAAAAAACTATTAGTGCCTTACTTCATATTCTTTAGTTTTTTCTCAATCTATTACTATCTGACAGGTAAAAGCAGTCACTTGCAGTTGGATCCATTCGATCCTGTCTTTGCGTTATGGTTCTTGATTACACTCTTTATCTTCCATGTCGTATTAATCATTGTAAAGAACTATAAACCTTATTATGTGCTGCCTATCGCTATCATCGTGTCATTACTTGCAGGCTTTTCATCTGATATCGACGGCTATATGAGTTATTCAAGAACCATTGTATTCTTCCCTATTTTTTACTTAGGGTACTTAATGAACAAGCATCAATCTATGATACTTAGGAATAAAAAATTAATTCCTATCTCATTATTGATATTAGTTGGATTCTATATCGTGTATATGATTCATCCTATTAATTCTGATTGGCTGCTTGGCAGTTCACCATATAGCTCATTAGATGGTCCAGATGTTTATAGTCCGTTAAAACGTTTATTACTCTATCTGATTATTTGTGCCACCATGTTTTCATTCCTGAACTTAATCCCTTCAGGACTACATTGGTTTACGTATATTGGCCAACGTACGATGTACGTTTACCTCTTGCATGGCATTGCGATTGGATTGATTAGAGGCTTTAAACTCTATCCATTCCAAGATCCAGTCACATTGTGGACTTATCTTTACTTAATTGGCTTATCAGCACTCATTGTCTATTTATTATCGACAGACATTATAGCCAAATGGACCAATCCAGTCATTAATCTCAAGTCACCATCCAAATTCAAAGCTAAATCTTAATGTAAAGTGAGGCAAATTGATTTTGTCTCACTTTTCTTTTTTGATTATCATCTTAAAATTAAAGCAATTCAGACTTTTTAGCACTGTTCAGTGTTACAATATGATAAGATAGCATTTACTTACATATCGTAGTAATCAATTGAGGTGTTAACAGAGTGAAATTATCTTTAAATACAAATTCTAAATTTTTACGTGCGCCAAGCATCAGACAATTTTCAAGTCGAATTAAAAACATACCAGATTGTATCAATTTAACGATTGGCCAACCTGACTTCCCGATGCCTGATGTAGTTAAGGACGCTTATATTCAAGCCATTGAGCATGATAAAACCAGCTATTCACATAATAAAGGCTTAATGGAAACAAGAAGCGCCATTCGACAATATTTCAACCTTCGCTATGATGTCGACTATACAGAAGAAGAAATCATTGTGACAAACGGTGCGAGTGAAGCGATTGATACGGCTTTACGCAGTATCTTAGAACCTGGAGATGAAATCATTATTCCTGGTCCTATTTATGCAGGTTATATCCCATTAATCGAAACATTAGGTGGTCATCCTGTATATGTTGATACCACACAAACAGATTTTAAAATTACACCTGAAGCCATTCGCGCACATGTGACTGATAAAACGAAAGCAATTCTCTTAAACTACCCTACCAACCCAACAGGGGTTATTTTAAATCGTGCAGAAGCTGAAGCGATCGCTGATGAATTACAGCAACATGAAATCTTCGTCTTGAGTGATGAAATTTATGCTGAAAATACATTTAAAGGCAAACATACATCTCTTGCAGAATTTGAAGGATTGCGTGATCAATTATTATTAATCAGCGGTTTAAGCAAATCACATTCAGCAACAGGCATTCGTATTGGCTTTTTACTAGGCCCTGAGTACTTGATAGAGAAATTGACATTCATGCATGCCTATAATACCATTTGTGCCAATGTACCCGCTCAAATCGCTTGTATTGCTGCGCTAACAGATGGCATTGATGCACCTAAAGCAATGAACCAAGCCTATAAAGAACGATTGAGTTATTTAAAACAACGTTTATTAGCTATGGGCTTTAAAATTGATGCAGAACCAGAAGGTGCTTTCTATATCTTCCCTAGCCTCGCACCATTCGGTATTGAAGATGACTTTAATTTCTGTGTCGATGCATTAGAAAAAGGTCATGTTGCAATGGTTCCTGGCTCTGCTTTCACAGATTCGGGCCAAGGTCACATCCGTATTTCATATGCTTATGATTTGGATACGATTAAAGAAGGAATGGATCGTCTTGAACATTATTTAAATCAGTATGTAAAATAAAATCGCATTAAGAAAGTGAGATAGACTTACCTGTTAGGTCTACCTCACTTTCTTTTTTAAGTATAATTGTTGTGCACGCTAACTTAATACGATTCCTAAATGAATTATCCTCTTTAGTGAGCATAACATTCCCTCTTTTATCCTCAGTATTTCTTGTTGCCTTAGTTAAACTTCTGGTTGACTCAGATTTTTTTCAGCGAAACCAAGCATCATGTTATAGTAGATTTCTTTTTCCTTTGAATCTAAATTCAATTGATTAATCACTTGTGTTGAAATGTTCTTAAATTCTGCTTTCAATGCCTTTCCCTCTTCGGTTAAACTTAACATCACTTTTCGTTCATCTTCTGGTAGTCGTTTTCTATTGACCAAGTTCTTCTTTTCTAATCGTTTTACAATTGGGCTAATCGTCCCTGAATCTAAATACAATTTATCACATAGTGTTTTCACAAACACTTCTTCATCATCTTCGATATAAGATAAAACCATATAATTTGGGAAGCTGATATTGTATTGCCTTAGATATTTGTTGAAGCGATTAATCACTTCTTTAGTTGTGATGTAAAACAGAAAACATAAATCATGATCAAGATTCTTCTTTGTGCTCTCACTCATTTATTTCACCTCTACGTTAAAATATATTCAATTTCATAATGATTGTCAATGTAATAGTTTTATTTATTAAGTAAATTTACGGTTACTTTATATAATTTGTTTAACTCACTCGACAAATTAATTTACATAATCATAACGATAAAACAAAGAGTTATGCCGACTTTAAAAACATATTAATTCTAACGTGCACCTTTTAATTTTAATCGCACATGGCTTTATTTTAATTTACCTAATCAGTAAAAAAACGACAAAAAGCCTCTCATCTCACACCAACAGTTGGTATGAAACGAGAGGCTTGAATTTCATCTCATTCATTTATATATTATGGGAATTTAGGGAATTGATCAAAGTCAGGTTGACGTTTTTCTTTAAATGCGTCACGACCTTCTTTAGCTTCATCAGTTGTGTAATAAAGTAAAGTTGCGTCGCCTGCCATTTGTTGTAGACCAGCTAAACCATCTGTATCTGCATTCATAGCTGCTTTTAAGAAACGTAAAGCAGTTGGTGAATGTTGCTTAATTTCTTGGCACCATTGTACTGTTTCGTCTTCAACACGGTCTAACGGTACAACTGTGTTAACTAAGCCCATGTCTAAAGCTTGTTGTGCGTCGTATTGACGGCATAAGTACCAGATTTCACGTGCTTTCTTATGGCCAATGATACGAGCTAAATAACCTGAACCATAACCTGCGTCGAATGAACCCACTTTAGGTCCAGTTTGACCAAATCTTGCGTTATCTGCAGCAATTGTTAAGTCACATACAACATGTAAGACGTGACCGCCACCGATAGCATAGCCACGAACCATCGCGATGACTGGTTTAGGAATTACACGAATTAAGCGTTGTAAATCCAATACGTTTAAACGAGGAATTTGGTCATCACCAACATATCCGCCATGACCGCGAACTTTTTGGTCGCCGCCTGAACAGAATGCCATATCGCCTTCACCTGTTAAGATGATAACAGAAATACGTTGATCATCACGTGCACGTGAGAATGCGTCAATCATCTCTTGAACCGTTTTTGGTGTAAATGCGTTACGCACTTCTGGACGGTTGATTGTAATTTTAGCAATGCCATCGAAAAACTCATATTTTATCTCTTCATATTCTTTAATTGTTTCCCATTGTCTAGTCATTTTGCTCCTCCTTATTTAAAAAACCTAATAATAGTATATCAAATTGTGATGCTTCTTCCACGTGAACCGTATGGCCAGCACCTGTGACCACATAAACTTCACTGTTTGGAATATATTGATCCATTTTTTGCGCCAGTTCTACGAACTTTTCATCATATTCTCCAACAATCATACAAACCGGTACTTGAAGCTTGGTCAATTCTGGCCACAAATTCGGCATATGGCCTGTACCATAATCACGCAATGCTTTCGCTAAGCCGATTGGATCTTGCGCTAAACGCATGGCACGGTGCTGTTGACGTTGTGCTTTCGTCATCATCTCTGCTTGGCTGGCAAACAATGGTAATTTCTCCCAATCATTCACAAACACTTCTATGCCCGCAATTTCCAATACTTTAGCACGTGCTTCATCTACTTGTTGGCGTTCTAGTTTAGCCGCTTCATCACTTATTCCAGGTGATGCACTTTCTAAAATCAGTCCGCTTAAAGCGACTTGACCATTTAAAGCGTAATACAATGCTGCACGACCACCCATAGAGTAACCATGCAAATAGATTTGATTGTCTTTAAATTGCACCAGCACTTCATCTAGCGCATCACAAATAAAATCAAAGTCCCACTGCTTCGTTCTATCACTTTGGTCTTGACCATGCCCCGGCAACTCTATCGTCACAACCGCTGCTGCTTTTGTCAGCTGGTCGATATGCGAACGAAAAGAAGTCGCATCGCTGATAAAACCATGTAATAACACAAGCAGTTTATCAGACGTTTGGTTTTGACTGTCATAAAAATTATAATTCAACATGCGCAATTTCACTCAATTTCTGATATAAGATTTGATGTTGTTGGCGATTATCTTCACGATCTGTACGAATTTCATAGATGTAGGATTCTAATTGGGATAGCGGTGTAAACTTAAAGTCTTCTACCGAATCCATTAATGCATAGTTGAAATCATACAACATCGCCGCATGTTTAAATTCAAGATGTGTCGGTGTCCCAAATAAGCGTTCAAAGTATTGTGCTGCTGAATCTTTTTGAGGGAGATAAGAGAAAATACCGCCGCCGTCATTGTTTAACAACACAATATTTAAATGGATGTCATTCAGTTTCGCCATCAATAAACCATTCATATCATGATAGAAAGCTAAATCTCCAATTAAGAGCGTTACTTTCTTATGCACGGCCATACCGATAGCTGTAGAAACCACACCATCTATTCCGTTGGCACCGCGATTGGCATAAATCTCCGCTTCACAATCCACAAAAAGATTATCCACATCTCTAATCGGCATAGAGTTGCTGACGAATAATGTGTCCTCTTTCGTGAGTTTATCCAATAAAATACCGACATTCGCAGCTTCATCCGTTGCATGATCAATATAACTTTTCACTTCAACCACTGCACGGCGATTCATATCTTGCCATTGTGACAACCAACGTTTACGATACACTGTCGGAAGATCTCCAAGCGTACGGAAGAAATCGTTTGGTGTCATTTCAAATGTAATATCTGCAGGTGTTGGAAAGGCATCAGGTTGTGCACTGTTTTGAACTGCGATTTGATACGCATCCGTCGCTTTCAACCATTGATTTAATTTCTTCGATAAGACCGGTTTGCCGACACGAATCACAAAGTCAATAGACTCTGGGTTTAAGCCTGCACGAAATAGTAAATCATAAGTTGAAATGATATTCGGATGACCCGATTGACGCAGCCCTGATAACGGACCTGCTAAAATCGGCAGGTCATGGACCGTCGCAAACGGCAACAATTCTCTTACATCTTGATGCTGCATATCACCAACAATGACAATTCCGCGTTTCTTTTTCAAGATCGGTTTGATTGCTTCTACCGTCGCAGTTTTCTGATATTTAGGCAGTACTTTGTCTTTAGACGTTAACCATTCAGTCATCTCAAAGTCTGGTGTCAACGGTTCTCTAAATGGCAGATTGAAATGTACAGGACCGCGTTTTGGCCCTTCGAAATATTGACTGGCAATCTGCATTTGGAATCGAATGACATCTTCTGTTGAACCTGCAGTATCATCAGCTAACGGCATATCAAATTGATGGCGTACAAAGTTTTGGAACATGTTCACTTGATTCAATGTTTGCGGTGCGCCAATACCACGTAATTCATGTGGACGGTCACTCGTTAAGACAACTAATGGCAAGTTGCTGATATCACTTTCAGCCACAGCTGATGCATAGTTCGTAGATGCTGTTCCTGACGTACATAAAATGGCAACCGGTCGATTGCTGCCTTTAATTAATCCGAGCGCAAAGAAAGATGCACTACGCTCATCAGGATGAATCCATGTCGTGATACTAGGGTGTGCTTCAAACGCTAACGCAAGCGGTGTTGAGCGAGACCCTGGACTGATAACAACTTCTCTAATGCCATACGCATAAATTTCTGAAGCTAAGGTAAAAACTTGTTTAGTTAATAAAGTTTGATGGTTATCCATGATTTTCGACTCCTAAAGCATTCATCATCGGAGTAAATTTAAGTGTCGTTTCTTCTAATTCACTCTGTGGATCAGACTGCTTAATAATACCGCAACCTGCAAATAAAGTTGCTTGTTTCTTCTTAATCAGCATGGAACGGATTGCGACAATAAATTCGCAATTATCTTCCATATCAATATACCCTACTGGTGCACCATACAGACCTCTTGTCCCAAACTCTTTTTGCTCAATAAAGTCCATTGCTTTTTCTTTAGGATAACCTCCTAAAGCGGGTGTCGGGTGCAGACGGTCCAACAAGCCAATATAGGTATTATCTTCTAATGTTCCTGAAATCTCTGTGAATAAATGATATAAATGGTCATTTTTCAAGATTTTTGGATGGTGATTATAATCTACATCTGTGACATAAGGACCGATATCATCTAGAATACTTTGCACAACAAAATGATGCTCTTGCAAGTTCTTTTCATCTTTCAAGAAAGCATCTACATGTTTTTGGTCTTCTGTTTCATCTGATGTGCGTTTGATTGTGCCCGCAACTGCTTTCGTTGATAACACTTGGTTTTCAACTTCCATCAGTTGTTCTGGTGTTTGTGAAAAGAACATAGACCCTTCTGATTGCATCACAAAAATATAGCTGTTGGATTCATTCTTCATCGCATTTTCTAATACATATGCGATATCAATTGGTTTATCAAAACGAATCATACGTCTGCGTGCTAAGACGATTTTTTCTTCGTCATTCATTGAATCAATAGCTTCTTGTACAAGTTCAAGCCATTCGTCTTTATAGATATCCTCGCTGCGTTTAATCTCACCGTTTGGTTGTGTGGGTTGAACTTTTGTATCTGTTATGCGTTGTACAAGTTCATGCAAGTCTTCTATATTAAATTCTTCTCTTAATACGGTATAAGTGACGAATGTTTCTGATGCATTCAACGTAAGTAATACTTTCGGCAATACAAAATGATTCAAGCCGAATTGACGCCACTCGTCATCTGATTTATGACTTGAGAATTGAAATCCGCCGCACACTTTCAGATGATGTTGATTTGAATCTGGATGGATGAGTGCGATATCATTTTTATAATTTTCCCATTCACGGAAAATGGTTTGTTTATTTTCGTAGTTATTTTTTAGTTTTAAAAGCGCGTTATATCCGAAAAAGGCCGTTTCTCCTGTGTTTTCTTTGAAGTAGAAGCGGTCATCTGCTTTATCTTCTGTTATTTGGAAAAGCATGATTGGGTTGGTTGGCTGGTCGATTTTAACCTCAACTGAAACCCATTTTTCGCGGCTTTCATATATTGCGTCGAGAATTTGATCATCCTTGACACTTACAGTCATCTATCTCACTTCTTTCATCATTCTACTTAATCACATTATCTCATTGTATCATTTTTTAACTTCATCTGTACTTTGATTTGCACATTTATTATTTACTATTTTTACATGATTTGACCTTTCTCTTTCTATTGCTTAAAATAAATTTATTAATCAGAATGCAGATAATTTATAATAGAATTTTTGTGTCTTAAAATCCGCAATCTGAAATTTGGTATTTTTAAGTGTTAAGAAGGAGAAACCATGTCAAAACAATATCAGGAATTTTCAACTGTTCGAAAATATTGGCTCTTGATGCGTCCCCACACTTTAACTGCTGCTGTAGTGCCTGTCTTAGTCGGTACTGCGACAGCTAAGTTATTCTTATTAGGTAGTGAAGACCATCTTAAATTCAGTTTGTTTTTAGCGATGCTGCTGGCTTGTTTGTTAATTCAAGCAGCAACGAATATGTTCAACGAATACTATGATTTCAAGAAAGGTCTTGATGATCATAACTCCGTTGGTATCGGCGGTGCCATTGTACGTAATGGAATGAGTCCAAAACTTGTGATGAACTTAGCAATTGCGTTTTATGTGATTGCGGCACTCATCGGTTTATTTATCGCCTCACAATCTTCTTATTGGTTAATTCCAATCGGAATCTTGTGTATGGCAGTCGGTTATCTTTATACAGGCGGTCCTTTCCCAATTTCTTGGACACCCTTTGGAGAATTATTCTCTGGCGTCTTTATGGGATTGATTATTATTTTAATCGCCTTTTTTATTCAAACAGATAACTTACAAGGTTATGCAGTATGGATCAGTGTACCGATTATTATTACAATCGGTTTAATTAATATGGCAAACAATATCAGAGACCGTGTAAAAGATAAAGAAAGCGGACGTAGAACATTACCGATTTTATTAGGTAAAGCAAATTCTATCCGCTTCATGGCCCTCATGTACATCATTGCTTATGTCTGGGTCATCTATACTGTCTTCTTTGTACCAGGCGGTTCAATCTTTTACTTACTCGTACTGTTATCGTTCCCATTCCCTGTCAAAGCCATTCGTCGTTTCAAAAAGAACGATACGCCTGCTGAAATGATGCCGGCAATGGCCGCAACAGGTAAAACGAATACAGTATTCGGTTTATTATATGCGCTGGGCATTTATATCAGTGCGTTACTTGGCGGTATTTAATATTCAGAGATTGGGACTTTTTGTTCCAGTCTCTTTTTTTATGCTTCTTTTGGTTCAATGACCATGTGATGATAGTCATGACCATATAAATCAATCACACCTTCGCTGTGAAAACCTAATCGTTCATATAAACGAAACGCCCCTGTATTCTCTAGGTCACAGCTCAAACTCAATTTATATGCTTGAGATTGATGAATGACTGACTCCATTAATTGCGTTGCGATGCCTCTGCCTCTGTATTGCGGGAAAACCGCAACCGTTTCAATATAAAGTTCTTCTGATTGTGCTTCACTTAAAGGCAGCGGTGTCCCAATCGATTTTGCTTCTTCAGGCAAATCTAGTTTCAACCAATTTTCCTCTAAATCTAATTCATCTTTGCCGAAATACGTAATAATAATGCCGGCAACTTCCCCTTCAACATCATATACTTGTACATTTTCATAATAACAACGATATGGAACCTCAGTTATACTTTGTTCTAGCCATTCAATTACTTGTGCTTTATCAAAGCGTTTCACAATCGGCAACTCCATATCTTGCCAGATGATGTACGTTAATTCTGCAATCGCATGTTTATCGTTTGGTTTAGCAGGTCTAATCATTGTCTTCTCCTTTATTTGTTTATTCTTTATTATTCACTATATAGTTTAACAATAATTCTTATTGTTTGTTCACTTTTTATTTTAACATTTGTATCGTTGGAAAGTTTGCATTTCATCATTCATAATTAATGTATCACTTAATTGAAGAAAGGAGCAAAACGCATGAAAGTAAATAAAATTGTTTATATTGTACTTGCACTGTTCCTAGGCAGCTTTGGCGTGCATAGATTCTACGCAGGTAAAAATGGATCAGGCTTTTTACACTTAGTGTTCTTCTGGACAGGCATTCCGCATGTCATTGCGATTATCAGCGCAATCTACACTATGTTGTTCAGACCAGCAGATAAAGATGGTAATATCTCATTTTAGTGGAATGGAGATGAAAACCTATGAACAAAGCAACGATTCTAACGTATTTAAATGAGAATCCTGCAAAATATCTCGTCCTTTATATGGACAACGGCAATGAAATTTCGGTCGAAGCGGTTGAAGAGAATTCAAATGCAGGCGCATTGCACGTTACAGAACCCTCAGAATTTGTCGTAGATATTTCCAAAATTTCATATTTCGAACTGTTAGACCGTTCAACGTATTAATAGAAAAAGAACCTGTCACAGCTTAAAAATAAGCTGACAGGTTCTTTTTTGTCCTTTTGAATTAAGGGTGAAAAATCAGTAATAACACCACTGCTACAATTTGGGCAACAGTAGTAGTGATAATTCGACGCGTATAAAAATAGCTGATTGATAGAATCGCTTGTACGATGAAAATAAAAATGCATAACCAGATTTGATCGAAGTAGAAAAAGAGAGAACTAGATGCAAGTGCAGTAATCACAATTGCTGCCCAAACTGGAAGTTTAAGATTCAACAACTGCTTTTGCAATACTGTGCGCATGTACAGTTCATGACAAGGAATCACAAAGAGTAACGTTACTAAAATCTGCCATTTAAAGTAGACACCAGAACGTGATAAATCTTTAATCAATGATGTATAAGTCAAATCATGTGACATCAATGACATAATCAACTGCACAATAATCAATGCGATGGCTGTTAAAATACCGATACCAATCGATGTCAACAACCGCTTCGATTCTAAATCGCGTTGATAAAAGACATAGCTGATACCCGCAAACAACATAATTCCTGTATACAGATACCAATATTCTTGTCGTTCTCCCCACATGATAAATAAGATGATGTGGAATACTACAAAGCTAATCACAAACCAAAGTAATGCTTTTGTATTAGTTTTCATTATTTTAACCTTCTTGATCAACTATCTTATAGCGTTTATGATTAATTACCGTTTTTTCAGGTAAATCTAATGATTCAAAATTATTCATAATAGTTAAGTCAACAATAACAGAGTTATCATTAATTTTTTCGACACGGCCTCTTAAACCGTCATAAAATTCTACAATATCTCCTACTTCTGCAATAGTCATTACAGATCCTCCTTGAATTATACTATTCTATATTGTACTAAAATTTCCTCTTCAAATAAACAAATATCCTGTGAACACGTTATAATTGTAATTGAAGTTAGGCATATGCTCTTATCGGCAAAGTGTATAATTGGCATTTTATCCTAAAATAGGGCATAAATAAAGTATCAGGCAAAGTAAGTACAGAAGGAGAGAGAAATTGTATGAAGTTTGTTAGTAACAAAGGTATCACAGACCCCACATTAAATTTAGCGATGGAAGAATATGTATTAAAGCAGCTTCCTAACGATAGCGATTACTTTTTATTCTATATTAACCGCCCTTCTATCATCATTGGTAAAAACCAAAATACGATTGAAGAAGTCGATCAACGTTATGTAGATGAACACAATATTGATGTTGTTCGTCGTATCTCAGGCGGCGGTGCCGTTTACCATGATTTCGGCAACTTGAATTTCAGCTTTATCACGAATGATGACGGCAATAGTTTCCATAACTTCAAGAAATTCACACAACCGATTGTTCAAGCCTTGAAATCTATGGGCGTTGACGCTGAAATGACTGGCCGTAATGATATTCAAATCGGTGCAGCCAAAATTTCAGGTAATGCGATGGTTAAAGTGAAAGAGCGTATGTTCAGTCATGGTACGTTAATGTTAGACAGTGACTTAAACGAGGTCGCAAATGCTTTACGTGTAAACCCTGCCAAGATTCAATCTAAAGGCATTAAATCAGTACGTAAACGTGTCGCAAATATCTCTGAGTTCCTAGAAGAACCTATAGATATTGAAACGTTCAAAGAAATCATCTTAAAACACATTTTCGGTGAACATGAAGTTGAAGAATATGTATTAACAGATGAAGACTGGAAAAATATTGAAGCGTTAAGCAATGAAAAATACCGTTCATGGGATTGGAACTATGGTAAAAACCCTAAATATAACTTTGAACGTGAAGAGAAATTTGAAAAAGGCTTTGTTCAAGTGAAATTAGATGTGAAACGCGGACGTATTGAACATGCGAAGATTTTCGGAGATTTCTTTGGTGTCGGTGATGTTTCTGACTTAGAACATGCATTAGTCGGCAGCTTGCATAATTTTGAGAGTATTGAAGCGGCTTTATCTGAATTTGATACGTATCATTACTTCGGAGACATTCCTAGAGAAGAATTAATTCGATTAATGTCATAATCAAAACAAGCATATAAAAAAGGTCTATTCATTCGGTTTGTGAAATGAATAGACCTTTTAGTTTAAACAGGAATCCCACGACGAGTTAGCCAATTAAAACATCCTCCAATTGAGTGTATTCTTCAAGATAACGATTGAATGCTGCTTCATCTTTTTCAATTAAAGCTTGGTCAATCAATTTTGTAAGTTCTTCTTTACGTACATTACGTAACGCTTGATCAATTACTAGTTCTACCCCCAGGTCATTTACATTCGCTACAAACGCCTTCAGTGTTCCATTTTTAACATTGATATTGTGATTCATAGTAATCACTGCCTTTCTTTTTTTAAGTTAATAACGAGTATACATTGCATTTATTCTAAAATCAATGAATATTCTGACATTTCAAAAATTAAAAAGTGTAATATTAACTCAAAAGTTTCTATTGACTTTTCTAGGTGCTAGTATACAATAATAGCATAATTAGATTTCATCAAACTCTAATTGTTAATAATTAAATAGGAGGACGTGCTTATGGACGAACATAGCATCTTCAAAAGTGATGATATGGCAATCATTCCAGTCATTGCGCACGCGTATGGCGCACTCCATACAAAACTGCTGACCTACAATAAAGAACCAAGGATTGTAGAAAGCTCCCCGCAAAAAACTTTAGACAACTCTTGTCGCTTTTATGGCTCTACCTTTCAATCACTTCGATCTGATACCGCTCGGATTACAAACATCAACAGCAAGCCACCCATTTTATTATCACCTGTTATTTCAATCTTTTTATTCTCTACCCATTCTGAACGCTCTGAAGACAATATTTGGATTAATATTGAATTTGTACAAGATATCAAAGCGTTAAAGAATAATACCACTAAAATAACCTTCTCTGACGGGCAATCTTTAATCACAACCGCAACCGTCCGAACAATCTGGCACCAATATAAAAATGCAGCCTATTATGAACATATTATCAGAAAGCGTGTTAAGAAAATTAAATGGAATACAGAACGTCCAATTGACTATTCTAAACCAGCCTTAGATGTATATGAGACTCTTTGTACTTATTTAGTGATTAATAACACACCACGTAGTTAGCGTAATTTTAAACATTTTATGTATTTATCTCAAACTGCGGGATGTTTATAGGAAATGAGTGTAAATGTTCCGCAACTTTTTCGTTATTTTCTCTTGAATTATTTTAAGGGATTGTTATAATAGTATTTGTGCTTGAAGAAATTACATTATTCCACAGTAGCTCAGTGGTAGAGCTATCGGCTGTTAACCGATCGGTCGTAGGTTCGAGTCCTACCTGTGGAGCCATATGGAAACGTACTCAAGTTGGCCGAAGAGGCGCCCCTGCTAAGGGTGTAGGTCGCGAAAGCGGCGCGAGGGTTCGAATCCCTCCGTTTCCGTTACTGAAAGAATCCCATTAAATCAATGTTTAAAACGTTGGTTTAATGGGATTTTTATTCAATTTATTAATTGTTTCTTAAATAGCAGAAGTGTAAAATTTAACTATCTTTCCACGTAATGGTTACTATACTTTGTATTCATTTTCTACTCTCAAAAGTGAAATTAATTACTGATTGTTAATTCGCCAATTATTTAAGATAAAAATATTTGGGTAACTAATAGTTAGTTACCCTCTACACCTTCTTGTTTATAATGTAATAATTTGTATTTAGGAATGTATTCATTTTTATCGAAATTATACTCACTTATTTCTGTTAGTGTTGCAGAAATGTCAGCCGGTACAATGAATTGTTTCTCTTTCAAATTAACTTTTAGAGTCTCTGCTAATTGTCCACTATATTTTTTACCGTTTTTTTCTGTAATAGAAAACTTGCTTTGGTTAATATTAATTGAGGTTAAAATCCCTCTAATTTGAAGTTCTTCAGTTTTATCAGGAACTTTCGACTTCAATGCTTTAGTAATTTCTTCAAAGCTCTTTATATCTGATTTCCCTAAAGTAACCGAAGGCATTTGTTTACTATTAACTTTCAATTCCACTGTAACATTATTCTTAGTAATATCTTTCAATAATCCCTCAACTTTTTTTAGTGTTGAAACATTATATATTTCATCTACAAAAATATTTTTTTCTATTTCTTCAATCCTATTTCTCTTGACTTTATCAAACATATACATTATGTTTTTCAAAATATTCTCGGATTTTACAAATAAATCATCGGAACCAACTAGTTTTATGCCGAAGGACGAAGGGTAAATCGCTGCAACTTTTAGACTGGATTCATTTTGTCTTATCGATTTAAATACACCTTGAAACTTACTTAATACTTTTGTAAGCAAATCTACATTGACACAATGCGAATTTTCATGATCTCTCAAAATCAAATCGAAATCGTTACTTATTACATCAATTTCTTTTTCGATTTCAATTTCTCTCTTTGTAAGATAATCATACTCAACAAAATATTCATCTAATGGTAGTTCATCTATACAAACTTCATCTACATTTTCAAAATAAATTTGTTTATTAATGTTGTCAACAAAAAGATACTCCATTCTTCCTTCTTCGATTAATCTAGTTAGTAGACCTTTCACTCCTTCTTCTCTTGTTAAAAGGTTGTTCAATTCTATTTTGGACATTTTAGCAAAAAACCATTTTATTTCTTTATCATCTAATTCCTCAATCATATAATTTAAATACATTTCGTTTCTTTCGTTTTTTAAAATAAAAAACAAGGGGATGTCATAGTATTCGAAAATATAAACATAATCAAATTTTATCAATTCATGATAATTCAAATCCATGAGAATCTCCTCCTTGGAAAGTTGATAACAAATCGATGTTTTTATATACCCATAAATTAATGTGACTTCCTCCTAAATAATCATCTGTAACGCCACAATTTTTAGTTAATCTTCCTCTATATATTTTCTTATTTCTAAATTTTTTTGCCTTCTTTTTAAATTTTCGCAATCTTTCAAATCCTTAAAAAAAGAGATCGCATGTGCCTCACACAATATACTTTTCGGAAAACTCAATCCTAATTCAACATGACTTTTCAAATCATTTTCATCAAGTGAATCTCCACTTATAAGTCTATATACTGGATCAAGGTCAACAGAATTAGCCTTGCTAGGGGGACAAGATTTAGGTAAATTTAGTTTATACTCCATTTATATCTCTCCAAAACTTTTTATGATTATTATATCCTAACATGCAGAATATTGGAACATACTTTTCATACCTAAACCTCAATATTTTATACAAAACATCTTCAGTTTCGATAATTTTTGAACTTCAATGTTTGTATTGCTTTTTAATTGGCTAACTCGTCGTGGGATTCCTGTTTAAACTAAAAGGTCTATTCATTTCACAAACCGAATGAATAGACCTTTTTTGTTTGCTTATTTTTAAGCGTTGTTAAACCTTTACTTCCTTCTATTTCGCCTCTTTGTCATTTAAATAGTAATAGCCGATTGTATAAGTCAGTACTTCGTTTTCTTGAATAGGACTTGTTTGATCTTGTGATTGATGACGTACATTTTTATGTGCCTCTTTAAATACATCTGAACTCAACCATTTTTTGAAACACACTTCCTCATCCCAAATCGTTAGGATTTTCACTTCATCATATGCTTTCAAATTATTTGTCGTTGTGACAAACATTTCTTTAAAACCTTCAATTGTTTCAATACCTTGTCGCTTATAAAAGCGTTCTACAATCCCTTCTGCTGAACCTTTATCTAATTTTAATTTGTTTTCTGCCATAAACATAGCACATACACTCTCCTTTATCTGTTTTCAATCAATTTGCCAACCACAACAATGCGTTTATCAGAACGTGAAAAAGCATCTTCACATGTAGACAAAGTTATGATTTTATCTTGTGGTTTGACTGATATATCTGTTTTGATTTTTGATTTATTCTTTGTTTCTTTTATAAACTGTTTGTATTCATGTTCATTTCTAAAATCTGTCTGTATATAGTTATCATGTGTATCAGTTGAAAAGGCACTTAACACTTTAATCTCGTACTGATGATATTTCGTATCAAACGCTATAGTTTGATGATTATCATAAAATGTTTGGTTTAAATATTGATGTAAGTCATCAAACATGGTTTGATCACCGACACTGTGGCCATAAAGGACTGTATTTTGAGATAAATCTTGTAAGTTATTGCGATAATCTACAAAGATGCTGCCCTTTTTGGTTTTTTGTTTCTTAAAATTGTAATCCAAATAATCTTGATTATCCTTAGATTGCAAAACTGGATAATTCAAGTTCGTACCCTCTAAGTGAATCCATCCTTGGATGTCAGGATTAATTTTAGCTAATGCTTCAAATTGAGGACGGACACCATTCTTTTTATAATCCGTTTGCAGCACTTCGTATTGTTCTTCTTCCGCTTCATTATCTAGCCGATGTTGGAAGATAAGATAAACTGCACCAATAATCACTAACACTAAACCGATTTGAATCATCCGCAAAACTTTGTTCATGAGCTTCACCTGCCGTGACGTTTACCAATCACTATTCCGCAATCTTTATCGTGAATAATCTTTGCGTCAATTTGGTAAATAGATTTTAATAATTCTGGTGTCACGACAGTACTTGGGTCGCCTTGTGCTGCAATCTGGCCATTTGCGACACATATCACTTCATCACTATAAGACAAGGCCTGATTAATATCATGGAGTACCATGATAATAGTTAATTGATGCATTTCATTTAATGTTTTAATCATTTCAAGCACTTGATATTGATAATGTAAATCTAAAAATGTGGTAGGTTCATCTAGCAATAAATATTTAGGTTCTTGTACTAAAGCCATGGCGATAAAGACCCGTTGTTTTTCGCCGCCTGATAAAGTGCCGATTGGCGTATCGGCATATTTAACTAAATTGAACTGCTCAAGGACACGTTCAATGACCGCCTCTCCTCTGACATCTTTCTTCAACCAGCGTTGATGACTATAACGCCCGTAGCGCAATAATGTTTTAACACTAAAATCTTCAGGTGCTGTACTATTTTGATGCACTGCCGATAACATTTGCGCAAGTTGTTTTTGACCTAATGTATTCAAATCATTGCCTTCTATGTACACACAACCAGCCTGAGGTTGAAGATAACCTGCGAGCATTTGAAGCAAGGTACTCTTACCTGATCCATTCGGTCCGATAATTGAAGTCACCGCATGTGGTTTAAGTGTTAAATTCAAACCTTTGAAAAGTGGACTTTGACCATATTTAAAATCAATGTTATCAATATTCACTTCGGTATGCTCCTTTACAAATTAAATAGATGAGGTAAGGTCCGCCGATAATGACCGTAATAATATGAGCTGGTATTTCAAACTGTCGTGACATCAATCTGCCGAGTGTATCTGCTAATAATACTGCAATTGCACCGAACATAACACAACACAGCACAACTTTCTTATAATCGCTGCCGACTATACGTCGTGCGATATGCGGCACAATCAAACCGACAAAGGCCATCGCACCCGCAACTGCTACTGCACTGCTCGCTAAAAATACTGCGATTAGTCCTATCAACATGCGAAAGCGTTGAATTGGAAAACCTAAGTTATGAGCTTGTCGCTCATTAAAGCCCAGCAAATTCGCTTGAAAGATAACAGTCATAGCTAAGACAATCCCTATACATGTCGTCACAGATATTTGCGCAGCATCTTTCCATACTTTTAAAGATAAACCCACAGATAATCTCACAGCTGGGTTCGCCGTTAAATATTCCAACATACCATTCAACATCGCATACATCGACACACCCACCAAAAGCATACGCATCGAATTGAGTTGATAACGATGTTGTAAATAAAACAATAAAACAAAAGGCAATAAACCACCTATAAAGCTAATGATCGGCATATATAAGAAGAACGTCGGAATCAATGTCATCACAAGCGCTTTAGCCACTAATGCCCCTGAACTCACACCAATAATACTGGCATCAGCAAGAGGATTCTTAAGCACTGCTTGTAAATAAGCCCCTGCTACTGACAAGGAAGCCCCCGCACAAATTGCGACAATGATACGGGGTAATCGCAGGTCAATAATCGCATCAACTTGATTGTCATGACCTGTAGTAACTTTATGCCATAACTGATTTAAACTGATATCCAACTTTCCGTTGAACATCGCAAACAAAACCACCAGAACAAATACAATTAAGGTACATAAAAAGATAGATCTGAATTTATATTTCATACTGCACCTCAATTCTTGTTGTAAAAGATGTTGTAAAGTTCTTTCATTGCTTGGTCTGCATCGATATTAGCTGTAATGCCGAATGGTTGTTCTTCTAAATCATAGACACGACCCGTTTTGACTGCTTTAAAATGTTTCCAAATATCGTTTTCTTTGAATTCTTTATCAAACATCTTTTTCACTTCTTCTGGCATACCATGAGGCAAGCGCAAAATAATATCTGGATCGACGTCATACAAATATTCTGTATTAGACGCTAAATATTGTTTAGACTCTTCTTTAATCACATTTTCACCGCCTGCAATTTCAACTAAATTGCCGATATAAGAGCGGTTCGTCGCAACTAAATAACTGCCTGGCACACCCATTAAAATGAGTACTTTGGGATGTTTCTGTTTTGCTGCTTTTTGTCTGATTTGTTCTTCAGCAGTTGTTAATTTTTGATTTAACTTTGATGCTTCTGCTTCACGATTAAATTCCTTTCCCATTTGCGAAATAGATGTTTTCATGCCTTTTAGACTGTCATAGTCATAAAAGATAGATTTGGCTTTAATCATTTTGAACTTAGGTTCTGTTTCATCTTTAATGGTAGAAACACCTAAAATGTGTGTTGGATGTACGGCTTGTACTTTTTCCATATCTGGTGTCATCGGTTGTCCGACCTTTGGAACTTTGTCATAACGTTTCGGCAATGTCTTATAAGAATCTGGTTTACCTGCAATGTCTAAATTCAAAGCATCCAGTGTTTGCGTTAAAGCTACAGTTGTCGGTACAATACGATATTCTTGAGAAGATGTTTGTACATTTTTATCGTCTTGTGCTTGGCAACCCGTCAACAAAACCATTAAACCTAAAAGTACAACACACCATCGTTTAATGTTTTTTCTCATGACTGTGACCTTCACCCTTTCTAACATAAAGTGTAGAGACCACTAACAAAGCACTGGCCAATACAATAACCGCGCCTAAATAGATCTGATTCATTTTCTTTAAATATTTCCCAACATCGGACTGAGTCTTCGTGAATTTTATCGGCTCACTATTATCTGCATTCCGATTAAATTTAGGGAATATCTCAGGCAATGGCGGTTCTTCAGTAGGCTTTGCGGTTTGAACTGCTTTTACAGCACTTGAATGTACAGATCCTGTTGGCAGTGATGACGTAATAAAAGGTGTTTCTTTTGTAGCTTGTGCATGATTAAAAGGCTGATTCGTTAGTGCTTGTTCATTATTATCTGATGGCGCAGCCACAATTGTGCTTGCTTTAGTTTCATTTATTTCTGTTGAATCATTTGTTGATGCTGTAGTGTCATCATTTTGTTTGATAGATGTGCCGCTTTTTTCTTCTTGTTGACTTGATGTATTTGTCTCTATAGCGGATTCATTAAACATTATTTCAGTTGTATAGTGATGATCATAGTTTAAATGCGGAACAATAATATGTACTTTTGAAGTTAACATTTTCTGATCTTTCGGCATGTTAAATTCAATGATACGCTGATCTTGTTGTGTGTCTTCACTTATCACTTTGACTGGAACACGTGTCTCACCATTAAAGATTTCGAAAGACTTCCACCACGCAGCATTGTTTAATGTCATTTGAACAGTAGCTTGTTGATTGTAATAAGTCACTTTAGCAGGATGCACCATATATTGATTCATCACTGAACGTTCATTTGTTTGATGTTTTAATACTTTGAAATTCAAATTCTGCATTTCTGATACATGGCTATGGGATTCCTTAGGAATTACTTTTTTGGGTGTGTGTTTTTCTGTAGGTTGTGTACCTGGTTGTGGTTGAACATCATGTTTCGGCTTTGATTCAGGGCTTGGCTTTGGTGTCGGTTGTACGTTAGGTGTTACATCTTTTGGCAACTGTGCTTCTAAATCAATTTTGGTTGTATAGTGATGGTCATAATGAATATCAGGAACGATAATGTGTACTTTTGAAGTGAGTGTTTGTGTCTCTGGTGTGACTTCAACTTCTACAATACGTGCCTCTTTTGTTTCACTGACTGTACGTACATCACATTGTTTATCACCTTCATATAATTCAAAAGCTTTCCACCACTCTGGATGCAGCAATTTAAACTGTAAATAAACTTTGTTGTTTTTAGTTTTGACAGTTGCTGGATGTGCCATATAATCATTCATGACTGACACATCCTGACTGTTTTCTTTATAGACTTTAAAAGGTATCTCTTTAATTGTTTGTTGTGATAACGTTTGTTGATTGACTTCAGCTTTTGATTCATCAATAGTAAATGAACAAAGTAAGCTGCTACATAATACAGCAACTAAACATTTTTGAGGTACATTCATTTTAATGTTGTCCTTTTTTACGTTTATAGACGACAAAAGATAGAAGTAATATAGCTGAAGCACCCATTAAAGTGATATAAAGCCATTTAGATTCGCCAGCACCTGTTTGCGGATTTGTAGGTGTCGCATCTGATGATTCAGCTTTTCCTGTTGCTCCGGCAGATTCACCTTTTGTAACATCGCCTTTTGAGCCATCCGCATTTGATTTTGCTGCAGCACTTTCGCCTTGTGCATCACCTTTTAATAAATATGTGATGTTATAGTTATGATCATATTTAAAAGGTTTACCGTTTACTTCTTCATCAATATAAACTTTGATTGTACCTGGAATTTCACCTGATGTTTTATCAATTGAAAATTCTGAAGTACGCTCATCTTTCGCCTTGTCTTCATGTACAACCGTTTCTTTTTGACCGTTAAACGTAAAGTTAACAATCCAGTGGCTATGGTTTACTGTGAATTGAACATATTGTTTACCATTCTTATCAATTAATTTAGCGGGCTTATTGAAGTAATCATTTGCCATCGATACATCTTGTGTCTTATGTTTTAAAATATCGTAATTCAATTCTTTTTCAGCAGCCGAAGCTACAATTGAAAAAATGGCCCAAGTTAATACAATTAAAGCCGCACTCATGACGATAACTTTCTTGAATGTTGTTGTCATAAGAGTCATCCTTCTTTCTATATGATGAGAGGTTGTGAGAGACCCACAACCTCGTTTTCTTGATTCTCTGGGATACATTACAGACTATTTTTCTTTGATTTCACATGTCTATTCCAAAACAGTGCGATACCGCCTAAAAATACAGATAAAATACCGAACGTTGTCGCTGATTCTTCTGTACCAGTTTTCGGCAATGCTTTTGCCTTAGATTGTGTTTGGTCACTTGCTTTGCCTGCTTTTACAGTTTCAGATTTCATTGTTTTATCTTTAACTGAACCGAGTGGTTTTACAGACATCATTGATACTGCTTTCACTTGAGGTTGCGTTGCTGTTGTATCTTTTACTTCTTTCACTGATTCTGTTGTTTTTTGTTCTGCTTTTAAATCTGATTTTTGAACTGACATTGGCTCGACTGTTATTTCTGGTTTAGTTTCAGTTTCAACAGATGGTTCTACTTTAGGTTCAACAGATGATTTTTCAGTCGGTGTTTTTGTTGATTCTTCTGCCTGTTTAACATCTTTTTCTGGTGTGATAACTTTTGGTTGAACTTTTTCTTTTTCAGCTGTTTGATCTGCAACTTTATCTGTTGATTGGTTTTCAGCTTTTTCTTGTGGTTTAGGCATAGGTTTAACTTGAGGTTTTGATTCAGGTGCTTTCAAATCAACAACCGCTTCATCGAACGCAATTTGTGTTGTATATTTATTGTTGTATTTGATACCTGGTACCACAATATGCACTTTACTTGTTAACATCTTCGTGCCTGGTTCCACTTCAAAGTTAATGACTTTTTGGTCTGCTGATTTTGAAACTTCATGTTGTTTTAATTGATTTTCACCGTCATAAAGCTCAAATGATTGCCACCAATCTGGGTTTTTAATTGTAAACTGAACAAAAGTTTTACCATTTTCTTTAACCACTTTAGCTGGATGTTCCATATAATCATCCATGACTGATTTCGTGTCTTCGCCCTCTTTATTAACTATAAAGCCAATTTCTTTTGTAACAGGCGCAGCATTTAAAGTTTCTACTTTGGCTGTTGATTCTTTTGTTTGTGGTTTTGCACCTTGTTTTTCCACTTCTACTTTTGGTTTTGAATCTTGTTGCGCTACTTTTGATTCTGTTTCAGGCTTTTCTTTAGGTGCAACTTTGTCTGATTGTTGTTGGCTTACAGATTCAGTTGATGGTTTATTTTGGTCAAGGTCTTTAATTCTGACATGGTAAGCACCATCGTAATTAATCTTTGGTAAGCTGACTTTTACAATCGCATCATAATGATCAATACCGACTTGATATGGGAAGACAACTGTTCTTTCATTCTTTTTCGTATCACGTGCGATGGTTTTCACTCGCTCGTAACCCTCTTTAGTATCCACCATGAAGTCATCCCACATACTGTCTGACTTAATTGTCATCGCCACATAATGTTTACCATTTTGTTGGAACACTTGCATCGGTTTGACTACTTCAAAGTCCATGTGTGAAGGTTCATTTTTCTTACTATGCAGAACTTTAAAATTATGATTTTCTGGATTTGTAATTTTGAAATCTGACATTGGCGCATTTTTAAATTCTTTTTTCGCAGCTTCTAACTGTTCTTGTAATTGTTCTTCATAGTCAGCAAGCATTTCTTTATCTTCTCTTGTTGGCTCTTTATCTTTCGCCATCAATTTTTTAAGTTGATAAATTTTATCTTCTAACGTAATCGCATTATCAAATGCTTCTGTTTCTTTCTTTTTCTTATACTCATCTTGTGTTAATGGTTTAGAACCACTTGCGTTAATAGGCTCGTTAAATCTAAGTTCAACATCATCATAAGTTTTATCACCAAGTAATCTTGATTTAGTTGATGATTTCACGATGACACTTTGTGTATTGTTTGGAACTGAGAATTGTAACTTAGCTGTTTCTTTGGATTTATCGTAAGCAGTAACTTGTGTATTTAATTTATGATTCTCTTGATAAACATCAAATTTATCCCAGATTGTCGGAATGTCTAATGTTAATTCGACAGTTGATGATTTATCACCTTTCATGAAATAAGCTGGTTGTTTAATATTTGATGCGTGGAAGAATGCTTCTTCATCAGTATTTGGTTTTACCACTGAAAACTCTATTGGGTAACGCTCTTCGTTTGCGTGAGGATCTTGTAATTGTGTCTATTTTATCGCTTCTCTTACTGAGGTTTGATTCGTTTGTGTTGATGTCTCTGGTGCTGATGTTGCAGCTGGTTTCTCAATAGTTGAACTAGGCTCTGCTTGTGGTTGTGCAGCTGGTGTTGCTGATTGAGGCTTAACTGAATCTTTCTCTTGTGACTCAACTTTTGACTGTGGTGCAGTTTTTGGTGCCGTCGAAGTACCGCTATCAGTTGCAGTTATTGGTGATGCTTCGTTTGATGCAGGTGCTTCTTGTTCAGCTGCTTGTGCTTGCCCTCCTAAAAAGATGGCTGCACCCACAGCAATAGAAGCTGCTCCGACAGTAAATTTACGAATTGAATATTGGTACGCTTTCTGGTTGGCTTGGTTTATAACTGTTCTCTCTTTGTTGTTTCTCACGTTGATAACGCTCCTAATCATTTGTATTTTACACCAATAACGATAATGATAATCATTCTCATTAATAATGTATAAAGGGAGTATAGCACACTCTTAAATCAATGTCATTAACATATTTTGCATATTTTAAAGTAATTAAATTGACACTATTAATTATCATTTCTTATTTAATATTTATAGTTCAAAGAATTTTTTAAGTAATCCAACATTGCTTAAATCAAGTGGATAGTGGCGTTTGACCGTACCTTGATGAAATTCTACAATGTAATCTGCGCTGTTCAAAATCAATTCATAGTCGTGTGTAATCACAAGAATAGTAAAGCCTTGTGCTTTTAATTGTCGTAATTCTGTCGCAAATTGATACATACGTTTACCATCTAAACCACTCGTTGGTTCATCAAATACTAAAATAGGTCTGCCACTTTCTTTTGCGCTCGCGATTGCCAGTCGCTGCATTTCTCCATTAGAAAGTGATAAGGGATGTTTATCACGATGTTGTTTTAAATCAATCGTATCTATCATATACAGTAAGTCAGCATCTGACATATTACGATGACTGAATCTGATTTCTTCTTCTACTGTCTCGCCAAAAAGCTGCGTCTCTACATTTTGAAAAACGTGATATACGTCGTGTTTCCATTGCTTTTGACGTATTTTATGCATGTCTTTCATAATAAACGCGTCTTTATTTAATTTGACTGCACCCATTAACGCTTTCGCAAACGTTGATTTCCCTGCCCCATTGTGGCCGATAATCGCTGTGATTGCGCCTTTATGTAAATCAAATCGATCAATATTTAAGTCTAATGTTTCTTTTTTCTGATAGCGATATTGCCAGTTTTGTATAGGCATCACATTGCGTGATAAAGATTCTGATTGTTTTGGTCGCAGTTGTGTTAAATCTGTCGCTCGCAAACCATGTGCCTTTAATTGTTTTAGGCTTAATAGACGGAAATCATCTTGATTCCACGCTTTAGAAATCTGACCTGATTCAATTAAGATAAAGCAATCTGCCAAATCTAATAAATAATGTAAACGGTGTTCTGCGATGACAATCGTCTTTCCTTGTTGTTTCCATGATTGAATCAAATGCGCTAATTTTTGAATGGCTTTGAAATCTAAATTTGAAGAAGGTTCATCCATAACAATGAGTGATTGTCCTGCGATCTCAACACTAATACAAGCAATCATTTGTTGCTGGCCACCTGACAATTCAAAGACATTACTTTCTAGTAAATCATTAATTTGATATTGATCTACTGCTGTATCAATACGTGACTGAATCTCATTGGGATCTGTATAGTCATTTTCTAATTCAAAGGCAAGTTCATTTAATACACGCGTACAGAAGAACTGTGAGCTTGGATTTTGAAAGATACTGCCGATTTGGCGACTTAAATCTTTGAAAGAATAATCCTTCGTGCTTTGTCCTGCGATGACAATATCTCCATTGATTTCACCTGAATAAAATTGAGGAATTAGCCCGTTGATTAATCTTAATACTGTTGATTTTCCACAACCTGATAAACCTGTTAAACAGATCACTTCGCCAGGACGAATAGTTAAATTAAAATCTTCTAATGCATTTTTATCTGAAGCACTGTAGCTGAAAGTTACATTGTTAAATTGAATCATTTGAGCCTCCCTCTTATATAACGTAATAAAGTAAAACGAGTAAAATTAAAAATCCTGCGATAGTTTTGTCGAGTGTGGTCATTTTAAATACAATAAGTGACGTACGAGCTGTTTCTACAGAAAGTCCTTTGGTTAAAGAAGCGGCCGTCAACTCATTGGAGATTTTGACTACGCGATTGATTAACGGTACCACACGCATTTCGGTATAACGTATTGGATGCAGAAATGCTTGAAGTGTCGTCATACCCCGCATACGCATCGCATGTTTAATGTTTTGTGATTCTTGATAGACCACGGGAAGAAACCGAAACATGACAGCTAAAGGCATCGTCAACACATTGGGAAACTTAATTTTCTCTAATGCACGAATGAACATTTCAACTGACGTTGTTTTAAATAATACAAATCCCATTAAAGCAGCAGGTAAAAAACGTGTAAGCAAATTAGCAGTAATGAAAATCAAACTATACGTCATAGCCTGATGATCTCTTAATTGAAAGGTTTCGATATACCAACCCACAAACAGTATGAAAAAACATAAGAAGCCAGTTTTATAATAATGAAGATAGATCAAACAAAATGTAGGTATCAGGATTATCATAAGTCGTGGAAAAACTGCATAACCTGTAGTAGTCCCTGTTAAAGCAATAAAAGAGATCAATACCATGCTTAACAATTTTATTCTTGGATCAATTTGAGTATGGATCATGACACCATACCTGCACGTACAAAATGTTTCTTAAATAGAATTCTTGCGATAACAATTCCGATAACAGCACCGACAATGCAAGTCATTAAAATGATAGGCAATGTTTGTAGTGTGAATAATTTATCAAGTAGTGCTGTATATTCCTGTCCTCTTTTTTGTTCTAGATAATCGAAAAAGGATTGTCTTGCGAAGTAAAACGGAAGCAAACTGCCGAGTGACCAAAATGAAAAAACAATATAACCGATACTTAATGACAACCAATGACGATAGTTGCCTATCTTCATAATTAAATCAGCAAGTATGGGTAATGGGATGCCAGTAACTAATGCGAGTCCTGGGTGACCCATAATAAACAATACTAAGCTCACTATAATCCCACTAATACTTAATGCACCAAATTTCTGTGTTTTAGCTACCAACAACATAATCGGTACACTGCCGATAACCGCAAATAGCGCAGGTAAGAAAAACATAATCACTGGCACAATCCCAGCAATACCAACAGGCGTAATCAGCACAAAAAATATTGCGGTAAAGATTCCAATATTAATTAAATCTTTTATTTCTAATTTCTCATGCATACATATAACTCCTCCTTAAAATACGACGTTAAATTTATCATATTAAAATAACTTGTTAACAGTTTACCACCATTGATAATGATTCTCAATTACGTATTTCGATTAAAATTTACTTTTAATTTGTAATAATTAATTATTACAATAAAATGGTTCTACCCTCTTGCTGATGCTGAAATCCGCTTTATCTACTTAGAAACACTCATCTAATTGCTTCTTATCCCCTCTTAATTTAATGCTTTCTTTCCAGTTAATCCTTTAACAATTCTGAATATTCTATTGATTTAACAGTGATTTCGTGCTATGATTACGTCATTAAATCAATACGCTTTAGTTCGGTAGAGAGTGAAAGCGTTGGTGGAAGTGAGGAACTACATATGGAATACATCGAATACCAAGATAAAGTGCTAAAACGTAAAGAATTGGAACTCCGCTTTTTAAAATATTTCCAGGCTCATCAATACGAAGTGATTGACCTGCATTTCATTGAACGCTTGAATTGGCAACAGTTAACGCAAGATGATTTAGAAAGTATGGGCACACGCAGTATTTGGAAAAATGGTCGAAATTTCTTTGCGCTGCGTAATGACTGGACAGATCAACTTCAACATTATGTCAGAACGTATGCCTTGAATTTAAAACAAGCTGTGTATGCTGGCCCTATCGCAAATAATGAACATATCAGCACTAACTTAGGTATTGAAGTATTTCATCCGACTTATGAGGAAATGCTGACGAGCTTTCAGTTAATGTTGAAATTTGTGCAAGAGGAAATGAAACGCCCTGTTGATTTTGCGGTCATTGGTCACTATCAATTGTTGGCGTTATTGCTGAGCGAAACAGAACGCACACCCAAAATCTTACAGTTGATTAATGAACGTAACCTTTCTGAACTCAATCAACAACTGCCAAAAGATCATAAACTCTTAGGTTTGTTGAAACAACCGACGCATTTACAGTTGGAATATATTAAGGATATTATTCCGAATGATCATCCAACCTATTTATCCTTATTAAGATGGTCAGAAGAACTAAAACGTGCAGGTATCCAAACGATTCACTTAGATGTGACAACGATGCCTCCAAAAACTTACTATATCGGCAGCTTTATGCAGTTATTTGAAAATAGCCAGTCTGAACCGATTATGTCAGGCGGTCATTATAGCGGAACTATTGATGGTTTCGGATTCGGGATTAAATTAGACTAGGAGGAATACAACTATGTTAACGATTGCCCTCAGTAAAGGGAGATTACTTAAAGACTTCATCGCATTTTTAGAACAACACAACAATCCTATCTGGGCGGAAGCTTTACATCAACGTGAACGTAAGCTGCAGATTACAGTAAAAGACATTAAATTTATTTTAGTTAAAGGAACCGATGTCCCTACTTATGTTGAAGAAGGTATCGCAGATTTAGGGATTACCGGCAGTGATATTTTAAGTGAAAAGCCAAATCATAACGTCAATAACTATATCGACTTGCCTTTTGGGCAATGTCATTTCTCTGTTGCGGCGAAACCTGGTGTTACTGATATCAATCGTGTCGCAACAACTTATGTTAATACGACACGTCAATATTTTAACCAGTTGGGTCAAGATGTCAGTATTATTTCGTTATCTGGATCAGTTGAACTTGCTGCTGTAGTCAACATGGTTGATGCGATTGTAGATATTGTGCAGACTGGCACAACACTTAAATCCAACGGTTTAGAAGAACGCGAACAAATCGGTAATGTGAATGCTAAATTGATTACGAATAAACACGCATTCTTCAGTAAATCAGACGCTATTAATGAATTCATTACACAACTGGGGGTTTCTATCCATGCTTAATAAAACTGAATTTTATGCGCGTTTTCAAAACGTTTCTGATATTGAACAAACTTTAATTGACCAAGTCAACACAATTATTCAAAACGTCAAAAAGCATCAAGACCAAGCTTTATTTGATTATAATAAACAGTTTGATGGTGTTGAACTTTCACAACTAGAAGTACCGCAAGCTGATGTTGAAGCTAGCTTGACTCAAATTTCACCAGAGTTGCGTGAAGCATTAACACAAAGCTTTGAAAACATCAAAGCGTTCCAAGAACGTATCAAACATGAAGATGTCATTGGTGAATATACAAGTGAAATTTATAATCCGCTTGAAAGTGTTGGTATTTATGTACCAGGCGGTAAAGCCGCTTACCCTTCGACTGTTTTAATGACTGCGACACTCGCTAAAGTCGCAGGTGTCAAAGAAATTATCGTTGTTACACCCCCTCAAGCAGAAGGCATCAAACCTAGTATTCTAGCCGCTTGTAAAATTGCAGGTGTTGACCGTATTTTCCAAGTCGGCGGTGCACAAAGTATTGCGGCGTTAGCCTTTGGCACTGAATCAGTCCCTAAAGTCGATAAAATCGTCGGACCTGGTAATCAGTTTGTCGCTTTAGCTAAACAATTACTTTATGGTTATGTCGGTATTGATCAAATTGCGGGACCGAGCGAAATCATGATTATCGCAGATGAAACTGCTCGTGCCGAATTTATTGTGCAAGATATCCTAGCACAAGCTGAACATGATGAACGTGCACGTACGTTCTTATTATCTACAAGCCAAACCTTATTAGAAGAAGTAGAAGCGTTATTACCAGAAGCCATTCTCAAAGCGCCTAGAAAAGCGATTATAGAACCAAGCGTACGCGATTTCCACTACCCTATCTTGACAGAAAGCATTGAAGAAAATATTGAAATCGCAAACTATGTCGCACCTGAACATCTTTCCATTCAAACGAAAGAACCGGACTATTATATCAATAAAATTAAATATGCTGGTGCCATGTTCTTAGGTTCCTATGCGCCAGAAGCTTTAGGAGATTATAATGCAGGACCAAGTCACGTCTTGCCTACCAACCAAACATCCCGCTTCACCAACGGTTTAACTGTGAACGACTTCCTCACAAGTCATTCCGTTATCCGCTTCGACCAGCAATCCTTCAATCATTTAGCTGAAGGTGCCATGGCAATTGCTCATGAAGAAGGCTTATACCAACACGAAGCGTCTGTCAAAGTCCGAGTAGAACAGGAGGAATCCTAATTGATTTACATTGATAAAAATGAAAGTCCTATTCCCGCACTTTCAAAAGAGGAAATTGCGGAAACCATCAATCGTGCAGATTTTCGAGTATATCCAGAAACACAATATGATGATTTTCTAAAGGCATACGCAAACTTTTATAACCTGCACACCAATCAAGTCTTAGCGGCGAATGGTTCTGACGAATGGATTCAAAAATGTATGTTCGCTTTACCAGAAGGTCCTGTCTTAACGTTAAGTCCAGATTTTGTAATGTATACAGAATTTGCGCATCAAACAGAACGCAACATTGAGTATGTATCCTGCGATCAGGATTTCCGTTTCTCGCTTGAATCCATTTTAAAACGAATTGATGAAGTTAAACCGGCATTCTTTATCATGAGCGTGCCGCATAACCCGACTGGTGAACAATATCCATATCAATTCCTAAAAGCTATCAGCGAAAAAATGAAAGCCATCGGCGGTTACTTTGTGATTGATGAAGCTTATATAGAATTCGGTGAACCGATTGAAGTAGCACTCGAAGATCATATCATCGTCATGAAAACATTGAGTAAAGCATTTGCTTTGGCAGGTTTACGTATTGGTGTTGTCATTTCCACACCGAAAACAATCCAATTATTAAACCGCTTCGCACACCCTTATCCGATGAGTACTTTATCTTTAACTTTAGCTGAAGCCTTATTCAAAGATACAAAACGCGTGATGCATTTAATCGCAGAACAACGCTATCTATGTCATAAACTTAATGACATTTTCAAACCGTTTCATAGTGACGCTTTAAAGGTAATCCCTTCTAAAGCTAATTTCGTCTTTACGTACGGTCCAAAGGCACGCAGCCTAGGCGAATATGTCATCGCACATGGTTTTAAGCCGCGTATTTATGACGAACCTGAATTAAATGAAGCCGTTCGTTATTCTATCGCGACAGATCAAGAACTCGATCAACTCGCACAAATCATCAAGGAATGGAGTGAACAAAATGACTTATCATAAATCACGTACAACGAAAGAAACTGCTATTGAAGCTAAACTCGATTTCAACAATCAATCTGAGACTTCGATAGAAACAGGTGTCGGATTCTTAGACCACATGTTGACTTTATTTAGTTTCCATAGCGGTATTGCGCTCCAACTTAAAGTTGAAGGTGATACGTATGTAGATGATCACCATACAACTGAAGATATCGGTATTGTCTTAGGCCAATTGTTATTAGAGGCTGTCCGTGATAAAACATCCTTCACACGTTATGGCACCTTTTATATTCCGATGGATGAAACATTAGCACGTGTGGTCACTGATATCAGCGGACGTCCATTCTTATCATTTAACGCTGCATTCTCAAAAGAGAAAGTCGGCACATTTGATACGGAACTGGTTGAAGAGTTCTTTAGAGCGCTCGTCATTAATGCACGTTTAACCACACATATTGATTTAATTCGCGGCGGCAACACTCACCATGAAATTGAAGCGATATTTAAAGCTTTTGCGCGCAGTTTAAAAATCGCCCTTTCAGAAAGTGATACACAAGGGGTACCTTCTTCTAAAGGAGTGATTGAATGATCGCGATTGTAGACTATGGTGTCGGTAATATCAAAAATGTAGAACGTGCGGTGAATCACTTAGGCTACGATGCACAATTGACAAGTGATTTTGACACAATCAGAGAGAGTACACATATCATCTTACCGGGTGTCGGTCATTTTAAAGATGCGATGCATGCGCTTAAAGCCTCTGGACTTGATCAATTATTGATTGAACTTCAAGACCAAAAACCGTTTATCGGTATTTGTTTAGGCATGCAGTTGATGTTTGACCATAGTGACGAAGGTGACGTAGATGGACTTGGTATGATACCAGGTCGTGTTGTTCCGATTGAAACACCTTACCCTGTCCCGCACTTAGGGTGGAATAATTTAGAAAGTGAACATCCTCTACTCAATAAAGATGTCTACTTTATTCATTCCTATTACGTCCAAACCCCTGCCCCTATTATTGCAACAGCGGACTATGGTTTGCCGATTACCGCAATCGTCCAACAAGATAACAAAATCGGTATCCAATTCCATCCTGAAAAAAGCGGTGATTTTGGATTAGCTATTTTAGACCAAGCATTGAAAGGCGGTTTTATTCATGATTCAAGTATGGCCAGCCATTGATTTAATCGATTCACAAAGTGTGCGTTTAACTGAAGGCGACTATGAAACTAAAGAAGCGATGGCGAGAACGGCTGAAGAAGCGGTTCAATTCTATAGTCGTTATGATTGTGTGAAACGCATTCATGTCATTGATTTAATTGCCGCTAAAACGAAAAAACCAGTAGAAGCGGATTATATTGAACAGTTAGTCGGATTGACTGATTTACCGATTGAAGTCGGCGGCGGTATACGTTCGACAGAAACCATTGAAGATTACTTCAATAAAGGCGTTGCGTATGTCATTGTCGGTACGAAAGGCATTCAAGATACACAATGGCTTCAAAGTGCTGCCGAGCAATATCCAGGACGTATTTATCTCTCTGTTGATGCTTATGTCGATGAAATCAAAGTCAACGGCTGGTTAGAAGAAACGGGTTTAAATTTATTTAAGTTCGTGAAGACGATTGAACACTTACCGTTAGGCGGTTTGATTTATACAGATATTTCAAAAGACGGTAAATTAGAAGGACCGAATTTTGAATTAACTCAGCAACTTGCAAAAGCAACAACGTTGCCGGTCGTAGCTTCAGGCGGTATTCGCAATGCTGAAGATTTAAAACGTTTAGAAGCTGATGGTGTTTATGCGGCTATCGTCGGAAAAGCTGCGAATACTGAAGCCTTTTGGGAGGGATTAGTTTGATTAAAAAGCGTATTATCCCTTGTCTAGATGTAAAAGATGGACGTGTAGTTAAAGGCGTTCAATTTAAAGGTTTGCGTGATATCGGAGATCCTGTTGAAATGGCCGCATATTATAATCAAGAACTCGCTGATGAATTAGTGTTCTTAGATATTTCACGTACCGAAAGCGGTCACCAAATGATGTTAGATATCATTGAAGCCACTGCTTCTCAACTCTTTATCCCGCTAACCATTGGCGGCGGGATAAATTCTGTCGAAGATATTTCTGTTTTACTTAAGCACGGTGCTGATAAAGTATCATTAAACTCAAGCGCATTGAGAAATCCAGAGTTAATCCGAGAAGCAAGTCAAAAATTCGGCACCCAGTGTATCTGTGTCGCTATTGATGCGAAATGGGAAGAAGATAAACAAGATTGGTTCTGTTACACACATGGCGGTAAACAACGCACTGACAAACGCACTTTAGATTGGGTTCAAGAAGTTGAAAGCTTAGGTGCAGGCGAATTGCTCGTAACGAGTATGGATTATGACGGTGTCAAACAAGGCTTTGATCATCGTTTATTAACTTTAATCAACGAACGTGTCTCTATTCCGATTATCGCTTCAGGCGGCGGCGGTAACGCACAACATTTTGTGGATTTATTTAAAGCAACCGACGTCTCTGCAGGACTGGCTGCCAGTATTTTCCATGATAAAGAAACAACCGTCGGCGCTGTCAAAGCATTTCTAAAAGAAGAAGGAGTTGAAGTCAGATGGCAATAACACCAGACTTTTCAAAAGGATTAGTTCCCGCAATCTTACAACATTATCAAACCAAACAAGTCCTTATGCTTGGTTATATGAATGAAGCGGCCTATCAAAAGACTTTAGAAGACAAAGTCTGCTGGTTTTATTCACGCAGCAAAGAACGTTTATGGAAAAAAGGTGAGTCCTCTCACAACTATCAACACGTTGTAGATATTAAACTAGATTGCGATCAAGATACTGTACTCGTCTTCGTCGACCCAGATGGCCCAACATGCCATACAGGCGCAACGAGCTGTTTTAATACAGAAACACCATTCTTTATCGACTGTTTAGAAGACATCGTCCAATCTCGAGCCAATAGTGATGATGAACAGTCCTATACCCATTACTTGCTTAAAGAAGGTATCGAAAAAATCACGAAGAAATTCGGTGAAGAAGCCTTCGAAGTTGTCATTGCGGCGATGAAAGATGATCAAGAAGAATTGGCTAATGAAACCGCCGATGTATTGTATCACCTTTTTGTCTTGCTTCATGCATGCGGTGTCACAGTAGAAGATGTCAAACAAGTCCTACAAAGCAGACATCAAAAAAGTGGTAATTTCAAAGGTGAACGTAAAAGCGTTCAAGATTGGTAATTCAAAACAGCAACATAAAAAAATAAGCATGTGTTTAAGTCTCATTTAAGAGTTTTAAACACATGCTGTATTTTGTATAAGTTATTTTAGCTGACGCTATTCGTATTTGATGTTGATAGGTGATCCATTAACCAATTTGTACTTTTTCTTTTGGATAGTGATATAAGACAGGTTCTTTTCTGCCGCCCACCATTAAGATGAAGGAGATTAAACCGACCCGTCCGATAAACATCAAGATCATTAAGACAATCTTGGATAAATCTGTACCATCACTCGATAACCCTAATGATAAACCACACGTTCCGAACGCTGACATGATTTCAAAGAATACTTGAAGAATTGACATTTTACTGCCTTCTACAGCTTGAACAATCACAATCGATGTCAAAGTCAAAATTGTTGCGACACTAAAGACCATAAAGGTCTTTTGAATATCTGACGGCAAGATTTCTCTATTAAAGACTTTAATCGTAATGCGTTCTGAATCCGTACGGAAGTTTAAAATAAAGAGAATCAGAATCGCAAACGTCGTTGTTCGAATACCCCCACCAACTGAGCTTGGTGAAGAACCGATAAACATTAATGTACCCATCAATGAATTGGTCGCATCAGTAAATTGCGAGATGTCTATAGTCTGTAATCCAGCACTTCTTGTAGTCGTCGATTGGAACATGGCATAAAAGAGTGCTTTATGCCAACTGACATCCTTTAACGTGTTGCCCATCTCTAAAATTAAAATCATGATTGTTCCGAATACAAATAATGCGAAATACGTAATCGTTGTGATTTTCGCAAATAATGAGAAGCGGAAGTTTGGATTTCTATTACTGATATAGGCTTTGATTTCTAATAAGACTGGGAAACCGATTGAACCGAGTGTAATTAAAAACATGACAATCGTCTGTACAAAATAATCATTCGCATAAGGAATCAAAGAATTTCCGGTAATATCCAGTCCTGCGTTGGTTGTTGAGGCGACTGAAACAAAGAAGCCTTGCATTAACGCATATTGGATGTCTGCAGTATCTCTATAGAAATAAAAGGCCAATAACAATGCACCGACAAATTCAATGATTAAGACCGCTCTGACAATTTCAATAATCAATTGTACCGCACCGCTCATCGTATGGCGGTTATTATCTAACATAATCATCTGACGTTCGCGTAAGCCGATATGTTTACCTAAAATGAGCCATAACACTGTACCTAATGCCATGACACCGACACCGCCGATATTTAAAATAATCATGATGACAATTTGACCGAACGTTGAATACGTATCGGCAATCGTCACAGGTGTCAATCCAGTCACACTGATTCCTGATACAGCTACAAACAATGTATCAATCGGATCAACGTGCACACCAGGTTTATGCACGCCAGGTAAATTTAACATTAAAAATGCTGCGATAATCGCAATCAGATAGAATAAAACAATACCTTGTTGAGGACTGGATCTCTTGAATAACTGGTTAAAAATGGACAACTGTTTTCACCTCAACACTACTTCAATTTAATCGTAATACTTTTTAGTTTACCATTTCTATATATTTTTGCAGATAATGACTTCAAATCTGCTTGATGTTCAAAGACAATCTGTCTATATCTTAAATTATCTTCAATTTTTTTACCATCTAATTCTACAATAATATCGCCAGTTTTTAAACCTGCTTTGTCGCCTGGTGAGTTGTGATTCACTTCTCTGACTAGCGCACCTTGTTGTATATCTTTAGGAACTTGATATTGATTGCGTTCTGCATCTGATAATTCAGCTACATTCGATAACGCAACACCTGTATTTGGATATTCAATTTTCCCTTTATCTTCTAACTGTTTCGCAAGTGTCACAGCTTTATTGACCGGAATCGCAAATGCCATCCCCTCTACTGCAGGCATATCAATTTTCAATGAAACAATACCGACTAACTTGCCATTTTGATCGACCACTGCCCCGCCTGAGTTCCCCGGATTGACAGGTGCATCAATTTGAAAGGCTTTTGTCAGTACATCATAGTGGTTATCTTTATCAATATCGACCGGAACATTTCGGTTCAAACCAGAAACAACGCCATTTGAAATACTGCCTTTAAAGTCTGCGCCTAATGGATTACCGACTGTAATGACAGGTTCAGCAAGTTGAAGTTGTTTCGAGTCTCCGATACGAATTGCTTGAACATCACTATCTTTTTCTACGTTAGCTTTAACCACTGCGATATCAGAATATTTATCTTTCCCGATTACTTTACCAGTAGTTTCTTTATTATCATCGTATAAAATACGTTGTGTCTTTTTATCGCCCACCACGTGACTATTCGTCAATATAAAAATAGAGTCGTCCACTTTTTTGTAGACGACACCTGAACCAATTTCGTTATCAGAATTTGCGGTTTCTTTATCAATTGAGCTTTTATTCTTAGTTTTGTTCTCAACTGTTACAACTGAATGAATCGAGCTTTTAGCTGCCTTCATCATCGCTGTTTCTTTTTTGTCGCTGCTTCCATCAAATGTAGCGACATCACCAGCGCCATTATCACTTCTTAGATTATGGAAGATCGCAAAGAGCAATAATAATAAAATAATTACGCCGACCGCAATTGCGATTTTAGCCCAATGTTTTTCAAAGAAAGCTTTAGCCTGACTGCCTGTTGAACTGTGTTGTGCAGGCTTGTCGTCATGATGTGCATCTTTCGTTTCTGTTTCAACTGATTCTTCCTCAGATGCTGATGTAGGTTCATCATGAATTTTAGTACTATCATCTACCGTGACTGAAGAGACATTCGAAACAGCCTTTTCATTTTTAACTGTTTCTTGTTTGGCACCTTTAGTGGAAGTTGATGGCTGTTCTTTATGTAAAGATTCATCTTTTGATGATGTTTCTGCCTTCGGTGTCTCAGTCGTTTCACTTTCTGCTTCAGGCTCACGTTTACCCTGCGCAATTTCTTGTTGATGCTGGATTTCTTCTTGCGTTAATTTTTCAATGCGTGCCTTTCTTAAGTTGTCTTTCACACGTTCTTCATTGTTTTTTGCTTGCATCGCTGCTTTTTCTTTTTCTTGTGCTTGTTGTTCTTTTTCTTGTTCAACACGTTGCTCTCGTTCTTCATTATGGAAAAACTCTCGACGTTTTCGTTTATAATGACTTTTCGGAATCACTTGTTTTTCATCTGGTTGACGCTTTCCATTTTCTTCTGCCATCATAACGCCCTCCTCTACTACAATCTTTCTTATCTATTATGACACAATCTATTGTAAATTTCTTGTAAACTTAGTGCTTTCACTAAAAATTTTAGAGTATTTTCTCTTCTACTTCAATTCGTAAGTCAAACATAGAAAAAGCCGTTTATCTTTCTTCTAAATAAAGATAAACGGCTTGATATTTCATATGGTATTAAGAATTTGATTGTTCTTTTGCTTTCTTTTTGTTGTGGCGTAAAGATGATAACCAACCAAAGATAACAAGTCCAATCATGACACCCCAGAAAATGATTTGCCATAATGTTGAATGTGGAAAATCTTCTGGAATTAAATGAACTTGTGGATGTGCAAGCACAAGTACCACTAATTTGATACCGACCCATCCAACAATCGCAAAGGCTGCACCTTCAAGACCAGGGTATTTATTTAACAATTCTACGAACCATGTTGCGGCGAAACGCATTAAGATGACACCAATCATACCACCCATAAACATAACAGCGAATTGACCTAAGTCCATACCGCCGAAATGAATGCCGACTGGTTTCAACGTAAAGGCAATGGCCATTGCGGCAAGCATTGAGTCAATCGCAAAGGCGATATCTGCAAATTCAACTTTCGCAACTGTAGCCCAGAATGCTTTCGGGCTGACTTTCTTTTCAGTCCCATGCTCATCATAGTGATGGTCATCTCCTTCTGGTTGTTCAGGCCCATGACCTTTGGATTTGTAAAATTGATATAGATTGCGTCCTGACATATAAAGTAAGTAAACCGCACCGGCAGCTTGGATAAACCAGAAGTTTACAAGGTAACTGATTAAGAATAAAGACAAGAATCTAAAAACAAACGCACCTAATAAACCATAGAATAATGCTTTCTTTCTTTGCTCAGGCGGTAAATGTCTTACCATTACTGCCATAACTACTGCGTTATCCGCAGCAAGTAATCCTTCTAAAAACACGAGTACGAGCAATACCCATCCGTAGGATAAAATTAAACTCGGATCCATTCAATGACCACTCCTTAAAAAAATTCAATCGTCTGGCTTAAAGACTTAAACAAAATAAAAGAGACCCATGCTAAATAAATAGCAAAGGTCTCACTTGAATCCATACACTTTTATATGCATTCCATTTTACCGGAAATGTCTGCGCATTTCGTAATGACGATAAGAATGTTGAAGTAGTTTAAAAACTAGCTTCGTAAGTTACTCCCCTCTGACATAACTGTCATAGGTATTCATTTATTTAAAATAATTATACCCTAATGAATACCTATAATAAACTATAAAGTTTAATTTCAGGGAATTTTTCTTCAAACCAACGTGTCGCAAATTCATTTTCAAATAAGAACACTTTTTGTTCGTAACGGTCTTGAACTAAGATTGAACGTGCTGTACTCATCTTATCTTGGATATCGTCTTCATTTTCAACCCAACGTGCAATTTTACGGCCGACCGGTTCCATAATGACATCAACATTGTATTCATTTTTCATACGATGTTCGAAAACTTCGAATTGAAGTTGACCTACTGCACCTAAAATAATTTGGTTCGTATGCAATGTTTTATAGTACTGGATTGCACCTTCTTGTACTAGCTGTTCAATCCCTTTATGGAAGTGTTTTTGTTTCATTACGTTTTTCGGTGATACTTTCATAAATAATTCAGGTGTGAACTGTGGCAGATCTTCAAAACTGAATTTTTGATTACCGCCAACTAAAGTATCTCCGATTTGATAATTACCTGTATCATATAAACCGATAATATCTCCAGCAACCGCATGATTGATTGTTTCTTTATCATCAGCCATAAATGACGTTGAACGTGTTATCTTTTGTTTCTTGTTGGTACGTTGTAATTTAACATCCATACCACGTTCAAATGCGCCGCTGACAATACGCATAAATGCGATTCTGTCACGGTGTTTAGGGTCCATGTTGGCTTGAATTTTAAAGATAAATCCTGAGAAGTCAGGCGCAAACGGACTCACTTCTTCTTCATCTTTAGTAACACGGCCGTTCGGCATCGGCGCATGGTCTACATACGCGTTTAAGAAGCTTTGAACACCAAAGTTTGCTAAAGCTGAGCCGAAGAATACTGGTGTTAATTCACCTGCTAACATCATTTCATTATCGAAATCTTCACCCGCTTCTTCCACCAGCATAAACTCTTCAATTGCTTGTGCGAATGTACTATCATTCGTAATCGGATGTTCCTCTTCTAATTCGTAATCTTCATTAATATGCAATAGGTGTTCTTCATCTCTGAATGGTTCAATCGTGCGTTCTTCACGATCGATAATTCCGAAGAAGTTTTGACCCATGCCGACAGGCCAGTTCATCGGATACGTTTTAATATTCAAAGTTTCTTCAATTTCATCTAACAACTCGAAAGGTTCTTTACCAACACGGTCCAGTTTGTTGATGAAAGTGAAGATTGGAATGCCACGCATTTTACATACTTTAAAGAGTTTTAAAGTTTGGGGCTCAATCCCTTTAGCACAGTCAATCACCATCACGGCACTATCGACTGCCATTAGTGTACGATACGTATCTTCTGAGAAGTCTTCATGCCCTGGTGTATCTAAAATATTAATATTAAAATCATCATAATTGAACTGCATCACAGAACTTGTTACTGAGATACCACGTTCTTGTTCGACTTTCATCCAGTCACTTGTTGCGAATTTTCCTGATTTCTTACCTTTAACTGTCCCTGCTTCACGAATGGCACCGCCAAATAACAGTAATTTTTCAGTTAAAGTTGTTTTCCCGGCATCCGGGTGAGAAATAATCGCAAAGGTTTTTCTGGATTCAATTTCATCCTTTATACTCATCTTTCGTCTCCTTTTTCAAATAGAATTAAAGTCAGTTCATGCGCCAAGCTTTCCGCTTCGGCTTCGTCCATTAAATTAAATAGGTCCATTACTAAGTCTTCTTCTACATCTTCTGCTGACTCCTTCTTATCTACCATCACAGACCAGCTCATATCTGGAACAGCAATCAGCTGGTTCTGCATTGTATCGTCTGTATAATAATAGGCTGTTGCACCTTCTATTGTTTGAAGTGTCCTAATCTTCAGAAGGGCCACCTCCAAATTTTTTGTATGCAGCTTCTAGACCAATCAAATCATCACGATGTGGTACTTTAACATGACCCGGCATGATTTGATAAGGTTCACGTCCTTTTGAAGCTAATACGACTGTATCACCTGGTTCTGCCACTTCAATCGCATGGCGAATGCCTTCAGCGCGATCAGTAAATTCTACATAATTATCATGTGTTGCACCTTTAGCTAATTCATGCGTCAACATTTTTGGATCATCGTTTGCGGGATTATCCGGTGTGAAAATCACATAATCTGCACGACATGCTTGTTTGCCCATTTCTGGTGTTTTTGTTAAATCACGTTCGCCAGCCATGCCAACCAGTAAAATGAATTTTTGTTTCACAAATGGTTTAACCGCATCGATGAGCTTTTCAATGCCATCTGTTGTATGCGCATAATCAATGATTAAATCAATCGGTAAAGAACGGTCTAATACTTCTAAACGCCCTTCAACTGGTTCTAATTGGCTGACTACATCCACAATCGCTTGCATTGGTGTACCTTTACTCCAAACTGCTGTCATTGCTGCCATAATATTAGAAATGTTGAATTGACCGACATAAGGTGAATCCACATGGAAAGTACCGTCTGGTGTCACAAAATCAAATGAAGCACCTGTTAAAGACTCTTTTATATTGATGGCTTGGAATTGGGCTTCATTGTGAATCCCATACGTAAAGACTTCATAAGGTGTTACTGTTTTCAAGTATTCAGAGAATTTATCATCTTGATTGACGATTGCACATTTTTCTTTACTTAAATCTTCACCTAATTGGCTAAATAACAATGACTTCGCATGACCATAAGCTTCCATTGTGCCATGAAAATCTAAATGGTCTTGAGTTAAGTTTGAAAAAATCGCAACATCAAATTCTACACCGCTTAAACGACCTAAAGCTAAACCATGACTTGAAACTTCTAATGTCATTGACTCAGCACCCGCTTCAACTGCTTCATGAACTTTTTTCGTCAATGTCACAGTTTCAGGTGTCGTATTCTCACCTTTAGTAATGGTTTCATTGATTTGGAAACCATTTGTGCCTAAGTAAGCACTGCCTTTTCCTAATTTACGGTGTATTAAATGAATCATTGTCGCAATAGATGTTTTACCGTTGGTCCCTGTCACACCATAAGTAACTAACTTTTCGCTCGGGTATTGATATAATTTATGTACAATCAAACTTGCGACACGTCTTGTATTAGGTACAATCACTTGTGTCACATCGCCTGTTAATTGTTGTTCGCGTTCTACTACGATCACTTTACAACCTTGATCGACTACATTTTGGCAAAATTTATGGCTGTCTACTGTATAGCCTTTTGAAGCTACAAAGATACTGCCTGCTTTTGCAGTACGGGAATCCGTTGTCACATCATCCACTTCTCTATCTAAACTGCCAAGTACTTGTTTCGACTTTATTTTCTCGAACAATTCGTTCGCTTTCACATCGATCGCCCCTTCTTTTCCAATACTACTATATTATACATTTTTTCTTTAGAAATCTAGATGCGTGCGTTCATTTTCTATTGTACATTTTTCTACGCGATTAAGATATCGATGACGTTGTTATAGATACATTTGATTCAAAACTTTCCTATTATATAAACATCACTATTTACAAATAGCAAACCTGTTTTATTTCACGCAAATGTTAAGAAAGTATGAAAATATTTTTATACTCTGTTAATAAGTGTTATAATTCAGTGATGTTAGCGTCAATACTATTTAATCTGGCTGCAACATACGTTACACTGTAGACAAAGCAATATATTCTATATATTTGCTTAATATAGACAACATTAAATCTACTAACTGGAGGGTGGCTGCTTTCATGGTTACTCAAAACAAGAAGATATTGATTATTACAGGTTCTTTCGGGAACGGCCATTTGCAAGTGACGAATAGCGTTGTGAATCAATTAAAAGAAATGAATCTCCAACACTTATCTGTGATTGAACATGATTTGTTTTTAGAAGCACATCCCATTTTAACATCCATTTGCAAAAAGTATTATATCAATAGTTTTAAATATTTCAGAAATTCATACAAGCATTTTTACTATAGCCGCCCAAAAGACATTGATAAATGTTTTTACAAATATTACGGTTTAAACAAATTGATTAATTTGTTAATAAAAGAAAAACCTGACTTGATTTTACTGACATTCCCTACGCCGGTCATGTCTGTTTTAACAGAACAATTTAATATGAACATTCCGATTGCGACGGTAATGACAGATTATCGCTTACATAAAAACTGGGTAACCCCACACTCTTCACGTTATTATGTCGCTACAGAAGACTTAAAACAAGAATTTAAAGATATCGGCGTACCACAAGATATTATAAAAGTTACAGGCATTCCAATTTCATCACAATTCGAAGAAGACATTGATACAGCAGCTTGGATGCGTCAAAATCGTCTCGATCCAAAACGTCCAACAATTTTAATGTCTGCAGGTGCATTTGGTGTATCTAAAGGCTTCGAATCGATGATTGCTGATATTTTAGAACGCACGCCAGAAACACAAGTGGTCATGGTATGTGGCCGTAATAAAGAATTAAAACGTAATTTAAAACATCAATTTAAATCGAACAAAAACGTATTGATTTTAGGCTATACCCATCATATGAACGAATGGATGGCTGCTTCTAACTTGATGATTACGAAACCTGGCGGCATTACGATTTCTGAAGCACTTGCGCGTAAAGTGCCGATGATTTTCTTAGACCCGGCACCAGGTCAAGAGCTAGAAAATGCGCTTTACTTCGAAGCTAAAGGTATGGGTAAAGTTGCGGCGACAACAGAAGAAGCTATTGCTTTAATTACAGATTTAACACAGGATGAACAAGATTTAAACGCAATGGTTACACGCATGCAAGACCTAAAAGTGAAATACCCTACCTATAAATTATGCCGAGACCTACTACATCTATTAGATGAATCTTCACAAGCAGAAGAAATTTATGGAAAGGTTCCATTATATGCAAAGCTCTTCCTCAAGTAAATACAACACAAACTATAAACGTAATTTCATAATTATGTTGTTTATATTGTTCTTTATGGAATTCGCACGCGGCATGTTTGTTTTAGGTTACCTTCCCTTCTTGCCTACTGTTTCTTCAGTAGCTGTGGGTGTAACTTCTGCCGCGGTGTCTATCCATTATATTTCTGATGCCGCAACAAACTTTGTTGTCGGCTTCTTATTAAAACGTTTTGGTGCAAAACCCGTTTTAACACTCGGCTTTTTATTAGCATTCGGCAGTTTATTTCTAGTTATTTGGTTCCCATATAATGCTTTCATTTTAATTATGAGTTCCATTTTACTCGGGGTCGCTTCAAGCCCGATATGGGTAATTATGTTATCTAGTGTACGTGATGAGTCTCGCGGTAAACAAATGGGGCATGTCTACTTCTCATGGCTGTTTGGTTTATTAGCAGGTATGATTGGCATGTTATTGATTGTTAAAGTACATCCAACCCACTTTACATTCTTAATGGCGCTTGTCGTATTAATTGCTTGGATACTTTATTACTTTGTGAAAATACGTCTCACAAACTATAGAACACGCCGTTTCAAAGAACAACTCGGACAAATTAAACGCGTTGCACATTCAAATGGCGTATTATTCCCAGGTATTATCTTACAAGGCGCTTCTATCAGTGCGCTTGTTCCGATTTTACCGACCTATGCGACAAAAGTTGTAAAAGTAAGTATGGTTGAATACACTGCTGCTTTAATCATTGGCGGTGTCGGCTGTGCCATTTCCATGTTGTTCTTATCTAAAATCATCGATCGCCATGGCAACAAATTTATGTTCAGTGCGATTTTTACTGGTTTTGTATTATATACATTAGCGATTTTCAGTCTGTCAATCATCACACAAATTTATATTGTGTGGGGTGTCGCACTATTTATCGGCTTAATGTATGGCTTTTTATTACCTGCATGGAATACCTTCATGGCTAAATTCATTAAACAAGATGAACAAGAAGAAACTTGGGGTGTCTTTAATAGTATCCAAGGTGTGGGTGCGATGATTGGCCCGCTTATCGGTGGTATGTTATATCAATTTACAAATAACTTGAATATGACCTTTTACTTCTCAGGCGGTGTTTTCGTCTTCTTAGCCATTTTCTATGGCATATACTTCTTACGTATTCAAAAACAACAAGCATTTAAATAGGATTGTCAAAAGGCAGCTGATTCCACAAGAGAATCAGCTGCCTTTTTTCAAATTCATGTATTTATAATATGTATTTAAAAGCAAGAGGTTAAGACATTGAAGATAGATAGTAACCTCTATTCACTATCGAGCCCTTATAATCACAATGTCTCAGCCCCGTACTTTTGATTGATGCTGTGTCATTTGGTTTAAACGGTCTTCACATCTTATTTGAAACTGTATGTGTCGATTGTTTCCCATTTGTCAGCTTCATCATTATATTTCAATAATGTTAACTCACTAATTGTTTCTTCGTAATCAATACCAGCCAGTTTAACTTGACCGAAGATATCTTCAAATTCTTGGCTTGTTAAACCTTGAGCAATTGTAAAATGCGGAACAAATGAATGTTCTGGTTGGCCGTAGAAATCACCATTGTTGAAACGTTCATCTAACGTTTCTAATTCAGGTGTCTTTTCAACTTTAAAATAAATCACATTATTTACAGGTGCGAAGTTTGATGCTTTCGTCGCATGAATGTGAAGTGGCGCAATGCCTTCAATACGTGATTGAATCTCTTTTTTCACGTTGTCAAAATCATTTTCTTCAACCTCAAATGAATCTTTGATTGTAATATGAGGTGGAATTTGAGCATAACGTACATCATAACGTTTACGATATGCATCAATTTTTTCACGGAATGTTTTTGATGGAATTAATGCTAACCCTAAAATCATTTGAATTCCTCCTTAGATTGAACTATATGGTCATTATAGCAAATATTCCATGAAATCGTTACCAAAAACTGTAACTTTACAGAATTTACTGAATCGTTTATGCCTCTAAAAAGTGTAAAAGTAAAGATTCCATTAACTTTCTCCAGTACTTCCAACGATGTCCGCCATCAAACTCTTCATAGTAATGCGTGACATTCAGCTTTTCTAATAAAGCTTTTAATTCACGGTTTGGCGTTAGGAAATCTGCACGTTCCCCCGTTGTCGGCAACGCAAAATCTATCTCTTCTTTCCCCACTGCTTGCCAAATATCTAATTGATCAATAAACTGGCAACGATTTGCGAGTAAATCAACTACATCATTAAACATGGGACTGAACATCCCTACTTGATTAAATAAGCGTGGATAAGATAAGGCTGTCATTAACGCAATAGAGCCAGCTAAACTGTCACCTAATAACACACGTCCGCTCGCAACTTTAAATGTTGGGAAAGTTTTATCAATATACGGCAACAATTCTTGTCCCATCGCTTTTACAGTTAAAGGTGAACGACTGCCATTCGGTGAAAATTCTTCTCTGCGTTTATCTACCGTTTCATAATGGAAGCCTATGAAAATCGCACGTTCAACTTGTTCATTTTCTCTTAATCGTTCATATACACGATGAATTTGTCCAAAACGAAAGAAGTCTAAACCGTCAAAACAAAATACAACTTTATATTTAAATAATGATGAATAATTTTTTGGTAAGTAGATCGATAATGTGATATCACGTTCTAAAATATCACTATGAAATTGTGTCTGTGTTACGACACCTGGTTCTAATTCACTCACAGTACCCCTCCTGATTTTTAAAACTTAATTCTAGTTTAACAATTTTCTTGCTACTTGGGTATTAACCTAGATATATTCTAGGTTTAAGACATCATTCCGATTAAGTCAATAAGGTTTTATTTGTAAATTTTGTTATTTAATTCCACTAAAAGTGTTGCACGGAATTTTTATTCAAAGTATAATTGAAAAAAATCAATGTTACTTATGCATGTCGAAACACATACAATAGCGGAAATTTATACGCTTATTTTTTTAGGGGTAAAATGTAAGCGTTTTCTTTTTCCGTTTTTATAAGGGGGAAATCATTATGCTAGAAAGTTTTGTAGCTTGGTTTAATGAAATTGTGTGGAGTAAACCGCTTGTTTATGGTCTATTGATTACAGGGATTTTATTTTCTTTGATGATGAAATTCTTTCAAGTCAGGCATTTTAAAGAGATGATTCGTTTAATGTTCCACGGTGAAAAATCACCGACTGGGATATCAAGTTTCCAAGCTATAGCACTCTCTTTAGCAGGACGTGTCGGTACTGGGAATATCGTCGGCGTCTCTACAGCTATTTTTATTGGGGGTCCTGGTGCAGTCTTTTGGATGTGGGTCACTGCATTCTTAGGTGCCAGCAGTGCATTTATCGAATCAACATTAGGTCAAATCTTCAAACGTGAAGAAAAAGGGGAATATCGAGGGGGTCCCGCCTACTACATTGAATATGGAATTAAAGGGCGCATAGGTAAAATTTATGGTTTAGTCTTTGCGGTTGTGACGGTAATTTCAGTTGGCTTATTACTGCCAGGGGTACAATCTAACGCGATCGCAAGTTCAATGAACAACGCTTTCCAAATTCCAAACTGGATTGTAGCCATCACAATTGCGGTCATTTTAGGTCTGATTATTTTCGGCGGTATCAAATGGATCGCAAATGTTGCGACTGCAGTCGTGCCTTTCATGGCCATTCTATATATTTTAATGGCAGTCTTTATTATTATTATCAACATTCAAGCTGTTCCAGCTTTAATCGCATTAATCTTTAAATCCGCATTCGGTATGCAAGCCGCATTTGGTGGTATCTTCGGTGCCATGATTGAAATCGGTGTAAAACGTGGCTTGTATTCAAACGAAGCTGGACAAGGGACTGGCCCGCACGCAGCATCTGCAGCAGAGGTCTCTCACCCTGCCAAACAAGGTTTAGTTCAATCATTCTCAGTATATGTCGATACATTATTTGTATGTACTGCCACAGCATTAATTATCTTAATTTCAGGCACATATAATACGACAAATGGTGAGTTGAAACCAGGCGGCATTCCTGAATTAATTAAAGACAACGGTATTTACGTTCAAAATGCCGATGGTACGAAAGATTATTCAGGTACAGCTATGTACGCACAAGCCGGTATTGATAAAGCCTTACAAGGCGGCAGTTATCACTTTGACCCTGCCTTCTCAGGTATCGGTTCATACTTTATTGCGATTGCCTTATTCTTCTTTGCCTTTACGACAATCCTTGCTTACTACTACATCGCAGAAACAAACATTGCCTATATGACAAGAAACAGTTCTGTCTTGACGACTAAAATCTGGTTCACAGTCGCACGACTGGCATTAATCTTTGCGGCATTCTATGGTTCAATCAAAACAGCTGATGTCGCTTGGAGTATGGGTGATTTAGGGGTAGGTATGATGGCATGGCTCAATATTATCGCAATTTGGATACTCCATCGCCCTGCCGTTGACGCTTTGAAGGATTACGAGTACCAAATGAAAACAAAAGGCTCTGGCAACTACGCAATTTACAAACCAGATCCACAGAAATTGCCAAATGCGACGTTCTGGCTTGAAGACTATCCGAAGCGTTTAAAAGATGCGCATTTCAATGAAGATGAAGCAATTGAAAAAGATAGAAGTGCTAAAAATAAAAAGAAGCCACCACAAAGTAACTTAGAAGAAGTTTAATACGCTATAGGCTAAAAACAAATTAAAATAGCTTAAAAAGGAGAAAACGATATCCGTTTTCTCCTTTGTCTTTCATAATAAATCTACAAATATTCTTAACTGTTAATCAATATACCTTTCAAAATATGACTTTTTCCATAACTTGATTTAGTCTATAATGATGTATAAGTCTATTTCTTTAGGAGGACAACATCAATGTTAAATAAAGTATGGTTCCGAACGGGGATCATGTTATTGATATTATTTCTATTAATCAAATTGATTATGGAAGTACATGTGATCTTTAAACCGCTGATTATTATTATTCAATCAGTTATCTTACCATTCATTTTAAGCGGGTTTTTATTTTATGTCTTTTTACCGCTTCAAAAATTCTTAGAAAAACATAAAGTGCCGCGTTGGGGCAGCATTTCAATTATCTTTGTGATATTAATCGGCTTGACCGCAACTGCGATTACAGTGGTTGCGCCATTAATCGCCAACCAAATCAATGGTTTGATTAAACAAGCCCCTCAACTTCAAAAAGAAGTTCAAGGAATCATACAATATACACTAGACCAAATGGACAAACTGCCAAGTGATGTGACAGATCGCATCAATAAAGTAGTAAAATCCTTCGGAGATAATGTGACAAGTATCCTATCCAACTCGATTTCAATTGTTTCTCAAATTATCTCTACATTGTTCTTATTAATTATGGTGCCATTCTTCTTAATTTACATGTTGAAAGACCATGAGAAGTTTATTCCTTCTGTGGCTAAGTTATTCAATGGCGACCGTAAAATCTTTGTGACTAACTTACTAAAAGATGTCAACTATACATTACAATCATACATCCAAGGACAAGTGACAGTCAGTGTTATTTTAGGTATTATTCTATACATCGGTTACACAATCATCGGTTTGGAATATACTTTATTACTTGTGTTATTCGCAGGTGTCGCAAACATGATTCCATTCTTAGGACCATGGATGTCCTTCTTACCTGCCGCAATTATCGGAATCATTCAAAGCCCAACCGCATTTATTTGGGTCTGTGTGGTAACTTTAGTTGCGCAACAATTAGAAGGAAATGTCATTACACCGAATGTCATGGGTAAATCACTTAACATTCACCCATTAACGATTATTATCGTAATCTTAGCTGCCGGTAATTTAGGTGGATTTGTCTTAATTTTAGTTGCAGTGCCATTATACGCTGTGATTAAAACCATCGTTCGTAATATCTTTATTTACCGTCAAGCCATTATGCGAAAAGCACAAAGTGAAGTTAAAGATTAATTCGTATTATAAAAGCGTTCAGCTTCCATTCTATAGGAAGTTGAACGCTTTTTGTATACATGAATTGTTCTATTAACTTATGCGTGATCTGCACGTATTGCTTTTCTGCCGCGCAATGGCATGTTTTTAAGTGATAACATCATCACAAGCGAAATCATATAAAGACAAGCAAGGAAAATCATCGTTGTACTCATACCATAATGATCCATTAAATAACCAATCGCAATCGGCGATAAACCGCCTAATGCACGGCCAATGTTAAAGACCACATTGTTAGCTGTACTGCGGATATGAGTTGGATAATAACTGCTGATGACTGCCCCATAACCCGCAAACATGCCGTTAACGAAGAAACCGACAAACGCACCGCCTATCAGTAATGCGACAGCACTTTGCGCAAAAACATATATAAAGACTGATGCGGCTGAAGCGATAAGGAAAATCGTATAAGAAAGTTTAGCCCCAAAACGATCTAAAATTTGTCCGAATGCAAACATACCTAGACTCATACCGACAATCGTGCTAATCGTCCATAGTGATGAGTTAGATACACTCAACCCATGCTGCTTTTGAAGGATTGATGGTAACCAGTTCATTAATCCAAAGTAACCAGCGACTTGCACACTCGACATAATCGTTAATGCGATGGTTGTGTGTGCCATATGTTTGGTATTAAACAGTAAACCGATAGGTGAATGCTCTTTCTTTTCTAACGTACGATTAGCTTTCGTCTGTTTCCATGATTCTGTTTCATCTAAATTACGACGGATGTAGAATGCTAAAATAACAGGTATTACACCAATGATAAAGAGTGCGCGCCAACCGAGATGCGGTAAAATTGCTGCTGCTAATAATGCCGCAATCAATGCACCGATTTGACCTCCTATCGCAACCACTGAAGAAACACGTCCTAAGTGCTGTTTCTTGAAGACTTCTGCCACTAACGCCATTCCGATACCGAATTCTCCACCGCCGCCCATGCCGGCGATAAAGCGTAAAATATAAACCATATAAATATTAGAAGAAACGGACAATAATGCCGTTGCTATCGCAAAGATAAAAATGGTGTATGTAAAAATACGAATACGGCCATATTTATCGGCAAGTACTCCGAAGATAATACCTCCAAATAACATGCCGAAATTGGTAATTGAAGCGATTAATCCTGCTTCTGCAGAACTAATATGGAATTCATTAATGATACTAGATAGCGCAAAAGCTAAAAACATAATATCCATATTCTCTAAGCCGAACCCAAGCATAGAAGAAGCCAAAATCTTATTTGAATAAGATTTATCTTGTTGATGAATTTTTTCTGTCACTCTGTCCACCCACTTTTGTATTTTTTATTCCCGTAACTATCATACACTTCATTGAGAGAATTGAATAGACACAAAAAAGCGTACTATTTTAATATCAAATTAAAATAGTACGCGCTACTGAATATGATTATTTAATTACGTGGAAACCAGCGTCAACATGAATGTTTTCGCCTGTTACACCACTTGCTAAATCACTTAATAAGAAAGCGGCTGTTTTACCGACTTCTTCTTTATCTACATTACGTTTTAATGGTGCACGTTCTTCAACTTCTTTTAAGATTGTGTTGAAGCCGCCGACACCTTTTGCACTTAATGTACGGATAGGACCTGCTGAAACAGCGTTAACTCGGATGTTGTCTTGACCTAAGTCTAATGCTAAGTAACGCACGTTCGCTTCTAAGCTGGCTTTCGCAACACCCATCACGTTGTAGTTAGGAACTGCGTATTCTCCGCCTAAATATGTTGTTGTAACGATGCTGCCGCCTTCAGGCATTAATTTTTTCGCTTCTCTTGAAACGATTGTTAATGAATAAGAACTGATGTCTTGTGCAAGTAAGAAACCTTCTCTTGAAGTATCAGAGAAGCGTCCGCGTAAGTCTTCAACATTCGCAAATGCGATAGAATGGAAGACACCATCAATATGGCCGACATCTTCACCGATTTTTTTGAAACCTTCAATCACTTCTTCATCACTTTGAACATCAATTTGGTAAGTAAGATGCTCTTTTTGATTTAATTGATCTACGAGTTTATCTAATTCTTTCTTACTGCGTTCTTTACGGTATGTAAAGACAAGTTTTGCTCCTAATTCATCTAATACTTGGGCTACCCCGAAAGCAATACTGCGTTTATTCGCAATTCCCATAATAACGTATGTTTTTCCTTCTAAACTAAACATGAAAACGCTCCTTTTACTCAATTAATGATTCAAATTTTGATTATTAGTATTATAACATTTTTTATTCTATTAGACTTGTTTCAGCCATTAAAGCACAAGAGGGTGCTATAGAAATGGAAAAAACGAAAGCCTAACAATACATTAGACTTTCGCTTTCCCTTAAATTGAACCCAGTGAATAATATTCTAACTCACGTTTTAATTCGTCTACATATTCTTTCGAACCTGTCACAATCAAACGGTCACCGTAACGTAACATCGTATCACCATGCGGTACAATCGATTCATTATCACGCACAATACGTACGAAGATAATGTCGCCATCGAATGGGAAGTTACGTAATTGAATATTGTCGAATTTATAGTTAAGCATTTGAATTTCATATAATGAAGTTTCAACATTACTTAACAAGTTCAACATGTTCGGTGTTTCAATTAAACCTGTCAGTAAAATCTTATTACTTAAGAAACTACTGAAGATTTCAACGCCAGATTGACGTAATTCTGCTTCAGTTTCTCCGCCCTCTTCAAAGCGGCAGATAACACGGCCGACCCCATGGTCTTTGGCCATTTGTGCAACTTTATAGTTTAATTCGTCTTCATTGGTTGAACACACTACAATATCACTATCAAAGAGTCCAAGTTTTTCAAGTACTGCTTCATCATAGTCTGCAATTTCAACTGTCGTAATATCATTAGAGAGATTACGTTTATCACTTAAATCTTTACGATAATACAACGTAATCGCGTATAAATCAGACATTAAGTTCTGCGCAATTGGAATCGTTAATTGGTTTTTACCAATCAGACTGACATTAATACGACGTGTCGCTTCAGTCGGCATTGGGAAAGTCTTCTTAAAGACAATCGGTACGAATACACACGTGATGACCGCACTTAAAATTAAGATTCCAGAGATTTCTGGTGAAATCGTATTCAACTGTTCTGCGATTTTAGCTGCTGCGATTACTAACGATAAGGTAGACGTCAGTAAAAAGGCAGAAGACAATGTGGTTTTCTGATCAAACCATGGTCTAATCGCATAAACTGGAATAATCTTAGAAATTAAGAATGCGATAATCAATACTGGAATAATAACTAAAATAGATGGTTCTTTAATCAGTGACGGGATATTTAAATCCACACCTACCATGATAAAGAAGATAGGAATAAAGAAACCATAACCAAATGAGTCCAGTTTTTCTACCATATCTTCATCAGGACCTAACAGTGATACAATCACACCAGCTAAGAAGGCCCCTAAGATATTTTCAGCACCTACCCCTTCTGCCAATGCGACTAATAAGATAATTAACGCAAAGACCGCACGAATACCGATTTGCGTTGTACCGTCCATTAACTTTTGAAGGAATTGTGCTTTTTTGAAGATACCGCCAAGGAAATAGAAAATAATGGTAAAGACGATTAAAATCGAAATCAACCATAATGTTCCGCCGCCTTTAGCGTTAATTGCCCCATAAACCGTTAATAAAATCATTGTGACCAAGTCAGCTAAAACGGCTGTTAACAAGATAAACTGTCCAATCGTTGTACGCATGATATTCATTTCTTTTAATGTTGGTACAACCACACCTAATGAGATAGTTGAAATAATGATGACCATTAATAACACGTCATCAATCAAACCAAACCATTTAAATGCATACGCTAAAATGATTGAAACAATCATGATCAGTGAAAAAACGTATAAAGAAAGCTGTAAGTGACTTGGTGCTTTCTTTTTGTTTTTGGATTTCTCAGGTGCATTTTTATCGCCTTTAAACGCATTGAAATCAATTTCTAAACCACTTAAAAACATTAAGAAAATAAAACCTAGTGTAGATAAAATATTCAAGATGTTGTCTCGTTCTACTAAATGGAAACCGGATTGTCCAATAATCAATCCCATTAAAATTTCCGCAACAACAACAGGTAGAAAATTGATATTAAGTCTGTTGACAATAATCGGCGTTAAAAACGCTGCCATGACAACAATGACGAGTGATACAAATTCCATGTGTCCCTCCTTAAGTGAGATATGACATAAATGATGTAGCTAATCCAAAGTAAATTAACATACTAATAATATCATTAATTGTAGTAATAAATGGTCCGCTAGCTACAGCAGGGTCGATATTTAGTTTCGTCATTATCAATGGAATGATTGAACCCATCATTGTACCGACTGTCATCGCAATTGTTAAACTGCCGCCGACAATCAGTGCTAATAACGGTGTACCATATAAAATCACAATAATGGTAAAGAGTACCGTAGCACAAACTAAACCAGATACAAAGCCAGAGCCCGCTTCTTTAAGCGTGATTTTAAACTTGCTTTGATTTTCAATCTCGCCAGTCGTAATATTACGTACAGACACCGCTAGGGATTGTGTCCCTGAGTTACCAGACATCCCGCTGATAATTGGAATAAAGGCCGCAAGTAAAGCGACTTTTTCTAAAGTTTCTTCGAATGACCCTAATATAGTTGCAGTTATCATACCTAAAAACGTCAAAATGAGCAACCAAGGCAGACGTTTTTTAGCTGTTTTGAAAATAGAATCGTCTGTTGCGTCAATATCAGAGACACCAGCTAAACCAGAGTAGTCTTCTAATGCCTCTTCATCGATAACATCAACGATATCATCGATTGTAATGATACCCAATAAATGGTCTTGATAATCAACAACCGGCATAGCGATAAAGTCATAGTCACGCATTCTTTGCGCAACATCTTCTTGGTCATCTGCAACATTGACACTGACCACACGATTACTCATAATTTCTTCAATATAAGCATCGTTTTCTGCGACGATTAAATCACGCAGCGATAAGACACCTACGAGATGTTTGTCGTCATCCACAGCAAAGATCACGTAAATCGTCTCCGCATCAGGTGCTTGTTCTTTAACTAACATCAACGCTTCTTTAACAGGTGTGGTTGTCTTTAAAGAAATATACTCGGTCGTCATGATACCGCCGGCAGTATCTTCTTCATAGTGCAGCAAGGCTTTAATTTCTTTTGCGTCTTGCTTATCCATTAACGCTAATAAAGTCGCAATTTTACTTTTAGTCAAATGACTCATGATATCAACGGCATTGTCATAAGACATATCTTCTAAAATATGCGCCGCATAACTTGCTTTCATTTGTTCAAAGAGTTCATCATATTCGTCATCATCTAATTCCAGTTGATCGAAAAAACTCGCAACTTCTTTAGGAGATAACAGATGATACATTTTTTGTCTGATATCATCATCGCTGTCTTCGAAGTATTCACTTTGTTCATACGTATGCATCGATAAGAATTCGTCTCTAAATGCATCGATATCATTATTTATTAATAGCTGATCTAACAAGTCTTTATTATAGACTTCATGATCGTCTACAAATTTATCGTCTTCTTTTGCCATGTTGGCCTCCTCCTTACTTCTTATCTCTCTCTACAAAGCTGTTGAAAAAGGTCCTCAAGTGCTGTTTGCCTTACTTTATCTTTTAATATAACCAGTTGTTCTGTCACAGGGTGCTTAAACTTTAAATCTGTGCACACGAGCGCTTGTCCCTGTATGGCTGGATGCGCACCACCATATAAACTGTCGCCGACAAGCGGATGGCCAATATGTTGAAAATGCACTCGAATCTGATGGGTTCGTCCTGTGTGCAGCTGTACGCGGCTCAGCGTATACTGTCTACACGTTGAAATCGTTTCATAACTTGTTTTCGCATATTTACCAGTCTCACTGACTTGGCGTTCAATAATACTGTCAGAGGTACGTGCAATTGGCGCAATGATATCGCCTGATGCTTGTAACTCACCAAAACAAATGCATTGGTATATTTTCTCCATTTTTACATCAGACATTCTATGATGAAAATGTCCGTGTTTAGAGAACAAAACAATACCGCTCGTATTGCGATCGAGTCGCGTCACAATATGCGGTACAATCACCGTTTGATTTTCACTTGGATTCAAATAAGCTAATGCTTGTTCAATTAAACTTTCATGCGGATGTTCTCTAGATGGCGCACAATTTTGGTGCGGCGGTTTAGACACGGCCAAATAATACGCATCTTCATATAAGATATCTAACGGTCTCGTATCATAGATTAAATTTTGACTTGGTATTTCATCAGGCAGTACCACTTCCAATGTATCGCCCTTTGTCATGTGCTTACGTACGGTTACAGGCTCCTTATTAACAAGTAAAGCGCCATTTTGTTTAATGGCACTTATCATTTTCTTTGAATAAAATTGTTTTTGTAAAAACGTTCTTAATAAGACTGGTGCTTCAATTAAGTATTGAAATTTCATTTGTCTCTGCCGTCAGAAATAAATGAATCATGCACGCGTTTCCAGAATGGGAAGGGTCTAAAGCGTGCAAAACGCACACGTTGTTTAGCCACGCGATATTCAATACTTTCGACATTGTAATGTTTCGTAGTCACGTGGTCGATAGATGTCATAATCACACGTTGATCTACCGGTGTTATCAGACAATAATGGTGTTCAGGCAATACAATCGGTGAGCCTACTGTACGGAACACACGATTATTAATCGAAGCAATTTCAGTCAATTGAATTGCGCGCAATGAAGGATGGATCAAAGCGCCGCCAAGCGCTTTGTTGTAGGCTGTGGAGCCTGATGGTGTGGAAATACATAAACCATCCCCTCTAAATCTTTCAAAATGTTGTCCGCGCAAGTTAACATCTGCCACAAGTGTGGTATTATCTTCTGTCTTCATCGTCGCTTCATTCAAAGCAATATGATGTGAAGGTTCTTTCTCATCATTATAACGTACGATAATATCAATAAGAGGATATTGAATGACTTCATAATCTCCATCCGCAATTTCTTCTATTAACTTATCTACTTCATGCGGCAGCCAGTCTGCATAAAATCCTAAATGTCCTGTATGTACACCGACAAATGCAGTTTCACTCACGCGATGACAATATTGATGGAATGCCTCTAATAACGTTCCATCGCCGCCGACAGAAATAACGATTTCAGGTTCTTCGACATCTTTAATCATATTCGTCGCATTCATTTGTGCTTCCATAGTTTCTTTGATGCTGTTTGATTTGTGGTCTCCTTTAGACACGATATTATAACGCATAAAGCACCTCACTCTTGATTATGTTTTTTCGCACGCTTTTTAGAATAATAACGTTGTGCTTCTTGTATTTCATCTTTAATTTCAGACATCTCTTCATCTAGTGAAAAGGCAGCTTCTGCCGCATTTTCTAAACGTTTTTGAATTTCAGGAGGATAGTCTCCGTCGTATTTATAACGTAACGTATGTTCAATCGTCGCCCAAAAATTCATTGCTAATGTTCTGATTTGAATTTCAGCTAAGATTGCACGCTGCCCATCCAACGTTTCAATCGGATACTGAATAATGACATGATATGAACGATAGCCGCTTTCCTTCGTATTGTTGATATAATCTCTTTCTTCAATAACTTTGAAGTCTTTACGTTGTCTCAGCAGATTGACAACCACAGGGATGTCATCTACAAATTGGCACATAATACGTAATCCCGCAACATCATACATTTCTTCATGGAGACGATCGAACGAGATATTACGTTCTGTCGCTTTTTCAATAATACTTGTCAACGGTTTCACACGGCCCGTCACAAATTCGATTGGCGACGCATCTGCTTCTAAATCATAACTTTTACGCAAACCTCTTAGTTTTACTTTAAGTTCTTCAACCGCTTGTCTATAAGGTGCTAAAAATCGATCCCATTGATTCATTGCGTTTCACTCCGCTTCACTCTAACTCAAACGTTTTTTCGACTTCTGCCACAAAACCCTTACCGTAGTTTGAGTTCCCTTTGATATTGCTTAAAATATAGTCTAATTCTTGGTCAAACTGTTCTAGTTTTAAATCGTCATTAACATAAATTGCTTTCCCCTTATTTTCATGAAGCATCGACCAAGTCTCTTGCACAAAGATAAGATAGGAATAGGATTGTCCATCATCAAGGATATGAGCAAATCCGTAATTATCGCTATCTACCAGCATTTGCCCTGCTTCAGTCAACCCTTCTGTCGATTTATCTGTATAGCAATAAATGCCATCATCTTTTACTTTTATTTCGTTCACATAAATACGCATAACCTAAATCCTCCTTGTGTTATTCCTACTTATTTTAACATATGTACATCACTCATTACACAACCTAAATGCTTTGTCTTAATGCGCATAATTTGAAATACTTTCAAATACATTTCAAATCGTCCATAATATATAGTCACAGAGGTGAACCCATGACTATTAATCAAGAAATCGAATATAAACAACTATTGACACACGCGCAATACGAAGCATTAAGAAATAGATATTTTAATACATTGAAACCTTTTACGCAAAAAAACCATTATATTGATACACCAGACTTTGCTTTGGCGGAACATTTAATAGCGCTGAGAATTCGAGAAATCGATGATACGTATGAAATGACATTAAAAGTACCTGCAAAAGTAGGTTTAACTGAATATAATCACGAGACACACGTTGTGCCGAAACAAGACATGCATCTTAAACCTGAACAACTGCCAGATCCGATTCATGCAGTATTGCAAGAAACAGGCATAGATGACTCACAACTCTATGTATTAGGTGCATTAACGACACATCGTATGGAGACAGAAATTTCAGAAGGTCTATTGGTATTAGATCATAGTGAATATCTTGGAACAGAAGATTTCGAACTTGAGTTTGAAGTGGAACAACCAGAAGCAGGTTTGCAGAAATTTCAAGAAATCTTACAAGATTTCAATATTCAATCGTATATTCCGAAAAATAAAGTTGCTCGCTTTTTTGAAGCAAAAAACAAATAATCATTAAGCTCAATTCGGTAGCACTCAGTCAAAAGTCTTATTACTTTTAATTGTAAAAATTCATGTTATATTAGATATATATTAAAGAAACAGGGTGAGAAAATGGCTGCGACACCTTATGAAGTAATTGGCCAAGAACGTTTATATCGTATGATAGATTACTTTTATTCTCTTGTTGAACAAGATGATAGAATCAACCACCTCTTCCCTGGTGACTTTGCGGAAACCAGTCGAAAACAAAAACAATTTTTAACGCAGTTTCTTGGAGGTCCTGCACTATACACTGAAGAACATGGACATCCGATGTTAAGAATGAGACACATGGATTTTCGCATAACAACCTTTGAACGAGATGCCTGGTTAGAAAATATGAACAAAGCGATTCAACATGCAGAACTGCCTGCGGGTGTTGATGAATACCTATATGAAAGATTGCGATTGACCGCAAATCATATGGTTAATTCTGAAAATTAATTGTAGGTGAATGAGATGTCTGAAGAGTTAAAGTTAATATGTAATCATAGACAAGATGAAATGAACCTTTCACCTGTGAGCAAGATAGAAATTTATTCTTTCTTCGATCCATTTGATGAAGATTGTTTTAAACTATCTGCTATACTATCTAAATTAAGAGTTGAATATAAACAATATATCCGTATTCGTCATATATTAAACCCATCTTTACGAATACTGACAAAGTGCCAAGCGCAAAGTAGTTCTGAAAGCGATAATATCGCACTCGCATATAAAGCTGCTGAACTTCAAGGGCGCGCACGTGCAGAACGCTTTATACATTTAATGCAGAATGAAATTATACCGAAGCGTGATATTATCACTGAAAATATGATTGAAGCGTCTGCGAAGAATGCTGGTTTGGATTATGACGTATTCAAAGAAGATTTAAAGAGTGGCAAGCTCACTGAAAGTCTGAAAGTCGACTTGCATATTGCGAGAGAAATGGAAGTCGATCAAGCTCCTTCACTTGTCTTTTTCAATGAAGATGTAACTGAGGAAGGATTGAAAGTTGAAGGCCTCTATCCTTACCATATTTATACTTATATTATTAATGAATTAATGGGAACACCCATTGAAAAGGAATTGCCGCCTAAACTTGAAACATATATTCAAGAGCAGCAATTCGTTACACTAGAAGAGTTATTAACCATCTATGAATGGCCGAAAAAGCTACTACAAAAAGAATTAAAGAAACTCGCATTACAACAAAAAATCGAAAAATTAAGCAGTCCAGAAGGCGAATTCTGGAAAGCCAAATAAAGTATTAAATGAAACACTTGTCGCGATGACAAGTGTTTTTTATTTTATTTAAACTCGCGCAACTCCATCATATTCAATTGTTTTTATTTAATAAAATTATCAATTATCCTTATCGCGAATCAGATGTTGATAGTAATATCAAATACTTAAACATTATCCTATTTTTTTAATTATTTTGTGTTATATTAAAAACGAGATATTTCACAAATCAATTTTATTGAATGGAGGAATAGCTATTGAATACAGCAAAAACATTTTTCAAGTCTGTTACCATGTTGCTGCTCGCAGCAATTTTGGTCATCAGCGGTGCATTGTCATACGTTTTACATCAAGAGACAACTGCAAATGCTTCATCCGATTCACTTAAAATTAAAGTAGCTAATAACGATATACCCGGTCAAGCCAAACAAGAAGCAAAGCAACACTTCTCAAGTTATGCACAAACGCTTTCTCAAATTGATCGTTCCGGTAATAACGGTACATTTAAACTTGGCCACCCCTTTAAAATCTACAAATTTAACGGCCAAGAAGATGGCAACTACTACTACCCTGTAATGCAAGGTGAATCCATTAAGTATATCCTCACTGTAACGCCTAAACATGAAAATGACGTACACGCCAATAAACACAATGCCAACTATAGTGTACGTATTTCAAAATTCATTTCTGACGACTTAAATCAATATCGTCGAAACAATACCCCAATCACAATTTTCACCAATAAAGACGGTTACTACATCGAGCATGACAAACAATTAGATTTAGTTATGCAAACAAAATTACCAGATGATCAGTCAAAACCGTCAACACCAGCAGTTCCGAATTTAGAATTAAAACAAACGGTTAATGCGACACAAGCAGAAGCAACGCATGGCAGTGTTGCGACAAGATATGTCAACTTGCTGCCTCATTTCCAAATTCGCGAACAACAAGGCAACACTGGTTGGTGTGCAGGCTATACAATGGCCGCATTATTAAACGCGACAAAAAATACAAGCCATTATCGTGCACAAGATATTATGCATCAAATACATCCCGGCCTATCAGGCCAAGCATTCCAATTCACTGGTTTGACTGCGCAAGAAATGATTCAATTTGGTCGTACTCAAGATAAAAATCCTTTTTATTACAATGGTATGCCTAGTTTTAATGAGGTAGACCAATATACTAGTGATAATAAGGGTATAGCAATACTAGGAAAACAAATTGAATCGACTCAAGGTATGCATGCCGGACACGCAATGGCAGTTGTAGGCAACGCAATTACAGCTGATAACCAACAAGTCATTGTATTCTGGAATCCTTGGGATCGTGATTATTCACTACAACCAGCAGACAGTAACGTGATTCCTGTGTCTAATGGTGACCATTACCACTGGTACGGTTCTGTTGTTGGTTTCTAAAAAGGACGGATAGCTAATATGGAAACAACTAGTATTAATGTGAAATATCTCGACGTGTTATCTGATTCAGAAGAAACGCTGTTACAACATTTTCAAGGAGAGTGGCTTAGTCAAGACGATACGCTCTCTTTAGATATACGTATACTTTATTCAATCCCGAGCACATTAGAAGATGTCTATGAAATCAAATCAATGAGTACAACAGATGACGAAATTGCCCTAACGCCGACATCTGACGCTAATTTCGTTATTTGTTTAAAGAAAAAAGATTTACAACACATCAGCTACCAAGTGATCAATGCTGATCGTATGGGCAGTTCTCAGCCTTACATTTTAGAAAAAGGTTAATCCTTATCTAAAAACATCTCTCTACACCTATCACGCAATACAAAAGCGCCGGCAGTTTCATGGTGACCCCCACCATGACTGTCGGCGCTTCTTTATATAAATTTATAAAAACTTTAACATTCACTTCATTAAATTTAGGTATAAAAAAACGCCGTGTCTGAATACACGGCGCTAAACAAAGGGGATGGGAGAAATTTTTCACTTCAAACAAAGGGGTATGTTTGTTATGTGATTAATTTCATGGTCATAATATACCATGTGCCAAACCCTATTTCAAGACACTTAACCCATGAAAACGTTTTTGTCACAAACTTGTCATATTGTAAACGATTTCACATACTTTACGCTTTGATAAGTTTCTCGAATTCATCTAATTTTTGTTCAAACATTTTACATGCTTGTTCGATTGGCTCTGGTGTTGTCATATCTACACCTGCATTTTTTAAGATTTCAATCGGATAATTAGAGCTGCCTTTTTTCAAGAATTCATTAATATAACGTTCTACTGCTGGTTTACCTTCGTTCAAGATTTGGTAACTTAAACTTTGTGCTGCACTATAACCTGTCGCATATTGGTAAACATAGTAATTCATATAGAAGTGCGGAATACGTGACCATTCTTTACTGATATCATCATCTGTTTCAACAATGTCACCGAAGTATTCACGATTTAATTTCGCATATTCTTCATTCATACGATTTGCAGTTAATGGTTCCCCTGCTTCTTCAATTTGGTGAATTTTGTGTTCAAATTCCGCAAACATTGTTTGACGGAATAATGTAGCACGGAAACGTTCTAATTCTTGGTTCAACAATAATAAGCGACGTTCGTCATCTAAATGTTTTTCCATATAATCACTTAACAATGCTTCGTTTGTAGTAGACGCTACTTCTGCCACAAAGATTGAATAATCACTATGATTAGATGGTTGGAATTTTCTGCTGAAGTAACTGTGTGATGAATGACCGAATTCATGAATTAATGTGAATAAGTCTGAGATTGTATCTGACCAGTTCAATAAGATGAATGGATTCGTTAAATGTGCACCTGAAGAGTAACCGCCTGAACGTTTACCTTTGTTTTCATAAACGTCTACCCAACGGTTATTTAAACCTTCTTTGACTACATCTAAATACTCATCGCCCATTGGTTCTAATGCTTTTAACATCCATTCCACTGCTTCGTCATAAGGCATTTCAAATTTAATGTCTTTGACTAATGGCGTATATAAGTCATACATTTTCATATCATCTAAACCTAAGACATCTTTACGCAATTGTGTGTAACGATGTAATAATGGCAGATATTGATGTACTGTTTTTACTAAGTTATCATAAACTGCTTCAGGAATATGGTTGTTGCTTAATGCTTTTTCACGTGCAGTTTTATAGTTATGAGTACGTGCATTGAATACATGTTTTTTCACTTCACCTGTTAATGTCGCAGCTAATGTGTTGTTGTAAGCACCATATGCTTTATATAAGTTTCTGAATGCTGAACGGCGTAATTCACGATCATCTGATTCTAAATATTTAATGAATGTACCTTGTGTTAATGGATGTTTGTTTCCATCTTTATCGACCGCATCTTCAAATTCTAAATCAGCATTGCTGAACATACCATATACATTAGATGGTGTTGATAAAGCATCTTGTGCTTCTGTTAATAATTTTTCTTTATCTGCACTCAAGACATGCGGACGTTCTTCATTGATTAATTTTAAATCAAAGGCATAACGTTCTAAGTCTTTATTTTCATCAATGAACTTTTGAATTGTTTCTTCATCGATTTGTAAGATTTCAGGTACTAAGAAGCTCCAGCTAGAGCTTAATTTGATTGCTAATTGATGCGCGCGCGCTTCATAGCCTGTATATTTATCATTACCTGTATCTTGGTCTTGTTTTAAATGTGCATAGACATAGACCTTTTCAAGTTCAGTTTCAATTTTATCTTCCAAAGCTAACGCTTCATAAAGTGTTTCAGCATTGTCAGCTAAATGCCCCTTAAACTTTTCTTCAGCACCTAAATAACTTTCTACTTCTTTAAATGCTGCTTCGAATGCTTCGTCGCTTTCAAAGATTGTTGTCAGATCCCAAGTATACTCAGGATATTTTTGTTCTTGTTGTTCTCTTGTTAATTGTTGACTCATAAAAAAAGCCTCCTCTAATGCTAGTGTCAATACTTTGATTTTCTCATTATTTCGTTTATTTTGCACGTCATTACATCTACAACTTGTATTTAAGAAAGTAGACAAATTTAAAAATAAATCGTTTCTTAAAATGCTTTGCAATTATTTCCGGGGAAATAGAAAAAACCTGCCCTTATCGGACAGGTTTCATCAAATCAATTTATCTTATGCTTCAGTCGTATCATTAAAGAAACGACGAACTTGTGCAGTTACATTATGACTCATAATGATTTTACCGTAGTCATTTAAATATACTTCAGAATGATCACTAGGCATTGCGAATTCTAACAATTGACTGTAGAAATCATTGATAGTTTCTTCTACTACGCTGTCATCAAAATGAATCGCATAATAATATTCATTATTCAACATATATAATAAATCTTCAAAGTCTTCAGTTGGTTGATTATGATGATGTGCATAATCAATGACAGATTCTAAATCTTCAAATTTAACAATAACTAAACGTCCATGTGTGCGACGTGGTTGTTGGAAACGATCTCTTGCTTGAGAGCGATTTGAACGTGATTGTTGTTTTTGTTCAGCTTCTTCATGTTCTTCTTCGAAAGTCTGTTCAAGCAATTCATTTAATTGACGATCGAATTCACTGTTCATACTATCATCATTTAAATTCATCATTTCTTCGTTTTTAGATTTAGAAATAGTGACTTCCACACCTTTTTCAAAAGCATGTACTTGAATCCATAATGGACCTTCAACTACAAAGTCTTCTTCTTCATTAATTTCTTCCATCATTGACCAGAAGAATTCTTCTCCTCGTTGACGGTTTGTCCATAAGTCTTCTCTTTTGAAACCTCTTGCTTCAATGTCACCATACGTTATGAAAAGTTTAACAGTTGTATCATCTACGCGCTCTATTCTCATATCATCTCACTCCTTACAGTCGATGAATAGCAATAACTAGACTTTAGACAAACTTTTCTAGAGTCTAGGCAGCGTCTACTTTGTCGACAACCTAGAATAGTACCCATATTGTATAAAAACGGTGTGCAAATTACAATTTATTTGTTTATAAAAGCATAATTGCTCAACCATTGGCCTATTATAATAACATATTCCCTCAATACTCTCTATAAAAACTACTTATAGTCGCAGTTTTTCGATGAAATACATTTTTACATGCAAAAAGCCACAGTACTTTTGCACTGCAGCCTCTCACATTTATTTTGTTGAATCAAAAATCTTATAAGTCTACCATGCGTTGCGCTTCTTGTAATTGGAACGTACGCACTTTTCTTGGTAAGAAACGACGAATTTCATCTTCGTTATAACCAACTTGTAAACGTTTTTCATCTAAGATAATCGGACGGCGTAATAAGCCTGGGTTATCTTGAATAATTGTATATAATTCTTGTAGTGGTAATGAATCAATGTCCACGTTTAGTTTTTGATATGTTTTAGAACGAGTTGAAATAATTTCGTCTGTTCCGTCTTCTGTCATTTTTAAGATTTGTTTAATTTCATCAATTGTTAAATGTTCTGAAAAAATGTTACGCTCCGTATACGGAATGTCATGTTCTTGTAACCATGCTTTCGCTTTACGGCAAGATGTGCAGCTTGGTGATGTGAATAGTGTTACCATACATCTCACTCTCCTATTTATCATGAATTAAAATTCATTGATTTTATTGATTTCAGTTAAGGAATTTAGCTGAAAATAAAACGTAGTACTCATCTATGTCCAAATAACTTTTGTTACCTTCAACTTAAACTTTGTCTACACGTTAAAATTTCCTTCTCTTAACTCTATGATTAAAGTATACCCTTTCAACATTAAAATTAAATGAGAAAACAGGGATTATTTATAGAAAATTTAAAACATACCGAAATTTTGAGATTGAGGGGCTAAAATGACGATAACTTCTCAATCTTCAACATATAAAATGCCACACGGGTATTAGGTTAAAAATTTAACTACACCTATATTTTAACACACATTACAAATATTTAAAATACTGCTATAATGAAACCATTACTATATTACGTAAGAAAGTGGGCATCTTAAATGGAAACTCTATTTTCAGGAATTCAACCAAGTGGAATTCCAACATTAGGCAACTACATCGGTGCACTTAAACAATTCAGTGAAGTCCAAGATGATTATAATTGTTTCTTCTGCATCGTAGATCAACATGCGATTACAGTACCACAGGACAGACTGAAATTGCGTGAGCGCATTCGTCAATTAGCCGCAATTTACTTAGCATCAGGAATCGATCCAGAAAAATCAACATTATTTATTCAATCAGAGGTTCCTGCACATGTTCAAGCAGGATGGATGCTGACAACTATTTCTTCTGTAGGCGAATTAGAACGTATGACGCAATTTAAAGATAAATCATCTAAACAATCAGAAGGCATTCCTGCTGGTCTTTTAACTTATCCGCCACTTATGGCAGCAGACATCGTACTTTATAATACGAATATCGTACCTGTCGGCGAAGACCAAAAACAACATCTTGAGTTAACTAGAAACCTTGTAGACCGCTTCAACAGCCGCTACAATGATATCTTAGTTAAACCAGAAGTACGTATGCCGAAAATCGGCGGTCGTGTGATGAGCCTTCAAGACCCTACTAAAAAAATGAGTAAAAGTGACGATAACACAAAAAACTACATTTCTTTATTAGATGATCCAAATGCAGCAGCTAAAAAAATTAAAAGTGCTGTCACTGACTCAGATGGCATCATTAAATATGACAAAGACAAAAAACCAGGTATCAGCAACCTCTTATCAATTTATTCAAGTCTAACTGACGAATCATTCTCAGACCTTGAAAAACGATATGAAGGTAAAGGTTATGGCGACTTTAAAGGTGATTTAGCAGAAGTTGTTAAAAACTTCTTAATCGAATTCCAAGAACGCTATAACGACTACTACCATTCAGATAAATTAGATGAAGTCTTAGACCTTGGTCGAGACAAAGCGATTAAAGCATCATCACGCACATTACAAAAAATGGAAAATGCGATGGGCTTAGGTCGTAAACGCAAAAGATAATTACAACCTATTCAACAAGTACTCTTTATTGAGTGCTTGTTTTTTATTGCATCAGAAAAGCACCATTACTTATAGTAACAGTGCTTCACTTGAACTTTATTCAATTCATTATTTCAATTCAACTTTATCTAAACTATAGTCAGGACCAACTTGGTGATTTTCTAATCCTTTAACATTTGTTCTTAAAAGTTGCGCTAAACCACGTTGATACAATGGTACTACGTTGCCGCTTTCTAACACTTTATCCTCTGCTTGTTGTAACGTTTTTAAACGTTCTGCAGGGTTTTTAAGTGCTGCATCAGAGTTAGCTTGTTCTAATAAGCTATCGTACTCATCATTGCTGTAACCAGTTTGGTTATGAGGGCTGTCTTTTTTGAATAAATCTAAGAATGTTGTTGGATCTGGATAGTCAGGTGCCCAACCAGCATATGAAATGTCATAGTTTTTCTCAGATTCTACTTTTAATTTTTGTTTGAATGGTAATTGTTTGATTTTTAAAGTCACACCAGGTAAATTTTTCTCGATTTGTGCTTTCATGAATTCTGTTTCAGTAATCGCATTATCTTTGTCGTATGTTAAGAATTCGATTTCGAATTTATCTTTACCTAATTCTTTTTTAGCTTTTTCATAATAAGCTTTTGCTTCTTTAGCATCATAGCTTAATGATGATTTAACACCATCAGTATAATCACGGCCATCTTCTTTAACAATACCTTTGGCTGTTAATTTATCAGTTGCTGCAGAACCGTTATTTAATAATTTTTTAACAAATGTTTCTCTATCAATTGATTTCGCAATGGCTTTTCTTAAGTTTTCATTTGCTAAATCTTTGTTTTTAGTTTCATTTACTCTTAAGAAGAAGACTGCTGACTCAGGTGTTGTTTTATAGTTTTTGTTGCCATTATATTTTTTGATGTTTTCTGGTGTTAAACTTCTTACATAATCTAAGTCTTTAGACTCAAACATATTCACTGCTGTTTGTGCTTCTTTAACAACTTTGTAGTGAACTTTTTCTAACTTGATTTTGTCTTTATTGTAGTACTTATCATTTTTAACTAAGTCCCAAGAATCTTCATTTTTCCAGTTTTCTAATTTGAATGGACCGTTGAAGATTACATCTTTGTCAGTTGTACCATATTTTTTCTCATGGTCTTTGACGAATTTTTCATTTTGAGGTAAATAGCTGCCGAATGCTAATAAAGCTTTCATATATGGTAAGTCTTTCACCAATTCAATTTTCAATGTGTGTTTATCTACAGCTTGAACACCAAGTTCTTCAACTTTTTTCTTACCTTCTGTAATTTCTTTAGCATTTTTAATGTTTTCAAACATGTATGCATATTCAGCTGCTGTATCTTTATTTACAGTTCTGCGCCATGAGTACACGAAGTCATCTGCTGTAACAGGATCTCCATTTGACCATTTCGCATCATCACGAAGTTTAATTGTCCAAGTTTTACCGTCATCTGATTTTTGTGGTTCACCTTTCGCAAGTGCAGGAACGATTTCATCCCCTTTACCTACTTTATAAAGACCTTCGTAAATTTGTTCGAATTGCGTAAATGCTACGGCGTCAGTTGCTTTTGAAGGGTCTAAAGTCGGGATATCTGCAGATTCCGCGATCTTTAATGTCTTATCGTCCTTCCCTGCGTTACCTCCGCCACTAGAACAAGCTGTCAATACTAGAAGTGATGACAGGATACCAGTAGCTAACTTAGCTTTCTTATTCATGTTGTTTCCTTCTTTCTGATGTAATTTATATTAATGAATTAATATACTAGAGTTGTTGAGCTAATGCTTTAGCTTTTTCTTCTGTACAATAAACAAAATGTTTCTCAGTAATTTCATATAGCTTCAAATCTTCAGAACGTTTAAAACCAATATTGCTGTCATCTTCAGGATGATATTCAATAATTTGTCTTTGACGCTCAATATTCGGATTCGAAATTGGAATTGCTGACAATAAAGATTTAGTGTAAGGGTGCAGTGGGTTTTGGTAGATTTCCTCTACATCTCCAAGTTCAACAATTTTACCTTTATACATAACACCAATACGATCTGAAATGTATTTCACCATCGATAAATCATGTGCAATAAATAAAATTGTCAAACCCATGCTTTCTTGAAGTTCTTGAAGCAAGTTGACTACTTGCGCTTGAATAGAAACGTCTAAAGCTGAAATCGGTTCATCCGCAATGATCACTTTAGGATTTACCGCAAGTGCACGTGCTATACCTATACGTTGACGTTGACCGCCCGAAAATTCATGCGGATAGCGATACGCACTCTCTTTGTTCAATCCTACTAATTCAAGTAGTTCAAAGACACGTTGTTTTCTTTCTTCTTTGGATTGATGCAACTTTTGAACATCTAAGCCCTCTGAAATAATATCGATAATTTTAAATCTCGGATTCAAAGAAGCATAAGGATCTTGGAAAATCATTTGCACGTTCTGCGTAAATGCTAATTTCTCTTTTCGGGATTTGATTTTTTGCGAATCTTTGCCTTCAAAGATAATTTCACCATCTGTTGCTTGATAAAGATGCATGATGGTTCTGCCCAACGTTGATTTACCACAACCGGATTCTCCAACAAGCCCGAATGTCTCACCTTTAAATACGGTTAAACTGACATCATCTACTGCTCTGACTTCATTTGGCTTTCCGATGTTGAAATATTTTTTGACATGTTTCACTTCTAAAATAGGTTCTGTCATGCTTTGCTTTCCTCCTCTACTTGAAGAAGTAAAGGTTGTTCAAAAGTTTCTTCTTCAAACTCTTCATTCAATGCTTTAACCGCTTCAGGAACTTCAAATGCTGGGGTTGCTTCATGATACAACCATGATTTAGCATAGTGCGTCTTACTAAATTGATATGTCGGCGGTGCTTGTTCAAAGTCAATATCCATCGCATAATCACTTCGTCTCGCAAATGCATCTCCTACTGGCGGGAACATTAAATCTGGCGGTGAACCTGGTATCGATGCCAATTTAACAGATTTATCTGTTTCTAAATGCGGCATTGAACCTAATAATCCCCATGTATATGGATGTTTAGGATCATAGAAAATTTCATTTACTGTACCGTATTCTACAATTTCACCTGCATACATTACGGCTACTTTATCCGCCACATTCGCTACAACACCTAAATCATGCGTAATAAAAATGATAGATGTTTTATATGCTTTTTGTAACCCTTTAAACAGTTCCAATATTTTTGCTTGAACCGATACATCTAGCGCCGTTGTCGGTTCATCCGCAATAATAATTTTAGGGTCTAAAATCAATGCCATCGCAATGACGATACGTTGACGTTGTCCACCTGAAAATTGATGCGGATAATAATTGAATCGTTTCTCTGCATTTGGGACTCCCACGCTCTCAAGTACTTTAATGGCCTCTTGTTTCGCTTCACTGTGCCCTATCCCTTTATGCACTTTTAATAATTCGGTAATTTGTTTTCCGATTTTCATTGTTGGATTCAATGCAGTCATTGGATCTTGGAAGATCATGGAAATTTCTTTCCCTCTAATGGATTGCAGTTCTTTATTTGATAAATCAACTAAATTTTTATTTTCGAAAAGTACACTGCCTGCTTTGATTTTAGCGATTCTAGGCGGCAACAATTTAGTAATAGCTTTCGTTAATACTGATTTACCAGAACCTGATTCACCTACGATTGCTAAAGTTTCCCCTTCTTCTAAATCTAAACTCACATTACGAACAGCTTGAACGACACCATTGTCTAAATGAAAATCTATATATAAATTCTTAATTTCTAATATCTTACTCATATGTTACACTCCTGATGTTTATTCTGATTTAGGATCAAATGCATCTCTAATGCCGTCGCTAAACAAATAGAAACAAAGTATTAGTAAACTTAAAACAATCGCCGGAATAAACAATTGATACGGGAACGTTAATAAGAACTTTCTGCCGGTGTTTACAAGAGAACCTAAAGAAGCTTGTGGTGCCGGAATACCGAGACCAATAAAGCTTAAAAAGGCTTCAAAGAAAATTGCACTCGGTACTGTGAACATAGATGTTACAATAATTGCACCCGTAGCATTCGGTAAAATATGTTTGAAAATGATTTTTAAATTAGAAACACCTAAAGAACGTGCTGCTAATACAAATTCTTCATTTTTCAATTTCATAAATTGACCACGGGTAATACGGCTCATCCCAATCCAACCTGTGACACTCATCGCTAAAATGATTGTCCAAATCGAAGGTTCAAATATCAATACAAATAAAATCAAGACAATCAAGTTAGGAATAGAACTTAAGATTTCAATCAAACGCTGTAAGAACAAGTCTGTTTTACCACCGATATAACCCGATATTGCACCATAAGTTACACCGATAGTGACATCCATAAAGGCAGCGACTAAACCGATAAAGATTGAAATTTGTGTTCCTTTCCATGTTCTCGTCCAAATATCACGGCCTAAATTATCTGTACCGAACCAGTGATACTTTTCAACATGCTGCTCAGCATATAAATCTCTGCCGCTGGCATCCTTGCCATCAAATGGCAGAAACGACACTTTATCTAACCCTTGAATTTTAGGTGGTAAATTGGCACTATTCGTATCTTGTTCGTAATACGTATAAGAACTTACTAATGGCCCTATTAAAGCAAATAATACAATGATAACTAAACCAATCATGCCATAAAACGCAGCTTTGTTTTTACGGATTTGCAGCCAAATATGTTTGGCTGTTGAATGATATTCTCTTTCATTCTTCTCTATATCGTTCACATCAATAGATCTGAATCTGAACTTTGATAAATCAACACGCTTTTGTTCATTTGATGACTGAGTCTCTGATGATAATTGCGTCATGATTCTTTGCCTCCTTGTGTTCTGATTCGTGGATCGATAATGCCGTAAAGAATATCTACAACAAAAATGGACACAACAAATAAGAAACTAAATAATAAGGTTAATGCCATAATCACTGGATAATCATTTGTTTGAATAGATCTTACAAACTGATCACCAATTCCTGGAATCGCAAAAATGGTTTCAATAGTAAGTGTTCCTGTTAAAACACTCGCTAACATTGGAATAGCAACTGTTACAAGCGGTATTAAAGTGTTGCGTAATGCATGTACAAATAAAATTCTCGACTCTGACAACCCTTTTGCTCTTGCTAATAAAATATAATCAGAACTCAAAACTTCAATCATTTCCGATCTGATATACCGTGCAATAACTGCTATCAATCCTAGTCCTAATGATGCAGTAGGTAATACAGCAGATTCTAATGATGTCCATCCACTTACTGGGAAGATGGCTAATTTTACTGCTAAGAAATATTGAAGTAAAACGGCAAGTACAAAGGCAGGAACTGAAATCGCAAATACTGTAATCACAGTAGATGTATAATCAATCCATGTATTTTTCTTGAATGCCGAAATTAATCCGAATAAGATACCGAAGATCACAGCAACAATCATCGCGTATAAGCCAATTTCCATTGAAGGACCTAAACGCGGTTGGATAAGTGTCCAAACCTCTTTATTGTCATATTGGAACGACACCCCGAAATCTCCTCTGATTACTTTTCCTAAGTAATGTACATATTGAACAGGTAAACTATCGTTCAAACCATATTTTTCATTAATGATGGCCTTCTGCGCAGCACTCAACTTCTCATCGTTAAATGGAGAACCCGGCATCAGTTTCATCAAGAAAAATGTGATAGACATAATTAAAAAAAGCGTGATGGCCATAAAGCCGATTCTTTGTAGTATATACTTAATCATGTTGTTCACTCTTTCGCTTTTATTTTCTGAATCTTTTGATATGCGTATTATACCCACTTTCTTGGTTTAGCGCAATAAAGATTTTTATTTCATTGGTAATAAAAATACACTATAATATTTTTATATCATATTTGAGAGGTGTCTTGGTTTTGCATCTAAATATCTATAAAATTTCAATTTCCGTTATTTTTATCGGATATATTTTGATTAGCTTGTTTGTGTACTTTAATGAATCTCTGAATTCTTTTTTATTCTTAGCTTCGTTTTTATTATTCGCTTTGCTTATTATAAAACCCTTGGTTTTCAACGGTTCACTTCATCTGTTTAAATACGTTTTTAGTCGCTTTAATTCAAAACTTAATAAAAAGAAACAATCAGAAACTACCGATTCATTGTTTCATCACTACAAAAAAGCTGCTCAAGTTAAACAGGTGAGTTATTTTTGGATTTTCCTCTCACTGAGTTGGTTTGTGGCTACAATTTTAATCGCTCTTTATCATTCACATTGATATTAGACTCATTAGAACAACTGATATAACATATTGGGCAATCTAAATTTACATACCTCTATTAACTTAAATGTTATATAATAACGATATAAAATGAATAGAGGTGTAGCACATGCTTTCTACAATCATAAGAACAGTCGCTTGTATCGCAGCAACAATTTATGTGGGATTTAGTCTTTTTGTGCATTATGATATGGTCATTAATACCATTTTATTTATCGGCTCTTTTGTAGTCTTCGCTTTCTTTGTAGGCATTTCACTTATTAAGAATGGCAACCTTCCTTTCTTTCATACTGCACAAAAACGTGCCGAAGCTATCGGTACGAACTATTTTTGGATTTATGCGAGTTTAACGTTTTATATCGGTACAATTTTCATTGCGGTTTTCCATGCGCTCTAATTAAAATAGCACCCGTACAATTTTGTACAGGTGCCATTTTTATCACTTTTGTTTTCAATTATTGATAGATTTTACTACCTTGTTCTACGAAATCTTTGGCTTTTTCTTTCATCGCATCTTGTCTTTCTTGCTCATCAAAATGATGTTGACGTAAATCATGAGAAATACGCATTGAACAGAATTTAGGTCCGCACATACTACAGAAGTGTGCAACTTTTGCTGACTCTTTCGGTAATGTTTCATCATGATATTCACGTGCACGTTCTGGGTCTAATGATAAGTTGAATTGATCAATCCAACGGAATTCAAAGCGTGCTTTACTAATCGCATCATCACGTTCAGAAGCCCCTTTCAAACCTTTAGCTAAATCTGCCGCATGTGCCGCAATTTTATAAGTGATAACCCCTTCGCGCACATCATCTTTATTCGGTAAACCAAGATGTTCTTTTGGTGTTACATAACAAAGCATTGCAGTACCATAACTCGCGATTTGTGCTGCACCAATCGCAGAAGTAATGTGATCATAAGCAGGTGCGATATCTGTTGTTAATGGTCCTAATGTATAGAATGGTGCTTCTTTACAATAGAAATCTGCTAAATCTTGGTTTTCTTTAATTTTATGCATTGGAATGTGTCCAGGACCTTCAATCATTACTTGAACATCATGTTTCCAAGCAATATCTGTTAATTCACCTAATGTTTTTAATTCTGAAATTTGGCTTTCATCATTCGCATCATAAATAGAGCCTGGTCTTAAGCCATCTCCTAAAGAGACTGCGATATCATAACGATTTAAGATGTCACAAATATCATCGAAGTGTTCATATAAGAAGCTTTCTTCATGATGGGCTAAACACCATTGTGCCATGATAGAACCGCCACGAGAAACAATACCTGTTAAACGATCGACTGTTAACGGTACATAGCGAAGTAAGACACCCGCATGAATCGTAAAGTAGTCAACACCTTGTTCTGCTTGTTCAATTAAAGTGTCGCGATAAATTTCCCAAGTTAAGTCTTCCGCAATACCATTCACTTTTTCTAGCGCTTGATAAATAGGTACTGTTCCTACAGGCACTGGTGAGTTTCTTAATAAATATTCACGTGTGGCATGAATGTTTTTACCTGTAGATAAATCCATAATCGTATCTGCACCCCAGTGTGTCGCCCATACTAATTTTTCAATTTCAGCTTCAATCGACGATGACACTGCAGAGTTACCGATATTGGCATTAATTTTAACTTGGAAATTTTTACCAATAATCATCGGTTCAGATTCAGGATGGTTTACGTTATTTGGGATAATTGCACGCCCTCTCGCAATTTCATCTCTGACAAATTCTGGTTCTACCCCTTCACGTGCTGCCACAAATTTCATTTCTTTAGTGACAATACCTTGTTTTGCATAATACATTTGTGTCACACGTTTACCTGCTTGTGCACGTTTTGGTTGATATTTAAATGGTGTTTCCACAAATTTATGATGTCCTTCTTTTTTAAAGCCATTATCAATCGATTGTACTTTTCGACCTTCATACGCTTCAACATCTTCACGTGCATCAATCCAGTTAGAACGTAATTTCGGAATACCTTTTTGGACATCCACTTCATAACCTTCTTCATGATAGACACCTGCTGTATCATACACTGTGATAGGTTCGTTCTTTTGTGTATTATAATCTGTTACTGTATCGCTGAGTTCAATTTCACGAAACGGCACACGAATATCTTCATCTGCCCCTTGTTTAAAGACACGTCTGCTTGCTGGAAAACCTTTTTTCAATTCAATTTCTTCTTGTTTCATAAAATATATCCTCCCTGCTTCAATGCTAGGAGTCCAAAAAAGTCCAAGACAAATAAGAAAAACGCATTCATAATTTTATGAATGCGTAAGGATTTATACATCTATGAACAAGGATAAACATAAACTATTTATCCAACGTCATATTGAATTTCTATTTCTTCATCATCTATGTACGCTTCCCTACGCTAGTACTAACTAGATCAGGTTCAAAGGGTTGATGGTATATCTTTCAGCCATTTCGGCACCCCTAGCAATGAGTTATTTAATTTACAGTTTTATACTAACATTCAACTATCTATTATACAAGTCAATATGCGGTATCATATCATTAAAGCCATCGTTAAATTATGAAGACAAGTGCTTTCTCATTCGATTTAATGTCACTGTTGAAGCTTTTGTCTCTCCTACTTTTTCATATCCTAATTTTTGATATAAAGCATTCGCTTTATAATTAACTTGATTGACAGTAAGTGAGATTTTATCATAACCTGCTGCTTTCGCTTCATTCTCCGCTTCTTCCAACAATGCCTGTCCAACACCTCTTCGCTGAAACTCTGGTGACACTGATAACATACTGATATGATATTCATCTTGTTCACCTTCCTGCATGCGAATCAATGACAAGATAGAAGGAGAATAATTTAATAGATGCGGGAATACAAAAATATGTTTGATTGCGGCAATTTGAATGACTGTCGGAATCAAACTACGTTCTAATTCACGATAAGGCATGCATGTGATAAGTCCTGCCACTTCTCCATCAATGGTTGCCTGAAGTGTATGTTCATAACTAAATCGATTTTTCTTCTTACGATACATTTTCTGCATATAATGGACAATCAGCCTTTCATTTTCACTGCCAAGCATCGCATGGCACATCTCACCAATCGCAACATAGCTCAAATGTCCTGCATTTTGAAAGTCTCTTGAAGCCTTACTGATTTGAATAGTTTGATCCACGTTTAAGTCTCCTTTATCTTTCTATTGTTTTGGTGCAAGTTGTCTTACTGTATTCATTCTCAATTTATGATTGGGAATTGGCATATGCAACATCCATTCATCAATCATCTTTAATCTATTAATCGCATCTAGCTTACTTAAGACTTCTTCCTTATTTCCACTAATAATATGCATACGCTTTTCTGTCACTTCAAACGTTTCATCACTTTGTGCTAAAAAGTCTTCTACTTGTGCTTTCGTATTTAAAACCGTTCGTCTGCCATCTTTTGAAATTAATTCATAATGACGTTGCGAAAATCTAAATGGCAGTTTATTATGACCTTCTGTTGTCACCATGGCAGGGATACTCACGATAAAACGGCCTTCTGGGAAACGAGACTTATACGCTTCTAAAGCTTCTTCCAGTGCTTCTTGTTTTGCGTTAATAAAGAATGCATAAATCACGCCAACTTTTGCTTCTGCGGCTTGAATCACTGAGTTTAAACTTGTCCCAAGCAAATAAATCGGCACACGAGGTTGCGTGCTTTGACGTTTTGCGGTTTTTAACCCTGCATACGGAGAGGAAGCATCAAAGTTTTGTTCATTTAAGCGATTTAAAATGTTGAATTTGTCATCAAATGAAAAATAATTTTCCTTTAACTCTTCTTTTAGAATTCCAGTCACTTTAGGAAAACCGCCAGGTGCTTTACCTACTGCTAAATCCACCCGATGCTCAGATAATTCATCTATCAAGTGAAATTGTTCAATCACTTTTAATGGATGATAATGCTGCAACATGACACCGCCAGAACCAATCCGCAAATTTTTCGTTTGATTTAATAGATGCATCGTTAAAATTTCTGGTGAGGTCCCAATGACATCTTTTAAATTATGATGTTCTGCGACTAAGTAGCGAGTGTAACCTAATTGATCTGCAAGTTGTGCAAGTTCTATCGTTTGTTTTAAAGCTTCTTGTGACGTTTGATTTTTAGTTATGGGCGTTTGGTCTAGTATACTGACCGGCAACATATAACCCTCTCCTATTCTCATCTCTCTCACTTGTCATGCTAGGGTTTCGCACGCACAAAGTCAAAGACTACGATTGAAGCATAAAGAAAAACACGGCCAAAACTGACCGTGTTTCAATATTTAAATCCCCTTATTTTGTGAAAAACTATCCCTTTGTTTATTACTCTTTATCTTTCTTTTTCTTACCTGTTTCTCTGTCGATACTCTTATCGATATAAGCGTGTTTTAAGGTCGTTTCACCACCGATTTGATGATAAACAATCCCTTTAAGTTGTGGGTTACGTAAGCTGGCAGCACCTTGTTGATAAATCGGTGCAACAGGCGCATCACCTAACATCAACTCTTCTGCTTCTCTTAATTTATCAATACGTTTGTCTGGTTGTTTCAGTAATGGGCCATTCGCCTCTTTCAACATATTGTCGAATTCTTTACTACTCCAGTCTGTATTGTTTTGCGCATTATCAGTTGTCATCGTATCTAAGAATGTCATTGGGTCTGGATAGTCAGGACCCCAACCTGATAATGACATAGAGTAGTTCATCGTTAACTCAGCTGTAACACGCTGTTTGAATGGTAATTGTTTAATATTAACTGTCACACCTGGCAAGTTCTTTTCAATTTGCGATTTAATAAATTGCGCTGAAATTTTAGAACTTGGTGTATCTTCAGTATTTAATGTAAATGTGAATTCTTGTTTGCCTAACGCTTTTTTCGCTTTTTCAAGATGTGCTTTTGCTTCTTTAGGATTATATTCAAGCGGTGATTTTACTGTTGTCGCATAATCTTTCCCATCTTCAAGACGTGCTGTCTTTTTGGCAGTAAAGCCATCAAACGGCTTAGAACCGTCTCCTAAGACATTATCCACATAAGCTTTTTTATTCACAGATTGTGCAATCGCATAACGCATATCTTTATTTTTAAATTCTTTTTGTTCTTTTTCATTCATTTTCAGGAAGAACGTAGATGCTTTTAAGCGTTTAAAGAGTGCTGGGCTGTCTTTATATTTCTCAACTTGTTCTGAAGTAATACCTGTATTATCTACAGAACCTGTGTCATATAACGATGCACCTGCTTGTTGGTCTTTTAAAATCTTATAGCTGATTTTATCAAGCTTAACTGCTTTTTTATCCCAATATTTTGGGTTCTTTTTCATTAAGATTTTGTCTTCGACTTTCCAGTCTGTTAATTCAAACGGCCCATTATAAACCGCTTTATCAGCTGTTGTACCATATTGTTTGCCATACTTTTTCGCAACTTTTTCATTTTGCGGCATGTATGTACCGAATGCGAGCATTTGGTCGAAATATGGTAATGGTTTTGTTAGTTCGATTTGAATTTTATGGTCACCTAAAGCTTTTACGCCCAATTTATCTGGAGACATCTTGCCTTCATTAATCTTTTGCGCGTTCTTTAAGTCATACATAATATAAGCATATTCAGATGCTGTTTCAGGTTTTAGTGCTTTTTTCCAAGCGAAGACAAAGTCATGTGCAGTGACTGGGTCTCCATTAGACCATTTCGCATCTTTTCTCATTTCAATTGTCAAAGTTTTACCGCCGTTACTTTTCTTCGGCATTTTTTTAGCAATTGCTGGAACGGCTTGGTCTTTTTCATCTAATGAATATAGGCCTTCATAGACTTGGTTATACACATTAAATGAAACTGTATCTGTCGCAAGCACTGAATCTAACGTACTCATATCTTGTGCTAATACTGAACGATAAACTTGCCCTTTATCATCATAAATACCGCCGCCTTGACTGCACCCACTGAGTATGAGGGCTGCTGCAGCAAGCATCATGGCTAATGAAATTAATTTTTTCTTCATCGCTTTATCCCCCTTACACTGTTTGTTGTAATCTTTGTTTTAATTCTTGTGCTTCCTCATCTGTCACGAAGACATAATGTCCTGGCTTAATTTCTTGTAATGAACGTTCAGGATTCTTTTCTGCATCCTCTTTATAGACAATACGCGTTCTTGTACGTTCACTTTCAGGATCTGGTTGAGGTACTGCCGATAGCAAAGATTGTGTGTAAGGATGTAATGGATGATTATAAATTTCATCTGATGTCCCTAATTCTACAATTTTACCGAAATGCATCACTGCGATTCTATCTGAAATATATTTCACCATAGATAAATCATGGGCGATGAATAAGAACGTGATGCCTTTTTCTCGCTGAAGTTTCAACAATAAGTTGACCACTTGCGCTTGAATTGAAACGTCTAGTGCTGAAATCGGTTCATCTGCGATGATGAATTCTGGTTCTACCGCCAATGCACGCGCAATACCGATACGTTGCCTTTGACCGCCAGAGAACTCATGCGGATAACGATTCGCATGTTCTTTATTCAAACCAACTGTTTCTAATAAATCATAGACACGCTTTTTACGATCTTTGGTATTTTTAGCCAACTTATGAATATCGATTCCCTCTGCGATGATATCCATGACTTTTAACCTTGGATTCAATGAAGCGTATGGATCTTGGAAAATCATTTGGATTTTCTTATTGAACTTCAACATATCTTTACGCTTTGTAATATCTTGGATATTAACCCCTTCGTAGTAAACTTCTCCATCCGTCGCATCATTCAACTTAATTAACGCTTTCCCAGTTGTTGACTTACCGCAACCAGATTCTCCAACTAAGCCAAACGTTTCCCCTTTGAAGATTTTAAATGAGATGCCTTCAACGGCACGTACTTCATTACGTTTGCCTACATTGAAATATTGTTTTAAGTTGTTGACCTCAAGCAGCACCTCTTGTGAGGGTGCTTGATGACGTTGTTCTGCTGTTTCCCTTTGTTCTTGTTCAATCTGTTTTTGTTGTGCTAGAGCTTCATTAGATTCAGTAAATTTTTGTTCGTGATTATCCTTCATTGAACGCCACCCCCTCTTGTCGTTGTGGTTTATCAAACTTATTCGCCATCTTTCTTTGACGCTGTTTCACAAGCTCTGGCGGTTCCACTTTTGGTGCACGTTCATCTAACAACCATGACTTCACAAAGTGTGTCGGTGAAACTTTAAACCATGGCGGTTCTTCTTCAAAGTCGATATCTAACGCGTATTGGCTACGCGGCGCAAATGCATCGCCTTTTGGCGGATGCAACAAGTCAGGCGGTGTACCTGGAATGGCAGTCAACTCAATATCGTTGCCTGTTTCTAAGTCTGGCATTGATGATAATAAGCCCCAAGTATAAGGATGTTGAGGATCATAGAATATTTCGTCAATTTCTCCTCTTTCAATCATTTGTCCGCCATACATAACCGCAACACGGTCAGCAATATTTGCGACAACGCCTAAGTCATGGGTAATGAAAATAATCGATGTATCAATTTTTTGTTGCAGACTTTTCATCAAGTCTAAAATTTGTGCTTGCATCGTTACATCAAGTGCCGTTGTCGGCTCATCTGCGATTAAAACTTTCGGTTCACATGCAAGTGCTGTCGCAATGACAATACGTTGTCTTTGCCCGCCTGAGAATTGGTGAGGATAAGCTTTGAAGCGTTGTTTCGCATTCGGTAAGCCCACCATCTCTAAAATCTCTAATGCACGTTTTTTTGCTTGTGATTTGCTATAGTTGCGGTGCTTAATTAACGGTTCCATGACCTGTTTGCCGATTTGCATCGTTGGATTTAATGATGTCATCGGATCTTGGAAAATCATCGAGATATCTTTACCTCTTAATTTAATCAAGTCTTTTTCAGGCTTTTGCGCTAAATCTTCACCAAGGAATAAGATTTCCCCTTTTTTAATGCGGCCTGCATCACCTTGGAAGAGTTTTGTCAGTGCTTTCGTTGTCACTGATTTACCAGAACCTGATTCACCAACAATCGCAAGGGTTTCTCCCTTTCTCAAATAAAAGTCTACACCACGTACTGCTTGCACTTCTCCAGCATCAATATCAAAGGAGACATGCAAGTTGTTTACTTCTAATATTTTATCTGACATCCTGTTTGCCTCCCTTATTTACGCATTTTCGGATCGAATGCATCACGTAATCCATCACTGAATAAGTAGAAGAATAAAATCAATAAACTTAAAATCAATGCTGGAATAAATAATTCATGCGGATGAATCAATAACATCGCGCGTCCGTCGTTTACTAATGAACCAAGTGACGTTTTTGGTGCCGGTACACCGATACCGATGAAGCTTAAGAAGGCTTCGAAGAAGATTGCACTTGGTACTGTGAACATTGAAGTTACAACGATAGCACCTAATGTATTCGGTAAAATATGACGGAAAATCAATTTCCCTTTAGAAGCCCCTAATGTACGTGAAGCTAATACGAATTCTTGTCCTTTTAATTTCAAGAATTCCCCACGTACCACACGGCTCATCCCAATCCATCCTGTGATTGCCATTGCTAAAATGATTGTCCAGATTGACGGTTCAAAAATCAGAACGAATAAAATCACGACAATCAAGTTTGGAATAGAAGCGATGATTTCTATAATCCGCTGCATGACGTCATCAGTACGTCCGCCGAAGAATCCGGATATCGCACCATAAACCACACCGATAAAGATATCTAATGCGGCTGCGACAACCCCGATGAATAATGATACTTGTGCACCTTGCCAAGTACGTGACCATAAATCACGGCCTAATTGGTCTGTCCCAAACCAGAAGTTCTCTTTCACACCTGCTTCTTTATAAGCATCTTTGCCGTCTGCACCTACACCGTCAAACGGTAAGAAAGGCACTTTGTCTAGCACAGGTATTTTCGCTGGCAAGTTTCTGCGGTCTACATCTTGTTCAGCATAGTCATGACTGCTGATTAATGGCCCGACCAATGCCATGATGATAATTAAAATAAGTCCAATCATCCCGATAACAGCCAATTTGTTACGTCTTAATTGGCTCCATGCATCTTGCCAGAAGTTCTTACTTTCACGTTGAATTTCTGGTTCTTTATGAATATCTTGTTCAACCAAGATAAAGTCTGGCGCATTCTCGCCATCCGTTGTATGTGTGAGTGTTGCATTGGAAGGATCTCCATGCATTGGATGTTTTTTGTCTTCTGCCATTATTTCTTACCTCCTTGTATCCTAATACGCGGATCGATAATGCCGTATAAAATATCTACGATGAAAATCGATACGATAAATAACGTACTGAATAAAAGTGTGGTTGCCATAATGACAGAGAAGTCATTCGTTTGAATCGATCTTACGAACTGATCCCCTAGTCCTGGAACCCCGAAGATATTCTCGATTGTAAGTGTCCCTGTTAAAATACCAGCTAACATCGGTACGATGATTGTGATAACTGGAATTAACGCATTTCGTAATGCGTGGCCGAATAACACACGCATCATTGAATTCCCTTTGGCTCTCGCAAGTAAAATGTAATCAGAACTCAGCACTTCGATCATTTCCGCTCGTATGTATCGTGCGACTGTCGCAAGTACGCCTGCTGAAAGTGCGAGTGATGGCAGTATAGCTGTTGAAATACCTTCCCAACCTGCTACTGGGAACCATCTTAATCTTACTGAGAACACATATTGTAATAATACTGCTAATACGAATGATGGTACGGATACAGCGATAACTGAAATAACTGTCGCTGAGTAATCCACCCACGTATTTTGTTTTGTTGCTGCTGCAACCCCCAAAATCAATCCTAAAACAATCCCGATGACCATCGCCGCAAGTCCCATTTCAATCGACGGAATCAAACGAGGTTGAATTAAATCCCATACAGGTTGGTTATGATATTGGAATGAAACCCCAAAATCCCCAGTGACTACGTTCTTTAAGTAATGCACATATTGTACAATGACTGGATCATTCAAACCGTAGGTCTCGTTCAAAATCTCCTTTTGATCTGCGCTTAACTTTGCATCATTAAATGGTGAACCTGGCATCAATTTCATTAAGAAGAAAGTGATAGTCATAATGATGAACAAAGATATAAGCATGTACCCAAAACGCTTGAGTATATATCTAAGCATTGACAATCCCCCTTATAGATTCAAATTAAACATTCCCTTCTAATTATCAGAAATATTTTAATATTAGTATATCGGTACTTTACATTTAAAATCAACACAATTTTTTGAATAATTTAAATGTTATAACAAAATGTTCCGTCACACATGTGTAACAAATATAGCAATATCAATAGGTTTCATACTTTTTCTATCTTGTATTTCTATGAAAAAATCTTTATAGTTATTACTAAATAAATAACATGAAATTTCTTTATAAATTTAATGAATCGAGGGATTATTGAGATATGGGCAGACATTTTCAATGGATTTTTTGGGCAATCTTTTCACCTGTTTTAAGTTTGATTATTTGGTTATTTCGCGCACATACGTGGCCCGAATTCATCGACATCTTATTCATTGTTAGTATGATATTATTTATCGTCGGCTTCGTTTTCGTCTTAGTTCAAGACGGTATCTTTGATGCGACAAGTTACGGTTTCAGACGCTTACGCTACCAAATGTCTAGCGCCAAACATCGTAAAGCACACGTAGATGATGAATTTATCAACCCAAAACAAGCAAAAAGAGAGTTCTACATTGTGGAACGTTGGACGATCTATTTGACTGTTGTCAATGTGATTTATGTCATTTTATGTTTGCTGGCAATCTTTACCTTTTAACTGAAAAAAAGCGGCTAAGTGAAATCACTTTTCCGCTTTTTTATGATGGATTGTATGCATTACTTCCTATTTAATTGTCTACTCGAGAAACACAAATGAAATTTACCACATCATATATAGGATAGATAAGATTCAAAAGTTCATCCGCAATCAATCAGTTTAAACATCACTTTTTCTCCTCTTTTTTAATATTTTTACTAAATCAAATACTTGCTTATTAGTATTTACAGCGAAATATAGAAAAGATTCGCGTTTGTTTCATACAAAATATCTCAATAAATTAAATTTAATCACAAATCTATTTTGGTATTTTTATAATGAATAGCCCTATCAAAAATACAATTGTCTTTTTCAGACGAACAAAAAACCAGATGTCTGAACTCTGAATTCAGGGTTCAAACATCTGGTTTATTTTATAAATTTTAAAAATTAGTCTTCAAATTTTTTCAATACTAATACTGCGTTATGACCACCGAAACCTAAACTGTTACTCATCGCATATGTGATTTCTAGATCTTGCGCTTCATTTGGCACAAAGTCTAAATCACATTCAGGATCTGGTGTCACAGCATGGATAGTTGGCGCAACTTTACTATCACGGATAGAAAGTGCTGAGAAGATAGCTTCTAAACCACCTGTTGCACCTAACAAGTGACCTGTCATTGATTTCGTTGAGCTGACTTTCAAGTTTTTAGCCGCTTCACCGAATGTATTTTTAATCGCAAGGACTTCGTTTAAATCACCTACTGGCGTACTTGTACCATGTGCGTTTAAGTATTGAACATCTTTCGGTTCGATACCTGCATCATCCATCGCAGCTTTCATTGCGCGAGAACCGCCTTCACCTTCAGGTGCTGGCGCAGTAATATGATACGCATCACCTGTTGAACCATAACCAACGATTTCCGCATAAATGTTTGCACCACGTGCTTGTGCTGCTTCTAATGATTCAAGTACTAAGATACCTGCACCTTCACCCATTACGAAGCCATCACGGCCTTCTTGGAATGGACGACATGCTGTTTCTTTGTCATTGTTTGTAGATAATGCACGGCTTGCGCTGAATCCAGCAATTGCCATATGCGTAATCGGTGCTTCACTACCACCTGTAACCATCGCATCTGCATCACCGCGTTGGATAATTTTGAATGCTTCACCAATTGAGTTTGTACCTGTTGCACAAGCTGTGACTGTTGAACCGTTTGGTCCTTTAGCACCTAAATCAATTGATACTTGGCCTGTTGCCATATCAGGAATCAACATTGGTACGAAGAACGGGCTGACACGGCGTGGTCCGCGGTTTAATAATTGGCTGTGTGCCACTTCGAAAGTTTCCATGCCGCCGATACCTGAACCAATCCATACACCGATTCTGTCAGCTGTTTTATCATTAATATCCAATTTCGCATCTTGTACCGCTTCACGTGCCGCTACTACCGCATATTGCGTGAAACGATCCATGCGACGTGCTTCTTTTTTATCGATATAATCTTCAATATTAAAGTCTTTTAATTCTCCGCCTAAATGAACATTGTAATCAGATGTGTCAATACGAGTAATCTCATCAATTCCGTTAACACCTTTTAAGGCGTTTTCCCATGACGTATTTGCATCATTTCCCAATGGAGATAATGCGCCAATTCCTGTAATTACAACGCGTTGATCTTTGCTCATACCTTATCCTCCTATTTTCCCCATCTTAATGTAATTGCGCCCCAAGTCAGGCCGCCGCCGAAACCGACTAGCACTAAGACATCACCGTCTTTAATTCTGCCGTTTTCGAGTTCTTGACCAATACTTAACGGAATAGAAGCCGCTGAAGTATTGCCGAATCTATCTACTGATACACTCATTTTTTCTTTCGGAATGCCTAAGCGTTCACGCGCTGATTCCATGATTCTGATATTTGCTTGATGTGGCACGAACATGTCTACATCATCTGCAGTTAAACCGGCTTTATCTACAACATTACGAGAAGCTTCTCCCATAATACGTACCGCAAATTTAAATACTTCACGGCCATTCATAAAGATTTTGCCGTTATCATGATTCAAGTATAAATACTTGCCGCCGCTGCCATCAGAACCCATTTCATAGCTTAAAATACCATGACCTTCAGATACTTCGCCAATTACAGCAGCACCTGCACCATCACCAAATAAAATAGCAGTCGAACGATCTGTTAAATCAGTGATTTTAGAAAGTTTATCTACACCGACTACTAAAATATTTTGATAGTCACCTGACTGTATGTACTGTTTGGCAGTAATCAAGGAATACATAAATCCTGAACATGCTGCTAATTGATCCATTGTCGCTACTTTCCCTAAACCTAAACGGTCTTGCAGCATATTGGCTACAGTTGGGAAAGGAAAATCTCCTGTTGATGTTGCAACGATTACCATATCTATTTCTTCAGGTTTAATGCCTGCATCTTCAATTGCTTTGATACTTGCTTCATATGCAAGATCAGATGTTTCTTCATCTTCGCCTGCCCATCTACGTTCTTTGATTCCTGTCATTTTTGAAATCCATTCATCAGACGTTTCTAAAAAAGATTCAAAATAGGCATTGTCTACTACTTTTTCTGGAACGTAAGTTCCAAAACCTTTAATACCCACATTCATGGTTTTACACCTTCTTAAAAATAATTTTAATACCAGGTATTAATTTATCATATTCTACTTTTTGAATACAAGTGCTTTATTCGTATCTATCATGGCATTGCTTACACTATTATAATATTTGAGAGCGCTTATCACAATCAATCCGATGTCTTTCAACTGTCTACATATACGCGTTTATGTCGAATTTCTTGATTTCACTATACAAAGCAAACACTCTATTTTATAATTGAATTAAAGTTGAAATATGGAGGCACAACAGATGAAATACATTATGGTACTATTCTGGTCTGTTTTGCTGCTTCAAATGGTTAACTTTGTATTAAACAGTTTAGCCGGCGGCGGAACATTAGATATGGTTCTTCCATTAGTGATGGCAGTACTTTTCACACTTGCTATCGTTGCTTTAGACGCACTAATGAAACCTATTAAGCCATCTGCTGCAGAAGAAGACAGCAAACAATAACAGCCCGCATTTCGCATCCAGCACCCTTGCTGGATTTTCTTATGTATCAAAACAGCCGTATCGCAATGATACGGCTGTTTCTTTATATCTATTTCCTTTTTATCTATGAATCTATTTAGGCTTAAAATTATATTTGTGCTTTTTCTACATCAAATTGTAAGCCATCTTCACCTAAGTCAACTTTAATCGTTGTACCTTCAGGTAATGATTCTTTAATCATCATACGCGCTAATGGTGTTTCAATTTGTCGTTGTACAAAACGTTTTAATGGGCGCGCACCAAATTGTGGTTCATACGCTTCTTCACCCAACCATTTTTTCGCTGCTTCTGATACTTCAATTGAAATACGTTGATCTAATAAACGGATATTCAATTCTGCAAGGATTTTTTCTACAATCATGCTCATATCATTTACAGATAATGGACGGAACAATACAATGTCATCCATACGGTTCAAGATTTCAGGTTTGAAGAATTGATTTAAATTATTCATAACTGCTTTTTCAGTTTCTTCACTGATAACACCTGTTTCTTTTACTTGTTCAAGTAAAATTTGTGAACCGATGTTGCTTGTCATAATGATAATAGTATTTTTGAAGTCGACATTACGTCCTTTAGAGTCTGTTAAGTGACCTTCATCTAACAATTGAAGTAAGACGTTGAAAACATCAGAATGTGCTTTCTCTACTTCATCTAATAAGATAACTGAATAAGGATTGCGACGTACTGCTTCTGTTAATTGGCCGCCTTCGTCATGACCAACATAACCTGGAGGTGCTCCGATTAAACGAGAGACAGAGTGTTTTTCCATATACTCACTCATGTCGATACGAATCATATGTTTTTCTGAATCAAATAAGCTGGAAGCTAAAGCTTTCGCAAGTTCTGTTTTACCGACACCAGTAGGTCCTAAGAATAAGAAGCTTCCGATTGGGCGATTAGGGTCTTTAATTCCTGCACGTGCTCTGATGACCGCATCTGCTACTAAATCTACAGCTTTATCTTGTCCGACAACACGTTCATGCAAGATGTCGTTGAGATGCAATAATTTGTCACGTTCACTTTCAACTAGTTTGGTAACTGGGATACCTGTCCATTGACTCACAATATCTCCAATTTCTTCATCTGTGACAATTTCACGGATAATACGTTCTTCATCGCCTGTTTGATCATCTTGGAATGCATCTTCTAATTCACGTAATTCTTTTTCTAATTGAGGAATTTTACCGTGTTGTAATTCTGCTGCTCTTTCTAAGTTATAGTTATTTTCAGCATCTTCTAAGGCTTTACGGCTTTCATCTAATTCCGCACGTTTTTCTTGTAGTTTCGCAATTTTTTCTTTTTCTTGTTCTACACGAGATTGAAGTGCCGCTTGTTTTTCTTTTTCATTTGAAAGTTCTTCTTGAAGTTCTTTCAAACGTTGTTGGCTGACACTGTCTGATTCATGTTGTAACGCATTCTCTTCAATTTCTAACTGCATCACACGACGATTGACTTGGTCTAATTCAGTTGGATTAGAACCCATTTCTGTACGAATAGTCGCACATGCTTGGTCGACTAAGTCAATGGCTTTATCTGGTAAGAAACGGTCTGTGATATAGCGGTCAGATAATTCAGCTGCAGCCACTAAGGCACGATCTTGGATACGTACACCATGATAAACTTCATAACGTTCTTTCAAGCCACGTAAAATTGAAATCGTATCTTCAACATCTGGTTCTGAGACATTTACTTTTTGGAAACGACGTTCTAAGGCAGAATCTTTCTCAATATATTCACGATATTCATTTAATGTTGTAGCACCGATACAATGTAGTTCACCACGTGCTAACATAGGTTTCAACATGTTGCCTGCGTCCATCGCACCATCTGTTTTACCGGCACCGACTAACATATGCAATTCGTCGATAAAGAGAATAATACGACCGTCTGCATCTTTTACTTCTTTTAACACTGCTTTCAAGCGTTCTTCGAATTCACCGCGATATTTCGCGCCGGCTACTAAGGCACTTAAGTCTAATTCGAAAATTGTTTTATCTAATAAGGATTCCGGCACGTCTTTTTTCACAATACGTTGTGCTAATCCTTCAACAATGGCTGTTTTACCTACACCGGGTTCCCCGATTAAGACTGGGTTGTTTTTCGTTTTACGACTTAAAATACGAATCGTATTACGAATTTCTTCATCTCGTCCAATAACTGGATCCATATTACCTTGTCGGACTTCTTCTACTAAATCACGACCATATTTTTCAAGTGCTTCATAGTTTGCTTCTGGATTTTGTGATGTCACGTGATTTCCTCCTCTGATCTTCTTGATAATTTCTTTAACCACTTCTGATTTATTGCCGACATATGATTGGGTTGTATCGTCAACTTCCATGGCAGCTAATAAGACATGCTCCATTGAGACAAATTCGTCATCATAGTCTTTCATAATTGTTTCTGCTTTATTAAAGAGTGTGTTTGTTTCATTACCGATATATTGACCATATTGAATGTTGTCGCCTTTTACTGTCGCATGGCGTGTTAATTTAGATTCATATGCTTCAGCTAAAGCTGCTGTATCAATATTGGCACGTTCTAAAACACTTTTGAATAAACTTTCATTTCCTTTTAAGGCAGCTAATAACACTGCTTCTATTTCCACATTTTGTTGTTCGTATTCTTGTGCAAGTTGAATCGCTTGTTGCAGCGCTTCTTGCACGGCATAGGTCATCTTATTTGCATCCATTCTCTTCACCTCTGTTACTCAGTATGCTTACAAGTCCTCTTGACTTTGACTTTCTTTGACCTTATACATAGTATAGAACATCAACCCTTGATAGTTCAACTTATAACGCTTGGTTTCCGCGATTTTTTCTTTTACTTTTTAGCACTTGCTTTATATGCTTTACCACAATTTTTTGACCTATAACAAACCCGCTCAAAATAAAACAAAAGAACTGGAATCAGAGTGTATACTCCAATGCCAGTTCTTATATTAGCTTCTCATTATTTATCTTTCTTACTAAGTCCCATTGTTTTGATGATTTCATCAGATAAGGCTTTGACACCAGAATACTCTAAATGAATACCATCATATGCGAAGTATTCAGGATGTCCTGCTGAACGTTTATACCAATCTACTAATTTAACGTTCTTATGTTCTTTTGCCGCTTCTTTCATCAATTGGTTAACGTGTCCTTCATAAGAACGCGGTACACGTGTATTAACTAAATAAATGTCTGCTTTACCAAATGATGCGATAACATCATCTAATTGTTCTTTATTGAAATCGCCATTCGTACCTAATTCAATAATGACTTGATCACCTTTTTTATTGTAGTGACTGTAATTTTGTTGAATTAATGGTTTCGCTTGATACATATTACGTCCAACCTTACCATCAATCACTGAATGCGGCACTTGTTCTTTAAAGCGTTCGCCGATATCAACCATGACTGAGTCACCGATTAATAACGGTTTCACCTTATTATAAACGTCGACTTGTTCTTCTTGTTCCTTACCGCCGCCATTGCCTAAGAAATCAATTTTGCCATACGGTACTGGTCGTACCACATACTTATCAATCGCATTTGTATTGAATTGTGTTGCTTTATCCGCTGTTTTATCTTTACCGTAATGATCAAATACACCCGCTAAGATCACTGCAAACGGAATCGCAATGACAAGTAATGCAAGCCAATGTACAAACGTGCGTTTCGCTTTCGTTTTAAATGACAACATTTTAAAGCCTTGTTTTCTAAACGGAGTTTCAACAAAACGATAAGAAACTTCAGCCATAATAAATGTTAAAACAACATCTACAACATAAACCCATACTGGAATTTGCCCTTCTACAAAATGGCGATGCAATAACACGATAATTGGGAAATGCCATAAATATAAACTATATGAACGTTGCCCGATATAGACAAATAACGGGTTGCCCATAAATCGTGCGATTAAACCAGTTGGATGTACAACACTCGCAATTAAGAAGAGTGTAATACCTGAAATTAAGTAGAAACCGCCATTATAGATCCAATAGCTTTGGTCTTCTACCACTACAAATAATGTCAATAAAATGGCTAATGAGATAAGCCCCATGAAATCCACTGACATGCGTACCGCTATTGGCGGATCTTTTCTCAAACGGTTCGGCGGCCATAAGAATGCTAAAATGACACCGAGTAATAAGGTTTGTAAACGTGTGTCTGTACCGAAGTACACACGAGAAAAGTTCATGCCAGGATGTGTAATGAGTACCATTGCTAATAATGAAGCTAAAGAGATAATCCAAAATATCAATACAATTTGTTTGTGTTTCTTCACTTTAGACAGTAGTAAAATCAGCACTAAAGGAAAGAATACATAGAATTGTTCTTCAATCGCAAGTGACCATAAATGTTTTAATGGTTCAAATGAAAATTGGTCGAAGTAATTGACATCTTTAGCGATATACCACCAGTTAGAGACGTAAAAGATCGCCGCAATCGCATCTTGCTTAACGCGAAGAATCTCATCTCGCTGGAATAACAATGTGAATATCGTCGTTACACTGACCACAAACAACATTGCTGGAATTAAACGTTTAATACGTCTATACCAAAATCGCTTTAAACTAATTGTTCCTGTTTGGTGATGTTCTATTAATAAGAGACTTGTGATTAAATATCCTGAAATAACAAAGAACGTATCTACACCAAGAAATCCGCCTGATAACCATTGTTTATTTAAGTGATAGATAAGGATACCGAGCACTGCGATTGCTCTCAATCCATCTAAACCAGGCATGTAATTCATTTTTTTAGGTTTTGCAGGTGATGCATTGTTCTGTGTTGAACTGCGTTTCAAATTAGTCATGCATATACCTTTCTTTCTGATTTAAGATTTTGCGTAGTTCCTTTGTGCTCTATATGTATGTGACAGAACACGTGAGTGTCATAATTACCAATTGTAATATTAATGTAATAATCTTGCAATATCAAGATATTTTATAGTTCTTTGAATTATTCGTTTATTTAGCATAAGTCGTACAACCAATTTGTAACAATTTTGTGAACATACACAATCAAAACAAAAAACGACTTATTGTCTTCAGCTATGTTCAACACGCTTTAAACAAATAAGTCGTTCTTATCATTAAAATGATGTAGCTTAGCTCACGCCTAAAGCGATTTTCGCATAACGTGACATCATGTCTTTATTCCATGGCGGATTCCAAACAACATTCACTTCAGTATCTTGAATTTCTGGAATTTCTGCAAGCGCCATTTTGATTTGTTCAATAATTTGCGGTCCTAAAGGACAACCCATTGATGTTAATGTCATCTCTACTTTACATAAACCATCGTCTTCAAGATTGACTTTATATACTAAACCTAAGTTGACAATATCAATGCCGAGCTCAGGGTCGATTACGTTCTCTAATGCACCTAAGATATTATCTTTTAATGCTTCATCCATTTTATTCACCTCTTTTATGCAATTATGGTTATTATCAATATATCAAATATCCGACAAAACTCCAATAAAATGCTATTATAGGAATACATTCACAAAAAATTGAATGAGCCTATTTATAGACAATGTTTCATATAAGGATATTGTGTAGTCTTTTCTACTCAATTCATCCATTTCATGCGTTCAAACGCATTATGTTTTAACTATCAACTTAAGCACAAGGAGATTATACTATGGAACCTTATTTAATTTGTTTAGATTTAGACGGAACATTATTAAATGACGAAAAAGAGATTTCACCTTATACATTTAAAGTTTTACAAACATTAAAAGAACAGGGTCACCATATCATGATTGCGACAGGCAGACCTTTCAGAGCCAGCCGTCCTTATTATGAGCAATTAGGCTTAGACACACCGATTGTCAATTTTAATGGTGCCTATGTGCATAATCCGACAGATGCAAATTTCCCTGTCACACACGAAACATTAGAGCCGGATTTAGCTTCCAGCATCATTGAAGCATTGCGTCATATGCAAGTTAAAAATATTATCGCTGAAGTGAAAGACCATGTCTTTATCGATACGTATGATGAACATTTGTTTGAAGGGTTCTCTATGGGTAATCCTAAAATAGAAACTGGAGATATCGTCAACCAACTCAAAGAATCACCGACCTCTATTTTAATCGAAGCGGAAGAACATATGATTCCAAGAGTGAAACAAATGTTGTCACGTTTCTTCGCAGAAAGTATCGAACATCGCCGCTGGGGCGCACCGTTTCCAGTTATAGAGATTGTTAAACGGGGTATAAGCAAAGCAAGAGGCATTGACAGCGTCAAAGACACACTGAATGTAGACCGTAATCATATTATCGCCTTTGGTGACGAAGATAACGATACAGAAATGATTAAGTACGCCAAACACGGTGTTGCGATGGACAATGGCCTAGAAGAACTTAAACACATTGCAAAAGAAACAACGTACTCTAACAACCAAGACGGTATCGGTCGTTATTTAAATGACTTTTTCAGTTTAAATATTCCTTATCAAGAAAATGCCAACGTGCATTCTTGTTAAATATAATGCTAATCAACTCAAGGTTTGCAAGTGTTTTAAAGCCCATTCATTATGACACTTTGTATCAACCTTGTTTTTTTATATCACAAACATGGAGGTTTTAACATGACACATATTATCATCGTCGGCGGTGTCGCTGGCGGCGCAACTGTCGCAAGTCAATTACGTCGTTTAAATTCAGAATATAAAATCACAGTCTATGAGAAAGACCGCGATGTCACATTTGCGAACTGTGGTTTGCCTTACTATTTAGGCGGTATTATTCCTGAACGTGATCAATTACTTAATTACACACCTGAAGGCTTAAAGAATAAAAAAGATATTGATGCACATGTCTATCACGAGGTTACACACGTTGACCCAGCAAATAATACAGTAACCGTTAAAAATAGAGAGACTGGCGAAACCTTCACAGACAGCTATGATAAATTAATTTTAAGCCCTGGCTGTCGTGCGAATACCCTCTCGCTTGATACCGATATGGCCTTTACATTACGCAACCTAGAAGATACGGATGCGATTGAAAACTATATTAAACAAAACAGTGTTAAAAAAGTGTTGATTGTCGGTGCAGGTTATATTTCATTAGAAGTCCTAGAAAACTTACATCAACATGGTTTAGAAACGGTATTGATTCATCGCTCAGATAAAGTCAACAAATTAATGGATCAAGATATGAACCAAGTTATCTTTGATGAAATGGATGCACGTCATATTGAGTATCGTCTTAATGAAGAGATTGAAGCGGTCAAAGGCAAAACTATCCACTTCAAATCAGGTAAACAAGAAGATTTCGATATGATCATTGAAGGACTTGGTATTGTCCCTAACAACGAAGCCTTTAAAGATACAGATATTAAATTAGATGATGACGGCTATGTTCCTGTAAACCCATACTTCCAAACGAACTTTGAAGACATCTATGCGATTGGCGACATTGCCTCATACTATTATCGTCACGTTGATTTACCGACACGTGTACCGTTAGCTTGGGGCGCACATCGTGCCGCTAGCATCGTGTCACAACATATCGCTTTAAACAGTGCACCGCCGTTTAAAGGCTTCCTAGGCGCTAATGCGGTGAAATTCTTTGACTATACACTCACAAGCGTCGGCATCTCACCAGATGAGCTGAAACACTTTAATTATGGCATGTCAGAAAATGAACAATACAACCATGCCGGCTACTTCCCTGGTGCTGAACGCGTTCATTTACGCGTCTACTTTGATAAAGACACACGTCGCATCTTAAGAGCCGCTGCGGTCGGTAAAGCAGGTGCTGATAAACGAATTGATGTGCTTTCAATGGCCATGCAAAACAATATGACGATTGATGACTTAACAGAATTTGAACCTGCTTATGCACCACCTTACAGTTCACCAAAAGACATTATCAATATGGTAGGCTATAAAGCACAATCAAAATAAGACGAATATATGTCTGCATTCATAAAACTGTCATGAATACACAAATAAAATCACAATAATTATAATCATTATAATTTAGCAGTAGAGATATGTTATCATTAATATGGAATACTGAAGAAATGGGGAAATTACATGTTACATTTACACATTTTCAGCTGGGTCATCGGGATTATTTTATTTATCGCAGCTTATTTCAGTTTTAAATCACCCGGTGCACCTAAGAAAGCTTACAAACCGTTGCATATGGCATTACGTTTGTTCTTAGTATTGATCTTATTCAGCGGTATTTGGCAAATCGTTGTAGAATTTGCGACTGCGACAGGCAGTGCACACATGTTACTCACATTAAAAATGATTTGTGGTATCGCAGTAGTCGCATTAATGGAAACAACATTAATCCGCAAAGAACGTTCAGTTTCACACACAGGTTTATTCTGGGGTACAATCGTCCTAATCATCGTCACAATGGCATTAGGTATCATCTTACCAGAAGGACCAATCTCCAGCCTATTCGGCATTGGTAACTAATTGTTAGTTAAGCTCGTCACAATGTGTGATGAGCTTTTTTTACTGCTTAAATTAAACTTTCAGCTGCATTCTATTGATGCACATTAGTACTTCACTGATTGAAATCAAAAAGCCCGCGTTGAAACTAAAAAGTTTCGACCCGGGCTTTCCCTTATTCTTTTACCTTTTCATACCATTAATACATGTTTATGTTAATCAGTGATTATTCGTCTTCTTTAGCGATAAAGTTAGTTAACGTACCGATGTTATCGATTGTAACTTTCACTTCATCTCCAGGTTGTAAATATTGAGGTGGATTCATACCTGCCCCAACACCTGATGGTGTACCTGTCGCAATAATATCACCAGGATGTAATGCGACAAACTTAGAAATTTCTGCGATAAGCTCATCAATTTTAAGAATCATTTGGCTTGTATTGCCGTCTTGACGAATTTCATTGTTAACTTTCGTTACGATGTTCACGTCTTCTGGTGTTGGTAACTCATCTTTCGTTACGATATATGGACCCATTGGGCAGCCGCCTGTTAAGCTTTTAGATAAAAAGGCTTGGTCTTGTTGGCGTTGTGCTGTACGGTCAGTGATATCATTGATGATTGTATAACCATAGACATAGTCTAAAGCTAAACCTTTAGGAATTTTTTCTCCTGCTTTACCAATTACAACACCTAATTCACCTTCATAATCCAGTGTATCTGTAATATCTTTATGGTTAGGAATTGTCGCTTCATCACCAGTTAAAGATGATGCTGCTTTAGTGAATACATAAAGGCGTTCTACACTATGATTTAATTCATCCGCATGTTCTTTATAGTTGCGTCCGAATGCGATCACATTGTTTGGCGGAGTCACAGGCGGTAAAAATTCAAGGTCCGAAAATTGTACTTTATAATCGTCTGAATTTGGACTATCTGTTGCTGCGACAACTGCTTTACGCACTTGCTCTTGGAAATCTAATGTATGGTTTTGTTCTAAACCTTCTAATAAAGTCTTAGGATGGAAATCGCCTTCACCGAAATCAGCAAAAACTTTTCTTAAATCCCAAGCTGCTTCTTCACGTTTTACTTTAACACCATACGATGTTTCATCATTATATTTGAATGATAAAAATTTCATTCAATATCAGCTCCTCATCTCAATCTTAACTTACATTATAACTGTATTTTCAGAAAAATAACAAATATTTAATAAACACATCCAAATATAGGGAGTGATAATATGAAAATATAAACTAAATGCTTATTTCTCTTAATTATCTCTACCCTGTCTATTTGGAATTAATGATTTGGATCATCTAATTTCAATTCGCCATATTGGAAGAAATACAGAGAGCCTTTGACTTTCGTATTTAAAATCGTTTCAAGCGCCGCTTGATAATAGTACATCTGCACCTTATAACGTGCTTTTAATTGCTCACCAATTTCCTCTTCTGTTACACCTTTTCTTTGGTTAAAGGCATCTGTTTTATAATCGACAAAATAATATTGCCCATCTTTTGAATAAATTAAGTCAATCATCCCTTGGATAATAGATACTTCCTCATTTTGATTCATTTCATGATCCACTTTACCTTGGTTAACCACAAATGGGACTTCACGCATGATTTGATCACTCTGCGCAATCGTCATATAAAGCTCACTATTGATAAAGTCCATTACTTCTTTCATACGAATATCTGGTTTGGCATCATCTTCAATAATGTTTTTGTCTATCAAATCATCAAGATAATGATCTAACTCATTTTCAGTCAGACGTTCTGTTTTAAACGGCAAATGCTGTATGACCGTATGCATCAAAGTTCCGACTTCATTGGCTTTACGCTTTTGGTGCTGACGTAAAAATTTCGGACGTTCATAAGTCGCCGCCCCTAAACGGTATTGACGGACACGTTCATAACTTGTCCCACTTTCTTCTGTTTCTAATTGACGTTTCAATTCAGATACAGATTGCTTCGTGGGTTTCACCATATCCTTTTGGTATGGATATTCAAATGCGAGTTGTTGTTCAATTTGATGTGTGACTTCTGGTTGATGTGATTGGTAATGAACAATATCTGAAACAGTACGATACGCTTCTTTAGCTTCTTCTGTCTCTTCAGGTCTAATGTCACCATAATTTTCGATGTGTATTTCTACTTTAGGTTGAAGCGGTAAAGCTAAATCTGAGACATCTAGTTCAAACTTCAAATCATTGGTAATCCCATTCGATTGATATTTCGCATAGATAGGATAAATCAATTCAAAAGGCGTTTTAGCACTCAAACGATAGCTGACAGGCAACTTATCTCCAGCTATCGCTGTGTTGACCATTTTATCTAGTGCGTCTTCACTCTTCACACGTCCAATTAAGAATAATTGTTCTTTTGCTCTGGTTAATGCTACATACATTAAACGCATTTCTTCTGAAATAATCTCATTTTCATTGATGGCTTTAAGCGTCAATGAAGCTAGAGATGGGAATGTGACATCTAAATCGGTGTCGAAATACGTCAAGCCTAAGCCATATTTTTGGTTTAAAATGACAGGCTGACTCAAATCTTGCTTGTTGAACTGTTTGCTTAGTCCAGAATAAATCACAAATGGGAATTCTAACCCCTTACTTGAGTGGATGGTCATCATACGTACTACATCATCATTCGGTCCAACGACATTCTCTTCACCAAAGTCTTGACCTCTATCCATTAATTCATCGATAAAGCGAATGAATTGGAAAAGTCCTCTAAAGCTGGACTTCTCAAACTCTACAGCTTTATTGAATAAACCATAAAGATTGGCACGTCTGCCTTTACCGCCAATTAAACCGCTGAAATATTGAATCACAAAGCGGTCATTATAGAAACGGTCAATCAATTGATAAACAGGATGCTTTAAACTGAAGTCTTGATAAAAGGCTAAATCATTCAAGAAGTCTTGTAGTTTTTGAACTAAACTTTCATCCGCTTCTTCACTATTCATATAATGTTGAATCGATTGATAGAAGTAATCATCATTCGGACTTACAATACGAATACTTGCCAACTCATCTTCCGTAAATTGATAGATTACTGAACGCATGAGGCCGACTAAGTAGATGTCTTGAAGCGGATTATCTACCGTTCTTAAGAAAGAAAGCACCAGCCGAACTTCAGTTTGTTCAAAGTATCCTTCTTTACTATTCACGTGAAATGGGAGATCTCGGTCTTTAAACACTTGCTGTAACGCACGAGAACGACTATAACCACGTTCTAAAATGACAATATCTTTATATGTTGGTTTACGATAAGTCTTCGTCTTAATATCGTAAACTTCATGATGATTTAATATCGTTTCCACTTGATCTGCGATATATTCCGCTTCTTGTTCGTCACCTGTTAGTTCAGACTCCGCTTCTTCCACTAACACATTCAAATGCAGCGGATGTGGTTTTTCATCAAACGGTGCACCAAAATAAAGTTGCGCTGCTTCATCATAAACAATCTCACCTACTGCTTCATCCATCATATGCTTAAATAAATAGTTAGTCGTTGAAAGCACTTCAGGTCTAGAACGGAAGTTTTGTGATAAATCGATGCGCATGCCAGTACTGCCGTCACTGTTAAATCGATTGTATTTCTCAATAAACAAACTTGGATCTGCTTGTCTGAATTTATAAATAGACTGCTTCACGTCGCCCACCATAAAGAGATTACCATTCGTTTCGTCGCCACGTTTTAAACAACTTAAAATCTGTTCTTGCACACGGTTTGTATCTTGATATTCATCGACTAAAATTTCATCGAAGCGATCACGGTAATGGTGTGCTATTTCAGTTGGATTGCCTGATTCATCCATTAAAATTTGCAACGCAAAATGTTCATAGTCAGAGAAGTCTAAGATATTACGACTGCGTTTTTTTACACTGAATTGTTCAATCACATCTTGTGTAACATGCGCTAACACTGAAACCCTAGGTGCCAATGTCTGCATATCTGCTTTTAAATCATCAGCTGAACGTGAGAAATAATCTTGTTTGACTTTCTCAACTGCTTTTTTATAATCATCATAATACGATTTAGCTAACTTCAGACCTGCTTCAAAACCTTCATTGGCTGCTTTAATAGCTTTTGTAATCGATGGAAATCTTTTCGGTAATTGATGTTCACTGATTAATTCAGTATTCAACATATCGCCTTCCATCGCTCGTGCTAAGAAAGCACGTTCACCTTCAATAACTTCTAAATGTTTTTCAACACCTGCGAATTCATGATATAAGTCATAACTCTTATTTAAGTTTTCAAATGCGGTCTGCATATAGACTTTCGCAATATTGGTTAATAAAGCTAGATAATCTTCTTGAATCTCAGTATTTTCATAGGGTTCTACTAAGGAAGATAACCATGCCATAGGTTGTGGATTCGCAACTGAGAAATAATACAGGTTCTTAATGATTTTTCGGAACTTATCATCACTTCTATCTGAAGATAAATGTTCAGTTAAATCAATAAAGGCTGGATCTAGCGCATCATAATAGTGTTCCAATACTTCATCAATGGTTTGTTCTAAAAGTAAGATATTTTCAGCTTCACTGCTCGTTCTGAAATTAGGGTCAATTTCTAAGACATCATAATGTTGTTGAATAAGTTTCAAACAAAAACTATGCAACGTGGAAATTTGAGCTTGGTGAATCTTCACACGTTGATTTTTCAAGTGAGTATTACTTGGGTCTTCAAGTGAAGCTTGTTGAATACGTTGTTCTACTCTGTGCTTCATCTCACGTGCACTTAAATTCGTAAACGTCACAACTAATAAACGATCGACATCGATTTCATCACGTAAGATACGTTGAATGATTCGTTCAACCAGTACAGCCGTTTTACCAGAACCCGCTGCAGCAGCTACTAAAGTATCTTGACCTTTAGCATAAATACTTTTCCATTGTCCATCTGTCCATATCACATCATTCGGCTTTTCTGGTATCATGCGTCATCCTCCTCTTCTTCTGATGTTTGCTTTAATAATTCAATCGGGTTAATCGTTTCATCAACTGTACGATAGCGTTTACTATCAATCATACCGTCTACATGGCAAACTGAGCGATAATTACAAAATTGACATGGCAATTTCTGGTCAAATTTCATCGGTGCCACTTCAGTATGGCCATCCATAATATCCGACGCAATTTGTATGAAGTTCTGTTTATTATGTGCTATAAATTGATAAATCGTATCTGTATCTGCGACCGGGTTGCTTTTACCTAATGCCCCGCTCTTCAACATATTTAACGGCACAATATCAGAAGTGAATTGCGGTTCTATACGCAAGTCTTCTGCCTCAATCACATCTGGATCATTATTAACTAATCCGCTTAATTTAAAGGATTTCAACAATTCTTTTTGACGTTTATCCTCATCAATATCAGCCCAATTTGAGAACTTAACACGTGGCTCATGCACATGGAAATAAAGTAACCCGCCTGGTTCTGTTTGTGCTGCTAAATTTAATCTTTCTTTATTTTGAAGCACAACATCCATGTACGTCATCATCTGCATCTGCAAGCCATAATATACTTTAGTTAAATCTAATTCTGAGCTGCCTTTAGAAGATTTATAGTCAATAATGTTCACAAAGCTGCGATCTTGATGCGTATACGTATCAATACGGTCTATTTGACCCCGAATATTAATTGGTATTCCTTGTGTAGTATATAATGCTTCTGCTTCAAGTTGATCTGCATTTTTAGGCTTTCTTCTAAATGACTTCTCAAAGGCTTGCGGTCTGAATTTAGAGAAACTGCCTTGATATTTCAACGCTGTCAGCGTTGATTGAACAATGGCACCAATACGTTGTGACATATAACGATAGTGCGCTGTAGAATTCAATAAGTTATATTGTACCGTCGGCAAGATTTGTTCTAGGGCTTCTGTAGTTAATTTGTGTATTTGTGCGTTAGTTAAATTTCTAAAGTCACCTTGAATTTTATCCGCTATATATTTTAATACCGCGTGGAAAATATCCCCTAAATCAAAGTTTTCCAGTTTATATTTAGTACGCTCATTTAAACGCAGCCCATGTGATGTATAGTGTTTGAATGGACAATTTTGATACCCTTCAAAACGTGACACACTGGCATTGATCGTTGAACCATATAATGCTTTGGTTTGTGTTTCACTTAACTGAACGGTTTTATTATCATAAGTTAATGCAGATGTCAGGTAATTTAAGCCTCGTTTAAGTTTGTCGTGATGCATCATTGCTTGATAAGCATCTAACCAAGAATCTGCAGTTAATTCATGATGCAGCCAACTTTGCAGTGCTTCAAACAAGTTGATTTTGGTTTGATGCGGATGTTCCATTAAGGTCAATGGATTTTGTTGCGCAGTAAAGGCAATATTTTGCACTTCTGAATTTGTGTATAAATCCTTGATCGTTTGAATAAATGGACTCGCTTCTTTTTCATCATTATTTAAGCCCATTAAGCTATATGAGAACGTCACATAAGTCGTTGCACGTGTCATCGCAATATAACACACAAAGGCTTCATCCATTTGTAAGACATCTGCCGTAGGACTTAATTCCAGTTGTGTTTCTTCTTGGAAATACTTCTTCTCTTCATCGCTGATTAAGCTGGAATTAGAAATCGCTTGTGGCATAATTCCGTCATTCATTCCAACGATATAAACATGTTTTTTATTATCTACTTTCGCTAAATCCATTGTACCGATAGACACTTGGTCTAAGGTTTGTGGTATCATCACAAATTCTAATTGTTCTAAACCAACATCAAACAATTCTAAGAAGCGTTTTTGTGTCATCTCAGTTTCACCAAAGACTGTCGCAAGATCATCCAATGTTTGGATTAAACCATTCCAGACTTGATCTAGCTCTTCAGCTTCTTGATGCTTCCCTGCTAAATCTAATTCATCACGCTCAGTCATTAATTGACTCGGTAAATTGAAAGTTTCACATACTTTATAGAAGGCAGCCGCATATTCCACCGCAGTATTCGCTTCACTTAGGGCTTGTTCAAACTTTAGAATATGACGCATCACAAAATCTTTTAACTCAATAACACGGCGATACGTCTCTTCTGTTTCTTCTGTCATCGGTTGACGCTTTAAGCCCATTTGATTAAATTGTTCGATTTTAAAATAACTGTCGTCTATCCAGCGTTTACCGTAAATCCCTCTTTCTAAGACAAAGTTTTCTAGAATATCTGTCAAATAACGACTGTCTTCATATTTACGTGTCAGTACTTGGGTTTTGAATAAACGCATCAAAGGTTCGAAATTCCAATTTGTTTCAATGACTTCAATCAATGAACGCAGCATCTCCATCACTGGATGATGTGTCATAGATTGTTTCGTATCAATGTTGAATGGAATATCATATTCAGGCATAACACTTTCCATCAGATGTGCGTATGCTTCATCACGGTAGAGAATGGCGACGTCTTGGAAGCGGATATTTTCTTCACGTGCTTTACGAATAATATCTCGCGCGATTGCGTTCACTTCTTCACGCACATTGGACGCTTCTAAAATATTGACATAGCCTTGGTTCGGTTGGTTGTTGACTTGAAGCGCATCAAATTGTGTTTCAAGTTGGTTTAAGTCTGAATTGTCGAAGCGGTATTGTGTCGTAAATAAACGTTGGTTTAAGTTCATGTTTAATTGATCAGCAATATCTTCTAAATGCGTTAATACTGACGATGTCTTTCTGAATAAACTGAATGGGTCTCTATTACCGTCAGTCGTTAACAAGACATTGACTGATTTGGCATGTTTCACTAAAGTTTCTATCATTAAATATTCAAGTGTTGAGAAGTTATGGAAACCGTCTATGTAAATTTCAGCACGTTTGAGCCACTCAGAGTTTTCCATACATTCTACAAACTTATAAAGCATGTCTTCTGAAGAAACAAAGTTGCCTTTTAAGCGTTCTTCTAATTGGTGATAAACTAACGCAATATCATGCAGCTTATCTTGTGTTCTTGGTTGCAGTTGATTTTCAGCGATAAATCGATCTAATTGATCAGCTGTGACCGCATATTTTTTAAAGTCTTGGATTTGTTCAGTCAATTTAGAACTGAAGCCATAGTACTTCACTTGTGATTGATATAAATTTAATGCTTTACGCTGGTCTTGTAAAATATCAAAGACCATCATTTCCATAGCACCTTTTGATACATAATCTTCTGTCAGACCGCCGATTTCTTGAAAGATTCTATGACTGAGTCGTTCAAAGTGAAGCACTTCAGCACGTAAACTCCCATTTAATTCAGTGTCTTTCACAAAATCTTGTTCGATTTGGAAAGTACTTTGTGTCGGCGCAATAATAATAATCGGGTCACCTAAAGGGTCTTGTTTCATTTTTTGTTTAATTTCGTTTAACATCGCATAGGATTTTCCAGTCCCAGCGCGACCAATATATGCGTTAAATTCAGTCACTTTTCTCACCTCTTTGTCACTTATTTTAGCACATATGTTCTCATAGTTTCGTGCTTCTTCCCTTATAAATACAAAAAGAGTTGATACCTTTAAATGAAAGGATCAACTCTTTTTATATTGCTATATTAATTTTGAGCTGGATTGAAGTTTACTTTAAATGCGGTAAACGGCCAGTAACGCAAGCTGACTTTACCAACAACTTGTTCTTCTTTAATTAAACCGAATGAACGGCTGTCTTTACTTACTTCACGATTATCCCCAAGTACGAGTAATTTGCCTTTAGGGATTTTATTTGTGCCATCTGAATTCGGTAAGTTTTTAACTTGAAGCGTACCTGTGATTTCATCATACGTTTTATGTTTCTCATTGTAATCTAAGTACGGTTCTTTTACTTTCTTACCATTCACATATAATACATCATGTTTGTATTCTACACTGTCCCCAGGTGTTCCGATGACACGTTTTACATAGTCACTGTTTTTATCGGCATGGAACACAATCACATTGCCTTTATCCAGTCCGCCCATTTTAAAGCCGATGACATTGACGATTACTTTTTCACCGTCTTTCAATGTTGGAAACATTGAGTCCCCACGTACGGTATATGATTTTGCGACAAAGTTATAAATAAGTGCGATTAACACTAACGCTATGGCTATCGCGATAATCCACTCTTTCAGTTCTTTTTTCACTGTATAAACACCTCAATTATTCATTAAATGAAATTTTGAAATCTCGCCATGGATAATATCTTAAGACCACTGTACCGATAATGTCTTTTTGATGTATCATTCCAAATTTCCTTGAATCATTTAAATCTGAACGATCATCATTCAATACCAGAAAGTGTTTAGGCGCTAAGATATCTCCTTCTGAATGTTTAATATTGCGTAATGCTAAAGATTGAATAGGATGTTGTATCGGATAACTTTCATGAACAAGTTGGTCATCTCGATACAATTGACCTGCTTTTATTTCGACAGATTCACCGGGAGTCCCAATGACTCGTCCAAAATAGAAACGTCCTTGATGACGATACATGATGATATCACGATTATGTATTTGGTTGAAAGTCGTTTGTACTTTACTGACCAAAATACGATCATTTTGATGCAATGCTGGTGCCATCTGATTAGAATGTACCACTGCACCGATTAAGATAAAAGCTTGAATCAACATTACAATAATAATCGCAATTATCAAGGAAAGCAAATATTTTACAATTTTCCTCACGATTTTACTCCTTCATTTCGATGCAACTCTTCTTCATAAGTTATCATCTACAATTACTCCTATTATATAAGGAATCGGTGTACTTTGAAACTAAAAAAGAGCTCTCATATTACTTATCAGCAATATGAGAGCTCTATATATCTACTTTAGAATTATAAACGTTCTTCTAATTCTTGTTTTTTATCTTCATAACCTGGTTTACCAAGTAATGCGAACATATTTTGTTTATATGCTTCTACACCTGGTTGGTTGAATGGGTTTACGCCTAATTGGTAACCGCTCATCGCACAAGCTAATTCGAAGAAGTATACTAAATAACCGAAAGTTTCTGGGTCAATGCTTGGTACTTTAACGACTAAGTTTGGTACTTCGCCATCAGTATGTGCAAGTAATGTACCTTCAAAGGCTTTCGTATTTACTTCATCAATTGTTTTACCAGCAAGGTAGTTCAAGCCATCTAAATCATCCGCATCTTCTTCGATTGTAATATCGAATTTAGGATTTTCAACTTTAACCACTGTTTCAAATAAGAAACGACGACCTTCTTGTACGTATTGGCCTAATGAATGTAAATCAGTTGTGTAGTTGGCACTTGAAGGATAGATACCTTTGAAGTCTTTACCTTCAGATTCACCATATAATTGTTTCCACCATTCATTGAAGTATTGTAATGATGGTTCATAGTTGATCAACATTTCAGTTGTATAGCCTTTAGCGTATAAGATATTACGTAATGTCGCATATTGGTAAGCAATGTTTTCAGATAAGTCATCTGATTTCAATTCTTCACGTGCTTTTGCTGCACCGTCCATCATTGCTTGAATATCAATACCTGCAGCAGCGATTGGTAATAAACCTACTGCTGTTAATACTGAATAACGACCGCCGACATCATCAGGTACAACGAATGTTTCGTAACCTTCATTTGTCGCTAATTGTTTTAATGCACCTTTAGCTTTATCTGTTGTCGCAAAGATACGTGATTTTGCTTCTTCTTTGCCATATTTATCTTCTAATAACTGTTTAAAGAGTCTGAAAGCAACAGCCGGTTCAGTTGTAGTACCTGATTTAGAAATGACGTTGACTGAATAATCTTTACCGTCAAGATATTCAATTAAATCATGTAAGTACGATGATGATAAGTGATTGCCTGCAAATACGATTTCAGGGTATTCATCACTTGTTCTGAATGCTGAACTTAACATTTCAATTGCAGCACGCGCACCTAAATAAGAACCGCCGATACCAACGACAACTAATACATCAGAATGTTCTTTGATGCGTTTAGCTGCTTCTAAGATACGAGAAAATTCTTCTTTATCGTAATCTACTGGTAAGTCTAACCATCCTAAAAAGTCGTTGCCTGCGCCTGTGCCTTCATGAATAACGCGGTGAATTGTTTTTACGATTTCTTGTTGTTGTGATAATTCGTGTTCGCCAACGAATTTTAAAGCTTTACTATAGTCTAGCTCAATATGTGTCATTTGAACTGCCTCCTGCTTATTAATTTCACTCATATTTTACTAAATTTCTGATAATACAATCAATAAAACTGTCTATGAAATTGAAAGACTCACCTTAATTGTGAAAAAATCGCCATTTTTTATGATTTCCTGGGAAATAAAGCGTTGAACAGCCTATCGTTTCTATGAATTTTGCATATATTTGGAACAAGCCTTGCTGTGACGGGGTATAAATGAGTGAGATTTCATATTTTTGTATATTTATGTAAAATAATGGTTTATTTCTCATCTTCAATCTGCTATGATAATAACATGTTAAAAAATTCAAACTATTCTAACGAGGTGTAAAGATTATGAAGGATAAAATCGTATTAGCCTATTCAGGCGGATTAGATACAAGTGTGGCAGTTAAGTGGCTGATCGATAAAGGCTACGATGTAGTTGCTTGTTGTTTAGATGTCGGCGAAGGAAAAGATTTAGATCAAGTTTATCAAAAAGCATTAGATATGGGCGCAGTTGAATGCTATATCATTGATGCGACTAAAGAGTTCAGTGAAGACTATGTTGCTTATGCAATTAAAGGTAATTTAATGTATGAAAATACTTACCCAGTTGTTTCCGCATTATCTCGTCCTTTAATTTCTAAAAAACTAGTTGAAATTGCTGAAAAAACAGAGGCTGTAGGAATTGCACATGGCTGTACTGGTAAAGGTAACGACCAAGTACGTTTTGAAGTAGCCATCAAAGCGTTGAACCCTAAATTGAAAGTATTTGCACCGGTACGTTCATGGGGTTGGAGTCGTGAGGAAGAAATTGATTATGCTATCAAAAATAATATTCCAGTACCTATCAACCATGACTCTCCTTACTCTATTGACCAAAACTTATGGGGCCGTGCCAATGAATGCGGTATTTTAGAAGATCCTTATGCAGCACCACCTGCTGATGCATTTGATTTAACTCGAGAAATCGAAGATACACCAGATACACCTGATGAAATCGTTTTGAAGTTTGAAAAAGGAATTCCAGTAGAAATCGATGGAAAAGCATATCCATTAGATGATTTAATTCTTTACTTAAACGACTTAGCAGGCAAACATGGTATCGGACGAATTGACCATGTTGAAAACAGATTAGTCGGTATTAAATCACGTGAAGTCTACGAAACACCAGGCGCTGAAGTAATCCTTAAAGCACATAAAGCTTTAGAAACGATTACACTTACGAAAGATGTTGCACACTTCAAACCTGTTATCGAAAAACAATTTGCAGAACAAACTTACAATGGTTTATGGTTCTCACCTTTAACTGATTCATTAAAAGCATTCATTGATTCAACACAATCACTAGTCACAGGTGAAGTACGTGTGAAATTATTTAAAGGCAATGCTGTTGTTAATGGTAGAAAATCACCATATTCTCTATACAATAAAGAACTTGCAACTTATACAAAAGAAGATGCCTTCAACCAAGAAGCAGCTGTAGGATTCATTGAAATTTACGGTTTACCGACAGAAGTTAATTCTATGTTGCATGGAGGTTATTCACATGAGTAAAAAAGCCTGGGGCGGTCGCTTCCAAGCTGAACCTGAAGCATGGGTAGATGCATTTAATGCTTCTATCCATTTCGACCACCTATTAATAGATGAAGATATTCAAGGAAGTATTGCACATGCGACGATGCTTGCACAACAAGGCATCCTTACTTCTGAAGAAAGCGACACCATTATTAAGGGACTCCAGGATATCCAACAAGACTACCATGAAGGTAACGTTGAATTCACAGAAGCATTAGAAGATATTCATTTAAATATTGAACATGAATTGATTGAACGTATCGGCCCAGTCGGCGGTAAACTCCATACAGGCCGCAGCCGTAATGACCAAGTCGCAACAGACATGCATCTCTATACAAAGAAAGCAGTCAAAGAAATTATTGCTTTAATTCATTCCTTACAAGAGACTATTGTCTCACTTGCTGATAAACATGTAGATACTATTATGCCAGGTTATACACATCTGCAACGCGCACAACCTATATCATTTGCGCATCACGTCATGACTTATTTCTGGATGCTTGAACGTGATAAAGCACGTTTCAATGATGCATTAAAACGTATCGATATCAATCCATTAGGTGCTGCTGCACTCAGTGGTACAACCCACCCGATTGATCGTAAGAAAACACAAGAATTACTTGATTTTGCATCGCTCTATGAAAACAGTTTAGATGCTGTGAGTGATCGTGATTATATCGTTGAAACATTAAATGCCATTTCGCTAGTAATGATTCATTTATCACGATTCTCTGAAGAGATTATTTTCTGGTCTACAGATGAGGCAAAATTCATCACTTTATCAGATGCCTTTTCAACTGGTTCATCGATTATGCCACAGAAAAAGAACCCAGATATGGCAGAATTGATTCGTGGTAAAACAGGCCGTACAACAGGCCACTTAGTCAGCATGTTGATGACTTTAAAAGGCTTGCCATTAGCCTACAATAAAGACATGCAAGAAGATAAAGAAGGTTTATTTGATGCCGTGCATACCGTCACAGGTTCGTTACGTATCTTTGAAGGCATGCTGGCTACATTGACTGTCAATACAGACCGTCTCAATGAAACCGTGCACAAAGACTTCTCAAACGCTACAGAGCTTGCAGATTATTTAGTGGAAAAAGATATTCCATTCAGAGAAGCACATGCCATCGTTGGTCAAATCGTTTACTGGTGTATCCAGCACGATTGTTATTTACTTGATGTACCGCTTGAAAAATATCAAGAATTCTCATCAACGATCGATAAAACCATTTACAGTTATCTTAAACCTGAAAATTGCCTGAAACGCAGAAAAAGTTATGGCTCAACAGGACAAGATTCTGTACGTCATCAAATAGAAGTCGCAAAAGCGTTATTATAATCAGTAAGCCATAATCTGAATTGCTCAGATTATGGCTTTTCTCTATTTTGTAAAAAACCCCTTTTTACTTATACGTATTACCGTACTCACTCATTCTTTCCACATACAAAAAGACCCTACCAGTTTTGACTGATAAGGTCTTCTTTACAATATGAATGATAAGCTTAAGCCCATCCACGGTAACGCGCTGCTTCTGCAGTACGTTTAATACCGATAATGTAAGCTGCTAAACGCATATCGATTTTACGATTTTGCGCTAATTCATAAATATCATTGAATGCTGTGATTAATTTGTCACGCATTTTTTCGTTAACTTCATCTTCTGTCCAATAGTAACCTTGGTTATTTTGAACCCATTCGAAGTAAGATACCGTTACACCGCCGGCACTAGCAAGTACGTCTGGTACTAATAAGACACCGCGTTCGTGTAAGATACGTGTTGCTTCTAATGTCGTTGGTCCATTGGCTGCTTCTACTAAGATATCCGCTTTGATGTTTGGTGCGTTATCTTTTGTAATTTGGTTTTCAATTGCAGCTGGAATTAAGATGTCGCAATCTAATTCAAATAATTCTTTGTTAGAAATTGTTTCTTCAAATAAGTTTGTTACAGTACCGAAACTGTCTCTACGGTCTAATAGATAATCGATATCTAAACCTTCTGGATCAGATAATGCACCGTATGCATCTGAGATACCGACAATCTTAGCACCTTTATCAAATAAGAATTTAGCTAAGAAACTACCTGCGTTACCAAAACCTTGAATTACAATTTTTGCCCCGTTTAAATCAAGGTTTTTAAGTTTAGCCGCTTGTTCAATCGCAATAACTACCCCTAATGCTGTTGAACGGTCGCGTCCTTCAGAACCGCCAAGTACAATCGGTTTACCAGTGATAAATCCAGGTGAGTTGAATTTATCTAATGCACTGTACTCATCCATCATCCAAGCCATGATTTGTGAGTTTGTCATTACGTCTGGTGCTGGAATATCTTTAGAAGGTCCAACAATTTGTGAAATTGCACGTACATAACCACGAGATAAACGTTCTACTTCATGAATACTCATTTCACGTGGGTCACAGATGATACCGCCTTTACCACCGCCGTATGGCAAGTCAACAATACCGCACTTCATAGTCATCCACATTGATAATGCTTTTACTTCATCTACGTTAACGTTCGGATGGAAACGAACGCCACCTTTAGTAGGTCCAACTGCATCATTATGTTGTGCACGGTAACCAGTGAAAGTTTTAACAGTGCCGTCATCCATTCTTACTGGAATACGTACTTCTAAAAATCTTAAAGGTTCTTTCACTAAATCATACATACCGTCATCAAAACCTAGTTTATGCAAAGCTTCTTTGATAATTTGTTGTGTCGATGCCACTAAATTATTGTTCTCAGTCATAATCCTTCTCGCCTCTTTTTCCTAACAATGATTTCGCTTTCATTTGTATTGTAACATAAGCGCTACCTTTTTAAAGGGTTTTCATTCCTTTTGTTACAACTTTTTGAACTTAGCTGAAAACCTTCTTAATTCTGCCTAATGCGTCATCAATTTCTTCTTTAGTAATGACTAATGGCGGCGCAAAACGGATCACTGTATCATGTGTTTCTTTACATAATAATCCTTCTTCTTTTAACGCTTCTGCGTACGGTCTTGCATTTTCATTTAATTCTAAACCGATGAATAAACCGCGTCCACGTACTTCTTTAATTGATGGATGATCAATCTTTCTTAATTCTTCTTGGAAATAATCACCGAGTTCTCTTGAGCGTTCCGCCAATTTTTCATCGACTAAGACATCTAATGCTGCAATAGATACTGCTGCTGCTAATGGATTACCACCGAATGTAGAACCGTGTGAACCTGGTGTAAAGACGTCTAAGACTTCATGGTCAGCTGCAACTGCTGAAATTGGCAATACGCCGCCACCAAGTGCTTTACCTAAAATATACACATCTGGTTTCACATCATCCCAGTCCGTTGCGAACATTTTACCTGAACGACCTAAACCAGATTGAATCTCATCTGCGATAAATAACACATTATGTTCGTCAGCAAGTTCACGAATCGCTTTCATATAGCCTTCAGGCGGCACGTTAATCCCCGCTTCACCTTGAATCGGTTCTACTAAAATCGCAGCTGTATTTTCATTAATCGCTGCTTTTAATGCATCAACATCACCGAAGTCTACTTTTTTGAACCCTTCTAATAAAGGACCATAGCCTCGTTGATATTCCGCTTCTGAAGATAATGATACAGGTGCCATTGTACGTCCATGGAAGTTGCCGTTAAACGCAATGATTTCCGCTTTGTCTGGGTCAATACCTTTTACTTCATAAGACCAGCGACGTGCAGCTTTCACTGCTGTTTCAACTGCCTCAGCCCCTGTGTTCATAGGTAAGATTTTTTCTTTTCCTGTTAACGCACTGACTTTTTCATACCAGTCCCCTAAATTATCACTATTGAATGCACGAGAAACGAGTGTCACTTTATCTGCTTGATCTTTTAGAGCTTGAATAATTTTAGGATGACGGTGACCTTGGTTGACTGCTGAATACGCAGCTAACATATCCATATATTTATTTCCTTCAGGGTCTGTTACCCAAATACCGTCTGCTTCAGAAATGACAATTGGAAGTGGTGTATAGTTGCGCGCCCCATAGTGTTCTGTTTTTTTGATAATATCTTCTGTTCTTGTCATAAATGATTCCTCCTCTAAATTGTTTTTTTCTTTTATTTTCTTATAGCATGTCACTCCATCGTATTATTTCAATACATTAAAATAATCTTGAAAAAAATCACATTATAGATATCGCACCCTGCGAATAGAGCTATAATGTGATTTGTGCTATTAACTTCAATCTAGTTTCGATTTGGTTATGCGTTTATAAATTATAGGTGCTCAGATACTGTACGACCTTGTAAGTGAAGGACTAAGTAGTCTGGGCCGCCTGCTTTAGAGTCTGTACCTGACATTTTGAAACCGCCGAATGGTTGATAACCTACGACTGCACCTGTACAACCACGGTTGAAGTAAAGGTTGCCGACCATGAAGTCGCGGCGTGCTTGTTCGAGTTTGAAGCGGTTATTAGAGATAACAGCACCTGTTAAGCCGTATTCAGTCGCATTCGCATATTCGATCGCTTGATCGAAATCTTTTGCTTTACTGAAACCAACGACAGGTCCGAAAATCTCTTCTTGCATAACACGGCTGTCATAAGCTAAGTCCGCAAATACTGTTGGATAGACAAAGTTTCCGACTTCATCGTCTACTTTGCCGCCAGTCACTAAACGACCTTCATCTTCGCCGACTTTCAAGTAGTTTTTGATTTTCTTCAATGCTTTTTCATCAATAACAGGTCCCATAAAGTTGTTGTAATCTGAAGCATCTCCGACTGTTAAAGCTTCAGTTGCTTTTTGAACACGTTCTAATAAGTCATCGTAAATATCTTCGACTGCGATAACACGTGAACATGCTGAACATTTTTGTCCAGAGAAACCGAATGCTGAGTAAACAATCGCATCTGTCGCAACATCTAAATCCGCTTCGCTATCTACCACAATCGTATCTTTACCGCCCATTTCTGCAATGACACGTTTCAAGTGATTTTGACCTTCTTGGATTTTAGACGCTTTTTGCATAATGCTTGTACCCACATTTTTAGAGCCTGTGAATGAAATTAAACCGACATCTTTGTTTTCTACTAAGAAGTCACCGATATCGCTAGAATCACCAGGAATCCAGTTAACAACCCCTTTAGGAAGTCCTGCTTCTTCTAACACTTCCATAAATTTATATGAAATAACCGGTGTGTTTGATGATGGTTTTAATAACACCGTATTACCTGTTACAACAGGTGCCACCGTTGTACCTGCCATAATCGCATATGCGAAGTTCCATGGAGAGATAACGACAGAAACCCCAATTGGTAAATAATCGAATTGGTTATATTCTCCAGGACGAGAATTCACAGGTTTGCCGTCTTTGAGTTCTAACATTTGACGTCCATAATATTCCATGAAGTCAATCGCTTCTGCAGTATCAGCATCTGCTTCTTTCCATGGTTTACCGCCTTCTTTAGTAAGCAATGCTGAGAATTCATGCTTACGACGACGAGTAATTGCTGCAGCTCTGAATAAAATATCTGCCCTTACTTCAGGTGCAACTGTGCGCCAAGTTTTAAATGCTTCTTTGGCAGCTTCTAATGCTTTTTCCGCTAATTCTTTATTCGCCTTAGAGACATAACCAATTGTCTCTTCTCTATTAGACGGGTTGAATGATCTTACTTTATCGTCTGTATAGATGCGTTCACCATTAATAATGAGCGGATACTCTTTACCTAAGTCTTGTTCGACTTGTTTGAGTGCTTTTTCATAAGCCTCTCTGTTCTCTGCTTTTTGGAAATCTGTAAATGGTTCATGTTTGTACGGAATCATTTTTAATCCCCCTTTGTTTAATATTAAAAATGGTATAAGAAAGCCCTTACATTTCTTATGATTACATAAATCCACAATGATGTAAAAGGAAAAATGCTTAAAATTACGAAAATTTAAAATAGTGTGATTGTGTCGCACTGTCATAGCACGATGCGTAAAGCATCATAAAAAAGACCACACGTCTATGACGTGCAGTCTGAATAAAGCATTATCTTAACATTTAATTTTATTTCATAGCATTTACAAATTAATGTTCACCTTTTTTAGGCAGTGGATAGAATCCTTTATCAAATTGCTTCCACAAGTTGGGTGGTAAATGATGTTGATCTTCACGAGTGTTGTCAAAGTAAGAAATAATGTCTTTTGTACGACCTTCTCTAATCTTTTCAACAAAGTTGGCATCTAATAAGATTTCACGACCTAACGCGATGAATTCCACACCAGTGTTTAATGCATCTAGTGCTTCATCTGCATTAAAGATAGAACCGATACCTACTAATGGAATTTTGTCGTCAATCCATTCGCGTATGAGTTGAATACGTGTTTGACCTTCATATGTCCCTTCTCTTGTCTTAGAATGAATATCCATCAACGAAGCATGCAGATAATCAAGCGGCTTTTCTGATAAATAACCCAGCAAGGTTTTCGTTTGTTCCATTTTGATACCGTCTGCTTCTGGATCTTCTGGAGAGAAACGATAACCGATAATAAAGTCTTTATCTCCATATTGACGGACAGTCTTCACGACTTCATCGACCACCGCAAGCGGATATTTATAAGGGTCCCCCCACGCGTCTTCTCTGCGATTATAGTGACGTGAAACGAATTGATGGATTAAATAATGATTGGCACCATGAATTTCTACACCATCGAAACCTGCTTCAATCACACGACGTGTCGCTTCACCGTATGCTTTAATTGTGTATTCTATTTCTTCAGGTGTGATTTCACGCGCATCATGTTCTTCTTGTTGACCGAAACTCTTCAAGGAAATAGGACTTGGCGCAACTACATCTCCATTAGGAGTTAAGTTCGGTAAAGATTGTGCGCCGGCATGGTGAATTTGTACGAGTGCTTTGGCGCCATTTTTCTTCATCACATCCGCAAGTTGTTTTAATCCTTCTATATCTGAGTCATGTGCCACTGAAGGCTGACCTGGGAACCCTTTACCAATATCAGTCACATTACTTGCTGCACTGATACTTATTCCAACATCTTTAGAGCGTATTTCCATATGTTTCAATTCATCCTCTGAGATCGTACCATCTTCGTTTGAAGAAATATGTGTCAGAGGTGCGAGCACAAAACGATTTCTGATTTCTACACCATTTGGCAAGGTATATGGTTCAAACAATGGTTCATATTTCTTGTCCATCTGAACGTGCCTCCTCATTTATCTTTGTGCATTCATTTTAAAGCACCATCGATTGATTTAAAAAAGAATCCGCTCATACAAAATTAAAAGCCAACCTGCCACATGCTTTCCATGTCGTAGGTTGACCTTTATATCAGATTAAAGTTTATTCTCTCTAATCATTTTCTTAGACTGCGCAATCCAAACCGGTAAACGTTCTTCTAATGTTTGAAACCCGTATTTTTCATTTTCTTTGATCTCATCCAAAACAGATTTTTTCTCTTTTTTACGTTCATAATTTTTAAAGTAGTCATTATCTTTCAATGACAAATTGAGTTTACCTTCTTCATCTATAGACAATATCTTGGCTTTGACAATTTGCCCTTCAGATAAGAACCGATTTAAATTATGGACATAATCATTCATGATTTCTGAGATATGAATGAGCCCTTCAGTGTTGTCAGGGGTTTCTACAAATGCGCCATAAGGTTGAATACCAGTCACTTTAACTTTTACGTGTTGTCCTGATTTATAGTGATTATTCAACTTAATAACCCCTTAATTTCGTATTATTTCTAACAATAACATCATAGCATAAATTAAAGAGGCTCACTAACCGTAACGACATGATATTTTCGAATTTTTTGATTTGTATCACATGTTTCACCTCTTAAAATAGCGATAAATCACACTTTTTAAGCTAGCCAATTGTTTCCAAAAATTACGCGTTCACGCACAAAACACCCCTACCATTGACATTACTCAATAGTAGAGGTGCAATAATCATCTCAACAATCTAACGAGCGTATAGATTATTATTTTTCAGTATGATCTTTCTCTTCATTTTTACGTTTTCTGAAGAACATCATTAAACCGCCAATCGCAAACATCAATGATGCATATTGCGGATCAATTGATGATACATCTTGACCTGTATTTGGTAATACTTTCGCATTAGTTTTGCCTGCTTTAGTTGCTTTAGATGTTTGTTTACCTTGTGTTTTAGCACCAGATTTCGCATTAGTTTGAACTATTTGTGATTTAGATTCAGTTATTTTTCCTGTTACTGATACTTTAACTTTTTCTAATCCGTTCACCGCAGATTCAACAGCTTTAGTTGTAGCTTTAATATCTTGAGTAGAAACATTATCTGCTTTTTCAACAGTGCCTCTTCCATCTACAACAGCTTTGTCTAATTTTTCAACAGATGCTTTAGTGTATTTAGATTTATCAATTGCTTTGGCTTTGTCTAATGCTTTTTCAAGTTTAGCTAAAGCGTCTGATTTTGCAATTTTATCTGCTTTATCTTGAGTTGTTTTAGTTTGAAGTGCTTTAGTTTTATCAGAAGTTGCTTTATTCACTTCTTCTTGCGTTACGTTTTGATTTTCATGAACATTCACAGCTTTAGCTAAAACATCTTTCACCGCTTTATCTTCTTTATCAGTCACATTCAATTTTAATCCTTCAGCAGTTTTGATTACTTTTTCAAGTTCTGATTTATCTGCTTTTGTGACTAACTTAGATTGTGTTGATTTTAAGATTTCTGTTGCGTTTTCAACTTGTGCTTTTGTTGCTGATTCAGGGTTGTTCACGATACCTTGTGCTACCGCTTGTGCTTCTTCAAATGGAGTAACACTATTTGGTGTGAAGTGATTTTTAACCACTGTTCTTGAATTTGCAAGTTGTGTTTTCAATGCTTCAAGTGCTTTATTGAAGGCTTGTACTTTTTCTTGATCCGCTTTATCTTGAGTTGATTTAGTTTGAAGTGCTTTAGCTAAATCAGAAGTTGCTTTATTTACTTCTTGTTGCGTTGCATTGTAATTTTCTTGCACTGTGATAGCTTTGTCTAAAGCTTCTTTCACTGCTTTATCTTCTTTATCAGTCACGTTCAATTCAGTGTTTTCTGCTGTATCAATGACTTTGTCCAGTTCAACTTTATCAGCTTTTTCTACTAAGTGTTTTTGAGCTTCTCTCAAGATTTGTGTTGCTTTATTGATTTCTTCAACTGTTTTACCAGTAGCATTATTTACAATAGTTTGACCCGCTGATTCAGCTTTAGTTAATGGTTCTACACTATTTGGAGTATATGCATATTTATCAATTGAACTTACTTTTTTAAGTTCTTGTTTCAATACCTCAAATTCAGCATTCACTTGATCAATTTTATCTTGAGTTAATTTAGCTTGTACTGCATTTTCAAGATCTGTTTTTGCTTTGTTTACTGCTTCTTGTGATGCATTTTGATCTGCTTGAACATTTTTAGCTGCATTCAATGCATTTTGAACTGATTTATCTTCTTTATCCGCTGGGTTAAGCACTAAAGTGTCTGTAGTTTTAACAACTTTATTCAACGTTTCTTTGTTAGCTTTCACTTCAAGTTTATTTTGAGCATCTGTAATTGTTTTTGCAGCTGCTTTCAATTCTTCAACAGTCTTAGTAGCATCTGCGCGAACTGTTTCACCAGATTTAACAGCGTCTTCTAACGGTGTCACTGTTTTAGGTTTATAGTCTTCTTTAACTATTGAGTTTGCCTCTTTAATAGCTTTTGTTAATACATCTAAAGCATCTTGACGTTCTTTGGCAGTGATTGCTTCATTGATTGCTTTTGTTGCATTAGCCACTTGTTCAACTGTTGCATTGTGATCTTCGTTAACAGTTTGGCCTGTAGTCACTGCTTCTTGAACTGCTTTATCTTCTTTATCAGTTGAAACTAAATCACCTAAAGTTTTTGCTTTTTCAAGTGCTTTCACAAGTTCTGATTTATCTGCTTTTGTAACTAAGTTTGCTTGTGCATCTTTCAATGCTTTTGTTGCTTGTTCAATTTCTTGAGTTGTTTTGCTTGTCGCGTTGTTAACTACAGTTTTGCCTGCAGTTGCAGAATCCGTTAAAACTTTTACGCTGTTTGTAGTATAAAGTGTTTTATCCACAGTTTTTGCTTTTTCAAGTTCTGCTTTCAATGCATTTAAGGCATTTTGTTTTTCAGTAGCTTCTTTAGTATCTTGTGCTTTTTTAGCATTCAACGCATTATCTAATTCTGTTTTGGCTGTATTCACTGCTTCTTGTGATACATTTTGATCTGCTTGTACTGTTTTTGCTTTATCTAATGCATCTTTGACTGCTTTATCTTCAGCATCGTTCGTATCAAGTGTTCCTAATTTTTCAGCTGTTGTTACAGATGTGTTAAGTCCTGATTTGTCAGCTTTTTTATCTAATGCATTTTTAGCATCAGTGATGGCTTTAGTTGCTGCTTTTAATTCTTCAACTGTTCTAGTTGCGTCATTTTTAGCAGTTTCTCCAGCTGTTACTGCTGTTTCGAATGGTGTTACTGTATTTGGTTTGTAGTCAGCTTTATTCACAGTGTTTGCATCGTTAATTGCTTTTTGTAATTCATCTAAAGCATCTTGACGTTCTTTCACTGCAATCGCATCGTTAATTGCTTTTGTTGCATTAGCCACTTGTTCAGTTGTTGCGTTTCCATCATTATTTACTGTATTACCAGCTTCTACAGCGTCTTGAACAGCTTTGTCTTCTTTATCTGTTGCTACAAGCTCGCCTAAAGTTTTCGCTTTTTCAAGTGCTTTTACAAGCTCTGATTTATTCGCTCTTTGAACTAAAGTATTTTGCAAGTTTTTCAATGCTTGTGTTACAGCTTTAATTTCTTCAGTTGTTTTAAGTTCAGGAATTGTAACAATTGCATTACCTAAAACTTCTTTGTCAGCTAAAGGTTTCACACTGTCTGGCGTGTATGATTTATAATCAATTTTACCTACTTTTGAAAGTTCTGCTTTCAATTCATCAAGTGCTGCTTTTTTAATTGCGTCAAGTTCATCTTGAGCTTTCTTAGCATTTACAGCATTATCCAATTCTGTTTTGGCTGTATTCACTGCTTCTTGTGATGCATTTTGATCTGCTTGAACTGTTTTCGCTTTGTCTAAAGCCGTTTGTACTGCTTTATCTTCAGTATCTTTTGTATCAAGTGTTCCTAAATTTTCAGCAGTTGTTACAGATGTGTTCAACTCTGCTTTATTCGCTTTTTTATCTAATGCATTTTTAGCATCAGTGATGGCTTTTGTAGCTGCTTTTAATTCTTCAACTGTTTTAGTTGCGTCATTTTTAGCAGTTTCTCCAGCTGTTACCGCTGTTTCAAATGGAGTTACTGTATTTGGTTTATAGTCATCTTTATTAACCGCTTTTGCGTCATCGATAGCTTTATTCAATTCATCTAGAGCATCTTGGCGTACTTTGGCAGCAATCGCATCATTAATTGTTTTAACAGCATTCGTCACTTCTTCAGGTGTTGCATTACCGTTACCATCTACTTTTTGACCTGCAGTCACTGCATCTTGTAACGCTTTATCTTCAGCGTCATTTGGATTTAAATCTCCATAAGCGATTGCTTTGTCTAAAACATTACCAAGTTCAGTTTTATCTGCTCTTTCTTTTAATGCACCAATTAATTGTTCAATTTCTTTTGCTTTCGCAAGTGTTGCTGGTGTATCAGCAGATGCAGGATTATTGATGATGTTTTGACCTGCAGTAATTGCTGCTTTTAATGGTTCGAACGTATTTGGTGTATATGTTGCTTCATTAAGTCCATTAGCTTTTGTTACAGCTGATTTTAAAGAATCAATAGCGTCTGCTGCTTTTTTGTTATTAATTTCATCTTCAAGATTCCAAGTTGCTGTTTTGATTTCTTCAGGTGTCGCACTTGGATTATTCTTAACAGTTTCAGCTGCATTTAAAGCATTTTTCAATAATTGATCTGTCGTTGAATCAGTTAAAGGTTCTAAAGCTTTTGCTTCATTAAGTACTGTATCTAAATTTGATTTATCTGGTACGAGTTGTGCAGCAGCATCTTTCACAGCTTTAGTCGCATTATCCAAGGCTTCAACTGTTGATGTGTTGTTTCCAGCTACTGTTTTACCAGCTTCTACTGCTGTATCAAATGGTTTAACGGAATCAGCAGTGTAATCTGCTTTGTTTATTTTAGCAACATCTTGGAGTGCTTTATTTAATTTATCTAAAGCATCTTGATGAGCTTTTGTAGCTACAGCATCATTGATTGCTTTAGTTGCATCTGCCACTTGTTGTGGTGTTGCATTGTCATCTTGGTTAACTGTTTGTGCAGCATTAATAGCATCTTGTAATGCTTTATCTTCTTTATCAGTAACATCAAGATTACCTATAGAATTAGCTGTATTAAGCGCTGTTTGTAAATCTGTTTTATTAGCTTTTGGAACTAAAGCTGCTTGTGCATCTTGCAATGCTTTTATTGCCGCGTTGATTTCTTCTGTAGTTTTAGCATTTGGTGCATCTGCAATTGCTTGTGCTGCTGCTTGTTTTTCAGTCAACGGTGTCACTGTATTTGGTGTATATGATGCTTTATCTAAAGCTTTAACTTTATTCAATTCAGTGTTTAAAGAATCAAGTGCTGCTTGTTTTGCGGTTGCATCTTTAGCAAGTTGATCATCTTGTGCTTTTTTAGCGACAAGAGCATTATTCAAATCATCTGAAGCTGTTTTTACTTGTTCAGGTGTTGCATCACCATTCGTATTAACCGCTGTTGCAGCTGCTAATTTATCTTGTAATGCTTTATCCACAGGGTTATTTGGATTTAGATTATTATAACCATTAGCTGTATTAATTGCAGTTATAAGCGCAGTTTTATCTGGTTGTTTGACTAATGCAACTTGTGCATCACGCAATGCTTGTGTTGCTGCTTTAATTTCAGCAGTTGTTTTAGAGCCAGGTTATTACCAGCTGAAATAGTTGAAGTTAAACGTGTTGTACTGCTTGTAGTGTAACCATCTTTATTAATACCGCCAGCTTTTGTAAGTTCAGTTCTTAATTCATCTAACGCTATTTGTCTTGCTTGTGCAGCTTTATCTTGTTTTGCTTTAATTGCATTGTCCAATTCAATTTTCGTATTATCAACAGTTGGTTGATCTGTATTTAAGTCTCCTTGAACTGTTTTCGCATTATTTAAAGCTGCTTTTAGTGCATCATCCTCAGGATTTCCAGCTTCTAATGGATGAATTCCCTCTGCTGTTGTTATTGATTGATTCAAACCAGTTTTGTCTGCTCTTTGTACTAATGCATTTTTAGCATCTTTAATTGCTTTTGTTGCTGTTTTTAAAGTATCCGGTAATGCACTTGTGTCTGCTGCTTGCATTTTACCAGCAGCTAATGCTACATCGAACAAGACTACAGAATTAGGTGTATAAGTATCTTTCACTACTTTTTCAGCACCTTGAATAGTTACATTTAATTCATCTAATGCATCTTGATAGAGTTTTTGTTTGACTGCGTCATTCAATTCATTAGTAGCAGTTTTAACCTGATCTTGTGTAGCATTGTTATCTGCTACAACTATTTTTGCTGTTTCTAATTTATCATGTAACGCTTTATCTTCAGTGTCTGTAATGTCTAATTTACCAATTCCTTCAGCGTTCTGAATTGCTTGGTTTAACTCTGTTTTATCTGCTAAACGTTGTAATTGAGCTTTAGTCTCTTGTATAGATTTTGTTGCGGCATCTAATTGTTCTGGTGATGAACTAGTATCTGCTGCTTGAGTATCACCTGCTTTAATTGCATTATCAAATGGAACTGCTGTTGCTGGTGTATATTCAGCTTGATTAATAGTTTTTGCATCTTTAATTGCCGCATTTAAACGTTCTAATGCATCTTGATAAAGTTTTATATTAATTGCTTTCATTAAACTAGCTGTTTTCTCATCAACTTCAGTTTGAGAAGATTCGCTATAACTATATACTTGACTAGCAAGATCAAGCTGAACGCCAACTCCGTTATCTTCATCATCTGCATAATTTAAAGCGCCTAACGAATGAGCTTTATCAATTGCTTTTTTTAATTCTGTTTTATTTGGTATCAAAATAAGTGATGATTTCGCTGTTTCTAGAGCAGTTATTCTTTTTTCTAATGATGTAGGAGTTGATTTTGGATCTGCTACTCTTAGTTCTCCCTCATTAATAGCAGTTTCGAATGCATTTGCTGATAATGGAGTATATAAAGTTGTATCTATTTTTTTAGCTTCTGCTAAGGCATCTTTCAATCGTTGCAATGTTACATTATATTGTTTTTGAGTAACTGCTGCATTTAGTTCAGTAGTTGCAGTTTGCACTTGTTCTTGAGTAGCAGCTGTATCTGCTTTAATAACTTTAGCAGCAGCTAATTTTTCTTGTATTTGTTTATCATCTGGTATATCTGAATTTAATTGCCCTAAAGCTTCTGCTGAAGCAATTGCACTATCTAATTTTCTTTTATCACGCGAAGTAGGAACTGCTCTTGTTGAATAACTTGATGCTTCTTCACTAGTTCTTGGCAAAGTCGCTTGAGGGCTAAATAAATCTTTTTGTGCTGAAGCTTGTTCAAGTAAAATTCTTAATACTTCAGATTTAAGTTGTTCTGGTGTTAAATTGGCTGTATCAATAACTGCTAACACTTCATCAACTTTTGCACTGTCATATTCACTACTTAAGTCTTGTTTTACCTTTTCAACTTTTTGTTCTGGAGTTAAAGCTGGTGTTTCTGTTACGGGAACAGGTTTTTCTACTGTTGGTTCAGTAGATGGTGCAGTTCCTTCAGTTGTTGCTTTATTTTCAGTGACAGTTGGTTGCGCTTTTTCAGCACTTACTTCTTCTTTCACTGGTTCCGCTTCAGTTGAAGTTGCTGCTGGAGTTTTTTCTACTGTTAGTTCAGTAGACTCTTTTGAATTTTCAGTTTTTTGAACTTGTACTGGTTCTTCTTTTTGAACAGTTGACTGCTCAGTTGTTATAGCTTTTTCAACTACTGCATGAACCGCTGTTTCTGGTTCTGTTTGTTTTGCTTCTTCTACTGTGTTTTTCGTTTGTGCTGTATTATCAGTCTTTTGTTGAGTAGCTTCGACTGGTTTTTCTTGTAACGTTTTATTATTTTCCACGGATGCTTGTTGTGACGTACTACTTTCATTAGAAGCCTCGACAACTGTATTATTATCGTTTAAATTCTCTGCTGCTTTGGCTTCGCCATTGTGACCTAAGAATAATAGAGAACCTATTAGAATCGATGCAGTACCAACAGTAAATCTTCTAATAGAATATCTATTTCTTAAGTTAGGCAAAAAGTCCAATTTTTTCATATGATGTCCTCCGATACTTGTATATTCTCACTACACTTTCATTATAGTATTGCTTTGCGCAATTGTATATGATTTAAAATTTATATTTTAATACCATTATTGGAGTGTATTCATTTTTTTTATATTTTATATTTCCATGCAGTTCACACGTAATTTGTTGATATTATAGCTATTATACGCATCTATATTTTTAAAATTGACTAATTTAGTCGTATTTGTAGTTCACACTTGTCAACAAAAGCTAAAATTTTAATTTTGACTTCACAAAACTGTAATACTAACTTAACAAGAACCTAGCTTAAAAAACGATAATTCTTTTCACTATACTGATTAAAAAATATTATCCAGCTTATTTTTCAATTAAACAGCAACACCCCTAGATAGATGTTATTCCAACTAGGGGTGTATGCTATTTCAAATCTTTATTTAGCATCAAAGCATTGATACAATCATTTTTCTGTATTATCTTTATCTTCTTTTTTACGTCTACCGAACATTGCCATTAATCCACCAATTGCCAACATTAATGTAGCATATTTAGGATCTGCTGGCGCTTCTTGACCAGTGTTAGGTAAAACTTTAGCTTTGCTTGTTTTATTTGCTTTAGCTTGTGCTGTTGAACCTTCTGATTTCTTAACTGCTTTATCAGATGCTCTTTCAACTGATTTGCCTGTTGTAGTTTTAGCTGTATGAGCGACTTTTTCAGTTTCAGATGCATCAACTTTAACTACTAAATCTTTTAACGAATCTTTGATTGCTTTTGTAGCGTCTTCTATAGTTTTAATTGATACCTCTTTGGAATTCTCAACTACCACTTTTCCTTTATCCACTGATTTATCTAAGTCTTTCACAGTTTCAGGTGTATATTTTGTTCTATCAATTGATTGAGCTTTATCTAAAGTTTTTTGCAATTCAGCTAAAGCATCTGCTTTATCTTGAGCTGCTTTTACTTCAATCGCTTTATTCAATGCGTCTTTAGCTGCATTAACTTCATCTTGTGTGGCATTTGGATTTGCTTCGACTTCTTTTGCTTTTGATAATGCATCATGGACCGCTTTGTCTTCTTTATCTGTCGGGTCTAATTGACCTAAGTTTTCAGCTGTTGCTATAGATTTTTCAAGCTCAACTTTATTTGCTTTTGCGACTAATCCTGCTTGCGCATCTTTCAAGGCTTGTGTTGCTTTTTCGATTTGTTCAATTGTTACAGATTCAGGATTGTTCACGATACCTTGAGCCACTGCCATTGCATCTGCTAACGGTTCAACACTGTTCGGTGTGAAGTTATCTTTATTGATTGCTTTCGCTTTTTCAAGTTCTGCTTTCAATGCGTCTAATGCTGCGTTCACTGCGTCCGCTTTGTCTTGAGTTGCTTTTGCTTCAATCGCTTTATTCAACGCATCTTTTGCAGCATTAACTTCATCTTGTGTGGCATTAGGATTTGCTTCGACTTCTTTTGCTTTAGCTAATGCATCTTGAACTGCTTTATCTTCTTTATCTGATGGATCTAATGTTAAATCTTCTGCTGTGTTGATTGCTTTTTCAAGTTCAGCTTTATCCGCTTTCGCAACTAAGCCTGCTTGCGCATCTTTTAATGCTTGTGTTGCTTTTTCGATTTGTTCAACTGTTACAGATTCTGGATTGTTCACGATACCTTGAGCTACTGCCATTGCATCTACTAAAGCTTCAACACTGTTTGGTGTGAAGTTATCTTTATTAACAGCTTTTGCTTTTTCAAGTTCTGCTTTCAATGCGTCTAATGCCGTGTTCACTGCATCTGCTTTGTCTTGCGCTGTTTTCGCTTCGATTGCTTTGTTCAATGCATCTTTCGCTGCATCTACATCAGCTTGTGAAGCATTAGGATCCGCCTGTACTTCTTTCGCTTTGTCTAACGCATCTTGAACCGCTTTATCTTCTTTATCAGCTGGGTCTAATGTTAAGCCTTCTGCATTTTCAATTGCTTTTTCAAGTTCAGCTTTATCTGCTTTCGCAACTAAGCCTGCTTGTGCATATTTTAATGCTTGTGTTGCTTTTTCGATTTGTTCAACTGTTACAGATTCAGGATTGTTCACGATACCTTGAGCTACTGCCATTGCATCTACTAAAGCTTCAACACTGTTTGGTGTGAAGTTATCTTTATTGATTGCTTTCGCTTTTTCAAGCTCTGCTTTCAATGCATCTAACGCTGCATTCACTGCGTCTGCTTTGTCTTGAGCTGTTTTTCCTTCAATCGCTTTATTCAATGCATCTTTCGCTGCATCCACTTCTGCTTGTGTAGCATTAAGGTTTGCTTCGACTTCTTTTGCTTTAGATAATGCATCTTGAACTGCTTTGTCTTCTTTATCTGTCGGGTCTAATTGACCTAAGTTTTCAGCTGTTGCTATAGATTTTTCAAGCTCAACTTTATTTGCTTTTGCCTCTAATGCTTTTTGAGCGTCAGTAATAGCTTTCGCAGCTTTTCTCAACTCTTGTGGAGTTTTAGTCGCATCTACTTTTGCTGCTTCACCCGCAGTAACTGCTGCCTCAAATGGTGCTACAGTACTTGGTTTATACTGTTCTTTCTTAACTGTGTTAGCTGCATCTAATGCTTTTTGTAATTCATCTAAAGCATCTTGGTGTTCTTTCGCTACAATCGCATCGTTTATTGCTTTAGTTGCATCTGCCACTTGTAGTGATGTTGCATTACCATCAGCTTTTACTTTCTCACCTGAAGCGACTGCATCTTGAACTGCTTTATCTTCTTTATCATTAGCATCAAGGTTTCCTAAAGCATTGGCTTTATCAATAGCTTTTTGCAATTCAGATTTATCCGCTTTCGCAACTAAATCTGCTTGCGCATCTTTCAATGCTTGCGTTGCTGCATTGATTTGTTCAACAGTTTTGCCTGTTGGGTCATTAACGATTGATTGACCTGCTGTTTCCGCATCAGTTAATGGTTTCACACTATTTGGTGTGAAGTTATCTTTATTGATTGCTTTCGCTTTTTCAAGCTCTGCTTTCAATGCGTCAAGGGCTGCGTTGACTGCATCTGCTTTGTCTTGAGCTGCTTTTGCTTCGATTGCTTTATTTAATGCGTCTTTCGCTGCATTAACTTCATCTTGTGTTGCATTAGGGTTTGCTTCGACTTCTTTTGCTTTGGCTAATGCATCTTGAACTGCTTTATCTTCTTTATCTGATGGATCTAATGTTAAACCTTCTGCTGTGTTGATTGCTTTTTCAAGTTCAGCTTTATCCGCTTTCGCAACTAAACCTGCTTGCGCATCTTTCAAGGCTTGCGTTGCTTCTTCGATTTCTTCAACAGTTTTGCCAGTTGAATCATTAACGATCGCTTGACCTGCTGTTTCCGCATCAGTTAATGGTTTCACACTATCTGGTGTGAAGTTATCTTTATTAACAGTTTTCGCTTTTTCAAGTTCTGCTTTTAATGCGTCAAGAGCTGCATTCACTGCGTCCGCTTGGTCTTGAGCTACTTTTGCTTCAACAGCTTTATTTAATGCATCTTTCGCTGCATTAACTTCATCTTGTGTGGCATTTGGATTTGCTTCGACTTCTTTTGCTTTGTTTAAAGCATCTTGAACTGCTTTATCTTCTTTGTCGTTAGGGTCTAATGTTAAGCCTTCTGCTGTGTTGATTGCTTTTTCAAGTTCAGCTTTATCCGCTTTTGCGACTAAGCCTGCTTGCGCATCTTTCAAGGCTTGTGTAGCAGCTTCAATTTCTTTAGTTGTTTTATTATCTGGCGCATCAACGATTGCTTGACCTGTTGTTTCTGCATCAGTTAATGGTTTCACACTGTTTGGTGTGAAGTTATCTTTATTGATTGCTTTCGCTTTTTCAAGCTCTGCTTTCAATGCGTCTAATGCTGCTTGTTTGGCGTCAGCTGCTTCTTTAGCTTCTTTCGCATCTTGTGCTTGTTTAGCATTAATTGCTTCTTCTAAAGCTGCTTTTGCTGCATCCACATCAGCTTGTGAAGCATTAGCGTCCGCTTGGACTTCTTTTGCTTTAGCTAACGCATCTTGAACTGCTTTATCTTCTTTATCTGTTGGATCTAATGTTAAGCCTTCTGCAGTAGTGATTACTTTGTTTAATTCATCTTTATTAGCTTTCGCTTCTAAAGCTTTTTGCGCATCTTTGATGGCTTGTGCTGCTTCTTTTAACTCTGCTGGAGTTTTAGCCGCATCTGCTTTTGCAGTTTCACCCGCTTTAACCGCATCTTCTAAAGGTTTTACCGTATTTGGTTTGTAGTCATCTTTATTGATTGCGTTTGCTGCGTCGATTGCTTTTTGTAATTCATCTAATGCATCTTGACGTTCTTTTGCTGTGAAAGCATCGTTAATTGCTTTTGTAGCATCTGCCACTTGTTGTGGTGTTGCATTGCCGTCAGCTTTAACTTTTTCACCGGCTGCTACTGCATCTTGAACTGCTTTGTCTTCTTTATCTGCTGGATTCAATTCACCTAGACCATTTGCTTTATCAATCGCTGCTTGTAAAGCTGCTTTGTCTGACTTAGCTTGTAATGCATTTTCCGCATCAATTAATGCTTGAGTTGCTGCTTTGATTTCTTCAGTTGTTTTCGCATCTGGATTAGCAACAATCGCTTTACCAGCTTCCTCTTTTTCAGTTAATGGTGTCACTGTATTAGGAGTGAAGTTGTTTTTATTGATTTTAGCAACTTTTTCAAGTTCTGCCTTCAATGCATCTAAAGCATCTTGTTTAGCTTGTGCTGCTGCTTGAGCCTCTTTTTCATCTTGAGCTTTCTTAGCATTCACAGCATTTTCTAAAGCTGCTTTTGCCGCATCAACATCAGCTTGTGAAGCATTAGGGTCCGCTTGGACTTCTTTTGCTTTAGCTAACGCATCTTGAACTGCTTTATCTTCTTTGTCATTCGGATCTAATGTTAAGCCTTCTGCAGTAGTGATTACTTTGTTTAATTCATCTTTATTAGCTTTCGCTTCTAAAGCTTTTTGGGCATCAGTAATTGCTTTTGCTGCTTCTTTCAACTCTGCTGGAGTTTTAGCCGCATCTGCTTTTGCAGTTTCGCCTGCTTTAACCGCATCTTCTAAAGGTTTTACCGTATTTGGTTTGTAGTCATCTTTATTGATTGCGTTTGCTGCGTCGATTGCTTTTTGTAATTCATCTAATGCATCTTGACGTTCTTTTGCTGCGATAGCATCGTTTAAGGCTTTTGTTGCTTCTGCTACTTGTTGTGGCGTTGCGTTATCATCAGCTTTAACTTTTTCTGCATCTGCTAGTTTATCTTGAACTGCTTTGTCTTCTGGGTCATTCGCATCAAGATTACCTAAAGCATTTGCTTTATCAATCGCTTTTTGTAATTCTGCTTTGTCTGCTTTTTGAACTAAATCTTTTTGAGCATCTTTCAAGGCTTGTGTTACAACTTTGATTTCTTCTGTAGTTTTCGCATCTGGAATTGCCACAATTGCATTACCTTCAATTTCTTTATCTGTTAAAGGTTTTACGCTGTCTGGCGTATATTGTTTAAGATCAATTTTCGCAACTTTTGCAAGTTCAGCTTTCAACTCATCAAGTGCTGCTTGTTTGGCATCTGCTGCCTCTTTAGCTTCTTTCGCATCTTGAGCTTTCTTAGCATTAATTGCTTCATCTAATGCTGCTTTCGCATTGTCAACTTCAGTTTGTGTCGCATTAGGGTTTTGTTCTACTGCTTTAGCTGCTGCTAAGGCATCTTGAACCGCTTTATCTTCTTTATCAGCTGGGTCTAATTGACCTAAACCTTCTGCAGTTGCAATTGATTTTTCAAGTTCAGTTTTGTCTGCTTTTGCAACTAATCCTGCTTGCGCATCTTTCAATGCTTGTGTTGCTTTATTAATTTCTTCAACAGTTTTGCCTGTTGGAGCATCAACAATTGCTTGACCGGCTGTTTCTGCATCTGTTAAAGGTTTTACACTATCTGGTGTGAAGTTATCTTTTTGAACAGCTTTCGCTTTTTCAAGTTCTGCTTTTAATGCATCAAGTGCTGCATTGACTGCATCTGCTTGGTCTTGAGCAGTTTTTGCTTCGATTGCTTTGTTCAACGCATCTTTCGCTGCATTAACTTCATCTTGTGTTGCATTAGGGTTTGCTTGGACTTCTTTTGCTTTATTTAACGCATCTTGGACTGCTTTATCTTCTTTATCGTTCGGATCTAAAGTTAAGCCTTCCGCTGCAGTGATTGCTTTATCAAGTTCTGCTTTGTCTGCTTTTGCAACTAAACCTGCTTGCGCATCTTTTAAAGCTTGTGTTGCTTTATTAATCTCTTCAACAGTTTTATCTGTTGGAGCATCAACAATCGCTTGGCCAGCTGTTTCTGCATCTGTTAAAGGTTTCACACTATCTGGTGTGAAGTTATCTTTTTGAACAGCTTTCGCTTTTTCAAGTTCTGCTTTTAATGCATCAAGTGCTGCTTGTTTTGCGTCAGCTGCTTCTTTGGCATCTTTCGCATCTTGTGCATTTTTAGCATTAATCGCGTCTTCTAATGCTGCTTTTGCTGCATCGACTGCTGCTTGGTCAGCATTAGGGTCTGCTTGGACTTCTTTTGCTTTAGCTAATGCATCTTGGACTGCTTTATCTTCTTTATCGTTCGGATCTAAAGTTAAGCCTTCCGCAGTAGTAATTGCCTTATTCAATGCATCTTTGTTCGCTTTCGCTTCAAGATTATTTTTAGCATCAGTAATTGCTTTAGCTGCTGCTTTTAACTCTTCTGGAGTTTTAGTCGCATCCGCTTTCGCTGCTTCACCTGCTGTAATTGCTGCTTCGAATGGTGCTACAGTATTTGGCTTGTAGTCATCTTTGTTAACAGTTTTCGCATCATCTAAAGCTTTTTGTAATTCATCTAATGCGTCTTGACGTTCTTTAGCTGCAATAGCGTCATTAATTGCTTTTGTTGCTTCTTGAACTTGTTGTGGCGTTGCGTTTCCATCCGCTTTAACAGTTTCACCTGCAGCCACTGCATCTTGAAGGGCTTTGTCTTCTTTATCTGCTGGGTCAAGTTGACCTAAAGCATTTGCTTTATCAATTGCTGCTTGTAATGCCGCTTTGTCTGACTTAGCTTGTAATGCTGCTTCCGCATCTTTTAATGCTTGAGTCGCTGCTTTGATTTCATCAGTTGTTTTCGCATCTGGTGCTGCAACGATAGCTTTACCTGCATCTTCTTTTTCAGTTAACGGTGTTACTGTATTTGGCGTAAAGTTGTTTTTATCAATTTGAGCCACTTTCGCAAGTTCTGCTTTCAATTCATCCAATGCTGCTTGTTTTGCGTCAGCTGCATCTTTAGCTTCTTTCGCATCTTGTGTTTGTTTTGCGTTAATTGCGTCATCTAATGCTTTTTTCGCTGCGTCTACAGCTGCTTGATCAGCATTAGGATCTGCCTGTACTTCTTTTGCTTTATTTAACGCGTCTTGAACTGCTTTATCTTCTGCATCTGCAGGATTTAAACCTGTTAATGCTTCCGCTTTATCAATCGCTGCTTGTAATGCTGCTTTATCAGATTTAGCTTGTAATCCTTTTTCAGCATCTTTCAACGCTTGTGTTGCTGCTTTAATTTCATCAACTGTTTTATTTTCAGGATTAGCAACAATCGCATTGCCAGCTGTTTCTTTCTCAGTTAATGGCGTTACACTCTCAGGTGTAAAGTTATTTTTATCAATTTTAGCGACTTTCGCAAGTTCTGCTTTTAATTCATCAAGTGCAGCTTGTTTTAATGCATCTGCAGCATCTTGTGTTTGTTTCGCTTTAATTGCGTTGTCTAATTCAACTTTTGCTGCATCTACAGCTGCTTGATCAGCATTTTGGTTTGCTTCAACTTGTTTTGCTTTTTCTAAAGCTGCTTTAACCGCATCATCTTCAGGGTCTCCCGCTTTTAACGGTTGTAATGCTTCTGCTGTTGCAATTGATTTTTCAAGCTCTGCTTTATTTGCTTTTTGTTTTAACGCATCTTTCGCAGTTTTAATTGCTTGTGCTGCTGCTTTAAGTTGTTCTGGTGTTGCCTGAGTATCAGCTGCTTTAGCTTTACCGTCTGTTAATGCTGTTTCAAATGGTGTCACAGTTTCAGGTGTGTAATTAGCTTTTGTAACAGCTTCTGCATCTTTAATTGCCGCATTTAATTCATCCAAAGCATCTTGATAAAGTTTTTTGTCGATGGCTTTATTTAAAGCATCTGTTGCTTCAGTCACTTGTTGCGGTGTGGCATTACCATCAGCTTTTACTTGGTTTGCTTTTGCTAAAGCATCTTGAACTGCTTTGTCTTCAGTATCACTTGGATTAAGTTGACCTAAAGTACCTGCTTTATCGATGGCTTTTTGTAATTCTGTTTTATCCGCTTGTTTAACAAGTGCTTTTTGTGCATCAGTTAATGCTTGTGTTGCTTCTTTAATTTCTTCTGTTGTTTTAGACTTTTCAGCTGCAACGACTGTATCTCCAGCTGTAACTTGTGCATTTAAAGCATTCACACTATCAGGCGTAAATGGTGCTTTATCTAACGCTTTGACTTCAACTAATTTTGCTTTCAAAGCATCTAATGCATCAGCATGCGCTTTAGCTGCAATGGCATCATTAATTGCTTTTGTCGCATCAGCAACTTGTTGTGTTGTTGCATTCGCATTATCTTTAACACTTTCACCCAATGTCAATGCATCTTTGACTGCTTTATCTTCAGTATCTGTTTCGTTTAAAACACCTAATGCTTTTGCTTTATTAATTGCAGCTTCTAATGCTGATTTATCTGCATTGTGTTGTAATTGGGCCTTTGCATCAGTGATTGATTTTGTTGCTAGGTCTAATTGTTCAGGTGTTGCAGTTTTATCAGCTGCTTTCGTTTCACCTGCTTTGATTGCTGCATCAAATGGTGTCACAGAAGCTGGTGTATATTCTGATTGGTTGACACCTTTAGCATCAGTGATTGCTGCATTCAAACGATCTAAAGCATCTTGATAAAGTTTTTGTTCTATAGCTTTATTCAAATCTGCAGTAGCAGTATCAACTTGTTCTTTTGTCGCATTTTGATCTGCATCTGTATTTTTCGCATTAGCTAAAGCTGTAATTAATTGTTGATCCATTGGTTTTGCTGGATCTAAGTTTGTATATTTACTTGCTTCTGCAATGGCTTTTTCTAAATCCGTTTTATTTGCTTTTCGTACTAATTGATCTTTAGCTTGCTTAACTTCTTGAGTTTTCGCATTAAATTGATCTGTTGAACCATTTTCAGGATGCGCAATTAATGCTTCTGCCTCAGTTAACTTCGCATCTAATACAGCCACACTATTTGGTGTGAAGTCATTTTTATTTACAGTTTTAGCATCTGCGACCGCTGTTTTTAATGCTTCAAGTGCTGCATTTGGATTCACCACAATATTAAACGTTGAATTACTTGCATTAGTTGATCCATCTGTTGCTTTAACAGTTACTGTAAATGTACCTTCAGCAGTTGGTGTACCCGTAATTTGTTTTGTTGATGGGTCAAAGGATAAACCGGCTGGTAAACCCGTAACTTCTAATGTCGGCGCAACTTTTGAATTGTCATCTGCACTTAATGCAATCGGTGTAATTGGTGTATACGCTTCAGTTGTTTTATTTTCAACTTGAGTAATTGTTGGCGGTTGTGTATCTACAACTGTATACGTAAATGTTTTCGTCGTAGTTAAACCAGCATGGTCAGTTGCAGTTACAGTTATCGTTGATGTACCAACGTCAGTTGGTGTACCAGAAATAGTGTTGGTTGCTTCATCGAACGTTACACCTGCAGGTAAGCCTGTCACTGTTTTCGTTTTAATATACTTACTATTATCAGTGATATCTAAGACTAATGGTGTCATTTCAGAGTTCACATTAACTGTTTGTTCCGTGATATCTCCAATTTTTGGAGGTTCAATATCTTTAACTTGATAGACAATAAATTGACTTGCATTTGTTAATTTGACTGTTTTCTTAGTTTTATCATAAGTATGCGCAAACGATGTATCTTCACTTATGAGTTTATAACCTTTTTCTGCTAAGTATGCAGAATGATCTTGTACAGTTATGATGCTGTCAACATCACCAGATGTACGAAGTGGTCTGTCGAATAACTCTTGTGTGTCTGTATCTACAAAATCTTCTTCTAATAAAGCTGCTGCAGTATATGTGAATTCTTTAATTTTTACTTGTTGTAAGTTGTATGCGCCACCAGTTGTAGCCGCAATTGATAAAGCATATTCATTTTTATGAGTATAGCTAAAGTATTTTGTCATACTTTGTGTCCAAGTTTGACCTGCATATGTGATGGTCATTACTTTCGTGTCACCACTGTAATCAATTGTAAATTCTTGGAATTGGTTATTGTCTGGCTGAACATCTAATAACGCAGCTTTCCACCCAGTTAAACCAGGTTGTGTAGATACCGTACCTGTGGAATCGGCAAATACAAATGCACCAAAGGCACCTACCTTATTAAATTGTATAGGATCCGGTTTGGCTTTACCTTTTGGATCATATTGCGTATTTACAAAAGTATCTAATTTAAAACCAAACGCATATTTAAGTCCACCTACACCCAAGGCCGAACCATATAATCCTAAATCGTGCGTATTACCAGGGTTGAAAATAAAGGCAATACCATCTCCACCTGATACACCTTCTTTAGGGTGTCCTTCATATTTATCACCAAGGTTAACCCATCCAGAGAAATGAAAATCTTTATTGACATTCATCTTAGTATCAAGTGACATAGAACCTTTTTGACTTGGCCAGTTTTGTGTAAGTGTTGTAATTCCAGTAGCAGGATCATAATATGCATCATCTACTGTCCAGAAGTATTGATTAAAATTGTCTGGAGTAACTACAACGTTATCTTTAGTGGAAGTATCAATACTGAATGCACGTACCGCTGTTTTTTGTGCTTCTTCTTCAGTTCTTAATACCGTTGCTTGCGGGCTATATAAATCTTTTTCTGCCGAACCTTGTTCAAGTAAAAGTTTTAATACCTCTGCTTTGATTTGATCAGCAGTTAAATCTGCTGTGTCGATAACAGCTAATGCTGCATCTACTTTTGAACTATCATAATCTGTAACGAGTTCAGCTTTTACTTTATCTACTTTTTGTTCTATAGATAGAGTTGGTGTTTCAATTGTTGATATTGCTTGTGCTGTTGAGGATACTGTTTTAGTATCTGCATCCTTGCTCGTATCAGAAAGTGTTGATGATGGTTCAACTTTACTTTCTTCTTTTACTACATCAGTTATTGATTTAGAAACTTCAGGTGTTGTTGCTGATGATGCTGTTGAAGTGTCAGTTGCTTTAGTTTGTTCAGTTTGCTTCGCAACTTCTGCTTGTTTTTCTGCTTCAACTTCTGCTTTTTGTGCTTTTTCAACAACTGCTTGAACATCAGCTTCAGATTGAGCTTGTTTAATTTCTGCAGTATAGTGTTTAACTGTTTCTTCAGTTAAATGTGTAAATGTAGAAAGTTTAGACAATGCATCTGTCTTAACTGTCTCCAATACATTTTGCGTAGTTTGAGAGTTTCCAGTTTGTTGAATCGTGTCTGTTGTTTTGTCTTGTGGCACTGTGTTCTCTACTGGTGCTTGTTGGGTTGTGCTAGTGTCTTTAGATGCCTCTACAACTGTATTATCGTTTGTATTCTCCGCTGCTTTGGCTTCGCCATTGTGACCTAAGAATAATAATGATCCAATCAAGATAGATGCTGTCCCTACAGTAAATCTTCTAATTGAATAGCGATTTCTTAAGTTAGGCAAAAAATCCAACTTCTTCATTTGTTGTCCTCCGATATATTGAATTTTGAACTACTATATAATTATAAATCAGTGTTCCAAAATTGTATATAATTCCGGTTATATCAAAATAATACTTTAATTTTATGCTATTCACTTAGGTTTATTCCAAATAATCGTGTATTATACATATAAAATGTGGAGGATTCTAGTATTATCTATATATTTTGATTTACACAACATGACGATTTTATTATAGTTTACATCTATAAATAAAATTCTTCCCTTTATTTTTTTACTTTTTTGTAACATAAATGTAACAAAAAAAGAGAGACTATAGCACACTTTAAAGCTTTAAACTTTAAGGTGTACTATAATCTCGCTTACTTTTTAATGTTTTATTATTTATCTATCAGTTCTTTTACAACCCGCACGTACCTTCTAAAGATAGTGCTGCTTCTGCGTGTTTTTGACATTCTTCTATAGGAAGTTTTTCTTCAAAAGAATACATAAAGATATCTTGGAACTTTTGTGCCAAGGTTTTAACATCATCGATTTGATGAACTGCATCCATCATTTCATACACTTCTGCATCACCCATCGTTTGATCTTGGAAATTCATAGGATTCCAATCTGCGAGTTGCTGATATAAAGCAATATTCACTTCATTCTTTTCCATTGATGATTAACCTCCTTTATTTCTTCTTAAAATAAGCCCGATTTGCGTTACCACAAATCGAGCCGCGTCTTCTATTTAAAATGTTGTTGACTTATTTTTCTTCAACATCGATTGATTCAATCACAACATCATGTACAGGTTTATCTTGAGGACCCACTTTAGTGTTCGCGATATCTTCTAAAGTCGTTTCACCTTCAACTAATTGACCGAACACTGTATGTTTTTGGTCTAACCAAGGTGTACCGCCTTTTTCACCGTAAGCTTCTACGATTGGTTTTGGCCATCCGCCATCTGCTAATTGATTCAACATATTTTCAGGAACGTCTTTCATTTGTACGATGAAGAATTGTGAACCATTAGTATTAGGTCCAGCATTCGCCATAGATAATGCGCCATATAAGTTAAATGCTTCCATAGAGAATTCATCTTCAAATGATCCGCCGTAAATACTTTCTCCGCCCATACCAGTTGCTGTTGGGTCTCCGCCTTGTACCATAAAATCATTGATAACACGGTGGAAAGTAATGCCGTTATAGTATCCATTTTTAGCATGTGTCACAAAGTTTTCAACTGTTTTTGGTGCTAAATCTGGAAATAGTTTGAATGTCATATCACCTTTATTTGTATGCATGACTACTTTAATTTCATTATCTTGGATTTCTTTATTTAATTGAGGATAGTTTGCCATAATTAATGCTCCATTCATGTTAAGATTGATTTATCTCAATATTAACATATACCACAGAAAGGAAGTATTAAAATGTTATATCGTTTTTCACATAAAACAGGAAGTTATGGTGTTTCAATTGTAGAAGAGAAAGATAACGGTGAAGTTTTAGTTCAAGTTGAACAAGTTATCAAACACCCTAAACAAGGTGATTTACATGATCCAACAGCAACAGAAGGTGTCTTCTTCCACGAACGTCGTGCACTCAGTCATTACGAAAAAAGATTTACACCAAAATCTAAATTACGCGAATTCAACGTTGAACCTTTAGATTATGTAGCATCTTTACAGCAAGCGATTACCAATTACGAAGAACAATTAAAACAAGAAAATACTGAACATGCGAAAATGTCTTTACACAATTTAAATACGTTAAAGAATGATTATGGCATTCAGTACAAACAAAATTTCAAATAATTTGTGAAGAGTTTCTTCTTATTTAAAAGAACCCTGAAATGTAAGCGTGTTACCGGAAAACAAGGTTTTTACACACTTCACATTGATGTATAATGAGGTTATCTTATATTCAAAGGAGGACAAATAATGAGTTGGTTACATGCAGCGGTATTGTTGCCGTTCATTTTTGCACTCATTATCCCTATTGTTTATCGTTTCATTAAGCGTATACATATAGGATGGTTCGCGTTACCTGTCCCCGTCGTTTTATTTATTTATTTCTTAACTTATATTTCGACAACGATGTCAGGTAAAACACGCTTTGCGGAATTACCATGGATGCCGCGAATCGGTATGAACTATAATTTATATGTTGATGGATTAAGCTTATTGTTCAGCTTATTGATTACAGGTATTGGTGCTTTAGTTACCTTCTATTCAATCAGCTATTTAAGCAAGAAGGAACAATTGGGTAATTTCTATTGTTATTTATTACTCTTTATGGGTGCAATGTTAGGCGTCGTTTTATCAGATAACGTCTTTATGCTGTATTTATTCTGGGAAATGACATCATTTTCTAGTTTCTTATTGATTTCATTTTGGCGCACAAGAGAGGCTTCACTTTATGGTGCCCAAAAATCATTATTAATTACAGTATTCGGCGGTTTATCTTTACTCGGCGGCTTTATCTTAATGACACTTTCAGGACATTCAACAAGTATTCGCCATCTTATTGCACATGCCTCTGAGATTCAATCAAGCCCGTTCTTTATCTTGGCTATGATTTTAATACTCTTTGGTGCAATGACTAAATCAGCGCAATTTCCATTCTACATTTGGTTGCCAGATGCAATGGAAGCACCTACGCCAGTCAGTGCTTATCTGCACTCTGCCACAATGGTTAAAGCGGGCATTTACTTAGTTGCACGACTTACACCAATCTTTGCTCTATCACAAGGTTGGATTTGGACAGTCACTGCCATTGGATTAGTCACATTATTCTGGGCATCTTTAAATGCGACAAAACAGTCAGATTTGAAAGGTATCTTAGCTTTCTCAACTGTTTCACAACTCGGTATGGTAATGTCAATGCTTGGTATCGGAGCAGTCAGCTTCCACTTCCAAGGTGCACAAAGCCAATTTTATGCAGCCGTATTTGTCGCAGCAGTCTTTCATTTAATTAACCATGCCACATTCAAATGTGCACTATTCATGGTTGCAGGTATTATCGATCATGAAACCGGAACACGTGATGTACGTAAATTAGGCGGCTTAATGACAATCATGCCGATTTCATTTACGATCACAGTCATTTCAGCGTTAAGTATGGCCGGTGTACCGCCATTCAACGGTTTCTTATCTAAAGAAAGCTTCCTTGAAGCAATGATTAACGTCACACAAGCACCTATTTTCAGCTTGAACACGTTAGGTGTCTTGATTCCGATTGTTGCGATTTTAGGTAGCATCTTTACATTTGTATATTCAGTTAGATTTATCGGTCAAATATTCTGGGGTTCATATAAACCAGATGATTTACCACATCAACCACATGAGCCATCCGTGTTAATGTGGATTGCGCCTGCTTTCTTGGCAGTATTAGTGGTGACATTCGGTCTATTCCCTACATTATTAGCAAAACCGATTATTGATCCAGCAAGCCAAGCAATACGTAATGCGAAGTTGCCAGATGCAGAATTCCATTTATTCCATGGATTTACACCTGCATTCTTATCAACAATAGTCATTTACGCAATTGGTATTCTATTAATCTTCACATATCATAAGTGGGTTAAAGTATTAGAGAATATTCCAGAACGTTTAGAACTGAACTACTTCTATGATCGTTCAGCAGACAACTTGCCTGGATACTCTAAACGCGTGACAAACACGTATATGAGCGGATTTATCCGTAATAAACTTGTGGTAATTATGGGCAGTTTAATCGTCTTAACATTTGTGACAGTCATCGCATTGCCATTTGCGTTTGATTTCAGTCATGTCAGCCGCATACGTTCATATGAAGCCATCATTGTAGTCATGATTTTAGCTGCTGCGATTATGTTGGTCTTTGCGCGTTCAAGACTGTTCAGTATTATCATGCTGAGTGCTGTGGGTTATTCTATGGCGATATTCTATATCTTCTTTAACGCACCAGACTTGGCATTAACACAATTTGTAGTAGAAACCATTTCAACTGCACTATTCTTATTATGTTTCTACCATTTACCAAACTTGAACCGTTATAACGAATCGACTTCGTTCAAAGTAACCAATGCAGTAATTGCTGCGGGTGTCGGTATTGCTGTAACTGTATTAGGTTTGATTGCATATGGTAATAAACATTTCGAATCCATTGCAAGTTACTACAAAGAAAATGTCCATAGTTTAGCGCATGGTAACAATATGGTTAACGTTATCCTTGTTGACTTCCGTGGTACCGATACTTTATTCGAATCTTCAGTATTAGGTATTGCCGGTTTAGCTGTATATACGTTAATTAAATTACGTTCTAAACACAAAAATGGTTACGAAAGGGTGGATGACAATGAACAAACAGAAAAATGATATCATCTTTCAATACTCAACGATAGTCATTTTCTTCTTGGTTGTAATGTTCGCTCTTTCACTATTCTTAAACGGACACTATCAACCCGGCGGCGGGTTCATCGGAGGTTTGCTGGTTTCAAGTTCATTAGTACTTGTTGCGGTAGCCTTTGATGTGAAAACAATGCGTAAAATCTTCCCGTGGGATTTCAAAAAATTGATTGCGATCGGACTTACATTTTGTGTGTTAACCCCAGTTGCAAGTTGGTTCTATCACAAAAACTTCTTTACACACAAAGTATTTGAAGTACCGCTTCCACTCTTAAAACCTATGGCAATCCATACCGCATTGTTCTTTGACTTAGGTGTGTTATTAGCCGTTGTCGGTACGGTAATGACAATAATTTTAGCGATTGGAGAGAATGAGTAATGGAAATAATTATGATTATTGTTTGCGGTATCTTAACATCAATCAGTATCTATCTCATTTTATCTAAGAGCTTGATTCGAATCATTATTGGTACCGCAGTACAAACACATGCTGCAAACTTGTTTTTAATCACAATGGGCGGTTTAGGCGAAGGTTCTGTTCCAATCTTTAAACCTGGAACAAAGAGTTACGTCGACCCTATCCCGCAAGCATTAATCTTAACTGCGATTGTTATTTCATTCGCGGTCACAGCGTTCTTCTTAGTACTTGCTTTTAGAAGCTATAAGGAACTTGGAACTGACAACGTAGAAAGAATGAAGGGAGTGCCAGAAGATGATGATGCTAGATAATTTAATCGCTGCAATGCTGATAACACCTATGATTACTGCAGTGATTCTCGTATTTATCGGCAAACGTCCTTTCATTAAACGTTATGTCGCTTTAGCAGGTTCTTTACTTACATTAGGACTTGCGATTTGGAACTTTATTAACGTATGGCACCATGGACCAATAAAATTAGAATTAGGGTCTTGGAAAGCGCCATACAGTATCGTCTTTGTACTTGATTTATTCAGTGCGACTTTAGTAATTACAAGTTTAATTGTAACCATCTTGATTATTTTGTTCTCATATCAATCAATCGGCTTACATCGTGAAACATACTATTACTATTTCGCAGTGATGTTCATGGAAACAGGTATTATCGGTGCCTTTATCACAGGTGATATCTTCAACATGTTCGTATTCTTTGAAGTGTTCTTGATTTCTTCATACTCCCTACTCGTTATCGGCGGTACGAAGATTCAATTACAAGAAACCATTAAATACTTACTTGTGAACGTCGCATCATCAGCCTTCTTCGTCATCGCTGTTGGGATCTTGTACTCAGTTGTCGGAACATTAAACATGGCTGATATCAGTCAGAAATTAGGCCATTTATCTGATACACAAAGCGGGCTTGTCAGCATTGTATTTGTAATGTTCCTCTTTGTATTCGCAACTAAAGCCGGTGCCTTCCCAATGTACGTATGGTTACCTGGTGCTTATTATGCACCGCCGTTTGCGATCATCGCATTCTTTGGTGCCCTACTTACGAAAGTTGGCGTTTATGCGATTGCTAGAACATTGAGTTTATTCTTTGCGCATACATTGACATTCTCGCACTACACAGTGCTTGTCCTAGCATTATTAACCATTATCTTCGGTTCCATTGGTGCTATCAGCTTCAATGATACGAAGAAAATCATTTTATATAACATTATGATTGCTGTGGGTATTATCTTAGTCGGTGTATCTATGATGAATGAATCAGGTATCATCGGTGCATTGTATTACACAGTCAATGATATGTTGATCAAAGCAGCGTTGTTCTTCTTGATTGGTATCATGCTTAAAATCACTGGTACCACTGATATCAGAAAGTTCGGTGGATTGATAAAACATTATCCTGTTTTAGGATGGACATTCTTTATCGCATGTTTGAACCTTGCAGGTATTCCGCCATTCAGCGGTTTCTACGGTAAAATGTATATCGTACGTTCTGCATTTGAACAAGGCTTTTATATTAGCGGGATTATCGTCTTATTATCTAGTCTGTTGATTTTATATTCTGTTATGAAAATCTTCATCAGAGGTTTCTTCGGAGAATCAGAAGGCTATACGTTCAATCCACATTTACACTACCGCGGCTTATTAAGTGTCGCGATTCTAGCTGTTTTGTTATGCGTGGTCTTTAGTTTTGCGGCAGAATGGCTTTACCCATTCTTTAAAGAAGCAGCTGTCACATTCTATGATCCTAAAGCATATATCGACAGCGTATTGGGGGTGAAATAATATGGCAATTCAAGTACTCGTGAATCTATTGCTTGCTATATTTTGGCTGTTCGTCAATGACAGCTACACTCTTAATAACTTTGTATTAGGTTACATCTTTGGTTTATTGCTTGTCTTCTTGATGCGTAAGTTATTACCTGGACGTTTCTATATCGTCACACTTTATTACGTAATCAAATTGATGATTATATTCTTAGTAGAACTTGTCAAAGCGAATATCGATGTCATGCGTATCGTCATCAAACCAAAAATGGATAACGAACCCGCATTCTTTGTCTACGATACAGACCTAAAAGAACCATGGGAAGTTGTCGTATTAAGTACACTCATCACCCTTACACCAGGTACTATCGTACTCGGTGTCAGTGATGACAATAAGAAAATCTATATTCATTGTTTAGATTTCAGCACAAAAGAAGAGGAAGTTGAAGGCATTAAATCTTCCTTAGAAAAAGCTGTTAGAGAGGTGGGAGAAGCATAATGTTTGCCTATAATATCGTTATTATCATCGCATTAATTATTGTTGCACTTTCGATACTTGGTATGTTGATACGTGTGATTCTCGGCCCTTCTCTAGCCGACAGAGTCGTTGCTTTAGATGCGATCGGTATCCAATTCATGGCCATCGTTGCTTTATTCAGTATCTTCTTAGATACGAAATACATGATTGTAACTATCCTGTTAATCGGTATCATCGCATTCTTAGGTACAGCTGTGTTCGCTAAATATATGCAGGAAGGTAAGGTGATTGAACATGATAGACACGATAATGATTAGTTTGTCATTATTCTTTGTAGTTGTCGGTGCAATTATCAGTGCTCTTTCTGCCCTTGGTATCTTACGTTTAAAAGATGTGTATGGACGCGCACATGCTGCTGGTAAAGCAGCAACTTTAGGTGCAATGAGTTTACTCTTAGGTGTATTCTTGTTCTTCATTGGACATGATCACTATGTGAACCCGCAATTGATTATTGGTATCTTGTTTATTTTAATTACAGGTCCATTATCAAGTCACCTTATCATCAAAGCATCTTATAAAATCAAAACACCTTACTCACGTTCTACTAAGTTAGATGAGTTGGGTGAATCGAAAAAAGAACAACCAAAAGCAGCGGATAAATCCTAAACATATGACACCGCAACATCCTGTTCAATCAGGGTGTTGCGGTGTTTTTTTCGTTTGTATCGAACTTGTGATACAACTTGAAATATGCTATATTAATTAAATCGAAACAATTACGATTTAAGAAGGTGACGCTATGTCTTGGACAATTATCGGCGGCGGAATTCACGCCGTAACCATTGCCATTAAACTACGTGCTTCAGGTTTAGCATCTGAAGACTTAACAATAATAGACCCTCATGATTCCCTATGCGAACAATTTGATGATTTCTCTTGCCGCATTGGCATGCCGTTTTTACGCTCTCCACACGTACACCATGTTCATCCTGACCCATTTCATTTAAAACACTTTGCGAAATCAAATCAATATACAGGTGCCACTTATGGTAAATATCAACGTCCACAACGCGATATGTTTATGGATCATGTCCATAAAATGCTGCATGAATTCGACTTAAACAGTCGACATATTAAAGATGTTGCAGTCAATATTGACCGTATTGATGGACAATGGAAAGTAGAAATGAACAACCATAATGCGGTGACAAGCGATTATCTACTTCTCGCTATCGGCAGTAACAATATCCCACATATTCCAGATATGTATGTTAATCAACCCGATGTAAAACACATCTTTGAAGATGACGAGATTCCTTATCAAGCTGCTTCGCATGTGGTCGGCAGCGGTATCTCTGCAGCGCATCTAACATTAAAATTAATTGAAGAATCAAACGCTGAAACCGTACATCTTTGGATGAATAAACCGATTGAAGTCTATGATTTCGATGCAGATCCAGGCTGGTTAGGTCCCAAAAATATGACACGTTATCGTGAAATTGATTCATCTAAAGAGCGCTTAAATATTATCGCGCAAGAGCGTCATAAAGGTTCTATGCCTAAAGAATTATATTTACGACTTAAAAAGCATGTCCAAGAAGGTCAACTTCAAATCCATGTCAATGAAATCCAAACTGTTCAAAATCATACAATTGTGACTGAAAACGATACTTATACGTATGATCACATTTTGCTTGCGACAGGCTTTAAAAACAACATTATGCAGATGCCGGTAATACAACGCTTTGTAGAAAATGTACGAGCCCCATTAACAGAAACAAAACATCCAGCCTTAAATGAAAATTTAGAATGGTTGCCTGGTGTCTTTGTTTCAGGTGCACTCGCGGACATTGAATTAGGACCATTTGCGCGAAGCTTTGCGGGAGGCAGAGAAGCTGCTAACCGTATTTCAAAAGTATTTATAAACAAAGAAGAAAAAGTATCTTAACCTAGAAAAAGATTCCCCTATTTCAATGGAAGTAAGGGAATCTTTTTTCTATTCATCTTTATAATCACGCATCGCATTTTTATACTTTTTATTTTCATCAATAGAAGAATGTTTCTTCTTGTTTTTCCTTTCCTCTTTCTCTTTTTCATCTTTTTTTGCTCTCGATTTCTCACGCTGCTTTTTTAGTTTACGCATTCTAGCCAATCTCGCATGCGTACTTTCTTCAACCTTCTTAGCTGGAGGTGAAACATAGGCAACACCCGCAAAGATTAAATAAAATGTACCTATGACAATTCCAAGCCATTTACCATACTTTATTACAAACCAGACATCATCCGCAAAAGAATTACCCTTATCACTTTTATTTTGAATTTCTGATGTATGTTTAGGTTGTTTTAACTCAATCCCATTCTCATTTGCGGCAGAAACACCTTTAGGAATTTCCTTCTCCATTTGATCATACAGTTGAATTAATCCTTCACTATACTGTTTCTGTTCAAAATCTGATTCAGTTGTCTCTTTAATTAGTTCTTTAACTTTTTCATCGGTAAAGTAATGTGAAAGTTGCGCATCTGTATAGACTTTCACTTGATGTTGACCATCAAATAATATAATTACACCATTTACATTACTATTAATATTTGGCTTATAACCGAGTTGATAAGTGTCAAATAAACGTTTGGCATACGCTTTAGGCTGACAGCCATTTAAGTCTTTCATTGTGACAATCATTAATTCATATTCATGATCATGCTTATCAGAACGCATTTGAAGTTGCTCTATTTGTGACTCAGTAAATATGTTGGCATGGTCTTGGACATACGTATGATGCTCATTTAAAGGCGGTACACTTTCAAAATTATCCACTGCATAAACCGTGCTCGCACTCCCAATGACTAAGGCAATGGATATGATTATAATTCTAAACCATGTATTAGAACCCACGTCCAGCACCTCCTCCGCCACCGGTGCCGCCACCAAAACCGCCTCCGCCACCAGAGCTATAACCATCACTTGACGAAGAACTGCCGCCTCCGCCTCCATAAGAACCAGATGTTCCGTAGTAATCAGAGTCAGAGGGACGACCACCGCCATACTTATTTTTATCATTTTTGTCGTCTTTATCTTTATTAAATTTATTATAGAGATAACATGCATATAATGGATAAATAAGACCAAAGAGCAAAAATAATCCTACAGTTTTAAGGTATCCGAAAATGTATCCGAAAATATATCCAAAATTATGATGTGTTAGAAAGTACCATTTTGTGCCCATTCCATTTGAGAGTTTAATATTTTTATCCACATGCTTGTACGCATCTTGGCTTTTATCATACATAGCACGATAAAGATTCTTTAAACCCGTATTATAGTTGCCTTTCTTAAAGTCTTCTAAGCCGTTTTCATCGATAATCGTACCAACTCTGGCATCTGTGAAATACCCTTCCAAACCATAACCAATTTGGATTTCAACCCCTCTGTCTTCAGCACCGTTGTCTTTATCTAAATTTAAGAAGATAACAATACCGTTATTAATGTCTTTCTTGCCGACACCATAGCCGCGTAATAGCTTCAAAGCATAATCTCGACGTGGTTCATCGACTGAATCCATCGTGACCATCAGCATTTCTATACCGGTGTCTTTTTCGAGTTTCTCACCTAATTCATTCATTTGTGTGATTTCAGAATCACTTAATAAATGCGCATGGTCTTGTATGTAGAGATGCGTTTTATCTAGCTCAGGTAAAGGATTAGTAAGTGCAAGTGCTGGTACAGAAAATACAATCATTAGCAAGCATCCTAAAATGATTGTGATAACTTGTTTTCTCATGTATGTTCTCCTATTTAGTGTTCTAACACCTGTCTAAACCTATCTATATCTCCTTTATAAATTCAATCTCATCCATATAATTATTGGATAATAAATTTATCAGGCGTCATAATATTTATCTTCTTATTAAGTAGTGTATTTTAATGATAAATTAAAGTCAACGCCCTGTCTCATATCCCGCTATAGTCTTTTTGCGCACCAAAAAAGCAGTGAAACATTCCCCTCCCTCAAGGAACCTTCACTGCCTACTTCATTTATGATTGACGTGGTTTTAACATCATTGTTCCACGCATGACACTGATTAATTGTTCTTGGTCATCTACTAGATTGATATTCCATACTTGTGTCGAACGACCGCCATGAATTAATTCGGCAATCGCATAGACATAGCCTTGTTTAGCTGAACGAATATGATTGGTATTCATCTCTAGGCCTACTGGAATCACTTTATCAGTATCTACCATGTGTGCAGCACCGATAGAACAAGCTGTTTCTCCTAGTGCCATAGTAGCCCCGCCATGCAAATAGCCGAAAGGCTGTTTCACTTTATCAGTTACAGGCATTTTCATTTTGACATAACCTGTTTCAACTTCCAGTACTTCCATATCTAAGACTTCCAATAAATTCGTCATTCCATTCTCTCCTATCGACTAGATTACTTCTATAATATCATAGCTGCAATCGTACCAAAGATCATTAATGGAATATTGTAGAATAAGAAGTTTGGTACACATGTATCACGGATATGATCATGTTGTCCATCTACATCTAAACCAGCAGTAGGACCTAACGTTGAATCACTGGCTGGTGATCCGGAATCCCCTAATGCTGCGGCTGTACCGATTAACGCAATTAATGCCATAGTACTCATGCCTAATTGCTCTCCTAGTGGAATGAAGAGTGCCGCAATAATCGGAATCGTCGCAAATGATGAACCGATACCTAGTGTTACAATTAATCCAATAAGATACATTAAAATAATCGCAAGTAATTTATGGTCGCCTGTCACTCCTGCAATACTTTCAACGAGTGATTTAACATCGCCTGTCGCATTCATAATCCCCGCAAAGCCATTCGCAGTTAAAATAACAACACCGATATATGCCATAATTTTAATACCTTCAGTAAATTCTTTATCTAATTCAAACCATTTATAAGCTCTTGAAATAAAGAAGACCATAACCCCAGCTAAAGCACCAAAAATCATAGATTCAGTTAACGTTTGTACAACAAATGTTAATACAATCGCTACGACTGTTGTGATTAATACATAAGGTCTCAACGTTTTAGGTGCATTGTTGATTTGTTCTTCATCAATACGATACTGACGTGGTTTGCGATACGCAAACAAGCCTAAAACCAATCCGACAATATAGCCGATAGAAGGGATCAATAATGCTTTCCAAACCATATCAAATTCAATGGGGTGATGTGCTTTTGAGAAACCTGTTTGAATAATTTGATGGAAGATTTGACCAAACCCAAACGGCATCAAGAAATATGGAAAACATAAACCAAAACCAATAACCAAACCAATTTGACGACGGTCAATATTTAACTCGTTAAATAAACTGATTAATGGCGGAATTACAATTGGAATAAACGCAATATGTACAGGAATCAAGTTCTGACTGCTCATACTTAAAAGTAATAATGCGACAATTAAAATGACTTTAATTGTTGAACGAGACACTTTCGTATTTTCTGCTTTGATTAAGTTAATAATTTTACCTACTAAATAATCAGTAATCCCACTATAAGAAATTAAAGCCGCAAAACCACCAAGTAATGCATAACTTAATGCGACTTCTGCACCATCTACTATATTTTTGGTAAAGACATTGATAACCTTTTCTACTGACATGCCTGCGATTAACCCGCCTACTAATCCGCTGACGAACAGGCTTAATACTACATTCAATCTTAATAAACATAAGACAATCATTAATAATACTGCGATTACTACTGCATTAATCATTTGCGTTACTCCTTTACTACATTATCGAACTAAAGCGTTATGTTAGTATAATAACAGTACACCTTAACGTTGTCAATACAACAATTTGTATGGTCAATATAACGAAATACCTGCCTCAACCAAGTTTGAGACAGGTATGCTTTCATCATATGAATTTTATGCTTGTTTTAACCAATCCACAATACTATGAATTAAATAGCCTGTTGGACCTTTTGGTCCATTGTAATCCGCATTAGATGTAGTTGCTGGACCAGCAATATCAAAATGAAGGTGTGGTGTATTTCCACTGAAATGCATAATAAATGCCGCCGCAAAGAGCGCTTTGCCCATACCATTCGTGTGATTGACTAAATCCGCCACTTCACTGCGTTTGATTAACTTGCGTTCTGTAGCTGTAACTGGTAATTCATATGTCCATTCACCATTTTGTTGTGTCAATGCTGTGATAGCTTCTAGCGGTGCTTGGTCATTGTTTTTGAATACTGCTGCTTTATCAAAGCCGAGTGCCGCGATTGCTGCACCTGTCAGTGTCGCAAAGTCTAAAATTACTTTCGGCTCGTGTTGTACCGCTTGGAATACAGCATCGCCTAATACTAAACGCCCTTCTGCATCTGTATTTAATACCTCTACCGTCTCACCACTCATTGCGGTAAAGACATCGTCAGGTTTCATGGCTGCTTCGTTGATCATATTTTCAGCTGATGCAATAATACCTACAATATTGACAGGTAATGCGAGACGATGTGCCGCTTCAATCATCCCAACGACATTCGCCGCCCCGCACATATCAAATTTCATCTCTTGCATGCCTGGTTTAGATTTAATTGAATAACCGCCAGAATCATAAGTAATCCCTTTACCTACTAACGCAATTGGGGCTGCATCAGGGTCATCTGCACCTTGATAAGTCATGGTGATTAATCTTGGACCATGTGCGGAACCTTTACCTACCGCATGAATTAAACCAAAGCCTTCAGCTTGTAATGTTTCTGCATCTTTTACATCCACTTCTACTGCAGTTTCCGCGAAATGTGCTGCAATGCAATCCGCAAAATAAGCCGGTGTTAAAATATTCGGTGGAATATTACTTAAATCTCGCGCAAATTTAATACCTTCTCCAACAACTTCACCATCTTTAATGGCTGTAATTTCATCTGGTTCTGCTTGATGCAGCTTCAAATTCAAATGATATGGCACTTTCTTATCTGATTTATAATTATCAAAAACATATAATGCTTTCTTACCTTGCAAGCCAAATAATTCTGCCATTTCATTTTTAGAAATCGCTTTTGACGCAAATGTAGAGAATAATACATCCGCTTCAGTGACATGTTCTGCTTTTAAGTATTGCAGTAACTTACCGTAGACTTTCATCGTTTGAATACGATCTAATTGTTTCAAATTGCCAAGTCCTACCGTGATTAAGCGAATCTTCAACGTGCCTACTTCAAAGTAAGTCGAACTGACTTTACCGACTTCGCTGTGAATTATATGCTGGTGCTTATATGTATCTAAAGCATCCGATAAATCATAACCTTGAATTTCAACAGTTCCTAATTGATTTAAATGATCAGGTAAGCCGAGTACCAACGTATTGCTGATCATTTCGTTTTGTTCGTCAAATGTAATTTGTATTGGCATAAATGTTCCTCCATAGAATATAAAATACAAAAGAGGTTGGTAAAAGCTGTTATATCAACAGTTTTGCCAACCTCTTAAAGTCTATATTAGCCGGCTTTTATACATTGAGCCGTATCGTCATCTTAAGTTAAACTTAGAATTTACCTTTTTTGAATGCTAAGCCGATTCCGCCAAGTTTGAAGATTGAACGTGTATCGATAACTTTTTTCATGAATGCTGCTTTTTTACCAACGATGTTTTTACCGTAAACAACACCAATACCGTCATTCGCACCTAATGAGCAAACTGTACCACGGTTTACGTAGTTGAATGGCTCTTTTGGTTGACCATGTAAGATATTTTTGATGTTTTCAGCTACACTTTCACCTTGTTGCATTGCGATTTGTGCAGTTGTTGGTAATGGACGTTCTTCACCTTCTGGAATGTAAGCTGATACGTCACCGATTACGAATGTTTCGCTAAAGCCTGGTGCAGTCAAGTCTTGGTTTACAACTAAACGACCACGTTTAACGCCATCGAATGATTCTTCCATTAATTTGCTTCCGCGTACACCAGCAGCCCATACTGAAGTGTTCGCTTCTAATTGTTCTTCTTTGTCGCCGACTTTAACTACGAAACCTTTTTCGTTAGCACCAACGATTGGTGTACCGATTTTGAACTCAACGCCGCGTTCTTCTAAGTAGTTAACCGCGTGGTTTACTAATTCGTCGTCGAACATTGGAAGCATTTTAGGTGCTGCTTCAACACAAGTGATTTTAACTTTGTCACGGTCTACGCCGTATTTGTTTGATAATTCATCAACGCGTTCAGTTAATTCACCTAAGAATTCAATACCAGTGAAGCCTGCGCCACCTACTAAGAATGCAAGATCTTTAGGATCTTTTTCTTTTGAAGATGCATAGTTCGCAAATTTATCTTCGATGTGACGAGATAATTCACGTGCTGTGTGGATGTTTTCGATTTGGTAAGCATGATCTAACATACCTTTGATACCAAATGTTTCACTGATAAATCCTAAACCAACTACTAAAATGTCATAGTTGAAACGACCATTGTTTGTTTCTACTACTTTAGCTTGTGGGTCTACTTTTGTTACTTCTGCTTTAAGGAATTTCACTTTATCTTGCTTGATTACACTTTCGATTGGGAAGATAATATCTTCATAGTTTACAGTACCTGCTGATGCTTCGTGTAAAAGTACTGATTCATAGTGATAATCATCTCTATTGATTAAAGTGATATCAGCTTCGCCAGCTGGTAAAATCTTTTGTAATTTTGTTACAGTTTGCAAACCTGCATAACCTGCCCCTAAAACAATAACTTTTTTTGTTTCAGCCATTTTATTCACCTATGCTTTCTTAAAATTTTTGTTAGTATACGCTATCTTAATATATACCCCATTTGATTGAAAAAATGTCAAAATAAAGACAAATGCCATTCCTCTTAATTCTATAATTAACCAATCACTTTTTCAAGGTAATACTAAGAAAACAACAGATAATTTCAGAATTTACTGATTCTCAAGTACCTTTATTATGGTCATAGTTAAATAGAATTTTAAAGTAAAAACAATTCCTAACTAAAAAAGAGCTGAGGTTTCTCCTCAACTCTCATGATTAAGCACAATTTTTTGCTTAGCAGTCTTCAGGTTGTCCAGCTACTTTAGCTGTTCTGAATGAGCTTCCGCAACCGCATGAGGCAATCGCATTTGGATTATCAATTTGGAATCCGCCGCCCATTAATGATTGCTTAAAATCAATCGTTGTACCTTCTAGTACAGGTTTATCATATTTATCAACTAATACTTTAAGACCGTAGAATTCGATAACTTCATCATTTTCACCTGGTTCTTGTTCTGCTGACATACCGTAAGTTAACCCCGTGCAACCGCCGCCGTTTACTTTGATTTTCAAGTAACCGTCTGGCATATCATTACTTTCTAACATACTTTTAACTTCATAAGCTGCAGCTTCTGTCAGAATCACTGTAGACATATTAAATTCCTCCTTATAACACGTCTTCCTATTACACAAAACTTAGAAAATCCAAGTTTCTTCTATATGCTTATAAATATTTTGCAATAAATCGTCTGGTGAATCTCCTTCAACAATATCACCATTCACTAACGCATACAAGCCGCTTGAACAGATCCCGCAGTTTTGCAGACAGCCATATTCTAAGACATCTACACCTGGGTCTTGTTCCAACTGATTGTATACATAGTCTCCGCCTTTTGCCATGTTTGAAATGCAAAATTCTACAATTGGATTCATAATGCACCTCTTCATATTTTTGAGTCATACAATTATAACATATTTCACTGACTTTCTCTTGGGTTTGAATAGATTTTTTCTAATTAGAACATTGTTTGTCTGTAATGTGAAAAAAGCTTATAATAAATGAAAGCGTATTTTTAGTGAAAGCTTCTAAAATGACGTTGATTACAATTTCTACATAACTATCAGTCAACAAGCAGTGATGCAGCGTTATATAAATCTTTATAAGAGGGGTTATCGGAATGAAGAATTTAGTAATGTTAGGTGGCGGTTATGGTAACATGCGTATCTTATCGCACATCTTACCAGATGCATTACCAGAGGATTACACTATCACTTTGATTGATCGTATGCCTTATCATGGTTTGAAACCAGAATATTATGCTCTGGCAGCGGGGACCAAATCAGATAAAGATGTACGATTAAAGTTTCCGGAATCTGAGAAACTTAATGTTGTTTACGGGGAAATCACAGGCATTGATTTAGACGACCAAATTGTTTCTGTAGGTGATACTAAAGTAGATTATGATGAACTTATTATCGGACTTGGGTGCGAGGATAAGTATCATAATGTACCAGGTGCTGAAGCTCATACTTACAGTATTCAAACGCTATCGAAATCACGCAAAACATATCATACCATTAACGAATTGGAAGCAGGCGCAAAAGTCGCAATTGTAGGGGCTGGACTCAGCGGTATCGAACTCGCAAGTGAGTTGCGCGAAAGCCGTTCTGATTTAGATATTAAGCTCTATGATCGCGGCGATCGAATTTTAGCACGTTTCCCAGAAAAGTTAAGTCGCTTTATTGAAAAATGGTTCCGTAAACATAACGTGACTGTTGTCCCAAATTCAAACATCAATAAAGTTGAACCAGGTCTCATCTATAATCACGACGAACCTGAAGAAGTCGATTTAGTCGTATGGACTGCAGGGATTCAACCCGTTTCAGTTGTGCGCAACTTGCCAGTTGATGTCAGTAAAAACGGTGCAGTTATTATTAACCAATACCACCAAGTACCGACATACCGTAATGTTTATGTCGTGGGGGATTGCGCAAACTTGCCACATGCACCAAGTGCACAACTTGCGGAGGTCCAAGGTGACCAAATCGCTGATGTATTAAAGAAACAATGGAAGAATGAAGCATTACCTGAGAAAATGCCTGAACTTAAAGTACAAGGTTTCTTAGGATCACTCGGAGACAAACAAGGCTTCGCTTATGTGATGGACCGTCCATTAACAGGACGTATCGCCTCTATTTTAAAATCAGGTGTCTTATGGTTGTATAAATACCATAATGGTTAATCAAAATACACAAACAAACGCTCAAGTACTGAAATCAATGTACTTGAGCGTTTTCTGTTAAAACAAAGCCCTCTTTTTGTTTTAACGCTTATTTTTATTGTCCTACGAAATGTTCGTCAATAAATCTTGTAATCGGTTTTAGTTGAACATATCCATCTGCCACGTACATATCATTCATTGTAACTAATGGATAAAATAACTCATCATTTTCGATTTGTTCGATAAATTGTTGGTCATGATCTGTTAAATTTTCAGTGTCTTTTTCAAAATCAATATATGTGTATTCAAAGTTGATATCAGGATATTTGCGTTCCAATAATGCTTTCAGCCAATCATACGTATCTTGAGATGTCGGCGCATTCACACAACTTGCACACACTACATCTGCCCCATAAACTACTACGCTAACCTTAGTCATTTGGTTCCCCTCCATAGATTTTTTTCTCTAAGTCTATTATAATAAATAAACAAGCAAAATATGAAATTATATACTTGGAAGGAGATATATCCATGCCAACTGAAAATACAACGATGTTTGATCAAGTCGCAGTAGTCATCGAACGTTTACGCCCATTCTTATTAAGAGATGGCGGCGATTGCACATTAATCGATGTAGAAGACGGTATTGTTAAATTACAATTACACGGCGCATGTAATACATGCCCAAGCTCAACAATCACATTAAAAGCAGGTATCGAGCGTGCATTGCTTGAAGAAGTACCTGGTGTTGTTGAAGTAGAACAAGTCTTCTAATAAACACAAATCAATCGTCTGACGATATAAGCACAGTATTCAACTGTGCTTCTTTTTATTTTGTATGCGCTTCAATAATATGACGCAACAATTCTGCTGCCCCTTGTTTACCTACTAAATCATCATAATATTTTCCGAATCTATCATCTGTCGTATAAAGCTCTGCCATAGCACGATGATAACCTTTACTATATTGGCCACTCATTAACTTTAACCATTGGCTGTGTGCGTTAAATACAGCTTTAGCCTCATCATTATTTACATCTTCTTGATTATTTTCTAATAATAGATGCAACTTTTCTTTAATCACTTGTTCATGCTGTTTAGCTTGTTGATATTCTAATTCTGAAAGATGACTTAAATGTTGTTCCGCTTTTTCTAAGGCATCTTCACCATAGCGTTCAATTACTTCTTCTCCATAGTGTTCACGGTTATCTTTGATCATATCTTGCTTAAAAACTTCGAATTTCTTTTTATCTGACATTATAGTGTCCTCCTGTTCTATCTGATTAATCCAGTTAATTAAAGCTTGTATTTCATTTTGTTTTTCCAATAACTTTGCCTTTTGTTCTGCTAGAAGTTGTTGTGTATTTTTAGTTTCCGCTAGTAATTGTTGAATCTCTACTAATGGCACATCCAACTTACGCAACAACATAATGACAGACAAGGTATCTAAATCCTCTGATTGGTATACACGATACTCATTCTCTTGTAACCTTTGTGCTTTAAACAAACCAATCTCGTCATAATAACGTAGTGTCCGTTTGCTTAACCCTGTCAATTCAGCTAATTCACTAACAGTATATTGCATGTTTATCTCACCTCCTGATACTTACTTTAAGGGTTGACGTAACGTTAAGGTCAATACATCATTCAAAAATGTTGTTTTAGCTAAAACAACAGACATGTTCAGGTAATTGTTCTTGATCTCGGTATGACTCAAACAGCTTATACAGCAGCAATAACGATATGTTACCTACCTCTTGCTCTCCTATTGGCTTAATATCCCATTCATACCGACTATTTACGATACAGATGTTCTCAGTTAATATCCCGTTTATCACCGCATCAAATACATTAATTTTTAACCTTTTCTCTACAAAGCGATGACCGCCTGTTGGTAATTTTTTTCTTTTCAATACAACTTTATCTTTAACGAATATTGATTTTGCAATCATAAAATTACCGTCATACACTTTTTCATTATTTTGATACTGCGCTTTATTCAAATTAAATGCACCGTATTCATATATAACCCAGTCTTCATCTTCTATTACTTTAGAAGCATAACCACCATAACCTCTACTCATTTTCAACAAGTCCTTTATTTAGTATTTAAAATGACAAAAGACGCAAACGATAATTTTATAATTTATCGCTTGCGTCTTTTTCAAATCTTATTTTTTCATATGTTGTGCGATACGTTCGTCGATGTAGGCCCAGCCTTTCCAGCCGATATGGACTGCATCTGTGATGACATAAGGTTCATAATCCTTATCTGTCAAATCATAAATTTGACCGCCATTGTCAGTTACGACATGGTTGATTTTTTCATATACAGGTTTACGTTTATCTAAATTAACACCAATGTTGTCATACCATTTACCGTTTGTTGGGATACTGATATATTCAACATCTGCCCCTGCTTCTCTCATCGTATCTACCAGTAATTTCAAGTCGTTGAATTCTGGTGAGTTGATATTAAATTCATAATCACGTTTAACGCGACGTTTGTTTTCTTGAATTAATTTCCAATATTTATCACGAATATGATATTCGTTCGATTTAGAATGTGCTTCACCGTATTGTGTTGCGACATCTCTCATTTCTGACCATGATGCGTTATCACTTGTAACAGGTTTCACATGTTCTAAAGGCACTTGTTTGAAATTAGCTAAACTTTTAATTGCTTCAATTTTAACTAATTGATTCTCTTTAAAATTGGAAATATAATTACCATCCGTTTTGCCATTATGCTTCACCGTTGCTTTTAAAAAGTCTTTATTGTGGACGTGTTTGAATTGCAGCAATCGTTTTGCATAGCGTTGTTTGAGTTCATCACTCATATTCTTTTGGTGGAACAATTGATTAATTTGATTTTGTGAAACACGTGCATCAAAGTTCTGATTCGTCAAACCATGGTTTGTGAACCATTGTGGTGAAATAATAAAAGCAAATTTCTTTCCTTTTAATTCATCATAGTTTGATGCAAGTTCAATACCATTAACTAACCCTGTATTCCCACCTGTTCCAATTAGGAAAGGTTTACGTGTCGCATTATGTGAATTCAATGCGATTGCTGGGTTGAATGGATCGTCTTTTTCTAATTCACTTGAACCATAAATCGGGTAGAATTCATCATTATGATTGAATAAACGCTGTTGTATTAAAGTTCCTTTTAATACTTGATCAGTCAGCGATACACGATTTTCTGCAAGTGTCTTTTGATTGACGAGTCCAGTAAACCAGCTTGCTGGCAGCAATACAAAGATAATAAAAATGGCACCGCTGATTATTATCGGCAAGAATGGCTTTAATTTTGAACTCATTTAAGTTCTTCTAAAGCTTCCACAATTTTATTAGGAGTCGCCCACTCGTCACGATCAAAGTCCATAATTGAAACTTCGATACCTAATTTATTTTGAATTTCTAATAGTAAGCCTACTGTTTGGAATGAATCGATAATACCTTCTTCAAAAATTTCTACGTCTGGATTTTCTTTTACGATATCGTTCTCTGCTACTTCTGCTAATAAGTCTAAAACTTGTTCTCTAAATTCCATAATATAATTAAATCTCCTTTATTAAATCAATTTACCTGAAAAGATTAAGAATCCGAATGTGACAAAGTGGAATGTGATAATAACACTAAGTGCTGTTGTGAACTTGTTATTAAAGCGTGGCGGATGTTTCTTGCGCCAGCGTTCATAATAACCATAACCAATGAAACCTGCAGCATGGTATAAACCATAAACAATATAATAGATTTCAAGCCCATGCCAGATACCCATGATAAAGAAGTTGATAAAGAACGCGACATTCGACATAGCGAATTGACTCTTTAATAATTTCTTTTTAGACATGAAGAAGAGCGATCTCATATAAATACAATCACGGAACCAGAATGACAGCGTCATGTGCCATCTATTCCAGAAATCTTTGATATTCTTCGCTTTGAATGGTTGATTAAAGTTCGGCGGTGTTTTAATACCGTAAATATAACTGAATGCGATTGCGAACAAACTGTACCCTGCAAAGTCAAAGAAGAGATACATACTGTAAGCATACATATATAGCCAATAGTTAGTGACACCGTGCAAATTCGTTTGTAATGGCATCACACCATATTGATTTACAAAATACGCGATAATATATTTATATAAGAACCCTAGCATAATCATATGCACTGCTTTTAAGATTAAACCACGGTATTCATCTTTAGTCGGTACTTTTTTATCATCTTTTACGAATCGTTTGTAACGGTCGATTGGTCCAGATGAAATCGTTGGGAAGAATGAAATAAATTGGAATACTTTGCCCCATTTGATTTCTTTAATAGAACCATCGCGAATTTCCATAATCAACTGTACACTTTTAAAGGTAACATAAGAAATACCCAAGAAACCTACAAATTGAATCAGTTTGTGTTCATGGAATTGAATTTGCTGACCGCCAAGCCATGTACTCGTCAAGACTTTAACAACAGCTAATGGCAAGATGGATAACGTCATCACGATAAAGAATTTCGAGAATGTATTCTTTTTAGGACGTGAATGGTAATACCACATAATTAATAGTGCTTGCCAAACCACATATATTATAAAGCTAATCAGCTGGATACTTAAATATTTCTGCCCGAACAAGTTCAACTTATCGGAAGAAAAGATAATCACAATCATGATTGCTGTACTTATCCCATTATAAATATAGCTTCGCTTACCTAAGAAACCTAAGATAATAACCGGGATAAGGATAATAAATGCAACTAGGAAGAAACTAAACGTACCATAAGGTATCATGAATCTAGTTCCTCAGCAATTTGTTTACGGTCTAATTTACCGTTGTTCGTTAATGGTAATTGATCCATCCATACAAATTTTCTTGGAATCATGTATTCGGGTAAGCTGGATTTCAATTGTTGTTTCAAATCATGCGAATATTTCGCATTGTCTTCTACTGTTTGTGTCGGTACAACTGCACCAATTAATTGAACGACTTTGCCGTTTTTGTAAATCGGTACCACAACCGCTTCTCTCACTAAATCTGACTGTCTCAAAATCGCTTCGATTTCTTCAAGTTCCATACGATAACCATTCATTTTGATTTGGAAATCAATACGGCCTTGGATGAACCATTGCTCATCTTCAAATTTAGCTTTATCTCCTGAACGGTAGACACGTACACCATTATCTTCACTAAAGACTGCTTTCGATTTCTCTTCGTTTTTCAAATAACCTGCGCTGACACTGTTACCTGAAATTAATAGTTCACCTTCATCTGTTGTAGAAAGTGTTGTGCCTGGACGTGCTTGGCCGACTGGGAGCGGATTGAAACGCTCTAAAATTTCTGGTGTGACTTGAACACTAGTAACCGCCACTGTTGCTTCTGTCGGACCGTACGTATTATAAATGACTGCAGATGGGAAACGTGTAAGCAATGCTTGTGCCGTACGATGCGGCAGAATTTCTCCGCAGAAGAACAACTCTTTCAAGCTAGGATATTGTTTTTCATCTAATGTTGGCAATAATAAGCACATTTCAATGAATGACGGTGTAGATACCCACACATTGATTGGTGTCGCTTGCAACATATCATTTAGCAATTTCGGCTTTTTAATCATGTCTTTGTCTACTAAATTCAAAGTACCGCCAGTGACTAAACATGGATAAATCGCCATCACAGATAAATCGAATGAAAACGGTGCTTGGTTTAACCATTCTAAGTTTTCACCAAACTGATTCAATTCTTTCATCCATGCTGCAAATTCAGTTAAACTTGCATATTCAATTTGAACACCTTTAGGTTCTCCTGTTGAACCTGAAGTGAAGATAGTATAAACCACATCCTCAGGTTTGATACGTGGTTCAAACGTCTCTTTTGAAGCCGCTTCTAATGCTTCTACCGTTAAGACCGTTCCATGTTCAAATTCTAATGTACCTTCTGATACATCAAAGATAAATTCAGGTTGTGTCTTTTCAACAATCATTGCTGTACGATCTTCAGGTACTGAAGTATCAATCGGCACATAGCCGCAGCCTGCTTTAATCCCAGCCATCATCCCTACAATCATATAAGGCGACATATGGCCATATAACACAACAGGTTTGTGACTTTCTTTGATGAGTGAAGCTAACTGGTCAGACTTCTCATCTAATTGTTGATACGTTAATGTATCATCAATATGTCTTACTGCCACAGTATCCGGTTGTTCTTCTGCAAAGTGTCGTAATACACTAATAATATCTGTCATAACTATACTCCTTTAATTAGAATTCATTGTATATAAAGTTATTGTGTGTGTCTCCTGAGCCATATATCAAATACAATGTAATAAATATCGCTAAATAAAGAGCAGTCAATAAATACGGTTTTAATTTGTTAAATGTTTCTGAAGTGGGTTTTTGTTCTTTGGCTTTCATCTTACACCTCTCTCACTCGGTCATTTCTCTCTCTTTTTTGACCTGATACTTCCTATTGAATGCGTTTTCCAATACAACAAAATTATAATTCATTATAATCTTTTTCTCATGTATTTTCAATTGTATATTGTGAAAACACTACAATCTTTATCATTTGTTCATAATTGTTCAGTCGAAATAAAAAGTTCTATACTCATGCGCTAAGCGTCGTTTTTATATCTATTTCATACGCTCTCATTTTAGTATTTACAGTTTACTTCTCTTCGGTCAGAAATACAATCTTTTATTTCCTAACAGAATTGTAATGCTTTGTATGATTATGTCACATCCGTCCATAGCCCTATCAGAAAATTAAAAGTTATAAACAAAAAAATACAGTGATACACACGGTGTCGTATGTACACTGCATTCTCTACTTATTATTTATCAGTCACTGGTGTAATAGCTGGTTGACCTTGTAGGACTGATTTTACATTATTAATTGATAATTGAATCATTCTGTCACGTGTGACCACTGTCGCACTTCCGATATGTGGTAATGCTGTCACATTTGGTAATTGTAATAATGGATGATCTGCACGAATCGGTTCATCTCTGAAGACATCCAAACCTGCCCCGCCGATTTCTCCATCTTTTAATGCTTGAATTAAATCTTCTTCAACGACTGTTGCGCCACGGCCAATGTTAATAAATATCGCATCATTACGCATTTTCTTAAAGGCTGCCGCATTAAATTTATCTCTCGTTTCATCAGTTAAAGGCGCAGTACATACAACAAAATCACTGTTTTCTAATAAATCATCAAATGAAACATACAACACACCTAATTCTTTTTCAGCTCTGCGGTGACGTCTACGGTTATGATACATCACATTCGCTTCGAAGCCTTTTAAGCGACGCGCAAACGCTTTTCCGATATCACCCATACCAAAGATACCTACGTTAGAACCATGAACGTCTTTACCTGCAAGCAAGTAAGGTCCCCAACTCTTCCATTGATCATCTTTAATATATTGTTCTGCTTCTACAATTCTGCGTGCAGTCGCAAGCATCAATGTAAAGCCGAGCTCTGCAGTTGTCTCTGTTAAGACACCTGGTGTATTGGTTACTGTCACACCGTGTTCTTCTGCTAAAGCAATATTAATATTGTCATAGCCGACTGCCATATTTGCGACAATTTTCAAATGCGGCGCTGCTTTTAAAGTTTCTTCATCGATTCTTTCACTTAATGTGATAAAAGTCGCTTCTGCATCTTTGATTTCTTCTAAGAATTTTTCACGCGGCATTGGAACGAATTCCTCATCCCACATTTTCACATCCGCAAATTCTTCTAACTGTTGAATAAATTTATCTGGTACTTTACGTGTCACTAACACTTTGGTCATCGTAACACCTACCCTTCTAAGTCTTTGATTACCTCATTCAAGTCTTTGAATGTGTAAGTTGGTTGTTGATCTTTTTCTGCTAATTCTTCTTTACTAGTTACACCTGTTTGTACATGAATGGTATCAACCCCTGCGTTGATACCTGACATAATGTCAGTTTCATATAAATCGCCGACCATTGCGACATCTTCTTTCGGCAATTTAATGATATCCATTGCCATATCCATAATAATCGGTTGCGGTTTGCCGATAAACGTCGGCTGTACTTTGGTAGATGTCGTAATCACACTTGTGATTGCGCCATTGCCTGGTAAGAAGCCGCGTTCATTCGGAATAGAAATATCTTGGTTTGTCGAAATAAATTTCGCACCATGGCGTACACCCAGTGTACCTTGTGAAAGCTTGTCATAATTGACTTTCGTATCTAAACCGACCACGACATAATCCACATGCGTATCATCCATCAAAGTTAAACCTTGGTTTAATAACGCTTGTCTGATACCAGTTTCACCGATGACATAAATAGAAGCCTGCGCATTCTCTTGTTTAATATATAGCGCTGTTGCTAAAGCGGATGTAACCACTTCTTCCGGCTTTGCTTCAATACCGAACCCAGCAAGTTTCTTTACTACATCTTCTGGCACTTTCGTTGAGTTGTTTGTCACATACAAATGTGGGATGTCATGTTGGTTTAAATAATCAATGAATTGTTTAGCGCCGTCAATTTCGTCTGCGCCTTTATACATTGTGCCATCTAAATCAATCAGATAACCTTTGTATTGTTTCATCTATTTCTGCTCTCCTTTTCCAAATGCTGTAACGGGTACATTTTCATTGTTTAAGAAATTGATGACTTCTTCAATAAAGCGTTCATAGTCTTTAAGTGAAGCATCAAATAAAGGGATTAAATCATTTGTATCTAATTGATCGTATTGATGTACAAAACGTTTACGTACATCTACGGTTTGATTGATACCTTGTTGTGTTTCTTTAGAAATCACATTTTCTAATTCTAAAATATCAATAACATCTTTGTAATTGCCTGGATCTCTTAAAACAAAACCATCGATGACCATATTTCCGATATCTACGGAAGATTCAATCAGCATTTGTGCAATTCTTTCAAATGCATAATGGTTCTCTTTATTTTCTGAATAATCTTCTGTTAATTTTCGTAAGTAATTCAGTTTATACGTCAATTTATCTTTATCAACAAAATACATGTTATTCAACTCCTCATCCCCTCAATCATATCACATCTTTGCAGTACAAATCATTTCTGTCTATACTTGAGAAAAGAGAATGTACAAAGGAGTCAAGAAAATCATGATAGAGATGTTTTTATACGATGATAATGAAGAAGCTGATGTACAATATGTGGGAATGGTCGGAGAAGAAAGCCGTTATGATTTAATGATGTTCCAAACCAATCGCCATTACGGCAAAGTATTAGTCTTAAACATGCAGACAAACAAATTCGGAATTATTGGACCAGATGATTTAGCTGAAGATGGCTATATTGCTTATACACTAGGTGTCAGTGAAGCAGAGGGAGAAGAACTGACAGAATACTTAAAAGATGTAATTCCAAGCGGTACATTTGATAGTGGAGAGTATTAAATACATTATTCTTAAATAATTAAAGAAAATACGAAAATACCAAAAATAGAGATTAAGCCAATCTACGCGCTTAATCTCTATTTTTATATTATTAATCATAATCACTTGTTCGCACTGACATAAGACGATTGATAACATCTCATGATTTCTCTTCAAGTTTTATAATACTTTCAAAGATGTCCAATAAATGTGCTTCATTTTCAGATAAAGAAAGCTGATGAAGCAATGCGTCATATCTAATGCTTTTTTAAAGGGGTAAATAAAGAAATATCACTCCCCTCAACATAAAAACATTATTATAAATTAAAAGAGGGATGAGAGTAACCACAGAGTGTTGTATAATTTAAGCGAAAAAATTATACAACGAGGTAATGATTATGCGATTTGATATGAAACTTGATGGTGATTTTACAATGGAAGAATTAAATGAATTTTGGGATTATATTATTCAAAGAGAACAAGAAGAAAAGAAAGAACAAGAACAAAATAAAAAATCTTAAGCATCTTACTCAATCAAACGGTAAGGTGCTCTTTTTATGCATATTTCCAAAGCAAAACGACCCTCATCCTCTCAATAAATTGAGTCTTTGGTGAGAGTCGCGTAATAGCGAATAATTAGTTTTATTTTTGATCTGATGGTAAACTTGGCGCAATTTTAACATCGTGTAGTTTGTTTGCGACATCGTCTTTGGTTTCTTCTTTTATATGGCGTTTTTTCAGTTCGCGTTCAGGAATACGACGTAGAATAAAGTATGCACAACCGAAGTTGCAGTATTCTAACAAGTAGTCTTGAATGGTTGAGAAACGTTTACTGATTTCAACTTTTTTATTTGAATCTTTATAAAATCCTTTGAGTCTTAATTGTTCATAACCGAAATCGCCGACTACAAAATCATATTTATCTAATATTTCTGAGTAGCGGTTCGCAAATTGTTCTTCATCGAAACAATCGCGGTATTCTTCGATCATCTCAAAATATTTGTCTCCTACTTTTATCATGTATGTCACCTATCAATTCTATTCTTAAGCCTGTTTATTTTTCAAATGTGTGGTTGATTTCAATCTTTTGGATTTACTTTATATTATACATTATAACAGGAGATGAATGACGAAAGAAGCGGACTGATTCAGCCCGCTTCTTCCCCATTCAATCTATCAATATGAATTATGCTTCTGTTGTTTCGTTTAATTTTTCTTCACCGATACGTTGTCTTTCTTTCGCAGCTTCGTTAACTTGTTCATCTGCATGGTAAGAACTACGTACTAATGGACCAGCTTGGCAATGTTTAAATCCTTTTTCCATTGCTACTTTTCGTAATTTACCGAATTCTAATGGAGAATAGTATTTTTCAACTTTCAAGTGTTTACGTGAAGGTTGTAAGTATTGCCCAATTGTTAAGATATCTACATCTGCTGCACGTAAATCATCCATTGTTTCGTGAAGTTCTTCGATTGTTTCACCTAAGCCAACCATGATACTTGATTTTGTCGGAATATCTGGTTGTAATTCTTTAGAACGTCTTAGGAATTCTAATGTACGGTCATATGTTGCACGCGCACGAACTCTTGGCGTCAAACGACGTACTGTTTCGATATTATGGTTTAAAATATCTGGTTTAGATGCCATTAATGTTTCAAGCGCATCATAGTCGCCACCCATATCTGATGGTAAAATTTCGATTGTCGTATATGGGTTACGTTCTCTTACTTTTCTAACAGTTTCAGCATAAACATTTGAACCTGCATCACGTAAATCGTCACGCGCAACCGCTGTGATAACAACGTGTTTTAAGTTCATAAGTTCTACTGATTCTGCTACGCGTTCTGGTTCTTCTAAGTCTAATTCATTCGGTAAGCCAGTTTTAACTGCACAGAAGCGGCAAGCACGTGTACATACAGCACCTAAAATCATAAATGTAGCTGTACGGCGCTCACCCCAACATTCATGTATATTTGGACACTTTGCTTCTTCGCAAACAGTGTGTAAATTCTTCTCACGCATCATTTTCTTAAGACCAGTATAGTTTTCGTTCGTGTTCAGCTTAATCTTCAACCAGTCTGGTTTACGTAAAATCTCATTATTTTTTGTAGCCATTACAACACATACCCTCCTGTGTACTCATCTTCATCTTATTATAACGAATTTATATCAAAATGAAAACGCTATAAGTCATAAATCATAATTCTAATAATTTCTTTTTGAAAATATCTCGTAAAAATTCTGGCATTAAATATTCTGTAGGTAAATTTTTAAATATAGGGAAATAACGTCCAAACGTATACATATCAACAGTTCCTAGAGTATAGACATGATCATCGACAATCTCTTTACCTTGTACAAAGAAGCGTGATTCTGACTCAATATAACCCATTTGGTATAAGATGTAGCCACCAAAAATATCGCCTCTAAATCCTAAACCTTGGGCATGTTCATGCATATAATCTTGTTCTTCAGCTGTTAAAATCACTTGTTTCAAATCACGTCCTGTGATTTTAATACGCACTAAGTTAATCGGATGCGGCAACATTTGATGAACATCATATTCTGTAACATTCGGTCCTTCGATGCCTTTGACAACTAAGCCAGCATTAATAATCGCACAATCCGCATGTGTGAATTCACAGACACTTTCAGCGAGTAAATAAGCTGTCTTTGTGATTTTATCTGTACTCCGCTTCAAATCTACAGGATGATCGACTAACGGTGTACTCATTAATGCTTTACCTTCTGCTTGAAAATCAGTTTCCACTTCAGGCAATGTATCTTCTGGATGAAGTATCGCTGTTTTATGTACAACTTTTTTATTTTCAATCGTTACATTGACTTCACCTAAGAAATGACCATATTTGCCTGCTGCTGCCATTAGGACACCATTTTTCACTTCGCCCTCTTCAAAATAATGATGCGTATGGCTGCCGAAAATAACATCAATGTCAGGTATTTCTTCGCAGAGTTTACGGTCGAAGAAGATGCCACAATGACTCATCACCATCAGCACATCATAATTGCCTGCTTGTTTCGCGATTTCATCTTTAATTGCAGCCATCGGATCCGTAACTACCCAGTCTAATGCGCGATAAAATGGTGTAAAAGGTGCAGTAGCGGCCACAAAAAGTATACGGACACCTTCAATTTCTTTAATGTAACTAGATGTAATGTGATGTGGTAAATGACCGTCTTCATCAAACACATTACTGCACGTAACCGCAAAATCAGCATCTGCATATAATGCGTTTAAATCATCATGAGAAATCGTCATGCCTTCATTATTACCAATCGTCGCAATGTCACAATGTGCAGCATTTAACAATTCTATATTCTTCAGACCATGTGTTGCTTCAGTAACAGGTGCTGATAAATCAACATGGTCGCCGATATCTATATAAAGCGAAGGATGGTCTAGTAATGGTCTGTGCTCTGCCATATACGCCGCAATACGTTCGTATGCATGCAGATGGCTATGGATATCATTCGTATGATAAATCGTTAATTTCAAACTGGACGCCTCCTTTAAAGCAATGATTTGATAATAAGATAAACCCCTAACAGCAGCATCACTGTTCTTAATAATGCGACCACTGTATTAGATTTTATAGATTGGTTGATTTTTACACCGATCTTAGCTCCAACATAACTTGAAATGACTAAGACAATCGCATAATGCCAAGCGACATGACCTTGGAAAGTATGTCCGATGGAACTCATCACACTTGAGAAGAAAATCATCATCATACTTGTTCCCACTGCGACATGCGGCGGGAATCTGAACACAATCAACATTAACGGTGTCATTAAGGCCCCTCCGCCGATGCCGAAGAGTCCTGTTGTAATCCCAATAAAGAATGTCACAAGAACCGCAAACACAGGCGGAACATGATAGTGATAGAGTGTCCCATCTTTATCCACATATGTTTTCTCGTACTTTTTCTTTTCAAAGAGTTTGATCGGTTTAATTGAATTACGTACTAATAATAAAATTGCAACGAGGATTAAAAACATCCCGAAATATAAATTGAATGAATCTAAAGTTAAATAACGACTGAGAAAGGAACCGAATAAAGAACCTGGTAATAAACCAAATAAGAATATATAACCATTTTTAGTATCTACTTGCTTAGATTTTAAATACCCTAATGTAGACACTAAACCTGTCACAATTAAAATAATTGAGGAAGTTCCAATCGCTATCTGAGGGGTAATGCCATGAAGTAAATCATGTTCAACGCCTAAATAGACTAAAGTCGGAACGATAATTAATCCGCCCCCAATTCCGACAAGCGAGCCTAAAATCGCGGACAAGGCCCCTATTAAAATGAGTAAGAGAATACTCACCATTTATTATCACTTCCTAAAATAATTTAAGCTGCTGCGGTGCCAAGCCTTCATAATCAATGCCTAAAATTCGTTGGAATTCTTTCGCATTGTTTGCTGCGTGACCGCCTGAGTTATTATTGAAAACCACATAAATCTTTTTAGCTTTTTGTTGAATAATGCGCACCTGTTGTGCAAGCGCTTCTAGCTCTTCTGTTGTATAGTCGTATAAATAACGAACATCTCGCCATGCCTCATCCGTCATGTCTTTCTTCGTCCAACCATGTCGGTTACGTCCATGATAGCGAACAAAGGCTGTATCTGTCGTAATACGATTGACGAAAGGTGCAGACCCTTCACCGACTTGCGGTTCATCCACAATCGCATGAATCAAACCTTGTTCAGTTAAGAAAGCTAATGTATGTTCTTTCATTTCTCCTTCGAACCATGTTTGATTACGAAATTCTATACAAACAGGGACATGTTTTAATTGTTCACGTACATACAGTATGTAATTTATATTTTGTGTCTTACAGTCGAACCATGGTGGAAATTGTACAAGTACCATCGCAAGCTTATCCGCTTCAACAAGCGGCTGAATCATTAACTTAAAGTCTTCAAATAGTGCCTCGCGTGATTCCGCAAAATCTTTATAATCTGCATGCAAAGTCAAAGCTTGATGGATCTTCACCACAAATTTAAAACGATCTGGCGTTTCTTTAATCCACTTTCTGATATTGCGTTCTGGTTGAATCGCATAATACGAAGCATCTAATTCGACAACTGGAAAATGACTCGCATAAGTCTTCAATTTATCTGTTTTCCGGCTTAAATCCGTATAGAGTGTGTCATGGTCGCCCCATCCTGTTAATCCTATATCTATCATACATAATCACCACCTTCATTCTATCATATTTTATTTCTACAACCTGTTTACTGCACTTTATAAATAGAAGTAAAAATAAGCACTGCATCTTATACAACGCAGTACTTATCACACCTATATTTCTATGATTTAAATCGCATGTCTTCAATTTGTTGAACGATAGATTCAATGACTTCACTTGCTTTACGACTAGTCGCAAGTCTTGGTGTCTGACCACTCCACAATGACATAAGCGACTGGTCATGGTTAGCTTTAGATGCTTTGCGAATTGCTGAAGTCAATTGGTTTTGAATCGGATATTCCGGTACCTCTCCACGAAATGTTGACAAATAGTCTATAAATTCATTACGAATGCCACGTGCCATTTTACCGCTAAACACCTTCGTTAACACCGTAGAAGTATCCGTACTATTTAAAATCGCTTGCTTATACGCAATATCTGCACCACTTTCTTGTGATGTTAAGAAAGCTGTACCCATCTGTACACCTGAAGCACCTAAAATCAGACTCGCAAGTACACCTCTGCCATCCATTATACCGCCTGCCGCAACAACAGGTATTGAAACTGCATCCGCCACTTGCGGTACAAGTGAAATGCTGCCGATCATCGGATATTGACCATCTTTTTGTTTTAAGAATGAACCACGGTGTCCACCCGCTTCACTGCCTTGTGTCACGACAATATCCACACCTGCTTCTTCATTCACAATCGCCTCTTCAACAGATGTGGCAGTTCCCATCACAATCATATGATGTTCATGCATTTTGCGAATTAAATGTACATCTGGAATACCGAAAGTAAAACTTACAATCGGCACACGTTTTTCAATTAAAATATCAATTTGTTGTTCTAGCTTTTGTGACTCAGATAAGTTCACCACAGGTTGTTCTAAATCCAAAGCACGACGATAAGGATTCAGCCATGCATTCATTAATTCCACTTGTGCTGGTTTAATATGCTGTTTACTTGGCACAAACAAATTAACCGCAAAAGGCTGGGTGGTTAATAATTTCACTTTATCGATTTCATCCGCAAGTTTCTCTAAACTGAAATAGCCTGCACCTATTGTACCTAATCCGCCGCTATTACTAACATTTGCGACTAATTCAGGTGTCGTGTTGCCTGCCATACCTGCTTGAATAATGGGATAACGTATCCCGAGTTGTGTTGTGATTTTTGTATCTGACCACATATGTGAACACTCCCTATAAAGATGATTGATTCGCTTTTGGCTTTTGTCTATTTTTCAAACGTTCATCGACTTTATTCTGTTCATGTTGATCCATTTCGTCTTCAATATCTAATCCAAGTAACTGTTCAATTAAATCTTCCATTGTAATAATCGCGTCTGTGCCGCCATATTCATCTAAAACAATCGCAATATGTTTTCGCGTCGCAATCATTTTACGCATCACCCACTCTGCTTTATTATGTTCATTCACAAAGAGCGGTTGAGAGATATAATCTTGTAATGATTTATTATGATTCCGACTCCAAACTAACAGATACTTAGAATGGAATACACCCACAATATTATCAATATCATCCTCATACACAGGATAACGCGTATAGGGATGTGTCATAATGATGTCATATACCTCGTCATAAGGTGTATCGATTGAGAAAGCAGTCACATTCACACGCGGTGTAGTATCTACGTTCTTTACACGTAGTTGTTGGAAAGTCAAAACACTTTGAAGGCGATCGCGTTCATACTCATTAAAGGCACCTTGTGCACCTGCGATAGTTACCATGGTACGTATTTCCTCTTTAGACATCGTTTGACTTTGGAATTTATCATTCGCAAGCATGCGGTTAATTAAACCTGTTAAACCATTTAGTACTTTAGTGATGGGTGTTAAAATTACCACAAAGAAATGAATTACTGGATACACAAGCTTAGATATCGCATCTGGGTATGTAGCTGCAATAGATTTAGGTATTACTTCTGAAACAATAATAACTACAACTGTAATGACTAATGACGCAATCCCCACATTCCAGCCATGTTGTACAGCTAAAATTGTAACTAACGTAGGCAATACGATATTTGCACTGTTATTCGCTATTAAAATCGTAGTGATAAAATCTCTAGGTTTATTCAAAAGTGCCAATAACCTAGTAGACTTTGGATCTCCTTTCCTGCTTTCAGTCTGTAATTTCACTTTATTTGCGGCAGTAAGTGCCGTTTCACTGCCAGAAAAGAAGAAAGAAACAAAAATCAAAATAATAATAGCTATAATCATGATGGCCAACGCTCCCTTAAAACTCTTATTGAACTCAGTCAAAAAGCGTGTATTGTTTCTTAAATTCCCATCTCTCTATTTATGTAAACCGAACAAGTTCAACGCTTCCCTCAAAATTCAATGATTACTTATCATTGTACCGAATTTTCAAGTGAAATGTAGTATCTTTAAAAAATACTTTTAATAAAGACAAACTCCCTTATGAGTATTACTTAATTTTAACGTTGGTTATCCAACCAAGAGAACCAACTAAATTACTCATTCAAATAAGTAGACATTTTGCTAACCCTTCGTATAATATAAGTTTATCGATTTTCTTCCTCATACCTAACCAACCTCTAGGAGATTACTTCATGAATAACCTCAACCTTAATAACTTAACCCCAGAACAGGTGCTTATTTTGATTAATGAACTTAAAATAAGCTTATCGCAAATCAATATACACTTACTAAAAGTTAATATGATAAAGCCTCTAAATATTAGGCAAAACATTGTAAGCCTTGACTTACATATATATTATGTGCTATTTATTAAAAAAGGTATTAGAGACCCTGATAGTTTTACAATTATTTTATTATTTCAAAATATCGGCCATACTTTAGTCAGGGTAGATATCAATGGAGGAAATCATATGAATCCAGATAATTCTATCGCCCCAAAAAGTCATATTCATATATATAATAGTCAATTTGAGAAAAAAGATAGATATGCATATGCACTTAAACCATCCGATTTTCCAAATACCAACACACTTTATACAGTTTATTTATCGTTTTTAAAATTTACCAATATAGATCGAAAGTAGTGAACACCTATGGAAATACTAAATGTACATCACTTAAAAAACAACTATATCTCTTGGTATCATAATCAAATAGATTTCAAACAAATAAACTCACATACACTTCGTATAGAAATTCCTTTTAAAGATTGTACGATGGATAACATCATACTTTATGTTATCATTAGCGATGATAAGCAGACTGTCACACTTAGTGACGATGGCTATACAATATTTAATTTAAAATCGCAAAAACCTGAGTTATTTGAGCAGAAATCAACTCTTAAACTGCTATACAAATATATTCAGACATTTAATGTAAATTTAGATGAAAGCACTGAAGAAATCTATAATGGATGCGTTATACAGAATTTAAATGAATCACTTCAAAGTTTTACTCAATCAATCATTCGTATAAATGACTTATTTAATAATAATAAAACAGCGATAAAGAATTGTTTGTCTCTAAAAAGATAAGACAAACAATTCTTTATCTCCTAACCATTTACTTTTATGAACTAAAATAAAGCCAGAAAGTAAGACTCAGATAAAACTGCTTACTTTCTGGCTTTAAAATATATTTTTGAAATAAGCACGTAAAATAGTAGATGAAATCAAATACCATAAATATTATTACATAAATAATAAAAATCGTGAGAAAACGACTTCCAATAACATCATTATATTTTTCCTCATAAATAAACACCCCTAAAGTTGAGTATTTCAGGTTCAACTTTAGGGGTGCAGTACAGTATGCATGCTTATATTCAAATGAACATTAATGGCTTAACCGATAGAACCTTCCATTTCGATTGGAAATGAGGTTTTTCTAAAATTTACAAAATTAAAAACGTTGATTTGACGCGGTTTTTAAGCACTCTATTTTTCTGAAATTTACTGTTTTTCAACAAAATGGTATCAAAAATGGTATCAAAAATGGTATCAAAAAACCCACCTAAATTAATGGGTGGGTTTCGTTATATATAAAAGAGGCTGCCGAAGCAACCTCTAAGCCCTATCATTCATTCCTGTGTAGTCAAGACCTTATAAAAACATTCGAAAGAATACCAGATAGAGAAACTATAAACTTTACAGTATCTTTTAATACTGTAGTTATTATACTAATACAGAACTTTAATTTTGTCAAAGCACTACACAATACTTAGATAAAATATGTATACCACCTCGAAAGGTGGCTGTATTTTCATTGATATGGCTAGTTTGAATATAATGAAAATACCTAATCAAATAATAGAAATATTTTACTCAACATCATGGGGTTAGAAATACAATATGTCTTTAAATAACATATTGTATTTTAAATTATAGCATGCTCCCTTTTTATAATCAACAAAAAACACCACCTTAATAGGAGGTGTTTTAAATATAAAAAATCATCTTCCAAAATCTCTCTATTTAATATATTAACACATTTTCAAATCAATTTAAAAGAGATTAAAAAAGGCTGCCAAAGCAACCTTAAGACTTATTATTCTTCTTACACAATCAAGACTTTTTAACGTAATTACCACAACTTTTATAGTAATGGTAGTTAGAGGGACTACACATCTCACAATATCTTAAAGATATTGCAATTAATATAATAATACACTTTATAATAGTCAAAAAATAAGGGGATTTTTATTACTTTAGATATTTCTCCTATTTAATGTTTAGACACTAATTATAATGGATATATATATCGTAAGTCTCGTCCCTGACTTACAAAAAATTAAAAGCAGTGTTGTATATCAACACTTCCCTATCTGATTGTATTTGTTTACTGGCCCCTTGCTTTATAGCAATGGGGTCATTAGTATGCAAATTTATTTAAAAGTTATTATACATAAAAACCGCCCAAAAGGGCGGAAAATAATAGGGTTGATTGCTACAATTTTATTTTATCATATTCTTTATTAACCTTAAAAAGATTACAAAATAAAAAAGAAGGTTACCCGTAGATAACCCTCAAATCATGGACATCATAATCCATGAACTCATAATATAGTATCAATTGTTGTAAGTGACATCAGCAGTCTATGTCTAAGATAGCATATCTATTTAACCGATACTACCCCAAAGGTCTCCCACACCATGATTTGGCGGTGCGACACCGTTCCATGTACGGATTGGCAAATAAAGCATAAATTTATCCAGTTTTTACCTTTGTAGAATATAAAATTATCATTTATTACTTTCAATTTAATCACCTTATATTAACTATATCACATTTATTATGAAAAAAGACGGATATTAACCCGTCTTAAAAACTAATAAATGCTCCCCCATAACGGGCCTAAACTTCCGTCTGACTTAACCTGCCTTACTGGCATATAAACAGTATAACCTGAGTTGGTCATCCAACTGATCCAAATAAAACCATCGTTATTTTGAATTTCTGTATACCTAACAGTCTGACCTTTTTTCAGAACACCAGCTTGTGGGTATTTACGACCTGGACCAATACGTCGAGTAATAATGCCTTGAGGTACATTACAAGTGAAATTAGCAGTTTCTTTTTTCCACAATATGCCATATTTATTTTTGTTCCAACCTCTAGGTGTATTCACCACATTAACTTTCTTCTTAGCACTACCCAGCCCAGTTTTGATAGCGCCACCGTTAATTGCCTCGGCAATATCTTTACAATAAGCGTCAAGATTGTTTTTGATGTTGTTCATGTCATTATTATTCGTGATAAAACCTAACTCAACGAGCCTGTAGTTAATATCGATTTGTTTTGCAACGTTGCAATTTAATAAATTAGCTCGACCAGTAATGCCTCTGATTGTGCCGACATGTTTGTGAATTGCATTTTGAATATTGCTGTCAATACTATCTGCCTTAGTACCATAAGGAATAATAGTATGACCACCACTTGCGCTGCTACCTGCAGCATCTAAATGGAATTCAACTACAATTTCATACCCCTGAGACTGTACCCAATATAGCCCATAATCTTTATAGTTGCCTTTATTCTGACCAAATGCAGTATCTTGGTACATATCTTGCGACTGCAAATTTCCACCATACAACGCAACCTCATGACCTTCTTTTTCAAGATATGACTTAACTCTTTTAGTAACATTATTTCTAATAAAATCACGTTCATTTGTACCATTTGCCACGGCGCCTGGATCGTTATATCCGTGACCTGCAACTAGCATTATTTTACGTTTTTTCAATGGTGTTTTAGCACTTACGCCTGTCTTAACACCTGAACCTGTAGGATTTGTACTACCATTTGTTGGAGGAATGATGAAGTGTGTGAGTCCTGCATAGTTATCCCATCTTAATTTAGCAGGTGAATTGGCTAATCCATCGTAGTTTTGTTCCAATACTTGCAATTGGGAAGTGTTACCACCATTATAAACGATACCAATATGACCATAAGTTGAATATATTCCGGTAGTCCAAACGGCAATCCAACCTTTTTTAGGTACAGTAGACGCTTCGTTTCTTATAACTTTCCAACCTTTAGGGAACGAATTTTTTGGTGCATCTTTTGCATTCCCCCACATTCTTGTTGCTCCGTCCGTCAAATCATATACGTAAGCAACTGCCAAATCCATACACTGGTAAGCATAATATCCATCAAAATCTACATATTTACCAAGATAACCGTTGACTATATTGTTAATTTGATTTTGTGTTTTGGTCATCTTCAATCACCCCACTCACTTGTTCACTTGTATCAAGCATTACACCTGAATTTTCAATACTATTATCATAATTTCTAACCAAACGGTCATTATCTTCAACATCTCTCAGACCTTCTTCGAATTCAACTTCTTCCGCCATAACATCGTTAAATTCAGTGTAGGCAAATTCTTTATCAATCGCTTGATTCTGCCACTGAACCATTTCATCTGTATTATTACTATCTCTAGGCTTTGTATAAGTTTGTACAATACCACTGTCTTTAATACCTTTACTTGTCGGATCTACAATAACACCTAAGCCGACAAGTAAAGTAATAATTGTACCCGCTAAGGCACTCAATTGTTCTAACTGTGTGGATAAGTCTAACCCGAATAATTCTGTGACTTGTTTAATGAATAATAGTAAAGCGCCGATTATCCCAGTCAACACTGTTTTATTTTTAATTCTTAATTTCCAATTCATAAAATCCCTCCATATAGTAAAAAGCCGACGTTAAACGCCGACTTAGAAAAATACTTGTGCCAATCCAAATGCCGCAACGATAACCGCAACTACGCCTGATATAATTGCGACACCTATCTGTGTGTTGCCTTTTTGCTTTTCAGAAATGACACTTTGGACATTATGCAAGGTGTCATCATGTGATTTGACTTTATATTTAATATCAATCACTTCATCACCTAAACGTTCCATTGTTCCACTCAGCTTTTCTAAATGCTTCTCAGAACGCTCTTGTGATTCGAAGGAGCGCTCTTGTAAGGATATTTGCCGATTGACCGTCTTTTCTAATGTGTTGATTGCTTCTGTATGCTTACGGTCATTATCATTGATACGTTCGTATATCTTATTCTTAGCAGCTTCGAATTCATGTTTTGCCAGATATTCACTTGCGTTTGTCATTGAGCATCATGCCTCCGATAAACGCCATACCGCCGCTTTTGGCAGTCAATACCGCAAATTGCGCCCATGTCAACCAGTTAATCGCATTGTATATACTTGCGCTTGCCATTAAAAAATAAATAATCGATGCACCGATACCGCCG